>NZ_JAGGKS010000023.1 GCF_017873955.1 Sedimentibacter acidaminivorans | reverse complement strand
TTTGGTCAAGACCTCGACCTATTAGTATTGCTCAGCTCAATGTATTGCTACACTTACACATGCAACCTATCTACCTGTTAGTCTATCAGGGGTCTTACTTACTTACGTAATGGGAAATCTTATCTTATGGTCTGTTTCGCGCTTAGATGCCTTCAGCGCTTATCTTTTCCAGACTTAGCTACTCAGCCGTGCTCCTGGCGGAACAACTGATACACCAGCGGTCTGTCCATTCCGGTCCTCTCGTACTAGGAACAGCTCCATTCAAATTTCCTACGCCCACGACGGATAGGGACCGAACTGTCTCACGACGTTCTGAACCCAGCTCGCGTGCCTCTTTAATGGGCGAACAGCCCAACCCTTGGGACCTGCTTCAGCCCCAGGATGAGACGAGCCGACATCGAGGTGCCAAACCTCCCCGTCGATGTGGACTCTTGGGGGAGATAAGCCTGTTATCCCCAGGGTAGCTTTTATCCGTTAAGCGATGGCCTTTCCACTCGGTGCCACCGGATCACTAAGTCCAACTTTCGTTCCTGCTCGAGATGTCTCTCTCGCAGTCAAGCTCCCTTCTGCCTTTACACTCTTCGCACGATTTCCGACCGTGCTGAGGGAACCTTTGAGCGCCTCCGTTACTCTTTCGGAGGCGACCGCCCCAGTCAAACTGCCCAACTGACAGTGTCCATATACCGGATCACGGTATCATGTTAGAAATTCAGTAACAATAGAGTGGTATCCCAACGGTGACTCCACGAATACTGGCGTACTCGCTTCCTAGTCTCCCACCTATCCTGTACAATTGCTACCGAATTCCAATGTCAGCCTGCAGTAAAGCTCCATGGGGTCTTTCCGTCCTGTCGCGGGTAACTTGCATCTTCACAAGTACTACAATTTCACCGGATCTATTGTTGAGACAGTGCCCAAATCGTTACACCTTTCGTGCGGGTCGGAACTTACCCGACAAGGAATTTCGCTACCTTAGGACCGTTATAGTTACGGCCGCCGTTTACTGGGGCTTAAGTTCAAAGCTTCTCTTGCGATAACTTCTCCCCTTAACCTTCCAGCACCGGGCAGGTGTCAGCCCCTATACTTCATCTTTCGATTTAGCAGAGACCTGTGTTTTTGGTAAACAGTCGCTTGGGCCTGTTTTCTGTGACCCTTCAATGCTCCATCTGTTCAGACTTCACAC
>NZ_JAGGKS010000022.1 GCF_017873955.1 Sedimentibacter acidaminivorans | reverse complement strand
CGGTTAGCTCAGCGACTTTGGGTATTACCAACTTCCATGGTGTGACGGGCGGTGTGTACAAGACCCGGGAACGCATTCACCGCGACGTTCTGATTCGCGATTACTAGCAACTCCAACTTCATGTAGGCGAGTTGCAGCCTACAATCCGAACTGGGATCGGTTTATAAGGATTTGCTCCAGATCGCTCTTTCGCTTCCCTTTGTACCGACCATTGTAGCACGTGTGTAGCCCAAGATATAAGGGGCATGATGATTTGACGTCATCCCCACCTTCCTCCGGTTTATCACCGGCAGTCTCCTTAGAGTGCCCAACTTAACTTGCTGGCAACTAAGGATAAGGGTTGCGCTCGTTGCGGGACTTAACCCAACATCTCACGACACGAGCTGACGACAACCATGCACCACCTGTCTCCCTTGCCCCCGAAGGGGAGGACACATCTCTGCATCTGTCAAGGGGATGTCAAACCTTGGTAAGGTTCTTCGCGTTGCTTCGAATTAAACCACATGCTCCGCTGCTTGTGCGGGTCCCCGTCAATTCCTTTGAGTTTCAGTCTTGCGACCGTACTCCCCAGGCGGAGTGCTTATTGTGTTTACTTCGGCACTGACCATCGCTGGCCAACACCTAGCACTCATCGTTTACAGCGTGGACTACCAGGGTATCTAATCCTGTTTGCTACCCACGCTTTCGTGACTCAGCGTCAGTTACAGTCCAGTAAGTCGCCTTCGCCACTGGTGTTCCTCCTAATATCTACGCATTTCACCGCTACACTAGGAATTCCACTTACCTCTCCTGCACTCAAGTTGTACAGTTTCAAATGCTTACACAAGTTAAGCCTGTGCCTTTTACATCTGACATATACAACCGCCTACTCACCCTTTACGCCCAGTAAATCCGGACAACGCTCGCCCCCTACGTATTACCGCGGCTGCTGGCACGTAGTTAGCCGGGGCTTCCTCCTTGGCTACCGTCATTTTTTTCTTCACCAAGGACAGAGTTTTACGACCCGAAGGCCTTCTTCACTCACGCGGCGTCGCTGCATCAGGCTTTCGCCCATTGTGCAATATTCCCCACTGCTGCCTCCCGTAGGAGTCTGGACCGTGTCTCAGTTCCAGTGTGGCCGTTCACCCTCTCAGGCCGGCTACTGATCGTCGCCTTGGTGAGCCATTACCTCACCAACTAGCTAATCAGACGCGAACTCATCCTATACCTCTTAATCAATTTGACTTACTCACCATGCGAT
>NZ_JAGGKS010000021.1 GCF_017873955.1 Sedimentibacter acidaminivorans | reverse complement strand
CCTTAGGCTTTCGATGGGTGAGATTCTCACTCACCTTTCGCTACTCATGCCAACATTCTCTCTTCTATACAGTCCATATCCTCTTTCGATGGAACTTCAACCCGTATAGAATGCTCCTCTACCGATGTACCTAAGTACATCCCACAACTTCGGTAATAGATTTTAGCCCCGGACATTTTCGGCGCAACACCACTCGACCAGTGAGCTATTACGCACTCTTTTAATGAATGGCTGCTTCTAAGCCAACATCCTGGTTGTCTGTGTAGTATTACATCCTTTTCCACTTAATCTATATTTTGGGACCTTAGTTGGTGATCTGGGCTGTTTCCCTTTTGACTATGAAACTTATCTCACACAGTCTGACTCCCAAGCTTGTATCTATGGTATTCGGAGTTTGATAGGTTTTGGTAACGTATAACGCCCCTAGACCATTCAGTGCTCTACCCCCACGATACTTCTCTTGAGGCTAGCCCTAAAGCTATTTCGAGGAGAACCAGCTATCTCCGGGTTCGATTGGAATTTCACCCCTATCCACACGTCATCCCGTAGCTTTTAAACGCTAATGGGTTCGGTCCTCCACTAGATTTTACTCCAGCTTCAACCTGCACATGGATAGGTCACCCGGTTTCGGGTCTACAACATACAACTATCGCCCTTTTCAGACTCGGTTTCCCTTCGGCTCCTAACCTCTCAGTTCTTAACCTTGCTGCACATTGTAACTCGTTGGCCCGTTCTACAAAAAGTACGCGGTCACACTTTCGTGCTTCCACTGCTTATAGGCTTAGGGTTTCAGGTTCTTTTTCACTCCCCTCCCGGGGTTCTTTTCACCTTTCCCTCACGGTACTCTTCACTATCGGTCACTAGGTAGTATTTAGCCTTGGGAGGTGGTCCTCCCTGCTTCCCACAAGATTTCTCGTGTCCCGTGGTACTCTGGATCATATCCTCGTTTCTAACGGTTTCGCCTACGGGTCTATCACCCTCTTCGGACTAGCTTTCCAGCTATGTTTGACTACCATTATCCATCTCTTTGATATGTCCTCAACCCCACATATTACTATATGGTTTGGGCTCTTCCGCTTTCGCTCGCCGCTACTCTCGGAATCATTTTTTATTTTCTCTTCCTAAGGGTACTTAGATGTTTCAGTTCCCCTCGTTCCCCTCATACAGCTATGTATTTACTGTATGATACATAAGGTTTACCTTATGTGAGTTTCCTCATTCGGATATCTGCGTATCGTAGGCTGCTTACGCCTCCTCGCAACATTTCGTAGTTTGCCACGTCCTTCATCGGCTCCTAGTGCCAAGGCATTCGCCCTAAGCCCTTTATATCTTGACCTGTGCTTCGCTTACGCTCAGCT
>NZ_JAGGKS010000020.1 GCF_017873955.1 Sedimentibacter acidaminivorans | reverse complement strand
AACAGTGGATGCAGTAGGGCAAGTTTTATGCCACGATATAACACAAATAATCAAAGGTGTGAAAAAGGATGTAGCATTCAAAAAAGGTCATGTAATTAAAAAAGAAGATATTCCAGTTTTGCTTTCTGTAGGAAAAGAAAATATATATATATGGGAAAAACAAGATGGAGTTCTTCATGAAAATGAAGCAGCAGAAATACTTTATGGTATTTGTAAAAATAAAAATATGAAGCCATCTCCAGTAAAAGAAGGAAAAATAGAGGTAATTGCCGATGTTGATGGTTTATTTAAAATTGATTTAGATAGATTATATGAGATTAATAGTTTAGGTGAAATGATGATAGCCACAAGACATGGGAATACTGCAGTAAAAAAAGATGATAAACTAGCGGGAACTAGGGTTATTCCTTTAGTAATTGAAGAACAAAAGATGAAAAGGGCTGAAGAAATTGGTGCAGGAAAGCCTATAATGGAAATAATGCCGTTTAAACATAAGAAGGTAGGAATTGTAACTACGGGTAGTGAGGTTTTTCATGGGAGAATTAAAGATACATTTGGACCTGTCATTATTGAAAAGCTAAGTGAATTTGATACTGAAATATTAGGGCAAAAAATTGTAGATGATGATATGAACAGTATTACAAATGCGGTTATCAATTATATAAAAGATGGTGCCGATCTTGTTGTTTGTACTGGAGGAATGAGTGTTGACCCTGATGATCGTACACCTGGAGCTATTAAAAATACTGGTGCAGATATAATAGCTTATGGAGCTCCAGTTTTACCTGGTGCAATGATGCTTGTAGCGTATTATGACTACAATGGTAAAAGAGTGCCTATTTTAGGGTTGCCAGGTTGTGTTATGTATGCAAAAAGAACTATTTTTGATTTGATTTTACCTAGAGTTATGGCTGATGATTACATAACTAAATCAGATATAAGTAGGCTTGGACGAGGCGGGATGTGTTTAAATTGTGACATGTGCACATATCCAAATTGTGGCTTTGGAAAAGGAATGTAACATAATGTATATAGAGTTATTGAAAAAGGAGCTTACAAATGAAGAAGATTATTAGTATGATTTGTTTTTTAGTTTTAGTCTTAGTAGGTTGTGTTGGTAATAATAGTGAAAGCACAACAGACAATTCTAATTCATCAACAATTCTTCTTGCGGCTGCAGCGAGCATGCAAAATTGCTTAAATGATAAAATCATTCCTATGTTTGAAGAAAAATATCCAAATGTAAGAGTTGAAGCAACGTATGATAGTTCGGGAAAACTACAAGCGCAGATTGAAGAAGGTGCTGATGTTGATGTTTTTATGTCTGCAGCAATGAAGCAAATGAAGGCACTAGATGATAAAGACCTAAT
>NZ_JAGGKS010000019.1 GCF_017873955.1 Sedimentibacter acidaminivorans | reverse complement strand
AAGTGTGAAAAAAGACTGTGGTTTTTGTGTAACTTTAACTAAGGGTTCGTAGAACCCAATAAAAAAATTTGATTAATTAATTATCGTTGCAATTTTTCTTAATAAGAGAAATATCGTATCCTTGTTGTTGAAGATAGGCAAATACATTTGCTTCATTCAGAGCAACTTTGCCAACATGATGATGCGGATCCATCAATTCCGTATAATCAGTTGGGTTAAAAGGTTTTTCTTCTGAGATCATGTGATAAATACAAACAAGCATCATACGAGCTATTGCAATAACCGCCTTTTTATGACCACGACGTTTCTTGATATGTTGATATTTGACTGCAAAGTAAGGCTCTTTCTTGCTCTTTACTGCAGCTAACGCACATTGAACTAATAAAGGTTTGATATATTGTCCTGCTTTACCAATTTTGACAGACTTTTTCTTGCCAGCACTTTCATTGTTGGCAGGAGCTAGTCCAGCCCATGATATAAGATGTTTTGCATCTTCAAAGACTGACATATCAATACCTATTTCAGCAAGAGTGAAAGTGGCAGAAATTTCAGTCATACCAGGCATAGAAGCAATCAACTCAACAAGATGCCAATAGGGTTTAATCCTAATATAAAGCTCAACTTCTGTTTTGGTAATCATCTCATCAAGGTAATTAAGATGATCACGAGCAAGTTCCATTTTCAAACGTTGATCAGCTTCAATAGTATATCCGTTGATAGCAGCAATGATATCATTCGATTTAGCTTTTGCACCTTTCTTAATCAATTTACGACAGGCTTTTTCATCAAAAGATTCTGACGTATGGGTGAGAAGATAAGATATAATTTCAGTAGCTGTTTTACCAAAAGGATCAGAAAGAATACTAGCAATACCAATATTTGAAACAGTCATAGAGTTTTGAATACGGTTTTTCTCAGAAGATTTCATACACACAAGTTTAAAGCGATAACGGCTTATTTCACGTAATTCCCTTATATCTTTAGGAGGAATAAAGGAGTTTCTGACTAAGTCAAACTTGTAAAGGTCTGCTATCCATTTTGAATCTTTCTTGTCTGTTTTTTTACCTTTGATAGCCCTAACATATTTGGGATGTGTAAGGCAAACATCAATATCAGTTTCAAGGTAATTAAAAATTGGAATCCAATACTTACCGGTGGATTCCATACAGACGTGATAGCAGTTATTATCGATTAGCCAGTTGTGAAAATTTTTAATATCATAATTGATGGTTGAAAAGGATTTTTGCTGATAATTGGCAATACCAACATCATCGGTAGAAACGATGGTTGCAACAAAGATATTTTTGTGGACATCAACGCCACAACAGATGGGGTAAACTAACTTCATCAAAAGAAACACCACCTTTAAAGATTATAAAAAAGGAACAGCAACATTGACTGTCATCCAGAGTCTTATTAAATGGTTTAATAACCAAAGATAAGTGTACGGGCTCAATGTCCCACTTGTTTGTACTTGTAAGGATGACGGCACATATAATTATACGGGGTCGAAATAAATTTCGCCACTCCTCCTCCCGTGCTCTGTAGTATATTGCTGTTCCATAAGAAGATTTTAATACAAATAGAGGAGGGGCGCAACCATTTTTTCATAACTTGTTTGTGCCTTGAGCGAAGCGAAAGGAATGGTAAAAATTATGA
>NZ_JAGGKS010000018.1 GCF_017873955.1 Sedimentibacter acidaminivorans | reverse complement strand
AATAAGCTCTCGGAACAAGATGATGTTTGAAAATTAAATATTGCAATTTCACTAAAAAAGAACCTAAATTTTGAGGTAATACTTTAAGGTAAGTACAATAATTTAAAAAAGCGTATAGTAAACAAGCCTATTAATATGAGTTTTAAGAATCAGTATTAGGCTACTTGATTAAATATTATCTCTGATAGATTTAAAGAATCTTTTTTAACACTGTACCAAGCATCAATATGTTGGTTCATCATAATACAGTAAACACGGATGTACCACATCTTGGTAGAACGATGACGACCTGCTTCTAAATGATAATCAACCTTTTCCCTTTTGTTGGATCGTTCAATAGAAGTTCGTCGTTTATAAACAAGTTTCCACTTCTCAGATGAACGAGGAGTTTTAGGGAAAAGTCTAAGATTATCTTTAGAAAAAGTATGAAATGTCCGACCATATTTAGCGTTAGAACAAGGCTTTTTACAAGAAATTTTAGCTTTGGCTCCATAAGGACATCTCCATTTTTGACGATTTTGAGATTTATCATAGCCATTAGGTTTCATTTCTTTACCAATAGGGCAGATAGGAATACCTTTAGCAGAAATCTTAATATCACCCTCAGAACTAAAATTTTCCTTAGTTCTTGGGTTTAAATCAATAAATGGCTCTATGCCTTGATGATCTAATAATTCATAAATAGCTTCGGCATCATGAGCAGCATCAAGAAGAAACCTGTTAATTGTGCCTAAGGTAAAGCGTTGTGCGAATTCAATAGAACCAGTTACAAAACTAACTGAATCATGCCTTGAAGCAGGCTGAAGTCTTGGATATAGCGGCAAATCATACTTGCTGTCGCAAGCAGATATCATATACAAACTGTATCCATTGTAATATTTTTCTCTAGAACTATCCCAACCGGAGTCGCAGTCTGGCTGGGAAAACAAACGGGGATGATCGCACATCGCTATACCTTGGGCATAACAATCACAAGAAGGTTTACTTCTTGGAAAACTGGCTGTAACCAAAGGGGTACCATCACCGGCAACGCTAATAGAACTACGATTACCAAGAAGCCCTAAATTTGCAGACACATCAAGGATTTGAGATTGAAAGAATTCAAATAACCGGTCAGCAGGCAAATCTTTTTTCTTAGCACCACGATGAAGGAAGCGATTAATAAATCTTCCAACAATACCGGGATTCTTAGGAGCTAGTTTTTCTCCCTTTTTGAGTTTTTTCTTTTTCGATTTTTTACGTTTTCGTTTAGCTTTGGGTTTAATATTATCAGGACCAAAGTCCCATAAGCGATTAAAGAAATCATAAAAAGTTCCAACACCTGGAACATCACCGGGTTCAAAGCCGCTTAAAATGGCATAGAGAGGAACACGATGCAATTGATCAATCCATTTGGTAATACCAATTGTAGGGTTGGTGGATAAGAAAAGAAGATAAGATCTAAGCATAGAAGCAGGGTCACGGGGCAAAGGACCTTTGATGGAATAAGTATCACTAAGAAAAATAGTGATATAAGAAAGATCAGAAATCCATAACTTGGTGATAATAGGCCAATCGTTGATTACAAGAGTAAGAATACCATTGGAATAATGCTTCTTTAGCTGAGTTAAAACGAAATCTTGATAAGATTCATGAGCAACAAAAATAGGTTTCACAAATAACACTCCCATCACAGTTAGTAAGGAAAAATCCCTTCACGCTGATTATTAGGGTGTTTTCAAAAAGTCAAGTGTTTTTTTCAAAATTAACAAAAAAAATTTCAATTGGTTAATTGCAGGAATAGAAAAAGAAACCTGCATTAAAATAAAAAATCCTATTGCAAAATAGGAGGAAGTAAAAAAAGGGTGACAAGGTAAAACCTTGCACCGACTAACTCGGAGTATTCCGAGAGACTATT
>NZ_JAGGKS010000017.1 GCF_017873955.1 Sedimentibacter acidaminivorans | reverse complement strand
TAACGTCTCTACCTTTCCTTTTTCTCTATTATACATAAAAATACCCTATAGGGTAGACTTTTTTTAATTGTCTATTCTATAGGGTACATTTTAAAAATTCAATAGGTTTTTTTCAAATTTGTTATGTATTTAAATTCAAAGTTTTTTTTAGTTTAAATCTTTCAACTTGTTCCTTTAAAAGTTCTGCTTGTGATGAGAGTTCCTCGCTTGCTGCAGAATTTAATACAGTATATTTTTTAGTTATAAAATAAAGCTCAATTATTTTGAAAGTGATATTTTTATTCTTTCAAATGCATCATCTATTTGTTCATATGTAATGGTAATAGGAGGAGCAAACCTTATTGTTCTCTCATGTGTTTCCTTTGCTAGAACTCCGTTAGCAATAAGCTTTTTAACATATGGTGCTGCATTAACTTTAAACTCAACACCAACCAATAACCCTCTTCCTCTTATTTCAACAATATCATCATTAATAATATTGTTCAACTTGTCCATAAAATAGTTGCCCTTTTCTTCTGCTTGTTTTGGATAGTTATCTCTTTCTAAAATTTCCATTGCTTTTATAGAAACTGCACAACCTAATGGATTTCCTCCAAACGTAGAACCATGAGAACCAGGTTCATATACCCCAAGTATATCACTATCTGCTGCAATTGCAGAAACAGCAATTATACCTCCGCCTAGTGCCTTTCCTAGAACATAAATATCTGGAACAACTCCTTCATATTCACTAGCAAACATTTTACCTGTTCTAGCAAATCCTGTTTGCACTTCATCTGCAATAAACAGTATATTATTCTCTTTACAAAGGTCATATGCCTTCTTCATAAATCCTAAAGGAGGAACTATAATTCCTGCTTCACCTTGTATAGGCTCCATCATAAAAGCTACAGTTAATTATAACCTCAATATTATGATTCTATTATCGTTCCACATTTGCCTGCCAAAGCATCTTCCGCCTTATAAAGTGAAGTAATAATTGCCTTTCTACCAGGTATTGACTTAGCGAAATTAACTGCTGCCAATACTTTTGGTAGCATGCTTCCAGGGGCGAAATGTCCTTCTTCTATAAATTGTTCTGCCTCTTTTATTGTTAAATGAGATAAATCTTCTTGATTAGGTTTATTAAAATTAATTGATACTTTTTCAACTTCAGTTAATATCATTAAAATATCAGCATCCATATCTTCAGCTAGCCTTTCTGCTGCTAAGTCTTTATCAATTACCGCTGCTATTCCTTCTAACGAACCATCTTCATTCTCTATAACTGGAATTCCACCTCCTCCGCATGTTACTGCGATTGTTGTATCCCAAAGTGTTTTTATAGTTCCTATTTCTACTATCCTTTTTGGCATAGGTGATGGAACAACTCTTCTCCACCCCCTACCAGAGTCTTCTTTTACAGTGTAACCCTTTTCTTCTGATAATCTCTTTCCTTCTTCTTCCGTATAAAATGGACCTATTGGTTTTGTTGGATTTTGAAAAGCTTTATCGTCTTTATCTACAACTACTTGAGTTACTACAGTTACAACTGGCAAAATTCTATTTCTTTTAGCTAATGCCAATTTTAGTCCCTGTTGTATGTGATATCCTATATACCCTTGGCTCATTGCTCCACATACATCAAAAGGCATTGCAGGTGTTATTTCTTTTGCAGCTTCTGTAGCTAATAATATTCTTCCTACTTGTGGACCATTACCATGTACTATTGCTATTTCATATCCTGCACAGCTTATTTCAGCTAAATACTCACTTGTTTTTTTTACAACTTGTAATTGTGATTCTGCTGTTGTTGGTAGGCTCTTATCTTCTAAAGCATTTCCGCCCAAGGCTATAACTACTCTTTTTGGTCTACTCATTTTATTTATTCTCCTTTAAATAATTCTCCCCAACTTTGAATTATCTTTATCAAAATTGGGGATGAGTTCTTATATAGTTGATACTATAACAGCTTTTATTGTATGCATTCTATTTTCAGCTTCATCAAACACAACTGAATGTCTGCTTCTAAATACATCATCTGTTACTTCTCTTATATCAAATCCCAATTCTTTTTGCTCTCTTGCCATTTTTGTTTCAAAATCATGGAATGCTGGCAAGCAATGCATAAATATAACATCATCATTCCCTGTAGCTTTCAACAATTCCATTGTTACTTTATATGGAGTAAGCATTTTTACTTTTTCTGGTATTTGTGCTTCTTCTCCCATTGATGCCCATACATCTGTATATATTACATCTGCATCCTTTACTGCATCTACATTGTCTGATAACTCTATTTTTCCACCTGTAAAAGCTGCTACTTCATTTGCTTTTTTAACAACATCTTTATCTACTTGATCCATCAATTCTTTTGGTCCATATGCTACAAAGTGCATTCCCATTTTTGCACATCCATACATCCATGCATATGACATATTATTTCTAATATCTCCTGCAAATACAACTTTAACTTTATTTAATGGTTTTTTAATATGCTCTTCTATTGTTAATAAATCTGCTAATATTTGTGTTGGATGATCAATATCTGTTAATCCATTCCATACTGGTACTCCTGCATATTTAGCTAAATCTTCTACAACCTGTTGTTTGTATCCTCTGTACTCAATTCCATCATAGAATCTTCCCAATACTTTTGCAGTATCTTCTAAAGATTCTTTTTTACCCATTTGTGAGCTTCCTGAATCTAAAAATGTTACATGTGCCCCTTCTTCTAAAGCTGCTACTTCAAATGCACATCTTGTTCTCGTAGAAGATTTTTCAAATAATAATACTATATTTTTCCCTTTCAGTGTGTAATTATACACTCCTGATCGTTTTTTAGCTTTTAAATCATGAGCTAAATCTAGCATGTATCTTATTTCCTCTGGTGTAAAATCCATTAATGTTAAAAAACTTCTTCCTTTTAAGTTAACTGCCATTTCAGTACCTCCGATAATTTTAATTTATTATTTGTAATAAAACATTTAAAAGTTTAATTTATATTATTTATTTAAATCTTCCCTAATTAAAGGCATACTCATACATCTAGGGCCACCTCTGCCTCTAGATAACTCTGAGCTTGGCATTACATGTGTCTTTATACCTTCTTCTTGCAATACTTGATTTGTAACATAGTTCCTTGAATATACTATAACTTCTCCAGGAGCAATACATAGTGTATTTGAACCATCATTCCATTGTTCTCTGGCTGCATCAATAATACTATTCCCACCACATTTTATAAGATTAATTTTATCGAGATTTAGATATTTTTTCAAAATATCTTCGAGAGAACCTTGTTCTTCTGAGATTATCATCTTTCCATTATTATCTCTTTCTAAAACATATACACTAATATCGTTTTTTATATTAGGATGCATTGTAAACTTATCATAATCAACCATTGTAAAGACTGTATCAAGATGCATAAATGTTCTTTGTTTTGGTATGTCAATTGCCAAAATTTTATCAAAATTACTATCTTCTGTCAATAACTTATTTGCTAATTTTTCTATAGCATTTGGATGAGTCCTTTGTGATATTCCAACTGCTAAAGTTTTTTCATTAAGTACTAAAACATCTCCACCTTCAATAGAAAAGTCCTCTGATCTGTCATACCAAAGTTTTGTCTCTTTATAGGTTTGATTACAGTTAAATATATATTTTGCAAACAGTGTTTCTCTATTTCTTGTAACTGTATGCATTTTATGAATCGTTGCACCATTCCCTACAGTTGCAAAAGGATCTCTTGTAAAATATAAATTTGGCATAGGATCAATAATAAATGGATAATCATTGTTTAAATAATCAGTTAAATTTTTCAGTTTGTAGTCCTTAATTTCTGTTTTCCTAATTCCCTCCATCATTTTCAAAATCATATCCTTGTTACTAAATGATTGGAAATATTCTCTCAATAAATTAGTTTCCCTATCTTCTTTAATTCCTGCTTCTTCTATAAATTCATCGATAAACTGCAATTTTACATCATTTTTTGATATAGATTCTGCAACTAAATCTTCGAGATAAACAACTTCCACTCCATTCTTTCTTAAAATGTTTGCAAACTCATCATGTTCCTCCTGAGCTATTTTTAAATAAGGTATATCGTCAAAAAGAAGTCTTTCTAAATATTCAGGCATTAAATTCTCTAATTCCTTACCTGGTCTATGAAGTAATACTTTTTTTAGCTTTCCTATTTCTGAATTAACATTTATTGCTAAATTATTCAAAATAACCACCACCATTTCTTTAATATATATATTAACATATTTATTTAACCTTATACATCCATTGTATTAATTTTTATTAAATTTGTCAAGCTTTTCTTATAAATATTAAACACATGCATGATTATGCATGTGTTTCTTGTGTTTTTATATAATAAAAAAACAGTTGAAATTTAATTTAAATTTCAACTGTTTGTCATATTTAACCTGGCGACGTCTTACTTTCCCGGGCAGTTACCCACCGAGTATCATCAGCGCTGAAGAGCTTAACTTCCGTGTTCGGGATGGGAA
>NZ_JAGGKS010000016.1 GCF_017873955.1 Sedimentibacter acidaminivorans | reverse complement strand
AGAACAACAGATATTACAGGATCAATAGATTTACAAGAAGGCGTAGAAATGTGTATGCCTGGAGATAATGCAACATTTACAGTAGAATTAATCCACCCAATAGCAATAGAAGAAGGATTAAGATTTGCAATCAGAGAAGGCGGAAGAACTGTTGGATCTGGAGTTGTTGCTCAAATAATCAAATAATTAGGTAGACAAATGATAAATAACGTATAAAAATTGAAAAAATATATTGACAAACTATAATTAAAAGTATATCATGTCTTAATGTAGATGATTGAAAGTAGCTTTTGCTTTAGCAGAAGCTATTTTTAATGATGATTATAATTCTAATTGTAAATGTTAAAAAAATAAAAAAATATTGACACACCAATTATTTTGTGATATCTTAAATTGGATAATGTTTAAAAATCGGTACCTATATTGTATGATGATAAAACATACGATAATAATATAAATAATATAGATCCTTGGAGGTGTATAAAATGAGGGTTGCTGTAAAATTAGCTTGCACAGAATGTAAGCAAAGAAACTATGACACAGAAAAGAACAAAAGAGAAAATCCTGAGAGAATAGAATTGAACAAGTATTGTAAATTCTGCAAAAAACATACTCTTCATAAAGAAACAAAATAATTTACTGAGGTGTTTAAATGTCAAATAAAGAGAATGAAAACAAACCAAAAGTAACAGCTAGAATTAAAAATTATTTTAAAGGCGTTAAATCAGAATTAAAAAAGGTAAATTGGCCTACAAGAAAAGAACTGATAAACTATACTATAGTTGTACTTGCTACTGTAGGAGTTATGGTTGTAGTTATATGGGGATTGGATCTTGTTTTTGGAAACATAATTGGATTAATTGTATAATCGTCTAAATTGTTTATAATGTTTAAAAAGGAGTACAGCGGGTATGAAACAAGAGTCACAAGGATCAAGATGGTATGTTGTTCATACATATTCGGGGCATGAAAATAAAGTAAAGGCTAACATCGAAAAGCTTGTAGAAAACAGAGAAATGCAAGATATAATTTTTGAAGTTAGGGTGCCGGTTGAAGAAGTATCAGAAACAAAAAACGGCAAGAAGAAAATAAAAGAAAGAAAGATGTTCCCAAGTTATGTTATTATAAAAATGATTATGACTGATGAATCTTGGTATCTTGTAAGAAATACAAGGGGAGTTACGGGCTTTGTTGGACCAGGATCTAAACCAGTTCCTTTGTCAGATGAAGAAGTAAAGGCACTTGGAGTTGTTGAAAGACTTCCTGCTATAGAACTTGACATTGATGATACAATTAAGGTTATGGAAGGACCTTTTGAAAACTTCATAGGTACAGTAGAAAGCATAAGTCAAGAAAAAAGAAAAATCAAAGCTTTTGTATCAATGTTCGGGAGAGAAACTCTTATCGAACTTGATTATAATCAGATTGAGAAAGTTTAATAACTTTTCAATAAATAGTAAATAAACAGATACCGTCGTTAAACGATTAAGGAGGTGCAACGATATGGCAAAAAAAGTAATGGCTATAGTTAAACTGCAGATTCCAGCAGGAAAGGCTACTCCAGCTCCACCAGTTGGAACAGCATTAGGACCTCACGGTGTGAATATAATGGGATTTTGTAAAGAATTTAATGCCAAAACAGCAGATCAAGCGGGTATGATTATACCAGTAGTATTAACTGTATATCAAGATAGATCATTTACATTTATCACAAAAACTCCACCAGTAGCAGTACTAATAAAAAAAGCAGTTGGTATCGAAAGTGGTTCCGGAGAACCTAACAAAAAGAAAGTAGCAACTATTTCAAAAGAAAAAGTTGAAGAAATTGCTAAGGTAAAAATGCCGGATTTAAATGCTAACACTATTGAAGCTGCTATGAGTTTAGTAGCAGGAACTGCAAGAAGTATGGGTGTAAACGTAGAAAAGTAAAAATTAAAAATTAAAATGTAACACGGCAAACAGTGGGAGGCCTTAAGGCTGTATGACCACAGAGGAGGTAATTTATATGCCAAAAAGAGGAAAAAAATATCAAGATAGTATGAAGTCATTTGATAAAATAAAATTATATGACTTAGAAGAAGCTGTAGCACTTATGTTAGGTACAGCAAAAGCTAATTTCGATGAGACTATTGAAGCTCACGTGAAATTAGGTGTAGATTCAAGACATGCAGACCAACAAGTAAGAGGCGCTGTAGTTCTACCTCACGGAACAGGTAAAACTGTACGTGTATTAGTATTTGCAAAGGGCGACAAGGCTAAAGAAGCTGAAGAAGCTGGTGCAGATTATGTAGGTGAAGCTGAATTAGCTGACAAAATTCAAAAAGAGAACTGGTTTGATTTTGATGTTGTAATTGCAACTCCAGATATGATGGGTGTAGTTGGTAGACTTGGTAGAGTATTAGGTCCTAAGGGATTAATGCCTAACCCTAAATCAGGAACAGTAACTTTTGATGTAGCAAAAGCAATTCAGGAGATTAAAGCAGGTAAAGTTGAATATAGACTTGATAAAACAAATATAATTCACGTTCCTGTAGGAAAAAAATCTTTCGGTACAGAAAAATTAGTTGATAACTTAAAAAGTATAATGGATGCAATTGTAAAGGCTAAACCAGCTGCTGCTAAAGGTAAATACTTAAGAAGTGTTACTGTAGCAAGCACAATGGGACCTGGCGTTAAGATTAATCCATCGAAATTAATGGACTAGACTAATATTTGTATTGACATAAATATAGAACTATTGATATAATTCAAGCGACAATTAAATAAATACCGCAGACAGTTGGTGTTCTAAGGAACTTAAATACCCAACCGAGGTGAGATTAATAAAAATTATTTCTCTTCGTCTGCGGGGAGAATTTTTTGTATGCCCTAACCCAATTTCTTCGACTGTAAGGAGAAAGAAATTGTTGGTAGGTCAACCGCAATGAGCTCCAAATTTATGCGAACGATAGTGAGCAAATAAATTTGTGATGCGAGACTGCGTAAGGCCCTAACCCAATTTCTTCGACTGTAAGGAGAAAGAAATTGTTGGTAGGTCAACCGCAACGAATTTCCAATGTATGCGACGCAAGGAGCAAATGCATTGGTGAATGAGACTGCGTATCGAACAACATTATTTAACTAAAGTGTATAGTAAGAATTATAGACTTTTTTATACCACTAATTAAGGAGGTGTAACGGTATGAATCAAACAGTATTAGAACAGAAAAAACAATTAGTTACTGAAATAACTGAAAAGTTTAGAAGTGCTAAATCGGTTGTGTTAGTTGAATACAGAGGTTTAACTGTTGAAAAAGTAACAGAATTAAGAAATAAATGCAGAGAAGCAGGTGTTGAATATAAAGTTTACAAGAATTCAATGATGAGTTTTGCGTTTAAAGAATTAGGTTATGAAGATTTTAATGTTAATCTTGAAGGCCCGAATGCTATAGCGATGTCATTTGATGATGAAGTTGCTGCTGCAAGGGTGACTAATGATTTTGCTAAAACAAGCAATGATGCAGTAAAAATAAAAGCAGGTATTGCTGAAGGCAAAATAATGAATGCTAGTGAAGTTCAAGAATTAGCAAGTATACCATCAAGAGAGATACTTCTTGGTCAATTGGCTGGAGTATTACAAGGAAATATTAGAAACCTTGCTTATATGCTTGATCAAATAAGCAAAAAAAATGAAGAAATAGCAAGCTAATTAAATATAAAACGGAGGTAAATAAAAATGGCAAGTGAAAAAATAACAAACTTTGTTGAAGAAGTTAAAAAATTAACAGTTTTAGAATTAAATGAATTAGTAAAAGCAATAGAAGAAGAATTTGGTGTATCAGCAGCAGCACCAGTGGCAGTAGCTGGTGGCGCTGCTGGTGGAGCAGCAGCTGCAGAGGAAGAAAAAACTGAATTTGATGTTATATTAACATCAGCTGGTTCAAGCAAAATAAAAGTTATAAAAGTAGTTAGAGAATTAACTGGACTTGGCTTAAAAGAAGCTAAAGAAGCAGTTGATGGAGCACCTACTACATTAAAAACTGGCGTATCTAAAGATGATGCTGATAAAATGAAAGCTGCATTAGAAGCTGAAGGCGCATCTGCAGAAATTAAATAATTTAATTAAATTAATAAATAAAAAAGACTTTACAGTAATTTGTAAAGTCTTTTTTCACTAATTGGGCAAAATTACAATTCTCATATTAACCTAGTAAATATTTACAAAACTATAATTAATATGTATATTACTCATGAAATTGTAAATAATATAAATTATAGTCTGTGTATACGGACGCAAAGACCTAATAAAATTTCAATAAACTAAATATATATATAAAGTAACAATAATTATATTTTTTATTAAGATATTTAAAGAATATTCAAAAAAATATTGACATAAAAATTGTATAATGTTATTATTATATAATGCATAAGCATAAAATGTTGGCATAAAAATTGTAAGCCAACAAAATAATTATAAACTAAGGGGTGAAAAAATGCCGCATCCTGTGAAAATAGGTAATAGGGTAAGGATGTCTTACTCTAAAATTGATGAAGTTTTAGAGCTGCCGGATCTAATTGAAGTTCAAAAAAGATCCTATGAATGGTTTATCAATGAGGGCTTGAAAGAAGTTTTTGATGATATTTCCCCAATAGAGGATTATACCGGCAATTTGATTTTGGAGTTTGTTGACCATGCTTTATATGGTGAACCAAAGTATAGTCAAGTTGAATGTAAAGAAAGAGATGCAACTTTTTCTGTTCCACTTAAGCTTAAAGTAAGATTGATAAACAAGGCGACAGGTGAAATTAAGGAACAAGAAGCGTTTATGGGAGATTTTCCTCTAATGACTGAAAAAGGTACATTTATAATAAATGGTGCCGAACGTGTTATTGTAAGTCAGTTAGTTCGTTCGCCTGGAGTGTACTATCATATGACAAGGGACAAAATCGGTAAGGAATTATATGCTTCTACAGTAATTCCAAATAGAGGTGCGTGGCTTGAATATGAAACAGACTCTAATGATATTATTTATGTTAGAGTAGATAGGACAAGAAAACTTCCTGTTACAGTTCTTTTAAGAGCAATGGGATATTCTACAAATTCTCAAATGATTGAAGCCATGGGAGAGACAGAACAGCTATTAAAATCATTAGAAAAGGATAATACTACAAATTCTGATGAAGCTTTAATAGAAATATATAAAAGACTTAGACCAGGTGAGCCTCCTACACTAGATAGCGCAACATCATTAATTAATTCTTTGTTTTTTGACCCTAAAAGATATGACCTAGCTAAAGTTGGTCGCTATAAATTCAATCAGAAGCTTAGCCTTGAAAATCGGATTGAAGGTAAGGTATCAGCTGAAGATATAATAGATAAAGAAACTGGCGAAGTAATAGTACATAAAAGTGATATTATTAAAATAGAAGCCATAAGAAAAATAGAAGCAGCAGGTATATTTACTGTCGATATAATAAACTCTGAAGATAAAGTTACAAGAGTTGTTAGCAATGGTTTTGTATATCCTGATGTTTTTGGATTAGATATAGATTTTGAAAAACTCGGATTAAAAGAACGAGTTTATTATCCTGTTATGAAGAAGATATTAGAAGAAAATAGTTCCTTAGATGAAATTGAACGAGCTATAGTAGATAGCTACAAAGAATTATCTCCTAGACACATTATTGTTGAGGATATGATGTCTTCTGTAAACTATCAATTAGGTTTATTTAAGGGTGTAGGAAATATTGATGATATAGACCATTTAGGCAATAGAAGAATTAGATCTGTGGGAGAACTTCTCCAAAATCAGGTTAGAGTTGGTTTGTCAAGAATGGAAAGAGTAGTTAGAGAAAGAATGACAATTCAGGATGTTGATGTTGTAACACCACAAGTGTTAATCAATATTAGGCCAGTATCTGCTGCAATAAAAGAATTTTTTGGAAGTTCTCAGTTGTCGCAGTTTATGGACCAAACAAATCCTTTAGCTGAACTTACTCATAAAAGAAGAATGTCAGCTCTTGGACCTGGTGGTTTGTCAAGAGATAGAGCAAGTTTTGAGGTTAGAGACGTTCATCATTCTCATTATGGAAGAATGTGCCCAATTGAAACACCAGAGGGTCCTAATATAGGTTTGATTACATCTTTAGCTACATTTGCTAGAATTAACGATTATGGTTTCTTAGAATCACCATATAGAAGAGTTGATAAAGAACGTGGTGTAGTAACAGATAATATAGATTACATCACTGCGAATGTAGAAGATAATAAAATAGTAGCACAGTCAAGTGAGCCTTTAAATGAAGATGGTTCTTTTGCAAATTCTAGAGTTGTTGTAAGAGGTATAAATGGAGCTAATGAAATAGTTCCAAAAGAAATGGTTGATTATATGGAAGTATCCCCTAAACAGGTAATATCTGTTGGAACAGGAATGATACCTTTCCTTGAAAATGACGATGCTAACCGTGCGCTTATGGGTGCTAACATGCAGAGGCAAGCAGTGCCTTTACTTATAACGGAGGCACCTGTAATTGGTACTGGTATGGAGTATAAAGCTGCGAAGGATTCTGGCGCGGTTGCCGTTGCTCAAAATGATGGAAAAGCAGTATCTGTTACTGCATCTGAAATTTTGATTAAAAGAAATGATAATGGTATGATAGATAAATATCCACTGTTAAAATTCAAGAGATCAAATCAAGGTACATGTGTTAATCAGAGACCTATAATCTCCAGAGGAGATGAAATAAAAAGAGGTCAAATAATTGCTGATGGACCATCGACTGAAAATGGAGATATCGCTATAGGTAAAAACCTCCTTATGGGCTTTATGACATGGGAAGGATATAACTATGAAGATGCTATGTTATTAAATGAAAGACTTGTTATGAATGATGTTTTAACATCAGTTCATATAGAAGAATATGAGTCTGAAGCTAGAGATACAAAACTTGGACCTGAAGAAATAACAAGAGATATACCTAATGTAGGTGATGATTCTCTCAAGGATTTGGATGAAAGAGGAATCATAAGAATTGGTGCCGAAGTTGAATCAGGTGATATTCTAGTTGGTAAGGTAACTCCAAAAGGGGAAACTGAACTTACAGCAGAAGAAAGACTTCTTAGAGCGATATTTGGTGAAAAGGCTAGAGAAGTTAGAGATACATCTCTTAAAGTTCCTCACGGTGAGGCTGGTATTATTGTTGATGTAAAAGTCTTTACCAGAGAAAATGGAGATGAATTAAGCCCAGGAGTAAGCAAACTTGTAAGAGTTTATATAGCAACTAAAAGAAAAATTAATGTCGGCGATAAAATGTGCGGACGCCATGGTAACAAAGGGGTTATTTCTCGTATAATGCCAGAAGAGGATATGCCTTATTTACCAGATGGTACACCATTACAAGTAGTTTTAAATCCTTTAGGGGTTCCGTCACGTATGAACATTGGTCAGGTATTAGAGGTCCATTTAGGGTTGGCAGCTAAAAAATTAGGATGGCATGTTGCTACACCTGTTTTCGATGGTGCATCTGAGGACGATATTTTTGATGCTCTTGAAATGGCTGGATATCCAAGAAGTGGAAAAATAGAACTTAGAGATGGTCGTACAGGTGAATATTTTGATGGACCTGTAACGGTTGGATATATGTATATGTTGAAATTGCATCATCTTGTTGATGACAAGATACATGCAAGATCTACAGGACCATACTCCCTAGTAACTCAACAGCCATTAGGAGGAAAAGCTCAATTTGGTGGTCAAAGGTTTGGAGAGATGGAGGTTTGGGCTTTAGAAGCATATGGTGCAGCTCATACACTTCAAGAAATATTTACTGTTAAATCAGACGATGTAACTGGTAGAGTAAAAACATATGAGGCTATAGTAAAAGGTGAAAATATCCCTGAGCCTGGAATTCCAGAATCCTTTAAAGTACTTGTAAAAGAATTGCAGAGTTTATCTCTTGATATAAAAATAGTTACAAGTGAACAGGATGAAGTTGAAATAATTGAAACTGTTGACGATGATGACGATGATTATCCAGTAGACAAAGAAAATATTGGCGCTATCAAATATGAAGAAGGGGCAGAAGGTATGACTGAAATAGACGTACAAGATGACCTGGCTGATATTGATGACATTGATGATATTGATGAAGTTGATGAAGTTGATGAAGTTGATGAAGTTGATGACTTGGATATTGACGATGAGTTGTTAGATGATGACGATGATGACGAGTTTTAAGATTAAAATTATAGAAATTATAATTGAAGTTAACAATAACTTGAAAAAAAATAAAGAAGGGAGCGAACTCCTTGGTAGATTATAATAATTTTGAATCAATTAGAATAGGCTTGGCTTCTCCAGAAAAAATCAGACAATGGTCAAGAGGAGAAGTAAAAAAACCTGAAACAATTAATTACCGTACATTGAAACCTGAAAAAGATGGACTTTTTTGTGAGAAAATTTTTGGACCAACAAAGGATTGGGAATGTCACTGCGGAAAGTATAAGAGGGTAAGATATAAAGGTGTAGTGTGTGATCGTTGTGGAGTTGAAGTAACAAAAGCTAAAGTAAGAAGAGAAAGGATGGGGCATATTGAACTTGCAGCCCCGGTTTCTCATATTTGGTATTTTAAAGGAATACCAAGTAGACTTGGTTTGATACTTGATATGTCACCTAGAGCTTTAGAAAAAGTATTGTATTTTGCTCAATATGTTGTTACTGAAGCGGGAGATACTTCGTTATCAGAAAAGCAATTGTTAACTGAAATGGAGTATAGAGAGTATAAGGATCATTATAAAAATGCTTTTAAAGCAGAAATGGGAGCGGAAGCTGTAAGAAAGCTCCTTATGAAGATTGACCTTGAAAAAGAATCAGTGGAGCTAAAAAGCCAGTTAAAAGATAGCAAAGGTCAGAAAAAAATTAGAATTACTCGTAGACTTGAAGTAATTGAAGCATTTAGGATTTCTGGGAACAGACCTGAATGGATGATACTTGAAGTAGTGCCTGTCATACCACCAGAGCTTAGACCTATGGTTCAGCTTGATGGCGGAAGATTTGCTACGTCGGATTTAAATGATTTATATAGAAGAGTAATAAATAGAAATAATAGGTTAAAAAGGCTTCTCGACCTTGGAGCTCCTGATATAATTGTAAGAAATGAAAAAAGAATGCTTCAAGAAGCAGTAGATGCTTTAATAGATAATGGAAGAAGAGGAAGACCTGTAACTGGTCCTGGTAATAGGCCTTTAAAATCATTATCTGATATGTTAAAAGGTAAGCAAGGACGTTTTAGACAGAATCTTCTTGGAAAAAGGGTTGACTACTCAGGACGTTCAGTTATAGTTGTTGGTCCTGAACTTAAGTTTAATCAGTGTGGATTGCCGAAAAAAATGGCTCTTGAGTTATTTAAGCCTTTTGTAATGAAGAAACTTGTTGAAAATGGCTTAGCTCATAATATTAAAAGCGCAAAAAAGAAAGTTGAAAAGGTTGATAATTCAGTATGGGATGTATTAGATGAAATAATTAAAGACCACACTGTAATGTTAAATAGAGCGCCAACACTTCATAGATTAGGAATTCAGTCTTTTGAACCAGTTTTAGTTGAAGGTAAAGCTATTAAGCTTCACCCACTTGTATGTACTGCATATAATGCAGACTTTGATGGCGACCAAATGGCAGTTCATGTTCCTTTATCTGTAGAAGCACAGGCAGAATCAAGGTTTTTAATGATGTCGGTAAATAATATTCTTGCACCTAAAGACGGTAGACCAATTACTACGCCAACACAGGATATGGTACTAGGTAGTTATTATATGACTCTTGAAATAAAGGATGTTAAGGGTCAAGGACTGATATTTAAAGACTTTGAAGAAATGACAATGGCTTATTACAACAAAGTTGTTGATTTGCATGCTAGAGTTAAGTTACGAGTTGTTAGAGACGGTGAAGCAAAGCTTGTTGAAAGTACTGTAGGAAGATTTATCTTCAATGAAGATATTCCGCAAGATCTTGGTTTCATTGATAGAGATGTAGATAAATTTTCACTTGAAATTGATGAAACTGTAACTAAAAAAATTCTTGAAGAAATAATTTATAAATGCTTTAGGACACATGGAAATTCAAAAACAGCTGATGTGCTTGACGGTATAAAATCAAAGGGATACAGATATTCAACAGTTGGTGCTATTAGTGTAAGTATTAGTGATATAACTGTTCCAGAAGAAAAGAAACTTTTGATAGAAAAAGCTGAAAAACAAGTTCTTGAATATGAGAAAAAATATCGTAGAGGTTTGATGACTGACGATGAGAGATATGAAAATGTTATAAAAATTTGGAATCAGACTACAGAGGATGTTACAAATGCTCTTATGGGTAATTTGGATGAGCTGAACAGTATTTATATAATGTCAGTATCTGGAGCCCGTGGTGGTCGTAACCAAATTAAACAGCTTGCAGGTATGCGTGGACTTATGGCGAGTGCCTCTGGTAAAACAGTTGAGATTCCTGTTAAATCTAACTTCCGTGAAGGACTTTCAGTTCTTGAATTTTTCTTGTCAGCTACTGGAGCTCGTAAGGGTTTAACGGATACAGCTTTAAGAACCGCGGATTCAGGATATCTTACTAGAAGGCTTGTTGATGTAAGTCAAGATGTTATAATTAGAGAGACAGATTGTGGAACAACTGATGGTATAGAGGTTGAATCATTTATAGATGGAAAAGAAGTTATTGAAGAATTAAGTGAAAGATGTGCAGACAGATATGCATCAAATGATATAATCAACCCTCAAACAGGGGAAGTAATGGTTAAATCAGGAGAATTTATATCTGAGAAACTTTCTAAAAAAATCCAAAATGCTGGTATTAAAAAAGTAAGAGTAAGGTCAGTACTTACATGTAAAACACCTCATGGTGTATGTGCTAAATGTTATGGAACAGATCTTGCTACTGGTAAACTTGTTCATGTTGGTAATGCTGTTGGTATAGTAGCAGCTCAGTCAATAGGTGAGCCAGGTACTCAGCTTACAATGCGTACTTTCCATACAGGCGGTATTGCTGCAGCTGCGGATATTACACAAGGTTTACCTCGTATAGAAGAGTTGTTTGAAGCTAGAAAACCTAAAGGGCAATCTATAATTTCAGATATCCCTGGTGTTATAACTCTTACAGAAAAAGTTCATAAGAGAGAAGTTACTGTAACTAACAATGCTATGAGTGATAGTAAAACATATCTGATACCATATGGCTCAAAAATACTAGTTAGTGAGGGTGAACAAGTAGAAGCTGGTGATAAAATTACTGATGGTTCTATTAATCCACATGATATTCTTAGAATAATTGGTGCAAAAGCATTAGAGTCATATATATTGATGGAAGTTCAGAGAGTTTATAGAATGCAAGGTGTTGATATTAGTGATAAGCACGTTGAAGTAATAATAAGACAAATGATGAACAAGGTAAGAATTGAAGAAGCTGGGGATACTAATTTGCTCCCAGGAAGTCTTGTATCGACATATGAGTTTGAACAACAAAATGAATTAGCTATACAAGCTGGTAAAGAGCCTGCAGAGGGTGAAACTACACTTCTTGGTATTACAAAATCATCTTTAGCTACTGATTCGTTTTTATCTTCGGCTTCATTCCAAGAAACTACAAGAGTTTTAACTGATGCAGCAACAAAGGGTAAAGTAGATGCACTTCGAGGACTGAAAGAGAATGTTCTAATTGGAAAATTAATTCCAGCTGGTACAGGAATGAAGAAATATAGAAATGTAGGTATTACGATACCTGATATGGTCCATGATGAAGAGATAGAAGTTGAAGAAGAAGTTGAATAGTATAATTATATTTAAAAAATAAGTAAAGTGATAAAAAATCAATTTATTAAAAAATGTTTGACATATAAAAAATATAATGATAAAATACTCAAGTGTTTTAATCCTTTAAATTATTAAAAATTATGTTTCTAATAAGAAACATAATTTTTATAGTGTTTGAAAGGTGATGAAATGGTTAATAATATAATAAACAAAGAAGAAAAAAAGAAAGTAGTAATAGGTAAAAAGCAGACTTTGAGAGCACTGCTTAAAGATGAAGCAGAAAAAGTGTATATTTCAAGGGATGCTGATTTTCACGTTACGGAACCTATTGCACAAGCTTGCAAAGATAAGAATATCGAAATAGCTTATTTCGATAATATGAGAGATCTTGGAATAGCTTGTGGTATAGACGTAAACGCAGCGGCGGCTGCCGTTTTAAAATAGATATAAAAAAGAAGGAGGTGCACGAATGCCAACAATTAACCAGTTAGTGAGAAAAGGAAGAAAAGCAGTAACTTATAAATCCAATTCTCCAGCATTAAATGTAAGCTATAACTCATTACAAAAAAAGTTAAATGAGACAAACTCACCACAAAAAAGAGGAGTATGTACTTCAGTTAAGACAGTAACACCTAAAAAACCTAACTCAGCTCTTAGAAAAATAGCCAGAGTTAAGTTAACAAATGGTTCTGAAGTAACTGCATATATTCCAGGTGTAGGCCACAACTTACAAGAACATAGTGTTGTTCTTATAAGAGGAGGTAGAGTTAAAGACTTACCAGGGGTTAGATACCATATAGTTAGGGGTACCCTTGATACAGCTGGTGTAAACAAGAGAGCTCAATCTAGATCTAAATATGGAACTAAGAAAGAGAAGAAAAAAGCATAACAAGTTAGACGATATCCGGCACATATGCCATAATATATATATTACGCATGTTGTGCACAACGGCAAAACATATTGTCGAGTACCTGTGAATTAAATTTTTATTAAGGAGGGAAGTACAGTGCCAAGAAAAGGACACATACCAAAAAGGATAGTGATGGAAGATCCTATCTACAAAGATAAAGTTGTGAGTAAACTAATAAATCAACTAATGTATGATGGAAAAAAAGGTGTTGCTCAAACAATCGTTTATGATGCATTTGATATCATAAAAGAAAAAACAGGTGAATCTCCTGTTGAAGTTTTTACTAAAGCTATGACTAATATCATGCCAGTACTTGAAGTAAAAGCAAGAAGAGTTGGTGGTGCAACATATCAGGTTCCAATAGAAGTAAGACCTGAAAGAAGACAGACATTAGGACTTAGATGGTTAGTAACATATTCTCGTAAAAGAGGAGAAAAGACTATGCGTGAAAGGCTTGCAAAAGAGTTAATGGATGCAGCTAATAACGTAGGAGCAAGTGTTAAGAAAAGAGAAGATACACACAAAATGGCAGAATCTAATAAAGCATTTGCTCATTTTAGGTGGTAATTATAGCTAAAAATGAAAATTAAAATAATAATGAGATTTTAATTAGCAGCTAGAAGGAGGAAATAATGAGAGAATATTCTTTAGAAAAAACAAGGAATATTGGTATAATGGCGCATATTGATGCAGGAAAGACTACATGCACCGAAAGAATCCTGTTCTATACTGGAAAAATCCACAAAATAGGAGAAACTCACGAAGGTGCATCTCAGATGGACTGGATGGAGCAAGAGCAGGAAAGAGGAATAACAATAACTTCAGCTGCTACTACATGTAAGTGGAAAGATGTAAGAGTAAACATTATAGATACACCAGGGCACGTAGACTTTACAGTTGAAGTTGAAAGGTCATTGAGAGTGCTAGATGGCGCTGTAACAGTATTTGATGCAAAAATGGGGGTTGAACCTCAATCTGAAACAGTATGGAGACAAGCGGATAAATATCATGTTCCAAGAATTTGTTTTGTAAACAAAATGGATAAATTAGGTGCTAACTTCTTTTATTCAGTAGGTACAATGATTGAAAGATTAAAAGCTAACGCTGTTCCTATTCAGTTACCTATAGGTACTGAAGATGAATTCCATGCTATCATAGATCTTGTGGAAATGCATGTGGTAAAATACAATGATGAAACTGGAGCTAATCTTGAAATCATTGAAATACCAGAAGATTACGTAGATCAAGCAAATGAATACAGAGAAAAATTAATTGAAGCAGTATCTGATTTTGATGAAGAGTTGATGGAAAAATACTTAAATGGTGAAGAAATCACAACTGCTGAATTAAAAGCTGCTATAAGAAGTGCAACTATAAATGTACAGATTATACCTGTGCTTTGTGGTTCTGCATATAAAAACAAAGGTGTAAGACTTTTATTGGATGCAGTAATTGATTACTTGCCAGGTCCTTTAGACGTACCACCAATGAAGGGTTTTGATCCTGATTCAATGGAAGAAATAGTGGTTCCGGTATCAGATGATTCCCCATTAGCAGCATTAGCATTTAAGATAATGACAGATCCATTCGTAGGAAAGCTTACTTTCTTTAGAATTTATTCTGGTACTATGGAATCTGGTACTTATGTATTGAATTCTACTAAGAATAAGAAAGAAAGAATTGGTAGAATCCTTCAGATGCATGCAAACAAGAGAGAAGAAATAAAAACATCTTATACGGGAGATATAGAGGCAGCTGTTGGTTTAAAACAAACTACAACTGGTGATACATTGTGTGATCCTGATCACCCAATAGTATTAGAATCTATGGAATTCCCTGACCCAGTTATAGAAGTAGCAATTGAACCTAAAACAAAGGCAGGACAAGAAAAAATGGGAGTTGGTCTTCAAAAGCTTGCTGAAGAAGATCCAACATTCAGAACTTTTACAAATCCTGACACAGGTCAAACAATAATTGCTGGAATGGGAGAACTACATTTAGAAATCATAGTTGACAGACTTATGAGAGAATTCAAGGTTGAAGCAAATGTAGGTAAACCTCAAGTTTCTTACAAGGAAACAATTTCAGGTACAGCAGATGTTGATTGCAAATATGCAAGACAATCTGGTGGTAAAGGACAATATGGTCACGTTAAAATTATCATGGAGCCTCAAGAACCTGGTGAAGGCATTACATTTGTTAATGCAATTACAGGTGGAGCTATTCCAAAGGAATATATACCAGCTGTTGAAGCAGGAATAAGAGGTGCAGCAGAAAATGGTATTCTTGCAGGATATCCAGTTATTGACTTCAAAGTTAAATTATACGATGGATCATATCACGATGTAGACTCAAGCGAAATGGCATTTAAAATTGCTGGATCTATGGCCTTTAAACAGGCAATGGCTAAGGCATCGGCAGTATTGTTAGAGCCTTATATGAAAGTTGAAGTAACAACTCCAGAAGAATATTTAGGAGATGTTATGGGAGACGTAAGCTCAAGAAGAGGAAGAGTTGAAGGATTCTCAGATAGAAGTGGAGTAAAGATTGTAGATGCTTTTGTTCCATTATCAGAGATGTTTGGATATGCAACAGTACTTCGTTCTATGTCTCAAGGTAGAGCAAGCTATGCAATGGAATTTGACCATTTTGAAAAAGTTCCTAACAGCGTAGCTGAAAAAATAGCAGCTAAGTAACAAAAATATAAATCATAAATAGATAAAATTATATCTAAAAAATAATCCGGGAGGAAATATTAAATGGCAAAACAAAAATATGAAAGAACCAAACCACATGTTAATATTGGAACCATAGGACACGTTGACCATGGTAAAACAACA
>NZ_JAGGKS010000015.1 GCF_017873955.1 Sedimentibacter acidaminivorans | reverse complement strand
TTACATGACCTTTTTTGAATGCTACATCCTTTTTCACACCTTTGATTATTTGTGTTATATCGTGGCATAAAACTTGCCCTACTGCATCCACTGTTTTAATTTGTTTCATTTATTCCTCCTATTATTTTACAGTTCCTAAGCAACTCAACTAACTGATTAGATTTAGGTTTATTTCTATTGAGTTATCAACATTAAATTTATTGACCTTACACAATTCAAAAATCATGTTAGATATATACAAAGCTTGTGCTTTCCTTTTTTTAATAGCTTCCATTGCAGTTTTATTGTTTTTATACAATTCTTCTTTATAAGCAAATCTTTGTTGTATTGTAACTACGTTATTAGCCTTAACTAACTTATCAGCCAAATATACAACTTCCTTTTCTGTTGGAACCTCAGAAATTGTATTAAGTTCCATATGTTCTGCAACAATTTTCGAAACTTCTTCATACCCCATATCTAAAAGCCACTTTGCACCAACATCTGCATGTTTTGTCATACCTTTTGCTATATCATGAAGCAGGCTTGCTGCAATAACATTTTTTCTATTCAATAAAATCCCTTTTTCATACAAACTATCACAAAAATTTACAGCTACTTCCAAAACTTTATTGGAATGTAATTTTACTTCTTCAGGCAATTGAAAGTAGTTTTGAATCTCTTCGCATAGCTCATATGACGGACAATTTTTATTTTCATTATATTCTATAAGTTTTAAAAAATCATTTTTTATATCTGCATCCATAATAATTCCAGGATCAACAAAGGCTATGTTTTTACAACTGCTATTCATTTTAGCAATTGCACCTTGCAAGCCCATTGTTCCATCGTACCCTAATATACCACTTATTGCTTCCTGTCTAAGTAATATGGGGTGACCTTTTTTACCTGCATAATTTGGTTGTATAATATTAAAACTTAGTTCATCAGTAATTTCCATCTCCTTTATCATGCTTTTTAATGTAAAGTTTTGTACAAAGGGACTATCAGAAGGTGAAATGAATACCATGTCGACTTTTTCCTTTAAATTTCCTAACCCAATGCATACAGAATCGAACATTTGAGTACTTTCATAATTTTCATTTTTAACAAAACTTATTTTATAATTTTTAAGTTTTTCCTTAATATCATTTTCTCTATACCCGGTAACTACAACAATTTCAGTCGCTCCAAGAAACATATAAT
This sequence comes from Sedimentibacter acidaminivorans, assembly GCF_017873955.1. Classification (GTDB taxonomy): domain Bacteria; phylum Bacillota; class Clostridia; order Tissierellales; family Sedimentibacteraceae; genus Sedimentibacter; species Sedimentibacter acidaminivorans. Next base: position 17,170 of record NZ_JAGGKS010000015.1, on the reverse strand, counting down.
TTTCTATTGTTGTTTCAATCATCGTTTTATTGCCAATTGTCAACAGTGGTTTAAACGCTTTCATACGAGAAGACAACCCACCAGCAACAATTACCACACCAATTTTATTTTTTTTCACATTCAACCTCCATAGTAGACATAAAAATATTTTTTAACTTTACTTACTTGTTTTTTACTAAATACATTTTATTTGGTCAATAAATATTTCAACTATTCCACCACAAACCATTCCTTCATCTTCTGCTTCTCTACCAGTCATGTCAACTTGAATCAACTTACATTTTTGATTATCAATGCAGCTAAAAGCAGATTGTCTAATACTAGATTCAACACAACCTCCTCCAATTGTTCCTATCATTGTTCCATCTTTTAAGACTGCCATCTTTGTTCCTATTTCTCTTGGAGCTGATCCCTTCCTTGATACGATAGTAACTATGGCTTTAGGTATATTGTAATAATTTTCAGAAAATAAAGCTGTTAATAACTCATCACTATAAGTACTAGACCCAATTTCTTTGTTCTTAACTTCAATTATTTCTGCCATTATTGCTACTGCTATCTCTGCTGGAGTTTCAGCCCCTATTTTCAATCCTATTGGAGTATAAATATTATTCAATTTTACTTGTTGTATACCTTTCTCCTCCAAATAATCTAATACTTTTCTAACTCTTACTTTACTTCCAATCATGCCTATATATGCATTTTCCTTATTAATTATCTTTTCTAAGCATGTTTGATCATATCTATGCCCTCTAGTAACTATGATAAAAAATGTTCCATTATCACCATAAATATTATCCAAGGCTTTTTCAAATGGTTCACATATAACATTGTTAGCTCCTGCCCTTATTGCATCATTTGCAAAGTTTAGCCTATCATCAATTACAGTAACATTTAAATCAAGTATTTTGCACATTTTTATAATTGCCATTGAAATATGACCAGCTCCGCAAACTACCACGTTATAACTTTGACGTATAAATTCAAAATATACTTTATTACCATTAATAGTCAATACTTGACTTTTATTATTAGTTGGAATAAATGAAATTATATTATCCCAATCAACTGTATTACTATTACTAAAAACGATTTTCCCCTCAGATAATAAAATCTTATCCCCTATGTTTTCACCAGATATAATTGTAACAACTATATTCTTTTTATTTTTATCTATTTCCTGCAATGCTTTATAAAAATTCATATTTCCTCCTATTGCAAATTAAAATAATACCTAAGTAATAATATATTTCAATCAGATACTTAGAGATATTTAAACAACTTCACCAACCTTGATTACTTTTAGTTTGTCCCCATCATAAATAACTGTATTAACACTTCCGTAATCATGACGAAATAAAAAGCTTTCCTTTATACTTATTCCTAATATTGATGATATAATAGCTCTATTTACGCCTGCATGTGCTACGATAATTATATTTCCATTAGACTTTACAATTGTATTCCAAAGTTCCTTCAGCGCTCTATCTCTGCACATTGCCATACTTTCTCCACCTTCAACAATGTAATTTTCCAAATCTTCTCCACGATCTTTATATTCCTTAGGATATATCTCTTTTATTTCTGCAAAAGTCATTCCATCCCATTTTCCAATATTAAATTCCGAAAAATCATCTTTAATTTCAACACTTATTTTATTGTCAGCAATAATTTCAGCTGTTTTTTTTGCTCTAGCAAGAGGGCTTGAATAAACACTTTTTACATTCATACGGGAAAAATAATTTTTCAATTCTTTTGCTTTCTTTATCCCTTTATCACTTAAAGGAATATCTGTTTTACTTATACAAATTGGTATGTTATTTAGAAACTGTGGCTCACAATGCCTTATAATATAAATTTTACGTGATTCATTCATAGTAACCTCCAATCGTTAGTTTTTTCTAAATACAACGAATTCACATAAAAACTTCTTAAAAAATAATCAAATTTCTATACTAATTTGCTTTATAGTTAAGCTGAAAAACTCAAATTATTATGGGGAACCGAAAAAAACAAACACTTCGGTTCCCTATTAAAATATCTGTGAGATAATTGTGGGTAAAATTATTTACTATCCATAATTTCCTTCAATTTTCCCCATGTAGGATAGAAAATTTCTGGGTCCATTAATTTAGGTCCGCCCACAGGAATAATCGGAGCAAATTCCATTTGATCTAATATCTGAGTTTGTAAATCTATGCCTGGTGCTATTTCAACAAGTACCATTCCGTCTGTTGTTCTTTCTATTACACATCTTTCAGTTATAAATAAAATTCGATTTCCTTTTTTTAGTGATTGATCTGCGTTAAATGTAAGTTGAGGACAACTTTTTACAAATTTTTTAAATTTACCTTCTTTAACTATAATCATTTTTCCTTCCTCAACTTTACATTTAATACCGCCTGCCGTGAATGTACCAATAAACATTGCATTCTTAGCGGTAGCTGCGATATTTAAAAATCCACCTACTCCCATGATTTTTCCATTTAAGAGACTTGTATTTACATTTCCATCTTTATCTACTTCGCTTAATCCAAATACACCAAAATCTAATCCACCCCCATCAAAGAAACTGAAATGATCTCCCTGATCACAAGATGCTTCAATATTCCAATGCGCACCAAAATCATTTCCTCCTCCTGGCACTCCGCCAATGCTTCCAGATTCTGAAATCATTGTTATTTTATCAGCACAACCCTCTTCAGACATAACATTCCCTGTATAAGTAGGAGTCCCTATACCAAAGTTACACTTATATCCAGGTTTTATTTCCATAGTTAAACGTCGAAGCATAACTTTTTTTTCATCAAAAGGAATTGGTTGAAGATTTCCTTCTAATGGAATTCTAACTTCACCAGTAAATGCTCTGTTAAATTTTGTTCCCTGCGTTTGCATTATGTTTTCTGGGTCTTCAGAAACAACTATATAATCTACATAAATTCCAGGAACTTTAACAAGTTTTGGATTTAAAGAACCAGCTTTTGCAATTGATTCCACTTGTACAATTACTATACCGCCATTTGCCTTAGCTGCTTGAGCAATTGATAACATCTCTAGATTTAAAGCTTCTTTTTCACATGTTATATTACCATTTTCATCAGCAGTCGTACCTCTCATAAATCCAATGTCAATAGGAATTGACTTATAGAACAAATATTCTTCTCCAAAAAAATCAGGTATATGTACAACGACCTCTTCTCCACTTTCTTTTGTCATTGGGTTAAGTTTTCCTCCATCATAGCGAGGATCTACAAATGTTCCGAGCCCCGTTTTAGAAAGCAATCCAGGAGCATTTCTGCCTTCTTCATGAAATAATTGGATTAAGGTACCTAGTGGTAAATTCCATGCCATTATTTTATTTTCTACAATCTTGTTTATTAATGTAGGTGATGATCCTGCATGTGAGCCAATAAATTTAGTCAATAAACCGTCCTTAGCCCAAACACATTCTCCCCTCTCGCCTTTTGGACCTTTTCCCCAGTTTCCTATTCCAGCCGCATGCACATGAGTAATATTTTGGGGATGCCCAGTATCGTCAAATCTATTACTAACTGCTATTGCAATTTCTTCTGGCCAGCCAGCCAAACCAAACGATGCAGAAGCAACTGTTATATTATCCTGAAATAAATTTGCAGCTTCTTTTAAACTAATTACCTTCGCCATATTAATATCTCCTTTATAATTGTAATTTTAAACTTGACATTCACAAACTTCTTTATTTTCAATTATTTTTAAGGCTAATTTACGTAATTCTCTTTTTAAAATTTTCCCAGAATCAGACAAAGGAAATTCTTCAACAAAAACTATATATCTAGGTATTTTATTTGATGCAATTTTCCCTTTGCAAAATTCTTTAATTTCGTCTTCTGTAAGGTTTATTTTACCTTCCAACTTAACAAATGCCATGATTTCTTCACCACAAAGGTAGTCCGGAACTCCTATTACACATACTTCCGAAACGTCTTCATGTGTTAATAGATAATTTTCTATTTCCATTGGACTTATATTTTCACCACTTCTTATGATTATATCTTTACTTCTTCCCTTCATACATAAATAACCATCATGAGTTAAACAACCAATATCTCCTGTATGCAGCCATCCTTCATTGTCTATAGCCTTTTCAGTTTCTTCATGCATTTTATAATACCCTTTCATAACATTATATCCTTTAACTAATATTTCCCCGTCCTGTCCTGATGCAGCACTTGCTTTTGTAGAAACATCCATAATTTTAACTTCAACTCCAGGAACTGTTTTTCCTACAGTTGTTGTTCTTATTTCAAGCGAATCGTTCGCATATGTAGCAGTAACACATGGTGAAGTTTCCGTAAGTCCATAAGAAACAATAATATTTTGAATTCCCATTACGCTATTAATTTCTTCAATCATTTTACTAGAGCATGACGCACCTGCAACAATTCCAGTCCTTATAGATGAAGTATCGTAATATGTTTTTTGCATTTGCTCAATGCAAGCAACAAACAATGTTGGTACACCAGACAAAACAGTACATTTTTCTCTCTCTATTAAAGCTAGCGTATTTTCAGTCTTGAACTTTTTTACCATAATCATAGAACATCCCTTAGTAACTGCGGCCATTGAACATGCTACAGTCCCAAAACAGTGAAACAAAGGTGCCTGTATACACATAATATCATTTTCAGTTAGTTCCATTCTATCCGACATTGATTCTGCATTTTCAATTATATTCTCATGGCTCAACATAACACCTTTAGGTGTCCCAGTACTTCCTGACGTAAAAATAATATGAGCGACATCATCATGATTAAAATTTTTCTGACATTCATCTAAAACATCATCTGCTAAATTTTCTCCATATTCTAAAATGTCTGTCCATTTAAACATTCCAGAATACTCATCTTCGCTTATTACAATAACATTTTTCAACATAGGAAATTTTTCAGATTTTAAATTTCCCTTAATGCATTCTTTGAGTTCAGGAATCATACTATAAAGCAATTCAATATTTTCAGTCGATTTGTAACCTACTTGCATGATTAAGGTATTTGTATCTGAACTTTTTAGCAAAACTTCCATTCTATTTTGCTTTTCATATGCATTTAGCGGAACAAAAATTCCTCCTGCCTTGCAAATACCAAATTGAGCTATTATAAACTCAGGAGAATTAACTGCCCATACAGATATTTTGTCATCTTTTTGTACACCAATAGATAATAGTCCTTTTGCCAGATTTGATATTTGTTTTTTTAAGTACTTATATTTTAATCGTATGCTTCCACTATTATTTACCACAGCTTCTCTATCCGGATAATAATCTGATATTTGATCTACCAATTGAGAAACCGTTAAGTCAATATAGCTATAAACTAATACATCTACGTATTGGTCAGGCTCTTCATGATTGTATATTCTTTTGTATGTTTTTTTAGTAACAGACTCCTGTTCTAAAGCTATTTTTATAAATTCTTTTTCTATCCATGGCATTGGCCATTTAAGAATCCAAGGCTTTGTTAACATTTTGCCTTCAAAATTAAAAATCATATTATTACCAATTATACTGCATGGTATGCTGTCAACATTAAGCACAGTAATCTCAATTTTCCTCATACTATCTATTAGGCTCAAACTTACACCACCTCGTATATAAACTTTATTTAAATAGATGCAAGACTATTAAGTTAAATTTTTTTTAATTCTGCAACTTGCGATGCTTTTTTTCTCATTGACTTAACAATATAGGTAATTGCAATTCCTCCCAAACTCATAGCTACTGCTATTAGAAATGCATTTGTATAATCTCCATTATTACTTGATTTAATAGTAGCTGCCATGATAGGTCCTATATATCCACCAAGAGCAAATCCAGCAAACATAAATCCATAGTTTACACCATTATTCTTAGGACCAAAACTATCAGCAGTTAAGGCTGGAAACACTCCCATAAATCCACCAAAGCAAAAGCCTATTAGCATTGCAAATATTATAAAAAGTCCAAATTGACCACTTCCTACAGTTGATAAAGAAAACATAGCCCCTGCAGAAATTAAATACATAATCGGCAATGCATTATATCTGCCAATTTTGTCAGAAATAGCTCCCCATCCAACACGTCCACTCATGTTTGCAATAGCAACTAAACTTACTGCAAATGCAGCTTGTTGTGGGCTTACACCTATAATTTCTTGTGCAATTGGAGAAGCCTGACTGATAATCATTAGTCCAGATGTAGCACCAATTGTAAGCATTGTAAACAACAAATAAAACAGAGGATCTGCAAGCATTTGAGACCAAGTTTTGTCTTTGCCTGTTACAGCAGAATTTGATGTCACTGCTGGTGGTTCCCAACCTTCTGGCTTGTAACCTGCTGGTGCTTTAGCTATAAACTGTGAACCTATTAATATAACAATAATGTACACCGTTCCTAATGTTCTAAAAGTAAACAACACTCCATTGCTAGCAATTAAACTTTGTGAAATTGGTGCTAATAAAACCGGACCAAACCCATAACCTGCAGTAGCTAAACCTGACACTAGTCCTCTTTTATCAGGGAAAAACTTTACTGTATTTGCAATTGTACAACTATAAACAAGACCCATCCCATTACCAGCTATAATTCCATAACTTATATACAACCAAGTTAAAGATTTAGTAAATCCAGACAATAAAATACCACCGCCAAATAGTATTCCTCCTGAAAAAATAACCCACTTTGGACCAAATTTATCCTGAATTTTTCCTCCTGTAATCATACAAACAGGGCTAATTGCATTAGCAATAGTGAACGTTAAAGCTGTTGCAGCAGCAGTCCAACCGAATGTTTTAATAAGTGGTCCTGCATAAACACTCCAAGCATAACCAGAGCCTATACAAAGGTTAATTATCAAACTTGCACCAAGAATAAACCATCTTTTCTTTTTGAGATCCATTTTATTACCTCCATTTTTTGATTATTATTTAACAATCACTACTATAGTTCATTTCATTTGTAGTTTGACGAATTAGGATTTAAGAAATAATTTTCAAGACTAAATCATCTGATAAAATGGTGTCATTTCTTTAAATTTTTTTTGTATTTTCTCAAATCCTCAAAGTCCTTAAAGTCTTGCTCTTCATCGATGTCGTGATTTGCCATCATCATTCTAGCACATGATGTTTTACAACTAGATGGACAATTTTCACACATTTCGCTTTGCCCCACTGGATCGAACCTTCTATAGTTAGATTCAATAATTACTTTTCCCATAGCAACTCCTCTTTCTATCTACTAATATCAATTTGGACTAGTTCTGCTTCCGAACTAAAGTAAACAGCCTGCCAGATTCCATCTATATATTCTTTATTTGAATCAAACAATTGCTCCAATGTGCTGTAAGAAGTTCTTTCTCCACAAAAATACATATTAATTTTATTTAATTCAATAACCCATTTTTCTGTTTCATCATCAAACCAAACTAATGTATCTGTATCTTTTTTAAAAAATTGTTCAACACCTAATTTTTTCATTTCAAGAAAATCTTCTACTATTGGATCTTTTAACTTATCATAAACACGGTTAATCTCCATTTCAAAAATCTTTCCTGTATCAATTCTTTGTGCAAATAATTTTCTATTTCTATCTTGAATCTTTAGAAACTCCCCGCTCATTTCCATAATATGTTCTACAGCGTAAAGCACCTCAATAATAATTTCTCCTTTAACTGCCTTTGCTTTTCCCTCAATTTCAAACATATCATCTTCTAAATAAAAATCTACCATTTTATCATTTAACAAATTCAAGAGGAACTTTGTGTCTTTTAATCTCATTTTAAATTCCTCCTAACATTTATAATTTATTAAATCGTGATTTTCATAAATGTTTCCAATTATTTCTATTTCGTCTCTTAAGTAATCTCCTCCCATTAAAGCCATACCATCTGTAGATAAAACTACAAAGCCAGCTATATCTTCACTCCAAATAATTTGATGAATAGTATCACCAATCTGAACAATATCTCCCTCATAAATTTCCTTATTATTCTTATCATACCAATCTGTAGATTGCATAGGAACAAACTCGATAGGTTCTTTATCCCTAAAGTCATAGATACAAAGTACTCCAAAAGATAAATATGAGTAAATTGTTTTTTTTGTATTATCTTGAATTTCTGGTTGTTCTAATCCTTCTGGTGAGTACATTCTTTTAGCTTCATCATCCCAAGCTCTAAATTTTAATTCTCTCATTTCTGTTCTCCTCTTTTCTTAATAAGTTTATTTTTTTACGAGTAAACATCTATAGGAAACTACTATTATAGAGCCCATATGAATTCACTTTACTATTTATTTTAATTTCACAATTCAAGGTTTTTCCCACAAAAATTTGAGTTGCTAAATTTTTAGATTTCATTTTTCCACCTCTTATCTCACATATCTTGTTTTACAGTGACAGCAAGCTGTCACTGTAATTTAAGCCTATAAATAAATCCTAGAAAAAAGTTTTTATTTCTTGAAATAGTTTATTTGCCAACTTTGTTTGTTTTAATAGCATTTAATACTTTTTCAGGAGTTAAAGGCATTTCTGTAAATCTCACACCTATTGCATCATATACCGCATTAAATATTGCAGGTATAGTAGGTTGTATAGGCCCTTCTCCAGATTCTTTACCTCCATATGGTGCTGATGGATCATATGATTCAACAATAGAAGCCTCTATTTTTGGCATATCAGAAATAGTAGGAAGTTTATAATCGTGGAATGATGGATTAAGCATTCTTCCATCTGCTGCAACTTTCATTTCTTCATACAATGCCTGACCTAATCCCATTTGTATTGAACCATGAACTTGACCGTCACAACTCATTGGATTAATTGGTTGACCACAATCACCTGCTTCTGTAATTTTAGTAACATTTACCTTACCTGTTTCAAGGTCAACATCTACTTCTGCAATTTGAGCACTAAAACCAAATGTTGGTGAGTGTCCAATATTTCCACCTTGTTGAATTCCTTTACGTCTTGGAGGAGTGAACTGTCCCGTGCATGAAAGCGGTCCATTTGATTCAATGTACATTGTTACTACATCCGCCCATGGCACATGTTTTTTCTTCTTTTCATAAATTGAATAAAACATACCATCTTTAACCGCAACTTCATCTCCTCTACAACTTATCATAGATGCTGCTACAGGGAATAATTCTGCATTCACTTTATCAGCCGCCTGTCTGATAGCCCAACCTGTTGCAAAAGTTAAACGACTTGCGAATGTTCCAAGGTCAAATGTTGATAATTCAGTATCTCTTGTAACTACGTGAATGTCTTCTGTTTTAACGCCTAGTGTTTCTGCTGTCATCTGAGCCATAACAGTATCTACACCCTGACCTATATCAGTAGCTCCACAGAATAATGTTACGCCATTTTCTTCATCAATTTTAATGGTTGCCACAGTATGAGGTTTATAAGAAAGATATAGTGTATAAGATGTACCAGAAATATAATATCCTCCCGAAAGTCCTATTCCTTTCCCATAAGGTAATTTACCATGTTTTTCTTTGTAATCAGACATTTCAACTACTTTTTCTAAACATTTTTTATATTCTGAGTGTGGCACATACATCATACTCTTTGCTGTATAACCAGATTCAACTGCATTCAACATTCTTATTTCATATGGGCTCATTCCAAAGTGAGCTGCAGCTTCATCAAGCATTTGCTCCATTGCAAATCTAGGCTGTACACCTCCAAGCCCACGTTGAGCACCACATGTAGGTTTGTTAGTGTATATTCTCTTGCCATCAAACCTAACATTAGGAACTTTATAAGGAATATGAACCATAGATGCTGTGTAGAACAACACTACTATACCCCATCCTGAATAAGCTCCGCCGTCCATAATATTGTTAAAATCAACGGCAGTAATTTTTCCATCCTTGTCAAATCCCATTTTAAATTTCATATAACATGGGTGACGACCATTGCTTGTTGCAAATACGTCGCTTCTTTCATATGTAATTTTAACTGGTCTGCCAATTTTCTTTGAAAGAATTGATGAGCAAAAATCAGCTTGTGATGCAACACTTTTTCCACCAAATCCTCCTCCGAGAAGAGGAACAGTTATCCTTATTTTATTCATAGGCATTTCAAGAACCTTAGAAAGCTGTTGATGAGTATAGTGAGGAACCTGGCAAGTTGCATATAAATGAAGCTTTCCTGTATTTTTATCAAAATCAGCTATTGCTGACTGCGGTTCAAGAAAAGCATGATTTACATAAGAAGAATAATATTCCTGTTCTAATACATAAGAAGATTCTTTTAAAGCCTTATCTGGGTCTCCATAAACTTGAACACCTTCATATGCAATGTTATTTGGGTGATCTTCATGTATTCTTAAATCGTCTCTTTTTAGTGCTTCTCTAGGATCTACAATAGCTTCAAGAACTTCATATTCTACTTTAATAAGTTCTAATGCTTTTTCAGCTGTAACTTCATCAATAGCTGCAACAGCTGCAACACTTTCACCCCAATTGCGAACTTTTCCAACTGCTAGTGCAGTCTCATTACAGTTGTGAGGAACTATCCCATATGGTATTGGACAATCTTCACCTGTAATAACACCTAAAACTCCATCTAATCTAAGTGCTTCACTATAATCAATACTTTTAATATTTGCATGCGCATATGGGCTTCTTAAAATTTTGCCATATACCATTCTTGGAAGAACTAAGTCATCTGTATATTGTTGTTTACCAGTAACCTTTGCTGCTCCGTCCAAACGAGGAATATTTCTTCCTACTTCAGTAAATTCTCTTGTATATTCTTTATAGTTATTATATTTGTTTGATACTTCATACATTTTTCCCATTTATTACACCTCCCCTTCTGATTGAGCTTTTACATATGACTCAATAGCTTCAAGAATCAATATATATCCAGTGCAACGACATGTATTTCCTTCAAGCGCATGTTTAATTTCATTTTCTGTTGGATTTGGATTGCTATCTAATAATGCTTTTGTAGATAAGATCATCCCAGGTGTACAAAATCCACATTGCACAGCTCCATGATCCAAAAATGATTGTTGCAATGGGTGCAATTCTCCTGTTTCAGGATTTGCAATTCCTTCTATTGTTGTAATTTTTTTACCTTCACAAGCAATGGCAAGTTTAAGGCATCCTAGCTGTGCTTTTCCATCAATTATAACAGTACATGCACCGCAATCCCCTTGACCGCATCCTTTTTTTGTTCCAGTAAGTCCAATTTGTTTTCTTATTACATCTACTAAAAGATCCATAGGCGTTACAGCAACTTCGTGAATTTGATTATTTATATCTAACTTAATTATTTGTTTTTCCATCTCTACGCCTCCCTTGCAGCTTCATATGATTCTTTAACTAGTCTACGTGCCAAAGCACCTATTACATCTGTTCTATATTCAGCAGAAGCTCTTACATCTGAAATTGGTTTTGCTTCACTTTGTGCAGCTTCACCAACTTTTGTTACAAGCTCATCATTTAACTTTCGTCCATTTAATATAGTTGGAACTTTTTCTGACACTAACGGTTTTATAGCAACAGAGCCCATTACTAGTTTTACATTTTTAATTGTAGCTTTATCTTCATCTAATTCTATATTTACAGCCATATTAACCGCATCAATTTCCATTGCGTTTCTGAGACCTATATTACCATAACGACATGCTGAATTTTTTACTGGTTCAGGAAGTATAAATTTTGATAAAATTTCTCCTGGCTTTAAATCATTTTTTCTATTTCCATGAATGAACCCCTCAATTGGTAATTCTCTATCTCCTTCTAAGCTACTAATTACAACTTTAGCCCCTAGTGCTGAAAGTGGTGTAGGAGTTTCAGCTGCAGGTGATGAATGACAGCTATTACCTCCTATAGTTGCCATAACTCTTACTTGTTTTGACCCAAGTTGACTTGCAGCAAAAGTAAGTGCTGGATATTTTTTTGCTAGTTCGCTTGAAGATTCTATATATTCAATTGTTGTACAAGCTTTTATTTCAGCTCCACATCCTTCTTTACATTCAATTCCTTTAAGTTCATCAATATCACCTATATCAATTATGGCTTCAGGTTTTATCATTTTTTCCTTCATCATAATTATTAGGTCTGTTCCCCCAGCTAAAATTTTCGCCTTGTCGCCTAGATTTTTCACTAACTCTAAAGCTTCGCTTTTTGTTTTTGGTTTAAAATATTCAAAATTATTTAAAATATTCAATTAAGGCACCTCCTTTAATTTTTATATATTATTTTAATATATTTCCAGCTATAATCTTTTCTGGATATTCGCTTATATTTTCAACTAAGAATAAACCTTTCAAATCTCTAAAATATCTTTCAATATTAGCTTCTCTGCTGTAGCCAGTTCCCCCATGAATCTGAACTGCATTTGTTCCTATTTCAAATGCTGCTTTTCTAGCAAACATTTTTATAAATGTTGCTTCCTTTGTATAATCACCATTTGAATCAACACATGCTACTCCTTGATAGGTCAGCGTTTTCAGAGTGTGTAAATTAGTTGCCATTTCAGCCAGCATCCATTGAACAGCTTGAAGTTTTCCAATTGGAGCGCCAAACTGTATACGTGTTTTACAGTGGTTAGAAGTTTCCTCTAAGGCTGCTTCTCCTATTCCTATGGCTATTGCTGCTGATGCGATATCAAATCGAGCTTGAATCTCTGCTGCAATTTTCAAACCTTGATTTTCAGTTCCAAGCAATTGAGCTTTAGTGTTATTGAATTCCAATTCTGTTGTTGGAAAAGCTCTTAATCCTAATTTATCAATATTTCTTGTGACTTTTACACCTTCAGCTTCTACTATAAAAGCAGAAATGTTATTTTGTCCTTCTTCTTCGCTAACTTGTGCTATAACGATGTAAATATTTGCAACCCCACCATTTGCAACATAATTTTTTTTACCTGTTAATAAATAATCTTGACCGCTTCTAGATGCAATAACTTTTTCTTCTCCTGATGCTAAAGATGCACCAGATTCTGCAAAAGCATAACCACCTAATTTTTCACCTTTTTTTAACAATGGTATATATTTTTCTTTTTGTTCCAAAGTACCATGCCTTGCGATAGTATCTATTGCTAAAACAATGTGAGCCATAGCTATGGAAGCTGCAGCACCATTAGCTTTTCCAAACTCCTCTGCCATTAAAGCTACGCTATAAAAATCTGTTCCTCTTCCACCACAATCTTGAGGTACATTAATATTGAAAAAATCATTTTTAGCCATCTCTTCAATAGCTTCTTCTGGAAATCGTCCACTTCTATCATCCTCATAAGCTATTGGTTGTAAATTAGCTTTTGCAAAATCAGACATACTTCTACTTATCAATTGTTGAATTTTTGTTAATTCTAAGTTCAATTCTAACACCTCCTACCTTTTATTATCTCAGCAATCCGCCGGAAATAACTAACCTTTGAACTTGATTAGTTCCTTCATAAATCGAAAGAATCCTTGCATCTCTCCAAATTTTTTCAATTTTAGAATCTTTTGTGTAACCATAAGTACCCATTATATCCAAAGCATCATTAGCAACTTTCATTGCCATATCAGTAGCAAAAAGTTTTGTTACTGCAGAATGATGAGAATATGGTTGTTTACTGTCTTTTAATAAAGCTCCTCTGTAAACCAATAACCTGGCTGCTGTAACATGTGCTTCCATTTCGGCAATCTTGAAAGCTATAGCCTGTTGCTTTGCAAGAGGTTTAACTCCCTCTTTATGATTTTTTACAAATTCTACCGCTGCATCTAATGCTGATTGACCACATCCAACAGCTTGTGCAGCAACCATAAGACGACCTGAATCTAGTGTTTTCATTGCTATTTTCATTCCATCTCCCTCTGATCCAAGTAGCGAAGATGCAGGAACTTTTAGATCTTCTATTACTAATTCTACTGTTTGTGATCCTCTAATCCCCATTTTATCTTCAATTTTTCCAACCTTGATTCCAGGAGTACCACCTTTTACAAGAAAAGCACTTAGTCCTTTACTTCCTTTTGTTCTATCTGTAGAAGCAAATACTACCATCGAAGATTTCATATCAATGGCAAAACCGCCTTGTGTAATAAAGCATTTTGATCCATTTAATATGTATTCATTACCTTCTCTTACCGCTGTTGTTGCTACCGCACCAGCATCCGAACCAGCTCCTTGCTCAGTAAGTGCAAATGCTCCATATTTACCTTCTAAAATGGGGCCGAAGTGTTGCTTTTGCTGTTCCAAGGTTCCAGAAATTAGCAGTGGATACGATCCAAGGTTGTTAGCACCAAATGCTGTAGCAATTCCAACATCTCCATATCCTAACTCCTCCATAATTATAGCGCAACTTTTTGTATCGAGCTCTATTCCACCTACTGCTTTTGGTGCAACAAGACATACAAGTCCAGTTTCAAACCAAGCCTTAAATATTGATTCTGGAACATCCCCTGTGTCGATCAACTTAAGATTTGGGGTTATATATTCAGCTACAAATTCCCGTACCTTTTGTTGCAACTCCAGTTGATTGTCTGTGAAATCAAACATTTCTACTACCTTCTTCCTTCTTGATTTTTTGATTAATAGCTTATTTGGTTCTAAAAAATTGTTAATTAAATAACTATCAGTCACACTCCAATTAATAGCAAGAGACATGCCAATAAAAAAAAGTTACTTATAAATATTTAATTTAAAATTTTAAACAAGCTGAACGCACCGAACTAAACAATAAAAAAAATTATTTTACTATATAATAATCCCTTTTATATGCACAAAAAAAAGTGTACACGCCGTGTACACTGTAAACTTAACTATACATTCATTGTAAACCTTTGTTTACAAAATTGCATTTAACTAATTTTATACTTTTCTAATTTCTGATAAAGAAGAGTTCTTGATATTCCTAATACTTTTGCTGTTTTAGATTTATTATTATTGCAAGACTTTAACGTTTTTAAAATTGCCTCTTTTTCAAGACTTCTCTTTCTCTCAGTTAATGGTTTATCTATATCATTGTAAGTAAACTCTTCCCTTTTGATGTCACGTGGTCTTTCTGCTTCAAGTTTTTCTTCTTTTTTGAAGTCTTCCAAATTTAACTCATTCTTCCAAGAGACATTTATTGCCCTTTCAATGATGTTTTGTAATTCTCTTACGTTGCCGGGCCAATTTCGTTGTTTCAAATATTCTAATGCTTCTCTGGATATACCTTCAATTTCTCTTCCCATTTTTATATTTAATTTACTAATAATATTATTTGCTAATAATGGTATATCCTCGCTTCTATCTCGAATGGACGGTATGAAAATGTTAATAATATTTAAACGATAATATAAGTCTTCACGAAATTTGTTATTCTTTATCATTTCTTCCAATGAAACATTCGTAGCTGCAATTACACGAGAATCAATACTAATGCTTTCACTGCTACCTAATCTCTCTATTTCTTTTTCCTGTAATACTCTCAATAACTTTGGCTGCATAGACAAATCAAGTTGGTTTATTTCATCTAAGAAAATACTTCCTAAATGTGCCTTTTCAAATTTACCTCGCCTTCCTCCCTTTTTTGCTCCAGTAAAAGTCCCTTCTTCATATCCAAAAAATTCAGATTCCATTAAACTTGGTGGAATTGCTGAACAATTTACCTTTACAAATGGAAAAATGTTTCTTAAGCTGCAGCTATGAATTGAATGTGCCACTATTTCTTTACCTGTACCAGTTTCACCTGAAATGAGAACCGTTGAGTCCGATGACCCTGCTTGATAAATCTGTTCTTTAAGTTTTTTTATAGCATCACTTTTCCCAATGATATCCTCAAGACTATATTTTGCTCCATTTCTTTTTAACATTTCTGACTTTAAAAATTCATATTGTGCATTAATAGTTTCTATTTTTTCTAGAAAATGATATGCCTGATCTATACTTAAAAATGATGAAAATATAAAACAGCACAAAACTTCATTGTTTTTTAAAATAGGCTTATATGTCATAATGCCTGGAAGACTACTACCATCTTTTTTCCTAATAAAATAATCAGCAGTATATGATTTTTTAGATTGTATAGCCGCCATAGCCCTTGATCCGTCTATAAGGTCACAAGCATATTTTCCAATTGCTTCACTTTCCAAAATTCCTGTATCTTGCTGCCACCTTTTATTTACATAGATATATTTTGCATTTTCGTCCGTTATGGCTATGATTCCTGATTGTTCAAATATTAGTTCAATACATTCCTTAGGTATCTTTAACATAAAATTACCTCCACATTATACTTGTCCTAACAATAAAAATTCAACTGATCAAATTTTTTAGTATTTCAGAAAAAAACGTAGTTGTAGTAAAATCGTTTTCCTCAAAACCACTATGTTATTATATTATCATATAATTTATTTTAGTAAAGCATTTTTTAATAAAAAAAAGATATAATTTTCTTATATTATATCTTTTTTATCGCCTGCTAATGTTATTTTTACCATTATTTATTCTATGTTCACTCATTCTAATGGAAAATAATGAAGAATAATTAAATTATAATTTTAATTATTGCAATTTTTATAATATTTGATAATATTTGATAATATATATATATATATATATGTTTTTTTTAAATTCAGGAGACTATTATGGAAAATTTGCATTGTGCTTTACGAATTCGATTAGCTAAAGAAAATATTTTTTTTGGACCAGGCGTTGTATCTCTTTTAGAGTGTATAAAAGAATGTGAATCGTTAAATTCTGCTGCAAAGAAAATTAACTTATCCTATTCAAAAGCTAATAAAATGATAAAGGGTGCTGAAGAAGCCCTTGGCTTTAAATTATTAGAACGAAAAATAGGTGGAATTTATGGAGGAGGATCCACTCTAACCCCAGAATGCATTGATTTTTTAGAAAAATACCTTATTCTTGAACAAGAAATTAAAACATTCTCAGATGACTTATTGGAAAAAATATTTGAAAGTTATTTATAATTTTTTGAGTTGTTAATTTACTCTAACATCAAAATTGTATCTTCTGGAATTTTTAAATATATGTTTTCCTTTATATTTATTTTATCCCAAACTTCTTTTTTAACTTTGAACCATATGCGAGAATTCGAATTTATATTTTCACTGTTTTTATTATTAAAAATTATAGTATATCCATTTATCCCTTCTACAACTTCATTTACTTCACACTTAATCGTGTTTTTATCTTCCGCTTTATCAGC
>NZ_JAGGKS010000014.1 GCF_017873955.1 Sedimentibacter acidaminivorans | reverse complement strand
GGAGTACAACAGCGACAGGAACAGTAGAATATGCAGATAAAGCATCATTCACAATGCCAGTAGGTGGAGATACTCTATATGCAATCTGGAGTGCAGCAGACCAAACATTAGTATATGATGCTAATGGTGGAGCAGGCACAATGGGAAATAGCGTAAAACCAACAGGAACAGTATTTGATTTAAATGAGAATGCATTTACAAAAGCAGGACACACATTTGAAGGTTGGAGTACAACAGCGACAGGAACAGTAGAATATGCAGATAAAGCATTATTCACAATGCCAGTAGGCGGAGATACTCTATATGCAATCTGGAAAGAAGATGCAAAAGTAACAATAAACTATAAAGACTCTACAGGCGGAACAGTAAGCTCAGCAAGTGAGATACTGGCACCAGCAACAGGAGTAGCAGTTGGATCAACAGCATCAGCATCAACAGGATACACATTTGTAAACTGGACAGACGAAGAGGGAAATATTGTTGGAACAGATGAACTCTTTGTACCTGCACTAGTTAGTGGTTTGAATGTATCAGCAACTTATATAGCAAACTTTACAGCAATTACCATAGAAATACCTGTAACTAAGGTATGGATAGGTGATTATTACCAAAACGAAGGTGTAGTTATAAATTTATTGCATGGTGAAAGAATAGCTGACACTTTAACATTAACTGAACCTGAATGGACTGGAACTTTCGTAGCACCAAAATATGATGGTCAAGGTAATGAAATCCAGTACACTGTAGATGAAGTTAATGTAGACGGCTATATATCAAAAGTTACTAAAAACGAAGATGGAAGCTATATAGTTACAAACACCGAAGCTACAGATATACATGTAAGAAAAGACTGGGCCGATGATGAAAGACCACAAGTTGCAATGCTTATGAAATCAGATGAAATTAACACGAAACCATCTATAACAATAAGATTGTGGGTTGGCGAAAATCAAATTAATCATATGGAATTGAAGTTTCCTAATGAAACATATGATGAAGTAACATTCTCTAATTTGCCAAAATTCGATAGTAACGGAGACTATATTGATTATAGGGTGACTGAAGATGAATTAGAAGGTTATGAATCTGTCGTACGTGCAGTAGACGGTCCATACTATATTGTTATAACAAATACTCTCAAATCATTCACTGTATACTACGATGCAAATGGTGGAACAGGAACTACTCCTGATGAAGTATACAAATATGGTTCGCCTGTTGAAGCAATTGGGAATCCATTTGAAAAAGCGGGTAATACATTCACAGGATGGAATACAAAGGCTAATGGCACAGGAGATTCTTATGATGAAGAAGAAATATTCCAAATGCCAGCAGAAGATGTAACTTTATATGCACAATGGACACCGAATACAGGAATAAGCTACACCGTTTACTATGTAGACGAGGATACAAATACTAATTTGGATTCTAAGGTAGTTGGTGGTAATGTATTTGGCGATACAGTTACAGAAAGTGCAATTGACTTTGTAGGATATGTAAAACAAGACCCAACAAGTAAATCAATAACTTTAGGCGAGTCTGATAATGTAATGAAATTCTATTACAAGGTTAGAACGGATTTAGAGTATGTTGTAAAATATTTAGAATCAGGAACAAATAAAGTTTTAGCTGAACAAAAATTTGTCACAGGTCAAACTTTTGGAGATGAAATAACTGAATATGCAATAGACATCGAGGGTAAAAATAAAGTTGGTAGAATTGAAAAAACTATAACATTGGGTGTAGAGGATAATATAATTAATTTCTACTATTCAGATTATGAAGTTATAGAAGAATCTGATTTCTACACAATCAACTGGAACTATGAAACTGGATACAACACTAATAGTTACAATCAGAGATACACAGAAGATGGTGAAGGTTCAATTACTGAAGATGTAACAAATTACGTACAGCTACACTATGATTCAGGATACACATATTCTACTTATACAACAAGTACTAATACAGTTGAAAAGGTTGTTGTAGTTGATACAACTACAGGTTCGGCGATTACAGGTTCTGCAATTACTGGAACGGCTATAATATCTGAAACAACTACTACATTAGATTTGTACTATGATAGAAACAGATCAAAAAGACCAAATCCACCTGTAATAATCGATGATCCAATAATCCCATTGGCTGAGCTAGAAAAATTAGACCACTTTGCGTACGTCATAGGTTATCCTGAGGGGGATGTAAGACCTCTCAACAATATAACGAGGGAAGAAGTTGCGATGATTTTCTACAGATTGTTGACTGATGAGAGCAGGAACGATTTGCTTAGCGATACAAACCCATTTAAAGATATGACATCTGATAGATGGTCAAACAGGGCTATATCAACATTATATAATGCAGGAATATTGGAAGGATATTTAGATGGTACATTTAAACCATCAGATCCAATATCAAGAGCAGAATTTGCTACTATAGCAGCTAAGTTTGATAAACTAGAGTTAAATAACAATAGCAACTTTACAGACATTACAGGGCATTGGGCAGAAAAATATATTACTTCTTCTGAAGTTAAAGGCTGGATTAAGGGCTATGAAGATAATACCTTTAGACCTAATCAGGATATAACGAGAGCGGAATCAATGACATTAATTAACAATGTACTTGAAAGAGCAGTTCCAGAAGAAAATATTCACCCAGATGCAATGTTCTGGCCAGATAATTTACCAACAGCTTGGTACTATGAAGCAGTTGAAGAAGCAACAAATAGCCATGATTATATCTATGAAGAAGATGGAGATGAATTGTGGACTGGATTGAAAGCTAATAAAATATGGCCATAAATTAATAAAAATGAAAAAGCAATCATTGGTAATCAATGGTTGCTTTTTCATTTTAAAACTAAGATGGTTAAATATAAAACAATTTGATTAAACAATTTTCTTTCCTTTTCGACAACAATGATGTATAATGATATTATACATAATTTGGAAGATAGAGCATAAACTTTATAGTATGCCACGAAGTTAGTTATTAACAAAAATACAAATATGTGATACGTATAATGATAGGGGGTATAGCTATGACTGAATGGTGGGACGGATTAACTACATTGGAGCAAGTGTTTTATTATTGTGCAGTTCCAGCTACTGTAATTTTAGTTTTGCAGACTATTTTAAGTATTTTAGGTATTGGTAATGGAGATAGCGATGTAGATTTTGATGGTGGTGAAAATGTAGATTTTGGTAGTCAAATAGATGCAAATATAGATTCCAATGTTGATTTTTCTAGTGATACTATTGCTGAGTCAAGCACTATCGATACTATAGAAAGTGCATCTAGTTTAAGGTTTTTTTCTATTAGGGGAATTGTTGCATTTTTCTCATTATTTGGTTGGGTAGGTGTTGTATTAGCAGAAAGTGGGCTCAATACATTTGTAGTATTTTTTATAGCTACTATTTGTGGTTTGATTGGAATGTTTGTAATTGCAATGATGTTTTATTTAATATCCAAAATGCAGCGTAATGGTAATATTAATATTAGAAATGCAATTGGTCATACGGGTCAAGTATATTTAACAATTCCTGCAAAACAATCAGGTTCTGGAAAAATACAAATAATTATTCAAGAGAGATTAACAGAAGTTAATGCTATGACAAATAGCTATAAACCACTTTCAACAGGAACTATGGTTCGTGTTGTTGCTATTATAGATATTAATACATTACTTGTTGAGAGACAAGATTAAAAAACATAATTAAAGGGAGGAATTATTAAATGCCACAACTTATTTTAACAATTGTAATTGTTTTACTAGTCTTTGGTACTCTTATAGCATTGTTATCACGTTATAAGAAGTGTCCATCAGACAAAATTCTGGTAGTTTATGGAATGGTTGGAAAAGGATTATCAGGGGGAAATAAAAGTGCAAAATGTATACATGGTGGAGCATCTTTTATTTGGCCAGTAATTCAGTCATACCAGTATTTAGACTTAACACCTTTATCAATTGAAGTTAATTTGAAAAATGCTTTAAGTAGACAAAATATTCGTATTGATGTTCCATCAAGATTTACTGTAGGTGTATCTACAGAAGATGGAATTATGCAAAATGCTGCTGAAAGACTTTTAGGTTTAGGCTTAGGTGAAATTCAAGAATTAGCAAAAGATATTATTTTTGGTCAGCTACGTTTGGTAGTAGCAACAATGGATATAGAAGAAATTAATACAGATAGAGATAAATTTTTAGAGGCTGTATCTTCTAATGTTGAGACGGAATTAAAGAAAATAGGACTCAGATTAATAAATGTTAACGTAACTGATATCAATGATGAATCAGGATACATAGATGCTCTTGGTAAAGAAGCAGCTGCTAAAGCAATCAACGATGCAAGACAAAGTGTTGCAGAGAAAAATAGAGATGGTTCTATAGGTGAAGCTAATGCTCAAAGGGATGAAAGAGTAAAAGTTGCTAGTGCTAACGCTACTGCTGTAGAAGGTGAAAATACTGCAAAGATTACAGTTGCTAAATCAGATGCACTTAGAAGAGAGCAAGAAGCTGAAGCATTGAGACTTGCAACAGCAGCTGAGAAAGTTCAGTTAGCTAAATCTTTGGAAGAGGCATATGGAGCAGAAGAATCAGCAGAAAAAACAAGAGCTGCAAAAGAACGTGCTACTAAGGAAGCTGATATTATCGTAGAGGCTCAAATTTACAAACAAAAACTTGAAATTGAAGCAGAAGCACAAGCAGAACAAACTAGAAGAAAAGCTCGTGGTGAAGCTGATGCAATATTTGCTAAGATGGAGGCAGAAGCTAGAGGTACTCAGGAAATATTGATGAAACAGGCTTCTGGTTTTACTGAAATAGTTTCAGCTGCTGGTGGAAATTCAGATTCTGCAGTTAGACTGATGTTGGCAGATAAGATGGAAAATCTAGTTAAAATTCAGGTTGAAGCAATCAAAAACATTAAAATTGACAAGGTTACTGTTTGGGATGGTGGCAACAAAGATGGTAAAACATCTACTGCAAACTTCTTATCAGGAATGATGAAATCTATACCACCTATGCAAGAAATGTTCAACATGGCAGGTATGGAATTGCCTGATTACTTAGGTAAAGAAAAAACAGAAAATTCTAATAATGAAGAAATCACTAATGTACAAAACGATTTAGAACAATAAAATATGAGTAAAGCCCCCTAGGATAATCTAATTATTCTAGGGGTTTATTTGATACAAAAATAACAATTTACTGATTGATTCTTGTTTATTTGGGTAATTATACTTTTATGACAGATATTATTTAAATATATAAATACAGGAGGAAATAAATGAAAACACTAAAATTAAAAGATGATATTTACTGGGTAGGAAGCTTAGATCCTGATTTAAAAGTATTTGATATTATAATGTATACAGAATTTGGTACATCTTATAATTCTTATGTAGTAAAGGGAAGTGAAAAGACAGCGTTAATTGAGACGGTAAAAATAAAGTTCTTTGATGAGTATATGGAAAAATTAAAAGAACTTAATGTTGATATAATGGATGTAGATTATATAATTATAAACCATACTGAGCCGGACCATTCTGGTTCAATAGAAAAAATGCTTAATATTAATCCTAAAATCAAATTGGTTGGCTCTAAATCAGCAATAGAATTTATGAAGCATATTTGTAACAGACAATTTGATGCTATAGAAGTTAAGGATTCTCAGGAATTATCTCTTGGAAATAAAACATTTAAATTTATAGATGCAAAATTCTTGCATTGGCCAGATACTATTTTTACATATATAGTAGAAGACAAGGTTTTATTTACATGTGATTCATTTGGTGCACATTATTCTTTAGATACCGTGTTGCAAAGCTCTATTAAAAACCAAGATGACTACTTGAGCGCATTTAACTATTATTATCAAAATATACTATATCCATATAAACAATTTTTCTTGCAAGCTATAAACAGAATTGAGCATCTTGATATAGATATGATTTGTACGGGACATGGACCAATTCTTGATGAAGATCCTTGGAAAATTATTAATCTGTCTAAAGAGTATTCCGAAAAGCCTAATCCAAATGATAGTAAATTAGTAGTTATACCTTATGTATCTGCATATGGGTATACAAAGGAACTAGCAGATGAAATTAAAAAAGGTATCGAAGAAACTGGAGCTAAAGTTGAATTGTATGATATGGTTGTAGAAGATGAGGCTAAAGTTTTAGATAGAATTTATTGGGCAGATGGTGTTTTATTTGGATCTCCAACAATGCTTGGCGATGCCCTCAAACCAATATGGAATCTTTTGACTAGCATGAATGCACCTATTCATAAGGGTAAAATAGCATCTGCATTTGGTTCATATGGTTGGAGTGGAGAGGCAGTACCTAATATAATTGCTAGGCTAAAACAAATAAGAGTTAAAATTTTTGGAGAAGGTCTTAAAGTAAGATTTAAACCATCAGAGGAACAATTGTATTTAGCGTATGATTTTGGTGTTCAATTTGGAAATTCAATACAATCATGTAAAGTTCCAGAAAAAGTTACACTTAATACTAAAAAACAAGAATCTAATCAAGTATTTAAGTGGAAATGTACTATTTGTGGTGAAATAATTGAAGGAGTTGAACCACCAAATGTTTGCCCTGTATGTGGAGTTAGTGCTGAATATTTTGTAAAATTAGATGATGGAGAAGTGGGAAAAAAATCAACTGATAATGAGGAAAAATTCGTAATAATAGGAGCTAGTGGTGCTGGTATGAGTGCTGCAGAGCAAATAAGAAAGCGAGATATAAAAAGCAAATTAACAATTATTTCAAAAGAACAAGTTAAAGGCTACTATAGACCGCAATTATCTAAAATGTTGAGCCGTGACATTTCACCTGATTCAATAGCAATTAAAAAAGATAATTGGTTAAAAGAAAACAATGTTGATTTAGTTTTAGATAAAGAAGCAGTAAAAATTGATTCTAAAAATAAGAAGGTTATACTAAATGATAATTCAGAAATGGAGTACACTAAACTAATAATTGCAACTGGTGCTGAATGTTTTATGCCACCTATTCCTGGTAATGATAAAAAAGGTGTATTTACATTGAGAAACATCAATGATACCATTGAAATTAAGCAATATGCCAAGGATAAAAAACATGCAGTAATAATTGGTGGAGGAGTTTTAGGTCTTGAAATAGCATCAGAACTTAGAAACTATGGACTTGAAGTTACAGTTTTAGAAATGGCTAATAGAATTTTGCCAAGGCAGTTAGACAGTCAGGCATCTTTGATTTTAGAAGAGCAAGTTAAAAACATAGGAATTGAATTTAAGAAAAATACATCTACCAAAGAAATAGTTGGAGATCATATAGTTACTGGAGTTTTGCTTGGTGATGGAGAAATTGTTAAGGCTGATATAGTAATAGTATCTACTGGAGTAAAAGCAAATGTTCAAATTGCAGAAGGAACAGATATCCAAGTAAAAAGAGCCATAGTAGTTAATGATAAAATGGAAACGGGTTTAGATGGTGTTTATGCATGTGGTGATTGCTGTGAATACAATGGTGTGAATTATGCACTGTGGAGTGAGGCTATTGAACAAGGCAAGGTTGCTGGAATAAATGCTTCAGGTGAAAACAATATATATGAACAAATTATACCATTAACAACTTTAAATGCATTTAATTCTAGTATCTTTTCTATAGGTGATATTGGATCGGATCCTAATTTTGTTTATCAAGTATATGAAATAAAAGAGAAATCAGATATGAATTATAAAAAAATGTATTTTAAAGATGGTTTGTTGTCTGGTGGTATTTTAATAGGGGACACTTCAAAAGCTGTTACATTAATAGAAGGGTTTGAAAAAAGAAGAAATATGGAAGAAATGATAGGACGACTTAAATATTAATTATATATTTCAAAAAATGCGGAACTTTGTTCTGCATTTTTTTTTATTTTCAAGACATGTTATGACAAAATAATTTCTATTTGTACCTTATAATGAATATTGTTACTTATAAATTTTAGATACAGTGAGGTAGCGATGGAATATTACATTGAATATATCTTCGCTGAAAACTTTTTAATTGATTTTATTTTGCTATATATAACAGGTAATTTAATTAAAATAAAAATTATCTATAAAAGGTTAATTTTAGCAGCTATAATAGGGGCAATATATGTAATATTAATAGCATATATACGAAGACCTTTCATGGCATATTTTATTGTAAAAATTAGCGTTTCTATTTTAATGATTATGGTAGCTTACGATACTAAAGGTATAATAAAAAATATAAAAGTTATATTGTGTTTTTATATTGTAACTTTAATAATGGTAGGTGCTGTATTTACTTTATACTCTATTACTAACAACAGGGTAACTGTAAATATAATTGTTATATCTATATTTATGGTTTTTGTATTATTAAAATTACTATTTTATGAAATAAAATTAAGAAAAGAGAAAAATAATTATATTCGTACTGTTACTATAGAGGTTAATGAAAAAATAAAATCCTTTAGAGCATTTATAGACACAGGAAATGAGTTAATTGATCCTATGTCAGGTAAGCCAGTAATTGTAGTGAATATAGGGATTTTAGGCGATGTTTTAGGTGAAGATGTAAATAAGGAAATATTGGAATTTTACAAAAACGAAGGCAAAAACTATGAAAATCTTTTTCTAGAAAAAAACTACAAGTTGAAGTTGAGAGTAATAAGGTATAACACAATTAGTAACAAAGATGAGTTAATGATATGTTTAATACCTGATAACATTACAATCTCTGGTAATGATAAAAATATCACTAAGGCAGATGCTGTCATTGGTATTTATCCACAAAAGATTAATCAAAAAGAAGATTATGACGCATTGCTTTTTAAAAAATTACTAGATTGGGAGTGTGAATTAGATAATGAATGCGGTTGCTATTAAAGAGTTATATATTAAAATACGCAAATATATTTTAGATAGGTTTGTATTATCAAAAAATATTTTTTTCATAGGAGGAAGTGATACTCTTCCACCTCCTCTGACACCAGAAGAAGAAAAGGAAATGTTGAGTAAATTTGGTAAATCTGATGAAGCTAAAACGGTTCTAATTGAACATAATTTAAGGCTTGTTGTCTATCTTGCCAAGAAATTTGAGTCAACTGGCATAAATGTAGAGGACC
Organism: Sedimentibacter acidaminivorans; assembly: GCF_017873955.1. Classification (GTDB taxonomy): domain Bacteria; phylum Bacillota; class Clostridia; order Tissierellales; family Sedimentibacteraceae; genus Sedimentibacter; species Sedimentibacter acidaminivorans. The sequence goes on along the minus strand of NZ_JAGGKS010000014.1, from coordinate 16,442 downwards.
TAATTTCAATAGGTACCATTGGACTAATTAAAGCAGTTAATACATTTAAAGTTGAAAAGAATATAAAGCTTGCTACGTATGCATCTAAATGTATTGAAAATGAAATATTAATGTATCTAAGAAGAGTGGGCAAGGCTAAAACTGAAATATCATTAGATGAACCTTTGAATATAGATTGGGATGGTAATGAGTTATTACTATCAGATATTTTAGGAACAGATGAGGACATTGTCTTTAGAGATATGGAGAATGAGGTAGATTTAAACTTGCTTAATGAATCAATCAAAAAACTTAATAAAAGGGAATATATGATTATGAAGTTAAGATTTGGATTAAATAACACTAGAAGTTTTACGCAGAAAGAAGTTGCTGATATGCTTGGAATTTCACAATCTTACATATCTAGGCTTGAGAAAAAGATACTGAACAGGCTCAAAAAAGATATTAGCAAGGCAGTATAAAAATATTATGCTGGGAAATAATTTTAAAGGGGGATAATATTTATAAAGGGGAAAAACGACGATGATAAACAAAGTAGTAATATGTGGCGTTAATACATCTCAATTACCAACAATAAAAACTTCAGAAATGAGGGGAATGATTAAAAGGATTCAAGAAGGTGATGATGATCTAAGAGATCAGTTTATTAATGGCAATTTAAGGCTTGTTTTAAGCGTAATACAAAGATTTAATTCAAAAAATGAGCCTGTAGACGATTTGTTTCAAATTGGTTGCGTCGGGTTAATAAAGGCTATTGATAATTTTGATTTGTCCTTAGATGTAAAGTTTTCTACATATGCAGTGCCTATGATAATTGGTGAAATTCGAAGATATATGAGAGATAACAATTCAATTAGGGTTTCTAGATCAATGAAAGATACTGCTTACAAGGCTTTACAGGTTAGAGAAAGACTTACGGCTCTAAATTCTCAAGAACCTAGTATTACTGAGATTGCAAAAGAAATTGGAGTAGATAAAGAAGAGATTATATTTGCATTAGAGTCTATACAGGAACCAGTTTCGTTGTTTGAACCAATATACAATGATGGTGGAGATGCTTTGTATGTAGTTGACCAAGTGCGTGATGAGAAGAATATAGATGAAAAATGGATTGAAAAAATGACGTTAGAAGAAAGCATAAATAATTTGTCAGACAGGGAAAAACAAATCGTTGACATGCGTTTTTATAAAGGTAAAACGCAGATGGAAGTAGCTGAAGAAATTGGCATATCTCAAGCACAGGTCTCTAGGCTTGAAAAGTCAGCATTGACGCAAATTAAAAAAGGATTTAAATAAAATAGAATAAAATATTTGAGTGTCATAATTAAGTAATTTGTACATATTTTATAGTATAAACATATCTTAATTGTGACATTTTTAATATAAAATGGAGGAACTTTAAATGACAAATTATTTAGATTTATTAGAAAAAGATATTATTAATATAAAAAATGGAGAGGTCATTGGTAGGTTTGACGATGTAGAAATAGATGCCAGCAAAGGGAAAATAACAGCATTTTATATAGAAGAAGGCAGTCGATTCATGGGAATTTTAGGAAAGTCAAAAACAAGAAAAATTAGGTGGGAAGATATAATTAGAATTGGCGTTGATGTTATAATTGTAAATGCAGACGATGACAACAGAGCAATAAAGGAAATGCTTGAATAATCATTCCAGGGAGATCGAGATTCAGGGACGGTTCTTTTTGTTTGAAAGAGCCAAACAAAAAGAACCGTCCCTGAATCTCCGTCTCCGAATCTCCTCTAATCTCAATGTTCTAATATTGTTCTTTTTGTCCATTCTTCCACTTCTAGGATTGTTTCTACTGAATCTATTTTTACTGCTGAATGTTTTAGCATAATGCTTTCGTTTATATTTCCTATATCAAGAAAACTTATTTTTTTATTCAAAAATAAATCTACAGCTGTTTCATTTGCAGCGTTTAGAACAGCAGGCATAGTACCTTTGATTTTTAATGATTCAAAAGCTAAGCGAAGGCATTTGAAAGTATTTGTGTCAGCTTTTTCAAATGTAAGTTTTCCAATATCAAAGAGTGAAAGACTCTTATAGCTATTTTTTACTCTATTCGGATAAAAAAGTGCAAATTGTATTGGAACTTTCATATCAGGCAGACCTAGCTGAGCTATTGTTGAGTGGTCGCAAAATTCTATTCCGGAATGGATAATGCTTTGGGGATGAACTACAACTTCGATTTGTTCTGGTTGTACATCAAATAAAAATTTAGCTTCAATTACTTCTAATCCCTTATTCATTAGTGTTGAGGAATCTATAGTAATTTTCTTTCCCATTGACCAATTTGGATGTTTTAGAGCATCTTCTAATGTAACATTTTTTAAAAATTCTAAATTTCTTCCTCTGAAAGGTCCTCCTGATGCAGTTAATACTATTTTATTAATTTCTTTGTTATCATTTGCCATTAAACATTGAAAAATTGCACTATGTTCACTATCAACGGGTAAAATTAATGAATTGTATTTTTTTGCAAGATTCATTATATATTCACCACCAGTAACTAGTGTTTCCTTGTTTGCAAGTGCAATTGTTTTGCCTTTTTTTATTGCAGCTACAGTTGGTTTTAGTCCAATCATTCCTGAAACTGCAGTTACAATAATTTCACTTTTGTAGTATTCAGCAGCCGATATGAGCCCGTTCATTCCATAAACTATTTCTGTTTTTATATTGGAATTTAAAGATGAATCTATTTTCTTTTTTAATTTTAATGCATTTTTTTCATTCATAACACAACATAGTTCAGGATTGAATTCTATAATTTGTTTTTCTAATAAATCAATATTATTATTTCCTGTTATTGCACAAACTTTAAGTTCATTATGATGCTCTCTCACAACATCAAGGGTTTGTGTTCCAATTGAGCCTGTTGAACCTAAAATACTTATATATTTCATAAGATTTCTCCTTGGATGCATAGGGGACTGTCCTCTATGTATTAATTATATCTTGCGTAAAATAAATTTGTTTCGGATTTGCTTAATTTTTCAAATAAAGATTGTGACTCTTTTATGGTTAATTCATTTGTAATTATTGCATGTGAAGAATCTAGTTTAAAATAATCGTTAGCTACATCTTTCAATACTTCCTTAGATTGTTCGTTTGAAAATCTTATAAAGTATTTGCCTTTTATTAGATTTTGATTTAAGCTTAATTTTTTATCAAAATAGTAAGGATAATTTTGATACCCCTCAGTGTATATGTCTATTATATCCTGCACAATGGCATTGCCAGTAGGTAGTTTACCTGCGCCTTGACCATAAAATTTCAATTCGCCTATGGAACTCCCAGTTAGCGATCCAATATTAAAATTTTCTGAAACATTAGCTTCGATTGTATTGTTTGTAAATAACACAGGTTCAACACATGAACAGTAATCATTGTTATTTTTTACAGATGTTGCAACTAATTTTAGTGTGATATTTTGTTTTTTAAAATAGTTTATATCGCTTTTGGTAACATGTCTTATTCCAAATGTAGGTATGCTTTCTTCTTTTATAACTGTATCAAATGCTAGCGAAGATATAATTGTAAGCTTTCTTTGAATATCTATACCATCTATATCCGCGGAAGGGTCTGATTCAGCATAACCTTTATCTTGAGCTAATTTTAATATCTCATTAAAATCATATCCCTTTTCAAACATATTGTAAAGTATAAAATTAGAAGTTCCGTTAAAAATACCATAAACTTGAGAAATTTCATCTATTCTCTTTACTTGTTTTATTGATTTTAGCCATGGAATACCTCCACCTACGCTAGCTTCATATAAAAATCCAACATTGTGTTCTTTTGCTGTTTGTGTAAATTCTTCTAAATATTTCGAAACTACGGCTTTATTTGCTGAAACGACGTGTTTTCCTGATTTTAGTGCTTTCATAATATATTCGTAAGCTGGATGTATACCACCCATTACCTCTACTATTACATCAATATTGTCATCACAGAGCAATTCATTAGGTTCAATTGTCATATTATCTAAAGTAATTTTGTTTTTATCCCTAATTAATATTTTGCTTATTTCTAGATTTTTCATTAAACAATTGCCGCTATTTGATATTATTTCGTAAACACCAGAACCTACAGTTCCAAATCCTAATATACCAATTTTCATAATTATTCTCCTTGAATTATATATATATTTGTATCATAATTTCATAACGTAAGTGAAATTATACTATATATTTTTTTATAATGCAATAATTTTGTTTTTTAGAAAAAAACACTTGTAATATATTTAAGAACATTATATTATATAATAGCAAATGGTTAGAGACAATAGGAGGCTATGATGATAAAAAATTATGAAAGCACAAGAAGTGCTAATATTAAATCTACTGCCTCGGAAGCTATTCTTAAAGGAATAGCTGATGATGGTGGTTTGTATATTATGAGAAATTTAGATGATAAGAAAGTAGATATAGAAAAACTTCAAGGTAAAGGGTATAAAGAAATAGCTAGAATTGTAATTGAACTTATGCTAGATGATTTTTCTAAGGAAAATATTAAGGAATGTGTTGAAAAAGCTTATACAAATAAGTTCAGTACAAAAGAAATAACTCCTGTTGTAAAAGTGGGACAATGTTTCATAACAGAATTGTTTCATGGGCCTACTTCAGCTTTTAAGGATGTTGCACTTTCAATATTGCCACATTTGGTTACAACTTCATATGATATGAATGATATGAAAGGAGAAGTAATAATTCTTACTGCAACTTCTGGAGATACAGGAAAAGCTGCGCTTGAGGGATTTAAGGATGTAAAAGGAACTAAAATAATCGTATTCTATCCTGACGGGGGTGTAAGTCAGGTACAAAGGTTACAAATGGTTACACAAGAGGGCTCAAATACACACGTTTGTGCAATAAAAGGAAATTTTGATGATGCACAAACAGGAGTAAAGAAAATATTTACTAATAATGAGTTAATAAATGAGTTATCTAAAGAAAATAAGATGTTTTCTTCTGCTAATTCAATAAATATAGGAAGATTAGTTCCACAAATAGTATATTATTTTTATTCGTATATTAAACTTGTTGAAAAAGGCGAAATAAAATTGTATGATAAAATTAATTTTTCTGTTCCAACAGGCAATTTTGGAAATATATTAGCAGGATATTATGCAAAACTTTTAGGATTACCTATTAAAAAACTAATATGTGCATCTAATGAGAATAATGTTTTATATGACTTTATAAAAACTGGGATATATGATAGAAATAGAACTTTTTATAAAACAATTTCTCCTTCAATGGATATTCTTGTATCTAGTAACCTTGAAAGGTTATTGTATTATATTAGCGAAAAAAACAATGAAGTTGTAAAAGAATTTATGGATAAACTGAATAGAGAAGGAAAATATGAAATTGATGAAAAAATGAAACAAACTTTAAACTCACAGTTTTATGCAGGTTGTGTTTATAAAGAAGAAACTCAAAATATAATTAAAGAAACATATGAAAAGCATGGATATCTATTGGATACTCACACTGCAGTTGCTTTTAAAGTTCTTCAAGATTATAAAAATGAAACTGGAGATAATACAGTTAGTGTAGTTTTATCAACGGCTAGTCCATTTAAGTTTACTAGGAGTGTTTATGAATCGTTGTTCGGACCGTCAGATGTAGATGAATTTAAAATTATGCATGAACTATCAGAAAAAACTGGAGTAAAAATACCTGAAAATTTACAAGGGCTAGAATATAAGAAGATACTCCATCAAAAATTATGTGAAATAAATGAAATGGTTGAATACGTTAAAACAGTAGGAGATTTAAAATGATTAAGGTAACTGTACCGGCATCTACTGCCAATATTGGACCAGGATTTGATTCTCTTGGTCTTGCACTTAATTTATATAATACTTATGAGTTTGAAGAAATAGAAAATGGAATAATCATTGAAGGTTGTATAGAAGAATATTGTAATGAAAACAATTTGGTTTATAAATCATTTAAAACAGTTGCAGATAAAATAGGTCGTAGCTTTAATGGATTAAAAATCAATATGGAGACTCAAATCCCAGTTTCCAGAGGACTTGGAAGCAGTTCGGCATGTATAGTAGGAGGTGTATTTGGTGCAAATGCACTTTTCAATGGAAACTTATCAAAAGATGAGCTATTTAAAATAGCTGTGGAAATTGAAGGTCATCCTGATAATATAGCACCTGCTGTTTACGGAGGGTTAACAGCTTCGTTGGTTGACGATGATGTTCCTTATTATGTTCATTATGAAATTAGCGAGAAAATATTGTTCTGTGCGTTAATACCTGATTTTGAGACATCAACAAGTGAAGCTAGAAAACTTCTACCTCAAATGGTATCTTTAGATGATGCAATATATAATGTTTCAAGGATAGCTGCACTTCTAAAATCACTTGAAGCAGGTGATTTTAATATGATTAAGATGTCACTAAAGGATAAACTTCATCAAGCATATAGAAGAAATTTAATTCATGAATATGATGAAGTTGAAAAGATTTGTATGGAAAATAATAGTGTTGTAATGTTTATAAGCGGTTCTGGACCAACATTAATGAATATTATTGAAAATTCTGATTTTACAAAAGCTATAAATAATAGTATAATAGAATTGAAACATAAGTGGGAAATAAAATTTCTTAATGTAGACAAAAATGGTGTTTTAGTAGAAAAATAATAAAAGGCGGATTTAGATATGTTAAAAAAATACCTAATAGTAAGTAAAAAAATATTGCCAGATGTTTATGAGAAAGTTATAGAGGCAAGAAATTTAATTAATGATGGTAATGTAAAGGGAATAAGTGAGGCTGTAAAAAAAGTTGGAATAAGCAGAAGTACTTATTATAAATATAAGGATTATGTTTTTTCACCATCAGAAAACTCAATTGGGAGAAAAGCTGTAATAACAATGATGCTCAGACATGAAAAAGGGGTATTGTCTAATGTTTTAAATCAAATATCATCAGTTAAAGCTAATATATTAACTATTAATCAGAGTATTCCAATTAACGGAAAAGCTTCGGTAAGTGTGTCTTTAGATATATCTGATATTGAACAATCAATAGATGATGTAATTTTAGATATGAAAAAGATTAAAGGGGTAAGTACAGTTAAATTAATATCTATCGAATAGGGGGAGGAATATGTACGGATTAGTTTTAGAAGGTGGAGGAGCCAAGGGCGCCTATCATGTCGGTGCATATAAAGCTTTAAAGGAACTAGGGGTAGAAATCGGTGGTATTGCAGGAACTTCCATAGGTGCTTTAAATGGAGCTATTTTAGTTCAAGGTGATTTAGAAAAATTAGAGGATATTTGGATTAATACAAAATCCTCGGATTTATTTAATATTGATGAAAAGGTAATAAATAATTTAAAGACTTTTAATTTGCAAGAGATTAATTTACCTTATCTTTTGAATGTTTCAAAGGAGATTTTAAGCAATAGAGGATTAGATACATCAAAAATAAGAGCACTTTTAGAAGAATACATAGATGAAGATGTAATAAGAAAGTCAAAGCTTGATTTTGGAGTTGTGACTGTAAACTTAACTGATTTAAAGCCTATGGAGCTTTTAATAGAAGATATTCCAGAAGGAAAATTGGTTGATTACTTATTGGCTAGTGCCAACTTGCCTACATTTAAACAAGAAACTTTTGATGGTAAAAAGTATTTAGATGGAGGTTTTCATGATAACCTACCAATAGGTGTATTAGTGAAGAAGGGTTATACAGATTTTATTGCTGTTAGAACTTTTGGTATAGGAATAGTTAAAAAGCCTAAAAATAAAAAGCTAAATATAACTTATATACAACCTGTTGAACAACTTGGAGGATTACTAGATTTTAACAAAGAACAATCAGAAAGAGATATGCTCTTAGGTTACTATGATACGATGAAGGCTTTTAAAAAACTAAGAGGATATAAGTATTATTGTGAACCGTATGTGGGTGATTTTCTTCAGTTTATGGTGGATTTTGTTTTAGATAGAAGTGATAAAATTGAGAAATTAGGCAAGATATTGGGATATGAAGGTACGCCTACAGATAGGATGTTGTTTGAAAAAATAATGCCGCGCCTTGAGAACATACTTGATATGAAAGGAAATAATGATTATCAGGATATTGTTATAAGAATTGTAGAGCAGATAGCTGAAAGATATAATGATATAGAAAAATTTAAAATATATAAAACAGAAGAGTTTATTAAAATCGTAATAGAGAAAGTTATGTCAAAGCCTTTAGCATACAATAAAAGTTTACCTGATTTCATAAAGCATAACAAGTTATTGTCACTAGCCGTTAAAGATAGCTTAATAAACGAAGTGTTCACAGAAATGTTTCTTTAAAAGATTTAGGGGACGGTTCTTTTTGTTTGATGGGGTTTTGTCAAACAAAAAGAACCGTCCCCTAAATCTTTTTTTTATTTAAAGTAATCCATTATTCCGTTAGCAAGTTTTTCTACCATTAGGGTTTGAAAGCTATCGGTATTTACGTTTAATTCTTCTTGTGGATTAGACATAAAACCTATTTCAATTAATGCCGCAGGAGTATTTGTTTCTCTGAGGACTTGATAATTTCTATCATATATTCCATCACGATATACACCATTGAGTGTAATTGCATTTAAGTAAAGAGCTTCAGCTAAATCATAACCATATCTTGTATCAGAGTAGTTTATAGTGTTGTAGTATGTTGACAATCCAAAGTAATCAGGTTTTGATGAACCTAGAGAGTTATGATGTATTGATAATAAAATATCTACACCTAACTTATCTGCCATTTTTCCTCTTTCAATATTATGTATGTATGTATCTCCAGTTCTAGTCATGTATACTGTTGCACCGAGTGATTCAAGTTTTTCTTTTAATTTTATAGATACATTTAAGTTAACATATTTTTCATATTTTCCAGAATAGCTAATGGACCCTGGATCTTTTCCTCCGTGCCCTGGATCTAAAAGTATTTTCTTACCTGATAATGGTAGCGTTGATTGTAAATAATCGTTTTTACACCATCCCACCTGTCCATCATTTGTAATAATTTTGTCCCAACCATTTTCAGAGTTGATTACTTTAACATGTGAAGTGGCATCTAATGATTCTATTTTTGTGTAATCAGTTGAAGGGCCTGACCTTATATTTAGGCCATCTGTTGCATATTTGTAATCAAGATGTCCTTCTGAGTAATAATTTAAATCATATGATGTAAGCCAACCAGCTATGTATCCGAAATTATCATCAGGAAGCTTTATTTTTAGCCACCCATTTTTCTCGCCATATACTGTGTATGTTTGATATTTGTTTCCTTGAGCAATAACATTACTATTAATTGAACTATTATCTCTAATATTTATATTATCATAAAGAAGATAAATTTTATCAGAACCATCAGAAATAATATCTGTTAACCAACTAGCAATATAATATTCTGAATTATTGTATTCTATTATATGCCAACTGTGATATGTACTTATATATTTAGCATGTTCACCTGGCAGGAGTTGTCCAACTTGGTCAGTAGAAGTTGAAGGTCCTTTTCTTATGTTAACATTGTAGTCTGTATTGTTTATAACATGTTTTGTTGCTGGAACAGTTACAAAGTATTTTTCTATCCAACCTAAATTTTTATCTTCTGTTTTAATTTGAAACCATTCGTTTTCTTCTTTTAAAATTTCAACCTTGCTGTTTAATTTTAAAACACAGGTTTTTGAAGAAGCATAATTTGGATTGTCATAAATTCCAATGTCAGATATATTAGTATACCCAATCATAGTTTCCCCATATACTACTGTTGATGATATGGACAAAATAATAATCAATAAAATTATAATGTTTTTTTTCATGTCTCAACTCCCTTTGTATTATTCCCTAAAATAATTTGACTAACTATGAAACATGTCAAATATTTTATGGTTTCTATTATTATAACATATTTAGACAAAAAATCCATTACAAAATCATTACATTTGGTTGAAATTAGTGGAAAATGAGTATAATATTAAGATATATGTAAAAATAGTAACATATAAAAAATAACTTGATAGTATATGTTTTGTAATATATAATGAATTATTAAAAGTAAAATTATAGGAGGTTACAAATGTCAGTAAGATTGAGATTTGCACCTAGTCCAACGGGGTACTTACATATAGGTGGTTTGAGAACTGCTTTATATTGTTATTTATATGCAAATAAAAATGGCGGTAATTATATTCTTAGAATAGAAGATACAGATCAAAGCAGATTTGTTGAAGGAGCCATGGAAAATTTAATAGAATCATTGTTATGGGCTGGAGTAAAGCATGATGAAGGTGTTTTTGTTGAAAATGATAAGATCGTACAAAAAGGAGAATACGGGCCTTATATACAATCTGAAAGGCTTGAAATATATAAAAATTATATAAAACAACTATTAGATAGTGGTCATGCGTATTATTGTTTCTGCACAAAAGAGAGGCTTGATTTAGTTCGTGATAAACAAAGGCAAGAAAATAAAACTCCAATGTATGATAAACATTGTATGAACTTGACTAAAGAAGAAGTGGAAAGTAAAATTGCCGCTGGTGAAGAATATGTAATTAGGTTAAAAGTTCCTAAAAATGAGGATATAACATTTACTGACCTTGTAAAAGGGACAATTACAATTAATTCATCAGAAGTTGATGACCAAGTATTGATTAAATCAGATGGGTTTCCCACATATCATTTTGCTGTAGTAGTTGATGATCATCTAATGGGAATAACTCATGCTGTAAGAGGTGAAGAGTGGCTTACTTCAACACCAAAACAAAAACTTATATACGATTATCTAGGTTGGAATATGCCAATGTACATTCATTTACCTACAGTTTTAAATAAAGATAAGAAAAAGTTGAGCAAAAGACAAGGTGATGTTGCAACTTCTGATTTTAAAAACAAAGGTTATTTGCCAGAAGCACTTGTTAATTATTTAGCACTTGTTGGATGGAGCCCAAAAGATAATCAAGAAATTTTTTCATTGGATGAATTAGTTCGTGAATTTGATTTTGATAGAGTTTCTAAAACAGGTGGTATATTTGATATAGATAAATTAAATTGGGTTAATAATCATTATATTAAGGAGTCAAACCCTGAAAGAATTGCAAAACTAGCAATCCCCGCTATAATAGATTCCGGTTTAATGACTAAAGAAGAAACTGAAGAAAAATTTGAGTGGTTAGTACAAGTGACTGACGCACTTAAGGAAAGACTTAATTATGTAAATGAAATAGTTAAACATATGAGTATATTCTTTGGCGATACAGTTGAATTTGAAACTAGCGAAGTTGAAGAAATAGTTAAGGCTGACCATGTAAAGAATTTACTAGAAGCATTTGTAGAGGAACTTAATAGTATAGATGAGGTAACTTTAGAATTTGCTAAGGGTATATTCAATGTTCTAAAATCTAAAACTGGTGCAAAGGGTAAAAATTTATTTATGCCTGTAAGGTGTGCAGTGACAGGACAGCAACATGGGCCTGAAATGGATAAAATTTTAGTTGCATTAGGAAAAGATAAAATATTAAATCGACTTAAATATGTAATAAATTTATTGTAGAATTATATTATTGTAATATTAATGCATAATGTAATCATAAGAAAGGTGGAATAAAATGAAACTTTATAATACCTTATCAAGGTCAATTGAAGATTTCAAACCATTAGATGAAAATTTAGTTAAAATGTATACTTGTGGTCCTACTGTGTACAACTATGCTCATATAGGAAATTTAAGAACGTATATACACGAAGATATTCTTGAAAAAACCTTAATATATCTTGGATATCCCGTTAAAAGAGTAATGAATATAACTGATGTTGGCCATCTAGAATCTGATGCAGATGATGGTGAAGATAAAATGCTTAAGGGCGCTAAGAGGGAAAATAAAACCGTATGGGAAATAGCACAACATTATACAGATGCATTTTTTAGTGATTTAGAAAAATTAAATATAAAAAAAGCAGATGTTATTGGAAAGGCTACAGATTATATTGATGACTATATAGAATTTATAAAAACTCTTGAAAATAAGGGGTATACATATATAGCTAATGGCAATGTATATTTTGATATTACCAAAAGAGATGATTATACCAAACTTTCTGGAATGGATTTAGAACAATGTAAAACTGCATATAGAGAAAATGTATCAGAGGATTTACATAAAAAGTGTCCTCAGGACTTTGTGCTTTGGTTTACAAAATCTAAATTTGACAACCAAGCAATGAAATGGGATTCACCATGGGGAGTAGGCTACCCAGGGTGGCATATTGAATGTTCGGTTATATCATTGAAAAATCTTGGAGAACAAATGGATATTCACTGTGGTGGAGTTGACCACATACCAGTTCATCACACTAATGAAATTGCACAAACAGAAAGCTATACAGGAAAAGAGTGGGTAAAATATTGGTGGCATGGAGAATTTTTAATTGATAATGGTGGGAAAATGAGTAAATCAAGCGGAGAATTTTTGACATTATCATTGCTTGAGAAAAAAGGATTTAACCCTTTATCATACAGATATTATATATTGAATTCTCATTATAGAAAACAGCTTGCGTTTTCGTTTGATTCTCTTAAATCAACAGAAAATGCTTATTATAAGTTAAAAAATAAAATTAAAACCTTAAAAGAAAATGAAGATGCTAATTGCAAGGTTAGTGATTCTGTAAATAAATATATTAATGAATTTAAAAATTGTTTAGCAGATGACTTAAACACTGCTAATGCCATAACAGTATTGTATAATGCATTAAAATCAGAAGATTTAAATAATACTGAAAAGTTATTTATAGTTAGTAACTTTGAACAAGTACTTTCTTTGGATCTTTTAAATTTTGATGAGGAAAATGGTAATGATGTTCATGAAGATGAAGTTAAATTTATTGAAGAAATGATACAAAAAAGACAAGAAGCAAAGAAAAACAAAGATTTTCAACTTGCTGATGCAATTAGAGCAGAACTTTTAGAAAAAGGGATTGTATTAGAGGATACAAGACAAGGTGTTAATTGGAAAAAAAGAGGATAAAATGTTTGAAAATGAATTATTAAAAAAGATTAATGATAATATTGATAAAAAAAAAGTAATGCATTCACCTGCACAACTAGCATATGCAGGTGATGCGATTTATGAATTGCTTGTTAGAAGCCATATAATTAACAATCATGAATACAGTGTTAATCAAATGCATAAACAAGCAATAAAGTTTGTAAAGGCAAAGGCTCAAGCAGAGCTAGTAAAAAAGCTTAATCCAATTTTAACAGAGGAAGAAATAAAGATAATTAAAAGGGGCAGAAATGCTAAAGTTACATCATCACCTAAAAATGCAAATTTAATGGATTATAGGTATGCCACAGGTTTTGAAACATTGTTTGGATATTTGTACCTCAATAATGAATTCGAAAGACTAATGATGTTGTTTAATAAAATAGTAAATATTATAGAAAAAAAGGATGAAAAAGATGAGAATAATTGAGGGTAGAAATCCTGTTATAGAAGCAATGAAAAGTGATGTTCAAATAGATAGGATACTTATTAGTAAAGAGATTGCAGAGGGCTCAATATCTAAAATACTTACAATGGCAAAAGAAAATAAAATACTTGTTAAATATGTTGATAAAGCAGCATTGAGTAAAATCAGTGAAAATGGAAGACATCAAGGAATTATAGCAGAGGCAATGGAGTATGAATACAAGGAAATCGAAGATATATTTGAAAATGCTAAAAAGAAAAATGAAAAGCCATTTGTAATAATACTTGATGAAATAACTGATGTTCATAATCTAGGAGCAATAATAAGAACAGCTGAATGTTTGGGTTCTCATGGTGTTATTATTCCTAAGAGAAGAGCAGCTGGAGTAAATGGAGTTGTTGCTAAAACTTCTGCTGGTGCGGTAGAATATTTGCCTGTTGTAAGAGTTACAAATATAAGTCAAACATTAGAAATATTAAAAGAAAAAGGTTTATGGATTTATGGTGCAGATATGGATGGAGAAAAATATATAAGTGAAGAAAATTTAGATGTTCCAATTGGAGTAGTTATTGGAAGTGAGGGTTCAGGCATAGGAAGATTGATTAAAAAGAATTGTGATACTCTTGTAAAGATACCTATGAAAGGAAATATAAACTCATTAAATGCATCATGCGCTGCATCGATAATAATTTATGAAATTATGAAACAAAGAGGAATATAAAATGTCTAGAACAAAAAAAGAATACTTGTTCATAGACGGGTATAACATTGTTAATCAGTGGTCTTATTTTAATGATATGTCAAGAAACATAGAGAATACAAGAAGTAAGTTGATTGAGCTTTTGGTTGAATACCAGGCTTACAAGGGCATTAAAGTTATTGTTGTATTTGATGCCCACTTAGTAAAAGGAAGTTTAGAAAAAAGAGAAAATATTGCTGGAGTTGAGGTGGTATATACAAAAGAAAACGAAACTGCTGATAGCTATATTGAAAAACAACTTGATAAAATAGGAAGATATGAGCGTGTGCAGGTTGCAACATCGGATAATTCAATACAACAAATTGTTTTAGCTAGGGGAGGTACCCGTATTTCTGCGCAAGAAATGCTTTTAGAACTTCAAAACACAAAAAAAGATATTCAGACAAGAACAGATATACCTCGACAAAAAGGCACAAATATTGACCAAATCATTGATTCTGAAACAAGGATAAAGCTAGAAAAAATGAGAAGAATGGTAGAATAACTTGACGGATTAAAAAAAATTGAATATAATTTTTTTAGTAAAATGTGGATGGGGGACTTGACGGGTGAATAATTCTTTTGATTTATTTAGAAATTATGCATTATGCAGTAGAGAATACAAAGATTTTACTGATAAAGAACTTATTAATTTCATTAAAATGGGAGATTTTAAGGCAGAAAAATATTTATATGCTAGATATTCTTTTGTAATAAAGAAAGTAGTAAGCGCATTTTTTATTTTAGGTGGGGATAAGGATGACTTGTTTCAAGAAGCTATGATTGGGTTCATAAATGCAGTTAAAAGCTTTAACTTTGATACTACAAATAATTTTAGAAGTTTTGCAGAATTGTGCATTCGAAGGCAAATAATTTCAGCTATTCGAAAAACAAGAGGTTATGAGAAAAATTTATTAAACAGTAGTATTTCTATTTATGAATCTTGCAGCGATAATTCAGAGGACAACCTTATAGAAAAGTTGGAAGATATAAACTGTCCAAATCCAGAAAACGTTATTATCGAGAAAGAACAAATAAATAGTTTGCGTGAAATTCGATCCAAAATTTTAAGTAAGTTTGAACGTGATGTACTATTAGAGTATGAGAATGGTAAATCGTATGAAGAAATATCAATTGCATTAGATAAAGATGTAAAATCAATTGATAACGCATTACAAAGAATTAAGTCAAAAATTAATAAAAATATAGATAAAATACTATGATTTATGGAATCGTTATTCTATATACATTGAAGTTGTTTTTATAAAAAAAATATTGATTTATTTTTAGCTAATTGATATAATGTTATTTGAAATGTTTTGGGCATTAAATTGTGTGTGGTTTATTTTAATGCTCATTAAAAAATGATAATGATTTAAATTATACATAAAAATGCCTATGTAGCTCAGGCGGTAGAGCACTTGCATGGTAAGTAAGAGGTCACCGGTTCGAGTCCGGTCGTAGGCTCCAATGATAAAAAACAGGAGGAAATATTAAATGGCAAAACAAAAATATGAAAGAACCAAACCACATGTTAATATTGGAACCATAGGACACGTTGACCATGGTAAAACAACATTAACAGCAGCAATAACAATGGTGTTAAACAAAAGATATGGAACTGGTGAAGCAGTATCATTCGACAACATAGATAAAGCACCAGAAGAAAGAGAAAGAGGAATAACAATTTCAACAGCACACGTTGAGTATGAAACACCAACAAGACACTATGCACACGTTGACTGCCCAGGCCATGCTGACTATGTAAAGAACATGATTACAGGAGCAGCACAAATGGACGGAGGAATCATAGTTGTATCAGCAGCAGATGGTCCAATGCCACAAACAAGAGAGCATATCTTGTTATCAAGACAGGTAGGAGTTCCTCAGTTAGTAGTATTCTTAAACAAAGAAGACATGGTAGATGATCCAGAGTTAATCGAATTAGTAGAGATGGAAGTAAGAGAACTATTATCAGAATATGAGTTTGATGGAGATAATATTCCAATAGTAGTAGGATCAGCATTAAAAGCTCTAGAAGATCCAGATGGACCTTGGGGAGATAAAATATTAGAATTAATGCAAGCAGTAGACGATACAATTCCAACTCCAGAAAGAGATGTTGATAAGCCATTCTTAATGCCAGTAGAGGACGTATTCTCAATTACAGGTAGAGGAACAGTTGCAACAGGAAGAGT
>NZ_JAGGKS010000013.1 GCF_017873955.1 Sedimentibacter acidaminivorans | reverse complement strand
AGGGGACGGTTCTTTTTGTTAACTCAGGGGACGGTTCTTTTTGTTAACTCAGGGGACGGTTCTTTTTGTTAACTCAGGGGACGGTTCTTTTTGTTTGAAGGAATACCTTCAAACAAAAAGAACCGTCCCCTGAGTTATTTGTCCTCTTTATTTTCAAATAACGAAATATATTTTTGTGCATTTGTATTTTTAAGATATACGTAGTTAAATTCTCGTGTAATACAGTTATCACCAATTGCAAAAGATGATAAATCATTATCACTATTTGCAACAGCTTCATATACAAATGAAATACTATTCTCAGTAAGAACAAGTTCTTTAATTAATTGAAAGCTACTTATACAAATTTGTTTTTTAAAACATTCTAATGTGAAATTGTGCTCAAAAAGAATTTGCTCAAAAATAGCTCTTGTCCCTGATCCCTTTTCCCTTACAATTAAAGTTTCTTTAAACAACTCTTCAAAGGATACATTTCTCTGAGCAAATGGATGTGTTTTGCTGCAAATGCCAACGAATGGTTCTTTACGATACAGCATATAGCTATATTTTTGTTTATCAAAGAATCCTTCTATTAGTGCAAAATCAAGTTTATTATGTTCAAGTAAATATAATAAATTCTCTGTATTATCTACGATTAACGATAATGTATATTTATCGTTATGAAATAATTCTCTAATTTGTTCTGTAATAACATATTCTCCAATCGTTTTTGTTGCACCAATTCTAAGTTCAGTTAACGGTTCATTTATGATTTCTTTTTTAAAAATATTTTCTGTGTATTTAGCTGAACGTGCATATGCTTCTAGCTGATGTGCTGCTTTTGTTTTTTTTAATTTTTTACCATTATAAATGAACAACTTACAGTTATACTCTTCTTCTAAAAAATGAATATGTTGAGTTACTGCAGGCTGTGTCATATGTAACAGTTCTGCTGTTTTACGATAGTTCATTAGGTCACATAGTTGCAAAAAAGTATTAATTCTGTAATCTAACACAATTCCTCCCATAAATTTATATTATCAATAAATAACATTTGATTATTAGATTTTATCACTAAGCTATGCTAGAATCAATATAAAAATTAAATAGTACCAAATGGAGGGAATATTATGTTTGAAAAAAGTACGTTAAATAAAATATTAAAACTGGTTCCGGGGGTTATTATTGCATTATTAATAGCAGCAATTGCAAAGTATATAGAAAGCTTATTGCCAATCCACATTATTGGTGCATCTGTAATTGCACTTTTCATTGGTATGATAATTAACAGTTTTCAACAGCCAAATCAAATTATTAAACCTGGTTTGAAATTTACATCAAAAAAAATATTGAAATTCGCTATTATTTTACTGGGTGCTTCGTTGAGTATAAACACAGTTGTAACAGTAGGTAAATTATCATTGACGGTTATGTGTTTTACATTACTAACATGTTTTGGCGGTGGGTATATAGTTGGTCGTTTATTAGGTTTAAACTGGAAATTATCAAATCTAATTTCCTCTGGAACAGGAATTTGTGGTGGTTCTGCAATAGCAGCAATAGCTCCCGTTATCGATGCAGAAGATAAAGATATAGCTTATGCATTGTCAGCGACTTTTTTATTTGATATGGTAATGATATTGCTTTTTCCTATTATGGGTAAATGGATGGGGCTTTCGGATATGGCATATGGACTTTGGGCCGGTACAGCCGTTAATGATACTTCAAGTGTTGTAGCCGCTGGTTTTGCATTTAGCGAAGGAGCAGGAGACTTTGCGACTATGGTGAAGTTAACTCGAACACTATCAATTATTCCTGTTGTTGTTATTTTTGCTCTTATTAATATTAGATTAAAGAAAAAAGAAGCACTTGAAGTAGGGAATAACACAAGTATTAATTTAAAAGTTAATATTTCATCTGTTTTTCCATGGTTTATTTTAGGATTTGTCGCATTGACAATTATCAATAGTTTTGGAATTATTCCTAATTCAATTTCAATTATGGCAAAAGAACTTAGCAAGTTTTTAATGATTGCTGCACTTGCATCTATTGGATTAAATACAAGTTTTAATGAAATGAGAAAATCAGGAGTAGCACCAATGCTGCACGGATTTATTATATCAGCTTTAGTTGTAATCGTTGCAATAACTGTAGAATATTTTATGGGTATTGTTTAAAGTATAAAATCCCCCATAGCAAAGCCAACGAATTTTGGGGACGGTTCTTTTTGATCGAAGCAGAGCTTCAATCAAAAAGAACCGTCCCCAAAATTGAAAAGAACCGTCCCCAAAATTGCGTGTTAAACATTAAATATTGAAATTTGATTAGTTTTATCTAAATTTTTTAAACAACCATGCTTTTCCATCACTTCTATTACTGTTTTACTCACTTTAGCCCTTTTAGATATATCTTCTATTGAAATAAATTCTTTAATTTTTCTTTCTATCTTTATGTTCGTGGCAGCATTTGCTCCTAGACCTTGTAGCCCCACTAGTGGTGGAATTATTCCTTTGCCACCTTCCGAAATCATAAATTTTCTATCATCCGATTTATATAAATCAACTTTTTCACATTTGATTCCTCTTTTATACATCTCCAATGCTACTTCAAGAACGGTAATAATATTTTTTTCTTTTGCAGTTTTATCATTACCTTTTGCTTCTAGAATTTTTATATTTTCTAATATATTATTTTCACCCTTTGTAATTATATCAGCATCAAAATCTTCAGCTTTCATTGTAAAATATGTTGCATAAAATGCCTCTGGATAGTGGACTTTGAAATATGCTATTTTTACTGACATAGTAACATATGCCACAGCATGTGCCTTTGGGAACATATATTTTATAGTATTGCAAGAATCAATATACCATTGTGGCACATCGCATTCTTTCATTGCTGCTTCATCATCTTCTCTTAGTCCTTTACCCTTTCTTACACGCTCCATAATATCGAAAGACTTTTTCTTTGCAACGCCTTTTTGTATTAAATAAGTCATTATATCATCACGAGTAGAAATAACGCCACCAATTTCTGCATATCCCTTTTTTATTATATCTTGTGCATTATTTAACCACACATCAGTTCCATGTGAAAGACCACTTATTCTAACTAAATCTGAAAATGATTTTGGCTTTGTATCCATAATCATTTGTCTTACAAATGGTGTTCCAAATTCTGGAATTGCCAAAGTTCCTGTTTCACAATTAATTTCATCTAATGTTATTCCAAAAATTTTAGGACTTGTAAATATAGACATTGTTTCAGAGTCATCGATTGGCACATCATCTCTGTTTATATTTGTAAAATCCTCTAACATACGAATTATAGTTGGTGTGTCATGACCAAGCAAGTCTAATTTAAGAATACGTCCCGATATGGAATGATAATCAAAATGAGTAGTTATGGTACCTGACTTATCATTATTTGCTGGATACTGAACTGGCGTAAAGTCATGAATATCCTTATCTCTTGGTACAACCATTACTCCGCCTGGATGCTGACCAGATGTCCTTTTAACTCCAAGACATCCACTTATTAACCTATCTATTTCTGCCCTTCGTTTTAAAATTCCTTTTTCTTCAAAATAATTTTTAACAAATCCATATGCTGTTTTGTCTGCAATTGTACCTATTGTTCCGGCTCTAAATACTTTTCCTTCACCAAAAAGTTCTTCGGTAAATTTCATGGCAATTCCTTGTTCTTCACCAGCAAAATTTAAATCTATATCTGGCTCCTTATCTCCTTCGAATCCTAAGAAAACCTCAAATGGTATGTCATGACCTTCTTTTACTAAATTAGCACCACATTTAGGACATGATTTATCTGGTAAATCGTAACCTGAACTATATGAACCATCCTCAAAAAATTCTGAGTATTTACAACTTTGACATATATAGTGAGGAACAAGTGGATTAACTTCTGTTATACCACTCATAGTAGCCGCAAATGATGAACCAACAGATCCCCTCGAGCCTACTAAGTATCCATCTTCGTTCGATTTTTTAACTAGTTTTTGTGCAATGATATACATGATTGCATATCCATTACCTATTATGGAATTAAGTTCTCTATCTAATCTTGCTTTAACTATTTCTGGTATTGGATCTCCATAAATTGATATTGCCTTTTCATATGATAATTTCCTTAATTCTTCATCAGAACCCTCGATAATTGGAGGAAATGTACCATTTGGTATAGGTAGAATAAATTCAACCAAATCAGCTATTAAATTAGTATTTTTTACAACTACTTCATATGCTTTATTTGCTCCTAAATAAGAAAAGTTTTCTAACATTTCATCTGTTGTCATAAGATATAGCGGTGACTGTTCTTCAGCATCACTAAAGCCTTGACCAGACATAAGAATTCTTCTATAAACTTCATCTTCTTTTTCTAAAAAATGAACATCTCCTGTTGCTATGACAGGCTTGTTCAACTTTTCTCCTAAAAAAACAATTTTTCTATTAATATTTTTTAATTCTTCTATATCATCTACTCTTCCATTTCTAACAAGAAACATGTTATTTTGAAGTGGTTGTATTTCTAAAAAGTCATAAAATGAAGCTATTTCTTCTATTTTCTCTTCGTTTGCACCAGAAAGTATCGCTCTATATAATTCTCCTGCTTCACATGCTGTTCCAATTATAAGACCTTCTCTTTTATTATTCAAAATTGATTTAAATAATCTAGGTTTCTTATAAAAATTTTTTAAATGGGATTCCGAAACAAGATTATACAAATTCTTTAGCCCAATATAATTCTTTACAAGAATATTAACATGGAATGATGACTGCTTTACAATGTCTATTTCTTCTTTCAATACCCTATTTATACTTCCCATATCATATATTTCTCTATCACTAAGCATATTTAACAAATTAATAAATAAATAAGCTGTAGCCTGAGCATCATCAACAGCTCTATGATGGTTTTCTAATTTTATTCCAAGTTTTTTGGTTAATGTATTCAATTTATAATTTTTAACCTGTTTCATTAATGCTTTAGAAAGTTCTAAAGTATCAACAACTGATGGGTCGTAATCCATATTCAAATATGTCCTTGCTTTATCTTTTATAAAACTTACATCAAAATTAGAATTGTGTGCTACAAGCACTCCTCTTTCTCCTACAAAATTAAGAAATTGATTTAATACAATTTTTATATCTGGTTGTCCAACTAGCATATCATCTGTAATTGATGTTAGTTCAATAATTTTTGCAGGTAGATTTTTATTTGTGTGAACAAATGTTGAAAAGTTATCTATCACCTTTTTATTTCTAATTTTTACAGCTCCTATTTCTATAATATCATCTTTGTGTGAATTTAATCCTGTTGTTTCTATATCAAAAACTACAAATTCATCATCTAAATTTATATTATCACATTTATGAGAAATAGAAACATTATCATTAATCAAGTATCCTTCCATTCCATATATAACTTTAAATTTATCATCTGCACAATTCATGGCTTCTGGAAATCCTTGAACTACACCGTGATCTGTGATTGCCATAGCTCTATGTCCCCATTTTTTAGCTTTTTTAGCATAGTCCTTAAATCCATTGATACCATCCATTGAACTCATGCCAGTATGCAAATGAAGTTCAACTCTTTTTTCTG
This sequence comes from Sedimentibacter acidaminivorans, assembly GCF_017873955.1. GTDB lineage: Bacteria > Bacillota > Clostridia > Tissierellales > Sedimentibacteraceae > Sedimentibacter > Sedimentibacter acidaminivorans. The sequence goes on along the minus strand of NZ_JAGGKS010000013.1, from coordinate 26,026 downwards.
TTGCAGTATCCATTCTACTTGGTTCTTCATTTTCTATTATTTGCATGCCTTTAACTTTTATAATAAGCTGCTTTTCATATTCATCAAATTCAGCATTTCCAACTATTTGAACTTGTCTTCCCTTTTCAAAATCGGCATCATTGAAATCTTTAGGGCAAAAATATTTTGCACTTATAGAGTCAGTTAGATCAGTAGCGTTAATTATCATTAGTGTGCTACCTGTTTTTAATACTCTTTTATCTAAATTTATAATTTTACCTTTAACATTTACCATTCCTGATTCATCGGTTATTTCTGACATTTTAGAAACAGATATCCCATTAAAATCAACACTTTCATTTTTTCTTGACCTATATGGCTTTTTAAATCCATCTGAATTATCTGCTTTATATTTTTGTGGCGGTTTTTTTTCACCTATTGCACTTGAGTTTTGTATAATTTCATTACTTTTTTTGAGTTCTTCATCAAATATTTTTTGTACTGTAATAGCTGCTTCATGTTCGGTTTCATCATTATAATTAACTCTTACACTTATAGGGAACTTATATTGTCTTAGTATTTTTTTGAAATTTTCTTCAACTTTTAATTTTTTAATTTCCGATAATAAGAGTTCATTGCAAATATTTAAAATAAAGTTATCATCAATAAAATCGATAACAATGTTGTTTATTGCTTTATTAAGAACAAAGGAGCTTTTTTTTATTAAATAATAAAAATTATTTTTTATTTTATTTATCACAAAATCTTTTTTATTATAAAAAGATTCTTCAACATTGTATTTTATTATTATTTCTAAATTAATAGAGTTATTGTAGTGTTTTTTTATTGTATTTATAGCATAATCTACATCAGAAAAATCTATGATGCTATCCGAGTCAGCATATACCCTTATTGTGTTGTCTTTTTTAACAACCTCTATTTTTTCAAGCTTAACATCTTTTAAACTTTTACATTCTTCTATGTTTAATATGTTATCAAAAAACATTTTTATCTCCTTAACTATTGCATCTTGTACTAGAATTATATCATTTTAGATTAGTTAGTTCAACACCATTATGAATTTACTGAAAATTAAAAGCGGCATCTGTTGGGAAACCGCCATTTGTCTTTTCTTATAACTATAGGTTTTCTAATTCTATATACTTAATTAATATAGGGCTATCTTTTTTTGATATGAGTATAATATGATTTGATTGTTCATGTCTTGATATCTTACTAATTATTTTTTCGAACATTTTCTTGTATTCTTCATGACCATTAACAAATGCTAACGAACTTACTTTAATCATCTCAGAATTTGATACCTGTTTAAAATCAATTTCATATCCAGCCACATTTGCCAAACTTGAAATAAATACTCTTTGAGCTCTGCCATTTCCTTCTCTAAATGGATGAAGTGCGTTTATTTCACTCATATAGTAAGATAATCGTTCATATATTCTATTTTCTTCTATCTCTATTAAATAATTTTCTTCTTTTAATCTTTGAAAAATTGTTTCACCATAACTACTTATATTTTCTGAATAACAAAACATATTCCCTTTAGCTATATTTACAGTTCTGATTTTTCCTGACCATTCATAGATGTCCTGGAATATATACTTATGTATATCTTGTAAATGTTTTAAATCAAATATACCTTTTATTTGATTTTTTTCAATTTCTGCAAGTCTTAGAGAAGTAAACTCTCTTTCGGCTACATTAAGTTTATTTTTATCCTTAATATTAAGTTTATTCTTCAATACATCAGAATTGGGATAACAATACACGTTATCCCAATTATAAGTATAGCTATAATCCTCATTCATAGAATTAACATCCTTTTACTGTATGCTTTTCTACCAGATGTTTTATCATATCATTAAATGCAACTTTCCCAGATAAACAAATTCTAATTCTATCTCTATCTTGCTCCGTTAGAGGCATACCTTCAATTGCTAAATTGCCATCAACATTATTTATGATTTTATCAATTTCTTTTGAATTCATATAGTAAATACCTTCCTCATCATTTGCCTTTTTCATTAATATTATAACATATTTTAAACATTTATACAATTATTATTAAAAATAATTACATAAAAAAACAAAATAAAAAACATACTTTTGACATAACTTTTATTTATTATATAAACATAGAAACGAAAGTTTTTAAAAATTATAAGGAGGTCATTAAAATGACAAAATTTAAAAAATATGTAGTACTAGGAACAGTAGTAATTGCTATGGGAGCTACAACGCTTACAGCTTTTGCTTTCTCAAATTATGGAACGCCTGCACATGCAACAGCAGAAATTACAGGAAAATCAGTTGAAGATATAATTACAGAAAAAAACGAAACTGGTAAAACATATGGAGAAATTGCAAGTGATGAAGGAAAATTAGAAGAATTTAAAAATGAAATGTTGGCAGTTAAAAAACAAATTCTTGATGAAAAAGTTGAAGCTGGAATAATTACACAAGAAGAAGCTGATGAAATTTTTCAAGCAATAGAAGAAAATCAATTAAACTGTGACGGTACTGGTTCTGGTATCGGACAAAAAGCAGGCGCTGGTTTTGGCAGAATGATGGGTCAAGGCAATGGCCAAGGACGCGGAAATGGTCAAGGTAGAGGTAACGGTCAAGGGCTAGGTAATGGTTTTTGTCAATTTCAATAAATAATTTAATATCATATTTTATTTCGGTTACCCTATTTAATGGGGTAACTGTTTTTTATTGCAGTATTTTTTATCTAATGTAACACTTTTTATCGGAAGTTTGATATAATACTCATAAAGGAGGTGTGCGAATGCAAGATTTATATGATTTAAATCTAACAACTATTTCTATTAGGGTATTGCTTTCATTAATCTTAGGTGGCATCATAGGAATTGAAAGGAGTAGAAAAAATCATCCTGCTGGATTTAGAACGTATATGTTAGTTTGCTTAAGTTCAACCTTGGTTATGATGACCAATCAATTTATTTATATATGGTTTGAAGGAACTGATCCTGCCAGATTAGGTGCTCAAGTTATTAGCGGGATAGGTTTTTTAGGTGTTGGTACAATAATTGTTACACGTAGAAACCAAGTAAGAGGTTTAACTACAGCTGCTGGATTATGGACCTCTGCTTGTTTAGGATTAGCAATAGGAATTGGATTTTATGAAGGTGCTATAATTGTAGGATTTTCTGTATTACTTATAATGACAATGTTTAAAAAATTAGATATTTATCTTACATCAAATAATAGAATTATTACAATATATGCTTCATTTTCATCCATTGAGAGTTTTGATAACTTTATTATATTTTGTAATAATTTAGGATTAAAGGTAATTGACATAGAAATGAATAAGCATTCTAATATTAAAGATTCAAGTGTTATTTCTATTTTAAATTTAAAAAGTAAAAAACGTTGTTCACATTTAGAATTAATCAGAAAATTAAGCGACTTTGATGGACTAATTCATATAGAAGAACTTTAATAAAAACAGCTGTGAAATTAAAATATCTAAACTTAATATATTTTAAAAGTTCACAGCTTATCGTTTTTCTACATCTGATTGATTTCTTCAACAAGAGTTTTCACTATATCTTCTTCTTTTATTTTTCTAATAATAACGCCCTTTTTAAACAAGAGGGCTTCACCTATCCCACCAGCTATACCAATATCAGATTGTCTTGCCTCTCCAGGCCCATTTACAGCACAACCCATTATAGCAACTGTGATTGGTTTATTGAAATCTTTTAAACCTTCTTGTATTTTTTTAGACAATTCTATTATATTAATTTTAGTTCTACCACAGGTTGGGCATGTTATATAGTTTATACCAAAATTTCTCAATCCTAGACTTTTTAAAATCTCTCTAGCAACCTTAACTTCTTCTCTAGGGTCATCCGTTAAAGAAATACGCATGGTATCTCCTATGCCATCTAAAAGCAAGCTTCCTACACCAATACTTGAGCGTATACTACCATCAAAAAGCGTACCTGAATGGGTTATCCCAACATGTAAAGGATAATTTACTTTTTGAGACATAATTTTATATGCATCTACAGTCATTTTAATGTCTGTTCCCTTTAATGAAATGACAATATTATTATAATCTAAGTTCTCTAGAATTTCAACATGCTCTAATGCACTTTCAACCATTCCTTGTGATGTAGGTTGCCCATTGTATTTTTCAAGTATATCTTTATGAATTGAACCAACATTAACTCCTATTCTAATAGGAATTTCTCTAGGTTTTGCCGCCTCAACAACTTTTTGTACTCTCTCAATACTTCCTATGTTTCCAGGGTTAATTCTTAACTTATCTATTCCATTTTCTATACTTTTTATAGCTAATCTATAATCGAAGTGAATGTCAGCTACTATTGGAATATGTATTTGCTTTTTTATTTCTTTTATAGCCTCTGCATCTTCCATATCAGCTACTGCTACTCTAATTATTTCACATCCTACTTCTTCTAAGGCTAATATTTGATTTACTGTAGATCTTATGTTCTTTGTAAATGTGTTTGTCATGGACTGAACAGTTATAGGTGCATCACCGCCTATTTCCACATTTCCACACATTACTTTTCTAGTTTGCTTTCTAATTATTTGTTCCATCGTTTGTTCCCTCCAATAAGCAGACCGCGTACAATTCTATCGCTACAAAACTTCAGGACACATATAATGCGTCCCGAACAATTTATGTTTCTAATATTATATTCAAAATGTATTGTTTAAATTTACTTTTTTATATCCTAAACAATCTAAGTATATCCTTGTAAGTTATAAAAATCATAAGAGTTATCAATACAACAAATCCAACAAAATGTACAAATCCTTCTTTTTCAATCGGTATAGCCTTTCCTCGTATTGCTTCAATTATTAGAAAAACTAACTTGCTTCCGTCTAATGCAGGTATAGGCAACAAGTTCATAAAACCTAAGTTTATACTGATAAATGCTGCTAAATTTAAAACTGATAATATACCACTTTTAGCTGCTTCTCCCACCATGCTAATTACCATAACAGGACCTCCTACTGCATCACTTCCAAGTTGTCCTGTAACAAGTTTAACTATTACATCAAACATAAGCCTTATATAATAAACTGTTTTATATGCTGATGAAGCTAATGCTGTTACAAATGATTTTTCAATTTGAGTATTGTATCTTACAGATATTTGGTTTTCTGGAGTTGTATTAAATTCTAATACTTTCCCATCCCTATCTACTGTAATTTTTATAACAGAATCTTTTGCTGAGTTAATTTGATTAGTTATTTCTTCCCAAGTATTTACTGGAATATTATTTATCTTTATAACTTTATCTCCATCTTTTACCCCAGCTTTATATGCGGGTGAATTCATGTCGGTTGGTGATACTGTTGTTGATGTTTTACCATTTACAATTGAGGAAGTAATTCCTACTAAATTTCTATAGTTGTTGTCAATATTAAACTGTTTTGTTTCTCCATTTCTTTCTATTTCTACTGAATAAGATTTATTTTCTGCATTTGTTATTTGATAGTAGATATCTTCCCATATGTATGCATTTTTTCCATTTATAGATACAATTTTATCACCGGATCTAATACCAGCCACATACTCGTTAGAATTCTCATCTATTACATCAATTTTATTGCCCGCTACACCAAAAGAAAGTGCTATAATAATAAATAGAACCAATGCCAAAAGAAAATTCATAATTGGACCAGCTGCTATTACTTGAAATCTCTGCCAAACAGTTTTATTGCTAAAACTTGTTTTTGATTTTATATCTTCTTCTTCACCTTCCATTTTGCAAAATCCACCTATTGGAATTGCTCTAATAGAATATAAAACACCATCTTTTTCTTTTTTATACAATATAGGACCCATACCTATAGCAAATTCTTCTACTCTAATCCCTACATTTCTTGCAACTTTATAATGTCCATATTCATGAACTAAAACGATAACTGAAAATACAAGAATTGCTGTTATAAAAGTCAACAATATATTACCTCCCAATTTATATGAAATAACTTATAAAATAATAAACAACAGGTGCAACAAAAAGAACACTATCAAACCTGTCTAATATACCTCCATGTCCTGGCAAAAAATGTCCAAAGTCTTTTAATGCAAATTCCCTTTTTATTTTAGAAGCAGATAAATCTCCAACCATGGAAAAAATTGAAGCACATATACTAAATATTATAATATAAATATATTTATTTATGCTTAAATAATTGAAATATAAAATAGAAATAATGGTACATCCTATTATTCCCCCTATAGCTCCTTCAATTGTTTTATTTGGGCTTACTTGTGGATATAGTTTTGTTCTACCGAACATTTTACCAGTGAAATAAGCAAATGTGTCTGAGCCAAATGCTATTATGTAAACAAGCCATACGTATTTTGATCCATTCATTAATATCATATGATACATAAAAAAAACTACATATGAGCCTATAAAAATTATTTCTGACATTTTTTTAATATCTATACTCTTATTAAATACAAACATCATAAAGTTTATAGCAATAAATATAAATATTATAAATTTAAAATAATAAAGATTGTTCGTAATTTTTATATAAAATAATGAGGCAGCAAAAAAATAGTTTAATAAGCCACCATAATCGAAGCCACTTTTAAAGAATAATCTTGAAATCTCAAATATTGCAATACAGGTAATACCAAAATATACAAAATCATATATGCTTCCACCTAAATATGTAACATAAGCTATAAATGCCCCGCCTACGACACCTGTAACTACTCTTTTTCTCATATACGAACACCTTCCTAGTTTTTTCCATACCTTCTTTTTCTTATTTGATAACTGTCAATTGCTTTTAAGAATTCTTCTTTATTGAATTCTGGCCACATAACATCAGTAAAATAAAACTCTGTATAAGCGAGCTGATACAAGAGAAAATTACTCAGCCTTATTTCACCGCTTGTTCTAATGAGTAAATCAGGATCTGGTATATCATTAGTATATAAATACTTTTTAAAACTTTCTTCATCTATTTCATCTATGTTAATTCTATTATTTTCATATTCAGTAATTACTTTTTTTACCGCATCTGTTATTTCAGTTCTTGAACCATAACTTAATGCAATGTTCAATGTAAGTTTCGTATTGTTTTTTGTTAGTTCTATAGAACGTTTAACTTCATTTTTTGTTTCTTCAGGTAAATCTTCTATATTTCCCAAAAGTCTAACCTTAACATTATTTTCATTTAAATAATTTAATTCTTTTTTTATAAATTCTACTAAAAGGCTCATTAGATAATCTACTTCTTTTTTTTCTCTTCCCCAATTTTCAGTTGAAAATGCATAAATTGACAAATATTTAATACCCATATCTACGCATGTTTTTGTTAAATCCTTAACCCGTAATGCGCCTTCTCTATGTCCATAGGTAGCAGGCATAAAACGTTTCTTTGCCCATCTTCTATTGCCATCCATTATAACCGCCACATGTTCTGGCAGATTGCTCTGAGTTTCTATGTTTTCTAAATTCATATCTACGCCTCTCTAATTGTAATACACATATACTAAACAGGCTTATGAACTAATCACAAGCCTGTAAGCAGACTAATAGTATGATACACCCAAATTTATATAATTACCCTCTTTAGAACACCTAATTACATAGGGATTTTTCAGGTTATTAAACTTATTATTTGTACCTACAAACTTCTTTATATTAACTATGTTATTTTCATTATTATCTTTTATTATGTTCAATGCATCTTGGAGAGGATAACCAATTAAAAAATCCATTATCCTAAACCTCTAATATCTCTTTTTCTTTATCTTTAAACACTTCGTCAATCAATTTAGTATATTTATCTGTAAGCTTTTGCATTTCATCTTCAGCTTTTTTGTGATCGTCTTTTGTCAATATACTTTCTTTTTCTTGTTTCTTAAACTCATCATTTGCATCTCTTCTAATATTTCTTAAGGCTACTTTTGCGTTTTCAGTTTCTTTTTTAACTAACTTAAGTAAATCTTTTCTTCTTTCTTCAGTTAATTGAGGTATCATAAGCCTTATTAACTTTCCATCATTAGAAGGATTGATTCCTAGATCCGAAGAAAGTATTGCCTTTTCAATTTCTTTTATTAAGCTAGAGTCCCAAGGTTGAATAATAATTGCTCTTGGTTCAGGTACAGATATATTTGCAACTTGGTTTAGTGGTGTCATTGTACCATAGTAACTTACTTGAATTTTATCAACTAGCTTTGGATTAGCTTTACCTGCTCGTATGGATGCTAAATCTTCTTTTAGAAAACTAATTGATTTTTTCATTTGCTCTTCTGCTTTTGTAATTGATTCTTTGTACATCTCTTAAACCTCCTCTATTATTGTACCTATATTTTCGCCTTTAGCTATTTTTTCAATATTTTCTGGATTTTCTATACCAAAGACTAATATAGGAATTTTATTATCCATACATAATGAAGTTGCAGTTGAATCCATTATTTTTAGCCCTTTGTTCAAAATATCTATATATGTTAACTTATCGTATTTTTTGCAATCTGGATTTTTATTTGGGTCGTCACTATAAACTCCATCAACTCCATTTTTAGCAAGAAGTATTATATCTGCATTTATTTCAGCGGCCCTTAGTGCTGCTGTTGTATCTGTAGAAAAAAATGGATTTCCTGAGCCACCTGAAAAAATTACAACTCTACTTTTCTCCAAATGCCTAACCGCTTTTCTTCTAATATATGGTTCTGCTATTTGTCTCATTTCAATTGCAGTTTGAACTCTAGTTTGAACACCAATTTTCTCTAAAGCATCTTGAAAAGCTAAACCATTTATTATTGTCCCAAGCATACCCATATAATCAGATGTAGTTCTATCCATATCTATAGCACTTGCTCCGCGCCAAAAATTTCCGCCACCTATTACTAATCCTACTTCAACACCCATATCATTTACATTTTTTATAATCTGTGATATTTTCATAACGGTTTCTTCATTTATGCCATGACCACTACCACCAGCCAAAGCTTCACCACTAATTTTTAACAATATTCTTTTGTACTTACAGTCCATCATTCCTCCTGAAAGCTCTAATTTTAATGGAGAACTAATTAAAGTTCTCCATCTTAATTCTTCGTTATACAGTCATTTGTTTTGCAACTTCGTCTGCAAAATTTTCCTCTTTTTTCTCTATGCCTTCGCCAACTTCAAATCTCTTAACTCCAGCAATTTTAATTTCCTTACCAAGTTTTGATGCAGTGTTGCTAATAACTTTAGCTACAGTTAAATCTCCATCTTTTACAAATGCTTGCTCTAATAAACAAACTTCTTTTAATTCTTTGTTAAGTCTTCCTTCAACCATTTTTTCAACTATGTTTTGAGGTTTTCCTTCATTTAATGCTTGATTTACAAGTATTTCCTTTTCATGTGCTATATAATCAGCATCAACATCATCTCTAGAAATATATTTTGGATTCATAGCTGCTACTTGCATTGCAATGTCTTTTCCTAATTCTTCAAGTGCTTCTTTTTCTCCTTCTGATTCAAGGGCTACTATTACAGATATTTTTCCACCACCATGAATATAAGAAGAAACTACTCCATTTGAAACCTCTTCGACGCTAAATCTTCTTATGCCCATATTTTCGCCTATTTTTGCTATTTTTTCAGTTAGTATATCTTGAACTGTCTTTCCTAAATTTAAATATTCTACAGCTTTTAATGCTTCAATATCTGAAGGTGATTTATCAATAATTATTTTTGCTGTTTCAGCAACAAATTCTTTAAATTCTTCATTTTTAGCAACAAAATCTGTTTCTGAATTAACTTCTAAAACAACACCTTTTTTTCCATCTTCTGATATATATGCTGTTGTAAGTCCTTCAGCAGCAACTCTTCCTGATTTCTTAGCTGCTTGTGATAATCCTTTTTCTCTTAAAAAGTCAACTGCTTTTTCCATGTCTCCATCAGTTTCTTTTAATGCTTTTTTACAATCCATCATACCTGCATTTGTTTTTTCTCTAAGTTCTTTTACCATTGAAGCTGTTATTTCCATTGTTATTTCCTCCAAATTTAAAAAAGCAAGACGTAAGGAAAAAATTCCTAACCCCTTACTTTTATTTTTTATATTTTATTTTTTTATTTCGTGTTTATATTATTAATTTACATTTTTCAATATTGTATTAATATATTATTCTTTAATACTTCTATTTTCTATTCTTCAACTTTTGCTGCTTCTTCTTCAGTTTTTTCTTCAGTTGTTTCTTCTTCAGCCATTTGTACACCTTGTTTTCCTTCTAATATAGCATCTGCTATTGTAGCAGTTAATAATTTAACAGCCCTTATAGCATCATCATTACCAGGGATAACATAATCAATTTCATCAGGATCACAATTTGTATCAACTATTGCAACAACTGGAATTCCTAATATTTTTGCTTCTTGTACAGCTATTTTTTCTTTTCTTGGATCAACTACAAATAGAGCTCCAGGAACTTTTCCCATGTTCTTAATTCCACCTAAGAATTTTTCAAGTCTTTCAGTTTCATTCTTCAACTTTATTACTTCTTTCTTAGGTAAAAGAGCAAATGTTCCATCTTCTTCCATAGCTCTTAATTTATTCAACTTATCAACTCTTTTTCTGATAGTTGAATAATTAGTGAGCATTCCACCAAGCCATCTTTGACTTACAAAATGCATTCCACATCTTGCTGCTTCAATCTTTGTTGATTCTTGTGCTTGTTTTTTTGTTCCTACGAACAATACTTCTTCACCATTAGCTACAACATCTTTTATGAACCTGTAAGCTTGATCTACTTTATCGCTTGTTTTTTGCAAGTCTATAATATAGATACCATTTCTTTCTGTGAAAATGTACTCTGCCATCTTAGGGTTCCATCTTCTAGTCTGATGACCAAAATGAACTCCTGCCTCAAGCAATTTTTTCATACTAACTATTGCCATTATAATTTCCTCCTTTTGTTTTACCTCCAAATTTATCATCTCTTACAAAAGACCTTTCGGCACAACTCTTGCAAAATCTAAATCTGTGCGTAATTAAATTTAGTATAACATAGCTCATATTGTTTGGCAATAAAAATTTACCAAATTTACATCATATTTTTAACTGCTTAAAATTATGACTTTTATATTCAAAATTCTACATTTATTTTATGCCTTACTCATTTCACATTTTTTATTAGTACATGTTGCTTTATTATTTTTCATCACCATTTGGCTACCACAATTCTCACATTTTTGCTCTGTAGGTTCATACCACGAAAGGTAATTACAATCTGGATAATTGCTGCAACCAAAAAATCTTCTTCCAGCTTTTGAATATTTAATGGCAATTTTATTGCCGCACAAAGGACATTTAACGTCTATTTCCTTAAGAATCTGTTTTGTATTCTTGCACTTAGGATAATTAGAACAAGCTAAAAATTCACCATATCTTCCTTTTCGTTTAAGCATTTTAGCTCCGCATTTTTCACAATCTATATCCGTTTCTTCAACAGTTTCTTTGTCTTTCAATGGTTTTGTATTCTTACATTCCGGATAATTTGGGCAAGCTAGAAATTTACCATATCTTCCTTTTTTAACAACCATGAATTCTCCACAATTATCGCATTTAACATCGCTTACTTCGTCCTTTATCTCTATTTTTTCCATTTCCTTTTCAGCAACATCTAAATAAACTTTAAAATCTTTGTAAAAATCTATTATTACATCTCTCCACCCAATTTTTCCAGATGCAACTTCATCTAAATTATTTTCCATTTGCGCTGTGAATTTTTCATTTATTATGGTTGAAAAATATTTTTCCATCATTTCCGTAACAAGAAAGCCCATATCTGTTGGAAGTAAACTTCCTTTGTCTTTAACAACATACTCTCTATTCGATATAGTAGTAATAGTAGGTGCATAGGTACTAGGTCTTCCAATACCTAAAACCTCCATAGTTTTAATCAAAGTTGCTTCTGTGTATCTAGCAGGTGGCTGAGTGAAGTGTTGGACTGGATCTATCTTTTTTATATCAAGCTCTTCTTGCTCGACAATATCTGGCAATACTTTATCATCTGAACCATCCGAGTATTTATAAATACGTTTATATCCATCAAATTTCAATATACTTCCACTAGTTTTAAAAATATTATTATTGCTATTAAAAGTTATCGATGTAATATCAAACTCTGCATCTGCCATTTGACTAGATACAAATCTTCTCCAAATTAAGTTATAAAGCTTATATTGATCCGCTGTTAAATCATTCTTGATTTTATCAGGATCTTTTAAAACATATGTAGGCCTAATAGCTTCATGTGCATCTTGTACCTTAGTTTCAGCTTTTTTTGATTTTGTATAAGTTCGACTAGAATAATATTTTTCATCAAAATTAGATAATATGTAATCTTTAACATTACTCATTGCCTCATCAGATAATCTAAATGAATCTGTTCTGATATAGGTTACAAGACCAACACTCCCTTCACCTTTTATATTAATTCCTTCATATAGCTGTTGTGCAACCATCATCGTTTTTTTAGCTGTAAAATTTAGCTTCCTATTTGCTTCTTGCTGTAGACTACTAGTTGTAAAAGGTGGGTTTGGTTTAGTCCTCTTCTTTGTTCTATCTATTTTATATACTGAAATCTTTTCTTTATCTATACTATTAATAATTGCATTAACTTCATCTTCATTATTGATTTTAACTTTTTTAATTTTATCATTTTCTAAAAATCCATAATATTTTGCTATGATTTTTTTCCTTAATTTACTTAATTCTAAATCCAATGTCCAATATTCTTCTGATTTAAAATCATTTATTTCACGTTCTCTGTCTATAATTATTTTTAGTGCAACTGATTGTACCCTTCCTGCACTTAAACCTTTCTCTATTTTCTTCCATAATAAAGGACTTATATTATAGCCAACTAACCTATCAAGAATACGTCTAGCTTGTTGAGCATCAACTAAATCTATATTTATTTTTCTAGGATTTTTACTTGCCTTTGTAACAGCTTCTTTAGTTATCTCATTAAATTCTATTCTTAAAGTTGATTCTTCATCTAATTTAAGGATATTAGCTAAATGCCACGAAATAGCCTCACCCTCCCTATCAGGGTCAGTTGCTAAAAATACTTTATCTGCCTTTTTAGCTTCCTTTTTTAATTCCTTTATTACATCACCCTTACCTCTTATTGTTATATAATTAGGCTCAAATTTATTTTCAATATCAATTCCAAGTTTGCTTTTAGGCAAATCTCTAACATGTCCTACAGAAGCTTTAACTGTATATTTTTTCCCTAGAAATTTGCCTATTGTTTTAGCTTTAGCTGGTGATTCTACTATTACTAAGTTATTTTTCATAAATCCTCCAATACCTTTTGCATACAATTAACTTGCATTCATTTTTTAACATTGTACTATTACTCGTTTATACAGTATAATACATTTTTTTAATTGTCAATAGCAATCGAGCTCATTTATTTAAAAAATACCTTTCTCCAGAAGCTTTTCTTACTATACCTTTAAGTTCTAAAATAGTTAGCACACCTAATATTTCACCTATTTCCATATCAGTGTTATCAGACATTTCATATAGCGTTGAAATATTTAATAAAAGTAATTTTACTATTTTTAATTCATCATCATTTAAAATTAAATTATTGTTTTTTTCTTTTTTATTATTATCAATAACTTTTCTTAGTTCTGGAATTTCTTCAATTATATCAGCAACACATGTTACAATTTTAGCACCATCTTTAATTAGTAAATTAGTACCTTTACTAAACAAACTATCAATATTTCCTGGAACTGCAAATATTTCTCTTCCTTGATTAGCAGCATGACCAGCAGTTATTAATGTTCCGCTTTTTTCTTGAGCTTCAATAACAAGAACACCATCGGATAATCCACTAATTATTCTATTTCTATCCGGGAAATTCGATGGCATAGGCTGCATACCAAAAGGATACTCTGAAATTACGGCGCCATTATAATCTATTATTTTCTGATATAGTGCTTCATTTTTCTTTGGATATACTAAATCTATGCCACAACCTATTACTCCTATTGTATGAGCATTGTATTTAATAGCAGTTTTATGTGCTACAGTATCAATCCCATTCGCAAGTCCACTAATTATTGTTACTCCAAGTTCCGATAGTTCTTTTGTAAACTTTTCAGCAGCCCACATTCCATATTCTGTTGCCTTTCTAGAACCAACTATTGCAACAGATGTATTGCTTACAGATTCTAAATTTCCTTTGTAATATAATATATATGGTGCACCATCAATATTCTTAAGTTTTTTTGGATATTCATCATCAAAATAAGTAACTAAAAAAGCACTTTCTTCTTTTAACTTTATATATAATTTCTCTCCAAATCCTTTTTTTGTTTTAGAAAGGTTATATAAAATTTCTGGTTTCAATAAAGTTAATTTATTTCTTTCGCCTTCAAAATTATCCCAAATCTCATCAACTCCACCAAAGTATTCAAGGAGCTTTTCTATTTTTCTATTAGAGATTCCATTTACACTATTTAGCCATGCAAGTGTAATTTTATTAGAATTTAATTCCTTATTCATTACTACCTCCAATATTTGCGGTCTAAACTTCTATATTGAATAGCTTCTGCTAAATGTTTGGTTTCTATATTCTCACTTGCTTCTAAGTCTGCAATAGTTCTAGCAACCTTCAATATTTTATTGTAAGCCCTCGCACTTAAGCCCAAAGTTTCAAAAGCACTTTTCAAAAGCAACTCTGAATCTTTATTTATTTTGCAATATTTAGTTATATTTTTTCCACTTAGTTCCGAATTAGTCATTATTCCAATAGTATAATATCTTTCTTTCTGTATACTTCTAGCCTTAATTATACGTTTTTTTATATCCTTAGATGTTTCTTCTGTCCTTTTATCATTTAAATCATCATACTTCACAGGTGATACCTCAAGTTGTATGTCTATTCTATTTAACAATGGGCCAGAAATTTTATTTAAATATTTATCTATTTGACCTTGATTACATGAACATTCATGAGTAGGATCACCTAAATATCCACATGGACATGGATTCATAGATGCTACCATCATAAATTTAGCAGGAAATGTAAAAGATCCATTTGCTCTAGAAATAGATATGCTCCCATCCTCCATGGGTTGTCTTAAAACTTCTAAAACATTTTTTGGAAATTCAGGAATTTCATCAAGAAACAAGACACCATAATGAGCCAGCGAAACTTCGCCAGGATTTGGTTTACTTCCACCTCCAGCGATTGATATGCGTGATGATGTGTGATGAGGAGATCTAAATGGACGTTTTTTAACTAAACCTCTTCCTTTTAATTGTCCTGAAATACTGTATATCTTTGTTACCTCCATAGATTCTTCAAATGTTAAATCTGGTAAAATTGTTGGTATTCTTCTAGCTATCATGGTTTTTCCTGAGCCAGGCGAGCCAAGTAGTAGCAAGTTATGCATTCCTGCAGCAGCTATTTCTACTGCTCTTTTCATAGCAGGTTGTCCTTTAATTTCAGAAAAATCTTCAGAGTAATTATCTACATCATCAAATGAATCATAAGTCAAACTATATGAATTTATTTCTATTTCATTATTTATATAGTCTACTAAATCATTAAGATTTGAAACTGGTATAATATCTATTCCTTCTATTACACCACACTCTTCCTTATTATCAACAGGTATTATTACTCTTTTAAAATTATTATTTCTCATAGATATTACCATAGGAAGTGCACCTTCTATAGCATTTATTTTACCATCAAGTGATAGCTCTCCTATTATACATGTGTCATCTTTGATTACCTTTTCAACTATTTTGCTAGCTGCCAAAATACCTATTGCAATTGGTAAGTCAATTTGACTTCCTTCTTTTTTCAAATTAGCAGGTGCTAAGTTTACAGTTATTCGACTAACAGGAAATTTGTACCCACTATTTTTAATAGCAGATCGCACTCTTTCTTTTGACTCTCTAATAGAAATATCAGGTAATCCAACTATAGTAAACCCAGGTAACCCATTAGATAAATCTGTTTCTACATCTATTCCATATCCTTCAAGTCCATATAATACACACGTTTTTAACTTAGATAACATTACACCCTCCAATGATAAAATAATCTCAGGAAACGTTTTTATTGTATTATATATTATTTGTTTATATATTTCAATAGTTATGTGGATATTATTGGAATATTACACTATAACACTTTTAAAAAAATTCTTAATTTTATTGCTTTTTGGAATAAATAATTAAGCAGGAGGGAAATATATATATATTGCAATTACAATAAAAGGAGGCATATCATATGAGCAAAGGTAATGGCAGACGCAATAATGGTCAAGGTAATGGTCAAGACAAATTCAAAGGTACATGTAACGGTGTATCTTCAAGTAAGAATTTTGAAGATGAATTAGAAAGTTATTCAAATCAAAGCAAACCTAATTCACTTGAGAGCAAAGCAGCAAATTTCAAATATAATTACCCATCAAATAAAAGCATTAAAGAATTTAAAAATAAAATAAAATAAAAAATATCCATATATTAAAAACAAGTGACGTTTCAACTGTATTCTTAATATTAATTAAGTTTATTCAATCTTTAAATAAACAATTGAAACGTCACATTATAATCACATAACTTCTACTTTATTCCTTCCTGAATCTTTCGCTTTATAAAGGGCATTGTCTGCTCTTGACACTAAGCTTGCAACTGAAATATCATCTTTAAAAGATGCAACACCAAAACTTGATGTAATCTTACCTGCTTTTGGAAAATTATAATATTCAATTATAGTTCTTAATTTTTCAGCTAATAACACACTACCTTCTTCCGCTGTCTTAGGCAGAATTATCAAAAATTCTTCTCCACCCCACCTACCTACAACATCAGTATTTCTTATATTATTTTTTAAAATTTTCGCAAATTCTAAAAGAACAATATCTCCTACTACATGACCAAATGTATCATTGACTAATTTGAAATGATCAATATCTACCATTATTAGAGAAAATGGATCATTACTCCTACTAGATAATAAAAATTTTCTTTCCAATATTTCATCTAATTTTAGCCTATTATATATTTGTGTTAATTTATCAGTGATAGAAAGTTTCCTAATCTCTTCTTCTAATTCTTTTAACTGAGTAATATCTTTAATGACGCTTAAAATATATGTTTTTCCTTTTATGTTTATTGTTTTAGAAGATATTAGTCCTATAATACTAATATTATTTTTATTTTTGAAAACAATTTCCATATTTGTTACAAAACCAGTTCTATTTAGCTCTGCTAAAATAGAATTTCTTTTTTTTTCATCTGTATATAATTCAATAGTGTGACTATTTCCACTATATATTTCTTCTTCATTAAAACCTGAAAATTCAACAAAAGCTTTGTTGCAATTGAAAACTCTTCCTTCATCAAAACTTGTAATAATAGTAGGGTCTGGGATAGTTTGAAATATTAATTCAAAATGTTCCTTAGACTCTTTTAAATCGTCAATTAATGTTTCAAGTGTTTTTGACATGTTATTGAAAGCATCAGAAAAATCTCCAAGATACTCTAAGTCTCTTGAAAAATCTCCTTTAGCTATACATTTTGTTCTCCAAGTTAGATTTTTAAGAGAAGATTGTAATTTTTTTAATGTTACAATCAAATATCCTTTTCCTTTTATTTCATGAGAAAGATGACCTACACCTATAGAACTAACCGATTCTCTAATATTTTTTATGGTTTCATCTATCTCTAAAAGGTCATTATTATTTTTAAATTTATGAGGTATATCAGCTATTATATTAACATCAAAAATAATAGATTTAATATAACTAAGTAACTCTTTTATATCTTTATTCTCCATTTTTATGCCTCCTCATATAATTTATCTATTTATACCATTTTGCATTTAATATCTCTAAGTGCAAATTGCAATAATTAATATACTTATACCCATTCAGCGAAAACATTATCATATTTTACCTATTTTACCACTTATAATGTTAAAACTCTACTTTTTTTTGCTATATTTATATATCTTATTAATACAATACTTATTTAGTCCATCTATTTTGTTCATTAAAGTATTAATTTTTCATGCAAAAAAACACTCCATTTAAATTATAAGGAGTGTTTTGTTAAATAATAACAATTATTTTAATTTATTTTGAAACTCATAGTTGTAATGTAACCGTTCACCAGAACGCGTCTGATTATCATAGTCTTGAAGAATTGCTTTTGACTCTTTTAACAATAAGAAAATTCCTATTAAGTTTGGAATAACCATAATTCCATTAAACATATCTGCTAAATTCCATACAAAGTCAACTTTTTGGTATGAACCTAATATAATGAATAGTAATACAACTATTTGATAAACTCTAATAGAATTTTTATTTTTAAATAAAAATCTAATATTGTTTTCTCCAAAATAATACCAGCCTATTACTGTTGTAAAGGCAAAAAAGGTTAAACATACTGCTAAAAACTTTTCTCCTAAAGGACCGAAAGCAATATTAAAAGCTTCTTGAGTAATTCCAACTCCTACAAAACCTGAGTTATGAGCCCCTGTTACTAATATTGCAAGTGCAGTTGCACTACATACTAATACTGTATCAATAAAAACTGCAACCATTGCAGAAAGTCCTTGCTCTGCTGGATGTGAAACATCTGCAACTGCATGTGAGTTTGGTGTAGAACCCATACCAGCTTCATTCGAGAACAATCCTCTAGCAATTCCGAACCTTACCGCTTGTCTAATAGTAATTCCAGCTGCTCCACCCAAAACAGATTGCGGATTAAATGCAGCTACAACAATATTTCCTATTGTCGGAATAATATGTGATCTAAATACTACAAGAATAGTAATTGCACCTATAATATAAACAGCTGCCATAACAGGAACTACCATCTCAGCAAATGACGCTATTCTTTTTATACCACCAATAAAAATTAACCCTGCAAATATCGCTATGATAACACCAATAGCTAGTTGTGGAATATTAAACGCTCTACTAACAGCATCTGCTATTGAATTTGATTGCACCATATTTCCAATGAACCCTAAAGCAATAATAAGTGCTACTGCAAAAAATGATGCTAACTTCTTATATCCTAGTCCGTTTTTAATATAATAAGCAGGTCCTCCAACTAATTGTCCATCTCTTGTCTCGCGATATTTTTGCGCTAGTGTTGCTTCAACAAATATAGTTGACATACCAAAAAATGCAGATACCCACATCCAGAATATTGCACCAGGACCCCCTACTCCAATTGCTGTTGCCACACCAGCTACATTACCTGTACCAATTTGTGCAGCAATTGATGTTGCCAAAGCTTGAAATGATGACATAGATCCTTCTTTATTCTCTTCTTTTTTAAAGACACCACCAAAAACTCTTTTTAATGCTTTTCCAAATCGACTAATTTGCGGAAACCCTAGACTAAAAGAAAAATAAATACCTATTCCTACAAGTCCAAAAATTAATACATAACTCCATAAAATATCATTTACTAAATTTACGATTTTTTCTAATAATACCATATTATGCGACCTCTTTCTGTAGTTTGATAATATTATAACAATTACATTAATTCATGTCAACTTAAAAAATGTTGAATTTGTAATATTAAAAAGAAAACGTTAGACATGTAATTTAAAAAGGAAAAATCATTTTTTTCTATTTTATATAATTTAAACTATCTATACATTATTTAATATACAAGCTCAGATGCATCTAATTTTTATTTATAACGTTATATATATTAATAGTTTTTGTTAATATTTTAACATTTCCAAAAACAGATTAATGTTAACATAACCAGGTTTACTATTTATATACTTTAATAAAACAAATATGTTATATAACTTGTTGTTTCTTCTAATTTCTTTTTAATTATAAGCTCTGAGTTACTATGATTTAACACTGTTGAATTCTTCGAACCTATTTTATCCATTATTTTAAGTATAGTTACAATACTTATAGGCGAATCTAAATTGTCATTTTTAAAATTCATGATTTTGTCCACTTTCTTGTATTTTATTGCATCCATGCTTTCTAAGTCCATCTTGTTTGCTGTATCTAAATCTAGGTAATGGGAAAAATCAACTGAAGCAATAAATAAAGTTTCACCTATATTTATATTTTGATATAATTCCTTTACTAATTTATCTATATCATCTATTTTTGTCTGTTTAGTTAATACTAAAGTAATAACCTTAACATCTCCTAGGTAATATTTTATAAATGGTATTATTCCTGAGGTTGAATGCTCTTTTGTAAGTTTATCATCATTTTCTGTTATAATATTGTTTTCTATTAAATAATTTATAATTGCTTTGTCAGTTTCTAAAATACCCATTGGTGTTTGCCAGTCACTTAATGTTGTAAATATTTTACCTTTGTCTATACTTTCATGGTCAGGTCCAATTAAAACTACCGTTTTATATTTATTTTTACATACATTTTGAAATACTTCATGAACTAAATCTTTTGCAAGTAAATGATGAGGTACTATACAGCCATGTATAGTACCTATATCTTTTTTCAATTC
Organism: Sedimentibacter acidaminivorans; assembly: GCF_017873955.1. Lineage (GTDB taxonomy): Bacteria > Bacillota > Clostridia > Tissierellales > Sedimentibacteraceae > Sedimentibacter > Sedimentibacter acidaminivorans. The sequence goes on along the minus strand of NZ_JAGGKS010000013.1, from coordinate 5,491 downwards.
ATATTTTTTTATATTTATAAAATCAGTAGTGTTGTAATATAAGCATTCTATGTTTTTATTTCCATTGAATAAATAAGAATCTGACTCATCAATAGTATTAGTATCTTTGTTATTATTAAAGATACTAATAATAAATAAAGACAAGATTAACACCAAAGCAACTGTGATTATTTTTGTATATTTGTTCATTATTTTTCACCTACTATTACAAATCAAATTTAATCTAATTTACAGTTAATGTTGATTGGTTTATATAGTTTAATTTATTTTCTAAATACTCTTTTATAACTATATAATCTACTGTATACTCGCCCATTTGTGTTGCTTGAATATAAAACACCATAGGTTGAGGAGCAAAATTTTCTCTATCATAGTGTAAATTGATGCGGAGTTTTTGTCCGTTCACCTCTGTATTTGATTTTGTCCAAGATGTATATGGTTCACTGTTATCAACAATATCCATATATCTAAATCCTGATGGGATAACATAAGTTACCTCATATTCACCCCTTTCTACTATAGGACTGAAACTTGGCGTTATAGTTACCTTAACAACATCTGATTGATTATAGTTTGTATTTTTAGTTGAAGTGCCTTTTAACGCATATGACACATCAATTGAAAAATTATCAGTTCTATTTTTATCTAAATCATCTTTATTTCCTAAAGCTTCAACTTTGCATGCTATATCACCTTTTATATTACTAAATTTAATATCTTGAATTTTATCCTTTGTTACAGCAAAACTTTCTCTATTAAATAATTTTAATTTATATATTTGTTTTTTACCATCTATCGAAACAGTTATTTCACCAAATAAATCTTTTATTTCCTCAAGTTTGATTATATTACGATTCATTATATAAATTAATTGTTCAAAATTACTTAATGTATATTTAGATGGATTGTTATATATATATTTAAATAATTTATCGCTATTATTATAATCTTGTAACTTAACTCCCAATATGGACAATAGTGATGTCAACTCATAGCTATCTAAATCATTCGTTTTAGTATCTAAATACAAGTAATCACCTGATTTAGCCAGTTTTGTATCAATTAATTCTTTATAATACTTTTTAGCAGTTTTGTTATCTCCTAATTCTGTCAATGCAAGTGATAAATAAATTTTATCCCTTATTTCTAAATTATCATTTTCTAATAAACTATAGATATTAAGTAATATTGGTTCTTTAAATTTACTTAAACCCCACAACGCTGCTGCAATATTTGTATTATACTCATCATTACTATCTAATACATTTCTAAAATATATTTTAGCTTTTGCATGGATATAATCATTATCTATTGTATTAACTAATTTAGCAGTTAACTCCACATCTGCACTTGAATATGGCAATAGATGATAACCTCCATTTTCATATTCATATTTATCTATTTCTTGAAGTAATTCTTCTTCATTAAAATATAAATTTGTACGGAAGTAATCATTGATATATTTAGTAGCAATTAACGAACATACTGTTTGGTCAATTCTTTTACCATAGTTTGAAGATACACTACTTAAACTGTTATAAAAATCAGAGTTGCTTTCATTAAATAATGTAATAACAGGATTTGAATAAACATTTTCTAACACAGTGCTATCTGAAAGTTTATAATAATCAGTATTATTAAAATATATAGTAGAATCAACTACTTTAAATTCTTCTTTAATACCATCTTTTTTATCGTCACTTTCAGCATATACATATATTTCATATTGAGCTTCTTTTAACTTATCTAAAAATACATTTGTATATTCTCCTACTTCTCCTGTTTTGGTATATTCTAATTCTTTACCTGTTTCTTTGTTTTTTACAACTACTTTATAATTAACTGGGTCTATTTCTTTTGCTTCTGTACCAAATACCCTTAGAGAAGCAAAAATTTTATCTTCTTTTAAATATTCTTTCCCCATGATTAAATCTACATAAAATGGTAAACTAACATCTATATTTTTAGTTCCACACCCAGCATACAACTTATCAGATACCGCTTGATAAGTTATTCTCCATGAAGTTAAATTATCTGCAAGCTTAAATTTCATTGTAGCTTTTCCATTTTTATCTGTTGTTATTGTTTTAAATATATTTGTATCTTTAAATTCATCTCTGAAGGTTTCACCATTACCTCCACCGCCGCCCATTTCTGCACCGCCATTTTCATCTAAGCTTAAATCTATATTTGAAAAATAAGAAAATCTTAATCCACTATCCCACGTAGTTTGGTATAGGTCCCTAAGCGTGTCTACATGTTTTTCAAACACTGCAAAATATGCTTCATCAACAACACTTATATTAACATCAGCTATGCAAGGTTTGTTATTTTCATCTTTTGCTTTGATATTTAATACCACTTCTTCCCCAGGACTATATTCTTCTTTATTTGTTGTTACATCAAAATATATTTGTCTTTCTGTTCTATCATAAGATATATAGCTATTAATAGGATATATATATCCATTTTTTATATAAAACCCGTTAATCATGGCATTTGGCAAGTAATTTTCTTTAAAAGTAATTTGTATTTTTGTTTCATCAAATAATTTATAATCAACTAAACCATTTCTCATGAGCATTAAAACCAATTTATCCTGGTCTACATCCAAAACATCTTCATCATTGTAGGTTAATTGTAAATTTATGTTATCGCCTAATCTATAACCATTATCTTTGTTATCCTTGTTTTCTATTTCATAATATAACCTTTCATGATAATATCTTCTATCGCCTACATATTTTTCTTCTAAAATTCCACCATTTCCATCATTATAGTAAGCAGATACAATATAATTTCTATCAGGATTAAAATTAGAAATTTCTATATTTGTTTTTCCATTAACAGTATTAACCATTTCACTATATACTATATTTTCTACTAATATATAATCATACTCTATAACATTAACCTTATTTATGAAATCATAATGCTCACCTATTTTTACTTTATTATTGTAGCTTTCTTTAATTTTTACATTAATAGTATCATTTAATGGATTTCCCCTTAAGTCTTTATAATCAACACCATAACTATTATCATTATACTTAGTATTATCTAATTCATGAAACAAAATATCTACAGATTGTGGTTCATCTTCATTTTTTTGTTCTATTTCAATCATTTTGTGTTTAGGGAAAACTTCGAATTCATTATTTGTTCTAACAGTTTTGTCTTCTGCTTTACTGTTATAACTACTTACATTAACAGTAACAGGTCTCCACCCACTGCTTTTCAAATTCGTATTAACATTTACTAAAGATTCTCCATCTTCATCTAACTTAATGGTTTCATCCATACTGTTATACTCTACATTGTCTCCATGACCATATTTATATGTTGAAATTCTAACTTCTAAATTTGGAACAGGATAACCATCGAAGAATTTACTGTTTATTTTGTAATTTATTTCTTCTCCACTATAAACAAATTCTTTATTTAATTCTCCACTTAAGGTATATAAAGGTTTTGTATACTCACTAATTTCTATGTATTTAGACGAAATTTCCACTTCATTATCATACACTCTTATTACACAACCGTATGAAGTTATATTGTTTAAGTTAAACTCTGTCTGATATGTTCCTATGTCTGTTAAATCAACTAATTTATTTTCTAATACTAAACCAGTATTTTGCTCAACGAGTTCTACCCTTAATTTATTAATTGAATTATTATCCCTATACCTTGCAAATCCCCATACATTAATCGTATCCGTTGGCAAATAAACAGGTCTATCAGTATCAATATATCTTAAATATTTATATGATTCATTTAAATTCTCATAATAGTAATTATTAAAATAATAACTTTCTGCATATATAAAATCATTGTATTCCTCTGCTTTAATTCTCATACTGATTGTTGCATTTTTATAAATAGAGGTATCTTTTTCTTTTAACAGTATTCCATTTTTATCTGTAGTACCTATAGTTTCATCATTTATAATAACTTCGGCACCTTTGATTGCCTGACTATCCTTACCATCTGATGTAAATATCAATATTTGATTATCAAAAAAAGCATTGTAAACTAACATATCATTTACTTGTAAGAAATGATAATATTTTTTGCTATATCCATCTATATAAAATTCTAGCAGATAATATCCTTTAGTTAATTCCTCCGGCAATTGAAATAATGATTTTTTAGGATATGAATCTTCTATTAAATACGGCTTTTGCTTTATTGAATTAAACTTAACTAAATCTGCTTCATTATTAGGGTCATCTATGGTTTTGCTTGTTTCTGCGTAATATTTAATGCTTTTTTCAAATGCATCTGCACTTTTATATTGGTATATATCAATATTAAACTCTTTAATTTCACTTTCATGACTTGCGTATGCTTCAATTATCTTTTTATTTTCTTCGTAAATATTTGTTAATGGACTATTAAAATAAATCTGCAAATAATTTTCTGTGTTAGTATTAAAAGAAAAAGTGTAATCTTCTTCTAATTTGTCTTCACTATCTTTTAACCCAAATCCTTTTTTTATATTAACTGTATATTTTGTATTTTTTTCTAATAATTCTGGAACAAAAACTACTGCATTATTTTTTTGTATAAACTTGCCTTCTACCTTAGGTTTAATTTCAAAATAATCGTCTATCTTATCTACATTATCCAATGAAAAATACATCTCTATTCCCGAATTAGCAGGAACGTTGGAACTATTATCACTTGGTAGTGTACTAGTTACTTCAAATTTTTTCTTTGTTTGAAATGCCCATGAATAATTATAATCTTCGTCATTTAATTTTACTTGATAAACCTTATCATTATCTAAAAATGATAAAGGAATTATATTATATACAGTTGATGATACTTCTTCTAATTTATATTCTTGTTCGGGAATAATTTTTAAATTATTCTTTATGTAGTTTTTACTTATTTTTTCTTTTGAAGTTAACTGAAAAATATTATCTTTATCAATTCCTTGTTTATCAGATTTAAGGGCTAAAAGCTCATATTTATCCTCATTTATCGAAACGTTTTTCTCTGTATTAGGTTTTAAACTATTTTGATTAGCTATTTGACTGGAACATGCTGTTAAAACTAAACACATACATATTATTAGTGATAATATTCTATTATACATATTACCCTCCCAAAAGAAAATTTTTATTAGATTTTGCCTTTATTTTACCATTTTTTACTCTTTAAATCTAGTGAAAAATTAATAAAAATAGAAGGTGATTTTCATTATCCTTCTATTTTTATCTGCTATTTAAGTTTATTTAAATTACTATCTACATTATTTTGCAAATTACCTTCTTTTTTTCCAAATACAGCTCTTGCACTTTCAGCTTGAGGATTATGATTAATATGTTTTGAATGGAATTTACCATCTTCTTTTTTCTTATTTTTTCTACTTTTCATTTTATTATCTGTCATAATTTTTACCATTCCTTTCGCTTCGCTCAAGGCACAAACAAGTTATGAAAAAATGGTTGCGCCCCTCCTCTATTTGTATTAAAATCTTCTT
>NZ_JAGGKS010000012.1 GCF_017873955.1 Sedimentibacter acidaminivorans | reverse complement strand
CGCTCCACTAAAACTTAATTTGCGGGTGTAGCTCAGTGGTAGAGCCCCAGCCTTCCAAGCTGGTTGCGAGGGTCCGATTCCCTTCACCCGCTCCAATAAAATAAAACTATGGTGGGTATGGCCTAGTAGGTTAGGGCGCCAGATTGTGGATCTGGAGGTCGTGGGTTCGAGCCCCACTATCCACCCCATTTTTTTATTTATGGCGCTATAGCCAAGTGGTAAGGCATAGGTCTGCAACACCTTGATCTCCAGTTCAAATCTGGATGGCGCCTCCAAAAAACCATGCACCGTTAGCTCAGTTGGATAGAGTGTTCGGCTACGAACCGAAAGGTCGTGGGTTCGAATCCCTCACGGTGCACCAATAGTAATAGAATCAGAGAGTTAAGTCGATTGAAAAATTGGATTTAACTCTTTTTTTAATTCAAAAAATTAAATGAAAAAAATAGCTTTAGAAAAATAATCTATAGCTATTTTATTTTAATGATATTTAAAAATCTTAAACTAATTATATTATTATTAAAAAATTCAATACTTATATTGACTAGATATTTTTAGCTAATTCGTATGCATTCCAAATTGAATACATTATGTTATGAACTTGACTGGAATCTCCTATATTGAAAACAGGAACTTCAGTATCTTTCAATTGCATAAATAATGAGTCATTTTCTTTATAACCAATTGAAGTAATTACAGTATCGGAAAGTAATTCAAAGTTCTTATCATTCTGTTTAACTTCAACACTTGTATCTTTTGTTTTTACTATGCATGCATCCTTATAAATCTTAACATTATGAAATTTTAACAAGTCAATTAACATATATTCATTCATATGTGGTAAAGTACCATGACCACCAAGTATTTCTGGAAGAACTTCTACTATTGAGACATTTTTGCCTTGTTGTGCCAACCAAAGACCAGTTTCACATCCAACTAATCCACCACCTACAATAACAACATTTTCTCCAACGTTAGCTTTTCCTAACAAAACTTGGTCAGCAGTTATTGTTTTTTGGGTACCTTCTAAAGAGATACTTTTAGGAGTTGATCCAGTAGCAGTTACTATAATATTAGCATTATAACTATCAATATTTTCTTTAGTAATCATAGTGTTGTACTTAATTTCAACATTTAATAATTCTAATTGATGTTTATAATATTCAACTAACTTACGGTCATATCGCTTAAAGTGAGGAACACCACCTGGGATTAAGTTTCCACCTAGCTTATCTGTCTTTTCACATAGAATGACAGTATGTCCTCTAAGGGAACTTATACGAGCCACTTCCATTCCAGCAATGCCACCACCTATTACTAATACACGTTTCTTTTGTAGTGCAGGAGTAAGACCATATATGCTTTCTCTACCACAGGCTGGATTAACTGCACAGCTAACTGGAGCATTGCTAATACGACCAAGGCAGCCTTCATGACAACCTAAGCATGGTCGAATTTCATCTAATTTATTATATTTGATTTTAGAAACAAATTCTGGATCTGCTAATAGAGGTCTACCGTAACTAACTATGTCGCAAGATTTTCCTAAAGATTCAATAGCCATATTAGGATCATCCATTCTACCAGCAAGAATTATTGGAACATTTACATGTTTCTTTAAAATTTCACCAAATTCTCGATACATTCCATCTTCAAAATACATTGGTGGGTGATTCCAATACCAAGAATCATAAGTTCCTGCATCCACATTTAAAGCATCATAACCAGCATCTACAAGAATTTTTGCAGCTTCTATACCTTCATCAATATCTTTTCCTACTTCTTTATAATCTTCTCCAGGCAAGCCACCTTGTCTTAAGTCCTTCATGCAACTTTTAAGACTATAACGTAAACTAACTGGGAAATCTGGCCCACAAGCTTTTTTAATACCTTTAACAATTTCAGTTGTTATGCGAAGTCGATTTTCAAGAGAGCCACCAAATTCATCAGTACGGTGATTAAATAAAGAAATTGCAAATTGATCTAATAAGTATCCTTCATGGACAGCATGAACTTCAACGCCATCAAATCCAGATTTTTTTGCAATAACAGCTGACATTACAAATTTTTTAATTAGAGTCATTATTTCTTCTCTAGTCATTTCACGGTGTACTATTTTCGGATCAAAACGATTTTCTTGCTCTGATGGAGCAATTGTTTTAGATACAAAACCCGGAAGTGCGCTTCGACCTAATCCTCCAGTTAATTGTAAAAAGATTTTTGCATCGTAAGCATGAATGCGTTCATTCATCTGATAAGTACTATGTATAAATGCTAATGGATTGCTTGTAGGGCATGGAAGTCCTATTGAAGGAATACCTTCTCCTTGCATATCTACACTGCAAATACCTGTAATGATCAATCCAACATCATTCTTGGCACGTTCTACATAGTAATCTTGTATTCTCTGATTGAAACCTCCAAAAGAATCAGCATAGCCTACTGGCCCCATCGGAGCCATAGAAGTTTTGTTTTTGATTCTAAGTTTTCCTATTTTTACAGGTTCAAATAATTCTAAAAACTTGTTCATAAAAAATGTCCTCCCTTAACATAATTAATTCACCGAATCGGTTATGTTAAAATTGTAATATGAAAGTTAGTATTTGTCAATATGAATTTTATTTGATATAATAATATACAAATTAAAATAGTAAGAAAAATTTTTAGTTTTAGTAACTTTATAAGATATAATCTTATAAGAATTAGGAGTTTAAGATGAAAGGAAAAACATCAAGGCAGATTCAGGCAGAAAATACAAAAGCACATATACTTGCAGTAGCAACTGATTTATTAGCTCATAAAACAATGGATGAAATTAGTATACAAGAAATTTGTAAAAAATCAGATGTTTCAGTAGGAGCTTTTTATCATCATTTTGCAAATAAATCTGGAATTATTATTGAACTATACAAGGTTATAGATACTCAATTTGAAAATGAAATTTATCCAACATTAATTGAAGAAGAGCCAATAGAGTCTATTTTAAAATATTTGGAATATCAGTGTTCAATTCCAGCAAAGCGTGGGCTTGATTTAGTTAAGAATACATATAAAGCACAGATAGAATATGGAAATGAATTTTATTTATCTAAACATAGAGGATTGCCTCATGGGTTGTATCTATTAGTTGAGAGGGCTATAGAAATGGGGGTATTAAGAAAAAATGTATCAGCAGAACAATTAATGAGTGAGTTACTTATTATTTCTAGAGGAATAATTTATAATTGGTGTGTAAGTGATGGAAAAGCTGATATACTAACTGATGTTAGAAGAATGGCAACAAATTATTTGAAATCTTTTATTCAGTAAAAATAATAAAAGGTTCATAGAAATATAAAACTATAGAGAATAATAAATTTAAAATTATAGGAGAATAAAATGAAGTGGATAGAAGCCTCAATATATACAACAACAAATGGAATTGAAATAATAAATGGTGCGTTAATGCAATTAGGAATAAATGATGCAGTCATAGAAGATGCTAGTGTATTCCAAGACTTTTTAGATAATGATACTTTAAATTGGGATTATTATGATGAAGAATTAGCAAAAATGAAGGACTGCGAGAGCTGTATAAAAGTATATTTTGCAGATAATAATCAAGGTAACGAAAAATTAGAAGAAGTATATAATATTGTTGATAATTTTAAAAATGAAAAGCATAGTGAAATTGATTTTGGAAGATTAGAAGTTGTACTTAGAAATCTGGATGATGAAGATTGGGCTAATAATTGGAAGCAATTTTTTAAACCTTTTATCGTATCCGACAGAATAGTAATAAAACCGTCATGGGAAGAATATAAAGAGTCTATAGATGGTAAAATAGTTCTTGAAATTGATCCTGGCATGAGTTTCGGTACAGGTCAACATTTCACAACTAGGTTATGTATTGAACAAATTGAAAAGAATTTAAAAGGCGATATGGAAGTTTTGGACATGGGTTGTGGAAGTGGAATTCTTTCTATTGCATCAATACTGTTGGGTGCAAAATCAGCGGTAGGTGTTGATATTGACGAAAATGCAGTTAGAATTGCTAAGGAAAATGCAGCAATAAATAATATTTATGATGATAAATTTACTGTCCATTGTGGAAATGTAACTGATGATAAAATGCTTCAAGATAAAATAGGATACAATAAATATGATATGATAGCTGTTAATATTATTGCTGATATAATAATCGGAATGAGTAGCACTTTCCCTAAGTTTTTGAAAAAAGGCGGAATAGTTGTAGCTTCAGGAATAATTAAAAAGTATCTCCAAAATATTATAGACAATTTTGAAGGCCTTGGGTTTGAGATAAAGGAAGTAAATGAAAAAGAAGATTGGGTATCAGTTACTGCTGTTAAAAATTTTTAGGAAGAGGTTTATATGTTTAGATATTTTTGTTTAGATGAAAACATAAAGAATAATAATGTTGTGATAACTGGTAGTGACGCTAGACATCTTAAAACAATTTTGCGTGCTCATGTAGGAGATGTAATATCAATCGTTACCACAAGTAATGAATTTACTGCAGAAATTAAGCAAATGTGTAGTGATGATATAATATGTGAGCTTAAGAACGAGGTTATGAGAAATAATGAAACAAATATAAATATAACACTTTGTCAAGGAATTCCAAAGCAAACTAAAATGGAAACTATCATTCAGCAAAATGTTGAAATTGGAGTTAAAACATTTATACCACTTGTAACAGAACGCACAGTTGTTAAACTGAATGAAAAGGATAGAGAGTTAAAGAAACTTGAAAGATGGCAAAAAATCGCAAAAGAGTCAGCAAAGCAAAGTAAAAGAAATATAGTACCTTATGTAGATAAAGTTACTACAATTAAAGAATTAATTAATAGATTAAAGCTTGAGGATGCAGAGGTAATAGTTCCATATGAACTTGAAGATGTAAAACTATTAAAGGATGTTTTAATTGAACCTAAAAAAAATTATTATATAGTTATTGGTCCTGAAGGTGGATTTGATAATAAAGAAATAAAGATGTTTCAAGAAATAGGTGCTCATATTGTAACGTTAGGTAAAAGAATTTTAAGAACAGAAACAGCAGGATTAGTTACTTCATCAGTAATTTTATATGCCTGCGATGAAATGATATAGATGCAATGGGGACTGTCCCCATTGCATTTTTGTATTTGATAATCTTTACTTAGATATATTTTAATTAAATTAATATAATGAAATAAATTCCTTATTTAATTAATAATTGATAAAAAAGGAAAATAAAGTAAAGACAAATTATAAAATGTATTCTATAATATATATAAGCAATAAAAATTAAAATGGAGGGAAAAATGAAAAAGCTTAGTTTAACCACAAAAATTTTCTTAGGTCTTGCATTAGGAATTGTAGTAGGTCTATTTTTACAGCCAGTACCAGATGTAGCAAGCACTTATATTAAGCCATTTGGTACATTATTTTTAAACATGATTAAACTTATAATCGTACCTTTAGTATTTTCATCATTGATTGTTGGAACATGCAGTTTGGATGATGTGAGAAAACTTGGTAGGATAGGAGGGAAAACGGTAGCATACTACATGTTCACTACAGCTTTTGCTGTAACAATAGGATTGGTATTAGCAAATTTAACAAATGTTGGTGGTGGATTTAGTATTCCTACAGATGCAAAAGTAGATGTTACAGCAGCGCCAAACGTTATAGATACTCTTATAAATATTATTCCGTCTAATCCATTAAAAGCACTAGTAGATGGTAATATGCTACAGATAATTGCATTTGCTATAATTATAGGAATTGGCATAATTGGAATTGGAGAAAAAGGTAAAGTTTTGTTTAACTTTTTTGATGCTTTTGCGGAGGTAACATATAAGATAATAGGGGTAATAATGCTTTATGCACCGATTGGAGTATTTGCACTTATTACACCGGTTGTAGCTGTCAATGGACCAGCAGTTCTTCTTCCTTTAATGAAATTAATATTGGTAGTATATGCAGGCTGTATACTACATGCTGTAATTACATATTCAATAACTTTAAAACTTTTTGCAAAAGTAAATCCGTTTAAATTTTTTAAAGGAATTGCCCCAGCAATGATTTTTTCTTTTACAACAGCAAGTAGCTCAGGTACACTTCCAATAACAATGAAGAGTGCTGAGGAGAATCTAGGAGTTCCAAAATCAATTACTAGTTTTGTATTACCTCTTGGCGCAACAATAAACATGGATGGAACAGCAATATATCAAGGTATTTGTGCTATTTTTATCGCTCAAGTTTATGGTTTGGATTTGTCAATTGGAGCACAACTTACTATAATTTTAACGGCAACGTTAGCTTCAATAGGTACCGCTGGTGTGCCAGGGGCAGGAATGATAATGTTAGGTATGGTTTTGCAATCAGTAGGATTACCAATGGAAGGCATTATACTAATTGCTGGAGTTGATAGAATACTAGATATGGCAAGAACCTGCGTTAATGTAACAGGTGATGCTTCATGTGCTGTAATCGTTTCCGCAACTGAAGGTGAATTAAACATGGAAAGGTATAATTCAACTATAAAGTAAGTAATTAATCTCGGTAGTTCAATTATAGTATACTATTGATTATATAATTGGAGTTGAAAATCAGCTCCAATTATTTTTCTTTATATTAAAAAAAATTTATTAATAAAATTTTTTAAGTAACTTAATTTAAATTATTCGAATCATTGTAAGCTAATAATTCTGATATTTTTTTAGCAGTACACTTAACTGTATTTTTTATTATTTCTATATAATCCATTGTCATTCGAGTTATAGGTCCTGAAACACTTATAGCAGCAACAATGTTTCCAGTGTAGTCCTTTATACCTGCAGATATACAACGTGCACCAAGTTCACATTCTTCATTATCTAATGCGTAACCCTGAACTTTTATTTTTTCAAGCTCATCTAATAAATCTTCTTTAACTGTAATAGTATTAGGAGTCAAAGCGGGTAGACCTTTAGTATTTATCATGTAATCCAATTGTTGTGAATCATAATTAAGAAGCATTAGTTTTCCAACCCCTGTGCTATGTATTGGTGCTCTCTTACCTATACGTTGAGTTATTCTGAGCATACCGTCTGGTCCATCAACCACATCTAAATAGATAGCTTCCATATCTTGCTCTATAGCAATACAAACAGATTCCTTGCATTCTTTTGATAGTTCAACTAAATATGGATGGGCAATATCTCTTATTGTTAGTTGAGAGCTTACAAGGCTTCCTATATGCATGAACTTAAGCGATAAAGAGTACCTTAGTGTATCAGGATTTTGATTTGCATATCCGCAAGTTACTAACGTATTAATAAGTCTTAATGTTGTGCTAGTGGGCATTTCTACTTTTAAGGAAATATCCTGTAGACGTAGAGGTTCTCTGCTTTGAGCCATTATTTCTATTATCTGAAATACTTTTTCAACTGATTGATTTGTTTTGGTTAATTTATCTGGCATTATTTACTCCTGAAATCTTATTTTAATAAGTGAAATTTTATCATACTTAATATATTATATCAACAATATTTTTTATTTATATTTCATTACTAGAGTCCTTAGCAATTTATATAATGTTTCAAAAAATTAACAATTATGTTATTTTATATGTTGACATTAATGTAATAAAGGTGTTAAAATAAATATAACAAAATGAAATTTAATTTCACATTGTGAAATTAATAAAAATTAATCAAATTATTGCGAACTAAAAAAATAAAAAAAGAAAAGGAGTAATAAAACTATGAAAAACAAAAAACTAGTAATGATACCTGGACCAACACCTACAATTAGATCTATAAATGATCAAATGGGTAGAGAAACAGTAGCTTTTGGAGATCCAGAATTTGTTAAAGACTATAAGGAGCTAATAATTGATTTAAAAGAAATGTTTAAAGTCGATGGAGAATGTTTTGTAGTAGCAGGAACTGGTACTATGGCTATGGAAATGGCTATTTCTAATGTAACAAAAAGAGGAGACAATGTATTAATAGTTTCCAATGGTTTCTTTGGAGATAGATTTATTGATCTATGTGAAAGAAAGGGGCTAAATGTAGACGTTTTATCAGCTCCTTGGGGTGAAGTGGTATCCCCTGAAACTATTGAAAGTAAATTAAAAGAAAAAAATTATGCTGCTATGACAGTTACACATGTTGACACATCTACAGGAGCATGCGCACCAATCGAAGAAATAGGGAAAATAATTAAAAATTATCCAGACACTATATATATAGTTGATGGGGTTGCGGCAACTGCAGGGGAAAGAGAATATGTAGACGATATGGGCATAGATATATTATTTACAGCTTCACAAAAAGCATTTGGAGTTGCACCAGGACTTGCGTTACTATGGGCAGGACAGAAAGCTCTTTCAAGAAGAAAATCTTTGGGAACAATTCCTGAGTTTTATATTGACTTTGAAAAATGGATACCAATAATGAATGATCCATCAAAATATTTTGCAACACCAGCTGTAAATATGGTTTGGGCACTTAAAGAATCAGTTAGGGTAATAAACGAAGAAGGTATAGAAGCAAGATATGACAGGCATATAAGAGTATCAAAAGCAATACAGTCAGCATTAGAATCTCTAGGATTTAAAATTCTAGCTAAAGAAGGAAATAGAGGCACAACTCTTTCTAATGTATTATATCCAGAAGGAATAAATGATGCTGAATTTAGAAAAATAATGGCAGAAGAAGGTGCAATGGTTGCTGGAGGATTAGCAGCATATGCAGGCAAATTATTTAGATTAGGACATATGGGAAATATTGATGACCATACTGTATATTCTGTAATTGCTGTTATAGAAAGAACATTAATTAAGTTAGGATATAAATATGAGAAAGGTATAGGACTTAAAACGTTATTAGAAAATATGTAGTATTCCCTATATTATATATAATATATAAGAAAGCAAACTTTTTAATGAAGTTTGCTTTCTTTATCTATTAATAATATAGAATAATATAAAACTTCTGTACCCTTAATAATATCATCTTCATAAGAGTATTCGTCTTTACTATTGCTTAAGCAGTTTGTTTTAATTCATTTATATAATTATTTATTTTAGCTTACAGTTTATTTTCATCTTGAAGGAACCTCTGTTACATTATATTTACCCTATAAATTTATATCCTCTATGAATATTGACTATATCTCTTAATATTGAAGCAGCAGCAGGAGTAACCCCTGAAGCACCACCTATGATAGTTAATTCACCTAAAGTATCAGATACATATCTAACGGCTTTGTTTTTACCTTCACCTCCATACAATGGACTAGATGAGTCTAGCATTTCTAATTTAACAGTCATCTTTAATTCTTTACTAACCATTTCAGTTTTTCCAACTAATTTATACTTTTTGTTTAAAGATGTTGCTTTTTTTATATCTTCTGGCGTAACTTTAGTAATCCCTTCTATAGATATATCAGCTAATGATTTTTGAGTATTCATTAATACATTAGTTAAAATTAACAACTTAGATGCAGTGTCATAACCTTCAACATCAAGAGATGGGTTTGTTTCTGCAATACCTGATTCTTGGGCCTTTTTTAATGCTTCAGAATATAAGCAACCTGTATCTTCCATTTCTTTTATAATAAAATTAGTTGTTCCATTTAAAACACCTTCAATAGACGTAATATTAGAACCAGCTAAATCCATAACGCCTCCATTAACAGTAGGCAGAGCACCACCAGTAGTACATCCTATGCATAACTGTACATTGTTTGTTTTTGCTAAATCATATAATTCCTTATATGCTAATAATATTGGACCTTTGTTAGAAGTTACAACATTGATTTTATGTTCAAGACATCTTTTAATGTGAGTCATTCCTGGTTCGCCAGTTTCCTTATTAGTAGGTGTCATTTCAACTAATAGGTCAACATCGCTGTTTTGAAGCATAAATTCAAAATTTATTTCTTCAGGTTTTCCTCCATCACAATATTTTGTTATATCTCTTTCACTAGAAAGAAAATCAATAAATTTAGGTAAATCTAAGCCATTTTTATTATAAACTCCACCATATATATCTATGATATAATTAACTTGTATATTAAGGCCTTCCTTTTCTAACAAGCATTTTTTATCATAAATAAGTTTTAAAAATGCTCTACCTACACCACCAAAACCAACTATACCAATTCTCATAATAATATCTCCTCTTATTTTATAGTTTGTAAAAAATATACCTGTACATAATATAATTTTAATAGATTTTAAGCTATCATATTAGTACAGGTAAGTGTCAATTGCTTAAATTATTTATAAAGCACCATATCTTTTTAATATATCTTCTATTATAGATGCATTTTCTTTAGAAATATTTGATAGAGGTCTTCTTACGTATCCACCCTTATATCCTAATAAATTTAAGGCATGCTTTAATCCACCTATGCCAAATTTCATGGTTACTGCAGTGTTTATTTCAAGCATTTTCAATTGAATCTTTCTTGCTTCTTCGTGATTACCTGATTTGTGAAGTTGCACTAATTTACAGCATTCTTCAGGTAATATATTTGCAAGTGCTAAAGTAGCTCCTCTTGCACCAACTTCTAAAGCTGGTAATAAATAAGATGCATTTCCTGCAAATACAGCAAAATCATCATCAGTATCTCTAACTACTTCTGCCATCTGTACTATATTTCCAGAAGTGTCTTTAATACCTACTATATTTGGGTGTTTAGCCAATTTTGCTATTACAGATGAATTAATGTTTATCCCAGTATTGCCTGGCATGTTGTAAATCATAACGGGAACAGGCGATACATCAGCTACATCTGTGTAATATTTAATTTGTATTTCATCTTTTGACATAGCCCCCTTGTAATAATTAGGAGGTAATAATAATACTGCATCTGCTCCTAAATCAGCCATTTTTTTGCTTAATTCAATTGTTAATCTAGTTGATTCACAAGAAGTACCAACTATCATTTTTTTATTTTGCGTAAAATTTTTCTTTGTAAAACGAACAATTTCTAATTTTTCATCTTCTGTTAAGTAAACAAATTCACCATTTGAACCTAAAACTACAATACCATCTAAATCAGTTTGACTCCATTTGTCGAGATTATGTTTTAAATAATCATAATTTACATTTTCATTTTCATCAAATGG
Source organism: Sedimentibacter acidaminivorans (assembly GCF_017873955.1). Taxonomy (GTDB): domain Bacteria; phylum Bacillota; class Clostridia; order Tissierellales; family Sedimentibacteraceae; genus Sedimentibacter; species Sedimentibacter acidaminivorans. The sequence goes on along the minus strand of NZ_JAGGKS010000012.1, from coordinate 53,316 downwards.
TGTTACTATTGGTGTATAAATACCTTTCATATTTGTTGACATTTTTTAATCTCCTTTTTTATGTTATTTTAGTAATTTTAAAGCTTCTTCCATTCTATCCATACCTTCTTTGATGTTTTCCATAGAATTAGAGTATGAAATTCTTAAATTATCTTTTGATTCAAAAGCTGCACCGGGAACAACTGCAATATGTGCTTTTTCTAATAGAAAATTTGCTACATCCAATGAATCATTCATGATTTTACCATCATAAGATTTTCCAAAGAGTTTTGAAATATTAGGCATTAAATAAAAAGCGCCTTTTGCATTAAAACATGTTATATTTTCAATAGAATTTAGTCTATCTAACAAATAAAGTCTTCTTTTGTCAAATTCAACTCGCATTATTTCGAGACTTTCTTGAGGTCCTAACAAAGCTTCAAGACATGCTTTTTGTGTTATTGAATTAGGGGCTGAAGTCATATGACCTTGAATAGCATTTATACCATCTATTATTTCCTTATTAGCTGCAGCATAGCCCATTCTCCAGCCAGTCATGGCATAAGCTTTTGAAAAACCATTAATTACAACACATTTATCCCTAACTTCTTTAGATATAGAAGCAACACAAAAATGTTTTTCACCATCATATATGAGCTTTTCATATACTTCATCTGATATGATGTAAAAATTATGTTTTAATGCCATTTCACCTAACTTCCGTAGACTTTCTTCTGAATAAACAGCACCTGTTGGGTTATTAGGTGTATTTATTAAAATAGCTTTTGTGTTTTTAGTAATAGCTTTTTCTATAGCATCTAAATCTAAAGCAAATCCTTCAGATTCTTTTGCTGGTACAAATACTGGTTTTGCATCAGCAAGTTTAACCATTTCTTCATAGCTTACCCAACAAGGTGTTGGTAGAATAACCTCATCATTTGTATCGCATATTGTTAGAATTGCATTTACTAATGGTTGCTTTGCACCAGTACCTACTGATATTTCACTAGGCTTGTATTCTACATTATTATCTTTTTTTAATTTTTCACACACGGCTTCACGAAGTTCAATTATTCCTGAAACACCTGTATATTTTGTAAAATTATCATTAATTGCTTGGACACCTGCAGAGCAGATGTTTTCTGGAGTACCAAAATCAGGTTCCCCGACATTAAATGAAATAATATTTACACCAGCCTTTTTTAGTTCAGCTACTTTTCCCGTTAAAACTAAAGTCGCTGACGGTTTTATGTTTCTTACCCTTTTAGAAAGCATTTTATATCCTCCATGATATATTATTTTTTTATAATACAATTTTAAATAAAATAATATATTTAAAACTATTTATATAAATTATATGCAAGAACAATGCCATCTAATTTAAAAATATATAATTAGTTAATATCGTATTATTTAAGTAACAAAATTGTTAAGTTATTTAATAACAATAGTTTTAGTCATTAATTATTAACATAAGAAAAAAATAATTAATTGCACATTTTTTTCAATTGTCAAAAATGAAAATTATTTTTCTCATCTATGAGATAAAAGTGAGAAAAATATAAAAAGTGAAAATTGTATATATTTTAAATACAAGTATTGTAAATTAAATTATAGATGTTTAATTGTTTAAAATTCAATAACATATAAAAATAATATAATTTTTTGAAAAGGTTTAATAAAAAAATAACAATGTGGCATAAGTTTTGCACATATAGTTATCGTTAATACAAATGATGATTATAACTTCTTTATAAATAAAGTAATTATAATTATAACATATTTAAAAAATATAGCTTAAATTTTATAGATACTTGAATTAAACAAAACCCAATTCAAGTAAAATAAAATAAAGGTAATCAAAGTAGGAGGATAAAATGAGTAAAGGGTTTTTGATAAAAAAAGCAACCATTTATGATGGAACAGGTAATAAGCCATTTATTAGTGACGTATTAGTTGAAGGCAGCATAATAAAAAAAATGTCTCTAAACATAGAAAATGACAAATTCAATTTAATAAATGGTGAAGGATTTGCTTTATGTCCTGGAATTATAGATACACATAGTCATTCTGATTTAGAGATATTTAGAAACAAAGATATGATGCATGTAATAAGGCAAGGCATTACTACTGAGGTTACTGGTCAAGATGGGTCATCAGTGGCGCCTCTTTATGATAATCTTGTTGAAGAATTGGCTGATAATATGGCACCACTTGCAGGTGTTATCAACAAACCATACTGGTGGAGAAGTACAAAAGATTACATTGATGAAGTTAATAAATCTGGAGCAGCTCCAAGGCATGTAACATTAGCAGGACATGGGACTATAAGAATGTGTGTTATGGGTAATGATAACAGGAAACCTACAGAAAAAGAAATGCAAGAAATAAGAAATCTTACAGCTAAATGTATGGAAGAAGGAGCAAAAGGAGTTTCTTTTGGTCTTATATATCCACCAGGAAGCTACGCAGATACAGAAGAGTTATTAGAAGTAGCAAAAGTAGTAGCAAAATATGATGGGATAATTATGGTTCATACTAGAAATGAACAAGATAAGTTATTAGAGTCTCTTGATGAAATGATATATATAATGAAAGAAAGCAAAGTAAGGATGCATATTTCTCATCTAAAAGCTTTAGGATACAGAAATTGGGGAAAGGTTGGGTTAGCTTTAGAAAAAATTACTTCACTGAGAGAAGAAGGATATGATATAACATTTGACCAATATCCTTATACTGCTGCTTGTACTGGACTTAAAGTTATTGTTCCTATGTGGGCATATGATGGAGGCGAAAAAGAATTCCAAAACAGACTTAACGATCCAGCTGAATACAAAAAAATATTAGATGGCGTAAATAAAAATATAGAAGCAAGAGGTGGTACTGAAAAAATATTTATTGCTACAGTATCTTCAAAAGAAAATTCATGGATGTCAGGAAATGATTTGAAATTTATAAGTGAAAAAATGGATCTTGAACCAGGAGTAGCAGTACTAAAAATATTACAAATCGAAGGTCCATCAGTTGTAGCTATTTATTTTTCAATAAGCGAAGATGATGTTAATTTAATTATGAAAAGTCCTATACAAGGAATTTGTACAGATGGAATAATTGGAACACATCCTCATCCAAGAGCATACGCTTCATTTCCAAGATTGTTTGGATATTATTCAAGAAAATTAAAATTAATGACATTAGAAGAAGCTATAAGGAAAGTTACCTCAGAACCAGCAAGAAGGCTAAGACTTTGGGACAGGGGATTAATAAGAGAAGGATTAAGTGCTGATTTGCTTTTATTTGATGTTGAAAAAATAGGCGATAGAAATACATATTTAAACCCTAAAGAATATCCAGAGGGAATAAAGTATGTATGGGTTGAAGGAAAACTAAAATTTAAAGAAGACTAAATGGAGGAAAGATTAAGTGATTGAATTGACAAAATTTGAAGATGTAAAAAAAGCAAGACAGGATTTTCCTGATTATGTAAAGCATACTCCTATTTTGAGAGCAGAAAAATTAGATGAAGTATTAAATCATAAAGTCTATTTAAAACCTGAGTGTTTGCAAACTACTGGCTCTTTCAAAGTTAGAGGTGCTACGAATAAAATTCTTAGTTTGACACAAGAAGAAAAAGATAAAGGAATTATAGCTTCATCTTCTGGAAATCATGGTTTAGGAGTTGCTTTATCATCTAATATGTTAGGTGTTCAATGTACTTTAATATTACCAACAAATGCACCTAAAACAAAAGTTGATGGGGCAAAAGCTCTTGGAGCTAATGTAATACAACATGGATTTGGATCTATAGAAAGATATAAAAAGTTATATGAAATAATGGATGAAGAAGGTCAGACATTGGTGCATTCATATAATGATCCAGTGCTTATTGCAGGTCAAGGAACAGTGGGATATGAGATAATGCTAGATATTCCAGATGTAGATGTTGTGGTTGTACCATTAGGTGCAGGTGGATTATTAGCAGGAGTTTGTTTGGCAGTAAAAAGTATGAATCCTAATGTTAAAGTAATTGGAGTTGAACCAGAGGCAATACCAAGATATACAGAAAGTTTCAAGGCTGGTCATCCTGTAGAAGTTGAATTAAAAGATACTTTAGCTGATGGATTGATGGTTACTAAAACAGGTGAATATACTTATCCTTTAATTGAAAAATATGTTGATGAAGTAGTTACAGTTAGCGATGAATCAATACAAAAAGCTTTAAAACATACAATATTCAAAGGAAAGGTATTAGTAGAACCATCAGCAGTAGTTGGAATTGCAGCAGCATTGTCTAATAAAATACAATTCTCAACAGAAACTAAAGTATGTTATGTACTTACAGGTGGAAATATAGATGCTGAAGTTTTAAATAACTTAATTAAATAGTAAACTATTTATATTTAATCTGATATGGCAAAGAAATTGAATATCCTCTCTAAGTCAATTTCTTTGTCTTAATAAAAAATGAGGAGAATAATCATGTATGATTTAATTGTAAAAAATGGGAAAATAGTCACTGAAAAAAATGAGTTTTTAGGAATGCTAGCAATAAAGGATGGTAAAGTAGCAGCAATACTAGATAATGAAACACAAGTTGATGCAAAAGAAATTGTAGATGCAAATGGGAAATATGTATTACCAGGCATGATAGATGCACATGTTCATGGAGGTCATGGAGATCCTAATAGGGAAACTTTGTATAACGCATCATTAGCAGCAGCAGCAGGTGGAATAACAACAATACTAGAGCAACCGTTATCAACTCCATCAACTGTTACCTTAGAAGCCTTTAACAACAAATATATAGAAGCTAATGAAAAATGTGTAGTTGATTTTGGATTATGGGGTGGATTAGTACCAGGTCATATTGATGATATAGAAGATATGTTTAATGCTGGGGGACAGGCATTTAAATCATTTATGTGCAGATGTTCAAACTATCCAATGACAGATGATGGAACATTATTAAAAGGTATGAAAACTATTGGGGAGTTGGGTGGACTTGTAGCTGTTCATGCTGAAAACGATACATTAATACAACAGCTTGTTGATGATTTTAATTCAATTAATAGAAAAGAAGCTTATGCATTTATAGAATCACATCCGGTTTACTCGGAATTAGAAGCAATAGAAAGATTTATATTTATTGCAAAGCAAGCACCTAAATGTAGAGCACATATAGTTCATGTAAGTATACCACAAGGAATTAAAGCTGTAAAAAAAGCTCAGACAGAAGGCGTAAATATTACAGCAGAAACTTGTCCACAATATTTAGGATTATGTGAAGATGATTTATATGAATTAGGAGGAATTGCAAAATGTGATCCTCCAGTAAGACCCAGAGAATTAGTAGAGGAATTGTGGAAATTAGTTATAGATGGAACAGTTGATATGATAGCTTCTGATCATTCACCACATCCTTTTGAAAGAAAGGTAGTGGACAAAGATAACTTCCCATTTGCAAGTGAAGGTGTAACAGGTTTGCAGACTATGTTCCCAGTAATATTAACAGGAGGAGTTCATGAAAGAAATATGAGTTTAAGTAGAGCTGTAGAAATATGCTCATCAAATGTAGCTAGAAGATTTGGACTTTACCCACAAAAAGGAAACTTAGATGTAGGCTCAGATGCAGATTTCATAATATTAGATTTAGATAAAGAGTGGGTATGTAAAGCAGAAAATATGCATTATTTAAATAAACATACACCATTTGATGGAAGAACATTTAAAGGATATATAGAGAAAACTTATGTAAGAGGAACCTTGGTTTGTGAAAACAATGAGTTGAAAGTTCAACCAGGTTTTGGTGAATTTATAAAATTAAACATGATTAAATAAGAAAGGAGGAGATTTCTTGAAAATATTAATAATTAATCCTAACAGCAGTTTGGATATGACTGATGTTATACAAAAAAGTGCAGAGAATTTTGCAAATGGCGAGTATGAAGTAATGACTTTACCTACTGAGGGTGCACCAAAATTTATTGACACTTACCAAGACCAATCATTAGCGGCACCGGGAATGTTAGAAATAGTAAAAAAATATAGAGATGAAGTAGATGCTTTTATAGTTGCATGCCATTGTGATCCTAATTTAGATTTATTAAAAGAAATTACAAGTAAACCTGTAGTAGGTATTGGCGAAGCATCAATGAAGTTGGCCTCAATGTTAGGTCATAGGTTTTCAGTTATATCTACATCGCAGCATTCAGTTCCAAATAAACAAGCACTAATTAGGAAATATCATTTAGAAGGATGTTTAGCATCTGTAAGATACCCAAGAAAAGAGTTTGAAGGATGTAATTGTAATGAGGAACAAATATATCTAGAAACATCAAAAGATGCTATAAGAGAAGATATGGCAGAAGTAATAGTATTAGGATGTGCTGGATTAGCAGGGTTAGATAAAAGAATACAAGAAATAGTTAAAGTACCTGTGTTAGACTCTGTTGTATGTGCATTAATTATAGCTTCGGGATTAGTAAAGGCAAATTATTCTATAAGTAAAATAAGAAGATACGCTTTAAATTAAAACTAAATAATAAGGAGCACTACTTTTATGGGAGAAAATTTGAAAACAAGAAGAAAATTAGCTTTACCAACACGTATGTTACTTGCACTAATTTTAGGTGCTGTTGTAGGCTTAGTAGTAGGAAAACCTGTTACTTATATTTCGTTTATTGGTGACATATTTATTAAATTGTTAAAGATGTGTATGTATCCGTTGATTTTAGTAAGTATAATGCAAGGTATTTCACAAGTTACAGACATGAGAAGACTTAAAAAAGTTGGAATTGGTTTCTTTTGGTATTGGGCACTATCGGGGTTACTAATAGGTTTAGTTGGAGTTGCTTTAACATTCATTGTTAAGCCAGGCGTAGGCGTTGATATGGGTGTTGTAGTAGCTGAAGAAGCTGTTCAGATGAATTTTGTTCAAAATATAGTTGCTTGGGTACCAGATAATCCATTTGGTGCAACAGCAGCAGGTGATGTTCTTCAAATAGTTATAGTAGCATTAATATTTGGTCTAATTCTAACTTCGATGCCAGAAAGCAAGTCGAAAACAATTTTAGTTGAAGCACTAAATGCTCTAAATCTTTGGGTTGGAAGAGTAATAGCTTGGGTTGTTGAATTAGCACCATATGGAGTATTTGTTATAATGGCAAATATGGTTGCAACTATAGGTGGAACAACAATTGGAAGTATTTTGAAAATGCTTGTAACTATGTATTTAATATTTATAGTTATGTTTGCAGTGATTTACCCACTAATACTAATATTTGTTGCAAAAGTTAATCCAATACAGTTTTACAAAAATGCAATGCCTTCTTTAATAATGGCGTTTTCAACATGTTCAAGCAATGCATCTATTCCAGTTACAATGAAAACTGCTAAAGAAAACATGGGAGTTCCAGAAGATATAGTTAATTTGATTACAGCACCCGCTGCTACATTAAATATGCACGCAAACTGTATGCAAACACCTTTGTATTGTATTTTTGCGGCACAACTTTATCAATTACCACTTACACCACTTCAATTAGGAGTTACTATAATTTTAGGTTTAATTTCAGCAGTTGGAGCAGCAGGAGTACCTGGAGGTGGATTCTTGATGATTACGCTTGTTTTGCAAGTAATGAATTTACCATTAACAGTAGTTCCATGGATTATAGGAATTTATACACTTATTGATATGCCAGGTACAATGGCTAATGTTTGTGGAGATATACTTGGAATGACAGTTGTATCATCAAGATTAGGCGAATTAAATCGTGAAGTATTTAACAAAAAGAAAACAGGTGACAAAAATAAAGCAATAGCTTAATTTATAAACAAAGTTGTAGCTTAATATTTTAAAAATAAAAGGAGATTAAAAAATGAATTTACCAGCATGGCAAAAACCAGCAAGTCATCCAGCAGAATATCACTTCTGTGAAACAAGAAGAGGAAGAGAATTTATAATAAGAATGATGAGTGGCGCAGATCCAGTTAAAGCAATTGAAAAATTTGCAAAAGACCAAAATATTAGATTTGGAAAAGTTCACGCAACATTCATGGGAGCATTCAAACCATGTAAATATTTTGTATGGGCTCCAGACACTACTAATCCAGACAACTGGCATAATGAATCAGTAGCAGTAAATCAAAATCTAAGCATGTTATGTGCAGTAGGTGGTATGATAGGAGAAAGACCGTGTGAAGATGGTGGAGTAGAGCCATTTGTAGCAATGCATTTTGTAGCAGGCGGAGCATGGGATGTACAGACTTTTGGTGGACATATAGTTGAAGGAACAACAATAGTAGGCTGTATGCAAGTATTTATTACAGAATTATTAGACATAGAGGTATTGAAACCTGTTGATGAGTACGGTGAAGCATACTCGTTCCCAGAGAATTTCTATGAAAATGTAGCAAATAAATAAATGATAAGGGGCTGTTAAAAGCAGCCCTTTAATAAATAATTATACTATATAATAGTCGAGGAGAAAATAATATGAGTAATTCTTTAGGTAAAAAGAAATTAGCACTTCCAATTAAAATATTAATTTCTATGGCTCTAGGTGGGACTTTAGGGCTTATTGTAGGACCTAAAATTGTTGCAATAGGATTTATTGGTGATATATTTATGCGTTTACTCAAAATGTGTATATACCCACTTATATTGTTGAGCGTAATATCAGGTATATCACAAGTTGCTGACGTTACTAGACTTAAAAAAGTTGGTATAACGTTTGTAATTTATTGGGCATCATCATCTATTATTGCAGCTTTTACTGGAATTGGATTTGCATCTTTCGTGCAGCCAGGAAAAGGTTTGAACCTTGCTGATGCAGGTACAGCCATGGAAGTCACAAAACCAGATATTTTAGGTTCCTTTATTGGATGGGTACCACAAAATCCATTTAATGCAATGGCAGAAGGAAATGTAATACAAATAATTGTCTTTGCTATAATCTTTGGTATAGTATTGGCAGTAGCTAAAAGTACAGAATCAGGAAGAATTGTTTCAAGAGGTGTTGATGCATTAAATGATATAATTGGAAAAGTAGTAGGCTGGGTTATTAGTCTAGCGCCTTATGGTGTATTTGCGCTAACAGCAGTAATGACAGGTACATTAGGAGCTGTCGTAATTGGTGGAATAGCTAAAATGATTATAACATTATATATGGCATTAGCATTCATGTTAATTGTAATATATCCTCTAATTTTAAAATTCGTATGCAAAGTAAATCCTATAAAGTTCTATAGGAATATATACCCAGTAATGTTGATGGCATTTTCAACATGTTCAAGTGCAGCTACATTACCTGTAACTATGAAGGTTACAAAAGAGCGTTTAGGAGTTCCATCAGACATGGTTAACTTAATAGCTCCGCCAGCTGCTACAATAAACATGCATGGTGCTGCAGCGGAACATCCATTGTATATTATTTTCGCAGCTCAAATGTTTGGAATGTCCCTTTCATTACCAGATATATTAATACTTGTTGTATTAGGTGTTATTATGTCAGCTGGAGCGGCTGGTATGCCTGGCAGTGGAGTTATGATGTGTGCTATAATGCTTAATATTATGGGTCTTCCTTTAACTATGATACCTTGGCTAACAGGGGTTTACTTCCTAATAGACATGGTAACAACAACTATGAATGTTGCAGGAGATACAGTAGGAATGGTTACAGTTGCTTCAAGGCTTAATGAGTTAGACAGAAATACTTTTAATAGCAACAAAGAAGCATTCGTGCAATCTTAATAACTAATTAATATATAATTATAGGTGATTTTTTAATTTTAGAAGTCACCTATTAGTTATATGTTAATTTACAATCTTATTGGAAATGGGAGAAATAAAAATGAGACAAATAGACCAATTTTCAAAAATAGTAGGAGCAATGAGTTGCTTTAATGAAATGATATCATGCGGGGCTAAAGATATAGCATTAGGTGCACCTGTATATGATGAAAAAGATAGAGATGAACATTTAGAATTTGCGAAAAAAATTTGTGAAGAAAAGGGAACAAAATGGTACAAAGATGATGATGCTTTGTTAACAGATTTATTCGAGATATCTATGAATAAAAATAAACATAATATTGTATTTTATAAAGATGTAAAATATTTAGAAGAATATTTAGATTTGAAGAAAAGAAAAAAAGAATTAGTAGCATGCGATAGATACAATAAAGAGGAAAGATACAAATTAGCGTATGATTTTGGTAAACTATTATCATATAGCGATGCTGAAATTGATAGAATGATTGAAGAAAATAATGAGTTAGAATAATTTTTTTAGCTCCAGTACTAGAAAGTTTAACAATAATAAATGAAGCAGTTATATTGTACTTATATGGCTGCTTTTATACATTGCATAAAAAGTGTTGCATAGATATGTTCTTAATATTGAAAAAAAAGCAAAAGTATTGTATAATAATTATTATAAATGACAAATGTTTAGGGTTGTTTTAATATTGTTATTCTAAATTGAAATATTACAAGGAGGAAATCATGCGATATTTTTCTACAAAAGAACTTCATGAATTTGCTCAACAAACAGTAGATGCAATGTGTGCGGTACTTGATTTACAAGTTACAATAGTTGATGAAAAAGCAAGACGTGTAGCAGGAACTGGATGTTTTTCAAATAATATAGATGAAAATTTACCAACAGGATATGTATTTCAAAGGGTAATTAATACAGGTGGTATTTTTTTTATTGAAAATCCTGGACAAACTACATATTGTGAGGAATGCTTAGAGAGAGACATATGCAAAGAGAAAGCTACATTGTTAGTTCCGGTTAAATTAGATAGACAAGTTATTGGTGGTATTGGATTAGCTGCAATGACAGATGAAGAAAGAGTAAAACTTGTTAGTAATATTGAAAGCTACACGAAATTTATGGAAAAAATGGCAGAGTTATTATCAGCTAAAGTAAAAAGCGATTTAGAATCAAATGAAAATTTAATCTTAGCAAAAAACCTTAATACTATAATTGAGTCATATCCCTATGGAATAATTTCAATGGACTCTTTAGGCGTTGTTACTCATTTTAATAGAAATGCTGAACTTATATTAAATATAGCGGCAAAAAATATTATAAATAAACAGTATGCAGATAAAATATCCTGTGAGTTTTTGGAAAAGGCATTAAGCAACGCTGAAAGTTATCAATCAATAAAAACTAAATTTAGTATAAATAATAATACTGAAGTTGAATTAATTTTATCTATTCAACCTATATTACAAAATAATAAAATTGAAAAAATAGTTTGTTTTTTTCAAGAGTATAAAGAAAATAATAAAATAAATAAAATGATTCAAGATAGCGTTAAATATGCTTCAAATAATATTCAAGGACAAAGTTTAGAATTAAGAAAAGTTTTAGATTTAATAAGAAAAATAGCTTCATCTAATACAACTGTTTTAATAACTGGTGAAAGTGGTACTGGAAAAGAATTATTTGCTAAAGCAATACACTATGAAAGTAATAGAAGCAATGAACCGTTTATAGCTATTAATTGTTCAGCAATACCAGATAACTTACTTGAAAGTGAACTTTTTGGTTATTCAAAAGGAGCTTTTACAAGTGCAAATTCAACAGGTAAAATGGGTAAATTTGAATTAGCAAATAAAGGAACCATTTTTTTAGATGAAATAGGGGACATGCCTATAAATTTACAAGCAAAATTATTAAGAGTTTTACAAGAGAAAAAAATAGAAAAACTAGGTGATACAAAATCAATTGATGTTGATATTAGGATATTAGCTGCAACTAATAAAGACTTAAAAGAGCTTATAGAGCAAAAATTGTTTAGAGAGGATTTGTATTATAGAATAAATGTTATACCTTTGCACCTTCCTCCTCTTAGGTGTAGAAAAGGTGATGTACCTATATTGGCAAAATATTTTTTAGAGAAGCATGATTTGCTTTTGTTAAAAAATATAAAAGGATTTTTACCTGAAACTATAACAATATTAAATAACTATGATTGGCCAGGGAATATAAGGGAATTAGAAAACGTTATAGAATATGCAATTAATATGGAAAATAGTGAATTCATTCAACCAGATAGTTTACCACTAGATGTAATAAATTGTGGGAAAAAGGATAACGGTAAAATTGAAATTAATAAAATGGGAGAAAATTTACAAAATACTATCGATGAAGTGGAAAAAATAAAATTGAAGGAGCTGTTATCAATTTATGGTAATACAACTGAATCTAAAAAAATAATAGCTAAAAAGTTAAATATAAGTCTAAGCACACTGTATAGAAAATTAAAAAAATTAGAGTATTAAGTAAGGGGGATTGAAATGAATACTATAATAAAGAATGTTACTATATATGATGGATTGGGTTCGATTCCATTTATATCTAATCTATATATTAAAGAAGGAAAAATATTAAAAATTTCAATACATGAAGATGATAATTGTAATATTATTATAGATGGGGAAGGGTTGGCTGTATGCCCAGGTTTTATAGATGTACATAGCCATTCGGATTTAGAAATATTTAAAGAAGTCAAATTGAATTATGCAATTAGACAAGGAATAACTACAGAAGTAATAGGGCAAGATGGTATATCAGCAGCACCTTGTAATGAAAAGGTTAAAGAATATTTATATGATAAAGTAATGACATTTTCAGGCAAAACAGAAGACAAGAGAGTATGGGAAAATTTTAAAGAATATAAAAAATCTATTAGCGATTCAATGTATAGTGGCAAAGTAGAAAATTTATTAGGTCATGGAACAGCTAGGATGTTGGTTTCTAATGATCAAAATAGAAAGTTAACTGAAAATGAATTAGAAGAAATTAAAAAAATAGTTCGAAAATCAATGATAGATGGTGCGATAGGAATGTCTTTTAGTTTGATTAACTCACCGAGTAGTTTTGGCGATGAAGATGAGATAGTTGAATTATGCAAAGTTATATCAGAATATGATGGTATTGGAATGATGTATTTTGGCGATGAACAAAATTTACTGTTAGAATCTATTGACTTATTGGCTAGAATAGGGAGAAAAAGTAACGCTAGAATGCACATTTCACAATTAAAAGCTGTTGGCAATAGAAATAGTGGTAAAATGAAATTAGCTTTAGAAAAAATAGATAAGTATGTTAATGAAGGTATAGAGATAAGTTATGATTGTTATCCTTATATAGCAATAAATTCTCCATTAGATATTCTTTTAGGAAAGAGTTCATCTGATATTAATGAAATATTTGAAAAAGAAGACTTATATATAAATGCTATAAAAGAAGTAGATAGCAATATTGAATCTTATGGAGGAGAAGAAAATATAATTATAACTTCGTGTTTAAATAATAGTTGCTTCATAGGGAAAAGACTAAAAGAAATAAGGAATCAAATGGGGATTTGTTCATCAGAGGTAATATTAAAGCTATTAAAAGAAGATAATAATGCATTGGCACTTTTTTTTGCTATGAGTAATAGTGATTTAGAAACTTTGTTAAAACATCCACTTTTGTGTTTATGTACAGATGGAATAATATCAGATTTTCCACATCCGAGAGTATATGGGGCTTTCCCACGAGCTCTAGGAAATTATGCAGTAAAAATGAATCTTTTTCCATTAGAAGAGATTATAAGAAAAATGACAAGTGAACCAGCAAGAAAGTTAAGGTTATGGGATAGAGGAATATTAAGAGAAGGAATGTCTGCAGATATAGTATTATTTAACCCAGGTGAAATAAGAGACGGTAATTCATATATAAATCCTAAAAATTATCCTATTGGAATAAAAGCAGTTTGGGTGGATGGTATTATGAAATATGCTGATTTAAAATAGATACTAATAACTGTTATAATTATATAAATCAAGTTAAAATTTATAGCATCAAATTAGAGATGCTTATTAGAGAATTTACAAGGAGTAAATATGAAAAGATTAGGAATTTATGTTCATGTTCCGTTTTGCAAAAGAAAATGTAATTACTGTGACTTTTATTCAATTAAATGGAATAGAGAAGTTGAAGAGAGATATGTTAAATCACTAGTTAAAGAGATTAATAGTTATAATGGCATGGAATACGTAGTAGATACAATATTTTTTGGCGGAGGAACGCCAACCATTATAGAACCTCAAAATATTGAAAAAATAATACATGAAATAAAAAATAATTTTAAAGTTGATAAGAATTCAGAAATAACCATAGAAGCAAATCCAAACACCTTAACATACGAGAATTTATCTGTGTATAAAAAAGCTGGTATCAATAGGTTAAGTATTGGTGTTCAATCATTAAACAACAATATCTTAGAAAACATAGGTAGATTGCATAATAGTGAAGAAGCACTTTTAGCTATAAAAAGGGCAAAAGAAACTGGATATGAAAATATTAATGTAGATGTTATGTTCAATATACCAGGTCAAACTACGGAAGACATAGAAGAAACAGTTATCCAAATAATTGATGAAGAAGTTAACCATATATCATTTTACTCATTAAAGCTTGAAAAAGGTACACCAATGTTTTCAATGGAGAGAGACCATAAAATATTTATGCCAGAAGAAAATATTGAGAGGGAAATGTATTACACTGGTAGAAAAATTATGGAAGACAGAAAGATATATCAATATGAAATATCCAATTTTGCTAAAAAGGGATTTGAGTGTAAACATAATTTAAAATATTGGAATCAAGAAGAATACATAGGATTTGGACCATCAGCACATTCTTTTTTGAATAATGAAAGATATGGCAACGTCTCTAATATAAATGAATTTTGCAATAATGCTGAAAATAATATTTTTAATAGAAATATTCATGAATCTCTTAATGCTGAAGCGCTTGAGTTTGAATATATAATGCTAAAATTGAGATTAACAGAGGGCTTGAGCTTAAATATATTTAATCAAAAATTCAATATTGATTTTAATGATAAATATTCAAAACAGATCGAATATTTAATCGGAAATAAATTACTTATATATAATGAAAATAATATTAAATTAACTCAATTTGGTATGGATATTTCAAATTTTGTTTTCGAAAAGTTTATGATTTAGTTATAAATATGGAGTGTAATTTTTTATTGTTAGTATTATACTATTTTTTTGCAGGTGAAAAAGTTATCTTAATTTTTCCTTAATTTTTTTGCAAAAATTTCTGAAAAATTAATTTTCTCTATTGACAAAGTGATTGCAAAGTAGTATCTTATTGTCATAAGGATTAGCACTCAACTAACTAGAGTGCTAACAACGAGGTGAATAAAATGTCTTTGGATAATAGAAAAATCAAAATACTCAAGGCAATTATCTCAAGTTATATTGATAATGCAGAAGCAGTGGGCTCAAGGACAATATCTAAAAAATATGAGCTTGGAGTTAGCCCTGCTACAATCAGAAATGAAATGTCTGATTTAGAAGAAATGGGTTTTTTAGTTCAACCTCATACTTCATCTGGTAGAATACCCACAGATAAAGCTTATAGGTATTATGTGGACGATTTGTGGAAAAAATCATCTAATTCAAAGAATTCAAACTTAAGTGATATTATAAAAATTATAGATGAAGAAGCGCATGAAATGGATTCTGTTTTGAAAAATTCAGTTCGTATACTTTCACAATTTACTAAGTATACTTCATTCATTATTGCACCACATCTCAAGAAGTCAATAATAAAAAGGATACAGCTAGTTCCAATAGCTGAAACTAAAATTTTATTAATAATCGTTTTACAAAGCAATATTGTAAAGCAAGTTACACTAAAGTTAAATAGTCCAATTCCATTTTCTCAAATGGAAAGAATATCATCAGTACTTACAGAAAAGTTAAGCGGTTATAAGTTAGAAGATGTTAATTTAGAGCTAAAGGAAAATTTGGTCCATGAGCTGTACTCTCGGAGGGAAGATTCGGGAGATGCATTGATTGAACTTGTTCCATTTCTAATGAACCATATTAATAAACTAGAGGATACTAATGTATATTCAGACGGTATTACAAGTATTTTAAATTTACCAGAGTATGCTGACCATGAGAAGGCAAAAGAATTTATTTCATTTGTAGAAAATAAAGATAGTGTAGCGAGTTTAGTACAATTTGTTAGTAAAAATGATTTAGATATAAGTATTGGGCGTGAAAATCCATACGAAGAGCTTAGAGATTGTAGTTTAATAACAGCAACATATAAATTCAATGGAAAAATTATTGGTAAAATTGGTGTTATTGGTCCTACTAGGATGGATTATCAAAAAGTAATCTCTACAGTTAAGTCAATGTCTGATGCCATAAATGAAATAATTGATCAAAATTTTTCAAATGAAATATAAAAAGTTAAATATAATATAAAAAATATATATAGTAAATCAGACAATTATAAGGAGTGAACATAGTGGGAAAAAAGCCATTTGACAAAAAAACTTCCAATGAGAAAAAACTCGAAGAAGAATTATTAAAGGAAGAAGAGGTCAAAGAAACTGAACAAAAAAAAGAAAACACAGGGAGTTCAAGTGATTCATCAGGGGATGAAAGTGGTCAACAAAAAGAAGAAGAAATAGAAGAAAATAAAGATAAAGTTGACAACAATGAAAAAGAACCCAAAAGTGCAGAGGAAGAAAATTTGAATAATAAACTGTTAAGACTTCAAGCAGATTTTTTAAACTATAAAAATAGAACAGAAAAAGATAAATTTTCTACCTATGGCAATGCAGTTTCAGATGTAATTAAAGATTTATTGCCAGTATTAGATAATTTGGAAAGAGCAATTGAAGCTGAAAAATCAGAAGGTAATAGTTTTAAAGATGGTATAAAAATGATTTATACTCAATTTGTTGGACTTTTAGACAAAAGAGGGTTAAAAGAAATAGATGCATTGAATAAACAGTTTGATTACAATATGCATTATGGAGTATCATTTGATTCAGAAAGCAAAGAAGAAGATGGAACAATCATAGAGGTGTTGCAAAAAGGTTATATTGTAAATGATAAAGTTATTAGGCCATCTATGGTAAGGATAGCAAAAAAATAATGTAAAATATGCATTTGTTGCATACAGTGTAACGATAAAAATAACAATCTCAAAAATTTAAATTTTATATTAATTATCATGGAGGAAAAAAATGAGTAAAGTTATAGGAATAGACTTAGGAACAACAAACTCTTGTGTAGCTGTTATGGAAGGCGGCGAGGCAGTAGTTATTTCAAATATTGAAGGAAAAAGAACTACACCTTCAATCGTAGCATTTACAAAAGATGGAGAAAGATTAGTTGGAGAAACAGCTAAAAGACAGGCAGTTACAAACACTGATAGAACAATAGCATCAATAAAAAGAGAAATGGGTACTGATCACAAAGTTAAGATTGATAGTAAATCATATTCACCACAAGAAATATCAGCATTTATTTTACAAAAATTAAAATCAGATGCAGAGAGCTATCTTGGTGAAAAAGTTACAGATGCAGTTATTACAGTACCAGCATATTTTTCAGACAGTCAAAGACAGGCAACTAAAGATGCTGGAAAAATAGCAGGATTAGAAGTTAAAAGAATTATAAACGAGCCAACTGCAGCAGCACTAGCATATGGCATTGATAAAGAAAACCACATGCAGACAATTATGGTATTCGACCTTGGTGGAGGAACATTTGACGTTTCAATACTTGAAATAGGTGAAGGCGTATTTGAAGTTAAAGCTACAAGCGGAAATAATCACCTTGGTGGAGATGACTTTGACAAAGTAGTTATGGATTATTTAGCAGACCAGTTCCAAAAAGAAAACGGAGTTGATTTAAGAAAAGATAAAATGGCATTGCAAAGATTAAAAGAAGCTGCAGAAACAGCAAAAAAAGAATTATCAAGCGCAATGACATCAAACATTAACTTACCATTTATTACTGCTACTCAAGAAGGACCAAAACATATGAATATGGACCTTACAAGAGCAAAATTTAATGAGTTAACACATTTCTTAGTTGAAAAAACTGTTGAACCTGTTAAAAAAGCTATGTCTGATGCTAAATTAACAGCAAGTCAAATTGATAAAGTATTATTAGTAGGTGGTTCTTCAAGAATACCTGCAGTTCAAGAATCAGTAAAAAGATTAACTGGTAAAGACCCTGACAAAGGAATCAATCCAGATGAGTGTGTAGCTTTAGGAGCAGCAATTCAAGGTGGAGTATTAACAGGAGAATTTGGAACAGACATATTGTTAGTAGATGTTACACCATTATCATTAGGTATTGAAACAATGGGTTCTATATTTACTAAATTAATAGATAGAAATACAAGAATACCTTCAAAGAAAAGCCAAGTATTCTCAACAGCATCAGATAATCAACCTGCAGTTGATATCCATGTATTGCAAGGTGAAAGACAAATGGCTAGCGACAATATTTCATTAGGAAGATTCCAATTAACAGGTATAGTACCAGCACCAAGAGGAATTCCACAGATAGAAGTTACATTTGATATAGATGCTAATGGTATTGTAAATGTTAGTGCTAAAGATTTAGGAACTGGCAAAGAGCAAAAAATCACTATTACAGCTTCAACTAAAATGTCAGAAGCGGATATAGAAAAGAAAGTTAAAGAAGCTGAACAATATGCAGAAGAAGATAAGAAAAGAAAAGAAGAAATAGAAGTAAAAAATAATGCAGATAGTTTAGTATATCAAACTGAAAAAACATTAAAGGATTTAGATGGTAAAATTTCAGAAGAAGAAAAAGCTTCAGCTCAAGTTGTTGTAGATGAATTGAAAAAAGCCATTGAAAGCAATGATGTTGATCAAATTAAAGAAAAAACTGAAAAATTAACAGAAGAATTCAATAAACTTGCTCAAAAATTGTATGCACAAACTGGTGGAGCAGAAGGTCAATCAGAACAAGAATCAGCTGGACCAGAAGACGATGTAGTAGATGCAGAATTTGAAGAAGTAAACGACGACGACGATAACAAATAAGATGCCCTAACCCTATTTTTCAGAGTGTTTTTTCTGAAAAATAGCGGTAGGTCATTCGCAACGAGTTCCCAATTTATGCGAGCGATAGCGAGCGGATAAATTGGTGAACGAGACTGCGCAAATAATAGAATTAAGCTAAACTCATTTGGGTTTAGCTTAGTTCATGTAAGTACAGTGAGGTGGGGAAGAGAGTAATGGCAAAAAGAGATTATTATGAGATTTTGGGTATAAGTAAAACTGCCGATGACAAAGAGATAAAACAAGCATTTAGAAAACTTGCAAAGCAGTATCACCCAGACCTAAATCCTGACAATAAAGATGCAGAAGCAAAATTCAAGGAAGTAAATGAAGCCTATGAAGTTCTAAGCGATGCTGATAAAAAAGCAAAATATGATCAATTTGGTCATGCTGCATTTGACCAGAATCAAGGTTTTGGTGGTGGAGCAGGCTATGGAGATTTCAATGATATATTTGGTGATATATTTGGAGACTTCTTCGGTGGAGGATCAGGCTTCGGTGGTGCTAGAGCACAAAGAACAGGTCCCAAAGCAGGCTCGGATTTAAAAATTAAGCTTGATATAACATTTGAAGAAGCTGCATTTGGAACTAAAAAAGATATAAAAATAAGTAGAATAGAAAAATGTACTACATGTGATGGTACAGGTGCGAAAAAAGGAACAAATAAAAAGACATGTCCAACATGTAGTGGTGCAGGTAGCGTAAAAACAGTACAAAGAACACCATTTGGTCAGTTTGCAAGCACTAAGACCTGTTCAACATGTAATGGGACAGGTGAAGTAGTAGAAGAACCATGTACAGCATGCAATGGTTCAGGTAAAGAGAAAAAATCTAGGAAACTTTCAATAAATATACCTGCAGGAGTGGATACCGGTTCAGTAATACCTCTTAGAGGCGAAGGAAATCACGGAGAACGTGGAGGACCAGCAGGGGACTTATATGTATATTTAAATGTTAAGGAACATGAACTATTCGAAAGAGATGGAAATGATGTTTGGTGTGAAATACCAATTACATTTACAAAGGCAGTTATTGGTGGCAATATAGAAGTACCAACGATAGAAGGAAAAGTTAAATATGATATTCCAGAAGGTACACAAACTGGAACAGTATTCAGACTTAAAAATAAAGGAATTAAAAATCTTAGAGGTTCAGGCAAGGGTGACCAATATGTAAGAGTAAAGGTTACAGTACCTAAGAAGCTAACAGATAAGCAAAAGTCTTTATTGCAGCAATTTGCAGTTGAGATGGGCGAAAAAGATGAAAAAAATGATGGAGATAAAAAAGGCTTTTTTGGAAAAGTAAAGGATGCCTTTAAGGAATAAAATAGACGCTTTCGAGCGTCTATTTTTTGTTATGAAAACTTTTAAGTTTCTTTATTTGTATCTGGAATTTATCTCAATAAATATTATGAATAAAATTGACAAATGCAAATTTCGGTGTTAAACTAATCTAGTCACGGGGCAAAGTGACAATACATA
Organism: Sedimentibacter acidaminivorans; assembly: GCF_017873955.1. Taxonomy (GTDB): domain Bacteria; phylum Bacillota; class Clostridia; order Tissierellales; family Sedimentibacteraceae; genus Sedimentibacter; species Sedimentibacter acidaminivorans. Next base: position 32,911 of record NZ_JAGGKS010000012.1, on the reverse strand, counting down.
ATAGGCAAAAAAATTTGGAGGTAAGATCAATGAAATCAATTATTAGACTAAGAATGAGCGCACATGACGCACATTACGGTGGAAATTTAGTAGACGGAGCAAGAATGCTTGGTTTATTCGGAGATGTAGCTACTGAATTATTAATCATGAATGATGGAGATGAAGGATTATTTTGTGCATATGATAATGTAGAGTTCCTATCACCTGTTTTTGCAGGAGATTATATTGAAGCAGTAGGAGAAATAGTATCAGTTGGAAATACATCAAGAAAAATGAAATTTGAGGCAAGAAAAGTTATTGTACCTCGTACAGACATCAGTGCTTCAGCTTGTGATGTATTAGAAGAACCAATAGTGGTTTGTAGAGCATCAGGAACATGCGTAGTACCAAAGGATAGTCAAAGAAAAAACAAATAAATTAATAAGGCAAACTTGTTGAAAAACTAGGACGCAAAGCTATGAAGTCTAAAGTATATTAAAATACTATGATAGTTCGGCTGCAAAAATAATTCATTTATTTTTGCGGCTTTTTTAGTTACACAATAAAATTTATTATTCTAAAATTATATTTAATTTGACAAAATATTCAAATTAAATTATAATTAATCATTACATAAAGTGCTTATTGTAATATAGCTTAAACATTAAAAATATGAGGGTGAAATCATTGCAAAAACAAAACTTGAAATTAGGCGAGCTATTATTATATGCAGGTAAAATTTCTCATGAACAATTAAATGAGGCGTTGGAATACCAAAAGACAACCAAGATGAGACTTGGAGAAATCGTTGTCAATAAGGGGTGGTTAAAACCGGAAGAGATTGTAGATACTTTGGAACTCCAACTTGGATATCCTAAAGTTGATTTAAGTAAATATGAAATGAACTCTAATGTGGCCACATTAATACCTGAAAGTATAGTAAAAAAATATAAATTAATAGCAATAGATAAAAAAGACAACATGCTAAAAGTTGCCATGGTGGATCCTTTGAATTTTTTTGCTATAGACGATATAAAATTGTATACAAAAATGGATGTAATACCTTTTCTTGCTTCTGGTGCAGATATAGATAAAGTTATTGAAAGATACTATAGCAACGTATTGACTCAAAAGGCATTAAATGAATTTTCTGATACCTTCACTCCAACAGAAGATGATATGGGTGCTGAAGAAGAAATGCTGGAAGTTGCATCTGCACCAATAGTTAAATTAATAAACTCAATAATCGAACAAGCTATGAGAAGCAGAGCCTCAGATATACACATTGAACCTAGCCACAATGATATTAGGGTAAGGTTCCGTATAGATGGTGATTTAAAGGAGATAATGGTGCTGCCAAAATCAAATTTGTCAGCCATAACAACCAGGATAAAAATCATAGGAAGAATGGACATAGCAGAAAAAAGAATCCCACAGGACGGCAGAGTTGAGATGAGATTTAATGACAATGAAATTGACCTACGAATTTCTACACTGCCAACAGTATATGGTGAAAAAATAGTAATCAGAATTTTGGATAAGAGCAATTTCAATTTTACTAAAGAGGGTTTAGGCTTTAGCCAGGATAATTTAAATAAATTAAACAATATGATAGCACAGCCTTATGGGATGCTATTAGTTACTGGACCTACAGGAAGTGGTAAAAGTACTACACTTTATACAATTTTAAGAGAGTTGAATGTTCAGACTAAAAATGTAATCACTGTAGAAGATCCTGTTGAGTTCAAATTAAAAGGTATTAATCAGGTACATGTAAATCCAAAGGCAGGTCTTACATTTGCTGCAGGACTCAGGTCTATTCTTAGACAGGACCCTGATACCATAATGATTGGAGAGATCAGAGATTCAGAAACAGCAGAAATAGCAGTCAGAGCAGCTATTACAGGTCACCTGGTACTATCAACATTACATACAAATGACAGTCCATCAACTATTGCAAGACTTATAGATATGGGATTAGAACCATATTTAGTATCATCTGCTGTAACAGGAATCATATCTCAGAGATTAGTAAAACTATTGTGCCCGAAATGTAAACAAAAATATAAAGCAAGTGATTCTGAAAAGAAAATTTTGGGTATAGATAGTAAACAAGATATAACATTGCATAAGCCGGTTGGCTGTAACTCCTGTAATAACGGATACAGAGGCAGAGCAGCTGTTCACGAAGTAATGCTTGTAAATGAAAACATAAGAAGGCTTATAAACAAAGGCGCGAACACTGACGATATTAGACGTCAGGCTTTAGAAGACAAAATGGCTACATTATTACAATCATCAACTGATTTAGCCCTAAAGGGAGATACTTCATTTGAAGAAATAATGAGAGCAGGATATACGCTTGGATAAAAAAGGGATAAGGGGGAAAGCATGAACTTAATAGAATTATTGTGTATTGGAATTGAAAAAAATGCATCTGATGTACATTTAACTGTAGGACTGCCACCAACATTCAGAATAGATGGTCAATTGGTTTCACTTATAGAAAACAAATTAACGCCTGATGATACTTTAGATTTAGTAAAACAGGCATTAGATGAAAAAAGGCTGAATAAACTAAATGAAGACGGAGAAATTGACTTCTCATATTCTATACCAACTGTAGGTAGATTCAGAGTAAACGTATTCAAGCAAAGAGGAACCCATGCAATGGTTCTAAGAATAATTCCTCTTAAGATTCCATTAATGGATGAACTAGGAATTCCTCACGTAGTAAATGAATTATCAAAGTTGCCAAGAGGATTAATACTTGTAACAGGTCCTACGGGTAGCGGAAAAACCACTACATTAGCATCAATTATCAATAAAATTAATTCTGAAAGGAGATGTCATATAATAACATTAGAAGACCCCTTGGAGTATTTGCATAAACATAAAAAATCAATAGTAAATCAAAGAGAAGTAGGTTCAGATACTCTTAGCTTTGCTAACGGATTAAGAGGTGCATTAAGAGAAGATCCAGATGTAATTCTAGTAGGGGAAATGAGAGATTTAGAAACAATATCCATAGCCATAACAGCTGCAGAAACAGGACATTTGGTATTGTCAACACTACATACAAATGGCGCAGCTAAAACAATAGACAGGATAGTAGATGTGTTTCCGCCATATCAGCAACAACAGATAAGGGTTCAGTTGTCAGCGGTTATTGAAGCTGTTATATCACAGCAGCTTCTTCCGAAAGCAAGCGGCAGCGGTAGAATTGCAGCCCATGAAGTAATGCTAGCCACCCCAGCCATTAGAAACCTCATAAGAGAAGGCAAGAATCATCAGATAGACACATCCATACAAACAAGTGGAGCATTGGGTATGCAAACTATGGATACATCACTCATAAACTTATACAAAAGGGGTTTAATCACAAAAGTAACAGCAATCAGCCAAGCATACAACATGGATGCAGTAAAAAAGAAAATTTAGATGCCCTAACCCTATTTTTCAGAGTCTTTTTTCTGAAAAATAGTGGCAGGTCATTCGCAACGAGTTCCCAATTTATGCGACGTAAGGAGCAAATAAATTGGTGAACGAGACTGCGGAAATTCATAACTTATACAAGGCAGGTGATGATTTTATGCGATACAAATACAAATCAATATCAAATGATGGTCGTGAATCAGAAGGACTGTATGTGGGAGACAATGAGGCCGGTTTAATAGCCATGCTCAAAGATAAAAAAGAACTCGTAGTATCCATAGAGCGTGATATACAAAGCGAAGCCCAGATTGAAATATTTAAAAAGAAAGTAAAGAAAAAAGACCTGTCATTGTTTTGCAGGCAGTTTTATACCATGATAAGCGCAGGACTTGGTATAGTGCCATGTCTTGAGATACTTGTTTCACAAACTGAAAATAAGTCTTTTAAAAATGCAATTGCAGATACATATGAAGAAGTGCAAAAAGGTTCAACCCTGTCAGAATCAATGACACAGCATAAAGATGTATTTCCTACCATACTCATCAGCATGGTTGAAGCAGGGGAAGTAAGCGGTAACTTAGATACCATAATGCTTAGGATGGCAGAGCACTTTGAAAAAGAAAATAAAACAGAAAACAAAGTTAAATCTGCATTGGTATATCCAACGGTATTAGCTGTTGTTTCAGTTGCAGTGGTAGTATTTATGTTAGTGTTTATAATGCCAACATTTATCGGAATGTTTGAAGGAAGCGGCACCGAACTACCCGGGCCTACACAGTTTTTGATAAATTTAAGCAATTCAATGCAAACATACTGGTATATATACATGGCTGTAGTAATTGCAATAGTCATTGGCATATCAATGTACATGAAGACAGAAGAAGGAACCAGGTTTTTTGACAGTATGAAGCTGAGACTTCCCATAGTGAAAAAAACATCAACCATGCTTGTAACATCAAGATTCACAAGGACGTTATCAACTTTGTTATCATCAGGCATACCGCTGATACAGGCAATGGAAGTGGTTGCTAAGGTAGTAAACAATTCAATTATTGAAGAAAGATTGTTGTCCGGAATAGAAAGCATAAGAAAAGGCGTTTCACTTTCAAGAACCGTCAAGGATGTAGGTATATTTCCGCCAATGGTTGATTCAATGATAAAAATAGGAGAAGAATCAGGTTCTTTGGATGACATGCTTTACAAAACCGCTGATTTTTACGATGAAGAGGCAGAAGCAAGCATACAAAGGCTTACATCTATGATTGAACCTTTGATGATAGTGGTAATGGGTTTAGTAATTGGATTAATAGTAATAGCTATGTACTTGCCTATGTTTGATATGATGAACACAGTGTAATAATTATTGGCTTTAATTAAAAATTTACATATAAAGCAAAAAAATTAAAAGATATTAAAAATGGAGGAAGAGAAAAATGATTCAAATGTTTACTAAAAAGAGAAGAAAAGGTTTTACTCTTATTGAACTAGTTGTAGTTATTGCAATTTTGGGAATTTTGGCTGCGATAGCTGTACCAAGATTAACAGGTTCAAGGCACAAAGCTAACTGGTCTGCTCATGCAGCAAATATTAGAACAATTGAAAGTGCCATTATGATGTATCAAGCTGATACAGGAAATTTTCCTGCAGCTGGTGATGCTTCAGATCCCGGAGGAGCTTTAACACCTGACTATTTAGCTGAATGGCCAACTAAACCAGGTACTTATACCTTAGGAGCCGATGGAGCATTAACAGCTTCTCCAACAAAAGCAAATACAGAAGCTGCTCTTGCAGCATCGACTGTAACTACATTCCCATAAAAAATAAGGAAGTAACTGGTACCTGGTACTTAACTTATTCCTAAAAGCAAAACTTAAATGCAAAACACAAGAACTAAATAACAATGCTATTTAGTTCTTGTACCATTTTTTATAATTTGGAAAATATTATCTAGAAATTAACATACTAATATATTTATATGGATTAATGTGATTGTATTTTTCTACCACTGATAGTATTTAATTATAATATACTGTATGTAGTAAATTTATTAAAAGATTATTTTGAGAATAGATGAACTAATAATCTAATACGCAAACAGGAATGGAATTGTAAAACATGTATTTTCATTTGGACTTATTTTTTTATTATTTATTAGTAGCTGATTTATAGAATTTACTAAGAATCATTTGTAGGAAAGAGATTACTAAAGGATGTGTGGTTTTATGGATAAAATTAAATTTTTCAAAAAAGAACAAGGGTCAGCCTTAGTAATGGTTATAATTGCATTTATGGTAATAACCATTATTACTACCTCTGTTTTTGTTTTGGCTGGCAATAATACTAGACAGGTTGTATCTCAAAATGATGGCATGGAGTCATATTACATTGCAAGATCTGGAGCAGAAGCAACCTATCAGGCACTGTTGACGAGTTCCTCATTGCTTACACAATTTCAAAGCGGAAGTACTGTACAAACAGACACTATTACATTTGATGAAGGAACAGCTGAAATTACCGTCGAAGGATTTAATGAAGGCACAACCAGGAGAGTTAGAATAACATCTGTAGGTAAAGCAGCTGGAAAAAATGTTTCAAGAAAGTCAATACTTGAGTTTAATTACAACGGTTATGGTGATATTAAATGGTCCCGATAGGAAACGGAGGGAATAACAATGAAGAAGCATAGAATTAGAAATGGATTTACTCTGATAGAATTAATAATAGCAATGTCCATTATTGTTGTTATAATCTCTTTAGCCGGGTCAATGATGATTTTTTCTACCAAATCACAAGCTGCTGTAAGTAATGAATTCCAAATTCAGTCTGATATGAGACTAGCAAGTGAAATTGTCAATCAAGAGCTACGTTATTCATCGGCGGTTTTCATGTTGAATGAGCATCAGTTCGAAGACAGCAGTGACCTTAAGAGTGGATGGAGTTATTTTACATTAAGTGATGATGACAAGGAGATAGTTCATTATATTTGGGATAAAAGTACCAGCACACACAGACAAGTAAGTTTGGTCAGGGCTCAGGGTAGACTTCTCTATAGTCTTAACTTTAAAGGAGTTAACTCAGACTCCCAAATGATTGAATTTAAGCTTGACGGATATATTGACGGCAGCAGTGATACAAAGGTTTCAGTAAGCTCAATTTTAAATGCGCTTAATGCTGCATTGGTTGATGATTCCGGAACGCCTATTTCACCTTCCGTTACTCTTGCATATCGCTCAGATGATATACCTGATTCGGAAAAGGTTAAAATAGCCGTAACAATGGTTTTAGACAAATCCGGAAGTATGGGTTATGAGATGGGTGGTGGAAATCACGATGTTAGAATTTCAGTGATGAAAGAGAAGGCCAAGCAGCTGATTGATACATTAGCTGATATGGATAATGCATATATTTCATTGATACCATTTAGCACCAATGCAAATAATCCGGGAGCATTTTTAAAAGCCGCGGACAATAAAACTAGTTTAAAGAATAGTATTGATAGTTTAAATGCAAATGGAGGGACCAATGCGGGAGATGGATTAAGACGATCTTATTACCAGCATGTGGATTTTGTTGATCCAGATCATGAGGTGCTGCACTACACAATTCTATTGATGGATGGTAACCCGACATTTTGGCCGAGCCTAAATGGGAGTACCAATTATTACGGAACAGGCAATATAAGTAATTCAACAAGCGATATGGGAGGAAATGGCAGTACTACCATTAGTGGTTCCATGAGCTACATCGAATTATTTAGTAATGGATATATAAAGAAGAATGATAGCACACAAACAGTTTTTATGAAGACTTTTGTTATTGGTTTCACCGGTGTACCAGAAGAAGTCTCAAGAGCACAAGAAATTGCCAATTATCACAGCCACAGCACAGACGACAGAATAAAGGGTATGTATTATGCAGCTACAAACAGCGCTGAGTTGGAAGAAGTGTTTAACTCTATTGTGGATTTTATTCTTAGTGAAACCTGGCATATCTACGGACCAATATCATAGTTAGGAGGATATATATGCGTACTCGAAAAGGATTCACGCTAATTGAATTAATTCTTGCAATTGCTCTTTTGGGTATTCTTGCTATTAGTTTTATTTCAGTATTCCCTTCGCAATTGAAAAATATTTCATTTGGCGGAAATATAACTGAGGATGCATTTGAAGACCAAGGTGTCCTTGAAGAAATAATTTTTGATGTTAAATCGAGGATTCAGGATGGAGATTCGCTTAGTGATATACCGGAGTGGTCTGAGGCTCCTGATGTAGAGGTATTGGGGCAAACTGTTGCTATGCAAAAACTATACTATGAAAGCACAGGCTCAAACAGAGACATGACTGTTTATTTGTCTGAAAGATTAGCTGAGATAGAAGTTAGGAATTTACTGAATGTTCAAAATGTTTCAATAAAAGTAAGCAATGACCCTTTAAATCTTGTTGCAGATTTAACTACTGCTCCTTATCTTACGGCTATATATGATGATAACTCTGCTCAAGTAGGTTTTTTTGCTAATTTATTTAAATGGTGGAGAACTGAACCGGGAGTTGATCCTGCTACCTTAAAGTTTCCGGATGATTATGTGTTGATATCCGTGTCTCAGGATACGAAGATATTGACTAATTTATTGGACAATGTGGGGGCTAACAGCTATGTAGTTTTAACGGTTACTCCTGTTGATGTCAATGGATTCAGAGGCTCTTCTGTCATGAGTAGCAATAAGGTCTATGTAATGGGTGCTGAATGGAGAGTCGGAGCATTTCCTTGGGTAGATATTGATAATGATTATGAATATGATTCATCAGACTATGATCTTATTAAAGAGAGTGTTACTAATAAATTAGATGCAAGGAGTCCTTATCCTGATCCAAGTGATCCGTCAGTTAATTTAGACCTTACCGATGGAAGTTTGTTTGTTCCGATGAAAGTCAGTCCATCATATTCAAGTGAGCCTGGAAATGAAGCAATTGAAGTAGATGGTTCCGAAAAAATTGAATGGTTGATTGAAAGAAATATTAATTTAGCTAAAGATTTTACTGTTTTAAACGGAAGTGATATTAAAATCATTTCAGGGTTAGGCTCAAATGGGGGAACTGTTTTTATACATCCTTATGTTGAGCTTGATTCCAGCGGAGATCCTGTAGTTGTTGGAGGTGTACCTCAATTACTTGATACCGGAGTGTCCTTGAAGACCTCAGGAGATATTTTACTTGAGGCTGCAGGTAAAGGAAACGTGTATATGTACGGGAATGCTGAGTTGGAAGGAAACAACGTTTCTATAAAATCTCGAGGCAGTATTGGGATAAACAACTCTAGAATAGAGTCTGACGGCGATGTTATTTTAGACAGTGATGATGATGCATATATTACGGGTTCGAGAAAGATTACAATCAATGAGACTGATTTTGAAAGCTCAAACACAGGTTCCAAGATAATTGTCAACTCACCGGAAGATTTGTATTTCAAGGGAGGGAGCTGGTCTACTGAACAGACTTTGTATATTAACGAAGGGGATGCTGTATATTTTGAGAGAGGAGACAATCGCGTCAACAATCTTGGAAATCTTCATTTAGGCGATACTAGTCTCATAAAGTTTAAAACTTCTATGATAGATGATTTGTCTAATCAGCTAAGAATTAGGGTAGTTAAGGAATCCGATACAAAAATGAAACTGATTACACATAATTATTTTAGAAATATTGGTTATTCTACTGCATCGAATAATATAGTTTTTAATTTAGAAAATACTTGGAAGGACATTGGTAATTCGACAAGCAATATTGAGTTCTCTGCCTCTATTCTATCTGGAGATGGAGATGTTGACGATATTAAGTTTTCATTCGATGGGTCTGATATAATTAATATTGAGCAGAATACAAGTACACAGACAGACCTGACCAGGGTTCGACTTGAGTTTAGAGATAAATATTCCAATAGGCAAATTAAAGGGGTAGGCATATTCAGTTACGAGATTGATGCAAGCGGAAATGCAACAATTATTGTAGAAGAAGAATTGCCGGTTGATACCTATTTTATTACTTTCGATAGCAACGGTGGTACTCCGGTTGATGCAATGGAAAAAGCATATGGTGATCCTATTACAGCACCACCGGCACCTACAAGATTAGGATTCACATTTATTGGCTGGGATCCAGAGTTGCCTTCATATATGCCAAATTATGACTTTACTGTTAGAGCAAATTGGGAGCCGATTCAATATTATGTTACATTTTATGGAAATGGTGGCACACCGGTTGAATCAACAAAGTCAATTTACTATGGTAATTCTTACTCCTCCATAATGACTACGCCGTCTTACAGTGGATACCATTTTGATGGATGGTTTACAACAGCTAACGGTCCAGGTGAAGAAGTTTTATCGTCTGATATTTATTCATTGTTTGGAAACCAAAACCTCTATGCCAGATGGAGTAATAATAATTATACAGTAACCTTTGACAGCAATGGAGGAAGCACTCCAAATCCATCAACAAAGACGGTAGACTATGGAAATGAATATGGTAATCTACCTGAACCAACAAGAACGGGTTATACTTTTAATGGCTGGTATACGGAGCGAACCGGTGGAACTAGAATATACTCAAATACACAAGTTACAATAATTGGTAACCATACATTGTATGCACATTGGACTGGACGTACCTATACAGTAACCTTTGACAGCAATGAAGGAAGTACACCAAATCCAAGAACAAAGACAGTAACATTTGGTAGCACCTATGGTACATTGCCTAATGTAAGTAGAAATAGATATGATTTTGATGGTTGGTTTACGGATCAATCTGGTGGAACAAGAATAACTGAGAACACACAAGTTTATACAGATAGTAATCATACACTTTATGCTCATTGGAGTAGTAGTGGAGGTAGTTGTCCATTTGTATATTCATTTGATGGAACGGATTATAACTTTGAACACGAATCTATACCATTTTCAATTAGTAAAGCATTGGAAACAACATCATATGGAACTTTAAGAAAGCTTGAGTCAAAAGATGGAATATATAACGTAAGAATTGCTGAAAATCTTGATGAAAAATCCTTTATTAATGGATTCAGTCTTTATGCAGTTGATTATCCAAGGGATTCGGATGTAGAGTATGTGAAGGTTGACATAGATGGTAATCCTCATACAATTGCGGAAAAGCAATATCCGTTACGAATTGAAGAAAAAGTTACCGGTAATGATGTACTATATGAAGTAACGACGGATGGAGTATTAGCTGGCACTGATGTTAGACAAATGAACACAAAAGATTTCATGTCTATTTATGAAGTGGAATTTAATAAACCATCAAGTGAAGCAGAACTTGGAAAATTTATGATTTCTGTTCAAAAATCGTACTTTACTACAATTCTTGGGGAATATTACTTGGATAAAGTTAATGCAAAAAATGATTTCTGGTTGTTGGAAAAATTATTAGGCTTGCCACTGATAGAGAATCGATTTGAAGATTTCATGAAAGTAATAACTATGAATGTGGAAGTCTGGGACGGTAAGAAATGGATTGAACAGGGAAATATAAAGGCCGGAAGAGATTTGATGGAAGAATTCCTCGTGCCGATTGACTTATCACTTATTGATCCAAATACTGATAAAGTAATCATTAGACTTTCCCACGGAGCAGGATTGTTCGAGATTGAATCTGTGTCAATGGACTATTCAATCAATCAAATTGACAGAGTAAGAGAATTGAAGATATCTTCCGCATTATTTAATGAAGAGACAGATGTTTATAGTGATTTTAAAAAACATAATGACAACAAGAGAACAAAATTGATAAAGGGAGATATAATAGATTTAGAATATGTTGCACCTGAATTGGATGAAAACATGAATAGAGGTTATTATGTTGCATTGACTGGATATTACTATATGGATCCGGAGATTCGAGAAGTTTCAGATATACTTGAATCAGGTGATAAATCAACTATAACTAATATAAAAACCATACTTGATTCTATTAAAGGTATTTATGAAGATAATAGATCTGTGATTAAATGGTTATTCGGTTTGATGAAGGATTCTTTCAAAAAACCTTTAGATGACAAAGTAGAGCAAATAATTAAGAGCCAGTACAATGAAATAATGGAGTATTGGAATAAGAAATAGGCAGGGATTATTATATCCCTGTCCTTTCAGCAAAAAGTATTTAAAAGTATGAGAAAAGATTTTTAAATTATTGAACAACTAATAGGAGGGAACCAATGACACTATTAATTTTATTATACGGACTTATTATAGGCTCTTTCTTAAATGTATGTATATATCGGATACCAAGGGGTGAAAGCATTGCGTGGCCGGGATCTCATTGTCCTACATGCAGCCATAGCCTCAGCTGGTACGATAACATACCATTGTTTTCATATTTATTGTTAAAAGGCAAATGCAGGTATTGTAGGACTAGTATTTCAGCTCAGTATCCGGTAGTAGAATCGCTAAATGCTGTGCTGTACATAATTATGTATTTGAAATTTGGATTTGGAGCAGATTTTATATTTTATTCATTAATTTCCTCAGTGCTGCTCTCCATAATTTTTATTGATTTAAAGGAAATGATTATACCAGATAGTTTAGTGTTGAGTATTTTAGCCTTATCTGTTATACATAAAGCTGTTAATTATTTTTTTTATGGCATATCTTTGGAGTTAATTGACAGTTTCTTAGGACTAATATTAGCCGGGGGATTGTTCGCAGCCATTGTGATAATATCTCGCGGCGGCATGGGTGGAGGAGATGTCACCCTTATTGGTGCTTTAGGCTTTGTTTTAGGCGTTAAATACATATTATTATGTATATTCCTATCATTTATTTCAGGCGCAATCATTTCTATGGTTTTATTGGCTACAAAGATTAAAACACGGAAAGACCCTATTCCATTTGGGCCATTTATTGTTTTAGGATTTTTTATAACGTCTTTGTGGGGAAAGGTTATTATAAATTGGTATTTTAATATATTATTATAAGGGGTGATGACAATGGACTTGTTTAATAAAAAAATGACTATTTCTATTGAATTCTGTTCAGATGAGGTGAAAGTAGTAGAAGGAAGGTATAACAAGAAGAATATCATTATTAATAAGAGTTTTTCAATACCTGTACCTGATGGATTATATGTAGATGGAGTTATAAAAGATATGGAACAGTTTTCATATGTATTACAAAATGGGCTGTCAAAGAATAATATATCTCATGGTGAAGTATTTGGCGTAATAAATTCATCTAATATAATCATAAGAGAAATAAGGATTCCAAAGGTTGAAGAAAGCAAAATTGCTTCGATTTTAAAATACCAGCTAGATGAATATTTGCCGGTTGATCCTGAAGGCTATGTTGTTCAATATATTCCTCTTGACATTGTAGATGAAGAAGGTGTTGAAAAACAAAATATAATGTTGGTAGGAGTACCTAAGTTTATGGTTGAAACCCATCTAAATTTATTGAATAATTTAGGTTTGAAACCTGTAGTCTTGGATTATGCGGGTAATGCCATACGCAAATTAATAAGTTTCAGCGATAACATAAATGATGCATATGACAATGGTATTACCATTGCTTGCGTGGATTTAGAACAGGAGAGCACTGCACTTAACATTACTCATAAGGGACTAATGAGCATGTCGCGTGTAGTGAAGGCAGAAATAAGTGCTGTTGATGATGAAGAGAGCCCGTTTAAGACCTTGGATGAGTCCTATGATCAGGATGTTGCTGTAATTTCCAGCATCAAAAGCAATCTTGCAGTGGTACTTGATGGAATTGATATGGTATTTAGATACTATAATTCCAGAGAAGCCGATAATGATATTGAATTAGTTTTGATTTATGGAAGTTATTCTGATATTGACGGCATAGAGAGTCTCATGAGCAACTATTTAAATAGACAATGTATCAAACTTAACAGTCTTGATAAAGTAAAATTTAACGGCGACCTGTCAAAGTATGCTAATGCGATTGGCGCACTAATAAGAGTAAATGGGGTGAAGTGATGAGTGATCTTAATTTTTTTGAACCCTATATAGAGAAACGGGAATTCAAGTTTAATAGAATGGTTTTGTTAAACACGGTACTTGTACTTTGTATAGCAGGATTTGCAGCAAAAGGAGTATATAATCAATTCCATATATTTATGTTGCAAGGTCAAGTAGAGGGCAAACTAGAAGTTTCCCAAGACCCTAAAACAGTGAAAAAGTATAACGAAATAAAAGATCTTGAATATGAGATGACGGTTTTTAAAGAAGAAGTAGACAGGATTATTAAAATGGACAAAAATATTGCAAAAACTGACATTGTAAGTGAAGAGTTGATAACTGAAATTAAATCAAAGATGCCTGCAGATTTATTTATGACTAATTTTAGTGTAAGTGGTAGAAAAATGCAAATTTCCGGTATTGCAAAGGATAGCTATTCTATAGCAGAATTTAGCAAAAGCCTTAAAGTAGTTAAGGACGTTGAATCAGTTTTTTTATCAAGCATTAATAACAATAAAGAGGAAGGTAATTATAGTTTTGTTTTAAATACGACTTTTAAGGAGGTTAATATTGATGAACAAGAAATTCCAAATCAGTAAAATTAATTTAAGACCTCTTACTAAAAGTGAAAAGACATTGCTCATTTTGTTGGGAATAGTTTTAATTATCTATTTTTCAAATCGATTTGTATTCGTTCCGCAAGCTGAAGAAACCATAAGCTTAGAAACTGAAATTGTAGAACTAGACAATAAAATAGCTGATATGAACAATACAATAAAGAAGGAAGACAATATAAAAAAGGAATGGGAAATGCTGCATAGAGAGAGAGAGGAAATATTAAAAAACTATTTTCCTGTTCTTGATCAAGCTCAGATAATATATCTGTTAAACGATTTGATTGTTGATGACAGAGTAGCCATAAGTGATATAAACTTCAGTAATCCATCTGAAGAAACATTGGGAGAAATGGCTGTACGAAATATGAGTATTTCACTTCCATATAGCGGCAGTTATGATGGAACAATGGAAATTATTAACTCTTTAGGTTCAAGTCCTAGAAGGGTCGTAGTTGATAATCTAACTATGGATAGAGAAGGTGACTCTAATCTTTCGGGAAATATGACATTAAAGATATACAGCCTTGAAGGAATTGCAAAGACTGATCCGGATGTAATACATGTAGAGACTGTGGATGGTGACCGTGAAGGTTCCTTAATTGCTTCTTACGATGGATACAGCGATGCTGCTACATATGGTGTAGTTCAAGGTGGTGCTTACGGCAGTTCTTACGGCGGAGGCAAATCTGGTTCCAGCACTGCTATAAATGACAATGATTATGTTAAAGTGTATAGGCTTGATGATTTTGAAACCAGAAATTACAGCTTTATTCCATCAAATGAAAATATTAAAGGAAATGCTGAGCCTTCTACAATTAAAAAGTCCGGAAAATATTCTTTGAGATTTGAATACAATATGTTTGCCATTGGGCAAGAGAACAGAGCTTATGTGGATTTAGGACCTGGTATTGAGTTAAAGTTCCCTCCTGACACTATAAGTATGTGGGTTGATGCTTTTGGATATTCTCCTGGAACATTGGGTTTAAGGTTTAGAACTCAGGATGGTGAAGATATAGATGTAGTTGCATCTCGAGGTATATCTTGGTTAGGATGGTCTGAAGTAGAGGCTGCTACACCACAGGATTTAGATTTATATCCATTGACATTGACGCATATATATTTTGAAATGCCATTTAACAGAGATGATATAGGAGTATTTCTAATCGACAAGCTTCAAGCCTTTTACCCTGTTAATGAAGATTCACAAGGTAACAATCAGCCAATCTATGATTTCTATGTTGTTAAACCCGGTGACTCAGTAACAAGCATTTCAAGGCAGATATATGGCACTATAAATTATAAGAATGAAATTTTGACAAACAATAGCTTGACTTCCGGCGACATATTACCGGTAGGAAAAGTATTAGTACTTGTAAGGAGGTAGGGCGGATGAAAATTACAAATAAAATAATATCAATTTTGATAGTTTTGTTAATGCTTTTTAATACCGGAACAGTCTTTGCTGCTATTGATACGGATAGCTTAAGCTATGAGGCTGGATATGAAGCAGGTTATGACTACGGCTATGATAGAAAGGATAAGGATACAAAATTATCAGCAAATGATGCATATCAAGATAAATATAAAGACTCTCGAGCCCACCGTTCTCTTAAAAATAAGATAGAAAATTACAAAGAGAGTGAATTTAAAAACGGGTTTATCGACGGATATTTGGATGCTTTTGATGATAAAAGCAATGCAAATGATGAAACAGATTATCCTTCTGCTTTGGGTGAAGCTCTCGGAGTAATATATGGTGCGAGAGATTATCAGAAGGGTAAAGACTCTGATTGGAGAGCTGCGCTTCCCATAAGTACCAACATTAGCAAAATGTTTGAATTAGATAAACAAAGTTCATCTTACAGAGGTGCATTTATTACAGAATTTACAAAGGCTTTTAATGAAGGGTATGCTGAGGCTTATGACACAGCTGCCTACGAGCCTGCTTTGGTGTCATTAGAGCAAGGTTTTATGGATGGGGAAGACGTTGGTATGATTGTTGGAGCTCCCTATGGTGCAAAAGATTTTTATGCAGGCAAGGATTTAGAGTTTAAAAGAGATTTGCCTTCAAGAAATGAAATTATAAAACAATATTCTTTGAATAATGATGATCTTGACTATGAGGATGGATTCATATCGGGATTTATCAGTGCATATGAAGAATCCTATAATCAAGGATATAGAGAATCAAATATGAATGATGGTTTACAAAAGGCAACATCAGAGATTATACCTATTTCAGGAGGAACTGCAGTAACTGAAGATAAGAGGTTTACGGTGGAAGTTCCTTCCGGCACATATTACCATGATGTAAACTTAAGTATTATTACTTCTTTTGATGTGAGGAAAACAAATTATAGCAATTTAATTAAAGCATCAGACAGTTATACTATTGAGCTTTCAAATCTATCCGGAAATATAAATGAAAGCAAATCTATAGAACTTTCCTTTGAATATTATGGAGATAAATTTAAAGGTGGTATTTATAGAATGGATGGCAATAACTGGTTATACATACCAACAAACGTTAAAGACGGCAAAATGAGTGCAAAGATTAACCCTAAAATGTTAAATTCTAATGGCACAACCTTTAGCGCATTTGTAGATGAAAATACTCAAGCTTTCCGTGATGTATTGGGACATTGGGCGAATGATGAAATAGATGCCTATGTAAGACGAGGTATTATCAGTGGCTACAGCGATATGTCATTTAGGCCGGACAATAATATTACAAGAGCTGAGTTTTTAACATTATTAAGCAGAGTTTATAATTGGAATATAAATACGTATCCTGGCAGTACAACTGTCTTTAAGGATGCTAGTACATTTGGCTATTACATAAATGTTATAAACTATGCTACTTATCATAACTATATATCTGGTTATGGTGATGGTACATTTAAACCGAAAAATTTAATCACCTATACAGAAGTTCAAACCATCATGAACAGAGTTTTATATTATGGAAATTTCAGATGGTCTGATATAGCTAATAATATGCTATACGAAAAAAAGGTACGTTCTAACAGCTTTAACAGTATGAACAATAAAATTACTAGAGCAGAGGTAGCCTATATGCTCTATAATACAACGGAATAAATAGGTGACAGTGGAGATATGTACTATCTTCCCATTTACCCAGGCGAATTTGGTCTAATTAGTGGAGGCGGGCTTTTTTTTTAAAAGGTCCGTCCCTTTTGTTTTATCGATTTTTACCAATAAAAAAAAGGACAGTATGGATAGGTACTATCTTTCTATCTAATTAATTATATTAATTTTATAAACAAATTAAATAAAATACATATAAATGAATTTTTATTAACAATAATTGTTTTGACATATTATGACAAATTTATTATAATCAATGTATAAAATTTATAATTAATCACAAGAAGGAGTAGGACAAGTTGATTTTTGTGCAATAGCAAATATTTAAAAGGTGGATTATAGAAAGTAGGAAAAGATGAAGAGATTATTTGGTATAGATGGCTTAACAATAGTAGAAATAATTATTTCTCTTGCTATATTAGGAATTGTCATATGCCCTTTAATGTCTATGTTCATTTTTTCTCAAAAGCTAAATAATGAAAGTGAGATAGAGTATAAATCTATATTGCAAGCTCAAAATTACATGGAAGAAATACAAGCAATGGATACTCTTGATACTACTAATTATCAATTCAACAGTGAAAACGATTACTATAAAAGGATAATAAATGAATCTGTAAATAATTACAGTACAGAAATAATTATTAAACCTGATAGCCGCAATATGATTTTTAACATTGAAATAGTTTTGAAGCATGATGGGCAAGTGATCAATAAACTGAAAGGAAGTAAGATATTTAACTACGAATTTTTATGTGATGGGTGTTGATAGGTGTGAAAATTAATATCACTAGAAATCATGGTTCAACTTTAGTTTTATTAATCATAACTATTTCAATAACTATGATGTTAGGTGCATCTTTATTAGTTGTTACTATGATGAACTTTAAAATTAATAAAGCAAATTCTGAAATAAAACAAGCATCATACATGTCTGAATCAGGCTTGAATAGTGCTTATGTTGATGCTTATGACCTAGTAAACAATGCA
Organism: Sedimentibacter acidaminivorans; assembly: GCF_017873955.1. Classification (GTDB taxonomy): domain Bacteria; phylum Bacillota; class Clostridia; order Tissierellales; family Sedimentibacteraceae; genus Sedimentibacter; species Sedimentibacter acidaminivorans. The sequence goes on along the minus strand of NZ_JAGGKS010000012.1, from coordinate 14,789 downwards.
ATTGTTGATTCAGTTGAAAAGGTTGAGGAATATATTAAAATTAATCCTTTTAATGTTACTGATGCTGAAAATGTATTTGCTAATAACTATAAACTATTTATTACGGGGCAAATAACGAACAAAATAAATGATAACAATAATCCATATATACAAGTTATAAATGTAGATAAGTTAGCATTCGGTATTGATAAACTGACTGTTTGCGTACAATCAAAATACTATTCTGATACCAATGTATTTAAAACATCATCAGTTGATATAATAATTCAAGTTCCAGACTACAATGATGCAATTGATAATACAATCGATATTTCTAATGTGCTGAAACTGGAAAATTGGGTACTATATGAATAATATTAATTTTTTCATTTATTGAAGAGGTGTTTTAATGTATGAAAGAAAAAAATGGATTTACATTGTTAGAACTATTAGTTTCAATTGTTTTATTTAGTATTATATTTACATTAATCATGTCTGTTTTTTTAGTCACTTTTAAAAACTATAAAACTATTAAAAATGACATGGAACTTCAATTTCAAGCTCAATATATTTTAACTTTTATGTCTAATAAAATTATGGTTTGTAAATATATTGAATTAGCTAGGCTAAATACTTCAAGTTATTTAAAAAAATCAAACGAGAAAAAAATTAGCAAAATTTCCTTTAGATATGGATCAGAAGCAGCTGAATGCTATATTTTTGAAAATAAAAACAATAAAATTTCATATGGTAATGGTTTGGCTTCAAGTAGTGCTCATGTAGAATTAGGTAATTATGTAAGTGAAATGTACGCATGTCCTATTCCTGAGGGAGAAATTTTTGAAAATACAAAGTCTGTAAGGATTAGACTTGTTCTTTTAAAGGATAGTAATAGATATCAAGCAGAACAAATTATATTTATGAGAAATAACTGAAAAAACGTCTATTTTAAAAATAAAGTTTGGATAAAGCCAATAAAATACATTGACAAAAGTTAAATTAATTAATACAATAAGTAATGGGATTATTGCCATTGCTTTTTAGTGACCCTAGGAGGAAAGCTAATGAGAAACAATAGTGGTTTTACTCTAATTGAAATGGTTGTTACGATTGCGCTAATTAGTGTCGTATTGGCTGTAGCCATCCCAAAAATTGATATAGATTTTGGATATATGGACAAAATGGCAAGTGAATTTGTTATGGATGTTAGATATATACAAACAGAACATATGAAAGTAGCAGATTCAAATCATGAAATAAAAATTTACAAGAATACGAATACATATGAAGTAAGACAAAATTTAAACGTTGAAAAAGTAGTTCGGTTTAAGGAGAGGTTCTCTATTATGTATAATAATGGTGGTACTATTAGTTTTACCAATACCGGTACACCTATCAATGCAGGGACTTTAACAATTATGGATAAAAAAACAATGGAAACTAAGAAAATTTCTATCGTTCCAGGTACGGGCAGAACAATAATATTGGAATAAGCAGCATTTTGCTGGTTATAATATACACAAAGGAGGAGACAGTTAAGTATGATTTCAGCAAGTGATTTTAAAAAAGGCATTACAATGTCTTGGAATAATGGATTATGGCAAATAATAGATTTTCAACATGTTAAACCAGGAAAGGGAGCAGCTTTTGTTAGGGCTAAATTAAAAAATGTAATATCTGGGGCGATAAGGGAAGAAACGTTTAATCCAACTGAAAAGTTTCCTAAGGCGCATATTGAAACTAAGGATATGCAATATTTATATAATGATAGTGAGTTATATTATTTTATGGATACAGAAAATTATGAACAAATTCCGTTAAATTATAATCAGGTTGAGGAAGCTATCGTATATTTAAAGGAAAATGAAATTGCACAAATGAGGTTTTATGAGGGTAAACCGTTTGAGGTTACGGCTCCAAATTTTGTTGAATTAGAAGTTACAGAAACAGAGCCTGGCTTTAAAGGTGATACAGCAACAGGATCTAATAAGCCTGCAACAACTGAAACTGGTGCAGTTATTCAAGTACCACTTTTTGTTGAAATAGGAGATAAAGTGAAGATTGACACCAGAACTGGTGAATATCTATCAAGAGTATAGGAGGATATATTTATGGATTTTTTGTATGAAAAAATATCTTATTTAAAAGGATTAGCAGATGGTTTAGATGTTAAGTCTGATACTAAAGAAGGAAAGCTATTTAATGCAATGTTGGAAGTGATTGAGGAAATAGCTGATGGAATGAGTGACATAGTTGAAGAGCAAGAAGAAATGAATGAATACTTAGATTTGTTGGATGAAGATTTAACAACTATTGAAGAAGAATTATTTGATGATATTGAAATAGACGAAGATGAAGATTATGATTTTGATGATGATGATTATTATGACGATGATTATTATGATGATGATTTTGTTGAAAACTGTGATTGTTGTGAAACTCTTCCAGAAGAAGACTAATAAAAAGATATTAATTTAATAGCAAAATAAAAAAAGCATTTAATTAAGTGCTTTTTTTTATGTAAAAATGGACTAAAATTTATTTTTTCTAAAAACTTGACATGGGTATAGTACTATAGTATATACTGTAGTAAGAGGTGAAGATCATGAAGAAAAAATTTTTTAACTATGTGATACCTTCGGTTTTAGCTATGTGGATATACTCTATTTACACAATGGTTGATGGTATTTTTGTTGCAAAGGGAGTAGGTGAAAGTGCTTTAGCATCAATAAATATAAGTATGCCAGTAGTAAATTCCATATTTTCATTAGCAATTTTGTTTGCAGTAGGTTCGTCTACTATTGCTTCAATACACTTGGGCAATAAAGAAAAAAATGAGGCGAGTCAAGTTTTTACAAATAATATGGTAACCTTGATTACAATTTCTATAACAATTACGACAGTAATATTGTTTAATCTTGAACAAATTTCTTATTTTTTAGGAGCAACACAGAAAACGATATTCTATGTTAAAGAATACTTAGGTATCATATCTCTGTTTAGTGTATTTTATATGTTGTCTTATTATTTTGAAGTTTTGGTAAAAACTGATGGTTATCCAAGGCTAGCAACTATTGTTGTTTGTATTTCTGCAGTTACAAATATTTTTTTAGACTATGTATTTGTAATAAAATTAGGTTATGGTGTTAAAGGGGCAGCTTTTGCTACCGGGATATCCCATGTAGTTGCTTGTATAGTTTATTTATGGCATTTTATTAAAGTGGATTCTAAAATTAAATTTACTAAATATAAATTTGATTTAAATATTATAAAAAGAACCATTCCTCTTGGAGCTTCTGATTTTATAACAGAATTTTCATTGGGATTTACAGTTTTTATGTTCAACAGGATAATCCTTAAGAATATAGGAGACGCAGGCATTGTAACCTATACAATAATTATGTATGTAAATATGATTGTTTTAATGACTATGGGGGGCATATCACAAGGGATGCAGCCGCTGGTAAGTTATTATTATGGAAGGGATGATAAAAAATCTTATACATTTTTTATCAAAAGTGCTGTAAAGGTTGCGGTATTTATTTCGTTAGGTGTTTATGTTATTACAATGATTTTTGCTAAACAAATTAATGGTATTTTTATTATTGCTTCAGAGATAGAATTACTTAATTATTCCGTAAAGGCTTTTAGAATTTATGTTACTGCATATTTGATTGTTGGATTAAATATTGTTATTATAGGGTTTTACACGGCTATAGAAAAACCTTTGTATTCAATGATTTTATCAATTGGAAGAGGTTTTGTAATTATTACTTTATCACTTTTATTGATGACATCTTTATTGGGTGAGAACGGTATATGGATTTCATCGTTTGTTTCAGAAGCAATCTGTTTATTAATAGGAAGTGTTATTTTTATCAGATTCTTCTTCAATGATTTATTCATTGAAAAAAATGCGAAAAATGCAGCAATTGAGCATAATAAATAAATTTTTAAAATAAAAAGTTTCTAATTTATATAATAAACTGGAAACTTTTTTTATGGCCAAATTTCATCAGGATCAACACCAAATATTTGAACTACTTCAAATAAATCACTATTAGCAATGTCTTTTGGAGTTACAAGCCATGATCCATCTGAATCTAGGTCATAACCATTTTGTATAAAAGGATACCAAACTAAATGCGAACATTGAGTTCCTTCTATATTCTCTATATCAGGGTTTTTCTTGTTTGTTAGTCCTATCAATAATCCATATGGTATATCATACATATGTTTTGTTGAGAAATTTGATATTTCATTTAATTTTTCATCGGATGTATCTTTTAATCTAAGCATTATAAAAGAAGGATACATTTTCCATTTGGTTATATTTTGATATTGCGAATTTTGACCTAAAATTACAGCCTCTAAAGTTTCTCCTTTTTCAGCGTCAGTAATTATACCTGCATGACCATGACGCCAACCAATTGAGTGTGTTGCTTTTGTAATTAGGACATACCCATTTTTGTAGGGAGCTAAATTAAAACCATATTTGTAGTTTCCTTTATTGTCAACAAAGGATTCTTGCTTAGTTATTATTCCAATTTTTTCACATTTAATATTTTTTGCGGTAAAAAAATTGTATTGAAATTCTTGTATATCATTTATTCCAGTTTCTTTGTTTTTAAGAAGTTCATCTATTGCAACTTTTCCTAGACCAGTTTGATAAAATAATGTTTTATAATCACTTTCAGTTAATAAATTTTTTGATAAGATTGGATTTAAATCTATTTGGTCATACGAAGGTTGAGTATAGCCTTGTGGTTCGATTATTATATTTAATATATATATTGTTGTAAACATTGTTATAATTAATAAAAACAAATAAATTATAAGCTTTTTCTTCTTTGACCAATTGTTTTTTTCATTTATCAAATTATCACACCCATCTTTTTCACGATATAGTTAAGAATTCATGATCTAATATAATATTATATAACATTTAATTCTAAATATAAACTGAAAATTTCTAAAATTAAGAAAAGTAATCTGTTATTATTACAATTTATGTGTTATTATATTATAAATAAAAAAATTACTGGGGGTAAATATGAACAGAAATAAGAGTAAACACAAGAATATGACAAGAATAGTATGCTTGATAATAGCATTAGGAATGATTCTTTCTGCATTTGCATCAGGATTTTTAATGTTCTTTAATTAGATTGGAGATTTATTATGAAAAATATTGTTGATAGATTAAATAAAGAAGAATTACAATATAGTGAAGATCAACGTCCTTTATATCACAAAAATTGTGCTGAAATTTTATTGCTTAGCGCAAATGAAAAATACTCTTTAGGATTAGATGATAGGTTCATAAAAGCTGTGTGTCCATTTGGCGGAGGATTACAATCAGAAAAAACATGTGGAGCGTTGCTTGGTGCTTTAGCTGCTATTGGAATTATGTATGCTGAGGACAAACCTAGTACTAATGATAAGATGAAGGAAATTTCAAAACAACTAGTAGAAGAGTTTGAAAATGAATTTGGTAATATTGATTGCTTGTATATCAAGGAACACCACAGGAGTGAAACAGAAGGATGTAATCCTGTAAAGATAAGAACTGCTGAAGTTTTGGAGACAGTAATTAAAGAACAATCATAATTATATTTAATTATGTAAAATAGTAGGTGTATGAATGGATTATTTTGAGTATCTAAAAAATACAAATGGTATAGAATTAAATGAACAACAAAGACAAGCTGCATTATTTGATTATGGTAATGCATTGGTACTATCAACTGCAGGTTCTGGTAAAACAACCGTTATAATAGCTAGAACAGGAAGGCTTTTATATGAAAACAAGTGCATTAGTAAAATTCTTACTATTACTTTTTCTAAAATGGCTGCAACCGATATGAAAGATAGATTTCAAAATTATTTTAAGGAACAATACAGACACAAGGTTGAATTTTCTACCATTCATTCATTTTCATATAAAATAGTACGAGATTTTTTTAGAAAAAAAGGAATAAAATTTGAGATACTTAAAAATAATTATCTAGTATTAGGAGAAATACTTAAATCACATTATTCACAATCGTATTTTAGCTATGTAAGTGATGAAGAAATTGAAACTTTATCATCTGCAATTGGGTTTGTAAAAAATATGATGATAGACCCAAAGAATTATAGGGATTATGGAATTGAAATAAAAGAATTTGATAAACTATTTGAGAAATACAGCATTTATAAATCTCAAAATAAATTAATAGATTTTGATGATATGCTTGTTTATGCATATAAGATTTTATTGAAATCAAAGCATTATAGGGATTGGATCAAAAGCACTTATCAATATGTACAAATTGATGAAATGCAAGATACTTCTAAAATTCAGCATGAAATAATTAAACTTATTTCTAATGATAATCTTTTTATGGTTGGTGATGATGACCAAGCAATATACTCGTTTCGAGGCAGTTATCCAGATTTTATGCTTGAATTTAAGAATATATACAAAGATGGCAAAATCTTTTATTTAGATAATAACTACAGGTCTGATAGAAATATAGTTGAGAGCGCAAAAAACTTTATTGAAAAGAATAAGAAAAGATTTAAAAAATCAATTCGTACGGATAATCCAAAAGAAAATACCATTAATGTAGTGAAATTTGATAGTAGAAAAGAGCAATCTAAACTAGTAATTAGTGAAATTTTAAAATATGTTTCTGAGATTACTAGTACTGTAGGAATATTATATAGATATAATATGTCTGCCATGATTTTAGCTAACAGCCTTTATGAGAACGGTATTGATTTTTATATCAAAGAAGATAAAACTAAGTTTTTTAATAGCTTTGTATTAAATGATGTAGTTGCATTTTTAAATTTAGCATTAAATCCTAAAGATAGAGAATCGTTTGCTAGAATATATTATAAAAGTTATACGTATTTCACTAAAGGAATGTGTCAAATGGTTCTTAACAGTCCTCGTGAAGATTTAAGTGTTTTTGATATACTAGATAATTGTTCAGGCTTTGATTATTATGTTTATGATAGAATCAAACAATTTAAGACAGATATAAATTATTTAAATAAACTTAAGCCTAATGATGCTGTAAGATATATAAAACTGGGTTTGGAATATATGGGGTATCTTGAGAGAATGCAAGAAGAAGGTAGAAATAATTTATCTAATTCTCTTCATATATTAGAAATTATAGAAGAAATCGGATCATATTGCTCTAGTATCAAGGAATTTATTAATAAAATATATAGCTTACAAGATGTAATAAAAAATGCATCAGAAAATAAGAATGCGAGTGTCACTTTATCTACTATTCACGGTGCAAAAGGTCTAGAGTATGACTTTGTTTTTATGTTAGATAATTTAGATGGCGAATTTCCATCTGACATTAAAGGTATGAATAAAGAAACATATGGGAGAATATTAGAAGAAGAACGAAGGATATTTTATGTTGGTATGACCAGGGCTAAGAAAGTACTCAACATAACAGTTCCAGGAGTGCCATCACTATTTATAAATGAATTAATGCAGATGAATATAAGGGATGTAGATTATAATTTAAAAATAGGACAAAAGGTTAATCACAATAAATTTGGGAATGGTGTTGTAGTAGATATAACAAAAAGTACTGTACTTATAAGATTTGTTAAGGGAAAAGCAAGAAGTTTTGATATAAAAACAACTTTAGAAAACAAAATAATTCAAATAATATAAGTACATTAAACATACATTTACAAAAGTGTTCGCATTATATACAGAGCACTTAAATAAAAACAAACTATGCAATTAAAGTATTAATTATATTTCGTTAGTTATTAAAAAAGGAGAAAAATATGTACTCAAATCCATTATACAGACCACCAAGCGAAGCACGCAGCCTGATAATCCAAGTTACAGAGGGTTGTTCGCACAATAAATGTAAATTTTGCTACATGTATAAATGTAAGCAGTTTAGAAACAAAACAAAAGAAGAATTAATTGATCATATAAAATGGTTGAAAAGATATGAGGTATCATCAGAAAGAATATTTCTTGCAGATGGAAATGTGCTTTGTTTAAAAACAGATAAAGTATTAGAAATATTAGAAATGACTAAAAAAGAATTTCCTTTAGTTAAACGTATTAGTTCATATTCAGGACCATTAGATTTACTTAGAAAAACAGATGAAGAGTTAAAGTCTATAAGACAAGCAGGCTTAGAACTTCTTTATATGGGTGTAGAAAGTGGTTCGGATAATGTTTTGTCATTTATGAACAAGGGTGTAAATCAGCAAGAAATGATTGAAGCAGGACAAAAGGCAAAAAAAGCAGGGTTTAAATTATCATGTATGATAATATCTGGGTTAGGTGGAACAGATCTAATGGAAGAACATGCAATTGAATCAGCCAAAGTTATTTCAGCTATTAATCCAGATTATTTTTCGTTGCTAAGATTAGTAGTGGAAAAAGAATCAGAATTAGCAGATGATATAAAACAAGGTAAATTCCATTTGGCTTCACCACTTCAAATTATAGATGAAAATATAATAATGTTAGAAAATATGGAGCTCAATGATTGTATATTTAGGGCAAATCATGTATCTAATCATATTAATCAAGCGGGTACACTAAATAAAGATAAAGAAGTATTGTTACAAAGACTAAGGAAATTTAGAGATAGTGATGATTTTGTTCCAATGACTTTCGATACACTATAGGATATTTTATTATTTATTGAAGGGAATGCGCTTTATTCATGTTATTTCTATAGAAAAATTCTAGTTTTACTAAAAAATAAGAAATAAATATAATTAATATTTAAAAAAATGTTTGAAAAATTACTCAAATGGACATATAATAAAATACGATGTTAAAACTACAAAATATTATGAGTAACATATACAAAGGAGTTGTGATATGAAGCTCTACATTAGTACATTTGGTGGATTTGATATTAAGGCTGATAATCAATCGGTTTTAAAGAGATCTAGCAGAACATACAAGTTATATAAACTATTTGAATATTTTATCACCTTTAGAAACAAGAAGTTATTGCCAGAGACAATAATAGATAACCTTTGGACTGACAGTGAATCTAGCGACCCCAAAAATGTATTACGTACACAGATATTTAGGTTAAGGCAAATAATAAAAACATTTTATCCTCAAGATTTAGATGAAAGCGATTATTTGTCTATTAATTTTCTCAATGGTTATTACTGTCTCGAGACGGGTGAAAATGCAATTCTTGATTTAGATGAGTTTGAAAATCTAGTAAATCAGGGAGATTTAGAATGTAATAAAAACGGTGAAAGTGCCATAGCGATATATGAAAAAGCTTTAAATATATATAAAGGATTATATCTGTCAGATAATGCATATGAAGTTTGGTTAGTACCTGCTAGAAATTATTATCAGCGTTTGTATTTGAAAACTTTGTACAAGCTTATCGATTTATTTAATGAAAAAAATGATAATGAAGCAATTATTGAGTTATGTGAGAAGTCATTGCTTTTAGAGCCATATGAAGAAAATATTCATATAGCATTAATGGAATCAATGGTAAAAATAGGTAAGAATAAGAGTGCTATTGACCATTATGATTATGCAATAAATTTATTAGAGAAGGAAATGGATATTAAACCTTCAACTAAGTTTGTAAAGTCACTAGACAAAATACAAAATAATATCATACAGAAAAGTGATATTGATTTTTCGGAAATTAGTGAGAAACTTGATTTTGGAGAATCTACTGGTGCTATTAATTGTAATATCGAACATTTTAAATTCTTATTTAATATACAGAAAAACAAATCACAAAGAAAAAATGAATACGACTATTTAAGTATTATAACATTAACCGGAATGGAAGAAAAAAACAAATACTTGGATGATTCAAGTAGACTGACAAATGATTTAATTAGATTATTAATGTTTTCATTGAGAAGGGGGGATATTTTTACGTTTTGGAATGATAATCAAATATTAATAATGCTCCATAATGTTAAGGGAGACGGAACTAAGCAAATTGAAGAACGAATAAGAACAAATTTTAAAAAATACACTAAAATAAGTGATAAAAATTTATACATAGATTTTCAACCATTATTGTTAGAAAACACATTATTATAGCCTTGAATAGTCAGGGCTATTTTTGTAATCAAAATGTAATTGAAATGAAATAAAAATGTAATTGATAAGAAATAAAAATGTAATTGGTGTCATATATAATAAGGGAGTAGATAAATAATTGCTGTATTAAGTTAACTTAAATTATATCGGTGGTGATAAAATGGAGTACCCTTCAATAAATGATTTCTATCTAAAGTTCAAAGCAATTTATAATGAAGATGGAAATTTTGTGGATTATATACTAGTTTACATAAGCGAAACATTTAATATTGCAACTGATATTTTTCCAGAAGAGTTAATTGGAAGGAAGATTTCAGATATCGTTATATATGGCGGTGATAAACTGTGTTTGAAAGAACTATACTTTAATATAATTCCTAAAAATAGTGGTAAGCATGAAATATATATCAAAGACTTAGGGCGTTGGTATTTAGTCAACATATTTACCGATAAAAGCCTTAGAAGTAATAGCGAAGAAACTATGATGATGTATTATAGCGATATGACAAGTATTATTAATAATACGGAATATCAATTAAGTCATCCTGGAAGCTTGAAAAATAATATTTATTATTTTAAAGATATAGAAAGATTAAGTTGTAAGGATAAATTAACAGGATTATATAATAAAAGTTTTTTAGATGAAGAAATAGCAAGGTTAGATACAAAAAGACAGTTACCTATAAGCGTAATTATGGGTGATATAAATGGACTTAAATTAATTAATGATGCATTTGGTCACAGCATGGGCGATAATGCTCTAAAAAAATCAGCTAGAATAATGATGAATTCATTTAGAACAGAAGATATTATAAGCAGAGTTGGTGGAGACGAATTTATAATTATTTTACCTAAAACTACAGAAGAAATAGCTTCTTCAATAGTTGATAGGATAAAAAATAAATTTGAAAATAATCCTTTAGATTTTATAAAATTAAGTATAAGCTTTGGAGTTGCAACTAAGGAAGTAGCATCTGAAAACATACGAGATGTCTTGAAAAAAGCTGAAGAGAGAATGTATTTTAAAAAGCTGAAGGAAAGCAAAGAAGCTAAGCTATCCATGATTAAATTTCTAAAAAAGAATTTAGAAAGCATTACATTTGAAACAAAAGCACATTATGAAAGATTAAAAAAACTGAGTTTAATGATAGCAAACGAACTTGGTTTATCGGATATAGAGAAAAGCAAGTTAAACCTACTTTGTGAATTTCATGATATTGGGAAAGCTGGTGTTTCAAGAGTAATACTACAAAAAGAAGATACTTTGAATAACGAAGAATGGGAAAATGTAAAAAGGCATAGTGAAATTGGATATTACATAGCAAAGGAATTTAAAGATACATTATCAGTTGACGAACTAATACTTGTTCACCATGAACGTTGGGATGGAAAGGGATATCCAGGACTCTTAAAAGGGGAAGAAATTCCTATTGAAGCTAGAGTTTTTTCTATAGTAGATGCATATGATGCAATGGTAAATGATAGACCATATAAAAGTAGGATGTCAAATCAAGCAGCACTTAGAGAAATATCAGAAAAGTCAGGAAGTCAATTTGATCCGAATATTTCAAAAATATTCATAAACTTAATGGAAAATAAGGAACAAATTGTATAATTTGGAATAAATGTAGAACAATAATAAAGTAAACAAAATAATACTGTGAGCATAGATTATTGTTTAGAGTTTCAAATAAGTGGTATAAATAGACTAGATATAACAATATATTAACTATTTCGTAATATAAAGGGCAAACCTAATGAAAATTAGGGACGCAAAGCTAGAAGTCTAATGTATGTAATTAAATTACTACTACGATGGTTCGGCTGCAAAATAATTTTAAATTATCTTGCAGCCTTTTTTAATACAAAAAATAAATGTGTAAAATATTTAAGTCAATGCTACAAAAATAAAAACTAATTAACTTGATAGTTCCAACTAACCCAAAAAGGGAAGTTGTTTCTATATATAATAATGGAAATAAGGAAGGGGGTGTACTTAGTTTAAATGATTATTAAGAATTTGATTAAACCAAAGGAAAAATCTTTAAATGAAACAAAAATTTCGAAGAAAGGAGGACAAATCATGAATAAAACTAAAATGTTCAAAAAAGTAATATGTTTTGTAATAGCTTTGATGATGTTAATGCCTAGTATGCCGAGTAGTGTGGTGAGTGCAGCTGCAATACCTGGAGAAGAAGGCGTAGTTACTATGACTGCAGTTCCAGATATAAACGCACCAGGATATGATCCTAATGATTATCCTGGATTTGGAAATCAAGGACATGTGAGAATGACTAAGTCAGCAAGATGGTATGAAAAAGAAAATGGAATAGCAGAAGTTACATTTAATGTTAGCGGAACACCTGTAAAAGAGGGTGTTGATGCCATTATGGTTATTGACAGATCTGGTAGTATGGGATATGATATTGATCCTATTTGTTTAGATCCAGAACATCATAACACACATGGAGGTATAATTTCATGGGTAAATGATGGTAGTTCATGGGGATGGCTTACAGAACATCAGAAAAAAATAGGTATTTGTCCTGATTGTGGAAAAACATATGAATTCACGTCAGAACGTTATTGGGCTTTTGGATGGTCAGAATGGACTACGCCCGAGCCGACTATCTGTTCAGACTATATGGCTACTACACGATTAGAAGTAGCACAACAATCGGCTAGAAATTTTGTAAATACAATGTTTACTGCTAATGATGATGGTCAAGCGTCACTTCATAGAGTAGGTTTAATAGCTTTTAATGATTATGCTAGTAATGAGCCTTTGACTGGTGTAGATGAAAAGAATACTCTCATTAACACTATAGGTACTTTGTCAGCTAATGATGGTACCGATTATAACAATGCTCTTCAAGCTGCTATAGATATGTTAGAAGCACGTACAGGTGAAGATAGAAATCGTCCTGCCTATATCGTATTTTTAACAGACGGTAAGCCAGAACCATCTGAAAAAAATGGTCGAACTCAAGCGGATACACTAAAGGGAAGTAGTTATAATGCTACAATATATTCAATAGGATTATTGATGAACGAAGATGACTATGATAATCTCGAGAATATTGCATCAAATCCAGATGACAAATATTTTTACCCTATAACAGATCCAAGTGTATTAGGAGGAGTGTTCTCCTCAATTGCTGACCAAACTAAAATTGCAGGAACAGACGCATCTATAGATGATGCTATTCAAACAATGAACTTTAACGGAACTGTTATTAGTGCAGAAGCGACTACAGGTGATTTATCAATATCATATCCAGATGAAGGAAGTGTTAGCTGGGATATTGGAGCCATAACAAAAGGTGGCGCATCATTGACAGTTAAGATAGAGATGAATGATAGCATATTACAGGACTCTGATGCAAGAGGTTTGTATGATACAAACGCTGGACCTGCTATTCTAAGCTACACAAATTTCTTGGGAAATTCATGTATTCAAAAAGTAGAAACACCAAAATTGCCTATGAATGCATGTTCTATTAATATAGTATATTATCTTGTAAATGAAAATGGGGATCCTATTTCTAAGGATTCTAATATTACAGGAGTAGTTGGATGGGATAACAAAGAAGTTTTAAATAATATCGTTTATAATGACGGAATTAGTGAATTGTTACTTCCAAATCATCCTTATACTATAAATGCAAGTATTCCAACATTTTTAGATGATGATAATACTTTATACACATATGTTCCAGAATCTGCAGGAAGAAGCGGCAATCCAACTACCTTAGCTAGTCCGGTTACAGTAACAATGTCAGAAGATGGTCAAAGTAAAACAGTTTATTTTGGATATAAAAAGACTGAAAATGCAACTGTTACATTTGATAAGAATCATACAGATTCTGAAGGGTGGACAGATGCTGTCCCAAGTTCTAAGGAAACTGTAAAATATTCAACTTTAGGAACTTTACCATCAGAACCAACAAGAACAGGTTATACATTTGCTGGTTGGAACACAGAAGCAAATGGTAGTGGTACTGCATTTACAGGAGCTACTTCTGTGACTGGTAATATGTTGGTATATGCAATCTGGAGTGCAACAGACCAAACATTAGTATATGATGCTAATGGTGGAGCAGGCACAATGGGAAATAGCGTAAAACCAACAGGAACAGTATTTGATTTAAATGATAATGCATTTACAAAAGCAGGATACACATTTGAAGGTTGGAGTACAACAGCGACAGGAACAGTAGAATATGCAGATAAAGCATCATTCACAATGCCAGTAGGTGGAGATACTCTATATGCAATCTGGAGTGCAGCAGACCAAACATTAGTATATGATGCTAATGGTGGAGCAGGCACAATGGGAAATAGCGTAAAACCAACAGGAACAGTATTTGATTTAAATGAGAATGCATTTACAAAAGCAGGATACACATTTGAAGGTTGGAGTACAACAGCGACAGGAACAGTAGAATATGCAGATAAAGCATCATTCACAATGCCAGTAGGTGGAGATACTCTATATGCAATCTGGAGTGCAACAGACCAAACATTAGTATATGATGCTAATGGTGGAGCAGGCACAATGGGAAATAGCGTAAAACCAACAGGAACAGTATTTGATTTAAATGATAATGCATTTACAAAAGCAGGATACACATTTGAAGGTTGGAGTACAACAGCGACAGGAACAGTAGAATATGCAGATAAAGCATCATTCACAATGCCAGTAGGTGGAGATACTCTATAT
>NZ_JAGGKS010000011.1 GCF_017873955.1 Sedimentibacter acidaminivorans | reverse complement strand
AGAACAACAGATATTACAGGATCAATAGATTTACAAGAAGGCGTAGAAATGTGTATGCCTGGAGATAATGCAACATTTACAGTAGAATTAATCCATCCAATAGCAATAGAAGAAGGATTAAGATTTGCAATCAGAGAAGGCGGAAGAACTGTTGGATCTGGAGTTGTTGCTCAAATAATCAAATAATAATATTAACAATAATAAAGAGGGCTTCAGTATACGGAGCCCTCTTTTGTTATTGTGTTCTCTTTTCTATAATGTAGAAATATTGTCTCTTTACTGATTTAATAAAATTTTATGGAATTTTGTACATATGTAAGATAATTATGTACAAAATTTTGTAATTTTTCTGTAGATCTTAATAAAATACAACATAATAAAACTCACTTTTAAATAGTGTGAATTTTATTATGTTGTATTTTATCCCATTATATTACTTAAACAGTGTAGCTTTGAAAGAAAATAGAAGAATTGGCACAGTAGTTGCTTATATAATAAGATAATTGCTTTAGGTAAATTGCAAACCTATTTCTGAAAAATGAAAAATCCCATTTTTCACTGGTTGTAGCGTTTTGCAAAAGCCTATTAAATCTTTTTATAGGGAGGTGTCTTTGAAGGTAGTTTATTTAAGTATTAACAATAATGAAAAGGTTTTACAGAGGTTGAAATTTTTAGCGAGTACTAGCTAAAAGTGAAAAAACGCAATAATATTAAATCAGGAGGAAAATTATGTTGGATTTTTTAAATAGTTTTGTTGGTTGGGCAAACAGCTATATCTGGGGTATTGGTATGCTCATACTTATTGGTGGTGCAGGTATTTACTTTACAATAAAATTAGGTTTTTTTCAATTTGTTCGTTTTAAAGATATGTGGAGCCGTATTATAGAAAAAGGAGACTCGGAGTCAGGTATATCCTCTTTTGCATCTTTCTGTACAACAATGGCTATGCGTATTGGTACAGGTAATGTAGCAGGCGTTGCTGTTGCAATTTATGCTGGTGGCCCTGGTGCATTATTTTGGATGATACTTATAGGTATGACTAACTCTGCAGTTTGCTTTTCTGAATGTACATTAGGCCAGTTGTATAAAATTCGTGTTGACGGTGAATACCGTGGCGGTGGTTCTTATTGTGCAGCTCGTGGACTTGGTTGGGGCGCATATGGTACATTTATGGCTGCAGTTATGTTTGTAGCTACTTCTGTATTTATGCCAGCAGCTGCTACATTCACAGTTTCTGATGCATTCCATCAAGCTACGGGTATTCCAATGGTTGTTATATCAGCTTGTATTGCAGTTTTACTACTTATAACAGTACTTGGTGGTATAAAACGTATTAGTTCTGTAGCCTCTTCAATAGTTCCATTTATGACAGTTGTCTATATGGGTATTACTCTTATAGTTTTAGTTTTAAATATTACAAGATTACCGGCAGTAATTTCTAGTGTTTTTTCCGCTGCATTTGGTTTAAACGCTATTTTTGGTGGAACAATTGGTACTGCTATTGCACAAGGTGTTAAAAGAGGTACTTTCTCATCTGCTTCAGGTATGGGTGAGGCTTCACCAACAGCTGCTGCTGTTGAAACTAGCCATCCTGTTAAGCAAGGTTTATCAAATGCTGCCGGCGTATGGTTAGATACAGTTGTCGTATGTACATGTTCAGGTCTTTTGATTCTTTTAACTGACACTTTCAATACAGCAGGCGGTTATAGTGGTAGTGGTATTGCTGAAGGTGTTACTGGTGGTATTGTATTCGTTCAAACTGCTGCTAGTACAGTTCTTGGTAATTTTGGTCATATCTTTATTGCATTTATGCTGTTATTATTCTCTTTTACATGCTTAATCAGCTACTATTATGAAGCAGAAACAGCAGCTATGTACCTGTTCCAAAAACCAGAACAACAAAAAACTCGTAAAATGATTACGAAAATTTTACAATTTGGTATGCCAGTTATAGTATTCTGCTGGGGTATCATTGAATCGGATACAGCTTGGAATCTTTCTGACTTTGCTCTTGGTGGAACTACATGGATTAATATGTTAGTCGTTATCTTATTGTTCCCAAAATGTGTTGCTTTGTACAAAGATTATGTTGAACAAATGGAAGCTGGCAAGGATCCTTACTATGATCCTGACAAACTTTCTTGGAAAGGTGTTGATGTTGAACTTTGGAAAGACATCAACGCTAAAAAAATACAGGCTAAATAATTCACTTTAACGATTAAAATATAGATTATTCAGAATCCTGTTTTTTACGTTTGAAAAAATATTAAACCTGCGAATTATTTAAAAATAAATTGCAGGTTTTTTATAATTAAGAAATTCTGAATTAATTGATGTTTGCTCAATTATTTGTCAATTGCATAAAAATATATTTATATTCTTCAAAGCATATGATATAATAACATGATTAACTTTGAACTTATGGTAGTTGTATTAAACAGATAGAAATTACTAAAAAAACGAGTATGCGTTAAATTTTCTAAAAATTATATCTATTGAATTAAGGTGTATTTCAACACTCTAATCATAGTATAGAAAAAATGTAACAGGAGATAAAAAATAAATATGGATTATAAGAATATTTTAAAATTAATATCAGAGAACATATATAGTGGAATATTTATTGTAGATAAAAATGGAATTGTTACTTTTTATAATCAATCGGCAAATGACCTAGCAGGAGTAAATGTTGAAAATGCTGTAGGTAAACATTTGTTAGAGATATTTCCTAAACTAACGGCAGAAACTAGTACAATAATGAGAGCATTATCAACAGGAGAATGTTTGAAAAATTATGTGCAAGATTATTTTAATTATAAAAGCAAGAAAACAACTATTCTTTCAACGACTATTCCTTTTTATGAAAATGGCCAAATAGAAGGAGCAATTGAAATATTTTCAGATGTTGATCAATATAAAAATATAAACCAGAGTAAATACAATAAAAAAGGTGAAAATAATATAATTGAAAAGGCTACATACACATTAAATGATATTGTGGGTAGTAGTAAAAATATTTCAGATGTTAAAAAGAAAGTAAAAAAAATTGCAGACAGTAAATCACCTGTTATAGTATATGGGGAAACTGGAACAGGCAAAGAATTAGTGGTGCAAAGTATACATAACGAAAGCAAAAGACATGATAAACCATTTGTAGCACAAAATTGTGCCGCTATTCCAGGGACACTTCTTGAAAGTATATTATTTGGTACAACTTTGGGGAGCTTCACTGGAGCCAGAGATTCAAAAGGTTTAATAGAATCAGCAGATGGTGGTACTTTATTTTTAGATGAAATTAATTCTATGGATATAACACTTCAAGCTAAATTATTGAGATTTCTTCAAGATGGATTTATAAGAAGAGTAGGAGAAAACAAAATAAGAAAAGTTGATGTAAGAATAATTGCTGCATTAAATGAAGATCCCCTTAAGTCGTTAGAAGAAGGAAAAATCAGAAAAGATTTATTTTACAGGTTAAATGTAATAGGTTTTAGTTTAATTCCACTAAGAGATAATAGAGATGATTTACTTGAACTTGCTAATTGCTTTTTAGATGAATTTAATAGAAACTTAGGAAAAAACATAAGAGGGTTTTCTAAAGATGTGTTAGAATTTTTTGAAAAATATGATTGGCCCGGAAATATTAGAGAATTACGTCATTCCATTGAACATGCAGTTAATTTAGCTGAAGGGAATATTATTGTTAAATCAGATATACCATACTTTGTTGAGCAACAAAGAAAAAAAGAGAACTTTATTAATAGATATATAACAAATGAAGAAATAGATGAACCACTTAATGAATTGTTAAGTCAATATGAAAAAAGAATTATATGTCAATCTTTATTAAAAAATGATTATAATATTTCTAAAACATCAAGGAAGCTAGATATACCAAGACAAACATTATATTATAAAATGGACAAATTAGGAATAAAGGTAGATAAAGGTATAGAGTAACTAATTAGGTGTATCAATTTATGAAAAGCTAAAAAATCAACATTATTAACTTGTATTGTAAAGTTAAAACAGAAAGATTGTTAACAAAAAGTAACAGTTGTTAAGAATTAGAAATATATTAAAAAAACACTTGATTTATGTTTATTTATGGTTTATTATTAACAAGCTTGCCACATGCGATGACGCAAAAGGTTGCTGATTTCAGGGAATTTTTGCAGAGTATGTCCTGTTTATAAAACGGGGCGACCGGTATTGCTTTTTAAAAAAAATAGAAACACCCGGATAGGTGTATCAAGCAATCCCGAGTTGTATGGATGACATACGAAAAAGGAGGTAGAAAAATGGCAAATGCACAAAAAATAAGAATAAGGTTAAAAGCTTATGATCATCAATTAATTGATCAATCTGCACAAAAAATAGTTGAAACGGCTAAAAGTACTGGCGCAACAGTTGCTGGACCGATTCCTCTTCCAACTGAAAAGCAGATCGTTACAATACTTAGAGCTGTTCACAAGTACAAAGACTCTAGAGAACAGTTTGAGCAAAGAACACATAAAAGATTAATTGACATAACTAACCCTACTCCAAAAACTGTAGACTCATTAATGAAACTTAATTTGCCTGCAGGGGTAGACATTGAAATCAAATTATAATAGCAAGTAGAGAAAAAAATATACACTCTGCTTAGAATGATTACTTATAAAAGTAATCCGCTGTAAGAAATTAGGAGGTGTAAAATGAAATCAATTTTAGGAAAAAAAGTTGGAATGACTCAAGTGTTCACAGAACAAGGTGAAGTTGTTCCGGTAACAGTTGTTGAATCAGGAGAAATAGTTGTGGTTCAAAAGAAGACTGTTGAAAAAGATGGATACGATGCGATTCAAGTTGGATTTGGAAAAGTAAAGCCTAAGAATGTTACTAAACCTATAAAGGGTCATTTTGAAAAAGCTAAATTAGAGCCTAAAAAGTTCTTAAGAGAATTCAAAGTAGATAACATTGATGACTATGAAATTGGTCAAAAAATTGGAGTTGAAGTTTTCCAAGCTGGTGATAAAGTAGACGTTATTGGTACATCAAAAGGTAAGGGATTTGCTGGTAGCATTAAAAGGCACGGTCATCATAGAGGACCTATGAGCCATGGTTCTAAATTTCACAGATTAAGAGGTTCTTTAGGAGCTTCCGCATACCCAGCAAAAGTAGTAAAAGGAACAAAAGCTCATGGACACATGGGACATGAAAGAGTAACAGTATTAAACCTTGAAGTAATAAAAGTTGATGTAGATAAAAATGCAATACTTTTAAAAGGTGCAATACCAGGACCTAAAAAAGGTTTAGTAAAAATAAGAGAAACAGTTAGATTTAATAAATAATTGTTGGGAAAGGAGGATTAAAGATGCCAAAAGTAGCTCTTTATGATATAACAGGTAGCCAAATAGGTGACATAGAGTTAAATGATGATATATTTGGAGTCAAAGTTAATACTCATGTAATGTATGAAGCTGTTAAAAATTATTTAGCTAATCAAAGACAAGGAACTCAATCAGCAAAGACTAGAGCAGAAGTAAGAGGTGGCGGAAGAAAACCTTGGAGACAAAAAGGTACAGGTAGAGCAAGACAAGGTAGTATTAGAGCGCCACAATGGAAAGGCGGCGGTGTTGTATTTGCACCAAAACCAAGAGATTACAGCTACTCAATTCCTAAGAAAGTTAAAAGATTGGCTCTTAAATCAGCATTAAGTTCAAAAGTTGAAGATTTAGAAATAATAGTTGTAGACCAATTAACATTGGAACAACCAAAAACAAAAGAAATGGTTAAGGTTTTAAAAAATCTTAATTCAGGAAAAAAAGCTTTAATAGTTATTCCTGAAAGAGATGAAGCTGTTGTTAGAGCATCAGCAAACATAGCAGGAGTTAAAACATCTTATGTTAATACAATTAATGTATATGATATTTTAAACTGTGACTCTTTAATATTAACTAAAGAAGCAGTTAATAAAGTGGAGGAGGTGTACGCATAATGCGCGATCCACATGATATAATAATTAGACCAATAGTAACTGAAAACAGTATGGATTTAATGGCAGATAAGAAATACACATTTGTTGTTGATAAAAGATCTAACAAAACTGAGATAAAAAATGCTGTGGAACAAGTATTTGGTGTAAAAGTAGAAAAAGTTAATACAATGAACATGCTCGGAAAGAAAAAGAGACAGGGCGTGCATATTGGTAAAAAAGCTGACTGGAAAAAAGCGATTATTACTTTAACAGAAGGTAGTAAAACAATAGAGTTTTTTGACGGTATTTAAAAAATTAGTAATATAAATTGAACAAAAGGAGGAAAATCTCATGGGTATTAGAAAATACAGACCAACCTCTCCGGCTTTGAGACAGATGACTGTATCAACATTTGAGGAAATTACTACTAACGAACCTGAGAAATCTCTATTAGCTCCATTAAGCAGTCAAGCAGGAAGAAATGCTTATGGCAGAATAACAGTACGTCATAGAGGCGGCGGAGAAAAGAGAAAATATAGAATTATAGATTTCAAAAGAAACAAAGATGGAATTCCCGGAAGAGTTGCAACTATTGAGTATGATCCAAATAGAAGTGCAAATATAGCACTTATAAATTATGTAGACGGTGAAAAAAAATATATTATAGCTCCTTATAAAATAAAAGTTGGAGATATGATAGTTTCAGGACCTGATGCAGATATCAAAATAGGAAATGCACTTCCTGTTAGAAATATCCCAGTAGGTACAATGATTCACAACATAGAGCTTAAACCTGGTAAAGGCGCTCAAATGGTAAGATCAGCAGGTAATGCTGCACAGCTTATGGCTAAAGAAGGCAAATATGCTCAAGTAAGACTTCCATCTGGTGAAGTAAGAATGATAAGCATGGATTGCAGAGCAACAATTGGTCAAGTAGGTAACTTAGATCATGAAAATATATCAATAGGTAAGGCTGGAAGAAAAAGACATATGGGTATTAGACCAACTGTAAGAGGTAGTGTAATGAACCCTAACGATCACCCTCATGGTGGTGGAGAAGGTAGGGCACCAGTAGGTAGACCTGCACCAGTAACTCCTTGGGGTAAACCAGCACTTGGTTATAAAACTCGTAAGAAAAAGAAAAAATCTGATAAGATGATAGTAAGAAGAAGAAATGGAAAATAGTAAAAACAGGTTTTGTGAAAGGAGGAAATAGTGAATGGGTAGATCATTAAAGAAAGGGCCTTATTGTGAGCCAAGTCTTCTGAAAAAAATCGTGGATATGAACGACGCTAATAATAAAAAGGTTTTAAAAACATGGTCGAGAAGATCAACAATATTCCCCGAAATGGTAGGTCACACACTAGCTATACATGATGGCAGAAAGCACGTTCCTGTATATATAACTGAAGATATGGTTGGACACAAACTCGGTGAATTTGCTCCGACAAGGACTTATAGAGGACATGATAAGACTGATAGATCTTCAAAAGTTAAATAAGAAGGGAGGCAAGCTTAAATGGAAGCTAAGGCAATTGCTAAATATATAAGAGTATCACCTAGAAAAATGAGATTCGTGTGTGATATGGTTAGAGGTAAAAATGTTGATGAGGCATTAACTATATTGAAATTTTACCCAAGCAAGGGAGCTAAAATTTTAGAAAAAGTAGTTAAGTCTGCAACAGCTAATGCTGAAAACAACTTCGATTTAGATAGAGACAAATTATATGTTTCTGAGGTATATGCTAATCAAGGGCCTACTCTTAAGAGATGGAGACCTAGAGCAAAAGGCTCTGCGTATAAAATATTAAAAAGAAGTAGTCACGTTGGTGCGGTTGTAAAAGAAAGAGAATAGTAAAACAGCAAAGGAGGTTAAAAATGGGTCAGAAAGTAAATCCTCATGGAATAAGAGTTGGAATTATTAAAGATTGGGACTCTAAATGGTATGCTGACAAAAAGAGTTTTGGTATAAACTTAACGGAAGACTATAAAATCCGTGAATATATAAAAGGAAGCTTATTTCAAGCAGGAATAGCAAAAATTGAAATTGAGAGATTCGCTAGTAGAGTTAAAGTAAGTGTATTCACAGCGAAGCCTGGTATGATCATCGGTAAAGGCGGTTCTGGAGTAGAACTGTTAAAGAACAGCATAGAAAAAATAACAGGAAAAACTGTAATAATAAATGTTGAGGAAATAAAAGTTCCAGAATTAAATGCTCAATTAGTTGCAGAAAATATTGCAAGTCAAATTGAAAAGCGTGTTTCTTTCAGAAGAGCAATGAAACAATCAATTCAAAGATCTATGAAAATGGGCGCAAAAGGAATAAAAACATCAGTATCAGGAAGATTGAATGGTGCTGATATGGCTAGAACAGAAGGATATAGTGAAGGTAAAATACCTCTACAAACACTAAGAGCAGACATTAGCTATGGCTTTGCAGAAGCAAATACTACATTTGGTAAAGTTGGAGTTAAAGTATGGATATGCAGAGGCGAGATATTAAGAAAATCAGGATCTTTATTATCCGATAACCAAGAACCAACAAAGGCTCCTGGAGATAGAGATAACAGAAGAAAAAGAAAACCTAATAACAATAATAACTTTAAAAGAGATAAAAAGTAATAAGTCCTGAAGGAAGGAGGAAGATTATTATGTTAATGCCTAAAAGAGTAAAACGCCGTAAGGTTCAAAGAGGAAGAATGACTGGTGTAGCTACTAGAGGAAATACTATAACTTATGGCGACTATGGGCTTCAAGCAACAGAACCTGCTTGGATAACATCAAATCAAATAGAAGCTGCCAGAAGAGCTATGACAAGATATATAAAAAGAGGCGGAAAAATTTGGATAAAAATATTCCCTGATAAACCAGTAACTAAAAAACCTGCCGAGACTCGTATGGGTAAAGGTAAAGGATCACCTGAATACTGGGTAGCAGTTGTAAAGCCGGGCAGAGTAATGTTCGAAATGTCAGGAATATCAGAGGAAGTAGCTAGAGAGGCTATGAGACTTGCCATGCATAAATTGCCTATTAAGTGCAAATTTGTTACCAAAGATCAGGCAGTAGAAAAGGATGGTGAAGCAAATGAAAGCTAAAGAATTGAGAGATAAATCAGTAAATGAACTGAATCAATCAGTTGTTGATTTGAAAACAGAGCTTTTCAATCTGAGATTTCAACTTGCTACTGGCGAGCTTGATAATCCCATGAGAATAAATAAAGTTAAAAAAGACATTGCGAGAGTTAAAACTATTCTTAGAGAACGAGAATTAAATATAAATGCGCAATAGTTTAAGAAAGGAGGATTATTTACTTTGGAAAGAGGCAACAGAAAAGTAAGAATTGGAAAAGTAGTTAGTGATAAAATGGATAAGACAATAGTAGTTGCTACTGAAAGTCTTGTAGCACATCCTCTTTATAAAAAACAAATCAAAATAACAAAGAAATTTAAAGTTCACGATGAAGAAAATCAATGTAAAATCGGTGACAAAGTTAAAATAATGGAAACAAGACCATTGTCAAAAGATAAAAGATGGAGATTGGTTGAAGTACTTGAGGAAGCTAAATAACCCTAAGACAATTGAAGGGAGGTTTTGAAAAATGATACAAACAGAGTCAAGGTTAAGAGTCGCTGATAATTCAGGTGCTAAAGAAGTACTTGTAATTAGAGTAATGGGCGGATCAAATCGTAAATATGGAAACATTGGCGATACAATTGTATGTGCGGTTAAATCTGCAACACCTGGAGGAGTTGTTAAGAAGGGTGATGTAGTAAAAGCTGTAATAGTAAGAACAAAAACTGGTGTAAGAAGAAATGATGGCACATATATCAAGTTTGATGAAAATGCTGCTGTAATTATAAAAGAAGATAAAACACCTGTAGGAACTCGTATATTTGGACCTATAACGAGAGAATTAAGAGATGGAAAGTTCATGAAAATAATCTCATTAGCACCGGAAGTACTTTAATAGGAGGTGTATAAGGATGCACGTTAAAAAAGGCGATAAAGTAGTAGTAACAGCTGGCAAAGATAATGGTAAGATTGGCAAGGTACTTACTAGCTTACCAAAACAAAATAGAGTTATTGTTGAAGGCATAAATATGGTTACTAAACATAAAAAAGCAAACCAACAAATGCAGCAAGCAGGTATCTTGCACCAAGAGAACTCTATAAATGTATCAAATGTTATGCTTTACTGTGATAAATGTAAAACAGGCGTAAGAACTGAAAAGAAAATATTAGATAGTGGAAAAAAAGTAAGAGCATGTAAGAAATGTGGAGAAATGTTTGAATAATGCAGGGAAGGAGGTACGAACTATATGGCTAGATTAAAAGAGACATATAAGGAAAAAGTAGTGCCCGCGTTAATGGAAAAGTTCCAATACGAAAGCATTATGCAGGCACCTAAAATAGAAAAAATAATTATTAACATGGGAGTTGGCGAAGCTAAAGAGAATCAAAAATTCCTAGACAATGCAGTTGAAGAGATGACATTAATTGCAGGTCAAAAACCTGTAGTTACAAAAGCAAGAAAATCAATATCTAACTTTAAATTAAGAGAAGGCATGGCAGTTGGTTGCAAAGTTACACTAAGAGGCGAACACATGTATGAATTCTTTGATAAATTAGTTAATGTTGCATTACCTAGAGTAAGAGACTTCAGAGGCGTATCAAAAACAGCTTTTGATGGTAGAGGAAACTACGCTTTAGGAATTAAGGAACAGTTGATTTTTCCAGAGATAAATTATGATAAAATAGATAAAATAAGAGGTATGGACATAATTGTAACAACAACAGCTAATACAGATGAAGAAGCACGTGAGCTTTTGAAATTATTGGGTATGCCTTTTAGTAAGTAAGGGAGGGTTGAAAGTGGCAAAAACATCTCTAAAAATTAAACAACAGAGAAAACAAAAGTTTTCTACGAGAGAATATACAAGATGTAATATTTGTGGAAGACCTCATGCTTATTTAAGGAAATTCGGTATATGCCGTATATGCTTTAGAGAACTAGCTTATAAAGGACAAATACCAGGCGTAAAAAAAGCTAGTTGGTAAAATTTAAAAATGGAAGGAGGTTACTTACATGGTAATGACAGATCCTATCGCTGATATGTTAACGAGAATTAGAAATGGTAATCACGCAAAACATGAATTTGTTGATGTACCGTCTTCAAAAATTAAGAAAGAAATTGCTAATATATTGTTAGAAGAAGGCTATATTAAAGGCTTTGATGTTATAGATGATGGTAAGCAAGGGATTATAAGAGTTGAACTTAAATATCAACAAAATAAGGAAAGAGTAATAACAGGTATTAAAAGAATATCTAAACCTGGACTTAGAGTGTATGTAAATAAGGATGAAACTCCAAGAGTACTTGGCGGATTAGGAATAGCAGTACTTTCCACATCAAAAGGTATTTTAACAGATAAAAAAGCAAGAATACAAGGAGTTGGCGGAGAAGTAATCTGCTACGTATGGTAATAATAGACGAATAGGAGGTGCTAAGATGTCAAGAATAGGTATAAAGCCTATAAATATACCTGCAAATGTTGAAGTGAGCATTAATAAAGATAATTATGCAGTTGTTAAAGGACCTAAGGGAACTTTAGAGCAACAATTGCCAAAGGCTATGGTTATTGAAATAAAAGAAACTGAAATAACAGTTTCTAGACCTTCAGAAATCAAAGAGCATAAATCACTTCACGGATTGACAAGAACACTTATCAACAACATGGTAGTTGGAGTAACTGAAGGCTATCAAAAAGTTCTTGAAATAGTAGGTGTTGGATATAGGGCACAAAAACAAGGTAGTAAACTAGTATTGAACTTAGGTTTTTCTCACCCAGTTGAAATGGAAGATCCAAACGGAATTGAAACTGCAGTTGAAGGAAATAACAAAATATTAGTAAAAGGTATAGATAAGCAACAAGTAGGAAACTACGCAGCAGTAATTAGAGACTGGAGAAAACCTGAACCTTACAAAGGAAAAGGAATTAAATACTCTAATGAAGTTGTTAGACGTAAAGCAGGTAAAACTGGTAAATAATTAAGAAAGGAGTGAGTATTAGTGCTTAAGAAAATTGATAGAAATCAAAAGAGAATCGAAAGACACTTTAAAATAAGAAATAAGATCCAAGGAACTCCTGAAAGACCAAGATTAAATATTTATAGAAGCGCTAAGCACATATACGCTCAAGTAATAGATGATGCTACTGGAACTACTATTGTTTCAGCTTCAACAGCTGATAAAGAATTAAAAGATAAAGTGGCAGAATTGACTAAAACTGAAGCAGCCAAAGTGGTTGGTCAGGCAGTAGGAGAAAGAGCGAAGGATAAAGGTATAAATGCAGTTGTTTTTGATAGAGGCGGCTATTTATATCATGGCAGAATTAAAGTACTTGCTGATAAAGCAAGAGAAAGCGGACTTGAATTTTAATAAGGAGGTAAATCAATGGAGCGTGGACGTATAGATGCAAGCCAACTGGATGTAAAAGAAAAAGTTATTAGCATTAACCGTGTTACTAAAGTTGTTAAAGGTGGTAGAAACTTTAGATTTAGCTGTTTGGTTGTTGTTGGTGACGAAAATGGCCATGTTGGAATTGGAATGGCAAAAGCTATTGAAATTCCAGATGCTATAAGAAAAGCTATTCAGGATGCTAAGAAGAGAATGATCGAAGTGCCTATGATTAATACTACTGTACCACATGAAATAATTGGTAGATATGGCGCTGGAAGAGTTCTTGTAAAACCAGCATCTGAAGGTACTGGAATTATAGCTGGTGGACCAGTTCGTGCAGTGTTAGAACTTGCAGGAATTAAGGATATCAGAACAAAATCTTTGGGCTCTAATAACCCTAGGAATGTTGTAAATGCAACAATTGAAGCCTTAAAAGCCCTCAAGAGACCTGAAGATGTAGCGAGAATTAGAGGGAAATCTGTAGAAGAAATTTTAGGTTAAGAGGTGAAAATTATGGCAATAATTAAAATAAAACAAACTAGAAGTATAATTTCTAAAACTCCTAATCAAGTTAAGAATATTAAAGCTCTAGGTTTGAGAAAAATAGGCCATGTAGTTGAAAAAGAAGATACACCTCAGATTAGAGGAATGATTAGAAAAGTAAACTTCATGGTAGAGGTTATAGAATAAAACTATAAGGAGGTGTACAAATGAAACTTCATGAATTAAAACCTAATCCTGGTAGTGTTAAGAAAAGAAAAAGATTAGGAAGAGGTACAGCGACAGGACAAGGTAAAACTGCTGGTAGAGGTATGAACGGACAAAAATCTCGTTCAGGCGGCGGAGTAAGACCAGGTTTTGAAGGTGGACAGATGCCTCTTTACAGGAGACTTCCAAAGAGAGGATTCACTAACATTTTTGGAACAATATATGCTGAAATAAACGTTGAAGCATTAAATAAGTTTGAAGATGGTGCAGAAGTTACCCCTGAAATGCTTAAATCAGAAGGAATATTGAAAAAACAACTTGACGGCGTTAAAATTTTAGGTAACGGTGACCTTGCTAAGAAACTGACAGTAAAAGCTCACAAATTTAGCAAATCAGCAGTTGAGAAAATTGAAGCTGCCGGTGGAAAAGTTGAGGTGATTTAAACGTGTTTGAAACTTTGAAAAACGCTTGGAAAATTCCTGATTTAAGAAAAAGAATTGTGTTTACATTGTTGATGATAGTAGTTTATAGACTAGGTGCTGTTATTCCTGTCCCAGGAATAAACAGAGAAATAATAGCTAACATGTTTAATGCTGGGAGTGCAGGAGCAGGGTTATTAGATTTCTTCGATTTAATGTCAGGCGGTGCATTCAAAGATTTTACAATATTTGCTTTAAATATATATCCATACATTACAGCGTCAATTATATTGCAATTGCTTGCAATTGCTATTCCTAAACTCGAAGAAATATTTAAAAGAGAAGACGGAAAGAAAAAGATGGCTCAGTGGACTAGATATGTAACTGTTGTTTTAGCATTGATTCAAGCTACTGCATACAGCGTAGGATTTTTTAATCAAGCTATAATAGAAAAAAGTTTTACATCAATATTTACAGTTGTTATAGTTCTTACAGCAGGAACTGCATTTTTAATGTGGCTGGGAGAATTAATAACAGATAGAGGTATTGGTAATGGTATATCATTAATAATATTTGCTGGTATAGTATCAAGATATCCAACAGATATTGGTAGTACTATTCAGTTAATGATGGCCGGTACAGTAAATATATTAGAAGTTGTTGTATTCTTAATATTCGCTTTAATAATAGTAGTTGGTGTTATAGCAATACAGCAAGGAGAAAGAAGAGTACCTGTACAATATGCAAAAAGAGTTGTAGGTAGAAAAATGTATGGCGGACAAAGCACACATATTCCGATGAAAGTGTTAATGGCAGGAGTTATGCCGGTTATATTTGCTTCAACATTGTTGGCAATACCTCAAACATTAGCATTCTTCTTCCCAAGTATGACTGTTGGAATTCAAAAATATTTTTCTTTAGCTCAAAGCCCAGGAGTATACATTTATACAATATTAAATATATTATTGATAGTGTTCTTCACATATTTCTATACAGCGGTTCAGTTCAATCCATATGAATACTCAAACACGCTTAAAGAAAATGGAGGTTTTATACCAGGTATAAGACCAGGCAGACCTACAGCAGAATTTTTAAATAAAGTTTTAAATAGAATAACTATAGCAGGAGCTCTTGCACTTGCATTTATAGCGACAGTACCGACTTTAGTATTTTCATTCACAAATTTGCAGGTTCAATTTGGTGGAACTGCACTTTTGATTGTGACTGGTGTTGCTCTTGAAACTATGAAGCAAATAGAAGCACAAATGATGATGAGACATTACAAGGGATTCTTGAAATAGAAAAGAGGTACGAAATGAGAACAATATTATTGGGACCACCGGGAGCCGGTAAAGGAACACAGGCTGAAACAATCGTAAAAGAGTTTTCAATACCACATATTTCTACAGGTGATATATTTAGAAGCAATATTAAAGAGGGAACTTCTCTTGGAAAGAAAGCTAAAGAATATATGGATCAAGGACTTTTAGTACCTGATGAATTGACAGTAGAGTTGGTAAAAGATAGATTGCTTAATGACGATTGCAAGAATGGATTTCTTTTAGATGGATTCCCAAGAACAATAGCTCAAGCAGATGCACTTGAAGGTGCTTTAAAAAGCATGAATCAGCATCTTGACTATGTTGTTAATATAGAAGTAGATTCAAGTCTTCTTATAACTAGAGCAGTTGGAAGAAGGGTATGTAAAGACTGCGGTCAAACATATCATATGACTTTTAACAAGCCTTCTAAAGAAGGTATTTGTGACAAATGTGGTGGTGAATTGCTACAAAGAAAAGATGATACTGAAGAAACAGTATCAAAAAGAATTAGCGTTTACCAAGAACAAACAGCGCCTTTAATAGAGTATTATTCTAACAAAGGTATATTAGTAAATATAAATGGTGAAAAACCAATAGCTGAGGTTGGCAAAGACATTGTTGCAAAATTGAGGGGAAGATAATATGATTATCCTCAAAACAAGAAGAGAAATTGAGATAATGAAAAAAGCCGGGAGATTAGTTGCCAAGGCTCATGAACTTGTGAGGAACAATATTAAACCCGGTATTACTACTAAAGAACTTGATCAAATTGTTGAAGATTTTTTAAAATCACAGAATGCAATACCAACATTTAAGGGTTATAATGGATTTCCATATTCAATATGTGCTTCAATTAATGAAGAAGTTGTGCATGGAATGCCTGGAGATAAAAAGCTCAAAGAAGGCGATATAATCAGTGTAGATATTGGTGCAACATTCGAAGGATACGTTGGAGATTCAGCAAAGACTTTCCTTGTAGGTGAAGTTGATGAAGAGAAAAGACGGTTAGTCGAAGTAACTAGACAAAGCTTTTATGAGGGCATAAAGTTTGCAAAAGAATCATATAGGTTATCTGACATTTCTCATGCAATACAAGAGTATGCTGAAAGTGCTGGATTTTCTGTTGTTAGAGATTATGTTGGTCATGGAGTTGGTAAGAATATGCATGAGTCACCACAAATTCCTAATTTCGGAAAGCCTGGAAAGGGACCCCGTCTACAACCAGGAATGGTCCTTGCCATAGAACCTATGATTAATGCTGGAACATATAATGTTAGAGTACTCGATAATGATTGGACAGTAGTAACGCTTGACGGTAAACCATCAGCTCATTATGAGCATACAATAGCAATAACTGATGGTGAACCAGAGCTATTAACTGTATTGTAGAGGTGATTTATTGGAACTGACAACAAATTTAAAAATAGGGCAAATAGTTAAATCAAAAGCTGGAAGAGATAAAGATAGAATCTTTATTATCTATGAAGTTGTTGACGAAAACTATGTATTAGTATGTGATGGCGAGCTAAGAAAACTTAGTTCTCCTAAAAAGAAAAAAGTGAAACATTTAGTTGTGTATAAAGCAGTATTGACAGAATTTGCTGAAAAATTACAAGGTAACGAAAATCTAAACGATGCATTTGTTAGAAAGCTCCTTGAGCCTTTCAACAAGAATGTATCTGATGAATGGAGGTTGAGTGATCAATGTCCAAGAAAGATGTAATAGAAGTCGAAGGAAAAGTCCTTGAAGCACTTCCAAATGCAATGTTCAGAGTTGAGCTTCAAAACGGACACCAGATTTTAGCGCATATTTCTGGAAAACTGAGGATGAACTATATCAGGATTCTACCAGGTGATACGGTAGCTCTTGAATTATCACCATATGATTTGACAAGAGGAAGAATAACCTGGAGGAAAAAGTAAGGAGGGATTACAATGAAAGTAAGACCATCAGTGAAACCAATTTGTGAAAAGTGCAAGATAATTAAAAGAAAAGGTAAAGTCATGGTAATCTGTGAGAATCCTAAGCACAAACAAAAACAAGGTTAATAAATTGTTTTTAACTATGACGAGTAGAGAAAAATTTATAATAAGTAACAACTATGGTAGGAGGTGTAAGCTTAATGGCCAGAATTGCTGGTGTTGATTTACCAAGAGATAAAAGAGTTGAAATAGGTTTGACATATATATTTGGTATTGGCAGACAAACTTCTAATAAAATACTTAAAGTAGCAGGAATTAGCCCTGATACTAGAATAAAAGATTTGACAGAAGATGAAATATCAAAATTAAGAGCAGAAATAGATAAGCGTCGTGTTGAAGGTGACTTAAGAAGAGAAATAGCGTTGAATATCAAAAGATTAAAAGAAATCAACTGTTATAGAGGATTAAGACACAAAAGAGGATTGCCTGTTAGAGGACAAAATACTAAGAACAATGCAAGAACTAGAAAAGGTCCTAAGAGAGTTTCAGGAAAAAAATCTAAAAAATAAAAGGAGGGACTTAAGTGGCAGCTAAAAAACAACAAAAAACAACTAGAGTAAGAAAAAGAGAACGTAAGAATATAGAAAAAGGCCAGGCACATATTAAGTCTACTTTTAACAATACACTTGTAACTTTGACTGACTTGCACGGAAATGCAATTTCATGGGCAAGCTCAGGTCAATTAGGGTTCAAGGGATCAAGAAAATCTACTCCTTATGCAGCTTCAATCGTAGCAGAAGAAGCAGCAAAAAGAGCTATGGTACATGGCTTGAAATCAGTAGAAGTATATGTTAAAGGACCGGGCTCAGGTAGAGAAGCTGCAATCAGATCTTTACAGGCAGCCGGACTTGAAGTAAATTTAATAAAAGACGTTACTCCAATACCTCACAATGGTTGTAGACCACCAAAACGTAGAAGAGTATAAGTAGATTAGAAACGAGGTGAAATAATGGCAAGATATACTGGACCTGTATGTAGAATATGTAGAAGAGAAGGTTTAAAGCTTTATTTAAAAGGTGATAGATGCTACTCTGATAAATGTGGAATTGGAAGAAGAAATTATGCTCCTGGTCAACATGGACAGAACAATAAAAAACTTACAAACCACGGCATACAGTTAAGAGAAAAACAAAAAGTTAGAAAGTATTATGGAGTTTTAGAAGGTCAGTTCCATGAATATTTCAATATGGCAGAAAAAATGTCAGGAAAAGCTGGAGATAACCTTTTAAAATTATTAGAGTTAAGATTTGATAATGTAATATATAGATTAGGTTTTGCTAGTTCAAGACCAGAAGCAAGACAATTAGTAGTACATGGTCATTTCACTGTAAATGGTAAAAAGGCTGATATTCCATCTATGGTACTTAGTGCTGGTGATGTAATAGAAATCAAAGAAAAAAGCCAAAGTTCAGCAAAATTCAAAGAATTGATTGAAAATCATAAAAAAACTGCACCTCAGTGGTTGCAAGTTGATCCTGATAATTTCACAGGAAGAGTAATAGCTGAACCAGCAAAAGAAGATATTGAAATACCTATAGAAGAGCATCTAATTGTTGAGTGGTATTCTAAATAACAAATAATTAAGAATTATTACCCTCGGCAAAAAAAAATCAAGTAAGGAGGGTTTGGGATGATAGAAATTGAAAAACCTAATATTACGTTAATTGAAAAAAACGATGAAAATA
Source organism: Sedimentibacter acidaminivorans (assembly GCF_017873955.1). GTDB lineage: Bacteria > Bacillota > Clostridia > Tissierellales > Sedimentibacteraceae > Sedimentibacter > Sedimentibacter acidaminivorans. Next base: position 86,924 of record NZ_JAGGKS010000011.1, on the reverse strand, counting down.
CTTATGGTAAAATAGTAGTTGAACCACTTGAAAGAGGTTATGGGACGACACTTGGAAATTCACTAAGAAGAATACTTCTTTCATCTTTACCAGGCGCAGCCGTTACATCTATAAACATTCAAGGTGTGTTGCATGAATTTTCAACTATACCAGGTGTTAGAGAAGATGTAACAGAGATAATTCTTAATATTAAGAATCTTGCTGCTAAAATGAATGTCCCAGGACCAGTTCAATTGTTAATTGATGCAAAGGGACCTAAAGAAGTAACAGCAGGAGACATAATAACAGGTGGGGATGTAGAAATTGTCAATGAAGACCTGCATATTGCTACTTTAGAAGAAGGTTCTGAACTCATAATAGAGATGGAAATGGAACAGGGTAGAGGGTATGTAGTAGCTGATAGGAACAAGAAAGATAGTCAATCAATTGGCGTAATACCAATTGATTCAATCTACACTCCTGTTAAAAAAATTAATTTTGCAGTAGAAGATACAAGAGTTGGCAACAGAACAGATTTCGATAGATTAACTATAGAAATATGGACAAATGGAACCATAGAACCAGAAGAAGCTGTTTCACTTGGTGCTAAAATAATGAACGAACATCTTAATTTATTTATATCATTAACTGAACACATAAATGATGTTGAAATAATGATAGAAAAAGAAGAAGATGAAAAGGAAAAAGTACTAGAGATGACAATAGAGGAACTTGATTTATCAGTTAGATCCTACAATTGTTTAAAGAGAGCAGGAATTAATTCTGTAGAGGAGCTTACCTACAAATCAGAAGATGATATGATGAAAGTAAGAAACCTTGGCAAAAAGTCTTTAGACGAAGTAGCGAAAAAGCTAGAAGAATTAGGATTATCTCTTAGGAAAAATGATAATTAATAATCAGTTATAAAGGAGGACGAAGCATGGCTAATCACAGAAAGCTTGGTATGACTACTGACCATAGAGTTGCAATGTTGAGAAACATGACTGCTAGCTTGATTAACAATGGCAAAATAGTTACAACAGTAACAAGAGCTAAAGAGTTAAGAAGAGTTACAGAAAGAATGATTACTCTTGGTAAAAGAGGAGACCTACATGCAAGACGTCAGGCATTAGCATATATATATGACAAAAATGCAGTATATAAGCTATTCGAAGAAGTTGCTCCTAAATATTCAGAAAGAAACGGTGGATACACTAGAATTCTTAAAATGGGACCTCGCAGAGGCGATGGAGCAGAAATGGCTATAATTGAATTAGTATAATACTTATTTAATTATAGCAAAACAAACAAATAAACAAACAATTAATTGGGTTAAGATTCATCTTAATCCTTTTTTTTATCCAAAAATGCAATGGGGACAGTCCCCACTGCATCATTAATTCATTACCACAAAATTTCATTTGAATATTCGCATCCTTTAAGCTGAATATCTTCTAATGAACAATTATATTCTTTTGCTGCTTGTGTGACTACTTTTATAATTTCCTCATGTTCATCATCGTAGTTAAATTGTGATATTCGTCTTAATATATTTGATAATTTCGCATTGCATCTAATAATTCTATTAATTATTAAAACATTATTGTGTGTATTGTAACATGTGATATAATTAATCATAAAATCATTACTTACATAATTTGCGAATCTAACGATAGATGACATAATCTACTAATGATAATCTAATTATGAGGTGAAAAAAATGGCAAGAGTAGCAAGAAGAGAAAGCCCTTCTGGGTATTATCATGTTATGGTGAGAGGTAATAACAGAGAAACTATATTTAGCAAAAGATTTGAAAAACAGTATTTTATTGAATTACTTAGTTTAAAGCAGGATGAAGGAAGGATATCAATAGTAGCATATTGTATCATGGATAATCATGCTCATTTATTGATTCATTCAGATTTAGTAGAGATGAGTGAAATAATAAAATGGATTAATGTAAAATATGCATTAAGGTATAATTTTATACATGATAGAATAGGACATGTGTTTCAAGGACGGTACAAGAGTGAAATCATAAGTACGGATTCATATTTATTACAAGCTATTAAGTATATACATAATAACCCTGTAAAAGCTGGAATAGTGTCAGAACCTCTTAACTATCCTTGGAGCAGTTATAAAAGTTATTTAGAAAATAGTGAAGAAATGTTATTAAATTTAGATGAAAAACAGATTGTTTTAGATATGTTTTCAGGATCACTAAATGATTTTAATAAATTTCACTTATCTCATGAAAAAATAGTGGAAGAGGATTATGAATTTATTGATATTAAACAAGATATAGATCTATATCGAGAAGAAAGGGCACAAATAATTATAGAAAATTACTGCCTTCAACAGGGTATAACAGATGCTAAAGAATTTTATAATAAAAGAGATGCTTATGAAAAAATGATTATAGAACTTCTAAAAAGCACTAAATTATCTCACAGAAAGATTAGTGAATTGATGAATACAACTAGGGGTACGATACATAGTATTGCCAAAAAGCAGTTATAGATGCAGTGGGGACTGTCCCCATTGCATCTATAACTGCAATGGAACAGACCAGCGATATCTTGCTACGATTAAATATAGTTGCATTTTTGAATGTATTTATTACCATAATCGTGCAAAATAAAGTTTTATTTTCCATTATAACCTAAAATCTAATATGGAATTATATAATGAATGTATATACAATATGTATATAAGGTATGTATATAAAATATTAAATTCTAGGGGGAAAAATATTGAAAAAGAAAATATTAATATATTCTATTATGATAATGTTAATTTTTATAATGAACTCACTGGTGTTTGCTTTCGATAGAGAGATAGACCCTGATCAACCGATGGTAGCAATAACTTTTGATGATGGACCATCCCAATATTATACACCAATTATACTTGATGTATTAAAAGAAAATGATGCAAGAGCAACATTTTTTGTTTTAGGTAATGAAGTTAAAAAAAATAAAGAAATATTAGTTAGAATGATTGATGAAGGAAATGAAATTGGGAATCATAGTTATAATCACAAAGATTTAACTAGTATATCAGATTATGAACTATATCAGCAGATAGTAGGAACTGATGAGTTTATAGAAGATATTACTGGCATAAAACCGACGGTTATTAGACCTCCGTACGGATTTGTAAATGATAGAATAAGTAGCAGAATATATAAACCAATCATTTTATGGTCACTTGACACATTGGATTGGCAGAATAGAAATACTAAAAAAATATGTAGCAATATTCTTGAAAATGTAAAAGATGGTGATATTGTATTGATGCATGATATTTATGGTACAACAGCTGATGCTGTAAAAATTGTTGTTCCTGAGCTAGTTAAAAGGGGATATCAGCTAGTTACAGTAAGCGAACTTAATCAGTACAGACAAGCAACAATGCTTCCAGGACACAAATATTCTAACATGTATAAATAATGACAGGATGCGCTGGGGACTGTCCCCAGCGCATTTACTGTCCCCAGCGCATTTAAAATTGTTGTTGTAAAATTATGTAGATAATGTTATTATCTTAGTTGTATTGAAATAATTTTATTTAGGAAATATAGGTGTGAAAACAATATGGATATAATTAAAATAGAAAATGTTAAATATAAATATAGTAAAGAAGATACAAAATATGCTGTAGATACTGTTAGCTTAAATATTAAAAAGGGGCAGTTTACTGCAATAATAGGTCATAATGGATCTGGAAAATCAACTTTAGCAAAACTTATTAATTCGTTGTTGTTGCCAATTGAGGGTAAAATATATGTAAAAGATATGGATACTTCTGATGATAGTAAACTATGGGATATTAGACAAACTGCAGGAATGGTTTTTCAAAACCCAGATAATCAGTTAGTTGCAACAATTGTAGAAGAAGATATAGCTTTTGGACCTGAAAATCAAGGTGTGGAATCCTCTGAAATAAGGAAAAGAGTTGATGATGCCCTTAAAGCAGTTGGTATGTATGAATATAGAACTAGACCGCCACATATGCTTTCAGGTGGTCAAAAACAAAGAATAGCGATTGCAGGAATACTTGCTTTGAATTCAGATTGTATTATTCTTGATGAACCAACAGCAATGTTGGACCCATCTGGACGAAAAGAAGTAATGGATACTTTGAAAAAATTAAATAAACAAGGAAAAACTATACTATTAATAACTCATTATATGGACGAAGCAGTTGAGGCAGATAGAGTAGTAGTTATGGATAAAGGAAATATAAAACTAGATGGGACCCCAAAGGAAGTTTTTAAAAATTTAAAAGAAATTAAAAAATTCGGGTTAGATGTACCACAAGTTACAGAATTAGCACAGGCGCTAAAAGAAGAGGGATTAAATATACCTTCTGATATAATACATATAAAAGAATTGGTGGATTTATTATGTCAATAAAAGCAGAAAACATTAAATATGTATATAGTGAGGGAACACCATTTAGAACATTAGCTTTAGATGATGTTAACCTAAGTATAGAACAAGGAGACTTCATAGGTATAATTGGCCACACTGGTTCAGGTAAATCTACTCTTATACAGCTCTTTAATGGATTAGAAATGTCTACGGAGGGAAAGATTCTTGTTGATGATATAGTAGTAGGACAGGATAAGAAAAAGCTTAGAAACATACGACAAATGGTGGGTCTTGTATTTCAATATCCAGAATATCAACTTTTCGAAGAAACAGTTGCAAAAGATGTAGCATTTGGCCCTATGAATCTTAAATTAAATCAAGAAGAGATAGATAAAAGAACTAAAGAAGCATTAGAACTGGTTGGATTTAATTATGATAGAATTAAAGATGTTTCACCATTTGATTTAAGTGGTGGCCAAAAAAGAAGGGTTGCAATAGCAGGTGTATTAGCTATGAAGCCTAAATATCTAATATTAGATGAACCTACTGCAGGACTTGACCCAGCAGGTAGAAACGAAATATTTGAACAAATCAAGAAATTACACAAAATAAGCAACGTTACAGTTATACTTGTATCTCATAGTATGGAAGATATAGCAAAGTTAGTTAACAAGGTTGTAGTATTGTATAAAGGAAAAGTTCACATGCAAGGAACTCCAAAAGAAATATATGCACAATCTGAAGAGCTTGTTAGAATTGGTTTAGGTATACCACAAATAGCGGAATTAGCGAATGAACTTAGAAAAAGAGGATTTAATATAAAGTCTGATGTGATAACAGTAGATGAAGCTAAGGAAGAAATATTAAAAGAAATAAGGAGAAGAAAAAATGTTTAAAAATTTAACTATAGGGCAGCATTATCCAGTCGAATCGCCTGTACATAATCTTGATCCAAGAGTTAAGATAATCATAACTTTCATTTTTATTTTTTCATTATTTCTGATAAAAAGTTTTACTGCATATTTAGTTGTAGTAGCATTTTTAGCCGTTGCAATTATTACCTCAAAGGTACCAATAAAGTTTGTATTGAAAGGGCTTAAACCAATATTTTTAATAATTACAATAACATTTATAATAAATTTATTAATGACTCCAGGTAAAATAATATATGAGATAGGATTTATTAAAATAACAGAGGAGGGTCTTAAACAAGCTGGTTTTATGGCAATAAGGTTGACCCTCTTAATTATGGGGACGTCTTTATTAACTTTAACCACATCACCAATAATTTTGACAGATGGTATTGAAAGTTTATTGAAACCATTTAAAAGAATTGGTGTACCAGCTCATGAGCTTGCAATGATGATGACAATTGCACTTAGATTTATTCCTACTTTAATGGAAGAGACAGAAAAAATCATGAAGGCTCAAAAATCAAGGGGGGCTGATTTTGAAAGTGGGAATATCGTAAATAGGGCTAAAAACCTTGTTCCGTTGTTGGTTCCATTATTTATAAGTGCATTTAGACGTGCAGATGATTTAGCAATGGCAATGGAAGCTAGATGTTATAGAGGTGGAGATAATAGAACACGCATGAGGCAGTTAAAAATTCATAGAGGAGATTATGTTGCAGCATTTATTTTTGTTATTTATCTTGCAACAATAATAATATCAAGGATATGGTAAGAAACATTAAATTAGTTATTGCATACGATGGCACAAATTATCATGGATGGCAAACTCAACTTAATAATGTTACTATACAGGAAGCCATTGAAAATGCAATTAATATTATAACTAAAGAAAAAACTTGTTTGACTGGTTCAGGTAGAACAGATAAAGGAGTACATGCTTTAGGGCAAGTAGCTAATTTTGTAACAGAAACTAAAATAGAGACAGGTAAAATAAAATTAGCTTTAAATGCTAATTTACCAAAAGATATTAGAGTTTTAAGTTCTGAAGAAGTACCTTTAAATTTTAATTCTAGATTTGATGCACATAATAAAACGTATATGTATCAAATTTATAATGATAAAATAAATAGCCCTTTTTATGACCGTTATACTTATTTTATACCTTCACAGCTTGATTATGAAAAAATGGATAAAGCTTCAACCTTTTTAGTAGGGACACATGATTTTAAAGGATTTATGTCCGCAGGCTCAGAAGTCAAGACAACTATTAGAACCATTTATACAACAAAGCTTATAAAGGAAGATAAAATTATTAGATTATATATAAATGGAAGTGGTTTCTTGTATAATATGGTCAGAATTATAGCAGGTACTTTGATAGATATAGGTAAGGGAACAAAAGAAATTAGTTGTATTCAAGAAGCTTTAGAAATTAAAGATAGAACAATACTAGGACATACAGCAAAGCCAGAGGGATTATTTTTAAAAGAAGTAGATTATTCTTAAAAAAGTCCTTGACTTATTTTGCTTGGTATTATAGAATATTATAGTATGATATTGAGAGAAAAACCGTTCCAATGCCCCGGAGTTAGGTTTTTTGAATAGATTGAATTTATAAAATAAATATAAGTTATAGAATTACAGGAGGAAACAAAATGAAATGCTTCATCGCTAAACCTAATGAAGTACAAAGGGCATGGTATGTAATAGATGCTGAAGGAAAAACATTAGGTAGATTAGCAACAGAGGTTGCTAAACTTTTAAGAGGAAAACACAAAGCAATATATACTCCACATGTTGATACAGGAGATTTCGTAATAATTGTAAATGCAGAGAAAATAGTTTTGACTGGTCACAAATGGGATCAAAAATTATATAGACATCATTCACAATATCCAGGTGGAATGAAAGAAACTCCTTATAAAGATTTTATACAAGCTAAACCTACTCAACCGGTTTATCTTGCAGTAAAAGGAATGCTTCCTAAAAATAGCTTGGGAAGACAAATGTTAAAAAAACTTAAAGTATACGCAGGACCTGAGCATAATAATCAAGCTCAAAAGCCTGAAGTATATGAGTTTTAAATAAGGAGGACGAAATAGATGAACGTACAATATAGAGGAACTGGAAGAAGAAAAAGCGCTATTGCTAGAGTAAGATTAGTTCCAGGAACAGGTAAAATACTTGTTAATAAAAGAGATTTAGATGAATATTTAAAATATGAAACTTTAAGAGTTATAGTTAGAGAGCCTTTGTTAATAACAGATACATTGGGACAGTATGATGTTCTAATGAATGTTAAAGGTGGCGGATTTACAGGTCAAGCTGGAGCAATGAGACATGGTATATCAAGAGCTTTGCTTGAAGTTGATAAGGAATTAAGACCAATACTAAAAAAAGCTGGATTCTTAACTAGAGATTCTAGAATGAAAGAAAGAAAGAAATACGGTCTTAAAAAAGCTAGAAAAGCATCTCAGTTTAGTAAGAGATAATAATAGAATAATTGATGGAGGGGCGAGACAATTTGTTTTGTCCCTATCATTTAAAAAGTGTTTTCTTGGCACCCACTTTAAAAAAATCAGGTTTTTTTAAGTGACTCCGAGAATCGTTGTTATAATACGAAAGGAGTTTTTTTTATGGAAAAAAACAAAGTACAATTTATTACAAAGACTGCGCTTATTGCAGCAGCATATGCAGCTTTAACGTTGAGTTTTTCTTTTATAAGCTATAGAGAGGTTCAATTTAGAATTGCTGAAATATTAGTTTTGTTTGTGTTTATTGAGCCGAAATATGCTACAGGGTTAGTTCTTGGATGTATTTTAGCAAATTTACCTAGTCCCCTGGGCGTTATTGATGTTATAGTAGGGCCATTTGCTACATTAGTAGCCATATTATTTATAATTGCAATTAGAAAAACAGTTGGTTATTCGAAAAATTCTTTAATAATAGCTAGCTTTGGGCCAGTTATTGCTAATGCATTTATAGTTGGATGGGAATTATATTATTTGTTTCAAACACCATTATGGATGAATGCCCTATATGTAGGAATTGGTGAATTTGTTGTAGTTACAGTAGTTGGTACTGTTGTTGTATCAAGTATGATGAAAAATCAAAGATTTATAGAAAAACTTTCTATTTAAATAAAAAAACAAAAAAAGGGGACGGTTCTTTTTGATTGACCATCCCCTTTTTTTGTTTGCTTTTTATTTTGTGCCGAATAATCTATCTCCAGCATCTCCTAAACCAGGAACTATGTATCCTATGTCATTATATTTTTCATCTATTGATGCAGCGTATATTTCTACATCTGGATGAGCTTTTGTAACTATTTCTACTCCTTCAGGAGCACATACTAAATGTATTGATTTTATTTTTTTAGCGCCATGTCTTTTTAATAAATCAATTGCCCCAAGCATTGAACCACCAGTTGAAAGCATTGGTTCTGTTATTATAACTATTCTGTTTTCTATATCCTGTGGAAGTTTGCAATAATATTCTACGGGTTGTAAAGTTTCTTCATTTCTATAAAGTCCAATATGTCCAATTTTCGCATTTGGTATTAAATCAAGCATACCATCTACCATTCCTAATCCAGCACGTAGTATTGGAACTATTGCAATATCTTCTCCTGATAGAACTTTTCCTTTTGCTTTACATATAGGTGTTTCTATATCAACATCTTCAAGTGGAAGATTTCTTGTTACTTCATACGCCATAAGCATAGCAATTTCTCTTACCAACTCCCTGAAATCTTTCGATGATGTGTTTTTGTCTCTCAACATTGTTAATTTATGTTGTATCAATGGATGAGAAACTACTGTTACATTGTTCATAATATGTTACTCCTTTTATATTTAATTTAGAATAATTGTTAAGTTTTATTGTAAAGAACTAGAACTTATAATATAATTATTATACAGATTAAGCTCTTTGTCAATTAATATTTTTTTAGTTGATTAATCTTAATTAAGTTGAAAGGAATGATTTGTAATGATTAAAGGCAATGGTATCGATGTTATAGAAGTTGAAAGAATTAAAAAAAATATTGAGAATTTAGTATTTTTGAAAAAAATATACACTGAAAAGGAATTAGAATACATTAAGCTAAGAAAGTTTAATCCTCAAACTGCTGCTGGGATATTTGCTGCAAAGGAAGCTGTTTCCAAAAGTCTTGGAACAGGTTTTTCAACATTTGGGCCTTTAGATATTGAAATATCAAAAAATGAAATGGGAAAACCCATGGTTACACTTTCAAATAATGCACTTGGAATTGCAAAAGATAATAAAATTACTAATATACAACTTTCCATAACACATATTAAGGATTATGCTATTGCTTCGTGCATTGCAGAAGGTGATAAGTAGTATACTAGGATTATAAAATAGGTATAAATTAAAGGTTGTTGTCATATAAGTAGTATATAATTATATATGAGGGCAGGTTTTATATAGTGAAAAGTATTTTAAAATTTATAATATTTATAGCATTTAGTTGCATTGTTTTAGCAGGATGTTCGGTAAAGGATGAATCCTTTGTTATCCCAGTCAATTATACAGGTAAAGCAAATATGAAAGTGTATACAGATAATACTGATAATTCTTATAGTGTTAAAATTATGTGTAAGGATGGTGACTATAGTTTTGTAATCAATGAAGGTTCTTCTTGTTGGAGTATTGATTATACAGATAGCGTATGTGTTTTAAATAATGATAAATTTACAGATAGTAGTGTTAGAATTGATAATTTCAATATGGTTAATCCTTTAATTTATGAATTTGATTTAAATAAATTCAATAGTTCGGTAGACCCTATACCAGAAGAATTAATTTATTGGGATGGTATTTATAAGCATGTTATGAAATTTAATAAAGAAAATTTGTTACCAGATAAAATTTTTATTTATAAAAATGATGATTTAGTAAAAGCTATACAATATGATGAAATAAATATTATAGACGTTCAATAGTAGTTTTATTGTGGTTGCGATGGATTAATGTAAAATTATATATCATTAATAATTATTTTCACATTAAGTCATAAGTTACCATTCAATTTCTTCTTAGTTTATGATAGAATTACATAAGTTATAATAGCTGTATCTGAGTTTATTGATGTGAGGTGTGTGTGATTTGGCAGATAACAAAAAGATTTTAATTTCTATTCCAGAAAATTTATTGCATGAGCTGGATAATGCAGTTAAAGTTGATGGTACCAACAGAAGTGACTTTATACGTAAGTCTATAAGGTTTTATTTGATTGAAAAAAGAAAGCTTGAAATTAGAGATAAGATGAAGGCTGGTTATTTGGAAATGAGCAGTATTAATAAAAGCATCACCGAAGAATACTCAGAAGGAGATTATGAGGATTTTTTGAGTTATGAAACAAAATTATTAGGAAGTGAATAGCTTGATTGTAAAAAGGGGAGATGTCTATTATGCTGATTTGAGTCCTGTTATTGGCTCTGAACAAGGCGGAATTAGACCGGTTTTAATAGTACAAAATGATATTGGGAATAAATATAGTCCTACAGTTATTGTGTCTGCAATTACTTCTCAAATTAATAAGGCTAAACTACCTACACATATAGAAATTAGTTCTAAGGATTTTAGTTTACCTAAGGATTCAGTAGTATTGTTAGAGCAGATACGTACAATTGATAAGAAACGTTTGAAAGAAAAAATAGGGAGATTTGACAAGAAGCTTATGGTAGATGTTGATGATTGTCTAAAAATAAGCCTCGGTCTTATAGATTTTTAACGATACATAGTAAAAACAATGAATAGTTGATGAAGGATTTGTGCTCGCACAAATCCTTCATTTTAATTTTTAAGGTTTAAATCTTTTTTTATAAGGGTTCTCACTTCTCCTATCATGTATAGTGAGCCGACAAATGCTATAACTTCTTTTTCGTCAAATCCATTTAAAATATTTAGTATCTCATTATATTTTTGTATAGGAGTCACCTTTATATCTGAATGCTGTCTAATTAAATACGCCATATCGTTTGATGACATTGCTCTTGGATTGTTAGGGGTTAATGTGTATATTTCTTTGCTTAAATGCACTAAATAATCAATCACATCGTCTGGATTTTTATCTTCTAGCATACCATAAAACAGTATGATTTTTTTATCCCCAAAATATTCTTTTATAGCTTTTGAAAAATATTCTATACCATTAATGTTGTGACCACCATCAAGTATGATTATAGGTTCTTTGTTTATTATTTCAAATCTACCTGCAAATTTGCAGTTTATAAAGCCTTTTTCTATAGAGTGTTCATCTATATTATATCCCGATTTTTTTATTACTTCTAAAGTGCAAAGAGCTGTGGCGGCGTTATAGAGTTGATGTTCTCCAAGTAAATTGATTTTAAGGTTAGGAAGATTGAATACATCTTTTTTTAGATATTCAAATTCTTGACCTGTTATATCACCTTTGATTTTTCTTATATTTTTTTCGTCTACTTCATAAATTTCTGAATTTTTTAACTTAGCTTGATTTTTAACAACGTCTTTTATATTATCTGATTGAGGATATATGATTACTTTGCTATCTCTTTTTATAATTCCAGCTTTTTCGAATGCTATTTTTTCCAATGTATTTCCTAAGTACTGCATGTGGTCATAGCTAATAGAAGTAATAATTGATACTAGTGTGTTTTTAACAACGTTAGTTGCATCAAATCTACCGCCTAAACCTACCTCTAAAACTAAAAAATTTATTTTCTGTTCTTCAAAGTACTTAAATCCTATTGCAGTTACTACTTCAAACTCTGTAGGATGGTTATAACCTTCTGAAATCATTATGTCTATTTTTTCTTTTACGAGTGTTGTAATTTTAGCAAGAGATTCTTTATCTATATGAATTTTATTAATTTGTATTCTTTCTGTAAATTCTTCTAGATATGGACTGATGAAAAGACCTGTTTTGTACCCAGATGATACAAGAACATCATGTATCATATTGCTTGTAGAGCCTTTGCCATTTGTCCCAGCTATATGTATTATTTTATAGCTGTCTTGGGGGTTGCCTAGAAGTTCTGTTAATTTCGTAATGTTATCTAGACCAAGCTTTGAACCAAATTTATATGTTGAGTGAATAAAATCTATTGCTTCTTCATAATTCATGTTCGTTACCTCACTATTTTAATAATTTACACTAAGCATATATTAGTATATATTAGGATTTTTTTCAATTGTTTTTTTGTTATTATATCATGCATGAAATGTCAATGGGTATAAAACTTGATTTCAAACAAAAAAGTTGTTATTTTATATATGTTATGATAAAATAAACTGATTCATTTCAAGGAATAATCAATAGATAATATATAAAAAGAGGTTAATATGATTGATATAAAAAAATTGGATAGAAAGCTGTTGAGTGTTGAAAAGCCTGCAAGATATGTAGGTAGCGAACTTAATTCTGTTATAAAAAATAAAGAGGATATAGATATAAGATTTGCATTTGCATTTCCAGACGTATATGAGGTGGGAATGTCTCATACTGGAATGCAAATAATATATGGATTATTAAACAGTATAGATAATATATGGTGTGAGAGAGTATTTACACCATGGACAGATATGGAAAAAGTTATGAGGGATAATGATATTCCACTGTATGGACTAGAAAGCAAGGATGAGTTAAAGGAATTTGATTTCATAGGATTTACGCTTCAGTATGAAATGAGTTATACTAACATCCTTAATATGCTAAATCTAGCTAACATTCCTTTTAAATCAAAAGATAGAGGTAATGATATTCCTCTAGTAATTGCTGGTGGTCCATGTGCATATAATCCAGAACCACTTCACGATATAATAGATTTATTTACAATAGGAGAAAGTGAAGAACTTTTGCCTCAATTGATGAAGCTTTATGAGGAAGAAAAAAGCAAAGGTTGGAATAAAAAGTCATTCTTAGAACTTGCATCTCAGATGGAAGGTATATATGTACCACAATTCTATGATGTTATATATAATGATGACGGAACTATAAAAGAAAGAAAAGTTTTAAATGAAAATGCCAAAGAAGTAATAATAAAAACAATTATTAAAGATTTAGATAAAAGTTACTATCCTGAAAAAAGTATACTACCTTATATAGATGTGGTTCACGATAGGGTAGTTCTTGAATTGTTCAGAGGCTGTACAAGAGGCTGTAGATTTTGTCAAGCTGGAATGGTTTATAGACCAGTGAGAGAAAAAACCGTAAATACTTTATATAGTCAAGCAGAAAGTCTTATTGATTCAACAGGACATGATGAGATTTCTCTTACTTCTTTAAGTTCCGGAGATTACTCATGTTTATCTGACTTAGCAGTTAAGCTTCTTGATAAATATGAAGAACAAAAGGTAAGTTTATCACTTCCATCTCTTAGACTTGATTCAATGACATTTGATATTATTGAAAGAATTCAAGAAGTTAGAAAATCAGGACTTACATTTGCACCTGAAGCTGGTACTCAGCGCATGAGAGATGTAATAAACAAGAACTTAACCGAAGAACAAATATTAGGGCCTGTAGAAACTGCATTTAATTTAGGTTGGTCTACAGTAAAGCTTTACTTTATGATTGGTCTACCGGGAGAAACTATAGAGGATGTATTAGGAATAAAAGAACTTGCATATAAAGTTAAGGATAAATTTTTCCAAAGACCAAAAGAGGATATTAAAGGAAATTTAAAGATAAATGTAAGTGCTTCATGTTTTGTTCCTAAACCATTTACACCATTTCAATGGGTTAAGCAGGATGGAATTGAAGAACTATACGATAAAGCAAAATCACTTCAAAGAGAAATCAAGGACAAAAAAGTTTCTTTTAGCTACCATGAACCTAAACTTAGCTTTCTTGAGTCTGTGTTTGCTAGGGGAGATAGAAGACTATCTGATGCATTGATAAGAGCTTGGGAAAAAGGTTGTAAATTTGATGGTTGGTATGATATGTTTGACTTTAAGAAGTGGGTTGAAACATTTGATGAATTAAATATCGACCCTAGTTTTTATGCAAGTAGAGGAAGAGAACTTGATGAAATATTGCCGTGGGATTTTATAGACTGCGGAGTAACAAAAGAATTTTTAATTAGAGAATACAAGAATTCTATAGAAGCTTTAACTACACCTGATTGTAGGATAGTTTGCAGTAATTGTGGAGTTAATAATAAGTTAATAGGAGGTGTTTGTCCTCATGTGCAAAATAATTAGTAAATACAGTAAAACTGGAAATTTAAAATATATATCTCATTTAGATGTTTTAAGATTTATCCAGAGATCAGTAAAAAGGGCGAATATTCCTGCTAAATATAGTGAAGGATTTAACCCGCATATGAAAACTTCTTTTGGGTTTCCTTTATCCCTTGGAAATGAAAGTGTGGGAGAATACTTTGAATTAGAATTAAATGAAAAGATTGAGATACAAGATTTTATATTAAAAATGAATCGTGTACTTCCAAAGGAAATGCAAATCCTTAGTGCAGAGTATACTGATGGTGAAGAATCAATAATGGCTCGTTGTGCATTTGTTGAATATTTAATAAATATAGAATTTGATAATTTAGATGTAGATAGTCTTAATGATTATTTTGAAGAAATGCTTCACACTGGAGTAATTTATAAAAGAAAAAAGAAAAATAAGAAAAATAAAATGATTGAAAAAGAAATTAATACACGAAATTTTATTAAATATTTGAAGGCTAAAAAAACAAGCAATAACAAAGCATGTATTGAAGTTGTCTTTCTTACAACAGAGACAGGAAGTATGAAAACTAATGAATTCATGAAGCTCATAGAGGATAAAGGTTTTAATATAACTTATTTCACAATAATGAAGATAGAGTCATTAGATAAAAATATGAAACCAATATTGGAATAATAAGATAGCAATTGGATAATTTCCATTTTATTTCTATTCAATTGTTAGAAGGGTGTGATTTTTATTAAGCAGATATTGATAAGTAATTCTGTTTTTTTTGAACAAATAGCTATTTTACAAAATGGAAAGTTGCAGGACTTCTTGTACGAAGAGAAAAACAATGAAAGTTATTTAGGAAACATATATAAGGGTAGGGTTGTAAATATTTTACCTGGAATGGATGCGGCTTTTGTTGATGTTGGGCTTAAAAAAAATGCGTATCTAAATAAAAATGATTTACTGTCTGATAAATTTCTAAAAGAAAAAAATATTAGTAGAAAAGATGTTAAAAGTATAAATAAGGTTTTAAAAAATGGAGAGGAAATTCTAGTTCAAATAAGTAGGGAGCCTATAGGAGAAAAGGATATTTCTGTTACAACAGATATTTCATTGCCTGGGAAATTTATTGCTTTAATACCTAAGAGCTTAGAAGTAAATATTTCTACTAGGATAAAAAATCCAGAAGAACGAAAAAGGTTGCAGGAAATTGGCAAAAGTATTATGACTGATGGTAATGGCATGATTATTAGGACCTTTTCTGAAAATAGAGAAAAGGAAGAAATAGAAAAGGAATACTTGATGTTGTCTAAGTTGTATAATCAAATTCAACAAGAGTTTAATTACTCTTATGCACCTAAGCTTCTATATAAAAATAATCATATAATTGAGAAGGTTTTTAAAGACTACGTAGATTATTTAGTTGATGAAATTTATGTTGAGGATAAAGAGATTAAATGTAAAGTAGATGAACTTATAAAATATTATAATGTATCAGATGAACTTAAGGATATAAAAGTAATTGATACATTTACTAATATATTTGAAATGTTTAACATTGAAAAACAAATAGATATGTTATTTGACAGAAAAGTCGAGTTAGAAAACGGTGGTTCAATATTTATTGATGTAACAGAAGCATTGACTGTAATAGATGTAAATAGTGGGAAATTTATTGGTAATGATAATATGGAAGAAACAGCACTGACATTAAATTTATTGGCTTTAAGAGAAATTGCAAGGCAAGTTAAACTTAGAAATATTAGTGGTATAATAATTGTTGATTTTATAGATGTAAAAAATGAAAACAACATAAATTTAATAATTGAAAGTGCTAAGAAAATATTCAAAAGTGATAAAGCTAAAATAAAAGTTGTTGGGATGACTAAACTAAATCTCATGGAAATTACTAGAAAAAAGGATAAAGATAACTTTTTTAATTTGATGACTGAAGATTGTGAACATTGCCGAGGTGGAGGTAAAGTTAATTCTAGGGTTCAAATAATATTAAAGATTGAAAATATTATAAGAAAAATTAAAATTAATACATCTTGTGAGTTCGTTATTCTTAGTGTTGGAAACATGATGTACAATAAAATTTTAAGCAGTTGTATTGCTGATATCCATAAAATTGAAGAAAAATATAATATTGAAATACAAATAGAAGAAAATAGAAATATTTTAACAGAGGATATAGTAGTTGAAAAAATGGGAAAACAGAATATATAAATTTGTAAAAATAAGTTGACAAACTGTTCATACTTTGATAAAATTAACATTTGTAAGAGCCGCACGGATCAGGTTTAAACTTTTAGTACCTGCAATGGCGAGACTGGTAAGAGGAGGTAAATATATGTACGCAATAATCGAAACAGGTGGAAAACAGTACAGAGTTCAAGAAGGCGATGTGGTAAGAGTTGAAAAACTTGAAATCGCTGATGGTGAAACAGTAAAATTTGATAAAGTTTTATTAGTAGCTGAAGAAGGAAAATTAAATGTTGGTAAACCATATGTTGATGGAGCTGTAGTAGAAGCTGTAGTTGAAAAACAAGGCAAAGCTAAAAAAATTATAGTATTTAAGTATAAAGCTAAAAAAGACTATAGAAAGAAACAAGGTCATCGTCAACCATTTACTCAATTAAAAATTGGCAAAATAGTTGGATAATTAAATGATTAATGTTACTATGCATAAATCAAATGATTTATATGATGGTTTTGTAGTAAGTGGTCATTCAGAATACGGTACAATTGGCACAGACATAGTTTGTGCAGCAGTATCCATATTGTCATATACTGCACTGAATTCTATGAATTTAGTAGCTGGTATATCAAATTCTGACATCACTTACGATGTTGAAGAGGATACTGGGTTTTTGAAAATTAAAACTCAAAGAAACAATGAAAAAACAGATGTAATATATAGGAATTTTTTAGTAGGAATTAAATTGTTGTTAGAAGATTATAATAATTATATTACACTTAATTATGAGGAGGTGTAAAAGATGTTATTGAAATTAAATTTACAGTTATTTGCACATAAAAAAGGTGTTGGTAGCTCAAAAAATGGTCGTGATAGCAATGCTAAAAGACTTGGTGTTAAAAGAGCTGACGGACAGTTTGTTTTAGCTGGCAATATTCTTGTTAGACAAAGAGGAACTAAACTTCATCCTGGCTTAAATGTAGGTATCGGAAGTGATGATACATTATTTGCAACAGTTAGTGGAAAAGTTAAGTTTGAAAGAAAAGATAAAACAAGAAAGCAAGTTAGTGTATATCCTTGTGAAATAGAAGCATAAAATAATGACCTACCGTAAGTGGTAGGTTTTTTATATAATAAAAATAAATATGGGAATAAATAATAAAGATAAGAAATTAAAATTAAGGTTGTGATAATATGTTTATAGACATAGCTAAAGTAAGCGTTAAAGCTGGTAAGGGTGGTAATGGTTGTGTTGCATTTAGACGAGAGAAATATGAACCTATGGGTGGACCTGCTGGTGGAGATGGAGGAAATGGCGGAAGTATAATATTAGAGGCTGATGAAGGACTTAGAACTTTGATGGATTTTAGATATAAAAGACATTATCAAGCCACTAATGGTGAAGATGGAAGAGGAAAAAAACAATTTGGTGCTCATGGAGGAAATCTTGTATTGAAAGTACCTACAGGTACTCTTATAAAAGATGAAGAATCTGGAATTGTTTTAGCAGATTTAAAAGAGAATGGACAAAGATACGTATGTGCAAGAGGTGGTCGAGGAGGTAAAGGTAATACGAAATTTAAAAACTCTATTAGACGTACTCCTAGATTTGCAGAACCAGGCACAAAAGGTGAAGAAAGAGAAATAATATTAGAATTAAAGCTTTTAGCTGATATAGGTCTTATAGGGTTTCCAAATGTAGGTAAGTCAACAATACTATCGCAAGTTACAAGCGCTAAACCTAAAATAGCTAACTATCATTTTACAACTTTAAAGCCAAATCTTGGGGTAGTTAGTATTGGCGAAGGTCATAGCTATGTCCTTGCTGATATACCAGGATTAATTGAAGGTGCATCAGAAGGGGCTGGTTTGGGCCATGAGTTTTTAAGGCATGTTGAGCGGACAAAACTTCTATTACATGTAATTGATGCATCAGGACAAGAAGATAGAGACCCTGTTAATGATTTCTATAGAATAAATGATGAGCTTAAGCAATACAGCGAGAAATTGTCAGTTAAAAAGCAAATAATTGTTTTGAATAAATTAGATTTACCAGAAGCTCAAGAAAATTTACAAAGAATTAAAGATGAATTTGAAGTAGATTATGAGATATTTGAAGTTTCAGCAGCAACTGGTCAAGGTCTTGATGATCTTAAAAAAGTTGCCTATGAGAGACTCCTCCAGGTAGAAGAAGAAATAGTATTTGTTGATGAAAATTTAGTTGAAAGTTTCAATGAAAGAAAAGAAAAAGATACTATATTAATCACAAAAGAAGATGGATACTATTATGGACAAGGGGAATTCTTAGAAAGATTAGTTGATTCAACAAACTTTGATGATTTTGAATCATTTAGTAACTTCCAAAAAGTTCTTATAGATAAGGGTGTAATAGATAAATTAAAAGAGCTTGGAGCAAAAGAAGGTGACCTTATAAGTATTTGTGGGGTAGAATTTGATTTTATTGAATAAGTAGGAGCGAATATTGATGTCGCACAAAAGGAGAATAAATGTTAACTGGAAAACAAAGAAGTTATTTAAAAGCATTAGCAAATGGAATTGATCCTATTATGCAAATAGGAAAAAGCGGTGTAACAGAAACTGTTTTAAAGCAAATAGATGATGCTTTAGAAGCTAGGGAATTAATTAAAATTAATGTCCTCAATAATAGTCTTTTAGGATCAAAAGAAACTGCTACAGAAATATCTGAAGCAGTACGAGCAGAGTATGTTCAAAGTATAGGCAATAAATTTGTACTATACAGAGAATCTAAAGAAAAATTAATTAATATACCAAAATAATATAATAGTATATAAACTATAGTATAAGCCTGAAAAGTGATGTTAAATATTTACATTTTGCAGGCTTTTTTTTAATTAGAAAACAGTGTGAAATTCCGATGGATTATAAATAAAATTTTATCCACCTAGTGTAACATCTTGATGATTGTACCATATCATAGCCTCGTGAAACTGCTCTGCTTTAAAATCAGGCCACATATCATCTATAGTATATATATCAGAATAAACAGATTGAATAGGTAGAAAACCAGAGAGTCTTTTTCTTCCACCCCATCTTAAGATTAAGTCAATTCTTGAGATATCTTTTGAATGGAGAGATTCTAGTATACTTTTTCTGTTTGTACAAGCAGATTCAACATTTCCCAAATCCCAATCCCAACCATAGTTTACTAAAAAATTAACTTTAGTACCTCCGTTACCTATTGTAGTTCGTTTTGTGTATTTTAACAACTCTTTCGGAAACATTGCTGAATTAGTATTTCCTAGCACAAGTAATGAAACATTTTCTTTAGCGATTAAATTAATAGCATCCACACATGCTTTAACGAACGATTCTATTTGTTTTTTTGGTCTTTTGCAGTTATCTGTCGTAAAACCATAGTATGTAACTTCTTGTATACCATATTCCTTAGCTAGTTTTAAAAAATAAAGTCCAGGATTAAGTCCATATTCATAGCCATCCTGCTTTTCAAATCCTTTTTTCTCCGCCCACCTTCTATTACCATCGGGTATGATGCCTATATGATTAGGGATTCTCAATTAATCACAACCTTTCAGAGTTTAATTAGAATTATTATTTGCAAATTAAAGTAATTTATACTAAAAATTTACAGGTTACATTAAAACAAACATAATGACTATTAGTCGTTTGACAGCTTAATAATAAAGTGTTAAAATTTATTTATACTTATTGGAATAGAAATTTAAAAGATTAACTGGAGTAGCTATGGGTGATGAGCTTAAAATTAAAAAAATAGTTGATGATATTGATGATATTTATAATGTTATAAAAACAAAGGAACTTAGCTTTAGTGAAAAAATACTTATAGATGATAAATATAGTGAGATAAAAGATACTTACGCTGACTTCATTAATAATTATTTGGATTTTAAGGAAATAAGCGATAACTTATATGATGGAATGTACATATCTAATGGAAAAGGCAAAACAATTTATATTAATAAAGCTTATACAAAAATAACAGGTATTACAAAAGAAGAGGTTATAGGAAGAACGGTAAAAGAAATTACTGAAGAAGGTAATCTTTTTAAAGGCGCAGTTACTATGGAGGTAATCGAGAGAAAAGAAGGCGTTAATTCTCTAGGTAAAAGCTTAAAGAATAATAAAGACCTTTTAGTTTCTGGTTCACCTATATTTGATCAGAATGGAAACATAAAACTTGTAGTTATAAATAACAGAGATATTAGTGATTTAAAAGAACTTGAACTAAAAATTGCAGAGCTTAATGATGAGAAAATTAAGGCAACTGAAGAAATAAAATTTCTGAGAAAACAACAAATATCAAAAAATAATGTGGTATATAAAAGTGAAAATATGAATATGGCTATGGATTTAGTATCAACTATTGGACCAACTGATGTTACTGTTTTAATAACTGGAGAATCTGGTACAGGAAAAGAGGTTATTGCTGATGAAATATATTTTAAAAGCAATAGGGAAAATAAACCATTTATTAAAGTTAATTGCGCGGCAATACCAGCAGAATTGTTAGAATCTGAACTTTTTGGTTATGAAGGGGGAGCATTTACTGATGCAAAAAAGAGGGGTAAAATTGGTCTATTTGAACTTGCCAATGAGGGAACAATACTTCTTGATGAAATAGGTGATATGTCTTTAAATTTGCAATCAAAACTCCTTAGGGTGTTACAGAGTAAAGAAATAGTAAGAATAGGCGGAAATAAACCAATCAAACTTGATATTAGACTAATTGCATCTACAAACAAAGATTTGCAAGAAGAAATAAAAAAAGAAAAATTCAGGGAAGATTTATATTATAGACTTAACGTAGTTCCAATTGAATTGAAACCCTTAAGAGAGCGAAAAGAAGATATTTATTATTTAACGAACGAATACTTAAATAAATATAATAAGAAGTATGGAAAAAAAACTAAATTAGAAAAAGAAGCTATGAAGATTTTAGAAATGTATAAATGGCCAGGAAACATAAGAGAATTAAAGAATTTAATAGAGCGAATGGTTGTAATTAATAAAGATGGATTAATAAAATACAATAACATATTATCTATTCTTGATATGGAAAGTGTGAGTTTTGCTACAATGATGAGTGATAGTAACTATAATTTAAAAGCGTCTGTGAAAAAGTTGGAAAAGGATATGATAGTCAATTCAATTAAGAAGTGTGGTTCTGTTAATAAAGCAGCTAAGCAACTTGGTTTAAGTCAACCAGCTTTGTGGAAAAAATGTAAGGTATTAGATATAGATATAAATAAGGAATAGTTATTTTAAAGCAACAGTTATAACAAAAGTTATATATCGTATAACTTTTGTTATAACTGTTGCTTTTTGCTTAATTGAATAAAACGATTAGATATAGATTGAAATTTACTTATATACATAACAATTATACTTATAAAATAATATAAGATATATAAAACAATTATAACTTTTGTTATAATTGTTTTATATATAATAATAGTGAAAAAAATATACTAGTATGAAAAACTATGGAATTTAAACATAATATTGTTTTTGAGATTGTATTTACAATTGGCATGAATTTTGCTTTATATAATTTATGTAATTTACTTATAATTATATAAAAGGAGGAAGAAATGACAAAAACAATTATAACAGTTGCTCCAACAGGAGCGTGGCCATCAAAAAAAGATAATCCAAATGTACCAATGACACCACAAGAAATAGCAGATGATGTATTTGAATGCTATAAAAAAGGTGCGGCTATAGCACATCTTCATATGAGGGATGACGAAGGCAAAGGAACAATGAGCAAGGAAAAATTTGAGGAAACAGTAGCTCTTATAAAATCAAAATGTGACATAGTAATTAACTGTACAACATCAGGTGATTTAAATGCTACTGATGAAACAAGACAAGCGCACTTAAAGTCTATAAGACCAGATATGGCATCTTACGATTGTGGTTCTATGAATTGGATGCACAACAGTTTGTTTATAAATCATCCTAAATTTTTAGAGGAACTAGGATACACCATGCAGGAATATGGAGTAAAACCAGAAATTGAAATATTTGATGCAGGTATGGTTTATAATTCTTTATACTATCTAAAAAAAGGAGTATTAAAAGGACCATTGCACTATCAATTTGTTTTAGGGGCTGCTGGTGGAACTGCAGCAACTGTTGAAAATTTAGTGTATTTAAAAGGATTAATACCTGAAGGTTCTACTTGGTCTGCACTAGGAATTGGAAAAGGACATGTTCCAATAATGCTTGCAGCAATAGCGCTTGGTGGACATTTGCGCGTTGGAATGGAGGACAATGTTTTGTTTGCTCCAAAGGTTCTTGCTGAATCAAATGCTCAATTTGTAACTAGGGCAGCAAACCTTATAAAGGAATCTGGAAATGAAGTTGCAACACCAGATGATGCTAGAGAAATTCTTGGATTACAGAAAAGAGGTTAATTTTTAATGATTAAAAATATAGCAGTACTTGGAGCTGGCACTATGGGCCATGGAATAGCAGAAGCATTTGCTATGTATGGATTCCCTGTTAATTTATATGAGGTTAATGAAAGTCTAAGAAATACAGTTAAGGATATTATAAAAAAAGAACTTTTGTTTATGGCGGAAAATGACTTAATAGAAAGCAATGAAGTGGAAAAAATATTAGAAAATATAACATTGTACGACAATCTTGAAGCTTGTGTTAAGGATGTGGATTATGTTATAGAGGCTACTCCTGAAATAATTGAATTAAAACAGGAGTTGTTTAAAGAGATAGATGGATATTGTAAAAAAGAAACAATTTTTGCTAGTAATACTTCAAGTTTAGCGCTTTGTGAAATGATGAAATATGTAAGTGAAGATAGAAAGCAAAGGATGATGGTATGCCATTGGTATAATCCTGCTCATTTGTTGCCTATTGCAGAACTTTCATATTTTGGAAACATGTCTGAAGAAGTTTATCAAGAAGTAGAAGAATTATATAAAAAGGCAGGAAAACAGACAGTAAAGGTGTTAAAAGATATACCTGGACTAGTAGCTAATAGGATTCAACAAGGTATTGCAAGAGAGGTGTTTTCTTTAATAGAAATGGGAGTTGCAGCACCGGAAGATATAGATAAAGCTCTTAAATTTGGACCAGCCTTTAGGTATGCTACAGCAGGGCAACTTGAGGTAGCTGATATGGGAGGATTAGATATTTGGTGTACTGTTGGAGATAATTTACTATCTGTTATGGACAATTCGAAAGAGTCTAATGCTATCTTGCGTCAAAAGGTTGAAGAAAAGAAACTGGGATTAAAGTCAGGAGAGGGTTTCTTTGAATATCCACAAGATAATATTAATGAAATAAAAAATGAGTTTAATAAAAGGTTGATAATACAATTAAAAACTTCCAAAAATTATGTATAAAAAGGAGAAGCTATCATGTCAAAGGAAAATTCTCAAAGTTTAAATAAGGGATCTTTTTTATGGAGATTTAGTAAAAAATTTCAATTTGCAGCTGAAAATGTTATACCAGATCCATTAGTATTTTGTTTAATTCTTACAATAATAGTATTCTTTGCAGGTGCAATATTTACAGATACTGGAGTTATAGGAATGCTCAATTCGTGGTTCAATGGTATATGGTCACAAATAGCTTTTGCATTCCAGATGTCATTTATGGTTGTAACGTGTTCTGTAACAGCAAAATCAAAGCAAGTTAAAAAATTACTAAGGTCAATGGCGAGGTTAGTTAGTACTCCAACAGCTGCAATTATTTTATTAATGGTGTTTGGCTACGTTTCTAGTTTCCTCAATTGGGCATTTGGTACTATTGTTACACCAATTTTAGCAATGGAGCTTACTAAAAATATCAAAAGATTACACTTCCCTATGCTGGTTGCAGCAGGTTATTCAACAATGTGCTTAGGACAATGTCTTGGACCTAGTGCATCAGTATATGCTTTGCTTGCAGGCTCAGACCATTTCTTGGTTGATAAAATTGGAGTTTTGACTCAAAATATTACTACCTACAATTCAATGAATGTTATAATATGGTTTATAGTAGCGTTAGGTACAATAATACTTACAATAAAAGCAGAACCTCCAGTAAATGAAATTGTAGAATTTGACGGAACAAATACTGATGATTTAGAAATAGAAGAAATAGAAAAATCATCATCTATAAAGACATTTGCTGATAAGATGAATGGTAGTAGAATAATAATGTATCTAATTGGAATTGCTGGTGTTATAAATATTGTTTATACAATTATTCAAAAAGGATTTTTAGGTTCATTATCTCTTAATTTTGTAATTTTTATATTTTTAACAGCAAATTTTATATTATATGCAACTCCAGAAAAATTCGTAAAATCATATAGGGATAATTTGAGCCTTGCAACTGACGTTATGATTCAATTCCCATTCTATGGGGGTATTTCTGGCATGATGATAGACTCTGGACTTGGACAAATAATAGTTGGAGGGTTTACATCAATTGCTACGGCGCATACATTACCAGTATTCTCTTATTTATCTGCATCTTTACTTAATTTATTTATTCCTTCTCAAGGAGGTCAATTTATTGTTCAAGGTGAAATCATTACAGATGCAGCTTTAAAATTAAACGCTAATCTACCACATGTAATCAATGCATTTGTATATGGAGATGAAGCTACTAATTTATTGCAACCACTTTATGTTATTCCAGCATTATCAGTAGTTGGAATGAAACTTAAGGATGTATGGGGATACATGGCATTTATATGGCTATTCTGGTTTATAGCTACAATTTTAGGATTGTTGATAGTACCATTATTTGTATAGAATTATAAAAACGTAAAAATAAAAAGATTAAATAATATTTAACCCAAAAAATACTTAACCCAAAAAAACATTTAACATAACTGAAAAAACAGAATACTCAAGTATTATAAAAACTTCAAATAATAAAAAATAGTTATCAAAACCGATAACTATTTTTTATTAAAGATAATACCTTTGATTAATAAAGTAAATAGTATTATAATATTTAATAATATAAATATAATTTACAATTATAAGGTAATATAATAAATAGTATGTTATAAGGAGAAATATTTTGGAAAGAAAAATAGGAATAATAGCTAATAATATTGAAATTAAGGAAACAATAGAAAAATTATATGGTGACCAAGTAAAAGAGGGTAAAATTATAATTGATTTATTAGATCCAGACAAAATTTATGAGCAAGGTAAATTGTTGGAGAAAAAGGGTATTAAAGCTATAATTGCTAGAAGTGGTGGCTATCTTCATTCTATTAGTAATGTTGAAATACCAGTCATACAACTGAAAACCTCCACACTTGATATTTTACATGCTATTAAAACTGCTAAAAAATACAATAGAGATATTGTTCTATTGATTTCTGAAATGGAAAACTTTGATTACTTGGAGTGGAAAGAGATAATAAATCATAACGTTATTATTGAAAAGTTTAGTGAG
Source organism: Sedimentibacter acidaminivorans (assembly GCF_017873955.1). GTDB lineage: Bacteria > Bacillota > Clostridia > Tissierellales > Sedimentibacteraceae > Sedimentibacter > Sedimentibacter acidaminivorans. Next base: position 60,808 of record NZ_JAGGKS010000011.1, on the reverse strand, counting down.
CCTGAAGAAATTGAAGGAATAATTAGTAATTATGTTCAAAAAGATGTGGTAATCGTTGGCGGCGGAATACCATGCCAAATTGCACAAAAATATAATTTGGACTTTGAATATATTAGTGCTAGTGATGACTCAATACATGATGCAATATCTAGTGCTTGGGAAATTGTAGATAGTTTATATGAACAGAAATATAAAAACGAGGTACTTAATACAACTCTCGAAGGTGTGCATGATGCTGTACTGGCGGTTGATAGATATGGAAAAATTATTTTATACAATGGTCGTGCTAATGAATTGTTAAAAAAAGATGGAGCTTATGTTTTGGAAAAACAATTGAAAGAGGTTTTTCCTGAATTAGGGTTCATGATGGATGTTTTAAATGATCGAACTAACAAATATAATGAAATAATTCGGATTAAAAAAATTGTTGTTGCAGCAAATATTTCATTATTAGAAATCGATGATCAAATTTTAGGAGTTTTGTGTTCATTTCAAGATATAACGAAGTTGCAAAACTTAGAAAGAAAGATAAGATATGAACTAAATAAAAAGAAACTGGTTGCTCGATATAAATTTGAAGATATTATTGCTAATGACCAGATTATGAAGGATTTATTAGCAAGGGCGGTTAAAGTGAGCATGAGTGATAGTACTGCAATGATGTATGGGGAAAGTGGTACAGGAAAAGAAATGATAGCTCAAAGCATACATAATTTAGGTGAAAGAAAATCTGAACCGTTTGTAGCTATAAATTGTGCTGCACTTACTGAAAGCTTGCTTGAAAGTGAACTATTTGGTTATGAAGAGGGTGCATTCACTGGAGCAAGAAAGGGAGGCAAATCAGGTTTATTCGAGTTAGCACATGGAGGTACTATATTTCTAGATGAAATAAATAGTATATCTATAAATCTTCAAACAAAACTTTTGCGTGTTCTAGAAGAAAAAGAAGTAATGCGAATAGGGTCTGATTATGTAATACCACTTGATGTAAGGATATTGGCAGCTTCAAATGAAGAATTATTAGGGAAAATGAAAGATGGAAGTTTTAGACGAGATTTGTTTTATAGATTAAGTGTAATAGAACTTCGAATACCACCTTTAAGGGAGAGAAAAAAAGATATTATTCCTATTTTTGATTACTATTTATCAGAATATTCAAAAGACTATGAAATTCCTGAAATTGATGATAAATTAAAAGATAGGTTACTTAGTTATTCTTGGCCTGGAAATGTTAGAGAGTTAAAAAATATTGTTCAAAGATATATTATATTTGGTGAATTTGAATTTAATGAGGGCGAAGAGTTCAGTGGTGAATTTAACGCTAATGATGAATATCATCTTTTTGAAAATAAAAAACAAAAAATTAGTAGTGCTGTGCTAGATAGCAACATATCCATGGATTTGAAAAAAATAAATAGATTCGTAGAGATGAAAGTAATTGATATGCTAGAAAATCAAGGTATGTCAAAAAATGATATTGCAAATGTTCTAGGCATTAGTAGAGCATCGTTGTGGAATAAAAGTAATCCTAAGAATCAATAAGTAGTAAAAAATAAAAAATAATTGCTTCTAGGAGTTTTTAGCTTATTATTAAGCTTTAGAAATGTCTAAAAACATAAACAAAACGTCTAAAAAACAAAACATAATTATGAACAAATGCCTTTTAATACGTATAAAACACAGTATTAGAGGCATTTGTTTTTTTTGGCACAGTTATTGCTAAATAATATTAACAACAGAACATTATCATCTAAGGAAATATATTTATTATTAGTATTATTCACATCGGCTGTAAAATAAATATAAAATTAAGGAGTTAAAATATGAAAAAATTAATGACAGGAAATGAAGCAATTGCACGTGGTGCATATGAAGCAGGGGTTAGGTATGCTTCTGCTTATCCAGGAACACCAAGTACTGAAATATTAGAAAATGTTGCGCTTTATAAGGATGATATTTTAGCAGAATGGGCAAATAATGAAAAGGTTGCGTTAGAAGCAGCTATAGGGGCTTCAATGGCAGGCGCAAGAGCGTTGGCATCTATGAAACATGTAGGTGTAAATGTTGCTGCAGATCCATTGTTTACAGTTTCATATACAGGGGTATATGGAGGAATGGTTTTAGTTTCAGCAGATGAACCAGGACAGCACTCATCACAAAATGAACAAGATAACAGAAACTATGCAAAGTTTGCAAAGATTCCTATGCTAGAACCTTCTGATTCTCAAGAATCAAAAGATATGACTAAGGTAGCATTTGATATAAGTGAAAAATATAATACACCAGTTTTAATTAGAATGACCACAAGAGTATGTCACTCAAAAGGAACTGTTGAATGTCTTGATAGAGAAGAAAAAGCAATCATAGAATATAAAAAAGATATAAATAAATATGTAACTGTCCCTGCTGTTGCAAGAAAATTAAGAGTAAAGGTAGAAGAAAGACAAAAAGAATTATTAGAATTTTCAAACAGTACAGAGTTGAATTATATGGAATGGAACGATACTAAAGTGGGCGTTATATCTTCTGGAGTATGTTACAGTTATGCAAAAGAGGTGTTTGGAAATACGGCATCATATTTAAAGTTAGGATATACACAACCTCTTCCAACTGAGAAAATAAAAGAGTTTTGTTCAAAAGTTGAAAAAATATATGTTATTGAAGAAAATGATCCTTATATAGAAGAACAGGTAAGGGTACTAGGATTTGAATGTTACGGGAACAATTTATTCCCTGCCTATGGAGAAATGTTGCCAGAAGTTATTAGACAAGCGGTGTTTGGAGAAATAAAACCAAATGTAGAGTATGATGAAAAAGAAGTGGTATCAAGACCACCGACACTTTGTGCCGGCTGTCCTCACAGAGGTTTCTATCATGAATTAGGCAAAAGAAAAAATGTATTGATGTCAGGTGATATTGGATGTTATTCTTTAGCTTTTTCCGAGCCTTACAATGCAGTTGATCAAAATATATGTATGGGGTCAAGTATAAGCGTTGGTCATGGTGCTCAACAAGTTTTTAACATGAATGAAAACAATAAGATGAGAGTTGTTTCTTGTCTTGGAGACTCAACATTTTTCCATACAGGAATAAATTCATTAATTGATGTTATTTACAATAACAGTAATACAGTTAATGTAATTCTTGATAACCGTATAACAGGTATGACTGGACATCAGGAAAACCCAGGTTCAGGGTATACATTACAAGGGGAGAAAACTGTTGAATTAGATATTGAAGCAATAGTTAAGGCTTTAGGATTTAAGAATGTTATCACAATTAATCCAAATGATTTAAAAGCAGTTAAACATGCACTTGATTGGGCTCTTAGTCTTGATGAACCATCAGTAATCATAACAAGGTGGCCATGTGTGTTAAAGAAATTTTCTCCAGAGGATAAAGAAGAATTCAGCACTGCGTTTAAATCTAAATGTATAGTAGATGAGGAAAAGTGTATAGGCTGCAAGGCATGTATAAGAACTGGATGTCCTGCTATATCCTTTGATAAAATAAGTAAAAAATCAAAAATAGATCAAGATTCATGTGTAGGCTGTGAAGTATGTCTTCAAGTATGTCCTGTAAAAGCTATAAGAAAGGTGGAAGCATAAATGACAAATAATATTTTATTAGTAGGAGTAGGCGGTCAAGGTACAATACTTGCAAGTAAGCTTTTAACAATTGGCCTTTTGGAATCAGGCTATGATGTAAAAATGAGTGAAATTCATGGTATGTCTCAAAGAGGTGGCTCTGTATCGTCTCATGTAAGGTATGGTGATAAGGTGGAATCTCCAGTTATTGAGTTAGGAGGAGCAGATATCTTAGTATCATTTGAAAAAATGGAAGCCTTGAGATATTTGAATTATTTGAAACCTAATGGTATAGTTGTTGTAAATGATTTTGAAATAAATTCAATGCCAATACTTTCTGGAAAATTAGACTATCCTGAAAATGCTGTAGAAGTACTAAAAAGCAAAGCTAAAACAATTGTAATTGATGGGGCAAAAGAAGCTGAGACTATTGGTAATTCTAAAGTTATGAATGTTATATTGCTTGGAACAATAATTAAATCAATGAAACTTGAAGATATTGATTGGGATAAAATTTTAAGAGATAATATAAAGCCAAAATTAATTGATATTAATTTAAAGGCCTTAGAAGTAGGTATGAATTTAGTTTAATTTAAATTAGTGCTGCATAATGTGTTATGCAGCACTATATTAATAGGAGGCAGAGATTGAAAAAAGGTGATTTTATATGGATTGCTTCATTGCTAGTATGGGTAGTAGTGCTAGTAACTCCCATTTCAAGAGAAGCATTTCTAGTATTTACCAGCTCCCATCCATATTTGGGTGGATTTATAAAATTTTCAATATTGGCAACAATGGGCGATTTGTTAGGGGTAAGGTTGGTAAAGGGCGAATACATTATCCCAAAAGGAATAATTTATAGAATAATAGTTTGGGGAATTATTGGTATGATGATTTCTCTTGTGTTTACAATTTTTATGGGAGGCTCTTTAATTGCCCAAAAATCTGGGTTGCTACCATTTGTAAATAGTGCTTTAGCTCAAGCATTTTTTGGTAGTACAGTAATGAATTTAACCTTTGGACCAATGATGATGGTTTTTCACAGATTTATGGATTTATATATTGATGCAAAGTATGAAAAATTGGGTAAAATAAACTTAAGTATCTTAGTTGATAGAGTTGATTGGCATTCGCTAGTTGAGTTTAGTTGGGTAAAAACATGTACAATGTTTTGGATACCAGTTCATACAGCCGTCTTTTTATTACCATCAGAGTATAGAGTTTTAGCTTCTGCTTTTCTTTCTATTGCTTTAGGAATGCTTTTAGCATTAGCAAAAAAAGGAAAAATCGAAAAGCTAGTCTAAAAAGTGTATTTTAGAAAATATTATTTGTTATTTCATAAAGTGTAAATTGTTATCATAGCATTCATTATATAATTATCTATTTATGCCGATATACATTAAGATTCAAAAAAAATTAATAAAAAAGAATAAAATTGGCAATAATAGTAATAATAATTTTATTTTAAGGGAGAATGTTATGAATGAATTTGAAAAAATAAAGAAAATGTATGATGAAGGCTACAGGTGCATTATGTATGACGATTCCAAAGATGGAGATATGAGTATATATTTTAAGAATTTTGAAAGCGAAGCTTCTGAGGCTATGAGAGTTAGTGGTTTTGAAGAAAAGATGAAAATTAAAAGTTTTGTTAATAATAGTTCAATGAAATAATTATATTATATAAGAAAGGCGGGCATATGCTCGCCTTATTTGATGTATTTAATATCTTGTAAAGTTTTACCTACTAATGTATAATATAATAAATAAAAGATCGGGAGGATGATGGTGTGAACGCAGCAGATAAAATATTTATAGAAAATTGCAAGGAAATTTTACAAAATGGCGTTTGGGATAATGAATATGATGTTAGACCTAGATGGGAAGATGGAACTCCTGCTCATACAATAAAGAAATTCGGAATAGTTAATAGATATAATTTAGAAGAAAGCTTTCCAATTTTAACATTGAGAAAAACAAACTTTAAAGCGGCAGTTGATGAATTGTTGTGGATTTGGCAGAAGAAGTCTAATAATGTTAATGATTTAGATAGTCATATTTGGGATTCATGGGCTGATGGTACTGGTTCTATTGGCAAGGCGTATGGATATCAATTAGGAATAAAGCACAAATATAAAGAAGGAGAATTTAACCAAGTAGATAGAGTAATTTATGATCTTAAAAATAATCCTTATAGCAGGAGAATTTTGACTAACATATATAATTTTGAAGATCTACATGAAATGCATTTGTATCCATGTGCTTACAGCATGACATTTAATGTGTCAGGAAATAAATTAAATGCTATACTTAATCAGCGATCACAGGACATGCTTGCAGCCAATAACTGGAATGTAGTGCAATATTCAATATTAGTACATATGATGGCACAGATAAGCGGTTTAGAAGCTGGTGAGTTAGTACATGTTATAGCTGATGCACATATATACGACAGACATGTTCCTATTATTGAAGAATTAATAAAAAACAAATCTTTTGATGCACCTAAAATTGAGGTAGATAAAAACATAACTGATTTTTATGACTTTAAAGTTGATAGTTTTAAACTTATTGACTATAAATTTAATCCAGTTAAAATTAAAGTACCTATTGCAGTGTAAAAGAGGAGAAATTATGAAATTAATAGTAGCAGTTGCTAGTGACTGGGGAATAGGATTTGATGGTGATTTATTGTTTGATCTTCCTGACGACATGGCATTTTTTAGAAATACAACAAAAAATAAAATTGTTGTTATGGGTAGACCTACTTTATTGTCATTTCCAGGTGGAAATCCATTGAAAAATAGAACAAATATTGTTTTAACAAGAGATGAAAAATTTAAAAAAGAAGGTTGCATTATATGCAATTCAACTGATGAATTGTTTGAAGAATTGAAAAAATATGATAGTGATGATGTTTTTATTATTGGTGGAGGAAAGATTTATAATGAACTCTATCCATATTGTGAAGAGGCATATATTACAAAGGTTAATGCAACTGCTAAGGCAGACACATATTTACACAATTTTGACGATGATGCAAACTGGAAATTAGTTTTCAAATCAGAAAAGCATATTAATAATGGTATAGAGTTTACATTTAATACATATAAGAATATGAGACCAATACAAAAGTAGAAATTAATGGGTTAGCATTTTATGCTAACCCTACAACATAGAATATATTTATTCTAAAGCTTGAAAACGTTACTAATTGGAGATGATTTTATTAATAAATTAAAGACTACTTTAACAGCTGCTATATGCATAGCGCTTGCAGCACAAGTAAACTTTCAATTATTTGCACCTGGATTTATGATATCGTTAGCTCCTATTATATTGCCTATAATGCTGTATTTTAACAGAGATTATAACCCAGTAATAATAGCATTTTCAGCAGGAATTATATCTTCTTTATACCGAGGGCTTATATTATTTGTTAGTAGTAATATAGATAATATTTTCGAAGTTATTTATGCTGATGCGCTGTTTTATTTTGCGTATGGAATTTTGTTTCTTTTTCTATATGGGAATAAATCTAAATCAACGCTTACGAACTTTTTTGCAGCAACAGTTATAAGCGACTATTTTTCAAATCTATTAGAAGTAAGCGTAATGCTACATTTTAAAAATTTTCAACTTGAAATTTTTAAAACACTAATTATCGTTGCTTTTATAAGGGCTACTATTGCAGTCTTTGTGATTCTTTTATCACGCTATTACAATTTTTTACTAAGGCGTGAGGAGCATGAAGAAAGATATAGAAAACTTATTTTGATCACTTCAAATGTTAAAAGTGAAATATATTTTATGAATAAAAATAATCTTCAAATTGAAGATGTTATGAAAAAAGCATATTATCTTTATAAAGCGTTATCCTTAGAGAAATATCCAGAGAATTTAAGAGTAACATCTTTAGATGTAGCAAAAGATGTACATGAAATCAAAAAAGATTATATAAGTATAATTAAAGGGTTAGAAGAACAATTTAATGATAGTAATGATATCGTTCAAATGAATATTAAAGATATTATAAATATAGTGAGTGATGAAATTAGAGAATTTATTAGAAGTAATAAATTAAAAGTATATATTGATTTTAAAATACATAATAATTTTAATGTTAGCAATCACTATTATCTAGTAACTGTATTGAGAAATTTAATATATAACAGCATTGAAGCAAGAGAAAGTAAAAAAACCGAATACATAAATGTTGATATTAATAAATACAGGGACGAATGTGTTTTTATTGTATCTGATAATGGGACAGGTATTAGGACAGAGGATATAAACTACATATTTAATGCAGGGTTTTCTACTAAATTCAAAGAGCAAACAGGAGATATTTGCCGAGGAATAGGTTTGGCGCATGTTAAAGGTATAGTTGATGAAGTTTTTAAAGGTACAATTACAGTTGAATCGCAGGTTGGGATAGGAACTAAATTTACTGTTAAAATAAATCAAGATGAAATGGAGCGTGTTTCCAAATGAAATTTTATATTGTAGATGACGATATAAATGTAATAAGGATTTTGAGTAATGTTATTGAAAAAAATAATTCATTTGAAATTATAGGAAGCGCTACTAATGGAGAAAAAGCTTTTAAAGAAATACTTGTAATGAAACCAAATATAGTGCTTGTAGATTTACTTATGCCAATAATGGACGGAAATACTCTAGTAAAGGAACTTAAATCTATTAATCCACAGCTTTCATTTATTATGATATCACAAGTTTTAGATAGTCAACTTCGTTCAGAATCATATGAATCTGGAATTGAATTTTTTATTACAAAACCTATAAATATAATAGAAGTGGAAAGAGTTGTTTCAACGGTTGCAGAAAAAATAGAATTAGATAATACTTTATCTAACATTAAAAAAATATTCCAATCTACAGGAAAGCAAAGCAGATGTAAAAATGAACATTATACAATAAAAATAAAAAATATTTTAGGTATTTTAGGTATGCTTGGAGAAAAGGGTACAAATGATATAATTAAAATCACCTTATACCTTCTTGAAAACGATATCAGTTTTATTGATTATGATTTTGTTTCCTTAGAAAATAGACTAGGTGATAGTACTAGAATAGTAAAACAAAGAGTAAGAAGAGCAATAAAAAATGGACTTACTAATATTGCAAACTTGGGAGTAAATGATTACAGTAACGATGTTTTTCATGTTTATGCAAATATCCTATTTGATTTTTCAAGTGTTAAAGCAGAAATGGACTGGATAACAGGAAAGAAGAATAAAAGAGGTAAAATTTCACTAAATAAATTTTTCGAAGGTTTGATTCATATATGCCAAACAGAGTAAAGACTGGTATAAAGCCAAAAAACATAGTTTGAGAAGAAATGTATAAAAGTTTTATATGTTTTTTCTTTTTTTTGATTTCTTTTGATTTTTTTTGAAAACGTTACATATATTAATTATATGGAAATATTTTGTTTTTATATTTATTAAAATAATTAAGAATAAAATTAGGAGGGTATTATTTATGAGAAGAAAAGTATTATCATTAATTAGTGTGTTGCTTATTTTCACACTGATGTTAACAGGCTGCGGAGGCAGTGGAAGCACATCTGGTGCATCAAGTGATGTAATTAAAATTGGTTGGATAGGTTCTTTAACAGGTGACCAAGCAGTTTGGGGAACATGTGAAAGCAATACTATAAAAATGCTAATTGAACAAGTTAATGCTGATGGTGGAATTTTAGGTAAACAAGTTGAAGGTATATACTATGATACAAAAGGTGATGCAGCTGAAGCTGTTAACGCAGTTAAAAGATTGATCTCTCAAGATAAAGTAGTAGCAATTTTAGGACCTAATGCCAGCGGACAGGCACTAGCTATTTCTTCAGTTCTAGATCAATACAAGGTATCTGATATTGCTACGGTTGCTACAAACCCTAAAGTTACAGTTAACGAGGATGGTTCAGTAAAAAAATATAACTTTAGAGTATGTTTTATAGACCCATATCAGGGGGCGGTTGCAGCTGGATATGCATATGACAAGCTTGGACTTAAAAATGCTGCCATACTATATGATGTAGCAAGTGATTATTCTCAAGGATTTACTGAATTCTTTGAGAAAACATTTACAGAAAAAGGTGGTAAGATTGTAGCAAAAGAAGGATTTAAAGAAGGCGATGTTGATTTTAGACCACAATTAAGTAAAATTAAAGAAGCTAATCCTGATGTTATATTGATGCCTTACTACTACAAAGAAGTTGCATTAAGTGCAAATCAAGCAAGAGACCTTGGAATAGAAGCTACACTAATCGGTGGAGACGGATGGCCTTCAGATCAACTTATGACAATGGCTAAGGATGCTATTGAGGGAAGCTATGTAGTAAACCACTTAGACTTTAATGATCCAGATGTTAAACCTTTGCAGGATGCATATAAAGCTAAATATGATTTACCAATGGAATTAAACGGATATATGGCACATGATGCATTTTTGTTGTTAGAAGCTGCTATAAAAGATGCTAATAGTGCTGATCCTGAAAAAATAACAGAATCCTTGACAAAAGTTTCTGTAGAAGGTGTTACAGGAACAATCAAAATAAGCCCTGACACTCATAATCCAGATGGGAAAGAAGCTGCCATAGTAAGAATAGAGAGCGGAGATTACATATTCCAAGAAAAATATGGTGTTAAATAGTAAAAGTTAACTTAAGGCGGGCAAATACCCGCCTTTGTTGAAATAACGACAGGAGGTAAAATATTGAGCTATTTATTACAACAAATTATAAATGGATTGTCAATAGGTAGTGTTTATGCACTCATGGCAGTCGGATACTCTCTCGTATATAGTATATTGAACTTTTCTAATTTCGCTCACGGTGGAGTTATTATGATTGGTGCATATATAGGATACTTTTGTCTAACTATGTTAAAGGTACCATTTTATATTGCGTTTATTTTATCAGCTTTAGGAGCAGGCTTGTTGGCAGTTAGTATGGAAAAGGTAGTGTATAGACCTCTTAGGAAAAGAAATGCACCGTTTTTATATTTTATTATTTCTGCTATGGGAGCATCTATATTCTTAGAAAATATTGTAATAGCAAGTCCTATTGGACCAACATTTAGAACTTACCCACCAATATTTTCAACAGAACCAATTATGTTAGGACCTGTAGCATTGGGCAGAATTGATTTATTAATGTTTATTATTTCCGCAATAAGTTTGATTGCATTAATTTACATAATAGAGAAAACTAAGATAGGTTTATCAATTAGAGCAACATCTTATAGTGTAAAAGGAAGCACTTTAATGGGTGTAAATGTAGATCAAGTAATATTTATTATATTTATTATGGGTGGAATTTTAGCAGGAATAGCGGGAATGTTATTTGGAATGAAGTACACAGTATATCCCCAAATAGGTAATATTACTACAAAATCATTTATTGCAGCGGTGTTTGGTGGACTAGGAAGCTTACCCGGCGCAGTATTTGGTTCAATACTTCTTGGAATAATAGAAACTATGACATCTGGATACTTATCATCACAATATAGAGACTTAATCGCATTTGCATTGTTAATATTTGTTTTAGTAGTGAAGCCTACAGGATTGATGGGTAAATCTACTGAAGATAAGGCATAGGAGGGATTATATGAGTTGGATTTATATTTCAGGAATACTTATTCTTTCAGGAATAAACTTATTAACAGTACTAGGATTATCCCTTTTAACAGGATTCACAGGATTGTTTTCTTTTGGTCATGCAGGTTTTATGGCTATAGGTGCATATATAGCTGCAACTGCAACTGTTAAGATGGGAATATCATTTATTCCAGCCCTCTTAGCAGGTGGATGTGGTGCTATGATAGCAGGATTATTAATTGGTAAACTAACATTAAATTTAAAGGGAGATTATTTTTGCATTGCTACACTTGGATTTGGCGAAGCTATAAGGCTTATATTAGATAATATCAAATACTTTGGTGGAGCAAGAGGTCTTCCTAATATATATCCTCATACAAATTTAACAGTTGTTATTATTATAGACATAATAGCTATTGTTGTTTTAGTGTTTATTATTAAATCAAGACATGGAAGAAATATGGTTGCAATAAGAGAAGAAGAAATGGCATCTCAAGTAATAGGTATAGATGTATTTAAATATAAATTAATGTCTCTTGCGATAAGTGCTCTTTATGCAGGTATAGCGGGAGGACTATTAGCACATTATCTGGGATATATACAGCCTATAATGTTCAAGATGGTTAAATCTACAGAACTCACCATAATAGTTATATTTGGTGGACTTGGAAGCGTGTCAGGAAGTGTAGTTGGAGCACTTTTATTAACGTTCTTACCAGAAATATTAAGGAGTTTCTATGAATGGAGACTTGTTGTTTATGGAGCCGCAGTAATTTTAATAATGATTACTAGACCTCAGGGACTTATGGGTGGAAAGGAATTTAGCTTTAAGGGAATTGCAAGGATATTTAGAAAATTTAAAAATAAAAGTAAAAATAAAAAAGAGGGGGTAAAGCTATGAGTGTACTTTCTCTAAAAAATGTTACAAAAAAATTCGGAGGATTAACTGCTGTTGGAAATGTTAGCTTTAACATTGAAGAAGGTGAAATATTTGGTTTGATAGGACCTAATGGGGCAGGTAAAACTACAATTTTTAATTTAATAACAGCTATTTATAACCTGACAGAGGGTGAAATAACTTTTTATGGACAAAAACTTGAAAAGCTAAAGCCTTTTCAAATAGCTAATATGGGAATAACAAGAACATTTCAAAACATTAGGTTGTTCAAAAAGCTTAGCACTTATGATAATGTGCTAACAGCATGTCACAAATCAGCAGATTATGGAATTTTTAGTTCTATTGTAAGGTTTGGAAAATTTAAAAAACAAGAAAAAGAATTAAATGAAAAAACTGTTGAATTATTAAAACTTATGGGGTTATGGGAATATAAAGATATGGTTGCATCAAATTTGCCGTATGGACTTCAAAGAAAGCTTGAAATAGCAAGAGCATTAGCACTTAACCCGAAACTTTTATTGCTTGATGAGCCAGCAGCAGGGATGAATCCAGAGGAAACAATACAGCTAATGGAATTAATTAGAGAAATAAGGGATAAATTTGATTTAACAGTATTAATAATAGAACATCATATGGACTTAATAATGGGAGTTTGTGATGAAATATTTGTTCTTAACTTTGGTATTCCGTTAGCACAAGGAACTCCGATGGAAATACAAGGTAATAAGAGTGTTGTAGAGGCTTACCTTGGAAAAGAGGAGGAAAATCATGCTGAGGGTTAAAAATTTAAATGTTTTTTATGGTGGAATACATGCGTTAAAAGGCGTTTCAATAGATGTGGAAAAAGGAAAAATAGTATCTATTATAGGATCAAATGGTGCAGGCAAATCCACACTTATTAATTCAATATGTGGTATTGTTAAATATAAAGATGGTGATATTTTATATAAAAATGAAAAACTACCTAAACAGGCACATAAAATAGTAAAATCAGGGATTTGTCAAGTACCAGAAGGAAGGATCATATTTGCTAATTTGACTGTAACTGAAAATTTGCAAATGGGAGCTTTTTTAAGGAATGACAAGCAAGGCATACAAAAAGATATGAAAAGGGTATTTGAATTATTTCCAAGGCTAGAAGAAAGAGAAACTCAAATAGCAGGAACGCTTTCAGGGGGAGAACAGCAAATGCTAGCAATGGGAAGAGGATTAATGTCTAATCCTGACTTGATTTTGCTTGATGAACCTTCTTTGGGACTTGCTCCTCTTTTAATAAACACTATATTTGATATTATACTTGAAATAAAGGAAATGGGAAAAACAATTTTGTTAGTAGAACAAAATGCTTTTAAGGCATTGTCTATATCGGATACCGCATATGTTTTAGAACAGGGTACAATTACGGCTCAAGGAGATGCAAAGATATTAATTAAGGATGAAAAAATACAAGAAGCATATCTTGGTAAGAAAAAAGTTGAAATAAAATAAATTATAAAAAACTTATTAAAATGTACCCTATAGAATAGACAATGTAAAAAAGTCTACCCTATAGGGTATGTATGTATAATAAGAAAATTTTTCGTATAAAAACAAAAAAATATTAAAAAAAACTTGATTAATTCTATTTGAATGATAAAATAAGAACTATATTATTTTTAAGGGGACATAACATATGGAGTTAATTAGGACAGGAATAAAAGATAAAAAAAGAATTGTTATAAAAGTTGGAACATCAACCCTCACACATAGCACAGGAAGTCTTAATTTAAGAATTATGGATAAGCTGGCGATGGTATTAAGTGATATTAAAAAAAATGACACGGAAATTATTCTAGTAACATCTGGTTCAATAACTGCTGGTGTATCTAAACTCGGTTTAAATGAAAGGCCTAAATCTGTTAAAGAAAGACAGGCTGCAGCTTCTGTTGGTCAGTGCGAGCTTATGTTTACTTATGATAAGCTTTTTTCACAGTATGGTCAAATGGTTTCACAAATTCTTTTAACGAGAGCAATAACTGACAATGATTTATATAGAAACAATATAATAAATACTTTTGAAACTCTTTTAACATATGGTGTTATTCCAATTGTAAATGAAAATGATACTGTTGCCGTTGATGAACTTGTATATGGAGATAATGACACATTGTCAGCAGTTACAGCAAAGTTAGTAAAAGCTGATATGCTTATAATATTAAGTGATATCGATGGTTTTTATGATAAAAATCCTCAGTTGAATGAAAATGCAAAATTAGTACCTGTAGTAGAAGAAATTACATTAGAAATTGAAAATTCAGCAGGTGATTCACAAAGCTTAGTTGGAACAGGTGGCATGTCTACAAAAATTTCTGCTGCTAAAATTGCAGTTAACGCTGGAATTGATATGGTTATTTGTAATGGTAAACATCCAGAATCATTGTATGATATACTTGAAGGTAAACAAGTTGGAACTATATTTAGAGGAAAGAAGGTTAAATCTATATGAATGAATTGATTGTAAAAGGTGAAAACGCTAAAGCTGCTTCATATCAGCTTATGAACATTTCAACAGAAATAAAAAATAATGCATTAAAAAGAATATCAGATAATTTAGTATCCCACTCTGCAGAAATTATAGAAAAAAATCAGATAGATATTACAAATTCAAGAAATAATGGAATGAATGAATCTATGATTGACAGGCTAATGTTGAATGAAGATAGAATCAAGTCTATTGCAGAAGGTGTTAACAAGATTGCTGACCTTGATGATCCAGTTGGAGAGGTTCTGCATATGATTAAGAGGCCAAATGGCCTTGTAATAGGACAAAAAAGAGTACCTTTAGGAGTAATTGGGATAATTTATGAATCAAGACCTAATGTAACTGTTGATGCAGCTGCACTGTGTCTTAAATCTTCCAACTCAGTAATGCTTAGAGGTTCGAAAGATGCAATTAATTCTAATAAAGAAATTGTTAAAATACTAAAGTTGTCATTAAAAGAGTTAGGTATAAATGAAGGTGCTATAGAACTTATAGAAGATACATCTAGAGAAACGGCTGCAGGTTTTATGAAGTTAAACGACTATCTAAATGTTTTAATTCCAAGAGGCGGTGCAGGGCTTATTAAAACAGCAGTTGAAAATGCAACGGTTCCTGTAATTCAAACTGGAACTGGAAATTGTCACATATATGTTGATGAATATGCAAATTTTGATATGGCATATGATATACTAATAAATGCAAAAACATCAAGAGTATCTGTTTGCAATTCTTGTGAAAGCCTTCTAGTTCATAGAAATATTAAAGATGAATTTTTACCTGACGCTATAAAAAAACTAAGAGAAAAAAATGTTGAAGTAAGAGGATGCGAAGAAACAATTAAAATATGTAAAGATGTAATATTAGCTACTGAAGGGGATTATGGCAAAGAATTTCTTGATTATATAATCTCTGTTAAGGTTGTTGATGACTTAGATACGGCAGTTAAACATATAAATAAATATGGAACAGGACATTCTGAGTCAATAATAACGGAAAGCTACACTAATTCACAAAAGTTCTTAAATGAAGTTGATGCGGCAGCGGTTTATGTAAATGCATCAACAAGATTTACAGATGGTTTTGAGTTTGGGTTTGGAGCTGAGATAGGGATTAGTACTCAAAAAATTCATGCTAGAGGCCCTATGGGTTTAAAAGAACTTACAACTACCAAATACATCATATATGGAAATGGTCAAATAAGATAAATATAGGGGTTAGCATGTCATGCTAACCCCTTAAAATTTATTTATTCTTTATAGCAGCCTGTGCTGCTGATAATCTTGCAACTGGAACTCTAAAAGGTGAACAAGATACATAGCTTAATCCAGTTTTATGGAAAAATTCTATTGAAGCAGGATCTCCGCCGTGTTCACCGCATACACCCATGTGCATGTTTGGTTTTACTTGTTTACCAAGTTTAACTGACATTTCAACTAATTTACCAACCCCAACTTGGTCTATGCTTTGGAATGGATCAACTTCTAATATACCAACTTCTTTATAAGCTGAAATGAATTTTCCAGCATCATCTCTAGAATATCCAAATGTCATTTGAGTTAAATCATTAGTTCCAAATGAGTAGAAATCGGCATATTGCGCAATTTCGTCTGATGTTACACAAGCTCTTGGAATTTCAATCATTGTACCTATTAGGTATTTTAAATCAGAATTTTTTTCTTCTTTTACCTTTTCAGCAGTTTCTATTATTAATTCTCTTAAAACTTCAAGTTCTTCTTTTTTACCTACTAAAGGTACCATTATTTCAGGTACTATATCTATATTTTCTTCAGAAGATACTTCAATTGCAGCTTCAATAATAGCTCTTGCTTGCATTCTAGCAATTTCTGGATAAGTAATAGCAAGTCTACATCCTCTATGACCAAGCATTGGATTAAATTCTTGTAAACTTTGGATTATATCCTTTAGCTTAGAAATTGGAACATGCATTTCTTTAGAAAGCTCAATTATATCTTCTTCATCATGAGGTATGAACTCATGTAATGGCGGGTCAAGAAGTCTGATTGTTGCTGGTCTTGGTCCCATTATTTTATATAACTGTTTGAAGTCGTTTTTCTGCATTGGCAATATTTCTTTTAATGCTTCTTCTCTTTGAGTAACATTATCAGAAATTATCATTTTTCTAACAGAGAAAATTCTGCTTTCTTCAAAGAACATGTGCTCAGTTCTGCAAAGGCCTATACCCTCTGCACCGAATTTTATAGCTGCGCTTGCATCTTTAGGAGTATCAGCATTAGTTCGTATTCCTAATTTTCTAAACTCATCAGCCCATTCCATTAATTTCCCAAAGGCTCCTGAGATAGCAGGCTCAACAGTTTTTATACTTCCTTGATATACATTACCAGTACTACCATCTAGAGAAATATAATCTCCTTCTGTTAGTGTTAAATCACCAACTACCATTGTTTTTTTGATTTCATCTACGTAAACAGTTTCGCATCCTGCAACACAACACTTACCCATACCTCTTGCAACAACCGCTGCATGTGATGTCATTCCACCTCTTGAAGTTAAAATACCTTTTGAAGTATTCATACCTTCTATATCTTCTGGTGATGTTTCTTTTCTTACTAATATAGTAGCTTCTCCTCTTAAAGATGCAGCAACAGATTCTTCAGCTGTGAAATATATTTTTCCAGTAGCTGCACCCGGTGAAGCAGGAAGACCTACAGCAATTGCAGTAGCATTCTTTAAATCATCAGCATCAAATCTTGGATGTAAAAGTTGATCTAGTGATTTAGGTTCTATTCTCATTACAGCTTCTTCTTTAGATATGAGACCTTCTTCCACCATTTCTACTGCGGCTCTTAATGCAGCTTCTGTTGTTCTCTTGCCTGATCTTGTTTGGAGCATATAAAGTTTACCTTGCTCGATTGTAAATTCTATATCTTGCATGTCTCTGTAATGTTGTTCGAGTATATTTGCAGTTTCAATAAATTGAGCATATATTTCTGGCATAACTTCGTTTAATTTGTCTATAGTTAATGGAGTACGAATACCTGCAACAACATCCTCGCCTTGAGCATTCATTAAAAATTCTCCAAATACTTTCTTTTCTCCTGTAGAAGGATTACGAGTAAATGCAACTCCTGTGCCTGATGTATCACCCATGTTTCCAAACACCATAGATTGAACATTAACAGCAGTACCTATGCTGTGAGGAATATCATATAGATTTCTATAAGTAATAGCTCTTGCATTATTCCATGATCTGAATACTGCTTCAACAGCCATTAGTAATTGCTTTTCAGGTTCTTGAGGAAACTCAGTTTTTGTTTCGTCCCTATATATTCTTTTAAATCTTTGAACAATGGTTTTTAAATCTTCAGTTGTTAGCTCAGTATCAAATTTATAATTATTTTTTTCTTTTATATTTTCTAGTGCATGATCGAACTTGTATTTAGGTATAGATAAAACAACATCACCAAACATTTGAATAAATCTTCTGTAGCTATCATATGCAAAACGGGTGTTGCCTGTCTTTTTTGCCATACCTTCTACAGCTATATCTGTAAGTCCTAGATTAAGTATTGTATCCATCATTCCAGGCATAGATACAGCTGCACCAGAGCGAACTGATACTAATAGTGGGTTGTTTTCATCACCAAATTTTTTACCTGTTTGTTCTTCTAACAATGTAAGATTTTCTTCTATTTGAGAAATTATTTCATCAGATAATTTTTTGCCTTGTCTGTAGAATTCTGTACAAGCTTCTGTCGTAACTGTTAGTCCAGGAGGTACTGGAAGATTTATGTTAATCATTTCGGATAAGTTAGCACCTTTTCCTCCTAATAAACTTTTTTGCGAAGCATTTCCTTCTTTAAATAAGTATACCCATTTTTTACTCATTGTGTCCTCCTATAAAATTAATTAATAATCATTATCGTTTGATACAATAGAAGTTATTATGCTTGCAGTTTCTTCTATTGCTTTTGCTGAAACATTTATTATGGGGCATCTAAGTTTTGTAAAAAGTTGATGCGCATAGTCCAGTTCGGATAAAATTCTATCCATGTTAGCATATGTAGAATTTGATTTCATACCCATATCTTTTAATCTTTCAATACGTATAGTATTGAGTTTTTCAGGATCATTTGTAAGACCTATTATTTTCTTAGATGATATTTGAAATAATTCTTTTGGTGGAGCTACTTCAGGTACTAAAGGTATGTTTGCTACTTTGTAATTTCTGTATGCAAGATACATGCTAAGAGGTGTTTTAGAAGTTCTTGATATACCTAATAGAACTATATCTGCTTTTAGTATTCCACGAGGGTCTTTACCATCGTCATATTTAACAGCAAATTCAACAGACTCTACTTTTTCAAAGTATTCATCATTGAGCTTTCTGTTAAGTCCAACTTCTCGTTTAGGTTCGGATTTTGATAAATAAGCTAGAACTTTAATGATAGGGCCTAACGCATCAATAGCAACAACATTTCTCTTTGCAGATTGAGAAGCAAGATATTCTCTACTCTCTGACTTTACAAGCGTATAAACAATCATACTATTGTGTGTAGAAGCTTTATCAATAATTTCGTCAAATTGATATTTTTCAGATACGAAAGAGTATTTGTGTATTTCACCAATTAAATATTGGTCGAACTGTATGCTAGCAGCTTTTGCAAGCAGTTCAGCTGTTTCTCCAATTGAATCTGATAGTACATATATATGTGTTTTCTCTGTCAATAATACCACCTCTTAATATATAATATAACATAAAAGCCAAATATACTACATATAATATAACATAAATAATAAAAAGTACAGTATTTTTTTATAAAAAATATAATAATAATTTTGACATATGTATTTAAACATTATATAATAAAGAAAGCTTAAAAAAAAGCACTATTTGTATATAGTGCTGTATTATTGTGAGGAACTAATGGAAAAATATTTAGATAATATAAATTCACCTGAAGATATAAAAAAATTAAGTAATGACAAGCTAAATGCATTATGTTTAGAACTTAGAGATTTTTTAGTTGATAATGTATCAAAAACTGGTGGACACATTGCTTCTAATTTGGGAGTTGTAGAATTAACAGTTGCTTTGCATTACGCCTTTAATTGTCCAATGGATAAAATTGTTTGGGATGTTGGTCATCAATCCTATGTACATAAAATATTTACTGGTAGAAAAAACGAGATGTCAACGTTGAGACAATATAAAGGGTTGAGTGGTTTTCCAAAGAGAGATGAGAGTATATATGATGTATTTGATACAGGTCATAGCAGTACATCAATATCTGCTGCTATAGGTATTGCACGAGCAAGAGATTTAAAAAGTGAAAAATATGAGGTTGTTGCTGTTATTGGAGATGGAGCCTTGACCGGAGGGATGGCCTTTGAGGCGCTAAATGATGCAGGAAGAAGCAATACGAAGTTAATTGTTATATTAAATGACAATGAAATGTCCATATCACCTAATGTAGGTGGTCTATCAACATATTTAGGTAAAATAAGAACAGAGCCAAGGTATATTTCTACTAAGAAAGATGTTGAAAAAATTATTGACCATATACCGTTTGGATCAAAAGGTATAAAAAAATTTATAAAAAGAACTAAAGATGGTATAAAAAAAATGGTCGTTACAACAGGGATGCTTTTTGAAGAACTTGGATTTACTTATATGGGGCCTATAGATGGTCATAATATAGATGAATTAATAGAAGTATTTAATAAATCAAAAAATATTAATGGACCATTATTAATACATGTTAAAACAATTAAAGGTAAAGGTTATAAATTTGCAGAGGAGAGACCTAATGACTTTCATGGTGTTTCAGCTTTTAATATTGAAACAGGAAAAAGTTTAAATAAGTCGTCTATTCCCTCGTGTTCTGATGTATTTGGTAATAAACTTTGCGAAATTGCAGAAAAAGATAAAAGTGTAGTTGCAATAACTGCTGCAATGACAGATGGCACAGGACTTAAAAATTTTTCTAAAAAATTTCCTAAGAGATTATTTGATGTTGGAATTGCAGAACAACATGCTGTAACTATGGCTGCTGGATTAGCAGCTAATGGAGTTATTCCTGTAGTAACATTATATTCATCTTTCCTTCAAAGAGCATATGACCAAGTTATACATGATGTGGCCATGCAAAATTTACATGTTGTTTTTGCAATTGATAGGGCTGGTATAGTTGGAAATGATGGTGAAACTCATCAAGGTGTGTTTGATTCAGCATTTTTATGTCAAATACCTAATATAGCGGTTATGGTTCCTACTGATTACAGAGAGCTTGAAAACATGTTAGAGTATGCAATAAAATTACACAACGGACCTATTTGTATTAGATATCCAAGAGGAAGTTTTAAGTCTGAAATAGATAGTAGTGATACAATGGTTCAATTAGGAAGAGGTACTATAGTTAAAGAAGGTAGCGATTTAACTATAATTGCAAGTGGTAAAATGGTTAAAATAGCAATTGATGTAAGGGATATTTTGAAAGATAAAAGCATTGATTCTGAAATAATTAATTTGAGATTCCTAAAACCTCTAGACGAAGAGTTAATATTAAAATCTGCTTTAAAAACGAAAAAGGTTGTAATTATTGATGAAACTGTTAAAGATGGTTCGGTTGCATTGAGAATTGATGCATTGTTTCCTAACAATATTCAGGTTTTGTTTAAGACGTTGCCTGACAAATTTATTAAACAAGGGTCTATTGATGAATTATTAAAGGAAAATGACTTGAATGCTGAATCAATTGCCTTTGATATAAAAAATAAATTATTTTGATGTATTTAAGTCTGCTTGTAATGAGCAGACTTTGTATTTTATATATATGTAGATTAAATATAATATAAGCGTATATTTTTTATAAAATTTGCAAAATAAATGATAAAATATGTTATTTGCTATTGATATTTTAAGGAATATACCTTAATATTAATATATAGTCGATAAATTTATAAATTAATAATAAACATAAATAATATAGTTATCTTACTTAAAATATAATAGATATAATATAGGAAGGGGATTTGATTTTATGAACAAATTAGAAATAATAATTGGTGATAAAAAATACAATGTAAGAACTGATGAAAGTCCCGAATATGTAAAAAAGATTGAAGAAATACTAAATGAACAAATAAATACTCTATCAAATTCTAATAAAAGATTTAATGACATAGATAAGCTTATTTTAACTTCATTTTTAATAGCAGATAAGTTCATGAAATCAACAAATGAAATTCAAGAACTAAAAAATGAAGTATATAATGAAATGTCATTGTTGAGAGAACAAACACAAAGTGCTATAAAGGAAAAAGAACAGGCAAAGGAAAATTTAAATTCTGCAATTCAAGAAAGAGAAAAATATAGAGAAAAATTACTCGCTAAAGATAATGATAGAGAATATTTAAATTCTCAAATATCGAAAAATCAAGATAAAGTAAATGAACAAGAACAACAACTATTAAAAAGTGAAATGTTAATTAATGAACTAAAGAATAAAAATGAAGAGCTTAATGAAGTATGCGATAATCTTACAAAAGAAAGAGAAAATTTCACTAAAGAGCTAAGTTTCATGAATAACACTAAAAGTAGCTTAAATGGTAGAATTTCTAAACTTCAATTAAGATTAAATGAAAAAGAAAAACAAGTAAATGATTTTGAAAATACAATTAGAGGCTTAAAGAAAACCAATGAAGATCTCTTGCTTAAAATAGACCACTTAAATGAAGAAATTCAAAAAAACAACATAACACTACAATCAAAGGAAAAAGATATAGAATATTTAAAAAACAAAATTAATTTGGTTCAACAAAAACTCAATGAAAAAGATGAAACTTTATTGTCTAAAGATAAGCTTGTAAGCGAGATTAAAAGTAATTATGAAGAAATGAGATCCAAATATGATGATGTTAATGATGAAAAAGAAAAATATCTTGAAGAGTTATTGATGATTAATAGCGATAAAGAAAGTTTAAATAACAAAATAAATGAAATTCAAGAAAAATTAAATAGAAAAGATACTGAAAACTATCAAAATATGTTGGAAATTGATGAGTTAAAGAAGGAAAATAAGGAACTTTTAGAACTTCTAGAAAAAGAAACTTCTGTTTGATGATGTGGTTTTTGTAGATGAAAAATAAGGAGAAAAAATGGTAGAACAAAAACAAAAAAAAGTTGAACTTTTAGCACCGGCAGGTAGCATTGAATCATTTTATGCAGCTGTTAACAGTGGAGCTGATGCAGTATATTTGGGTGGTAAGAATTTCAATGCGAGACAAAACTCTCAAAATTTCGATGATGATGAAATGATGGATATTATTAGATATGCACATAATAAAAATGTTAAAGTATATGTTACTTTGAATACTGTATTAAAGGATACTGAAATTCTGGAAGCACTTAACTATGCTGTTTTTTTGTATGAAAATGATGTAGATGCAGTTATTGTTCAGGACTTAGGACTTTTATTTTTAATTAGAAAACATATACCTGATTTAGCAGTAAATATTAGCACACAATCGACTGTATATGATGAGTATGGAGTTAAATTTTATGATAGATATAAAGTTAATAAAATCATAATGGCAAGGGAATTGTCATTAGGGCAAATACGTGAAGCCGTTAAAAACACTAATACGGATTTAGAAGTTTTTATACATGGAGCTTTGTGTGCTTGCTATTCTGGACAATGTTATATGAGCAGCTTTTTAGGAGGCAGAAGCGGAAATAGAGGAAAATGTGCGCAACCGTGTAGACTTAACTACAGCTTTCTTGATAAAGAAAGTAATTCTTTAGTAGAAGAATTAGATGTATTGCCAGTTCTTAGTATGAAAGATTTTAAAGCTGGAGAATCTATATGTGAATTAATAGATGCTGGAGTAAAGACATTTAAAATTGAAGGAAGAATGAAAGGACCGGAATATACTGCCGTAGTGGTAGAATACTATAGGAATATTATAGATAACTATTTAAGTGATAAAAAAGAAAATATAGATGAACTTGAAAAAAAGGCTATTTCAACATTTAGCAGAGGATATACAAATGGGTATATTAAGCCTAGTCCAGATGATGAAATGTTTGCAAGAACAAGCTCAGGTGTTAAAGGCGATGATATAGGAGATATAGTCGAAGAAATTAGAGATAGAACAGAGGAGTTTTCTCAATTTAGGAGAAATGACATTAATTTTGAAATAACCCTTAAAGTTGGGGAAAAGGCAGTACTTTTTGCAACTGATGGAACTAATGAAATAACAATTAAAAGTAAAGAACTTTGTGAAACAAGTCAAAAAAATCCAGTTACAGATGAATTGGTTAATGAACAGCTTGGAAAACTTGGTAGCACAATATATAAATTAGGCAACTTGAAAATCACATTAGAAGATGGTGTGTTTTTAAGAAAAAGCACACTAAATCAAATGAGAAGAGATGCAACAGAGTATTTGTTTGAAGAGGGAGCATATTTTTATAATAGGCTAGATATAGGTGAAATTACACATGAAGCAATTTTTGATTTTGGTAAAACTAAACCAAAAACAAAGCCAAAGATTAGTTTAAAGATTAATAGTAACGAAGAAATTAACTTAGTTGATAAAGTAAAGGTTAAAAGAGTTTACGTGCCATATAATTTAGATTTGGAAGTTGTTCGTAAAATTGATGGTGTAGAAAAGTATCTTTGGATACCTAATATAGTATCAAAATCAGAGTATAATTTGTTTAAAAAGAATATTTCCTTATATGAAGAATTATTTGATGGCGTATGTGTAAATAATGTAGGAACTTTGCACTTTTTCAAGCAGAAAAGCAAATTAAAAATACATTGTGGTAGTTCATTTAATGTAATTAATACATTTGCGGTAGAATTGTTAAAAGACAAAAGCGTAGATGGATTTACATTTTCAGTAGAGGCAAATATAAAGGATATGGAAAGTGTTGTGGGTAATTTAGATGCTAATATGAAGTCTGAAATTATTACATATGCTTATACGCAGCTGATGGTCATGAAGAATTGTCCTATGTCGTTAGTTAAAAATTGTAAAAATGTTGAGGATTGTGAAAAATGTAGCTTTAAAGATAAATATGCCTTAAAAGACAGGAAAGGTGTATACTTTAATATTGAAAGAGAAAGAAGACTTACACATATATATAATAGTGTTCCGTTAACATTAATAGGAAAAACTACAGATTTTATTAGAAGTGGAATAGAATATTATTTTATTGATAGTAAATGGGAAGATAATATTGAAGAAATAATAGATGCAGTATATTGTGAACTAAATGGTGTTCAATCGTATGATGTTCTCATTGAAAATAACTTTACAAGAGGGCATTATTTGAAAAACATACTATAATAAAATAACGCGAGTAGGAAAATGTAAAATTTAATTCTTCCTACTAAAATTTTGGAAATTGTAACTTCAATTAATAAAACAATGGCACACATACGCTTCGCTAAATGTGCCAAAACTGTTTTATTAATTTCGTACAATTTCACAAAATATGCGCAAAGTCAGAATGAAATTCTACATTTTCTGACCTGTGGTTATTGTAAGGTATGATTTCATGTCTGCGTCTTTATTGTTCGAAATGGAAAGGAATTTATAATGAAACAGAAATCTAAAGTAGTTTTAGAATTTAATAAAATTATAGAAAGTGTTGAGAGTTTTGCAGAAACAGAAACTGGAAAAAAAGAAGTTAGAAAACTCGATATATCATCAGATATAGAGAGAGTTAACTATTTGCAAAATCAAACTAAAGAAGCTTTATCCATCATTATTGAAAAGGGTAGTCCACCTCTTGGAGGTATCTCTGATGTTAGGGATTATGTTAAAAGAGGAGCAGTTGGTGGTATTATATCTCAAAGAGGACTTTTAAATTGTGCTGATACACTAAGAGCTGCTAGGTTGATGAAAAATTATGTACTTCTTAATAATAAAGAAGAAAGAAAATATGAAATATTAGAAGAATTATGTCAAACTATCTATTCAAATAAAGATATAGAAGATAAAATCTATTCAATAATAATAAGCGAAGAAGAAATAGCTGACGATGCTAGCTCAGAATTAAAGAGAATAAGAAGGGCAATACAAATTAAGAATTCAGCAATTAAAAACAAAATAAACTCAATTGTAAATTCTTCTACAACTCAGAAATATTTACAGGAAAGCATTGTAACTATGAGAAATGATAGATATGTTGTTCCTGTTAAAAAAGAGTACAGGTCAATGATTAAAGGTATAATGCATGATCAATCATCAACTGGTTCAACTATATATATTGAGCCAATAGCTATAGTTGAGATGAACAATGAAGTTTCTAATCTTAAGATTGAGGAAAAAAAAGAAGTTGAAAGAATACTTCTTGAACTAAGTTTGATGATAGGTGATATTGAACGTGAAATGATTGATAATCAGCAATTATTAACACAATTAGATTTCATTTTTGCTAAAGGTAAGTATGCCATAAGTATAAATGCAATTGAGCCTAAAATAAATGATAAAGGTTATATAAGAATAAAAAATGGAAGACATCCGCTAATTGATTCAAATGTTGTAGTGCCAATTAACGTATGGCTTGGCGATGAATTTACTACACTAATTATCACTGGACCAAATACTGGAGGAAAAACTGTTGCTATTAAAACAATTGGATTGTTTTCATTAATGGGTATGTCAGGACTCCATATACCTGCCGAATATGGTACAGAAATATCATTATTTAGTGGAGTTTTTGCAGATATAGGTGACGAACAAAGTATAGAGCAAAGTTTAAGTACATTTTCATCTCATATGACTAATATCGTTAAAATAATGAAAGAAGTAGATGACAAATCATTGGTTTTGTTTGATGAACTTGGAGCAGGAACGGATCCTACAGAAGGAGCAGCACTTGCTATTTCAATTCTGGATAAACTTCATGACAGAAAAATAATTACTGCAGCTACAACTCATTATAGTGAATTAAAGCTGCATGCATTAACGACAGATGGTGTTTGTAATGGAAGTGTTGAATTTAATGTTGAAACATTAAGTCCAACGTATAAGCTATTAATTGGGGTTCCAGGAAAATCTAATGCATTTGAAATATCAAAGAAACTTGGACTAGATGAGTCAATAATTCAAAAAGCTAAAAGCACAATTGAAACAGAAAAAGTTGAATTCGAGGATGCCTTAAATCAAATTGAAAAGAACAGAATATATATTGAAGAAAAAAAATCTGAAATAGATCGACTTTCTTCAGAAAGTCAGAAAAAACATGCAGATTTTATAGCAAAAGAAAGAAAAGCGCTTGAAAAAAGCGAAAAACTTATAAATGAAGCTAATTATGAAGCAAGAAAAATTGTTGAGCAAACTAAAAGAGAAACAGCTGAAATAATTAAAGAACTTAAAAAACTTAACTTAGAGATGAATAAAGATAAAAGTCGTAGAGTTAATGAATTAAGACAAAATTTAAACAATAAAACCAAAGTACTTGAGGAAAATCCATATACTGAGCAAATATTTGAAGAAGAAACTTATGATACTACTACACCTCTTAAAAAAGGTGATGCTGTAAATGTCAAAAGTTTAAATCAAAAGGGCTATGTTCTTTCTGATGAAGATGATTCTCAAAATGTTATGGTTCAAATAGGAATAATGAAAACAAAAGTAAAGAAATCAGATCTGATAAAAATTAAATCTGATGATGAAAAAAATTATAATGCAAAAACCTCTAGAATAATAAAATTAAAAACTACATCTATTAGTAGTACAATTGATGTAAGGGGAGAAAACCTCGAAGAAGCCCTAATGGAAATAGATAAATATTTAGATGATGCATTTATGTCAAATTTAAATGAAATTCAAATTATTCATGGTAAAGGAATGGGAATTCTAAGAGAAGGCATTACCCAATTTCTTAAAAAGAATAAGCATGTCAAGGATTTTAGGCTAGGGAATTTCAATGAAGGCGGAGATGGAGTAACAATAGTAACATTCAAATAGATATATCATACTAAAAAAACATAATAGTGAGTTATGTTTTTTTTATGCTAAATTTTACAGTATAAATAAAGTATAAATGTATTTGTATTCAGTAAAATTTAGTGTATAATATATTAGAATTAAAGCTGGTGTGATTATAATGGTTAAAAAAATATAACATTTATTATACAAATATGATAATAAGTTATTTTGGAGGAATAAATGAAATTTTATAAAGACAAATTATTTTTGAAGTCTATGTTATCAATAGCTATTCCCATATCGCTGCAAAATTTAATTACATCATCATTAAATATGGTTGATACTTTAATGACGAGTAGCTTAGGACAATCAAGCATTGCAGCAGTTGGTTTGGCAAATCAAATTTTCTTTTTTTACATATTAATAATTTTTGGAATAAGTACAGGTTCGTCTGTATTTATATCTCAATACTGGGGTAAAAAAGATATATATAACATTAGAAAAGTATTAGGATTAGCAATATTTATTAGTACTTTGGTAGGAATTATATTCACTATGTCGGCTGTATTTTTCCCAGAATTTTTAATGAAGATTTTTATAAACATTCCTGAAACAGTGCGGTTAGGGAGTGAATATCTTAGGATAGTAGCATTTTCATATATAATTACTGCCATTAGTTTTGTAATTAGTATAGGGCTAAGAAGCACTGGAAACGCTAATATACCTTTAAAGATATCAATTGTTTCTTTCAGTTCGAATACAATTTTTAATTATATATTTATGTTTGGTAAATTAGGATTACCAGCCTTGGGAGTAAAGGGGGCTGCAATAGGTACTTTATTAGCAAGGATAATAGAGATTTCATTATTATTATACGCTGTATATTCATCTAGAGGGCCTCTAGCAGGTACTGTAAAGGAATTATTTGGTTGGAATAAAGAGTTTGTGAATAAGTATTTAAAAACTACTTCGCCAGTAATTCTTAACGAGGGATTTTGGGCATTAGGTCAAGTTATGTATTCTATAGCTTACGCAAAGATTGGAGAAGAAGCAACGGCAGCTATACAAGTAGTTACTACAATTCAAAATGTTTTTTTTGTAATTTTTAGAGGATTGGCTAATTCAAGCAGCGTAATGATAGGTAATAAGATAGGGCAAGGCGAAGAAAAAGAAGCATATGACTATGCAATTAATTTTCTAATTATTTCAAGTTTGTTGGGTATTATATTTGGATTTATAATGATAGTATCTTCAGATTTAACATTAAAACTTTTTAGAAATTTAGATATAGGATTACAGGATACCGCTAAAAGTATTATGTTAGTAATGGGATTAGTCTTCTTTATAAAAACATTTAATGCAACAGTTATTGTTGGTGTTTTAAGAGGAGGGGGAGATACTACCTTTTCCATGTTTCTAGAAATAGGTTCTGTATGGCTAATAGGAGTACCTATGGCATTTGTTGGAGCGCTTATATTGAAATTACCTGTATACTTTGTAGTCGCTTTAGTAAGTGTAGAGGAAATAGTAAAAGCTATAATTTCAATTCCTAGAGTTATGTCAAAAAAATGGATAAAAAATGTTACATAAATTTAGGGCAGTCGGAACACAATAATGTGCCGACTCCGCCCTCAAAAATTATTATCCAGCTAGCGTTTTCCGGTAGCTATAATGTATTATATGCTTGTATTAGTTCCATGTTACTAACATGGAGATTTTTATTTGAAAAATATAAATAAATTTAGTAAGCACTTATAAAAATTATTAAAAAATGGCAGGATTAATGTGAGATTAAGTAGGTAAGGAAGAATTATGAGCTGATTTTTCGAATCATTTAGCTTAAATTTGCATAGAGTGGGTATATAATATTATATAATAAGATATTATAGGAGGTTTTATGCGTGTAGTTATTATAGGTGCTGTAGCTGCGGGAACATCAGCTGCTACAGAAATAAGAAGAAACAATAAGGAAGCGGAAATTATTATTTACGAAAAAGATAAATATATCTCATATGCTGGATGTGGTATGCCATATTACATAAGCAATGAAATTAGTGATTTAGATGAATTAGTTCCAAGAGATGCTGAATATTTTAAGAACAAAAATAATATTGAGATTTTTGTAGAGCATGAAGTTTTATCAATAAATTCTTATGATAAGTTCATTACTGTAAGAAATATGGTGACTGATGAAATTACACAAGATAAATATGACAAACTAGTTATTGCAACTGGAGCAACTTCAACTGTACCACAAATAAAGGGATCTGAAAGAAACAATGTTTTTGTTTTAAGGAACATTAATGATATGAGCAGAATAAAAACTTTTATAGAAAGGGAAGTTCCTAAAAAAGCTGTTGTTATTGGGGGTGGCTTTATAGGACTTGAAATGAGTGAAAGTTTTAATAATCTTGGTATGGACGTAACACTTATTGCTAGGTCTACAATTTCTAAAGGTATTGATAAAGATATGACCGTCTATATTGAAAATTATCTAAATGAAAATGGAGTAACTGTTTATACCGATACTAATACTATTGAAATAAATGAAAAAGGGGTTATTATAGAAGATGGAAGTTTAATTGAAGCAGAAATTGTACTTTTGGCTACAGGGATAAAACCAAATGTTGAGTTAGCTAAACAATCAGGAGTTAAACTTGGTATTACTGGTGCTATTAAAGTTGATAAACATATGAAAACAAACGTACATGACATATACAGTTGTGGTGATTGCATTGAATTGTTTAATTCAATAACAGGTAAACCTCTTTATAGACCTTTAGGGTCTACTGCAAATAAAACAGGAACTATTGCAGGAAGTAATATAACTGGTAAAGGTGATGAATTTAAAGGAGTATTGGGAACTGGAATTTATAGAATTTTTGATATGACCGTAGGACAAACGGGATTATCTGAAGAAGAAGCAATAAAACATGGATATGATGTTGTAGTGTCTATTGATAAAAAAATAAGTAAGCCAGGATATATGGGAGGAAAGCCAATTGTTATAAAGGCGGTAGGAGACAAAAAAACTGGCAAACTACTAGGAGCTCAAATAATTGGATATGAAGGTGTTGA
Source organism: Sedimentibacter acidaminivorans (assembly GCF_017873955.1). Taxonomy (GTDB): domain Bacteria; phylum Bacillota; class Clostridia; order Tissierellales; family Sedimentibacteraceae; genus Sedimentibacter; species Sedimentibacter acidaminivorans. Next base: position 30,174 of record NZ_JAGGKS010000011.1, on the reverse strand, counting down.
TAAGAGATTAGATGTTCTTGTAACTGCTATTACGCTAAAAGCTAAAGCAGAAGATTTAATCCATCTTGACCTAGCGTACTCTCCACCGTATTCCTTACCAAGAGACCCACTTTATTATACTGGAATTAAATTAAGGTGATGCGCTGGGGACAGTCCCCACCGCATCATTTTTTTGTTCAATATGAAAAATCAATTGTAGCAGAGGCATCAATGCTTATATTTCCTGGTAATATTGGTGTTTCTGATGCAAGCTCACGTCTATATGGTCTTGGGATTGGCAATGAACTATTTTCAACAATACGTGTTGGTATTGGATTTGTGGATAGTCCTAAGTTTCTGGCAATTGATTCTGATTTTTGAATTGCATTCATTATAGCAAGATTGAGTGCTTGTTGATAATAATATTCTTTATTTAATACTTCAAATGAAATTAGATCTACAACATTAGCACCTAAGCTAACAGAAGTATCAATGATTTTACCTACTGATTCTAAATTGTTAGTTCTTATTTCAAGGATATTTCGTACTGAATATCCCCTATCTATTTGTTTACCATCCTCATAATCATATATTTTATTTATGGTGTATTGTGAGGTTTTTACATCAGAAATTCCCATTCTTTGAAGAGCTTGAATAATTGATTGTGTTGTTTTTGCGTTTTCGGATTGAATAGTTACTAAATTTTCTCCATTAGTTTGAACACCTAAGTGGATAACAGCTGTATCAGGAACTAAAGTAACTTGACCCTGCCCTGTTAAAGTCATTGTTTTATGTAAATTGTTGTCGTGATAATAATTATTCATTGATTTCACCTTTCTTATATAATATTTACATCATTATATGTAGTGTGTTAAGAAACTGTAACTTAAATATTTTAAATAGAAGTTGTATAAACAGTAGCATTATTGTTTCTTTATTAAATTTTTTATATATTCATATCTTTTAATAGTTAATTAAACTATAAATGTGATATAATTATAATGCTTACAGCAAATGAACTTAGGAGAATTAATTATGTATAATATTATGATTGTAGAAGATGATATCACAATTGCAAAAGCAATAAATGATTATTTAAACAAATGGAATTACAATGTTATTTATGCTACTGATTTTAAAAATATAACAGAACAGGTAATTAAATTTGAACCGCATCTTATTTTGCTTGATATAATGCTACCATACTTTAATGGTTTTCATTGGTGCAGTGAAATACGAAAAGTGTCTAAAGTTCCTGTTGTTTTTATATCTTCAGCTAATGATAATATGAATATTGTTATGGCTATGAATATGGGCGGAGATGATTTTATTGCAAAACCATTTGATTTGAATGTTTTAAATGCTAAAGTTGGAGCACTTATAAGACGTACTTATTCATTTCACTCACAAATTAATGTAATTGAACATAATGGTGTTGTTCTAAATCTTAGCGATACAACATTGCATTATAACAATCAAAAAATTGATTTAACAAAAAATGATTATAAAATATTGCAGCTTCTAATGGAAAACTTAGAGAAAGTAGTTTCCCGTGAAGAAATAATGCAACGCCTTTGGGAAAGTGATAATTTCATTGATGACAATACTTTGACAGTTAATATGACACGTTTGCGAAAAAAGCTTACTGAATCTGGACTAAATAATTTTATTACAACTAAAAAGGGTCTTGGGTATATGGTGGAATGAGATGAATGATTTTATAAATGTTTTAAATTCATATATAAAACGAAATATTTTAATGGTGACAGTAGTACTAATATCGTTTGGGATTTTTTTATTAGTTTTTTCATTGTACATATTACCTTTAGAGGCTGTTGTTTATTCAATTTTGTTGACAAGTGTTTTTATTTTACTAGTTGGTATTGTTGATTTTATTAATTTTTACAAAAAACATTTGATACTTGATAAATTGAAAAATAGTATAACTATTTCTGATTTTGTATTTGCTAATTCAAAAGATTTGATTGAAAAAGACTATCAAGAATTAATTAGTATTATTGATAAAAAAAGAGCTGAAATTATAAGTGATAAGGATAATGCTTATAATGATATGTTAGATTATTATACTATTTGGGCACATCAAATTAAAACGCCTATTGCTGCTATGAGGCTACTTTTACAATCGGAACAATCTAACACAAATATTGAACTTTTAGAGCAGCTTTTTAAGGTAGAGCAGTATGTTGAAATGGTATTGCAATATTTAAGAATGGAGAATATGCATTCTGATTTATTGATTAAAAGATACTTGCTTGATGATATTATAAAGCAATCAGTTAGAAAATACTTAAAATTATTTATTCGTAAGAAAATCAAGTTAAGTTATGAAGAATTAAATTATAAGGTGTTAACTGATGAAAAATGGTTTGGGTTCGTTATAGAACAAATATTATCAAATTCGCTTAAATATACAAATGAAGGTGAAATATTAATATATATGGATAAAAATATGCCTGAAACACTAGTTATTGAAGATACAGGAATTGGGATTGAAAAAGAAGATTTACCTAGAATATCCGAAAGAGGATTCACCGGATATAATGGCAGGTTATATAAAAAATCTACCGGAATTGGATTGTATCTTTGTAAAAGAATTTTAAATAACTTGTCTCATACTATTACTATTGAATCTCAGGTTGGAAAGGGTACTAAAGTTAAAATTGGACTTGATGTTACTGATATTAGAGTAGAATAATTTAACCTTACTAAAATGTAAGATTTGTAGATAAAATGTAAGCCAAAGTTATGGTAAGTCATTTTCTCTTTTGTTACTATATGAACATAAAGAAAATATTGGAGGAAATAATTATGCCACTTTTAGAAGTTAACAATTTAAGAAAAATTTATACAACGCGTTTTGGTGGAAATCCTGTTCAAGCGCTTTCCAACGTTTCATTTTCAATTGAAAAAGGTGAATATATTGCAATTATGGGTGAATCTGGTTCTGGAAAAACAACATTGCTTAATATTCTTGCAGCTCTTGATAAACCTACAGGCGGTGAAATTCTTTTAAATGGAAATAATATTTCTTTAATTAATGAAAAAGAAATTTCTGCATTTAGAAGGGATAATCTTGGTTTTGTATTTCAAGATTTTAATTTACTTGATACATTTTCAATACAAGATAATATTTTTCTACCACTTGTTTTAGCAGGAAAGTCATTTGACGAAATGAATGATAAATTAAAACATATTGCTAAAAAGCTTGAAATAAGTGATATTCTACTTAAGTTCCCATATGAAATTTCCGGGGGTCAAAAGCAAAGAACTGCTATTGCAAGAGCACTAATCACAAACCCACAGTTAATTCTTGCTGATGAGCCTACGGGGGCACTTGATTCTCGAGCTACAGAAGGATTGTTAAAGATATTTTCAGAAATTAATGATGAAGGTCAAACAATACTTATGGTTACACATAGTACAAAAGCTGCAAGTCATGCTAAAAGGGTTTTATTTATAAGAGATGGAGAAGTGTTTCATCAGATATATAAAGGCACTAATTCTAATGAAGAAATGTATCAAAAAATTTCTGATACCTTAACTATGATTGCAACAGGTGGTGGAAGAAATGAATAAGTTGTTTTATCCAAAACTTGCAATTAACAATATAAAAAAGAATTCAAAAATGTATATTCCATATATATTAACTTGTATTGGAACAATTATGATGTTTTATAATATGTATTTTTTAGTGTTAGCAAAAGATATAGGGAGTTTAAGTGAAAAGGAAAGCCTAAGAACCCTTCTGTTTTTAGGTACAGTAGTTACAGGTATTTTTTCTGTGATTTTTTTGTTTTATACTAATAGTTTCTTAATTAAAAACAGAAAGAAAGAATTTGGGCTTTTTAATATTTTAGGTATGGAAAAAAAACATGTTGCAAGTATTATGTTTTTTGAAACATTATTTATTTCAATTCTAAGTATTTTGACTGGAATTTTAGCGGGAATTCTTTTTAGTAAACTTATGATATTATTTCTTTTTAGAATCATTAATTTTGAAGTAACATTTGGTTTTGAAATACCAATTAAGGCTGTTTGTTATACGCTTTTGTTGTTTGTTGGTATTTTCACATTAAACCTAGGTTATAATATTTTTCAAGTTTATATTTCTAAGCCAGTTGAATTGTTAAAAGGTAGTAATATAGGTGAAAAAGAACCAAAAACAAAGTGGATTTTAACAATTATTGGTACGATTTGTCTTGGTAGTGGCTACTATATTGCACTAACTACAGAGTCTCCAATAGCAGCTATTAACATTTTTTTTGTCGCTGTTGTTTTAGTAATGATAGGTACTTATTGCTTGTTCACAGCAGGCAGTGTAGCAGTTTTAAAGGTGCTTCGCAATAATAAAAAATATTATTATAAGTCTAAACATTTTATTTCTGTTTCTGGTATGATTTATCGTATGAAACAAAATGCAGTAGGTCTTTCAAATATATGCATTTTATCAACTGCTGTAATAATTATGATTTCTACTACAATTTCTATGTATATTGGAATGGAAGACGTATTACGAACTCGTTACCCTAGAAATATTATTGTTGAAGATACAGATATTTCAGATGAACAAGCAGTACAATTAGATAATATAATTGAAAAGCAAACATCAATGTTAGATGTTAATATTATGAATGTAAGTAGGTATCGTTCTATAAGCATTGCTGCAATGCAAAATGATGATTCTAACTTTATTAGTGCTGAATCCTCTTCTTATATATCTAAAAACATGTCAATGCTCTTATTTGTTACAATAGATGAATATAATAAGATGGAGAACAAAAACCTATCTTTATCAAGTGATGAAGCGCTGTTATATGTTGCAAGCGGTGATATACCTAGTAATATAATAAGTTTTAATAATTTTAAATTATCAATTAAAGAACGACTTGATAGTCTTTATTCGGAAAAAAGAAATCTTGTAGCATTAACTAATAGTTATTTTGTAGTAGTAGATAGTATAGAGACAATTAATAAAATATATGATGAGTTAATGATTGAAGATGGAGATATGGGAGAGCTTTCATACTATTATGGTTTTGATGTCAATGCAGATAAGGATGTTCAAATACATCTTGTTTCTTCATTGCAAAATGCAATAAATAATAGTGGAATAAATGCTTATGCTGAGGGAGCTGAAAGTTCAAGATCAACTTTTCTTTCTATTTATGGAGGTTTGTTTTTTCTTGGTTTATTCTTAGGATTTTTATTTATTATGGCAACAGTTCTTATTATATATTACAAGCAGATTGCTGAAGGTTATGATGATAAAGAAAGGTTTGAAATTATGCAAAAGGTTGGCATGAGTCATGGTGAAATAAAAAAGTCAATTCAATCTCAGATTTTGACAGTATTCTTTATGCCACTTGTTGCAGCTGTAATTCACTTAGCTTTTGCTTTTAAGGTAATAACTAAATTACTTTTATTGTTAAATCTTTCAAATATACCGTTATTTGCAATATGTGCTGTTATAACCATATTTGTTTTTACTATATTTTATGCAATAGTGTATGCCTTAACTGCAAGAACTTACTACAAGATAGTAAGTTAATTTATTATTGTATTTCCAAAACTTAATTCCATATCATATCTAAAAAATATGATATGGAATTTGCCATTAAAATAAAACTAGAAAACATTAATACTAAATATTGTCAATTTTTATTGATTTTGCTAGTTTGATATAGTAATATATATTAGTCGGTGAGTTTTAGTATTATAAATTATTAAATTGGGAGAGGAAAATGAAAAAAATATTTAAAAAAAAGAAGCTTATAATTACTTTTATACTATTGTTCATTGTGGTAATAGTTTTTATAGGTGTGAAAAAGAAGAATTCAAAAGAAACTTTTACATCTGTAAATTTGATTGAATTAAGTAATAAATCAATTGAGAAAATTATATCTGTGAAATCTACACTAGATGGAATTGAAAAAGCTGAGGTAGTATCCCCTTTAAATTATGAAATCGTAGATATAAAGGTTAAAGAAGGAGATATTGTTTCAAAAGATCAAGTGTTAGCTATATTAGATAGTGAAGAGTTAAAAAAGGATATTATAGAAGCAGAAAACCAGATTGAATTGATGAAACTAGAGCAGCAAGAAAAGCTTAGAACAATGCAAATAGAATATGATAAAAGTATATTACAAATAGAAGAACTTGAAAAAGATTATAATCAAAACAAAGAATTATTAGAAAATGAAATAATAACAGAAGAATCTTTTGAGAAAATTAAAAATAGTCTGTTAGAAGCAAAAAAAGCCATAGAAAGTTATAATGTAGTAAATGGTAAAATTGTATTGCCTTCTGCAGAAGAAAAACGCATGGAAATTCAGAAATACGAGTTAGATCAAAAAAAGGAAAACTTAGAAAAGGTTTATATTAAAAGTCCTATAGATGGAACTGTTACAAGAGTAAATGTTAATTTAGGTAGATATGCAAAAGATACAGAAGATGAAAAAGCAATGTTTGTAGTTGAAAATTTAGATAAACTTCAAATGAAAGTATATATAAGTGAATTTGATATTAATAAAATTAAACCCGAGCAAGATGTAGATATATATTCAGATGTATTGAGCGAAGATTCTGCAAAAGGTATAGTAGCAAGGATCTCACCTACAGCAGAACAAAAAGAAGCTAATTCAATGGAAAGGGTTATACCTGTTTTAATTAATGTAACAGAAAAACCTGCTAACCTAATTGCAGGAGTACTTGCTACTGCCAAAATTAAGGTTGCAAAAGCTGAGAATGTATTTGCAATTCCATCAGGAGCATTAGTTCAAGATGAAAACTCATCATATAAAATATATATCTTAAATGACGACAATTCACTTAAATCTATATCAGTAGAAATTGGACTTGAAACTGATCTTGAAACCGAAATAAAAGGTACGGAATTAACAGAGGGAATGAAAGTTGTAGTTAACCCGGATATTACGTTTACAGAAGGTATGATTGTCACACCTAATGAAAATGAAATGGAATAGCGAAGGTATAATAATGGATAAAATGATAAGCATAAAAAATTTAAATAAAATCTATAAGGCAGGTTCGGTAGAAGTCCACGCCCTAAAGAATGTCAATCTTGAAATAGGTTATGGGGAATTTATAGCAATTATGGGCCATTCTGGCTCAGGTAAATCAACTCTTATGAATATTTTAGGCTGTTTAGATAAACCAACAGACGGACAGTATTTATTAGATGGTATATCAATAAGTAAACAAAATACCGATGAGCTGTCCCTTATTAGAAATAAAAAAATTGGTTTTGTATTTCAAGCATTTAATTTGATACCACGTACAAGTGTGTTTAAAAACGTTGAACTTCCCATGATATACGCTAAAACCAAACCATCTCAAAGGAAGCAGAGGTCATTAGAACTGTTAGGAAAGGTAGGACTTACTGATAGAATTCATCACCTTCCAAATGAGTTGTCTGGTGGACAAAAGCAGAGGGTTGCCATAGCTAGAGCCATGGCAAACAATCCTCCAATTATTTTGGCAGACGAACCTACAGGAAATTTAGATACACAATCTTCTATAGAAATTATGGAACTTTTCACTAATCTTCATAAGGAAGGCAATAGTATTATATTAGTAACACACGAGCCTGATATAGCAGAATATGCAGATAGAGTTATAGTTTTTAAAGATGGTATCATTATTGAAGACAGAAGGAAAGAAGGTGTTCAAAATAATTTGGCTTGAGAATATTAAAATAGCGTTTCAATCTATTTTATCAAATAAAATGCGTTCTTTACTTACTATGTTGGGAATTATTATAGGCATAAGTTCTGTAATAGCAATAGTTTCTATAGGAGACAGCATGAAGGGTGCAATGAATGATATATACAAAGGCATAGGAAAAAATCGTGCTTATTTATATATGTATAGAATGGATGAAGTGAGATCCACAGATTTTTTTTATGATGAAGATTTGGAACTTCTTGAAGAAAGATTTGGTGATAAGTTATCTTACTTATGCCCATCTGAATCAGTACAAAGCGATGTTACTGTAAATAAAAAAACTATTAAGCTTAGTATGGACTGTATCAATGCAGGTTTTGACAAGGTTCAAGATATTAAAATGCTTTACGGAAGAATGATTAATCAAAATGATATAGACAGAAAAAGCAAGTCAGTAGTATTAGAACAAAATGCTGCAGTTAGCTTATTTGGTATAGAAAATGTTATAGGTAAAACTATAAGAGTGAAAATAAATAATAATTTAGAAGATTTGTTAATTATCGGAGTATATAAAAAGGAGCAGTCACCAATATTAGCTCTCCTTCAAGGACCAAGCAGATATGAGGAGAGTTATATACCATATACAATGCCTTATCCAAGCAGCTATGGTTCTAGTGGATTAGATATATTCGTAAATGAAAAATATTCAGTCGATTCTGTTGGAGATGAATTTCTATCATATGTGGCAAATTTAAAACATAGGGAAAAAGAAAATTACATGTTTTATACTGCTCAGGAAGACCAGGCATCAGTAGATGGTGTTTTAGGAGGAATGTCTTTAGCGGTAGCTGCCATAGCAGCAATATCATTACTAGTAGGTGGAATTGGAATTATGAACATCATGCTTGTTTCCGTTACAGAAAGAACTAGGGAGATAGGAATTAAAAAAGCTCTTGGAGCAAGAACCAATGATGTTTTGTTCCAATTTATAATTGAATCTGCTGCTCTTTCTGCCCTTGGAGGAATAGTTGGAACAGCCCTTGGTATAGGATTAGTTATGATTGGAGGGGCAATTATATCCATTCCCATAGTTGTTAACCCTTCTTCCATTATAATTGCAGTTATATTTTCAATGATTATAGGTGTATTTTTTGGCTATTATCCTGCAAAGAAAGCAGCAAAGGCAGATCCAATCGAATCATTAAGGTATGAGTAACTATCTATTTTAGGTATAATTTATTATTATTTAACAAAGCATTTGTAACCAAATTACTAATGCTTTTCAAATTTAGGGGAAGGTTAAATATAAAAATTAATATTTGAGGTCGATTTATGAAAATTAAGAAGAAATATTTTATATTGATTGCAGTTATTATACTAATTATATTTACGTTAGTAAACAAGGATGTCATATTTCAAGAGGGTAATCCACTACCGATTTTCAAAGGAATTATTCAATTAAATGTTTCAAACAATTATGTAAAAATTAATAATAACCCTATTACTTATCTTACAAAATCTAATAATAAGAATGAATTGTTTGGCTTTATTGAGAAAGAAAATAGCGTTAAGTTTATAGAACAATTTGGTTCAGCTTATTTATTTGAGGGTAATGGTAAAAGTATTACTATGACCTCAAAGCAATATACTAAATTTTACAGGGTTTGGTATTACTCAAAAAAAAATATATAAAAATTATCTAAAATAGGGGGAGATTATGAAATTGGAATGTCCATATTGTAACACAGATTTAATAGAAGGATTTATTGATAGTGGAAGGTATTCTTTTAAATGGCACGAAAAAAACATGAACCTTATCGAAAAATTTACAGTATTTGGTGGGGAGGTATTAAGCTCAAGTCCAAAGGTATTATGCTATAGATGTAAAAATTGCAACAAAATTATTATTGATTTAAATGAAATACCGTAATCTTTTTAATTAACTATAACAAACTTAGAATTATTTTAACTTTAATAGTTGAATTTTAATTTTTTTAACTTGTTAATTTGTATAAAATAGTATATAATCTCATCTTTGACAGTTAATTAAAATAGAAATCCATGAAACTCTCTTATACAAAGAGTTTCATGGATTTAATTATATATTAAAAAATGCGTACTTTTTTATTTTTTTGTTAACTTTAAAATTTTTTTCATATCTTTTATTTTTGTAATTTGATAGTCTGTATGAAAACCAAATATTTCATGTAAGTCATCTGTTAAATCAGTCCTAGTATATGTAGGTACATATCCTTCACCTTTTACTTCATAAAGATTCATGTTTTTCAAACACTTTACAATTTCATGACAAGTATATTTTTCACCTAATCTTTTTTCAAGTAGACGGTATATAATTAGTGAAATAAAACATGTAGTAAAATGTGCAATTATTCTGTCATCACGACTTAAATATACTGGTCTTGCTTTAAATTCGCTTTTCATAATTCTAAAGCACTCTTCGATTTCCCATCGTCTTCTGTTGATTTCAGCTATTCGGGAAGCATCATCCTCAAGATTAGTGCATACAGCATAAAACCCATCAAATACTTCTTCTTCTACAATTAAATTTGTATCAATACTTAATAATTCCTTTTCAGCAATTTCACCTTCGGAGGTGCAATGCGTTTTAGTGATAAACCTTTTGTAATCATTAGAATTGCATTTTTTAAGCTTTGTAGGATTTGTGTTAATTACCTTTTTAGCACGTTCAATCTGATTATTGCGAATTAAACGCTGATAGTTTTTGTATTTGATAGAATAAGTAACTATTAACTTTTGTTCCAGTCCATCTTCTTTGATCCAACGTTCTTTGTAAAAAATTTTATCCTTGTACTTTTCTTCATCAAGATTTGAAATATCATAAACTTTATTCTTATCCGATAGATGCCAGTCATTTGTATCTAGGGCCCATTTCTTAAGATGTTTCTTTAATTTCTTGACAGATTGGGTTGTGATAAAAGCTCTTCCTCCAATATTATTAAATTTTCGATTATCAGTAGACGCAAGCCCTGCATCCGTACATACAACAAATTTAGAAACATTAAAATCTGAAAGAATTTGTTCTTCCAAAGGTGTCAAGGTAACCTGTTCATTGGTATTGCCTTTATTTATGCTAAAAGCTAAAGGGATGCCATCCCCATCCATAAAAAGTCCCATTTGAACTATTGGATTAGGTCTGTGTTCTTTTGATACACCATATTTTTTTAATCCGTCTTCCTGCTCAATTTCAAAAAAATAATTTGTACAGTCATAGTAAAGAATACCAGTATTTCTTTTTGAAATTTTCAAACTATTATTATATAGAGAGGATTGAATATAATCTGTTTCTTTAGCAATGATTTCAAGCGCCCTATATATCTGATGCAAATCGAAATTGGGTTGTTCAATAAAGTTTTTAGAAAGTTGATATGTAGCAAGTTTAGAAGAAGGGTAAATAATTCTTCCATAAATTAACCTAGAAAGAATTGAGTTTAAATAAAAACCAAATTTGTAATTCCTTGATATTTCATTGCATATTTTACGTAGCTTAAGATCATGATAAATTTGTTGGAGAAACAAATATCCCGCATTATAAGAATTTTGTTCATCTTTATTTATCTTTTTTATTGGTGAGTATTTCACGACAACATCTAGTGTTGCTTCTTTTTCTTTTTCATTAAGTTCTGCAACATATTGTTTTGCCCATTCAATAGGATCTTGACCTTTTAATTTTTTTTCTAAATCAGCAACTGTACCTAATTTTTCAACCGTTTTTGTATATTCTTTTCCATCTACATATATAGTTTTTATAACATAAAGAGATGTAGAATTTTTTGATTTTGATATTTTTAACCTCATAACAAATCCCTCCAATCCCTTATATTATAACATAACACGCTACCGAACGCAACATAAAAATATAAAATTTGACAAAAAAAATAAAGTCTTTCCAATGACTTTATCGATTTTTTATTCTTCAACTGTCAAAGCCCTGTCACAAATCAATTATAGTAATTATTTACCAACAAAAACAATTATTGACATTAAAGCTTGTTTATGGTATACTCATGATAAAGCATCTACATCAAACGATTATGATGTGCTGGTGTTGACGTAAGGCATAAGTCATAAGAGAGGCCCTCGCTTAACAATTTGTGTTCTTACAAACAAAAAATAAAAGGGAGGAATATACAATGAAGAAAATAATTAGTCTTGTTCTTGGAATAGCTATGTTAGCTTCAATGTCTGTATCGGCATTTGCAGATACTGTCATCATATACCAGGATTCAACAGACAAAGTAAGTACTATTGAGTCGGACGTCAAGTACGTAGGACCGCCTAAAATTGTTCCTTACTATTTGGTAGATATCTACTTGAGTGACAACTATGATGCAGAATTCCTAAATGACGAGGTACATATTACTTTTGATACGTACATCAAGGGAAGTAATCTTGGATTAACTTATACTGCAAAGGGTACCTCAATATCATTTTGGGGAGGAGATGATCCCTATGATATTGATAAAATCACTATGAAAGATACCCTTGCTGCTACTGGTCTCACTGGTTTTAACGGAGATGGATGGGATGGAAGCATAACCACTGGAAAAATAACTTTTACTTCCAAAATTGAAGATCATTGGTACCTTTCTCATGAATATGAGAACATCGAAATGAACGGGCTTATCGTTTATCTTTCTCATACAGTAGACACTACATTCACGTACGGCTCTACAAACAAAACTATCAGTTGTTCAGATGGATCCAGTGCTTGATTGTCGGACTAAATGGAGAGGTCTCAAGAGGAGACCTCTCCTAAACTATATCAAAAAGGGTGAGAAAATGAAAAAAATATTTGTTATCTTAGCAATTATGCTATTTTTTTTGTCCGGATGTGACTATTACACCGCTAATGAAAGCGATACGTTTAGTGATTGGATAAAATATCGCTATTATGAAGATGATATACTTGCATATTTTGCAGAACGTGATTTTAGCATTGATACTTTCAGTCTTTACAATCTGGTATGGAACATCAAATCATCAGAAGCTGTAAATATGACAATAAATGCCGATGAAATAATTGATGATTTATCTTCTATGGATAATCAATATTATTACCAATCTGATATTGACCAGTATGGAGAGGAATATGTTGTCTATCTATGTAGCGAACTATATCGATATAACCATAATATCATATCTGAACCATCAGTATACGATGAACAGATATCTAGGTTGACTCGTGAGCTACTACTAAATACGAATGAAGAAGATGTTGCGGCAAAGGCAGCTTTACTAATCAAAGCTTCTGTCAATTTTAACTTTAAAGATGACAATTTCAATGACTTAGTTGAACTGGTTGAGTCAACATTTAACGATTCAGCCACTGAATTTCTTGAATTGGTAAAAGACCTTGATTGCATCGAGATAATGCTATTAAGTGGTCAAATAGAACATGACATAATTGTCCAGAGGTATAACAGTATAGATAATAGACTTCAGGCATTAGTATCGAGTATCGATCTCAATAATATCTCAGTATTAAGTACAACTATTATGAAAATGCTTCAGATTGAAGACCAGTTGAATATTTCGGGGACTGCTAATAGTGGTATAATACTCACTGTTTATGATTTTAAAGAATACTATGCGGGACTAGATATACAAACGAAATATGAAGTTTATACGATTCTTTCTCACAATGATATTGAAGTAGACGACCCTTCAATAAAATCATTTTTCGAATATAAGCTGTATCTTTGCCCTTTCTGGCAGAGTATTAGAACATTGTATTATGGTACTCAATTGTCGGATCTGCATTCTTTCTCTTATGATGCTAAAAAGGTCTTGGCGTATGCGAAAAGGACACAGCCTCAATCTTATCGTAGCATTTCCGACCTATACTATTATTATATGGTGTATGAAACATTAAACGCTGAAAATACTGTTGATATAAGCTCGGCATTTCAAACATTGGCAGACAGCTACCAACAGGATAAGATGTCCTTTGAGGAGCTGTATTACTTTCATGCATTGAGTGACATATCCGGTCAGAAATACGAGTATAAATCAATTTACGATGTGGATTTAAACCAGGTTGGTAGACTAGATGAACTATACTACTTATTACAATTGCTTAAGTATTATGGTATTGAAGTTGACAACAATAAAATTATCAATCTATGTGATAGTTTCTATAATTCAGCTGATGGGGGTTACTGTGCTTCATCAGAATACAGACAATCTTCCATTACTGCCACATATTTTGCATTATTAATATACGATGATCTGCAAGTGACCAATGAACATAAAATGAGTATACTTGAATTTGTCGAAAATATGAAGTTGGACGGCGGAGGAGTAAGAGAAATTCAAGAACATACATCTAACACATTTGAGACCTATTTCAGAGCTTCTTGGATAATTGAACATCTTACTTAGATGTTGAGCAATATGAGAAAACGATAAAACTATAGAAAAATTTTTAAAAACAAGAAATAGAGAGTATTATTCAGATGCCAAAAACAAGCGAAATACCATCTAATCCAGCAATGATTGAGGTTCTTTTGATATTGAAGTTGAAGTTAATAACGACCAATCCCTAATAAACAAGGTTTATCTTAAACGTTTAATTAAAGAAGATGCAACAGGTACTTGGACAGTAGTTGGTTATGAACCAGTAGAAGAATAAAATAATATAGCCCCCTGAGGCAGGATGCTGTTCAGGGGGTATTAATATGTATGATGGTGAAGTTTTAATGAAAGTCAATACAAATTTTAATTTTATTTTTAACTTGTTAATTTGTATAAAATAGTATATAATAACACAAAATATGTTAATAAAATAATTGCGTTGATAAAAGCTACGATTTATAAATTTCTACAGAGAGCCGATGGATGGTGTGAATCGGTGAAAGGTTAAATCTTTCCACTTTTGGAGCTATCGGTAATAGATATCGAGGGTTGGTAACCTTTATAATACTTTTCGAGTGGTTAGCTTTTTTAATAGTTAGCAATTTGGGTGGCAACACGGATTCTTTCGTCCCATAGTAGATGAAGGAATTTTTTTATTTTAAAATAAAATTTTGGAGGATTAATAAATGTTAGATTTAAAATTTGTAAGAGAAAATCCTGAAATAGTAAAACAAAATATAACTAATAAATTTCAGGATAAAAAGTTACCTTTAGTAGATGAGGTAATTCAATTGGATGTTGAAAACAGAGAGACAAAGCAAAAGGCAGATGCACTGAGAGCAGGGAGAAACAAGATTTCTAAGCAAATCGGCGGATTAATGGCTCAAGGTAAAAAAGATGAAGCTGAAGAAATGAAGAAAAAAGTTTTGGAGGATTCTGAACTTTTATCAAAGTTAGAAACAAGAGAAAGTGAATTAGAAACTAGGATAAAATCTATTATGATGACTATTCCAAACATAATTGATCCTAGTGTACCTATAGGAAAAGATGACAGTGAAAATGTTGAAGTTCAACGTTATGGAGAACCTGTAGTTCCAGATTTTGAAATACCTTATCATGCTGATATAATGAATAAATTTGATGGATTAGATTTAGATAGTGCCAGAAAGGTTGCTGGAAATGGATTTTATTATCTAATGGGTGATATCGCCAGACTACATTCTGCAGTTATATCTTATGCTAGGGATTTTATGATTGACCGTGGATTTACATATTGTATTCCTCCTTTTATGATTCGTAGTGATGTTGTAACAGGAGTTATGAGTTTTGCAGAAATGGATGCAATGATGTATAAAATAGAAGGTGAAGATTTATACTTGATTGGAACTAGCGAGCATTCAATGATTGGTAAGTTTATAGATACAATTTTACCTGAATCATCTCTACCTCAATCATTAACCAGTTATTCTCCTTGTTTTAGAAAGGAAAAAGGGGCTCATGGAATTGAGGAAAGAGGAGTATACAGAATTCATCAATTTGAAAAGCAAGAGATGATAGTGGTTTGTAAGCCTGAGGAAAGCAATATTTGGTTTGATAAATTGTGGCAAAACACTGTAGATTTATTTAGAACACTAGATATACCAGTTAGAACATTGGAGTGCTGTTCTGGAGATTTGGCTGATTTAAAAGTAAAATCAATTGACGTAGAAGCATGGTCACCAAGACAGAAAAAATACTTCGAAGTAGGTAGCTGTTCTAATTTAGGAGATGCACAAGCACGACGATTAAAAATACGTGTTGATGGAGAAAATGGTAAATATTTTGCTCATACATTAAATAATACAGTAGTTGCACCTCCGAGGATGCTAATAGCATTTTTAGAAAATAATTTAAATGAAGATGGTTCTGTAAATATACCAGTTATTTTGCGACCATACATGGGCGGAAAGTCTATAATTAAATAGTCATGAATAATATTTATTAGAAATAAGATTAATGAGACAGTTATTTCTACCTAATATAAAATGAACACTGGAATGTTTACACAGATTTTATTTCTTTGTTTATTGTAATCTTTGTATATATTTCAGTGAATCAAAAAATTATATAGCTAATGAAAATCCTGATAGAATACTATTGTTAAGCATAATTTGAATTATAATAAAACAGAAATATTTATAATTCACTATATTTAGAATATAGAGAATTAAAATACAATACATATTCATATGATATGCTATATAGAGTATATAAATATATTTAATATATCAGATGAATAAATATTAATATTTATATTTATTTTAAAGCATGAAAGTGATTGAATTTAGATAAAACGTACTTTTTTTAAAATAATTAATATAAATTATCTATAAGAACACTTGATTTTCAACGAATTATATAACAACTAGCAATTTACTAATATTTATTAATATTGATGCATAAACGGGAGAATAAACTATATGAGTAATGAAAAAAACAATTTAATTTTAAAATATGGATTAATAATTGTTATGTTATGCTTTATAATAAGTACTGTTTATTACATGCAATTTTCTTTAGATGAATTTGTATTTTTAAAACACTACTATGAAAGAGATATACATGATGGTTCGTATATGAATATTCATTTCATTAAAAACACAGCAGATAATAGAAAAATAATAGAAATAAAATTCCCTGAGATGCCTAATGAATTTGCATCTGTTTTTTTAAATGATTTTAGTAATGGTTTTAATAATGGTTATTACAGAACTGAAGAATTTGCACATTATATGTATAATGAGCTAGTGATAGAGTTTCGATATAATGATATAAATTACTCTGAAGAAGGTAATGAAGAAAGTAATGAAGAAAGTATTATTCTAAATAAAGCCGTTATTGTACTTAATAATGGAGATGAACAAGAAGTTGATATAGGAAAAATAGTGCTTCATAAAAATATGAATTATTATGACTTTTTAGAAACATCTAGCTCTTCATCTTCTAATGACTTTACTTCAACAAGTGTAATGACGCCAATTAAAGATGTTGTTATAGATAGTATTGAATCTAATTTAGATGGAGAAGCAAATGGATTTATGGAATTGACATTAAACGGTGTTAAAATTGAAGATATAAATTTTCCATTAAAATTAAATTCTGATGACTCGTTGGTTTTTAATAATACATTTTTATATAATACAAAAGATACTCGAAAATATAATGTTTACGATATTCAAAAAAGAATATTAGTCACGGATTCAGAGGGTAATAAAGGATATGAAACAATTCATAATTTAGATTATTATCCTATAGAAATATTTCTTTCGGAAAAAGGTATTGGAGATTTTCTAAAGTATAGAGGGGTGAAATAATGGAACAAGGATATAGAAAAGTATTTTGGGGTTTTTTAATTGTCTTGTTTAACATTAACATTGGTCCTATAAATATTTTGCCAGATTTTTTAGGTTATTTTATAATTGGTTCAGGATTAGTGGCAATAGTAAATGAGTTTGAAACCAAAAGTTTTAGAATAGCTCATAAAACGGCAAATTTACTTTTTTTGTATACGTTATTACTATCTATATTTAATTTTATAGGTTCGGGTGAAATTATAGGAAATAGTAGCGGATATCAATATAAAATTATAATTGATATAGGATTATCTGTTTTATCTAGTATATTTAGTTTATATATGGCGTTTCATATTCTTTCTGGAACTATTAATTTATATTTAAATAGAGCACAAAAACTCCAAGCTGAGTTATTAGTAAAGTCACAGAGAAGTTATACTTTGCTACTTCTTATAGGAATAATACTAATTTCTATATCTTTTAATATTTCTAGCGGAGTTTATATGGCTATTACTTCAATTTATGTACTCCTAGTACAAATATATTTTGCTACAATAATTAGTGGAATTAGAAAAGACTTTAGTGGGGATTTAAATGAACTTTGATTTTAAATTAAGCATATAAGAATATGAGGGTATGAGGGTATTAAACCATGAACAAAATTAATAAGCATTTAAATAAATTAGATAAAAAGGAAAATAAGATTTTAAATAAAAAACAAGGTATTATTGAAGAAAAATTAGAGCCATTAGTGAATAAAGTTGAATCAAAAGTGCCAAAAAACTTAAAAACTACATTAGATAATGCATTTAATAAAGCTTTTCAACTAATATTTGAAAAAGGTACAAAGTTTATTGAAAAACTTTATAATAAGAACAAAATTCACTTTGAACACAATTTTAATGATTATAAAATATCTAGCAATGTAAATAACAGAACAATTAAAAAAATGGATAAGCAAGCACAAAAAAGTAAGTTTTTAAACACATCAATTTCTACATTAGAAGGAGCTGGATTAGGATTATTGGGAATGGGGTTACCTGATATTCCAATATTTACTGCAATGATTCTAAAAACCATTTATGAAATTTCATTAAGCTATGGATATTTATATGAATTGGATGAAGAAAAAGTATATATTTTAAATATAATTAATGCTGCTCTAACAAAAGGTGAAGTTCAACAAAAATACAATTCTAATGTTAATAAAATTGCATATAAAATAGATAACCACATAAATTTTGATTATGATTTAGATAAAGAAATATCAATTACATCTAAGATACTGTCTAATTCAATGCTAACTTCTAAATTCGTTCAAGGTATACCTGTTGTTGGTGTGATTGGAAGTATAACAAATTATAAAATTATTAGCAAAATAAGCAAGTATAGTTCAATCAAGTACAAGAAAAGGTATTTAAAAATGAAAGGATAATATCTATGAATGACATTCTTGACAAATATTTAACAATCATACATGAACAAATGCAATATAATTCTTTGAAAAATATATTTTGTATTAAAAGTAATCCATTGTGTTTTAACGAAGTAACGAAAGAAAGCATTTTATCGAGCATAAAAGAAATTCAAAAACTATCTATAATTGACAAAGAGTATTTGATACAGTTTTACGTTAATAAATTTCAAAATACTTTTTACAGCACAAATCAATATATTGATTTTCAAAAAAAAGATTACTTGGAAATTAGAAAAATTTTTGAATTGCTGTTGCAAGATATAAGTAATCAACAATTACTTTTTGAACAAATTGAAGAACGTCATTACGAAAGAATACAGTCATTAATAAAAAAAACAAATCCTACCATACATAAGTTAAATAGAAATAACGATATTATTGCAAAAACCTTTGTATGTGCGGAGTATTCAGCACAATTTCAAATAGATTTATTAGGAATAGAAATTAATGATTTAAGAGAACCAATATTAGATATTGGTTGTGGTGAATATGGATATTTAGTTGAATTTTTAAGAAATAATAATCTAGAGGCTTATGGAATAGACAGACTACATAAAACTGAAAATTACTATGTTAAGAATAATTGGCTAGAGTTTAATTACGGACAACAAAAATGGGGTACGATAGTTTCAAACCTATCTTTTAGTAACCATTTTATAAATCATTATTTACAAAATGATAAGGTTGACATAGTATACGCACAAACATACATGAAAATATTGAAATCATTATTAATTGGCGGTTCTTGGATATATGCACCTTCTGTTCCGTTCATAGAAGATTTACTTCCTCATGACAAATATTTAGTTAATCGTAGTTTTATAAATTCTGAATTTACAAAGACTATTATTACAGTAATAAGATGATATATTTATTTTATATAGACATACTTATTTAAAAGTTACCTATAACACTTAGTTTAATAAAATCTGAAATAAAAATAAATTTTAAACAATATGATTATTTTCAAATAATATTTTATAATTATTTCCTTGAAAAAAGTGTAAAAATCTAGTAAAATTTAGATAATTATTTTATTGGGAGGATTTATTCATGAACAAAATAGTAGTTGTATATAAATCAAAATACGGTAGTACAAAAAAATATGCAGAAAGTATAAGTGACAGGTTAAATGCAGAATTATTTGAATGTTCTGATATAAAACCGGATAAATTAAATGAATATGATACAATAATATTTGGTGGAGGACTTTATGCAAGTGGCATTAATGGAATATCACTTATAACAAAGAATTATCAAAGCATAAAAGATAAGAATTTAATTGTTTTTACTGTAGGACTTGCATCAACGGATGACAAAGAAATATTTATACCAATTATTGAAAAAAATTTTGCAGAAGAAATGAGTAATAATATCCAATTTTTCCACATGCGTGGTGGTATTGATTACAAGAAACTTAGTTTTGTACATAAACCTATGATGGCTATGATGAAAAAAATTGTTTCTAAGAAAAAGGAAGAAGAATTAACAGATGAGGATAAAATGATGTTAGATACATATGGAGATAAAGTTGACTTTACGGATATTAATACAATAGAGCCATTAGTACAATTTGTTGAGAATCTTTATAATAAATAATTACTTTTGATTTTCCTACCATATATATTATAATTAAAAACAAAAATGCAAATAATAAACAAATGAAGCAAGAACTATATTAAGGAGTTGCTATGGAAAGAGAAATTGTTAGATTAGATATAAATAAAGATTTTGAAGGGTTTGAGGAATTATCTGTACTATCTTTTGGTGAAGGAACAAATTGTAAAAAGGAAATGTATGAATGGCTTTTCGATAAGAACCCATATAATAAAACGGGAAATATGATGTACATATTAAAAGAAGGTGATAAGGTCATTGGCTGTGATGGACTAATTCCTAACGAGCTTTATGTTAATGGAAAAACATTGCTAGCGGCTCATTCTGTTAAGTCAATGACACATCCTGATTATAAAAAGCAAGGTATTTTCAGAAAAATGACTCAGAATTCATGCGAAAGAGGATTAGAAGATGGTGTTGATGTAGTTATAGGTCTTGCAAATGACCAATCATATCCTGCTTATCTAAGATTTGGGTGGCCAACTTTGTTTGAGAAGGAAGCATATGTAAAGCCTATCTTAATAACAAATATTCTTAAGCGAAGAATAAAAATTGGATTTTTATCATCATGTGCGAATTCCATGTATGTAATGTATATGAAAAATAAACTAAAAGCTAAAATGGATAAAGAAATTAAATTTGAAATATTAAATAGTGTTCCTGAAGGTATTCAAACTTGTTGGGATAAATATAAAGATAAATATAAAGTGTTATTAGTAAGGGATTATAAATATTTAAACTATAGATATAATTTAAGACCAGATGTTAATTATGTTACAATTTTAATGAAGCTTAATGATGAAATAATTGGGTTTGCAATACTTCACAATTCGAAAGCAAATGGTTCTAAAATGACTTCGGCTGTTGAATTTTTTACAGATCCAACCAATGTAAGATACATAGAAGCACTATCTAATGGCGTTTCAAAATATTGCTATGATAATGGACTTGAGTATGTAGTTGTAGGGTCTGGTTTATATGGCAATTATAAAAATGTATTGTTGAAGAATGGTTTCATGGTAACAAGAAAACCTCCTAAAAATAATATGATGATTGCAAATGTGCTTTCAGATAAACTTACTTTAGAAGAAATTACTGGACATGAAAAATGGCATATAACACAGGGTGATGGAGAAACAGAACTGGATTTATAAATGAAATAAAAATTTTAAAGCGTTGGGATATTAATAATCCCAGCGCTTTTGATTATAAATTAAGTTCCATTCTGAACCATGTATAAAACAGCTCAGTAACAATGTTTTTGTTTGACATTGAAATTATGCTGTGATATTATAATTATCAACAATAATTACAGAATATAACAGTTTAGGACTATTATATATAACAATCAAAATAATTGGAGGAGAATAAATGGACTTTAAACAAAAAGTTGCGGAGATATTTACATCTTTAGATGATGAAATTACTATAGATGAAGCTATCCAAATGATAGAGGTTCCACCTAATTCAGATATGGGTGATTATGCAGTACCATGTTTTAAATTTTCAAAAAAATATAGAAAAGCACCTGCAATGATAGCAAAAGACCTCTCAGAAAAAATAGGTCAAGTAGAAGGCTTTGAGAAGGTTGAAAATGCTGGGCCATATGTTAATTTTTTCGTTGATAAAAAACATTTTGCAGAAAAGATATTAAAGCAAGCATATGCGGAAAAAGATAAATTTGGAAGCACAAATGTAGGTGAAGGAAAAACTGTTATAGTCGAGTTTTCATCTCCTAATATTGCAAAGCCTTTTCATATAGGTCATATTAGATCTACATTAATAGGTAATTCAATTCATAAAATTTATACTTATATGGGTTATAATACAGTAGCTATAAATCATCTAGGTGATTATGGTACACAATTTGGCATGCTAATATCTGCTTACAAAAAGTGGGGTACACCTGAAATTGTAGAAGCTATAGAAAAAGACCCAATACCTGAACTATTAAAATTATATGTTAGATATAATCAAGAAATAGAAACACATCCTGAATATCAAGAAGAAGCTAGATACTGGTTTAAAGAATTAGAAAATGGAAATGAAGAAGCACATAAGCTATGGTCTTGGTTCAGAGAAGTAAGTTTAAAAGAATTTAATAGAGTTTATGAAATGTTTGGAATTAAATATGATTCACTTGCAGGAGAAAGCTTTTATTCTGATAAAATGGCAGATGTTATTTCAGAGCTAGAAGATAAACAATTGCTAAAGGATTCAGAAGGTGCAAAAATAGTTGAACTATCTGAATATGGCTTAACTGATGCATTGATACAAAAAAGTGACGGATCAACTCTTTATGTAACAAGAGATATCGCTGCTGCAATGTACAGGAAAAAGACATATGATTTTTATAAAAATATATATGTGGTTGGAGCTCCTCAAAAGCTACACTTTGATCAGTGGAGAAAAATAATAGAACTTATGGGATATGAATGGGCAGATGATTGTGTTCATGTTATGTTTGGTACTGTAAGTTTAGAAGATGGTGCTCTTGCAACTCGTAAGGGAAGAGTTGTATTTTTAGAAGATGTTTTGAAAAAAGCTATTGAAAAAACAACTGAAATAATTAGTGATAGAAATCCTGACATTGATAATAGAGAAGAAGTTGCAAAACAAGTAGGTATAGGAGCAGTAATATTCCAAGAATTATTCAATAACAGGATTAAAGATTATATGTTCTCTTGGGATAAAACTTTAAGTTTCGAAGGAGAAACTGGACCTTATGTTCAATATTCATATGCAAGAACATGTAGCTTACTTAAAAGAGCGGATATAGAAATAGACGATGATGTTGATTTCTCAGTTTTAACTGATAAAGAAGCATTTAATGTAATAAAGAAGTTGGAAGGATTTAAAGCTGCGGTTTTAGGTTCACATGATAAATATGAGCCTTTCTTTATTACAAGATATGTAGTTAGTTTAGCTCAAGAATTTAATAGATTTTATCATGAATGTCCAATTATAGTAGAAGATGCTAACGTTAAGAAAGCAAGATTATTATTAACACAAACTGTAAATACTGTAATAAAAACAGCCCTTGGTCTTCTTGGCATGGATGCACCTGAAAAAATGTAAATAAATTATATTAAAAAGATCTAAAACACGACAAAATGCAACAAAACATCTTTTTTTTCACCGTTGACCCCATAATTAAATGAAAATATAATTTAAGTACAAACATAAAAGGGTGATGAAATGAGATGTAAAAAATACTTAGTAATTCTATTTGTTATTTGTTTTAGTTCATATTTCATGATGCTAAGCATGGTTCTTACAGCAGATGCGGAGGACTTCTATGTTGCAGCTAATAAATCAACACAAACAATAAAAATAGAGTCAGTTGTAAATGATTTGAGAGAGTTATATTTAAATGAACAAGATTTAAAGGAATATATTTCAAGTCTTACCCAACTATCTGAAGATGAATGTGAATTAATAATTAAAGGGAGTAGAAACAATCATATAGACCTGTTTATAGTTCTTGGAGTTTTAAAGACAGAAAGCAACTTTGATCCTTATGCGGTTGGTTTATCTGGAGAACGAGGTCTAGGACAGCTTATGGAAAATACTGCAATACCTGTAGCTCAAAATTTGGGATATGAATATGACCCAGAGAAACTTTTTAATCCTGAGTATAATATTGAGCTCACAATTACACAACTTTCATATTTGTATAATTTATATGAAAAAGATATAAATAAATCTCTTACAGCATATAATAGAGGTAAACAAGGATTGGTAGATTATATTAATGAAGGTAAATCTCCGTATAAAAATCCTGCAATGAGCGATTATTCAGTAAAAGTCTTAAAATATGCTTATGAATTTAAAGAAGAGTTTGAAAGTTTAATGAAATAATTGTATAATAGAATCAACATACACTGTTGGTTCTATTTTTATGAGTTAAAAGTTAAAAATAGAAAAAGAGGAGGCAATGGGGTAAATGCTATCAAAGATATATAACTTATTGAATTATTGCTATGAAGATAGCATTTTAGAAAAGTTTGCTGGTTTAGAATTTCAGTTGTTTATATTAACAACCAAGTCTTTATTGCCGTTTGAAAATAAAATCGGCTGTGGATTAGATATAAATAGATACAAAAGCGAGATGGAAATATTTCGTTATTACAAAAATGGAAATGATGAAACTATAAGTTATTACTTCAATAATAGTAAACCATCGGAAATTGAAGATTTTCTTTTGGAATATAAAATATTACCTATTGCAATATCAAATACAGATTGGGAAACATTAATAGATGAGGTGTTGAAAATTGTGTTGTTATATTCTCATAATAAAAACACAATATTAAGTGCGATAATTTTATCCTCAGTTATTTATGAATACTTCTATTCAGAAGTATTTGATATAGATTTAATAATAAATAAAACTAAAGATAGACTTATAAGATTTTCATTTAAAGATTTATATTTAAATAAAATTAATATGCAAATAAACAAGGAAGCTATAATAGAATTTGAAAAAGAAAGAGTAAAGCTATTATCAAAGAGTAATTTGTTTTGTGAAATATACATATTAAAATTTAAATCATTACAGCATATATTTAATAAATGCATGTCTTGTAAAATGGTAGATAAGGGCAATGAAGTTGTATTAAACAATTTTGCAGTATACATTCAAAAGCTTAGAAATGGAACAGTTAGTCCGGAAAAACTTAAATATTCTCAAGAAGAATTAATTGATTTTAAAAAATATTTAAGTAATTCTTCTTTTGTACATCCTTTATTGGGAAAGTGTATATTGTTAAAAAGGGAATCTTCACAAATAATATTAAAAAATAAATTGGGATTGTTAAAGGTGAATATATGAAAGCTTTGTTAGTTACACTTGATTCAAAATACATACACGCAAATCTAGCTGTTAGATATCTAAAGAAATTTTGTAGTGATGATGGCTTTGATTTAGAAATAAAAGAATTTACAATAAATCAGCAACTTGATTATATACTAGGGGAGATACTTGATGCAAATGCTCAAATTATATGTTTTTCATGCTATATCTGGAACATAGAGTACATAAAAGAAATAGCCTATATATTGAAAAGTTCGACTCTAGGGATTAAAATACTTCTTGGTGGACCAGAGGTATCATATGAAACTGAAAAATTCATGAAAGAAGAAAGCTATGTTGATTATATAGTTTGTGGAGAAGGGGAACTGACATTTAGAGAATTTATCAAAGAAATTAATTCGGATAAACCTGAAATAGGTAATATAAAAGGGCTTGCTTATAGGGAAAATGACGTTGTAATAGTTAATGGAGCTAGAGAATTGATTGATAATCTTGATACAATAAAATATCCATACGATGAAAATGAAAGCTTTGATGATAAAATAATATACTACGAATCATCAAGAGGTTGTCCATTTAATTGTAGTTTTTGTATGTCCTCAATAGATAAAAAAACTAGAAATTTCTCTATTCAAAGAGTTAAAAGTGATTTAAAAACACTTTTAGCAACAAAAGCGAGACAAATCAAATTTATTGACAGAACATTTAATGTAGATTATAAAAGGTCCATGGAGATAATGAATTTCATAGTAGAACATAATTTAAATCACATGACAATTCATTTTGAAATAACTGCTGATATAATGAATGATGAATTTCTAAAATTCTTAAGTAATATGCCAATTAATATGTTTCAGTTTGAAATAGGTGTTCAGTCTCTAAATAGCGATACATTACGTGAAATAAATAGGCATATGAGTATAGAAAAACTTAATAATGTTATAGGGAAAATTGGAGAAAATAATAATATTCATATTCATTTGGATTTAATTGCAGGGTTGCCATTTGAGAACTATAAATCATTTAAAAAGTCTTTTGATGGTATTTATAGATTAAATACAGAAAAAATACAGCTTGGGTTTTTAAAGGTGTTGAAAGGAACAAAGATTTACTTTGATAAGTATAAACATAATATTAAATATAGAGAAAAAGCACCTTATGAGGTTATTTGTACAAAGTATATCAGTTTAGAAGAAATATTGAAACTTAAAAAAGTTGAAGAATTAGTTGATAGATATTATAATGAAAAATACTTTGAAAAATCTTTAGATTATATAATGGAAAATATATACAATAGTTCACCATTCGAATTTTATGAGTTGTTTAGTGAATATTGGAAAAAAAGTAATTTATATAAAGTTTCCCACAGTAGAAAAAAATTATATCAAATTTTATATAACTACATTGATTCTATAGGATTTTTAACAGAGGATTTTGTAAATAGTTTAAGGTATGATTATGTTTTTAATAATCATCAAGAAGATTTACCTGCGTTTTTAGACAAGGAGTCGGAAGAAAAATTCAAGACAATTAAAAGGTTTATAGCAAATGACGAGAAAATTAGGGAAAAATACTTTGAAAATGCTGGAAAGAACGATAGAATTTTAAATAGTTTTAGAATTGTTGAAATAAATGGTGATGCAACTATGTTTATTTATAAAAATAAAAAAAATATTTTCAATAGATGTAGAGCTTATAACATTAATTATATAATAGAGGAGTACAACCATGAATAAAAATAAAAAAGATGAATTTTTTAATAAGTATTTTAATAATAAGAAGGATGATATTTTTTTTGTAACATTAAAAAAGGGAGTTTCTATTAAATTTAAAGAATTTGAATATATTACATCTAGTGAGCTGCCGGTTCCAGTAAGAGCTGGTAAGTTATTAGAAGATATAAGAAGAGAAAATGAAGTTGAAAAAGCAGGTATATCACTTAGTAATATTATAGATGGTATAATATATGTACAAGGATCAGATAAAGACTTCGAATATTTGTATGAGTATAGAAAAATGTTAGAATTGCTTTGTTTCGATTTGCAGCCTTACATTATTCATTGTATAAATAATTTAGATGAAGGAAATTTAGATGATTCAGTTATATATGGAAATGCTTTAATAAATATAAATGAAGATGATAAAAATTGTTTTATTTATGCTTCAGTTCTTGAAAAAAAAGCAACAGATAAAAAATTAAAAGATAATGAAAGTCAATTTTTTTTAGAAGAAGCACATTTTTTCTATGAAAAAGCATTAGATTATAATGATAAATTTGCGTTGTCTTATTATAAACTTGGATATTACTATAAATTACAACAGCAGTATGTAAAAGCCGAACTGCATTGGAAGAAACATCAAGAACTTGATAAAGATGTTGTTAGAATAGAGGAAATTAGAAATGAACTTCAACAGTTAGAACCTTATGTTGATTTTGAGAATGGTTATAATTTAGTATTAAAAGAACAACCAAACGAAGCATTGGATTTATTATTACCACTGGTTAATGACTTTAGCGGTTGGTGGAATCTTTTGTTTTTTATTGGACTTGCCTATAGGTCATTAGGAGAATATGAAATAGCTGAAAAATACTTTGAAAATGTTTTAAAAATTGAACAATATCAAAAAGAAACTTTAAATGAGTTAGGTTTATGCAAAATATGCAGGGGAAAATATACTGAAGCTTCAGAATTATTTACAACACTTTTAAACATAGAACCAGGAAATTGTGAAATCTTTTGTAACAGAGCAGTTGCGCATTTATATAATAATGAAGTGGAAAGGGCAAAAGAAGACATAACAACTGCATTGAAAATCAATCCGGATGACGAGGTTGCATTAGGTATAAAGTTAGAAATAGAACAAAATTATTAGTCTTAAAAGGTAGGGGATAAATGAAAAAGCTCATAGTAACATTATTCATTTCTGTATTGTTGATAGTTACTTTTATATTTGTATTTAAGATGCTCTTAGATAAGCCAATATTTGACACAACAAAAAATGTAGATATATATTTAGACGGAATAAAGGAAGATAAATACAATCATATATTTACTAATAATCAAATTTACATAAATGCAAATTATTTAAAACAAAATGAATTATTAGATTACTATTGGGATAATAACTATAACAAAATATCTATATTTAATGATTTTAAATATGATGTTATAAATTATAATAATAAAAAAGCATTCTATAATAAAATTCCATTTAATATAAACGAAATAATTATAATTGAGAATAATGAATTGTATTTTAATTCTAAATTTATTAATGATAATTATGTTTTTCGTTTGTATGTGGATATAGATAATTTAAAAGTAATTATAGAAGAAGATATAAGTGAATATGAAGTAGTTAAAAAATCTAGATTAAAGTCAAGTCCTACAAGTAGAGCTATCACTTTAAAAAAATTAGATATAAAAGATTCTATTTATGTTTATAATAACGAATATAATGGTTGGATATTGGCAAGAACTGAAGAAAATGCCATCGGATATGTTAAATTATCTGATATAAGACCAATTTCAAAAACAATGTACAATACATATGAATCTTTAAATAATGGAAAGAAAATTAGAATGGCTTGGGATTTGGTTTATATAAAAGTTGAAGAATTTGAACCATTTAATATACCATATGCTATTGATATTGTTGGTCCTACATGGTTTGAACTTGAAGATACTAAGGAAAAATTTAAAGATTTATCAAATGATGATTATATAAATTTTGTTAAAGATTCTAACAAAGATATATGGGCAGTATTTAATAATAGATTTGACCCGGATTTAACTAGTGAATTATTAAACAATGGTATAAAACGTAGCGAAATAGCTGATAAAATAATAGATATTACTTTAAATAAGGGTTTTGATGCTATAAATTTAGATTTTGAAAATATTCATTTAAAAGATAAAGATGTGTTTTCTGCATTTGTAAAAGAATTGTACTGTAAAGCTAAAGAAAAAGGGATATTATTTACAATCGATATAACTATAATGTCAAATGCAGAAAATTGGTCCTTGTGTTATGATAGAAATGTTGTGGGAAAATACTCAGATTATATTATGTTAATGGCATATGATGAGAATGTAAGTGGCGTTATAGGATCTGTATCTTCATTGCCTTGGGTTGAATATGGAGTTAACAATTTATTAGAATATGCTTCAAGTGAAAAAATAGTGCTAAGCATTCCTTTTTATACAAGGCTATGGGAGGAGCATTTAGACAATCAACAAAAGGTAAAGTCAACTGCTTTGAGAATTGGTTCTGCTAATAAAGCTATTGAAGAATTGGGTATTAATCTTATTTACGATGATTCAACAGGTCAGAATTTTGGTGAAATTATGATTGATGATATAAAGTATACAATATGGAATGAAGATGAAACTTCATTAGTGAATAGATTGGATATTATAAAGAAATATAATCTTTCAGGGTATGCGGTATGGGCGTTTAAATATGGAACTGATGAGATGTGGGAACTGCTTAAAAATAAAAAATAGAAAAATAATTAAAAAGGCATTGACAAAGATAAATAAGTGAGCTATAATACAAAAGCACTTCAGCGATGGAGTGAAAAAAAGAAAGAAAAAAGTTATTTTAAATAAAAAAAAGATGTTGACAATCACAGATAATAATGTTAGACTAACAAAGCTAATCTTGATGGTTAACAAAATAAACAGAAAAAAATAAATAAAAAAAGTTCTTGACAAATAACGACAAGCGTGATAAGATATTAAAGCTGTCGCAAGAAAAGAACAGCAACAAACAAATAACAAACAGCACATAGACAATAAAACAGCATAAGAAAAACCTTTGAGAGTTCTAAAGTAAATTTGAACAAAAAA
>NZ_JAGGKS010000010.1 GCF_017873955.1 Sedimentibacter acidaminivorans | reverse complement strand
TACTTACCTTAAAGTATTACCTCAAAATTTAGGTTCTTTTTTAGTGAAATTGCAATATTTAATTTTCAAACATCATCTTGTTCCGAGAGCTTATTCTAGTGTATTTTTTTACATCTTAAAAAGATTATGAACTAATTATTATCGTTCTTTTAAAGATATGTTGATCATTTTCTGTCTATTCACACTGAATGGAATCAAACCATCAATTATAAGCTTTACCTTTAAACATAACTCCACATTTTTTTACTTACGTATAATAAAAAAAAACGAAGCAACCAAAATAATGTCTTATTCTACTTAATATATAGGAGCTACTTTCATTACCTTGAATACATGTTATTAAAACCTTCTCAAGACCATATGTTTTACAAATTTCAAGGCAATTTGAAAGCATCTTCTTTGCATAACCTTTTCTTCTTTCGTCAGGGCGAACTGAATACCCAATATGTCCACCGTATTTTTCGAGATTTTCGTTGAAATAGTGACGAAATTAAATCATACCAACTAGATACGACAGAACTGAATCTTAAATTATGTTAAATCAACTCTACAAATTATAATTTGTTTTTGATATTTTTATAATATTGGTACGCAAATTTCACAATAATGTTTATTTATCATCTGCATTGCATAGCGTTCAAGAATAGGTCTTCTATCATCAAATATATATTTTCTTTTTGATAACTCTGAAAACATCTCCATCCATGCCTTTTGCATAGCATCTACCGTATGACTTATTTTAAATACGCAATATTTTCCACCTATAGTTGTTCCAAAATTAATATAGTTATTGTCAACCTTAAATTCATCTGAAACAACTAAACATGTATCGTAACGACAATTTTTAGGCTCTGTGAATTGAGGGTTATCTTGGGCTATTCCTAATATAATTGAATTTTCATTAAATAATTTTTTTTCTCTAGCCCAATTTTTTAATTGTTCCATTATTTGCACATTCTCTGAACCGTAAGGGCCTGTTCTTCGTATATAAGCAATTTTACATGATGGTATCATTTCAATATTAATATCCATAACTTACCTTCTTTTTTAATAGAGTGCATCGATGCCTGAATTCATCATATAATGCTTTAAAATGTATTTCAACTTATTTTTTAAAATTGCCAAATTATTATTTATTTAGTTGTTTTACCTCATTCATATGTTGTATTATTCTACAATTCCGAATTTGATTTACCAAAATTATATTCCAACCACATGATAATTATTACCATAATTTGTAATTAGCATTGAACATGTAATTATTAATTATTTTAACAATTTTAGTTCGCTTTATAAACATAACGGGAAATAGTAATGTATAAATGGGACAGCGAAACACGTCCCCACCTGTCCCAATGTTAATTATTATTTCATGCTTTGTTAAGACATGTGAAACGTCCCCTTGTCTTCCCCTTGTCTTTCTTTCATTGATAATCTCACCTATATTATATGTAATTGTACTTTGCTCCATTAGGA
This sequence comes from Sedimentibacter acidaminivorans, assembly GCF_017873955.1. Taxonomy (GTDB): domain Bacteria; phylum Bacillota; class Clostridia; order Tissierellales; family Sedimentibacteraceae; genus Sedimentibacter; species Sedimentibacter acidaminivorans. Next base: position 140,383 of record NZ_JAGGKS010000010.1, on the reverse strand, counting down.
TAAGTAATTGTCACTTTGAATCTCCCCCTTTGCGATTAATCATTATAATAAAAATCAAAAGCAAGTTAAATTAGCTTACTATAATTTTATACAATTTACCAAATAATTACAATCATTATTATTTTTATTCTTGAAAACTTAATGATTTTCTATAAGATTTATCCAATTATCTGTAGTTAAAACTTTGCTGAATTTCATATCTTGTGTTATTAAAATAGCTTTTTGTAATTCTTCGGCACTAATCGTTCCTGCACTGTTTGAAATATCTAGAGTTCCTGTTGCATCTGATAAAAACTCTACTGAGAAATTTAAATGAAATGCCTGTCTTGCAGTAGTATCACAACACATCTGCGTCATATATCCACATATTGCAATTGTATCTACATTCATCTTTCTAAGCAAATCTTCTAAATTTGTTCCTGTAAAACTACCTGGTAGATTTTTTTCAACAATTAAGTTGTACTTTCTTTCCTTAATTTCATCATGTATCTCCCATTCGTTGCTTCCTTTAACAAATGTTTTTGAATCCTTTTGCAAAGCCGTATGCTGAATCAATATAATCGGAATACCATGGTTAGATGCTTCATCCATAGATTTTAAAATATTTTCTAAACTTTCATATGAGTATTTAATAGGCATTCTTCCAGTAAAGTATTCATTCTGCACATCAATAACTAACAAAGCTCTTTTCATTTTTTTACCTCCACTAAATTCTGGTTAGTGTCAACTAGACACTACCATTCTTGTACTTCAACATTATCAAAAGCGTGTTCATAGGCATACATTACATCTTGATTATTGTATACTAATTTAACATAACTGTCATTACCATTTTGGCTTGTAAAAATGTACATCACGAAAAATTTATTTAATATTTTTCAATAGACAACTTATGAATTAAGTTATTTTCTATGACATCAACATTTACTCTAAACTTTCGTTTATAAGGTAGTGGGAAATTTAATGGTCCTCCATATGGACTAGGTTCAAAGTATTTTGCTTTTATGCCCCATTCATAAATATATTTAATATCATTTTCTTTATAACCTTCTAATATTAAGATGGGTTCTCCAAGAATATCAACCACATCATCAAGTGATTTACATTCAAATAATGAGTTTAATTCATTATCATTAAGTTCAATTGTGTATGGAGTTTCAAAACTAATTAGTTTACACCATACTTTAGGTTCAAGGTATTCATTATATCCAATCCATATATTGCCATAAATAAAATCCCAAGTTTCAAAAATTATTACGTTGTTACCCTTTTTCTTTTTTATAATATTGTTGATTTCTTCTAAATTAGAATTGGAATTTATTTTCTCATATGCTTTATATAAATTAGAGCTCTTCATTTCGTCTAAAGTAAGTTCTTGTCTTAATAATGTTTTTATACTTAATTTGAATTCATCTTCATCATAATTAACTTCTTTATAAATAAATATTGTAATAATCAGTATAATTAATATTATTATTAAGGTTATAATCATGCATTTCTTTTTCATCAACATCCTACCCCGCATTATAAATTTGTCTTGTTAAAAAGTGCAATAAGAATCATGATGACAAGTGAGTTTTGTATACAACATCTTCCAATCTATCTATTAATAAATCAGGAGGAATTTTAATTTCATCGTGTTCTTTATATTTACCCGTCTTTACTAGAACTGAAAATAGCCCAAATTCTTTAGCACCTTTAATATCAGTTAGTACATCGTCTCCAATAGCAATAACCTCATGTTTATTAAAGCACATTTGCTTCAAAGCCACCTCATAAAGCAAGCTAGATGGTTTTCCCAAAATTGTAGCTTTCTGATTTCCCACAATTTCAAACATCTTGGTAAAAGAACCTGTATCTAATTTATAACCTTCTTTTGATAAATAAAAATCAGAATAGCTTGTTGACATTAAACTTGCACCATTCAATAAATATGAAAATATTTGATTAAGCAAATTATAGTTTAAAGAAATCTTCTCAAAGTCACATAATATTACATACTTTGGATTTCCATTAAAGTCTGGTGGAATAGAAAGTTGAGACTGGATGTATGAAGGTCCAACAAAAAAATATGAACTTGATTGTATCTCCTCTAAATAATAATTTAATGCCTTTATAGGGTTTAGAATGTAGCTCGATGGTATTTCTAAGCCGCAACTTTTTAGAAGTGTTGCCATTTCTTCTGTGGATTTACTTACAGTATTTGTAATCACTCTAAATGGTACCTTTTTGCTTTGTAACATCCTAATAAAATTAAAAGAACCCAAAATTTCTGATCCATTTTGAAAAATTGTACCTTCCAAATCTATTACATATCCTTTAAATTTCATTTTACACCTCTTATCTAAATTCATATTTAATATTTTTTATCCACTTTTTAATATTTTCATTCTAATGAATGCTATACAATTAATTACTTACTTTACTTATGTACTTCTTTAAAAAGCCATATTCATACAAATATCCTATAACATTGAATATAAGTAAGATTGAGAAATTTGATAATTCTCTAGAATGTGACTTCTATTAGCACCATCATATATAAATATTATACATTAATAATATTAATTGATTTAATCATTTAATTCGATTTTTTCTTCTAAAAAACCTTTCCAACCATCTTTAAATTCATCCACTGTAATATTTAGTACATCATCTATATCACCTTGTTTAACCAATAGTTCTATAAGTTTTTCTCTACCATAAGTTTCGATAATGTATTCAACCATGCTGTACCCGTATATATACCTGCTTTCATTGTTTAACATATAGAATTCTGGCAACCCTTTTTCAATCATCTCTTTGTAGTCCGATTCACTAAAATCTCTATCTTGTGCTAAATACTTAGCTGTTCCTTCCCACAACCAATCAATTTGTGTTTTGCCTTCTGTTAAAGCCATTGTTACGATATGTGTAAATTCATGCACTAAAAGCCTTTTTAAATCAACTGTATAACCCGATTTATCTTTTAAAGTAAAGTAAATAGTATCGTTTTTTATTGATACCCCCATAAAGTTTATATTCATATCATCAGGATCAAATTTTAATTCATCAATTACTGATAATCTTATCTTTTCATATTCATCATACATATGTAATTTTACAATAGGCATATCTGTTTCTTTTACATTTAAAAATTTTAATATTCTGTCATACTCTTTTTCTAATATTTCAACAGAATTAGAAGCATATAATTTATTCGTCTGATTATTTGAGTTGTAGTAAATTTCAAAATGTTTACTTAACTTAATTGCATCAAACTTATATCCTTCACTATCTTCAAAATAGCCATTTTTAGCAATTTCTTCTTGCTTATTTATATTGTCATATCCATATAAATTATCGTTTTCATAACTGTTAACAACGTCGTCTCGGTTACCTTCACTAAAATTACTTCCATCATTATTGCACCCTGAAATAAAAATGCATATTAATAAACAATAAAATATTTTTTTAATAATACTCGCCCCCCTATTAATTATTACATTGAAGTCCCTCTGCTTATAATAATCAAATTAAAATCATTATTTTATTAAGTACTATTTAATTTACATTTCTTTGATTTCATTCTTAAATATATGAATGCTATAACTGCAACTAATACACCAAAAAATGAATAAGAATAATCTGGAACTATACCCCCTTTTAATTCAACCAATTATCCTTACCAAAAATATAAACAGCTTTTTTATAAAATTATACTGATTCGTGACATTCGAATGATACATACTATTTCTTACTTATATACAATTTACATAGAAAATAACAGTAAATATAGATACTATTACTATTTCAAATAAGTATTTACCAAATCCAAAACTCATTTGATCCCTCAAATTTATATAGTTGTCAAATAGGTAGGGAGCTTTTTCTTCTTTCCCAGTAAAATCTATCTTGTTTTATAATTACATATATCACATCAGCATCAGCAAAGTATGATGTGATTAATCTAACATCCTCAATTTTAACATTTATTTCAGAATTTATATGTTCTATTTTATATTGATTCGCACAGTAATACACAATAGATATTATACCATATTTTGAAAATTTAGTAAATAATGTTAAAAGTTTTATTTATAAATGTTATAAATATTTGTAATGCTATTGCTTGTATTTTTCTCGATAGACATTATAGTCTTATATATTCCACCAGAACATCCTATTTAAATTAATACTGTCAATGTAATTATTGATATTATAGTTTTGTTTTTAAAACTTTTAAGCATATACCGAGCCCCTTTATAAATTTCTCTTTCTTATATTTTTGCGTTTTATTTCGCTAAAAATTAATAATATTTATACAATTCTATGTGCGAAGTTTAAGTACAATAACTATTTATTTTCTTTTCATATTATATTGATGATACAGCTTCTAAAACCGATTCGCTAAATTTTTTAGGGTTTTCAGCTACCAAGAAGTGTGTACAGTTTTCAAAAGGTATTATTTTTGCGTTCGGAATTTTTGATTCCATGTAATATGCCGTCTCTTGAGAATATAATGTGCTGCTTTTTCCATAAATGATATATGTAGGTACCGTGATTTTATCCAAGACATCTCTATAATCATTTGCTGACATCGCTATCCACATTGAATACATTACATGAGGACTGTTCTTACTCATTGCATCGTACACTGGTTCTAATTCTTCTCCTCTTAAATAAGGCACTGTTACTTGAACAAAATCCTTTGCGAAGACATGGGGACGTTGAAGACATGGGGACGTTTAAGACGTCTTTTACGTCCCCATGTCTTCAGCCTCCTAATACATTGTGGTTCGGCTTTTTTTCTGCCTAAATTCGTATAATTACCTTAACATAATGGGAAGTCTCGCTTGATTGGTCGCGCTTCAAGTTATGCTCATAATCTCATATGTTTTCTTCAAGCCATGCGCGAACTATTTTAATATCCTCATTTTCTATAAAAGGATGTTCGCTGTCTTGAGAAATTGTCAATTTGCAGTCATGTGCTTTTACAAATTTCTGAATAACATCTACCGATTGCAAATTGTCTTTAGCACCATACAGTATTAAGGTTGGAATATTCCATTTTTCAATGGGATGTTCTTTAACATACTGATAATAGTCCCAACGCAATGTATCAATAGGAGTAGGTATTTCCTTTTCAATGCACAGTCTTTCTTCCGTAACATCGAACCAAATAAACATCTGCTTGATAAGATATTCCATATCTAACACAGGAGATTGAAAAAGACACTTTGTAAACTTCCTGTCTGCATAAGTATTTAAGCTGAAATATGCTCCTAAACTACACGCAAATAAAGAAATGTTTTTCCAGTATGAAAAGGCGTAATCGGCAATTGCGGAAAGGTCACGCATACCATTCCAAATATCACAACGATAATCGTTGTCTTTTCTTTCTCCGTGTTCTGGTAAATCAAAGCTGAGAGTCTGGATTCCTTTGCTATTTGCAATTTTGGCGAAATCTTCAGCATATTCTTTTGAAGACATTTTACCGTGAACATGAATGTATAAATTATCTGATTTTTCACCCCAAATCAGAACGGGGATGTTATCAATTTTAACGCTTTGAACTTTCATTTTTACCTCCAACTATCGAGGTGCTACCCTCAATAGGCTTTTTAATAATAAATCATTTGACATTTAATATACTCCTTTCTTGACTAATTGTCAGAAAAGAAACGAGTCGCAAAATAAACAGAATGGGAAGTCCAAACTTCTGGCCAAACTGCTAAGTATGCTCGTTTTTTCCAATTCATTACAAGCTCTGCTTCGCCGATATTTTTATCTGTTTGTTCATTTAACACAACAAAATCTTCTCTCAGGTAGAATCTGACCGCACGAGAATTCTTTTTATAAACCTGTAGCAACAATTCTGAGTGGCCTTTCTTAACGTAATCAAGCAGATCTTTCCCTATACCTTTGGATTGACTATTTGTATCAATAAATATTCCGGCAATATAATTTTCTATTAACCCGATAAATCCTGGAATTGAATTATTCTCTTCATAAACAAATACTGTTGCATCAGGCAACATCATTTTAACCAGCTCATAATTCCCTTGCTAGTAGTCTTCGCTAATAAAATCATGTGTCGCAATGTTCGTTTCGAGCCATATTTTCATAACTGTTTCTAATTCATCAATATTAAACTTTCTAATCATATCTGCTCCTTATATAACTAATTGGGCATTAAGGCTTGCCTATCAGATTGTTATGTTATAAACATAGTACTAAACTGCTCCGCAGTGGTTGTCGTAACTCATCATATTTATCTAAAATTTAACTTATTCCATAATTTATACTGTTTTCTTTTTTTGTCTAAAACCTTTAAAATATAATAAGTATACCTAGTATACAAAATATATTAAAGGAGTAAATATCAATGACAAAAGAAGAAATTTTAGAAAAAGTAAAGTTTCATGCTGTGCTTAGGGGGCTTAGTAAAAACACACAAGATGAATATTACACAAAAGCTAAACAGTTTCAAGATCACTATAATAAACCTGCGACAGAGCTTAACACTACTGATGTTCAGAACTATTTGTATCATCTTTTAACCGAAAGAAAAATATCTACAGGTTCAATTAATACTTACAACAGCGGCCTTAGATTTTTATACAATATTGTACTGGATAAGACATGGGGACGTTTAAGACGTCTTTTACGTCTCTCTGTCTTTCGTCCCTCTGTCTTTTCTTCAGACAGGATTTCCACCTGCTAGGTTAATTACCCTTAGCAGGGCGCACAATTGGAATTTGAATAATTATTTTTCAATTTTTATTCTCATACCGTTCCCATTATATCCAAAGGGTACGGCTTCAAATCCGCAACTTTCATAAAATTTTTCCATACCTTTTATCGATATCAAGTTAATGGTACTATACTCTCAAGCAATTGTATTTCCTTTTATCTCATCTATTATAGAATTTATAAGCTTTTTTCCTATTCCTTTTTTCTGATATTTTGAATTTACCACTACATCAACTAAAAGATATGACATGCCATCTCCAATTGCTCTAGCCATTCCAACTGCACAATTATCATATATAACTTTTTTCACAATAGTGCTATTTTTTATAGCTTTGTCTACAACGATTGGATTTTTAGGTTCCCATCCAACTTGTTTTCTTAAATTATTATACTCATCAACATTTAAACTATCTCTTATCTCAATTCCTATTTCATTCATAAAATCTCCTTGATAAATTCCTATTTAACTGTGCGTTATTATAAATAAGACAGGGGGACGTTTTAAGACAGGGGGATGTTTAAGACGTCTTTTACGTCCCTCTGTCTTTCTGTTGTGACGTAATATAAACATAATAGGAAGTTACATTAACATCTCAGTTTTCACATGTACTACAGTAAATCAAACTCTAATTTGAGATTTCCATACCTTTGTATTTCATGTTCAGCGACATCAAATAGAGGATTATATAAACAGTGTTGCAAAACATCAGCATCAATTAGTACTTCATCAAAAGAAGAATGTTTGCTACCCTTGCAGCTATGATTATGTATTGCGTTGCAAATCATATCAATTTCATCAACATCAAAGCTTTGCAGAGAGATTAAGATTTCTCTTGCCATGACTGATCCCCTATGCGCGTGATCTTTTGAATCCATAATTGAATAATAGTATATATCGTGAAGCATTCCAGCTATTGTAGCCAATTCCACGTTTTCTCTTCTTTTTAAAGCTATCATTGCACAAGCTTGTGAAACTCCATACAAATGCGAATACCCGCACCTTCGTACAGTCTCATCTGGTATATGTAAAATTATATTATCAACATATTCCCGAATTTTTTCAATTCTATTCATGTTCCACACTCCTCCTTGGTTTATCAATAATTTGTATTCTTAATTGTCTTTTAAATAACTGCTCATAAAAATAATCTACATTGCATTGAAATCAAATTGTAAATCTTCCCATCCGTTTCTCTTTCAGATTTTCCTACTTCAAAAAAACCCATTTTAGACCAAAATTCAAACCCCTTTTTATTGGTTTCATAACATGCCAATTCAATAATTTTAAATTGTTTATCCCTTGCAACTTTAAAAATATTAGTTAATATATTTTTCCCCACACCGTTTCCTTGAATACTTTCATCTACCATTAGTAGACCTAAATACCCAATGTCGTCTTTAGGAAATCCTTCAATAAAATCTATTACTGCTATACATTTATCTTTATCATATAAAGCAACAAATGTCTTCTTTTCCTTTGCAACTCTGGGTGGCAGAGCATCAATATCCTCTAAACACTCCTCTATTGTCACTTCATGATTTTGCGTTTTAGAGTAGAAATATTTATTACCCCTCATTAAATGAAATACATCTTCAATATTTTCTGCAGTAATCGGTTTTATGATGTATTCTACTAAAACATTTTTTAATTCATTTATTAACATTTTTATACCTCGCAAAATATAAGTTATCTCTATTTCATTATATATCACACGAAAAGACAATGGGGATGTACATCACCATCTTCTTTTAACAAATATCCTTCCCAATTTTACACCCTTCTTTCTCAACCTCTAATTATAAACATAATTAGAAGTTACAATCAATTAAAAAATTGTAATTATCGCACGTCTAATTATGCTTATAATTAATTGCTTTTTTATAGCCGCAATTCGTAAAATTGCTGTACCCAAACAGGATACTTTTTATATTCTTTATTATCAGTAATTCGCATCAGCGTTCTTTTACCAACACGCCTATCCATAACTGCTAATATCCTGATGATGTAGTTTTCAGATTGTAATGCAGCTTTAATAGACATATTACGAAATTGTAGCACCGCGTCTAAAAAATCCATTTCACAATAGGTACAGTCCTTATCCCATTTTGGTTTCATCCTTGCGGTCATTTCACCATAAGAGCTTTCCTTTTCTTCTTCATATAAAATAGAAATGTCATTTTCTTGATGGTACATTTCTATCCATGAAAAACAAACAAGTTCTTTACCATCTAAACGAATGGCTGCCCGCCCATAAGAATTATGGACTTCATGATATCGTGTTAAAAAATAGGTGACTCTTTCTTTTAATTCATCACATAAATATTCACATAACTGTCTATTGAGTCCTCCCCATGATTTATAATGTTCCATTGTAACCCCTTTATGAAAAATAAATTATTTAAGCATGATTTTTCTATATTTCTAAGATTTATTTCAATTACTAATAAACATAATAGGAAGTTCAAATTAACCGACAAGTTGGAATTTATCGTTCTGACTGCTCTGTCATTAATCCCCATCGGAAGCCAAATTTATCAACAAATACAACCATACTGGAGCTATACGTTGTGCTTTGCAATGGATATATTGTTGTGCTACCTTCTTTTAAAATATCATATGTTTGTTTCACTTCTTCTTTCGTATCAAATGTAACCGTTAATGATAAAGAAAAACTTGTAGTAAAAGGAACATCCATGTTATCACACATCATAATTCTTTGATTACCAAGATTAAGCTCAGCATGATAAATATATCTCTTTTCTTCATCAGATAATTCTTTATCGTAACCTTCTTTTTGGGCTTCTGAATATCTTAACATACAACCAATTTCAGCATTAAATGCTTTCTTATATAAATTAAGTGCCTCCTCACAGCATCCATTAAAGTTAAAGTTTGGTGTGATTAATACCATGCGTTAATCCTCCTCTTCCTTTCAAATTCCAATTTAACTGTGCGTTATTATAAATAATTTGTATTTCACATTTTTTGATAATGACTTCATATAAACATAACGCGAAGAATAAAAGACTGTACCTGAAAACTAATATGTATACTTCATCAGATATCTATCTAAGTTTTATCAGATTCTATAAATTCCTTCCGTTGATTTATACGTTCAATAAGTTCCCCCTCTTCATAGATAAAATCTTCAAATAATCTGTATCCAACAATATTACTCTCATCGTTAGCTAAATTTTCCCCATATTGGATATCATTTTGTCTCTCCATTTGATCTTCAATATATTTTTGCTCTGCATCATAACTATATTCTTTTTGTGAATCTTCAATTAATACCCCTTTTTTAGATCCGTTAATCATTCTAAAACAATTACCAATATGCTCAACTATCCCATCCCATAATTCGCCATATTGATAGAATTTCAAATATCCTTTTTTAAACACACTAGATACATATTCTGCATCAATAATCAAATTTCCTTCAATTCTATTGGCGGTAATTTCGTAAAATTTTGCATTGAAGTTGTAAACAGACTCATAATTAACTGTATAAAGAGGGGAATAAGAATTATTATAGAACGCACTAACATTTCCCTTCTCTATATGATTATTCTTAAATATTGCATCAATTAAAAGATTGTTATACATCATTTTCACATTTCCGTTAAATCTTCCATTTGACATTTCAGCAGTGAAAGCATACTTTTTTTCTAACGAATCAGGTAATATGTGTTTCTTATTTATTTTATCATAATTTATATAATCTTGTTTTAAAGTTATAAACAATGACAAAATTATAGATAGCATTTTTTCGTTAAATAATGTTATAATATCAATTCTCTCTAATTTAAACATGCTTGGACTATCAAAATAACATGGTAGCAAATTTTTTTTAAAAACATTTTCTATTAAATCTCTTTTTTCATTATCAGTTGAATTATTGATTGTTTCTACATCGATAAAAAAATCATAAATCAAATCTGTTTCTTCTAAGGAAAATTCATCTTGCAAATTGCCTAATATGCTTATCCATTCATTATGTAGTTTAATGCTATCATTACATCTAATTTTTTTATTCAACACATATTTTAAATATAGCAGTTTCATTTCATTTACTGAATGAATTATTTGATAATAAATAATAGCTGCATTGCTTTTTATAAGCTGCCTATCTCTTTTTTGTTCCAAATCCGACAATCTTTCAGATATATCATTACTTTTCTTAGATACTGTTAAAAGCAAATAACTTAAATATGCAGTAGCTAATACACCTATAAGTGAAACCCAGAGTTCCAAATATTCAGTAATTTTAAAGGTTCTTGAAGAATCTACAAAAATATGATTAAACTGAGTTGGAAAATACTGAGATATATTCAGCCCGATATCCAATGACATTAATAATATATTTATGCCAAAGAAACAAGCTATAAAGGAACCAATTATTATCATATATTTTTTCATACCTATCTCCTTGATTTCTAAAGATATTTTTCATAATATGTACATGATTTCCAATGTATCTATCTTTTAATAAATTTATTGTTATTGTAACATATTATATTATCTGAGCATAAAACAAGCTCGTATCATAACCAAATCAACACTAAACGGAACTTCCCATTATTGCTATAATCAATTAATACACCAATTAATATGAATATCCCATTATTAGCCAAATGAGATGTTTATATATCATCTTACTTATATTTAAGCTATCACGAATACTTAATTTATATTTTAACTCACAAGGTTCACTCCTCAATTATGCAAAATATTCATTTATCTTTGGATACTTCTTTTTATTTAATTTCACCCTGCTGATAATGAACTTCTTAAATTCTATAGCATCATAAATAGCTTCATCTACTTCTTTGAAAGATGGTATTTTACCCGTATGTGTCACTTTATTTCGCAATAAATATGTGTTCTTGTACCATTTACCAACTTCTGTGTCTACTTTTGTTATATCCCAACTTCCACCTATGTAGCTTGCTAATTTCTTTTTAATTATATTCATAAATGCAGTATTCTCTAACACTTCTTCTATTTCCACTTCCGTCTTGCCTTCGTCTATTAATAATTCTTTATATAGTATTCTAATTAACACCTCAACACTAGTTTGAGCAAGGTTAACAGCTTCCATATAGAATCCTTGTTTAAAGTTACGCCTTGCACTAAACATATGCTGTTCTCCTGCAACAAATGGATTCTTTTCCCAAACAACAATCCCTTGAAGCCTTTTAAAATTATATATTTCATCTTCTGTTAATGGATTCTTTTCATAAGGTACATTCATATGTAACATAAATAGACCCATATCATTTTCCCAAGTTTCCAAATTAGTTGTTCTAACCATAATTGTTGCAGGAAACATCTCTTTGGTTAAGTAATGACAATCTTCGTCTTTTTTGGAAACCATATAACTCAGTACTATTTTATTAAGCTGTTCTAATAGCAAATCAAAAAACTCATTATAATACTTTTCAGAATCCCCTAAAACAGTTTCATAGTCTAAATCTACTGCTCCCATCATTAATATTTTAGTTTTATGAATATTTAAAGTAGGAATATTTTTACCTAATGGATAACGATATGAGTCATTTGTAGTTATCATATCAAATCTAAAACTTAAGTAACCAAATTCCATTCCGCAAGTGAATGTTTGACTTATATACATAGGTATATGAAAAGGCAATACAATATCAAACTCAACAAATGTTTTTGGATAACATTTATCAATGTTATAAACTGGTAAAAAGTCCTTCTCATACACTTCTTTTGTAAGTATAAACGGTTCTTCACCCTTTTTATTCAAACAGCAATATTTATATTTCTTACCACTTCCACATGGACACGATTCATTTCTTCCTGTTTTCATAGTTGTCCCTCCATTAATCACCTGTTGTACACAAATCATCATTTATTTTTATCATTATAGTAATCAACAACCTTAGTGCATGAAGATAATTCGTATAATGTGTATTTTCATTATCATAACTTGCTGATGTACCATGTAAGTACTTATTTCTTAAATCGTGACCATTGATAAAAATGCTTTTGTTAAGGTAATAATCAATATAGTCTGACTCTTGTCTAGTTAACAATGTTTTTTCTGTAACTAATTTATCCTCTGTAATTAACTTTTCAATTTCCTTTTGCAAAACTTCCGGCAATTTAATTGGAACAATAACACCGTCTGTGTATATTCTATAATAGATAATTGTTCGATTTCTATTTACTAATAAAATTTCTCCATCATCAGCCTGTTTCACAAATCCATTCTCTATAAGCCATTCCAAAGAATGTTCTTGATAATCTTCTATATCCTTCCTATATAACTTATCCCTATCAAGCCTATCTATTAGTGTATCATATTGTTTGTCCCCATAATTAGGAAAATAAGTCATATCACTTTGGTCTGAAAACATAATGTTCCTTACAATTATAGCTTCTTCATTATCCTTATGTAAATAAGCATACCTGTTATTAGTTTTGCTAGGACATTCAGAAAATGGTAAAGGCTTGCTTTCCATCTCTACTAATTCTTCATCAATAACACCATCTTCAATATAAAATCTATATTTCTTAATTATACTCTCAATTGTTGGAAATATAGACTTGCACTTTTCAAAACTTGGATTACCTGTTGGTGGTAATTTTACATTGAATCCTTTTATTCTAAATTCCTCTTTAAGATATTCATTAAAGAACCATTCAATAACATCTTCTAAGTTTATGTTCTTATTCTTTAAGAACGAGTAATAAACATGTATTTGAAATAATGATAATGACTCCCTCAGATGAAAAACCTGACTTGTTTTATATTCTTTATTGTGACTAAATCCAAACCTTTCAAATATCCCAGCATACATTTCTTTATAGATAAAATTTGACACCATATTTATATCTACAAAATCAAAGATATAAATAAAATTATTTAAAATAGTTGGGTAATCTATATTCTCTTCCAGCCAACTTTTCTCAACTTCAGTACCCACTTTTTTAAGTGTAAAATGATGCTTTACAGTACCTTCTACGTTTTCTTTAAACTCAACAACTATTTCCGTTCCCCTTTTAGTCTCCCCCTTGAAAAGCTCACTTTCTAAACTTTCGCTTACTCGTTTTGCCTTCAATTTAGTTCTGGCATTCAATTTAAATTCAGCCGTATTTTGAACATTACTTAATAATCTTGTATAATTTAAGTTTGGTCTTTCAATATCAAGATAATCACTTATTATTTTCTCTTTATCAGCTAAAGTTAATGAAACAGGCAATTTAAACTTTTCTTTCTCTCTTAGATGGTTTATAAGGTACTTATCCAGAACCATATTGGTACTACCCTCAGGATTATCTAACATATAGGACCTAAGTACATTATCAAAATGATCGACTACTTTCTTATGTTTAAATATTTGCCATACAAAATGTTCTTGTTCATTAAGGACTTGCACCAATTCATTTTCATTTATACTTGATAATTTTCTTTCCCCAACTATTCCCCAATAAATTTCCTTATATCTAAAATCTACATCATTGTACTCTGCCAAAATATCTTGATGTGAACCAACGTATTTTCCTACAGAGGCATTAGCTATTTTATTCTTTCTCTGTAGCCATTCTTCCTTATCCACACCTAAATATTGAAGAAATAAACGGTCTTTAACATACTTATCTATTGTATATAATTCTAGTACCTCATTGATATTATCAATAATATGATTATTTTCTAGGCCTTCATAAACATCTTTTGCTTTTTTTAACATATTCCCCTTTAGTAAATCTGGCCCATCAAAATATTTAACACCTTTATATCTTTCTTTACTCATATCCTCCACTCTCTCCAACAAGTTTACCTATTTCTAATCGTCAAGTTACTCTTGTACAATTTTATATCTGTTTTAAAAATATGTAAAGTATGATACTTTCACAAAACCTCCCATGTCATTGAATAAAAAATATGATTCGATATAGCCTTTTTTCAATGATATAAATTGCTTACTATCATTAGAATTGTTCGAATTGGTCAAATAACTTGTTCTACTTTTACATTTCTGTCCTTACCAAAATGCATTACAAACTCATCTTTTGAAAATATATTTCTCTGTATAACTGTTTTGGAACTATTTGTGATACGGTTCATCGAATCATATTCTAAATCTCAATATATTATTACATTGTTAAACACTTTACTCTCTTCATTCAATCTTTATAGAAATTTTATTCTATATAACCAGCTTCACATTATTGCTACAATACGTACATTGACGAACTGCGGATTATTCGTCTACTTGCTATAATTAATTAATGCATAAACTAATATGAGATAGAATGATTAGAAACTCATACTTTAAGAAGAAAGCGAAATATTTCAATTTCAATTTATAATAATTTTACACAGAAAATTGCTAATTCTCAAATGAAATAATATCAGCGTATGTTCCATCATGGTATACAAAATCTGGACAAGATTTTATGATCTCATATTTACCATCTGTATATTCGTTAACAACGCTGTCCCAAAATCCAACCGACATAATATTATGCGGATGTCGTCCTATTTCCCACTTTCCACGAAACATGTCAAATACAAATTTTGCTGCATATCGGCCTACTCCTGCCCGACGATACTTATGCATAATAAAAAATTCAGAAATTGCATAATCATAATTCAAATGCACAGCAAAATCATCATCGATTAACACAAAACCTGCTAATATACCATTAACCTTAATGAAGAATGGAAAGTGATTTTCTTTATTCCAAAAATCAGAAAGATGATATTCAAATTCATATTCGCCCTGATCATTGACATCAAATTTATTATACTGTGACCACTCATAACAATACATTTTTAATAAATTATTTAATATTTGTTTCTCTTCCAAAGGTACTTTTACAACTTCTATATTCATAATTTTACTCCTAACCGTGATGATTATATCGTGTATTATATAAATAACCTTTATGCCATTATTTTCTACAATTGCTTCATAACTACATGCTCTTAATTTTATCAAGTTGTTTTTTTAGTCATTTATTTTCACCCTAATGATCATTATAATTATTATAAGGATATCATTTTGATTTCAACAAAATAAGTTTCAAACTCATTAACTAAATCTATTGCTCATTTGGAAAATAGAAAATCCTCGAAAATTTTTCTTAAAGGTGCTAATCTTTCTGCAACCGGTAATGCAATAGTTCCTGATTTTATCATTACATCTAATTTATCCAAAGTTACCCATTGTACTCCGACAGTTTCACCCTCTTGCATTGTCAACTTGGAAGTTTTGCAATTTTTTCTGAGTATGTAAGTATCAACAAAATCTGTTTTCTCTTTTTTCGTACCTAGAAAGACTAAATCATTTTTATTAGCAATTATTCCCGTTTCCTCATACAATTCTCTTATTGCTCCTGCCTTACTTGTTTCTCCAGCTAAGACAGAACAACCAGTATTCTCCCAAAAATTTGGATAGTCTTTCTTATCTGGATGTCGTAATGTCAACAATATTTCATTATTGGTATTAACAGTCCAAATATCTACAACAATATGGTATTCATCAATTATCATTTTATCTTGTCTATTGTGAGTTTTATTTAGAGATTGTCTTTTTTCATCAAATAAATCCCATTCTTCCATTTATTATTTACCTCCATTAAATATAAATATTTTTTACTTTGCATAACTAGTTTAATACAAAATTTAAGTTTCTCATAATTAAATATTCAATTATTGGTAACAATCTCAATAAAAGGAGTTTCATCAATATGCAATCTAACAAAACTTGTCTTATTTTAGAACAATATCTAAATTATTTAACTATTATTAAAGGTCGAAGTAACAACACTATTCTTGAATACAGAATCGATTTACTCTACTTTTTTAAATTTATAAGTGAGAAACGAAGAATACTACAAGTTAACTTTGATTTTAGTTATATTGACTTAACATTTATTAAATCGATTTCTATCAATGACATGTATTCTTTTATCTCTTATTGCCAAACCAATTTAAAATCTTCCGCAGGAACAAGGACTAGGAAAATAGTGTCCATAAGACAATTTTGGAAATATCTAAATTCAAAAGCTCATTTGCTAGATAGCAATATAGCTGAAGAACTTGAAACCCCTAAACTTCCTAAACGAATTCCAAAATATCTAACACTCGAAGAATCTGTTCGTTTACTTATAGAATGCAAATCTAATTCTCGTGATAATTGTATTATTACTATTTTCCTAAATTGTGCTCTTCGTTTGTCTGAACTTGCTAATCTAAATATTAACCAAGTTAATACAAATATTCTTTCAGTAATTGGAAAAGGCAATAAAGAACGTAAAATATTTTTGACACCTGCAGCACAAAAGTCTTTAGCTACTTGGCTTCAAATTCGCAACACTATGGATGTGCCAACTAATGCTCTTTTTATATCCAGAAATAAACAACGCCTAACTACACGTTCCATTCAAAATGTCATAAAAAAATATGTTATCAAAGCTGGATTAAATCCAGAAAATATTTCTACCCATAAATTACGACATACATCTGCAACTTTAATGTACAAATATGGACATGTTGATATTCGTTCGCTACAACAAATTCTTGGTCATGAAAGTATTGCCACAACAGAAATCTATACTCATGTTGACGATACATTATTGCAATCTGCTGTGAATTCCAATCCACTTGCTTTAATGTTTAATTAGTTTTATGGCAAGCACAAAGCTTGCCATATTCTAAACATAATAGGATATTCAAATGATCGAAAAATTAGAATTTATCATTCAATTAATTTGTTTTTTTAAAGTTTCTTATAGTATATTCTTGCCTCATCATTCCAATAGTCTTTACGCGTCTCCATATAGGTGTACCCATATTTCTCATATAACTCCGTATGGTCTGTTCCAAGATATGCAATTGAATAACCCTCTGATTTTGCTTCTTCTTCAACATACTTTAAAAGCTTTTCGCTATATCGATTACCTCTATAATCAGGATAAGTAAATAAAAACCCAAACCATGGAAATATACTTTTATCACGAATGCAATCCTGGCAAGTAAGCGTTACAAATGAAACTATCATTTCCCCATCAACTAGCAGAAATAGCTTTCCGTCTCTTCCCAACAGCTCATCAAATTTTTGCATATCATTCAATAATTTAAGCAGGAATTTTGCTGCTCCCCAATCAGCAAGTGCAATCTGCCCCTTCCAATGCTCTTTATTCTCGTTCGAAAAATATTCAATAACTTCCACTTTCTCTACCCCCACAAATTCTGATTTATCTGTATTATTACTTATTAATACCATTACTGTAATAAACATAATGTGAAGTAACACTAACTTCTCATTTTACTCATTTTTAGCACCAGCACTCTTCCTGTCTATTTTTGTGCCACTGCACATATAGTTTTTGATATATCTGAGAGCTCTTTACCACAAACATCATCATAAAATGTTGTCTTTTCAAAACCAGCCGACTTTATCTCATCCGAAAGAGACTTCATAGTAAATAACTTATTCCATATATTATAACAGTCACAATTATCTTCCGTTATAATTACATACTGCTCAAGATAATTTTCCGTTTCAATATAATGATAATTACGTTGTATACACACATGCGGTTTCGAGCACCAGAAACCAGCATCTGTATAATATAAATCCTGTTTTTCGGGTACATCAGAAAGTTGATTCTTTGTAAATCCATCTAATATTAAAATGCCATCTTGTTTTAATGCATTCATAATTCTGTTTAAAAGAACTTTTCTTTCATTTGGAGATAACACTCCGAAATCACAGTAAATCAATGTTATCAAATCAAATTCGTTACGATATTCAATATCTAAATAATTTTCATATATGTAATCTATGTTTTTTTCATTCAAATAAGCATTTCTATTTGCATATTCTATTGATCTTTTTGAAAAGTCAATTCCTGTAACCTGGAATCCTAATTGTGCAAACAATTCAGCATAAATTCCAGGACCACACCCTAAGTCTAACAATTTTTTTCCTGATGTTTTTTTAAACATAGATCTAATCCATTCAACAGACTTTTTTATGAAATCCAATTGCCTAGAAGCAGCTTCTATATTCGGATTCAAGTGTGCATCTAACATATATTTAGAAATATTTTCATCATCCCAAAATGGAGCCGTGCTTGGCTCGTATAGTTGAGGCTTATCTTTCAAATAATTTAAAATATTCTCATACATAGTTATTCCTCCCATTTGAACATTTTTTGATTGTATATACTCATTCTTTTATTGTGTCCCATTATATGGATAAATAAAATCTCAGTTGATTTGCATTTTAAACATAATTGGTAATTGACTATCTTTACTTCAAATATTGCAAGGCAAGCGAAATTAACGACAAACATCTATTAAAAAAATAGTCATAGTGACGGCTATCTGTTACTTTCACTTGAATATCATTATAATGTCTAATGTGGTAGTTGTTTCCAATATTTCCTAATTCACTAAATTCTTTTTCAAAGATCTTAGAAACCTTCTCATTTTGTGATGCTAAAATATCTGAAACTTTTTGATCAGCTTGCTTCTTAGCACTATCTTTAAAATAAGTTTTAAGATTTTCCAAAGCATCCCAAATTTTTTCCACAGCCATCTTGTTCGCATTATGGTATGGAGAACGGTACAAAGAAACAGCTTCATTCAAAAGGTCTTGTAAGTTCTTTTCCTTAAGCTCCATAACCTGTGCTTCTATCTCGGGTGTTAGAGGGCTATTTTCTACAACACGTTCTATAATTTTTTCATCTGTTAATTCATAAAGTAATCCTGATTCAACGAATATTTGATTTATTTCATTCCTGAAATCTGTAAATATATTAAATGTTTCTAAGCAATCGATGTTGCGAAAATTTCTATAACGCTCGTTATTCCAATATTCAGAAATATCCTGGATGTTTTGAGCAAAAAATTCAATATAATCTAATAGAGAATATTGATCATATTCATCATCATACTGTGGCACACAAATTCTATTATATTCATCTTGAAATAATGATGGTATTTTAACTTTAATTCTGGTTATAAAACCTTGTTCATTGAAAGCGATATAGTCACTATCTGTAAAATCATGATGACAACTCATAGTGAAAATATGAGTTAAATTTTTTTTATACTTTTCACAGCAATCAAAGAGTAGGGCATACATATCTCTACTCATAAAATAAGTTTTTTCAAGTGGCTTTCTCATGCCATGCCTTTCGGTATATAGACTCATATAGTATACATCCTCCTGTGAATTTATATTTTATAATTTAATTGCATTACTTTAAAAGCTGCTTCTTTTAGTTCGTCTAAGTTTTTATAACGCCTATTTTTATCAGAATCTGTTCCTTTTTGCATAAACACTCGTATTGATTCATCTTTTATATTACTAAAGTTGGTTTTTCCAGTGATTATATAAACAATCAAGAGTGTTAATGCGTAAATTTCATGCTCAATCTTGTAATTTTTAAACCCTTCTATTTTTAAAGCTGGATCATTTAAACTACCTTTAAACTCTGTATTGTCAGAAGTTAATTCGCTCTCTTTTATTTTCACAAGCCCAAAATCAGAAATTTTCACAACTAAAACATTTTCATACGTCTTTATCAATACATTTTTCGAGCTCACATCTCTATGAAAGAAACCTTTTGAATGTATGTATCGATAAGCATTTAGTAATTGAGAAACAATGCTTTTTCGGCTTTGAATTGTCAAAGTTGAATTATTTTCTTCTATGAATTTTGAAAGAGTGCAATCAAGAAACTCCATGATATATTCATTTGTTTCTTCCTTGAAAGAATAGACTTCTACAATATATGGAGAATTTAAACTTTTCATTTGTTCAAACTCACGCTTAAAGCGTTCTAATTCTTTCTCATTTAAATCTTTCTTAGCGCGCTTTAAAGCAAAAGTTTTATTATAAAATGGATCTTTGTATTTAAAAACTTGTGCATAAGAACCTTCGCCAATAAGTTTTAATGTAGAATAAAGTTTGTCTGAAAGATTTTGAATTTCAATATGATCTATTTCTTTTGCTAAAAACACTTCTCTGCCAGATATATGCGTACTTTCGAATAACTCATAACCATCAGGTCTAAGTATTTCATTAAATTTTTCAAGATATAGTTTCCATTTAGAACTTTCAATTCTTACAGCTGGATGCAACATCTCACTAATAAAATTTAATAGTGGCTGATCATTTCCATTTATAAGTTTAAAGCGTCTATCGCTAAAAAACCAATAAGGTTCCCAGTCATCGTTATTCACGGTATGTTGCCATATATCACCACTCGCATTTTTAAATCTACTATCAGTTGATGGCATACTATCAAGATCATACAAACGTGATAAAAAATCTATTTCAGATAGTCGACCGCAAAAAGGCATTTTTACTTCCATCGTAACTTCTTTTTCAAGTGTTTCTTTATAATCAGGGTGGTAATAAGGTTCATAATATGTATGCGTAAACCCATCCTTAATTATATCGATTAAATCTCTACGAGTTACTTCTGTTAGCTTATTCAAATATTAATCCCTCCTAAAACCCGTTATGAGAAAAGACAGATATATTTGTCTTTAGCTTTTAGTTGATTATTGGCACAATAACTCACAGTTAAGCTTAGAAAAATCTTACTGTAGTACTTTTTTTGTAATCACATAATAATTTCACAAAAACTTTTAAATACAAGCTTACACAAATACACTATATAGTAATTTCTTTATATTCTTGAGAACAAGCTTCCCATTATTGCTATAATGTGCTTGTACAAATTATAAACATAATGAGATATTCAAATAATCGACAAATTGGAATTTGTCGATTAAACGCATTATGGATTTTTAATTTTGTTTTTAATCATTTCCCATGTAATTAATTCCTTGATTTTTTTGTGTGCTTCTGAACGCTTATTATTGTCACAAAGTTTTTCAGCTTCTCGCTTAGCCTCTGTTATATTGCAGCCAGCAGCTTCTGCCATCCAAAGTAATAGTTCTGGACATATAAAACCTCCCTTTCGCCAATTGAAGTCCCAACAATTAGCTTCTGCATCTAAGTCTAGTTTTTTCTGTTCTATTTTTTGACCATAATATGATTTTAACAAATGCCATTGCTGATTTGGTTCCGCTAGAGACTTATCAACTTTTATACCTAAACCGTTAGCATATTTTATATATCCCCCACCCGATTGTTGATATTTCTTTACAAATTCATCTGACAACTCATAGTGAATAGCTTTATTTTTGTAAAATTCTATTACTTCTCTATTTGTCATATTCTCACCTCTATAGTTATATTACAAATTCCTGTTTATCTGTTTATTTATTAGTACTTTACTTATTAAACATAATGGGATGTTCAGCGTTTCTCAGAAGTGCAAGATTATATGGATAATGCGATTCTAAATATTTGGGGCAAACATAATATAGTAGTATGGATTTTTATCCCTATCATATGCTATATTATACATTTCAAAAACTAAATCACCATTATGCTTAGGGTTTGCAAGGTCAGATTGCAAACGTAATTGTCGTTTAACAGGATTTTCATATGTTGTGTACTTTTGCTTCCAGACTGTTTCAAATTGTCTTGTGATATAACTTTTTACATTAGTAGGTAGAGTATTAACATTTATTGACCTATCTGTAACAATACTGATTTCTCCTCTGTAATAGTCAGAAATAGGAATATCATGCTTAGTTAAAACATCAAAAGCAACTGATATTGCTAAAATAGTGAGCTCTTGTGGATATGATGGTAGTCCAATAGATGAATAAGAAAAAAAGTCAACATTAGCCTTTTCCTTTAAATTATTTGCTACATAGAAATAAACCATTGTAATAAAAACATTGAATTGATTTTTGAGCTGCAAATTGAACATTAATCCGTCAAGAGAGAATGCCGTGTCTTCGGTAATAGAATTTGCTAATCGAATGAACAGTTTTACAACGTCTATTTCAAAATCATCCGGAATAAGAGATCTATCCATTATAGTTCGGAATTTATGAATATATTGTTCGCAATCCACTGTTCCTAATAATCGGTTCAAACTATTAATTTCGTGCATCGATACTACTTTTCGTGAACGCTTATGATTAAAAAAGTCATCTATTGATAATCTTGTTTTCTTTTTAAAAACAAGGTCATTGAATTGGTTTAAAATTTTATAATAAGCTGTCGGGACGTCATCATCTGGGTATATCCCTTGTGGATTCACAATTTGAATATTATATTTTTCACATTCTTTTTGCAAATCATCATTAAGCTCCCATGCAATCATATAGGAAGTGGGGATTTTGCCAAATACATTTTTCAATCGTCTAAAGAAAAGTTTTAAATTTATATCTCTAAAACTATATCCAATGAATAACAAGCTTCGACCTAAAACATCAGCTTTTAACTTTGTATCAATAAAATTATCTTTATCATCAATTCTATCAAGGTATTCATCTTCACCAAATATCACAGATTCAGGAACACTGTAATCACCATGATACTTGATATATAAACCTTCGCCTATTTTTGCAGAAATCAAATCCTCTATAGTAATAATTGATTTATACTCGAAGCCATGTTTTTCACAACACTTTTCCATGATATTATCTTGGTTGGTGGTATAAATAGTACCAATTCCCATTGATATAATTGCCAGATAAATATATCCTTTGTCATCATCAAAATTATCACTTGAAAGTTTAGAGTTTAAAATTTTACAAAACTCGTCTTTTCCATAAGCATCTATGAAACGTTGAGCTATCTTCATATTGCCAATATCAGATATGTTGTATTGAGTAGCAATTTCATTCATTAGTGAATCCCAATCGCAATTCAACATTTGCTTAGAGCATCCAGCTCCTAAAAATGGAATAATACGATTTTTACTACATAAATCACTAATTTTCTCTATGAGGTCCAAACTATCCATATGTTATATTCTCCTTATTGTAATTTCGTAATGATTTCGTATCTCGTTAATGGTTGGATGAAATGTGGTTTATCTATAATGAACTGACAGTTACAAGACACAAACTTCGCATTATAGCAATAACCAATCCTCCTGCCAATTGCTCATTATTGCTATAATCAATTAATACACAGATTAAACATAATGGGAAGTTCAATTAATTCGCAATATTTGAAGATTACGCATCACACAATTAATTCACCTAATGCTTATTTTGAACGTAGACGCACAATTTCATTTTTAATCTTTTCTTTCAATTCTTTTCTCTGCTCATCATTCGGTCTTGTAGATTCATCAAACAATTCCGCATTTGACAATTGATATACCGAGCTAATTATAGGAGTATCACCTTTTACTCTCGGATATAAATGCCAATGAATATGAGGACATCCATTTCCAAGTAGTTCATAGTTCATCTTATCAGGCTTAAATATATTGGAAACAGCCTCTGCTACTATAGACATTTCTTCAAGATGTTTAATTTTAAAAGAATGTTCTAAGTTGTGTAATTCAGGACCATGCTCTTTACAATTGAAAACGGTATAGCCCTTGAATCTCTGAAACCATCCTAAAACTACATATCCTGTTTCAAGTTCCATAATAAAATATGGGTCATCTTTAATGCTTTTATGCATTTCACACATTTTACAGATCATTCTATAACCTCCAACACAAAATATTAATTATCTCCAGTTCGCATTTATCTACAATTCCGAATTTAATTTATCACAATTATATTCAATCTACATGATAATTACTACCATAATTTGTAATTAGTATTGAACATGTAATTAAATAATATTTCAACAATGTTTTATTTCTCTTTATAAACATAATGTGAAGTTAGCCCCCACAAATTACAATTTACTTATATGTATTATTTTTTTCACAATTAACAATTATTGCACAATGATCAGTAAAAGCCAAAGTTCGCATATCAATAGTGATTTCAGTTAAATCAATTTCTTTTCCCAATATATAGTCTATATGTGTATTGCCGACGAACGTTCTAATATTATTATTTGCTTTTTGTTTAGTTCCTTTATAATCTATATAATATGCCTTATCTTCTTTTAATCCCTGTTCCCATAAGTTTGAATATTTTTTTTGCTTTGTCAACTCTTTTAATATTGTATAATTTATAGATTCTGGTTTTTTGTAACTTGCATTGAAATCACCACAAATAATATCATATTTGCTTTCTCCAATTTTTGATATAAAATTCTCTACCTTTTCCTTATTCTTATTTGTCTCTGCAGGTATATGAACTCCAAGCACAGAAAAAGCTTTATTTACGTTTTGAGTTGTTTCGATTGCAACATAGCAACGGTCATATTCCCGTAGATTCTTTGCATTAATTCGATTCCATATCTTGTCTTTACAAAAAGCCATCGTAATAAAATACCTTGCGTCAGTTTCTTCTTCAAAGTTGTTTGGCATAATTGGATTATGGTAAATATTTTTATTTTTGTTGGGTCTACATTCTGAATAATTGCAACGTCTGGTTCATATTCGTCTAAAAAGCAATTAAGACTATTATCTATTTGTAAATTAAACATTTTCATATTTAAAGTTAGTAATCGCATTCTTTTTGAGCCCTCCAAATTCAAATTGACCCATTTAATCTTACTTACTCTATTTCATAAATATAATGGAAACCTCACTATCTATATGTAGCACTAGACTTTTTTATCTCAATAGAGTTTGAATCATACCCATTGCTTGGGCATGAAAGTATTGCCACAACCGAAATTTATACGCATGTTGATGAGGGGCAACTACAGGCTGCTGTAAATTTCAATCCTTTAGCTATGATGTTCAGTTGAACATTATGGCTTTCTAAACGTAATGTAAAATTCCATTAATTTTCCTTTTGGAGCTTAATTCATAATATTTTTTTGCTTAACGTTGCCATTGACAACCTCATTTACATTTTGACCAGTAAATATTTGAAATGGCAGTCCGCTCACATCAATGATGGCGGAATGCAAAGAGACCTCAACACCCAATTTGTCATTATTATTTATAATCCTATAGTTAAACAAAGAGTTAGAACTTCCTTTCGCCTGTTTGATAATAGAGTATATTTCATTCTCGTTTGAAACTGTTGGTAATACTCCGAGAACAAGAGCCAATTCACTTAGCAATTCCTTTTTTACAGCAAAACTCTCATCCACATTTTTTGTTAATGCAGCATATTTCAATGAATTAATCACATCTTCATATTTACTACAAATAAGTTCATTACCTTTTGTTTGGATTTCACCTATTTCATCAGCCGCCGCTGATGGCTTTTCGCTATAAGCGGTATTAGGTGCATACAAATAATAGCTTTCGATGGCTCCTTTTTTAAGAACGAAACATCCAACAGTTTCAAGAATTGAAAAAAGAGAATTTAATCTTGTTTTCAAACTCATCCATGCTGTGGCATCAGGCCAATTTTGTAATACATTATCATCAAAGCTGAATAATTGAGCTACTAGTGCTCTTCGAATATCTATGTCTTCATCCTCTTTATCATCCTTATTTATCCAATATGGATGTGTTTCATAAACAGCCTTCATATCATCCTTATGTGATTGTACTAATTCTGAGATTTTCGTCTTGATACTTCTAATCATCTCAGAAATATTATCGTTACCACATTCGTTTGCTAGCTTTATTGTGTCAGGTAATTGTGAAAATAAGTCTACAATACTATTATCATCGGTGAATCCGTCTAAATCAGTCAAAACAGCAACTTCTTTTCCAATTAATCTAAAAAGTTTTGTAACCACAGGAAATTGGCCCTTTCCATCAACTGGAATAATTTGTGAACCTGCTGCATCAATATTGAGGTCCAACTTGTTCGAAAGAAATCGGCAAATAATTAAATCGCTTGCTCCCTCAATTAAGAGCACTTTCTTGGCAAAGAACCCAGTTTTATAAACTTGACTCATTCTCATAAAAAAGTCTTTTAGTTTTCGATTTTCCAATTCAGGCATTTCTGGTGCTATTTGTATTGGGACTTCTTTTTCAGTAAAAAAGACCAAGTTACTTAAATCTTTAATTGAATTAAATGATATCATTTCTGTTGAATGAGTCGAAATAATAATAACTTTTCCATAACTGGCAACCGCTTTTTGAATTTCACGTAATAAATACGACTGAAGTTGTGGATGCAAAGAAACCTCTGGTTCATCAATCATTAATACTTGAACATCTTCATCAAATAAAGCAGCCAAAATTGAAATAATATTAACAAGTCCACTTGCCTCAGCTACAACTGAATACTCTTCCTCAAAATCTGTCTTTCCAAAAAATACTTTCATATTCCCTGCATCCCAGCGTATGTAAATTTGTCTGTTAAATAACACTGAGAGACGCTCTGCAACCTTAATATATACATCCTTTCTATCATCCATTGTAAAAAAGTCTCCATTAACAGTTTCAATCTCATGTCTAGCTTGTCTCGCACCTATATCACCAACATTATATTGATCTTCTGAATATGAATATTGATTAATCTTCGACCTAAACTGTTCCATTGTCCCGATTCGATTCGAAGATAAATATCTCACCTTATTACTACCTATATTCGTTTTAAGGTAACTTCTCAGTGCTTTTAAAGTTTGCGTTTTTCCTGATGCATTTGCACCTACGAAAGTTGTAAGTCCAGAATATAATGTTATTCCAACTTGTTGCTCTCCAAAAACTTTTTCCACTTTCAAATTACATTTATACGGATAATCCATCCCAATCCTCCTCATTTCATAAGTTACAAAATATCTTAATATCTGCGTAGTCCATAATTGCACTTTTATAATGAAGGGTATTTTCCTTTCATTATTGTTTATAATGCAGCTTAACTAAATTACTAAATTAATAAACTACTATTTATTATTACTTTGAACTTCCCATAATTGCTACAATACGTACAGTAACGAACTGCTAATTATTAGCCAAATGGGCACTTCCCACTATTTCAAAATCTTAATACCTTCTACTAAACATTTCCATTATACTCCAATACAATAAATATTTCTACAAAAATATATATTTTTTGCTAAATTTTACTATAATTTATTTTATATTAGTATATTGATAATATTTTTTTTCTTTCAGCAACTCATATATTATTATTTATCGATAAAGTTAATTGGTATTAATCTCTAGGAGAATTTTGCTAGCATATAAAAAAAGCATTCGAGTTTTTGCTTACTCGAATGCTAAATTGAAGTTACATTTGTATAACCTTATGTAAAAATTATTTACACAGTCAATTATTAGAATCATATTCTTTTTTTAATTGAAATCTTTCATGTTAAAATTCAATAAATTTAGCTGTTATACCTTCTAATCCTGTAATATCTTTGTATAAGGAATCAATTTCATCCTCTTTGCCTTTAAGTTGGAGCAATATAATTCCATCCACACTACATTTGTCACCTTCTCCACTCTCATGAAACCCGACTCTTGTCATAATTAAGCATCCGTATTTTGTAAGTATTTCCTGAAGGTGTGGAGCTTTTGAATTTCTTCCATTTACTTTTATTGCCATTAATCTGTTCATAATCTATTTCTCCTGTTTACAATTTTGAATTATAGCATAATTATTCGCTAAAATCTTAGTTATTATTCATATGCAAAATATGTGTCACTTGAATGGTTAATATATTAAATCTCATTTATTATTTTATCATCATTTATCAGATCTTTTTTATATGATAATACTTTCATTAACATCAAGAATAATTACTTCTGATGAGGTAACCTTTTTATTGAAATCATGAGGATCAGCTTCTATAGGTTTAAATGTGTTGTAATGCATAGGCACTACCTTTTTTGGTTTTATAAAATCTACCGCCTTTACTGCATCATCTATATCCATCGTATAATTGCCACCTATAGGTAGAAATGCAACATCTATTTTCTCATCTTCTAATAATTTCATATCGTAAATTAATCCTGTATCCCCTGCATGATACACTTTTTTACCATCTATTTCAATTATAAATCCTCCTGGATTTCCTCCATATATCATAGTTTCACCTTCTGTTATTCCTGAACCATGAACTGCATTAGTCATTTTTACTACACCAAAATCAAATTTTGTACGTCCTCCAATATGCATGGCATGAGTTTTTACATCAAATTTACATAAATAATTGCAAATTTCTGCATTTGATATGACTAAGGAATTATTTTTCTTTGCAATTTCAACAGCATCACCTAAATGATCTCCATGTCCATGTGTGATGAAAATATGTGTTATATTATGCAAATCATTTACAGTCAATGTGCATAATGAATTGCCTGTAATAAACGGATCTATTATCCCTTTAAAATTATCCTTTTCCATCAATATTACTGAATGTCCTAAATAAGATAATTTCATAAACAATAACCTCTCTTTTCTATATTTTTATAATATTAAATTGTAAGATTCATCCTATTTAATTAATTTCATCAGAGTTTTAAATTCTGGGGTACCTGATTCTTTTAATAGGTCAAATACTATTGTTTCTGTATTAGTAATAACTGCTCCCATTTCCCTCATAAGAGCTATTGCATTATCATAATTTTCTCTTGTTCTAGAACCTACCGCATCTTCTGCAACAAAAACATAATAACCTTGTTTTAATAAATCTCTAACAGTTTGGAAGACACATACATGCGCTTCAGCCCCTGTAATAATAACTTTTTTTCTTTTGATACTTTGTATATGATCTAATACTTCATTTGAGCAACTTGAAAAAACCATTTTGCTAAACTTAACGGCGCTTTCCAGTTTTTCATCAAGCTCTTCAACCGTTTTACCTAAGCCTTTTGGATATTGCTCAGTTACTAAAATTGGAATATCCATATTTTTTGCAGTCTCTATCAAAATTCCATTATTACTAATTATTTTTTCACCTTTGTTTATTGCAGGCATTAATTTTTCTTGTATGTCTATAATTAGTAAAATTGCCTCTTCTCTATGTAAACAATATTTTTCCATAAAATTTCTCCTTTTATTAGCAAATGCTGTGTCGTAACAGTATATTTACCTTTTTTGTTATATATTTGTTTATATTTTACCATATTTATATATCAACAGTAAAGAGAGTTTATCCAAATAAATCAACTTTATAATATATTTTACACTAAAATAATATACCTTGGAACTTTATCTATCCATGTTCGTCTAATAAATATAAACTAAAATTAACTAGGAGGTTACATAAATTGAAAAAAACAACTAAAATGTCAGCATTAATATTGTCAATGACAATTTCCTTTTCTTCAATTTCTGCTTTTGGAAACACAACAGGAAATGTCACTACTCAATTCAATGATACTAATGAAGTAATGCCAATAAGTGCAATTAATGAAACTATTAAGCCACATTCATTTTATTTATCATTTACAGGAACAGTAAAGGAAATTGATGAAACTAAAGATGGTATATCTAAAATATTTTTAGAAAACAAAGATGGTAATCAAGCATATTTTATTTTATCCGAAAATACTTATTATATTGATGATGTTAATATCGAGGTAGGTACTGAACTCACTGGTTACTATGAAAGTGATAGACCAATGATTTTAATTTACCCACCTCAATACAGCATTGATATAGTATCACCAGTTATTAAAGATGAAAATATAAAGGCAGATAAATTTGATACAGATCTATTAAGTAGAGATAAATGTTTAAAATTAAATATTTCTGAAAATACTGAAATATTATGGGAAAATAATACTCAAATAAATTGGATAAAAACACCAACTTTATCCGAACTTGAAACTATTCTTGGCAATAGAAAGCTTATAGCTTTTTATGACGTGACTACAAAAAGTATACCTGCTCAAACTACTCCAAATAAAATAATTGTATTATCTCAACAAGAAGATGATTCAATTATTAATATTTCAGTTAATAATGAAAAAATTGATTCTCCGCAAGCATTCATAAATCAAGATGGTGTAGCAATGGTTCCAATTCGTGCTATTGCTGAATCACTAGGATATAAAGTTACTTGGAATAATGATGAGAGAAGTGTTAAAATAGATGATGAAGCATCTTTAAAAATTGAGCAAAATATTTACTTGAATTTTGATAAAACACAAATTGAATTAGAAACAGCTCCTGTAATCGTAAATGACAATACGTTTGTACCACTTAGTTTTTTCAAAGAAGTACTAAATGTAGAATCAGTAAATTTCTTAAACAATGAAATTACTATAAATTAATATTTATAGTAAACTATAACAAGATATTAAAAAAGCCTAATAGCAACTATTAGGCTTTTTTGTATATTTCATATATTTACATCGATATATAATATATGAATGCAATGATTAAAGTTCTTTTATTATTTTGTCATCATTTATAATATTTTTTTCTTCAAATATACTTTTAACAGAATCCTCAACATTATTTAATAATGTTGATTGATGGCTATCATCTAGTTTTTTCATTTCAAAGAAAATAAATGTTCCAGTTACTACGGAAGATAATACATCTGCCAAAGGACCTGCTGATACTACCCCTTCTAGCCCAAAAAATCTTGGTAAAATTAACAAAGCAGGTATTAATATAAGTACTTGTCTCGATAGCGAAAGCAAGGCTGAATGTTTTGGTTTTCCAACAGCTTGAAAGTAATTTGATGATACTATTTGGAATCCAATTATAGGGAAAAACATCATGAATCTTTTTATAGCAAATGTTCCAAAAGATATAAGCTCTTTATCATCACTGTTAAACATAGAAACAAATTGTTCTGGGAACAACCTAGTCGCAACCCAACCAGTTGTAATAATAACCGTTGCAGAAATAACTGCTAATTTATATGCTTCCTTTACTCTATCGTACTTTTTAGCACCATAGTTATATCCAATAATAGGTTGAACACCTTGATTAATTCCAAAAATAGGCATAATCATAAGAGTAACAATACTATTAACAACACCCATACCTGAAATAGCAATATCACCACCATAAGTTGCTAAACTAGTATTCATAATAAAATTCTGAACACTTGCTGCAAGTTGCATTGCAAAAGGTGCAGCACCTAAAGCTACTATTTTGCTTACAACCGATGCTCTTAGTTTTATATTTTTAGTATGAATTTTTAACAAACTTTTCCCACCTAAGAAATAACTAATTACCCAAATTGCTGAAGTAGCTTGAGATATTATTGTAGCTATTGCAGCACCTCTCATACCCCAACGAAAGCCAAATATGAAAATAGGATCTAAAATCGTATTTACAACAGCACCTATTAGCATTGAATACATTGCTATTTTAGGATTACCTTCAGACCTTATAAAATTGTTCATACCCATTCCCACAGATTGAAATACGGCACCTATAAGTATAATTTGCAAATAGTCTCTTGCGTATGGTAATATTTTCTCACTAGCTCCTAAAAGCTTAAGTAAAGGGTTAAGGGTTAATGATCCAATAACAGTAAGACTCAATGAAATCAAAATTAATAAACTTAGAGCATTACCCAAAATACCTTCTGCTTCCTCTTTTTTATTTTCTCCCAATCTTATTGATACTAATGAGTTTGCTCCTATCCCTATTAACATTGAGAAAGCCATCATAATTAACATAACTGGAAATGCTATTGTTATACCAGCAATCCCTTCATAACCAATTCCATTGCCAATAAAAATTCTATCTACTACATTATATAAAGCATTAACTAACATACCAACTATAGCTGGTATGGAAAATTTCATCAATAGTTTTGATACTTTTACTTCACCTAATTGTTTTGATCTATCCATTTACTCACTCCTATTATAATTAACTTTTATTAAATTATTGAAATATAGATTATTGCATTTCCTTTAAATTATTTACAACACGCAATAAATAATTTCTAAAATCATTAACTTCTTCTTCTGAAAACCCCTTAACAATTGTGTTTCGGTTTTCAGAATGCATTTTTTCTAACTCTTCTAGTTTACCTACTGCTTTATCAGTAACTTTAATAAGTACAGACCTTCTATCATCTGGATTATCAAACCTTTCAACCCAACCTTGAGATTCTAACCTATCTATAACACCTGAAATAGTAGGTCTATCACATTCTAATCTAGCTGCTATACATGCAGGAGACAATCCTGAGTCAGTAGCTTTTTTTTGATAGTAATATAAATCCTTTAATACAGCAAATTGACCTGTTGTTATACCAATTGCATTTAATTTATTAGAAAAATTATTTTTCGCTAACATGGATACTTTATGCAAAATGTATCCTATATCTTTGTCTTTTAGCATTTTTCCTCCTAAAAAAGTAGTTAGTGCGCTAATCAAATTCAATATAATTAGTATACTAACTACTTTGTCAAATGTCAATCTTTATTTTATTATTCTCTGTCATTTATGCTTTCTACGCTTTCAAAATCTTCCCAGAAATTTTTAATTTTAAAGTACCTTATACCACCTTTCTTTCTATATCCTTCTTCATTATATGTTATTGGCTTATAAGATTTACCTATTACAATATCATCTGCAAAATATTTTTTATAAATAGCAATTTGTTGCAATCCATAGCTGCCTGTAATAGAAATATTAACTCTAAATCTACTCTTAAATGATTTTAATTGCTTATTATATTCATTAGCTTTATTAGCTTCTTTCATCAAATTAAAATTTGCAAAGCTATTTTTAAATGTATATGAATAATCATGCCTACCTAGATATGTAATATCACAATCTTCCACTATATTAAAAACACCAGCAATATCATCTCCTACATTATGTTCAGTAACACTTATTCTCACCTCTGGATTAATTAAAGCTTCTCTATTGGTATTAATAACTCTAAAAATTATCATATCTGTTTCTTTGTTATATATTATTTTCTTTGAAAACTTTATTGAATCTCCAGGATAAAACATTTTAATTGAAAGAACTGAAACCATTAATGCAAAATACATTGTTGACATGCATGAATGCATTATTATTAATACTTTTCCAACAAAATTAACTGGTACAAAATCACCATAACCAATTGCTAAAGAAGTCACAAACGAAAAATAAATATAATCAAAAAATCCAGTTCCATTTATTAAAACCTTATTGGCATAATAAATAATAGCAAAAAATAAATTAATTGATAAATAGAAACTTAATAATTTTGCTAAAACCATTATAAAGTTTTGTTTTCTAATTTCACTAACCCACCCATAGTTGGATCTTCTTGGATATCTAAATTTCATGAATACCTCACATTATACAATTTCTTAATTTATAATTGTATTATTGTATGCTAGAAAGCTAATATTAACAAAATATTTTATTTAAATTAGTTTTCTGGCAAAAAAAAGGTACGCACCAATGCGTACCTTACAATTTCATGTCATACTGTCTATTTAATTTAAAATTGTTGCAATAGATAAATCTCCATCTTGAACAAATTCTACTTTATATCCTAATTTTTCAAAATCTCTAACTTTTATCATAGTTTTAGAATTGAAAAGAATACCTGTTACCTCAATTTTTTCAGCACCTCTTACTATATAAGCTGTTTTTGTTGCATCTTCCCATGATACTTCCTCACCAAATGCTTCTCCTATATATCTTAGTGGCAAATATATTCTTCCATCAATTATAGTATATGGTTGAATATCAAAATCAGTATTTCCTTCTAATCTTGTAGAAGTTACCATTGCATCTTCATCTCCAGGATACCATTCTAATTCCATTTTTTGTATTGGATTAATTTTATCCTCAGCTGTGTTTAATAAACCTTCTAATTTTTCTACTTCAACAATATTGCCTTCTATTTGAGTTTTTTCAATTATTTCTGGAAATATTATAGTTTCAGATACTAAACTGCCCATTTCAATACCTTCATATACTATTTTCACTTCATCTTTTTCTATATATTTTTTTCCTTCTTTATATATTTCACTTTTTATCTTACTATCCTCTATCATATCAATATATGTATCAAGTTCGCCAGAAGCTAAAAACAATGCAGCTTCATCTATAAACTCATAGAAATCTTCTCTACTTTCCTCTAATTCAACAAACATTTCTTGTTTATCTTCTTCAGTAAAACCTTCTACCTCCATATTAGAGTATAAATTTTTAACATAAGAAACTGTTTCATCAAATACTATTGTTTTATTTTCATATAAATATGTAAATAAATTTTGAATAAATGTCAATGCATTTTCAGATGACAATTCAATAGAATACCCTTTAGATGTTTTTGTTATAATCTTAGAATCAAAACCTTTAAAAGCTTTTGTTAAATAATCATAACCACTATCTGACATTTCTTTATAAGACATATCCTTATAAACATCACCTAAATCAGTTAACAATATGTAATCAACATCTTTCAAATCATTATCATATACTTCTTGCATAACTTTTGCTTCGCTATCACTTTCCATAATACGTGCTAAAGTAATTACCTCTAATAGAGAATTTTTCGATACATATACTTTATTATCTACAACTTTAAAATTCATAGGACTTTCTATTCCCATATCATTTACTTTAAACAATAAATCAAATGACATATACATAGATTCTAAATCCTCTAAATTCACTTCTCCATCTAATGTAAAATCAACATTGAACTCTTCTCCTGCCATTTCCTCTGAAACATTAATTGTTGTGGTGTTTTCAAAACTATATTCAGTAATATTTGATAAATCTTTTGTATATTTTAAATATCCTAAATCATTTACTCCGCATCCAGTCAACATAGAAATAGACATAACACCAACTATTGCTAATGAAACTAACTTTTTAATCATATAATACACTCCCTCTTTCCCACAATTGTGGATTTGATTTTATAATATCTATTTATAGTATGTAATTTTATATACTATAATATTGTAATATGATAACACAATCCATTACAGTTCTACAAGAATAATTTTACCAAATAATAATTATCAATTTCATTTTTAATTATTTCGTTTTTGAGTTTTTATTATTTGTTGCTCCATCTGCACATCTTTTCGGAAATAAAATCAATTAAATTAAATAATAAAAAACCAACAATTGAAATCAAAATTATTCCAATATACATATCAATATAATTAATTCTAGACCACGCATCTATTATGTAATAACCCATTCCAAATTTAGTACCATATCCCTCAACAAAAAATAAAATCGCAACTGCTGTTCCTAAAGATACCCTTATACTAGTTAAAAGCTGTGGTAAAATGGCTGGTAAAGTAACGTTCCACAGTATTTGTAATTTATTTGCTCCAACGCTTTTTATTACTTGATATACCGTACTATCAATATTATTAACACTATCTCTAACCGAAATAATTACCTGAAAAACTATAATTAAAAACATAATTAATATTTTAGAACCATCCCTCATACCAAACAAAACCATTGCTATTGGCAATAGAGCTGTTTTGGGAATAGGATAACTGAAATAAATGAGTGGAAACAGTATTCTATTAGCAACTTTAGAATACGCCATACCAATTCCTATTGGAACTCCAATTAACAGAGATAGAATAAGACCAATTGCAATTCTTTTTAAGCTATAAAATACATGGAGAAATACATCATTGGTAAAAAGATTATTAAGATTTTTATATACATCAATTGGGTTGGGTACTACATTTATATTTAATATAATAGATGATATTAACCATATAGCATTTATTAAAAGAAAGCCTTGAATAAATATCTCCCATTGCTTAATCAATTTTCTCATTTATATCACCTTATTTTTGACATCTGGTTTTAGTTTATCTCTCAAAGTACGTTTAATAGATAGATATTCGACTTCATCAGGAAACAATTTCCCAAAATAAGGATTTTTAATTTGATATTTTATATTTCCCATGTTAGTTCCCATTACTAATATTCTACTTCCTAAATATAATGCTTCATCAATACTATGTGTAACTAATATTGTTGTTGGCTTATAATTTTCCCATATTTTCAAAAACAAAGACTGCGCTTCTTCTCTGGTGATTTCATCCAGTGAAGAAAACGGCTCATCCATAAGCAATAAATCAGGCTCTAAAATAAATGCCCTTGCAATAGCTGCCCTCTGAACTTGACCCCCACTTAATTCCCTAGGATATCTATGGAGCAGGGGAATAATATCTAAGGATTTGCATATTTCTTCAATACGTTTATTTGTTTCATTATTTATTTCTTCATGACGTATTTTAAGTGGTAACAAGTAATTTTCCATAACTGTTTTCCAAGGCAAAAGTCCACAGTTTTGAGGTATGATTCCAATTTTATGAACTTTAGAACTCAAAGCCTTTCTATCACCATCTTGTATATAATCAATTCTTCCACTTTCAATAGTTTTAGTTTTAGCTAGCGCATTTATTAATGTTGATTTCCCACACCCTGAAGGTCCAAGTATAACTAAAGTTTCTCCCTTTTCAATTTTTAGAGAAAGGTTATTTATGACTTGTGTTTTTTCATTTATAGATTTATAAGTTATAGAAACATTCTCTACTAAGACCATATTATCACCATGCTTTTACTATTATTCAGAATAAACATCATAAATCATTTGTTCATATTTTAAATCCGAACTACAAAGTCCTTTGTTGCTAGCCCAAGCTATTGCTTCTTCTATTTCTGATTTAGGAGGTAATTCACTTGTTCTAAAAGGCTTTATTTCAATTTTACCAATCATTTCTTCTGGATAACCTACAGCTTTAACAACAATTTCTTCATAATCCCTAATATTAGTTTTATTCATGTAGTCAACTGCTTCGTTATATGCTTTATAAAGATTATGAATTGCTTCACCCTTTTCATCTAGAACAGTTTGAGAAAACGCTGATACTGCTGGATATAAGTCAAATTCATTTGCGCTTCCTAGCAATACAGCTCCATCATTTAATGCTAAAGTTGCAAATGGTTCTGGCATTAATCCAAGGTCTATTTTGTCATTTCTAAGTAATTCTAACCTATCTGGTATCCTTGGAACTACTTCTCTTGTCACATCAACATTATCTATATTGTTATTCTTTAAAATATCATCAAAAGTGTAGTCTATTAAAGTATTTTCTGAAATAGCAATGCTTTTTCCCTTAATTTGACTTATATCTGTAATTCCTGTATTTTTACCTGCAAGCAATAAGTAATCTCCATCTGTGATACCTGTTATTTTAACATCAAAATTAGCATTTTGATACATGCACACACCTATATAATCTGTTAATACTCCATCTATTTCTTCAGCTTGAAATGCAGCATCTCTGTCTTTTGCCGATGTAAATACTTCTAAATTTAATTTAATATTATATTTTTCAGCTAATCCAATCTCATTTATCAATACATAAGGAATTACATCTGACGATGACATCATTCCTATTGTAATTTCAGTTGCTTCCTGTGTTGGTATATCACTAGAAGTTTCATTTTGAACTTCGTTAGGTGTTTCATTTGGTGTTTGGTTCTTTGTAGTACATCCTGTAAATAGTAGTGCTAAAATTAATAGCACAGAATAAATTTTAATTTTCATATCTTTACCTTTCAATTTTATTATTTTTCATATAAATGCATCAAGTAATCCAAAAACTAGCAAAACTATACTAACAAGTTGATTTATGCTATAAGATGCAATGTTTACATTTGTTAAATTAGTTGGTGATACAATGTTATACTCTGCTACAAAAAGTGCTGCTATAACTGCTATTCCTAAATAATAAATTAAACTCAATTCTATTGATAAAATTCCGATAAATATCAAGCATACCAATGTAATAACATGAAACATCATTGAAATGAACAAGGCATTTTTCACACCAAACTTTGCAGGAACAGAATGAAGTCCATTAGCTCTATCAAAATCATAATCCTGAGAACCATAAATAATATCAAATCCAGCAACCCATAATGTATTGGCTACCCCCATTACTAATGGAATCAAAGAAATTTTACCAGTTACTGCAATCCATGCCCCAACAGGAGCGCATGCACATGTAACTCCAAGTATGAGATGGCAAAAAAAAGTAAATCTTTTGGTATAAGAATAAATAATCATTAAGAACAAAGCAACTGGTGATAGCAATAAACAAACTAAGTTCAGTTTATATGCTCCAAAAAGCATGATAATAAAGCAAACTGATGTAAAAATAATTACTTCAATCTTTTTTATTTCTCCCTTTGGTA
Source organism: Sedimentibacter acidaminivorans (assembly GCF_017873955.1). Lineage (GTDB taxonomy): Bacteria > Bacillota > Clostridia > Tissierellales > Sedimentibacteraceae > Sedimentibacter > Sedimentibacter acidaminivorans. The sequence goes on along the minus strand of NZ_JAGGKS010000010.1, from coordinate 101,600 downwards.
TTTGTCTAGTTGCAGTACGAGGATTTCGTGAATCAATTTCTGCATCTATAACCCTGTTTATAGCATTTGCACCTGTTCTTGCCGCCATAAAACAAACAAGTATCCAAAACATTGTTGAAAGAGTTGGCAAGCCTTTAGCCGCCAAAATCATAGAGACAGCCGCGAAGCTAAGAGAAAAAATAGTATGAGAAAACATAACAAGCTTGCCATAATCTTTAATTTTGTTAATTATTTTAGTCAATTCCATATTCGTCCCATCTTTCATTTACATATTGTTTAATTTCTTCTGACATTTCAATATCATTTGGCCAATCTCTAGTTAGTCCTTCACTCTTCAATTTTTTCGTAGCATCAATTCCTATTTTATCATCAATTATTATAATATCTCTCTTTGCATCAATATTGTTAAATAACTTCCATATTATAGTTGATATATCCTTTGGATTATTAACATCATCTACAACAATTACAAATTTTTCAGGGTTTGTTTTAAAAAATTCCTTTAAAGTTTCTTTACCTTGATATGGTTTTTCTTTTTTAATTATAATAAATTTATAAGAATCATTTGTTTTATCTTGTTCTTCAATATTTATATTAGTAGTTGCATCAACACCTAAACGGCTACCATACATGGCATTATTTGAAGAATGATCTAAAGCATCTAAAGGGCCATCTGAAAAAACCAAATTTTCTTTATTTATTACATTTCTCAGAACAGCATCTTTTACTTCATTTAAATTTTGGACATTAACCTCTTCATCTACCACTACAATTAATTTAGTGTACATCATTTGTCCTATGCCCCAAATAGCATTCATGATTTTATGAGCACAGCCTGGATATTTATTTTTTACAGATACGATAGCACAGTTATGAAATACTCCTTCAAATGGTAAATTTAAATCTACTAATTCAGGCATAATCATTTTAAGCATAGGAAGAAAAATACGCTCCGTAGCTTTTGCCATGTAGCAATCCTCCATTGGAGGTTTTCCAACAATAGTAGCAGGATAAATGGCATTCTTTTTATGAGTTATGCAAGTAACATGAAACTTGGGATAATAATCCGCTAAAGAATAATATCCTGTGTGGTCACCAAAGGGACCTTCAAGAACTAATTCTTCTGCTGGGTCGACATATCCTTCTAGTATTATTTCTGCATTGCTTGGAACATATATATCATTTGTAATACACTTAACCATTTTTACATTTGATTTCCTAAGCCATCCAGCTAACATCATTTCATCAATCATTTTAGGAAGAGGAGCCGTTGCAGCATAAGTAATAGATGGATCGCAACCCAATGCAACTGAAACAGGCATTTTTTGTTTATTATCTTTATATCCTTTGTAGATTTCCGAACCATCCTTATGCTTATGCCAATGCATACCAGTGCTTTTTTCATCAAGTATCTGCAATCTATACATCCCAACATTTTGTTGTTTAGATTTTATATCCTTTGTAAATACTAAAGGCAAAGTTATAAATTTGCCTCCATCTTCTGGCCAACATTTAAGTACAGGCAATGCGTTTAGGTCTACTTGTTTTTCAATTACCTGCTGACATTTACCTTTTAATTTGCTTTTTATAGGAAAAACATGCAAAAGCCTAAATAATCTCGGTATGCTTTTAATCAGCTTTTTAACTGATAAGTAGTTAGACAAATCTAAATATTTATCTATTTCATCTCCAATATCATCTAAATTCTCAACACCCAAACCAATGCTCATTCTATCATAGCTACCCATTGCGTTAATTAAAAGTGGATATTTAGAATTTTTAACGTTTTTAAACAACAATGCTGGTCCATTAGCTTTTGATATTCTATCTGCGATTTCTGTAATCTCAAGTTCTGATAAAACACTTACATCTATAGATTTCAACTGACCCCTAGAATCTATTTCATTTATAAAAGTTTGTAAATCTTTATATGCCATAAAGCACATACCTCATAATTAGTTAAAATATTTATTTGCTTTATGTTTATTATTTAATAACATTATTGACAAATATAAGCTTATTCTAATACATCAAACTCAATTTTGCAATAATGAATTAAAAAAGCGACTACATTACTAGTCGCAATTATATTTATAACTTATTTAATATTTTAATCTTCCCATAACTCATTCATAAGATTAATTATTTTTTCTTTACGCTCCTCCGTTTCATTTACATCCACTTCAATAGAAATAACATCTCCTACTTTAGCGTTTGTAGGAATTATAGATTTTGGAATATTTATCATTTCTTTATTTTCTAATTCAACAACAAAAAAATTTTCTTCAATACGATCTATTATTATTTTCATAATCTTTCCTTATTTAAATATATTTTTCTTTATTATAAAAATTCTTCTACATTAATATTATATCCATCAGACATAATTACAATTGTACCTGACAAATCAGTTCTATAAATTTCAATGTTTGATTTATTTAGTAAATTTATTGTTTCCTCGTGAGGATGACCGTATTCATTATCTTTACCGGCAGAAATTATAGCATATGTTGGTGAAGCTTTTTTTAAAAATTCTTCCGATGTTGAGGTGTGACTTCCATGATGACCTATTTTTATTACATCCGCCCTAACATTTGCCATAATTTCATCTTCTGATAATTTTTCGGCATCTCCCATAAACAAAAATGAATTATTTTTATATGAAATTTTTACAACAGCAGAATAATTATTTAAATCTTCATAACTTTCATTTACAGGTGCTATTATATCTATTTTTAAATTATCGTTGTTTATAATATTCACCCCAGCTTTTGCTGCTTTAATTTTAAGATTTTTGTTTTTTATAGAAAGCAACACATCTTCAAAAGTTTTTGTAGTATGCTCAACTTTTGGCATATAAACATTCCCAATTTCAAATGTATTAATTACCGTATCAAGTCCTCCTATATGATCTTCGTGAGGATGTGTTCCAACAACATAATCTATTTTATCATAATGTAATTTTTTAATGTAATTAACTACAAATTTATCATCGGCGTTATTTCCAGCATCTATTAACATAGTTTCTTTGTTAGGTAATTCTATTAAAATAGAATCTGCTTGACCAACGTCTAAAAAATGTACTTTTAATGCATCTGTTAATTCAAGGGAATCTTGACTAGTACTTTTTAAATCATCAAGCCCTGGAAAATACGATATAAATAAGTATATTAAAAAACTTAGTGCAAAAATAATAGCTTTAATTTTATTCTTCTTCATTAAGCAATTGTTCCTCTTTTCATTTCAGTGTCATGGTTCTATTAATATAATCATTATAAAATTAAAAGAACACTCCCTTGCTATTTTAACATAATTTATATAAACTCACCAATCAATTTTTGAACAATATTTAAGTCCACTTTTTTATCAAGCAAAGGTTCACTATCTGATAAAGTAATATTTTGTTGATGATAAGTATTTCTTTTTTCTTTATAAATAACACCAATAGGTATTTTATCTTCAAATTCCATTGATTTTTGAATTGCTCCTAATTTATTTGAAGAATCATAATCTTTCTCTAAATGATAAACTCTGCTTTTATAATAAGCAAAAGTATTTATTTTGTTAAAACTAACACAAGGTTGCAAAATATCTACAATTGCGTATCCATCATAAGAAATTGCTTGTTTCATCATAGAAACAAGATGTTTTGTATCACCACTAAATGACCTTGCAACAAATCCAGCACCAGCTGAAATTGCTAAAAGTATGGGGTTTAATGGTAGGTTAGTATTTCCATTAGGCTGTATTCTAGTCACTTGACCTTCACTAGTTGTAGGTGATGCTTGCCCTTTCGTAAGTCCATATATTTGATTATCATGTACAAAATGAGTAATATTTACATTTCTGCGAATGTTGTGTATGAAATGATTTCCACCTTCTCCATATGAATCACCATCGCCTGAATTTACTATAACTGTTAATTTTTCATTTGCTATTTTAGCCGCTATAGCAACCGGTAAAGCTCTGCCATGCAATCCATTAAAGCTATTTGCGCTAATGTATTGAGCTGTTTTAGCCGCTTGACCTATACCAGAAACCATTAATACCTCATAAGGATCTTTATCTAGTTCTTCAAGCGCTGTCTTTAGACATTTTAATATATTAAAATTACCACATCCAGGACACCATGATGTTTTATAAGTATTAAAAGTATTCATATTATTGGTCTCCTCCTTTGAAAATTTGTGATACAATCTCTTCTGCAGATATTTGTCTTCCATCATATCTTAATATGCTTTGGCTACATTCTATACCAGTTTTTTCTCGAATCAAACTAGCTAATTGCCCTGTTGCATTTTGTTCTACATTTATGATATTATTCGTCACCATTGCCTTTTCTCTTAATAATTTTTCTGGAAGAGGATAAACATCTCCAAAAACTAATGCTCCATATTTCTTTTTCCCATCATTATTAAGGTTTTTAATTGCTTCAACGATTGCTCCATAAGTAGAACCCCAGCCAACAATTAGTGTTTCGCAATTTTCAAAACCAATAAACTCAGGATCTTGTAAATCTTCTTCTATTAATCTTTCAAGTTTTTTCATTCTTTTATCAACCATCTTTACACGTGTTTTAGCTTCTTCACAAATCCATCCTTGTTCATCATGTTCATGGCTATCAGCAGTGACAAAATTTCTTGATTTGCCTGGAATCAACCTAGGTGATACATAGTTATCCGTATAACGATATCTTAGATACTCTTCTTCCTTTTGTGGTGCTGTTATTGGTAGTTCCCAGCTTACTTTACTTAAATCATAAGGCTTCACACTTGAGGATGTGTCTGCAAGATATTGATCACTTAGAATAATAACTGGAATTTGATATTTTTCTGATAAATTAAAAGCTCTGACTGTTTGGTAAAATGCATCTGTATGGTTTCTTAATGCAATTACCATTCGCGGAAATTCCCCTTGAGATGCTGAGATTACAAATTTCAAATCAGATTGTTCTGTCCTAGTAGCTAATCCTGTTGCTGGTCCCGGTCTTTGAACATCAACTACTACAACTGGAATTTCTGCAACACCTGATAAACCTAAAGCTTCTACCATTAAACAAAATCCCCCACCTGATGTAGCAGTCATTGACCTAACTCCAGCAAATGATGCTCCAATAGCCATATTCATAGCAGCAATTTCATCTTCTGCCTGTTCTACTACTATTTCAGCCTCATTGCTTTTTGAAGCGATATAATCCATTATAGAAGTAGATGGAGACATGGGATATGCAGAGTAGAATTTCACACCTGCGGCAATTGCCCCTAATGCTAAAGCTTTATTGCCTGAAATAAGCATCCAGTCACTAAATTCTCCATTTTTACTTAAAAACATTGAATCTGCAATTCCATATCCAGCCTTTACAGCCTTTACATTCACTTCAATATTTTTTTCTTTTGTAGAAGCTCTTATTATATCTTCAAGTCCATCTAAATTTTCATTAAACATTTTTAATATAACACCAACTGCTATACTTCCCGCTACGTTTATATTTCCTATTTCTTTAGCCATTTTATTAATATCAAATTTGATTATCTGAGGACCGTCCGAATTCAAGCCTGAGTCACAAAGTATAAAACCATTATCTTTTAGCTTATTACTATGTAATTCTATCGTTTCATCATTAAGTGCTATTATAACATCAACTTTATTACTGTGGGAAGTTATAATTTCATTTCCAAATCGCAATAAAGAAAAATTATGTCCACCTCTTACACGAGACATAAAATCTTTAGTAGTAAAAACATAGTATCCAGATTTTTTGAAAAATTTCTCTAAAATAAATGAAGTAGTATCGATACCTTGACCTGCTTCCCCACCAATTAAAATATTGTACATATGTACCTCCATAGACTTTCTATTCATAATGTTACTTATTTATATATTATGATTAAGTAAATATAAAATGTTAACGAATGTATTTATTATACCCCCTACAGCTAAATTAAAACAAAAAGATGTCAATACAATTTAAATTACTTGTTTGCGAAGTAATTTAAATTGACTTTCATCTTTTTATATGTTTTCTTATATTTATTAATATCCTAAATCATTAACCTCCTGAAACAATATGTAGAAGTTTTATATTCATACCATTATTCAGAATTTCATCCTTTAATTTATCTAGGGCAATTACCTTTTCATCAACAACTACTAAAGTCATGTTATTGATAGATTCGCCTGATTCTTGCAAAGCATCATAAACAGACATTCCAATTTTATAATTTATTTCTCTATTATTTACAGTTATCATTTTTATTAGAAATCAAACAATACTTCTAATTCATAATCATTTATATCAAATTTTGAACCCGTTGCAAATGATTTGTCTTTATAGAAAAATCCTGGAAGTCTATCATCTTCAATAGTCATTCCTGCCATTTTATTATATTGCCTTTCCGTTAGCAGAGTTTTAACACCCATAGCGGCAACTCTTGAAAAATCGGCTTCTCCTCCATACAATGAAGCTACAAGTTCTCCAAGTAATGGTAAATTATTGGCAGCATGAGCAAATGCAAACAAACACATCATACTATCAGAGAAACAAATAGCAACCTGAAGTTTATTGGATACATATGCTTGTGCAGTTCTTCCAGCATCTTCAAAAGCACGCCCCATTGTTAGACCTGCGGTATGGTCTGCACCCATAGGACTTGTTGCATATGTTATACCAGTACCCTTAGTGTTTCGTGGATCATAACCAGCGAGTGCTTGGTGCTTAACAACTGGAATTCTCTCTACCCCTAAATGTTTACCAACTGCTTCACATCCATTACCTATAAGATTTCCAAATTCAGTTCCATCTTCCATTTCTTTCAGTAATGAAATAACAGCCTCAGAATCTCCCCAATTTATTTTACCTGATTCCATGCACATGGCTATTGCATTGGCCGTTTCTATAGTATCCACACCTAAATTATCACAGATACGATCCATTTGAGCAATTGCATCGAGATCAGAAATATGGCAATTTGGACCAAAAAGAGCTATTGTTTCATATTCAAACCCCGAAGTAAGGTATTTTCCATCTTTATCATTATAGCAATTTGAACATTGTATAACACATCCAGGTTGACATGGAATTTTGTTTCGACCACCACGAGCAGATAAATTGGTCATAAACTTATTTACTCCAACTTCTTGATATTCAGGGAACAACTTACCAGAAAAATTGTCAACAGGAAGTATGCCGTTTGCACCAGTTGCTTCTATTGTTGAAATTGTTCCAAAATTATGGAAAGGATCTTTTTTAGCTCCTGCTGCTATCATTTTATTAAATTTGAGACATGATTCATTAAATTTTCCCTCATCTGCATATTCAACCTTATATTTTTCCACGGGATTCTCTATTACTATGGCTTTAAGACATTTACTTCCCATTAATGATCCAAGTCCACCACGTGCGGCAGCACGGCTAGGATGATTTGAATTAAACTCAGTAACCTGTATTGAAGCGCTTTTATAAAGCCTTTCACCACCAATACCTATTGATATTACAGCAACCTTATCTCCATATCTTTCATTTATTTTTTCAACAAATTCGTAATTATTAATTCCCTTGTAAATATTTGCATCTTCTAATGACACATTACCTTTTGAGTCAATATGCGCAAACCACAATCCTTTTTCTTTTGGGATATTTTTAACTACTACCATTTTTATTCCTTGATTTGCTAATTGATATGCTGCATTTCCTCCAGCATTACTTTCCTTAATCCCTCCAGTTAAAGGACTTTTACCTCCGATTGAAAGTCTGTGTGCCGTTGTTAGCTTTGTTCCAGCAAAAATAGTATTACATATAACTAGTTGATTTTCACTGCCTAAAGGATCACATGTAGGAGGAACATTCCTAATCAAGTACTGAGCAATTAGTGCCCTGCCTCCTAATTCTTTGTATTCTTTTTCTATAGGTTCCTTTTTAATCTCAAGTTTTTCCATATCTATTGATAGTTTTGACCACATAGTCTTAACCTCCTTATTATTCATTAAATTAATTAAGCATCATAGGCCGATTTTATCATTTCAGCAATTCTCTTTGCTGTTATTCTATATGGTGCTATTGCCAAACCAGCATCGGCAGTTATTTTTGGAGCAACATTAACTGCATCTTCAAGAGAAATACCTAAATCCTTTAAATTAGGAATACCAACAGATTTAATTAATTTCCTCAAAGCTTCCCGTGCAGTTGACCCTACTTCTTCATATGTTGCATTGTCCTCTACATCAGCTCCTAAGCACTCACATATCATACGTACTTTATCAGATTCTGTTTTAGCTGTATATTCAATAACTTCTGGTAAAGCTATAGCACATGCGATACCATGGGGTATGTGAAAGGCTGCACCCAATGTGTGCCCTATAGAATGACCTAAGTGAACAAGTGCATTAGTAAAAGCCATACCTGCAAATGTTGAAGCTAATATCATATGTTCTCTTGCCTCTAAATTAGACCCATCCTTATATGCAATTGGCAACCATTTAGCAATTGTCCTGATAGCATCTCTAGCAAGGGCATCTGAAAGTGGATTTGATTGTCCTCCCGTTAGAGATTCTACTGCATGCGCTAATGCATCAACTCCCGTTGCTGCGGTTAATTTAGGTGGTAGCCCTAACGTAAGATCCGGGTCTACAATGGCAAGTTTAGCCAAACAAACAGGGCTTACAACACTATCCTTGTTTCCTCTTGATGTGCATGTAATAACGCACATATTTGTTACCTCACTGCCAGTACCACTTGTTGTTGGAATAAAAATCATAGGTACACCTGGCAAAAGATTTTTCTGAACACCAAAATAATTCATAATTGGAGGTTTGTTATTCATTAACACATTTACACCTTTAGCTGTATCCATGGAACTTCCTCCACCAACTGCAACTATAGAATCAATGTTCTCAGTACGAGCAATTTCTGCGGCCTCTTCAACCAAAATATCTGGAGGATCTGGTAATACTTTATCAAAGATAACGATTTCCATTCCTGCACTTTTTATATTTTCTACAATAACATCTGCTATTCCAACATCTTTGAGTCCTTTATCAAAAATTATAAGTGGTTTTTTACACCCAAAGCTTCGTAATTTCATGCCCGTACGTAGTGAAGAGCCACTACCCATGATAGTTGGAACAAATATTTCATATGACGTAATCATTCTATCTACTCCTTTCATATTTAATTTCCTATTTTTAAATTATATCAAAATATAATTAAACAGTATACGTACAGCAAACACAAAATAAAGTAAGTATTTTTGTGTAATATTCACAATAGGTGCTATCATCCAATTATTGCTTTTCTATTTTACTTTGTTTATTTTAATTTTAAGGATGAAAAAAAACAAATTTTATAGTATACTATATTATAAATAACGTACATCCATCTCTTTTCATATTCTAATTAAAGGAGAATTACAATGCGATTTATCGAGTTAGTAAATTTACTTAAAGAAAATCATGAGATTAATGTAATTATGGACTCCAATTCTAATAAAGTTACAGATATTAAATTAATAGACAGGAATATTTCTAAATGGGATGAAAATACATTATATTTAGGAAGTATAGATAATTTAAGTAATAAGCCCATCTGTCCTATTATGCTTTTTTGTATTGAAACTTACCCTGATTTACCTGTTGGAAGCAGTTGCATGCAAATACAAGAAAACGATTTAAATGATATATACAAAGAATCAATAGAATTAATTATTGAAGATTTGCGTATAGGTTCTGCTTTATTTGAATTAGCTAAATCAGTTATAGATAAAAAAAGCATAGTTCAAATTATTAATTTAGCTGCTAAAATTATAGGAAATGCACTAATTCTTGTAGATTCAGGAAACAAAATTCTAGCACATTCTACTATTTATGAAATTGCAGACCCTCTTTGGGCTGAAAATATAAAACGTGGATTCTGCTCTTTGGAATTTATGCAGCAAGTCCGTTCTAATAAAGAAATGTTGGAATGGAATAGGAATGGTTGTGAAACTAAAACAATCACATTGCCAGATGATTTACAACCAAAGCTTGTAGCTCGAATCATTCAAAATAGTCATGTTGTTGGTGCACTAATTATGATTGAACACCATACAGCAATTAACTATAGTCATCTTAAACAATTACCACTGATTGGTAACATTCTCTTTGATACTTTTAATTATGACGGCACCAAGGGAATACAAAAATCATTCAACAGCACATTTCTTTATAATTTACTTGATGAAAGAAATATGGACAATTTTGATATTTTTGATATATCAAAAACAAATTTTCCTGAAAAAATGTATGTAGTAGTAGCTCAATTTTTAAAAAGAATAGAAAATAACTATTTAAAGAATACAATTAGTTTATATTTAGAAAATATTTTCCCAAATGGAAATTCTGTCCGCTACAAAAGTTATATAGCAATTCTTGTTTCCTCGATTTCAGAAAAGCAAAGAAAAGAATTAACTTTTTTGGCTAAAAGAGAAAATATTAATATTGGTATAAGTTGGCCTTTTGAGGATATATTAGATTTCAAACGATTTTTTAACCAAGCGGTAACCTGTATTAAACAAGCCCACCATTTTGGAAAAACAAACCAAATATTTGATTACACATATTTCTCATATTATGACTTAATGTACAATTACTCGGGAAAAATAGATTTGAAGAACTATATTCATCCAGCTCTAAAAATACTCAAAAATTATGACACAGATTTCTATACAACTTTAAAAACATACTTAGAATGTAATAAGAATCTCGGTGAAACATCGGAATTATTGTTTATTCATAGAAATACATTAAATTACAGAATAAATCGCATAAAACAATTGACTGGATTAAATCTAGAGAATAGCAATGTAATTTATTCACTTATAGATTCTTTTAGAATTGAAGCATTCCTTGAATCGATGACTACAGATGTTAATAAATAAAAAAGATGATATATTTTTTTATTTCACAACTGTTATTTGTTTAACAGCTATGCTTTCAAAAAATTTATCATCCATAACTACAATTAATAAATTAGAATGCTATAATATTCTAATTTCTACTCAAGCTCCTTATGATGAATTTTATTTATAATAATTTGCTTAGCCTTTTCATGTCCATATTTGGCCTTGCCTTGAATTTCCGGAACTGGTGGCACATCATTTTTTGGCATATGCATTTTATGATTGCTTTCCGTTCCATGTGGTTCTTTTGGGTCTGGTCTTCTCATACCAGCTTTTGCCATATTTATCACCTCTTTATTAGTTTTTCACTTTTCAAAACAGTTATACCTGTTTTTTTATTTTAAATAATATAAATTTACATTCAAAAAAACAACAGGTAGACCATTTAGTCTACCCGTAAGATTTTAAATATTACAATTTTGCTCTTTTAACTGCACTTTCAATTATTGTGTTTCTATTTACTATGACTTTTTCATATTTACCTTTGCAAAATTCACCAAGGTAATCACTTCCCACAAATTCCAAATGAACTCTTTGTTTATCTACTTTTACTACTTTAATAACAATTGATATTTTTTCTCCTATTAGTGTAGGATGATAGTGAGAAAGCTCTAAATTACGACCAACAGTAATATATTCATCTGGCAACAACTTATCTAACATCTTACATGATACATCAATTATCGTAGAAAGAAGCGACGGTGATGAAAGAAGACTATCTATTGATGTTGAATTAGATATATATGAATCTGCTGCTGTTGTAACTTTCTCGTAAGTAATGGAAAGTCCTTCATAAATTTTATGGTTTATATTTGAATTTAACATAATGTGACCTCCTATTAATGATATCGTTTTCAATTAATTATACCATTAAATGAGATTTATTACAAGGGTCGAATTTTAATATCTTTTAGAATAAAAAGGCAGACCAAATAGTCTGCCTTTATGAATTAAATCTGTTTTCTATTTATTTGTTATTATTTCAATTTCATCACCAGGTTTAATATAACCTGGAATTATAATTTTTGTAAATATTCCCTCTCTTGGCATTACACAATCTCCTACAAGATCTCTAATTGCACAACCTGCATGGCATTCTTTTCCTATTTGAGTAACTTCCATTGTAACCTCTCCAACCTTCATTCTAGTACCTATAGGAAGTTCGAATAGTAAAACGCCCTCTGTAGTTAGATTTTCTGCAAATTTTCCAGTACATAATCCATCAACACCAACTGCTGTCATTTTATCAATACTTTCTTGTCCAAGTAAACTTACTTGTCTATGCCAATTTCCTGCATGAGCATCTCCTACAAGTCCATGGTCAACTTCAAAATATCCTTTTTCTATAGAAACCTTTGGTACACCTTTTGTTTCACTTATATTGACTGCTAGTACTTTAGCCATTTTTATTCCTCCATTATATTTGTTCCCTCTGAAAAATACCTGACTTACCACCTGTTTTCCTTATTAACATAACATCTGAAATTATCATTTCTTTATCTATTGCTTTACACATATCATATATAGTTAGGCCTGCAACCACAACTGCAGTCAATGCCTCCATTTCAACTCCAGTTTGTCCTGAATTTTTCACAGTTGAAATAATTTCAACTCTATTATATTCAAAATCAAGCTTAAAACTTATATCACATCCCGAAAGCATAATTGGATGGCACATAGGAATTATACTTGCTGTGCTTTTTGCACCCATTATTCCTGCAACCTGTGAAACTGAAAGAACATCACCCTTTTTCATAGTACCTTCATTGATTCTATCTAGAGTTTCTCTCTTCATATACACATAGCCTTTTGCTATGGCTTCCCTATTAGTTTCTTCTTTGTCACTTACATCAACCATTCTAGCTCTTCCCTGATCATTTATATGTGATAAATCCATTTTACCCTCCTATTTGATACATCATTTTATCGGTTTGACTTTTTTTATCTTCTGCTAAATGATGTTCATCAGGTTTATTGTATATTGCATCTTCAATTACTTTCTTTAACATTTTTTCATCATTAAAATATGGCTTTAAACTTATTTCATCATGTGAGTGTAAACAAGGTTTTATGGAACCTGTTGATGTAAGTCTAATTCTATTACAATTATTACAAAACTTACAGCTTATAGGACTTATAAATCCTACAGTGCCCTTTGCACCTTCTATTTTATATACTGATGCAACATTACTTTTATCCTTTATATGAATGAGCTCTTTATGATTATCGATAATTTCGTCAATTTTCATACTGCTTTTTTCGTAAAATTTCAATCCTTCACCTATTGGCATGAGTTCAATAAATCTAACTTGTACTGGCATAGCTTTTGTTAAATTGATAAAATCTTCCACTTCATCATCATTTATTCCCTTCATCAATACAACATTGATTTTAACAGGTTTTAAATCTATACTAATGCATTTTTCTATGGCAGACAAAACTTTACTAATATCTCCACCTCTTGTAATTTTCTTATACTTTTCTTTATTCAATGTATCAAGACTTATATTTACCCTATTAAGTCCAGCCTTTTTAAGTTCTTCAACTTTATCATATAACAAAATTCCATTAGTTGTCAATGATACATCCTCAATTGATGGCAGTGATGAAGTAAATTTAATAAGCTTTTCAATTCCATTTAAAATTAATGGTTCTCCACCTGTAAATCTAACCTTTTTTATACCAAGAGTTGCAAATGCACTAATCACTTTTTCAAAATTTTCAAAACGAACTATATCATCATGTGTTTTTTTTGGTATTCCTTCTTCAGGCATACAATAAATACATCTTAAATTACATCTATCCGTTAGAGAAACCCTAAGATAATCTATTTTTCTTCCTGTTTTGTCTAGCATCCTCTTCAACTCCTCATTGGTATATTATATCTCCTGTTTCAGTATAATCATATCCACCAAGTTTTTCAAGTTCTTCTTTAAAAGTTTTTGATTTTATTGTTTTAATGAATTCCTTAACAATGTTCATTTCTATATATTCTTCTGGAATAGCTATGTCATATTCTTCATTACAAACTGGTATAAAATCAAGATTCATCATAGTAGCAGCAGAGTATACCCCAAGTCCAACATCTGCATCACCAGCCGAAACAGCAGCTGCAACAGCTAGATGAGTGTATTCCTCTCTGAAGTATCCCGAGATTTTTTCTGGTGAAATATTTAATTTTTTAAGATTATAATCTAACAACAATCTTGTTCCAGAACCTCTTTGTCTATTTACAAATTTTAGTCCATCTCTGGACAGGTCCTTAAAATCTTTTACATTTAAGGGGTTTCCCTTTTTAACCATAAAACCCTGTATTCTTTTAACACATTTTACAAGGCATATTTTTTTGTTGGGAATATATTTTTCTACATAGGATTTATTATATTCACCTGTCTCCATATTAAGCAAATGTATTGGTGCCATATGTGCCTCCCCCTTATTAAGAGACATAATACCTCCCATGCTTCCAACATTAGCAGATGAAAGAAAATACATTTTATTTCTTTGATGCATGATATCAGATGCAATATCAATTATTGGATCATGACTGCCTATACAAACAAGAGTATTTTTTATATTTTCCTCAGAATTTAGCATCTTAATTTTTACTATTGTACCTGCTTCTATACCTTCTACATTTTGGTCAATTTCAAGAACTCCATCAGCCTTTACCAATGACATTGTTGCTCCAGCACCTCTTGCAAGTGGTGTTGCTATAAATTTATTATCTATGTACCCAAGCTTAACCCTAACAAACTCTAAATATTTAAGGGAGGACATTGCTCGTTTAGTAAGTGTTGCGTCAATAACTTTATCTACTTTACTTTCAATTCCTTGCAATCCTTCTACAATTTGCTTTGCTATTTTTTCCATTACAAAATAAGCTGAAACAGGAAATCCTGGAATACCTATGATTGGCTTGTTATTTACTTTTCCCATCATTACTGGTTTTCCTGGTTTTATTGCTACACCATGGATCATTAATTCACCAACTTCACTTATAACTTCTGAAGTAAAATCTTCTCTCCCAGCTGATGATCCTGCGTTTATCAACACCATATCACATTCGCTTGATGCTTTTATAACAGTGTTTTTGATTTCTTGATAATTATCTTTAACTATATTATATCGTTTGGCTATTCCTCCCCAATCACTCACCTGAGCAGAAAAAACTCTAGAATTAAAATCTATTATATCTCCTATCTTAAGAGATGTACCAGGTTCAACAAGCTCTGTTCCAGTTGGGATTATTCCAATTACAGGTTTTTTATATACCTCCAAAGAGTTTATACCACCAGCTATGAGCGCACCTATATCAACAGGTCTAATTTTATGATTAGACGGTATAATAAGCTGATTTTCAACTATATCTTCTCCTAACGGTCTAATATTCTGCCACGGAGTAGCACTTTGATAAATTTCAATTTTTTTTTCATCAACCTTTATTAAATCTTCAACCATAATTACGCAATCATATTCTCTTGGTATTGGATCACCCGTATCAACTACTATATAATCCTCAAATTCCTCTAAAATAACATGATTTCTATCAGATGCTGAAAATGTTTTTTCACTTTTTGTTGCAATTCCATCCATTGCTGATGAATTATAATGTGGTGACGAAATAATTGAAAACATAGGATTACAAGTTATTCTACCATTTGCATCCCAAGTACTAATTTTTTCTTTATTCAAACTAAAATTTCCTAATTTTTTTAAATATATTTCTATTGCTTCATTTAGTTCATAATTCGACAAATAAACATTTTGCACAAAATCACCTCTTAAAATTTGTTTACACTAACTTTTTGGCCTTCTTTTAATCCTTCTTCATTTCTATCTATCCGAACATAACCCCATGCTTTAGAAAAGCCAGTTATTAATCCTGATTTCCCAAAAACTGGTTTAGAAATCATTTCTCCATTAATCATGTGTAGCGTTACAGGTAAGTATTCCTCTCGACCTTTTGCCTTGTGATAATTTATTTCAAATTTACTTTCTACAGGATATGAAATATCGCTATATTCCATAATTTTATCTATGTAATTTTTTACAATTGATTTGAAAATTACAGCGCAAGCTAAAGGATGTCCTGGAAGTCCAAATACTATTTTATTCTCAGCTTTTCCAATTATTGTTGGCTTGCCAGGCTTTACAGAGATACCATGAACAAGTATTTCTCCTATAGAATTTATTACATTTACAGTGTGGTCTTTCTTGCCAACTGAACTTCCTCCTGACATTAAAACCATATCACACTTTGACAAAGCATCTTTAAAAGTATTTTTGAGCATGTTATAATCATCTTTAATTAACCCAAATTTTATTGGTATGCAGCCACTTTCAATTATTAAAGAATAAAGCAAATATGTATTTATATCTCTTATTTGTCCAATTTTTTTTTCATCATCACAATCAACGATTTCATCTCCTGTAGATATGATACCTATTACAGGTTTCTTATATACTTCAACCACACTATACCCAAGGCTAGAAAGAACACCTATTTCATAAGCACGAAGTTTTGTTCCTTTTTTTATTACAACTTCATCAACTTTTATATCTTCACCAATATCTATTACATTTTCTAGCGGAGCTGAAGGTTTTGATGCAAGAATTATATTATCATCAAGTTTATCGGTGTATTCAATCATTACTACGGAATCAGCACCTTTTGGCAACATCCCACCTGTTGGAACATAGAAACATTCTCCTGGAAAATTTATTTCTTCTTGAACTTCCTGTCCCATCAAAACTTCACCCTTATAATCTAACATTGATGGAATAGTTTCACTTGCTCCAAAAACATCTCTAGAATATACTGCATATCCATCAACGGTTGACCTTCTAAAATCCGGGACATTTTCTTTTGATTTTATATTATTGTATAAAATTCTTCCTGTACATTCTAAAATACTAACTGTTTCGCTTCCCATTATTTTAGAAAATTTATCATCTATTAGTTTTCTTGTTTCATCTATAGTCAAAACCTTGAATAAATCCATATAAGTATAACTCCTCCTTATCTAGCACATTCTCCTCCAGTACCATTTAATATTTCTATACCATGTGGTAATGCCGGCAATACAAATTCTAGATTTTCAACTGCTCCCTTTGGACTTCCAGGAAGATTTATTATTAAAGAACCATCTCTTATTCCTGCTGTTGCTCTTGAAAGCATTGCCTTAGGAGTAATTGCAAGTGATTTTTGCCTCATTGCTTCACAAATTCCAGGTGCTTGTTTCTTTATAACCTTCAGTGTCGCCTCAGGTGTTATGTCTCTTTGTGAAAAACCAGTTCCGCCATTTGTAAGAACAAGTTCAAGCTTAAGTTCATCACACATATAAATTAATTCTTTAACTATAATATCTATTTCATCTGGAACAACTTTATAATACTCAACTATGTATTTTTCATCGAGTGTGTTTTCTATTGCTGGACCCGTTCCATCTTCTCGCTCTCCTCTTGAACCCTTATCGCTAATTGTTAATATTCCTGTTCTAATCATTTGCTTCCTCCTCTATTTGTTTGCCATTTATATATAAAGAATACTTAATAGTAGTATATCTTACATCTATTAATGTAGCCTAAATTTTCATATTCATAAGTTGCTTAACCAAATTATTCTCAGGGTTTTTTAAGACTTTATCTTTTAAACCCATTTCAATTACTTTTCCTTTATCCATAAAAAGTACATAATCAGCAATTCTACCTGCTTGATATACATCATGTGTAATAATAATTATCGTTCTTTTACCACCAGACATGCTCTTTATCAATATTTCTGCATTTATAGTACTTTCAATATCCATGCTAGCCGTTGGTTCATCTAGTAATGTTAAATCCGTTTCAAGAATAGCGGTTCTAAGCAATGCAATTTTTGCTCTTTCTCCACCTGAAAGCCACTTTGATTTTTTGTGTTTTAATTCATTGATGTCTAAATATGACAAATACCTTTCTAGTCTTTCTGCTATTTCATTTTTACTAATTTTCCTAAATTTCAAGCCACTAACAATGTTATTTAAAGAAGTGTCGTTAAAAAGATATGGCTTTTGGACCATTATTGAAATGCTATTTCTTATTTTATAATTTATGCACTCGTTGTTATACAGAACGCTTCCTCCACTAAATGAATTAAACCCTGCAATACAATTAACAAGAGTACTTTTACCGCTTCCGTTTGAACCAAGTATAACGTATATTTTACCTTCTGTAAATTCTAATTTATCTATATCAAGAACACGAACACCACTATATTCTTTGTATGCATTTTCTAGTTTCAAATTCATGTCTAATTCCTCCCCTGTAATTTAAAAAGTACTGAATTTACAGAAAATGATATTAGCAATAAAACAAAACCGATAATTATAGCTTCATTAAAGTTACCCTTACCTGTTTCTAATGCTATATAGGTTGTCATAACTCTCGTGTACCCTTTAATATTCCCACCAACCATCATAACTGCACCCACTTCAGAGATTGCTCTGCCAAAACCTGCTGTAACAACGGATAAAAGCGGTAACTTGCATTCTTTTATTATAGTATAAAATGTATCCAATTTATTTGCTCCAAGAGAAATACAAGTTTTTTCCACTTCAACAGCTATTTCAGTTACGGATGAAACCGTAAGTCCAAATATAATCGGGAAGACTAACATAGATTGGGCGATTATCATTGCCATTGGTGAAAATAATAAACCGAATTGTCCAAGTGGTCCTTTGCGGGAGAGAAGAATATAAACTAACAGACCAATTAAAACAGGAGGTAAGCTCATGAGAGTATTTGCTACTCTCATGATATGTTTCTTTAATTTAAATTCATTTAACGATACTATTATACCCAATGTCAAACCTAATACAGATGAAATCAAGGTTGATGATAATGACACAGTCAAAGACATCGTTATAACCTTGAAAATATCATTATATGTATTAAAAAAATTTATAATTAATTGAATCATAGCTCACCTTTTGTTTTTTTATTTTTTTGAGTTTGGAATGAACAATGGTTGCCCAAATTCCTCTACTCCGTATGTAGAAATTAAATCTTGTCCTTTGTCAGATAATATCCAATTTATAAATTCTTGCATTTCGGCTTTTTTTATAGGATATTTTTCTGGGTTAACCATAATTACTCCATATTGATTATACATTAAATCATTTTTCTCTGTTACAATAGTTAGGTCAAGATCATCTTTCATAGAAAGATAAGTTGCTCTATCTGTTAATGTATATCCTTGCTTTTCACTAGCCATCTGCAAAACTGCTCCCATTCCACTTCCTGCTGACACATACCAATCACCCTCTGGTGTTATATCAACTTTTTCCCAGTAAGATTTTTCTTTTGTATGTGTTCCAGAATCATCACCTCTAGAAATAAATGTAGCTTGTTTTTCTGATAACAAAGAGAACGCTTTTATTGGATCATTTGGTGCATCTGTTTTCAAGCCCGCTGGGTCCGCTTCTGGTCCTACAATTACAAAATCATTGTACATTACATCAAATCGTTCTACTCCATAGCCTTCTTCTACAAATTTCTCTTCTTGAGCCTTTGCATGTACTAAAAGTCCATCTGCATCACCATTTCTACCAAGTTCAAGAGCTGCTCCTGTTCCTTTTGCAACAACGTTTACAGTAATGCCTGTCTCATTTTTAAACTCAGGCAATAAATAATCTAAAAGTCCTGAATCCTGAGTACTTGTAGTTGTTGCTAAAATTATTGACTTTTCCTCTGTAGCTGGGTTTGTTGCTTGTTGTTCAGAAGGTGTTTCCGATGGTGCAGGTTTTGTCGATTGACAAGCAACGAGAGATATTACCATCATTAATGCTAAAAGAACTATAAACAAGCCCTTCCTTTGAAAATGTTTTGTTTTTTTCATAAAAAAAACTCCTTTCAATATATTAATATATGAAAAGAGACATGCTAATATAGCAATCTCCTTTCCACTGGGAGGCTCAATTGTTTCCAATTAAACCCTAACGGCTAATATTCATAGCATACGCCTTAGAAATTTTAGCTCGGAGAATAACACATTAAAATTCTAAATCAATTTACTAAATTTGTCAATGAATAAAAATCTGATAAGCTGTCTTTGAAATAATAATTTGCACTCAACTTAAAAGAGTTGTATTTTGTAATATTCAGTTGTATAATAGCACTATCATAACTAAAGGAGCGTTTTTATGGATTTTTTATTAGCAATAACTATTTTCACACTTTCATTAATCTTTAGTGTACTAAAAAAAATACCAACAACTATTCCTTTATTAATTGGACTTCTTTGTTTCATTTTTACAGCTCTACATAGAGGTTTTACATTAAAACAAATATTTAAGATGATGTCAACAGGAACAATTAAATCTCTCATTGTAATTTCTATTCTTTTATTGATAGGATTAATTACCGGAATTTGGAGGGCATGTGGAACGATACCATTTTTTGTCTATTATGGAACTAAGGTAATTATACCTCAATATTTTATATTGTTTGCATTTCTATTATCATGCATGGTATCTTTTACTTTGGGGACAAGTTTTGGAACCGTTGGAACAATTGGTGTTGTATTAATTGTTCTTGCAAAGAGTGGAAATGTTGATTTAAATATAACTGCAGGTGCAATTTTTTCAGGTGCTTTTTTCGGAGACCGATGCGCTCCTACTTCTTCTAGCGCAAACCTCATTGCAACTATAACAGAAACAAATTTATACAACAATATAAAAAACATGTTTGCTACAGCTTCAGTACCATTTATTTTCGCTGTATTAATTTATGTATTCTTATCAAAGGATAACCCCTTAGAAATTGCAAACACTTCACTTTTAAATGAAATCGAACAACACTTCAATTTAAATCCTATTGTAATGATACCTGCTATAATTATTTTATCACTTGCAATTTTTAAAGTTGATGTGAAAATTTCCATGTTTCTCAGCATTGTTTCTGGTATTATAATTTGCATTTTTGTTCAAAATATAGAGTTAATTAATGTATTTAGATTTATGTTTATTGGATATGAATTAGGTACAGCTGGAAGCTTTTCAGATATAATTTCTGGTGGTGGCATGACATCTATGATTGGTGTTTCTTTTATAGTATTAATTGCATCTACTTATTCTGGAATATTTGAAGGAACAGGTATGCTAAATGTAATACAAAGTTTATTAGAAAAAATAGCTTATAAAATTAAGCTTTATCCTACAATGATCCTAACAAGTATTTTAACAAGTATATTTAGCTGTAATCAAACTTTATCTATTATGTTATCTCACCAATTAATGAATAAAATTTATAAAAATAACAATTCATCAAACAGCGAAATAGCAATTGATTTAGAAAATACTGTAGTTTTAATTTCTGAACTAATTCCATGGAATATAGCTATAGCTGTGCCTATGGCAACATTATCAGTTGGAATAAAAAGTATACCATATGCTGTATTTCTATACCTAGTTCCACTTTTTAATTTGCGAAGAAAAAAGCTTAAAAGTCAAACTACGAATATATAAGATAATGGAGGATGTATAACATTATATGTCCTCCATTATCTTATAATTAAATCACTATGTTTGATTCGTCTTCAAGCATAGCAATTACTTCTTGTTTAGTTAATGGTTGCAAATGCCCAAATAGTGCTGTTTCAAAATCTATGGCTTTCATATTTTCTATTAAGCTTTTAAGCTTATTTCTATAATACACAGGTTCTCCATGATGTAAGTCTTCGCATATAATATCTCCTATAAAAATGACTTTTTCCTGTGGTATATAAGCTACAACACAATCATCTGCATGAGAACTTTCTATCTTTCTAAGCTCACAACTAATGTTTCCTAAATAAATGGAAAGTCCATTTTCAAATACAATATCAGCAGTTTTTACAAGGATTTCGTCTCTATTTTCATATTCCCTTTTAATCATGGTATCACAAAATTCTATATCTTCTCCATTTATTAATCTATCTTTCATTGCCTCATCTGTCCATTCCCACTTGCTCATCTTTTCTAAATGATCATTTGTTTCACGGCATGCTATTGATACAGCATTTAATCCACTTAGCCCATATGTATGATCCCAGTGAGAATGTGTTAAGATTACATATACAGGATGCGGCAACCCTAATTTAGAAATCTCATCTAAAAAAATTTCAACATGTTGTTTTGAATTTCCTGCATCTACCATAAGCGAATAATTATCGCCTTTAATATACCCCAAAATTGGTCTATCAGTTTCCTCATTATGTGGCATATAATAAATTCTATCGGTTAATTTAATAAGCATTTTATCCTCCAGTAAGTAAACTTATAATAAAATTATACAAAACAAAATACTAGATAGTGTATCACTTCATACTTTATTTTTATTCTTATTTTATATCAAAATTTCATTCATTAATTATGTTTCGAATTATATATTATACTTATATCCTTGTCAACAAAAGTGATGAAAAGAAATTTTTTAAAATATAATCTAATATATAGGCTTGAATTTTAAAATTATATAATATATACTACCTACACATCTATTTTTAAAAACAAATAACAAATTAGGAGAACATTAATTATGGAAAATTTCGTTTATTCAATACCTACCGAAATATATTTTGGTAAAGGTCAAATTAAAAATTTAGTTAATATTATAAAAAAATACGGCAGTAGAGTATTGATTGTATATGGTGGTGGAAGCATTAAAAAAATTGGAGTATATGATACTATAGCAACTATGTTTAATGAAAATAACATACCTTATACTGAACTATCTGGTGTAGAGCCTAATCCAAAGCTTACTTCTGTAAAAAAAGGAGTTGAACTTTGTAGGCAATTTAATGCTGACATTGTTTTATCAGTTGGTGGTGGAAGCACCATAGATTGTGGGAAGGTTATTGCTGCTGGAGTAGCATACGATGGAGACCCTTGGGATTTAGTAATAAACCCTAAAAAAATCAAAGAAGTATTACCGGTTGTAAGTATTTTAACTCTAGCAGCAACTGGTTCTGAAATGGATATGATGGCTGTAATATCAAACATGGACACAAATGATAAAATTGGTGTGGGTAATATAAATATGAGACCAGTTGCATCAATTTTAGACCCAGAATACACTTACACTGTTTCAAAATATCAAACTGCAGCAGGTACAGCGGATATTATGAGTCATATTATCGAAGCTTATTTTTCTAATTCCAAAGGATATATGCAAGACAGAATGGCAGAAGGATTATTAAAGACATGTATCGAATTTGGTGTTAAAGCTATAGAAAAACCCGATGATTATGAAGCTAGAGCTAATTTAATGTGGACATCAAGCTGGGCTATTAATGGATTTTTAGCTTTAGGAAAACCAGGTGCATGGAGCTGCCATGCTATAGAACATGAATTAAGTGCATATTATGATATAACTCATGGGGTAGGATTAGCTATGGTTACACCTCATTGGATGAAGCGCGTATTAAATGATGAGCATCTAGACAAATTCGTAGAATTTGGAACAAATGTATGGGGTATAGATTCGTCATTAGACAAATATGAAATTGCTAATAAAGCAATAGAAAAAACAAGAGAATATTTTATAAGTTTAGGTATCCCAACAACTTTAAGAGAAGTTGGAATTAACGAAGAAAAATTTGATATTATGGCAACAAAGTCATCTGCAAAATTGTCAAATGCTTATTGTCCTCTTTCTAAAGAAGATGTATTAAATATATATAAGGCAGCATTATAAAGTTCAAATAATAAAAGAATAAATTAGAGGGCAAAACCTTCTTATTTATTCTTTTAATTTATTTTCTATTTTGATAAGATTCTCTTTTATATTTAGTCCACCAGCATAACCCACTAATTTGCCATTTGCTCCAATTACCCTATGACAAGGAATTACTATGGGAAGTGGATTTTTATTATTTGCCATTCCAACTGCTCGACATGCTTTTTCATTCCCTATCGCAATAGCTATTTCTTTATATGTCTTAGTTTCTCCATATGGAATTTCTTGCAATGCTCTCCATACACTTTTTTGAAATTCAGTTCCATTTAGCTCAATTGGAAAATCAAATGTTTTTCTTTTTCCATTGAGATACTCTTTAATTTGTTCAAAAGCATTTTTTATAAGTGGTGTTTCAACTAATTGCACTTTATTTTCCAGACTTTCATTTTCAAAATATATATTTGTAACTGCCTTTCCATTTTCTGAAATTCCAATCTTTCCAATTGTTGTATCATAAAAAAACATCATTTCCACTATACTCCCTTGCTACTATTTTATCGAAAAATGTAACTTATCTTAATATTATTATACTATTGTAATTTTACAAAATCAATAAAAACTATCTTTTTCTAACAGTAAAATTATCCGCTAATAATTCCCAGTTCTGTTGGAATGGGTATCCTAAAACCCAGTAGCTTAATCCTCTTAAATTATAATCTTTTACTAAGTCAAATTTTGCTTGTGCACTTCTTGCATCTTCGAACCAAACTTCATGAGCTATTCCATTTTCATCAGTATATTGATAAAACGGTGATTGACTTATTACATCATACTGAATTGTAGCTTTATATTTATATGCCCTATCAATTGCCTCTTGGACACTAAATGTTTCAGCTTCGCGGCCACCAACAAATGGTAGTGTCCAATCTCTTGCATAAATTTGAAATCCCATCAAAATTTTATCCGTAGGAATAACTGTTACTGCGTAATCTAAAACTCTTTCCATTTCATTTACTGGAGATATAGCTCTAGGTGGCCCACCTCTCCATCCCCATTCGTATGTCATCAATACTACAAAATCAACTATTTTACCATGTGCTTCATAATCATGAGCCTCATAAAGAAGTCCTACTTGATCTTTATTTATTTTTGGTGCTAAGGCTGTAGAAACAAAAAATCCTTCTTTGTGCATTATATCAACAGTACTTTTTAAAAATCTATTATAAGCCTCTCGGTCACTAGGAAGAACATTTTCAAAATCAATATTTAATCCTTTATAACCTTTTTCCTTCATAATATTTATTATGTTTGTCTGAAGTTTTTGTATAATTCTAGGATTATTAAGTACCTCGCGTGCAAGGTTTTCTCCTTTTGATGTTACACTAAAATTAGTAATTGCCATCATAGGAACTATATTTTCAGATATTGCTGTTTTAATTGCAGCCATATCATCAAGTCCCTGTAGCCCTCCATCTTCTTTTATTAGATAAGCAAATGGACTTAGATATGTTAAATTATCCCCAACTTCTTCAATTATAGGTACAGAATCATTTCCTAGCATGTAGATGTAACCATTTACATCTATTTTTTTCTTTTCCCTTTGTGGTATAGTAATTTTAGTTCCAGGATATAAAAAATTAGGATTTATAATACTGTTTGTCTTCATAATATTTTCTACTGAGACACCATATTTTTCAGCTATTCTCCACAGCACATCTCCATATTTTATTGTATATAAAGTGTCATCCGTTGGTATTAACAATGATTGCCCAACTAACAGTTTGTTTGGATCATGCAAATTATTAACTTCAACGATCCTATCTACACTAGAATTATAATATTTTGCAATTTTCCATAATATATCGCCCCAATTTACAACATGTATAACCATAGTCCCCTCCTACTACCTTTTATTATATAAATATATTCAGGAGTTCAATCATAATGATTAAATTAGGTAAATTGATAAAAAAAGGTTGATACATATGCGTACCAACCTCAATCACTTTCTTCTATAATTTTGCTATATCTTTTCTATATTCCATTTTATCAAACTTAATTTTTTCTATATTTTTATAAACCTTATTTCTTGCTTCTTCTATTGTATCTCCTAAAGCAGTTACCGCTAGAACTCTTCCACCATCTGTCAATATTTTACCTTCTGATAATTTAGTTCCACCATGAAATACTATAACATCCTCATCAACTAAATCAAGTCCAGTTATTTCTTTACCCTTTTCATAATTATCTGGATAACCTCCAGAAGCTAATACAACAGTTGTGCTATGCATTTCTGTCCATTGTAAATCCTTTAAAGTAAGGGTTCCATCAATCGTTTTTTCCATAACTTTACACAAATCAGATTTTAATCTAGGCAAAACAACCTCTGTTTCAGGGTCTCCAAATCTAGTATTGTATTCAAGAACCTTAGCTTCATCACCTGTTATCATAAGTCCAATGAATAAAATTCCTTTAAAATCCATATTTTCTTCTATAAATCCATTGAGCGTAGTATCAAGAATATTTTCCTTAATATACTTCTTAAGAGATTCTGTATAAATAGGATTAGGTGAAAAGCAACCCATACCACCAGTGTTAAGACCTTTATCATTGTCATATGCTTTTTTATAATCTCTTGCACTTTCCATAGGTATTATATCTTTACCATTTACAAAACAAAGCAAAGAAGTTTCTATTCCATTTAAAAATTCTTCAATTACCACGGTATTACCCGCTTCACCAAATTGCTTATCTCTCATAATACTATTTATAGCATCTTTTGCTTCATTTATAGTTTCACATATTAGAACGCCTTTTCCAGCTGCAAGTCCATCTGCCTTAATTACAATTGGAGTAGTGAAATTATGCAAACCTTCTAAAGCTTTTTTCGAATCTATATATGTTTCATATTTAGCTGTGGGAATATTATATTTTTTCATAAAATCTTTAGAGTATGATTTGCTACCTTCTAGTCTAGCACCTTTTTTACTTGGTCCAAAAGCTTTAATTCCTTTTTCCATAAGTATATCTACTAAACCATCTACTAAAGGACCCTCTGGACCGACTACTACCATATCTATGTTATTATCTACTGAGAAATCAGTGATTTTTTCTATATCTTCCGCCTTAATATCTACACATTTTGCTATTTGAGATATTCCAGCATTTCCAGGGGCACAATATATTTTGGTAACCATGTTACTTTGATTAAGCTTCCAACATATTGTATGCTCTCTTGCGCCGCCTCCAACAACAAGTATTTTCATCGTTCCCTCCTCTAATTACGAAATTTAGTGCTTAAAGTGCCTCATGTCTGTCATCAACATTGACATATTATGTTTATCACATGCTTCAATGGATTTTATATCATTCATTGAGCCACCTGGCTGAATTATAGCTGTTATACCAGATTCTGCTGCAGCCTCAACGCAATCAGGAAATGGGAAATATGCATCAGAACCTAAACATGCACCTTTGAGACTATCTTTTCCCAAATATTCAATAGCATGTTCTATTGCTTGTTTACATGCCCAGATACGATTTACTTGTCCAGGACCAATTCCAATTGACTGTCCATTTTTAACAATTGTTATTGCATTAGATTTCGTATGCTTAACAATTTTCCAAGCCATTATTAAATCTTTCATTTCTGCTTCTGTAGGTTGTTTTTTTGTAACTTTTTTTAATTCGCTACCATATGGTAAAAGTTTAGAGTCTATTGTTTGTACTAAAATTCCACCAGCTACTTTTTTTAGATCATATGAATTTTCATCTTGCTTTGTCATAATATTTTCTATTTTTAAAAGTCTTATATTTTTCTTCGATTTAAGTATATCTAAAGCTTCGTCGCTATATGATGGCGCAACTACTATTTCTATAAATATTTTATTAATTTCTTCTGCTGTTCTTTTATCTATTTCTCTATTAGCAACTACAATTCCACCAAATATCGAAGTTGGGTCAGCAGAATAAGCCTTAATATACGCATCATAAATACTATTTGCAGTTCCTACGCCGCAAGGGTTTGAATGCTTGCAACCAACAACTGTAGGTTCATCAAATTCCTTTAATAATTCAAGTGCTCCATTTGTATCATTTATATTATTAAATGATAATTCTTTACCATGAAGTTGTATGGCCGATGCAAGAAGTCCTTTGTTTTTATTAACTTCTTTATAAAACGCAGCCTTTTGATGAGGGTTCTCACCATATCTCATATCTTGAACCTTTTCAAAAGTCATAGTAAATGTTTCAGGTAACCCAATATCTCTTCTTTCTTTTTTCATATATGTAGCAATAAGTGTATCATAATGAGCTGTATGTTCAAAAACTTTCGAACATAAATAAAATTTAGTATCCAATGATACTTCTTTACTATTTTCTATTTCTTTAATTACCTTATCATAGTCTTTTGGGTCAACAACCACCGCAACATCTTGATAATTTTTTGCAGCTGAACGAAGCATAGTAGGTCCGCCTATATCTATATTTTCTATAGCAGTTTGCCTATCTACAGATTCTTTAAGTATAGTTTGTTTAAATGGATATAAGTTAACAACAACAATATCAATGGTTTTAATATTTAAATCTCTAAGTTGTTTCATATGCTCATTATTTGAACGTATTGCCAACAACCCTGCATGGATATTTGGATGAAGTGTTTTTACTCTTCCATCTAAACATTCTGGAAATCCTGTTACTTCAGATATACCTATTACTTTTATACCAGCATCTTTCAATACTTTAGAAGTTCCTCCAGTAGATATTATTTCTACTCCTAAATTAGATAATTTTTGTGCAAACTCTACAATTCCTGTTTTATCAGAAACACTAATTAAAGCTCTCATTATTATTCCTCCATGTTTATTTTAACTTTTCTATCTATTATTTCTATCTTACCATCACAATAATATTGAACAGCTTGTGGTAAAATTTTATGTTCTATTTTTAGTACTTTTTTCTGCAATATTTCAGCACTGTCACTATATTCTATATTAACTGACTCTTGAAGTATAATTGGTCCTGTATCTGCATTTTCATCTACAAAATGAACAGTTGCTCCACTTATTTTAACACCATAGTTTATTGCAGCCTCATGTACCTTAATACCATAATAACCCTTTCCACAAAATGATGGAATCAAAGATGGATGTATATTTATTATTTTATTATTATACTCCTCAATGAATTTCGAAGTCAATATTTTTAAATATCCTGCTAAAATTACTAATTCAACATTATGTCTTTTTAATTCTCTGATTATAGCTTCATCAAATTGTTCTATATTAGCAAATTCTTTTGAGTGGACAAAAACAGCATCTATACCATGCTGTCTCGCTCGCTCTAGCCCATAGGCATTTTCTCTATTAGAAATAACCACTTCAATTTTTCCATTAATTTTGCCTAGCTCTATATTATCTATTATAGACTGTAGGTTTGATCCAGAACCAGATACCAAAACTCCAATTTTTACTTGTGGCATATTTTGAGCTCCCCTTCTCTTTTTATAGTTTTACCTATAATTACAGGATTCTCATTTTTTTCATTGAGGTAAGAAATCAAATTTTCTGCTACTTCAGCACTAACAGCCATTACCATGCCAATTCCCATATTGAATGTTGAATACATCTCATCTATATCAATATTTCCTTCTCTTTGCATAAGTTTAAATATTGGCAATACGTTAATATCTTTAGTGTCTATGTCTGCTGTAATGCCATCTGGAAACATCCTAGGAATATTTTCATAAAAACCACCACCTGTAATATTTGACATTCCCTTAATTTCAAATTTAGAAATCAAATCAAGTATTAATTCCGGATAAATCCTAGTTGGTACCATTAATGCTTCACCTAACGTTGATCCAAGTTCTTCTACATATTCATTTACATCATAACTCTTATGTTCAAAAAATACTTTTCTTACCAAGGAATACCCATTACTATGAATTCCACTTGATGGTATTCCTATAAGGATATCACCCTCCACAATATTACTACCATCAATTATTTTCTTTTTATCAACTATACCAACACAAAATCCTGCAATATCATATTCCCCTTCGCTATAAAGACCTGGCATTTCAGCAGTTTCACCACCAATGAGCGCTGCTCCTGCTTTGATGCACCCATTTGCAACACCTTTAACAATGTCAGAAGCTTTATTAGGATCTAATTTACCTGTAGCAATATAATCTAAGAAAAATAAAGGTTTTGCACCTTGGCATATTACATCATTTACGCACATAGCAACAGCATCTTCACCAATTGTATCATGAATATCTGTCTTAAAGGCTATCATAAGCTTTGTTCCTACCCCATCGGTTCCAGAAACTAAAACTGGTTCATCATATTCATTTTTATCTATTGCAAACAAGCTTCCAAAACCACCTATATCAGATACTACACCTTTAGTATAAGTTTTTTTTACATAATTTTTAATTAATTTTACTGTTTCATATCCTGCATGTATATCTACTCCGGAATCTTTATACGTTAATTTATCAGACATAATTTGCTCCTTTTGTTTATTTGCATATTTGCTTATTTAAAATTAGGTACTTCCATTGGATAATCTCCATTCAAACAGGCTAAACAAAAGCCATGCTGTGAACTTGTTGCCGTTTTCAAACCTTCTAGGCTAAGATATGCAATACTGTCAGCCTTAATAAATTCCTTTATCTCATCAATAGTTTTCGTCGCCCCTATTAAATAGCTTCTAAAAGGCGTATCTATACCAAAAAAACATGAATGAGTTACTGGTGGTGATGCAATTCTTATGTGTACTTCTTTAGCACCTGCATCTCTAACCATTTGCGCTAACTGCCTAATTGTAGTACCCCTTACGATACTATCATCAATCATTACTACTACTTTATCTTTGACTATTTCTTTGAGAACACTTAGTTTTGTTTTAACACCTTGCTCTCTAAGCTCTTGTTTAGGTTCTATAAAAGTTCTTTTTGCATATCTGTTTTTAATCAGTCCTAAACCAAATGGTATTCCTAATTCTTGTGCATATCCTATTGCAGCAGGTGTACCAGAGTCAGGAACTGAAAAAACTAAATCTGCTTTTACAGGAGCTTCTTTTGCTAAATTTCTTCCTGCATTAAATCTTGCTTGATAAACATTTATACCATCGATATTACTATCTGGTCTAGCAAAATATACATACTCAAATATACATGATTTTTTTTGAGCATATTTTGTGCTTTTTATACTTTGTACTCCATCTTCATTAATTATTACTATTTCTCCAGGTTCGATATCTCTTACGAATTCTCCACCCATAGCATTTATTGCACAACTTTCCGATGCAAGTATATACCCATCAAGCCTTTTTCCCAAACATAAAGGTCTAAGACCAAAATGGTCTCTTACGCCTATTAACTCTTTTTCTGTCATTATTACAAATGCAAATGCACCCTTAATAATTTCCATTACATTTTTAATAGATTTTAATAAATCTCCATTAAAATTTCTAGCAAGCATATTAGCCACAACCTCTGTATCAGTTGAAGTTTGAAAAATAACTCCGCTATCTTCTAGGATTTCTCGCATTGAATCTGCATTTACTAAATTTCCATTGTGAGCTAAAGCAAGAGAACCTTTTTTATACCTAACTACTAATGGCTGGGCATTTTCAACTTGGCTATCACCACATGTTGAATATCTAACATGCCCAACAGCAATTCCACCTGATAGCCTTTCAATTACATCATCAGTTAATACATCTGATACAAGTCCCATATTTTTATGATATTCAATTTTGCCGCCTGTATTTATTGCAATACCCGCACTCTCTTGTCCTCTATGCTGTAATGCAAACAATCCATAATATATTAATTGTGATGTTATTTCTGGGCTTTCAGAAAAAACCCCAACAACACCACATTCTTCATGTAGTTTGTCGTCATCTAGTAATTTTCCGTACATGGCTTCTCCTATCTTTCTATTTTTTACTTATTCTATTTAGAACTTCTTGATACACTTCTTCTACTCCGCCCATATCTCTTCTGAATCTATCTTTATCAAGCTTTTTATTAGTTTCTGCGTCCCATAATCTACATGTATCTGGTGATATTTCATCTGCTAAAATCACTTGTCCATCATATAAACCAAATTCAAGTTTAAAATCTATCAACTTAATATTTCTCTCTAAGAAAAACTTAGATAAAATTTCATTTACTTTTAACGCATATTTTTTCACTAAATCTAATTGTTCTCTAGTAGCAAACTCCATAGCAAATATATGATAATCATTTATCATTGGGTCACCTAAATCATCATTCTTATAACTAAATTCAAGAACAGTTTCTTTCATAGGAATGCCCTCTTCAATTCCAAGCCTCTGTGCCAATGAACCTGCTGAAACATTTCTAACTATAACCTCAAGTGGCAAAATTGTAACTGCTTTTACAAGAGATTCTCTATCACTTAATAGCTCTATCTGATGTGTTGGTATTCCATTTTCTTCAAGAAGTGAAAATAAAGCTGCTGACATTTTGTTATTAACTACGCCTTTACCTATAATAGTTCCCTTCTTAACTCCATTAAATGCAGTAGCATCATCTTTGTAATCTACGATATATTGTTTGTCATTATTAGTTTTATAAACTTTTTTTGCTTTTCCTTCATATAACATTTCTAATTTTTCCATTTTGATTCCTCCAAAGTTATAATTTTATTTGTTATTTATTTTTTTATTTAATTTTCGGTCTTTTTCAACAACCTTTTGAGCCATTTGTTCTTTATATTCTTTGAACTTATTTCTAAGTTCAGGATATTTTACAGACAATATCTGAACAGCTAAAAGGGCTGCATTTTCCGCGCTATTTATTGCTACAGTTGCAACTGGAACCCCTGGAGGCATTTGAACTATGGCTAACAAAGCATCCATTCCATCTAGTTCTGATGCTTTTATTGGCAATCCTATTACAGGAAGTGGTGTACAACCTGCTAATACCCCTGGTAAATGTGCTGCCTTACCTGCTGCACCTATTATTAGCTCATATCCATTCTCTTCTGCATTTTTTGCAAATTCAAGTGCTGTAAAAGGCGTTCTGTGAGCTGATATAACCCTTACATCAACTTCAACGCTAAAATCGTTTAAAATTTTAAGTCCTTTTTCAACTACCGGAAAATCTGAATCGCTTCCCATTACAATTGCTATTTTCATACTTCCTCCTCCATTAATTAAAATTATTTATCTAAAATATTTAACACCTGACTCAAATATATATTGATCCTTATTTCCATGTACATTTAAATATAAATCCCTGTCTAATCTTTCAGAATGGCCCATTTTGCCTAGTATTCTTCCATCTGGACTAGTAATGCCTTCAACTGATTCAATTGAACCATTTGGATTATATAAACCGTCATATGTCGGATTATTGTTTTCATCAACGTATTGAGTTGCTATTTGTCCATTTTCTTTTAATTTATTTACCCAAAATTCATTAGCAACAAACCTTCCTTCACCATGGGACAAAGGCATGTAATGTATATCTTCTAAATTGCATCCATTTAGCCAAGGGGAAAGATTTGAAACAACTTTAGTCTTTGCAAATGTTGATATGTGCCTTGCAATGCAGTTATATGTTAAAGTTGGATAATCATCTTCTATATCTACTATTTCACCAAATGGCACAAGTCCTAACTTTATTAAGGCTTGGAACCCATTGCAAATTCCAATTATTAAGCCATCTCTGTTTTTCAGCAAATCCATAACTGCATCTTTTAAAATTTCATTTCTAAATACAGAAGCTATAAATTTTCCAGAACCTTCTGGTTCATCTCCAGCACTAAATCCACCAGGAAATGCAATAATTTGAGATTTTTTAATTATTTTATCCATTTCTTTTATTGAGTCTTCTACATCAGTTGGGTTTAAGTTTTTAAATACAAATAATTCTGTATCCGCCCCTGCTCTTTCAAAAGCTCGTTTTGTGTCGAATTCGCAGTTTGTCCCGGGAAATACTGGTATGAACACCTTAGGTTTTGCAATTTTTAACGAAGACTTAATTTTATTTCCCAAACTATAACTGTACGGTTTAATTTGACCTTCTGCATCTTTTTTAATAGGATATATATTATTTAATGGCTGTATCCAAAACTTAGTCATTTCATCTATTTTTATAGCAAATGAACCATTTATAACTATTTCTTTTTCTTCTGTTGTTTTTCCAATATGAATAAACTCTAAATTACTAATTTCGGTTATATCTTTTACTTCAAGTATTATATCTCCATAGTTAGAAGCAAAAAGTCCATCAGAATCGATTAACAACCCCGTTGCTCCACTTTCTGTTTTTTCATAAAGTGTTTTAAATCCAATTTCATTACCAAAAGTCATTTTGCTTATAGCACCTGCTAATCCACCATAGCCAACAGTATGAGCACTTAATATATTGCCTGATTTTACAGCTTCATGTATTGCATCATATTTCATCTTCATATCTTCAAAATCAGGAATATCCAATGAATCTTTTTTTAATTTAACTAATACTACATCGCTATTTATTTTTTTAAATTCTGGCGATATAATATTTTTTATATCTGACACTGCTACTGCAAAGCTAACAAGGGTTGGGGGAACATTAATATCCATGAAGGTTCCAGACATGCTGTCCTTTCCTCCTATTGCTGGAATTTCAAGCTCATGCTGAACTTTAAATGCTCCAAGTAGAGCACTAAGTGGTTTACCCCATTTTTCAGGATCTTTATATAATTTTTCAAAATACTCTTGTAAAGTTAATCTCACTTTTTTATAACTTCCACCCATAGAAACTACTTTTGCTACAGAATGTATAACCGCATACATTGCTCCGTGGTATGGACTTGATTTTGAAAGATATGGGTCAAATCCATAACTCATTATTGTACATGTATTTGTTATGCCATTTTGAACAGGTATCTTGGCAACCATTCCCTCTGATGGTGTCAACTGAGTTTTGCCTCCAAATGGCATTAAAACTGTTCCAGCACCTACAGTAGAATCAAATCTTTCCACTAATCCTTTCTGACAAGCTACATTTAAATCTTTAAGATTTTCTATCCACATATCTTCTAAATTTTTAGATTTGAATTTTTTTATTGAATTATTCTCTATACCAATATTTTTAGGTTCTTTTATTGTTGCATTAATTTTTTGTTTAATTCCATTTGTATCTAAAAAATCTCTACTTATATCTAGTATTACTTCACCTTTCCAACTCATCTTAAGCCTTCTATCATCAGTGACTACGGCAACAACTGTAGATTCAAGATTTTCCTCACGTGCATACTTATTAAACATTTCTACATCACTTGGACTAACTACAACAGCCATCCTTTCCTGTGACTCTGAAATTGCTAGTTCTGTTCCATCTAACCCTTCGTATTTTTTTGGTACTAAATCTAAATTTATATTTAATCCATCTGCTAATTCTCCAATAGCTACAGATACACCGCCCGCGCCAAAATCATTGCATTTTTTTACTAATTTGCTTACTTCCTTATTCCTAAACAATCTTTGTATTTTTCTTTCTGTAGGCGCATTACCTTTTTGAACTTCTGAACCACATAAAGATATCGACTCTTCTGTATGCTCTTTAGAAGACCCTGTAGCACCACCACAACCATCTCTGCCAGTTCTACCACCTACTAAAATAACTACATCATCTTTTATAGGTGCTTCTCTTCTTACATTTTCCAAAGGTACTGCAGCTATAACTGCTCCAATTTCCATTCTCTTTGCTACATAATCTGGGTGGTAAATTTCAACTACATGACCAGTTGCTAATCCAATTTGGTTTCCATATGAACTGTAACCAGCTGCTGCTTCTGTAGAAATTTTTCTTTGTGGAAGTTTTCCTATTAATGTATCTTCTATATTTTGTCTTGGGTCACCACTTCCTGTAACTCTCATGGCTTGATAAACATAAGATCTTCCTGAAAGGGGATCTCTTATAGCTCCTCCTAAACAGGTTGCTGCTCCACCGAATGGTTCTATTTCCGTAGGATGATTGTGTGTTTCATTTTTAAACATCACTAACCACTTTTCGTCCTTATTATCAATTTCTACGTCTACAACTATGCTACATGCATTGATTTCATCGGAAATTTCTAAATCATCAAGCATCCCTTTTTTTCTCAACTCTTTAGCTGCAATTGTAGCTATATCCATAAGACAAATATCTTTATTTTTTTCTCTATCTCCATACGAATAACTTCTACTATTTATGTACTCATTGTACGTACTTTTAATTTTGTCTGTAATTTTTCCCTTTTCAAATTTAATATTCTCAATTACAGTTGAAAAGGTTGTATGTCTGCAGTGATCAGACCAATAAGTATCTATTACTTTGATTTCCGTTATTGTAGGATTTCTTTTTTCTATTGTTCTAAAATAGTCTTGACAAAACAATAAGTCTTCTATGCTCATTGCAAGACCCATATAATATTTATAATCTTCTATTTCTTCTAGTGTTTTATTTGTAAAATTATCAACTACTTCTACTGGGGATGATTCTGGATAGATTTCTTCTAATGTTAAGGGTTTTTCAAGACTTGACTCTCTTGAGTCAACTGGATTTATATAATATTTTTTTATTTTTTCAAATTCATTATCAGTTAAATTACCTTCAAGAATTATTACTTTAGCGTATTTCACAGGTGGTTTTTCTTTTCCTGTTACAATCTGGATACATTGAGAAGCAGAATCAGCCCTCTGATCATATTGTCCTGGCAAATATTCAACTGCAAAAACTTTATTTTGTGATGTATCTATCTTCTCCATATACAATACATCTTGATTTAGTTCAGAAAAAACAATTGACAAAGCTTTATCATAATCTTCATCAGTTACATGAGATATATCATATCTATTTAAAACTCTAATATTTTTCAAGTGGTCCAACTTAAGATTTTCTTTAAAGTTATTTAGTAGATTAATAGCTTCTGTATTAAATCCATCCTTTTTTTCTACAAACACTCTTTTAACATCAAAATTCATAATTGGTTCCTTTCTTTATTTAAATATTTAAAAGCTCATTTATGCGTTTATGATATCAAATAACAAAATGCTTGTCAATGATTTTTCTCTACATTTTTTATTTAATTTTAATAATAGTTCGTATTATATCGTACATTGATATTTATTTTGCTTCATAAGTTCGTATTGTGTGTGTAATGTATACTTTTAACTTCTATATATACATTTATTATTTATATATCCATATATTATTTTATCTTACTTTCATTAATCATTAAAAAGAGGGGAACAATAATATAAAAATTAGCATAAAATATTAAATCGCAAATTAATTTATTTGAAAATTACTTATATTATTTATTTTCAAATAATAAAGCAAGGAGGGCAATAATGTGTGTGGAATAGTTGGATGGATAAATACAAACAGTAATATATCAGATAATATTGGTGTCATGGAAAAAATGACAGATAAACTCATTAGGAGAGGTCCTGATAGCAGTGATTACTACCAATCAGAAAA
Organism: Sedimentibacter acidaminivorans; assembly: GCF_017873955.1. Classification (GTDB taxonomy): domain Bacteria; phylum Bacillota; class Clostridia; order Tissierellales; family Sedimentibacteraceae; genus Sedimentibacter; species Sedimentibacter acidaminivorans. The sequence goes on along the minus strand of NZ_JAGGKS010000010.1, from coordinate 64,478 downwards.
TGTACTTTTTGGTCACAGAAGATTAATAATTGTAGACCCTGAGGGTGGAGCACAACCAATGATTAGATATAAAGGAGAAAAAAAATATGTAATTGTTTATAATGGAGAATTATACAATACTGATGAGGTTAGAGAGGAACTTAAATTAAATGGATATAAATTTGAATCTTATTCAGATACTGAGGTTTTAATAAACTCATATATTGAATGGGGAAGTGCCTGTGTACATCATATCAATGGTATATATGCATTTGGTGTTTGGGATGAAACCAACAAATCTTTATTTTTAGCACGAGATCCCCTAGGTGTAAAACCACTTTTTTACAGTTTTAAAAATAACAATCTTTTATTTGCTTCACAAATTAAAGCTTTACTAGCTCATCCATTAGTAGAACCAATCATAGACCAAGTAGGAGTAATGGAAATATTAGGTCTAGGACCTGCTCGTACACTAGGCAATGGGATTTTCAAAGATATAAATGAAATTCCACCTGCTCACCACCTATTATACAAAGATGGAGTTTGTAAAATAACTGAATATTGGAAACTAGAAGCTGTTCATAATGAGGAAACCTTTGAACAAACTAGAGATACTACTAAAAATCTATTAATTGATGCTATAGAAAGACAATTAGTATCAGATGTACCTCTTTGTACGTTTTTATCAGGCGGACTTGATTCAAGTGCTATCTCTGCAATATCAGCAAACTATTACAATAAAAATGGACGGGGAAAATTAGATACTTTCTCTATTGATTATAAAGATAATGATAAGTATTTCAAATCAAATTTGTTTCAACCATCATCTGATCAAGTATATGCAGAAAAGATGTCAGAATACATCGGTAGCAATCACCATACGATTATTCTTGATAATTTCAAACTAACAGAAGCATTAACAGATGCTGTAAGAGCAAATGATTTACCTGGCATGGCTGACATTGATTCTTCTCTACTGTTATTTTGCAAGGAAATAAAGAAAACCTCTACAGTAGCACTTTCAGGTGAGTGTGCTGATGAAATTTTCGGAGGGTATCCGTGGTTTACTCGTTCAGAAGACATAAACGCAACTACATTTCCATGGTCTAAATCAACCAAGGAACGTAAAAATATACTAAATAAAAATCTATACAATTTACCATTAGAGGAGTACGTTGCTCAAAGATATAGTGATACTATTAAACAAGTACCTAAACTAAAAGGAGAATCTAAGGAAGAATCAAGAATGAGAGAACTATTTTATTTAAATATCAAATGGTTTATGATGACATTACTTAACAGAAAGGATAGGATGAGTATGTGGAACAGTTTAGAAGTTAGAGTTCCATTTGCTGATTATAGACTTGTAGAATACTGCTTTAACATCCCAAATGAATATAAATTTTATAAAGGACGAGAAAAAGGATTGTTAAGAGAAGCTTTAAAGGGAATCTTACCCGAGGAAATTATCGAAAGGAAAAAAAGTCCTTATCCCAAAACTCATCATGTTGATTATACAAATGCAGTTCAAAATTTAGCTACAAAAATTTTAGACAACAAAAAAGCTCCAATATTTGAATTAATTGAGCGCAATAATATAAAAGAAATTGTTGATACTGGCGGAAAGTCATTTAAAGTTCCATGGTATGGACAGTTAATGACAGGACCTCAGTTAATTGCATATTTTATTCAAATAAATACTTGGCTAGAAGAATATAATGTAACCATCAAAAATTAATTAGATTAAATAAAACAAAACAGGCAAATCGGGGCAAATCAGGGACGGTTCTTTTTGATTGACAATTGTTGTCAATCAAAAAGAACCGTCCCTGATTTGTTTTATTTGTTATTTACCATTAAGCATGGTAAGGTTTATAATTTCATTTTCTATTTCTATAATATTATTATTAATTTTATTAAGTGAATCTAAATTAATATCTTTTTTCAAATTACCTTCAGTTAATTTCAAAGCATTTTCAAACAACCTTCTTAGTTCTTCTACATCCTTAGTAAGTTCCTTTATTTGTTCTTCATTTGCCTTTTCAATAATTTTTTTTACTTCAGATGTCAATCCATCAAGCTTGGTAGTTTTATCAGAATCATTAACCTTAATTTCATTTATATGTTCAAACGGTTTAATATCATATATTACATTGTATTCTGGAACAATACAGTTTAATCCAAGCTCTGTTGTTACAGATTTTGCGAAATCTATTTTTGATTCTAATTCGCCATGAACTATAAATACATTTTTAGGTTTTTCTTTAAACCCTCTGAGCCATTTCATCAATGCTGGTTTATCTGCATGACCTGAAAATCCCTCAACATTACATATCTCTGCATTAATATGTATTTCCTCACCTAGAATTTTTACATCCTTTTCTCCATCAACAATTCTTCTTCCAAGGGTTCCTTCTGCTTGATATCCAACAAAAACAATGCTACATTCTTTTTTCCACAAATTGTGTTTTAAATGATGTTTAATTCTACCTGCATCACACATTCCGCTTGCAGAAATAATAATTTTAGGTTCATCAGAAAAGTTTAACGCTTTTGATTCGTCTGCGCTTTGAGTAAAATGAAGATTTTCGAATTCTAATGGGTTATCTCCACCCAAAATATAATTTCTTGCTTCTTCATCAAAAACTAAAGCATTTGCTTTAAATATTTCAGTAGCCTTTGTAGCAAGAGGACTATCTATATACACAGGAATCTTTTTAAGTTCATTTTCCTTTCCACCATTTTCACTCATTTTTTTATCATAATATTTATTTAACTCATATATTATTTCTTGAGTTCTTCCTACTGCAAATGATGGAATGATTACACTTCCACCTCTTCTTACCGTCTTTAAAATTACTTCAATAAGTTCTTCTGTTCTTTGCTCCATATTTTCATGAATTCTATTTCCATAAGTTGATTCTATTATTACATAATCTGCACTATCTATTATTGCAGGGTCCTTTAACAAAGGTTTTTCATCCATTCCTAAATCCCCTGAATAAACAAGTTTTATTGTTTCATTATCTTCTTTAAACCACATTTCAATAATTGATGAGCCTAATATATGACCTGCATCATTAATTTTTACTGTCAAATCATCACCTATAGTTATAACTTGATCATAAAATATAGGTTTAAAATACTTTAAGCTATCTATTGCATCACTTTGTGTATACATAGGTTCTACAAGTTTTTTCCCTGAACGTTTTGATTTCCTATTTTTCCATTCAGCTTCTGTTTCTTGAATATGGGCACTATCAACTAACATTATCTGACATAAATCATATGTAGGCTTTGAACAATATATTACACCTTTAAATCCATTTTTAACAAGTAACGGAATTCTACCACTGTGATCAATATGACTATGACTCAAGAATAAATAATCAATTTCACCAGGATTTACTTCTAGCACCTCTCCATTTAAATCTTCATCCTTACCTTGAAACATTCCGCAATCTAATAATATTTTTTTGTCTTTAAACTGGATTAAATGACTGGAACCTGTAACACCTTTTACTGCGCCTAAAAATCTTATATTCATATAACGACCCCATTTCTATTTATTTTATATTATTACTAATATATTTTTTATACCACATTATAATTTATTTAAACTTAATCCATGAATAAATAAATTTTACAAAAAAGATGAACCCTTTATTTAGAATTCATCTTTATTACTTCAATCTTTTTAATTTAAATTAATATTAAAACGTGTTAACTCTCCATTTGTCTTGATAAAAAGATACATGCAGTTTTAACTAACTTTTCTTCTACTTCACTCATTTTTGCATTTTTTTCCTTTGAAAGTAACATTACTGAACCTATTGGATCACCATGTACTAATATTGGGGAAATTACTTGACTTGTATAGTTGTCAGGATTAAATTCATTAGCAGTTATTCTAATTGGTTTTGTATTACCTGTAGTAAAATAAACTTCCCTGCTTTCTATTATCTTTTCAAGTTCAGGACTCAATCTCTTTTCAGTATAATCTTTTTTAGAACTACCTGAAACTGCAATCACACCATCTCTATCAGTTATTATAGCTATATGTCTAGTTGTTTCAAAAAGCGATTCAACATATTCTCCCGAAAACTCAGTCAATTCTCCTATTGGAGAATATTTTTTTAGTATAATTTCGCCCTCTCTATCAGTAAATATTTCAAGAGGATCTCCTTCTCTTATTCTCAAGGTTCTTCTTATTTCTTTAGGGATTACTACTCTGCCCAAATCATCAATTCTTCTGACAATTCCCGTTGCTTTCATATTATCGTTCCTCCAATTACTATATTTTTATCTTGATATGACATTTCTTTTAATAGTTAGTATTATTTGCACTTTAATGAATATTATCCCCAAATGTTTTAGGATATATCTGGTAAAAATTTGTCATATTTTATATTATATATTAATAACTAAAGAATAGCAATAATTATTTACTAAATTTAACATTCTTTTATTTTCTTTCAATAATTGCATTATTTTTCAAATTTTCAACAAGAGTATTATAAATATTTGTTTTATATGTTTCTGTCAAAGAATCTTTTGAATTCTCAAATGTTACTGTATCATCTGTTTTCTTATCAGTTACCTTAATTATATGATATCCAAATTGTGATTTTACTGGATCACTTACATCTCCAACATTCATAGAGAATGCAGCTTCTGAAAATTCTTTAACCATACTTCCATATGAGAAGAAATCTAAATCCCCACCGTTATCTTTGCTTCCATCTATTGATACTTCTTTTGCAACATCTTCAAAATTTTCACCTTTATTTAATCTATCAATTACAGACTTAGCTTCATCTTCTGTATTTACTAATATATGACTCGCTCTAACCTGTTGACCCATTTTTATATCTTCGTACACTTTCTTTAATTCTTCATCAGTTGGCACTGCACCTTCAATATTTTTTTGTAAATATTGATTAATTATATATTCCTTCTTTATAGCTTCAGTTAAGTACTCTTCTGTCATTTCATTTAAGTACTCTTCTGTCATTTCATTTGTTTCTAAAAAAGTTTTATACTCTTCGTCAGTATTGAAATATCCTTTATAAACATCTAATTCTTTTTTAAGCTCTTCATCTGACATAGAAAAACCATCTTTTTCAGCTGCATCTATTAAAAGCAACTCTAATACCATATTTTCCATTATTGCTTCATCTTTATAATAATCCCCAAAAGTTTTTCCATTTGCCATTGGAGTATCCCAAGCACCCTCACCATACTGAGTTTCTACCATTTTTTTATATGATGCTAACGTCTCATCAAAATCCTTTTGCATGATTGCTTTTCCATTAACAACAGCTAAAACACCTTCTTGATTAATTAAATCTGATTTACTATCATCACTTTTTGTACATGCTGTTACAGCTAAAGCAATACAAAATACTAAAGTTAAACTAACTACATTTTTAAATTTCTTCATTTTTTTCCTCCTTGGCAGGTTTTTTCAACTCTGCTTTATAATTGTACAATTTTTCAAATATATTTTCAAGATCCTCAAGTATTTTTATTTGTTCTGGAGAATCTAAGCGATATTTAATAATAGGTTCTTTTGAAACATCGAATTTTATTTTATCTTTAAAATTATCTATTAAAAAACCTATTAAATTTGAATTGAGATCATTGTTTAAGTTCAATTCTATGTTTACTGAATTTCCAATTTGTGTAATTGCTTTAATGCTTAGCTTTTTACACAAAGATTTAATATACGATATTTTAAGCAAATTATTAACTTGCTTTGGAGGTGTTCCAAATCTATCAATAATTTCTTCAGTTATATCAAAGATATCTTCTTTACTAGAAGTTGCAGCAATTTTTTTGTATATTTCTATTTTTTGCTCTTCATTTTCTATATAATTTGATGGTATATACCCATCAACACTTAAATCAACTGTTGTTTCTATTTCCTCTTCTAGCTTACCTGAACCTTGCAATTCTCTAACAGCTCTATCTAAAAACTTAACATACAAATCATATCCAATAGCAAGCATGTGTCCATGTTGTTCTGCTCCAAGTATATTACCACAGCCCCTAATTTCTAAATCTCTCATTGCAATTTTAAATCCTGACCCAAAATCAGTAAATTCTCTTATAGCCCTTAGTCTTTTATCCGCTACTTCTGAAAGCATTTTATCTCTTTCATATGTGAGATAAGCAAATGATATTTTATTAGATCTTCCTATTCTACCTCTCAGTTGGTATAATTGAGACAACCCTAAGTGATCTGCATTATCTATAATCAAAGTATTAACATTAGGTATATCCATACCAGTTTCAATTATAGTGGTACAAACAAGTATATCATATTCTCTTTTCACAAAATCAAGCATTACATTTTCAAGATGTCTTTCACCCATTTGTCCATGTCCAACAGCTATTCTGACGTCTGGTAATAACTTTTGCAACTTTGATGCAGTACTTTCTATGTCAATTACTTTATTATGAACATAGTATACCTGTCCGCCTCTAGATAATTCTTTTTCAATTGCATCTTTTATTATACCTTCATTATATTCAATTACGTATGTTTGTATAGGAAGTCTATCTCCAGGCGGTTCTGATATGATACTCATATCCCTAACACCTATCATTGACATATGCAATGTTCTAGGTATAGGTGTTGCTGATAATGTCAAAACGTCTATATTTGTTTTAAGTTGTTTAATAGATTCTTTGTGCTTTACTCCAAACCGTTGTTCTTCATCAATTATTAAAAGTCCTAAATCTTTAAATTTTAAATCTTTTGACAATATTTTATGAGTTCCTATAACTATATCGATTAAGCCCTTATTCAAATCATTTATTATTTTAGCTTGTTGATATGGTGTTCTAAACCTACTAAGCATTTCAATTTTTATTGGATATCCTCTAAACCTTTCAACCATATTTGTATAGTGTTGTTGAGCTAATATTGTTGTTGGAACGAGAACAGCAACCTGTTTTGAATCCATTATAGCTTTAAAAGCTGCCCGCATAGCAACCTCGGTTTTACCAAACCCAACATCTCCACAAAGCAATCTATCCATAGATGTAGATTTTTCCATATCTTTTTTTATTTCTTTTATACATCTAAGCTGATCATTTGTTTCTTGAAAAGGAAATTTATATTCAAACTCCTTTTGCCACTCAGAATCTGGTGAAAACTGATATCCTTTTATAACTTTTCTTTCAGCATATAATTTTACCAACTCATTAGCCATATTTGCTATAGCTGCTTTTGTACGCTCTTTTGTTTTAACCCAATCCTGAGTTCCCATTTTATTAAGCTTAGGTTTCTCAGAATCTGCACCTATATATTTTTGTATAAGTGACATCTGGTCAACAGGAACATAAAGTTTGTCTTCACCTTTGTACTTTATACACAAATAATCTTTTTTAATATTTTGAACATCAATTTTTTCTATACCAACATATTGCCCTATACCATGATGCTCATGTACTACATAATCGCCTACTTTTAAGTCACTAAAAATACTAATTTTTGAACCTTTTGTTTTTTTCTTCCTCTTAGTTTTTTTACTGACAGACCCAAAAATTTCATTTTCAGTTAATACAAGAATTTTATTATCATAGTACTCAAATCCCTTTTTTAACTCACCATGAAGTATTGCTACCTGCCCACTCTCAATTGATTCACTAGTACTGCTTGACAAAATTGTGCTACATTCATAATCATTTAAAAGATTGTGAAGCTTATTGCATCCTTCCTTACTACTTAAAACTATTGCAACCTTATATCCTTTATACTTATATCTATTTAAATCCTTAGATAAATCTTCAAGCTTTCCATAGTAAGAAACTGCTTCTTTAAATAAAAACTGAACCGAATCCTCAGTTTCTATAGTCTTATTTAGTTTTCCATTAATAGAAATATAGTTTTTTTCTAGTATCTTAGTTTTTATTTCACTAGCACTAAAATAAACATCACTTTGTTTTGTAAAAATTTCTCCCTTTTCAAACAATTCGCTATATTTTACTTCAAAGCTTTCGTTTAAAGTTTTTATTTCTTCAAATATTCGTTCAGGTTCATCTATTAATATAATAAAATCATCGTCAAAATAATCTAATATACTTACAAAAGAATCCTTCAAAAACGGAACTAATAAATCAGAATTTTCAAAATTCAATTTTTCTTGAAGTTTATCTTTATAACTATTTAATAGATTCTTAAGTTTTTTACCTATTTCCTTAGAATTAGGCAAATCCGCAATCTTTTTAAGCCTCTTGTCATAGTCCTTTTCTACTTCACGTAGTATTTTACTTATTTCATCTTCTTCAAATATCAAATCACTACATGGTATAATTTTTACAGATTTTTGATTCTTTATTGATCTCTGTGTTTTTAAATCAATAATTCTTATTGAATCTATTTCATCATCAAAAAATTCAATTCTACATGGATTTATTTCCGATGAAGAATAAATATCAATAATCCCACCTCGAACAGAAAATTGTCCTACTCCTTCAACCGAATCCACTCTTTCATACTTTAATTTAATTAGATTATTTTTTAATTGGTTAAGGTCATAGTTTTTTCCATACTTTAATTCTATTATATTTTCCTTAAATCTATCTTTAACCATTACTCTTGTAATAATAGAGTTTACAGATGCAGTCATAATCATTTTTTTGGACGAAAGGATTTTATCAATCGTATTCGTCCGCTTGTATTCAATATCTTTACTAAGTGCATCAACGTTATATAAGATAAATTCTTTAGGCAGAAGTCTTTTCGCATCATTAGAATACGCTTTTAACATTTCTTCATATTTTTTTGATTTTGATTCATTATTTGTTAATATTAATACTTTATTAACAGTACTATCCACTAAATTACATGCCAAATAAGCCAGTCCTTCTTCGTTAATACCTTGAACAAGCTGACTTTTACCTTTTTTAATATTATCACTAATAACATTAAATTTCTCTGTTTTTTGAAATTGCGAAAATAAAATTTTATCCATTTTTCCCTTTATTCTAGAGTTATAACTTCTCTTCTAAATTTAATTTACTTAATAATCAATCCATATTTTAGTTATACAATATTATTTATTCTTAATATAAAAATACAATTTACTTCATGTTTCATAATAAACAATAAAAATATACTACACTAATAGTCTATTACTCGTTTTTTGTTTTAATGTTGAATTTTTGCATTGAACTATCTAAACTTTTTAAAATTATTTCTTCAACAGCTTCAGAAGCTAATTTAATTATATTGTCAATTATCAATCTTTCTTCTTTGTTAAACCTTTGAAGCACATAATCTGCAAGGTCCATATCAGGATTCCGTCCAATTCCAATCCGCACACGAGGAAACATATCATTCTGAAGTTGATATATAATTGACTTCATCCCATTATGAGTTCCAGAACTCCCGTGAGGTCGTATTCGTAATGACCCTGGAGCTATATCTATATCATCATATATAACTATAAGGTTTTCGATTGGAACCTTATAAAACTTTGCTATTTCAGCTATTGCTATTCCACTTCTATTCATATAAGTAACTGGTTTAACAAGCATAACCTTTTCTCCATTTATATTAAATTCACCATAAATGGAGTTAAATTTTAATTTATTTAAATTTACATTGTGCTTTTGTGCTAGGTAATCAATTGTGTCAAACCCAACATTGTGCCTTGTACCAGAATACTCTTTACCTGGATTCCCTAGTCCTGCAATTATATACATGTTAAAATTATACCTCTTTTCAATTTTTACCAAATACTATTTTTTTATTAAAATCTATTTTTTCCTAATCCTTTTTTATTCACCTGTCTAGATCTTGCTATTGCTAAATCACCTGTTTCAACATTTTTTGTTATTGTTGAACCACAAGCCACATAGCCCCCATCATTTATATTAACTGGAGCTACAAGATTAGAGTTACTGCCTATGAAGGCACCATCTCCCACTATAGTTTTATGTTTGTTTTTACCGTCATAATTCACAAATACAACTCCACATCCTATGTTAACATTCTTACCAACTTCAGCATCGCCTATGTATGATAAATGAGATGATTTTGAATTATCTCCAATAATAGACTTTTTAACTTCTACAAAATCCCCTATCTTTACATTTTTCCCAAGTTTTGTACCAGGCCTTAGATATGCAAACGGACCAACGGTTGTATTATCATCTACATATGATTCTATTACCTTTGAACTTTCTATATTGACATAGTCTTTAATTATGGAATTTATTATTCTTGAATTCGGTCCTATAATACAATGATTACCTATTGTTGAACCACCTTCTAATATAACTCCTGGATATATAACTGTATCATTACCAATTTTTACACTATCTTCAATATATGTATGTTCTGAATCAATAAAGGTAACTCCTGACAGCATATGTCTTTTATTAATTCTCATCTGCATTATCTTATTTACTTCCGATAGCTGAACTCTATCATTTACTGCTTTTATCTCAGATTCATCTTCAAGTATATAGCCACCAATTTTATATTGTTCATTATTTAAAACTTTGATAGTATCAGTAAGATAATATTCATTTTGAGAATTGTTTGTATCTATATTCTCCAAGGCCATTTTCAACATACTACCGTTAAAACAAAAAATTCCAGTATTAATTTCTTTTATAGCTTTTATTTGTTCAGTGGCATCTTTTTCTTCTACTATGCCTGATATAGTCATATCTTCTTTTCTAACTATTCTGCCATAACCTTTAGGATTATCCAGTATAGCGGTTAAAACAGAAGCTTCATACCCTTTATCCTTATGAAACTTAACAAAGCCCTCTAATGTCTCTTTTGTTATAAGTGGTCCATCACCGCAAAGTATTAAAACTGTGTCATCATCATTAATATGGCCTTTAGCAGACATAACTGCAAATCCAGTTCCATATGGAAGACCTTCTCCAATAGGTTGTTCTACTGTAAAAACACCATAATCATCTATGCTTTCTTTAATCTTTTCTTTACCATGCCCTAAGATTACAACATTTTTTTCTATGCCTGATTTATCAGCAGCTTCTATAACATATTTTATCATTTCTTTACCACAAACTTTATGTAAGGTTTTTGGAGTATCAGATTTCATTCTCGTACCTTCTCCAGCCGCCAAAATTATTGAAATATCCATTTAATATATCTCCTTATAATTTATAATTACCAGTTATTATACATCATAATATGAACTTCTTCAAGAAATAAAACATATAAAACACAAAAATAGGGTCTTTAATAAGACCCTGAAACTGTTAATATTTAATAACAGTTGTTCGTTACAGTGGCACAGCTTGTTCTTCTAATTCATTTTCCTCTGTAAGTTTTTCTTCATAAGCCTTGAATACTGCTTCTGCAACAAGATTCCTAGTATCAGAATTGATTGGGTGAGCAATATCCTTAAATTCTCCATCAGGCATTTTTCTACTAGGCATAGCTATGAATAGACCATTTTGTCCTTCAATGATTTTTATATCATGTACTACAAAACAATCCTCAAAAGTTACCGAAACGATTGCCTTCATCTTGCCTTCTGTGTTTATTTTCCTGACCCTTACGTCCGTTATCTGCATGTTGTCACCACCTTCCCCCGAAAAAATTATGTCCAATTAAATGTATTATACTACATCTACCAAATAATTGCAAAAAAACATTTTCATTTTTTGCAATTATTTTATGAATTTATTTTAACAATTTCAAATTTGGCTCAATTTCAATAGTTTCATCCTTATCATTAAATCTATTTAGGACCATTAAGGATAAATAATTATCTACAAGTTTCTTTTCTGGTTCCTTTGTTTCAATAACAACTGCTGTTCCTACAACTTGTGCATTAAATTCTCTCATCATATCAGCCATACCCTTTGCAGTTCCTCCACCCTTCATGAAATCATCCACTAATAAAACCTTACAGTTTTCTTTTAAAGACCTACGAGATAGAGACATAGTTTGAATATTGTTTGATGAACCAGAAACATAATTTATACTAACAGTAGCTCCCTCTGTAACTTTATTATTTCTTCTTATAACTGCAACTGGTACATTTAACTTCTGAGCAGTCAATATAGCTACAGGAATACCCTTCGTTTCAACTGTTACTACGTAATCTATTTTTACACCACTAAATTCCGATGCAATTATTTTAGCAATATTAGAAACAACATTTGGATCATTAAATAGATCTGTCATATAAATAAATCTTCCTGCAATAATTCTGTTTTTTTGAGAAAACAAGTCGCAAAGGCCTTTCAATATGTCTTCTTTTTCTTTTTTGCCTAAAAGAGGTATAAAGACTGCCCCTCCTGACGCACCTGCCATAGTTTCTATTTTACCACATTCAATCTCTTCGACCAATTCTTTAACTATTGCAATATCTTCACTTATAGTTGATTTAGCAGCATTAAACATTTCGCAAAAGTAATTATATGAGAAAATGTAATTCGGCTTTTCAGCGAAAATTTTCATTAACGCTCCAATTCTTTGATTTCTTTTGTATTTATTCACAGTTACTCCTCATTACGTACGTTTTATATAAATTATATAACATAAGTTCGTCATTTACAAATATTATTTATTTAAATTGCTTTAAACAACTCTTTCACACAATAATAAAATTTATTTCACTTGTCCACCTGCAAATATTATTGATTTATGAGCAAGTACTTCTATAGGATTAATAAAATTCCCTTTAAACTTAAAGATAAAGTCAGCCGATGATAATTCTGTACACCCTAACAAAATAGATGTTGCACCCATTTCTTTAAGTTCCTCAGCTGCTTCCAATAAAAGACTAGGACCTACTTCAATTTTCGAGCTCTTAATTACATCATATATAAAACTCATAACTTTTGTCTGTGTTTTATTTGGCACTATGGTCTTTATTCCTCTTTTCGAAAAAGAGTTTTCATATATTTTTGATTTAATAGTTCCATCTGTGGCTAATATACCAACAATTGCATCTTTACCGTATTTGTCATATGTGTAATTTACTGTTTCATCAACCATATTAATCATCGGTATACTAATATTAGATAATATTTTATCAATAAAAAAATGAGCAGTATTACAAGGCATTATTAAAAAATCAGCACCACAAGATTCTAAATGTTTTGCTGAAATAACCATTTCTTTTAATGGATCTTCTACACCATTCAATATTGCTTTTGTTCTATCTGGAATATTAGTATTGCTGTCAATCAAAACATGTATATGATCTTGATCTTTTTCTGCATTTGTGTTTAATACAATTCTTTCAAACAAATGGGCTGTTGCAAGAGGTCCCATACCTCCAAGAATTCCTATAGTTTTCATTTTACACCTCAAAATTTTTTTAATTACCTATTATAAATTATATCATAAAATATATTACAAACAAACTAATTTATCCAATTATTTCAAATAAAAAGAACAAGCTTACTTAAGCCTGCCCTTTTTGTATTTTATACATTTAACATAATTCTAAATAATTCAGACCATCTTCTGGCACTAACATTATTATTCTAGGTGACTCACCATATTTACCAATGACAAATACCGTATAGTACATTTTAGGTGCAAAATCAATAGTAGGTATTGTTAATATATTTTTATCTGAATTTGTTTCTTTTAGATGCAGTATGTACCGCCCTGAAGGCAATGCTATATTTTCGGTAGTTTCTCCATATTTAACTCCAGAAAACAAAATAGTTCCATCATCTGTAATTAAATCTATTGGAGGAGCATCCAAACCTACATGAATTATTTTCACTGCTGCCATGTTATTCATATTGTAAGGTTCTTTATGTTCGGGTATCATGTGTATACTTAAATTAGGTATGTCTAACATTTCACCTGATAACACTCCCGTATAAGCTAAATTTCTATCAATAGTTATGTTTGTTTCAAAAATTGCAGCTTCTTTTCCACCGGAAGGAACTGCACTCACAATATAATTTCCAGGCATAAACTGCATATATCGAGAAAAATCTCCATGTTTCAAATTTGATGCTATCAGCATTTCATTTACATAAACATCTAAAGCAGGTGCTCCAGATATAGCATTTAAAATTCTAAAATAAGATTTTACACAACGACATTCACTATTGTTATTCATACTTTGACTATTTGAAAATCCAAAATTATCGTATATCTGATAATGATTATTATTCAGATATCTTGCATCATACATAAATTCACCCCATTTCATTATGATAATAGTATATGAATTTAAATATGAAATGTTCTGTAGCCAAATTATTTATATAAATTCATCAGGGAATTCTATATATTTAATCAATAAATCTACAAATTTTTCTAAATATTTTTTATCTTCATTGTCGAACCTATTGATTATCGGACTGTCTATATCAAGAACACCTATAATTTTATTACCTTTTATAATGGGCACAACTATTTCCGAATTAGATTCGCTGTCACATGCTATGTGACCTGGAAAGTCATGAACATTCATTACTAATTGAGTTGTTTTAGTTTCAATGGATGTTCCACAAACTCCTTTTCCTATTTCAATATGTGTGCAAGCTGGTTTTCCTTGAAAAGGTCCTAAAACTAATTCTTCATTTTTATATAGATAAAAGCCTGCCCAATTAATTTTATCCAAAAGTAACCACAAAAGTGCAGAAGCATTAGAAAGATTTGCTAACCAATCCTTCTCTTCACATATCAATCCTGTAAGTTTCAAATTCAAATAATTGTAGAATTTATCTTTAGTTTCAAAATTAATTTTTTTTATAGCTTTCATAAGTTCCCCCATATTTGAGTATTTGAACAAAATTATTTAACAACTATATTGAATATTTTTCCAGGTACATAAATTTCCTTAACTACCGTTTTACCTGCAATGTATTTATATATATTTTCATCTTCCATGGCTGCTTTCTTTGCAGCTTCTACATCAGCATCTTTGGATACTGAAATTTTTCCTCTAACTTTACCACTTATTTGAACTGGAAGTTCTATTACATCATCAACAGTTTTCTCTTCGTCCCATGTTGGCCATCCTGCTTTATTAAGCATTCCACCAAATCCTTGAATTTCCCATATTTCTTCAGTTATATGCGGTGCAACTGGATTTAGCAATGTTATAAATGATTTTAATTCATCTCTAGTAATAAATTTATCATTATTGAAATCATTAACAGCACTCATCATAGTTGCAATAGCAGTGTTAAACTTCATAGCTTCAAAATCTTCGCTAACCTTTTTAATTGTTTTATGCATCAATGAAGTATGTTGCTTTGAATATCCTTTTTCATCAGTCAAAAATTCTTGTAGCTTCCATACTCTGTCTAAAAATCTTTTACATCCTTTAACGCTTGAATCTGACCATATAGCATATTTTTCATAATCACCTATAAACATTGTATATGTTCTTAAGGTATCTGCACCAAACTCATTTATAATATCATTAGGATTTACAACATTACCTCTTGATTTAGACATTTTTTCTCCATCTCCACCAAGAACTAAACCTTGTGCTGTTCTTTTTGCATATGGCTCTTTAAAAGGTACTACTCCTATATCATAAAGGAATCTATGCCAGAATCTAGAATAAATTAAATGTCTAGTAACATGTTCCATTCCACCATTGTACCAGTCGATTGGTCCCCAATAATCAAAGTTTTCCTTGGATGCAATTGCATCATGATTATTTGGATCCATGTATCTTAAAAAATACCAAGAAGAACCCGCCCATTGTGGCATTGTATCAGTTTCTCTTTTTGCATCCTCTCCACATACAGGGCATTTTACATTAACCCATTCTGGAATATTTGCTAGTGGTGATTCTCCAGTTTCTGTTGGTTTATAATTATCAACTACTGGCAATGTAACAGGTAGATCTTCTTCTGGAACAGGAACCATACCACATTTTTCGCAGTGGATTATTGGAATAGGCTCTCCCCAATATCTTTGTCTGTTAAATGCCCAGTCCTTCATTTTATAATTTGTTTTTCTTTCACCTATTTTATTTTCTTGTAAATAGTCAATCATTTTATCAATAGCTTCTTTTACTCTCATACCGTTTATGAAGCCAGAATTCACCATTACACCATCATTTACATCAGTAAAAGCTTCGTTTTGTACATCTCCACCTTCTATAACTTCAATGATAGGAATATTAAATTTCTTAGCAAATTCCCAGTCTCTTGTGTCATGTGCTGGAACTGCCATGATTGCTCCTGTTCCATAACCCATCATTACATAATCAGCAACCCAAACAGGCACAGTTTCTCCAGAAACAGGATTAACAGCAGATAATCCCTTTATTTCAACGCCCGTTTTATCTTTTGCAAGCTGTACTCTCTCAAATTCAGTTTTCTTTTTAGATTGTACTTGATATTCTTTTATTTCTTCTAAATTTTCTATTTGAGAAGCATATTTTTCTAAATATGGATGTTCTGGTGCTATAACCATAAATGTAACTCCATAAAGAGTATCAGGTCTTGTAGTAAATACTCTTAAGAAATCACTAGTATCTTTTAACTTAAAGTCAACTTCTGCACCATATGAACGACCTATCCAATTTTCTTGTTCAGTTCTGATTCTAGGTAAGAAATTAACTTCATCTAATCCATCTAACAATTTATCAGCATATTCTCTTATTTTTAAGAACCATACATCTTTTTCAAGCTGTACTACCTCATCTCCACATCTATCACATACTCCGTCCTGTGACTCCTCATTAGCAAGTACTACCTTACACTTATTACAGAAATTGACGTATGATTTATCTTTAAATGCTAAACCGTGCTTAAACATTTGTAAAAAAATCCACTGAGTCCACTTGAAATAATTAGGATTAGTAGTATCTACAGTTCTAGACCAATCAAAAGAATACCCAGCAGCTTTTAACTGAGATGTAAATACTTTAATATTGTCATCTGTTACTTTTCTTGGGTGTTTTCCTGTCTGCATTGCATAATTCTCAGTAGGTAAACCAAATGCATCCCAACCTATTGGAAACAATACATTAAATCCTTCCAATCTTCTTTTTCTTGAAATTACTTCAAGAGATGTATACGCTCTAATATGTCCAACGTGTAATCCTACACCTGAAGGGTATGGAAATTCTACCAATGCATAAAATTTCTTCTTATCACTATTGCTAAGTGCCTTAAATGTTTCTTTTTTTTCCCATATATCCTGCCATTTTTTTTCAACAGCTAGTGGATTGTATGATTTCATAAATTTTTCCTCCAATAATTTTTTTATATCTTTAATATTTTAGTTATTTCAAAACAAAAAAGCCCTCTCCCATAATGGGGCGAAAGCTTTCCGCGGTACCACCCAAATTAGGCATTTACACGCCTCACTCTTTATGTTAACGACTTACGCCGTTTGAAACTACTTTGTTCGCCTCAAATACTCCTAGATGAGTTCAATTTTCACAAATACCATCTCGCACCACCCGACAGCTCTCTTATAATATGCTAAAACCTACTACTTCCAATCATTGTATACATATTAACTTATTTTAGTGTATTATATCAGAATAATATTTGTTATGCAACAAAAAAATACATAGGTTGCAAAATTTACAAAATCATTGATAATGGCATAAGATTATGCTATTATGGACAGGATAAATAAAATGATTTAATAAATTTATAATTTTTATATTGGAGTAATTTAATGGGAGCAATAACTTTATTTTTCACATCTATTGGTTTATCTATGGATGCCTGTGCTGTTTCAATTTCTAATGGAATGTGCTTTACAAATATTCACAGAAAACAAATTATATATACAGCCATTGCTTTTGGATTTTTTCAAGCATTTATGCCTGTTATTGGATATATTGTCGGACAGACATTCAGCGACCTAATTTCTTTCTTAGATCATTGGATTGCACTTATTTTATTAAGTATAATTGGTGGTAAAATGATTGTTGAAGCATTAAAGGAACTTAAATATCCTGAAGCTTGCTTAACAACAATAAAAACACTTACTTATAAAACATTATTCGTGCAATCAATTGCTACCAGCATTGATGCCCTAGCAGTTGGAATTAGCTTTGCAGTTATGCAAGTTAATATATTATACGCAGCTCTTTCTATAGGAGTCATAACATTTATATGTTCACTAGCTGGTTCATATCTAGGCAAGAGATTTGGGCAAATGTTTAAACAAAAAGCAGAAATCTTAGGTGGTTCTATTTTAATTATTATAGGGATTAAAATATTTTTAGAACATACTTTGTTATAATATCTCCACTACGAATTATAGTGGAGATATTATTATGTATTAACTTTTATATTTGAAATAAACGTTACAGTCACTGTAACTATTGCACCTACATCAGTCTTAAACAATAATTAATTCTGGATTTTCAAGGTATTCCTTCATATCATACATAATTCTACCTACCTCAAGACCGTCTAATACTCTATGATCAAAAGTAACAAAAATATTCATCATAGTTCTTATGCAAGGCTCGTCATTAACAATGACCATCTTTTTGACAGAGCGTCCAAAACCCATAATGGCAACCTGTGGCGGGTTAATAATAGGTGTTGCAATATCAATAGGAAATACTCCTACATTTGAGATTGTAAATGTTCCTCCCAACTGTTCGTCACTTACAAGTTTACCTTCTTTTGCTCTTTCAACAAGATCTTTTAAGTTAGTGCTTATTTGCGTTAATGTCATTTTATCTGCATATTTAAGTACAGGTACCATAAGTCCATTTTCAGCGCCTACAGCCACCGATAAATTTACATAAGGATAAGTTGTGATATTTGTACCGTCAAAAGTAGAATTAGTAAGGGGATGTTTTTTTAATACCTTAACTGTAGCCATTGCAAGAATGTCATTCATAGTAACTTTACATCCAATTATATTAATTTTATCCGTAAATATTTTTTTCATTTCCATTAGCTTTGTAACATCAACCTCAACTGCAGCTGATGACTGTGCCATATTTTGAAGGCTTTCATACATATTTTTAGCAATAGAACGTCTTATACCGGTCAAAGGTATAACTTCAGGTTTTAAATATTTTTCATTATTTGTATCATTTACTATTGCCATGCTATTAATGTAATCATCAATATCTTTTGCAACAATGCGCCCATTAGGTCCTGTACCATTAACTTTTTTAATATCAATTTCTGCTGAAATAGCCATTTTTTTAGCCAAACCTGTTGCTCTGACATGTCCTTTGTTTGTTACATGTGATGAATAAATTTCATTGTCTTTTTTTATTTCAAACTTTTGTTTAGATGATGATATTTCACCATCATTAGAACATACTTCAACTGTAGTTGAATTAAAATCTTTTTTATTTTTTGAAAGTTCATTGTATTCTTCTTTAGTTTCCGCCACAAATCCTATTCTTCTACCAACAGCGACAACTTCTCCTGGTTCTGCAACAATATGTATGAATCCATCTGCAGTACACTCAAAATCAATCATAGTTTTCTCATTTTCTATCTCAAGAATCGAATCTCCCTTTTTAACTTCAGATCCCTCTTCAACTTTCCACATCATTACTGTACCCTCGACCATAGTTAAACCTGCTCTAGGCATTACCAATTCAACACTCATATATTCTTATTGCTAACAACGTAAAAGTGCTAGCACTCCTCCTTTATTGAATTAATGATTTAAGCTTTAACATCATTTAAAACAAAGCTTCTACGGCAGTCACAATTTTCTGCGCATCTGGCACACAATGCAATTCAAGTGCAATATTATATGGCAGCGGAACATCTAGCGCTGCAACCCTTAAGACAGGTCCGTCAAGTTCATCATACATTGACTCCTGAATCATCGCTGCCAATTCAGCTCCTATACCTGCAGTCTTATTACTTTCCTCAACTACAACTACCCTATGTGTTTTTCTTATAGATTCAAAAACAGTCTCTTTATCAAAAGGTACAAGTGTTCTTGGATCTATAATCTCAATACTTATTCCTTTTTCTTCAAGTATAGAAGCCGCTTCAATAGCTTTTTTAACCATCAGTCCAACAGCTATTATTGTTACATCTTTGCCTTCTCTTTTTACATCGGCAACACCAAAAGGTATTGTATACTCATCATCAGGAATATTTTCTTTTGTCTGATATAGCTGTTTATGTTCAAAGAAAAGGACCGGGTCATCTGAGCGAATAGCAGTTTTAAGAAGTCCCTTTGCGTCATAAGCTGTTGAAGGGCTAACAATTATAAGACCCGTAGCGTGCATAAACAAACTTTCAACACAATTTGAATGTTCAGCTCCAGCACCAAATGATGAACCCATAGCACTTCTAACTACCAATGGAAGTTTATACTCAGGTCCATGCATATATCTCCATTTACCAACACAATGAAACAGCTCACTAAAAGCAACCAGTGCAAAATCTGAATACATCAATTCAACGCATGGTCTAAGACCTGTAATCGCTGCACCTATAGCACTTCCGATTATAGCAGTTTCTGAAATAGGAGTATTTTTCACCCTGTCGTGTCCAAATTCTTCAAGCGCACCTTTCGTTATGCCAAAAATATTTCCCATTTCTGCAACATCTTCGCCAAATATTATCACATTTTCATCATTACGCATTTCTTCTTTTATAGCATCGCCAATTGCTTGTCCATATGTTACCAGCATCTTTTACTCCTCCTAATTATTTAACATACATGTATTCATATATTTCTTCCACAGTTATAGACTGGCTTTCATCTGCAAATTTAATTGCTTTATCAAGATCGTCATTTATTTTTTTACATATTGCATTTATTTCTTCTTGTGTCGCAACCTTGCTTTCGCAAATATATTTTTTCATCTTTTCAACACAATCTTTTCTCTTCCATTCCTCGGTAACCCCTGCATCACGGTATCGCGCCTGATCACCTTCAAAATGACCTCTCCATCGATATGATTTTGCTTCTAATATAGCAGGTCCTTTTCCACTTCTTATGTAATCTGTAAGTTCTTTAGCTCCTTCATAAACTGATAAAACATCTGTGCCATCAACTATCTTTGAAGGCATACCATATCCGGCAGCTCTATCAGCTCCAGGATTTTCTACTGATATGCCTTCTGTTGCATGTGTTGAAATCGCAAACTGATTGTTCTCACATATAAAAAGAACCGGAAGTTGCCATACAGCAGCAAGATTCATTGCTTCATGAACAGGACCTCTGCTTGATGTTCCGTCACCGTAATACACGTAAACTATATTGTCTGTACCTTTTTTCTTGATTGTTAATCCTGCGCCTACGCCTACTGCAATATCACAGGCTAATGTTCCAGAAAAGCCCAGCATTCCTTTACTCAGTAAAGATACGTGATTTACTCCACCTCTTCCACCTGAATTACCATCTCTTTTACCCATAATTTCAGAGAATATTGTATTTAAAGGCACTCCTATAATAGCTGAAGCCCCAACAGGTCTATGAGTAATCTTATAATAATCTCCATCTTTTCTTGTTGCAAGGGTTCCTACATACGTAGCCTCTTCACCTACTCCACTATGAATATGTCCCGGAACTTTTCCTAAATTATAAATCTCCACCAATTTTTCCTCAAATAATCTTAATTCAACTAATTCTTCATAAATATCAATTAAAAAATTCTTTGAATAAGCCATATACATTCCTCCTTGTATAATTTTTCTTAAAGGCAAAAAATTTAAACACCATATAATTTTACATTCATAATAATTTTTTAGAAACTTAGAAAAAACATGCAAACGTTATGTTTTTATGATATAATAAATACAATTAATGAAACAAAGACATAAGTCTTTGTCTTGATGTATTTATTGAATCGTTGTGATGCAAGCCGTTATCTGGCTTGCTTTATGATATAATAATAATTCACAAAGACAAAATAAAATGTAGCATTAGTTACATTTTAAAAATATTAACTGGATTTTTTCTAACATATTATGACTTTAATTATAGGGGTGATTTTTGTGAAAACAGAAAATATAGAATTAAAAGTTGCTGAAATATTTAAATTATATGGACATGCTCATACATACTCTCCAAAAGAAATAATCTTTCAAAAAGGTGATGATGTAAATAAAATATATTTTATTTCGAAGGGTCGTGTCAGAGCATATTGCCTAAATAAATATGGTAATGAAATAACTCTTTTTTACATCAGCGAAAACCATCTAATCGGAATTGAAGCAATAGCAAATATCCTAATACGTAAAGTTAACGTTGATTCTCTTACAGATGTGGTTCTTTATTCAATTAATGCTAATATTTTGTTAGAAAAATGCGTGAAAAATAAAATATCACTTCAAAACCTTATGGGCTTTTTTATTACAAAAGTAACAATGTTATCTGATTATATATGCTGTTCTCGATTTTTGAAGAATGATGAAAAATTGGCTTATTTTCTGTATTCCAACTGTATTAGTGAAGGAAGTGTAATTCAATATACACATGAACAAATTGCATCAGTAACTGGTATGAATAGAGTCTCCGTCACTAGGTTATTAAACATTTTTGTAGGGAAAAATTTGATTTCACAACATTATAAAGAAATCAAGGTTCTAAATAAAGAAGGGTTAGCTGATATCTTTAATTCAATTGGATATTTTTTAGACTAAAACAAATCACAGTGCATTGTAATATTTTGTCGAACATAATTGCAATTGTATTATCGATACTCAAAATTACAGCAATTTCATAAACAATTGAAATTTCAGACTGTAGATTAAAAGCTGCTTTATAAATCATATAAAGCAGCTTTTTTAGTGTAAACCTCTAAACACTTTATATAGGTTGAGAGGTTTAATACTTAGATTAAATTACTTTTACCACATTAAACATTTGGTTCAATAACACTGAAGCAGCAGGAAATGGATCCATAACTGTCCAAAAGCTAACTCCAGCTAGACCATATTCGTTTACAAGTTCAAGTTTAGCCCTCAAACTTCTTTCATCTTCAAACCAAACAACATGCTGACGCCCTTGAGCATCAATATACTCATAGAATGGTGTTTGAGCTATTTCATCGTATTGAATTTGAGCTCCAACACCGTCTGCTCTGGCAATTGCTTCAGGGATAGAAAGATTTTCTGCAACAGATTGACCTTGAACATAAGGCAAAGTCCAGTCATACCCATAATTCGGTATACCCATTAAAATTTTTTCAGGTGGAATTTGAGTTATGCCATATTCTAAGACTTTTCTAACGTTGTTTATAGGTGCCACAGCCATAGGAGGTCCATAAGTATACCCCCACTCATATGTCATTAGTAGTGCTAAATCAGCTGCCTCTCCTAGTCCTTTATAGTCATGCCCCTCATAAAGAAGTCCTGGTTGCTCAGTATAAGTTTTAGGTGCTAACGCAACCAATGTTACAGCTCCAATTTCATTAAGCCTTTCTCTCATCTGTGATACTAATAGAACATACTCATCAGCATCATCAGGAAATAGAAATTCAAAATCAAAATCCACACCATAATAATCTTTTCTTAAGACAGTATTATAAATATTATTTATTAATCTATTTCTTGCTGCAACATTATTTAAAACTATGCTTGCAAGTTCATTGCTAAATTTTCCTTCTTCATCTAAAGGCGTTATTACCATTAAAGGAGCTACGCCATTTCTGTATGCATTTAAAATTAAACTTTCATCAAATAACGGTATTAAATCACCATTTTGTGTAAATCCATAACTAAAAGATGACGCATAAGTTAAATTATTAGTCCATTGTTGAAAAACCCACTGGTTAATAAAAGGATATGCATATCCATTTACTATTATTGGACCATATTGTGAAGCTCTAATATTAAACATTTATATACCTTCACCTCCTGGTTACAGTATATGTGACATTTTTTATAAAGTGATAAAACTAATAAATGTTCTGCACAGTGGTTATAAAGAATTAGTTAACAACAATACTGATAACAATTCTTTTAATTGTATAAAAATACCTCCAAAATTTCAAGTGCAAACACCGCAATTTAAATTTTTGGAGGTATCCCGTAGTCGGCAGTACTTATTCATATTCCTTTTACTAATGCCATATTTAATGATTTGACTGATATTCCTGAGATATGAGTTCAATGTTACTGTATTGTTTATTCCTTTATCTCTTTTCATATTATTCTGTATGCCTATAACTCTTTATAGTTCATTCCGACAGTCCTCTAACCTCTGCACACCCTATAAATTCCTCTGTTAATCCTTAAATTTCTTGCTTTTTAATGGTTTACATGCTATCACTCTTTTCGCTTTGATTTCTCCAAACTTTATATCTAACAAGTCTCCTTTTTGGGTTAAAATAAGTACCTTCTTTTTAACTGTATTTATTTATAAATTATGTATTTTTCAATATTATTAACTATAAGTTTTCTTTTACTTTCTTCACGTTCAAATATTTTAACATCAGCATAGTGCATCATTCTATGATGGTTCGGACATAAAATTACTACATTATATTCATCTTGACTGCCATTATCCGATAATGGTTTAAGATATATACTCATAAGGTCAACACTATATTTAGTTCGTAAAATATGAATATTGCGTCGCATCAGTAAAATTTTGCGTTGCAATTTACTTTACAAAACAAAAATTAGCAGTTATATACATTATTAATTTTATAACTGCTATAGTTGACTAAAATGTGAATTTTTATATACAGTACTAATCAAACTTAGGTTTTGGCAGATTAACTATTTGTTCAAGGTTTACCCCAGGTATTTTTATTGGTATAGGATTCATAGGATAAGTTAATATAGTTGTTATTCCTGGATAAAAGCGTACATTATTTGTCTGTGCTGAGTAATATCCTACATATTCTACCCTTACATTATAGGTTGTAAAATTTATATTCTGTCCTGTCAGATTGCTTATGACATATGTTGTTGGCACTGAAAAGTGGGGTGACTTACCTTCTGCATCTGTCAATCCAAATTGAATTGGAGCTTCCCCAGTAAACCTATCTAATATTAATATTGTTACTACAGCATTTTCCATTGGTACCATATGTTCATTAAATACTATGACATCTAAAAATCCTGGCTGAATTATACTATCTGTTTCAGGTAAAGCATTACATGTGTTTACATAATTGTATTTTAAGTATGGAAAATTCCAATTGTACAATTTTAAAACGCCTCCTTATTTCTATATATTAAAATTTTTGTTATACATATCAATATATTCAAATATTATCATTATGTAACTAAATTAATAATATAAAATGCAGAGTATATCCTTTGATATTACAATATGTATTCCATATTAAAAGAGTTTTCAAGCAATAAATATTACACAGTTTAATTAATGTAAAGTTCGTACTTTACTACTATTACGAATTAATTATACAGCAAAAATATCCAAATTTCTACCAAAATTAAAACGATTAAATAATGATAAAATAAACTTTGTCTTAAATCTATCTTGACCTAATTATAAAGTCAAAACATAAAGGTTTTATGCGATAACCTAACGATTGATGTTTTGCAAGTCTAATTTTTATTATATTCAATCTCTTTAATAACTAACATTTTAAATAAGTTTTTCGTAATTCGTATAAATATAACAGAGAATTATGTACAAATGTATTCTCTGTTACTTATATTGTGGGGTGCTAACGCCCCCACACCCCTGTTATCATGATGTTCACTACGCGAACATCATGAAGTTAAATATAAATCATCGCAAACTATATATCAATTTAAGGTGAAATTTCCGCAAATATAAATTTCCTTATATATTACTATTTTTACTTATTTTACCTTTATGTTAATAATTTTCAATCCATTATTTTTGTTACCATACGATTCTAATTTATATCCAAGATAAGTAACAACTGCACCAAAACTTTTGTAAACTTGATTTTTAGTACCCCTTAATCCTATTTGAGTTAGTTCTTTAAGTAATATATTCATTTCTTCCGAATTTAATGGTTTACCTATATAGTCTTGTAAAAGTAGTCTACCTTTTTCTTTAATTCCATTATCATATAACTTCTTTCCATTCAGTATAATGTTAATTCCCTCACCAAAGACACTACCTAAGTATAAACATGTATTGGTATTAAAACTATCTAAATCTTTTTCCTCTTTTTCACAACCAATAATACGTTGATTGTAAATTTCAAATTTATTATTGTATCTGTCAAACTTAATTAAGCTAAATCTTTTTTCCATCATTTCATAAAATCTTTTACAATCTTCAAACATTGCATAAGGTTTTTTATTTATACCGAATCCCCATTTTGTATACTGAACTATAACTTCGTCAAATTTTTCTATCAGTTTACTTGAAGCATCCAATTCAAACCTATTTATATTGTTTCTATTTTGTTTCTTATCATCAACAATATAAAGTGTTTCAATTCCTGCCCTAACCCTTCCTGCAAATTGCCTAATATCCACTGAACTATGGCAACCTGATATACATTCCTTAATTCTGTAATCTTCAATATTTACACCCTCACGAAGTTTTGTTGTTGTCAGTAAAATATTCACATCATTAGGAAGTTTATTTTCTTTAATTATGGTTTCATAAGTTTCATCCTCTCTCTCAATCCTTTTGAGGTCAACTATACCATCTCTTTTTTCTTTAGATGATGTAATAGCAACTATATCATTCCTACCGTAAAGAAGACCTATTCCAATAGTCAAAGATATTATTCTCTGTTTTTTATTCATGGTTATACCCCCCAATATAATAATTCGTATTATAATAGCACTAACGCATTCTGAAATCTACTAATTTTTACCAAATAAGCAAACTAGATGCTTTGAACAGTATTGTACTGTTTTATATAGTTGAATACATCTGTATTTTACTATTTATAGCGTATATAAACGATAGATACTTTTAGCCCTACTATTTCAAAACACTTAATGGACTTGTTACTTGTCCTTGCTCAATAATCTTCTCATTAGTTAATGAAGAAAGATAAATTTGAGTAATCTTTACTTTCGAATGACCTAGAAGTTTTGAAACTGTATAAATATCATTGTTTTCAAGCATCTTAACTGCATAGTAATGTCTGGCAGTATGAGGACTACATCTGATTTTTTTTCTTACTTTTGCAAATTCTCCGCCTTTAACGTATATTCTCTCTATTGCCTCAACAGTAAGAGGTCTACCAGTTCTACTTAAAAAGTAATTATTTGGTATATCCTTATTATTAAAGTATATTTTTTTTATTCGCTCGTATCTCTTTAGTACTTTTGTTAATTCAATTGACATAGGCACATATCTTTCTTTGCTCCCTTTCCCATGTATTAGTATTCTATCTCCTTGTAAATCATCATTAAGTATTTCTATTGTTTCAGTTGTTCTTATTCCTGTATCAAATTGCATTGATAAAATTGCTTTATTTCTTGCATTAAGATAATTAGAAAAATCATAAACCATTAATAATTTTCTAACTTCACTATCATTGAATATATCAATAATTTTTATTTCAGCCTTAGAAAACTTCAACTTTTCAATTGGATTATTTATTATATAACTTTCATCTTGACAATATTGAAAAAATGCTCTCAATACCTTATGAATTGAATTAATATAAACATTGGTACAATTATTATCACCTTTGTATTTAAAATACTTTTTTACATGCAATGCTTGAATATCCTTCACCTTATTAATACCTAATTCTTTCTCTGCATACTTCAAGAACAACAAAGTATTATTCCTATAACTTTTTATTGTTTTTGGTGATAATCCTTTTGACTCACAATTAAATAAAAAATCTTCAAATTCTAAATACATAAAAAACACCTCCAAAATTATTAGTATTTTACAAATATACATAACAAAATTTAAGGTGTTTATCATCATTCAAGATATTAAGATTGTTTAGGAATATCATAATTTGAGGGCATTATACATACATATTATTTTTCATTGTATGTCATTATCCATCACAAAAACTCAATTTTCCTAAAAACCGTAGTTGGCTGTAACCATTACCGTTACTTGCTTATGACTATTCTTCTTCCTCTTCTTCTGGTTCATCCCAGTTGTGGTAGATTTCTTGTACGTCGTCATTGTCCTCTAATGCATCTATAAGTTTCTCTAGCATTTTTAGATTTTCTTCCCCTTCAACTTTTACAGTTGTTTGTGGAATGAACATTACATCGCCCTTTAAGTTTTCATAACCAGCGGCTTTTAAATCTTTAAGTACGCTTATAAAATCTTCTGG
This sequence comes from Sedimentibacter acidaminivorans, assembly GCF_017873955.1. GTDB lineage: Bacteria > Bacillota > Clostridia > Tissierellales > Sedimentibacteraceae > Sedimentibacter > Sedimentibacter acidaminivorans. The sequence continues at coordinate 36,375 of NZ_JAGGKS010000010.1, read as the reverse complement.
ACTAGTTGTTATTTCATAAGTATCTTCTTCTACTTCGAAATCTTCTGCTCCCAAATCTAATGCAGCCATCATAATTGTTTCTTCGTCTATATTGTCATTCATTTCTATAGATATTATTCCTTTTCTATCAAATAGATAACCTACGCAACCTGTTGTTCCAAGATTTCCATTATATTTTGAAAAATAATGTCTAACGTCTGCTGCTGTTCTGTTTTTGTTATCTGTTAAACATTGTACCATGAAGGCAGTGCCACATGGACCATATCCTTCGTAAGTTATAGTTTCAAAATTCTGACCAGATGCAGCTCCTAATCCAGCCTTTATTGCTCTATCGATATTATCATTTGGCATATTTTCAGCTTTTGCTTTTTCTATTGCAGTTGCCAATGCAGAGTTATAGTCGGCATCTGCTCCACCTTCTCTTGTGGCTACTGTAATAGCCCTAGCTAATTTTGTAAATATTTTACCTTTTTTAGCATCTTGCTTTCCTTTTCTATGCTTCATATTAGACCATTTTGAATGTCCTGACATATATATATCCTCCTAACACTTATCTTATATTTATTTTGCAAACCTACATTAACGAGATATTTTAACATATTAGAAAAAATCATTCAACTATTTTTTCATCTTTAATTGAATAATATGATGATTGTCCAATAATTAGCTGTGCTTTACCACTTGTAACTTCATTAAATAAATTATTTAATCTTTCTATTTCTTCATCTCTTACTAGTACTAATATATCAACGTTTTCACCGTATTTTTTATCCTTTATTATGAAGTTGTTTTTAGTTAGCTCATTTTCGATTTTACCAAGCATTGTGTATTCAATTGTAGCGCTTATTTCATGATATAAACTTTTATCAACAATTAAACCTTTTTCCAAACCTGTCTTGGCACTTTTAGAATATGCCCTTGCAAGTCCTCCAGCACCAAGCAATACTCCTCCAAAGTACCTTGTGACTACAACTACTACATTTTTTAGATTTTCTTGATTTATAACATTTAATACTGGCATGCCTGCTGTACCAGAAGGTTCACCATCATCTGTGAACCTTTGTACATTGCTATTTTGCCCAATTACATATGCATAAACATTATGAGTAGCCTCTTTAAACTCTTTTTTGATTTTTTCAATAAAGTCTATTGCTTCTTCTTCACTGCTTATAGGTAGTACTGAACATATAAATCTTGATTTATTTATTATTATTTCATCTCGCCCATACTTATGTATTGATTTATACAAACTCATATCAATAAATTTCCTTTATATATTTTTTGTATATATTTATCTCATTTTCATATAATATAGCATCAAATATAATACCATCCGAATCATATTCTACATTATCTGTTTCTCGATTTTCATATAGAGCATAATAAGTTTTTAAATCACTATTAGGAATCTTAAGTCTTAATTTAATTCTACTTCCATTCAGCTTGTAATCTATATAATCTAATAATTTATCAATATTATACCTATTAGTTGCAGAAATATATATTATATCATTTGAAGGAATAGTAGTAATATTCCCATTAAGAATTTTATCAACTTTATTATAAACTGTTATTACAGGTATTTCTCTATTGGTTATTTTTTCAATCAATTTTGTAGTAGTTTCTTTATGAACCTGCAAATTTTCATCATTTATATCTATTAAATGTATAATTATATCAGCATATTTTACTTCTTCTAGTGTTCCTTTAAATGCTTCTACTATTTGAGTAGGAAGTTTTTTAATAAACCCAACTGTATCAGAAAATACAACCTTTCTCCCTCCAGGAAGTCTTACTCTTCTCAACTCGGTATCAAGAGTTGCAAAAAGCATATCGTGGGAAAATACTTTTTTACTTTCAAATTCCTCATCGCTAAATTGGTCCTCAATCAATGCATTTAACAGTGTGGATTTACCAGCATTAGTATATCCTACAATAGATATAATAGGTACTTCATCTTTCATTCTCTTCTTTCTCTTTGTATCTCTAACTTTGCTTAGATCGTTCAATTGACTTTGTATATCATCTATTTTTTCTTTTATTCGCCTTCTGTCTGTTTCTAGCTTTTTCTCCCCGGGACCTTTGCTTCCAATGCCGCCACCTTGTCTTGACAAACTTTTGTTAAGACCTATTAATCTTGGCAAACTATATTTAAGCTGAGCCAATTCAACTTGTAATTGACCTTCTTTTGTAAGAGCTCTCTTTGCAAATATATCAAGAATCAGATTTGTCCTATCTATTACTTTTACATCCACAACTTCTTCTATATTTCTAATTTGAGATCCACTTAATTCATCATTAAATATGACCGTATCTATTTCTAATTCTTTGACATATGCTGCTATTTCATCAACTTTACCTTTACCTACATAAAATCTATTATCTATTCCATGTTTGTTTTGAGTTATGCTAGATATAGCTACTCCATCAGCTGCTTCTACAAGTTGTTCAAGTTCTTCAATATCATATTCATCTTTATCACTTGATAATTGAACTGCTACTAATAAACATCTTTCTTTATCGTCCATTTTTCCTCCATAAATACATACATGTATTCTTTAAACCCTACTGCCGTATTTTATCATATTTATTATGTATCTGTACAGCTTAAATTATACAATTGTCTTATGTTTCATGAGTTTTTATGAAATTCTAGGATACTATTATTGTTTACATAACAAACTAAACAGAACTAAAATTAATTAGTTCCGTTTCGCTTAAAATACTAGTGTTGAGATTGGTAACAAGAAACTACTGTAGTTTCAGCTACTCCACCAGTAATTACAAATCTGGTATATTGCAAGAAGTTATTAACAGTGATCATTTTAGAAGTACCAAATGCGACTGTTATACTAGTTCCAGTATCTTCTACCCAATCTGTTTGATTAGCACTCAAATATACTTTTAATGATATATTCTGATTAGCTGCAGTTCCATTATTTTTTATAAACCAGTTATATGAAGTTTCTTTTGATATATCTTTTGTATCAGAATTTACAGTACTTGTAGCACCTATTGATTTCGGTGTTAATATTGTAGCTCCCCCAAAAGAGTCTGCACTAGTAAATACAAGATCATTTCTAACCGAACCTATTATATTTGTTCCTTCTGCTAACCCTACCGTTGTTCCTGTTGCTAATCCTACAGTACCTATTTCTTCTGTTCCTGCTGCTAACCCTACGGTACCTATTTCTTCTGTTCCTGCTGCTAATCCTACAGTTGTTCCTGTCGCTAATCCTACAGTACCTATTTCTTCCGTTCCTGCTGCTAGACCTACAGTTGTTCCTGTTGCTAACCCTACAGTACCTATTTCTTCTGTTCCTGCTGCTAATCCTACTGTTGTTCCTGTTGCTAACCCTACGGTACCTATTTCTTCTGTTCCTGCTGTTAACCCTACAGTTGTTCCTGTTGCTAATCCTACAGTACCTATTTCTTCTGTTCCTGCTGCTAGACCTACAGTTGTTCCTGCATCTAATCCTACTGTTGTTCCTGTTGTTAATCCTACTTCTGCACCTGTTGCTAATCCTACTGTACCAGCTACATTGAGATTTCCTGTAGTATCTACTTTCAAAGGTTCTACAGCACTTGTAGTACTATTTAAAACATATATTTGACCCTTTAATTGGGACGGCGTATCTTGGAATATTGGCATTCCTGGCATATTGATTCACTCCATTTTTATATTAGGGGTTATCCCCTTTATAGTATATGTGCTTATCCCAATAGTGATAATACCTTTTCTATTTTTTCCCTTGTAGCCACACTTTTATTAAACTACAGCTATTTGATAAATTTTTATATGAGAGTCTTACAAACTGACTTTCCCTCATAGGTTGCAAATAACTTACTTCTTTTGCTTTTATAATTAATTCTTCCGAGTCTTGGAACACTAAATTCTTATCAGGACTTATTTCAATAGAAACAACTATATCGCTATCTCCTGAATTTTTGATGAAATAGTAATATTTATTCAACAAACTACAATCTATCCATTCAGTATATCTTAAATTGCGAGTTGCTGTATAATCAGTAACAAAATTAACTATATTGTGGTCAGGATTCGGTAATTTATTATCTACAATTATCTCTAATACAGGCATTTTTTTATAATCTATAGCTTCAAATTCTTTTATACTGCAGTGGCTTATCCACATTTTAGGATATATAAATAAATTTAAATTATGGTTATTGCAACTTGTTACTAAATTTGTTACATCCCATTCATAATCACCCTTACCATATACATCTTCATTTATATCATCATTGTTTATGCATATATTAATACAATCGTATGAGCTACAAGCATTTTTACAATGCATTTTCAATACAGCATTTACAATAATTTCATTATCATTTATTAATATAGGTTTAAAAATTAAGTTTGATAAATAATAAGAATTACACCTACATTTACCAACCAAAATACAATTTCTATTCACATTATCACAACCCTTTATGAAGCTCTCAACTTCAATAGGATTGAATTGTAGAACATGCATGTTTTCACATCCTCAAATTTTCGCTACTTCATAATATACATTTGTACACAATTTGATACAAAAAACAGGACAAAACGAAGTTTATCCTGTTTTTTGTATCAATTATAATAATATTTCTTTAACTCTATATATTCTGTTCTATTTGTTTAGAAAGTACTTTTGTTATCACTCCTTCAACGGAAATTTCATATATGATTCAGGTACCTCTCCAACTATTACAATTTCGGCTATTAATACATTGTTATTTACAGTTACACTGCTCGTAGTTACAGGGCTTATAATTCTCATATCTACTGTAACAGTAATATAAATCTTATATCTTGTTTGATTTATTCCCGATTCGTCAAATTCTGTCACAAAATCAACTATAACACTTCCTTGATGTAATATAGTAAATTTAAGCATCGGTCCAGTATTTGAAAGAAGTTGACTATCAAGTGCAGACCCTAAAGGAATTGAAAATTCTTGATTAGCAAGTGATTCAATTTTACTCTGAACTTTACTTGCTATATTGGAAGATACTGTATTCATTGCCAATGCATCAGTTCTAATCATATTGATTTTGCCATCATTGTCAAAAGTTGGTATTAATATTTGTTCTTTTAAAACATCATTTTTTAATTCCTCTCTAACCGTAGCATTAATTATTTCAGTTGCAATGACTTTAGCCTTTACTTCACATATGGATACTAATGTTGGTCTTATGCTTTTTTCTATGTAATAATATGAAATTAATAATAAAATTACTAAAAAAAGGATAATAATATGCATGTTTCTCCTCTTATAATTTTTCAACTATTGCATTCCCTCCTTTTTTGTTCTATTATATAATATGAAAGAAATTAAAAATTTTGACAATATTAATATATTTTGTGGTATACTAATATGGTAATTTTTACGGAGGTTGAAATGTCAAAAGAAAATAATAATAATATAGAAAATCCAAATGGTAAAAAATCAAATGGTGAAAAATCTAAAAAGAAAAAAAATAAAAGAAGAAGAAAAATAATATTTAGAAGTGTATTATTAGTTATATTAGTAGCTATAATAATTGGTGGAGGTGCCATTGCTGGAATGATATTCGGCATTATTAAAAGTGCACCTGAAATTGATACAACTAATTTGCTTTCAAATCTAACGGAGAGTTCTGTTATTTTAGATGAGAACGGAACTATTATTGAACAAATTCATGATCCTAATGAAAATAGGGAAATTGTTGAACTAAAAAATATACCTTTAAATCTACAAAATGCTTTTATTGCAATTGAAGATCATAGATTTATAGATCATCCCGGTATAGATATAAGACGTATTTTTGGTTCGCTTCTACATAATATTAAAGTGGGTGATGCTAAAGCACAAGGTGCAAGCACTATAACTCAACAGTTAATTAAAAATTTATATTTCACTAATGAAAAATTATGGGAACGTAAAATAAAGGAAATGTATCTAGCTGTTATGTTAGAGAGAAAACTCTCTAAAGACCAAATACTAGAAAATTACTTAAATACTATCCCACTTGGTCAAAGTACATATGGAGTTCAAACTGCTTCTTATGCATATTTTTCTAAAGATGTAAGTGAATTAACTTTAGCGGAAGCTGCATTATTGGCAGGAGCTGCAAAAAGCACAGTTAAATATGCACCATTTAACAGATATGATTTAGAAGATACTGAAGGTTTGCCAGAAGAGGATATCGTGGGATATGTTTTTATTGGTTCTGTTCAATATGCATGTGTTTATAATCAAGATGCAATTGATAGACAACATGTAGTATTAAATAGAATGTTAGAACTTGGCTTAATATCTCAAAGTGAATATGATTCTGCGATAAATGAAGATATGCATATTGCATTAAATCCTGGTCAAACAAAAATAGAAGGTATTTCTTCTACTCCTATGGATTATGTAAAAGAAAAGGTAATTGAAGATTTAATGATAACACAAGATATGAGCTATGAAGATGCTGAAAAGTATGTATATCAAGGTGGTCTATCAATTACAACTACCATAGATATTAATATGCAAAAAACTCTTGAATCATCTTATGATAATTTTGCTAAACTGTTTCTTGGGTTAGAGCCAACTGGTGATAAACCAATTTCACAAAACTGGAAATATTTTAAATGGTCAGGAGGTTCATCCTCTGGATGTCTTGATTCAGCATTAAATATATTAGATGAAAATGGTCAACTTATTTATTATGATAAGAACAATATTTTAGATGAAGATAATAATTTTTACCTTAATCCTGATGAATACAGTTATGATGAAAACAAAAATATAATTATTAATTCTAAAAAACTTAATATATACTCAACAACAATAGACCTTGTTGATTGTTATACAATTGATGATAAGCTAAATTTTGTTTCTCATAGGATAGGTGGTCTAAATATTGGCGATAACTATGAAGTTATTGAACAAAAGGGTACCAAAGGAAGTATAAAGATACTTAGTAATTATGTTAAAAAAAATCCAGAAATGTTTGTGATAGGAACTGACAATATCTTGAAAATACCTGAAGGCTATTTCTTCTATCAAGAAAACGGAACAGTTCAGCCACAATCTTCAACAGTAATTATGGATTACAAAACAGGTAAAATTAAAGCTATGATAGGTGGCAGAGATATTGAAGGAAGCAAAACCTTTAACAGGGCCGTTGATGCAGCAAGACAACCAGGTTCAACTATAAAGCCATTATCTGTATATCTTCCTGCTTTAAATCTAGGATATTCAGCTGCTTACATTTTAGATGACCTACCAAGGTATAACAAAGGTGGAGATAGATGGCCAAAAAACTGGTACGAATATAAAGATATTAAATATTGGGGTAAAACGACCCTTCGTAAATCAGTTGAACAATCAATTAATACTAATGCCGTTACAATGCTTGAAACAATAGGTATTGATTCAGCTATGGATTCTCTTAAAGCTTTGGGAATGATTAATACTGAACACCCTGAAAATGACACATTTGTTTCACCTGAAGAGAATACAGCCTATAATGATGTTAATTTAGCATCTTTGGCATTAGGTGGTTTAACAAAGGGATTTTCTCCTTTAGCAATGACTGCTGCCTATGGTGCTATTGCAAATGATGGTGTCTATATTGAACCTATTGCATATACAAAGGTTGTAAATAACAAAAATGAAATAATCTTAGAAAATATACCCGAAACACATGTTGCTGTTAGTCCAGAAGTTGCATCATTAATGAAAGATATATTAAGAACTACTGTTAATCCAGGTTTGTCATATAAAGCAAAACTTCCTGAAGCTCTAGGAATCGAAGTAGCTGGGAAAACAGGAACAACTCAAGCAAATGGTGATTTTTGGTACATGGGATTTTCTCCATACTATGTAGGTGGAATATGGGTTGGTAATGATAATGTTCAAATGAAGCTTACTGGTGATAGTGGTAATACAGCAAGATTATGGAGTGCCATTATGACCCCTATACACGAAGGGTTGCCTCCTGCAAAATTTGAATTAAATAAAAATTTAATTCCAGTACAGGTATGTAGTCAATCTGGAAAAATTCCTACTGACTTATGCGCTCATGATCAACGTGGAAGTCAAATAATAACAGAATATTTTATTCCTGGTACTCAGCCTACAGATACATGTGATATTCATATTAAGACTTCTGTATGCACAAGTTCAAATATGCTAAAATCACAGTACTGTCCAGGTAATTTAACAGAAGAAAGAGTATTTATTAAAAGAGATTATGATATTGATGCATACCCATATAGTAAAGGTGCTGGATTTGATGCTAGATATCAAGCAAAAAAATTATATCAGCAAATACTAGAAGACTCACTTACTTTTTCTTTAGATGAAATAAAACAATTGTATGTAGGTCAAGTGGAATTTGATGAAGATAATAAATTAAAAGCTGTAAACGGAATAGCTGTAGAGGATTTACAAACCAGCGGAATTGTACCTCTAGATTATCAATACCAGTTACCTTCTCAAATATGTACTTACCACACACCATGGCATTATAACCAGTGGTTAAATAACAAAGATACAGAAAATAACAATAACAATGACAACAATAATAACAATGATAACAATGATAATGACGAAGATAACAATCAAGAAAATGAAGATAATGACGCAGACACAAATAATCCTGAAAATTTAGACAATATAATTGAAACGGATGATCCTGTTGACTCAGATGTAATTGACTCAATTTTAGATTCCATTACAAATTAAAATTTCACAATGGGAATGTCACACTGCATTAAATTAAAAATGAACAATAAAAAAGAAATTATTATTTAAAAATAACAATTTCTTTTTTATTTAGTAATTATATTCATATTTATCACTTCTTTTTAGGATTAAATATTATCGCCACCATATAACCAAATAAAAGAGCTGCTGCCACACCAGGAGCTGTTTTCATTACTCCACCGCTCAATGCACCCATAAAACCATTTTTGGACGCTTCTTCAATTGCACCCTTGGCTAAAGAATTTCCAAACCCAGGCAATGGTACTGTAGCTCCTGAATACCCTATTTCTACTAATTTATCATATATTCCAAAATAGTTTAAAAACACTCCACTAACTACAAATGTAACCAATATATAAGCTGCATTTAGCTTAAATTTATCCATTATTATTTGGCCAATTACACAAAACAATCCACCTATTACAAAACTCATCACATAATTCATATTAACTCCTTTAACCTTCAATACCAATACAATGCGCTATACCTGGTATACTATCCCCTTGCAATGAAACTGTAGGAGAATGTAGCGCCCCTGTTGAAGTAAATAAAAGTTTTTTTATTTCTTTATTTAAAAGTTTTTTATATAAAAATGAACCAAATACAACTGCTGAGCAACCACATCCACTTCCTCCAGCATGCACATCCTGCTTTTCAATATCAAAAATAATTGTACCACAGTCATCATATTTTTTTTCTATACTCATGTTTTCATCATGAAACATTCTGTTTACAATGCTTTTTCCAACTATTCCCAAATCCCCTGTAACTATTAAATCATAATCTATTTTAGTGTCTAACATATTTTGTTTTAAAGTATCATGTGCAGCTGGAGCCATAGCAGCACCCATATTATTTGCATCCGTAACACCTAAATCTAATATTTTACCAAAAGTTACATTTTTAATTTTAGGACCCTTTCCTGTATTTGAAAGCCATACTGCACCAGAACCTGTTACAGTCCATTGAGAAGACATGGGCCTTTGACCACCCATTTCTAATGGCAATCTATATTGTTTTTCTGCACTGCAGAAATGACTTGAAGTTGCACAAATAACATTGCTTGCAAACCCTCCATCAATAAGTAGAGAACCAACTCCCATGCTAAGTGCCATTGTTGAACATGCGCCATATATACCAATATAAGGTAATCCAATATCTCTTGCTGCAAAAGAAGAGGATACTATTTGATTTAAAAGATCACCAGAAATTAACAAGTCAATATCGTCTTTTTGAAGTCTATTTTTATTCAACAAAGTTTCTATGGCCGTCTTTTGAAATTTCCTTTCACTTTTTTCCCATGAATCCTCTCCCCATAAATCATCAACAATTAAATCAAAATTATTTTTTAAAGGACCTTCTCCTTCCTTAGTTCCAACAACTGTAAAAGTATCTCTAATTACCACATCATCTTTTATGTTATATGTTTGTTTACCTATTTTTTTCAAAATTAATTATCTTTCCTTTCTTCTTAATGATAAATTAGAATTTATAATTTTTAAAACAACTACTTAAAAATCAAACTTAATAAACCTACAATGAAGGCAGATAAATATCCATAAACTAATACTGGACCAGCCAATTTAAATATATTTGCGGCAGTACCTAAAACTAAACCTTCCTTTTTATATTCTAATGCAGGAGAAACTACAGAATTAGCAAAACCTGTTATAGGAACAATGGTTCCAGCACCAGCAATTTTACCTAAATCGTCATATACTCCAAAACCTGTTAGCAATGCACTTAATCCTACTAGAACTACCGATGCCATTACTCCTGCATCATCTTTAGGTACATCAAATCCTGATACAAAAATATTTTTTATAATTTCACCCAATGTACAAATAGCACCTCCAAAAATAAAAGCCATAAAACAATTTTTTACAATTTTATTTTTTGGAGTATACTCATCTATAACTTTTTTATAACTTTCCTTATTATACTTCATTTCTCCTCCATTATAATAATACTGCGCTTTCAGGTATTTTTTTTAAAGATTTATCTATGCTATTACCAAAAACAATAGCTGATATGCTAATCAATAATACTATTACTAAAAAAAATATCTTTTTTTTCATAAAAATCACCTCAAAAGTATTATTTACAAAAAAATTTATTGCATGCAAAAAAAAAAGCACTAACCGTGCTTTTTTTATCAAAAGTTGCTATTAATTTCATTTTTTGAACTGATTGTTTTTCTTAATATTACTTTTGTTCCAATATCTTTTTCGGATAAGACCACAAGTTCATCCATAAAAGTTTCCATTACTGCAAATCCCATCCCAGATCTTTCAAGTTCTGGTTTAGATGTATACAATGGTTCCTTAGCCTTGTCCACATTTACAATGCCACAACCGAAATCTTCGACAATTATCTCTACTCCATGATTTTTTATTCTACATTGTATTACTATATCTCCAACCATGTTTTCATATCCATGAATTATTGCATTTGTGACAGCTTCTGATACTGCAGTTTTTATATCTGAAATTTCCTCTATAGTTGGATTTAAACTTGAACAGAATGCTGCAACTGCCGCTCTAGCAAATGATTCATTATTTGAAAGACTTGGTATTTTAATATATACATAATTGTTATGCATTTTATCCCCCTATTTAATATTTATTATTTTTCCTATTCCGCTCATATCAAGTATTTTTCTAACTTTTTTATTAGCGTTTATTATTTCTATAACCCCATTTCGTTTCCTAATATTTTTATATCGTCCAATTACAAATCCTATGCCAGAACTATCAATAAAATCAATTTTTTTAAAATCAATAATAACTTTACTGATATTATCATCCATTATTTTTTCATCAATTCTATTTCTATTTTGATCCGCTCCATGATGATCTAAGTCACCTTTAAGTCTAATAACTAGTTCTTGTCCTGATTCAATAAATTCTATATTCACAGACGTCCCAATCCTTTCTCTTATAGTGTAAATAAATTATACTATTTAATGAACAATTTATCCTTGACTTGTTTTGTAACCTTTTGTCGAATATTGATAGTATCTGTGATTTTGAAATATATTTTTATTATTAATTAGGATATTTTTTGTAAAAAAGGTAACAAAATTATAAATTCAGAACCTTTATCTACTGTGCTTTTTACTTTTATTTTTCCTTTATGCCCTAATATAATAATTTTAGCTATAGATAATCCTAATCCATGACCTCCAACATCCTTATTTCTTGACTGCTCTGCTCTGTAAAGTCTGTTGAATATTTTATCTAGATCTTTTTTTTCAATACCCATCCCAGAATCAGATACTTTTATTACATAATAATCTTCATCAATATATGAAAGAACTTTTATATAACCATTTTGCGGAGTAAACTTTATTGCATTTTCTATAAATATCCTTATTGCCTGCTTTATCCTGTTTTTATCTGCATATATACTTGCATCATCATAAAATTTAAAGTCAAAATTGTGTTTTGTATCAATCATACATGTTTCTTTTTCTATTTCGAATAGAATTTCACATATTTTAAAATCCTCTTTTGTAAAAGATATTGATTGTTTATCACTTCTAGCAATAAATAAAAGTTTTTCAATTAAATCCTGCATGCTATCAGTTTCATTTTTTATTGCATTAATTGATTCTTCTAATATATCTTTATCATTTTTACCCCAGCGATCTAACATATTTACATATCCTTTTATAACAGCTATAGGTGTTCTAAGCTCATGAGAGGCATCAGATACGAATTGTTGCTGCGTTTTGTACCCTTGTTCAATTCTATTCATCATCTCATTAAACGTCTCAGAAAGCTCCTTTAATTCGTCCTGAGTATCTTTTACATCAAGTCTTGTATTAATATTATTAACCGTTATAGTTTTAGTTATTTCTGTCATTTTTTTTATTGGTCCAATTAACTTATAGCTGGTTCGTGATACTATTGGTACAAATACAAATAATCCAGCTGCTCCAGAACTAATTATCATAATACATATTCTAAAGGCTTCTGATAATATATCATTCACCAAATAATTAATATTAATATAATATTCCATATTATTATAATAAAACTTAGATGAAAATATATATTCTTTATTGTTGATTAATTTTTCTAACAAGACAATAATATTTTTTGAATATCTATGCTCATATCCTTTCAAAGAATATATATTATTCAAATAGTTATCGTAAATATTAATTGACTTTATTTCATCATTGTCAGCAATAGATTCAATTTTTCTCATATTAGGAAAACTGCTTGTTATTTTATCCATGTCATTTTCCATTACATCTGATTTATATTGATTTAACTTATAAACAGAATATCCCATTGTCGTAATTGCAGCAACAATTAAAATTACAGTTATATACAACAATAAATATGAAACCGAAATTTTAAATGTTATTGAAAATTTTAATCTTTTTATAAGTTTTACTAAAATTTTTAAAATCACCCTAAAAGGAAAACTTATTATATGAAAAATTGATTTTACTATTGTTTTTAAAAACCCTGAAAATGATATTGTTTTCTTATTATTATAATTTTCATACGAGAAATTTTTTTTGTATATTTTCTCTTTTTTTCTCTCTTTTTTCAACTGCTTATCTACTCTTTTTCGCTCTAATTTTTTCATAGCAATTCCTTTTGGATAATGCAATGTAAAACTGTCCCATTACATTTTAATCTCTAATTATATAACCTACACCTCTGACCGTTTCAATAAAACCAACATTATATTTCTGATCTATTTTACTTCTTAAGTATCTAATGTACACATCTATTATATTTGTATCACCAAAATAATCGTAACCCCAAACTTTATCAAGAATTTTTTCCCTTGACATTACAATATTTTTATTTATCATCATAATTTCTAATAATTCAAATTCTTTTTTTGTTAATTCGATGTTTTCATTATCATACTCTACTTTATAATTGTTTTTGTACAATTTTAACTTACCTATTGTTAATATTGTAGATTCCTCTTTATTCTTAGGAACATATTTTCTTTTTAACAATACTCTAATTCTAGCTAAAAGTTCTTCAACAGCAAATGGCTTAGTCATATAATCATCGGCTCCTATATCAAGCCCTGTAACCTTATCTGATATATCATCCTTAGCTGTAAGCATAATTATAGGTACCCCTGAAGTTTGCCTTATTCTCCTGCAAACTTCTATACCACTTAAGCCAGGCAACATTAAATCTAGAATAATTAAACTTATATCATCATTTTTACCTTTTTCTAATCCATCTCTACCATTGTTTGCTATATCAACCTCATAGCCCTCATACTTCAATTCTAATTCAAGAAAACGTGCAATTTTATGTTCATCTTCAACTATTAAAATTTTCCTTTTATCATCCATACAACGCCGCCCTTGTTTTTTTATATATTATACTATTAATTACAAATTTTATCAATTAGTGTTTTAAGGGACCGTTCAAAAAGAACCGCCCCTTAAACTTTGTTATTCTATTATAATTTCATTTTCCATGTCATCTGATTCGTAATATTTTTCTTCTTTTATTTCTGCATCTTCTTTTATTATTTCTTCAGATTTTACTTTTATTTTTTCTACAGTTTCTTTCATATTTCTTTTAATACCGTTAATGTTAACAGAATTTTTATCTCTGAAAACTTTTATCTTACATGATGTTAATACTGCAAGTATAAGTCCAAATATAACTACCCAAAATGCCATTACAAATGTTACAAGAACAAGAACTAACGGTACGTTTATTAAAGTATTTTCATTTTTATTTTTAACTGAAAATCTTAATTGTAGTAATCTATTAGCAAAGCTAGTAAACCCTTCTCCTCGTCTATTTTTTTCATTTCCCCGAGTTCCTTTTCCTTTTTCTAGTTCAATTATTGATTTAATTAAATCTCCATCATTTTTTTCTAGAGTGCTTTTTGCTTCTTCATATGTTACATTAACTCTGTTTCTTAATTCATCAATTTGCTCTAATGTTACCTTCATTTTATCCTCCACGATTTTTTTATTTCTTATAATGATAATATACAATAGTTTTATTAATTAATCTTTAGGTATTTATTAAAAACTAATTAGAATTTGATTTATCTTTTTAATATAATTCACTTTAATCTAAATGCTTTTTGTTTTCTTATTATTGGACTTAACAAATTATCTATGATATAATTATTTGAAATATTTAAGATATTACACACAAAATGCATAATTAAAAACAGAAGGGTGGGATATGTCAAAATCGTTTAAATTTGACAATTTATTTTATGAAGTTTTTTAAAAATCGAAAAGCTAAAGGTTATAAATATGTTGATATGGCATTAGATTTAGTCGAAGATGGAGATGATTTAAATCTAGTTGATTTACCTAAAAATCATCTACCTAATAATATAACCTCAAAATTGCTCTATCGAGACATAGTTAACATTGCATGGCCTTCAGTCCTTGAATTAACATTAACGCAACTTGCTTCAATGGTTGATTTAATGATGGTTGGGCAGCTCGGTCCTTGGGCTCTTACAGCCGTAGGTTTAACCCTGCAACCAAAATTTTTATTAATGATAATGTTTATGTCAATGAACGTTGGAGCAACTTCTATGGTTGCAAGATACAAAGGTTCAGGTAACCGAGAAAACGCAAATTTAATTTTGCGTCAGGCACTATTGCTTACTATAACATTTTCTATAATAGCATCTATAGTAGGTTTTATTTTTTCAGAACCTTTGGTTAAATTCATGGGAGCTGCTGATGCGCAAACTTTAGCAGGTGGTACAACTTATCTAAAGATACAGATGGTTGGATTTATATTTATGGCTCTTACTACAACTATAACAGCAACTCTTAGGGGTGTTGGTGATTCTAGGACTGCTATGATATATAACTTAACTGCAAATGCTGTTAATGTTATTTTTAATTATTTACTTATTGGAGGAAATTTAGGTTTTCCAAGATTAGAAGTTGCAGGTGCTTCTCTTGCAACAATAATTGGTCAGCTAGTTGCATTTGTTTTTGCATTTGTATATATAACTAGAGGAAATCAATATTTACACTTAAGATTTAAAGATGGCTTTAAACCTAATAAAACAGCATTAAAGCAAATTTTTGTTATAGGTGTTCCTGCTATGATAGAGCAATTAATGATGCGTATTGGTATAATTATTTACTCTAAAACTGTTGCTTCTCTTGGAACAGTAGCATTTGCCGCTCATCAAGTATGTATGAACATATTATCTATTTCATTTATGAATGGGCAAGGATTTGCAGTTTCAGCAACATCTCTAACAGGGCAAAGTTTAGGAAAAAAACGTCCTGATATGGCAAATGCGTATGTTATGAGAACTAGAAGAACTGGAATGATTATATCTGTAATTATGGGAATTATCTTTATTATATGGGGTGGCAAAATAGTTTCTTTATATTCCGATGATGTAACTGTAATTGAAAAAGGTGCAAAAATTATGATGCTTGTTGGTTTTATTCAACCATTTCAATCATCTCAGTTTATTTTAGCTGGAGCCTTAAGAGGTGCTGGAGATACTAAAGCAACTGCAATTATAACATTTATAACTGTTTTAATCATTAGACCAGGCTTAGCTATTATATTGGTTAATTTCATGCACTTAGGTCTAGAAGGTGCATGGGTTGCTTTTGCAGCTGACCAGCTTCTTAGATCATTATTTGTTTTATTAAGATACAGTTCAGGAAAATGGAAATCCATAAAGATATAAATAAATAATGGGACGGTTATTAATCGCCCCATTACTAATTTTATTTCTATATATTACTATAAGTTAATTTTGTCTTCTTTAATTAAATTTCTTATTGCTTCTATTGCTACCTCAATAGCAGCTTCTGTATCATGACTTTGTGGATCATCTAATCCTTTTTTTCTTCTCTCTTGATTTGCAACAACATTTAAAACAGTTCCAACTCTAACCTTTCGATAAGCTCCAACGATAAAAAGTGCTGCTGATTCCATTTCAGATGCTAATGCACCTAACCTAAGCCAAGCTTCCCATTTATTTTCAAGTTCATAACTTACAGGTTTTGTTCCTGGTTCATGTTGTCCATAAAACGAATCTTTACATTCTACTACTCCAACATGATGTTTTCTACCTATATCTTTAGCTGACTTTACAAGTGCATTAATAACTTCATGATTTGCGACAGCTGGGAATTCCATTGGTGCATATTCTCTTCCTGT
Organism: Sedimentibacter acidaminivorans; assembly: GCF_017873955.1. Taxonomy (GTDB): domain Bacteria; phylum Bacillota; class Clostridia; order Tissierellales; family Sedimentibacteraceae; genus Sedimentibacter; species Sedimentibacter acidaminivorans. The sequence continues at coordinate 19,460 of NZ_JAGGKS010000010.1, read as the reverse complement.
CCCTTCCATACGAATTGCACCTGATGCTATAACTAAATCTCCACCCATAACATTTATGTCCATACCTCCAGATGTTCCAACTCTTATAAATGTATCTGCTCCTATATTAACAAGTTCCTCCATTGCTATTGCTGCTGAAGGTCCTCCTATACCAGTCGATGTTACACTAACTTTTTCACCATCAATATACCCTGTATATGTTACAAATTCTCTATGATCAGCTACTAAATTAGGATTATCAAAATGCTCTGCAATTAATTTACACCTTTTAGGATCTCCTGGTAAAATTACATATTTACCTACATCCCCCTCTTTCATATTAATATGATATTGAATATCCGAGTATACTGTGCTCATATTTATTTCCTCCCTTTTAATAAAATTTCATATAGTTGATTTATAAATTTACAGCACCCAACTAATAAGTTGAATGCTGTATTACTGAGATGTTTTTAAATAAAATTCTAATTATTTTTATTGTGGCGAGTCATTTTCTCTTGTTTTTATTTTATTTAATATAATATCAGAAATTTCTTTTGTACTCATACTTCCAATATCACCTTTTTGTCTTTCCCTAACTGACACAGAATTTCCTTCTGCTTCCTTCTCTCCAACTACAAACATGTAAGGAACTTTTTCTAATTGAGCTTCTCTTATTTTATAGCCTATTTTTTCTGCCCTTGTATCTATTTCAACTCTTATATTAAATACTTCTAATTCTTCTTTTACCTTTTCCGCATATCCATTGAATTTATCTGATATAGGTAAAACTTTTACTTGAACTGGAGATAACCAAGTTGGGAATGCACCTGCAAATTGCTCTATTAAAATACCAAAGAACCTTTCTATACTTCCAAATGCAACTCTGTGAATCATTATAGGTCTATGCTTTTGTCCATCTGCACCTACATATTCAAGGTCAAAGCGTTGTGGCATTTGATAATCCAACTGAATTGTTCCACACTGCCATGTTCTTCCTATGCAATCATTTAAGTGGAAATCTATTTTAGGTCCGTAGAATGCTCCATCACCTTCATTTATTATATAATCAAGTCCAAGTTCTTCAAGCGCTTCTTTTAATGAACTTTCTGCTACATCCCAATCTTTTAAATCTCCTAAGAAATCCTCAGGTCTTGTTGAAAGTTCAACATGATAAGTGAATCCAAATGTTTTATACATTCCATCTATTAAGTTTGCAACATTTTTAATTTCATCTTTTATTTGTTCAGGAAGCATGAATATATGAGCGTCATCTTGAGTAAAAGCACGAACTCTCATCAATCCATGAAGAGCACCTGACAACTCGTGTCTATGAACTCTTCCTATTTCCGCTGCCTTAATTGGGAAATCCTTGTAAGAATGCATAGAATTTTTATATACCATCATTCCTCCAGGGCAGTTCATAGGCTTAACACAGAAATCTTCTTCATCTATTTTAACTGTGTACATATTATCTTTGTAATGGTCCCAATGTCCTGAATTTTCCCATAGATGTTTACTTAGCATCAATGGAGTTTCAATTTCTACATATCCTGCTTTTTTGTGTACTTCTCTCCAATATTTAAGGAGCTCGTTTTTAATTTCAATTCCTTTTGGTAAAAAGAATGGAAAGCCAGGTCCTTCTTCAGACATAAAGAACAATTCTAATTCTTTACCTAGTTTTCTGTGGTCACGCTTTTTAGCTTCTTCTAGCATATGAATATATTCTTCTAATCCTTTGGCTTTCTCAAATGCAATACCATATACTCTTTGAAGCATCTTGTTCTTTTCATTTCCTCTCCAATACGCCCCTGCAATACTTAAAAGTTTAATAGCTTTTGGTTTTTTAGTTGATTCCAAATGTGGTCCTGCACATAAATCTACAAAATCACCTTGCTTATAAAATGAAATTATTGCATCTGCTGGAAGGTCTTTTATTAATTCAACCTTGTATGGTTCTTCTTTTTCTTCCATAAATTTTATTGCTTCTTCCCTTGGAAGTTCAAATCTCTCAAGTTCAAGGCCTTCTTTAACTATTTTTTTCATCTCTGATTCTATTTTTTCAAAATCTTCTTGTACTAATCTATAGTCTAAATCTATATCATAGTAAAATCCATTGTCTATAGATGGTCCTATTGCAAGTTTAGCTTCTGGCCATATTCTTTTTATTGCTTGTGCTAATATATGTGATGAAGTGTGCCAAAATATGTCTTTTCCTTCTTTATCTTCAAACTTAAGGAATTTAATGTTGCCATCTTCATTTATTTGTTCTTGGAGACCAATAGTTTTTCCGTTAAAACTTGCCCCCACTACGCTTCTAGCTAAACCTTCGCTGATACTTTTAACAACATCTATTGCTTTTGTTCCATCTTCATACTCTCTGATACTCATATCTGGTAATGTTAATTTTATCATAATATTACTCCTCCAATTAATAAACTCCCGTCTCTAAACACACTAATGTGTTTAAGGACGAGAGTTACCATCGTGGTTCCACCTTATTTACTTCTCAACAGATTTAAGGCATCCATACCAAATCCTTATATCTAGACTTTAAACTAGATTTTCAGATTTAACTCAAGATTAGTTTTCAAACAGTCATATATTAGGATACTCTCAGCAAGTTGTATTCCTTCTCTGAAATATTGTATCTGTTTTACTCGATCTTTCATAGTTTATTATCAGTTTGCTATTTTTATAGATTATATTACTCATGTATCTATTTTGTCAACAGCTTTTTAATATTTTTTTCTAAAACCTTGGCTTTTATGTCTGAATCCTCTATCACTGCTTCCACCAAAACCACTTTTTGATTTTTTCTCTTTAGAAATTTCTACAACAACATCTTTTCCTTTTATTTGCGAGCCTTCCATTCTGCCTAATATTGCATCCGCATGCTCTGATGACGCATTGAAAAATGAATAGTTTTCAAGTATTTCAATTGCTCCAATATCCGAACCTGGTATATCACATTCACCAGCTATAGCACCTAGTATATCTCCTGGTCTGATACCTTGTTTTTTACCTAAGTTTACATGGAATCTAACTGAATTTCCAATATCTCTTGATGAACCTTTAGTTCTAGTAAATTTCTTTCTCTCAGGTATTGTGTCATTTAAATCTCTTTCTGCAGAAGAGTCAAATTTAACAAGTTTTTTTATCATTGCAGCTATTAAAGTTTCAGCATCATAGCCTTTTTCCATTAATTTACCCGCTAGTACTCTGTTTTCTCCAACTCCATCTTTTTCAATAACATCAACTATGTTTCTAATAAATTTATCTTGTTTTACTTCATTAACCTTATCTACTGTAGGAACTGATCTTTTGCGTATTTGTTTTTTTGTATATCTTTCAATATTTTCAATTTTCTTTATTTCTTTCCCTGAAGCAAGTGTGAAAGATGAACCCTCTCGACCTGCTCTTCCTGTTCTACCAATACGGTGAACGTAATAATCTTCTTTTCCTGGAACTTCATAGTTAATAACTGCTTCAACTTCTTTAATATCAAGTCCTCTTGCAGCAACATCTGTTGCAATTAAAACATCAATTACACCATTATTGAACTTATTCAAAGTATCCAATCTTTGCGTTTGCTTAATATCACCATGTATTTTATCACAGTTATAACCTTTTTCTATAAGTCTATCATATAAATCATCAACACTTTTTTTAGTATTACAGAAAACCAAAGTTAATTTTGGTGTGTATGTGTCTATAATTCTTGTCAATGCTTCAACTTTATCTGTATGTTTAACAAGAAAATAGCTTTGCTTAACTTCTTTTGCAGTAATTCCTTCTCTCATTGTTTTAATAATGACTGGGTTATTTTGAAATTTCTTTATTATTTTAGATATTCCATCAGGAATAGTAGCAGAAAACAAAAGTGTCTGAGTTGTGTGATTTACTTTATCAAGAATCAACTCAATATCTTCTCTGAAACCCATTTTTAACATTTCATCGGCTTCATCCAAAACTGAAACTTTTAGTTCACTAAGTTTTATTACTTTTCTGTCAATGAGGTCTATAATTCTACCAGGGGTTCCTACTATAATTTGTGCTCCGTTTTTAAGCTTATTAATCTGATCCCTGATATCCGCGCCACCATAGACACTAACGGTTTTAATACCATCCATGTATTTACCGATTTTTCTAAATTCATTTGCAACTTGCACAGCAAGCTCCCTTGTAGGTAAAAGAACTATTGCCTGTGGAAGTCTCAAATCTTTATCTATTTTCTCTAGAATAGGTATACCAAACGCTGCCGTTTTACCCGTTCCTGTATTTGATTGACCAATTATATCTTTTCCTTCAAGTATTACTGGTATTGCTTCTTGTTGAATCTGGGTACTATTTTCAAATCCCATTTCATCTAAAGCTTTTTGAATGTTTTCATTCAAATTTACATTTTCAATTTTCATTAATTTTATCATCCTCGTTTACTAATTTTATTAACTTCTCATTATACTATAAATTTTTGTTAATTACAAACATTTTTTAATAATAATATTATATTTACCAAATTTAGTGTTCATGATATAATTATTTTATGTTTAGTTTTACTTTAATGAGTACAATTATTCATAATCTACAATCAAAATAAAAAATAATTAGGAGCTGTTAATATGAAAATTTATTACATACACCACAGTTGTTTTATTGTTGAGTCAAAATCTTCTTTTTTAATATTCGATTATTATAAATCAAAGCCTTATATGAATGATTTTGATTTTGATTTCAAAGACCTAATAGACAAAATAATGAAGTCGGATAAGGCTGTATATATATTTGCCTCTCACAGTCATAACGATCACTATAGTAGCGAAATATTGACTTGGAATGCTAGCAAGAACAATGTTTATTATATGCTTAGCGATGATATAGAAATATATAATCAAATAGATAGGTGTTATTTTTTAAAGCCTAATCAAGAAATCGTTATAAACAACCTAAAAATAAATACTTTTGGCTCTACAGATGCTGGCATTAGCATTATTATTAATTTAGATAATAATAACATTTTTCATGCGGGTGATTTAAATTGGTGGAAATGGAATGATGATACACCTTCTGAAGAAAAAGAAATGGAATTTGCATTTAAAAGCATAGTTAACGATATAATTAATTTAAATATTAATATAGATATAGCTTTTTTCCCTGTAGATAAAAGACTCGAAGAGAATTTCATGTATGGTGGAGAATTTTTCATTGAAAAACTTTCTCCCAATATATTTATACCAATGCACTTTTGGGATAATTTCCATGCTACGAATGAATTTGTACAATTAGTTAATCGTAAAGCTTTAAAAACTAAAGTATTAAAAATTAAACATGCTAATGAAATACTAATATAATTGAAATCTAATATAATAATATTATTTCAATTGTTATATATGATAATACACGACATATTTTTTAATTTATATTAATATTATATAAAACTATTCACCTTTTTAAATAGGAATTTTACGAATTATATGCTAAAATCCAAAATACATAATATATTTTTACAAACACTGTTTATGGATTTATAAAGGGGGGGATATTAAATGAAAATTACTATTACAAATGAGTGTGGTGATTTTAAGGAAATGCTTTACACTAAAGATAAGGTTACATATGAGGTTAAAAGTCAAGAAATTGTTGATTTTTTCTCTAAACTAAGTGAAGCTTATATTAATAATTATAATATGGACGAAATGTATGAATGCTTATATAATCTAATTAATTATGGATATTTGTATACGGATATTGATTACGAAGAAAGTAGTAATTATGACAGTTATGATGATTTTGATGATTATTTATATGATGATCTAGATTATGACTATATTGCACCTGCTGAAGGTATAAAACTCATTGATTCTGAAATAGAATATTTTATTAATAATGAGCAGGTTACAAAGGAAGAATATAATAATGCATGGGATGAAAAGCTCGGATATTTAGGTTCATCAAATTGGGAAGAAAAAGGATTATGTATAACTAACACTGATACAGAAGAAATATTATTTTTAGGAAAAATATCATAATATATAACAGCAGGGTAAAATTTTCCCTGCTGTTACCTATTGTCCTAAAATCCTCTTCCTGCTCCGCCGCCGCCTGATCTGCCGCCGCCTCCAAAGCTACCTCCTCCGAAGCCGCCTCCGCCGCCGAAACCTCCACCACCTCTAAATATGCTAGGTGGAATATAAAAACCTCTTCTTCGTCTTCTTCCTGGTCCACCACCAAATCCTCCAAAGAATAACAATAAAAGTATAATTAATATTGGTCTTATCATCCTATATAATTGAACTTGGTTTTGGTTGCTTGATTGTTTTCGTATATTTACATTTATATTTTCAAATATTACATTTTCATCATAGTTATATTCTTCGTTTACACTTTTAGCTAATTGAAAAAATATGTTTTCAATGCCTCTAGAATAATCTCCTTCAGAAAGAAAACTTGTTGAAGAATCTAATATCCGTCCTACTTCAGAATCAGGTAATGCACCTTCAAGTCCATAACCAGTTTCAATTTTGATTCTTCTTTCATCTATAGCAAGAAGAATTAAAACTCCGTTATTATATTCTTTGTTACCTATTTTCCATTTTTCAAATAATTCTGTTGCATAACTATTTTCATCTAGTCCTTGCATATTTTGTACCGTTGCTACTACAATTTGAGGTTTTTCACTGGTTTTTTCATAATTAAGATTTACATTTGTAATGCTTGCTTCTACATCCTCATCTATTACATTAGCAAAATCGTTTATGTAAAACATCTTTGTAGGCTCAGGCATCACTACCTCACCGTATGATACTACAGTAGTGAATAGAATCAAAATAATTAAAGATAAAGTTAATATTCTTTTTCCCATAATTACCTACTTTCTACTTTAATCAAATTTTACCTCTGGTGCTGTATCTGCTCCTTGTGTTGCTTCAAAATATGGTCTTTTTTCAAAGCCAAACATTCCAGCCATTATATTTTTAGGAAACCTTCTTATAGCTGAATTATATTTGCTCACCACTTCATTATATCTATCTCTTTCCACAGATATTCTATTTTCAGTACCTGCCAATTCATCCATAAGCGCTGTTACATTTTCATTTGATTTTAGCACTGGATAATTTTCTGTAACTACAAGCAATCTTCCAAGTGCTCCTTCTAACTGATTTGACGCTTCAACCTTTTCACTCAAACTTTTAGCACCCGCCATTCTTGCCCTTGCATCTGCTATAGCTGTAAATATTTCTTGCTCTTGTGCCATTGCTCCTTTTACTGATTCTACTAAATTAGGTATTAAATCAAATCTTCTTTGAAGCTTGCTTTCTACATTTGCCCACTGTGTATTCACATCTTCATCTAATGTTACTAATGAATTGTAACTTCCAAAAGTAAATGCAACTAATACCACTACTACTAATAAAATCAAAACAACTGCAATCAGTCCTTTTCTCAAAATAATCCTCCTCTTAATAAATATTGTTTAATACTATTAGTATATATAATTCATACTATATTATCAATTACATTTTGATTCAATTCCATAACAAATTAAAATATATAAAATTAAATCTTAAAGCATGAATAATCACTTTAAGATTTAATTATTATTTAATCTTCATCATATTTTAAAACAGCTAAGAATGCTTCTTGTGGAACTTCAACACTTCCAATTTGTCTCATTCTTTTTTTGCCTTCTTTTTGCTTCTCTAACAATTTTTTCTTTCTAGTTATATCTCCACCGTAACATTTTGCCAACACATCTTTTCTAAGTGCACTAACTGTTTCTCTAGCTATTATCTTACCTCCAACTGTAGCTTGAAGTGGTACAGCAAACATATGTCTTGGTATAACATTTTTTAGCTTTTCAACTATACCTTTACCTCTTTCATAAGCTTTGCTTTCATGCACAATAATTGAGAATGCATCTACTAATTCACTATTAATTAAAATATCCATTTTTACTAATTCAGATCGTTGGTATCCAGCTAGCTCATAATCCAGTGAAGCATATCCTCTTGTTTTAGATTTAAGAGAATCAAAAAAGTCATAAATAACTTCATTTAATGGTAATTTGTAATGCAATATAACTCTTGTAGCTTCCATATATTCCATGTTTACAAATACCCCTCTACGATTCTGACACAACTCCATTATTGCTCCTACATGCTCTGTAGGTGACATAATTGCTGCATCAACTATAGGTTCTTCCATATATTCTATTTCTTGAGCTGGTGGCATATTAGTTGGATTTTGCATAATCATCAGTTCACCATCAGTTTTGTACACTTTATATATTACACTAGGAGTTGTTGCAATTATATTTAAATTAAATTCTCTCTCTAATCTTTGCTGTATAATTTCCATATGTAAAAGACCTAAGAAACCACACCTAAAACCAAAACCTAATGCTACTGAAGTTTCATGTTCAAATGACAACGATGCGTCATTTACCTGCAACTTTTCAAGTGCATCTCTTACCTCGTTAAAGTCTTCTCCCTCAGCAGGATATACTCCACAATAAACCATTGAAACTACCTTCTTGTATCCTGGTAATGCCTCTTTTGCAGGATTTTCGCATGATGTAATTGTATCACCAACATTACAGCTTCTAACTTCCTTCATGCTAGCACACAAATAACCTACATCCCCTGAATATAATGCAGGTACAGGCTTCTGGTTAGGTGATATTATACCTACCTCTGTTACATCAAAGGATTTTCCAGTTGCCATCATTTTAATTCTATCACCCTTTTTAACTTGACCTTCTTTAATCCTTATATATGCTATAACACCTTTATAGCTATCATAATACGAGTCAAAAACAAGAGCTTTAAGTGGTGCATCTTCTTCTCCTGTTGGTGGTGGAATAAATTTAACTATTGCTTCTAATACTTGATCTATATTAATATTATCTTTAGCTGATATAAGTGGTGTATTTTCGCAATCAAGCCCAATTACATCTTCTATTTCTTGCTTTATTTCTTCTGGTCTAGCACTTGGTAAATCTATTTTATTTATAACAGGTACGATTTCTAAATTTTGATCTAGTGCTAAATAAACATTAGCCAAAGTTTGAGCTTCAATTCCTTGTGCAGCATCAACTACTAAAACAGCACCCTCACAAGCCGCTAAACTCCTTGAAACTTCATAATTAAAATCCACATGACCTGGAGTATCAATCAAATTCAATATATAATCATTGCCATCTTTGGCTTTATATAAAAGACTAATATTTTGAAGTTTAATTGTTATACCTCTTTCCCTTTCTAAGTCCATATTATCTAATACTTGTTCATGCATCTCTCTATGAGATAAAAGTCCTGTATTTTCAATTAATCTATCTGCTAACGTTGATTTGCCATGATCTATGTGAGCTATTATGGAAAAGTTTCTTATATATTTTTTTCTATCCAAGTAAATTTAACCTCCCTATTTTTCATAATACAAATGTCATAGGGTATTATATCAAAGTTTATGTAATATTTAAAGCATTAATTATTAATTTTTGCAATTGTTTCACATAGTATTTCTGATAATAAATCCGCTGTATACTGTGCTTCTTCTATGTTGTTTAATGTAGTTCCAACTTCTATCAACATAGCGTAATCAGATAGATATTGATTGAAGTATGCACCATTTCTTATTACAATATCTCTAAATAATCCTGGGTACATTTCATTAGCCGTATCAAATGTTGTTTGAGCCATTTTCTTTATATCTTCTAAATTTCCATTCTTATCTCCAATGACTAATGTACACGTTGCTGCTGTCTTACCATTTATCTCTATTGATTTCACTTTTGACAAAAATTCTTCATAGCTTGAACCTTCATCAGCTCCATCTCTATGTATATCTATCATCACATTTTTCTTACTGTTTGACAATACCTGTTTTACATTATAATTAGAATTTGCATAAGACTTATTATAGTCTGGATAATCATTATAATCTTTTAGATGAGTTATATTTAATCCATAATTTTTCAAATTAGATGTAATTATATTACCGATTCCCATTACATTATAATTTTCATCATGAGTTCTATAGTTCGATTCTTTATTAGGTAAATATGATTCTGTAGCGTGTGTATGATAGATGATAAAATTAATATTCTTATTTATAGAAGCAGTATCTATTTTCATTTCTCTTGGAACACTGCTTCTAGAAATAGTGTTTGATTCTATGACCTTAAAAAAGTCATCCTTTCTATTGCTTGCTAAATATACTTCCGTAACAGCTATTTGGCTGCTGCTATATTCTTTTTCATCAAACACTTGTAAGTCCTCAGTTTGTTCCCTATCTGCACTGTCAATAATTTTATAAACCTCTTTCACAGGTTCATCTTCTTTATTTTCAATTATTTTGCTATCATCTGATTCTTTAAAAGTCTCTTCGAAAAAAATATTAAAGTATGACATAACCTTATCAAAGAATTCGTTATACTTATTAGCTGCCCCCTCTCCATCATAGTTCAATGAAATAGTCGTAATTTCTTGTCCTGTCTTTCTAGCTTCAGAAAGCTTATATACATAGCTGTAGCCTGCAAACAATACAACTAAGCATATAATTGACATAACCATGTAAAATTTTGTTTCACTTTTTTTTCTTCTACGTCTTTTCATAATTAAATTCAACTCCACATATTTTCTCAATATAGTAATATATTAATGTATATGTGTATTGTTTCCGTAATAATACTGTTTATTTTTACAATATTATTACGAATTTAATTCATATCCTGGATGCACTGCTTTATTAATAGATTCAGCAAGTATGTCCGATAAAATTTCTATTTGCTCATCTATTCCATTTGGAGTTACAATTGAATCACCATATAATGGACTCAAAATTTCCTTAATAAACATATGCTTTTCATTCTTTTCTAAATCACTTAATATTCCCATTATCTGTCCCACGTCATCAGTTTTATCTCTTAACGCTTCTTCCATCATATCTATTGTATCATTTACAATTGTTGCTGTATCTACAACTGTTGGTACACCAATAGCTATAACTTTTACTCCAATAGTATCTTCATTTAAAGATCCTTGCATATTACCTATACCAGAACCTGGTTCAATACCTGCATCTGTAATTTGCACAACTGAACAAAGCCTTTTCATCTTTCGTGAAGCAAGGGCATCTATTATTATAAGTAAAGTGGGTTTTATCTTCTCTACAACACCAATTATTGTATCAATAGTTTCTATGCCTGTTATCCCTAATACCCCTGGAGCTAATATGCAAACCTCATTATAATCATCATCAAATTCTTTATTATATGCTTTAAAATATTGCCTTGTAACCTTAATTTTATCTACAGTTCTAGGTCCTAGTGCATCTGCTGTAATGTTTCTATTTCCTAAACCAACAACTAAAACTCTTTCACGTTTTAAATCAGCTATATTTTTTATGTTCTCTGATAAAATTTCTACTACTTGATTTCTTGTTTCTTCACTCATATTTTTAAAATTTTTTGTTTCATATGTTACATATTTTCCTACCCTTTTTCCAATTGCTTTTTCTGCTTCTTCATTCATTATTTCAAGTTCAACTATTTCCCCATGTTTAAAATCCTGTGTTTCTAACTTAACCCCTTTAAATTTTTGAGCTATTGACTCATTTGCTTCATACGCTAAATCTGTTCTATACATAGTTGTAATCCTCCATTAAGTATAAAAAACTATTAATTTATTTCGCTACAGCTAATATTTAATTTTTATGATAAAATACTAGATAAAACATAAAATATCTTATATTGGAATTATTATATATTTTTTTTAATTTTTTATTCTTTTCTATTGATTTTTGTTCCTTTTACCTGTATAATTGACATGCTGTCTTAAATATTATCACTTTAAAAATATTAACAGTGTTAAAATATTAAAAGATTTAAAGGAGGTGAAAATATTGGCAAATATTAAATCCGCTAAAAAAAGAATATTAGTTATTAATAAAAAAACAGAAGTTAATAAAAGTAGAAAATCTGAAATTAAAACTTATATAAAGAAATTTGAAACAGTTTTAAACGAAGGTAACTTAGAACAGGCTAAAGAATATTTAAAAGTTATAGAGAAGAAATTATATCAAGCCGCTGCTAAAAATACTATCCATAAAAAGGCTGCTTCAAGAAAAGTAAGTAGATTAGCAAACAGATTAAACAAAATAGCATAATCGACTTTTATTATAGGTTCAGTTGGTGGGTAAACCACCTCTGAAGCTAAAAGTTTGAGATTCATCAACTAACCTCATAATCCTAAATATTAACAGATGTGGTGTTAGTCGATGAATCTCTTGGAAATTTAAAAGACCTTATCGGTCTTTTTTTGTTTATGTAATATTAAAATATTGTTCCATTTGTAATAATTTGTAAACCTATTTTTTTATCAATCTCTCCAACCTTAATTTTTCTATCTATTTCTAAAAATTTATCCATATAACTTTCAATTTTATTTAATGTAAGATTTTTTGTTAATTTAGATAGCTTTATAGCTATGAATTTTTTGATTTTCATTTTATTTATAATATAATCCATATTATAACCCTTATCATTAAGTAAAATATATTGGTAAAGCATTCTATATTGTCTGGTGATCATATGAATTATATATTGCTCAGGTACATTATTTAAAAGCATTTCTTCTAATATTTCATATGCTTTTTCTGTTTTCCTTTCACATACGTAATCCACTAATTTAAAAATATTGCTTTCAATTGAAATAATCATAAGATTATCAATATCATCTTTTGTTATTATCTGTGCATCCATACAATAAGATTTAAGCTTATCTAACTCATTGTTGACATCATACAAGGTTATTAGGCTTTCATATTCTAAATATCCAGAATTATTAGATATATAATTTGCATCGGATAAACTTATTTTAATATCATGTTTATTAAAGTAATCTACAATATACTTGTTAAGTTCAACTTCATTTAATTTATTAACTTCAAAAACAGAATTTTTCTCCTTTAACTTCTTTACAATTCTTTTTCTAGCATCAGGTTTTCCTCCTCTGATTAAAAACACAATGATGCATGAATCATAATTGTTTTCAATTATATTTATAATTTTATCTTCATCTTTTTTATTCAAACTACCAGTTGAAGTTAAAAAATCAGATTCTCTGACAATACATAATTTTTTATCTGATATAAAAGGCAAAGTAGTTATAGATTCATAAAACAAATTAAAATCATAATCTATTTTATCAAACTCAACATAATTCATATCCTCATAGTCACTATTTATGTATTTATTTTTTATATTCTTAACTGATTTATCAATTAAATAAACTTCCTCACCATAAAAAAGTACACATGTTGGAATTTTTCCTTTATTTATTAAATCTGATATGTTTTTATAACTCATAATTTACCTCTTCTATATATGTTTTAATAATTATCAATGAAACAAATAGTACAAATATAACTAATTTTGGAAATATCATTACGAAATATAATTCATAATAATTATCCGATTTCATTCCTGTATATGTATTATAATATAAATTATCACCTTTTAAAACAAAATTTATTTCTCCATTATAAAAAGTAGATAAAATATTACTATTAATCTTTTTATACCTTTCCAAAACTTCACCAGATGGTATGCCATAATTATTTATACCATAGCTTATTACAGCTAATTTAGGATTAACTCTATTAACAAAGTTTTCAGATGATGATGTTATACTACCATGATGTGGTAATAATAGTATATCTGATTTAACTACATCATTTATAATTTCCTGTTCTACTTTCGCTTCAATATCACCAGGGAGGAGTATATTAAATCTGTTGAAATTTAAGTGAATTACAAGTGATGAATTATTCTTGTTATTTTTAACAATATCATCAGATGGCGACAATATATTGATTTTAAAATTATTAGTTACTTTAATACTATCATCCTTATTTAAAACAATAATATCATTATAGATATCTTTATTCTTTGATGAAGAGAAAATTTTGTTTACATTTATATAATCCCCCTCAATTAAACCATAAATCCCAGAATAATGGTCATTGTCCCAATGACTTATAAAAATTCCATCAATATCACTTATACCCCTTTTAGTAAAATAAGGCACCGCCACATAATCACCTAAGTTTTTATTGCTTGTACTCCCACAGTCAAATATAAAATTATAATTCTTGTAACTGACGTAAGAAAACAAACCTTGTCCAACATCTACTATGTTAAAATACAAGCTATTATCAGTTATTGGAACAATAATATACGTAATTATATAAAATGATATAATTATTAAATAGCTAATCTTATTAATAAATTTCAACTTAATTTTGTATGTATATATTATTAAAAAAATAGATATATACATAAATAAGATTTCAAAAATTGACGGTGTAGCCATTATAATGCCGTTTAAACTAATATTTTCTGTAAAGTTAATTATATATCTCAAACTATAAAGAAAATAATCAAATAGTTTAAATGGTACAATTAATGTATATGTAAATATATTATTGAATATCAAAAATATGAAACTGCATATTAAAACAACTGTAAATAGAGGAATTAATAATAAATTATAAATTATTCCTAATAAAGGCAAATAATTAAAGAAATATATTACAATGGGACAAGTTAATAATTGCAAGAATAAATACATGTATATTGTTTTTAAAATCATATTTTTTGTTTTTATATTTATTTGAATATATTTATTAAATAAAATTAAGCTAAGTGCTGCTGAAAACGATAAAAGAAAACCAATATCAAAAATCCAAAATGGATTAATTATAGTTAGTATTAATGCTGCTAGTGATATTGCATTAAGAGAATTGTATTTTCTATAAAGCATTTCAGATCCAAACAAAAATGTGAACATAACTAAAGTTCTCATTATTGATACTGGCAAACCAATTAATAACCCATAAATCCAAAGTAATGACCAAGTAATTATCCAACTAATTCTTCTATTAAATCCTGCTAATCTTAAACAATATAATACAAATACATAAAGTAGCCCAATATGTAATCCTGATACTGCAAATATATGAGCTAACCCCATTCTTTTAATATTTTCATAAAGTACATCATCTAAATAATTAACGTCCCCAAGAATCATGGATAAAATTATTTCTGAATTTTGTTTATTCAAATTGTTCGCAAAAATATCCTCAGTATACACTTAAATTTATTAGTAAAATTATTATATACAGAATAATTTTGTTCAATCATTATTGGATTTGATGTGCAGAAAATCATTGCATAGATTTTTTTTGATCTAAGATAGTTTTTATAATTAAACAGCATAAAGTTCTTCCCAAAACTTATATCCGATACATTACCTTTTATATTAATAATAGAATTCAAATCTAATACTTGTGTTTTATCCAGATAAATTATTGTATTTTCGTTACCATGTAATGTTTTACCTTTTATTTCGGTTATAGTAGCATTATAACTATTAAAATTTGTATTATCATTAGAAGTATAATTAACGCTTTTTATTTTAGCAACAAAATCTATTTCTTCACCAATATATTGTTCTAAAACAGATTTTGAATTATAATAAATATTAATAAAAGATAAAACTAAAAATGAAATAATCACAATATTATATATGAATTTTTTGCTTTTTATTGTATTATATAAAAGCACAGAAAAAACAATTAAAAAATAATAATTAAAGAAATTGTATTCATAAGATATTATACCAATTGCGTAAAACACAAATACAGATAATATTATATACATACGATTATGCACCTCTATATATTTTAGCAAATAATGGAGGAAAAATCAAAGTTATTATTTTGGAGGAAATATGATTGTAAAATATACAGATATAGAAAATATTGAAACTAAAGATAAATATATAAACGAATTGCTTAGAGACGCATTTTTCTTTGACATAGAAACAACAGGATTATCTCGTGAATACAGTAATATTATATCTATTACTACTTTATTAATGGAAGATAATAAATATAAAGTATATCAACTTTACTGCGAATATAAAATTGATGAAAAAGAAGTTATAAAATATTTTAAAGATTTAGTCCGTACCAAGAAATATGTTGTTACATATAATGGAAATAATTTTGATATTCCTTTTATTATAAATAAATGCAAACAAAATGATATAAATTTCAATTGGGATTTATTCGTAAAAATTGATCTTTATAGTGATATGAAAAATATTCGTAATAAAATTGATATTATTAATCTAAAACTAAAAACAGTTGAAGAATTTTTTGGAATCAAAAGATACGACACCATAACAGGACAAGATGTTTTAGTTCTTTATGAAGCATATTGTATTGAGCCAAAAAAAGAATTCTCCCAGCTAATATTGCAACATAACTATGAAGACGTATATAATCTTGCTATTTTATTTAAAAAAATCTTTAATTTGTATGATAAAATTATTATATCTAACGATTTAATAGTAAAACTAAATTATAGTGATTTTGTATTTAAAAAAAATACACTATTAGGTAATTATCACGTTATATCAACATTAGAAAAAAACTATATACATAGAGCATTTAACTTTGATCTAAAATTTGATAAATATTCTCAAATTTTAAAAATTGACATACCTTTTAAATTTTATAAAGATCAAAAAATAGGAGAATTTTATTATTTAAACAATGATGATTATAATATTGCTAATTATACTATTATAGAAGGTATAAAAAGGAATCTAATCCCTTTAAAACTAAATGATAAGGTATATAATGAGAATATATTAAAAATAGTAAAAAGTATATTATCTTCAATATTTTAATTAATCTTTTTAGTCAATCTAATTCAATAAGCAATT
Organism: Sedimentibacter acidaminivorans; assembly: GCF_017873955.1. Taxonomy (GTDB): domain Bacteria; phylum Bacillota; class Clostridia; order Tissierellales; family Sedimentibacteraceae; genus Sedimentibacter; species Sedimentibacter acidaminivorans. The sequence goes on along the minus strand of NZ_JAGGKS010000010.1, from coordinate 2,685 downwards.
TTACTATCACTAAATCTATTATAGATAATTTTACAAAAAGCAAAAAACTTATACTACATAATATTATGAGTATAAGTTTTTTTTTGGTGCCCAAACGCGGAATCGAACCACGGACACGAAGATTTTCAGTCTTCTGCTCTACCGACTGAGCTATCTGGGCATATACAGTGGGCCTTCAAGGACTCGAACCTTGGACCTACCGGTTATGAGCCGGGCGCTCTAACCAACTGAGCTAAAGGCCCAAAATAACAAGTATTTTGGTTTTTGGTGGGCTTAGATGGACTCGAACCATCGACCTCACGCTTATCAGGCGTGCGCTCTAACCACCTGAGCTATAAGCCCGTAAGAGTCGGGGCGGCAGGATTTGAACCCGCGGCCCTCTGGTCCCAAACCAGATGCGCTACCAAACTGCGCTACGCCCCGATTGTTAAACTGATTTTATCCTGTCCAATTTTAATTGGCAGGAGTGGCAGGACTCGAACCCACGACATTTGGTTTTGGAGACCAACGTTCTACCAACTGAACTACACTCCTATAGTGTACATGGTGGGCCTTCAAGGACTCGAACCTTGGACCTACCGGTTATGAGCCGGGCGCTCTAACCAACTGAGCTAAAGGCCCAGAATTAACCTCTGGGTTTATATGGCGGAGAAGGAGGGATTTGAACCCTCGCGTCCTTATCAGACCTACTCCCTTAGCAGGGGAGCCTCTTCAGCCGCTTGAGTACTTCTCCATATTTAACTTTTAAAATTTATATAATTTAATTCTCTTTAATATTATTCAAACTGGCGGAGAAGGTGGGATTCGAACCCACGTGGGCTTGCACCCTAACGGTTTTCAAGACCGCCCCGTTATGACCGCTTCGGTACCTCTCCTTAAATTGGTGATCCATCGGCGATTCGAACGCCGGACACCCTGATTAAAAGTCAGGTGCTCTGCCTGCTGAGCTAATGGATCAAATGGCTGGGGAGGCAGGATTCGAACCTACGAATGCTAGAGTCAAAGTCTAGTGCCTTGCCGCTTGGCGACACCCCAATAATATATTATTTATTTGTTACATATGTTACTTTTGGTGCACCCAGGAGGATTCGAACCCCCGGCACACGGATTAGAAGTCCGTTGCTCTATCCTACTGAGCTATGAGTGCATTTTGGTGTTTATATGGAGCGGGTGAAGGGAATCGGACCCTCGCAACCAGCTTGGAAGGCTGGGGCTCTACCACTGAGCTACACCCGCAAATTAAGTTTTAGTGGAGCGGAAGACGAGATTCGAACTCGCGACCCTCGCCTTGGCAAGGCGATGCTCTACCACTGAGCCACTTCCGCACACTTATTCTTATTTATTTAAAATGGTGGAAGAGATTGGATTCGAACCAATGAAGGCGTTGCCAACGGATTTACAGTCCGTCCCCTTTAGCCACTCGGGAACTCTTCCATATTTTTTTGGAGCTGGTGGGAGGACTTGAACCCCTAACCTACTGATTACAAGTCAGTTGCTCTACCAATTGAGCTACACCAGCATATCAATCAATTTCTACAATAATTTGCTTTTTTGGCGACCTGGAAGGGGCTCGAACCCTCGACCTCCAGCGTGACAGGCTGGCATTCTAACCAACTGAACTACCAGGCCGCTATATATTGGGGACATTCCTCATACCATCAAAGACTATCTTGATATTAAAGGTGCTTACCCTTTCTTTATATGTGGTGGGAACAATAGGGCTCGAACCTATGACCCCCTGCTTGTAAGGCAGATGCTCTCCCAACTGAGCTATGCTCCCACTATTAATTTAAAATGGTGACCCTACCGGGAATCGAACCCGGGTTATCGCCGTGAAAGGGCGGTGTCTTAACCGCTTGACCATAGGGCCTTAATTTTTCATACTTTAGGTCTTATTGGTAGCGGCGAACGGATTTGAACCGCTGACACTGCGGGTATGAACCGCATGCTCTAGCCAACTGAGCTACGCCGCCATGCTCACCTTGTTAATTTATGGTAGCGGGAGCTGGACTCGAACCAACGACCTTCGGGTTATGAGCCCGACGAGCTACCAACTGCTCCATCCCGCGATAATATATTTATTTATTGGTGCCGAAGACCGGACTCGAACCGGTACGATTTTGAGGATCGCAGGATTTTAAGTCCTGTGCGTCTGCCAATTCCGCCACTTCGGCGTTGGCTCCGAGGGTGGGGCTCGAACCCACGACCTACCGGTTAACAGCCGGTTGCTCCACCATTGAGCTACCTCGGAACTATTTAACCTGGCGACGTCTTACTTTCCCGGGCAGTTACCCACCGAGTATCATCAGCGCTGAAGAGCTTAACTTCCGTGTTCGGGATGGGAACGGGTGTGTCCTCTTCGCTATTGCCACCAGATTCTAGTCCTAACCCAATTTCTTCGACCAGAGGAAGAAAGAAATTGTTGGTAGGTCTGACGCACCGAGCTCCAAATTTGCACGAGCGTTAGCGAGTGAACAAATTTGTGATGCGAGACTGCGCATACCTTACCTATTATATTAGGTTATTTATGTAAAAGGTTCTAATTTTTAGTACCTTCAAAATTACATAGGAATCATAGAGAAAACATATATTTGGTCAAGACCTCGACCTATTAGTATTGCTCAGCTCAATGTATTGCTACACTTACACATGCAACCTATCTACCTGTTAGTCTATCAGGGGTCT
>NZ_JAGGKS010000009.1 GCF_017873955.1 Sedimentibacter acidaminivorans | reverse complement strand
AAGAAGATTTTAATACAAATAGAGGAGGGGCGCAACCATTTTTTCATAACTTGTTTGTGCCTTGAGCGAAGCGAAAGGAATGGTAAAAATTATGAAAGTAGAATTATTTTCATTTCAAAAAAGGGCCCTTGCTAATATTCGAATGAAGACAGCAGAGGCACTTGGTAGCTACCATAGGACACATGCGCCACAGGTAGTTTCCTTTACTGCTCCTACAGGAGCAGGTAAAACAATCATAATGGCTTCTCTGATAGAAAGTATTTTCTTTGGTGATGAAAATTATTCAGAGCAGCAAAATGCTGTGGTTATATGGTTATCAGATTCTCCGCAGCTCAATGAGCAATCAAAGCTGAAAATTGATTCTAAAGCTGATAAAATTCGCTTAGGGCAATGTGTTACTGTCACAGAGGATGCATTTGATAAAGAATTTTTCGAAGATGGACATGTTTATTTTTTAAATACGCAAAAACTTTCTAAAACATCTAACCTAACAAAAAATGGTGATGGTAGAACTTATACCATTTGGGAAACATTAGCTAATACAGTACGAGAAAAAAACGATAGACTTTATTTTATTATTGATGAAGCTCATCGCGGTATGCAAGGCAGGGAGGCAGGGAAAGCCACTACAATCATGCAAAAATTCCTTAAAGGTAGTAGCGAAGATAATATTCCACCTATGCCAGTAGTAATTGGTATGTCGGCGACAACACAGAGATTTAATATACTGGTAGAAGGAACGTCTTCTACTATACATAAATCCGTTGTTTCAGCTGATGAAGTACGCGCATCAGGATTATTGAAAGATCGTATTGTTATTACTTATCCAGAGGAAAGATCTGTTAACAATGATATGGCAATTTTACAGGCCGCTGCGGATGACTGGAAAGAAAAATGGGATCACTGGTATCAGTATTGCTATGAGCAACATTATGCATACATAAATCCTGTTTTTGTAATTCAAGTGTTAAATGGAAGTGAAAATAAGATGTCTGCCACAGATTTAGACGATTGTTTGCAGAAGATAGAAGAACGTACAGGCTTCTGTTTTGAAACTGGACAAGTTGTACACACTTTTGGCCAAACCAATGCATCAATAACTGTGAACGGAATTGACGTTCGTTACGAGGAGCCTTCACGTATTTCTGATGATAGAAATATTCGAGTTGTATTTTTTAAGGAAAATTTATCAACAGGATGGGATTGTCCTCGTGCGGAAACTATGATGTCATTTAAGCATGCAAATGATGCTACATATATTGCTCAACTCCTTGGGCGTATGGTGAGAACTCCTATGCAGATGCACATACAAGTGGATGATGTTTTAAATGACGTACATCTCTATTTACCATATTTTAATGAAAGTACTGTTAAGGACGTTGTTGAAGCTCTTCAAAGTGCAGAGGGGGGGGATATTCCTACAGATATTTATGGTGAATCAGTTGGTTGTAAGACATTTGAAACTTTAACTGTTAAGACTAGAAATAAAAAAGAAGATACTCCTGTTCCAGGGCAGCTGACACTTGATGTGTTTGGAAGTCAAGGTGAGGATTCAAATGTTGGAGCAATTCAAATTGTTGAGATTCCTTCAGGTATTGGAGAAGCAGCTGATACATCTGAACCAATTGGTTTTTCTAATGAAAATGGGTACGCTCGAGTTTATCAACAAAAACCAGAGGAACAAAAAGTAGATATTCAAAGTCAGGCAGAAGTTTCTAAAGTAAATGATCATAAATCCGATGTATATGATTTGCATTTAGCAAGTAATATTGACCGTCAAGAGGGATCTTTAAAAGATGAGCCTGATGATTTGTTTGACAGAGAAGGCGTTATGAAATTTATAAATGATGCTGGTTTACTTTCTTATAATGTAAGATCGCTGAGAATTAATAATTATTTGAAGTCGTTATTTGAAATGGCACATTTGCTTACAATTTCAGGTCTATACCGAGAGGCAATTCGCGAGGTGCAAACAGAAATTGCATTGATGATTGCAGACTATGTGGAGAAATTGAAATTAGAAGGTAATTACGATGAACTTGTAAATCAAGTAAAAGAATTCAAATTGGTAACGCAAATTTTTGATGCTTTTGGCGAGACTGTAGACAACTATTCGGTACATGATTTATTTACTACTACAGATACAGATATAGATAGACAATTCCGCGTAGCAGAAGTTAAGCTCGGCAATGAAGGAATAGGGATGGTCTATGGGAATAAGCATATAGATGTAAATAATCCTAGCGCTTTCAAAGTTGATGTGATTTTATTTGTCGCGGATGATGAGTGTATGAACAATTTGCATAACTATGCCCAAAAGCGTTTCCATGGTTTGAATGATGATTATCGTAAATATATTGCAACTGTTGATTCTGATAAAATCCGCAGAAAATATGATAGTATTGTTTCTGATGGAGATATCGTAAGTAAGCATAATTTTCGATTACCAGAAACTATCCAAGTTCCTCATGAAGATGGAGGAAAAGAATATAACAATCATTTGTTTGTAAATGATATAACCGGTGTAGCTAAGCTAAAACTTAACACATGGGAAGCAGGTGTAATTGAGGAAGAGGAAAAACGTGATGACTTCATATGTTGGATTCGTAATCCTTCTAGAGCATCATGGGCCCTTTGTATCCCATATGAAATTGAAAGTGAGACAAAACCAACATTTCCAGACTTTATTGTTGTTAGAAAAGATGTCCGTCTTGGTTATGTGATCGATTTGCTTGAACCACACAATCCGTACTTCAAAGACAATCTTGGCAAGGCAAAAGGTTTTGCAGAGTATGCTAGACAGAATCCAGGCGTTGGACGTATTCAGTTAATTCGTATGATTAAAGATGCTGCCGGAAAGCACAAGTTTAAGCGTCTAGATATGTCAAAGAGTGCAATTCGCGATAAAGTATCTCATGCAATGACTATAGATGAACTTGACCACATTTTTGACATAGATGGATTCTTTGAATAATTGTAAGCGTCAATAACCACCTATAAAAATAACAAAAAATCCTTTATAATAATTACTGGTTAGTAGATGATAAAGGATTTATTTAATTTTACAAAAGAAATTCTAAATCATAGTTACCCGACTTTCAAGACCTAAATATTTTTTAGTCTTAACTACAGTTAATGGACAAACAAATCCAAGAATAAAAATCATTACGATCAACTACCTGATATAAATAATGTTGATAAAACTAAGTGGAACAAAAGGTGTTCTAGAAAAATATAAACTACAAATGGCAACCTATGTAAATATCATACAAAAAAATATGATATGGATGTAGAAATTTAGTTTACCTCTATCTAACAAGATTATTTGGTGCAATTTAGACAAGGAGCTGAAGATCATAATAGCGAAAAACAAATTGTTAATTCAAATGCATGGGTTCAGACTGTTATTAATATTGGAAGTAAAATTGAAGCTAAAAAATTTGATGAAAAGAAGTTAAAGTCTTTTCTTCCTGAAATGCGACAAATGACAAAAATGCAAACTTAGAATTTTTTGCCTCGTCTTAAAGAAATTTTATCTGAATGTGGTGTTGCGCTCGTAGTTATACCAAGCCTTAAAAATTCGAATGTATATGGCGCTATGAAAAAGTTAAAAAGGTAGCATCACACGCTATAAGTGAATTTTTGTTGATGTTAATCCAAAAGTACTCCAACTAACAATTGAATTTTCCCCTATCAAAATATAATTGTTGTGTGGTTTGGCGAAGCGTACTATTTACATTGAGGCTGAGTATGGTAGCCTGTTTATTGGCTAAGCCTTTATTTATAAGGGGTTAGACCAAGGCATACAACCCATACTCACAGAGGCTCAATGTCAATAGCAAACCACCTATGATAAAGTAGTAGAGGAATTTTCAATTGTAATATGGAGGACTTTTAAATTGTGAAATACAATTTTTAAAGGGTTGGAGCGAAGTAATAAATAAGCCTAATCAACTACACCACTTTGCAACAAATAAGAGCACAAAATATACAAGCCAGTTTGAAGATATCAAGAAAAAATACGGTCTAGATCTAGATGAAGCATGGAATAAAGAATTAATGCCACATCAATGTAGGCATCCAAATGCATACCATGATTGGATGCTAGAACAAATGCAATCATTGGATAGCATTGCAAAAGGAAATAAAGATGTATTTTTAAAGATGTTTGAAGATGTAAAGAAAACAGTAATTTATAATCCAGACATGTTAAGAAAAAAATTCTGGTAATAGGAGGTAGCAATGGATTAATACAAGCTTTTGTACGATTATGAACATGATACAAATGCAGGATATATTAAAATCAATGAATCATCTCTGAAGTTTGATAGATATGCTATTAATGAATCTCAACCACTTGAGGTAGATAGAATACTTTGCGAAATAGAGCAAGAGAATATTGGCAAATATGATTACATTGCAAATAATCTTGCATGGTTAGTTGTTAGTGAAAGAATTAAGGAACTATTATCGGGGTGAAATTTAGGTGAGCATGAGTTTATTCCAGTTGTGGAAGCCAATAATCAAGAAATTGTCGGCTATCTGGTGCATAGTATGAACTTGTTAGATGCTCTAGATGAAAATAAGTCAGTTTGTACGAAGAAAAAGTATTCAATTGACGGAACTGATTACGAACATTTATCAGTTATCAAATACACTATCGAAACAGAAAAAGTTAGGAATTTGGATATTTTCAAATTAAAGAAAAGCAATATACCATATTTCATTTCAGAAGCTCTAAAAGATCTATTAGCTAAGAGTGGAGCGAAAGGATTTGCTTTTTTAAAGGTAAAGACCACCTAAATTGCACTAGTAGAATGCCTTGTAATGATGGTTGTTGAGTAGTAAAGACCACCTATCCGAAACACAAAGGGTCATTTCGACCACGTAACAAGAAGCTTGAAATCGTCGGCTGTTGCCGGCGAAGGTGACTGGAGGGGTCGCTTGCGACCACCTTCCTTTATCCTGCACCAAAATAATATTTTTTTAGGTTGTGTTTTGGGTTTAAAAAAGCGAATAGGAACACTTGTCAAATTGCCCCTTAATAATCCAAAAGGGTATTACTATCCCTACCTTGGGTAGAAAATCGGAAACAGCGGTATTATTTTTTCTGTCAAATTATTTATTTTACATTATTTTGATTATTAAACGGAAAATTAAAATTAACTAATAAACACAAAAACAATAGGCACATACCTAATTTTCTTTTCCTCAAAAAAATTGAGCTTTCTTTTTTTTTATTTAAAATAAGCTCACTAATCTTACCAATAATAATATTTTTTTCATACATATCTAAACATCTAAACATTCCCAATAATTCTTCTTCCTTTTCTGTCATTACAAATATGCCCCCAACTATTTAATGATATATAATAGTTATCGACATACATATGTATTATTTTAGTATAATAGGATAAATTTATCAAATAAAAATAATCATCGGCATATGTTTATTTATTTAACCGGTCTCTTAATTCCATATTAATAAGTTCTTTAGAGTGTTCAATTTCAAGATTACTTTCTTCAACACTCTTATTATAAATCATTTCAGATATTTTACCTATAATAATGTTTTTTTCGTATTTATTTAAATGTCTAAAAGCATCTAATAATTCTGCTTCTTCTTTTGGAAGATTCAACATATCATTTTCATTTCTATTAGTAATAAGGTTCTTTTGTTTTTCTATTTCATCATTCCCTAATAACAAATAATCTGTAGAAACATTAAAATATTGAGCTATTTTAACAAGTTTATCGTAAGAGGGGTTTTTAATTCTGCCATTTTTCCAATCGGTAAGAAAACTCGTATTTATACCACATTGCTTTAAACATTCTTTTTCGGTTACACCTTTTTTTTTAATTAAGAAAAGTATTGTTTCTAAAACATTATTTGACATTCAAATGCCTCCTTTAAAAAACAATGCATTAGTACGAAATTAAGTATTGACAAATACTAAATTTCGTACTAATATATACTATATGAATACTTTATAAGAGAAAGGAAAATAAATGGAACAGATAAAAATGAAAAAAGAGCGTGCTACTAATAAATGGTCACAAGAATATGTTGCAAAAAAATTAGGTATAACAAAATCAGCATATTCAAATATAGAAACACTAAAAAGAAGACCATCGTATGAAGTTCTTATCAAGCTTGAAAATCTGTTTAACCTTTCTCACAGGGATTTGTTCCAGCAAGTCCCTGATGAAAACATTTTATCAGAAAAATGAAAGTAATACAATATAAAACAATACAATTTTATATGTTCCATTGGAATATAAGTTCAAATATAGTTAAATTAGCTGCAATGGGTAATCTTGAAATTTCCCCCAAATATCAAGAGCTATAAAAAACTATTGCAGTTAAGTTAAACCTTTTTTCTTTTCAGTAAGCAAATAATACATAAATGTATTTAATAAAGTAAAGAAGGTTGATATATTAGTAGAACTTTGAAAACTAAGTATTTTCTAATATTAATATTACTAGAAATGATTGACAGTCAACATTTTAGAAAAGCTTTTTATATAGATTAAAGTATTTCAAGTACGTTACCGGGCAACCGAAAGGGAAGCGACAGGAACTGGCTCGCCATAAAGATATAATCAAATATATTTTAGCGACAAAGTCAGCCAAATTCAAAATTAGTAAATGGTAAAGCTAATTCGCCATGACATGTCTGGGAAAATAATGATACTTCTTATCCTTGGAGCGGAATTCTCAAGGAGAGCCTGCCGACACGAAACAGTGCAGGAAAAGCGACTCTGGCTTTGATTAGACGGTAGATGCTTTTATGACACTTATTTTACCGTAAGTGGCTTGAAATATTAGTATTAATTACAGGCTTTTGTTTTGATTTCTTATCAAATTGTAATCGTGTAATTAATAAAAATAGTAGGAATATAATTAATAATAGAATATATAACAGGAGGAGAAAAGTGTTTAAAATAAGTTGTTCTATAGATATGTTGGAAAAATTAAAGAGTTACACTGCCAAGCATAGGTTGGATGATGATGCTGATAAGAATGTTTTAATATGTACCAAGGTTGCATTGAATTTATCAAATAGAATAATGGGTTATGAAGAGAATAAGAAATTTTCTAATGAAGAAATAGATAAAATCGAACAAGCATTAAATGAAGACAAAGATAAGACGAAAATATATAGAACAAAAGATGGAAAACATTATGCATTGGAGCCAATACTTAATGATGGTAGATACTGTAATGAAAAAGAATGTGATATTGCCGGAATATATTCTATTCCGAAAGAATATAAGATATTTATTTCCGGTGGAAGACTGTGTTTTGAAGATGAGATTAGTCTGATAAACAATAACGGTGAACCGGCAATAGGTATATATAAATACAAATCTACTGAAAGTGGATTTAAATTTAAATTATCAGAGAAAATTGAATTAATTAAGGTACAGTCAGATGCAGTAAAATATAAAAAAACCATGAAAGATATTGAAAAGAACTTAAATGAGACTAAAGAAAATGATAGAGATAAGCAGGTTAAAGATAAAGAGCAAATAAACAAGATATATGAATTGTGTCAAGAAATAATTCATCTTAACAATATGTATGAAAATAGTGGAGTAAAGTATTATTTCGACTATGATGGAACGATAGAACTTTTGGATAAAACAAAAGAAATAATAAAGTCCTCTTTGAGGTGTTTGCGTCCAGACAATCTACCTGATGATATAGTATGGTGTGAAAATGGTGATCCTGATTATAGTTTTGATCCATTTGTATATGATGGTTCCATGAATATAAAAGATTTTAAAAAGGTACAAGCAGCATCACTCAAGGATTTGGGAGAGAGATCTAAATACAATGTAAAAATTTATAATAATAAAAGTCCAAATAATAGAGATTTTGAAAGGTAAATAGAAAGTAGCACACTTTATAAATTATTTTATAATAGTGTGCTTTTAATTTTACTTATGTTCCAATGGAACATATATAAAATTAAACTACATCATAAGATAAAGGGAGAGAAAAGAGATGAACATAGAGTATAATTTTTCTTCAATAATTGATGACTTAATAAGTAAAAAAATTATATCTTCAGAAAGCTCAGGCATTTTCAAATTTGGAAAATGTGTACTTGTTGAAACTTTTACAGGAAAGGTATATTCATATCATGTGGTAAATTATGAAACTTTAAAAAGCAAGTATTTGTTTCACAGTAAAAATAAAGTTAGAAAAGAAAAATATATTGAGATCAGTAATAAGATAAAAAAACTAGATTTATATGATATTGATATGCCTTTTGAAAATGATGATAAGATTGATGTTATATTTAATAGTATTTTAACTCAATATGGTTATTGCATAAGGAATGAACAGATAGAGTTGACTAAAGAGATACTTGAGGGATTAAGGGATATTAAAATTTCTTTATGTGAAGCAGGAGTTGGTATAGGAAAAACTTATGCGTACATTGTTGCTGCCATTTTAGATAAGATGAAGTACAACAAGAGTTTGGTAAGGCAGGAATATAAATTTAATAAAGATTTTGATAGTGAAACAAATATGCCTATTATTATAGCTACAAGTTCTATTGAGTTGCAGCGTGCAATTCATGAAGATTATATTCCAGAGCTATCACGCGTACTGAAAGAAAATAAAGTGATTAAAAGGAATATTTCTTCTGTTATAAGGAAGGGTAAAGAACATTATATATGTGACATTAAATTTAAGAAGTATATTAAAACTATAATAAACAATGCTGAATTACTTGATGAAATCAGTAAATTAGAAGATTATAAAAATGATTTAGATTTTTTGGACATTGATAGTTCCGTAAAAAATAAGATCAATGTTCCACCAGAATGTAACAGAAAATGTCTTGAATCAAAGAACTGTAAGTATATGAGGTTGTTGAGACGGTCCATGTCACCTGAATATGATATACAAATTTGCAATCATAATTATTTTGTGGCGGATGCAATTCATAGGAAGCAGGGGCTTTCGCCTTTATTGCCTAATTATAGAACATTAGTAATTGATGAAGCCCACAAGCTCAGTGATACATTAAGGGATATGTATTCTACAAATATTGAAAGGAAAGAAATTATTGAGTTAAGCAAGAAAATAAGGAACAAGGACAAGAAAAAAATCTTAGATAAAATAATTAACACGTTTGAAGATCATAATGATAGATTTTTTAATTTGTTAATTAATCAAATTGATAAATCTTCTCTTGAACAGGATACCAATAGATTCGAAATCCACTTAAAGTCTATGGAAGTTACATGCATTAACAAAATAATTAAGGATATTAATACTTTAGCAAATTCAAATATAGCTACTGAAATAGATATATTAAGAGATTTAAACGATTTGAAACGACGTTTCGAATTGTATCTTAGAAGTTTCAAAGTGATTTATTGGCTTGAATATAGCAACTGCAAAATTTCTTCTATACCTAAAGATTTAAATATGGTTGTTTTTGAAGATATATGGGATAAGAAAATACCCATGGTTCTAACTTCTGGGACCTTATCTAGTAATGGCTCTTTTAATTATATAAAGAAGGAATTGGGATTGGATATGATACTATCCAGCAGAATAAGAGAAGTAAAAAAATCATCACCATTTGATTATAAAAACAATGGAATGTTATATATTCCAAATAAAATGCCTTATCCTGACAAGTATAATTTAGAGTATATAGAAAAGCTTTCTAAAGAAATAGAAAAATTAATTAATGCTACTAATGGACATGCAGTGGTCTTATTTACATCATATAAAACTTTAAGTTATGTTAAAAATATTTTATCAAATAAAATAAAATATCCCATTATTTCAATGCAAAGAAACTCAAAGATGGATATTAAGAAATTTAGAGAATGTAAAAATGCTGTGTTACTTGCAACTGGTAGCTGTTGGGAAGGAATAGACTTAAAGGGAGATATCCTATCTCTATTAATAATAGCTAAGCTTCCTTTTTCTGTTCCGGATCCAATTGATAAGTATAATTGTTCATTATATGATGGATTTGAGGATTACAAGAAAGCGGTAATAATACCTAATATGCTTATAAAATTAAAACAGGGTGTAGGTAGATTAATAAGAACTGAAACAGATACCGGAGTTGTAGCCATATTAGATTCAAGGGTAGGAGAAAATGGGAATTACAGAAATATTGTATTTGAAGCCCTACATAAATTTAAAGTTACTTCTGATATAAATCATATTAGTATGTTTATAAAAGATAAGAAGAATGAGGAATACTTCTCTTGTTCATAGCTGTATACGATTTACCTTTAATGTAGTTAAAAAGTTATATAAAATAGTGTTTTTCTTGTTTGAAATTAACATATGTTCCATTGGAACATATGTTATATAAGTAGGCATATATTGTTATAAATCAGAAATCTTGGTTTCTGGAATAAAAAATTAATAATAAATATTTTGACAATGAAATATCATGATTTTAAGGAGGTTTTTATATATGAATAAGATTATAGTTGTCAAAAACGAATTTGTATCAAAAACTAGCGAAGAAAAAGAACTGAATATTGCAGATATTATTGCTAAGATGATAAACAATGGAAGCTATAATAAGCAATCTGTCCTGATGAAATAGTTATTTTGACACAAGTCATTATCTAAGTATATAATAAAATACATAATGATTTGTGTTTTTCTTTAGGGAGGACACAATATGGATGTAGTTGGAATTTATTGCAGGTTATCAGATGAAGATAAAAACAAAATTAATAAGGGGGATGATAGTGAAAGTATAGCAAATCAAAAGTTAATGTTAACTGAATATGCTATTAATCAGGGATGGCATATTTATAAGGTTTATGACGATGATGACTATTCTGGAGCTGACATTTCAAGACCTCGATTTAATGATCTTCTTAGAGATGCTGAAGCAGGCAAATTTAATATAGTTTTATGTAAAACACAAAGTCGATTTGTAAGAGATATAGAAATTTTAGAAAAAATTGTTCATAATAAATTTGCTGAATGGGGTATTAGATTTGTAAGTGTTATAGATAGAGCAGATACTAATGTTGCAGGTAATAAAAAAGCAAGGCAAATCAACGGTCTGATAGATGAGTGGTATTTAGAAGATTTATCTGAAAACATTAGAAATACATTTCAAACAAAAATGAAGAATGGTCAATATGTTGGTTCCTTTTCTCCTTATGGTTATAAAAAGGATCCTAGTGATAAACATAAATTAATCATTGATGAGCCAGCTGCTGAGGTCGTAAAACTAATATACAAACTATATTTAGAAGGTAATGGAACTCATAACATTGCACAAATATTATATCAAAAAGGAATTGATAAACCAGCAATATATAAAAAGAATAATGGTTCAAAATTACAAATACCTAATTTAAGCGATAATAGGTTATGGGGACATACGACTATAAATAGAATTTTACGAAATCCTATTTACATAGGTATATTAGAACAGGGAAAAGAAACAACTATAAGTTATAAAAACCATAAAAGAATATTGAAAGATAAGTCGGATTGGTTTATAATAGAGGATAATCATGAACCTATAATAAGTAAAGAAGACTTTTATACTGTTCAAGAACTTTTGAATAATAAAAGACGTGTAGGAAGATTAGAAAACAAGCCACATATTTTTGCGACTAAGGTTAGATGCGCTGAATGTGGTGGCACTATGATTAAATGCACTACAAAGGGAAATGCCCCTCATGATACAAGATATCATTATTTAAGGTGTAAGAATTACAAGCAATCAAACGGGGTTATATGTAATTTTTCAAATAGGATAAACTATCTTGATTTGAAAAAAGCTGTAGAAGAAGAACTTGATATGATTTTAAAATCATATGTAACTAATGATAATGTAATAAATATGGCTTCTTTACATATAAACATTTTTGATTTTAATGGAGAAGTAAAGAAACTAAAGCAAGAATTGCATAATATAGAGCAGCAGTCTTTAAATCAAAAAAGAACTTTAACCAATTTGTATATGGATAAAGCAAATAATGTTATTTCTGAAAGTCAGTATAATATAATATCTGAAGGTATTGAATCAGAATTATCTAAAATTGATAGAAGAAAAAAAGACATTAGTGAAGAAATTGAAAAGCTAGAAGTACTTAAAGAAAAACAAATTAATATTGAAAATCTTATCAAGAATTTTAATATTAATGATGGAATAACTCATGAAATAGTTCTTGAAACCATTAATTATATTGAGATAGGTATACCTAAAGAAGATGGTAAAAGAGAAATCACAATTCATTGGAATTTCTAATCTATAAAACTCATCAAAATACAAAAGATAAATTTTGTCTTATCAACCCAGCTACCTGAGTACCGTGTCCATTATCATCATAAGGTCTTGTTTCTTTATTTATAAAATCCTTAAATCCGACTATTCTATTCGTAGGATAGATTAAATCATTGTGAGGGGAAACTCCAGTATCAATTATTGCAACTGTAACTTCCTTTCCAGTATAACCATCTTTGAAAACTTGCTCTGCACCAACTGTTTTTCTTGCGATGTCCATGACTGCAAAAACCCTTGTATCGTAACTTATATATTCTACATTTGGGTCTGCATTCATTTCAAGTATAGCGGAGGAAGACATTTCACAGGCATAACCATTAACTATAGGAAGCTCGTAACTCATTTTATTCGATAACGAAGATACTTTTCCATCCGCCATATTTTTATTGTTTTTATAGCTTATGATTATTGGTAAAATATCTTTGTTATTTGAGTTTAATTTTGATTGTATTATAGGACAAAGTTTTGTTGTATTTACATTTTTCTTCATTTATATTCACCTTCCTAAGTTAATTTATGCTTTTAAATAAAGAAGGTGTTCATTTTTGAAAAACATGGTATAATAATATTAATATTTTATTATAAAATAATGAGTAAAAGATAAAGAGGTGGTATTTTGAACCAAAAGATATTAGTAGTAGATGATGAAAGACCAATTGCAGAAATAATTAAATATAATCTTCAAAAAGAAGGATTTGAAGTACAAACCGTTTATGATGGAGAAGATGCTATTAAAATGGTACATAAGATGAAACCTGATTTGGTTGTGCTTGATGTTATGCTCCCTAGAAAAGGTGGATTTGAAATATTAAAAGAAATACGCATGGAGTATGTAATGCCTGTAATAATGCTTACTGCAAAAGAAGAAGAATCTGATAAGATATCAGGATTAGAATTAGGGGCTGATGATTATATCACAAAACCATTTAGTACAAAAGAAGTAGTTGCTAGAGTTAAGGCAAATTTAAGGAGGGTTAAGCTCTCTAAAGTTGAAGAAGAGATGAAATCTAAAATAGTTACCGCAGGAAATCTTACTATTGATTTAAATACTTATGAAGTAAGTAAGAATAATGAAATCATAGATTTGACAAACAGAGAATTTGATTTGCTTAAATACTTATTTCAGAATGCAGATAGGGTTTTCAATAGAGAACATCTCTTAAAAGAAGTTTGGGGATATGAATTTGGTGATTTAAGAACAGTAGACGTAACTGTAAGAAGGTTAAGAGAAAAAATAGAGACAGAAGAAGATAAATATATAATTACAAAACGAGGAACGGGATATTATTTTAAAAGCAAGTAAAACATATATTGTATTAAGGGAGCTACTATGTTTAAAAGTATTAGATGGAGATTTGTATTAATTTATTTTTTGTTAGTATTTCTTGCTATGTCTATAGTTGGATTGTTTATAATAACTCAGCTTGAAAAAATCCAGCTTAATATGAGTTCGAAAAATATGGATGCATTTATTAGGTCTATTCTTGCTTCTTCAACACCATTGCAAGAGGGCAATTGGGTAGATAGTATAGAAGAAATACAAAATAGTATTAATGATGGTATACAAGTTGGATATAATGAAAATGTATACATAATTTTAAATGATGAAAAAAAGACTGTAATTGCTGGAAGTGTTGAAGAGGTAATAGGACAAAGTGCATATAATTTAAGTATGATAAATAATTATATATTGACGAAATCTATTGAAGGAAATCCAGAAGAAATAATACCTCCAGAGCAATATGAGGAATCGGACGATGTTAGCAAGCATATGTCATTTCCGGTTAACGAAAATGGAAATATAAAGGGTTTTATATATCTAACAAATAATATAGAATATATATATGATACTGTGGCTCAATCAAGAAAAATGATGACCCAAGCAACCATTATAGCCTTATCATTAACAGTAATATTGGGACTTATTTTATCAACAAGCATAACAGGACCTATCAAGGACCTTACTGTAAAAGCAAAACAAATGTCCCAAGGGGATTTTGATCAAAAGGTTGAAGTTAAATCTAATGATGAAATTGGTCAATTAGGGAAAATGTTCAACTTTCTTATCGTAGAGCTTAAAAGAAGTATGTCAAACTTGCATCAAGAAAAAAGTAAAATGGAAACAACTTTTAAATATATGGCAGATGGAGTTTTAACAGTGGATGTAAAAGGAAATATAATTCATTCAAACCCTGTCGCTAGTGAAATAATTTCTTTAGAGAAAGAAGAAGAAAATTATGATACAGTCATATCAAAAATAAAAAGTAGCATGTCGCTTTCGGATATAAAAAGTAAAAGCTATCATGGGACTGATATATTACAACGAGATGGAGAAACATATAAAATAGACTACGCACCTTTCATGAATGATCAAAATGAAATAGGAGGTGTAATACTTGTATTTAAAAATGTTACAGAGCAATACAAAATTGAAAAGATGCAAAAAGAATTTGTAGCTAATGTATCGCATGAATTGAAAACACCAATTACAACTATTAAAAGTTATGCTGAAACTCTAATAGATGGGGCTATAGAAGAGCCATCTATTGCGAAGGAATTTCTAGGAGTAATAAATAGTGAAAGCGATAGGATGTCTAGATTAGTAAGCGATTTGTTAAAGCTTTCAAGGATGGATTATGAGCAAACTAATTGGACAAAAGAAAAGTTAAATGTAAATGAAATGGTTATGGACGTTTGCAGGAAGCTTAGAATTGTAGCAAAAAATAAAAAAATAAAAATGCATATTGAATCGATTTCAGAAAATTTAAATATATTATTTGATAGAGATGGATTTGAACAAATAATGCTTAATATAGCAGGAAATGCAGTAAAATATACTCCGAGCGATGGAAATGTATGGATAGATGCATTCGAAAATAATAAAGATGTGGTAATAAGTATAAAGGATGATGGAATAGGTATACCTAAAGAGGACCAGACAAGAATATTTGATAGATTTTACAGAGTTGATAAAGCAAGGACAAGGCAAATGGGCGGTACAGGTCTTGGTCTTTCAATAGCAAAACAAATAGCGGAAGCACATGATAGCACAATAATAGTAAATAGTGAAGTTCAAAAAGGAACAGAAATTAAAATAATAATCCCTGGATTTGAAATAATATAAGAGGTATATTTATGATACATCAAAAAATAAAAAATTTAATACTAATAATAATGGTAGTGGCTTGTGTTTATTTAGGTAGTTATGTATGGCTTCAGTTACCAGATTTTTTGATGTATGACTTTAATGAAGAGGACAATATAAAAGAAGAAGTTATACCTAAAACTAATGTGTGGAATGTTATTAAGCCATTTAAAAATATTATCAAATATAAAGATAATTATACTGTTTTATACTCGGATGATAAATATAATCTGTGGTTGAAAGCGATAGATATAGTTACCAGTGGATTTGTAAATTACAATGGTAGTGTTGGTATTAATTCATCAGTAGCTTTTCCAACGCAATATCTTAAATTTGATTTTCCAATAAATATACCTATAGAAGTTTTTACAGACCAAATGAAAATAGAGAACAATAAGTTAAATGAAGATATAAAGTATATTAAAAATATAATTATTGATTTGGATAATAAAAATTCCATATATATTTATAATGGCGAAGTTACAATTAAAATAGAAAATGATAAAATTAATACTGAAAATATATTTAGTATAATAGAGAAAATAGATTATAGTAAATTTACAAAATATTCGTTTGAAGAAAGAATAGATGATGAAAAAATACAAATACCTGTACCATTGGAAATGACTGCTCTTAATCCAGTTTTTGTTCAATCTGAATTAGATGTCTTTGATACAGTTTATATTAACAAAATTGCTAAAGATTATTTTAAAAATAACTATGAATATGTAAGAAAATCAGTTGAGGTTAATGGAAATTTAGTTTATGTTTATAGAACGGAAAAGGTATTGAAAATTAATGCAGAAGGACAATTAGATTTTTATGATTCAAACTTAGAATTTAATAATAATCATGATATACATAAAAGTCTTATAACAGCTATTGACTTTACAGAAAACTTTTTAGGATTTCCAAAAGATGGATACCTGAGCAATATAGAAAGTATTCAAATAGAAGGTAACTATGGATATAGATTTATTTTTTCTTATAAAATTTTAGATAGACCTATAATGTTCAGTAGAGTAAGAGATAATGCAGCATTACAAATTGATGTTATAGGAGATAGTGTTGTTTCATATAATCGTTTTATTAGAAATATAGATGAAAACCAAAGGGCATATATGCAAAACTATGAAATTATATCAGCAACAGAGGTAATAAGTAAGAATATGCAAAGTAATGAAATTGATGATATGGAGCTGAAACCGTTGAAATCAGAAAAAATAAAAGATATAAGTAATATTTATCTTGGCTATTTTGATCTATCTAGAGTTCAAAAAGAGCAAGTGTTAAGAGTTGTGTGGGTAATTGAAGTAGGGGACAAAAGTTATATATTTAATGCAATAACAGGTGCATTAATTGAAGAGTGGTGATAAGAATGGATTGGAATAGGTCTAATACAATACTTATAATAGCATTTATAATCTTAAATATTTTTCTTTTGATTTCAACATTTAGTAATGTTTTTACAGAGAATTTTAATGTTTATTTAGACAAAGATTTTCTTGAAGATGTTGAAAGTTTATTAAAAAGTAAAAATATAAATATTAATTGTGAAATCCCAGAAGAAATATATGTACTTCCAGTTTTAGACACTGATTATGAAATGATTGAAGTTAATAATGCTTTGGTACAGAAATATTTGGGCAAAAGTGTAGAAGCGAAAGAAGATGTATATAGTTATACAAATGATAAGAATGAAATTTTAGAAATAATAGATGGAAAGAAAATAAAATTTACAAAAAGAAATTTGATTAAAGGAAAAATTAATGATACTGAGTTAATTAATAATAGTATTAAAGCATTTATTACGGAAAATGATATAAATGATTCAGGATTTACAGAATCATACAAATATATTTCTGAAAATGGTAGTTATGTTACTTATACACAAAATTATAATGATAATAGCTTAGATAATTCTTATATGAAGTTTTTGTTTGACAAAGAAGGGATGTATGAGTTTGAGATGCAGAAAATTAATGCAGTAATAGAAATAAAAGATAAAATAAGAACAATTTCAGCTATTGAGGCCTTACCTAGGCTTATGACATATGATGATATTAAAGATAAGAATATTGTTAGTATAAAAATGAAGTATTATAGTATAGAGAATGGCAATTGGAAGTATATAAAGAAAATCAATGCAGATCCAACTTGGAAAGTTATTTTTAGTGATGGTTCTCAAAAATACTTATCAAGTTTTGACTAAAATCGAAAAAATAATATTTTTGAGTTATTATAATTTAATTTAGTTGAAAATAAGTTGAAAATAGTATATTATTGTATGGTAGAATTATATTTGCTGTAGTGGGATACAATGTATCCCACCAAAGTACAATAGCTGAGAAAATATTATTTTGGTAAATATTATTATAAAAACTGATTATTATTGAAAGGATATACATATGTCAAAGTTTGTGATAGAGGGTGGAACAAAACTAAAAGGTAAAGTAAATATAGGTGGATTTAAAAATGCAGCAGTTGCAATAATTCCTGCTACAATTTTATGTCAAGGTAAATGTATTATTCAAAATGTACCAAGAATTAATGATGTTAATGTTTTAGAAGAAATTTTGACTGAAATAGGTGCAGATGTAGAATTTTTAGATGACATGTCCATGTCAATCGATGCAACAGATTTGCATAGTTGCTATTTGAAAAATGGTCTATCAAAGAAAATAAGAGCTTCATATTATTTGCTTGGTGCCGGTTTAGGAAGATTTAAGAAGGCATCAACTTTATTGCCTGGTGGTTGTGCTATTGGAGAAAGACCTATAGATCAACATATAAAAGGTTTTGAAGCTTTAGGAGCAAAAGTTGATATAACGCCAGAAGGAAGAATAAATGTACAAGCTGACAAATTGATTGGGAATAGAATTTATTTAGATGTAGTTAGTGTTGGAGCAACAATTAATATTATGTTAGCTGCTATATATGCTGAAGGGAAAACAGTTATTGAAAATGCAGCTAAGGAGCCACATATTGTTGATACTGCTAATTTTTTGAACTCAATGGGTGCAGATGTTAAAGGTGCAGGTACAGATGTTATAAAGATAAATGGAGTAAAGGAACTTTCTGGTTGCACATACAGAGTTATTCCCGATCAAATAGAAGCAGGAACATATATGATAGCAGCTGCTGCGACTAAGGGAGATATAATAATTGATGATATAATTCCAAAACATTTAGAGCCTGTTACTGCAAAGCTAAAGGAAATGGGGATGGGCATAGAAGAGTATGGAGATTCTATGAGGATTTTTTATGAAAGAGAATTAGAACCTGTAAACATTCAAACATTGCCATATCCTGGTTTTCCTACAGATTTACAGCAACCAATGACTGTTTTGTTATCATCTTTAAATGGTGAAAGTATTGTTGTAGAAGGTGTATCGGAAGATAGATTTAAGTATGTTAATGAAATAAAAAAGATGGGTGCAAATATAGATTTTACAAAAAAACATGCTAAAATTGAAGGAACAAATAAATTAATGGGGACTGTTGTACAAGCAACAGACCTAAGAGCAGGAGCAGCACTTATTATTGCAGGATTAGTAGCTGAAGGGTTAACAGAAATAACAGACATTTATCATATAGATAGAGGATATGAGCATATTGAAAATAAATTCATGAATTTAGGTGCTAAAATAAGAAGAGTAAAAGAAGAAATATAAGACTAATATTATATAAACAGGGGTGATTGTATGTATAATGATTTGGAATATTTAAAGGTTAGTTTGCCAGAGGATATTTTGAAATTGAAATCTAATGGCGATTTTATTGGTACAATAAGGTTAATAGACCTTAAACTCAAAAAAGAAATTCCATTTGCTCTAAGAAAACGATTAGAAATTGAAAAAAATATTATTAAAGTTATTCAGAGAGAGTATCCATACTCTTTTGAAGAAGCATTAAGCATAATGCAATCTAATGTAAAAAATTTCGCTAAAGATGAACTTATTACTTTGCAAGAAGAGAGTGCGGCGGATTGGATTTTAGTTAATGGAAAGGTTTATTTCAACGAGAGTTTTTATGGAAACTTATTAAAAACAAGACCTGATATTGTTAAAAGATTAGTTGACAAAGATGCTCGATTAGCTAATGAAGAAAGAGAACAACTTTTGATTGATAATATAAAGATGATGAAGGAAAAAGGTGAAGTATCTTATTTTATACATTTAAGAACTTCGTTAAAGATTAAAAAAGAATATTCAAGGGTAAATGAAAATATTAAAGTTCACCTACCTTTACCAATAGGTTATAGACAGGTAAAAAATATAAATATATTAAAAACTCAAGCTAAATATATTTCATCTCATGATTACCCACAAAGAACAGCATTTTTTGAAGAAAAATTAAGAGATGATCATGAATTTTCAGTAGAATATACATATGAAAACTATTTGAAATATGTTAACTTAGATGAATCTAAAGTTAATGAAATTCAACCAAGTTTTGATACAGAGGAACATGCACCACATATTATGTTTACTCCGTATATAAAAGAGTTAGCCAAGGAATTAATTGGGGATGAAACAAACCCATTAATAAAGGCAAGAAAAATTTATGACTTTATAACTACAAAAATAATGTATTCATATATGAGGAAATATTTTACTATTACTAATATACCAGAATATGCAGCTTTAAACTTAAAGGGTGACTGTGGAGTTCAAGCTCTGTTGTTTATAACTTTGTGCAGGTATGTTGGGATCCCAGCTAGATGGCAATCGGGATTATATGTTACTCCATATTATGTGGGCTGCCATGATTGGGCAGAATTTTACATAGAACCATATGGATGGTTGTTTGCAGATCCTTCATTTGGAGGAAGTGCATATAGAAGGGGTGACAAGGAAAGTTGGAATTTTTATTTTGGAAACTTAGACCCATTTAGAATGCCAGCTGCTTCTGAATTTCAACATGAATTCGATCCACCAAAAAAACATCTTAGATATGACCCATATGACAATCAGGTAGGAGAATGCGAATATGATGACTACGGATTGTTGAGAGAAGATTTCAAAGTAAAATTAGAACTAATTGATATGCATCAGATTTAAATAAAAATTATATCAAACCTCCAAATTTTAATCATAATTTGGAGGTTTTTATATAATTATATCTACAAAAATATTATAAGAATAAAGGTCAAATTAAAAATAAAATATTAATTAGTTTCAATAATTAATGAAATTATTTAAATACATTGCGGTGAATAAAAATAAAAATATGCATAAAAAAATAATGGCATATATTTTTGCTTGTGTTTTGACATATAATTAACAAGTTAACGGATAATAAAAATTGGCTTAAAATGCACATTACTAATTTAGACAAGATTGGACATAACTAAGTTTTAGTTGACAAGCATAAATATTGTGTTATAATTAATTGTACAGTTTATACAATTTGTATATAGCTTAATAATCGACCTATATATTTAATATATCATAGCTATCAAATATACTTTGACCTTTATTCTTGTTAATTAAAAGGTAGTGAACAAGTATATTAAGATATTCTTAAAACCTTATTTATTACATTAATTATAAATTATTAATGTATCACAAATTCTATTTTATTAAACAGTGATAAAATAAAAAGATAAGCAAAACATATTACTAAATATGTTTATTGTCTTTTAATAATTACGACTAAATGTAAAAAATAAAATGTTTGTTTATACAAGCAAATGTTTTCGTTTAACAAGCCCATTAATTGGGATTATTGTTAACCTTTTCTTGGTTTCGATAATAAAAATAAATAAAACTAATGGAGGAAAGTATGAAAAAAGTATTAGCATTACTAATGGTACTTGTTATTTCTGTGTTTATGTTTACAGGCTGTTCAAAAGAGACAGCTACAGAGCAACCAGATGGACAAGCAAATGAACAACAAAAAGAGGAGAATAAGGACCCTGTAAATATTATTGCAACAGGTAATGGTTGGGATAGCCAAATGTTACATAATGAAATAGCTAAATTAATAGTTGAAAATGCTTATGAAGGATATACGTTTGAGACTTCAACAGGTTCATCTACTATGAACTGGCAGGCATTAGTATCGGGCGATATTGATATTGATATTGAAAGTTGGACAGACAATGTTGTTAGTTATCCTGATGATTTAGCTAATGGAGATGTTGTTGATATAGGAGTTTTAGTTCCGGATAGCAACCAGGGAGTATATGTTCCTAGATATGTTATTGAAGGAGATGCTGAACGTGGTATAGAGCCAATGGCTCCAGATTTAAAAACAGTTGAAGATTTAAAAAAATATGCAGATCTTTTTCCAGATGACGAAGATGAATCAATGGGACGTATCTATGGTGGAATTCCAGGCTGGATGGCAGATGAAATTCTTTACAAAAAATATGAATACTATGGTTTAGATGAAATGTACAAATACACAAGATTAGGTAGTGAAGCTACTTTATTTGCATCATTAGTATCAGCATATAATTTAGGCGAACCATGGGTTGGGTATTGCTATGAACCAACTTGGGTTAGTGGTAAATTGGATATAGTATTGCTTGAGGATGCACCTTATGATCCAGATTTATATATTGAAGGAAAATGTGCATATCCATCACAGGAACTTAAAATTGTAACTAGCAGGAATTTTGCTGAAAAGGCACCTGAATTGCTTGAGTTTTTTACAAAATACAAAACTGGGAGTGCTGTAATAAGTGAGGCATTAGCATATCTTGATGAAACAAAAGCTACTCATGAAGAAGCCGCAAAATGGTTATTGAAGGAACATGACAATTTATTAGATGAATGGTTACCAAAAGATAAAGCAGATAAAGTTCGTGCAATACTTTAGTCTAACTATTCATGAAAGGAGATTTGACATAATTGGATAATTACATTTTTTCGTTTCCAGAATCATGGCAATTTAATTTGGGATCGACAATAGATGATGCGGTTAAACTATTTAGTAGAAATAACCGTGAAATACTTAGTGCAATTAAATCTGTCATTATAGACTCCATTAAAGGAATCAATTGGTTATTAACCATGATTCCTTGGTTTATACTAGTGTTGATAATTGCATATTTGGGGTATCGAATAAGTAAAAAAGTATATGTGGGACTAATGTTCGGGGCTATGCTTATTTTCATAGGAAGCAGTGGACTGTGGACACACATGATTGCAACACTAAGCATTGTAATTGCTTCTGTAACTTTATCATTAGCAATTGGTTTTCCACTAGGAATATTTATTGCTATGAGTAAACGTGCAGAAAAAGTTATTAGGCCAATATTAGATTTAATGCAAACAATGCCTACTTTTGTATATTTGGTGCCAGCAGTTATTTTATTTAGTACAGGATCAACCCCCGCATTATTAGCAACTACTATATATTCAGTAGTACCAATGGTTAGAATGACAAGTCATGGTATAATGCACGTAGATCCAGAAGTAAAGGAAGCTGCTATAGCTTTTGGCTCTACAAGGATGCAAGCTCTTGTAAAAGTTCAAATTCCTCAAGCGATACCTACTATTATGACAGGCGTAAATCAAACCATTATGATGGCAATGTCTATGGTTGTTACATGTGCTTTAATAGGTGCAGAAGGATTAGGATTAGAAATATTACTTGCAACAAATAGAGTAGAAATGGGTAAAGCACTGTTGCCAGGCGTTGCAATAGTTATGGTTGCAATAATACTCGACCGCCTTACACAAGGATTAATTAAGAATAGTGAGGTGATTGAATAATGGAAAACAAACAAGCTAAGGATATTAATGAAACTAATAAAATAAATTCTTTAAGTGAAGATATAAATATTAATAATGTTGTTGAAGCTAGAGATGCAGAAAATATAATAGAAGTAAGTAATGTATCTAAGTTATATGGAATGAATAAAAAAGAAGCTACTAAAATGATGAAAGAAGGCGCTGAAAAAGAAGAGGTACTAAAGAAAACAGGTGTTACAATAGCACTTTGGGATGTATCTATGAAAATTAAGCGTGGTGAAATTTTCGTTATAATAGGGTTATCTGGATCGGGAAAATCTACATTGGTTAGATGTTTTAATCGTCTTTTAAAACCAACATCAGGCAAAATAACTTACGAGAATAAAGAAGTAGAAAAGCTTGATAAAAAAGAGTTGTTAGAGTTTAGGAGAAATAAAATATCAATGGTATTTCAGAATTTTGGCTTAATGTCTCACAGAAGTGTAATGGACAATGTAGCATATGGATTAGAGGTTAAAGGTGTACCTAAAGATGAAAGACAAAAAAAGGCCACGGATATGACAAAACTTGTAGGTCTTGAAGGCTGGGAAAACAATTTGATTACAAGCCTTTCAGGTGGTATGAAACAAAGAGTTGGACTAGCTAGAGCATTAGCAAATGATCCGGAAGTATTATTAATGGATGAACCCTTCTCTGCTCTTGACCCACTAGTAAGAAAGGATATGCAGTTTGAATTATTATCTATTCAGCGAAAATTAGAAAAAACCGTAATATTTATTACACACGATATTAATGAAGCATTTAAGCTTGGTGATACCGTAGCAATAATGAGGGATGGTAAGGTTATTCAAATAGATACACCAGAAAACATGTCTGCAAATCCAGCTGATGACTATGTCAAGAGATTTATTGATAGTGCAGATAAAACAAGAGTATTAAGTGTTAAGCATATTATGATTACACCATCATGCCTTGTACGAGAAAAGGATTCAGCCATTAATGCAATACGTGAAATGAGACAAAATTCTGTATCTAGCGCATATGCGGTAGATGGTAAGATGAGATTTAAGGGTGTTATCACAATTGATTCAGCAATCAAAGCAAATAAAGAAAATTTACCTTTGTTTGATTTTATAATTGGTGATACTGTAACTACAACTGAGGATACTTTAATTAATGATGTTTTACCACTTGCAGTGGAAGCTAGTTTTCCAATTGCTGTCGTAAATGATGATAATGTACTAAGAGGAATTGTAACTAAAACATCTGTGCTTTCTTCTATGGTATAGATTGAGTAAGTAATGCGTATAAAAGGCTATACATTTATTTTAAATGTATAGCCTTTTATAATTGATGAAATATTCAATATTGGATATATATTATTTAGGTTCAACTTTACATAAATATAATTTAAAATTTATTGCTGTTTGAAATATACTTTCATGAACTATAGATTTAACATCAAAATTTAATAACTTAAAAGTAGTTTGAATGATAAAACCCATTCCAAAAACTGCAATGACTGTTCCTAATCCGACTTTAGCGCCTAGAAACCATCCTATTAGAAGAACAGTTCCTTCTATTCCTCCACGTATAGCACCAATTGGAATACTTGTAAACTTTTTGCTAAGTCCAACCATCAGTGAATCTCTAGGGCCACAACCAAAACCTGTACTTATATAGAAGTACGATGCTAAACTAACAACAAATTGTCCGCATAAGAGCATTAATATCCCTAGAAAAAAATTGGTCATGTAAGGTATTAAATTTGAGTACTGTAGTATATCTACAAATACACCTATAAGTACAGTGTTTAAAATAGTGCCTATACCGATTTTTTCTTTTAAAAATTTCACAACGATAAACAGAATTAAGATGCCGGTGATAATGCTAACTATTCCATATGACATACCAGATACACGAGATACACCAATTGTGAAGGCATCCCATGGTGCAAGACCAATATTTGCATTGATGCTGAATACCAATCCAAGAGCATAAAGAAATAATCCAAGTATTAATTTAATGGTTCTTGCAAAAAAATCATTCAAAATATACCCCCTAATTTCAACTGCTATCTAGCTATGATTATATAGTATATTAATAAAATAAACAATAGAATATTTGGGAAAACAGTAAAATCACTGTAAACTCAATAATTGAATTACAGCGATTACTTAAAATATGCGTATACTAACAAATAACAGGTTGAATCTGTTTACCTTCTAAAGCCATTTCTAATGTTGGAACGATTTTATCAATATTAGCTACCATTGAATTAGGTTTTGTTTTGTAGTTATCTTGCCCAAATGGAACAAAAAAAATATTTTTTGTATTGTAGAGGTTAGCTATATTTTTAAAATTCAATCCAAGTGCATCATTTGTTGAAATAGAAATTATAACAGGCTTATTGACTCTAAGGTGAGATTTGGCCGCCATTAAAACAGGGGTATCAGTTATTCCACTACTTAGCTTTGCCATTGTGTTACCAGTACAGGGCGCTATTAAAAAAATATCAAACATATTATTTGGACCTATTGGTTCTGCATCTTCAATTGTAGTAATTAATTTATTTCTTGTAATATCAAATATTATTTCAATAAAATCTTTTGCATCTCCAAATCTACTGTCAATAGACTTTGCATTGCTAGATAAAACTGGATATACATTTGCTCCTTGTTCAACTAATTTTACAATTTGGGGTATTATTTTATCAAAAGTACAAAAGGAACCAGTAATACCAATTCCTATATTTTTACCTGATAATATCAATTTAATCTTTCCTTTCTTTTAAGATTGGCAAAATAACATCTGCTAAAATTTCAGCAGAAGACTTTGGTGATATTTTACCTGGAATACCTAAGCATAAATGTGCATTTAAATTAAGATTTTTTGCTGTTTCATAATCAACTCCACCAGGTTGGGATGCAATATCTATAATTGTAGTTTCGGGAGATATAGATAAAAGCAGTTTTTCATCCAAGATAAGAGAGGGTACTGTATTGAAAATAAAATTAAAATTTTTGATTTCTGATTTTATCTTATAAAGTTTTATGCCTTCGATGCAATTAGTATATGCTTCTACTAATGCATTTTTTTTTCTAGCGGCAACTGTGACGTTAACCCCAATTGCTTGTAATTTTGATGCTAATACTTTTCCGCATTTGCCATAACCTAAAACTAAAGCATTACTATTGTGAAGATTAATGCTACTTTTATATATTGCCTCTGCTATAGTACCTTCTGCTGTTGCGATTGCATTTAGTAGTGCAATATCTTCGTTTTTCATTAAATCAAAGTAGGGGATGTTCTCATTTGAGCAGATATCAATAACTTCATTATAAATATTACCTCCAATTAAATAATGATCATGTTGTAGGTTTTTTAAAAATGCTTCTACAGATAACTTATTATTATCATTAGAAGTATTATTTTCTAGACCAGTAATATAAATTTTATCTCTTGAAAAAGGAATAGGTGAAATAATTGTATTGCTTGATGACATTGCTTGTTCGTAAGAGCTTGTAAAGTTTAGGTTAAAGTTCGGAATAATATAATTTAGTCCAAAAGTGATTATCTTATAACCGTTTTTTTCTAAAATATAAGCTAAATAAATTTGTCTTAGATCACCGCCGATTATGGCAGCATCATATTGAAAATGCATGAGGCCTCCTTTTGCTTTACAATTTTCTTGTATTTTATGTAGAATTTTGATAAAGGTTACCGTTGCTTATAATGATAATTACTTTATGCTCTAATTATTAGGTCAATTTACATTATGTGATATATTGGTATAATTAAAAAGCAGTAAAGATATACTCCATATCTTTACTGCTTTTTAGTTGTTTTATTGTTCTAATACTTTTAAAATATGTCTTTTATAGTTCATAAACTCTTCGCTTACAATAAAATCTTTATTTCTAGGTTTTGATTCTTTAATTTTAATTTCATCTACTATTTTCCCAGGTTTTCCAGACAAAATGTAAATTCGATCTGATAATAAAATAGCTTCATCAATATCATGAGTAATGAATAGCGTTGAAAGCTTAATTTGTTCCATTATATCTAAATACCACTGGTGCATACTACTTTTTGTAATTGTATCAAGCGCACTAAATGGTTCATCTAGCAATGCGACTTTGTTTGAAAATAAATATGTTCTAAGTAATGCTGCCCTTTGCCTCATTCCACCTGATAATTGATGAGGGTACTTCTTGTTAGTTCCAGATAAACCAAACTCATCAAAGTATTTCGAAGCAGTTTCTCTTGCTGTCTGTTTTTTCATTCCTTTAATTAATAAAGGAAGAGAAACATTATCTATAATTGTTTTAAAAGGTAGAAGCAAATCTTTTTGAAGCATGTAACTGGTTTTTCCAGCTTGACCAGTAATATTTTCTCCATCTAATATAACATTTCCAGTATCAGGAACTAATAAACCTGAAATAACATTGAATAATGTAGTTTTTCCACCACCGCTTATACCTAAAAGGCATACAATTTCATATTTATTTAATTCAATAGAAATATCTTCTATAATTTTTATTCCATCATAGCTGACAGTGATATTATTAGCGGTTAGCTTTTTCATATATAAATCCTTTCAATTTTAAAATTATTCTGATAAAAATTCGTTAGTAAAGCCTGTTCCAGCAGGTATTTCCTTTTCTATCAAACCATTTTCAAACAACCAAGCATAGAAAGCATCCCATCTAGCTGGGTCAATGTAACCCCATTGTTCAACCTCTGCTTTATATTGTCCTGCTAACCAGTTTTGACTAGCTTTTACAAGCTTTTCGTCCAATTCAGGCACTTCTTCCAACAATATGTCAGCTGCTTCATCAGGATTTTCTATGGCATATTCATAACCTTGTTTTATTGCATTTAATACTTTTTTAGCTTGGTCTGGATTGTTTTTAAGATAATCATTATTTGCTATAATAACTGGATTATAGTAGTCGAGTTCTTTGCCAAAGTCTGCAAAATTTAAATAGTTTGTATCAAGATTTGCAACTTCTGTTGCAATTCCGTCCCAAGCATAGTATACCCAAACTGATTCTATATCTGTTTGAAGCGCAGTTACTACATCAGTTACTGTATTTGGAATTAATTTAATATCATCAAAACTTCCACCATCATCTTCCACAATCTTTTTTATAATTGCAAGCTCAATTGGTGAATCCCATGTAGCATATGAGTGACCAGCTAATTTAGATGGAGTATCAATACCGGTATCTTTTAAAGATACTATTCCAGAAGTATTGTGTTGAATAATAGTTGCTACAGTTGTAACTGGCATAGGATTATCAGATGCAAAAGCAGGTGCTAATGTATCTTGAAAACTAATACCAAACTCTGCTCCACCAGATCCAATTAAAGATGTCGTACTTCCTTCTGGTGGCTGCATAATTTCTACTTCAAATCCTGCTGTATCAAAGAATCCTTTTGCTTGTGCAACATATAATCCAGTATGGTTTGTATTAGGGGTCCAGTCAAGAACAATTCGTACTTTTTCCTTATTATCAGAAGTTCCAGTTGAACCTTGATTATTTTCTTTTCCTGAGCATGATGTTAATGCTAAAACAGCTATTAACAATATACATATTATCTTTTTCATTAATTTAATACCTCTTTTTTTCTTAATTTTTTATAGATTCTTTTCTTTCCCATGGCATTGTTGATTTTTGTATAAATGTTACAGCTAAAACTAATAATAAACTAATTAGCGAAATAAAAAATATTACAGCAAACATTTTATCAAACGAATAGGATTTTCTCACTCTTGTCATGTAAACACCTAGTCCACTAAAACCACCCAGCCATTCTGCAACTACTGCACCAATTACAGAATAAGATACCGAAATTCTTAGTCCTGCAAAAAAATGACTCAAAGAGCTTGGAAGTTTAATGTGAAAAAAACGTTGCATTCTATTTGCACCCATTGATCGCATGAGATTTAGGGCATCATTATCGGTGGAACGGAATCCATCTAATAGTCCAATTGTAATTGGGAAAAATGATGTAATGACAATTAACGTAATTTTAGGAAGTATTCCATACCCCATCCAAAGCACTAATAGGGGAGCAATTGCTACTGTAGGAACTGTTTGTGTAATAACTAGAACTGGATAGATTGCTCTATAGGCAACCTGAAATCTGTCCATAATTACTGCTACAATAAATCCAAACAATATACCAATTGATAATCCTAAGAAAGCTTCTGAAAGTGTTGTTTTTGCATGGGACATTAGAAGTCCAAAATCATTAATGAATGCCATTACTACATCAGCTGGAGATGGAAGCATAAATTTTGGAACTATTCCAGTTGATGAAAGTATCTGCCACACAATTAATATTATTGATATCGCTAATATCGGCGATATTTTATTTATGATGTTTTGTAACTTTTTTGTCAATTGTAAGTACACCGCCCTCTGGTGCAAAGCTAATTTTTACATAAGAAGCTACTTTTGGACAACCAGCTTTAATTGCTATATAATGACAATTTTTAACTACTTCCATTAATTCTTCGTAATCTCCCTCAATAGCTGTTTCGCATGGACCTACATAATATGTAAATCCTGTGCTTTTGATATAATTAATTACCTCATCAACGATTTTTATAACTTCCTCATCTGTACTAACATGTGGTAAAACTTGAATTGCTACATTTGCATTCATTTTATTTCCTCCTTTTTTAATAAAAAATACCTCTCCAATTACCGGAGAGGTATGTGTATGTACATTTGCTAAAAGGCCCTGCAAGCAATTATATATACATCCCTACGCCAGCATTATCTGGATCAGGTGCAAAGCAGTTTTCACCGCTTCAGGGTTTAAAACATTACATAGTTTCCTCTCAGCCTAACTCATTAGGCACCCCTAGTCCACTTAAATATAGTACAATAGAATAGTATTGTCAAGTATAAAATTTGAATTATTTGTATTTTCTTGAGATTAGTTGTTTGATTATTTAAAAATGTGGTATAATTTAATTATGGGAAAGGGTGAAGAATCAAAGAAAAGTAGATATTTATATAAGAAGTTAAGCAAAATTAATGTTAGTATATAATATTAGTTACGTTTTATATGTTTAAATTGAGTTTATGAAATAGTTTAAAAAAATATTTGACTTTTATTTTAAGAAGTATTATACTTACATAAAATTGAATAAATCTTCAGGGCAGGGTGAAATTCCCGACCGGTGGTAAAGTCCACGAACCACAATTGTGGTTGACTTGGTGTAATTCCAAGACCGACAGTAAAGTCTGGATGGGAGAAGAAATTAACAAATGATTTAGTATATTTGTTATATTGAATAGTAATAGGTTCTGAAGTTTTATTTCAGAACCTATTTTTGTTTTACGGAGGTAAATATGGATAATGTTTATATGAAAAGAGCTTTGGATTTATCTTTGAATGGCATTGGAAAAACAAGCCCAAACCCTTTGGTTGGAGCTGTTATAGTTAAAGATGGAAAAATAATTGGGGAAGGATACCATGAATATTATGGAGGTCCACATGCAGAAGTAAATGCAATTAAAAGTGCAAAGGAGGATGTCGAAGGTGCTACTATATACGTGACTTTAGAGCCTTGTTCACATTATGGGAAAACACCTCCTTGTGTAGATTTATTAGTGAGTAAAAAAATATCTAAAGTTGTAATTTCTATGATAGATCCCAATCCTAAAGTTGCAGGCAAAGGAATAGAAATTCTTAGGAAGAACGGAATAGAAGTTGTTATAGGTATCCTTGAAAAAGAAGCAAGAAAAGTAAATGAAATTTTCTTAAAGTATATAAGAGATAAAAAACCATTTTGTATACTTAAAACAGCAATGACCATTGATGGAAAAATTGCCACAAAAACTGGCGAATCAATGTGGATAACTAATGAAAAATCTAGAAGTTATGTGCATGAATTAAGAAATCAAGTTTCGGGAATAATGGTAGGAGTTAACACAATAATATCTGATAATCCATCATTGACAACTAGATTAGAACATGGCGGGATAGATGCTACAAGAATTATTGTGGATTCATCTTTGAGAATACCATTAAAATCAAAAGTATTAAATATAAATTCACCTAAGAACACAATTATAGCAACTACTAAGAATGCAGATAGTAAAAAAATAGAGAAATTAAAAAATATTGAAGGTGTAGAAGTAGTTGTAGCGCCTATGAAAGAATATAGAGTAGATCTCAAATATCTATTTGATTATTTAGGGCAAAAATGTATAGACAGCGTGCTGGTCGAAGGTGGGTCAACATTAAACTTTTCTGTTGTCAAGGAATGTCTTGTAGACAAGGTTATTACATTTTTAGCACCAAAGATTATAGGTGGAAAAGATGCGAAAACTTCTATTGGAGGAGATGGATTTGAAAGACTTACCGATGCAGTTATATTACATGATATTCAAATAAGTAATTTTGACGAAGATATTATGATAGAAGCATATACCAGAGAGGAGATGAGTTAATATGTTTACGGGATTAGTAGAAGAAATAGGGACAATGGAAGGATCAGTTAATGGAGAAAAATCCATGAAACTTACTTTGAAAGCTAGTAAGATTCTTGAAAATATAAAGATAGGTGACAGCATTAGTACCAATGGTGTTTGTTTAACTGTTACAAGTTTCACTAACAATACTTTTACAGTTGACGTTATGCCTGAGACAATGCGAAAAACAAATCTTGGAAAGTTAAGACCAGGTAGTTTAGTTAATCTTGAAAGAGCTCTGAAAGTAAATGATAGACTTGGAGGTCATATTGTTTCCGGACATGTTGATGGAACAGGTGTTATAAGAGATTTTAAAGTTGAAGATAATGCAACATGGGTAATTATTGAAACTAATGTAGAAGTTATAAAATATATTATACCAAAAGGCTCAATTGCAATTGATGGCACAAGTTTAACAGTTGTTGAAGTAGTTGATAATTTTTTAAGAGTTTCAATAATTCCAATAACAAAAGAAGAGACAATTTTATTAAAGAAAAAAGTTGGAGATGAAGTAAATCTGGAATGTGACATTGTAGGAAAGTATATTGAAAGATTTTTAACCTTTAAAGAAGTTAAGGAAGATACAATTAATATGAATTTTTTAGAAGAAAATGGTTTTTTATAAAGACATCTAGGAGGATGAAATGTTTAATATAATTGATGAAGCGATAGGTGATTTAAGAGAAGGAAAAATGATAATAGTGGTAGACGATGAAGATAGGGAAAATGAAGGCGATTTGCTTATGGCAGCAGAAAAGGTTACACCTGAAGCAATAAACTTTATGGCTAAGTATGGTAGAGGTCTTATTTGTGTCCCTATGTTGAAAGAAAGATTAGATGAATTAAACATAAGTAATATGGTATATAAAAATACTGATCCCAAAAATACAGCATTTACTGTGTCTGTTGACTCAGTAAGGTCTACTACAGGAATTTCCGCTTTTGAAAGAGCAGAAACAATCAAACATCTATTAGAAAAAGATGCAAAGGAAAATGACTTTAATAGACCTGGGCATATTTTCCCCCTTGTAGCAAAGGATGGTGGAGTTTTAGAGAGAACGGGTCATACTGAAGCTTCTGTAGATCTTGCAAGATTGGCTGGATTTTGTCCAGCTGGTGTAATATGTGAAATAATGAATGAAGACGGAACGATGGCTAGAGTACCGAATTTAATCAATTATGCTAAAAAACATAACCTTAAGATGATAACTATTAAAGATTTAGTTGAATATAAGAGAAAAAAGGAAGTTCTCGTTGAAAGAGCAGCTACTGCCGAATTACCTACTAAATATGGTGATTTTAAAATTGTTGGATATGTAAATAAATTGAATGGTGAACATCATGTTGCACTAGTTAAAGGTGATATTGCTACTGATGAACCTGTATTGGTTCGTGTACATTCTGAGTGTTTAACTGGAGATGCTTTTGGTTCTTCAAGATGTGATTGTGGAGAGCAATTTGCCGAAGCTGTTAAGAGAATTCAAAAAGAAGGTCGTGGAGTGCTTTTGTATATGAGACAAGAAGGAAGAGGGATAGGTTTAATTAATAAAATAAAAGCTTATGCTCTCCAAGATAAAGGACTTGATACAGTGGAAGCAAATATTGCGTTAGGGTTTAAAGATGATTTAAGAGATTATGGGATTGGTGCACAAATACTTTATGATCTTGGATTAAGAAAAGTAAAATTATTGACAAATAACCCGAAGAAGATAATAGGATTATCTGGTTTTGGGATTGATATTGTAGACAAAGAAAATATTCAATTAAATCATAATGAAAAAAATGAATTTTACCTAAGAACTAAAAAAGAGAAGATGGGACATGAATTGAAATTTAAGGAGGACAAATAAATGAGAATTTATGAAGGTAAATTAGTATCAAATAATAAAAAATATGGGATAGTTGTTGGTAGATTTAATGAATTTATTGGTGGAAAGCTTCTTTCAGGGGCATTAGATGCATTAAAAAGGCATGGTGTATCAGAAGATGATATAGAAATTTCATGGGTTCCAGGTGCTTTTGAAATACCTTTGATTGCAAAAACAATGGTTGGTTTAAATAAATATAGTGCAGTAATCTGTGTAGGAGCTGTAATCAAAGGTTCAACTCCTCATTTTGATTATGTTTCAAGTGAAGTAACAAAAGGTATAGCTCATGTTTCGCTAGAATCGGGCATACCTGTTATATTTGGAGTATTAACAACTGATACGATTGAACAAGCAATTGAAAGAGCTGGTACAAAAGCAGGGAACAAAGGATATGATGCAGCTTGTACAGCAATTGAGATGGTAAACTTAATTAGCGAACTTAAAAGATAAAAGGGTATTTAAGGATTGACTATTTGAATGTGATGAACTATTTTACAACTTCAAATTCACAAAGTTGTGACGACATAGAATTATAATTTTTGGAGCAAAAAATCTTCTGTAGTAGAAGATTTTTGTTTTATCTATATTTAAAATGGTAGAAATGTATACTTAATTGTAGTATAATTATATTGTATATTTATTAAAATTTTAAATGTAAGATAACACTATTTATCATTAGACAAATATAATAAATTTTACTTATTCTTTTTAACAGCTTTAATTACTAGAAATAAAATTAATTTGAGAGGACTGATTTTATATGAATTTTTCAATCAGCACAAATGTTCTTGGAATTATTGCACTTTGTTTTACAATAAATTTAGCAGTTCGTAATACTATAGTTGATAGTTATAAAACGAAAATTTACTTATATGCGTCAGCAGTTACAATTATTTTATTGCTTTTAGAAATTACAACTATTTTACTTGAGTCTTCAAATATAAATAATGTATTAATATTAAATAAAATTGTTAATGCTATTGGATTTTCAATGTCTCCATTAGTTCCATATATATTTATATTATTTATCAAGGAGAAAATTGATAGGAATAGTATAATTATGGCTATTCCATTATTAATTAATGCCTTAATAAGTGTTTTAAGTTATAGAACGGGTTGGCTTTTTTATTTCAATAATCAGAGCCAATATGTTAGAGGAAACTTTTTCTACATAACTACAATAATAGGTATGATTTATTATTTAATTTTGATAATAAATTTAGCAAAAAATAATTTAGTGTTTGATAATGATGATAAGATATTTTTGAATTTTCTCTTTACAATACCAATATTTTCAACAATTTTGCAAACTATCTTTCCTGGGCTTCTTATAATATGGGGAAGTGTAGCATTAACATTGTTAATATTTTATATTTTTCTTAGAGAGTTACAATTTAAGTATGATACGATAAGTGGAATTAAGAATAGAGAAACATTTGAAAAAGAAATAGAAAAATATCAAAAAAGTTATAATAATATTACTATAATAATGTTTGATTTAAATGACTTTAAGAAAATAAATGATAATTTAGGACATAAATTTGGTGATAATGCAATTTATAATGCCGCAAAAATTTTAAAACAAAGTTTTAAAAATATAGGTGAGCCGTATAGACTTGGTGGTGATGAATTTTGTGTTATTTGCTTCAATGTTTCCAATGAAATAATTGATAAAGCATTAGGAGAATTGGAAGCATTTTCAAATGAATTTAATAAAAAAAATATAGTTAAAATAATATTTGCATATGGATATGCTAAATATACCAAAGAACAAAGTGCAAGTATTTATGATATAATTATGCAAGCAGATAGAGCTATGTATGAACACAAAGCAAGATTGAAAGGCTTAAACATACGTAAAAAAGATAATATACTTATATAAATCATTGAGGAATGGAGAAAGCAAGTATGAAAGATACATATTATATTAAAGTTACGGGATTGTTTTGGAAAATCAAATGAATAAAAAAAGACTAGTTGTTGGAATAAGTGGAGCAAGTGGTGCCATATTAGGTATAAATTTATTAGAAACGATGAAGGGATTCTCAGATTGGGAAACTCATTTAGTTATTTCGAAAGGTGCAGAGCTAACAATAAGAGACGAAACCGAATACACAATTGAAGAAGTAGAAAAACTAGCTGATAAGGTCTATAATATATATAATATTGGCGATAGCTTAGCTAGCGGAACTTTTAAAACAGAAGGTATGGTTATAATTCCATGCAGTATGAAAACTATTGCTGGTGTTGCAAGTGGATATTCTGATAATTTGTTACTAAGAGCAGCAGATGTTACCATAAAAGAAGGACGAAGATTAGTTGTAGTTTCAAGAGAAAGCCCTTTAAGTGTAATTCATCTAAAGAACATGCTAACATTAGCTCAGGCTGGAGCGATGATTATACCTCCAATGGTAACTTATTACAATAAACCTTTAAGTATTGAAGATATGAATAAACATATTGTTGCGAAAATTTTGGATAAATTCGGTATCGAGGTACACGGTTTTAAAAGATGGGGTGAAGAGGTTTAAGTATGTATGAATTTAATTTAGAAAGAGATAGAATAAAATTAAATATGAAGGCTTTTTTAATTGGCGAGGATTTATGTGTAATAATATCCGGTGGAGAGAGCCCCCATATAGGATGTGTAACTATAAGCGTCCCAAGACCTAGCTTGTCAGATACAAGTGTTGTTAGTGCCACAACTTCTGTTTTAAACTTAGTTGGACATAAGGATGATGAAGTAGCGAGGGTTGTATCTAATGATCTTTCATCTAAATTAAATAAAACTGTTGTTGTAACTTGCGGAATTCATCTTGATTATATTACACAAGAAGAAATTAATATTACGATAGAACTTATAAAAGAATTTACAAATAAACTAATCGATAGTTTGCTATAATTATTATGATACCGAGTGTAATAATATAAAAGTATAATTTTATAGTGCAGTGGCATTCTACTTAATAAATGGAACTATTAAATTAATTATATTAAGGAGAATTACATGACAATTAATACTAAAAATAAAAAAATTGAAATTAATTCAGAACGTTCTAAAGAGGACATTTTTAATGAAATGAGTTATCACTTGTTAAATGATGAAGAACCATCAAACTATTTAAATAGCATAGTGAACATGAATTTTTTTCAACAGTATCCTCTTCAACTATTATATAAATTAAAAGAGGCTGAGCAATCTCCGAAACATCATCCAGAGGGCAACGTCTGGAATCATACAATGCTAGTAATAGATCATGCATCAAAAAATAAAGCTAAAAGTAATAATGAGAAAGTTTTTATGTGGGCTGCTTTATTACATGATATAGGAAAACCAAGTACTACTAAAAATCGAAAAGGTAAAATTACATCCTATGACCATGATAAAATAGGTGCTAATTTAGCGAAAGATTTCTTAAGGGAATTTACTACGGAAGATAAATTTATTGAAGATGTGTCAGTTTTAGTTAGGTGGCATATGCAAATTCTACATGTTGTAAAGAATTTACCATTTGCAGATATTAAAACTATGAAGCAGCAAGCAAATATCTTTGAAGTTGCTCTTTTAGGATTATGTGATAGATTAGGAAGACTAAATGTAAATGTGAGAGAAGAAGAAAACAATATAGCAAATTTCATTAAAAAGTGTAGTGATGAATAAATTATTTATTGAATACTGATTTAATTAGAAGTTAAAGAACTTGTTTAAGGAGTATTATAGTGGAAATATTTATGTATGGCGAAATGGAAATTAATTATTTAAAAAAAAAAGATAAAAAGTTATCAATTGCCATTGATAGGATTGGAAAAATTGAACGGGAGGTAACCCCAGATTTATTTACTGCACTTGTAAGTAGTATTGTAAGTCAACAAATTTCTAACAAAGCGGCAGCTACTGTGTGGGGTAGACTTTGCAGCCTTGTTGGAGAAGTCACACCTAAATCAATAGTTGAGGCAGATATAAATGACATACAAAAATGTGGTATGAGTGTCAGAAAAGCGTCCTACATAAAGAACATTGGTGAAAAGGTTTATGGTGGGGAATTAAACGTTGATGAATTTCATAACCTATCTGATGATGAAATAATTAAAGAACTATCAGCACTTCATGGAATCGGAATCTGGACAGCCGAAATGTTGATGATTTTTTCTATGCAAAGACCAAATGTCGTAAGCTGGGGAGATCTTGCAATAAGAAGAGGGATGTGTAATTTATATCATCACAAGGAACTAACTAAAACACAATTTGAGCGTTATAAGAAAAGATATTCTCCCTATGGATCGGTTGCTTCACTTTATCTTTGGGCACTTTCGGTAGAAAGTTAAATTATAAATGAATAAGCAGTAAATTAAATTGAATATTTTTTAAATAACAACGTATAAATCTTAAAAGAGAAATTTTCCCTGATAAATATTAAATAAACTTTGTTTTAAAACATACTTCTGGTTAATATACCAATTAATAGAGTAACACA
The DNA here is from genome assembly GCF_017873955.1 of Sedimentibacter acidaminivorans. Taxonomy (GTDB): domain Bacteria; phylum Bacillota; class Clostridia; order Tissierellales; family Sedimentibacteraceae; genus Sedimentibacter; species Sedimentibacter acidaminivorans. The sequence continues at coordinate 153,125 of NZ_JAGGKS010000009.1, read as the reverse complement.
AATAAAAATGGCTATTTTGCTAAGAGGTGAAATAGCTACACCAGATGAAGCAAGAGAAATCTTATTTATATAAATAAAAACATACAAGAACTGTCGAAAATTTGGCATATTAAAATAACATTTCCTATCTTTATAATTACATTAGGAAGTGTTTTTTTGTGTTTTCTATGCAACAAAGGTAAGTCATAATATATAATATATGGTATTATATTAATAATTATAAAGATGTCATAAGGGGTAATTTGTTTCCTATTTTAAGTTTATATGATATAATAAACACAATTAATGAAACAAAGATATTCGTCTTTGTCTTGATGTATTTATTGAATCGTTGTGATGCAAGCCGTTTCTGGCTTGCTTTATGATATGATATCTTGTAATGTATATTAAAAAAATTAGGGGATGGTTCTAATGTTAAAATCAGAAATAATAAAGATTACATCAGATTTCATTGAAAAATCAGAGGGAAATTACATATCAGAAAAAAATGCAATATCAGAAAATTTAATGGGAATGAAAATTTTTGAAGAACCTATTTTTGCTTTTGGAAGTGCAGATGATAATAATTTTAAAGTACTTAAGGAAACATCAGTAATAGGTGAACATTTTATATTACCTAAAGAATGGTTGCCAGGAGCAAGGACTGTGGTTTCTTTCTTTTTGCCTTTTAGCGAAGCAGTTAGGGAAAGTAATAAAATAGATATGATATGGCCATCAGCAGGTTGGCTTCATGGGCGTATTGAAGGTCAAGTATTTTTAAACAGTTTTTGTAGATATTTAAATTCAAAGTTAAAAGAAGCTGGATTTGATAGTGTTGTTCCAGCTTTAGATAATAAATTTTGGTCAAGTACAAAAAGTGATAAAATAGAGTCATCTTTTTCAAGCAATTGGTCTGAGAGACATGTTGCATTTATTTGTGGATTAGGAACATTTGGACTTTCTAAAGGTATTATAACTAGAAAAGGTATGGCTGGGAGATTGGGCAGTATAGTTACCGAATTATATTTGGAACCTTGTGAAAAAAACTATGATGATATTTATGAATATTGTTCTATGTGTGGGGTGTGTTCAAAGAATTGTCCAGCTGGTGCTATATCAATTGAAAATGGAAAAGACCATATTAAATGTTCTGAATTTTTGGATAGTATTTTTGAAGAACACAATCCTAGATATGGCTGTGGAAAATGTCAAGTTGCTGTTCCTTGCGAAAATATAGTTCCAAAGAATAGATTAAATTACAAATGATATTGAGAATAATTATGTTATAATGATTTGATATAGTAATAATTTCAAAGAATTTAAGGGGGAACATATTAGTGTGGACTAGAGAGGAATTAAAATCTAGGGCAAAGGCAGTTTTAGCAATAAATTATTGGAAGTCTTTTTTGATTAGTATAGTAATTGTTATAGCGTCAATTAATGGAGATGAAATTAATTATAAAGTAAATGAACACAGAGCTAGTTCTAGAGGTTTTCTTAGACATGCAATTGATGAAATTACTAATTATTCATTAGATAACCGAGAATTTTTTATTATAATAATTGGACTTGTCTTGGCAACGTTAGCCTTTCGTATTTTGATTGGATTTTCACTAGAAATTGGTGGGAGAAAATATTTCGTTCAATCTGCAAGATATATGGATAGCAAAAATTGCTTTAATTTTGCATTTACGGGGCCAAATTATAGTTATATAGTTGGTACAATGATTCGCAAGGCTATTTATAATGCACTATGGACTTTGTTGCTAATTATACCAGGTATAATTAAATATTATGAATATAGGATGGTACCCTATATTTTGGCGGATAATCCTATCATAGGGTCTAAAGATGCAATTAAATTAAGTATGGATATGACAGAAGGACATAAATTTGATATCTTTATTTTAGATTTATCTTTTATTGGCTGGTTTCTTTTAGGTGCATTAGCTTTAGGTGTAGGAATATTATTTGTATATCCATATGTATTTGCAACAGAAGCTGAATTATATTTGGTATTGCGTAACAATGCAATAGAAAATAAATATGATAATTATGAAAAAATAGTATTTGACTATGATATAAATAACATAGAATAAAAAAAATAATTTTACAGGAGGATTATTATGATTATTTCAACAACACCATCTTTGGAAGGTAAAAAAATCACTGAATACAAAGGTATTGTATTTGGTGAGGTTATATCGGGAGTAGACTTTATTAAAGATTTTGCTGCAGGACTTACTAATTTTTTTGGTGGCAGGTCAGGTTCTTATGAAGGAGAATTAATAGAAGCTAGAGAAAATGCAATTGAAGAAATGAAGAAAAGGGCTAGTAGTATGGGTGCTAATGCAGTTGTAGGCGTAGATATTGATTATGAGGTATTAGGTCAAGCAAATAACATGCTCATGGTTACAGCCTCTGGAACAGCTGTTGTAGTAGGATAATTTGTCTGCAAATTAAACCTTTCAAGGTTTAAATAGAGAATAATATACCCCCTACTTGTATATACTAGTATACATAGGGGGTGTTTTTTTTGAATCCGATCGAAGTTCATTACAAAAACAGTTTTGCAGCAATAAAAATAGGTCATTATTTAGCAGAACATATACGTAGCAACACGGCAATTATTTGTATAGGAACTGATAAATGCATAGTTGACAGTTTAGGCCCTTTAGTAGGAACTATGCTTACAAAGGAAAATATAGAAATTGACATATATGGAACTTTGGATAAACCTGTTCATGCAATTAATATGAATGAGTATATAAAAACTATAAAAAGTAAAAATTATGATAATGTGATTGCTATAGATGCTTGTTTGAGTTCAAAGAAAAGCCAAGGAATAGTTGAAGTAAGAGAAGGCCCAATAACGCCTGGAAAAGGCATCGGGAAAATATTGCCTGAAATAGGCGATTTATCTATAATTGGAATAGTGGATTCTAATGATAAAGATTTTTATAATTTGGTACAAGATACGAGATTGTCTTTTATATATGAAATGTCAGAGGTAATAACTGAAGGAATAGTAACTGCAGTAAATATGAATGATATGATAGGAAGAGAAGAAGCTTGTATTTTGTAGTAAGCATTTAACTTGACAAGCTCGTTTGCTCAACAATTATCATGAGGTTTATTTATTTTCTTTTCTTATTTAAAATATATTTTTGTGATAGCTAGTAAAATTATTTCTAAATATTTCGAAACATCTTCTTGATCCAAAATAGGAATTTTCCAATAATTTATATATTCTTGAGGTACTAATAAAGAAATAATAGCTGCGGTGCCTGGCACTATTCCAGCTGACCTTACCACTTCATGGAGGCTATTTGACATAAAACTTATGCCTCCAGCGTCTTCGCTTATTAACTTTGCTATTTCAGCTATGTAAGACACCTTATCTTTGGAAGTATCAGATAATTTTAAACATTCACCTAAGCTTACTATTTTTTCAGCAAAATCCTTTGTAGCTTTTTCAAGTTGACCTTTTACTAAAGGCAGTGAATCTGTTTTAAGTATATAAGGAATATCTAAATATTCAGCTGCATCTACTAATGCATTAGCAACAGACAAATTGTCAATTTCATCTTGGGCACGAAATAAAAATGTATTCATCGGAATGTTTTTAGCCATATCTGGTATGCATGCTTTACTCTCAACAATGATATTAGGAACCTTGTCCATCCCTAACATTTTCATCAATTCACCTTTTTGTCCAAATAAAGTATTGCCTTCGTTATCTTCATTTGGGCCAATACCACCATCGGAACCATTAATATTTAATAATAGTGAAACAGGAATTCCATTTATATCAACTACTGTTGCTGCCATTTTATCTATTAATCCTTCAAACTTATCTGTAGTTATATAAACTTTATCAGGAGCTTTTTTATAAAAAGAATCTAGCACAGATAATGCGATAGCTCCTTGAAGAGAAACTACTGTTTCCATCACTCCTTGGCCATACATTCTTCCAAAAGTTTTTATTGCTGCAGTTTGTGTATATATCCCATCTTCATCAACAACTCTATTCAATAATTCAATTTCATAAGGTGTTAATCCACGTCTAGAATATGTTCTTCCAATTCCCCCTTCGTATGTTTTAACAGTTATTGTCCCTGTAGAAGAGTCACCTGTAACAGATTTAATTCGAGTATTAACTTTTAATGCTTTTTTCATTATAGATGCAACTACTGCAAATCCTGCTGAGTCATCTTGTACAAATGAACTATGGCTATGAACATGACCTACCCCTACATGTCCAACTACAGCCAATGAACCTTGCTTTTTATCAGAAATTGAAATTGTACAATTTTCCATATCTAATCTCCTTAATTTTAACTTATTTAATACTTGTTAAAGAAACATAGAAACCATGCAACATACTTACTATATTGCATGGGGTTTATTATTTCTATCTACTTGTATAAACCATATTCCCATCTACATATGTTTCAATTACATTTGTATCAAGAATTTCTTCATCAGAATGTAAATTAAACAAATCTTTATCTAGCAAAATAAAATCTGCTAATTTTCCAACTGAAATTGTTCCCTTTATTTGTTCTTCCCCTGAAGCATATGCTCCTTCAACTGTATATGCATTTATTGCTTCATAAATGCTCAGCTTTTCATTAGGAAGATATGTTTTCTTCTCAGTTCCAGTTATATTTTTTCTCGCTACAGCTGAGTAAATATTTGGCATAGTATTGAAAGATTCAACTGGACAATCAGTTCCAAATGATGCATAAATCCCTTTATCAATCATAGTTTTCCATGCGTAAGATGTTTTTGCTAATTCTTCACCTGCTCTGTCATAAACAATATTCATATCATAGTCTATAAATATAGGTTGGATAAAAGCTAACACATCCAATTCTACAAGACGATCTAGCAAAGCATAATCAGTAATTTGACAATGTACAATGCCATGTCGAGGATGATGATCTGGATCCAATTGTTGAGCATTTTCAATTGCATTCAATGATATTTCAATAGCTCTATCTCCTATAGCATGTATTGCAACAGGACAATTGTTTTTATGAGAAAGCAGCACTAATTTATTTAATTCTTCTTGAGAAAACATTGATATACCATTTGTACTAGCATCATCTGCATAATTATTTCTCAAAGCAGCAGTACGTGCACCTAGAGAGCCATCGCTAAGCAGCTTAACGCAAGTTACACGATATTTATCATTGCCAAAACCATATTTATATCCTTTATCAAAGAATTTTTGAATGGCTTCTGTTTTTTGTAATAAACATTGCTCACCAACACGAATTTTTAACTTACCAGCCTCGTCTAATTCACGAAAAGCTTGAAAAAGCAAATCATAATCATAGTTAGGCGTGTACCCTACATCATCACTTTGTACTGATGTAAGTCCTTGAGCAAAAGCTTTATCTTGAGCTGCTACAATTATTTCCTTTAAAATGTCTAATGTTAAGCTGGAAATTTCAGTTTTAACATCATCTAACAAACTTTCTTTTATGATGCCATCTGGTTCTCCATTAGGTAAAAGTCCAACTAACTTACCATATTTAGATGCAGTATCTTTATTTAGTCCTACAGCTTTCATAGCAGCACTGTTAAGTACTCCGATATGGAAGCAAGCACGCATAATAAGTGTAGGTACATCACCAGTTACTTCATCTAAATCAAATTTATTTGGGAATCTTTTTTCATCTAAAAAATAATCATGATTCCATCCTTCGCCTTCAAACCAAGTTTTATCATCTGATTTTCGATTTTTAATACCTTCCTTTAAGCGTTCCTTAATTTCATCAATACTTTTTGTACCAACTAAATTTATACTGCGCAAACTTTTAGCAAAATGTATAAAATGCATATGCGAGTCATTAAAACCTGGTAAAACACAATGTCCACTTAAGTCAACTTCTTCAAAATCCTTACTGTTTGCTTCGATATATTCAAGGGCAACATCTTCAGTACCTACATATGCAAATTTATTGTCTTGAACTACAAAACAATCAGCATTTGGATGCATGCAATCCATTGTACGAATGTTACCATTTTTAAATAAAGTAATCATTTTATTTCTCCTTAAATAACTTGTATTTTATTATGTTTTTATTTATTAAAAGTTATATACCTTTACTATCCTTTTTTAGTTGTTTATCAAAGTAATAATAAACGAAACAACCAATAGCGGGAACAACAAATCCTATTAATGCAGTAACTGGATCTTCAATAAATGTGTTAATCATAAGTCCAGCAAAAATTAATATAGTTATAATTACTGTTGCTGGATATGCAAATATTTTATAAGGTCTTTCTAAAGTAGGATATTTTTTACGATAAATTAAAACAGCTCCAACAACTAAAACATTAAATAACATACCAGTAAACACTACCATTGATGTTAATTGATCAAGATTTCTAGATAATACTAAAATTACTGCTATTATACATTGTGCTATTAATGCAGAAGATGGAACTTTGTATGTAGGATGCAATTTACCAAAACTTTTGAAGAAATGTCCTTCTTTAGACATTGCATAATAAGTTCTTGGGAAAGCAAGTATCATTCCATTTAATGAACCAAACATAGAAATTATCATACCAACTAGAACTATTGTACCACCAACATTACCAAAAATACGTTTAGCTACTTCAGTACCAAGATAGTAGTTTCCATCATTAATCATAGTGACAATTTCATTATGTGGCAAAACTCTATATATTGAATAGTTAAATAAAGTATATAAAACCAAAATACTTCCAATTGCTACAACTAAAGAAAGAGGTAAATTTCTTTTAGGGTTCTTCATTTCTTCAGCTACGGTATTTAAATTAGTCCATCCTTCATATGCCCACAATGTTGCAACAGTAGCAAATGCAATCATACCTATAATGCTGCCAAAACTTACAACACTGCCATCTTGAGGTAAAAGGCTTAAATCAGGTGTTTGCTTACCAAACATTAAAGCACCAAACATAATAATTCCGATTGGAATTAATTTAGCAACCATTGAAACATTTTGTAATATAGATGCTTTTTTTACTCCAAAATAATTATACGCAGTAAGAGCTACAATCAATACAATTGCTATAAGTTTAATTACCGAATCACTAAGGTCAAAAAAAGTTCTTAAGGCAGTTGGCAGTGCAACAGCAATTGCTGCAATAGATCCAGCACCGCTAAGTAACCAGCTAACAAATCCAAACAAAAAACCTACAATAGGATGATAAGCTTCATTTAAATAAACAACCATTCCACCTGCTACAGGCCTAGAAGCACCAAGTTCAGCAAAACACAATCCTCCAAGCAGTGATACTATTCCACCAACTACCCAGCATAATAAAGCTAGACCTAAGCTCATGCCTGTACGCATTAAAACATATGAACCTAAATAAAATATACCAGAACCTACCATGATACCGCCAATAATACTTACGCCGCCAAAAACTCCAATTTCTTGTTTAAATTCTGATTTAACAGGCTCTAAATTTTTAACTTTATCACTCATTTTATATCTCCTTGTTAGTAATTATTTTTCATATAACTTTAAATATAAACTTAATTAAATTCTACATCAGAATATGGTGTAGCTTTTGTAACAACATCATTAAAATGCCACCATTCGTTTCTATAAGCTTTAAATCCTACACTTTCCATAACCGATTTTAAATATTCAGCATTTTTTCTTGCTTGAGGTGGTATTTTATCGCACCCAAGCCCTGCCATTTCCGTAAAATCATCAAATTCTGTTGGCATTTCAAGTTCATTTCCATTTGAATCCACCAAAGTTATATCTACACTTAAACCATTCATATGGCTGTATTCAAAAATAATTGGTTTTCTCATATCTGGTGGAGTTGCAACAAAATCATCAATTGGGACAATTTCAAACAATAGCTTTTGTGCCCTTATAGGCCTGTATGCATCCCAAACTTTTACCTTATACCCATCTTTTTTAAATATTTTCTTTGCTTTAATAAGTAATATTGCAGTGTCCTTGTTTAAGTAACAATCATTAAAATTATATACTCTTTGTTTTGTAAAATTGTTGTCTGTTGCATACTTAATGTCAATGATAAATTCAGGATCTAAATCTAATAACCTGACTAAGCTATCTTTGTCACTCATTTATAACCTCCTTAAAAATTTATTATTTATATTTGTAGATAAACTTTATCATCATACATATGTTAGCAATTTATGTGCCATATATAAAAGATATTAAATACATTAATAACAGTGGATATTTATATTTTAAATATTTAAATTAATAAAAATAATAGGATAACTCCGCAAGTTAATCCTATTATTTAACCATATTTATGTTATAATTAGTTTGGATATGGAATTGGAGGTATCACTTTATGAAAACAATATCGATGATTTATAACAATAGAGAAAATTGGCCGGTTATAGAATATTTAAAAAGTAATTTGGAATCTATTTTCGAAAAATATGTACAAGTAAATAATGTTTTTTTAAACGAGCTTAAAGAACATGAAATAATTGAAGGTGACATATATTTAGTTTTATTTGAGCAAATGATTTATCCCTTGAAAAAACACATTAAAAATTTTAACAACGTAGTAGTTATGACAAGAGGTATAAGCAGAAAATATATCAATGAAATTCGAAATATTCCAAACAACACAGATGTTTTAGTAGTAAATGATTCTTACGAAAGCACAATACAAACGACAAATACCTTTTATGAACTTGGAATAAGCCACATTAACTTTATTCCTTACGAAGAAAAGTTAGATGTAAATAATTATTATAGTGATATTAAAATAGCTATAACACCTGATGAAACTAACATGGTACCAAAATTTATTAAAACCATTATAAATATAGGGTACCGAGAAATTGGTTATGATACTTTTATTAAGATAATGCAAAAACAACAGCTTAGTTATAAATCCGTAAATAGAAATATTATTAAACACATGGATGATATAGTAGAGCCTAATGCAACATTTAAAAGCAATTATCTAAATAGTTATTTAAAAAGTGAAATGTTAAACAAAATTATTTTCAATTCTTATGAAGGAATATTGCTAACAGACAGTGATTATAATTTAGTTTATTCAAATGAAAAGTTAAATAAAACTTTCAACATTGAAGATAATAATTCCGAAAAAAATATAAAAAGTTTTATGGATATAGAAGTATTTAAAAAAATAACTGATATGGAATCAAAAAGCAAATTCATTAAGATCCATGATGAAAATTACACAGTTGAAAAAAATAATGTAATGCTGATGGATCAAATTGTTGGATACAGCATTATTTTAAGAAATGAAAAAGATATAAGAGAATTAGAAATAAGTTTAAAAAACCATCTAATGAAGAAAGGTCTTTTTGCAAAGTATACTTTTGAAAATATAATATACAAATCAAATAAAATGTTGCAATTGATAAAACTTTCAAAAAAAGCTGCTCTAACAGATTATACCATATCAATTCAAGGTGAAAGCGGTACAGGAAAAGAACTTTTAGCACAATCAATTCATAATTTTTCGAATAGAAAAGATATGCCATTTGTGGCAGTTAATTGTGCAGCATTGCCAGAAACATTATTAGAAAGCGAGTTGTTTGGATATGAAGGAGGCTCATTTACAGGGGCAAGAAAAAACGGAAAAGTAGGTTTATTTGAACAAGCTAATACAGGAACATTGTTTTTAGATGAAATTGGTGATATATCTTCTAACTTTCAAAGTCAGCTGTTAAGGGTAATTCAAGAAAAACAAATCATGCGTATAGGAAGTGACAGGCTTATAAATATTGATGTTAGAATTATAGTAGCTACAAATAAAAATCTTGAAGAAGAAGTACAAAAAAAGAATTTTAGAAGCGACTTATTTTATAGACTCAATGTAATACCAATAGAAATACCAGCCCTAAGAGAACGAAAAGAAGATATATTTCTATTACTAGAAAACTTTTCAGGCGAAACTTATTCCAATATTACTGATGAAGAAAAAAGTGCTATTTTAAGTTATAACTGGCCTGGCAACGTCAGAGAGTTAGAAAGCGCTACAAATTATTATAAAACATTAGATGAATTCCCAAATTACATAATAAATAAACTAACTAATAATTCAAAAAAATATATTTTGTATGATAATACATATTATATTTTAGAAATTATAAAGGATAATACTGATCGTTTTCATGGAATAGGCAGAACCCAGTTAACATATTTGTTAAAGGAAAAGGGTATTAAAATAAGCGATTCTAAGGTTAGATCAATAATTGAATGGTTAAATACAAAAGGTTATATAGAAACACGAAAAGGAAGATCAGGCAACAGAATAACTCAGCAAGGTATAGATTATTTAGATAAATTTTGAGATTGAAATACTATATAAATCAAGGCTCAAAATATAAGAGAAACCAGTGGAACAAATGACTTTAACTCAATATGAATAATATGATAGGAAAAGAGGAAGCTTGAATTTTGTAGTAAGCATTCAAAAGGGAGGGTTCATTTAGAACAAACTCCCTTTTTTTATATAGTTTTCATATACTTTCTACAATTATATTACCCATTTCAACTGTAGTAATTATTTTTTCACCTTTTCTAGCTATATCAGCGGTTCTGTGTCCATCTGATAATGTTTTTTTAACAGCATTTTCAATGCAGTCAGACTCTGATTGAAGACCAAATGTATATTTTAACATCATTGAAATTGAAAGTATGGTAGCTATGGGATTAGCTTTGCCTTGACCTGCAATATCTGGTGCAGAGCCATGTATTGGTTCATACATACCAAAATTATTATCTCCTAGTGATGCAGATGGTAACAGACCTATTGAGCCTGTTATCATACTAGCTTCGTCTGATAGTATATCTCCAAACATGTTTTCTGTAACTATTACATCAAATTGTTTTGGATTTACTACAAGCTGCATTGCGGCATTATCAACGTAAAGGTGATTTAATTTTACATCCGGATAATCTTTTGCAACTTCTTCAACTGTTTTTCTCCAAAGTCTTGATGTTTCAAGAACATTAGCCTTATCTACGCTAGTTACATGTTTGTTTCGTGATTGTGCTATTTTAAATGCTTGATGAGCAATTCTTTCGATTTCATATTTCGAGTATTCCATACAATCGCAGGCATAATTTCCTTCAGTAAATTTCTTACCAAAATATATTCCGCCAGTTAGTTCTCTAACTATAACTATATCCATACCACCTTCCACTATTTCAGGCTTTAAAGGGCATGTATCTTTTAATATATCAAACATAACTGCAGGACGAATGTTTGAATACAAATTTAATTCTTTTCTTAATGCAAGAAGTGCTTTTTCTGGACGTTCATTTCCTGGTAGACTATCCCATTTTGGTCCACCTACAGCACCAAGTATTACTGCATCACTTTCCTTACATACTTGTAAAGTTTCTTCAGGAAGATTTTTTCCTGTCTTATCTATTGCAATTCCACCTGCTAAAACTTCAGTAAATTCAAAGTTGTGATTGTACTTTTCACCCATTTTTTTTAAAACTTTGATGGCTTCATCTACAATTTCTGGTCCGATTCCATCTCCTTTTATTACTGCTATTTTGTATTTCATTTCTTCCTCCTCAATGTTTTAAGCAGAACGCATATACAATTCGTTCCTCACACCACATCATATCTTTATTTAGATAATTTATTTTTAACGTAGCCAACTAATCCTTCACTGCTGATTATTTGTTGAATAAAATCAGGAAATGGCTCAGCCTGATAAGTCTCATTTTTGGTAACATTTGTTATTTTTCCGCTTTTGAAGTCTACGCTAACTTCGTCGCCAGCTTCTATTTTATCTGCTGCTTCTTCGCATTCAAGGATTGGAAGTCCGATATTAAATGCATTTCTATAAAATATACGTGCGAAACTTTTAGCTATTACGCATGAAATACCTGCAACCTTTATTGCAATTGGAGCATGCTCACGAGATGAACCGCAACCAAAGTTTTTCATGGCTACGATTATGTCTCCTTCTTTTACCGCTTTAGCAAATACTGTATCAATATCTTGCATGCAATGGCTTGCTAAATCTTTGTAGTCTGGTGTATTTAGGTATCTTGCAGCAATTATTGCATCTGTATCTATATTATCACCATATTTAAAAACTTTTCCTTGTGCATTCATTATTTGTTACCTCCATAGATGAAATTAGGATCTGCAATTTTACCAGCTATTGCTGAAGCTGCTGCTACTGCTGGGCTTGCAAGATATACTTCTGATCCTGGATGCCCCATACGTCCTATGAAGTTTCTGTTTGTAGTTGCAAGTGCTTTTTCACCTTCGGCTAATATTCCCATGTATCCACCTAGACATGGTCCACATGTTGGAGTACTTACTGCAGCTCCAGCATCTATAAATATTTCTGTTAAGCCTTCTGTTATACATTGTTTATATATAGCTTGAGTTGCTGGAATAATTATTGTGCGTACATCTGGATGAACCTTATGACCTTTTAATATTTCAGCAGCAACTCTCATATCTTCAATTCTTCCATTAGTACATGAGCCAATTACTACCTGATCAATTTTTACGTTACCAACATTGTCAATTGACCTAGTATTTTCCGGAAGATGTGGGAATGATACAGTTGATTTTAAAGTGCTTAAGTCAATATCTATAACTTCATCATATTCAGCATCATTATCAGTTTCATATATTGTGTATTCTTTGGTTGAGTGTTCTTTCATATACTCTATAGTTTTTTCATCTACAGGAAAAATACCGTTTTTCCCACCAGCTTCAATTGCCATGTTGCATATTGCAAATCTATCATCCATTGATAATTCCTTTACGCCTTCACCTGTAAATTCCATTGATTTATATAAAGCACCATCAACACCTATTTTACCTATGATATAAAGAATTACATCCTTTCCACTAACCCATTTATTTAATTTTCCTGTCAAATTGAATTTAATAGCTGAAGGGACCTTAAACCATAGCTGACCTGTTGCCATTCCAGCTGCCATATCTGTGCTACCTCCACCTGTGGAGAATGCACCTAAAGCCCCATATGTGCATGTGTGAGAGTCCGCTCCAATTACAGTGTCACCAGCAACAACCAATCCCTTTTCTGGCAATAATGCATGTTCGATTCCCATTTGTCCTACATCAAAGAAATTTGTTACCCCTTGTTCCTTGCAAAAACATCTTGAAACTTTGCATTGCTCTGCTGATTTGATGTCCTTAGCAGGCACAAAGTGGTCAAACACAACGACGACTTTGTCTTTGTCATATATTTTTTTAGCACCCATCTTTTCGAATTCTTTTATTGCTACAGGTGTTGTTATATCATTACCTAAAACTATATCTAAATCCATTTCAATAAATTGACCTGCATTTACTTCTTCTAATCCAGCGTGCTTTGCAAGGATTTTTTGTGTCATTGTCATTCCCATAATATTGCCTCCTGTTTTATATAGTTTCATTTTCAAACATCATTTTGTTTAAAGCATTTATATATGCTATGATGCTTGATTCAATTATATCTGTACTTAGCCCTCTACCTACATAAACACGTCCATTTTCCTTTAGCCTCACAACAGCATCTCCTAATGCATCTTCACCTTCTGTTACTGAAGTTAATGAGAAGTCATCTAATTCAAGATCTTTTCCAATAACCTTTTCAATAGCTTTAAATGAAGCATATATAGGACCTTCCCCTACCGCAACCTCTTCTATAAGATTATCGCCCTTTCTGATTGTTAATGTTGCAGTAGATGTTATTACATTTCCAGAATTTATGACATAATTTATTAATTCAAATATTTTTGGTACTTCGATTTTTTGTCTTGAAACTAATGCATCAATATCCTTGTCATATACATCTTTTTTCTTATCAGCAAGGTCTTTAAATTTTTTAAATGCCATATCTAATTCTTCTTTTGTTAATTCATAACCAAGCTGAGTTAATTTGTCATTAAAAGCATGTCTACCAGAATGTTTTCCAAGCACTAATCTATTTGTATCAAGACCTATTGATTCTGGAGTCATAATCTCATATGTTTCTTTATTGTTAAGAACACCATGTTGATGAATGCCAGATTCATGTGCAAATGCGTTAGCTCCTACAATTGCTTTATTTGGTTGAACTTTCACCCCTGTTATTCTTGATAAAAGGTTGCTGCTTCTGACTATTTGTCTAGTGTCAATTCTTGTTTCAATATCATAATAATCTTTTCTTGTGTTAAGAGACATAACTATTTCTTCAAGAGCTGCATTGCCTGCTCTTTCACCAATTCCATTTACAGTACATTCAATTTGAGTAACTCCAGCTTTAATTGCAGCTATAGAGTTTGCAACGCCAAGTCCTAAATCATTGTGACAATGAACAGATATGTCAATTGTTTTTAAAGCAGGGCATTTTTCAATAATTGCTGTTAAAAAGTCATAATATTCATCAGGGGTTGTATAACCTACTGTATCTGGTATGTTAATTGTTGTAGCACCTGCTTTAATAACTTTATCAAAAACTTGTGCAAGAAAATCAACATTGCTTCTAGTTGCATCTTCTGCTGAAAATTCAATGTCATTACAAAGAGATTTTGCATATGTCACCATTTTTTCCGAAGAAATAAGTACTTCTTCAGGGGTCATTTTTAACTTGTATTCCATATGAATAGGTGATGTTGCTAAAAAAACATGGATACGTGGCTTTTCAGCAAACTTTAAACTTTCCCACGCCTTGTCTATATCATCTTTGTGGGCCCTAGCTAAGCTTGCTACAGTACAGTTTTTAATGTGCTTTGATATTTCCTGAATAGAGTGAAGGTCTCCAGGTGAAGCTGCCGCAAAGCCTGCTTCTATTACATCCACATTCATTCTTTCAAGTTGTTGTGCCATTTCAATTTTTTCTTTTAAGTTCATACTACACCCTGGTGATTGTTCACCGTCTCTTAATGTAGTGTCAAAAATTTTAATTGTTTTAGCCATTGTTAATCTCCTTTTAAAGTTTATATAAAAAAAATCCGCCCATGATGCATATAAATATGCTATCAGGGACGGATATAGTTCCGCGGTACCACCCAAATTGCTCTCATTAACAATATATTATTATATCACTAAAGAAAACCTGCTCGATTCAGATTCTAACAAATCTTAGCTTGTAACGCAGCACACGTATTTTCCTACTAATTTCAGAAAATAAGCTCGGGAGTGAGTGTGTTTTCTTGACAGTATCGGCTTCCAGCATACGCCGACTCTCTATAACTTGTCATAAAAGAAAAGTTTTTTCTCCTTCACAGCTTGTATTAATTGATTTTTATGATTCTAACATTCTAAATATATGTTTGTCAATAGTTTTTTATAAATTTATTTATGAATTAAATTTCATAGATAAGAATAATTTTATAATATAAAAGGAACAGCAATATACTGCTCCTTAGATAGTACTAACTATAATTATTTATTTAATTGCTCTATTGCTGTTTGAAGTTGTAAATCTGGCAAACTATTTTTAGCATAATTATCTAGTGCTGCATATAATGTATTTTGAGTTGTAATATCTATTATACCATATGCATATAAATTATTATCATCTTGGAACTTTTGTATTTGTTCAAATGATGTTTTGTCATAAACTCCATCTGGTTTATTCACTGAGTATCCTAATGTCTGAAGTATCATTTCTGCAGATAGTACATCAAGGCTTACATCACCTAAATTTGATTTATTTTCTTTGCTGAACTGAGGGTATTTTGCAAAATCAATAGTTGGGTTTTCAACAAGTATATCAGGAGTAATTCCAATTTTATGTACAGGTGTTCTGTTTACAGAAAAATACTCAGCAGTGGTAAATTTTACTCCAGCTCCATTTAGCTTATAGAGAGATTGAACTATACCTTTACCAAATGACTGTGTTCCAACTAGTATTCCTTCATTTTTATATTTGACAGCACCAGCAAATATTTCTGTTGCACTTGCACTTCCACTGTTTATTAGCAGGGCAATTTTATATTTTTGTTCTTTTAAGTCACTTGTATATATGTCTTCTTTACCAGTTGCGTAATCAACATATACTAAGGGTCCTTCGGTTACAAATAGGTTTAACATGTCCACAGCTGCGCCTAGTGTTCCTCCGCCATTATTTCTTAGGTCGATAACAATCTTGTTAATATTATTATCGTCAAATTTTGACAATTCTTTTTTTACAAGGTCAGTTGTATTATCTGAAAATTCAGTAACTTTTAAATAACCTATTTCATTGTCCATAATCTCACTTTCAACTTTACTTGTTACAATAGTTCTTCTAATTATATCAAATGTTAAATTTTTGCCATCACGAACTATACCTATTTTAACAGGGGTTCCTTCTTTCCCTTTTATAAGTTTGTTAGCAGCTTCGGAACTTGTATAACCTGTAATATCAATATCATCGACATACTTTATTGTATCACCAGCCTTAATACCAACTTCAAGTGCAGGAGAGTTAGGTAATGGAGTTACAACGACAATTTTTCCATCAGAATCTATAATTTGCACTCCTATACCAACAAATTCACCAGCTGTATCGGTAATTAGGGATTGATATTTTTCTTCAGTGTAGTAAATGCTGTATTCATCTAAAACACTAAAAAAACCATTGTATAGGCCATTCATTATTTCATTTTGGTCAACATCATATTGATATTGGTTAAGTACAAAGTATATTACATTTTTCATAAAATCAACATCAGAATCAAATTTTTCTTTATCTAATTCTTGTGCAAAAGCACTAAAAGATATTGAAGAAATTAATATTAAAACAACAATTAACATACAAATTTTCTTTTTCATATAGACACCTCTTTTTTCGTTCTTTTATACAGTATAATTAAAAAAACTCAAACTGTAAAGGAAAAATTAATTTTGACTTTATTACTGTTTTAGGGTAAAATAATAGAATTAGAAACTTAAATTAGAATTGAGGGCAGTATGAATAGAAATATAAAAACTTCAAGTATGACTGAAGCTGCAATGATTTCTGGTATACTTGTATTATTTGCTTATATATCATCATTTTTAATCTCACTATTAATGTTTTTTTATCCAGTACCTGCGATAATTTTGGCTAAAAGAAGGGGTTTGAAATATGCAGTATTGTCATTAGCTGCAGCTGATTTAATAATTATTATGCTATTAGGAGTGCAAATTGGAATAACTTTTGTTATATTATTTTCTCCGTTGGCAATTGCTATTTCATATGGAATTTGCAAGGATGAAGATCCAAATAAAACAATTATGTACGGTGCAATAGCTTTTATGGTTTCATTTGTAGCCATGATATTGGTGATACAGGTTGTAATGGGTATAAATTTCGTTCAACAAATGGTTGAAATTACAAAAGAAAGCTTTAATATGTCTAAAGAAATACTATTGAAAACAGCGGGCGATACTAACTCAGATAAGTTTAAAGAGACTTTAAAGTATTTTGAGGAAACTGGCATGGCAATGGTAACTTTTGTTAGTCAGCAATTTCCTTCAATGCTGATTAGTGCGTCTGTTTTAACTTCATATATAAATTATTTTGCGGTAGAAAGATTTGCTAAAAGATTTTCAATTGACATGAGAAAACATGAAGGACTAAGTAATTTTTCATTTCCAAATACATTTATACTAGCTATGGCAGGATTGTTATTATTATCATATTTGCTAAGTATATTCAATGTAAATGTTAATGTTGTTCAGATGAATTTATTTATGATTTGCTACATGGCTATGTTCATTCAAGGTTTCGCGGTAGCAAAATTTTATTTAATTAAGTGGAATGTTAACAAAGTTGGAAGAACCTTAATCTTAATATCAATATTTCTAATGGTTGGATTTGCGCAAGTACTTGCACTAGTAGGCATAGTAGATTTAGTATTTGATATAAGGAAAATAAGGCATAAAATTGTATAACTAAATGTATTGGAGGTGTCAATTTGGATAATATTAAAACTCCAAAGTTTTTAAAGGATGATAGTTTTGTTTATTTCATCTTATTAACTTTAATAATTGTGGTTTTGCTTATTGAAAAAATGTACTTTTATGCTATTGCTTCTGCAGTTGCCTTATTGATTGTATCTGCTATGACATTCCGGAAACAGATGCATAGAGAAAAAGAGCTTAAAAAATACATGATAGACTATACTAATAATATTGAAAATTTGTCAGTTAGTTCTTTTCTGAATTTTCCAATGCCTATAAGTATAGTTGATGAACAAGGAAAATTACATTGGTATAATTCTAAATTTAGAGATTTGGTAGGAGAAAAAATTGAAGAAATAGAAAATCTATTAGATTACTATCCGGAGTTCCCTATTAAAACACTCGATGCTAGTATAGATGGAATAATAAACAACATAGAAATGTCTCAAATTAGTAAAAGTTATAATATACCATATAATGTACTTAAGGAGGGTAAGTTTGGAGACGGTAAATCTTTCGTACTTTATTGGATTGATAATACGGTATATTCTAATTTAAAAACTAAATACAATGATGAACGTCCAATTGCAATGTTGGTACAAATAGATAATTATGATGAAATTTCTGAAAAGATGGATAAGGGTGAAAAATCTGCAATGACTGCAGAGGTAGAGAAAATATTAAATAAATATGCCTCTGAAATGAATGGTTTTGTATTAAAATATGATACATTTAGATTTTTCATGATGGTTGAGAATAAATATCTTGAATCCCTTGAATCAAAGAAGTTTTCTATATTGGAAGAAGTTAAAGCAATTAAAGGTTCAGCAGACTATTATTTTACCTTAAGTATTGGTGTTGGGGCATTTGCTAAAAATTTAGGACAGCTTATTGAATATTCTAAAGGTGCTTTAGATGTAGCATTAGGTAGGGGCGGAGATCAAGCTGTTGTAAAAAAAATAAATTCAGTAAAATTTTATGGTGGAAAGAGTAAAGCTGTTGAAAAGCGTACTAAGGTTAAAGCTAGAATTATATCTTATGCATTGAGACAGATTATAGATCAAAGTTCAAATGTTATTATTATGGGTCACAGAATAGGTGATATGGATAGTTTAGGTGCATCTATTGGATTATATAGTATTGCTAAAAGTAGAGGTAAAAAAGCATACATTGTTTTAAACACAATTAATTATGCTTTGAAAAACATGCATGAAAGAATGAAAAGTGAAGATTCTCAGTATCTAGAATCCTTGATTGACACAGAAACTGCTTTAAGTTTATCAGATCAAAATACACTTTGTATAGTTCTTGATACACATAGGGGTAGCTATACAGAAGCTCCTGAGCTGTTAAATAAAATTGAGAAGGTTGTGCTTATAGATCATCATAGGAGAAGTGAAGAGTATATTGAAAATACGCTTCTTGACTATATAGAACCTTATGCTTCATCAACATGTGAGCTAGTTTCAGAAATAATACAATACATGGATGACCATATTAAGTTGACTAAATTTGAGGCGGATTCACTAATGGCTGGAATCATAGTTGATACTAATTCATTTACATTTAAAACTGGTGTAAGAACATTTGAAGCGGCATCATTTTTGAGAAGAAATGGAGCAGATACAGTTGATGTTAAGGAATTTTTTAATGAAAGCCTAGATTCTATGAAAAAGAAAACAGAAATCATAGAAAAGTCAGAAATAGTTTTTGGAGATGTTGCAATATCATATATAGATGATTTAGACGAAAATTCAAATGTAATAGCTGCACAAAGTGCTGATGAATTACTCACTATAAAGGATGTAAAAGCAAGCTTTGTTCTTGTGCGAAACAAGGATTATATAAATATAAGTGGACGTTCTACGGGTCAAATAAACGTTCAAATTATAATGGAATTCTTGGGTGGAGGCGGTCATCTTAATATGGCTGGGGCTCAAATACAAACAACAGATATGGATAAAGCAAAACTAGAATTATATGATGCTATAAATAGATATAAAAAGGAGAGTCAAAACAAATGAAAGTAATATTATTAGAAGATGTAAAAAATGTAGGGAAAAAAGGTGCATTGATAAATGCAAAGGATGGTTATGCTAATAACTTCTTATTTCCTAAAAAGTTAGCAATAGAAGCAACACCAGCAAATCTAAAAAAATTAGAAAACGCTAAGAGAAAACAAGAAGAAAAAGAAGCGGAAATTTTTGAGGAAGCAAAAAAGCTTGAAGAAGAATTAATGAAAGTTGCTATAGTTATCAAAACTAAAGCTGGTGAAAATGGTAAATTATTTGGTTCAATAACTACTAAAGAGATTGCAGAGCAGTTAGAAGAAAAAAGTGGAATAAGTATAGATAAAAGAAAGTTTGAATTAGATGATACGATAAAATCTGTTGGAGAATATTCTGTTAGAATAAAACTTCATCCAAAGGTAGTAGCTAAAATACAAGTTATAGTTACGGAAAAATAAGAGGTGACTATATGTCAGAATTAACTAACTTCGGTAAAGTTCCTCCTCATAATGCAGAGGCTGAACAAACTGTATTAGCATCCGCGTTGTTAGATCATACAGCAGTTGAAAAGATTATTAATCTTTTAAATGTTGAAGATTTTTATTATGAAGCTAATAAGGAAATATTTGAAAGTATAAAAGATGTAAACATGCAAAATATTCCTGTGGATGCACTTACGGTAACCGAAGAGCTTAAAAAAAGAGAAAAGCTAGATTATGTAGGTGGATTTGAGTATTTAGCTAGGTTGACAGAAAATATTATTACATCAAAAAACGTTGAGGCTTATTGTAATATAATAAAAGAAAAGTCAACATTAAGGAAACTTATTAATGCATCAAATGAAATAATTGAAAAAGGCTATAAAGAAAATGATGAAGTTCAAAAGATCATAGAACTTGCCGAAACTAGAATATTTGCAATTTCGCAAAATCGAAATATAAATAGTTTTTCTGAAATTAAAGATGTTTTGCTTGAAGTGTTTAATCAGCTTGAAGAAAGAGCTATGAACAAAGGAAGCTTAACTGGAATAACAACAGGCTATGAAGACCTAGATAGGATGACTGCTGGATTACAAAGGTCAGATTTAATTTTACTAGCAGCTAGACCATCTATGGGGAAAACAGCACTTGCTCTTAATATTGCAATTAATGCAGTAAAGACAGGTGTTTCAGTAGCTTTATTTAGTTTAGAGATGTCAAAAGAACAATATGTACAGAGAATCATAAGCATGGAATCTATGGTTGAAAGCGGTAAGCTTAGGTCGGGAAACTTAGATGATGAGGATTGGAACAGACTTTTATCTGTTATGAGTGTCGTATCTAATTATAAAATTCATGTTGATGATACTGCATCTATAACATTATTTGAAATGATGTCAAAGTGTAGAAGACTAAAAATAGAAAAAGGATTAGATTTAATTATTGTAGACTATTTGCAATTAATGTCTGGCGGTGGCAAGAACAACAGCAATAGACAACAAGAGATTTCTGATATATCAAGAGGGCTTAAGGCAATGGCTAGAGAGTTAAATTGTCCTGTTGTTGCACTGTCTCAGTTATCTCGTGCTCCGGAACTTAGGACAGACCATAGACCTATAATGTCGGATTTGAGAGAATCTGGAGCAATAGAACAGGATGCAGACGTTGTAATGATGCTATATCGTGATGAGTACTATCACAAGGAAGAATCAGAAAAAAAGGGTATCACAGAAGTAATCATAACAAAACAAAGAAATGGCCCGGTAGGAACTGTTGAACTTGCATGGATAGGACAATATACAAAATTTGGAAACATACAAAAATAAAAATAGTACAATGATAGTGAATAATTGTATGAAAATAAGAGACGCTAAGGCGTCTCTTTATTGTTATTTAAATGTTGTTCTGTTGTTTTGTAGTGTATTCCTTTGTTTTTATACTTTTCTAGCTATTATAATTTTATCTCCTGGTATTAACGCTTCATCTTCGGATAATTCATTTAATTCTTTTAGATAATTGATTGATACGCTGTAGTTTTTAGCTATATCCCAAATTGTTTCGCCCTGTTGAACTACTCTGAAAATTAAGCTAGGCATTTTTCCGTAATCAATAGGACCAATTTCATTTATATTACTTATGATAGATATTTCGTCACTCTTTTTCATTTTCATATCTATTTTGATGTCGCAGTTAACAACAACTGAATTATTTCCTTTTCTATATGCACTGCATTTAGATATTTTTACATCTGAAACTATATCACAATCCTTTTCCTCATCTGATAAATCTACTGTAGTAGTATATGGCATTGATACATAAGCTCTATCAATTTTATTAACATCACCATTTAAGTATAATAAGTTAACATCTAAAAAACCATCTACAACATATTTGTCATCAAAAACTCTTTTTTCTGATACCTTAGGACTTATATCTATTGTATAAATGTCTTTAATTGCTCCAGTCATCACATCAAAGTTATTTTCATATTTTGTTATTACATCTTTTATACTACGAGTTGATACTAAATTTATTTTAGATGAATCAATTTCTATTTCAGAATCAGTTGAATATCCATCTAGAATTATATTCTTTTCAACAGTATCATAAAGCTTTGCATCAATAGTAAAATTTGCAGTAAATGATACTATTTTATCTTCATCATCATAATTTTCATCTATGGTGTATGATAAATCGTTAAAAGTTACATTAATATCTCGGAGCATATCAGAATTTGAGTTTTTTAGCTCTATGTAGTGAGTAAATGGAAATTCTTCCGATACATAGCCAGTTGTAGATAAGTTATTATCCTCTGTATACAAGAAGCCAACCTTGCATATACCTTCAACAAGCATTCTGTCATTCATAATATCAACATTAGTGATATAAGCATCGCAATCAGATTTTAGTATGCTTTTAATTTTATCTGTGCTCTGATTAAGTTCTACTGAGTCGTTAACAGTAATATCTTCTGAGCTATGAGATACAATATCAGTATAAATAATATTTTTTGTTTTTGCTTGAAAACTTCCGTCTGATTCAAGGCTTGAAATAAAGTCTACTGGTCTTTTATGTATTAGGTCAACATCAATATTTGCAACAGCCTTAATTAAAAAGTTTTTCTCAGACAATAATTCTGAATCGATATAATCAATAAAAGAATTAACTTGTGCATCCATATCTTCTGTTGCTCCATCCATTGGAATTTCTTCTGTAAAGTTTATTTTGCCTGACATTGAAGCTACCGATACATCCTCATCGTTTGAACGATATATAATGTTATGGATTAAGTCTCCATTAACAGTTACACTGTTATTATGAACAGTAACACTGTTAATTTTTATTTTTCCTTCAGTTGAAATTATTTTTTCTATATCGGGCATGTTTTCAGAAATTGAAATTTCATTTTCTAACAAAGCTTCACTAGTGTTTGAATCAATAATTTCATTAATAATAAAAGTATCGCTTAATAATTTAAACAAATTAAATCCTCCTTTAAATGCTTGTTATTTTATTTATTAATATTACCTAACGGTTAAAATATTAAAAAGCATGTATTTTAACCAGACTGTGTACGCACGAAATTTGCTTTACACACGAGTCGATAATAGATTGCATTCTTTTATAAATATATATGCTAAAATTTATTCAATAGTACAACATAAACATAAAATTTTTTAAAAAATCATTGACCTTTTGCCTGTTTTAATATAAAATTGGTTAGTAAATAATAAATTTTGTTTTATAATAAATTTTGACTACAACTAAATATTATATGTACTGTTCTGATGCTTTAGCAGAAAAACAACAATAATGTTAATATAGGAATAGATTTAATAGAGACTAAAAAAAAAACCCCTTTTTTGTCTCTGTTTTTTATGTCATAGGATATCTATACCATATTTGTCTATGGTGAAGATTTTTTTGTTTATTATGATAAAAATAATTGTAGATAATTAAGTATATTATAAGATTTAGGAAATTCAGGAGGATGAAATGCCAAAGTACATTTTTATAACGGGTGGAGTTGTATCTTCACTAGGAAAAGGAATAACAGCAGCGTCTTTGGGAAGATTGCTTAAAGCTAGAGGTCTAAAGGTAACATTACAAAAATTTGACCCATATTTAAATGTGGACCCAGGTACAATGAGCCCATATCAGCATGGCGAGGTGTATGTTACAGATGATGGAGCAGAAACAGATTTAGACTTAGGTCATTATGAGAGAATAGTTGATATAAATCTTACAAAATATAGTAGCGTTACTGCTGGTAAAATTTATTGGTCTGTTTTAAATAAAGAAAGAAGAGGAGATTATCTTGGAGGAACTGTTCAAGTAATACCTCATATAACTGGTGAAATTAAAAGTATGGTAAAAAGGGTTTCAACAATTAAAGATGTTGATGTAGTAATAACAGAAATTGGGGGTACTGTTGGAGATATTGAGAGCTTACCATTTTTAGAATCAATAAGACAATTGAAGTATGAAGTTGGTAGAGAAAATGTTATGTATATCCATGTTACTCTACTCCCATATTTGTCAAAAGCAGGAGAACTCAAAACTAAACCTACTCAGCATAGCGTTAAAGAGCTTCTAAGCTTAGGCATTCAGCCAGATTTGCTTGTCTGTAGAACGGAAAAGGAATTAACGTCTGATCTACGAGCAAAAATTGCATTATTTTGTAATGTAGATAAAGAAAATGTTATACAAAATGCAGATGCAGATTCATTGTATGATGTTCCGTTAATGTTAGAAAGAGAGGGTCTGGCAAAATTAGTTTGCAAGCACTTCGATATTAAGTGCAAAGAGCCTGACCTTGCAGAGTGGAGTGATATGGTTAACCGTTCAAAGAAACCAACTCATTCAGTTAAAATTGCATTAGTGGGTAAATATTGTGAATTAAAGGATGCGTATTTATCGGTTGCTGAGGCATTGAGACATGCAGGTATAGATAATTCTTCTGAGGTAGATATAAAGTGGGTTCACTCAGAAAATGTAACAGAAGAAAATTATAATGAAATGTTAAAGGATTGCGATGGAATATTGGTTCCAGGCGGGTTTGGAGACAGAGGTATAGAAGGAAAAATACTTGCTGCAAGGTATGCTCGTGTAAATAAGAAGCCATTTCTTGGCATTTGTCTTGGTATGCAGATGGCAGTTTCTGAATTTGCAAGAGGTGTGCTTGGATATAGCGATGCAGATAGTACAGAATTTAATGAAAATACAAAATATCCTATGATTGATTTGATGAACGATCAAAAAGATGTTGAAAATAAGGGTGGGACTATGAGATTAGGCTGCTATCCTTGTAAATTAAAAGAAGGTTCAAAAGCTAGTGAAGCCTACAGTGGTGAAGAGTTAATATCTGAAAGACATAGACATAGATATGAATTTAATAATCAATTTAGACAGGTGTGTGAAGATAATGGACTTATTATATCTGGAGTTTCACCAGACAATAAGCTTGTAGAAATTGTAGAGCTTAAAGATCATCCATGGTTTATAGGTGCTCAATTCCATCCTGAATTTAAATCAAGACCTACACGAAGTCATCCTTTGTTTAAAAATTTAATTAAAGCTTCAATAGAAAACAAATAGAATATAAGAATTAAACATATAAAAAACGGGAGAAACGCACCTCCCGTTTTTTATAGATAGAATAGATCACTGTATATTTTGTTTTTTGATTTTTTTACTGGTTTGAGATAATATGTAATAAAATACTCCAGATAATACAATTGTTCCACCTATTAAAGTATATATAGATGGTATTTCTTTAAAAATAATTAAAGCTAAAATACTTGCAAAGATAGGTTCGCACAATGTGGATATAGAAATCATAGTTGCTGAAATATATTTCATAAGATAATTGTAAACAGTGTGACCAAGTATAGAGCAGAAAAAAGCTAAGGCAAAAAAAAGCAAGAACTCTTTTGGTGAATATGGATATATGGGTGTTTTAGTTAATAAGCACATAAAAAATAGCACTACTACTGAAGCTGAGTAAACAATAAATACATATGAACCAGCACTCAAATTTTTACGTACTATTCCCCCAATAACGAAATAACCAGCTACGAAGATTGCTCCCATAAACGCAAGGATATTTCCTAACATCATATCATTAGTACTTCCACCACTACTGCCCATTGCGATAATTCCAGTTCCGATTAAAGACATAGTTAGCCCTATCAACATTTTAGATGTAAATTTTTCCTTTAATATAAGGTAGTTTGCTAGTGATACAAAAATAGGACTACAAGATACAAGGATAGTTGAATTAGATATAGTAGTCATATTTATTGATGCAATCCACGAAGCAAAATGCAACGCAAGAAATGTCCCGCTTACAATACATAAAATAAGATCTTTTTTTGTTATACTTTTTATAACTTTTCTTTCCTTCAAAATTACAGGAAACAATAGTAAAAAAACTGTAAAAAGCATTCTATAAAAGGATATTACAAGGGATGGAGATTGAGATATACGTACTATTATTGATGAAAGAGAAGTAAAAAATACTCCTATTAGCACTAAATATTTTGCTGATGATTTTTCCATTTTAAACCTACCTAACTGATCTATATTTTAGAATAGTATCATATTTAGGATATATATTCAATATTTGTTTCAAAATAGAATAAAATAAATATATAAAAACATTATTAAATATAATTATGATAATTGCAAAGACTAATGAAATCTGCTATAATTACAATTGTTAATACTTGAAATTATAACAAATAATGGAGGAAATATGATTAACTTTGTAGGCTCAATTTCCACATTTTATTTATTAAATATTATTATGGCACTAGTAGTTATTTTTCTTGAGCGAAAAGATCCAACTGCAACTTTAGCATGGGTTTTAGTTTTGCTTGTTTTTCCAGTTGGAGGCTTTGTTTTTTATTTATTATTATCACAGAATTTTAGCAGAAAAAAATTATTTACAATGAAAATTTATGCTAAAAAAACTTTTGGTGATTATATTAAATGTCAAGAAGAATTATTTAATTCTGGTGCTTTAGTTTTTAATGATAAAAATGTTGAATCATATAAAGACATGATAAAAATGAATTTGTTTACTAATAAATCATCATACACTCAAAATAATGATGTTGAAATATTTGTAGATGGGAAAGAAAAATTTTATGAATTGTTTAAGTGCATAGAGAGAGCTAAACGTAACATACATATTGAATACTATATATTAAAGAACGATAATTTAGGAAATAGATTTATGAATCTACTTGAAAAAAAGGCAGAAGAGGGCGTTGAAGTAAGGTTAATGTTTGATTCTCTAGGGGGTAGACATATAACTAAAGATAGAATAGACAAACTTAAAGCATCTGGAGTAAAGGTTGCATCGTTTTTTTCTAGTAGCATACCTTTTTTAAACTTCAAAATAAATTATAGGAACCATAGAAAAATCGTAATAATAGATGGTGAAATAGGGTTTATAGGTGGGTTTAATGTAGGTGATGAGTACATTGGCTTGAATACTAAAATAGGGTATTGGAGAGATACGCATATAAAAATCAAAGGTGATGCGGTTATTGATTTGCAAACTAGATTTTTTTTAGACTGGGGTCATGCAACAAAGGAGGATATGATGTATCGTCCTAAATATTTCCCTGACACAGGCAATGATGGTAAAGTTGGTATTCAAATTATAAGTAGTGGTCCAGATAAACAAGATGAAGCCATAAAAAGAAACTATGTAAAGATGATTAATTCAGCAAAAGAAAGTATTTGTATTCAAACTCCGTATTTTGTACCAGATGCCAGCGTTCTTGAGGCGCTTAAAATTGCTGCTTCTTCGGGTGTGGATGTTAGTATTATGATACCTTGTAAGCCAGACCATCCATTTGTTTATTGGGCTACATATTGGTATTGTGGAGAGTTGTTGAAATATGGTGTAAAGGTCTATACGTATGAAAATGGTTTTATTCATGCAAAAACACTTGTAATAGATGGGATTGTATCTTCTGTAGGAACAGCAAATTTCGATGTGAGAAGCTTTAAACTTAATTTTGAAGGTAATGCAATAATTTATGATACTGAAATATCAACTAAGTTAAAAAATCACTTTATAGATGATTTAAATTATTCACTTGAGTTGACTAGGGAAGTTTACTTAGAGAGAGGTATTATGATAAGGTTTAAAGAATCAATATCAAGATTGTTGGCTCCACTTTTGTAAAATAATAAGCTAGAAATGAGAAACGAGGATGCAAATAGTATCCTCGTTTTAGTTTTTATAAACTTTTTAAATAGTTGTGTATTAATTCTGTTGATTTTTTAGCTGCAACTTTAACAAACGATGGAAAATCCATGTGAGCACTTCCATCAGCTTTATCTGACATTGCTCTTACTATACAAAAATCAATATGATTTAAATAGCACACATGTCCAATAGCGGCACCTTCCATTTCAGCACACAAAGCGTCAAAGTTATCAACTATATGATTTTTTTTCTCAGCACTACAAATAAATTGATCACCTGTTGCAATTGTTCCAATATAAGTATTTGTGTCTTTTATGAAACTAGCAGCAGTTTTTATTTTATCAATGACATGACTAGCAACTGGTATTTTTATTATATCTAATCCTGATATCAATCCTAGGGGGTCTCCTAAACCAGAAGTATCCATATCATGTTCGACTACAAAATCAGAAATTACTAAATCTGCAATATCTAATTTAGAATTGAGGCTTCCTGCAACCCCTGTATTAATAATTAAATTTGGTGAATATTTAATTATCATAGTTTGAGTACATACTGCAGCATGTACTTTTCCTACACCGCTTTTAGCTACAACTACATCTTTCCCGTGAATTTTGCCTTTGTAATATATAATACTGCTTATTTCTTCTTGCGTAATATCTTCCATTGATTCTTTAAGTTCTGCTATTTCTATTTCCATAGCTCCTATTATGCCTGTAATCATTTTTTGACCTCCGAAAGTAATATAAACATTTTAATATAGTATAATTGAATTGTCAATTGATTGATAGGGTAAGTTAATGATATTTTATAGTAGAAAACATTGTTTCCATATAAATTTAAATGAACATAAATTTAAACATAAGTTTAAAACATGTTTAAAAAAACGTTTATTTTATAAAAACTATTATTTAAAAATTAAATTTTAAAACATGTAATGACACAATGTTTACAACATTATTAGTATATAATAATAATATATTATAAAGGAGGAATAATTTATGGAAAATACTTCAAAGAAACCATCTTTTTCAATCTCACTATTAGTAGTGGCATTTTTATTTGTAATTATCGTAGCTCAAGTGCTTGTGGCTGGTAGCCCAGATATCCACATGACTCTTGTATTTTCAATTGCATTTGCTGTATTGCTTCTCATGATGACTGGAACAGAGTGGTCTCAAGTGGAAGACGGTATCATGCATGGATGCAAAATTGCAACTGTTCCAATGTTGATACTTATGTTTATTGGAATGCTCATTCCGGCTCTTATTGCAGCAGGAACAATCCCAATGTTAATTTATTATGGACTTCAAATCATTAACCCATCGGTATTCTTATTGACTGCCGCAGTTATATGTAGTATTTCATCAATATGTACAGGAAGTAGCTGGACTACAGGTGGAACTTTTGGTGTAGCTTTTATGGGAATAAGTATGGGACTTGGAATACCACCAGCGTTAACAGCAGGTGCTGTAGTTTCGGGTGCTGTTATCGGAGATAAGTTATCTCCACTATCTGACTCAACAAATTTAGCTGCAGGGGTTTGTGAAACAAATCTTTTTGCTCATATCAAAAGTATGTTTTTTACAACTGTACCTGCATTTATTATTTCATTAGTAATATATACAATTTTAGGCATGAGATATACAGCATCTACAATTGACACAACTGCAGTTGATGCTATTTTGGCAGGTATTTCAAGCAATTTTAATGTAGAACCTATGTATGCGTTAATTAGCTTAATTCCACTTGCAGCTGTTATATTTATGGCTATTAAAAAAATAAGTGCCTTAGCTGCTATGGTAATAGCATCAATTATTGCAATGTTGCTTGCAATGCTTACTCAAGGATATAATATTTTAGAAATGATGTCATTTATGAATTATGGATTTGTTATAGACACAGGTATTGCTAATGTCGATAAGCTTTTAAATAGAGGCGGTATTCAGTCAATGATGTGGACGGTATCTTTAGGTTATTTAGGACTTTCATATGGTGGTATACTTGAGAAAACAGGAACTTTGGAATCTTTATTAGACAAGATGGCTGGTTTAACAAAAAGTGCAAGAAACCTTATAACAACTCACATCCTGTCATCAATTGTTATAAACTTTATATCTGCTAGTCAGTATGTAGCTATAATTATTCCGGGAAGAATGTACCTTCCAGCGTATAAGAAACTTGGTATAAGAGGCGACGTAGCTTCAAGAACTTGTGAGGATTCAGGTACAGTAACTTCTCCATTAGTTCCTTGGGGACTTTGTGGAGTATTCTTTGCAGGAGCATTAGGAGTAGGTACCTTAGAGTATCTTCCATACGCATTCCTATGTTATTTAACTCCTGTTGTAGCTATAATTTACGCATTTACAGGAAAATTCATTTGGAAAGAAGACGAAAATAGTGTAAAGAATGTATCAAAATAAATAGTAACATTAAAAAGGAAATGGTATAAAAAATGTATAAAATCGAGAAGGAACAAACAACAAAATTACTGATGGATCTAGTTTCAATTGAAAGTCCATATTTTGAAGAACAAAAAATTATGGAGTACGTTTATAACTGGTTTCAACAGAACAACATAGAAGTCTATATTCATGAGTATCATGAAAAAAAAGTTACAGGCTTCAAGGGTAAGAATGTTGTTGTAACCCTACAAGGTAAAGGAGATGGCCCTGTAATATGCCTAAATGGACATTTGGATACCGTTAAATTGTGCAATGGGTGGACTGCCAATCCAAAAGGAGAAATAAAAGGTGATAAACTCTATGGAGTAGGTGCCTTAGATATGAAATCTGGATGTGCAGCAACAATGATTGCATTAAAAGCTTTTGTTGAAAATCATAAGGATTTTAATGGTAAAATTATTGCCACATATGTTTCGGTAGAAGAAGGACCTTATGGTATGGGAACCAATGCCTTAATCGAAGAAGAAATTATTAAAGATATCGATTTTTCAATTATAACCGAGCCGAGTTCAGGATTTACAGGCAATAAATTCCCTAATATTTGCCTTGGAGCACGTGGTGGATATGGACTAGAAATAGAGTTTTTTGGAAAGTCTTCTCATGCTGCTACTCCAGAACTTGGACTAAATGCGGCAGAGTGTGCATCTAAGGTTGTAGGAGAACTAAAAAATGTGGATTATATAGTTGATCCATATTTAGGGAAGGGTTCAGCTTGTGTTGTAGCAATTGAAAGCGACGGAGGAGCATGTAGTGTACCTGATTATGCTAAAGTTAAGTTGTTTTGGCATATAGTTGTAGGTGAAAGTGAAGAAACAATAACTAGAGAAATTGAAAAAGCAATAAAAAGAGCAAATATAAAAAGTGAATATAAAATTAATTTTAGGGAGGCACCTTCCGAAGGGTCTAAGGGTTTCATGCCTTATACAATAACAGGAAAGGAGCCTATTGCAAAAGATTTTATAGAGACAGTTGAAAATATATGCGAAGTAAAACCAAGTATTTCATATTTTCAAAGTATTGGAGATTTTAATTATTTGGGTTCAAGGTTAGGAGCACCAGCTGTTATTTTTGGGGCTGCTGGCAGCAATTTTCACGGAAGTGATGAAAATGTAGAATTAGATTCAGTTGTAAAAACTGCGGAAGTTGTTTATGCTTTTCTTGAAAAGGTGTTATGTTCATAAAATATTAATTTGAAATAAGTAGAAGGGAGACGATTAAATTTGTCTTCCCTTTTTGTTCAAGTTATTATATTATGAAAATAAAAAGGAATACATATTGCTTTTCTATTAAATATTAACGTTAGTAATCTTGAAACGTAAGGTGAGCTTTTAATACACACCGTTATAGACCGTTATGGTATAATAAAATATAGAGATATTCTGTTAAATTTATTTTGAAAAAATGGAGGAAAATAGATGCAATTAGATAAACTATTTATAAATGGAAAAATATATACCATGGAAGCAGATGGTAAAAGAGTCGAATCGATTGGCATAAAGAATGGAATAATTAAATTTTTAGGAACAAATGAAGAAGCATCATTTTTTAAAAGCAGTGAAATTATAGATTTAGAGGGAAGAGCAGTAGTTCCAGGTCTTGCAGATTCTCACATGCATATGTATGCTTATTGCCAAAATCAAACTTCAGTAAATTTAGAATCAGCTAGAAGTATTGATGATATGATCTATCTAATGAAACAAAAAGTAAAAGACACACCATGTGGCAATTGGATTAAAGGAGTTAATTTTGACCAGAGCAAGTTTAAAGAAAATAGATTTCCAACTAGATATGATTTAGATAAAATCAGTTTAGAGCACCCTATCGTAATAAAAAGGTGTTGTTTACATGCTGTTGTTGCGAATTCCATGGCGCTTAAACTTGCTGGAGTTGCGAAGGGATATGACGGAGGAACTGGTGGAATTGTGGAGTTCGATTCAGATAATGAACCAAATGGTATACTTAGAGAACAATGCACTAAAATATTTGATGAAATAATTCCAGATCCATTACTTGATGAAAAAGAAAAAAGAAAGATAATGCAGGAAGTATTAAAAGATATGGCATCAAAGGGAGTCACTACGATTCACACATATGCAGCTAGGATATGGAGATATGATGAGGATATAGAATTATATAGAACTCTAGAAAAAGAAGGAGAATTACCTGTAAGAGTTACAGTATGTTTAGATGAACTTTTTGAGCCTGAATTTATAACTCAAGAAAAAAAGGATGATCCTTACAGGATGGTTCAATATGGTTCATATAAATTATTTACTGATGGTTCATTAGGTTCAAGGTCGGCAGCGCTAAAGGAGCCATATTGTGATGATGTAGGAAATAAAGGCTTTGTAATATGTACTCAAGATGAATTAAATGAAAGAGTTTTAATTGCTTACAAAAAAGGTCTCCAACCTGCAATTCATGCAATAGGTGATGCCGCTTTAGATATGACTTTATCAGCTATTGAGTATTCATTAGAAACTACTAGAAAATTAGGTATGACAGAAATAGAACAAAATTCAAGGTTGCCATTTAGAATTATACATGCACAAATGATAGATGAAGAATTACTTGATAGGATGAAAAAACTTCCTTTAGTTCTTGATATACAGCCAATATTTTTATGTACAGATTTACATTGGATTGAGGATAGAATAGGTAGTGAGCGAGCTAAAAATGCTTACTGCTGGAAAACAATGAAGGATGCAGGCTTAATACAAACTGGGGGGTCAGACTGTCCTGTTGAGTACTTTGACCCAATGAAAGGAATTTATGGTGCTGCTTCGAGAAAAGACATGAATGGATATCCAGATGGAGGGTATATGCCAACAGAAAAGCTATCTGTTTATGATTCATTTTTGCTGTTTACAAAAAATGTTCATTATGCAACCGGTCAAGAGGATAAATTAGGTACATTAGAAGTTGGTAAGTTTGCTGATATGGTTGTTTTTGAAAAAGATCCTTTTGAGTCTTTAGAGGATGAACTTTTAAACATAAAAGTGTTAAAAACATTTGTAGCAGGAAAACAAGTTTATGGATAATAAGAACTTTTAAAAATTCATATGATACCCCTTTGGATATAATTTAGTTTATATAAACAAAGGGGTTTTTATCGTAAATTAACTATATATTTATATAAATAATTAAATTTTTCATTTATTTTTTTATAAATAGTGGTAATATATATAATATAATAAAATTAAGGGGATATAGATGTATTATATATATATCGCAGAATGCGGAGATGGAACATTGTATACTGGATTTACAGTAGATTTAGAAAAAAGAATAAAAGTTCACAATAAAGGTAAAGGTGCTAAGTACACTAGAGGAAGAACACCGCTTGTGTTAAAGTATTATGAAGAATTTGATTCAAAAAATGATGCTTTAAGGCGAGAATCAGAAATAAAGAAGTTAAAAAAAATAAAAAAAATCGAGCTTATTGAGAAATTTAAAGTATAATTTTAAAATTGATTTGTATAACAATTGTTTTTTTGTTATAATATAGTAAATATTATATAGGAGCGATACTACATGGATATTAATTTGATTGTAGATAGTTGTGTTGATTGTAATATCGATACAAAGGATATAGAAAAAATACCATTTAAAATAATAATTGAAGATGAAGAGCTTATTGATTCAGATCTTGATACAATGGATTTGTTAGTGAAAATGAAAAATAGTAAAAGTCACACTAAAACTGCATGTCCTTCACCTGAAGATTTTATTAATGCATTTAAAAAATGCAAGGATACTTTTGCAGTTACAATTTCAAGTGCATTGAGCGGGTCATACAACAGTGCAATGTTAGCTGTCAATTTAATGAAAGAAAAATTTCCGGAAAATTTTGTGCATGTTTTTGATTCTAAATCTGCTGCTGCAGGTGAATCTTTAGTTACCTTGAAAGTCAAGCAGATGATTGAAGATAATATAGATATACCTGAAATAATTGAAAATACAAATAAGTATATTTCAAAACTTAGAACATTTTTTATCTTGGATTCATTAGATAATTTAGCTAAGAATGGTAGAATAACTAATTTTAAAGCTATAATTGGAAATGTTCTTCACATTGTTCCTATAATGGGAGAAGACGGCAATGGTAGTATTATTTTAAAAGAGCAAATTAGGGGAAAGAAAAAAGCTTTTTCAAGATTAGTGGATATGATTGGTGAATATAATGTGGATTTTGAAAATACAACACTTGGAATAACTCATTGTAATTGTTTTGAAAAGGCAGAAAAATTAAGAGACGAAATTAAAGCAAAATATCCATTTAAAGATATTAAAATTTTCACGGCAAGTGGATTAAGTAGTGTTTATGCTTATGATGGTGGAATTGTAATTGCTTTTTGATATTTTTGCGTAGTATAATTTGAGTGGTTAATAAAAATGTTAAATTACTTAAATAATGGGTATATATAAGAAATAAATATAAGCTAAAAAACGGAGGAATATTATGGATTATAAAAATTTAATACCTAAAATAAAATCAGTTAGAGATTATAAGGCCGATTTAGTAAGTCCTCAAATTCTCGATGAGATTAAAAGTTTTTATCAAAATGAAAGGAAACTAATTGAAGGTATTGATGTAGACGTTATTGTTAAAGATAGAGAGGATGTTTTTGAACAACTTAAAGGCATTGCAGGATATAAGGAAAATATGATAGATGCGCCACACTATCTTATAGTTGCTTCTAACGAAGGCGATTATTACATAGAGAATACTGGTTATATATGCGAAAACATAATGTTAAAAGCATTTGAACTTGGTGTTGGATCTTGCTGGATAACATTTAAAAACGGAGATGAAATAAAGAAAAAACTTAATTTTGAGTCTGAAAAGAAGCTTACAGCAATTATAGCATTAGGATATGATAATAATAAAACTAAAATAGTGTATGACAATGTTTCTGAATACAACCCATCTAGAGCAGATATTAAGGTAGTTGAAGATAATACTTCATATAGATTAGATGTTGAAGAAGTAGTATATATTGGGCAGTGGGGTAACAATGCAACTGCTGATGACCTAAGCAATAGAGGTATACTAGAAGGATTTACATATGCTAGACTTGCACCATCAACACTAAATAGACAACCTTGGAGATTTATTGTAGATGATGGAATTATAGTTTTAGCTCTAAGGTCAGATGCTTATGTTAATAACTATGAAGCTAAAATAGATACTGGTATTATAATGTTATTTTTCGAATCAGTAATTGACGCTACATTGCTTGACGTAGAATGGAATATTGGAAAACCAGAAAAAGAATACAATATACCTGATGAGTATTCAATAGTTGGATATTGTAATTTATAATAATATTACATTTATCATATAATGAATATAAGACCCGCTTAATATTTAAGCGGGTTTGTTAAAATAAATTTATAAGAGGAGGAAATACAGTGAAAATATCTATTTTTAAGCCATACTTGCAGTATGTTTCTGAAATTTTTCCGGAAATAGAATTTATTGATGTGGAAGAAGAGTGTCCAGAATCAGAAGTGTTAATTGGTGAACCACATCATATTACAAGAGATAAGTTAGAAAAACTTTCTAATCTTAAGTGGATACAATCTCTGCGTGCAGGATTTGACACTATAGATATGGAATATATAAAAAATCGAGGTATAATTTATACCAATGGAAAAGATATATATTCAGTACCAATAGCAGAAGATGTAATATGTAAAATGCTTATGCATAATACAAATGCACTGGATTATATAAAAAATCAAAAAAATCACACATGGACAAAGGGTTTTAAGAGAAAAGAATTTTGTTCTCAAACCATAGGAATCATAGGAACTGGTTCTATTGCAACAGAGATTGCAAAGAGACTTCAAGGCTTTGGAGTAAGAGTAATTGGATATAAAAGGACACCTGTTTCCACTATACCGTATTTTGACGAAGTATATTCTGGACATAAAGGGTTAGATATAATTTTATCCTTAAGTGATTATATAGTAATGACAGTTGATTTAAATAAAGATACATATCATATGCTAAATAAGAATAATTTAAAAAACATGAAAAAGGAAGCTTCTATTATTAATATAGCAAGAGGAAGTGTAATTAATCAAAAAGATTTAACAGAAATGTTGAAAAATAACGAAATAAGTTATGCTGGTCTTGATGTTTTTGAAATTGAGCCTCTACCTGAGAAAGATGAGTTATGGGATTTAGATAATGTATATATAACTCCTCATGCGTCAGGGGTTGTAAAGAACAATAAAGACAGACTAAAAAAATTAATAGTTGAAAATATTAAAAGATACATTGAAAGTGATCAATTGGCAAATGTAGTTAGATAGATTAATATTGTAGAGGTAAAGTAGGATATTTAAATGGAAAATTTGAAAAAAAATTTAATTTATATTATTTTTTTCCCTATTGTTATAATTTATTTTGAAAGTGTTTTACGAATATCAGTATTTAAAACGTTATTTGATTTAGGATATATAAATATGATATTATTTTCTGTTCCAATAGGGTTGTTAATGGGTTTGCTGATTACGAACTTCAGCGAAAAAGAAAATAAGATAGTATTGATATTGCTTTTAATTTTATTATCAACAATTTATATAATTCAATATATTTACTATAAAATCTTTTCAACCTTTTTATCATTATACTCTTTTATAGGTGCTAGCCAAGCTATGCAGTTTTGGGAAGAAATTATAAGAGCAATATCAAAAGACATCGGTTCTTTTATATTTTTATGTTTACCGTTAGTGTTAATTATTATTTTTAATAAAAAGATAAAACCTATATATATCTACAATAAAAAACTTAAATTAAAAATTGTTGGAATTGCATCATTAGTTCATATTATTATATTACTCGTTGTTATAAATTCAAATACTGGTGAGATAAGTCATCATTATTTGTATTCAGAGTCATTTATTATAGATAAATCCGTAAGTAGCTTTGGACTTTTGACAACAGAGAGGCTTGATTGCAAAAATTTAATTTTAATGTTATTAGAAGATAGGGAAAAAAATAATAAAAAGCAGTACAAAAAAGATGCTAACGTTTATGCAATTGGTAAATCTACAACAAATACCAGCATAGTTGAAGCTGTTGAGAATAATAAAAGCAATAAGGGTATAGAAAACGATCAAAATTTAGTAAATGATGAAAAACCAGAACCTAAAATAGAATACAATGTTATGAATATTGATTTTGATTCTTTAATTAAAAATGAGCAAAACGTAAAAATTAGAAATATGAATGAGTATTTTAGCAAAGTTGAACCTACAAATAAAAATAAATATACTGGTAAGTTTAAAAATAAAAATTTAATTTTAATAACTGCTGAAGGATTTTCTCCATATGCAATTGATGAAAATCTTACACCTACACTTTACAAAATGTATGAAGAAGGTTTTAAATTTAAAGATTTTTATACTCCACTGTGGGGTGTAAGTACATCTGATGGAGAGTATGTGGCTTGCACTGGCTTAATACCAAAAGCAGGAGTATGGAGTATGTATGAGTCATCAAAAAATTACATGCCATTTTGTATGGGTAATCAAATGCAAATAATAGGATATAATACTTTTGCATATCATAATCATTATTTTGGCTACTATAAAAGAGACCAATCTCATCCAAATATGGGCTATAATTACAAGGGTCTTGGAAATGGATTAGATATAAAAGAAACATGGCCAGAATCAGATCTTGAAATGATAGATGTTACGGTTCCTGAATATATTGAGAAACAATCGTTTCACACTTATTATATGACTGTTAGTGGACATTTGAGGTATACATTTGAAGGTAATGCTATGTCTAATAAAAATAAAGATGCAGTTAAAGATTTGGATTATTCAGATAACGTTAAGGCATATCTTGCAGCCAATATAGAACTTGATAAGGCTATGGAATCTTTGATTAATCAGCTTGAAGACGCAGGTATAGCTGAAGATACCTTAATTGCCATAAGTCCAGACCATTATCCATATGGATTAGAAATACAAGAAATAAGTGAGCTTGCGGGGCATGAAGTAGAAACAAATTTTGAATTATATAAAGGTGTTTTTATTTTATGGTTTAAAGGGATAGAATCTGAGAATATTGATAAACCATGTTCTAGCTTAGACATCTTACCTACATTATCAAATCTAATGGGCATAGAATATGATTCAAGGTTGCTGATGGGAAGAGATATTATGTCTGACTCAGAACCACTAGTTTTGTTTTCTAATAGAAGTTGGATCACAGATAAAGCAACTTATAATTCATCAACAGGGGAACTAAAGACTAAAAATAATTGTATACTAAATGATGGATATGAAGAAGAAATAACAAAAAAAATTAAAGATAAGTTTAAATATTCAACTTTAATTCTTGATAACGATTATTATGGGTTGATATTAAACTAGGGGCAGTATAATCTGCCCCTTTCTCATACTATTCAATTAATAATTCATATTCGCAACTAGAAGGACATTGAGTATATGTAGAGTTATTTATACAGTTTGAGTTAATTTTATTTTTTAATATAGATCCCTTTTTCATTAATCCATTTTCTAGATTCGCTTCATTTATATTAACCTTATATCCTATTTTTTTTACTTCGCATGGTTGTAAACTACCTACATTCCATTTAAGTATTGTTTTTTTATCAAATGTATATATATTTCTTGGTTCCATATTAGAGGAGTCAGCAATAAATTCAAGTCCTTCGTCGAGTATACTTCTAACATATACACTTCTAACCATATCATATTGTCCAGTGCAGCATTCTATGTAGAATTTAGTGGTATCATCTTTGCAAATTTTATTATCTTCGCACTTTACTTGGATTTTATAATCACATGCTTTCGTTACGTAACTACATGAATCAACATTTTCTCCATTAATCAAATGACCATAGAAAAATATTTTTTCATTATGTGGGATTTTAGCACCTGAATTTTCTATGCTTTTTTCTGTAAGGTT
The DNA here is from genome assembly GCF_017873955.1 of Sedimentibacter acidaminivorans. Classification (GTDB taxonomy): domain Bacteria; phylum Bacillota; class Clostridia; order Tissierellales; family Sedimentibacteraceae; genus Sedimentibacter; species Sedimentibacter acidaminivorans. The sequence continues at coordinate 113,619 of NZ_JAGGKS010000009.1, read as the reverse complement.
ATCACATAAACATGTATTTAAACTCAATATATTTTCTGAATTAGCAGAAAGAGTAAAATTATTTGCGAAAATTATTACATTATTATTTCCTACAGATTGAGTTGGTTCTACTATGTTTACTGAGTCGTATATATTGGTGTCAGGACCGGATAGTTGTAATTTTTTTATGTAACGAATTCCATTACCCATAGTTGCACTAAAGGAACATAACTGTGGAAAATCACTAGAGTTTTTAAGTGTAATTTTTACTTTATATATCCATGCAGGTAGAAACGAGGTATTTGGAAAACCTGCTCCCTTGAGAAATATTTTAGGAGCATCAATTGAAATTTTGCAGTCATTCATATTATTTCATTCCTTTCATAATTTCTTTTAAAAATGAAACTATATTCTATAATATTCCTTTATGTGTTTTTGGTGATTTTTAATGTAGCTAAATTAGCATGAAGAATAAAAAAAGAATAAAAAAATATGGAAATTTATATATGCTTATGATACAATTCTAATATAAGCAACAGAGAGATAATATACTTTATATTTGCAGACATAATAATATAAATTAAATAAAAAATTAGGAGGAATCAATATGCCAAAGATAAAGATTTATACTAGCAATACATGTTCACATTGTTCAGCAGCAAAAGAATACTTAAAAGAGAAAGAATTAAGTTACGAAGAAAGAAATGTTTCAACTGATCCTTCGGCTAAAAAAGAATTAATAGGAATGGGATATATGGGAGTTCCAATAATCATGGTAGATGATGATGTAATAGAGGGGTTCAATAAAAATAAATTAGATGAGATATTATAATATAAAAGCGACTATAAGAAAAACTTCCGAAAAGTATATTTGAAAAGTAAAAGAGCAGTTTAATAATTGCTCTTTTATCGCATGCAATCATACATCTGGTTAATAGGAGGAAAAATCAATGAAAATTGAGCAATTACAAAAAATTAATACAGGCTTTTTAAATACACCTATACATAAACTTGAAAACCTAAGTAGAAAATATAATACTAATATTTACATTAAAAGGGATGATTTAACTGGATTTGCTTTAGGGGGCAACAAAATTCGAAAGTTAGATTATTTGTTAAAAGATGCTCTAGACAATGAATGTACTGTGCTTTTAACCTATGGAGGGCCTCAAACAAATCATGGAAGACTAACCGCAGCTGTTTCAGCAAGATTTGGTTTAAAGTGCGGGATAATTATGGATGGACCTGCACCCCAAAAAGCTTCAGGAAATCTTATACTTGATAAAATGTTAGGTGCAGATTTATTTTTTATGGATGATTCTAATTTTAAAAAAAAATCAAAAGAAATTTATGCAGAAAAATACAAACAATTGTTAAATAAAACCACAAAAAAAGTAATAAAAATGTATGAAGAAAGTGGTGATAAGGTATATGTTATACCAGTTGGTGGAAGTTCAGAACTAGGCGCTGCTGGTTATGTAATGGCAGCAAAAGAAATCAAAGATCAGCTTCAAGAAATGAGAATAAATATGGATTACGTTTTTACAGGGTTTGGTTCAGTAGGAACCTTTGGAGGATTATATCTTGGAGCCAAATATTTTAATACCGAATTTACACCAATAGGAATAGCAGTATCGCATAAAAATGATCTAGAAATTCAGGAAAAAGTAGATTATATTAAAGAAGCTAATGAGTTTTTGGAGTTAGATGTAGATGTTAAATTGGATGATATGTGGATTGAAAAGGAGTATGTAGGTATAAGTTACAATGTACCTGATTCAGAAACTAGGAAATATGTATATATGATGGCTAGAGAGGAAGCCATTATACTTGACCCATGCTATACAGGAAAAGCATTTAGAGGAATGATCGAGATGATTGAATCAGGAAAAATTAAGGAAAATAGTAATATAATGCTGATTCATACAGGTGGAGCACCAGGTTTATTTTCAGAAGGTCATTCAGAAGCTATGCAGCAAGAGCTTTGGGGAGAAGGTCATAAAGAATTTATTTTAAGGAATTAAGCAAAATTTGATAATAAAATTTAAAAATTACTTTTATTACCATAAAAGATAAATAATTTATATACTATATTCTAAAAAAATGTAAATAATATAACTATCAAGCAAAACATTTAACAGCTGTTTGATGTATGCTTTTTAAATATAATGCGTATATGTATATAACAAAAAACCGGCTATAAGCCGGTTTTTTGTTATATATTATTTATTTAATGCAGCCATTAAATCATCAAGATTCATTCCATGAACTGCAGCAGCCTCTTCCAATGATTCCATCTGAGATCCTGGACAACCTACACATCCCATACCATGAGCCATAAGAATTTCAGCAGCATCTGGTCTGGCCATAAGAATTTCATGTATAATCATATCTTTTGTAATTGCCATTGTATTTCCTCCTTTATAATTTAGCAAAGAAATTATTACTTAGAATATTATACATTATTCAAAAAGGATATTCAATAAATTTTATTAAACTTTATATAAAAAAATGTTAACGCATTCAAGGAAATATATATGAAAAACTGTTTGAATGATGTATTAAACTGTGATATGATTTAGATAGAATATATTTATACATATGAACTTTATTGTTATACCCAAGGTAAAGGAGAGACTAATATGCATCGTGAATATAATGATAAGATAAGTTACATGAAAGAGTGTATACAAAAGAAAAATAGGTTGACTGGACTTCTTAAACAAACTGAACAAGATTTGATTCATGAAAAATTACAATTGAACAAACTTCTCAGTGAATATGAGAAAGAGTATAAAGATGTTTTAAATTTAGAAACAATTAGTACAGCATCATTATTCTACACAATACTAGGCAATAAAGAAGAACAGCTTAAAAAGGAAAAACAAGAGGCTCTTAGAGCAAAACTTAAATATGATCAATGTAAACATGATGTTGAATTTTTAGTTAATGAAACAAAAAAACTTGTTGATGAGCTTTCTCAAATTGAGGGTTGTGAAACTGAATATGAGGAATTAATTAATAAAAAGATGGAAACTATATCAATTGAAAACGAAGAGACGAATGTAGTTCTCAAAAAAATGATTAAGAAAAAAGAAAATATAAGAGCGAATATAAAAGAAGTTGATGAAGCTATTAAAGCTGGAGAAGATGCGCTAGAAACAGTGGAAAAAGCAATAAGAGCACTGAGTAATGCTGAAAATTGGGGTGTATGGGATATTCTTGGAGGAGGATTACTCACAACTGCTATTAAGCATGATAATGTAGACAAAGCTAGAACATATGCAGAGGAAACACAAAGAAAATTAGATATATTTAAAAGAGAAATATCTGATATAAATATGGTAACTAATATTGAAATTTGTGTAGGTAAATTTGAAACATTTGCAGATTATTTTTTTGATGGACTAATATTTGATTGGGTAGTACAATCTGAGATTGGTAAGTCGTTAGATGCTGTTAAAAATACAAAAAATCAGATAGATAAAGCTGTAGCAAAGTTATATGAAGAAAAAGTTACAGAAGAATTTTTACTTCAACAAATAGAAGAACAAATAAAAAACATAATAGAGAAATCATAATTTATTCGCCCACGTCACCGATGTAACGAGGGCACGAGTAAAAAAATTAGTTGACAATCGGATTAATATAATGTAATATAAATAAATAATCACACGACTGGCGGAATTGTGGAGTATACCACGAGGGAGTGTGAAAAAATTAGAAGTCGACCGCCTGGGCAGAGCTCAGGCGGTTTTTTGCGTCCCTGAGTAAAAATACTTAGGAGGAAAAGAATGTTAAAAGAACAGTGGTCAAATTTTGTTGAAGGTAATTGGACAGAAAATATCGATGTTAGAGATTTTATTCAAAAAAACTATGAACTTTATGAGGGGAATGAAGAATTTTTAACTGGAACTACAGAAAGAACAAAAATTCTATTTAAAAAAGCATCTGAACTTATGAAAAAAGAAATTGAAAAAGGGGTGCTTGATATTGATACTGAGCATATATCAGGTATAGATAATTTTGATGCAGGTTATCTTGATAAGGAAAATGAAATAGTATTTGGATTTCAAACAGACTTGCCACTTAAAAGAATGTTGAATCCTTTTGGTGGTATAAGGATGGTAGAATCATCACTTGAGGCTTATGGCTACAGTATGTCTAAAGAACTAAACGATATATTTCATAAATATAGAAAAACTCATAATGAAGGGGTCTTTGATGTATATACACCTGAAATGAAAACAGCAAGAAGTGTTGGACTACTTACGGGACTTCCAGATGCTTACGGAAGGGGAAGAATAATTGGTGATTATAGAAGAATAGCACTTTATGGGTTAGATTTTTTAATAACAAAGAAACAAGAAGAATATAATGATATAGTTTTTCCAATGATAGAAGAAAATATTAGAGCTAGAGAAGAAATTAAAGAACAAATAAAAGCTTTAAAATCAATGAAGTCAATGGCATTAAAATACAACATTGATTTATCAAAACCTTCAAATAATACATTAGAGGCGGTACAAGCGATTTATTTTGGATATTTAGCAGGAGTGAAAGAAAATAACGGCGCAGCGATGTCACTGGGCAGAGTTAGCACTTTTATTGACATATATGCAGAACGTGATATTAGTAATAACAAAGTGACTGAGTCAGAAATTCAAGAAATAATTGATCAGTTTGTTTTGAAGTTAAGAATGGTTCGACATCTTAGAACGCCTGAATACAACGAACTTTTTGCTGGGGATCCAAACTGGGTTACAGAATCAATTGGGGGAATGGGTAGTGACAAAAGAACATTAGTTACTAAAACAAGCTTTAGGTTCTTACATACATTAAGCAATTTATCATCTGCACCAGAACCAAATATGACTGTATTATGGTCCAATGATTTACCTGTAAATTTTAAAAAATATTGCGCTAAAATATCAATAGAAACATCAGCAATCCAATATGAAAATGATGATATTATGCGACCTATACATGGTGATGACTATGGCATTGCTTGTTGCGTATCAGCTATGAGGATAGGCAAGGATATGCAGTTTTTTGGAGCTAGATGCAATTTAGCCAAATCTTTATTAATGGCTATAAATGGAGGGGTAGATGAAATAACTAAAATAAAAGTTATTAGTGGTATAAAAAAAATAAATACAGAAGTAATTAAGTATGAAGATGTACTAAACAACTATAAAGATGTTTTGTGCTATGTTGCAAAACTTTATGTTAATACAATGAATATAATACACTATATGCATGATAAATATGCTTACGAGGCAGGTCTTATGGCTTTGCACGATTACAATGTAGGAAGATATATGGCATTTGGTGTTGCTGGAATTTCAATTGTTGCAGATTCTCTAAGTGCAATAAAATATGCAAAAGTAAAACCAATATATGATGTAAATGGTATAGCAGTAGACTTTGAAATAATAGGTGATTTTCCTATGTATGGGAATGATGATGATAAAGTAGATATGATAGCTGAAGAAATATTAGAAATCTTTTCATCGGAACTAAAAAAACATCAAACATATAGGAATGCACATCATACACTTTCTGTTCTTACAATTACATCAAATGTAGTATATGGCAAAAAAACAGGTTCTACACCAGATGGTAGAGGTGCAGGTGAACCATTTGCTCCAGGTGCAAATCCTATGAATGGAAGAGATAGGAGTGGAATTTTGGCATCATTAAACTCGGTAGCAAAATTAAAATATGAAAATATTTGTGAGGATGGAATATCAAATACATTTACAGTAATACCTCAGACTCTTGGAAAGTTAGATAGACACAGAGTAGATAATCTTGTAAACATATTAGATGGATATTTTGTTCAAAAAGCACATCATATAAATGTAAATGTAATGGATAAGAGTACATTACAAGATGCTATGGAAAATCCAGAAAAATATCCGAACTTGACAGTTCGAGTATCAGGATATGCAGTTAATTTTAATAGATTGACTCGTGAACAACAAATGGATGTAATAAGTAGAACATTTCATGAAAAGATGTAGAAGCTATGATAAAAGGTAAAATACATTCAATGGAAACATTAGGGACACTAGATGGGCCTGGAATTAGGATGGTAGTATTTTTTCAAGGTTGTAATTTAAGATGTTTATATTGTCATAATCCTGATACATGGCTTACAACCAAAGGTATAACCATAAGCTCTGATGAGATAATAAATAAAGCTAAAAAATATAAACCATACTTCAAATTCAACAGTGGAGGAATAACTTTTTCTGGTGGAGAACCATTAATGCAGCCTGAGTTTTTACTGGAATGTTTAAAAAAATGTAGTGAAGAAGGGATTCATACCGTTTTAGATACTTCAGGTGTAGGTTATGGAAATTATGACGAAATATTAAAATATACAGACCTTGTGATATTGGATATAAAGCATTCAGATAAAGAGAAATATAAAAAAATTACTGGCTTAGACATTAACTCTTATTATGAATTTAAGAAACATATAATTAAAAATAACAAGAATATATGGTTAAAACAAGTTGTAACTCCAGGTATCAACGATACTTATGAGGATATGACAGAGTTTGAAAATGAAGTTAACTCATTCCCTACTCATATAATACAAAAAGTTGAGATTTTGCCATATCACACCTTGGGAGTATTCAAATATGATAACCTAAATCTTGCTTATCGATTAAAAAATGTACCAATATTATCAAAGGAAAGGCTTGAGAAATTAAAAGCATACTTGCATATAGAAAAATTAGTTTAATTTAATGCATTGGGGAGGGTCCTCAATGCATTATTTTTACTACAAATAAATATAATTTATAAATTAATAATAAAAAAATTAAAATTATTTTAAAAATTATAAATATGTAGATAAATTATATTAAAAAAATGCCGATATATAAGGAAGGGAAGCATATCGTAAGAATATGCAAGAATTTAGTAGATGGAATTGACTTTATTAATGTTAGTGAGGCTTAGAAATGTCATACTTTGGAAGCGTTAAGTTCTTTAAACATCTAATCTTGACAGTTGGATTGTTAATTATCATCTTTCCATACATATTATCTGTTTACTTAGTCTTAGAAAATAAGGAACTTAAAAACCAAACAAATAGTACGTATAACAATATAAGTAACGAAAATCATTTTAATTTAGATGAACTTCTTTTAAAAACAGTAGAAGCTTCGGAACAAATTTCTAAGGAAAAAGATATTTCTACAAATCAAGAAATTTCTCCTTACCAATTAAAATATGACGATTTATATGTTGAAAGAAAAATGAAAGTTAAATCTAATAGTAATGATAAGATAGTTTACCTTACATTTGATGATGGTCCGTCACAAAGGACTCTGGAAATATTAGATAACTTAGATAAATATAATATAAAAGCCACTTTTTTTGTAATATATAAAGATAGTGAGGCTAGTTCGGAAACATATAAAGAAATAGTTAATAGAGGACATACAATAGGAGTTCATTCTTATAGCCATGATTATATAAAAATTTATAATTCTGTAGAAGATTACCTTGATGATTTTTATAAAATGTTTAAATATATTTATGAAACAACTGGAGTAAAGCCAGAGCTGTTTAGATTTCCTGGAGGAAGTATTAATGCATATAATTCGGATAATTATCAAGAAATAATCGCTGAAATGATTAGAAGAGGGTTTACTTATCATGACTGGAATGTGGTTTCGGGTGATACTATAAAAGGTGCTACAAAAGATAGTATAGTTAATTGTGTAATAAATGGTATTAAAGATTATAATAAAGTTGTTATTTTAATGCATGACAGTTTTGAAAAAAAGTATACATCAGAGTCACTGTCTAATGTAATCGAAATGTTTCAAAATAGAGGTTTTAGTTTTGACAAGCTTGATGGTACAATAAAACCATATATATTCAGTTATATTCAGTAAGTAAATAAAATTTATATAGAGGAGATATTATGGAAAAGAGCACAGAGAAGAAAAATAATTTTAAGGTTGCATTTGATGAAATTATTAAAGGTAAAGTAAACACATCTTCTAACAATCTAAAAGAGGAAAAATCATCTGAGAAATTTGAAGAAATTGAACCTATCTTACCAGTTGCTGATAAAGCGGTTAATAACTTGGAAATAAACTTTAAACATAATTCGAATTCAGACAGCACTATTATCTCAGAAGAAACTATTATAGAAGGTTCAATTAAAACAAAGGCCAATTTAATTATTCGTGGCGATATCAATGGAGATGTAGAAAGTGAAAAAGATATTGAAATAATTGGAAATGTAGTGGGCAATGTAAAAGGAAATAGCACAATTTTCTTAAAAGGTTCTATAAATGGAAATGTATCGGGCCATATTTTGTTAACTTTGATAAAAGAATCAAAAGTAACAGGCGATATAAATGGTCAAGAATTAGAATGTGATGGAAGTGTAACCGGTAATGTTAACGCTTCTAATTCTGTTTATTTAGGGCCTAATTCAATAGTTAAAGGTAATATAATTTCAAAGTCAATAACTGTAAAAGAGGGTGCCCAGATAAAAGGAAGTATGGAAATTTTATAATACTTAAATCAAAATTGCAATAATAGTCCCTCTAACAATATAAATTAGATCAATAGGGGTTGTGCCATGATAATTTTTGAAACATCATTATGACATAACCTCTATTTTTCATATAATCGAATACACAGGAAAATTTCTAAGAAAATGAACAAAAAAATAATTTTTATTAAATTTGATTGACAAAGCTATCTAAATGGTATAAAGTAAACATTAACAATTTAATAGTAACTTCTTATCAAGAGAGATTGAGGGAGCGGCCCTATGAAATCTCGGCAACCTACAGTATGTTGTAAGGTGCTAATTCCGTCAAAGGTTAGTCTTTGAAAGATGAGGAGATGGTTTGTATATGATGCCCTCTCTTTGTAGAGGGCTTTAATTTTTATAAAGGAGTAATAAAATGTCTATAGAAAAAGTAAGAGAATATTTGAAACAGTACAATAGAGAAGAGGACATACTTGAAATGGAAAGTTCAACAGCTACGGTTGAGTTAGCCGCTCAAGCATTAGGAACAGCTCCAGCAAGAATAGCTAAATCCTTGTCATTTCAATATGGTGAAAGTGCAATGATTATAGTAGTTGCAGGTGATGCAAAAATAGATAATAAAAAGTTTAAAAATGAATTTGGATTTAAAGCTAAAATGCTTTCACCAGAAGATGCTATAAAATTTACAGGACACGCGGTTGGAGGTGTTTGTCCATTTGCATTACCTAATGATGTAAAAGTTTTTTTAGATGAATCTATGAAAAGATTTGAAACTATGTTTCCAGCATGTGGTAGCAGTAATTCTGCAATTGAGTTAACCTTGGGAGAACTAGAAGAATATTCAATTTCTTTAAAATGGATTAATGTTTGTAAGGGTTGGGAATAAATAATACAATAATCATACTTTAAAGTATGTTTTATTCTAAAAAACAAATAATATTTTTTAAAGAATATATATGGGAGAATCTAAATGTTAAATGAATTTTCAAGGACTGAATTATTATTAGGCAAAGAAGCAATGAAAAAGTTAAAAGAATCAACTGTAGCCATATTTGGAGTTGGTGGAGTAGGTTCATATGTAGTAGAAGCACTTGCTAGGAGTGGAGTAGGAAAATTTGTACTGTTTGATGATGATGAGGTTTGTCTAACTAATGTTAATAGACAATTAATTGCAACTAGAAAAACAATTGGAAGAAAAAAAGTTGAGGTTATGTGTGAAAGGATAATGGATATTAATCCAAATGCTGAAGTTGAAATAAATGCATGCTTTTATTTGCCGGAAAATGCAGATGAATATGATTTTGCAGAATATAGCTATATAGTAGATGCAGTAGATACTGTTACAGCAAAACTAGAAATAATAATGCGTGCTAAGGAGAAAAACATACCAGTTATTAGTTCTATGGGAGCTGGTAACAAGCTAAATCCAACACTGTTTGAAGTTTCGGACATATACAAGACATCAGTTTGCCCACTTGCTAAAGTGATGAGACATGAACTTAAAAAACGTGAAATTAAAAATTTGAAGGTAGTTTATTCCAAGGAAAAACCAATAAAACCAATAGATGATAGCAGTACGAATTGTAAGTCAAATTGTATTTGCCCTCCAGGTGCAACTAGAAAATGTACAGATAGGAGATCTGTACCTGGAAGTATTTCATTTGTTCCGTCAGTTGCTGGATTGATTATAGCTAGTGAAGTTGTAAAAGATATAGTTGCTAATTAAATTGTTGTTTTAAAAGAGTAATAAGTGAGAGTAGGTGTAAAAAATAAAACCAATTATAGAAATAAAAAATTTAGAGAAAAAGTATATAAGCAAAGATAATATAGTGACAGCGTTAAATGGTATCAACCTAGATATAAATGAAGGTGATATTTGTGGAATAATAGGAATGAGTGGTGCTGGAAAAAGTACATTAGTTAGATGTATAAATTATCTAGAAAAACCAACCAATGGTTCGGTTATAATAGAAAATAAGAATCTATCATCACTAAATGATAAAGAACTAAGAAAAGTTAGACAAAATATTGGGATGATTTTTCAGCAATTTAATTTACTTTTGCAAAGAAATGTAGAAGATAACATATGCTTTCCGCTAGAAATTAGTGGAATGAATAAAAATGAATGTGGAAAAAGAGCAGAAGAGTTACTAAAATTAGTTGGACTAGCTGATAAAAGAAAATCTTATCCATCCCAATTAAGTGGTGGTCAAAAGCAAAGAGTAGCTATTGCAAGAGCATTATCCACGAATCCTAAGATATTGCTATGTGATGAAGCAACAAGTGCATTAGATCCAACTACAACACGTTCGATTTTATCTTTGTTGAAGGAAATAAATAAAAAGCTAGGAATTACAATTGTAATAATTACTCATGAGATGTCAGTAGTTGAAGAAATATGTGATTATGTTGCAATTGTTGACAACGGTAGTTTAGTGGAGCATGGAGCAGTAGAAGAGGTATTTTCACATCCTAAAACAGATGCTGCTAAAAAACTTGTTTACCACAATAATAGTTCTGTTGCAGAGATGAATAGTAAAAGATGTATAAGAATTGTATTTGATGGAAAATCTTCTTATGAACCAGTTATAGCGAATATGGTTTTAGAATGCAAAGCACAGGTAAATATATTATTTGCAGATACCAGAGATATAAATGGAAAAGCTTTTGGGCAAATGGTGCTTCAATTGCCTGAAGATAATTTGCTTGCTGATAAAATTATATATTATCTAAAAGATAAAAAAGTAGTAGTAGAGGAGTTGTTAGATTATGTTAAGTGAAAAAATTGTTAGTGAAATTTTAGTAGGTATTGGTGGCACCCTATACATGACTGCTTTTTCAACTTTATTTGCTTACTTATTTGCACTTCCATTAGGCATTTTGTTAGTAGTAACAAAAAAGGATAATTTATATCCTATGGTAACTTTGAATAGAATATTAGATGTAATAGTTAATATAGGACGTTCAATACCGTTTATAATATTAGTTGTTTTGGTAATACCAGTAACAAAGGCAATTGCAGGGAAAAGTTATGGTACTACAGCAACAATTGTACCACTTGTAATAGCAGCTGTGCCTTTTATTGCTAGATTAATAGAATCTTCACTTCAAGAGGTAAATCATGGGGTTATTGAAGCGGCACAAAGTATGGGTGCATCAATATGGACAATCATATTAAGAGTAATGATTCCAGAAGCAAAGACTTCTTTAATTGTAGGTGCAACTATTGCCGTAAGCACAATAATAAGCTATTCTGCCATGGCAGGGGCTGTAGGTGGTGGAGGACTAGGAGACATTGCTATTAGATATGGATATCATAGGTACCAAACAGAAGTAATGATAGTTACGGTAGTTCTTTTAGTTGTACTAGTACAGTTTTTGCAGGTATTAGGAATGAAAATTGCTAGCAAAACAGATAAAAGAGTAATAAGGTAAAATAAAAAGTTTGAACTCCACTTAAAAAAGCGGAAATATGAAAAATAAATAAAAAAACATATAAATAAAGGAGAAAAAAATGAAAAAAATTAAAAGATTATTATTAGTAGGATTAGTTATTATATTTGCATTAGTTACAGCTGTAGGATGCCAAAACAATGAAAAAGATAGTGATAACCAAAATGAACAAAAAGCAGAAAGTGATAATGCTCAAATAGAAAGTAAAGGTAAAATTACTGTTGCCGCATCTCCAACACCCCATGCTGAAATTTTAGAACAAGTTAGAGAAGATTTAAAAGAACAGGGATATGAATTAGAAGTAACAGAATTTACAGATTATGTACAACCTAATTTAGTTGTTGATAGTGGCGATATAAATGCTAATTTTTTTCAACATCAACCATATTTAGATGAATTTAATGTAGAACAAGGAACTAAATTAGTTTCAGTAGCATCAATTCACTATGAACCACTTGCAATTTACCCTGGAAAGTCAACAGATTTATCTAATATTCCTGATGGAGCATCAATAGCGGTTCCTAATGATACAACAAATGAAGCAAGAGCACTTTTATTACTACAATCAAATGGTTTGATTAAAATGAAAGAAGGAGCTGGATTAACAGCTACAAAAAATGATATTGTTGAAAATTCAAAAAATATAGAAATTGTCGAACTTGAAGCAGCTCAAGTATCTAGAGTTATAGATGAAGTAGATTTTGTTATTTTAAATGGTAACTATGCACTTAATGCAGGCTTTAATGTAGCAACAGATTCAGTTGCTAAAGAAGAACAACATTCGGAAGCTGCACAAACATATGCAAATATTTTATGTGTAAAAGAGGGCGATGAAAATAGAGAGGATATTAAAGCATTAGTTGAAGCATTAAAAAGTGATAAAGTGAAAAAATATATAGCTGATACATATCAAGGTGCTGTTATAGCGATAGATTAATACAATGATAAATATTTTATAAAAAATAATGAGTAGCTTGATTTTGATATGATACTTCCAAAGTAGACCATCCTATTAAACAAGGACTAATGGGGATATTTGAGGTATTCGTAGACATGTTTATTGTTTGTAGCATAACTGCAATAGTTATTATAATAACTGGAGCATGGTCAAATGGCTTAGATGGTGCAACATTGACTTTAAGTGCTTTTGAGTTAGGGATTGGTAGGTCAGGTAGAGTAATTTTGGCATTAGGTGTATTTTTGTTTGGTGTTACAACATCAAGCGGTGTATATGCTCAAATCGAAGTTGTTATACGTTATTTGATAGGTAATACACCAAAGAAGGATATGATATTGTCTTTTTATAAATGGACATATCCAATTCCTAGTTTAATAATGGTTATGATTGCAGTATACTATGAGTTTCCAGGAGCTACAGTTTGGATTTTTTCAGACGCATCTATAGCTCTTCCAATATTTGCGAATATAATTGCACTTATGATTTTAACTCCTAAATTTAAAGACTTACTTAAAGATTACAAAGCTAGATATTTAGGAGTAGGAAAAGTTGATCCTGAATTTAAAGTTTTCTATGATGATAAGTTACCGGATAAAAATGGTAATATGTAAATTTTATATAAGACGAGACTATTTAAATCTTTATATTTAATAGTCTCGTTTTTTTACAATTATTTAATAAATAAAATGTTTGATTTCTGTTTTTTGTGGTATATATACGAAGTAAGGGTAATACAACATAATACTTATATCTCAGGAGGAATATTATAATGAAAAAATTTGTTTGCAAAGTATGTGGATATGTTCATGAAGGTGATATGCCACCGGAAAAATGTCCGCAATGTAAAGCACCAAGAGAAAAATTTGAGGAAATGAACTTAGAGAAAAGAGAATGGGCTGATCAACATTTTGTAGGAGTTGCAAAAGGTGTTGATCCTGAAATTATAGAGGGGTTAAAGCAAAATTTTACAGGGGAGTGCACAGAAGTTGGAATGTACTTAGCAATGTCAAGAGTAGCTGACAGAGAAGGATATCCAGAAATTGCAGAAGCGTATAAAAGAATAGCCTTTGAAGAAGCTGAGCATGCAGCTAAGTTTGCTGAACTTTTAGGAGATGTTGTAACTGATTCAACTAAAACTAATCTTGAAATGAGAGTAGCAGCAGAAAATGGAGCTTGTAGAGGTAAAAAAGATTTAGCTACAAAGGCAAAACAATTAAACCTTGATGCGATTCATGACACAGTTCATGAAATGTGCAAAGACGAAGCAAGACACGGTTGTGCTTTTGAAGGAATGTTAAATAGATATTTTGGTAAATAATAATTACAAAATACAGCCCGTGACAGTTGGTAAAACAACTGTTGAGGGCTTTTTTTGTGCTCTAGAATAAAAAAAGAAAACGTTGACAACAGAAAAGATAAGTGATATAGTCAAATTAGCATAGAACGAGCGGTCGCTCGACGAGACGATTATATTGTTTTTTAATAAATTTTTAGACCAGGAGGGTATTATGAATAGTGGATTTTCAATTTCAAATTATCCAAATGCTGCAGAAGTCAACAGGCAGCTGGATGTATTAATTTCTAAACCGATTTACTCAGTGAGACCGAGTGCTTTAAAAACTTATGAAGATGAATATTATGATAAAAAATGCGCCAAATCGAAAGCTATGATTGAGGAAGCAAAAAATGTAATACCTGGGGGAGTGCAACATAACTTGGCATTTAACTATCCATTTCCTTTAGTGTTTACAAAGGCTGAGGGAGCATATCTTCATGATATTGATGGTAACAGATATTATGATTTTCTTCAAGCGGGAGGTCCCACCGTTTTAGGTAGCAACCCAGTTGAGGTTCGCAATAAAGTAATAGAACTGTTGAATGATTGCGGTCCGAGTACAGGTCTTTTTCATGAATATGAATATAAGATTGCAAAGAAAATTTACGATAATATTAAAACAGTTGAGATGTTCAGGATGCTTGGTTCAGGTACCGAAGCATGTATGGGCGCAATCAGAATTGCACGTCTTGCCACAAAAAAGAAAAACGTTATTAAAATGGGTGGAGCATACCATGGCTGGAGTGACCAGCTAGCATATGGAATTCGTATACCGGGTTCCAAAGGAACACAGGCACATGGTGTTCCAGGTTACATATTTAAACATACGCAAGAATTTTTCCCTAATGACTTAAATGATCTTGAGAGAAAATTGAAACGCAACACTATGCATGGCGGAACTGCCGCAGTTATAATTGAACCGCTGGGACCTGAAAGTGGAACTACCCCAGTTGACAGGGAGTTTAATAAGGGGGTAGAAATGCTGTGCCATAAATATGGAGCACTTTTCATATTCGACGAGGTTGTGACAGGATTTAGAGTTGGTATGTCTGGAGCACAAGGGTATTTTGGTGTGAGTCCTGACTTAACTATTTTTGGAAAAGTTATTGCCGGTGGATATCCTGGGGCAGGTGGAATTGGCGGTAAGAAAGATTATATGAGGTTTCTATCGGCAGGAATTGCAGGTGGACCCAAGCAGAAAAAGGCTCTTGTTGGTGGTACTATGGCAGCAAATCCGCTTAGCTGTGTTGCTGGCTATTATACCTTATGCGAGATTGAGAGGACAAATGCTGCACAAAGGGCTGGTGAAATGGGTGATATACTAACATCAGGATTACAGAAACTAATAAAACAATATAATCTTCCATTTGTAGCATTTAACCAAGGCTCAATTTGTCATTTGGAAACTGTTGGAACAACACATTATTCACTTAACTGGTCTAGGCCTTGGACAATTCCAGGTGTAATAAATGAAACTTCCGTAAGAAAAAAAGAAATGGAACATATGGGAGCAGCTTATATGGCAGAAGGACTAGTAACGCTAGCTGGCAGCAGGCTTTATATAAGTGCTGCATATACAAATGAGATGATTGATGACGTACTATGTAGATTCGAAAGAGTATTTGAAAATATAGGAATTCAGGAATAGCAATAGTTTCTGAAAATAATAGATATTAGCTAAAGTCAAATTTCTTTAGTGTTAATAGGGGGTGAATCATGAACGAAATACAAGCGAAGCAAAAAGTTGTAGATGCTGGTATTAGACTTGTAAAATCAGGGCTTATTGCACGTACATGGGGTAATGTAAGCTGTCGTATAAGCGATAGCCATTTTGTCATAACTCCAAGTGGAAGAAATTATCTATCATTGACAGCAGATGATATTGTTACGGTAGCAATAAAGGACTTGAATTATACAGGAAATATTAAACCATCATCAGAAAAGGGAATCCACGCTGAAATCTATAAATACAGTGAGGACATAAACTTTGTTATTCATACTCATCAAGAGAATGCTTCAGTAGTAAGCACACTTGGATTAGATAAAATAACTATGAATTGTGATTATACTTTTCTCGGAAATGAAATAATATGTGCATCATACGGCTTGCCCGGGACCAAAAAACTTAGAAGGGGTGTATCCGAGGCTTTGAAACGCTCAAAGGGTAATGCTATTATTATGAAAAACCATGGAGCTGTTTGCTTTGGATGCGATGATGAGGAAGCGTTTAAGACTGCATCTAATCTTGAGAAAGCATGTCTTGATTTTATATCGAGGCAATACAAGAAAATAAAGGGTGTTGATAGCTTTGATGCAGATAAAATAGGAAAAATTATGCCTTCAGAGATGCAGAATGCACAACATGAAGGTAGCGTTGATTTAATTAGTACATATTGCAGTAGCGAACGTAAAGTTGAGGGTTTTATATTACACTTAAAAGACAGTGAATCGGTTTTTGTAAGGTATGGGCAGTCAATGGAGAAAATTAACGAAGAAGAACAAATTCATAATGAAATATACGCAAAGAACAAAGATATAAACTATATAATACACACGTATTCTTCTGATATTTTGCCTATATCTCGTGCATATATAACATTATATCCTCTATTAGATGACTTTGCACAGATAGTTGGAACAAAAGTCAAAACTATTGTAAAAAAACCTGATGAAATAGCGAATGCATTAAAACACACCTTTGCAGTTATTATCAAAGATGATGGAGCATTTTGTTGCGGAGTATCTGAGGGTGATGCGACGGCGGTTGAGATGATTATGAAGAAAAATTGTAAAGCGCATATTTTTGGAGAACTGTTTGGAGAGGTTAAGCCTATTAGCTGGTTTGACAGCAAATTGATGAGAGTTGTTTACCTGAAAAAATATTCCAAACAGATTAGAAGTAATAAAATAGAAATATAATTTATAATTAATATGAGGGGGCTCCTATGGGTGTTTATGTCATTGCATATGATGTAGGAACAACAGGAATAAAGACCTGTATTTTTGAAATTGCTAACTCCATAAAACTGGTTGCATCAGCTGTTGAAGGGTATAACCTTTATATCGAAGAGAACGGCGGTGCAGAACAAAATCCCGATGAGTTGTGGAATGCTATGTGCACCACGACGTATAAGGTAATTCAATCAAGCAATATATCCAGTGAAAGAATACAAGGTATTTCATTTTGTTCCCAAATGCAGGGATTGGTTCTTGTGGACAGAAACGGTGAACCTGTGCGACGTATTATGAGCTACATGGATCAAAGGTCATATCATGAGATGAGAGACGGGATTGCAAATGGTATTAAAATTTCAGGGGTAAATATTTTCAAACTTATTAGATCCATCAAAATTACCGGTGCAGTTGCTGCTAGTGTAAAGGATCCTGTTTGGAAGTATAATTGGGTAAAGTGCAATGAGCCTGAAAATTATAAAAAAATATATAAATGGCTAGATGTTAAAGAGTTTCTCATATTAAAGTGCACAGATCAGTTTGTTATGACAAAGGATAGCGCTTTCGGTACTATGTTGTATGATATAAGAGATGGAAAGAATTGCTTCAGCAGGGAAATGTGCAAGATGCTTGGCGTTGATATAGAGCATCTACCTGATATAGTAAATTCTTCGGATCAGGTAGGTCTGTTGACAGAAAAAGCTGCATTTAAACTTGGGCTGCAGGCAGGAACGCCTGTATTTGGAGGAGGAGGGGATGCTTCTCTGATAGGAATCGGTGCAGGTGCCTCAGAAACAGGCGATACACATATATATTTAGGAACATCAGGATGGGTATCAACGGTGGTGAAGAAAAGGAAAATAGATCTTTTTTCTATGATAGCATCCATTGTAGGAGCTGATGATTGTACTTACAATTATTTTGCAGAATTAGAAACAGCGGGCAAATGTTTGGAATGGGTAAAAGATCATCTTGCATTAGATGAAATTAATATTTATTTGCAAAAGGTGTGCATTTCTGACTCGTTTGAATCGATTTATAAAAATCTATATGATTTTATGCTGGAGGAAATAAAAAACATACCTGCAGGCAGCCATGGTGTTATATTTACTCCTTGGCTTCATGGAAATCGTTGCCCTTTTGAAGACTCTAATGCCAGAGGAATGTTTTTTAATATCAATTTGGATACAGGAAAAAGGGATTTGATCCATGCGGTTATCGAGGGAATCTGTTATCATTTGAGGTGGCAGCTTGAAGCTCAAAGAAAAAAAGTTAATGCTTCGGAAACCATTCGTTTTGTTGGTGGAGGCGCTTTAGCTCCTTTGACATGTCAGATAATTTCAGATGTTCTGGGATGTAAAATTGAAACTGTAGAAAATCCTCAGAATGTAGGTGCTTTAGGGGCGGCAGTAATTGTGGCTGTTGGGCTTGGTATACTTTTAAATGTTGAGGAGGCAAATAAGATGATTAAGCTTGATAAAACATATTATCCAAACCATGATAATAAACTTGTACATGATAGAAATTATGAAGCATTTAAAATGCTTTATAAGAATAATAAAAGCATTTTTCATACACTTAATTACGTAGAATAAATTCAATATTAATATTTCATATAAAGAGAAGGGGAGAAATATGTATAGAAAAAGCGAAGTATCAAATTACCGATGGATTATTTTACTGGCTATATTTCCTATTATTATCTCGACAGAAATGATGTGGCTTTCATTGGCACCAGTTAGCAGCATGGCGAAGAATTATTATGGAGTCAGCAGTTTAAGTATTGACATGTTATCAATGAGCTATATGATAATGTTTATAATATTCTCGTTGCCTGCCTCCTGGGTTGTTGATAAATTCGGTTACCGCTGTTCGCTTATTATTGGAGCTTCACTAACAGCTGTTTTTGGAATAGTTAGGGCTTGTTTTTCTGATGATTTTACTGTTATATTAATTGCTCAATTTATGATTGCTGTAGGACAGCCATTTTTACTTAATATATCCACAAAAGTTCCGGCTAATTGGTTTCCTGTTAATGAACGCGCGACAGCTGCCGGGATACTGACTATGGCGCAGTATGTTGGTTTTGCAATTCCGATGCTTTTATCGCCTGTTTTAGCAGAAAAAATGGGAATTCCATATGTTCTTAAAATATTTGCAATAATAGCTGTAATATCTTCAATCCTTTGTATTTCCCTTACAAAGGAAAAACCGTTGATTGCACCTCCGGGGCCGAAGGCACCTAAAGAGGATTTTAGTTTGAATTCCATTAAGAAGCTTTTTAAAAATAAAGCATATATTAACATCCTGATAATTTGTTTTATATCAATTGGAATATTCAATACAGTTTTAACATTGCTTGAGTCAATTTTGATACCTCACCAAATCACATCAGCAGATGCAGGAATAGTAGGCGCTGTATTTGTAGTCTCAGGGGTAGTCGGTGCAGTTATAGTTCCTATGATATCAGATAAGATTGGCATAAGGATTCCATTTTTTATAATTTCTACCTTAATATTAATTCCTGTTTATCTCGGATTTACATTTTTAAACAGTTTCATACTGCTTGCTTTGATGGCAGCCATAGCAGGTTTTTCAATCATGGGTGTGGCCCCTATACTTTTTCAGCATGGGTCGGAGGTTGCGTATCCTATACAGGAAGGCACATCTCTTGGTATAGTACTTCTTATGGGGCAGATATCAGGAGTTTTATTTGTTTATTTATTTGAGGTTTTAAAGAATGCTTCAAATTCAGTAGTGATGCCGATGTTGTTGATTGTTGCAGCTACTATTTTAGAACTGCCAATTATTTTAAAAATGAAAGAATCAGGTTTAAATCAAAAGCACGAAAGCTTAAGTTAGAATTTACTTAGATTTGTTAGTATAAAAAATAGCATGTATAGTATACTTACATTAGAGGAGCAACCATGTATAGATTATATTGTAGAATTTTTCAAAATGCTTTAAAATTGTCATCTTATTTACTTCCGTGGAGAAAACCAGATTTGGTTTCGGGAAAAAATTGTCTAAAGAAGTTACCAGGAATTATTAAGGAAATGGGGGTAAATAAGGTAGTTATTGTAACAGGACCCAATGTTTCATCTTCGGGACTTATGGATCCATTGCTTTTGGGTTTGAAAGAGGAAGCAGTAGAATTTTTTATATATAATAAAACAGTTTCCAATCCTACTATTGATAACATTGAGGAAGCTTATTCTATTTACAAAGATAATAATTGCGATGGAATCATTGCTTTTGGTGGTGGTTCTCCGATGGACTGTGCTAAAGGTGTCGGGTGTCGTGTGGCAAGACCCCAAAAGGCAATTTCACAAATGAAAGGGCTTCTAAAAGTTAGAAAAAAACTGCCACCTTTAATTGCTATACCTACGACTGCTGGTACGGGCAGCGAAACGACTATTGCTGCTGTCATAAGTAATCCAGCTACTCATGAAAAGTATGCTATCAATGATACAGCCTTAATTCCGAGGATTGCTGTTCTTGATCCTATATTGACAGCTGGGCTGCCGCCTCATATTACTGCTGAAACAGGAATGGATGCCTTAACTCATGCAGTGGAGGCATATATAGGAAGAAGCAATACTAAAGAGACAAAGATGATGGCAGTTAAAGCTTCAAAACTAGTTTTAGACAACATTTACAATGCATATTCTGATGGGAGTGATTTGCTTGTTAGAGAAAATATGCAAAGAGCTTCATTTTATGCAGGTGTGGCATTCACCAGAGCATATGTTGGATATGCTCATGCAATAGCGCATACGCTTGGCGGGTTTTATCAGGTTCCGCATGGACTTGCCAATGCAGTAATTCTGCCTTATGTACTTGAGGCTTATGGAAAAGCCGCGCATGATAGGCTTGCAGAGCTGGCTGATGCTGTTGAAATAACAAATTCAACTGATAATAAACAACAAAAAGCTTATAAATTTATTGAAACTATAAAACGATTGAATAGAGATATGGGTATTCCTGCTAAAATTAAGGGTATTCGCAGCGAAGATATTCCGTTGATGGTTGAGCGTGCCTACAAAGAGGGAAATCCGCTATATCCAGTTCCGAAGGTCATGAACAGGAAAGAATTGGAGTGTATATATAGACTCATCATGATGTAAATACTAAACTTTTGCTGATACTTTGATATCTGGATTGTTTAGGCTAATTTCAAATACTCAGTTGACATTAATACGATATGGCTATATTATGAAATAAATACTAATTTGATAAGAATAGGAATGTATTTATGGTAGAGATTGAAATAAAAAATAATAAATTCCACAAAGATACTTTTGATAAAACAACAGAAGAACGAAGACAAAAGGTACTTGAGGTCGCAATAAATGAATTTGCATCTAATGGCTATGCTGCTACTAGTATCAACGATATTTCAAGGAAGGCTAATATAAGTATTGGCGCCATGTATAGTTATTTTGCATCTAAAGAAGATTTGTTTTTATCAATAGTCAACAATGCATATTTCTTGATGGATAAAATTTTAAAGGACGTGGAAGAAAACAGCAGAGATATATTTGATTGCATAGAAAAAATGGTGGTGGCATCTAGAAAATTTGCTATCGAATATCCCCAGTTAAATAGGATTTATCTTGATATTACAACTCAGGCACTTTCTCACATTTCCATTAGGCTGTCAGATAAGCTAGAGATAATTACTCCACAGCTTCTCAATAACCTTATAAAGAAAGCTAAAGATGAAGGGAAAGTTAACGTGGATATCGATGAAAAAGTGGCTGCATACTGTATGGATAATATTTTTACAATGTATCAATTTTCATTTTCATCAGATTATTATAAAGAGAGATTGAAAATATACATTGGTGAAGACAAGTTAAATGATATAGCTGAGGTTGAAAAAAGTATAGTGAATTTTATTCTTGCGGCTATGATAAAAAAATAATGATATGAATTTAATGTTTGACTATATTATAGGTTCATGTACAACTAAGGCAGTTAAGCTAAAAACTGCTCAACTGCCTCCTAGTAAAAATAAAATACACAAAATTTTAATTTTCTAAAATTTTAATTTAATAAACCAGCTATAAAAATAATTTTCGTATATCTCTCGTATTTTTATTACATATCTAATACTGTACCAGGATTCAATATATTATTTGGATCAAATACTTTTTTTATACTTTTCATTAAATTTAATTCCACTTCTGATTTTTGAAGTTTTAAATCATCTATTCTCAATTTACCTACACCATGTTCACCGGTTATTGTCCCATTGTATTTAAAGCAGGTTTTAAATATTTTATCTTTTAATTCTTCTGCATATGGAGGCATTTTACCATCAACTAGAACTATATCACTATGAATATTGCCGTCTGCTATATGAGCGGTTATGTTTGTAAATGTATTGTACTCTTTTGCAAGTTCCTTAAGTTCATTTAAATATGCGGGTATACTTGCAACAGGTACGGCAGTATCGAATGAGTGACCTATAATATCTTTAATATATTCATAATGTTGACTTCTAATTAGTAATAGTTCATCTTGTTCGCTTTTCTTTCCAGCAAATAGAGTTTCGTATGAATTGTTTTTCTGGCATATATCATTTATTTGTTTACATGTTGCATAAAGTAAATCCTCAGTTTTTTCAGAAATTATAATCATTAAATCAGCATTTCCTTGTTTTGCTTGCCACTCTGTTCCCAGCATCTTTGCTGTTTCTACAAATAAGTGTTTGTCTTGATATTCAACTGCAAGAGGTGTTACTCCGCTTTTTAGTATTTCCATTACTGCATTTGAAGCATCATTAAAATGTTTAAATGGAGCAATTATTGTAGCTGAATATTTATCCTTAGGATATATTTTAAGAATAATCTTTGTTACAATTGCAAGGGTTCCTTCACTGCCTATTATTAATTGCATTAAATTGTACCCTGCATTATTTTTTATAAGTTTTCCTCCTAATTCCATGATTTCACCACTAGGAAGAACAACCTCCATACCTTGGATATGCTTTCTCATAACTCCGTGTTTTACTGCTCGTGCTCCACCAGCATTAGTGGCTGCCATACCGCCCATTTGGGCACCCTCATCTCCTGGATGAACAGGAAAACCAACCCCTTCATGCTTATCCAATTCTTCTAAAAGTTCAAATAAAGTAACTCCAGCTTCAAGAACTGCAACCATATTATCCTCATCGATTTCGACAATTTTCTTCAGTCTTTCTGTAGATAATATTATACTTTCCTTTGTTGGAATACATCCACCGCAAAGCCCTGTACCGCCTCCGCGAACTACAACCGGCATTTTAATTTTATTTGCGTATTTCATTATTTTAGATATTTCATCAGTGTCTTTAGGTTTTACAACTATAGAATTTTCATCTGCTTTAGGTCTCATAATATGTTCAATTTCATCATATAAATATGATGTTTTTTGTGAAATATTAGTTATTACAAAATCTTCTCCTACAATGCTAACTAAATTATCTTTAACAATACTATTCATATAAATCCTCTCCTAGTCTAAATCTCTTATGAGATTAGGAATTATTTCATATATATCTCCTACATATCCGTAATCAGCTATAGAAAAAATTGGTGCAGAAGGGTCTGAATTTATAGCTATTATTAATTCTGATTCCTTCATTCCTGCCAAATGCTGAGGAGCTCCAGAAATTCCGCATGCTATATAAATTTTAGGTTTTACTCTGTTTCCGCTATATCCTACTTGATAAGCACTACTTGTCATTCCTGCATCAACAAGAGCTCTAGAAACACCCATTACTCCGCCTAGCTTTTGAGCTAAAGTTTCAATCATCCTTAAATCTTCTTTTTTCTTTATTCCTCTGCCAGTAGCAACAACTATTTCAGCTTCTGTGATATTTACATCACTATCATTTAATGTTTTAATTATATTAGTTTTATCATAATTACAAAAATATGGTTGAAGTTCAACTATATTTATTTCTCTGTTTAAATCTCTTTCAGCCTCTGAAAATTCTTTATATCGGATTGTTGCCATTTGAGGATAATGAGCAGTTTTAATATATGCTAGTATATTATCACTGAAAGCAGGTCTAATCTGAATTAAGTGACCGTCTTCATCTATTTTTAGATTAGTGCAATCAGCGGTTAGTCCAGTTTCTAAAGCTGCTGCTATCCTAGGCGCTAGGGATCTACCAAAGTTAGTTGCACCTATAAGAACTATTTCTGGTTTGTTTTCATTTATGAAATTTACAATATTTTGCTTATAGAGGTATTCCTCAGCAACTAAAAAAATTTCTGACTTCATAAAAAATACCGTATCAGCACCTCGGTAATTTAGTTCTTTAGCATTAATCCCATCATTACCTAACAATAAACAATTTAATGGTATATTAAGTGATTGTGCTAGTTCTTTTGCTTTGTTTAAAAGTTCATAACTTACTTTGTGTATAACATTGTTATTTTGTTCAGCAATTACTAAAATTCCTTTATATTCACTCATGATATCACATCCCTATATTATTCTTTTTAATTTCTTTTTTTATAGCTTCTTTAAAAGAAATATAATCATCTTTGAAGATTTGACTTGTTCTCTCTAAGGGATGAGGAATAATAATTTTTGAAACCTTAGTTGGAGAACCTTTGAAACCAGTGTCTATTTCACTTATATATTCAGATAAATCATCTAAAGAAATTTTTTTCACGTCGACTTCTAGAGATTCTAATTTTCTATTTACTGTAGGTAATTTCGGTATATTTATATTTTTCGTTACTCCAATTAAAGCTGGAAGCTTCATTTTTCTTACTTGCTTGCTTGAAGATAAACTTTCAACAACAACTTCTACTTCTAATTCATTTATATTGTTTATTTTTTCAACATAGTATGAATGAGGTATATTCAAAAACTCTGCTACTTCTGCTCCTACTTGAGCAGTGTCTCCATCAACAGATTTTTCGCCACATACTATTAAATCGTATTTTTCTAGATATTTAATACCAGATGCTAAAGTTTTAGCTGTTGCATAGGTATCTGAGCCACCAAATTTTCTATCAGTCATTAAAACTAAATGGTCACAACCTCTTGCAAATGCATCTCTCAAGGATTTTTCTGCGCTAGGAGGTCCCATTGTTAAAACAGTTACTGTTGCATTATATTTCCTTTTCAAGTCAATTGCTGTCTGAAGTGCATTCATATCAAAAGGATTTATTTCGGACTCAGCAGAAGACCTATTGACTACGCCTTTTTCACTATCAAACTTTACTTTTTGCATATCAGGAACTTCTTTAATAAGAACAAGTATATCCATTTATTATTTACTCCTTGTTTTAGTATTATGTTTTTTATTTATATTAAGCTTTAAACGACATTAAGGTAAAGAGGTCTTACCACGAATTCATTATAGCACATAAGTGTTTTTATTGCAAGGGAAATCGTTATATAAAACAATTAAAAAATGTATAATAAATATTAATAAAATATTTATGCATTGTATAATTGATTCTTTTGATGTAAAATATAAATAGTATATATAGTATTTTGCCTAAGGAGATATTATGTTTGAATCAATAGAAAATAAAAAAATATCACAAGTAGTTATCGAACAAATTCAAGATATGATTATGAGCGGGGAACTAAAAAATGGTGATAAACTTCCACCAGAGAGGGAGTTGACACAAACCTTAAATATAGGTCGACCTGCTCTCAGAGAAGCACTAAAGGCACTTGAGGTTATAGGCTTAATTGAAAGCCGACATGGTCAAGGTAATTTTATTGTCAACAATACTGAAAACAGCTTTTTTAAGCCTCTTTCACTTTCATTTAAGTTATCTAATGGAAATATAGAGGATATTCTTGAACTTAGACATTTGTTAGAGAATTATACAGTTAGTCAAGCTGCTATACATGCAAGTGAAGAAGATATTCAAAGATTGTACGAGCTATACGAAAGTTTAGTTAATTCTGAAACTTTAGAACTTAAATCCCATTATGACAAAGAGTTTCATTATGAGATAGCTAAAATAAGTAAAAACACCTTAATTAATAATTTGCTAGAGAGTACATCATATTTGTTTGATAATTTTATAAGTAAAACTATAGGTATGACTTTTAGTAGCGAAGATTCAATAGATAGCCTGTATGAAGAACATTTAAATATTATAAGAGCTATTGAAAAACATGATCCTGACAAAGCTTCTAAATGCATTTTTTTACATCTAAATAAAATTAATAGAGGTATGCTAATACAATAATGTAAAAATAAGAGGAGGTTTGATATATGTACCTCAACTTCCCCTTAGTATTTATACAAATCGTTTATTATGCTATACCAAATAAATTTGTCAATAAAACAATAATTGGTAATGCTATTATTGTTTTTTCTAAAAATATAATTAGAAGTCCTTTAAAATCTATAGGCATTTTAGATGTTATTATTAGAGTTCCAACTTCAGTCATATATATAATCTGAACTAGTGAAAGTACACCAATAACGAATCTAGTTTTTAAAGATACAATATTAGCTGCTAATATTGCAGGTATAAACATGTCTGTAAATCCAACTATTGTAGCAGGTGCGGCAGCAAAAGCTTCCTCTAGTCCTAATAATTGAAGGTAATATCCAAATGGAAGTGATAACCAATCAAATATAGGTGTATAAGTTGCTAAAATTAATGCAATAGTACCAAATGACATAACTAGTGGTGTAAGAGCAAATATGATTCCAAGAAACATATCTACACCTTTGTACAAAGTTCCGCCTAATCCAGGTGCTGTTTCAGCTTTTGATACTGCTAGTTGTAATGCCCATTGAGATTTAGTCATGCCAGCAGGTTCTTCTTCATTTATTTGTTTACCTACTTTAGCATAATATTTATTATGATATTTGCTCAGTGGAGGAATTCTTGTCATAATAACAACACTGAGTATTCCTGTAATAGCTAGTATAATATAAAATGGTATAAATAGGTGGTCTACTTTTAGCATTGCTGCTATAACTAGGCAAAATGGAAGGGAAACAGCAGAAAAGCATGTAGCAATTGTTATAGCCTCTCTATCAGTATAGTATCCTTGCTCATATTGTGTAGTAGTTAATACAACTCCAACATTACAATTTCCTACCCACGAAGCAACTAAATCTATAGCAGATCTACCCGGAAGTTTGAATAATGGTTTAGTAAAATTTCTTATAATAGTACCTGTATAATCCATAATGCCATAATCCATTAGTAGAGGAATTAAAAATGATGCTGCAAAAAACCATGCTATAAGTGTAGCAAGCAAGGACATCATAGTTCCACCAGTATCACCAGAAGTTATAAACTCTGGACCTGATTTAGTAAATACTAGAACAGCTACTAAAGCACCTATAATTCTAAAAATTAAGTAAAAATTGCTAGTTATAAAAAGTCTACTCAACAGTTTGTTCTCAATTATTAATTTGGGTTTCATAAATGTTGTAATTATAGAGAAAATAGCAGATATTAAAATTACAGTTGTTATTAAAATGGGTGCAATAGGTTTTATTGTAGCAGCTAACCATTCTGAAATTATTCCAATAGGGATGTTTATTGATCCTTTCCAAGGTACAGGACATAGAAATAAAAACACACCAATAATTGAAGGTATCAAAAATTTCATAATTCTTTTATTATCTAAGTTCTTATTATTTTCGTTCATAGTATGCCTCCTTATATTTTAAAAATATTCATTTTTTCTATTCTGTCAAAAGCTTCATTAAGTTTTTCAACACCAACAGTGCAAGCTATTCTGACATATCCTTCTCCACACTCACCGAATGCAATTCCCGGTATAGTCAACACATGAGCTTCTTTGAGTATAACGTCACTTGCATCTACGGAGTTTAGTCCAGTTTTTTTAATATTTACAAATAAATAAAATGTACCTTTAGGGTCCAATACGGACATGTTAGGTATTTTATTTATCCTTTCAGCGGCATAATAAACTCTGTTTTTATATTCGGAAATCATGTCTGGTTGAACTGTTTTTCTATTTCTCAATGCATATATTGCACCTCTTTGTGAAATAGAAGGAGCTGTAAAAACAACATTTTCATTAATTTGCTGAATTGTCTTTATGATAAAGTCAGGCGCTATTATATTTCCTATTCTCCATCCGGTCATAGTGAAATTTTTTGAAAAACTATTAATAATTATTGTTCGTTCCTTCATTCCATCAATCGAAACGATAGGTACGAATGGTTCTTTAAAACTAAAAGAAGTATATATATCATCTGAAATAACTAGTAAATCGTATTTAATAGCTATGTTACTAATACCTTTCAAAGTTTCCATAGATAATGTATTTCCAGTAGGATTACTTGGTGAATTAATGATTAATGCTTTTGTTCGCTCGGTTATTAAACTTTCAAGTCTTTCAATGTTTATTTGAAAGTCTTCATTTTCATAAGTGTTCAATGGAATAGGGATTCCTCTTGCAAGCTCTACTTGTTGCGTGTAAGGTGTAAAATATGGAGCTTGTATTATCACTTCATCTCCATCATCTAATATTGCCTCAAGAGCTAAATACATACCTAAACATCCGCTTGCTGCAATAAAAACTTCTTCATCTTTAAATGACAGGTTATATTCTTCTTTGTAGAATTTAAGTATTTCGTTTCTAAGTTCTGGATCACCTCTAAAATCCGTATACTTAGTATGACCTAATTTAGCATCCCTCATAGAGTTGTTTATTATTAACTCATGAGTTGTTAAATCTGGATCTCCTAAACTCAAATCAATTACGTCATTAAATTTCTTAGCTAATTCATCAACTTGACCCATGGGGGTAGATTGATCTTTCCAATATCTTTTTGAAATAAATTTATGTTTCATACTCCACCTCATTTCTATTCATTATTTTGTGGTAAGACCTCAATAACATTATACCACATCATTCGTAATATGCAAGCGTTATTTTGCTGTAATAATAGTTAAATTATACTTATAAAAAAAATTTAAAAAAGATTATTTCTGTTTAATATTAATTCCTAAGATACTATAAATAAACATAAGCTGACAGATATTAATTGCTTTTATTGATGATTTTTCTACTTTATAATATCAATATAAATGGAGTTTTATATATGACTTATTTTTTTATTGTTACATAATAACATAAATATTTAGTTTAATGTTAAATTTTTTTTATATATGTCGATATATATATTATGTTAAAGTAAAAATTTTCTTAAGTTTACGATTAAATACATTTCATTTAGTTAAATTATTATTTTAGTAATGCTATAAAGACGAGGACAAAAATGAATAATACAGAAAATGAATTTTTAAAAATAATCAAAAAAAGAATTAAGGCATTAAAGATCTTTATTATTTTTCTTATTAGCTTTTTAATTATTATTATTTCCATTATTATAAATAATAATAGTAAACACAACATATTGATAAATGTGCTGAGCAAACAGCAAATGCTCACTCAGATGATAACTAAGAATTCAAATAGAAAATTAGTTATTTTAAAGGCAATGTCAGATGGTATATTTCTTCAGAGTAAAGATGTGCTAAATAATAAAATTTATTTACTCAATGAATCTCTTGATAGTTCTATGAGTGAGTATGAAGCAAATTTAGATTCATTAAAAAGTGGCATGTTGCAATATCATGGCGAAACTTTGAAATTGAAACATTTAATAATTAATAAACATTTTAATAATTCAATAGAAGAAATGGAATCAATTGAATTTAGTGTACCAGTTGAATTTTTAATTAAAAATAATGTAGCAAGTATTCAAACCGAAAAGGCAATTTTTGTTATTAATACAAATAACGAAAAATTATTAAATAAGTGGAATCAAATTATAGGAGAATTAATTGAATATCAAAAACAAATAGCGAATAAGTATTTTGTTATTTCAGTTTTTATTTTTGCTTTTTTTTCTATCTTATTATTTGTTTCTTTCTTTGAAATTAATAAATATATAATCGAACCTTTAAATGAACTGTATAATGGTATTAGAAACTTTGGTATTACAAATAAAAACATTAAAAACTATTTTTCAACAAAAAAGGAATTAAAACCAGTAATAAATGATATTAACACGATGTTTAACAAGCTGAATGGATTAATAAATTTAATTGGAAATTTAAATAGAGATGTATCCTTTGATGGAATATTAAATTATATATATTTATCTTTTTCTGAGTTCATACCATATTCTCATATAGGAATAGCATTATTAAAAGACGATGGCAAAATGTTAGAGGCATCATATGGAATATCCGATGAATCGCTTTGTGAGTTACCTAAAAGACTTATTGGCATAAAAGAGGAATTGAGTAGTACTAGTCTTGAGAATATAATAAAGAATAAAACACCAAGAGTTATAAACGACTTAGAACTTTACACTAAAAGTAGCAAGGCTGAATATAATCGGATACTAATTCAATCAGGAATTAAATCATCCATAACCTTACCATTGAAGATAAACCAAAAACCAGTTGGTATTATATTTTTTTCCAGCATACATAAAAATATTTATAAACAAGAGCATATTGCATTTTTAGAGACTTTATCAGATAGTATAGCTATTAGTCTTAATAAAAACATTTTTATAGATGAGATGTTATATAGTACATTGCTTGCGCTAACTAAAATGGCCGAAGCAAGAGATGAAGATACAGGTGATCATTTGGATAGAATGAAAATGTATTCTGTTAAGATTGCGGAGTTTTTGCTAGAGGACCATGTTTATGATGGTTTAATTTCTGTTAGTTTTATTAAGGATATTGAGAGGTTTAGCCCTATGCACGATATCGGCAAGGTGGGCATAAGAGATGGTATTCTCTTAAAGCCTGGTCAGCTTACAAATGATGAGTTTGAACAAATGAAAAAGCACACTATTTATGGGGCAGAAGTATTGCGTACAGCAGAAGGTAATATAGTTAAACAAAGTCAAAGTATGTTTAAAATGGGAATTGAAATTGCAGAGAGTCATCATGAAAAGTGGAACGGTACAGGGTATCCCTATAAGAAATCAGGTCTAGATATACCATTAAGTGCTAGGATAGTTGCGATTGCGGATGTATTTGATGCTTTGACAAGTAAGCGACCATATAAAAGAGCATTTCCATTTAAGGAATCATTTGAATTAATAGTTGAGGGAAGGGGAAATCACTTTGATCCAAATATAGTAGATTCGTTTATAAATCATAAAGAAGATATATATAAATTATATATGAGTTTTATAAATTAAAATTATATGAGCCTAAATGTAAGTGGTTTACATCTAGGCTCTATTCTTTTAAGTATTAACGCAAAGTTTTTAATGCATTGCTCCAAGCGATAACTTCATCCAATAAAGTATTTACTTCTGCTTCATGACGAGGGTCTGGATTAAAAACACTCATATTTTCAAAGTCAGAAAATAGAGATAACATAACTTGAGCACGAACATCAGCAATTTGCAATTGAGCCATTATTAGTCTTAATTGTTCTACAGCTCGCGAACCACCGGCACTACCATAACTTACGAAACCTGCTGCTTTGTTGTTCCATTCAGTCGATAGAAAATCAATCGCATTTTTCAGAGCTCCTGAAGTAGAATGATTGTATTCCGGTGTTATGAATATAAAACCATCAAATTCTTCTATCTTTGCTGCCCAATTTTTTGTATGCTGTTTAGAATACTGATGCATTGCTGCCGGCATAGGTTCATCAAGTAGAGGCAAATCGAAATCTTTTATATCCACTAGCTCGAATTCTGCATCATTTCTTTTTTTTGATATATCATAAACCCAATCTCCAACGGCTTTTCCATTGCGTCCTGGACGTGTGCTTCCAATAATGATTGCTATTTTACTCATAATTTTTTTACTCATAATTTTTTTCCTCCTAATTAATTTCTATAATTTATATATACCCAATATAACATTAAAAAAACAATGTTTTGAAAAAAATTATTATAAGAATTAATAAAATTGGAATGGAAATTAAATTTGAAATATATATGTGTTTTGTGTTATAATTATTAGTGAATACTTGTAATAATTAAGTGGAGCGGTCGAAGGGGCTATAGCTAGACTGACTCGAAATCAGTTAAATCTCAAGGTTTCATGGGTTAGAATCTCGGACGTTCTACTAATAAGGGAGATGAAGTGTTTGGATAATAACAAGAACATTAGGGTAGGTATAGGATTTGCAACTGGGAGAAAGAGCTTTCAAAAAGTTTTAAAAACTTATGTATACAATTGGAAGGAATGCGGATTAACTGGCAAAGAAGAAGTAAGCTTAAACTTATTAGTAGCATATGATTTAAAATACTCCGATACAAAATCAACAGATTATACAAATGTAAACACAAAAATACTTGATTTAGTCGATGATTCTTACTTTATAGGCAATACCGCAATTCAAAGAGAAATTGATTATTTGAAGGAAAACAATATCATAAACGAAGAAGAAGCGCAGTTGTTTTTTAGAGGTGGCTATGCGGCAAAGAGAAATTCTGTGCTTTATACAGCCATGAAAAATAAAATTGATTACTTAATTTTTTTAGATGACGATGAATATCCAATAGCAGTTACAAATACTCGTTCAAGTGTTATATGGGGTGGACAACAAGTGTTATCAACTCATCTAAAATATATAGATAGTGCAGATATAACAAATGGACATCATTGTGGTTATATTTCACCTATCCCATATATTAAGTTTAATGATGTTATGACGGAGGATGATTTTAGACAATTTATAGAGGCAATAAGTAATGATATAATTAATTGGGATAATATACGTTCTGTTATGAATAATGGAGGAGTCACATATGCTGATACAAAGATTTTAGTAAATGAACAAGCAGAAGAGGTGGAGGAAGTTAATTATTCAAAGTTTATATCTGGAGCTAATTTATGCATAAATTTAAGAAAATCAGAACGCGTATTGCCATTTTATAATCCACCTGGAGCCAGAGGAGAAGATACTTTTTTAAGTACCTGTTTAAGTAATAGAAAAGTATTGCGAGTACCATGCTATGCATTTCATGATGGATTTTCTACATATAATCATCTTATGGATGGAGTTCTACCAACAAAATTAAAATATATACAAGCTGATTCCGAAAAAATTGCAACACGTTTTTACCGTGCCTGCATTGGATGGATTAGATACAAACCACTACTAATTTATATTACACAAAAAGAAAGCTATGAAACTAAAATAGAAGAAATGAGAAAACAACTCCAAGTTACACTTCCGAAAATTTGCGCTTATTTTAATAGAAAAGACTTTATGAATATTTCAAAAGAATTGGAACGCTATAATAGCAATGTAGAAAAACACTACAATCAATTTATTCAGACACAAGAGATATGGATTAAGATAAATAAATTTCTAAATAAGTAAAGAAATATTATATCAAATTGAAATAAAACATTTCTAAAAATACCATTATTAATTTAATTCATTAAAAAAAATGTTGACAACTATTATTTTTTATTATAAAATCTATATGAAAACATTTACAATAAACGTTAAAAATTAATATGTGACTGCTTTATTTGCGATAATATTGCAATTTCAACAATATTATATAACAAATGTAAACCAGCTAAATGGGTCTATTAATTAGACATATTTATGCTGGTTTTTTGTTTTTGTTTCTTGTCACTATTAATAAGGAAAGGAGGATAGTTCATACAAAATTTTATTTAGAAGCTTATAAAATAAAAAATTTGGAGGTTCTATGGAAAAGAAAGTTTTTAAATTTAAATTGTATCATAAAATTTTTATCGGCTTAATCTTAGGAGTTATCGTTGGAATCATTTTTAGTAATATGGGTGGTCCTAAGAACCCTATTATTGCAGAAATCTTAAAAGTTTGTGTATTTGTAGGTAATTTATTTTTAAGACTAATTAAAATGGGTATTGTACCATTAGTATTTTTCTCAATAACTAGTGGAGTAATAAGTTTAGGTGATATAAAGAGATTGGCAAATACAGGTGTAAGGACAGTTACTTTGTTTTTAGCTACTTCAGCTGGAGCTGTATCAATCGGATTAATATTAGCAAATCTTATTAAGCCAGGTTCTGGTATGGATTTAGGGACTGTTGCAGCTGGAAGTGTTGAAATGAAAGAACTTCCTGGCATACTTGACTCGCTTTTAGACTTCTTCCCTCAAAATCCAATAGCTTCTATGGCTGATGGTACGATGCTTCATGTTATATCGTTCTCGATATTTGTTGGAATTGCACTTATAATGGTAGGAGAAAGAGCTAAACCAGTTAATGAATTTATCGAAATTTGCTCAGAGACTATGTTTAAAATAATTGAAATAGTTGTAAAATTTACACCTTATGGAGTTTTTGGTTTAATGGCAAATGCAACTGCTCAATTTGGTGTCGAAATATTTGGACCAATACTTAAATTTATAATCACTGACTATTTATCAGCCATAATATTTACTATTGTAATACTATGGGGTTTATGTTTAGGGTTAATAGTGAAAGTAAACCCAATTAAATTCTTTAAAAAGACTTTTGAACCGTGGTTAATTGCATTCAGTACATGTACTTCATCTGCTGCATTACCTGTATCAATGAAACTTTCTAAAGAAATTGGTATTCCTGAAGAGAATTCTAGCTTTGTACTTCCATTAGGTGCAACTATGAACATGAATGGTACTTGTATCTACTTTGGTATTATAGTAGTATTTGCAAGTCAGTTATACGGTATGAACTTATCAATTGCAACTCAAATTATGCTTGTATTCCAAGCAACTTTACTTGCTGTAGGTTGTGCAGCAGTTCCATCTATTGGATTGGTTATCAGTATTACTTTACTTGAAAGCATGGGACTTCCATTAGAAGCTATTGCATTGGTTGCTGGTATTTATCGTATAGTTGACCAAATTCATACTGCTACAAATTCACATGGAGATTTAATTGTTGCAGCAGTTGTTTCAAAACTTGAAGGTACATTTGACTATAATCAATTTAACAAGGAAAAAGTTGATATCACACAATAGCATTATACATAATTAGGAGGAAAATATTATGAGTTTAAATAAAGCACCAAAAAACCAAGTGTTTTATCGTAATCAAAATTGGAACTATCCAAAAATTGTAAAGGGAGATGGGGTTTTCCTTTATGGAGAAAATGGTAAAAAATATTTAGATGCATGTTCAGGTTCAGCAGTAGCAAACATTGGTCATGGAAATAAAGAAATAGCAGAATATACAAAAGAACAAATGGAAAAGGTAGCTTTTACCCACTTGTCAAGATGGACTGTAGACACTATTGAAGATTGTGCACAAAAATTATCAGAATGGACTCCTGGAGATTTGAATCATGTTTATTTTGTATCAGGTGGTTCGGAGGCAACTGAATCAGCACTAAAGCTTGCAAGACAATATTTTGTTGAAAGAGATGGCAAGTCAAGCAAGTGGAAAGTAATTTCAAAGTGGAATTCATTCCATGGCAATACTATTGGAGCATTATCAATGACTGGGATAACTGGAAGAAAGAAAATTTATGATCCTATCTTAGTACAGTTCCCTAAAATTCCTCAGTTTTATCATTACAGAAACCAATGGGGATGTGACACTTTAGAAGAAACAAGTATCAAATGTGCACTTGCATTAGAAGAAGAGATATTAAGACAAGGACCTGAAAATGTAATGGCATTTATAAGTGAACCAGTAGTAGGCTCATCGGCACCTGGAGTTCATCCATCACCAATTTATTTTGAGATGATTAGAAAAATTTGTACTAAGTACGATGTTTTGTGGATTGATGATGAGGTTATGGCAGGCTGTGGAAGAACAGGTAAAAAGATGGCTATTGAGCATTTTGGAAATGTTGTTCCTGATATTATTTGTACAGCTAAAGGTATGAGTTGTGGTTATACGCCTATGGGAACAGCAACAGTAACGGATGAAATTTTTAATACAATTATGATAAATGGTTCTGGAAGTTTTCATCACGGACACACATATGCTGGAAATCCATTGTCAGCAGGTATCGCGTGGAAAGTGATGAACATTATTGAAAGAGAAGGCTATGTTGAAAATAGTGCTGTACAAGGAGAGTACCTAATTGATAAAATGCAAGACTTGTACAAATATCCTATAGTGGGCGATATTAGAGGAAAAGGCTTAATGATTGGTTTAGAATTTGTAAAAGATAAAGCTACTAAGGAGCCTTTTGATACGAAAGTAAAATTAAATAGTAAAATAACTAATCACTGTTTAGACGCAGGAATTGTACCATATCCTGGAGGAGGTTCCGTGGATGGAGTTAGAGGAGATCATATATTAATAACTCCACCAATAAATATAACAAAAGAAGAAGTTGACATACTATTTGACGGATTAGAAACAGCTATTAAAAAAACTTGTGATGAAGTACTATAAAAAGAAAGTTGAGGAGGTGGCTTATGGATAAGCTAATTATTACAATTGCACCTACTGGAAATGTTCCAACAAAAGAGAATAATCCAAGTTCACCATTGACGGTTGAAGAGATAGTTGCAGATATAAAAAAGTGTAAGGACTTAGGAGCCTCTGTTGCACACATCCATGTAAGAGATGAAAACCTTAAGCCTACAAGTGATAGAAAGCTGTTCGAAAAGGTGCTAAATACACTTGATGAAGATAAGGTAGATATAATTAAACAAGTGTCGACAGGTGCTAGAGGTGGAGAAAACTCAATAGCGTGGAGAAGCCAAATGTTAGATTTGCCAAATGCTGATATGGCTAGTTTATCAACTGGTTCATCAAATTTCCCCAGCGCAGTAAATGCTAATTCACTTGATTTGGTGGAAGCATTAGCTAAGAAAATGCTAGATAACAATATTAAACCAGAAATTGAAGTATTTGATACAGCAATGTTATTTCAAGCTTTGTTCTATCAAAAAAAAGGAATATTAAAAGGACCTCTTCATTTTAATTTTGTATTAGATGTTAAAGGTTCTATGCCAGCTACTCCTAAGAATTTAATGTTCTTAGTTGATAACCTTCCTAAAGATGCTACATGGAATATATCAGGCATAGGCAACTCCCAGGTACAGATGATAACTATGGCAATTGCTATGGGCGGACATGTAAGAACTGGACTTGAGGATGTTATAAAATATGATAAAAATACTTTAGCTACAAATGAGATGCTTGTTAAAAGAGTAGTAAATATTGCAAATGCAGTAGGTAGAGAAATAGCGACTGTGGATGAAGCAAGAAAAATATTGAGATTAGTTTAACAATTATGTTAAATTAAATTGCTAAACAAAGCAGTTAATCTACAATACTCGCTCTAATTATAACATTGCTTATGTAATCGTATATTATAAGAATCTTTACATACATTCTATTTAGTTTAAAATAAATAATTATGCAAAGTTACAATAATAAAATTATTGTAACTTTGTTTTAATTAAATTAAAATCTTGACATAACATGTATAAAAATATATCATTAGCTTATAAATAATTAACTTTTGGAGGTTTATATGCAGGAAAATTACGATACTTATTATAGCGAAGATACAGTATACTTTATATCATACGTGAGACTTCCAGAAAACATACCAGCGGCATTGTTTAATGGTTATATTGGTGTTGGTTTAATTATAAACTATAAAACTGGTATAATTGAAGATAATAGTTGTACTTTAGTAACTGATGAAGCAAAAAAGTTCTTGAAAGATATAATAAGAGGATATAATATTTATGAAAGTGATGGGATAGAATTATTAATTGACAAAATAAAAAAAAGGTTCTATGGTGCATCACAAAAATGTATTGCTGCAATATTAAGAGATGTTTATAAAAAATTCTACAAGTGGAAAGTTGACAATAATATAAAATAGATATTATTGTCAGATTAGCATAATATTTATAAATATAACTTGCAATGTAAATCAGCTTTCTTCTTACCTTAAAAAATCATTGACATCCCAATTGTTTCAGGTTATAATGTATTTTGTCGTAAAACACAATACGGAGAGATGTCCGAGTGGTTTAAGGAGCACGCCTGGAAAGCGTGTATACGGGGAACTGTATCTGGGGTTCGAATCCCCATCTCTCCGCCAAAATTGAAATACACTTCTAAATATATTATATTAGAAGTGTATTTTTTAAAATATCTTTAAAAAATCATATTGACAAAACGTAACCAGTTACATATAATAAATGTAACCGGTTACGTTTTGTTG
Organism: Sedimentibacter acidaminivorans; assembly: GCF_017873955.1. Lineage (GTDB taxonomy): Bacteria > Bacillota > Clostridia > Tissierellales > Sedimentibacteraceae > Sedimentibacter > Sedimentibacter acidaminivorans. Next base: position 75,261 of record NZ_JAGGKS010000009.1, on the reverse strand, counting down.
TCTAATAACAAAGGAGAGATAAAAATGGATGATTTAAATGAAAAAGCATTTATATTTGGCTCAATATTTACACTATCAAATAAGTTACAAATTTTGGGGGATAAATTTGATGAATATTTGACTATAAAGCAATGGCTGTTGTTAGCGGGTATTAGTAATAGTGGAAGTGATTCGCCTACGATTAGTGAAGTTGCAACTATTATAGGGAGTTCAAGGCAAAATGCAAAAAAAATGGTTTCAATATTAGAAAAACGACAATTTTTAACAGTGAGAAAAGACAAAGATGATGCAAGAATTTTAAGAATTAGTCTTACAGAAAAGTGTATAGGTTATTTTGAAGAAAGGGAAAATAGGGAGTTGAAATTTATTGAGCAGTTGTATGATGGCTTTGATTCCACTTTAATAAAAAGTTTATGTAAAGGCATATCAAAACTAGAAAAAAATATTGGAGAGATGGAGAGATATTATGATAAAAGAGAAAAGGAGTAGAAAGATTATGGAGATATTTTTATTTGTTTTACTAATTATTGTTGTATTAGTTGTTATTTTTTTTAAGTTACCATATTCTAAGACAGTATCTGAGTTTAGCAATGTAATTAATCAACATATTGTAAATACAAAAGGTGAATCCGGTTTTTTTGAAGAAAAGGATATTGAAGATATGCCATTGCCAGTTCAAAGGTATTTTAGATTTTGTGGTTACATAGGTACACCTAAAATGTTTTATATGAAGGCAACCTTTGAAGATGTAGATTTTAAAATGTCTAAAGATAAGACTATAAAAATTGATTATACACAGTATAATTTTGTAGAAAAGCCAGAGAGATTTGCACTTATCAACTCATCTTTGTATGGAATACCATTTGAGGGATTTGATTCGTATGATAATGGAGTTGGAAGCATGAAAGGTTCTATTGCCAAGGTGGTTACATTATTTGATCAAAGAGGAGATGAAATGGATAAGGCATGTCTTGTAACAATACTTGCAGAATGCTTAGCAGTTCCAAATATAGCATTACAGGACTATATAAAATGGGAAGCAATAGATGACACTCATGCAAAGGCAACAATTAATTATTATGGTATATCAGCTAGCGGGATATTTACATTTAATGAAGAAGGAGCAATGTTGTCTTTTAGAACTAAAGATAGAGTTGCAACAGATATGAATGGTTTTACCAGAGAAGCTGAATGGTCGACTATTATATGTGAATATAAAGAAATAAATGGATTAAAATATCCAGATAAATTACAATCGATATGGCATTATGAAGAAGGAGATAGTATATATTTTAATGAAAATAAAGCTAGTATTTCTATTGAATACTACTAGAATAGTTATATTGTAACTGTTTACAATATAGTATATAATTGAAATATAAAATCATGTTACATTAAGAAGGTAGAGTATGGTATATAAGATAAAAATGCCAGTTGAAGTTGAAACGGCAATAAATATATTAAACATAAATTGTTTTGATGCATATGTAGTAGGTGGATGTGTCAGAGATAGTATATTGGAAATTGAGCCATCGGATTGGGATATAGCCACGTCCGCTCAACCACACGACATCATAAAATGCTTTAAAGGTTACAAAGTTATTGAAACTGGTATAAAGCATGGTACAGTTACTGTAATAATAAGTAACATGATATTAGAAATCACTACATATAGAATTGATGGTGAGTACAAGGATAATAGAAGACCAGAGGATGTTAAATTCACGACGGATATTGCACATGATTTAGAACGCAGAGATTTTACCATAAATGCAATGGCTTATAATCATGAAAGTGGGCTTGTTGATTTATATGGTGGAATAAAAGATATTGAGCTAAAAACAATAAGATGTGTAGGTAAGCCAGATAAAAGATTTAGTGAAGATGGGCTTAGAATACTTAGGGCTTTAAGATTTGCCTCTGTTTTAGGGTTTGAAATTGAATGTAATACATCAGCTAGCATTTACAAAAATAAGAGTTTGTTAACTAATATTTCTTCTGAAAGAATAGTAATTGAGTTGAATAAATTAATTACAGGATATAATTTTAAAAATATATTGAATGAATATAGATATGTTTTAGCAGTATTTATACCTGAGATTGAAAGATTATTTAATGATAATAAAAAAAGCATATCTAGTGAATATGATTTGTGGGAAAATACATTAGACTTTATGGCAAATGTCACAAATGATTTGCATTTGAGGCTTGCAACGATGTTTCATGGCATAGGTATAACTCAATATTCTACCAATGAAAGAGAGATTTACTCCTGTAATGAAGATTATGCGAAAAAAAGTTCGAATATAGCTTTTAATATTATGAAAAATTTGAAATATGATAGAGAAACTGTGGAGATTGTAAGAATGTTAGTATTGTATCATAATGCAAAAATACAGCCAATATCAAAGGATATAAAGAGATGGTTAAATAAAATTGGAATAGAGATTTTCAATAAATTATTGTTAATAAAAAAAGCATATATAGAATTACAAGAAAATTTAATAGATGAAAAATCATATGATATAAAACAAATTGAGTTTATTTTTAATAATATAATAGAAAATAATCAATGTTATAACTTAAGAGATTTAGAAGTTAACGGTACTGACTTAATCGAAATTGGCTTGCCAAAGGGGAAATGTATTGGTCTTATATTAAATGAGTTATTAGATTTAGTAATAGATGAAGAGTTAGAAAATAATAAAGAGGTACTCACTAATTATGTAATGAATAAAAAATATCTTGACAACATAAAAATATAGTGTTAGTATAACTTTCAATAATACAAAAACAAAACTGTTGAAGCGAAGATTAAACCACTATGTGCACTTACAGAGAGCAAGGGAAGATGAGAGCCTTGCAGAACGCAATATGGCAAATGGATCGCTGAGGGTGAGGTGAAAGGGTAAAACCGAGTATCTGAAACGTGTGCTTACGTTACAAGGCAGAAAATGTGTTAGCATTTTTGTTAAGAGGATTGATTTAGTTCAATCAATTAAGGTGGTACCGCAGGAATTTATAACCTGTCCTTTTATAGGACGGGTTTTTTTGTTTTTGTAATTATAATTCATTTGAAATACAAGGAGAATAAAATGAAAAAAATAATTGCAAGTTTAACTTTAGTAACAATGTTATTAGCTTCAGGATGTGGCGCGAAATCAGAAAATGAAGTTCAAAAGGTACCAACTTCAGATGAAAAAGCAAGAATTGGAATAGTTCAAACTATGAATCATCCATCTCTAGATGAAATTAGAGAATACACAATTATAGGATTAGAAGAACTAGGGATGAAAGATAAAGTAGATGTAATTTATAAGGATGCGCAGGGTGATTCAGCAAATATTAATACAATAATCAATCAGTATGTCGGAGAAAATATTGATATGATAATTCCAATAGCGACAACTGCTGCACAGTCTGCAGCGGCGGCTACTAATGATATACCTATAGTGTTTGCAGCAGTTAGTTATCCAGTAAAAGCTGGGTTGGTTACTGATATGAATGTAACAGATAAAAATATAACGGGTGTATCAAATGCAATAGCTATAGAAGATATATTTGAACTTTCTCAGAAGTTAACTCCAAATGTTAAAACATATGGGTTTATATACAACTTAGGTGAAGTAAATGCTGTAGCAGGTATTGATAGGGCTAAAGCATATTGTGATGAAAAAGGATACAAATATGTGGAAGCAACTATAACGAATTCTAGTGAACTTTTGCAAGCAACTCAATCATTGGTGGGGAAAGTTGATGCTATATTTACACCAAATGATAACACCGTGGCATCAGCAATGTCATTGTTGTCATCAGAGGCGATTAAAGCAGGTATACCAGTATATGTTGGGGCAGATTCAATGGTTAAGGATGGTGGATTTGCAACTGTTGGAATAGACTATAAAGTTTTGGGAAGACAGGTTGCAGCAATGGCTAAGAGAATTTTGGAGGGTGAAACTATAAAAGATAATCCTGTTGAAATTATTAATCAATATTCTAATATGATTAATATTAATACTGCTAAAGCTTTGGGTATTAATATTGATGAGGAAACTTTAAAAGATTTTCAAATTATAGAATAAGTTTTATAAATTTTAAAAATTAAATAATGAGGAGAATTTATATGAAAAAGATTGTTTCATTAATTATAATTATGTTGTTGATTGTATTATCTTTAACAGGTTGTGCTACAAATGCTGAAAATTCTAAAAACAGTGGTGAAATAAGTACACCATCCGAAAATGCAGAACAAAAACTTGAGAATAACGAAATGATTAAAATAGGCATTGTTCAACCAGTTGAGCATCCTTCATTAAATGAAATTAGAGAGTATATTATATTAGGGTTAGAAGAACTAGGATTAAAAGATAAAGTTGAAATAACATATAAGGATGGTCAAGGAGACGCTTCAAATATAAACACAATCATATCACAGTTTGTAGGTGATGATATGGATTTAATAGTTCCTATAGCTACAGGAGCTGCTCAAAGTGCAGCAGCAGCGACAAAAGATATTCCAATAGTATTTGCAGCAGTAAGCTATCCGATTGAGGCAGGCTTGGTAGAACAGCTAGATAAAACAGAAGGGAACATAACTGGGGTGTCAGATGCTATAGGTGTAGGTGAGATATTAGATCTTGCACTTAAACTTACACCAAATATAAAAACTTTTGGTTTTGTTTATAATAGTGGAGAGGTTAACTCTGTGGCAGCTATAGAAAAGGCTAAAGAATACTGTGATACAAAAGGTTTAAAATACACTGAAGCAACTATTACAAATTCAGGTGATTTATTACAAGTATCACAATCATTAGTTAGTAAGGTGGACGCAATATTTACACCTACAGATAATACTGTAGCATCAGCAATGCCTGTGCTTTCAGCAGAAGCAATCAAAGCAAAAATTCCGGTGTTTGTAGGAGCAGATTCAATGGTTGCAGATGGTGGATTTGCAACAGTTGGAGTTGATTATAAAATTTTGGGTAGACAGGTAGCTTCTATAATAAAAAGAATTATCGATGGAGAAAAAATATCAGATAATCCTATAGAAGTATTAAACCAATATACAAAAATAATTAATACTACTACTGCAAATAAAATTGGAATTGAAATACCAGAAGAATTACTAAAAGACTTTCAAATAATAGAGTAACTTTTGTAATAACATAGAATATGGAGGAAGAAAATTGAGTTTAGTTTCATTGATTGGCGCAATTGAATTGGGTTTAGTGTATTCATTGCTAGCATTTGGATCATTTATATCATTTAGAATATTAAATATTGCTGACTTAACTGTAGATGGTAGTTTTGTACTTGGAGCGGCAGTGTCTGCTGTTTTCGTTTACAATGGTATGCCACATACAGGCATAATATTGGCTATTTTGTCGGGAGCTTTGGCGGGAATTGTAACAGCGCTATTGCAGACTAAGCTAGGAATCCAGCCTATATTATCAGGTATATTGACCATGACAGGATTATATTCTGTTAATTTAATGGTTATGAGTGGTAAGGCAAACATACCCTTGCTAAATAAAACAAATATTTTTTCGTTATCAGAAACTTTAATCGGCGGTAAATTTTACAAAGTAGTTATTTTACTTATTATTATATCGTTAGTATTTGCTATTTTGAGTTGGTTTTTTAGAACACAGCTTGGACTTTCAGTTAGAGCAACAGGTGATAATGAGGATATGTGTAGAGCCTCATCTATAGATACTGATGCAATTAAGATAGTAGGTTTTGCTATTTCAAATGCTATAGTAGCACTATCTGGAGCATTAGTTTCGCAGATGCAGCAATCAGCAGATATCAACATGGGATCAGGAATGGTTGTAATAAGTTTTGCATCCATAATTATCGGTAGTGTATTAATAAAAAATAAAAATATAACACTTGGGCTTTTATCAGTAATATTAGGTTCAGTAATTTACAGACTAATAATTGCATTGATTTTAACTACTAACTTTCCTCCTTCATATTTAAAATTAATTTCAGCTTTAGTAGTAATTATAGCTCTTTCATTTCCAAATATTAAGAGAAAAATGGAAATTAGTAAAATGAGAAAGGGGTATAAGTTATAATGCTAAAAATAAATTCTGTAAGTAAAACTTTTAATAAAAACACTCCAGACCAGCATAAAGGTCTAGATAACTTAAGCTTGAATGTATCAGAAGGAGAGTTTGTAACTATAATCGGTGGAAACGGTGCAGGTAAATCAACATTATTTAATGTTGTTTCTGGATCTATGCTTTGTGACTCAGGTATGATAGAACTTGGGGGCGAAGACATAACATATGAGCCGGAACATAGCAGGGCATTTTTTATAGGTAGGATATTTCAAGATCCAATGAAGGGTACTGCACCTAATATGACAGTAGGTGAAAATTTAATTATTGCATATATGAGAAGCACAAAAAAAAGCATTATGAAATATCCGTCTAAAAAAGATAAGATGTTTATTAGAGAACATCTAGCTGAGCTTGGTCTTGGTTTAGAGGACAGAATGAATACAAAAATAGGACTGCTATCTGGTGGTCAAAGGCAGGCAATCACTCTTACCATGGCAACTCTTGTTAAACCTAAGTTGCTTTTGTTAGATGAACATACAGCAGCACTAGATCCGTTGAGTGCTAAGAATGTATTAGATTTAACTAATAAAATCGTACTAGATAACAATATTACAACGCTTATGATAACTCACAATATATCTTCAGCTTTAGCTTTGGGAAGTCGAACTATAATGATGGACTCTGGTGATATAGCCATAGACCTCAATACTGATGAAAGAAAAAATATGTCTGTACAAGATTTATTAATTAAATTTAATAGAGTTAAAAATAAGGAATTTGATGATGATAATGCACTTTTGTAAATACCTATAGAAACATTAGAAGTGAATTTGTAATTATTCCTGAGAACACAGTGATTAGTAAAAAATAAGGATAAATAATGAAAAATTATTTGTCCTTATTTTTATTTTATTATCTAGTCTGTATAAATAAATTTTTCTTCTTCTCCACATTCAGGGCAATTTACGGTTACTTCATAGCTGTACATAGATAAGATTTTTACATTTGTAGCTAAACTGGCATTTTCTTCTTTGCCTTTGTATTTTACTTTTCCTACCTCTTCTTGTTTTGCATAATAATAGTTATATCTTTTCCCGCATTTTAAACATTTTCTTCTTCCTTTAACTTTTATCACTTTTTCACATCCTATCTATATATCCTATTTTGTAGGATAGTTTATATTCTCTTAGTTAATCTTATTTATTATAATATTTATAATCAGTATAATCAAGCAATTAATTTATTTTTGTAGTTATTGAAAATAATACTACATTATGATATCATGAAATTAAAAACAAGAGATGATGAGGTTTTCTATGAATAAAATGCAGGTAAAAGCAATGATGAAAAAATCATGGTGGAGCTATGCTCTATTGGTGGCAGGTATTTTTTTGTTTACTGAGGGATGTTCTCTTTTGTATGGTAGTGATGGCTTATCTATTGAGATTTCAGTAATTTTGTTTAGTTTGATTATGCACAGCACTAGTTTAAAAGAATTGAGTAAGAGATTATTATTAAAAGGGTATAATGAAAATACTAAAGAGAGTAAAGAAAAAAATAACAATCAACACAATCAATTGTTAAAAGATAAGGCATGTTTAACAGCAAATATAGTTGCTCAAATACTTTTTATTTTGATTGCAATTGCATGTTATTACATTGAGTTTAGTATAACAAATATTTTATTATATGATATTTTTATAATCATTATATATGGTATAATATCTGTTATAAGTCATAAGTTTTATAGAAAAATAAAGTGACATATGGGAGGTTACTATGGATTGGTTTTGCGAAGGTAAAGCTTTGTATGAAAATGAAATTCAAAACCTAGTTATGAGTGGTGAATATTTAAAGTTAACACAAAATTGTGAAGAAGGCTATTTAGTTACACCTGTAATTGAAGTACCTAAATTCACTCAAATATCACCATCTTGGAATTCGAAAACAACCAGTGACAGTTCAATAGAGCTTTTAGTAAGAATTAAAATAGGGGAAAATTGGACTGGTTACATAAGTTACGGGATATGGTCAACGGATGGGAATAATATAGGAATAGATAAAGAACAAAGTGATGATTTAGTTAAGGTTACTGTAGATAGAATTTTTGTATCTAATGATAAATATGCAGAAGCAGTTCAGCTTAAGGTTATCTTCAGGGGTAATGGTTCTAAACTTCGGTTAATTTCATTTACTACAGATTCAGGTGAAGAAGAGGATGTTGAAGATAATTATCTTCAAATAATAGATAATGTACCTAGGATATCGCAAATTGCAAGTGGACATAAGGATTCACATTCTATATGTAGCCCAACCTCAGTAACTATGATTTTAAAATATTATGGAGTACCAGTTGAATTAAATGATGTTACAAATGGAACATTTGATACAGGAAGCAAACTATATGGAAATTGGCCTCAGAATTGTGCCTACGCAGGTGAACAAGGAATGAGAGCATATACAAAGAAATGTACATCAATAAATGTGGTCAAAAACTTTATTGCAAGAGGTATACCTGTTGTAGCATCTGTTGTATCAAAAGAAAAGGAAGCTTTAGATGGTTCTATTTCAGCTTTTCCAAGTGGTCATTTAATGGTCGTAGTTGGTTTTACTATTAATGAGGGTGTAGAATATATAGTTGTAAATGATCCTGCAGCAAATAGTGATGAAGAAGTTCGAAAAGAATATAAATTAGATCAATGGATTAATGTTTGGAGACACTATATATATGTAATAACAAAATACTAGATGAGAATTAATTTTGAATATAGCAATGGTCGTAAACTTTTATAAAAGATATACGACCATTTTATTTTATATATTTAATTCTAATAAATATTCAGCTAGTATTATTTCACCCTTGAAAAATTCCTTTGCTTCAGTTATTAATCTATCTTTTTCACCAAAATGAGGAAGGTGAGTCAAAATTAGTTTTTTAATGTTTGATTTTTCAGCTATCATGCCTGCCTGAGTACTGTTTAAATGACCTGCATTTGAACCGTCCATATTTGCATAAAAGCTACATTCGCATAATAATATATCTGAACCTTTGAAAAATTCGTTTAGTTCTTCAAAATAAGATGTATCGGATGTATATGAAAATATCGTATTTTCACATTGAATTTTAATACTAAAGCTTTCAACAGGGTGAATGTTTTTAATAAAAGTGATATTAAATGGTCCTATATTTAAAATTTGTGAGTCATCATATTTATATCCCTTTGTATAATTTTCAAGTGACAGAGCATCAAAATACATACTATTATTAGGAGCATAAATAGGGAGTGTTTTATTTATTTCACCAAGTTGTGTTTTTATCAATCTTGCATATTGTAATGGTCCAATGTCACAAAAATGATCATAATGATAATGAGAAATCAAAACTGCATCAATATCTGATATATTTGTTTTCTTTTGTAAAGAACTGACAACACCACTGCCGCATTCTAGTAGCAATTTAAAACCATCATGTTCAATTAAATAGCCAGAAGTTGCTTCTCCTACCTTTGGAAATCCTCCCCAATGACCTATTATATTAATTTTCAAAATATACCTCCAATTTCTCTTAATTCATACTTCTAAATTGTGAGTTATAAAGTTCTGCATAAATGCCATTATACTCAATTAACTTATTATGGCTACCTCTTTCATGTATACCACTAGCTGTAATTACAATAATTTCATCAGCATTTTTTATGGTAGATAGTCTATGCGCTACTACAACTGTTGTTCTACCTTTGCATAATTCTTCTAATGATTGCTGAATTAATAATTCAGTAGCATTATCTAATGCAGAAGTTGCTTCGTCTAATATTAGTATAGGAGGATTCTTAAGAAATACTCTTGCAATAGAAATTCTTTGTTTTTGACCTCCCGATAACATAATCCCTCTTTCGCCTACATAAGTATCATATCCTTTTGGCATGGTCATAATGAAATCATGAATATTTGCCTTTTTAGCAGCTGCGATAACTTCTTCCTTTGTGGCATCAATTTTTCCGCACAATATATTATCATAAATAGTGCCTGTGAATAAAAATACATCTTGTTGAACTATTCCAATGTTTTTTCTAAGTGACTTTCTTGTAAAGTTTTTTATATTTATATTATCAATAAAAATATTTCCATCTTCAACTTCATAGAAACGAGGTATCAAGTGACAAAGTGTAGTTTTACCTCCACCAGATGGACCAACAAAAGCTATAGTTTTTCCTTTTTCTATGTTAAAGTTAATATTTTTTAATACTTGCTTGTGGTCATCGTATGAAAAAGTTACATTTTCAAATTTGATATCACCTTGAACTGTTGGAATATCTTTGGCATCTGGGTCATCAGTTTCTAATTCTGAATTCATTAGTTCTGTAAATCTTCGAAAGCCTGTTATGCCAGATTGGTACTGTTCTATAAAGTTTGTAAGTTTTTTTACAGGATTTAAAAACATGCTTATGTATAATAAAAAAGCAGCGAAATCTCCAAAATTTATTATTCCCTTGAAAAAAAAGATTCCACCAGCACTTAAAACTACAATATTTAAAAAATCCATGATAAATGATGTGCCAGAAAAGAACAATGCCATTACTTTATATGCTTTCCTTCGAGCGACTTGAAAGGCATTATTATTTTTTTCAAATTTTTCTATTTCATTTTCTTTATTGCTGAATGCTTTAGATACCCTTATTCCAGATATACTATTTTCTAGACTTGCATTTACTTCTCCTATTGTAACCCTAGTTTCCATAAAAGCATCTGACATCTTTATTCTTTGCTTCATGGCAAAAACGACTAGAAATGGTACAACAGAAAAGACGATGAGTGAAAGAGGTAAATTAATTGAGCTTAACATAATAAATGAACCAACAATCATGACAACGGATACGAATAAATCCTCAGGTCCATGGTGTGCTAATTCTGAAACTTCCATTAAATCATTTATAATTCTTGACATAAGAGTTCCTGTTTTGTTTTCGTCAAAAAAAACAAAAGGTAGATCCTGTAGATGCTCGAATACATCACTTCTCATATTTGCCTGCATTGTAACTCCCATTATGTGACCATAGTAAGATATGTAGAAATTTAGTCCAAGTTTAACAATGTAAATTAATCCTAATATAGACAACCAAGTAATTAATAAATTAAGATTTTGATTGGGAACATAATCATTTATTATATTTCTTGTTATCATTGGATAAAATAAATCACATATAGATACAGTTAGTGCGCATACCATGTCAATGAAAAATATTTTTTTGACGGGTTTATAATAACTTATAAAGCTTTTAATCATTTATTAACTCCTTAAATTGTTATTAAACTTTTATTGTTTTTTATATTACATTAAAAGTTGTTTGACAAACTTTATGTAATAAAAATTTTGAATATATAAATATTATAAAGCAAATAATTTTAATATGCAACCGTATAGATAAAATTAAGCAATCGAATTAATTTATTTTTTTTGTTTAAATCTATTGACATTGCAATGAATTTATGATAAACATAGGTGGGTTTAAATTTAATTTAGATAATAATATTATTTTCAAAAGTTATTACAGATACTTTGTTATAAATATAAAAGACATATGATTTGATTATAATGCTTGAAAATGCTATATACTATTATCTATATTCAGTAAAAGATATTAGAAAAAATTTTATTAACTGAAAGGAAAAAACTAAAATGAAAAAATTCTTAATTTTATTAATGGCATTTATTATGCTATTAAGCTTATCTGCTTGTTCTAATGGTGAACAACCAACTAATCCATCCGAAATCTCAAATGAAAAAACTGAATTGACTATGGGATATCAAACTGACCCTGAAGGTCTTGACCCTCAAAGAACTGCTGCGGCATCTACATTTGTAGTAACTAACAATATTTACGACACACTTATTGGAGTTACACAAGGTTGGGAAATAACACCTAGACTTGCTGAAAAATGGGACATTTCAGAAGATGGGATGGAAGTTACATTTAAAATAAGAGAAGATGTATTCTTTCAAAATGGCAGACAATTAAAATCTTCAGATGTAGAATTTTCTTTTAACAGATTAAAAGATGAAGAAAGTCCTAAAGCTAGAGATTATGCTAACATAAAAAAGATAGAAATTATTGATGATTATAATATAAAATTTGTTACAGAAAAATTAGATGTTGAGCTATTAAAAAACTTTGCATATCCATGGGCTGCAATAGTACCTGAAGAGGAAGTTGCAAATTTAAAAACTAAACCTGTAGGAACTGGAGCATTTGAATTAAAAGAATGGGTTCCTCAGCAACATATAATTTTAGAGAGAAATGAAAATTATTATGGAATTAAACCAAAACTTGAAACTGTAAAACTTGAGTTAATACCAGATGCGACATCTCTTATGGCCGGATTACAGGTTGGTGATTTGGATATAATTCCATTGACTGGAGATCAAGTAAAAACTCTTAAGGATAATACAGATTATAGTATTCTTGCACAACCTATGAATGCGGTTCAAATTATGTCGTTAAATACGGACAATAAAATACTTTCCAATGAGAAGGTTAGACAAGCAATGTCTATGGCAATAAACAAAGATGAAATAATAGAAGCATCATCGTTTGGATATGGTGATAAAATAGGTTCACATTTACCTACAACGTCTCCTGATTATTATGATACTAATGATGTTATGGAATATAATCCTGAAAGAGCAAAAGAGTTATTAAAAGAAGCTGGTTATGAAAATGGTTTTGATATAAAGTTAACACTTCCTAAGAATTATCAGATACATGTTGATGCTGGCCAAGTAATAGCTGACCAACTGAGTAAGATTGGTATTCGTGTTAATATTGAACTTGTCGAGTGGGGAACATGGGTAAGTGAAGTATACAGTGGTAAAAAATTTGAAATGACAGTAGTTGGTCATACAGGAAGACTTGATTCATATGCATTCTTATCAAGATACAAATCTGATAGCGAGGATTATATAAGCCTAAAAACTGGTGAAGTAGATGAACTATTAAATAAAGCATTACAGGAACTAGATGGCGATAAAAGAAAAGATATTTATAAACAAATTCAAATAGTACTTGCTAGCAAACTTCCAGCAATATATGTTCAAACGCCATATACAATGCTAGGAATGCAAAATAATGTAAAAGGAATGAATATATTCCCTATTGACATTTATGATTTTAAGGATGTATATTTTGAATAATATATACGGGGTGGTTTTGTGCTTAATTATTTAATAAATAGAATTAAGGGAGCAGTCATAGTATTATTTTTAGTGTCTATAATTACATTTATGGTACTAATGATACTACCTGGAGACCCTGCACAGCTTATACTTGGAACAGAAGCTACTCCGGACATGGTTAAAGACCTTCATGTTTCTATGGGGCTTGATAAGCCATATTATATGCAATATGGAAGTTGGTTAATAGATTTTTTAAGATTTGATATGGGTGAATCATATTTATATGGAGAGTCTGTTTCTTTATTGATATTAAATTGTTTGCCTGTTACTTTATCTATAGCTTTGTTTTCCATGATTATTGCAACATTAGTAGCATTTATATTTGGAGTATTGTCCTCTGTAAAAAAGGATAGTTTTATAGATTATTTTTCAAGAAGTATAATGCAGCTTGGAACAGCCATTCCTTCCTTTTGGATAGGAATGGTTTTTGTAGTTTTTTTTGGACTTAGACTAAAGTGGTTTCCAATATCAGGGTATGTGCCTGCTAGCGAAAATTTCATAAAATTTCTAAAAAGCATAACATTGCCTTCTGTTGTTTTGGCTATAGGAGAGTTTGGACTTTTGCTTAGAATAGTTAGAAGCTCTATGCAGGAATCAATTAGTCAAGATTATATGGAAATGGCTAGAGTTAAAGGGCTAAGTTTAATTTCAATATATTTTAAATATGCTCTAAGAGGTGCGATGGTTGCCCCTTTAACAATTATTGGAATGCAATTTGCTAAGCTTGTAGGTGGTACAACTGTTGTTGAAACAGTTTTTGCACTTCCAGGCTTAGGAAGGTTAGTATTAACTGCTGTAGAACATCGAGATATAGTTCTTTTACAAGGACTTGTAATGTTTATTACTACATTTGTTATACTAATAACACTAGTAGTTGATATTTTAATTATGTTTATAAATCCTAGAATAAAAACATTTGAACGTGGGGAATAAATAATGTCGAAAAAGAAAAATTCTGTATATAGTAATTATAGTTTGTTGATAGGAATAATACTTGTTTTATTCATTTTGTTTATATGTATATTATCGTTTATTCATATCCCATATGCTCCAAATGAAATGAATATATCAGAAAGGTTTATTAAACCTAATTCAGATCGTGAACACCTACTTGGTACTGATAACTTTGGACGAGATATACTAAGTAGAATAATGGTGGGTTCTAGGACCGTATTATTAGTAAGTATAAGTTCGGTAATTATTGGAGCATTGATTGGAATAACTTTAGGCGCAATATCTGCTCAATTCAAGAAAGTAGTTGGATCTTCAATTATGAGGATTATAGATGGATTAATGGCCTTTCCAGGAATTTTGCTTGCTTTAATGCTTGTAACTGTTGTTGGTAGGGGGATAGCTGGTTCGATAATTGCAATTAGCATTTTTATGATACCGACATTTTCAAGGCTTGTTAATTCAATGATGCTAGATACTGAAAGCCTATTATATATTAAAGCAGCTAAGAGTTATGGAAGCACTAACATGCAAATATTTATTAAGCATTTTGTTCCTGCTATGCTTCCCAAGTTAGTCACACAATTTAGTTCCGCTGTTGGTACTGCTGTTATGATAGAAACCTCTCTATCATTCCTTGGACTTGGTATACAACCCCCAAATTCAAGTTGGGGCTTAATGTTAAGTGAAGCTAGGCAGTTTTTTTTACAGTATTCTTATTTAGCAGTTGCTCCAGGTATTGCTATAATAATAACTGTTCTAGGATTTAATCTAATTGGTGATGGATTAAATGATTTCCTACTTAAAAGGAGGTCTTAAAATTAATGGATAAAATAGTGAATATAAAAAATTTAACTATAAATGATAATAAAAATAATATTTTGGTTAATGGGGTTTCTCTGAGTATAGAAAAAGGAGAAATATTTGGACTCGTAGGCGAGTCTGGATCTGGTAAAACCCTTACAGCAAAATCAATAATTAATTTATTGCCAGAAAATTTGGATTATAAAGTAGATTTAATAGAAACTATTGGCAAAAATATTGTTGACATGACTAAAAATGAAAAGAGAGAGCTAATAGGAAAAAATGTTGGATTTATACCACAAAACACTATTTTTTTTCTGCATCCTATGATAAAAATAAAAAATCAAATAGGTGATGGATATATTTATCATATGAATAAAAGTAAAAAAGAGGCATTAGAAAAAGCGTCAATGCTATTAAGTAAAGTTGGATTTGAAAATCCGGATGATATTTTGAAGTATTATCCTTGGCAATTGAGCGGAGGAATGCGCCAGAGAGTAAACATCGCTATGGCCTTAATGAATGATCCACAGCTTATTATTGCAGATGAGCCTACGACAGCTTTAGATAGTACAATACAAAGGCAGGTCATAGATTTATTCAAAACAATTAATGAAGAATTAGGAATATCAATTATACTAATTTCTCATGATTTAGCATTAGTTAAGCATTACAGTAATAGAATCGCAGTAATGTATGCAGGACAAATTGTAGAATCTGGGTTTTCTGATGATGTATTTCAAAATCCAAAGCATCCATACACACAGTTGCTAATTAAAATAATACCTACCTTTAATATGAAAAAAAATGAACGTCTTTCTGAGATTCCTGGATTTGTACAAGAAACTGGAAGAGGAAATAAAGGCTGTGTTTTTAGATTTAGATGTCCCAAAGCGATGGATATATGTTCGGAAAAAGTTATAGAAAATAATATTGAAAATAACCATTATTACAAATGCAATTTAAGTTAGTTTTGCATTTGCGAAAGAGGATAATATGAATAGTCAAAACGAAAATTCAATACTTTCAGCAGTAAATATTAGAAAAGAGTTTATTGTAAAAAAACATTTCATAACTGGAAAAACACTCGATAAAGTTGTGGCAGTAAAAAATTCTAGTTTTAATGTTATACAAGGCAAAACTATTGGTATAGTCGGAGAGTCAGGCAGCGGAAAATCGACAACAGGTGAAATTGTTGGTGGATTACTTAAACCTACTTTTGGTAAAGTTTGTTACAGAGGAAGAAATATTGAAGAATTATCATATGCTGAATATAAAAAGTATAGGAAAAATGTGCAATTTATTTTTCAAGACCCAAAAGGTTCCATGGATCCTAATTATAAAATTGGACACATAATTTCAGAACCACTATTTATTTTGAATTATGCAAAAAATAGTAGGGATGCTGAAAAAATGGTAGATGATATTTTGGAAAAAGTTGGGCTGGATAGCGCTTTTAAAAATAAATATCCGCTTGAAATGAGTGGAGGACAGTGCCAGAGGGCTGCTATAGCCAGGGCACTTGTTGTTAAACCTCACGTTATAATATGTGATGAACCAGTTTCAGCGCTTGATGTTTCAATTCAAGCTCAAATACTAAATTTATTAAAAGATCTTCAAAAAGAATATAATATAGCATATATATTCATTTCTCATGATATTGGTGTAGTAAATTATATGGCTGATGAGATTATGGTAATGAATATGGGAAATGTAGTTGAGATGGGTGAAGCTAAACAAATTTTGACAAATTCTAAAGAAAAATATACCAAGAAGCTAATTGAAAGTTCATTCATATAGTTGATGCTAGAATAGTTATATTATTAAGTACTATATATAGTTCGCATCTTGCTTTTTATAAAACAAGAAATATACTACCTATTGTGGAGAGAATAAAAATTGATAGACATAATATTAAAAGAAAATGAGAAAATAGAAGATTTACAATGTAAGAGTTTAAAAATAATACAAAATAAAAAATGGTTTTGTTTTGGAATGGATGCAGTTTTATTGACAAATTATTGTGATGTAAAGAATAATTCTAGAGTAGCTGACTTAGGTACAGGAACGGGAATTATACCAATATTACTAAGTGGTAAAAGAAATATTTCTGAAGCTGTAGGAATTGAAATACAGAAAGAAGTTGCGGAAATGGCTAATAGAAGCGTGGAGCTTAATAATCTTGAAAAAAAAATAAAAATACTAAATATTGATTTAAAAGAAGCTACTAAATATTTAGAAAAGGGTTCTTTTGATGCTGTAATATCTAATCCACCTTATAAGCTGAATAACAGTGGAATAATTAATCCAAACGATCAAAAGGCCATATCAAGGCATGAAATAAAATGCACACTAGAAGATGTTATTAGTGTTGCATCGTCATTGTTAAAGCAATATGGTAGGTTTTATATGATTCATAGGCCAGATAGATTAGTTGATATTATATGCTTGTTAAGAAAACATAAACTAGAGCCGAAACAAATTAGATTTGTTCACCCAAAATTTGGAGATAAGCCAAATATGGTATTAATTCGTGCTTCAAAATATGGAAACCCGGAACTTAAATTCGAACCCCCATTGTATATTTACAATGAAAAGGGTACTTATACAGATGATGTTTTTAAAATTTACGGGATGTAAACAATAATATTACAGTTACTTAATAATATTAAGTGTTTAAATTATTGGTTTAATTGGTATATATTATATATTTAAAGGAGATTTTATAAAATGGCTCTAACGTGGACACAAGATTTAGCAGTTGGTGTAGAACTTATCGACCGACAACATAAAACATGGTTTGAGAAGGCAGACCAATTATTTGAAGCAGGTAAGCAAGGTAAGTCGAAGGATTACATAGTTAAAATGTTTGATTTTTTAGATGAGTATACAAAAACTCATTTTAAAGATGAGGAAAAGTATATGTTGAGTATTAATTATCCAGAATATAATGTTCAAAAACAACTTCACATTGGTTTTATTTCTAAATTGGCTGATTTAAGAAAAGAATATGAGAATTCAGGGGCAAATATTAGTGTTATTATTAATGCTAATCAAATGATACTTGATTGGTTAGTAAAACACATTTCAATGCAAGATAAAAGAATAGGTGAGTTTGCAAAAAAACAAGGAGTATAGTAAAGAAAATAGTAATAACAAATAATTATAATTTAAGAGTGAGGAGACATTATTATGAATGTCTCCTTTTAAATAAAAAAGTGTTTAATAATAAGAAATTGTTACTTACTAAAATAGTTGGGTATATAATTTCTAATTAGTAGTTATAATTTGTTAGATTTTATGATATTATTTTATTGTGTATCTTATTAAATAAAATACAAAACACAATAAACATAATAAACATAATAAACATAATAAATTCAAAAATATAAAGCTAGGTATGCATTTTGTTAATTGTAGGGCGGAGGGACTTACCCATGATAAAAATGGCTAAAGCAAATAAAAATAAGATTAACATGGTTATATTTTTAATTGTACTATTTAGTATATCTTTTAGTAGTAGAGTTTATGGTGAAGAGGCAAATAAGAATGTTTTATTTATAAGTTCGTACAACCAAAACTTTATTTCTGTACCAGACCAAATAGAAGGTATTCAATCGGTTTTAAATTCATATAAAATAAATTTAGATATAGAATATATGGATACTAAAAGATTTAGTAATGATGAGCATTTATATAATTTTCACCAATCAATTAAATATAAAATGAATAATCTAAAAACATATGATGCGGTGATTGTTGGGGATGATAGTGCGCTGCAATTTGCTATAGATAACAGAGACGGTTTATTTAAAAACCTTCCTGTTGTTTTCTTGGGTATCAATAATATTAATAGGGCTAGATTCGCAAAGAAATATAAAAACATGACTGGTATTATAGAAGAAACATCGCTGAAAGAAAATATACAAATTGCAATGAGTCTTAATGAAGGTGCGAAAAAGGTTGTTGCAATTGTAGATAATACCTTGACAGGAGTAGGAGATAAAGAACAATTTTATAGTTATAAAAATGACTTTAAAGAGTTAAAATTTGAAGATATTAATGTTTCTGAACATACATTCAAAGAACTTGAACAAATACTAGAAAACGTTGACAAAGAAACAATTCTATTATATTTATCCATGTTTGTTGATAAAACTGGACAATCTATTACTATAGATGATGCAGTTGACATACTTAGAGAGCATACGAATGTTCCTGTTTACAGGGCATCAATAGGAGGAATTGGACAAGGTCTCTTAGGAGGTAAATTAGTATCTTATACAAAAATGGGTAAAATGGCTGCAGATATGGTCTTGAATATTCTAAGCGGAATATCCATTGAGTCAATTAATATAATTTATGAAACACCGAATGTTTATATTTTTGATTATAATATTATAAAAAAATATGATATTGATGAAAATTTAATACCAAGAGATGCAATTATCATAAATAAAAAAGCAAATCCATTTGAACAAAATAAAGAAGCGTTGCTAATACTAATGTTAGTTATTTTATTTTTAGTTATAGTGTTATCGATAACAATAATTGATAATATAAATCGTAGATCTATACAGAAGGCATTAACGGATAGCAATATAAAATTAAGTCAGACTTATATAGAACTTGCTGCTTCTGATGAGGAGTTAAGAGTTCAATATGATACAATTCAAGAAAATATGGTTGAAATGAAAGATCAAAATGATAGAATAGAATATCTTGCTCACCATGATTATTTAACAGATCTTCCTAATAGAATACAATTTTCTAACAAATTAAGGGATGAACTTCGAAATAAAAAGTCTGGTGCTGTTTTATTGTTAGATATTGATAACTTTAAGGGTATAAATGATACATTAGGACATACATATGGGGATGAAGTGTTAAAGCAAATTTCAATTAGATTGAAGAGCATAATAAACGATCATTTATTTGTTTCCAGGTTTGGTGGGGATGAATTTCTCATATTAATACTAAATGTAGAGGAAGTTAATGATATAAATGAATATGTAAATCAAATTATAGATTTGTTCAATGATTCATTCAAAATAGATAATATAGAAAATTATATACAGTTTAGTATTGGAATTACAAGATTTCCTATTGATAGTGACAATATGAATCAACTGATTGCAAATGCTGATACAGCAATGTACAAAGCAAAGAATTCAGGTAAAAACATAAGTATGATATTTAGTAATGACATGAAGGATGAATTAACATTTAAGGCTGAAATTGAATTTATTTTAAGAGATGCATTGAAAAATGAAGGTTTTACATTGCTTTATCAACCTCAGGTTGATGTTGAGACATTTCAGGTAGTTGGTTTTGAAGCGCTTATAAGACTTAAAAATTATGAAATTTATCCAAGTACATTTATTAATATTGCTGAAGAAAATGGTTTGATATTGGATATAGGCAGGTGGGTAACAAAAGAAGTTATTGAACAACTAGTAATTTGGAGAAATAAAGGGTTTGAATTAAAACCAGTTTCAATAAATTTCTCTAGCAAACAGTTAAGGGATACTAGTTATTTAAAGTTTTTAAGTGAAGTTTTGAATAAAAATGGAATTGAAGCTAAATACATTGAAATTGAAATAACAGAAAGTATATTGTTTGAAAAAACAGATAAATCATTAAAATTTTTAAATAAATTAAAGGATATGGGAATTGCAATTTCGCTAGACGATTTTGGAACAGGGTTTTCATCGCTAAGTTATTTAACATATATTCCAGTAAATAAAATTAAGCTCGATAAATCTTTGTGTGATAAATTTTTAGAACTTGAAAATGTTAATGTTATTGATAATCTAATAAATCTAGCTCATGGTTTAAATCTGGAAGTAACAGCAGAAGGAATTGAAAGACTGGAGCAGTATAAAAGATTAAGAATGGTAGGTTGTAATTATATTCAAGGATATTTGTTTAGTAAGCCTATGTGTGTAGAAGATGTAGAAAAGATGTATAACAGTAATTTAAAGGAAAAAATATTATAAAAGTTGATGTATTAGTAGCTGTAGACCATTCATAATATCTGCAGCTACTTTTTACTAAATATTTTAAGCTTCTTTAATTTTCACCTTATGAAGTGAATGAACAGCTGGACCTTCTAAAATTTTGCCTTTTATATCAAACCTTGAACCATGGCATTGGCAATCCCATGTTTTTTCTGCTTCATTAAAAGAAAGAGAACATTTTAGGTGAGTGCAAACTGGGTTTATGCAGAAGTAATCACCTGATTCATCCTTATATACACCAACTTTTCTCCCATTATAATTTACTATTTTACCTTCGCCTGATTTTACATTGAAAATATCGTCAGAAGAAGGTATAACTCTTTTTACAAAACCAGATGCGATATCTTTACTATTTGAAAAAAATTCTTTTGATGATAGTATAGGCGTAATTCGTGATGGGTTGTAAATTTCTGCGAAATCATCTTGAATTTTTAATATCTTGTTTCTAATTATTATTGCAGAGGCAGCAGAATGAGTTATTCCCCATTTGTTATAACCTGTAGCAACATAAATATTTTCAATATTATCGGAATATTTTCCTATGTAAGGTATTTTGTCATAAGTCATACAATCTTGAGTTGACCATCTAGATTTTATTTCATAATTATTAAAATTTTGTTTTAAAAAGTTTTCAAGCTCATTATATGAATCTTCTTCATTATCTTTTATTCCAACTTTGTGGTTACCACCAGCTAAAATTAATAAATTTTCTTTATCTGAAAAATGATATCTCATTGAGTATATAGGATCATTAACATTTATATACATTCCATCAAATGGACTAATATCTGTTTTAACCGCCATTACATATGATTTTTCTTGATAGAGTCTAAGAAAGAATAGTCCAAAATCATTATCAAAAGGATAGTGAGATGCAACGATAATGTTATTAGCATATATATTTCCAAATTGTGTTTTTACAACATTTCTTTTGCTTCCAGGCTCGATATTTAGTGCCCTTACATTTTCATAAATTTCACATGATGAACTATTTTTTAAGATGTTATATAGACTATATAAATATTTAATTGGATTAAACTGACCTTGATTTTTTATTCCAATTGCACCTAGTGCCTTGTTTGGAATATCTAAATTTTCAGCATAAAATCCATCAATTGACAGTTTCTGATATGAATCTAATTCTTTTTTAAGCATTTCTATTTCATTTTCTTTTGTTGCATAAACATATGAAGTTTGTTCCTTGTAATCACATTGTATATTGTTTTCTCGGATGATTTCTTTTATTAATTTTTGTCCTTCTAAATTTGCATTTAAGTATTGTTTCGCTTCTTCAAGACTAAAATTATTTATTAGGTAATCATATATTAAATTATGTTGAATGGTTATTTTAGCAGAACTATATCCTGAAACACCATAACCTAAATTTGTTCCTTCAATTATTCCTATTTTATATCCAGTATCTTTTAATAGATAAGCAGTATTTAACCCAGTTAGTCCTGCCCCAATTATTAATATATCGTATTTTTTTTCATTTATATCAGTATTTTTTTTAGTATTTATTGTGGCTGTTTCGTGCCAATATGAATTTCTTGGATATTCCATATGTACCTCTTTGTTTTTATATTAGAATTTTGGTTAATAATACATTCTAAAATATATTGTTTCTAAAATGTTAATCAATATACATTTAAAAAAGAACGTTGGTAATAAAAAATTTTATTACTTGACATTGTTTTTAATTTAATATATTATAATACAGAAGTAAAATAATTAAATGACAGTGATTGGAACAGTAGCTGTGTACGGTATTAAAGAGAAATAATCAAGTAGGTGTGAGATTATAATTCCAAATACAGTGAATATCATCCATGAGTTTAATTCCTGAAGTGGTAGTAGGGAATTACGTAGTATGCGTTAAATATTAAAGATGCATTTTTGCGTTGTTTATGCAAATATGTAATTTGGGTGGTACCGCGGAATTTTCGTCCCATGTCTTTTGACATGGGACTTTTGTATGTTCTAACACTATTTTTCAGAGTGGTTTTTCTGAAAAATAGAGGCAGGTCAACCGCAACGAATTGCAAATTTATGCGAACGGAGTTAGCAAATAAATTTGAGAATGAGACTGCGTTTTAGTTTGTGCTTTAACTAATTACATTATATATAAAATAAAATAAGGAGGAACAAAGGATGAAGTTATTTAAGGACATATCAAAAGAAGCATATAAAGATAATGAACATCAAATTTCTGAATACTGGAAACAAATAGATTTATTACATCAAAGCGTTGAGACAAGAAGCGCAAATGAACCATTTATTTTTTATGAAGGACCACCTACTGCTAATGGTAAACCAGGTATTCACCATGTAATAGCAAGAACATTGAAAGATTCTGTATGCAGATTTAAAACAATGGAAGGATATCAAGTTAAGAGAAAAGCAGGTTGGGATACTCATGGTCTCCCAGTAGAAATTGAAGTTGAAAAACAACTTGGATTAAAAGATAAACAGGATATCGAAAATTACGGTATTGCTGAATTTAACAAAAAGTGTAGAGAATCAGTTTTCACATACGAAGGTCAGTGGAGACAGATGACTGAACGCATGGCTTATTTAATTGACCTTGACAATCCGTATATAACACTTGACAATAACTACATTGAATCAGTTTGGTGGATACTAGATAAATTCAATAAAGAAGGATACATGTATGAAGGTCACAAAATTCTTCCATACTGTCCTAGATGCGGAACTGGTCTTGCATCTCATGAAGTTGCACAGGGATACGAAGAAATAAAAACGGTCACTGCATATGTTAAATTTAAGAAAAAAGATGCAGATGAATATTTTTTAGCATGGACGACAACACCTTGGACATTGTTATCAAATGTAGCATTAACTGTACACCCAGATGTTGATTATTTAAAAATTAAGACTAAGGGAACGGAAGAAGAAAAAGGTGAAGTATATTATATTTCTAAACCATTAGTTGATAAGATAATAAAAGAAGAATACGAAGTATTAGCTGAAATGAAAGGTAAGGATATGGAGTTCATGGAATATGAACAACTTATGCCTTATGTTCAGGTAGACAAAAAAGCTTTCTTTATTACTTGTGCAGATTATGTAACAACAGAGGATGGTACAGGAATAGTTCACACAGCGCCAGCTTTTGGTGAAGACGACTACAATACAGGAGTTAGATATAAGTTACCAGTAGTTAATCCAGTAGATGACACTGGTAGATTTAAAGGTACACCATGGCAAGATATGTTTGTTATGGATGCAGACCCTGCAATACTAAAATGGTTAAGAGAAGAAGGCAAATTATTCAGGAAAGAAGCTATACTTCATAATTACCCTCATTGCTGGAGATGTAAAACACCATTATTGTACTATGCTAGACCAAGCTGGTACATTCAAATGACAAAACTGAGAGATAAATTAATAGAAAACAACAACACTGTTGAGTGGTATCCTGATTTCGTTGGAGAAAAAAGATTTGGTAACTGGTTAGAAAATCTTAATGATTGGGCTATTTCAAGAAGTAGATATTGGGGAACTCCTCTTCCACTCTGGAGATGTACTTGTGGACATTTAGAGAGCATAGGTTCTAGAAAAGAACTTGCAGAAAAAGCTATAGAAGAAGTGGATGAAAAAACAATAGAACTTCATAGACCATATGTTGATGATATTCATATAACATGCCCAGACTGTGGTAAACCTATGACTAGAGTAAAAGATGTTATAGATTGTTGGTTTGATAGTGGAGCAATGCCATATGCACAACATCATTATCCATTTGAAAACAAGGAAAAATTTGATGAGTTATTCCCAGCTGATTATATATGCGAGGGTATAGATCAAACTAGAGGATGGTTTTATTCATTAATAGCCATATCTACTTTTGTTAAAGGAAAATCACCATACAAGAGAGTTTTGGTTAATGATTTAATTCTTGATAAATTTGGAAAGAAAATGTCTAAATCAAAAGGAAATACTGTTGATCCATTCGAATTATTTGATAAGTATGGAGCTGATGCTCTTAGATGGTACTTACTGTATGTATCACCAGCATGGTCCCCAACTAAATTTGATGAAGATGGTTTAAAAGAAGTATTGAGTAAATTTTTTGGAACAATCAAGAATGTATATACATTCTTTGCATTATATGCAAATACAGACTCAGTAAATCCTAAAGAATTTTTTGTAGAATACAAAGATAGACCTGAATTGGATAGATGGATTATATCAAAATACAATAATTTGGTAAAATATGTAAGAGAAAGTATGTCTGTTTATGACTTAACAAAAACAGTAAGAGCAATTCAAGAATTTGTTAATGAAGATTTATCTAACTGGTACATCAGACGTTCAAGAAGAAGATTCTGGGTTACAGAACTTACTGATGATAAAAAAGCAGTTTATAATACAACATTTGAAATACTAGAAGGAATAGCTAAGCTTACTGCACCATTTGCACCATATTTATCAGAAGAAATATATAGAAACTTGACAGGTGAAACTTCAGTTCATTTAAGCTACTATCCAACTGTAAATGAAGGTTTAATCGATGAAAATGTTGAAAAAAGAATGGATTTAATTAAAGAACTTGTTAAGTTAGGAAGAGCATCTAGGGAAAATTCTAAGATAAAGGTTAGACAACCAATAAGCAAAATCCATATTGATGGTAAATATAAAGAACTTATTTCTGATTTGGTTCCTCTTATTAAAGAAGAATTAAATGTAAAAGAAGTAGTGTTTGAGCATGATTTAAATGAATTTATGGATTTTACTTTAAAACCAAACTTTAAGCTTGCAGGACCTAAACTAGGTAGTAATGTTAAAGCATTTGCTGGTGCCTTAGCTACTGCTAATGCAATTGATATTATAAATGCTGTACAATCAGGACAAAAATATGAGATTACAGTTAACGGTCAAACTGTAGAACTTGATGAAGAAATATTAGATATCCGTATATCTGCAAAAGAAGGTTATAATGTATCTACAGACAATAATGTATTTATTATTATAGATACAAATCTCACTGAAGAGCTAATAAACGAAGGATACGCTAGAGAATTTATTTCAAAAGTTCAACAAATGAGAAAAAATAACGGATATGAAATGATGGATAAAATCAAAATATTCTATGATGGTTCATCTGATATAGATAAAGCTGTTGAAGAATTTATGAGTTTTATTAAGAGCGAAACATTAGCTGTAACTATAGAAAAATCATCTAATGATAACATGGAAGTTCAAAACCTAAATGGTATTGACACAGGAATGAAATTAGAAAAAATTAATTAACATAATTGTATAATACAAATTGGTATAAAGTGATTTTGTTTGCTTTGTACCAATTTTTTTCTTTACCCGTATCAATATATATAGATTGACTAATTTAGTTAATTATTATATTTTATTATAAGACACTTATTAGTTTGATATTAGATTAAGTAGTAAGGGAGTGATTATATGCAAGATGTTAATATACTAATATGTGATGATGATCCTATAGTTCATGAGTCACTAAAAATATACTTAAAAAATGAGGGATTTAGTTGTTTTTCTGCCTATGATGGAGAAGAGGCACTTGAACAAATAAAACATCTTATGCCAACATTAATTGTTTTAGATATAATGATGCCAAAAATTAATGGACTAGATGTTTGTAAGGAAGTGAGGAAAAAAAGTACAGTTCCAATAATAATGTTAACAGCTAAGGGTGAAGAAATAGATAGGATTCTTGGTCTTGAACTTGGTGCAGATGATTATATTGTAAAACCATTTAGCCCTAGAGAGGTTGTTGCACGAATAAAAGCAGTTAGAAGACGAATTACAGAGCATGCTGCAGACGGGAAGGCATCAACATTATATTTTGATAGACTGGAAATAAGTCTTAAACAATATCAGGTGAAATATGATGGTAAGGTTATTATATCAACACCTAAAGAGGTTGAAACTCTGTATCTTTTAGCATCAAATAAAGGACAAGTATTTTCTAGAGAACAAATACTAAATCTTGTTTGGGGTTATGATTATTATGGAGATACGCGAACAATTGACACACATATTAAGCGAATAAGAGCCAAATTACCACAAGAGGGAGTCGAATGGGGGCTCCAAACAGTGTACGGTGTAGGATATAAATTTGAGGTAGAATAAAAATATGAAAAATATAATAGTTAGAAGAGTAACGTTATTAATGTTCATTACCTTGTTTTTTTCTTCAATTTTAGTTTCTTTTTTAAGCTTATTATTTTCGGAAGGTATGAAGGCCGATTATAGAGGTAAAGAATTTGTTCCAGATCTTTCAGTATTGACAGAGTTTACAATCCAATATCAAAAGGGAAATTTGAGTAAAGATACATATGAAGACATTCTAATGAATGCTTCAAAAGAGTATGTTAGTGAATATATGGTCATAAATCCTGATGGAACTGCTGTTTTTGCTACAAAAGGTATAATAGACCCATCTATTAAAACAAAAATAGAGGAAGCTTTAATAGAGGTTTTGAACGGTGATGAAATATATCAAAAAATGTATGAATCTACAAAAAAACCAGCTGTATTAATAGGAGTTCCAGTTATTGAAAATAATAAAAGTACAGGAGCAATATTTGCTTTGTTGGATATGACTGATTTATTGCAGGAAAGAAAAAGATTCTATAAAGCTCTTGTTATTTCAATGATTATAGTAATTCCGTTGGGCATAGGATTTTCATATTTAGTTTTAAAGAGAATTGTTAAACCTATAAAAAATGTCGTAACAGTTGCACTTTCTATGGTTGAAGGAGATTTTTCTATACGAGCTGATGAGACATTAAAGGGTGAAGTTGGTCTATTAGGCAGGACTATAAATAAATTGTCTGTTGATTTATACAAGAATGTTTCAGAACTTTATATTGAAAAAAACAGACTTTATCAGGTCTTAAACAGTTTAGAAGAAGGCATGATTGCAGTTGATGAGCGCAGGTGTATTACACATTTCAACAAAGTTTTTTTAGAAATGTTTGGGTTGGAGCAAGAAAAGATTAAAGGGAAATGTGTAGATGACATTGGCATTCTAAATGAAGAGCTTTATGAATTATCTCAGGTTATAGAAGGAAAATACTCTGTAATAAAAAACTGTACAAACAAAGACGTTGTTATGAGAGTGGTTATAGCCTCTATAGAAGATGAAAAAAACATTTCGGTAGGTGCTGTAGTTTTATTTAGAGATATTACAGAAATAGAAAAACTTGAAACAATGAGAAAAGACTATGTTTCTAACGTATCTCATGAACTTAGATCTCCACTCACTTCTATTAGAGGGTTAATTGAACCACTTATGGATTCCATAGTTACAGATGAAGTAGATATTAAAAGATACTATGAAATTATTTACAAAGAAAGTTTGAGGCTTTCTAGACTTGTCGATGATATCATGGAACTTTCAAGATTGCAAACTAATGATGCAATCATTGATAAAACATCAGTTAATTTAAATTCTATAATAGAGATGGTTTATGATAGATTTAAGATATTAGATGGAGATATAAATCTTATATATAATCCTGTATCCATACCAAAGGTTTATACAAACTATGATAGAATTGAACAGGTGATGGTAATTTTATTAGACAATGCTTATAAATTCACTCCAAAAGGTGGACAAATAGAGATTCTTACTGAGGCGAGAGCAAATGATGTTTTAGTTATAATTAAAGATAATGGGGTTGGAATTGATAGGGAGGATTTGCCTTTTATTTTTGATAGGTTTTATAAAAGTGATAAATCGAGGTCTAAAAGAGGAACTGGACTTGGATTATCAATCGCAAAGGAAATACTAAATATAATGGGTGAAGAGATTAATGTTAAGAGTGAGCATGGGAAAGGAAGTTCATTTGAATTTACTGTTCAGATAGAGAATAAATAATATATAGCCAATTAAAAATATATATCTTTGTTAATAAAGATATATATTTTTTTATAAATTTTTATTCACAATTGTTCACAATCATATCATATTGGAGCCATTTTTATAATCTATAATAAGTTAAAATTCAATAATAAAAGTTGTAAGTTGGAGGCAAATGAATGCTTAACAAGTCAGTAAAAGATGAAAATGTAACAATGGTTTGTGTAACAGCGCAGTTTGAATGTGGGTGACTGATAAGAGAGGGTAGAAGAATTGCAGATATGACAAATACTAGCTTGTATGTAGTGGATGTGCAACCTAAAGTTGATTGGGGCAATAAATCTAACAAGGAATTAGATTATTTGTTCACCACATCTAAAAATTTGAATGCAAACATGCTGGTTTTCTTTTCTGATAATCCGATTGCAATAATTAACAATTATATTGATAGAACTGATGTTAAACATATTGTTTTAGGGGATGGTGAAATAGATATTAATAGTTTTATAGAACAATTGCATGTAAATTCTAAAGAAATTGAAATTCATATTTGTAAATAAAAATAATAAAGGAGATATAGTAATTATGAGTAGTAAAAATTTAATAACATACATATGTGTGACAATGATTTTTCTTTCTTCATTTCGCTCCGTATATGCTGAAACCATATCCACACCTGAAGCCCCACCTTATACACTTCCTAGTAGTTCGGACGATGAAAAGTCGGAGAAAAATAAAGATTCAACCAATGATGGAAATGTAGAACAAACTTTAAATCTAACAGCAGAATCAGCGGTTGAGTATGGACTTGAACACAGTAAGGATATCCAAATACTCGAAAATAAAATTCAAATTGCAATCATAGCTACACAAAATGCTAATTCAAACTCTAAAGATTTAAAAGATGCAAAGGAATCACTTCAGGATGCTTCGAATGAGATTTTTGATAAGAGAAAACTACTTAATTCTAAACAAGAACAATTAGATAAGGCCAAAGCTGCTTTGGATATGGGAATAGCACCATCATCAATAGAATATACTGACCCAACTGGCAATCCAATCACTATATCAGCAGGATCAAATATAAAAGATAAACTTGTTAAGTGTGGATATTCATCTGCTGAAGCGGAATATATCTCTGGTAAAATTTCAGAAAAAGTTGAAGCTGGTTTGAAATCTAGCCAAGGTACAATTGATCAGAGCAATGTTGCATTAAATGAGGCTCAAACAACGCTTGAATTGAAGAAGGAAGAATTTAATTCAGTACTTAAAGATACTTCGGAAACTCTTAATACAAAGATTGATTTTGGGAGCATTATTAAACTTGACGCAAATGATGCCAGTGAACTAATGGTTACAATGGCTGGTGTAAATCTTAATGTTACTAGATATGCAAAAGGAATTTATAGAAACCAAATTGCTATGTTGATTCAAAAAAACTACTATGATGCCCTGTATGCAGAAAAAATATTTGAATTGAAAAAAATTGCTAAAGAGCGCGGTGAAAAACAATATAATATGGTAAAGCTATCTTACGAAAATGGTATGAAAGCAAAAGACGACTTCCTTCTTAGCAAAATGTATTATGACAGTACTGTAATTTCTTGTCGTCTTGCAGAGGCAAATTATAAGAATGCTATTTTTGAACTTAAGAAAAATATGAATCTGGATATGAACACTGAAATTACTCTTGAAGATTCTATGCTTAAAGATACTACAGAAGAAAGTTTAGAGGATGGTTTAAAAACTGGTTTGACTAACAGAATTGAAATTCAGCAAACCCTTGGTCAACTTATGATCTATCAGTTAAATGAAAAAATATTAAATTCTAGAGCTGAATACAGATCAGATACTAAAGGACGTAAAGAAGCAAAACTTCTAAGAGAAGGTGCGGAATTACAGTTAGATAAAACAAAAACTATCGTAACATATGAAATCAACCAATCTTATGAAACAATGGTTGCAGTAGGAGAAATGTTAGAAGCATCAAATGAGCTCATTAAGAATGCGGAAGAAGTTGAGTCAATTGCTAAATTAAAATATGAGCAAGGATTTGGTGCAGAAAATTCACTATTGAAGCAGATGAATTTAGAGGAAAGTTCAGGAACAATTGTAGAACTCATTGCAGCCCAGGAAAAATTATCAGAAGTTGAGTCGCAGGTCGCTCAAATTAGATATAACTACACAATGGCAAAAATAAAATATTATAATGATGCTGGAATACTCATTTATTAGAATAAATTTAATATTAATATAAAATTAGAAAGGGTTGAATAGCACTTATGGAAATTAAAAAAATAAATATTAAGAAGTATATAAATAAAAATTGGGTTAGTAAGAATATTAAAAAAATAGTAATTGCATTGGTAGTGATTGTTAGTGCCTTGGGAATAACAATAGGTTCAACAAAAATATATGGAGGGAATATGGAATCAGGTATAATCCAAGGGATTGTATCTGCTAAAGATGTCAGTGTAAACACTAAAATACCAGGCAGAATAGTAGAATTCTATGTAGAAGAAGGACAGCAAGTTAAGGCTGGAGACCCAATTGTAGAAATATCTAGCGAAGAACTTCAAGCTAAGAAAGCGCAATTAGAGGCACAAATTGCACAGGCACAAGCAGGTGTTGATGCTTCTCAAGCGGTGGTTGATATGGCTGAGGGTGCTTATCAGGTAGCTTTAGAAAGGGTTGAACAAGCTGGAGCAGGTGTTAAAGCAAGCGAAAGTCAGAGGGATATGGCAAGCGCTGTTAATGAAAAAGCTGAAAATGGGGCACGAACTCAAGAAGTCGCACAAGCGGAAAGTGCATATAACTTATGGAAATCCACATATGATAGGGCAGTTGTTCTATATGATGGAGGGGCAATTTCAAAGCAAAAACTTGAAGAAATCAAAACACAAATGGATGTATCACAGCAAACTTTAAACATGGCAAAAGAAGGAGCAAGAACAGAAGATAAAAAGGCTGCTAGTGCACAATTGTCTTTGGCTGAAGCAGGTATATTATCTAGTAAATCTTTGCTTGCTCAAGTAAATGAGGCTTCAAATATTGCCCTTGCGCAGGTTAATCAAGCTAATGCAGGGCTTGTTGCAGCACAAGGTAAACTAGACCAAGCGAAAGCAGGTTTACAAGAGGTTGAAGTTTACTTGAAAGATACAGTTATAAAATCACCAATAGATGGAACAGTTACTACAATCAATTCAGATGAAGGAGAACTTGTATCTACAGGTACATCTATAGGAACTGTTAGTAATTTGGAAAACTGTTGGATTAATGTGAATTTGGACGAAGACAAATTAGGTGGTATAAAAGAGGGGCAGATCGTAAATGTATCACTTTTAGCTTTTAAGGAAAAAACTTTCGAGGGTACCATTGTTACAATTAATAAAGAACCAGATTTTGCAGTTAAAAAGGCTACTAATGAAAATGGAAATTTTGATATTGTTTCGTTTGGTGTAAAGATAGTCCTCAATAATTTAGATGAATCAATTAGACCTGGTATGACGGCAGTTGTAGATTTCACAAATTAGGATGTGAAGATATGTTTATAAAAAGCATTAAAGAAGAATGCGTAATATTTTTAACAAATAAAATGAATTTGCTTATACTATTTGTTTTGCCAATACTTTGTGTAATTTTACTTGGTGTGGAATTATCCAAAGGCGTTATAACTGATATTCCAATAGCAGTAATTAATTACGATAATTCAAATTTTAGCAGGCAGCTTGTAGAAACATTTGATAAGAATGAGACTTTTAATGTAACATACTATCTTGATAATGAGCAGGAACTAGAAAAATTAATGAAAAATAGTAAAGCTCGTATGGGGTTAATTATACCAAAGAACTTCTACAATGATATTGCAGCGTTGAAATCACCAACGTTATCGATGATTTATGATGGAAGTAATATGTCAATTACAAGTACAGCCAAAGCAAAAGCTACAGAGATTCTCTTAACATATAAGGCAGGTGCCACGATACAACAGTTAACTACAAGACTTGGTATATCATATAAACAGGCATATAACATTACTCAGGCTTTTCAGTTCAATAATAGGATGCTTTATAATCCTTCGAAAAGTTTTAAGGATTTTTTAGCTCCCGTTTTATTAGCAGGATATATACAGGCAGCATTAGCGCTTGTAGCTACTATATCTATTAATCAGAATATATTTAAAGTAGATGAGACGAAAAGATTGGGATATGCGACGGGTAAGGTTTTATTCTATACTTTATGTGGTAGCTTAAGTTATATTATTTGCATTATCCTACAAGTTAGTTTATTCCAGGTACCTTTTAGAGGAAGTTTGTTAAGCGTTTTGGTTTTATCTATTGGACTATGCTTTTCAGTATCAGCTTTTTGTATATTAATATCAACATTGATTAAAAATAGGATTATTGCTTTAACTGCAGGAGCAATTGTATTTATTCCAAACTCTATTACAGCAGGAACAACATGGCCGCTTATATCAATGCCTTCGGGGTATCAAAGCTTTGCCAAATACATTCCATTTACTCATTATGCCAATAATATTAGAGCTGTATATTTAAAAGGAATATCAGTACAACAGCTTACCAATGATGTTTTATATCTATTTATATTTGGAATAATAGTATTGATTCTGACAGAGGTAGTTATGGTTATTGCAGAAAAAGAAATCGACGATAAGGAGCTGATGGACGATGATTTTCATAGAGACCTTCAAAAGGGAATTCCTCTCGATATTTAAAAATAGGGGAATGATGATTCTTCTTTTTATAGGACCAATTTTCCTGACGCTATACTTTGGGGGAGTTTATTACAATGATTATGTGAATGACATACCTATTGCTATTTTAGACGAGGATGGTTCAAGTCTGAGTCATCTTGTTAGCAACTATTTTTTAACAAATGAGCGTTTTGAAATTACAAATTATCCATCTTCAAGGCAAGAACTTCAAAACCTTATAGATGATGGTAAAGCACAAATGGGTATTTTTATTCCCAATGGGTTTGAGAGTAAGGTTACTACGTATCAGTCTTCGCAGATATTAGCAATTACTGACGGCACAAATATTGTTGTTGCAAACAATGCAATTGCACAAGCAACATTAATTACTCAATCAATATCCGCAGGAATAGAGATGAAGTTAATTCAAGGTAAAGATTTGTCACCACAGATGGCTCAGAACATTGCACTTACTTATAATATTGGTGAGAGAATTCTTTTTGACCCCAAAATGACCTATATGAATTACCTGATTACCTGCTTTTTAGCAGTATTTATGCAACAACTAATGCTTTCGGCAATGGGATCAACTTTTATTAGACATAGTGAATACCTATCTAGTGGCAATGTTACACAAAAAGTGCTTGCTGCGGTAAGCTCTTGTTTCGTGGGAATATTGCCTTCGGTGGCTATGTGTATGTTTATTCTTATAAATCTATTTCATGTACCTATAGTTGGAAACATAGGTACAGTTATAGTTATGACTGTGTTTTTTGTTATTGCACTTACAGGGCCGTCACTTTTGATTTCTTCAATGACAAAGGTTAGAGTAAAATATTCCCAGTTTTCATTTATGTTGTCTCTTCCGACTTTTGTTTCTAGCGGATGTGTATGGCCTGTTGACCAAATGCCAAAAATACTAGAAATTATTATTAGGGCTTGTTGGCCTTTGATTAATTATGCTAAAATTGTTCAGGAAGTATTAATGAAAGGTATGGATTTTAAAACTGTTGTTCCTAATATTCTTGAAATGGTTATTTTTATATTGATATGGTTGCCAATTGGAATTATTTGTTATAAAAAAGCGTTTAATAAAAATAACACTCAAATAAAAATGGTTGAAATGCCTAATAACTAAGTAAAAGCATATGTAAATAAAGCAGGCAAGTTCTTATGAACTTGTCTGCTTTGCTTTTGTTATGAGTTTATTTCACTAGCCCAGATATTACAGCGTTATCTTTTTTTACTTCACCTGTTCTGATTAACTGTTCAATTAATCTTTCACCTGATTTCGTCTTTGCATTTAAAAACTTAAAAGTTGCTTTAGCTAAATCATTATTAGTAAATTTAGTTGAATTTAATGGTTCTATTCCTATGCCTTTAGCAAACTCCTCCACATTGTCCCAAGTAAAATCTACATTAGTTTTGTAACCCAGCATTTCAAGCATGACCTTTGTATATTGTTTTTCAGTAAGGATGTCATTTGGGTTAAAATTACCATTTTCATCACCTATGAAACCAACATTCTTATTTGCTTTTAAATATCCCATGATATTTCTTCCTATAGTCCAAGTTTGTAGATTTGCATCATTAAAGTTACTTGTTCCAGTAAATGCGCTTGCCTTGCTCTCAAGATTCTTAATCCTTAAGACCATTATTGCTGCTTGAAGTCTAGTTGATGTTTTAGTACTGTACTCAGGTGTTAGTCCATTGCCATCACCAATCATTAGACCTAGAGTTCCAATAGCCTTCATTTCATCACTTATATAAAGCGGAAGAAAAGCAAAATCACCATTTGTATTAATGAAGGAATATTTATCACCTTCTTTTACAACAGCAAGACCATTTTTAAACTTACCAGCGTAATCCCAAATTGGTTTAATTATTAAAGTACCATTTTTATCTATATAACCCCATTTACCGTCAATTTCAACAGCAGCTAATCTTTCAGAAAAGCTACTAGCATTTTCGAATTTAGGTTGACACACAATACTTCCGCTAGTATCTATATAACCGTATTTATTGTCAAGTTCAACAGCAGCTAACCCTTCAGAGAAATTATACAAGCTGTCCCATTTAATTTCACTTAAGGAAACACCAACTTTATTTATAAATCCATACTTTCCATCTTTTCTAACAATAGCAATATCATTTATAAACAAACTAGCATAATCAAATTGAGGTTTTATAATTTCTCTACCACTATTATTGATAAATCCCCATAAGTTATTTTTGCTAACTAAGGCAAGACCTTGATTAAAGGTTACGGCATCATCCCAAATAGGTTGAGCTATAACTTTGCCAGTTTTATCAATGAAACCAACCTTTCCATCCTTAACTATAGAGGCATAATTTTCATAAAATGGTTCTATGTTATCCCAAATTAAATCCACAATAACTTTACCAGATTTATCGATAACTCCATATTTTTTATTCTTTCCAACAACTGATAATCCATCAACAAATGACTCAGCACTATCAAAAGTAGGTTCAATTACATAATCACCTTTTTCGTCAATGAATCCATATTTTTTATTAACAGATACTATAGCAAGTCCATCTGAAAAGCTATCTGCATAATCGTAATCAAGCTTAATTACTGTTTTACCAGATTTATCAATGAAACCATATTTGTTATTTAATCTAACTAGAGCAAGTCCGTTAGAGAAACTTTCTGCATGTTCCCAATCTGGAGCAATAATAATTTTACCCGACTCATCTAAAAATCCATACATATTATATTTAGTGAATAAAGAACGTCCTTCACTAAATGGCCAAAGATTATTCCAATATGTGTTTACAACTATCTTTCCAGTTTTATCAATATAACCCCATAAACCTTCTTTATTGACCTTAATTAATGGGTTTTCTGATTCGGTAGAAATATCATCCCACCACTGAGTATCTGCTGCAAAAGTCAATGAAGTTTGGTGTATAGCAGAAAATATAGTAAAGCATAATATTAAACTAATAATTTTTTTCATAATATTTCCTTTCTAGATAATATCTAAGAATTCGACATTTTTTATATTATATTAACATAATATCACTAATCAGGTGGCTGTCAATAAAAAAGTAGTGATATGGTTAAAAGTACCGATTTTATATACGATAGTTGTAAAAAAATTAACAATATAGCTCGACAATCGTGAAAACATTACCATAAGTTTTGTTGATATTTCAATATTTTTTCATTGACAGTTAACAACTTTTAGTAATATAATTGTATAAAATATAAATTGAGTGTACTTGTTCAATACACATTACGTTAAAATGTAATATATATTCAAAATAAGCTTATGTAGATGAGCTCTCATAATTTTTTCATTTCTATTAGTATACTTCAAAAGGAGAAAGCATTGAATAAAAGCAATTATAATAATTAATAACCAGTATTTCTACATTACAGACATATAATTTACTACACGATGAATCAAAAATTATAAAGGCTGAAAGGTTGTGAATTTATGAAAGGTTTAGGAGTATCTCAAGGTATTGGAATAGGCAAGGCTTTTATAATTCAAAAAAAAGCTCTAGATGTTGAGATGATTAAAGTAAATGATACTGATTCTGAAGTAAAAAGATTTAAAAATTCTTTGGAGGTTTGTCGACTTGAAATAGAAGAAATATACATGAAGACTCTTAAAAATATGGGGGAAAAAGAGGCGCAAATTTTTAGAGCACATGAGATGATACTTGAAGATGAAGCTTTTATTTCAGAAGTTGAAATGAAAATTAACAATGAACATGTTAATGCGGAATATGCTTTAAATGAAATAGCAAATTCGTATATTAAGATGTTTGAAAGTATTAAAGATGAGTACTTAAGAGAAAGGTCTGAGGACATAAAAGATATTATGTCAAGAATATTGAGGATTCTATTAGGCATTAATGTAACTGATTATGATAAAATGGATGAAAACTCAATAGTAATTGCAAAGGACTTAACTCCTTCCGATACTGCTCTGCTTGATAAATCAAAAGTTTCAGCTATGATTACAGAAACAGGCGGGAAAACTTCTCATGCTGCTATTATGGCCAGAATAATGGGAATACCAACAGTTGTTGGTATAGAAGGTATTTTAGAAAAAGTTAAAGATAGTGATATTGTAGTTTGTGATGGAAAATCAGGGAAAGTAATGATAAACCCATGTGAAAAACAAGCTAAATATTACATGAAAAAAAAGCAAATAGAAATGAAAATAAATAAAGAGCTTAGGAAACAAGTAGGACTTCCTACTATTACTAAAGACGGCTATAAAATTGAACTTTTATCAAATATAGGATCACCTAAAGATGTTGAACTTGCATTGAAAAATGATACAGAAGGAATCGGACTATTTAGAAGTGAATTTATTTTTATGAATAGAAACTGTAAACCTTCTGAAGAAGAACAATTTCAGGAATATAAAGAAGTTTTAGAATGTATGGGG
Organism: Sedimentibacter acidaminivorans; assembly: GCF_017873955.1. Classification (GTDB taxonomy): domain Bacteria; phylum Bacillota; class Clostridia; order Tissierellales; family Sedimentibacteraceae; genus Sedimentibacter; species Sedimentibacter acidaminivorans. The sequence goes on along the minus strand of NZ_JAGGKS010000009.1, from coordinate 37,173 downwards.
GATAAACCAGTAATAATTAGAACTTTAGACATTGGAGGAGACAAGGAAGTTCCATATTTAAAAATTCCTAAGGAGATGAACCCATTCTTAGGGTATAGAGCTATTCGTCTTTGCCTAGGTGACACAGAAATATTTAGAACACAGCTTAAAGCAATACTAAGAGCAAGTGTTTTTGGTAATGCAAAAATTATGTTTCCAATGATATCTACGATGAAAGAGTTAAAAGATGCTAAAAGAATTCTTGAAGAAGAAAAAAAAGAACTTAAGAAAATGGGTATAGCATTTAAAGAAAATATACAAATAGGGATAATGATAGAAATTCCATCAGCCGCAATAATATCAGATTTATTAGCAAGGGAAGTTGATTTTTTTAGTATAGGTACAAATGATTTAATACAATATACAATGGCTGTTGACAGGATGAATTCAAAATTATCACATCTTTATAGTCAATACCATCCAGCATTGCTGAGACTAATTTCCAGTATAATCAAAAATGCTCATGAAGCTGGAAAGTGGGTCGGAATGTGCGGTGAAGCCGCAGGAGACCCAAAATTAATACCAGTATTTTTAGGTATGGGTTTAGATGAGTTTAGTATGAATTCACCATCAATATTGAATTCAAGGTATATAATAAGAGGGTTAAATAAAAAAGATATGGAACAAATAGCAGAGAACACTTTAAAACTAGAAAATGCGATAGAAGTTGAAAACTATCTGAGCGATTTATTCTCTGATGATGAAAAAGAAAACCATTTAAATTGTAATGATAAAAAGGAGTATTAAAAAATGTCAAATAAAAAGGTATCAATAATATTTCATAGTGTTTGTGGAAATAATTATCTAATTGCAAAAAACTTTTATGAACAATTTAAAAATAATGGTGCAGATGTTAGTATTTATCGGGTAGAGGATTCAAATTTTGAGAGTCTTTCAGAACAATTTCCAATAGCAGGTCAGTATAAAGATGAAATAATGAATATAGAAGTGGCAAATGTAGAAAAAGTACTTGATAGTGATATAATAGTTATGGGTTCACCAACTTATTATGGGAATGTTTCAGGAGCAATGAAATCATTTATGGATTCATTTTCACCATGTTGGCCAGAAGCTAAACTTTGGGGTAAGAAATTTTTTGCATTTTCCACATCTGCCAATCCAGAAGGTGGGGGAGATATGTGTTTAAATACAATGAATATATTTGCTCAACATATGGGTATGGTGTCAATTCCAGTTCCTTCAAATTTGTTACAAGGAGTAAGCCTTCCGGCATACGGTATTTTGCATTATGTAGGGGATTTTTCAAATATAAGGCTAAATGAAAACATAAAAAAAGCAATAAACTTAATGGTAGAAAGACTACTAATTATATAAACTAGATTTAATAGTTCGACATAAGCAATGAGTAATATATTGTTTGTGTCGATTTTCTTATTCATTCTTAATAACTTCCTATTTATTGACTAATAAACAAGATTAATGTATTATATTAACATCAAATAAATACTAACAAATTTCAATAAACATAGAAGAGGTATATTAAATGAAATATAAAGTAAATAAAAAACAACATGTAAGCAAAGACTGTTTTGTTTGTGGAATAGAAAATAAAGATTCATTAAATACTAAATTTTATGAACTTGAAAATGGTGAACTTATGTCGTTTTCAACCCCTTCAAGTGTACATCAAAGCTATCCAGACAGAATGCACGGTGGAGTAATATCAGCAATATTAGACGAAATAATTGGTAGAGCAATTATGATTACAGAACCTGATGCATGGGGAGTAACTGTAGAACTTAATATCAAATACAAAAAACCAGTTCCATTAGACAAACCTGTTAAGGCAGTAGGAAGGATTACAAGGAACTCCAGATTGTTATTTGAAGGAACGGGAGAAATCATTCTAGAAGATGGAACTACTGCAGCAATCGGCTATGCAAAATATGTAAAGATAAATATTAATAAAATCACAAAAGATACAGGTGGAGAAGAATCTTTAGTCATAGAAGATTTAACAGCTGCACCAGTAGAAGTTGAAATATAAAAATTTTTACAATGAGTTTTATCATATTAAAATTGTAAACGAAGCATGGAAATGCGTGTTAAATATAAAATCAATCAAAACAGGAGAACAAATGAAAAAAGGCGATATAATTGAAGTTAATATAGATGATATAAAATTTCCAAATAAGGGTGTATCAACATATAATGGCAAAAAAGTAGTAGTCAAAGGTGGATTGCCATGTCAAAAAATCAGTGCAAGAATATCAAAAATAAGACATGGCGTTATAGAAGCAAGGACATTAGAAGTAATTGAAAAAGCAGAATATGAGCAAGATTCGAACTGTAAGCATTTTTATGATTGTGGCGGTTGTTCATATCAAAATGTCCCTTATGAAAAACAGCTTGAAATAAAATCAAATCAGGTCAAATCAATATTAGGCAATGTTTTGACAAATGATTACGAATTTCTACCAATTGTAGAAAGCCCTAAAAAAACAGAGTATAGAAATAAGATGGAATTTTCTTTTGGTGATGAAATAAAAGACGGGCCACTATCACTAGGAATGCATAAAAGTAATAGCTTTCACAGCATAATAAATACAGGTGAATGTTCTATAGTAGACGAGGATTTTAGACAAATATTATGTACAATATTAGACTATTTCCAAGGAAATAGCCAAACTTTCTACCATAAAACAACAAATATAGGTTTTTTACGTTATTTAATTGTTAGAAAAACAGTAAAAACAGAAGAAATACTCATAAATTTAGTTACAACTACTCAAAGTATATTAAATGAAAAAGAATTCGTAGATTTAATAATGAGTATGAACCTAAAAGGAATAGTAAAATGCATAGCTCATTCAAAATACGATGGGGTAGCAGATGTAGCAAGAGCTGATGAGATGAAAGTTTTATATGGAGAAGATAAAATAGTCGAAGAACTACTAGGGCTTCATTTCAATATTTCATCATATTCTTTTTTCCAAACAAACTCACTAGGAGCAGAAAAATTATATTCAATAGTAAGAGATTTCATAGGAGGAACAAAGGATAAAACAATATTTGACTTATACTCAGGAACAGGAACAATAGGTCAAATTTTAGCACCAACAGCAAAAAAAGTTATAGGTATAGAAATAGTTGAAGAAGCAGTAGAAAAAGCAAATGAAAATGCAAAACTTAATAATCTAGACAACTGCACATTCATTGCTGGAGATGTATTAGCAAAAATTGATGAACTAAATGACAAACCGGATATAATAGTACTAGATCCACCAAGAGAAGGAATACATCCAAAAGCAATACAGAAAATTATAGACTATAAACCGGACACATTTATATACATTTCATGTAAACCAACATCTTTAGAAAAAGACTTGCCGTTCTTTTTAAATAGTGGGTACAAAGTTGAAAAGGTACAATGTGTAGATATGTTTCCAATGACACCGCATGTGGAGACTATAGTAGCACTATACAAAAAAGACTAATCATATCTGCCCATATACCGCTAAAAACCAAGCTTTTTATGTTTAAGACGGATATTGCGAATTATCGCAATAAGGAACTAAAAGATGAAATTATCGTTAGGCTTGGCTTTTGGATGTGAAATGTAGGGATATAAGAAATTAACGAAGTGAAGGTGTATTTATGATCAAAATTGCAATCTGTGATGATGAGCTGCAGGAACTTGAGCGTGCTCATGATTTTCTTGCGAAGTACATACAAAAAAAACCGCAATATGATATTCAAATAGTTACTTTTTCTGCGCCCTTAGAGTTGTTGTCTTACGTGGAGAAGAACGGGAGTTTTGACATATTTCTATTAGATGTTTACATGGCGGGTATGCTTGGTACAGATGCTGCACGTGAACTGCGCCAGATTGATGACAAGGGAGAAATTATATTTGTTACCAGCTCCAGAGATCACGCGATTGATGCTTTTGAAGTGGATGCTGCAAACTATCTCATTAAACCCTATACAGAAAGTAATATTATCTCGGCTTTAGACAAGGTTTTAAAACGATTAAAGGTTGAACGTCGTCACATGATTACACTCAAAACATCTGAGGGGATTGTGCGGATTTTTTTAAGAGATGTTGTTTATACTGAAACGGGTAGAAATAATTACCAGACCATTCATACAATCACAGGGGAGAAAATTATGGTGCGTATGACAGCAACTGAACTTTTTGACCTGTTATTACCGGCAAAATTTTTCGTAAGATGTGGTGTTTCTATAAATTTGAATTTGAAACATATTCGACAGATCAGGAAGGATACCATCATTTTTGATTCAGGAGAACACTTAACTTATCCTTATCGTGCTTATAAAAAACTTAAAGAAGCGTTTCTTAGTTTTCAAATGTCTACAGAGGTATAAATAAAGGCAAATGCCCCAAAATAGATGGCAAATACCCCAAAAAAGTTTTTTTGCATCATTTTATGCTAGGCTAGAATAAAGAAAGGAGGAAGCGAATATGTTGTACAATGTGTTACTTTTTATTTCTTTTTTTCAATCCGTTATTGGTTTTACCCTCATGTCGTCTTCTCTTATGCTTTTCAAAAAGCCGGTCAAAAGACGAATTATAACTGGATTTACAGTGATGTTGTGTGGCATATGCATTCTTTCTTATTTAATTTTTATGCAGGGTACTAATTTTGTAAGCAGTATTGCCATCTTATTTATTCTGGGAATAGAGCTTTCTTGGTTTTTGATTTGTTCAGACGACCCTTTTTTTGTATCACTTTTTAGTTTTCTTACTTTTGTTAACATATATGTAGCCATTGGTTATGTTGGTGACAGTTTGGCTAGCCATGTGGCGGGTAGTGCTTTTGTCGCTGAACTTATTTTGATTCGATTGTTGATATATGTCATTATTTCCACTCTCTTATATAAATTCATAAGAAGACGTTTTAGAAGGCTTGTAGAGACTTTAGATAAGGAATGGCGAGCAGCTACCTTAGTACCTCTAATTTTTTTAATCATTCAAATTATGATCCTCTATTATCCTACGCCTTATTGGTATTGGAATCGTGATAATTGGTCCAGATTCATTATTTTGACCGTTTATCTGTTGTTTTTAGCCGTATACTATCTTCTGTATATACAGGCAAGTGCCATTGTTGAAAAGTACGCACTTGAAAAACGTCAATTACTTATGGCCCAACAGGAAAAATTGTGGGAATCAGAATTAGCTAGACAAAAGTCCGCTGCAGCACTAGCTTTTCAGCAAAGACATGATATGCACCACCATAATGCTGTGATTATGGGACTTATGCAAAGTGGCGATATGGATAAACTAAGGACTTATATTATCAGTTTTGATGAGGGGTTAGATGGCCATCATGCCAATACATTTTGTTTGAATCCTATTGCCAATAGTATTTTGAATTTTTATGCCAATAAAGCAGAGAGTGAAAACATAAAAACTGAGTTCCAAGTAAATATTCCAGAAAATATTGGCATTGATAATATTGATCTTACATGTGTCCTTGGTAATGTTTTAGAAAATGCTCTAGAAGGATGCCTTCGTCTTCCAGAGGATCATGCAAAAGAAATCAGCGTGACCATTAAATATTTTGATCACCGTTTACGGGTTAAGGTGGTCAATACCTGTCTATCAGACATCACCTTTGATGGTGACCTACCTTTAACACAAAAAACAATCGGTGGAACAGGTACCAAGAGCATCCTTTACACTGCCGAATATTACGATGGTACGGCGGGATTCTCCGTAACGAAGGGCAAATTTATCACTCAAATTGTACTCAATGGAAATTAAGCCTATCTATAATTAAATACATTGAAGCGACTGTTAGTAATTACTTTCAGTCGTTTTTTTATAAAAAAAGGCAATTACCCCTAAAATAAGTGCAATTACCCCAAAATCCGCACAAATGACTTTTCTGTGATAGAGTAGAATTTAAGTTAGTGGATGGCAGGAATAATTATATGTAAATTGAAGGACATTGTAATTTTATTTAATATGTGCAAAAAAATCATAATTGATTTAAATCAGAAAAGGTGGCATAGGTCACGAAAGAAGGAGAATAAAATGAGGAAAATTAATACCTTAGTATTAGTATTAGTATTACTAGTCACAAGCATACCTGTGGTGATATACGCAGATACACCTGTGAAGGAAGTAACTATTGGCAGTATTTCCTGCAACGGTATACCTGGTATAATGACAACAGATGATATTGTAGTACTATTTGACACTGACAATACGGAAATAGGTCTAACAATGACTGACGTTACCCTTACAGGAGCGACGTTAGATTCTATAACTACTAATGGAACGAAAGGATATTCATTTGCTATATCTAATATAACTATAGCTAGCGGGGATAATGTGACACTTGAGTTTTCTAAAGCAGGATTTAATTTTACACCAAATACAAAAGAAGTTATGGTATACAAGGTAGCACCACCAGTAAACACAGGAATAAACTGGGGAGCTGACATTACAGAAAGTGTTAGTGGTAATACCTTAACCCTAATTGGTACAGGTCCGATGAATGACTTCGGTAGCAACGATAACAAATCAGTTTTAAAAGATTTAGGCATTAAAGAGGTTGTTATTGGTAATGGTATTACAACTATAGGGAATAATGCTTTTCATACCAATAATTTAATTAGTGTAGTAATCCCTGCTAGTGCAACTAGTATTGGAGCTAATGCTTTTGCTTATAGTGATTTAACCAGTGTAGTAATACCTGATGGAATTACGAGTATTGGTGCTGGTGCTTTTTTCGATAACAATTTAACCAGTGTGACATTTGGCGATAGTGTAACGCACATTGAAACTGGAGCTTTTTACAGCAATAATCTAACTAGCATAATTCTACCTGATAGTATGGAGAGTATTAGTGCTAGCGCATTTTATGGTAGCCATTTATCAAGTATTACAATCTCAGACTCGGTGGTGATAACAAGCAGTTCTTTAGGGGTGTATGCGAATTCATTTAAAATTTACTACGACAGTGTAGCTAACGCAGCTGGAACTTATGAGTATGCGAATGGTTCTTGGACAAAAGAAGGTGCAGTAGACACAACAGCTTACGATGCTAAAGTAGCGGAAGCAAATGCTTTAGAAGAAACAGAGTATACTTCAGAGAGTTGGGGTGCATACACTACTTCAATGAGTGCGGTTAATTTAACTTTAACTAGTGAAAATACTCAAGAAGAATTAGATGCTGAAGTAGTTAAAATTCAAGCAGCATTAGATTTATTAGTAGTTAAACCAACCACAGGAGTAACCTGGGGCGACAACATTACAGAGAGTATCGACGGCAACGTGTTAACTTTAAGTGGGACCGGTCCGATGAATGATTTTGTTGGTGGTGATAATGATGAGTTAACATCAATTCACGGAATTAAAGAAGTAGTAATTGGAAATGGAATTATTTCAATAGGCAATTATGCATTCTCATATAATGATTTAACCTCTGTAACAATAGGAACTTCAGTAACTTCAATAGGTGATTATGTATTTTATGATAATGAATTAACATCAGTAGAAATACCAGATTCAGTTACTACTATTGGCGAATATTCATTCCATAATAATAAGTTAACATCAGTAACAATACCAAACTCAGTTACTTCGATAGGTGATTATGCATTTAATAGCAATGACGACTTAACCTCAGCTACAATAGGAGATTCAGTTATTACTATTGGTGCCTATTCATTTCGTGATAATAAGTTAACATCAATAACGATTCCGGACTCAGTTACTACTATAGGTGAAGGTGCATTCGTAGATAGCGCTTTAACTTCAGTAACAATACCAAACTCGGTTACTACTATAGGTGCAGAGGCATTCTTAACTAATAAGTTAAACACGGTGACAATATCAAACTCAGTTACTAGTTTAGGCGTAGCAGTATTCGCGGATAATCAGTTAACATCAGTAACGATACCAGACTCGGTTACTACGATAGATAGTTATGCATTTACGGCTAATGAATTGACGAGCATAACAATAGGTCAAGATGTTACAATAAATAGAGTTGATGAAGAGCATGAAAATGTTGAGTCTACAATGGGCTCTAACATAGGATTTGAAGATTTTTATATTAGCGAAAGTAAAGTAGCTGGAACTTATGAGTATATAGATGGTTCTTGGACTAAGACAGTACCACCTGTATCCACAGGAATAACCTGGGGTGATAATATTACAGAAAATGTTAATGGTAACGTATTGACTCTTAGTGGAACGGGGGAGATGGCTCATTTTAATATTGATGAGAACAAAGAAAAATTAATTAATTTAGGTATAACAAATGTGTTTATAGAAAGTGGTATCACTACTATAGGAACTTTAGCTTTCCAGGGTAGCGATTTAACCTCGGTAGCACTTCCTAATTCTGTGACTAATATAGGTAATATGGCATTCAAAAGCAATAAACTTGAAGCAATAGTAATATCTGAATCGGTTGCGGTTATTGGTTATAACGCATTTGATGACAACCTACTAACGTCAATCACAATACCTAATAGTGTAGAAGATATTGGTGAAAGCACATTTTTTAACAACAACCTCACTTCAATAACAATGGAGAGGTCTGATACAAATTTAGATGATTCTTTACTTCATACGGATAACAATAACTTTAGAAGCGCTTATGGACTTGGTGGAATAGGGACCTATACAGGAACCCAAACGGGTGCGTGGACAAAGGAAGTTCAAATAGACATTACATCACCAATCTTAACATCGGGTGCTATAAGTAGAACAAGTAATACAACAGGAACCGTTAAGTTTACATCAGACGAAACAGGGACTTATTACTATGAAGTGGTAGCAGACGGGGCAACAGCTCCAATAATTAATACGACTGGCGCAGGAATTACTTGTACAACAGCAGAGACAACAATTGCAAATCCAACGGGATTAACTGCAGGCGCAAAAGATATTTATATTCTTGTAAAAGATGATGTTGGAAATGTAAGTAATCCCCTTAAAATGGATATACCTAATTACACACCACCTAACAGTGGAGGTTCTTCAGGTGGAGGTAGTAGCAGTGGTAGTTCTTCTAATGAACCAGTAACACCGCAACCACCCAAAGATGAACCAGTTATTGTTATCGTCAATGGTGAAGAACAAAACGCAGGAAAAGAAACAAAAACATCTGAGAACGGTCAATCTATCGTTACAATCACGGTAGATAATAAAACCGTAGAAGACAAAGTAGATGAAGTAATTAAAAATAATAAAACTGGTGCTATAAATTCTATTCAAGTGCCGGTTACAGATACGACTTCAGATATTGCTAAAGTTGAACTTACAGGTGACATTATCAAAAAGTTAGAAAACAACAGTTTTAATGTTTCTGTTAAACGAGATATGGTTGAATATGTGATTCCAGCAGAGGAATTCGCTATTAGTTCTGTCGCTAAAAATCTTGATGTTTTAGAAAGTAACTTGGTAGATATTAAATTAGAAGTTCAAATAACTACATTAGATGAAGCGGTTGTTGAGAAGTTTAATGACGTCGCAAAAGCAAATGGTTCAGAGATTGTTTTTCCACCAGTATCTTTTGAGGTTGTTGCAAAGACTACAAAAGCGGATGGTACAACTGGAGAAGTGTTTATCAGTAAGTTTAACAATTATGTTCAAAGAGTTATGGAAATACCGGAAGGTGTAGACCCGAAAACTGTTACAACAGGTGTTGTATTTAACCAAGACGGTACTTATAGTCATGTACCTACAACAGTGTACCAAAAAGATGGCAAGTGGTTTGCATCCCTAAACTCTCTAACAAATTCTAATTATTCGATTATCTGGAACCAGGTTATTGTAGAGTCAGTAGAAAACCACTGGTCGAAAGAATCGGTAAATGACATGGCCTCAAGACTTGTAATTTTTGAACCTGAAAAATTTGAGCCCAATAAAGCCATAACAAGAGCAGATTTCGCAGAATATCTTGTTAGGGCTTTGGGAATTTACAGAGAAGACTCTATTTATGAGAATAAGTTCAAAGATGTGACTTCTAGTGGAGATAGGACTTTAGCTATATTAATAGCCAATGAATATGAAATAGTATCTGGCTATACAGATGGTACATTTAGACCAAATGCATCTATAAGCAGAGAAGAAGCCATGACCATGTACCAAAGAGCCATGAAGATGACAAAGATTACTGGAGATGATTCAAATCTTTATCAGAATTATAAAGACTTTGAAACTGTAAGTCCTTGGGCAGAATCATATGTGAAAGAAGTATTGTCAGCACATGTTTTTAACGGAACTACGGCTACAACAATTTCACCAAAATCAAATCTGACCTATGCAGAAGCAGCACAGGCCATCAAGAATTTATTGGTCGAATCAAAACTCATTAATGATTAATGAACACAGATAATTAACGGAGATTAAAAATAAAATAATTTCGGCACCTCCCTATCTATTTTCGGCTTATAGATAGGGGGATTTTTTTATACTTTTTTTCGTACACCCCCTATGATTTTTCGGCTTAATAGTGAGGGGCAAAAATTAAAATGAAAAATGAATAGACCAGACCCCTAGAAAAATCGGCTTATAAGTAGAGGTGCAAAAAGGAGTTAAACAATGGAGCATGAAAATGAACAACTAAAACTCAAATACAGTTAGCCATGCTTTCCAGCCTGCTTGATGAAAAGATGATTTCAGAAAAAGAATTCATCAAGATTAAAGCTGAGTTGGAAAGAAAATACAAAATGAAGCGAGGTTTATGTGGTTAAGTTGTAACCACTGTGGTAAAATTAAAATAATAATTGGGAACATAGATGAACTATCCGGAATTTACCGGATAGTTCACTTAAAAACGTCAGACAGTGTCTGACGAATTGATTAATAAATTATTGAAAGGGGGGATAATGTGGAGAATAAAACAGATATTCTTATTTACCAATTGGAAGACGGTAAAACAAAAATTGATGTTAGGCTTGAAAATGAAACAGTGTGGATGACACAAAAAGCCATTGCCGAGCTTTATCAAACAACGCCTCAAAATATAACACTTCATATAAAAAACATTTATGAAGAAGGTGAATTAGAGGAAAATTCAACTTGTAAGAATTACTTACAAGTTCAAACTGAAGGAAATAGAACGGTTCAGAGAAATTCACGCCATTATAATCTTGAAATGATTATTGCCGTAGGCTACCGTGTACGATCTAGTAGAGGCACCCAATTTAGACGATGGGCAACGGAAAGATTAAATGAGTATTTAGTCAAAGGCTTTACCATGGATGATGAACGCCTTAAAGGTATGCGTAATATCGGTGATGATTACTTTGATGAGCTTTTAGAGCGTATACGTGATATTAGAGCATCAGAAAAAAGATTTTATAAGAAAATCACGGATATCTATGCCCTATCTATAGATTATGATGGAAAATCAGAAGAAGCTAAAAAGTTCTTTGCAACGGTGCAAAACAAGCTTCGTTTTGCCATTCATGGACATACAGCAGCAGAACTCATTGAACAAAGAGCCGATGCCTCAAAGGACGATATGGGGCTTACTACTTGGAAGGGTGATAAGGTGCGTAAAGGGGATATTACCGTTGCTAAGAATTATTTGACGGAAAAAGAAATAAAATCACTGAATAGAATTGTAACCATGTACCTAGATTATGCAGAAGATCAAGCTGAAAGACGTAACCCTATGTATATGAAGGATTGGGAAGAAAAATTGAATGCCTTCCTAAAATTTAATGAGAGAGACATACTTACTGGTGCAGGTTCTATTTCTCATGAAGTAGCTAAGGAACTGGCTGAAAAAGAATATGAGAAGTTTAATCAAAAGCGTTTAAATGCACCTGAAAAAGATTTAAACAACAATAGTAAGTGTTTATAGTGATTTAGTACTTGGTGCATATAAACTATTTTGAAACAGTATCGTAAGAATTTACCGTAATCAAAAGTAGTGAATGACTTAATCAAAATTCCATTCACCCACTAAAACGATACAGATGAGCGTCAATAATGCGTTGTTCATGTATATTTTATTGACTATCGACAAGACAATGATATACACTATAAATAAGAAAATTCAAAAGGATATGATTATGCTAACTAATATGGACTATTTTTCAATAGGTGTATATACGACCATTTTTATCTACTTTTTATATCTGTTTTTTTCATACAAAGAAGAGAAGTACAATCTGTATTTTTCCATTGGATGTTTGATTGCTATAACGAGAGTTATAGTAACAAAAAACTTACTCGTGATTAATAATACTGAAGGTTTGATTTATATGGTATCATCCAGCTTATATTATATAAGTTATATATGGGGTGGTGTATTTTTAATGTTAATATCAGAAAGCTTGTTCAAAGAAGAACGTTTGAAACATATTAGCAAGATATTTACGATCATTGCAATTATCTTTTCTATTTTTATTATTTTTACAGATATACCAGTATATTCTTCTAAAGATGCTTTTTATGATGGTTCATTTTTTATAATGCTGGTATATTCAAGTTATATACTTGTAAAAGCTGTTGTTAAGAAGAGAAAAAGAGCTGTTCTTCTATGTATAGGTAGCTTTATAATGTATTTTGGTGCTTTCCATGACATATTAAGAGGAAGTGGGGTATTTTATTCTAAAATAGGAGAAATAAATGCCTATACTTATTTCATATATTTACTAATATTTGCCTATGTATTATCCCAAAATACAAAAGAATATCAGTTAAGTATATTTAATTCAGAGCTTAATTTTTTACATGCACAGATACAACCACATTTTTTATTTAATACAATCAATACAATCATAACGTATTGTAGACAAGAACCCAATGTGGCAAGAGAATTACTATTGGATTTAAGCACATATCTAAGAGGAAAGTTTGACTATGATAGTGAAAATATGCAAATAGCTTTAAAAGAGGAAATCGAGTTAATTAAATCTTACCTAACCATCGAAAAAGTACGGTTTGGGGATAGGCTAGAAGTAGTTTATGATATTGATGACAATATTGATATAACAGTACCCTGCTTAATATTTCAACCCCTTGTAGAAAATGCAGTAAAGCATGGATTGAAGGATAATATTAAAGGCGTAAAAATTCAGATTTTAGTCAAGAAGATGGATAATTATATATCTTTACAGGTAAAAGATAATGGTAAAGGTATAGACGAAGATACACTGTTTAAATTACTAAAACAAGAGAGTACAGGCGTAGGTATAAATAATACTAGCAAAAGGCTTAAACTTTATTATGATACGGATTTAATGATCAAAAGTAGTAAAAACCAAGGAACTTGTATTACCATAAAAATACCAGTAGGAGGGAAAAAATGTTAAGATGCATAATTGTTGATGATGAGCAAGCACTTATAAGTGAACTTGAATTTTCAATAGAGAGTATAGATGAAATAGAAGTCATTGCTACTTATACTGATGGTATACAAGCTCTTGTAAATATAGTTGATATGAATATAGATATAGCATTTTTGGATATAGAAATGCCTGAGATTACCGGGGTTGAGCTTGCTAAAAGAATAAAGAAAATAGATAGCAATATAAGCATAATATTTATAACAGCATATAAACAATATGCGATTGATGCTTTTGATATAGGTGCAGCACACTACTTGTTAAAACCTATAAGAAAAGAAAAACTTATAACAGCTATAGATAGAATAAAAGGCTCAAGAGATAATCAAATCAAAGTCATTAAAGGTAAAACTCAACTGCCAGAAAAGATAAGTGTAAAAGGAAGAGATAGTACAACTTTTATAAAAATAAAAGATATTTTATATATTGAATCATTAGACTCTAAAACCATACTGGTGACAAAAAAAGAGAAAGTTACATCTAAAGAAAAACTACAATTTTGGCAAAACGAACTATTAGAGGTTGGATTTTTAAGGTGTCATAGAAGCTATATTGTAAACATGGAATATATATATAGGATAAAAAGAATACTAGGTAGTACTTATGAATTACTACTAGATTATGAAGATATAAAGGTGCCTGTTGGCAGAAGTAACATACAAGAAGTAAAGCAATATTTAGATATGGAATAAACATCTTTATTGAGACATAAAACTATATGAAATAAGGGTTTAAAAAGAGCCTACAAAAAAGACTAAGCATGAATTATTTGCTTAGTTTTTTTGTGCTTAATGACGTTCACTACTTTAATCTATGACGTTTACCTTAAAATAAAAGCTGTTCACTGTTTTTTTGTGACAAAATAAAAATCACACGCTATTATTTATATATATAAATATGAGATAATTTTTTCGAAATAGAGGAGGAGAATCATGAAAGCAAAAGTAAAACGCAAAATCCTGTCGCTCTTGATGGCGGCCATCATGGTCATGGGTCTACTGCCCACGGAGGCATGGGCAGAGACGGTAGAGGCGGGAACGTCCAGCGATTTAAAAGGGCCGGAGGGAAATACCGGTGTTGCTTCAACCTACCAGCATATCTATTATGGGAAATATAACGGCAGCCCCATTAAGTGGCGCATACTGGATAAAAGTAGCAGCGAACTGTTGCTGCTGGCGGATGATTCTGTGGATTGGAGGGCATTTGATAATAATTCCAACGATTATGAAAATTCTGATGTATACAACTGGCTCAATGGTGAATTTCAAGATTCCTTTACAACGGAGGAAAAAGCCAATTTTCGATATCCGGCTGGTGAAAAGGCATTCCTACTTTCAACAGATGAGGCGAATAATCCCACCTATTTCCCTGGTGGAAAGGCAGACCGTGAAGGGAGGGGTCGCTGGTGGTTGCGGTCGCCTGGCTATGGCAGCAGCAGTGCAGTCCTCCTTGTCGACGGCAATGGCGATGTCGACTCGAGGGGCCGCAGTGTGACCTTCAGCTACGGTATTCGCCCCGCTTTTAAATTAAATCTGTCATCTGTCATCTTCGTATCTGACGCGGTAGGCGGCGCATCTGCGACGGTAGAGAGCAATCTTTCAGCAGTAACGCCAATCACCGGTGATATGAAATTAACCATGGCTGATAGCAGCCAAACACTGACCATCGGTGATGTGAACGCCGGCAGCAGAACCAGCGGCAGCGCAATCACCGTTAATTACAGCGACGCCTTCACAGGCGACAGTAATTATCTTGGTGTAGAGCTAACCAGCGGCAGCAATACCTACCGGGGCGTCATCAAGAATCTGACGGCGGACAACGAAAGCGGCACGGCTACTTTTAACCTGCCGGTGGCCCTAAGTGATAACAGCTATACGCTCAGGTTTTGGAATGAGAAATACAGCGAACCGCACCACACCAAATATGCTAATACCCCAGTAAGCGAAAGTATTACATTTATGAATCCTAATATTGTAAGCGATAGTGTCAGCTTGCCCACCGGGATTATCGGGACACCGTACTACAATGGGGCTTTAACAGCCCTGGACGGAACCGGGTCCTATACGTGGAGTGCTAACGGACTGCCGGCAGGGCTTTCCATTGCCCAATCAACCGGCGAGATCAGCGGTACCCCGGAAGACACGGGCAACTTCAATGTAAGGGTTACCGTCACCGATGTAAACGGTAAAACTGATGAGAAAGACTTTACCCTGACTATTAACCAGACTTTCTCCATCGACCTGGTCGACCTGACAGTAAGCGCTGGTAGTTTGAGCCCGGCCTTTGACAAAAACACCGTGGTCTACCAAGTGGAAGCCGTTCCAAACATAGACAGCATAGACGTCACAGCCCAGTTGGCAGATGCCGGGGCTACCCTGACCATTGCCGGGGACACGGCAGCTGACAGCGTGGCCAAAACGGTTTATCTTGAACAGGGAGCGAATTTAATTCCCGTTGTGGTCACAGCTTCTGATGGCGTTAGCCAAAAGGCGTATATTCTCTCTATCAATGGGACGGTGGACAATGCAGATTTAAGCAGCTTAACCCTAAGCGAAGGAAATCTTAGCTTTGATAAGGATACTACGGAGTACTATGTCAACGCAGGCAATGACACGGAGACGATTGATATAAGTGCCATACCATCAGACAATAAAGCATTAGTGCTTATAGACGGAAGTGTTACAACCAGCAGTGCAATAACAGTGGAAGTTGGAGAAAATCCTATTGATGTTATGGTGGTTGCTCAGGATGCTTCTACTAAAACCTATACAGTAACAGTCAATCGAGGAACGGGTGATGTGAATCTTAGTGATATAACCTTAAGTGAAGGGACATTAAGTCTAACTTTTAATCTGGCTACTACAGCGTATACAGCCACTGTTCCCTATAACACTGAAGCTATTAGCATAAGTCCAACGCTGATGGATGGTGATGCAACGGTCAGAGTAAACGGAGGGGAGCCATCCCAACCAGTTAGTCTTGATGTAGGAGAAAATGCCATTGACATAGTAGTAACAGGAAAAGACGGTGAAAGTACCAAGACTTATACCATCACCGTTACAAGAAAAGAAGCATTAACAATCAATAATGAAACCTTGCCCATAGGCATTGTAGGAGGAACCTATCAGGCAACCTTAAGTGCAGAAGGGGGAACATTGCCTTATACCTGGACAGCAACAGGGCTTCCTACAGAACTTATCCTAAGTGAAATAACTGGAGAAATAACAGGAACATTTTTAAGTGAAGGCAATTATACGATAGAAGTCAAGGTAACCGATACCAATGGCAGTGAGGTGAGCAAAACTTTAACATTAAACGTTAATTTAGGCTGCGGAAACGGCGCGTATATTATCCAGCTAGATGAAGATTCAGCCTATACAAGGGGATATACAGATGACGGCATACCTATGATGACTGTCAATGAAGGAATAACAGGGTTTAAATATTTTTCTGTAGCCATAGCTCCTGTTACAGGACACGGTGGCAATGAGGTATGTGTGTTTGTACATTTAAGAAATGGGCAGCAGATAGGGATAAATGCAACAGAGGCAGATTTTGATACGGTAAATCGAGCAAAAGCTGCATTTAATGTAAAAGAGGGGGATATTATCAAAGCCTTTATAGTAGATGATTTAACCAATAATTCAGAAACAAATCCAGAAATACTATAGTCACATTGAAAGGAGATGAGTGAAAAATGATGATAAAAACACTGAATAAGCTCGGTAGTAAAACGTTTAGTATATTTATATGCATTATTATATCTTTGTCATTAATGACGCCTTGTTTAGTTTTTGCAGCAGATGTCAGCGTAATAGCAACTCCGGACAGTGCTTATCCAGGGGATGAAGTGACAGTTTCAGGAACTGCAGACCCAGAGATATGGATAACTATAAAAGTTTTGGAATCAAGTGGCAGTATCGTTTATTTGAATTCCATATTATCAAATAGTGACGGAGGCTATTCCGATACATTTAAGGTTCCTGATGTCTCGCCAGGAGTACTTCAAGTAGTGGCGGGATATGGTAGTAATACAACCACCGCGCCAATTACAGTGACTGGTTCCAGTGGAGGAACCAGTACTTCCCATCCTACACCTGCCTATCAGGCAGTTGTTTCAAGAGCCGATACACCAGAAACCACGCTGCCAGTCAGTGTAAATTTAAATACTGGTAGCTCTGCGGTAGATATGGAAACTCTGGCAAACAACGTGTTCGACGACGATGGGATAACCGTAATAACTATGCCTTCTATCCCTAATGTGACTGACTACACCTTGAAATTTCCAACTGTTGCCGAATCTACTTCTCATGGGCAAAGCGCATTGACTTTCTCTACCGATGTAGGAAGTATCACTATACCTGATAATATGTTTTCAAACATTCCAGGAGTAGAGGGAAAGAAACTTAGCATCACCATAGGACAGGGTAATAAATCTACTCTCTCTGATGAAGAAAGAGAAGCTATTGATGACAGGCCTTTAGTGCAGCTTACATTTAACCTAAACGGGGAACAAGCCCGATGGAATAACCCTGAGGCACCTGTATCAGTATCAATACCCTATACACCTACAGCCATGGAGTTGCTTGCCCCAGAACATATCGTCATATGGTATATCGACGGTCAAGGGAATGCAGTTTCCATACCAAATGGGCGTTATGACCCTGCAACCGGTACAGTGACCTTTACGACCACCCATTTCAGTTACTATGCCGTAGCTTATGTTAAAAAAACCTTCAGCGACTTGAGCGGTGTGGAGTGGGCAAGGAAATCTATAGAAATCATGGCCTCTAAAGGCATCATTAACGGAACTTCTACAACAACCTACTCTCCAGTAGAAAATATTACCAGAGCTGATTATCTGGTGCTATTGATCAAGACGCTAGGCTTAACATCAGATTTTGACAGTAACTTTGATGATATTAAACCGAGTGATTACTATTATGAAGCTATGGGCATTGCTAAAAAAATCGGTATTGCAGAAGGGATTGGAAACAACCTTTTTAATCCCAAGGGAAATATCTCTAGACAAGATATGATAGTGATGACAGCAAGGGCCCTAGAGAATTACCAAGACTTAGTTACCACAAGTGATACCACCGTGCTAGATGAATTCAGTGATAAAAGAGACATTTTCGCATATGCTATAGAAAGCCTAGCAACCATGGTTAAGGAAGGCTTAATTTCCGGATCAGGGGATAAGCTAAACCCACTTGCTTATTCCACACGTGCTGAGGCGGCTGTATTTTTGTACAGGATATACAACGAATAAGAAGCAAAAAAAGTATAGACCAGCCCTATCTTCTCATTGGAAAAACCAATCTGCAAGAAGTTAAAAAATATTTTGAGATTGAATAGAGGCCTTGGATTCCGCAAAAAAAAACTAAGCATAAGTTACTTGCTTAGTTTTTTTTGTTCGTAAAGATATATGAAAATGTTCACCCCCCTAATCAGTACAGTTCACCATCAAATACGAGTCGTTCAGAGTTTTTTTGTGACAAGATGAAGATGACAGGATATAGTTTGGGTAATATAGATTAGGAGGGAATTATGAAAAAAATATTATTTTTAGTGGTACTGCTAACTTGTGTTATGAGTTTTGGCATCATATCCTATGCAGCAGATTATGCAGTTGAAGGTACTAATGTAGTACTAACATATACTGAAGATTCAACTGGTTTAGTAACCATTACTGATTGTAATACAGATGCTGAAGGCATTTTATTTATACCACCTTTTATAGGTACTCGACCTGTAAAAGTTATTGGTGATGGTGCATTCACTAGTTGTACAAACTTAACAAAAGTAATTTTGCCAGATAGTATAACAAGTATAGGTATTAGTGCGTTTTCTAGTTGTACATCATTGAAAGAAGTAGTTATACCAAATAGTGTAACAAGTATAGGGGATTATGCATTTGCAGGTTCAGGATTGACAGAAATAACAATTCCAAAGAGTGTAACGAGATTACATCCGTATATGTTTAATTCTTGTGAGAATCTAAGTGATGCATATGGTTTAATTATTAGCTTGGCTGCTCCGGTTCAAATTTTTCCAGATAATACGAATGTACATATAAAAGAATTCCAAGCAACATTTAACAGCAATGGTGGTTATGGATATGGAGAACATACTTATCAGTTAGTTAATCTTGGTGAGAATGTGACAGCACCTACTGAAAATCCAACCAGAATTGGCTATATATTTGATGTATGGCATTGGGGTCCAGGTGCTACAGCTACTTTCCCTCAAACTATACCAACAGATACTACGTATTATGCTAATTGGACACCCATAACATATAACATCACATATAATAATATGGAAGGTGCTACAAATCTTGGCAATGCACCAACAACATATTCTATGGAAACACTCCCTATCACATTAGGTATACCAACAAAAGAGGGTTATACATTTGATGGTTGGTTTACAGATAGTGATTTTAATAATGGGACGCCAGGCGTACCGCGAGATTCAACGGGAGACATGGCATTTTTTGTTAAGTGGATACCTTCTGCAGTAAGTGGATTAGAGGTTATAACAGAGCCTACAACTACTAATTATGTAGAAGGTGAAACGCTAGATTTAACAGGTATAGAAGTTAAAGTAACTTACGATGATGGAACAAATTACAGAAAAGGCAAAGATGATCTAATCTCAAGTCCTGCCAATGGAGATACGCTTAATACAGTAGGAAATTCTCAAGATGTAACAATAACATACGGTGGAGAAACAGCAACATTTAATATTACTGTAGTAGCAAGAGTAGATGCACAGATACCTACAGTTCCAACACTTAGTAATCAAACAGGAACAAGAGGAGATAGAATAACTCTTAATGCAACATCTACCACATCTGATAATGGGAGGATAATGTATCAGTGGTATACCTGTGATGACGTAAATAAAACAAATCCACAAACATTAGGAACAAATACTACGCTAGACATAACAACAGCAGGAACAGGGTATTACTATTGCACGGTAACTAATGATGCTCATGATGTTCCATCAGTAAACGGAACTCAAACTGCAACAATTGACACAAATGTCGCTATAGTAGCAATATCAGCACCAGAATTTACAGCAACAGTAACTGTAAGTAACCCTTTACCAGTATTTAATGAAACAGTAAGTCTAAGTATAACTGGAGATAATAGCGATACTGATAACTTTAGCTATCAGTGGTATAGAGATACCACGGAGATAACAAATGCAATAAATAATACTTATATAATAGTTGCCGATGATATTGGTAGGTATATAAAAGTAGAAGTAACAGCGGATGACTGTATAGGGATAAAAGAAGGTACAACATGGGTAGTGCAAAAAGCAGATGCTATAATCACGCCACAGCAAGTGACAACTACGAGTGCAATTACTTATGATACTATTGTAGTAATAGCACAAAACGGAGTAGAGTTTGCATGTGTTGATGATGGCGTGGCACTTGATATCAATACAGCATGGCAAACATCAACATCATTTACTGGACTTACTCCAGAAACAGACTATGACTTATATGCAAGAGCAAAAGAAACTTTAACTCATAAGGCATCAGCTCCAGCAACTGTATTTGATGCGACTACACCGGAGGCACCACCAAATGCTTTACTTGGTACAGTTCAGATAACGGGTAATGCAATCTTTGGTGAAACCCTAACAGTAGGCGTATCAGGAACAAATGAGCTTGGAACTTTAGTCTATCAGTGGCAAGCTGATGGAGTAGATATAAACGGAGCTATTTCTAATAGATATACATTAACTGAAAATGAAATAGAAAGTGTAATAAATGTAAAAGTAAGAGATACAGATATTGGAAACGGAAATAGAGATAATTTTATTGAAAGTAGTGCGACTACAACAGTAGATAAACAAACTTTAGCTACACCAAATGCACCAACAAAACAAAGTGCAACAACAACTAGCATTACACTATCCCCAACATCAGGTTATGAGTATAGAAAAGATGGTGGTACATGGCAAGACAGTAATGTGTTTAGCGGATTAACAGTCAGTACAAATTATACATTTACTCAAAGAGTAAAAGGAACGACAACTACTTATGAATCAGCGGTAAGCACTGAAGGTACAATTTCAACTGCTGCACAATCAACAAGTGGCGGTTCATCTGGCGGATCATCAGACGGGAGTAGTGGAAATTCTACAATTCCTACAGCAGAAATAGAAACTACAATAAATGATGAGGGCCAAACAGAAATATCTGTTAAAGTTAAGGTAGAAGTTAAAGGTGATACTCAGATAGCAGAAGCAGACAAAAATACTGTTAACGCTCTAATAGAAGGAGCTGAAAAAGCAGAAAAAGATGGGAAAAATACAATTATCAAAATAAGCCTTGATACCACAAAAGAAACTGAAAACATTGAAGTAGTAATACCAAGAAGTTCATTTGATGATATTGCTGATAATACGGATGCAAGTGTGAAAATAAATCATCGTATGGTAAGCCTAGAGTTTGATAGTGAAACTATAGAAACATTAAAGAATGCTAGTTCATCAGGTGATGTAAGCATATCAGTAGAAACAGTAGATTTAGAAACGCTATCAGAAGAAGTAAGAGAAATATTAGCTAATACAGATGTGCCAGTATTTGACTTTACAGTAACAAAAGGATCTAAACAAGTTTCAGACTTTGGTGGTGGTTATGTAAAAATATCTATTCCATATACACCAAAAGAAGGTCAAGACACTAATGCTTTAGTTGTTTACTTCCTTAATGACAGTGGAGAACTAGAGCAAGTACAAGGTAGTTATAACCCCGATACAGGAAATATAGTTTTTAAGACTGACCACTTTAGTAAATATTTAGTTGGCTATAATCTAGTAATATTTGAAGATGTGAAGGAAATAGATTGGTTCTATGAGGCTGTAACATATATTGGAGCAAGAGAAATAGTATATGGTAGAGCGGAGGGTGTATATGCACCTTCAGGCATTGTAACAAGAGCAGAGTTTGCAACTCTAATGGTAAGAATATTTGATTTAACATCAGATGCAGAGGGTAACTATAAGGATGTTGAAGAAGGAAAATGGTATTATGACTACATCAGAAGAGCTAAAGCAAATAGCATATTACCCACATTTTATAATGATACTATGGCACCTGATACGGCAATAACACGTGAAGAAATGATGTATATGGTGTATAAAGCAATGGAAAAGAATGGTCAGCTTGATAGTTTAACTGATATTGGAGATAAGTTATCAGAGTTTACTGATAGCGTTGAAGTATCGAGTTATGCAAAAGAAGCCTCTGAGTACCTTGTTAGTAGAGATATTATAAACGGTAATGGTAATGGAACAGTAACAGCCACTGCAACTTCAACGAGAGCAGAAGTTGCACAGATGTTATATAACACTATGACAATGTTAAGCCAATAAAACCTAAAAAGAGAGTGTTTAAAGCACTATCTTTTATAGACTGAAGAATTATTCATATCATTAGGAGGCAAGAAATATAATATTTCATTGGCTGATGGAAAATTCTATAAGTTTTACTAAATTTACTATATTTATAAACTCTGGATATTGTAAACTTACATGTTCTAATATTTCTTTATTTAATTCTTTTATTTTATCTAATGGTCTATATAATAGTTTTATTAAATTCTTTCTTTCAATAATTTCTATGTTTTTTCCTGTGCTTTTATTGAAATATTCACTTTTGCAATTATGCTTCCAATTTATCATATAATTTCTTAACGTTGAGGCTGAGCCCTCGTATCCTTTTTGTCATACAATTTCTTCAATTTTAGAAGACTTATATCCTATTTCTAAACAAAATGTTGAATGATAGGTTTAATTATATTATAATAAAGTTAAGGGATATATGCATTATATGTCGCAAGAGGAATTTATTAATAATAGGAAAATATAAACACAACCATTTTAGTCTATTTCAAAGGTTGAACGAGCTTGGCTACTAGATAATATTTTGGAAGCAGAATTAATTGAATTGAATGAAACAACAAAGAAGACTTTAGGAATTAGAAGTATCGCAATAGATAGAATTGAAGATTTGCAGTTAACTGGATTTATCAGGTCAGAAGGAGAGTCAATAGAGCTGGTTTAGAGCCTTTTATATGTTACCTCATACTAATTAGTTGAGGGAAAATTTCCTTAGAGGACCGTTTAGCTGCCCTTCTTGGGAAACCTTAAGCGGCCGTACATCTGCTTCTTCAGTCGTAATGCGGCTTCGTCGTAGAATGCTGTCAGTCGCCTTTCGCTTCTCGTAAGCAGTGCAACCGTCTACACGTGTGTTTTGATAGAAAGATGATACACTGCGTAAAGGTGTACCCCCTAAGTCAAGGGGGGCGATAGCTTAATTTTACACACAATTATAAGATAGAAAAACTTTGCAACCGGTTAGAAGCGCTTAGCGCACAATAGCGGTAGTATGGAGGAAAAAATGACTGAATTATTAGCTCCAGCAGGAAATATGGAAGCTTTAAAAGCTGCAATTTCTAATGGCTGTGATGCAATTTACTTAGGAATGCAAAAATTTGGTGCACGTGCATACTCATCTAATTTTGATTTAGAATCGTTAAAAGAGGCTGTTACGTATGCGCACCTGAGGAATGTTAAAATCTATGTTACAATGAATACCATCATTTTCGAAAACGAAGTTGAAGATATGAAAGGGCAGATGCATGAATTAAGTGAAATCGGTGTTGATGGAATTGTCGTCCAGGACCTGGCTGCCTTCGATTATATAGTTAAAAACTTTCTTGATATGGAATCACATTGCTCAACTCAAATGGGAATAGACGATTTAGACGGGACTTTATTATTTAAAGAACTTGGTGCTAAAAGAGTTGTTCTGTCCCGTGAAGTTGAGATTGAGAAAGTAAAAGAGATAAGAAGAATAGCTAAAATACCTTTAGAAATTTTTGTTCACGGAGCTTTATGTGTATCATATTCTGGAAACTGTCTAATGTCTGGATTAATCGGCTATCGAAGCGGAAATCGCGGAAGATGTGTCGGTTCATGTCGTAAGGAATATGAACTAATTGATAAGACAACAGATACATATTTAGGGAAAAACTATATTCTATCTACTAAGGACTTAAGCACAATCGATTATATCAATGATTTAAAAGAAATTGACTCATTAAAAATAGAAGGTCGAATGAAAGAGCCTGCGTATGTTGCTAATGTTGTATCAAAATATCGCTTGGCCCTAGATAATAAAATAACCGAAAAAGATAAAGAAAATCTGAATAAAACATTCAATAGGACATTTACTAAAGGATATTTGTTTCACGAAGATAAGAAAGATATTACAAACATCTTAAGGCCTAATAACTTTGGTTATGAAATTGGAAGAATTAGCAAGATTGTTAAAGACATGTATGAAATAACACTTACACGCACTTTAAATCAAAACGATATAATCAGAATAAATCATAACAATGAAGATGTTAATTTAACTGTTGTAAAACTGTACGATAAAGATGGCAATTTAATCAACAAAGCAGATGATGTCTGCTATATCAAAATTAAAGAAAAGTTGTCCAAGGGTGATTTAGTATATATATCGAAGGATTATCTATATTACAAAGAGTTAGAATCATCACTGGAAAAAGAATTTAAACGGTTTAACCTAGATATTAGAGTGTATGCATATCCAGATTCAAAGCTTATCATTGATACGGAGGGCTTAGGCTTTAATTATTTATATGAAAGCGATGAAATACTAGGCGAAGCAATTAATAATCCAACAACAAAAGAGCAGATAATAAAGCAATTTTCAAGATTAAATGATACTATATTCGAACTTAATCATGTAGATTTTGAGGTATGCAATGCATTTATTCCAGCTAAACTGTTAAATTCAGCAAGAAGAGATATTGTACAGGCCTTATATGACTTAAAGCTTAACAGCCAAAAGAAAAGAACCAAGGCTTTGAAAGCAAAAGAAAAAATAAGCTTTGCCTCTGAAAAACCATACCTTACAGCCTCTGTAACGACTAAGGAACAGTATGATGCTTGCGTGAGCTGTGGAATTAAGGAAATCTATTTTGAAAACATTATTAGAAGAAACCAGAATGATTACATGGAAAAAGAAGGGCAGCTACTAATCGGAGGATATGGCGGAATTTATCACTACAGAAAAACGAATCCTTTTATTACAGACTATTCTCTAAATGTTGTTAATTCTGCTAGTTGCTATGAATTATATAGATTAGGTGCGGCGCGAGTAACTTTATCTTATGAATTGAATAAGAGACAAATTGAAGATTTAATTAATGCCTATTATGAAGAAAATGACGGCCATCCTGCACTAGAATTGATTGTATATGGTAAGGCTCCTTTGATGTTTACAAAATATTGTCCGATGAAAAAAATGAATCAATGCGGTATTTGCAAAACAAAGAGCTATGAGTTAAAAGATGAGCAAGGAACATTCCCTATCATTTCTCATGATGATTGTACAACGACTATCCTTAATGGAAAGACTCTTAATCTTTTAGATGAGCTACAAAGCATAAAAGGAATCGAGGCATTCAGATTAAACTTCACAGTTGAATCAAAAGAGCAGGTTGTGAAAACCATTAAGAAGGCTTTAAGCAAATTAAATGGCAGAGTGGATAAAGCTGTCTTTAATCAGGAAACAGACACAAGAGGACATTTTAATAAAGAGATTTTGTAGGGAATCCCAGTTCAAATCTGGGTGTTGCCTGCAAGAATTAAATCCTAAAAATCTGATTTGCAATATTTTCTCTTCTCAAAAAGGTGGTCCTCTTGTAAATTCTAGTATTGATTTTTTTTGATTTATATGGTATGTTTTTTTCATAAAAGTAGGTGGTTTTAATGTTTTTTTATATTTTTTGTGGTTATTAAATATTAATTGATAATTTAAAACTCGTCTATTTTTATTTTTTTTAAAAAAATGTTGAAGTATATTCTTATATATTTCAACATTTTATATATTATCTTTTCCGCTTTAGCGTCCACTTTTAGAATCTCTATATCCTACTTGTCTTGTTTTTGTTTGAATAACGCGAAGCGCCGCCACAAAGTGGCTTCGTGCTTCTCATTGACCTATTATTTATTTGAATACAAGCTTTTGTAAATTGATATATGTAACTATCTTTATTAATCATGAATAATAAGAAAAATAGGAGAATAAATTATGTTAAATAATACAGCAATCCAAGGAAATGCATTTTATAGTTTGGATTTTGATAAAATAAGGTATGTAAACAATGGCATATTTTGTGTAAATGATGAAGGTTATATTGTTGAGGTTTACGAAGAAAAAGATAAAGACTATGATTTAATTAGGCTAAAATATTTGAAAAATGGAAAATTAAGAATACTTTCTGATTCAGAGGTTATGCTTCCGGGTTTTGTAGATTTACATATTCATGCTTCACAATGGCCACAGGCAGGTACTGCACTAGATAAACCACTAGAGACATGGCTTGGTGAATATACATTTCCATTAGAATCAAAATACAAAGATTTAGAGTTTGCCAATGATGTATATCGCGATATCATAAGCTCGACATTAAGACATGGTACAACAACAGCATTGTATTTTGCTACAGTAGACACAGAGCCATCAATATTATTAGCAAGGCTATGCGGTGAATTAGGTCAGCGCGGCTTAGTTGGAAAGGTTGTAATGGATGAAGCAAAAGCTAATCCTGAGTATTGTAGGGATTCTTCGCCAGAAGAAGCTATAAATGAAACGGAAAAATTTATTAATGAAGTATTAAAAATTAAAGGTTTATATAAACAAAAAGTTTATCCAGTTGTAACGCCTAGGTTTATTCCAAGCTGTACCAGTGAAGTATTGGAAGGATTAGGAATGTTAGCAAAGAAATATGATGTACACATTCAAACTCATTGCAGTGAAAGTGATTGGGCACATAAATTTGTAAAAGAAAAATATGGATTAAATGATGCTCAAGCACTAGATAAGTTTGGTTTAATTACAAGTAAGACAGTTATTGCACATGCTCCATTCTTAGAAGCAGACGATTTGGAACTGATAGCTGAGAAGAAAACTACTATTGCACATAGTCCGCTGTCAAATGCATATTTTGCAAATTCAGTATTGCCATTAAAGGATTTTGCTAGCAAAGGTGTTAATATTGGAATGGCAACGGATATATCAGGTGGATATAGTCCAAGTATGTATCAAGCTATACGACAAGCTGTTATTTCTTCAAGAATGCTACAAGATGGAGTTAATCCTTCACTTCAAAGCGATGTAAGAGGAAGAAAAGACTCTTCCATAACTCTTAACAATGCTTTTTATTCTGCTACGGTAGCCGCTGGTATAGCATTGGACTTACCAATAGGAAAACTTGAAAAGGGTTATTCGTTTGACGTTCAAATAATAGATATTAATAACAATATTCCAAGATTCTATAAAGAAAAAAATACAGAGGACTTGCTTCATAAAATACTTTTATTATCAGAATCATCCAACATAAAAGAAGTGCGGGTTCAAGGAAACAGAGTTAAATAATGATAGTAAGTCTCTAAAGATTTTCAGGTTGTAAGTGGTGCAACATAAACGTCCGATAGAATTATGGAAGTAATTTTAAAAGCACTTGAAGTAGTAAAGAAAGAATAGTAAAATTATGATAGAAAACTGAGTTCAGAATTTATTATTAATAATTGAATAATTTAGGTTAAAATTAAATGAGAATATACGCCTTGTGCATTTCGAATGTGGACGGGGAGATAGAAGGAAAAACCTATGAAAATAAAAGTGCTAGTGATAGAAGATAAGGCATCTTTAAATGAAAGCTTAGTGAATATGTTAAATAAAGAAAGATACATGGCATTTGGCGAGAAAGACATTGATGGCGGAAAAAAGACATTTTTGGTTGAACGTCCACATATTATCCTCCTTGATATTATGTTGCCAAATGGAAATGGATATGATTTAATTCCTTTTTTTAGGAAGTATCACAATAGTAGGATTTTAATGATCACGGCACTTGATGATGGAGAAAGTAAGTGTATCTCCTATGAAAACGGGGCTGATGATTATATAACTAAACCATTTGACTTATATGAATTGATCTATAAGTTGAATGCTATGAGAAGAAGAATGATATCACAGTTAAGCGAAATTCAAGTAGGTGATATTGATTTTAATGTCGATACAAATAAATTAACATGTAGAGGTAAAACCTTTAATATCCAACCCAGTCAAATTAAACTCTTAAAGGTTTTGTTTGAAAAGTACGAGGAAAAAAGTTATCTTGATAAGTCAGAGTTCAGTGAATTTTTTAAAGAAGAAATGAATGAGAATTATCGTATGCAGACCTTAGTTGCGAGGCTTAGAAAGAATTTATCAGAGATTGGTAGCCAAGAAATTATCATAGAAACAGCTTATGGCAAGGGCTATCAACTGGTGGTATGTTAATGAGGACAAAAAGATGCATAAAGATGTCATTAAAAAAATAGGGTTAGCTATCTTTATATTAATTGTAATAAGAATATTGACAATCTATAGTTTTTATGGGTTTAATCTAAAGGTAACTGACTATATAAAAGATGATTTGCATACCATTTATGTAGATGAAGTTTTAGAGACCTCCAAAAAGGCGTTAATATTGGCATATAATAATGAAGAGTTATATACTTTTTATATAGAATCTTCTGATAAAAAGGAAATAGCATTCGTTTTTGAAGGTGGCGAGTATGCCTACACTATTTATATAGCGGATGAACTCAGAATGCAAAATTATGATAAAACCTTAGACGGCTACACGAATGAAATTGCTTATGGTGTGTTTGAACTAAATGAAAGAGATTATAAAGAGATAGATGGCCGTTATAGGGCTAAAATACAATTACAAAACAAAACAATTAATGAGATGAAACCATTTTTTTTACTGGGAACAAAAGATACTATAAGAAAATATCTTGCTTTAAGAACCATGGTTAACACCTTTATGGGGATTTGTTTTTTTGTTATTTTAATCATCAGTAGTGTGCTTTATCGTAGAGATCGGGACAGATATATGTTCAGTATCCTTTTAATAAGCATTGTTTCCGTCTTTAAATGGAGTATTTCAGGAGAAGTACATATATTCAGTGAGGTCTTTGGTATTACCAGTCATAATTTCTATTTTTTTGAAAGTTTAACCACGGCGATCAATTATTTCCTATATCAAAGCCTACTCTATACCTTATATCAATTTAAAATAAAAAGGCGCTATATTATTTTATATTTAGGGTTGTTTTTAATCTTAGCCAGTCAATATATATTTGAAGTGAATGGCCCTGCATTTTTAATAATATATCTAATGGGCGCTATTGTGATGATTTCTATGTCCGTGATTGGCCATATCAAAGATAAGCCATACAGCATGATTTTATTAACCACTTATAGTGTTTTTGCAGGATTTAATCTTTATTGGATTCTAATTAAATTAAACTATTTTAA
Organism: Sedimentibacter acidaminivorans; assembly: GCF_017873955.1. Taxonomy (GTDB): domain Bacteria; phylum Bacillota; class Clostridia; order Tissierellales; family Sedimentibacteraceae; genus Sedimentibacter; species Sedimentibacter acidaminivorans. The sequence continues at coordinate 7,382 of NZ_JAGGKS010000009.1, read as the reverse complement.
AGAAGGATATTTATCATCTCTTATGAATGGTCCTCAAGTTGGCAGTATCATTTATGTCTTAGGATTCTTGATTGCGGTAATTAAGACCTATCTAAATAAGATGGCCCAATATGAGAAACAGCAAAAAGAATACGAAAGAGTTTTATTGATTAGGGGTATTAGTCACGATTTAAAGTTGCCACTTTCAGTGATTAAACTCAATAATCAAATGTTAGAAAAATACGATATGGCTGGTGATGAGAAGAAAGTATACACAAAGACCAGTTTAGAAGCCGTACAAGAATTGGAAAAGATGACAGATAACATCAATGCGTATCTCAATCTAGAAAGTAATGTAGGCGGGGATTACACCACCAGCATGAAAGAAAGTCTTGAAAAACTGAAAAGTCATTATCAGATATATAATCAGAAAAATCAAATATTTATAGTGGTGTGGGAGGAAGAAGATTATTTACTACCGATTAAGCCTCTTCAGTTTGATAGAATGTTATATAATCTTGTGGATAATGCATTTAAATATAATAAGGATGGGGGAGAAGTAAAGGTTGAATATAGGTTAGATGAACAAGTGATTATTACAGTAGAAGATAGTGGCATAGGGATGGATCAAGAAGAGATTGACAAGATCCTTATACCTTTTTATAGGATTGACCATAGCAGGACAAAAGACGGTCTAGGGCTAGGACTAGTGGTGGTAAAGGGAATTGTTGAAAGCATTAAAGGGGAGTTGAAAGTAGAAAGTAAGATGGGCATTGGGACAAAGATAATTATAACAATTCCTAAATAATATCCTTAAGATTATAAAGTTAAGATCAAATCTTACCAGTTGGCAAGGTTTGGTCTTTTTTTTGTAGAAATATGCTAAAATTATGGATAATAAAATGATTTGCTAGGAAATAGAATAAACGCTTTTCGCGTAAGGAATAGAGAGTAACTTAATTATTAAAAAATAATTGAAAAAGAAAAAAGGAGCATTCTAAAAATGAAAAAATTATTAAGTAAATTATTAGTATTAACATTATTAGTTACAAGTATAGGAACCGCACAGGTATTTGCAGCAGATACGCCTTTTACATTTGTTCCAGCAACAGGTACAATAACTGATTACTCAAATGAAGGGCCTAAAGATGTAGTGATTCCAAGTACTATTGGTGGAGTTGATGTTGTAAGTATTGGTGATCATGCCTTCAGTTTTAATCAATTAACATCAGTTAAAATTTCAGATAGTGTAAAAAGTATTGGTTATCAGGCATTTCTTGAAAATCAATTAACAAATGTTATAATCCCAGATAGTGTAATAAGTATTGGCGATGAAGCATTTAGGGAAAACCAACTAACTTCAGTAACAATACCAAGCAGAGTAACGAGTATTGGCGAAGATGCATTTCGGTCAAACAGCCTAGACTCAATTATTATCCCAGATAGTGTAACAAGTATTGGAAGTAGGGCATTTCATGCTAATCAATTAACATCAATCAAAATGTCAAAAGCAGACATAACAATTGGGGACTCTATGCTATACAAGAACAACAATTTCAGAAGCTCTTACCTTGCAGGCAGTGTTGGAACTTATACTGGCACCCAGGAAGGTGCATGGAGAAAAGAACTTACTGATACTGATAAAATAGCAGAAGCAAAAACTTCAATTGAAACAGTAATTTCTAATTTGACAGTGAGCAACGAAACCACAGCACAGATTATTCTTACTAATGCAACAAATGCCACACTACATAATGTAAATGTAGCATGGGATAATACAAACGGTTTTAATAAAACCAACGCAAGTACTACAGAAGGTTCTATTACAGGTATATTAAATCTTACATTAAATGGAGCAAGTGATACAGTAAATGTAAGTAAGACTATAGCATTATCAGCGATCAACATTCCAGCGATACAAGGAGTAACGGCACCAGTCAATGGAGCAACACCAGTCACAATAATCACAGAAACAGCTCAATATACAGGAACAGTAACATGGTCACCAGCAGATGCAACATTTGCAGCAAGCACGATCTACACAGCAACAATCACATTGACACCAAAAGCAGGATACACATTAACAGGTGTAGCAGAAAACTTCTTCACAGCAGCAGGCGTAACAGGAAACGCAACTAATAACGCTGAGGAAGGTATCATCACAGCAGCATTTGAACAATTACCGTCATTATTTACGTTTGAGGAAGGTACAGGTACAATAACTGATTACTCAAATGATGGCCCTAAAGATGTAGTAATACCAAGTACTATTGGTGGAGTTGATGTTGTAAATATTAGATCTGATACATTCAATGAAAAGCAATTAACCTCTGTAACAATACCAGATAGTGTAACGAGCATTGGCGAAGATGCATTTCGGTCAAACAGCCTAGCCACAATTATTATACCAGATAGTGTATCAAGTATTGGAAGTAGGGCATTTCATGCTAATCAATTAACATCAATCAAAATGTCAAAAGCAGACATAACAATTGGGGATAATATGCTAACAAAGAACAACAATTTCAGAAGCTCTTACCTTGCAGGAGGTGTCGGAACTTATACTGGCACCCAAACAGGTACGTGGACAAAAGAACATACTGATACTGATAAATTAGCAGAAGCAAAAACTTCAATTGAAACAGCAATTTCTAATTTGACAGTGAGCAACGAAACCACAGCACAGACTATTCTTACTAATGCAACAAATGCCACACTACATGATGTAAATGTAGAATGGGATGATACAAACAGTTTTAATAAAACCAAGGCTACAAGTACTACAGCAGGTGCTATTACAGGTACAGTGAATCTTACATTAAATGGTGCAAGTGATACAGTAAATGTAAGTAAGACTATTGCTCAATTGCCATCCTCAGGTGGCAGCAGTTCATCAGGTAGAGACGATTCAACACCAATCCCACAAGTGCAAGAAAAAGTGTTTGTAATTGTTAACGGAAAAGAGGAAGAAGCTGGAACAGAAGCCAAATCGGAGGAAGAAGGCAAACGTATTGTAACGATAGCTGTTAATAGCGAAGCTATTGATGGAAAGATAGAAGATGCAGTGAAAAATAACACAGAAGGAAGTGGCAACACCATCCAAGTACCAGTGTCGGATACGGAATCAGAAGTTGCTAAAGTTGAACTGACAGGCGATATTGTTAAAAAACTTGAAGACAATACTTTTGATGTATCCATCAAGAGAGACACCATAGAGTACATCATTCCGGCTGAACAATTTACAATTAGCAAGGTAGCGGAAAATCTTGGTATTTCAGAAAAAGATCTCGCTGACATCAAGGTAGAAGTGAAGATTACCAATCTCAATGAGACGGTGGTAAAGAAGTACAACGAAGTAGCCAAAGCGAATGGTGCGGAGCTTGTATTCCCACCGGTTGAATTTGAAATTGTTGCAAAAACCACAAAAACAGATGGTACAACAGAAGAAGTGGAAATTAGCAAGTTTAGCAACTATGTAGAAAGAATAATGAAAATCCCAGAAGGAGTGGACCAGAGTAAAATCACTACTGGTATCGTATTTAACCCGGACGGAACCTACAGTCATGTACCAACAGAAGTCTTCTTTAAGGATGGTAAATGGTATGCGAAGTTGAATTCTTTGACAAATTCTAATTACGCTGTCATCTGGCATGCAATTACAGTAGAATCTGTTGAGAACCACTGGGCTAAAGATGCGGTCAATGATATGGCCTCAAGACTTGTCATCTTCAATCCAGAGAAATTTGAACCAAATAAAGCCATTACCCGTGGAGATTTTGCAGAATATATTGTTCGTGCACTAGGCTTATACAGGGAAGAAACGATCCATGAGAATAAGTTTATAGACGTGAGCAGCACCGGAGAAAGAACATTAGCCATTCTCGTTGCCAGTGAATATGGTATTGTATGTGGCTACACGGATGGGACCTTTAAACCCGATGAGTTAATTACGAGAGAAGAAGCTATGACGATGTATCAAAGAGCTATGAAGATGACTAAGCTTACTGGAATGGATTCAAATCGATACCAGAATTATAAAGACTTTGAAGAAGTAAGCCACTGGGCTACAAGCTATGTAAAAGAAGTATTAGCGGCTCATGTATTTAATGGTACAAGCACAACAACAATATCGCCTAAATTAAATATAACTTATGCAGAAGCAGCACAGGGAATTAAGAATTTGTTGGTAGAATCGAAGCTTATTAATAACTAATGGACACGAATTATTTTAACGGAGAATAAAAAATAAATATTTTCGGCACCCCCCTATCTATTTTCAGCTTATAGATAGGGGGATTTTTTTATGATTTTTTCGTACCCGCCCTATTTATTTAGTAGTGCCTTATAAAAATTCAATTAGGGTATTGGATGATCAAAGATATTCATACTGAAAAAAGAGAGCATTATGCCAGTCATATTCAGACTAATGTCTATCGTATGGATAAAATTATAAAAAAGATGTTGGAAATGTCGAAATTAGATTCTGAACCAATCGAAATTAATTTTGAAAGTGTATCTTTAAATGAGATTAGTAGTGAAATTATTAATCGATATAAGAATATATGTGATGAAAAGTCTATAACAACTTATATTACGGGTGAAGCTGTTGTAAAAGAATCTTATAAGATAATCGTTTCATGTCGAAAATGTATCAATTCATGCAAGTGACATTTTATTAATGATAAATCTGCTATAATTTCAGAGTAAACCTTAAATATCAAAATTACATTTAATTGATAATTGTAGGCAGAACTACCTAACACAGGCTTTAGAACCTTATAAAAGAAATTAGAAAATGGCAAATTTGCTTTACTGTAAAAAAAGGAGGAAAACTTATGTATTACATTATTGCATCTGGAGCTATTATAGTGGCGCTTATTTTTTGGATCATTTCTGTACAGCGTACCCTTGTGGTTATGGATGAAAATATTAACAATGCCATGTCACAAATTGGAGTTCAGGTATCATCAAGATGGGATATGTTGACATCCCTTTTGGAGTTAACCAGGGGATATGTTGAACATGAATACAAGACGATAAAAGAGATCATTCAAGCAAGACGTTCTATAACGAAGGACTCTTCTCCTGACGATGTGATCAAACAAGAAAATATCATTGATGAGGTTAAGGAGAAAATTATTGAGGTGGCAGAACGCTATCCAGATTTAAAGACGGATAGTAGCTATATCAAAACAATGAATGCTGTGGATCAATATGAGAAGATGGTTTCTACTAGCAGGTTGATTTATAACGATAGTGTGACAAAATTAAATCGTGCTATTCGTATGTTTCCGACCTCTATAGCCGCAGGTATTCTTGGATTTTCAAGCCGAAAGTATTTTGAGGCAGGTGGGTCAAAAGGAAGCTATGCCCAGTAAAAAATAAGCAAGTAGCAAGGACAGATAAAAATAGGAGGAAAAAAATATGAAAATAAAAACAACAAGTTTATTAGTGATATTGTGCATGGTTTTAGCCATGCTACCGGTCTCAACATTCACAGTTTATGCAGCAGAGGGCTTGACGGTAACTGGTGGAGTATTAAATACAGATTATACATATGCAGGAGATGTTCTTACGATAACAAGCGGTACTGCAATCAGCATAAGCTCAGTAACTACAACATCGGATAAAATTGTGGTCCAAAGCGGCATCACCGCCAACATCACGTTAAACGGTGTGGAAATTGATATAAGTGCAACTTCGGATGCTTGCGCTTTTGACATGACCGGTGCAACGGTAAATTTAACTCTTGCGGGTACAAATACATTTAAAAGCGGATATAATAAGGCTGGATTGCAGGCTCCAAGCGGTACGACCCTGAATATTGATGGATCCGGAGCTCTAAGTGTAACAGGAGGATCACGGGCTGCAGGCATCGGTGGAGGAGAAAAAGAAAATGCAGGTACAATAACTATAAATGGCGGAACAATAACCGCTACAAGTGGACTTTATGCTGCAGGCATGGGGGGCGGACATGAAGGCAGTGCAGGTATAATAACAATAAATAACGGAACGGTGACTGCCACAGGAGTAGGACAAACTGGTTCAGGTGGTGCAGGTATCGGTACTGGTAATGGTGGAAACAATGGTACCATTAATATAAGCGGCGGAACAATTGTAGCGACAGGTGGGACTTACGGTGCGGGAATCGGAAGTGGAAATATGTCTGGGACGAGTGCTACTGTCAACATAAGCGGTGGAACGGTAACAGCTACAGGTAATGGTGATGGTGCCGGCATTGGCGGCGGCGGACTGAAGTCTGGAGGTACGATTGACATAAGCGGTGGAACGGTAACCGCTACAGGAGGATCCGGCGGTGCAGGTATTGGCGGTGGCGGTGGAATCCAGGGTGAAGGCGGAGAAATAACGATTTGCGGTAATTCAATTGTTACAGCCACAGGCGGTGATTACGGCGGTGCAGGTATTGGTGGGGGTCGATACGGTAGCGGCGGAGAAATAACGATTTGCGGCAATTCAATTGTTACAACCGCAGGTGGACAAAATAGTTCAGGTGTAGGGAGTGGAAAATCTGGTGCCAGTGGAGGGACGATAGCGATTACTGAAAATTCAACCCTTATAGCTATAGGTGACGTCTACGCTGCGGGCATCGGTGGTGGAATTACAAGCCCAGGCGCTCTGATTACTATTGAAGCGTCAACTAAAATAAAAGCGTTAAGTGAATATGGCGATCTTGCAATTCAGGCTGTTACGGGAAGCGCTATAAACTCATATATTTTAATGGCAACATTTACTACGGCTGAAAATAGTAATACGAAAACAGAGATGCGCAATTCCGTAGGTACTGTGCTCGCTCCAGTTATTGAGTGGGTGCCGGAAAGTTATTATAAGTCAATAGCTTTTACATTGCCAAGTGATATTGCTACCTATACGGTTTATACGGATGGAGCAAAACAGCAATATACCAATGATGCTACTACTAGCAACGAATTTGCAATTACCGGTGCAGGGTTAAGTGTCTTTAATGCGGTTACAGTGGCGCAAGCAGCACCTACAGCGACGGTTCAAAGCATAACGGGGACGACACAAGTTGGAGAGACATTAACAGGACATTATACCTATAGCGATGCGAACTCAGATGCGGAAGGTACGTCAACCTACAAGTGGTACCGTTCAGATGATGCATCTGGGACAAATAAAGCAGCAATAGCAGGAGCAACAGCAACTACTTATTTACTTCAGGCTGCAGATCTCGGAAAATATATAAGCTTTGAAGTAACGCCGGTAGCTTCAACGGGAACAACAACAGGAGTTGCAGTAGAAAGTGCTAAAGTAGGAGCAATCATAACTGCGCAAGCAGCACCTACAGCGACGGTTCAAAGCATAACGGGGACGACACAAGTTGGACAGACATTAACAGGACATTATACTTATAGCGATGCGAA
>NZ_JAGGKS010000008.1 GCF_017873955.1 Sedimentibacter acidaminivorans | reverse complement strand
ATTTATTACAATAACTTTAGATATCAATGGGGACTAAAAAAGATGACTCCTGTTCAATACAGAAATCATCTTCTTGATGTTGCATAGTCTTTTTTTAATTGTCCTTGACAAAGGGTACATTTTAATATAAAATGGATCCTTGCAGTTTTTTTATAATTTTTTAAATATCATCAATAATGTTACTAATATAAAAGAAGCAGCAATAATCCAAAGTGTTGGTATTGAAATATATTTTATTATGATACTGTTTATTAAGGATCCAGATAAAGCTCCAAACTGAAATATTAATGACCTAGTAGATAGCACAGATGCTCTTATTTCATTTGGTATTTCTCCATTTATAATAACACTTTCAGGTATATTAGCCATTCCAAAAAACAAATATGTTATGGTATAAAGTGCAATAAAAGAAGGTATTCTAGTTTGAATAGCCATTAATATAATTGAGACTGCTAAAGCAAAACGTAGAAGCAGGTACATTTTTTTGTTATCGAACTTCAATTTGTCTATAATTTTTTCGGATAATATACCACCAAACATACCTGCACCTAAATATAGGAACGCTAATATTCCAAGTAGCCAAATCATACTATCGTCTATGAGTAGAAATTTAAAATGAGGTTGCCAATATGTTTCAAGGGCGGATAAAAAAAATCCTGTTGACAAAGTTGATATGAAAATTAGCAGCAATGTTTTATTTTTAATAATTAATGATGAACTATTACGAATATGTTTGGAAATGGGAATGCGCTCATATTTTTTCGTTGTTTGTGTTTCTTTTATAAAAATAAAAGAAATTATTACCGTAACTAAAGTTAGCAATATTCTAGCAATTAGATTTATATTATATCCACTAGTTTCATAAAGAAAATTCCTTGAGATAATGGGTAATAATCCACCAGTTATTGATCCTAAAGATAATCCTAGAGCATCTAACACTTCAAGTCTTGTTGTTATTTTGTGTAATTTGGCTTTTCCATAAACGCCAATGTACCAATCTATAAAAAGAGCATCAAATGAGCCTGAGGATAGGGCTCTGCTTAATCCATATAAAATCATTCCTATACATATTAATAATAAACCATGTCCAAATAAAATAGTGCTAAAACTTGCTATAGATACTAATAATGATAAACAAAAAACATTTTTCCTTCCTAAAATATCTGCTGCTATACCTGTGGGGAGTTCCAAAATAACTACCGTTAATGCGTATAATCCTAAAACTAAAGACAATTTACTAAGAGATAATCCTTTGCTTAGTAAAGTTAAACTTAGAACGGGTATTATAATTCCATGTGAGTATGAGTTAAGCAGTGTTATTAATGAGTAAAGTTTAAGTTTTGTAGGTCTTGAATCATCATATTCCATTGTACTTATTTTATTTTCCGACATTTAAAGCCTCCTGAAATAACGTTATCAATATTCTAACACACCAATTTGCTTAATGCAATTATATTAGTTTCTAAAACAACTAATATAATTTTAAATAATATAAATAAGCATACATTTTTAAAAGAAAAAAACACTTAAAGTTAAGTTTAGTAATACTTTTAAAAAATGCTTGCTATAGTAAAATATTAGGAGTAGTATATTAAAGTTAATATATTTTAGAAAAAGGGTGATAAAAAATGGAGAATGGATCAAAATTTATATTAGACTTAATTCTAATATTAGGAGTTACAAACATAGGTGGTCTATTGTCTGCTAAGTTAAAGCAACCTTCTGTACTTGGGCAAATTCTAGCAGGTTTAATTATCGGACCTGCATTATTAAACCTTGTTGAGCCAAGTAATTTTATTTCAAATTTTGCCGAAATAGGTGTCATACTTTTGATGTTTATGGCTGGCATGGAAACAAATATTATGGAAATGAAGAAATCAGCAGGAAGCTCTACTGTTATAGCTTTAGCTGGAATGATAGTACCATTTGCATTGGGATTTTTAACAATAAAATTAGTTTTTAAAAATGAAGGGATGTATCAAGCTGTATACTCTGGCGTAATCCTTACAGCAACAAGTATTAGTATTACTGTTCAAACATTAAGAGAATTAGGGAAACTAAAAGATAGAACTGGAGTAAACATTATGGGTGCTGCAATTGCAGATGACATAGGTGGTATAATTCTTTTAACCTTAGTTGTTGGAATGTCGGATCCAGTTAATGGATCAAGTCCACTTATGGTAATATTGAAAGTTATAGTATTCTTTGTAATTATACTATTATCTGCTAAAGTGATTAAGCAATTTATGTCGAAATATTCAAGTAAGTTGGCATATTATATAACTCCTTCTAGTATTGCTTTAATAAGTTGTCTTATATTTGCGTATCTAGCAGAAATGTTTGATATGGCAGCAATTATCGGTGCATATTCTGCTGGTTTAATATTTTCTATAATTCCTAATAGCAGAAAAATTGAGCTAGAATTAAATACTATTTGTTATGTAGTTTTTACACCAGTGTTTTTTGCAAACATTGGACTTGGAGTTAGTTTTGAAAATATTAGTTCTGTAATATTTCCAACGATAGTAATTACCATTGTTGCAATAATTAGCAAAGTGTTAGGAGCAGGACTTGGTGCAAAACTAGCCAAATTTACAACAAGAGAGTCACTTCAAATTGGAATAGGTATGATTCCAAGGGGTGAAGTTGCAATAATTACTGCAAATTTAGGCAGAAATGCAGGTATGATAAATGATAGAATTTTTACAGCGATTGTAATAATGTCTATAGTAACGTCGGTTGTCACACCGATACTGTTAAAGAAAAGTTATGGAGTAAAAGTAAATACAAGTAAAAGTGAAAATATAAATCAAAAAGCAAAAACAAACGTAAATGTTAACAAAAATGCAAATGTTAATGCAAACATGTAGGAATATAAAAAAAGAGGTATTTTGACTAATTACATTTATAAAAGTATTCATTTAGTAAAATAAATATAACAAATTAAAAAACCGAGAATTTATCTCGATTTTTAATTTGTTATATTTATTTTTTTGAAGTTCCAAGATATGCATCTTTTATGCGTTGATCCATTAAAAGTTCTTTTCCTGGTCCTTCAATAGTGATAGTACCTGTTTCAAGAACATATCCCATATCAGCAATTTTTAGCGCTTTATTAGCATTTTGTTCTATTAACAGTATTGTAGTACCTTGCTTATTTATTTCTTTAATTATATCGAATATTCCGTTGACTATAAGCGGTGCAAGTCCAAGGGATGGTTCATCCATCATTATTAGTTTTGGTTTAGACATCAGTGCTCTTCCAACAGCTAACATTTGTTGTTCTCCTCCTGAAAGAGTTCCTGCAAACTGCCACGATCGTTCACGTAATCTCGGGAATAAGTCATATACCATTTTAATATTTTCATCTATTCCTTCTTTTTGTAAATATGCACCAATTTTCAAGTTTTCTAATACTGAAAGATTATCAAAAACTCTTCTTCCCTCTGGAACAAGTGTAATCCCTTTAGTAACTATTTCGGTTGTTTCCATATCAGTAATATTTTCGCCTAGGAAGTTTATTTCTCCTTCACTTGCCTTTACTAAACCAACTATGCTTCTTAGAGTTGTACTTTTTCCTGCGCCATTTGCACCTATGAGAGTAACTATTGACTTTTCTGGAACATCTAGGCTTATACCTTTGACAGCAGATATTCCTCCATAATGAACATTTAAATTTCTTATTTTAAGCATCTTCTTCCACCCCCAAATAAGCTTCAATTACCCTTGGGTTGTTTTTAATATCATCTGCAGTTCCTTCTGCTATTAACTGGCCAAAGTCTAAAACATATATTTTATCTGAAATCTCCATTACTAAATTCATATGATGTTCTATCATAAATACTGTTAAATCGAATTCATCTCGAATGTTTCTAATAAATTCTGTTAGTTCCATAGTTTCATGAGGATTCATACCCGCTGCTGGCTCATCTAGTAAAAGTAATTTTGCATCAGTAGCTAGAGCTCTAGCAATTTCTAGTTTTCTTTGTTCTCCATAAGGTAATGAACTTGCAATTTCATCTTTAATACCCAATAATCCAAGTTTATCAAGGAGCATCTCTGATTTTTTACGCATATGATTTTCTTCTTTTATATACCATGGCATGCGCAGTGCACTTGATAAAAAATTGCTTTTTACATTTAAATGATTTGCTATAAGAATATTATCCATAACGGTTAAATTTTTAAATAATCTAATATTTTGAAACGTTCTAGCTATTCCTAACTTTGTTATTTTATCTGGACTTAAGCTAGTAATTTTTTTATCGTTTAAAAATACACTCCCGCTAGTAGGGTTATAAACACCAGTTATTACGTTGAAAGCTGTTGTTTTACCAGCACCATTTGGTCCAATAAGAGCAACAATTTTGCCTTTTTCAACATCAATATTTAAGTTGTTAACTGCTATAACTCCACCAAACTGCATCTTAACATTATCAATTTTTAAAACGCTCATTAGATAGTACCTCCTTTATCAACTTTTCCTTTTTTTGGGAGGCCTTTGCGTCGTTTAAACCAACCTTCAATCATATCCCAAGATAATTCTTTTTGCCCCATAATACCTTGTCTAAAGAAAAGTACTAAAATCATTAGCAAGAAAGAAAATATAACCATTCTAAAGCCTGCTCTAAATATTGGGATATTTACACCTAAAACTGTTAATGGTTCATCAAAAATTCTTAAATATTCAAGTCCAGCTGTAACAACAAATGATCCTATAATAGTACCAGAAACACTTCCCATGCCACCAAGAACTATTATCAATAAGAAGTTGTATGTCATAGTAAAATAAAACTGTTTCGGGTCTACTGTTCCAAGAAGTGATGCAAGTAACCCTCCGCCTATACCAGCAAAAAAGGCTCCAATTGCAAATGATATTACTTTATGCTTAAATAAATTAATCCCCATAGCTTCAGCAGCGATATCATCTTCCCTTATTGCTTTAAATGCCCTTCCATAACTAGAGTTTATTAGCAGAACTATAAATATAATTGATACTATAGCTACACCAAATGTAATCCACATAGTTGGTATACCTGGTATTCGATTTATACCTAAAGCTCCGTTAGTAATAGTTTTCATATTCGTAAAAATTATACGAATAATTTCTGAAAATCCTAGGGTTGCAATTGCTAAATAATCACTTTTCAAGCGAAGTACAGGCATACCGATTAAAATTGAAACTAGTGCAGCTAATAACCCACCGAGAATTAACGCTACGAAAAAAGGCAGTTCAATATTTGCAACTAAAGGATTTTGTGGAACAATATAAAATATTGCTTCACGTAGTTCCACAGGAACCGTGAATACTGCAACAGTAAATGCTCCTATTGCCATAAACCCAGCCTGCCCAAGTGAAAATAAACCGGTAAAACCATTAACTAAATTCATTGATACACTTACAATAGCATAAATTGCTCCTAGGTTTAATATACGTCTTACGTAATTGTCACCTATTGTTTTAGTATCTAAAAGAATTATTATAGAAGCAAAAGCTATTATTATCAGTACAGTTAGACTTCTTCTCATTAATTTTCTATTATTATTTATCATCATACTTTATCCGTCACCTTCTCACCTAATAATCCAGTTGGCTTAACAATTAACACAATAATTAATACAATGAATGCAAAAGCATCTCGATATCCTGTTAATAAAGGTAAAAATGCAACTATCATCATCTCACCCATGCCTAAAATAAATCCACCTATTACTGCTCCAGTAGTGTTTCCTATTCCACCAAGAACGGCTGCAACAAAACACTTTAATCCTGGCATAACGCCCATTAGTGGCATTACAGAAGGATATTTAGCACCCCATAGAACAGCTCCTACAGCGGCAAGTGCAGAACCAATAACAAATGTGGTTGAGATAACCCTATTTATTTTAATACCCATTAATCGAGCTGTTTCATAATCTTTAGAAACTGCTCTCATAGCCATACCTATTTTTGTTTTGTTAGTAATAAATAATACACAAAGTAGCAATATAATTGTAATTATAGGTGTTACTATTGTTGCTACTGATAAAGAAATTCCACCTATGTTTGCAGCTTGAGTTAAGAACGGAATATCCGGAAATCCTTTTGGAACTCCAGTAAATAAATATGTTGCTAAATTTTCAAGAAAGAATGATACACCAATAGCTGATATCATAATTGACATACGTGGTGCATCTCTAAGTGGTTTGTATGCTATCCTTTCTATAACAACCCCTAATATAACGGTGGATATAATGACTAAAACTATTGCAATATACCATGGTAAACTAAAATTAATCATGCTAAACACCATAAAATATGCTGCCATCATAAAAATATCACCATGTGCAAAATTAATTAATCGTAAAATTCCATAAACCATGGTATAACCTATTGCAATAAGTGCATAAAGACTTCCAATAGATATCCCATTTGCTAATTGTTGCATAAATGTTTCAAAAGACATAATTTTTTCCTCCATTAAGGATTACTAAACTGTAAAGATACTTAAATCAATTGAGAGAAAAAAGGGCGAACGACTGTTCGCCCTAATACTTTAAGTTTAGCTTTTATTGTTTTACTTCAACTGTATCTATATAAACAAATTGACCATCTTTAACTGTTTTAATTACAGCTATATTTTTATCAGCATCACCTTCATCAGTGAAGTTAATAACACCTGTTACACCTTCAAAATCTTTAGTAGCAGCTATTGCGTCACGAATTGCAGTACCATCAGTTGAACCTGCACGTTCTATTGCATCTAATACTAGTAGATAAGCATCATAACCTAATGCTGCAACGGCTGGTATTATCGGTTCTGAATCACCAAGTTCTTTTTTATAGCCTTCTACGAAGCTTTTAGCTTCTTCTGTAGCAGGGTCGTTTTCATCAAAAAATGTTGATAAAACAATTCCCTCTGCATCTTTACCTGCAACATCAATTACTGCAGGATTTTCCCATGTATCTCCACCCATTATTGGGCAAGTGATTCCAAGAGCTCTTGCTTGTTTAATTATTAATGGAGCTGTTGTAGCCGAACTTGGTGCAAAGATAACATCAGGATTTTTTGATTTAATATTTGTTAATATAGCGTTAAAATCTGTATCATTAACTTGGAATTCAGATGTAGCTACTATACTATTTTCATCTTCTGTCAATTCTTTGAATGATTTGATAAAGAAGTTACCAAGACCTATAGAGTAGTCATCTCCATTTTGCATTATAACCGCAGCTGTATTAGCACCGCTATTTATTGCGTAAGTTGCCATAACATTACCTTGGAATGGGTCGAGGAAGCATGCCCTGAAATAGAATTCATTACCTTGTGTTACCATAGGGTTTGTGCAAGAAGCTCCCATAGTTGGAATTTTGCTTTGTTTAATAATATCTCCAGCAGCTATTGAAACTCCTGAACCATAAGAACCTATTATTGCTACAACTTTATCTTTTTCAATAAGACGTGTTACAGCTGTTGTAGCTTCACCTTTATCACTTTTGTTATCAACAATAACCAATTCAACTTTTTTTCCTAAAACTTCGCCATATATTTTGTTAGCGTATTTAATTCCGCCAACTTCTTGTGAACCGCCACCGCCGTTTTCTCCAGTGAGGGGTTCAAATACACCAATTTTAATTACATCTGAATCTCCTGAAGCAGTTTCACTAGAAGGCAATGAATCATTTTTAGCACATGCAGTAAATAATGAAAGAACCATAGATAAACATAAAATTAATGACATAAACTTTTTCATATTTATTCTCCTTGTTTTATATAAAATTTATATGATTATAACATCTAAACCTTTGAAAAGCAAGCGATTTTTTCCGCATAAAAAAGACAACTTTGTCACATTCGCGTACATATTACATAATGTGTTTTTAATATCTATACGACATTTGAATAAGTTATATTGAATTATTCATTAATAAGTTAACTAAAAAAAGCTGAACAATTATTTTGTTCAGCTTTTTGCAATTTTAATGTTAATTAAATCTTGAAGTTAAACTAAGCACCCTTTGTTTCAATTTGTCGGAATGTTCATTTTTACTTAATGCAAGGTCAATAATGTCTGCAAGTTCTAACATATCAGATTCTACCATACCTCTTGTAGTTACAGCAGGTGTTCCTATCCTAAGTCCACTTGTAACAAAAGGACTCTCAGGATCAAAAGGAATTGTATTTTTATTAGTTGTAATATGGATTTCATCAAGCATTTTTTCTGCTTCTTTACCTGTTAGTTTTTTATTTCTAACATCAACTAACATTAAATGATTATCTGTTCCTCCAGATACAATTCTGAAACCTTTATCTGTAAGAGCATTGGATAATGTTTTTGCATTAAGTAGTACTTGCTCTTGATAATATTTAAAGTCTTCTTGCATAGCTTCTTTGAAGCATACAGCTTTAGCAGCTATAACATGCATTAAAGGTCCGCCTTGAATTCCAGGAAATATAGCTTTATCAATTTTTTTTGCATGTTCTTGTTTACAAAGTATCATTCCTCCACGAGGTCCTCTTAATGTTTTATGAGTAGTTGTAGTTACAAAATCTGCATGCTCAACAGGGTTAGGGTGTAGTCCTGTTGCTACGAGACCTGCAATATGAGCCATATCAACCATAAAATAAGCACCAACTTCATTTGATATATCTCTGAATTTTTTAAAGTCTATAAATCTTGAATAGGCACTTGCACCAGCAACTATAAGTTTTGGTCTCTCTTTTTTTGCTATTGTTCTAATCTGGTCGTAATCTATAGTTTCTGTTTCTTTATTTACTCCATAAAATGAAATATCAAAATATTTACCTGACATATTTACTGGACTTCCATGTGTCAAGTGTCCACCATGAGATAAGTCCATACCAAGTATTTTGTCACCAGGATTTAGAACTGAGAAGTATACTCCAAAGTTTGCATTAGAACCTGAGTGAGGTTGTACATTAGCATGATCTGCATTAAATATTTTTTTTGCTCTATCACGTGCTAAATCTTCAACTTTATCAACAAATTCACATCCACCATAATATCTTTTGCCTGGATATCCCTCAGCATATTTATTAGTTAAGTGACTTCCCATTGCATCAAGAACTCTTTGTGAAACGAAGTTCTCTGATGCTATAAGCTCGATATTAATATTTTGTCGTTCTTTTTCTTCCATCATTGCACTGTAAAGATCTTGATCATATTCCTTTATTAAGTTTAAGTTCATAGGTACCTCCGTGTGGTTTGTTTAATTATATTTTAACTCAATTTGTAAAAAATGTCCACATATTTAAGAAATTTACAATATATATATTATAGATTGAAGACAAATAATTATATATATTTTCTTGGAAGTCTTAGACTTAAATTTGTCAATACTTCATAAGAAATAGTTTTTCTCACATTTGCAGCATCTTCAACAGTCATTGCTTCATCCGTTCCATCTCCATATACAATTGCAACATCACCAATATGAGGATTTTCTACATTAGATAAATCTATCATGAATTGATCCATGCAAACTTTACCGAGTATAGGACATTTTACGCCGTTAACTATTGTATAACCGTTGTTAGAAAACAACCTAGAATATCCATCAGCATATCCTAGTGGAATTGTACCAACAACTGTAGTTGAATTTGTACTATACAAATGACCATATCCTATTCCTTCACCAGACTCAAGTGTTTTTACATTTGCTATCCTTGCTTTTAGTGTTACACATGGTTTAAAAGTATATTCACTTTTATTTACTTCATTTGAAGGATAGAATCCTGAAAGAATTATACCTGGCCTAACCATGTCAAAGTAGTATTCAGGTAAATCTATTATAGCAGCGCTATTTGCAATGTGTTTAATAGGAATTTCAATATTTATTTTTGTAAGCATGTTTATAAAATCAATATATCTTTTTGCTTGTAAATGCGCTGAAGTTTTATCTTTTTCATCTGCACGAGCAAAATGTGAGTAGGCTCCTTGTATTTTTATATTTTTCATTTTAGAAATCATAGCTATAATATCAGCATTTTCTTCTGTTGGTAAAAATCCAAGTCGGTTCATTCCTGTTTCAACTTTTATATGAATATTAGCAATTTTATTTAATTCTTTTGCAACTTGATTTAATTTTTCAGCATGTTCATAATTATATATAGTAAGGATTATATTGTTGTTGATAGCATCATCATAATATTCTTCAGTAGTATAACCTAAAACTAATATGTCTTTATCTACTATTTCTTGTCTAAGATCTAAAGCCTCACCTATTACAGCTACTGCAAACATATCAACGCCATTTTCTAGATATATTTTAGAGAGTTCGTTTGCTCCCATACCGTAGCTATTAGCTTTGACGACTGCACATATTTTTCTTTGATTACCTACAGCCCTTCTTACTTCTTTGAAGTTATGAATTGCTTTTTTCCTATCAATTTCAACCCAAGCTGGCCTGATTTTTTCGTTCATTTTAACATATCCTCCTAATGTTAATTTTCTAAAACAATTATATCAAATCAAGATAATTAAATCAATCTCCCAAAAAAATGTTTTAAATATAAATAAGAATAAAAAAGCATTTACAATTTAGATAATTTTTATTATTATATTAAGGATTGTAGTTATTAACAGATTAACAATAGAAGGAGTAATTATTAATGAGTGTTTTAGATGTAAAAAATGTAACACATGGTTTTGGTGTACGTGCTATTTTAGAAAATGTATCTTTTAGGCTTTTAAAAGGTGAACACGTTGCTTTAATTGGTGCAAATGGTGAAGGTAAATCAACATTTTTAAATATAATTATAGGTAGTTTAATGCCAGATGAGGGAACCGTAGAATGGTCAAAGCGTGTAACAGTCGGATATCTTGACCAACACTCGGCATTGAAATCGGGGACGACTATACGTGAAAATTTAAGGTTAGCATTTGATTCATTATTTAATATGGAGAAAGAAATGCTAAAACTTTATGAAGATATGGCTGAGGCTGTTGAAAATGAAGTAAATCGAATGATGGATAATGCTGCAGAGATACAAACAATATTGGACAGTAGTGGATTTTATTTTATAGATTCAAAAATTGAAGAGATAGCTAATGGATTAGGACTTGGCGATATAGGCCTTGATAGAAATGTTGATGAATTAAGTGGCGGACAGCGTACTAAGGTTTTATTGACAAAATTATTGCTTCAGAATCCAACGATTTTGTTGCTTGATGAGCCAACAAATTATCTTGATGAAAATCATATACAATGGCTTACAAATTATTTGCAAAATTATGAAAATGCATTTATTTTAATTTCTCATGATATACCTTTTATAAATAGTGTATGTAATATTATATATCACGTTGAAAATTGTAATTTAACTAGGTATGTAGGAAACTATGATGAGTTTAAAAGAATATATGAGATAAACAAACAAAAAGCTGAAAAGGAATATGAAAAACAACAAAGAGAAATAGATAAACTTGAGGATTTTATTGCAAGAAATAAAGCACGTGTTGCAACAAGAGGTATGGCTAACAGCCGAATGAAAAAATTAGATAAAATAGAAATATTAGAGAGACCACGTGATAAGCCAAAACCAACCTTTAAGTTCAAGGAAACAAAGGCCCCAAGTAGATTTTTAATAGATGCTAAGGATTTAGTTATAGGATATGATAAACCATTGACAAGTCCTATGAATTTTCAAATTGAAAGAAATAAAAAAATTGCTATCTGTGGAGTTAATGGACTTGGTAAATCAACCTTATTAAAAACTCTCTTGGGTATTATTCCTCCTGTTAGCGGTACTGTTGAGTTTGGTGAAAATGTTGTTTATGGATATTTTGAACAAGAGGATACTAAGAATAATAATAATACAGCATTAGAGGAGGTTTGGAACGCGTATCCTTCTTTTACAAATCATGAAGTAAGATTAGAACTTGCTAGATGTGGACTAACTACTGATAATATAACTAGTATGATGAAGGTTTTATCGGGTGGGGAGAATGCTAAAGTAAGGTTGTGTAAGATACTTCTTAAAGATTTAAATTTCCTAATTCTTGATGAGCCTACAAATCATTTGGATGTTGAAGCAAAAGATGAGTTAGAAAAAGCTATTATGGAATTTAAGGGTACAGTTTTATTGGTAAGTCATGAACCATATTTTTACAGTAGCTTTATAACAGATGTATGGAATATTGAAGACTTTACTACTAAAATAATTTAGCTTTGAATATAAAAAAATAGGGTCAATTGACCCTATTTTTGATATTAAAGTTTTAGCATTAGTTAAATATTAAAACCACATCTATTATCCCATCAAATATACCAAATATATCATAAAGCTGAGCAGTAATACCAGGTTGTATATCAGATTTTGAACCTAATTTTACGCTTGAGATATTTCCTAATGAGTTTAACGTACATACATAAATTTTAACATTAGAAGAATATTCTATATATGTTATACCATCTATTTGAAATTGATTTGAATAAATTGCTGTTATTTTTATTTTATCTGTTTCAGGCGTAACCTTTTCTATGCTGATTATATTATTTTTTTCAACAACTGATTTAGTATATGTATTTATATACGATGAGAAATTATTACCTGTTTCTGATTTGCTTGAAATATAAAATACATTACTATTATTAAAAAATGAAACTTTATATTTGTTTTCATCTATTTTTGTAAATCCACTTATTAAACCATATACTGTACCGTCAAAATTCTTATCAACTTCAGGAATAGATGGTTCAACGAAATAATTTTCTTTTCGCCCTTTACTAAGATATAAAGCTTCAATGTTACCGTTATGGCTTACTGTTGATTTACCAATTAGATATTTATCTAATTGATTTGGCTTAAGTAATTGATATTTACCACTAAATTCGTAAACAATAAATGTATTAGAAGTAACTTTACTACCGTTTGCAATAAGCTGAGTATCTTCATTATAATAATTTGAAATTGTGTTTGTTGTTTTTAAAGAAATAACCTTTAAATTTCCTTTTGTTACAGGATCAAATTTGACTATATCATTCTTTTTCAAATTTGTGATATATTGTACATTGTAATTTGATCTAGCTTTAGTTACTACACTAGTATTTTCGGCTAAGTAATAAGTTTTTAAAATACCATACTGATCTAAAATTTTAACAGTTGCAAGACTATTGACTCCATTGTTTGAATCTAGAACTATACCATATGTTGATGGCATTTTACCGTAATTTAATATAAATAACTTGACTATATTATTATTTTTGTCTAAAATCAAGCTTACATTATCCTTAATTGAAGCATTCTCTGTAAAGATGAAATTACTAGCAGTTTTATATACTTCATTATTTACTGTGTAGTAGCTTGTATTATCTTTTATTTCAAAATTAGTTACTATTCCTTCGGCTTTTTTTCTTACAACTTCAATAGTAAGCGCGCTTTTTTTAAAAGACGATTCTTCAGTTTCGTAAAAGTAAACTAAATCATTTTCTTTTATTTCATCGAGAGAAGAGACATCGCCATATATATGAAATTTACTATAATTAATTTGTGAGCTTGAATTAATAGGAAGATATTTGCCTGCTAAAGTTTTATCTCCAGGGGAATATAATTTATCATAGTCGATTAAAACTACATCAGTAACACCAGATGATATTACACCAATTACATTACCATTATATGAATCATCTTCATATACTACCTTTATTTTTGAATTTTCCAATGTCTCAAAGTTTCCAACTGCACCATTAAATATAATAGGAATATTAGGTAGTTGAAAAGCCCTAACATTACCAGAAGCATCAGTAACAAAAATTACTCTGTTTGGTAATATACTTGTGACATTACCTGAAAATTCGTTAAATCTTGGATTGTTCATATAGACAGTATCACCGTCCAGATTACAATAAACATCCCATTTGTTAAATAAATAATTGGTATAATCAAAATTATCATTTGTTTTTAAGGCATCTAATTTTATTTCTTTAGTAGTCATTGATCCTATTAAAGACAATAGTTTTTTACCTGTATTGTATATACTATTATTTTCTTTAACTTTTACTAAATTACAATTTAATGCATTATAAAGCATTATAGATATATCTCTACGAGATGCATAACCTGTTCTATTGCTTATATTTTTAAATAGATTTAATTCTTCAGCTTTTTCATAATAATTGCTCGGCCAATTTCCACCAAGCGATTCGTCAGTGTAACCTAACAAACGTACTATCATGGTAGTTGCTTCTTCAAACTTAATAAAATTGTCTGGATCATATGTATTACTAGATGTTCCCTTAACAATGTTCAGAACATTGGCAAGTTCAACATAGCTTTCAGCCCAATGACCTTCCATATCATCATATATACTGGTCATGTTTTTGGAATATTCATAATATCCTGCAGCAATTGTAACTATTTTAGCCATTTCAGCACGTGTAACTGGCTTATCAGGCTTAAATGTATTGTCAGGATAGCCACTTATAATCCCATAGTTTGATAATAAGCTTACAGCTGGCTCGCTAGAATCACCTCCTATATCAGAATATATATGAGGGTAAGCATATGTTGTATTTAAAGAGAACACACAAATTAAAATGATCATAATTAATAATTTCTTCATTTATCTTCACCCATTTTTAATATAAAACATTAAAAAATTATAAATGTCATATACAATATTATCACCTTTTACCATTAATTTATTAATATAATAAAAAAATACTATTTTGTCATAGTATTTCTTTTACTAGTTTAATTATAATGTAAAAATTTTAATACAGTGTTACATTAAAATTACAATGCACTTTTTATACCTTGAATACTTTGTCTATATTTTAATTCTCTATCTATTTCAGATAATACTTTAAGTTTATTTAAACTCCAAAGAGGAGCAATTAAATCTGATTTTTTCCCATCACCAGTCAATCTGTGTATTATTATATTTGAATTTAATAACTCTAATATATCACATATAATATCAACATATTCATCTTGTGATAACATATGAAAGCAATTTTTATTAAAGTATTTTTCTAAATCCGTGTTTTTTAGTATGTGAAGCATATGAAGTTTAATTCCCCATAAGTTCAAATTATCTATATATTTAGCTGATTTTAGTATTTGTTGTTTTGTTTCGTTTGGAAGCCCAATGATTAAGTGTGCTACTACTCTAATGTTACTTTCTGTCAGAAGATTTACGGCTGTATCGAATGCAGCTAACTTGTACCCTCTACGGATAAACATCGAAGTCTCTTCATTTATAGTTTGTAAACCAAGTTCAATCCACAAGAAAGTCTTAGAATTTATTTCATGCAAGAGTTCAACAATTTCTTTATTTATGCAATCAGGTCTTGTAGCTATAGCTAATCCTTTTATATTTGGACAACTTAGTGCTTCATAAAATTTTATCCTCAAGTTTTCAACAGAGTCATAAGTATTAGTATAGTTTTGAAAATAAGCAATATATGTGTTACTTACCCATTTCTTAGACATAAATTCTTTTTGTTCACAAATTTGTGTTGAAATTGTCTTTGTTCTATCTGAAGTAAAGTCGCCTGAACCCCTTTCACTGCAAAATATACAGCCCTTATCGCTTATTTTTCCATCTCTATTTGGACAAGTAAAGTTACCATCTATTGATAGCTTTATAGCTTTTTCTCCAAATACCTTTTTTAATTCATAGTCAAGAGTATGATATCGTTTATCATTCCACATTTTTTTCACCAATCCCTGTTATAAAAGATAAATTTAAAAAGTTATACACAGCTCCTGCAAATTTAATTATTAAGTTATGCACAGATTTGATATCTTTTTCGATAGTTGTCAACAGATTTATCCACAATTGTTGAAAAATTAGATATTTTCATGAGGCAAATGAATATTTTTATCTTTTAATTTAATATTTATATATGCATCTGCAGAAGTTTTAATTAATGCAACAATTGGAGTTGCTAAAAACATTCCTATTATTCCAAATAATCCACCACCTATAATTATAGAAATTATAATTATTATAGGTTTAATAGATAGTCTAATTCCAATAATTTTTGGGCCAAGAATCATTCCATCAAATTGTTGCAATAATAAAATGAAAATTGCCATAAAAATTCCCTTTGTTGGATTATTCAATAAGGCTACTAATGTTACGGGTACTCCACCTATAAAAGCTCCAAAGTAAGGAATTACATTCGTCACTCCAACAATTAATCCGTCAATTAGTGGGTAGGGAGAATTTATTATATATTTCGAACCTAAAAATGCTATAAAACCAATCAAAATAGAATCTAATAATTTTCCGATTATGAAGGTGGTTACATTTTTATTAAGAGAATAACCTATATAAACTATATCATCAGCATATTTTTTTTCAAACAAACTATGGCAAAGTTTATAAAACCAATTCTCAAAATTTTCTTTATCCATTAAAATATAAACTGATATAATTACAGCAAGAATAAAGTCCCATACTGCGGCAAAAATATCTATCACATGTCCTATAGCAATATTTATAAATGTTGTTAATAAAGAAGTAAATTTCTGAGCAAAATTAAATAAGTATTCCTGTAGTGTAAAATAAAAAGATTCAGTCCCACCGAATATACTATAATTTCCAATAAGATTTGAAACATAACGATTCGCAGAAAAGAAAAGTTTAGGTAAATCTTTTAAAAGTAAAGATAAATTATGAATAATACTAGGTGCAATAACTGTAATAATAATACTGATTATTCCAAAAAACATTATGTATGTTAGTAATATTGAAAAACTTCTACTTTTTATTTTAACTTTATACTGGAAAAATATCAATAGAGGATTTAGTAAAACTGCAATAAATAAACCTAAGAAAATTGGCAGGCATATTTTTATTATTATTGATAAACCATTTTCTAAATATAAAAATCTAAAAATAATTACATATACTATGAATATTGGTATTAGTATAAAAAAGTTTTTATTTTTCACAGCTATCTCCTTAAAATTAAATCACTTCTAGAAAGAAAAAGGAACTTTATACTTATTAATATTAAAATATTTAAATAATATGAATAAAATAGAGTAGTTGGGTAATAACTATATTATATAATACTTTTTCAATCTTCTTCCAAACATATAAACATCCCATAAAATATAATTTTATGGGATGTTATGTTTTACAATTAGTATGGATGATGTAACTTCAATATTAATTGACGTTAATATGCATATGTTATATAATTGTATAAAAATAACATATGGTTTAAATATATTGTTATAGGAGGATGAGTAGAAAATGAGGACAAAATTATTAGGGAATACTGGTATGGAAGTTTCAGTGGTAGGTTTTGGCGGTATACCTATCCAAAGAGTAACGCAGGAAGAAGCAACAAAAATTATTTTAGAATGTAAAAATAGAGGAATTAATTTTATAGATACTGCAAGAGCATATACAGTAAGTGAAGAGTATATTGGGAATGCTCTTAAGTATGTAGGTAGAGAAAATTTTTATATTGCTACTAAAGCCATGGGATATACATATGATGATATGAAAAAATCAATTGAACTTAGTTTAGAAGCTATGGATATAGATTATATAGATTTATATCAAATTCATAATGTAAGTAAAATAGAGCAGCTAGATATGATTTTGTCTAGCGAGGGTGCATTGAAAGCATTGGTTGAAGCTAAAGAAAAAGGACTAATAAAACATATAGGTATTACAGGTCATATATGTGAGATATTAATTGAGGCATTAAATTGTGAAGATTTTGAAACAATTCAATTTCCATTTAATCCAGTTGAATCACAGGGTACAGAATTGTTTAAAAAAGCGTTAGAGCGTGGAATGGGAACAATTGCTATGAAGCCTATAGCAGGCGGAGCATTTAGTAAGCCAGAACTATCATTGAAATACATATTAAATAGTGATTTAATTACAGTTGCTATACCAGGTATGGATTCAGTTGAGCAAGTAGTAAAAAATTCCTCAATTGGTGATAGTAAGTTAGAGTTGACTGAAGAAGAAATTGTCGAACTAAACCGAGAGGTTAAAGATCTTGGAAATGATTTTTGTAGAAGGTGTGGATACTGTAAGCCATGTCCAGAAGGAATAGATATTCCGAATGTTTTTATTTTTGAAGGATATGTAACAAGATATAATTTAGTTGAATTTGGAAAAGATAGGTATAATTCAATGCCTATTAAGGCAGATTCATGTGTGCGTTGTGGTAAATGTGAATCAAGATGTCCGTACAACCTTCCAATAATTAATAAGCTTAAGCATGCCGTAGAGACATTTAAATAATATAAAATTATAAATTAATTGTAATATGCATACGAGAGGAGAGTAAAAATGAGGGATTATGGAGTTTTTGATATAATTGGACCTGTTATGATTGGACCATCAAGTTCTCATACGGCAGGGGCTGCTAGATTAGCGAAAGTTGCAAGAATGATCGCGGGAGGAAAGGTTATAAAGGTTGATTTTTTACTCCATGGTTCTTTTGCTAAAACGTATAAAGGACATGGTACAGATAAGGCATTAGTTGCAGGTATACAAAATATGGATCCATGGGATGAAGCATTAAGAAATTCTTTTGAAATTGCAAATAAAAATAATGTTGCTTATAATTTTTTAGAAACTGACTTAGGTGATGTTCACCCAAATACAGTAAAATTTATTATTACAAAAGAAGACGGAAGTGTAACACAAGTAACAGGATCATCAATAGGGGGAGGAAATATTATTATTTCTGATATTGATGGACAAAAAGTTGAATTTACTGGTGAACATCCAACATTGTTGACTCAACATAAAGATTTGCCAGGTATTATATCTAAAATATCATCTATTTTGTATGAAGAGAACATAAACATTGCAAGTATGAAGGTTTATAGAAATGGGAAAGGTAAAGTAGCTACATTGGCACTAGAGACAGATAGTATTTTATCAGAAAAAGTAATGAACTTGGTAGGAGAAATTAAAGAAATAGTTAATGTAAAATTTATAAACCCAGTTGTGGAAGGAGCTTTCTGATATGTTTGTGTCGAGTGGTAAGGAATTAATTGAAATATGCAATAAAGAAAACATAGCTATATGGGAATATACTATAAGGGGAGAAATAGAAAAAAGTGGGCTTAAAAGGACACAAGTTATAGATAAAATGAAGCATAATTTAAGCGTCATGATGAGTTCCTCTTTATATGCTCAGGAAAACAATGTGGTATCCGTAAGTGGATTAATTGGTGGGGATGCTTTAAAAATAAAACAATATGCTAATATAGGAGAAACTTTAACAGGGGATTTTATGGTAAGGGCTATGGCTAGAGCAATATCATCTTCTGAAGTAAATGCAGCTATGGGAAGAATTGTTGCATGCCCAACAGCAGGATCTTGCGGAATTTTACCAGCTGTTGTTATTTCAGCATGGGAAAAATTAAAAAAATCAGAAGAAGATTTGGTTCATGCACTATTTACTGCATCAGGTGTTGGCATTATAATAGCTAAGAATGCAACCATTGCGGGGGCAGAGGGAGGATGCCAAGCTGAATGTGGTTCTGCCGCTGCAATGGCATCTGCAGCAGTTGTAGAAATGATGGGTGGTTCCCCTGAACAAGCTTTTGATGCAGCTGCAATTGTAATAAAAAATGTTCTTGGACTTGTTTGTGACCCTGTAGCTGGGTTAGTAGAAGTTCCTTGTGCAAAAAGAAATATTGCGGGAACTGTAAGTGCACTAACTACTGCAGATATAGCTATGAGTGGAGTAAAAAGTAAAATTCCATTTGATGAAGTAGTTTGGGCTATGTATAAGGTAGGAAGGCAACTACCTCCTGAATTGAGAGAGACAGCTATGGGTGGAATAGCAATTACTCCAACTGCTCTAAAACTAAAGGAAGAGATATTTAAATAATCATATAAAAAGTGTATAAAGTAGATTACTTATACACTTTTTATATGATTTGTTTTGTATAAAAGAAAAATCATAATAGATACATTTAATTTTCATTATTATAATTTAGTGTCATCAATTAAATCAAGCCAATTTTTTATAGGGGTTATAATTGATTCGATAGTAGAATTTTGAAAAGGGCTTTTAAGATTTCCTTCTTTTAATAGTTCCAAGAAAGGCTTACTACCTCCAACTTTGCATAAATGCAAATATTCATTCCAAGCTTTTTCTCGGTCACCTAAGTTAAATTTTACCCAGTATTGAAAAGCACATACTTGAGCTAATGTATAATCTATATAGTAGAAAGGATTGCCAAATATATGTCCTTGCTTGAACCAATATCCTCCATTTTCATAAAACTCATTATCACCATAATCTATGAATGGTAGATATTTTCTTTCAATTTCTCTCCATAAAGTTCTTCTTTCTTTTGGAGTCATATTTGGGTTTTCATAAACTTTATGTTGAAATTCATCAACAGTAACTCCATAAGGAATAAATAAAATAGCATCTGATAAATGGGAAAATTTATATTTTAGCTCATTTTCTTCAAAGAACAAGTTCATCCAAGGCCATGTTATGAATTCCATGCTCATTGAATGAATTTCGCAGGCTTCATAAGTTGGAAAGATTAATTCTGGATACTTAATGTGACTGCTTTCATAAACTTGAAAAGCATGACCTGCTTCATGTGTTAAAACATCAACATCTCCTGATGTTCCATTGAAATTAGCGAAGATAAATGGAGATTTATAGTTTTGTATATAAGTACAATACCCTCCAGATTGTTTGTTTGGTTTTGTTTCTAGGTCAAACAAATCTCGCTCCACCATATAGCTAAAGAATTCTTTTGTCTCTGGCGATAATTCGCTGTACATTTTTTTAGCATTAATTAACATCCAATCCTTATCACCTTTTGGATTTGCATTACCTGTAGTAAAATTTAAATTCTTATCATAGTACTTGAAATCACTTAAGCCTAGTCGTTTTGCTTGTCTTTTACGTAACTCAATAGATAATGGTACAATGTACTTTAAAACTTGATTTCTATATTTTTCTACATCATTTGCATCATATTCCGAACGAAGCATTCTTATATAAGCTAATTCTACAAAGTTTTTATATCCTAATTTAGTTGCGATCTTGTGTCTTATTTTAACCATCTTATCAAATATTTCATCAAATTTATGTATATTTTCTTCGAAAAATTTGCTGTATTTTTCATGCGCTTCTTTTCTTATTTTTCTTTCAGATGATTGCATGTAAGGTTGCATTTGAGATAAATTTAATGTCTTATTATTAAAATTTATTTTTGCAGATGAAATTAATTTGTCATATTCACTTTGCAGCTTATTTTCTTCTTGAAGGTCAGAGATAACATTATCAGAAAATGACTTAATTTGCATTTCTGCCATAGTGAAGTATTGTGGATAGATTTTTTTCTTAAGTTCATCTTTAAATTTCGAGTTAATTAAGGCTTTGTAATAGTTAACCGTCAAGCTTTGAAATATTGGAGATGTATTATCCATGTATTCATTTTCTGCATCATAAAATTCATCAGAAGTATCTATTGAATGACGTATAGCAACTAGATTCATCATGGTATCTATATTTTTTGACAAATTATTTATTTCATTTATAATATTACACTGCTCATCTGCTGTTTTAGAATTATTGAATTTTTCTATTAAAGATTGATATTGAATCCTTATAGTATCAATATCGGGTCGAGTATATTTGTATTCCTTAAAATTCATATAAACCTCCAAGACTATTATATTTTTTCCTAAATGTATATTAACACAATTATCCAAAAAAATACATATATTTATAAAAAAGCCTATAAGATAGACATTAAATATATATCATATAGGCATAGTAATAATAAAAATTTGTATTGAGTTATATTCTATAATTAATAAAATTTTTTATTTGCTGTATATTCTTCTACTAATCTCAAAGCTTCTCCAAATCTTTGGAAATGGACAATTTCTCTTTCTCTAAGCCATCTTAGTGTATCTTTTACAAGGGGGTCATCGGTTAATTTAATAAGATTTTCATAAGTCACCCTTGCCTTTTGCTCTCCTGCTAAGTCATTGTATAAATCTGCTATAGGTTCTCCTTTCGCTTGAGTATATGTGGCTGTCCATGGTGATCCGCTTCCATCTAGATAAAAAGGACAAGTTTCATGGTTAGCATAATAGCCTCCGAAACCTGCTGCTACAAGTTCGTCTCTAGTAGCACCTTCTAAGAGTTTTTTAAATAATGTTGCAACCATTTCCATATGCCCAAGTTCTTACTACCCAAGGGGTTGTCGGTTTTAAATTTCGTTGCTATTTAGCCCTTCGTGGATATACAATTAATTCAAAGTCATCAAAGTTCTTATCTTTACCAACTCGTTTAGTTTTAGTGTAAACTGCTTTTGATACTACTTCGCACAGCAGGGCATTTTTTACTTCTGGGTCATCGATAGAATAATACACTTCAAGTACATGTTCCACTTTTGGTATAAACTCTATTAGTTTTTTATGATACTTTGCATAATCTTCTAAAGACTTATTTAGTATATCTAGATTGGTTTTGGCCTCATTAAGTTTCTCATTAATTATTTTAGATCTATCTATAAATACTTTTGCTGTATATATACCTTTCTCTAACAAATCATGTATATTATTCATTTGATTGTTAAGCCCTGTTATTTCTCCTTTTAATTTTTCAACTGTTTTCTTTTTAACTTCTATTTCTGTATTACTAACAGTTTCTTTATTTTCAATACTTAGCTGCAGCTGATAGTCAGTAAGCCACTGTTTTAATGATACCAGTATTCTATCTTCTACATAAGATAAATATGAACTTATATTTTTACATCCCGATTGTGGACAAATTAATGCATCAGGAGTTCTATTTGGGTATGGCCGACGAACCATCTTTTTACCACACAGCCCACATACAATTAGGCTTGATAATGGATTCTTGATAGGCTTCTTGTTTGGTGCTGGTTTTGGCTTATTATTTTTTAAGTATT
The DNA here is from genome assembly GCF_017873955.1 of Sedimentibacter acidaminivorans. Taxonomy (GTDB): domain Bacteria; phylum Bacillota; class Clostridia; order Tissierellales; family Sedimentibacteraceae; genus Sedimentibacter; species Sedimentibacter acidaminivorans. The sequence continues at coordinate 193,580 of NZ_JAGGKS010000008.1, read as the reverse complement.
CCTGCGTTTTATTAAACAGATCCTCATCTATTATTGCTTCATGTAATCCGTCATAAAGGAGCCAATCATCCTCATCAGCACGTGGACGTTCAATAGTTATTACTCCATCTTGCATTTTTTTAATTTCAGGTCTACAGTTCCATCTTACTTTACCATTGTAAACGGGGTTTCTTATTAGTTCAAGTATACGTGATGGACTCCAAGAGTCACCTACTGCAGGAGCTATTTTTAGTTCGTTTAATTTATTAGCTATTAATGTTGAGCCTAATCGTTTTATAGTTCCGTCTGGTTGCTCTTCACCTATAGAGTAAAGTTCAAATATCATCTTTATAACAGATGCTTCTTCAGGTATTATTTTTAAAGTATACCCTTTTTGACCTTCTAATTTTACTATTTCATATCCATATGGTTTTTTATTACCGACCCACTTACCTTCTTTTACAGAGGATATTCTACCAGCCTGTAATCTTCGATTTATCGTCTTATATTCTCGCCTTGACATAAATAGTCCGAACTCAAAATATTCTTCGTCAAATTCGTTATCTGGGGCGTAGGTCTTCATTGGAGTGATGATTTTGGTATTCGAATATTTAAAAGTTTGTGCAACTAGTCCCTGATCTATAGTATCGCCCCTAGCAAGACGTTCTACTTCCATAACCAATACTCCAGCCCACATTCTTTTTTCCACATCACCTAGCAGCTGCTGCATCACAGGACGAGCTGTTATTGTTTCACCTGATACGACTTCCTTATATATTTTTACAATATTTAATTTTTGCTTTTTAGCAAGGTCCATCAAGGCACGTTCATGCCTAGCAAGAGTTTCACCTTCACCATGCGTTTCAGCTTCTAAATCTGCCCTTGATTTTCTTAAGTATATGCAGTATTTTTTCATAACCTCACCTTTCTATAACAATATATGCTTAATAATATATATGTTCTTAATGGATCTAATAATCATACGATTTAAGCAGTTCATTAAAATAGCCATCATAAATTAGAGCTTCAGTTAGTTGTTTTCGAAATTTAACAAAAGAAACTGTCACCCCAAATTCTTCCGCAAGCACATAATTATCATTGCAATATTTCATAGCCTCCTCAAATACATAAACAGGCATTAAAAAATATGCAGCAAATGCATTAGCTTGCTGTTCTTGTTTACTTACTATAATTTTATCCTTTAATAGGGAATTGCCAACATGATAACATGCATGTCCAAGTTCATGAACAATGTCTTCTCTGTAGGCGTTATTTTGGGATTTAGGCACGAGAATAGTATCATCAATACAAAGTGCCGCGGATAGGTTTTTAAGTGTAGCAACCTTTAGATTTTTGTCTAAAATGATTTGTTCAATTGTATCTTTATCTATAGGATAATCAAAGATTTGATATTCTGTAAGTAAGTAGATTGATTTATTTAGCATATTATAGTACATTTTTCACCTCTTGACAAATATTAGTTTATGCAATAGAATTGTATCAAACATTTGTTCGAAAGTAAAGAAATTTTCATAAAAGCTTGATAAATATCATAATGTATAATAAAATATATAATAAAAATTAATATAATTATTAAAAAATGGAGGTGAGTTTCATGGGATGTAGGATATTGCCTAATAAGCATACTGAAATGAGTAAATCATTGTTTGGAATAGGTGGAATTATTCTTAGTATGTTAAATACTCCTACTTATATTGAAACTTGTTGGGATAATTATATTAAAGATTACATAGATAAGAAAATCGTTAAATACAATTGTACATTTGATTATTTTGTTTTTGCGATAGACTATTTATATACAATAGGAGCTATTAATATAGATAAAAAAGGGAGGTTATATCGTGAAATTAATTAAGTTATATTCAAATATGCCTACTTTTAAAGATATAAAATTTAATGAAAATGGATTAACTATTATATATGCTGAACGTACTAAAAGCGATAGGCAAAGCACCGTAAATGGTACAGGAAAAACATTATCAATTGAGTTAGTAGATTTTTGTTTAGGTGCTGATTTTAACCCTAAATTTAAATTGCTTAAAGGCTGGAAATTCTATTTAGATTTTAAAGTTAATAACAAATTATATACAATTTGTAGAAATACTGAACAAGAAAAGATAGTTTATCTTAACGACGAACCAAAGGAATTGAATAAATATAGAAAATTTTTATATGATATTTCAACAAATTATCAACCTAAAATTAAAGGAATAACATTTAGAAATATTATATGTAAATTTTTGAAATTTAAGAAGAATCAGTATGATGATGCAATTTGTACAACAAAAAGGGAAGATCAAGATAAAGCTTTAAAAAGAGATAGTTTATTACTTGGCTTAGATTATGAATTGTGTGAGAAAAAAATAAGTGATAAGGAAAAAATAAATAAAAAATCTAATGCTATACGTGAAATTAAAAAAAATGAAGTAATAAAGCAGTATTTTGACAAAAACGATAAAAAATTAGATTTGAAAATTCAAAATATAAAAGCAGAAATTGAAGATCTAAAAAATAAATTAAGTACTTTTAAAATTTCAGAAGATTACACTCGAATTGAAAACACGTATAATTCATTAAAAAATAACAAAAGCGATTTACAAGATAATTTGTATTTATATGAAAAACGGTTAAGTTCAATATTGGAAAGTCTTAAAATTAATCCTGATATAGATTCTGCAAATGTTATTAATTTTTACGAACAGATGAAAATAGAAGTTCCAGAAATGATAAGACAAAAAGTTGAGAATGTTTCTAGCTTTCATGACACATTATTAAAAAACAGACAATTAAGATTAAGTGAAAATAAAGATAGAATTGAAAAATCGTTAGAAAGTATAAGAAATAAACTTTCAGAGTTGGATAATAAAATAGATGAATATTATAATATTTTATCCACAACAACAAGCTTTTCAGAATATGATTCAATTCAAGAAAGATTAAGGCAAAAGCAAGATGAGTTGTATAAGTTATCAAGCTCAAAAAGTATTATTGATGATGCTAATAATGAAATAACGGAATTAGAATCACAAATGGCTATTGACAATGTTGAAACTGATAAATATTTGAAAGATAAAAAGGATTATACAGACAATATTTCATCAGTATACATGAAGTATGCAAAAAGTATTTATCAAAATTCCATATCTGGATTAAGCATAAAAAACAATAAAGGAAATAATAAAAATAGATTTGAAATAGAGCCAAGTATTCAAAGTGATACATCAGGCGGAATAGGATTAGTAAAAATATATTTGTATGATTTACTTTTGTTGACATTACAAAACAATCATAATATAAAATTTATATTTAACGATCAGCATATTTTTTCAGAAACAGATCCAAGACAAATTATAAGCTTATTAAAACTCTTGAAAAAAATCAATGAGAAAAATGATTTTCAATTTATTTTCACAATAAATAATAGCTTGTATAATGGAATACTTGCAGAATTTGATAAAGAAGATGTGCAGGATATATTAATTTATGATTACCTTGAAAGTTCAATTGTTCAAAGACTTAATGATACAGGTGATAATGGTAAATTATTAGGAATGACTATAGATTTAAAAGTAAAGGAAGAATAGCAGAGGCTATAACTCTGCTATTTTGTAATCTTCTGGGGGTTCTTTAAATATGTCACAAACTTCAAAATATTTACTCATTATACAAAATATAGCACTACTTTTAGATATATCACTTATTGTTCTATTTGTTTTTACCTTATCCATTAATTGATTGAAAATATAAAAAAACTGATCCTCTTCACTTTTGGGGTATACTATAACCGACTCATTGTAAATAGTTTTAACTATTGTCGATAACGCCTCATCTGTTTCTGGTTTATTATCATCATTTAGTATTGCATCTATTTTATCAATATTGTAGTATCCTTCAATAAGTTTTGTTTCAGGAGGTTTACACTTTAGCTTATTAAACGCTATCTTTCTGTCCCAATTAGGTACTTTTAATGGGTTACCATTAATAGTGTAAGGAATTTTATAATCATCTATTATAGCTTTTATAGTTTTATCTAGTATATTAGCATCTAGTATATCAATATAATCTTCAATTTCATAAATTGAACCTAATAGATCTTCTTGATGTTCCAAAGGAAGAGATAATATAATATTTCGTAGTTGATCATTACCATATATATCAAATTTAATTTCTGGATGACTTTTATATAAATTATCTCGTAGTATTAGCAAATCGGGAAAAAAACCATATGATTTATCGTTTATAACATAAATAAATTTTTTAATAGCTGGCCATTTTGCATTTGAAATATGATTTAACAATTTCAAAAAGTCTTTTTCATATTTTGCAATTGCGTATTTCTGAGTATCTATATTACTTAAATCTTCAGGCCCATATACCTGAAGATATACTCCTGCATTATATATATAGCCATCATTACCCCTATCGCCAATATTTCCTTGAGGTTTAACGGGAGTGAAATTTTCATTTTTATATGTAAATATTTGATTTACAAATTTTTGAAAGTCTGTTCCATCGCACTTATATAACTTATTATCTAGTAAAATTTTTATAAGTTGTTTTTTATAATAATCTTGCATATATTCCTCTTTTCTACAAATTTTGCATTTATATGAAATTAAAAGTTATATATTCCTATTAACTCCATAAAATATCTTGCCTCGTTTCAGATTTTCGTTATACCAGCAGTTTTTTGCATGTTGTTTATTTGGATTAACACATTTTTTAGCATCGCTACATGCATTAAATCTAGAGCAGCAACCGAACATAGTACCTGATGGCTTGCAGTCATCATATATATATAATAAAATATTTGATATTTCATCTAAATCGTATTCTGTTGTGATCTGGTAACGGATCCAGTCCTTTTCACTCTTGCCAGATGTCAATTTCATAGATTCTTTAAACAAGTGTATATACCTAGATTTTACTGAAATATAATTAGTTTTACTACTCAATTTTATTCGAATAGCAGCAGTATTCTCTACACTTACAGTTGAATATTGCTTATTTATTTTTAATTCAACACTTTCTAGCGATTTTTCATTGCTTTCAAATATTTCTAACACTTTTTTATAAATTGAATTTACGTCTATGATAATTCACCCCCTAAATAATCATTTTTATAAAATCATCTTCATGAATAATTTGTATATCTTGACCTTCCTCAATATATCTTTTTGCTTTTTTAGTCTTGGAACTTTCTTTTCCATCTGAAAATATGGCATAGTCCTGAACTCCCATAACAAGATAGTTTGTATTTTTAGTAACACCTTGATCTATCAAGCCACCTATATTTAAAACTTTTTGCATTGCTATTTGCCTTGTCATACTTATCAATGTTCCGGTAAAAACAACATGTTGATTATAAAGAGGGTTGTCCTCATCAAATTCACAATTAGAAGCAGGAGTTAATTCGCACACCTTAACCCTATCGTTTTTACCACCTAGGCCTTTAAAACCATTGTATATACTGCAAGGTAAATAATAATCTTCAGATACATATCCAATTTGCATATTTATTTTTTCTGCTAATTCTTTTAATGTTTTTACTTTATGATATTTCATTGCCTCTAATAAAATTTTACCGCATGTACGTGAATCATCATGTGCATCATGATGATTAAATAAATATCCTAGTTGATTTGCAATATTCTTTAGCGTATAGTTTATTTGTTTATCCCATGTTTTACGAGCAACGCTGCATGTACAAATAAAATTAAACTCAGGATAATCTATATTATAGTATTCTATTAGACTTCTCAATACTCCTACATCAAATGGCGCATTATGCGCTACAAGAGTTTTGCCATTCAATAAGGGATATATTTCATTCCATAATTCATTAAATTCTGGTTTATCTTTTATATCTTCAGGTCTAATTCCATGAATTTGAATATTAAATTCGCTGAAATTTCTATAATCTTTTGGAGGTTTTATAAGCCATTCTTTTTCTTGAATTACTACTCCATCTTTAAAATATATAAGAGCAAATTGGCATACACTCTGGCGTTTGCTGTTTGCTGTTTCAAAATCAATACATATAAATTCATTACAATCTATATTGCTACAACTCAGGGGTTTATCCCAACCAATGCTATAGGACATAATATATCCATCCTTTATAATTTAATATATAAGTATAAACATCATGATAAAAACATGTTAATATCAAGCCTATTTATTTAAATAAAAAATCCCACATCAAAAAAATGATATGGGATTATGATCCATAGTTATAAATTTTTATTAAGTTGTCAGTGTTTCCCCCATGATGTAGTATAATCCCGTTTTGTTATTTCTATTTTTATTATTTTTGTTTGTTACTTATCAAATGTAAAGTCGGTAATAATTCTATATACTTCTAACAGTAATGAGTCCATTTTTTTGTCTTTAAGAAATTTTAACTCAATTGAAATACCACCTGACATTTGCAACTTTATTTCAGAATCTAAGTCAAAGGTTCCTGCTGTTTCAACAGAGTATGTAACTATATTTTTGTAGGGAATTGTGTAGTACTCTATTTTTTTACCTGTTATACCTTGCTTGTCTGCTACTAATATTCTTTTGTCCGTAAAAACTGCAGCATCTCTAATTGTTTTCACTGTAAAAAATACTTGCTCTTTATCAGATAAAAAAGGTTTAAGTGTTTCAGGCATTTCTATTTTTTCATGAAAATTAAATAATTTATTTAAATTTACATCCGCCATAATTACTTTCTCCTAATTATTCTGCTGTTTTTTGAATTTTATAAAATTTATTATTTCTTGTTTGTCTGTATCTGTTAGGTTTTGAAAATCTTTGAATGCTACTAATGTTTTAGGGTCGCTTAATAATGATTGAAATTCTTCATCAATTGTTAATGATTCATCATCAGGTTCATCTTTTAAAAGATAATCCACAGAAACATTAAATAATTTTGAAATAGTAGTAATAGTCTGAATATTAGGTTCTAAATTACCAGATTCATATTTAGAAATATTTGCTTTTGATAAATTTAATTTTTCAGCTAACTCAGTTTGAGTAAGATTGTATTTGTTTCTTAAAGACCTTAATTTATCTCCAAATTTCATTATTTCACCACCATTTCATATAATTACATTATAAAGTTTCAATTATCGAAAGTAAACCATAATAAAAAATATTTCTAAAAAAGAAAATATATATATTGACATATTCCGTAAAAGAAACTATAATTAATACATAAAGTTTCTATAAAGGAAATTAAGAAAGGAGAATTAAACTTGAATAAGATAAAACTTCTTAGAGAAAAGAATAATATCAGACAAAACGAAATTGCACAATTTCTGAACATTTCTGCATGTAACTATTACAAAAAAGAAACTGGGGACTTAAGATTTTCACTAATAGAGGCTAAAAAACTTTCAGATTATTTTGGATTAACGATTGAAGAGCTTTTTTTTACCAATAAAGTTTCCGAAAACGAAACCACATTTCAAGAAACAGGCTAACAATAAAACATCTACTAGCAACAGCAAATTTTAACGTAAGGAGCAAAAGAAATGGAAGAACAGTTTAAAGATATACAAGAATTAAAACAGAAAGAAAAAGAGATGCGTGAAGAAAGTAAAAAACGTTGCACAGAACTTAAAGAAAAAATTAATACAATAATAATTGAAAGTAATGCAAATTATAGAGAAGTTAATTCAGTTTTATCTAGGTTAACATATGTTTACAGAGAAAACGGGAATGACCTTCTAAATGCTACCGACATTAAGAAGGTCATTGAAGTATCAAGAACTACTTACTAAATAAAATCCCCACTCATATATGGTGTTTGAACATCATAAATTGAAAGGAAGTAAAAGTAAATTAGTAAAAACAAGTACAAGGCATTAAACATATTATATTTTAAAAGGTTCGGAGGTGCGTAAATGATTAAGGCTCAAATTCCTATAGGAAATATAGTTGAAGATTTTAAAGTTGGTAATACTCACATAATGATTTGTGATGATGATTGCAGGGATAAGACACCAGAGGATAAAGCTAGGGCAATTAAAAGAATGGAAGTTATTGCAGCAAATGCTATTGCTGCTGGTAAATATAAACCTAAAAATAATCAAGAATTAAGCGGAGGTAATGTATGAACGTTAGATTGAGAAAAAAGGTACATAAGATAGTTGACTTGTGTATGGATGCAAAGGATTTGGGACATGATTGCTTTTTATACACTTATCCTCATGTTAATCAGGTTAAGCTTCAATGCTTTTTAGGTGAGTGGGATAAGGAAAAAGAGGTTGATTTTAAAAACAAACAAATTTGAATAGTGATGAAGCTGTTGATGATCTAAATGAGATGATTGAATATCTTGAGAATTTGATTGAGGAAAGCTTGTAATAGAAAGGGGCATTTTATGGAACTAATGATAAAGTACTCTGAGTTTTTAACTATAATTGTCCAGGCATCTTTAATAACTTTTGCAGGTTTCATATTTGTTGGCCATTGGAGTGAGTATGTTAGGAAGAATAGGAGTAGGAGAAAACTAAAGAAGGGAGCTAAAAAGAAGTTGAGAGAATATACCTGTTATAATTGTGGATTTAGTGCATGGGCTTTGGATCGTATTGTGGATACTAAATGTAGCAAGTGTGGCGCTAAGGTTATCACAAAGCCCGTACCTAAGATTGAGAGAAGTTTTATTTGTGGGACGAGAGGTCATAATAGGGAATTGAATTTTATTAAGAAGTGATGTTTATATTTGTATTTTATCATGAAAGGAATGAATTTTGAATGAGTAAGGTTTGCATATGTTATTACAAGACGTGTAGGGAAAGTGCAGGTATTAAGCAAGAGGACGCTGCTGCATGGTTGAATGTTAGTTGTAGGTCTTTGAGTGATTATGAAAATAACAAGGCTCGTGTTCCTGATGATATTGTGGACAAGATGTCTGAGTTATACAAGTCTCCTATGTTAGCCTGGTGGCACTTAAAAAATAATAGTGTTTTGGGTAAGTATTTGCCTGATGTAGTAGTACCCAAGACTGAGGTTGATATGGTTTTTCAGGGCATTCTTGCTAAAGACAAGTTATCACCTATAGTTGATGGTATTAAACAAATTATGTCTGATGGCATGATAGATGATGTTGAAGAGGATATCTTAGAGGACCATATAGAGGATATGAGGATTGTTAATAATAAGTTGACATCAATAATTTTATGGCACGATGCAAGGATAAGAATAAAAAAAGAAAGCCGCATAAATGCGACTCACTAACCAAATTTATTCTATCATAATTTGTGATTGTTTTCAACTTTAATATTAATTTTTCAAATAAAAATATATTAAATAATTAAATATTAGGAGGTGAAGTAAATGGCAGATATCATGAGATTGGCTGATGGTGCTATCGTTGAGAAATTAAACAGGGAACTAGATAAAATTACTCAAAATATTGTTGACAAGAACACTGATCCAAAGAAGGAAAGAAAGATAACATTAACTCTTAGCTTTAAACCTAATGAGAACAGAGATTTTGTTGTTACTAAGATTCAAACTAAGACAACTCTTGCTACTGAAATGGGTGTTGAAACTCAAGTTTTAGTTAGTAAGGATAATGAGGGGCAATTGTATCTCAATGAAGTTAAGCAGCAGAGCATGTTTTCTAAGTCAGGAGGGGACAAGGTTTTAAATATCAGATAATAATCAAATAAAACTATATGGAGGATTAAAATGTTAAAAGAATTAGCGCAGTACATAGTTGGTATGTCAAAGCCAGAGTTAGTAGAGATTGATGGAAAGGTATTTAGTGATAGAAATTTAAAAAGGTATGATTATAATGAGCCTGATGCTTTAGAGTTTAAAAGTATTACTGGGTTGATGGATTATATTGCATCTAAGTTAGATTATATAGATAAAAGTAATTTTTTTATACATATCAAGGACTATGACAGGATTGAGTTGGTGTCTTCTCTTGATGAAAATAATATAAGAGAAATATATGCGGTTTGTCAGCCAGATAAAATAAGCTTGAAATTTAATAGCTTTATTGATAGAGAGTCATTTAACATAATGCTGCAATCTGGATTTAAGTCAAATTGTGATTTAGGTTTAATACTATCACACATAGGTAATATGACTGATAATGCGGTAAGAACTATAGGTGACAATGGCGTATCTCAAGAGATTACTATTAAACAATCTACTAAAGGGTTGGTTGATGTAGCTGTTCCAAATCCTGTTACTCTTAAACCTTATAGGACATTTACAGAGATTGAACCGGTTGAGAGTAAGTTTGTATTTAGGCTCAAAGAGGGTGGATATTGTTCTCTTTGGGAGGCAGATGGTGGTGCATGGAAGATACAGACCATGAAATATTTAAAACTTTATATCATTGAGATGCTTGATGACCTTGGGTTGGATATAGAGGTATTTGCTTAATAATTATATGTAAATTTTCATAAATCAGGTAGTGATTTTATACAAAAACATTTTTAAAAATGTATAAAATCACCTACCTTAAATTGTTGTACCTTGAAAATTGAATATTTATGAATAAATATGTTTGTGAAGGTTGGTGAACTATGGAAAGACCGAATTATTTTTCTATTATACCTGCTACTGTTAGGTATGATGAGGAATTAAAACCTAATGAAAAGCTTTTGTATGGTGAAATTTCTGCATTGGCTGATAAGGGTGGATTTTGTTTTGCAAGTAATGATTATTTTGCAAAGCTGTATAAAGTTAATAAAAAAACAGTTAGTGTTTGGATAAATAACCTCAAAGATAAGGGTTATGTGGTAGTAGATTTTATAAATGATAATAAAGGTTTGGTAACTCAACGGAAAATCTATATTGGAATAGTTGGGGGTATCCATAAAAAAGTGGAGGGGTATCCATTAAATAATGGAGGGGGTATCCATAAAAAGATGGAGGATAATAATACAAGTATTATTAATATCTTGTTCGAACCTAAAAACCAGGTTCGGAACGAGGAGAGTTTGAGTAAGAAGAATGACAAAAAGAAAATTGTATTTGATCATGAATCTAAGCAATATAAGTGTGCATCTTATTTGTCAAATATGATTTGTGAGAATATAAAGGGTGCAAAGCCAAAAGATGAAAATACTTTACAGAAATGGTCTTATACTTTTGACCTGATGTTTAGAATTGATGAGATTGACCCTTATGATGTCAAAGTAGTGTTGGAGTTTAGTCAAATGGACACATTTTGGAGTAAGAATATTTTATCTGCTGATAAATTTAGAAAACAATATTTGCAGCTTTTAGCAAAGATGCAGGGGGTGTGTAAAAAATGAACCAGGTTGATAGTAATGTACAGGCTGAGTATAGCATAATAGGGTCAATTATTATGGACCATAAAATTGTTAGTGAGCTAACTGATGTTTTGAAGGTTGAAGATTTTTCATATAGATTGCTTGGTCAAGTTTATGAACACGCTATTAGTCGTTACTTTAGCAATGAAATATTTGAAGTTGTTACAGCGGTTGAGTTTTTGAAGAGCATTGGGTTAGAGCAGAGTAGCGCAATGGAATTATGTGTTAAGTGTTCTAATAATATTCAGACTAAGGAAACTATAAAGCGTTATGCTGAACTTGTTGTGGAGCTATCAAAGAAAAGAAAAATCAAAGCTATTGCTGCTGAAATTTTAAATAGTTCTGCAGATTCTGATGATATGGTTACTGAAGCAATTGTAAAGTTGAATGATGTCAATAAGGGTAAGTCCGATAGCTCTTTGTATAGCATGGATGAAGCTGTTTTGAATTACATAAATAGTCTTGGTAATGAACAAGATGGAAGTAAGGTTGATACTGGTTTTTATAAGCTTGATAGAAATTTAATGGGAATGAGAGGTGGCGAATTAATTGTATTAGCTGCTCGTCCTGGATGTGGTAAAAGTGCTTTTTCTTTGAATATTGGTCTTAATGCTGCCAGGAATAAAAAAAGGGTTATTGCTTTTTCTCAAGAGATGAAAAGTGATGAATTGGTAGAAAGAATGATGGCATCTGGTACTGGTATTTCAATGAATTTGCTTATAAATAAATTTAAAGGTGTTACTGAAGAGGCAAAGGATAAACATTGGCAGAGTATATTGAGTTATGGTAATCATCTTTCAAGATTGCCGTTGCATATTTTTGATAATCCCTTTGTTACTCCTTTGATGATTAAAAATATTTGTTTAAAGTTTAGTGATTTATCTCTTGTAATTGTGGATTACTTGCAGCTAATTAGGACGAACAAGAAGTATGGCAATAAGAACCTTGAGGTTGGTGATATAACTAGGGATTTAAAAATGTTGGCCATGGAGCTTGATGTTCCCATATTGCTTTTATCTCAATTGAATAGATCTGCTAGAGAAACTGAAAAGCCAAGTTTGACAGATTTGAGGGACTCTGGAGAGATAGAACAAAATGCTAACAAGGTTATTATGATTTGGAAGACGGATGTTGACGAGGGCAATATTGGTGTTTATATTCCTAAAAACAGGCGTGGAAATAATGGTACTGTTGAGTTTCGTTTTGATGGTGAGCATATGAGGTATGAGGAGCTAAAAACTGAATACAAGCCAAAGACAGTGAGCAAAAGGTATTCTGTCGATTATTGATTGGAGGTTGATGGTATATGATTGATACTTGCTTGAACTGCAAAGACCGTAAACTGTCATGTCATGATAGTTGTGCAAAGTATTTAAAGGCAAAAAGAGCACAGGAAGAAGTTAATAAAAAGCATCGTGAGTTTATGGACGGATATGGTTTTGATGGTAGTTTGGCTTTTAGGATTAGGAAAGTGAGGTAGCAAATCATGAATAAATTAATTTTAGATGCTTGCTGTGGTAGTAAAATGTTTTGGTTTGACAAGAATAATAAAAATGTTGTTTTCATGGATAACAGGCAACTGGAAGAAACTTTATGCGACGGTCGAAAATTGATTATTAAGCCTGATGTAATAGGTGATTTTAGAAATATGTCATACCCAAATAATACATTTAAACTTGTCATTTTTGACCCTCCTCATTTGGTACAAGCAGGGCAAAATTCGTGGATAGCCAAAAAATACGGAAAGCTTAACAATAATACATGGCAAGCAGATATTAAGCAAGGTTTTAATGAATGTATGAGAGTTCTTGACGATTGTGGAGTGTTAATATTTAAATGGAATGAAGAACAGATAAAATTATCACAAGTGCTAAAAGTTATTGAATACAAACCGCTTTTTGGAAATAGACGAAGTAAAACGCATTGGTTAGTATTTATGAAAGGTGTGAATGCGATTGAGTAAAGAAGAATTATTAAAAACATTTAGAAAAAGCGAGGTAGTGAGGAATAGAAGATGAGCGAGATAAAGTTTAGGGGAAAAAGAGTTGATAATGGCAAATGGGTATATGGTGGAAGCATAATAAAATTTAATGGTGAAAATGGAATATTTTATTACATGCCAAAAGAAAGAGATAAATGTACTACGGAAGAAGATAAAAATGATAATATATCTAAAATTGATGGTAATTTTTATCTCGTTACAAATGTATGTCAATATACAGGCGTTTGTGATGATACAGAAAATGAAAATAAAATTTACAAAGGAGACATAATCAAGTTTACTTATGAAGATGAGGAAATTATAGGCAGAGTAGAATATGAGGCAGGTTCTTATATTATAGTAAGCAACGAGTTATCAGACGGATATATTTCATTTTTAAAATTAGTAGACGTTGATAGAGATTATTGTTGGATACCTTCTTCAGTAGTAGTAGGTAATTTATACGAAAATTCAGAGTTGTTGGTGGTGTAAACAATGAAACAGGAGCAATTTAAGAAAATTATTGATGAACAAGTAAATAGAAGTCTTGATATTTTAGTAGTAAAAGCTAAGGAATATGCAACTGAGGATAGGTTGCATAATTTTAAAGTGGCAGCAAGTGTTCAAGATATTACACCAGTACAAGCCCTTGCTGGTATGATGTGTAAGCATACTGTTTCCGTATATGATATGTGCAGGGGTGGTGACTATAGCATTGGTATGTGGAATGAAAAAATTACTGATAGCATAAATTATTTATTACTACTAAGGGCATTGATTGAGGAGGGAAAAAATGAATCATGTAGTATTGATAGGTAGATTAGTAAGAGATCCTGAGTTAAAGTTTATCCCTACTACTGGCATGGCAGTTACAAATTTTACTTTAGCAGTGGACAAGGATTTGTTTGGAGATAAAAAGCAAGAAGCTGTTAACCAGGGTAAACCTACTGCGAATTTTATTTATATAACTGTCTTTGGCAAATCTGCAGAGAATTGTGCAAACTATTTGAATAAGGGGAACAAATGCGCTGTTCATGGTAGAATTACTACTAGTAGTTATGAAAAAGATGGGGCAAAGCAATATAAAACAGGGGTAACGGCTGATAGGGTTGAGTTTTTAGAAGGCAAGAAAAATGATAGTGATGTTGATAATGATATATTTACACCTATTGGTGATGATGAGGAGATACCATTTTAACAGGAGGTAAGTATGCAGATAGTGAGTAAATTAGAAGCGGAAAGCTTAAAATTGTGTGGATATAAAGTTGTAAAAACTAAGCATAAATATTATTTAACTAGTTGTGAAGTTAAAGTAGTGACAGGATATATAGACTATTTATAGAGAGTGTGGTGAAGTTATGGAGAAGGACGAAAAGAGAGAAAGACTTAAGAGATTATTATACAGCTATACATATATTCAGTTTGAAATTGATTGTATTAATGAAAATATTATTAATTTAGGTGAGGCTATAAATTCACAAAGGGATATTAATGTTCCAGAACTAACAGGTTTGCCAGGAGGAAATGGAATAACTGACACTGTTTACAACAGTGTTGAAAAAATATTAGTAACTTATGGTCAAGAGGTGGCAAAGCTAGAAAATAGACTTGAAAAAGCTTTCGAGAAGAAAAACTATATTGATGATTTATTAAAGTTATTAGAACCTCTTGAAAAACAAGTAGTAATTCTAAAGTATTTTAAAAAGTACAAGACCTGGATGATTTGTAGCAAGTTAAATTATAGCGGTAGACAGATTGATAGATTTAATGACAGGGCTATTAAAAAACTATTGGAGGTGTACGAAACAAATTGATTTTAGTTATTGATTGGATATTATGTTTTGTCATGTTATGGTTTATTGTATAATGAATCTATTAATAGCATGTACTTGTCAAATGAAATATATTAAGTTATAATATTTTTATAAAATATAAGAGGGTTTAGTATGTCAGAAAAATTTGATATAGACAATGTAGTTGAGAACGTTTATGAATTAGGGTTATTAAAACTTTCGATAATTGAACTTTTAGGAATAGAAGCTCAAGAAAGTAAAATATTAATTAGTAAAGATAAAATTACTTATACTAAGAAACATTGCAAAGATTATTCTTGCTATGATGAATTTAAGCTGCATACTGAAGCTGCTCCCGAAATTATAGAATCGCCTGATTATGTAGGAATACATCCCAAAGGTGATAGCATAGTTTTTATAAAAGAAATATCAAAAAATGTGTTGGTTGCAGTAAGATTGAGTAATACGGATAAGAAGTGGGTAAAAACAATATATCCAATAACAGATGCGAAACTAAATAATTATATACGCTCTGGAAGATTAAAAAAGGTTGATAAATAGAAGAAAATCTAAAATACCGATAAGAAATAGAAAAAACGCTAAATATGGTTGACAAGAGAAATAACTATGGTATAATTAGTATACAAATACATAAGATATTATAAAGATTATTTGAGGGCAGAACTGGCAGCTGCCACACCTTAACAGGTATTAAAAGAGATGTAGGGTACGCCGTCCTACCGAATAATCTTTGAACTTTTAAGAACTCCTTTGGGAGTTCTTTTTTTATGTGCGCTCAGCAAAGGCGACAGTTTTAAGGTGAAAGTACGTTATGAAAAAGATAAAATACTTTTAGTAATGAAATAGTTGAATGTCATCATAAAAAACAACATTTAGATTAAGTAATTGCGGAATGAAAGTTTAAATAATAAAAAGATGGCGCACTTTGGCGAACTTTTTATGGTAAACTAAAAACAATAAAAGTGTAATTAAATATAAAATAATGTGAAAGAGCTCTTGACTTTGGTTGAGTGCTTTTTTTATTACGCAAAATGGGGGTATTGATATGAGCATTGGAGAAATTGTAAAGGCTAAACAACCAAGTATTTATAATAAATTAAAGAATATAAGTAAGTCTAATAATAAAATCAACCGTAACGACAATAAAAATCAAGACAATATAAATTATAAAAGGCTCATGGAGTCTGCTTCAGTGTACAAAAGACATAAAGGAGCAATTAGGCAGGTGAGGTAATTGGGTAAGAAAACAACTGTTATGCCTATAACGAATAAAGAGATAGTCAAAGATATGATTGAGTATCTTAATAATTGGAATGAAATGTATGGATTGCTGTTTACCTTTGGAGTTTATACGGGATATAGAATAAGCGATATACTTCCAATAAAGATAAGGGATTTATCAAGGTATTTGGATGATAATTATGTAAGTATTGTTGAGAAAAAAACAGGAAACAGAAGAGAAGTAAGGCTCAATAGTATTCTCAGAAGAGCTATAAAGGATTATATAAAAGATAAAGATTCATTTGAATATGCTTTTAAATCAAACAAGAAAACAAAGGGTGTAAATAAACCTATTACTCGTGAGCATGCTGGTAGGATCATAAAGAAGGCAGCTAAAGCATTTGGATTAAAACATATTAATACTCATTCAATGAGAAAGACATTTGCTCTATTTATTTATGAATTAAGTGGCAAGGATATGAATGCAGCAAGAGAAGCGCTAGGACATGAGGATATATCATATACAAAATTGTATTTAGGACTTGATAGATTGAAGGTTGATGATTTAGTTTCTGAGTTAGATTTTTAGAAATTAACGGCAATGATTTTTTAAAAAATTTAGCAATGTCACGAATTTAGGCAACATGACATTTGATGTAATATTTTTGGTTGACTTATATATAGAAGAAACACGAATTTATAAAATGTCACACTCTATCAGGAACATGACGTTTTTTGATGTATAAAACTAATTTCTCTTACAACATTATTCATTGCGTAAATATCAAAATAAAAATGGGTCCTTTCAGAAGGTCAAAAATAGGGTGTGGTTCCTTGCGAGCCCATATGTTGCCTAGTTACAAAAAAAATTTTATCGCCGTTTCCGTTTCAGGGTTGAAATATCAATGTTGAAAAAATATGAATTTATTCTATAGATTTAAGGCAGGTGAGAAAATGAGTGAAAATGATGGAAAAACCAAAATTGAGCAAGCATCATATAAAGTTGATGACATAAGTGGTACCATGGTATCGGTTAAAGTGTTATCAAAATTATTTAGTTTAACTGAAAGACGTATCAGGGATTTAGCACAGGAAGGTATATTAGTCAGAGGTGGTGCAAAGGGAAGATATGATCTAGAAAAATCAGTAAAAAATTACATTGTACATTTGAAAATTAATAAGAACATAGAGGGCATGAAAGATAATAGCAAGCTTGATTATGAAGAAGAGAAGGCTATACATGAAAAGATAAAGAGAGAGAAGTCTGAAATTGAATTAAAGGTGATGCGTGGCGAAGTGCATATGTCAGAGGATATAGAATTAGTAATGACAAATATGTTAGCTAATTTTAGGAGTAAGGTTTTAGCAATGCCTTCTAAACTTGCACAATCAGTAGTTAGTCAAAATGATGTTAAATTCATAAGGGACCGAATAAAAGTTGAGTGTATTGAAGTTTTAGAAGAGTTAAAAGATTATGATCCTGCTATGTTTTATAATGAAAAGTATGTAGAGGATGATGAACTTGGCGAAGAAGATTAAAATAAAAAGAAAAACTTCAAACTTATTTAAAAATATATGTAAAATATTAGCTCCGCCACCTGATTTAAAAGTTAGCGAATGGGCAGATACTTATAGAATGCTATCAGCAGAAAGTTCAGCAGAACCAGGTAAATGGAGAACAGATAGAGCACCATACCAAAGAGAAATACTTGACAGTGTATCTGATTCTGATGTAGAGACTATAATTATTATGTCATCAGCTCAAGTTGGAAAAACTGAAATATTAAATAATATTATTGGTTATCACATAGATTATGATCCTGCACCAATGCTATTGTTAATGCCTACTGAAAGTTTATGTAATTCATATAGCAAGAAAAGACTAAATCCAATGATAAGGGATACTCCATCATTGACAGATAAAGTAAAACCAAGCAAATCAAGAGATAGCGATAATACTATACTTGAAAAGGGGTTCCCTGGTGGATATATAGCAATGGTTGGAGCTAATGCTCCTACAGGATTATCAAGTAGACCTATACGTATTTTGCTTGCTGATGAGGTTGATAGGTTTCCAGTATCAGCTGGTAAGGAAGGTGATCCATTATCTTTAGCTGAAAAACGTACTAAAAACTTTTGGAACAAGAAAAAAATATATGTTTCAACTCCTACAGAAAAAGAGATATCAAGGATTTATAAGGAGTTTGAAAGTTCCACTCAAGAAGAATGGTGTGTACCTTGCCCTATGTGTGGTAA
Organism: Sedimentibacter acidaminivorans; assembly: GCF_017873955.1. Lineage (GTDB taxonomy): Bacteria > Bacillota > Clostridia > Tissierellales > Sedimentibacteraceae > Sedimentibacter > Sedimentibacter acidaminivorans. The sequence goes on along the minus strand of NZ_JAGGKS010000008.1, from coordinate 175,020 downwards.
ATATCAAACTTTTGATTGGAATAGAATTAAATTTGAAGATGTAACAATGAAGTGTATTAATTGTAAAGAACACTTAACTGAGTATGAGTGGAAATCTCAATTACATAGAGGTAAATATATATCTCCATTAGAAAATCCGGATAAAAGAAAAAGAGGGTTTCATTTAAATGCATTAACTTCTCCATGGGAGCCATGGATTAGTATAATTAATGATTTTAAAGAGGCAAAGAAAAAGGGTAAGGAAAGTTTAAAAACTTGGTTTAATACTACTTTAGGTCAAGTTTGGGAAGATAAAGAAGGTGATGGCGTTGAATATAGAGATCTAATGAAAAGAAATCAATACTACAATTGCCAAGTACCGGATAGAGTTTTAATATTAACGGCAGGTGTTGACGTTCAGGACGATAGACTAGAGGTAGAAGTAGTTGGATGGGGACAGGACAAAGAAAGCTGGGGAATAGAGTATAAAAAAATAATTTGTAATCCAGAGTTAAAAGAAACATGGGATAAACTTGATCAATATTTGACAGGTTTATTTTTTTATTCTGACAACACACCTATTCGTATAGCTGCAACTTGCATTGATACAGGTGGACATCGTACAAATGATGCGTATGACTTTATAAAGCCAAGGGAAGTAAGAAATATATTTGGTATTAAAGGTGTTAGTGGTAGAAATCAAGATTTTATACATAGTTGTACTACAACAAATAGAGAAAAGATTCATTTGTTCAATATAGGTGTTGATAAGGGCAAAGAGACCATATATTCAAGGCTTAATATAAAAGATTATGGTCCTGGATATTGTCACTTTCCCAAGGAAGAAAATGCTGGATATGATTTAGAGTATTTTAAATCATTATGTTCTGAAAAGAGGATAGTAAGGTTAGTAAATGGCCAAGCAAAATTTCAGTGGATTAAAAAATACAAAAGAAATGAAGGTCTTGACCTTAGAAACTATGCTACTGCTGCACTAGAAATTATTAAGCCTAACTTTGAACAACTACAAGCTTTGCGAGAGCGAGGAATTATATATGATGTAGGGTCGAATGTAAAAAAGAAAAAGAAAGTTAAGAGACAATTAAGCAAAGGAGTATAGCAATGGACAATCAAATTCCAAATAAACCTACAGCTCTAGAAGAATATAAAGAGGCAAAAAAACACTATGATGCATGGAATGAGGCGGAGTTATCTGTAATAAATGGTCAAAGTTATCAAATAGGTAGTCAGAGATTGGATAGAGCTAATTTATATCAAATAAGAGAGCAGTTGAAGTATTGGCGAAAAGAGATGAATAAATACGAGGAGAAAGTACGAGGCAAATCTACAAATATAAGAGTTAGCAGAATTACACCAGTAGATTTTTAGGGGGTGATTAAAATTGGTATAGCAAACAAATTAGAAAATGTTATTAATAATATTAGTCCTACATGGGGATTGAATAGAGCTGTTGCAAGAAAAAAACACAATATAATTAATTCAGGGTATTCACATCATGGCGCAAGCTATAGTAAGAAAAGTTTAGCAGGGTGGATTAGCTCAGGTGGTTCTACTAAAGAGGATATAGATGATAATTTGAGCACTCTAAGAGAACGTTCAAGGGATTTGTATATGGGAGCACCCATAGCTACTGGTGCAATAAAGACTATACGAACTAATGTAGTTGGTTCTGGTTTAATGTTGAGACCTCAAATTGATTATGAAATATTAAAGATGTCTGATGAAGAGGCAAGGGCGTGGGAACGAAAAGCACAACGTGAATTTGCTTTATGGGCTGACACACCACATTGTGATGCTGAAAGAATGAATAATTTTTATGAGTTGCAGCAACTTGCTTTTTTATCTTTTTTAGCAAGTGGGGAGTGTTTTGCACTTTTACCTGTAATTAAAAGACCAAATATTCCATATGATTTGAGAGTTAAGCTTATAGAGGCAGATAGAGTGTCAACTCCGACCTTTGAATATAACAATAGTAAAATCATAAATGGTGTTGAAATAGGGTTGCATGGTGAAGTAGTTGCCTATTATATATCTAATTTTCATCCACTAGGTACTCAAACAATAAAAAAAGAGTGGAAAAGAACTAGTAAATATGGCAAAAAGAGTGGCAGGCCTAATGTTTTACATTTGATGGATGCAGAAAGACCTGAACAAAGACGAGGAGTTCCTATATTGGCTCCAGTAATAGAAAGTTTGAAACAATTAGCAAGATATAGCGAAGCAGAACTAACTGCAGCAGTTATAAGTGGTATGTATACGGTTTTTATAGAAAGTCCTAATGATGTTGATACAGAAAACAGTCCATTTGGACAAACAAATTTCGAATATGATGATGATACTAATTATGATGAAATAGATGATCAAGATAGAGAAATAAAGCTTGGTAATGGTGCAGTTGTTGAACTTGGCAATGGTGAAAAAATAAATGTTGCTAATCCTGGTAGACCAAATGCTAACTTTGATGGTTTTGTAACTTCTATAAGCAGGCAAATTGGTTCAGCACTAGAATTACCATATGAATTATTAGTAAAACAATTTACAGCCTCCTATAGTGCTAGTAGAGCATCACTTCTTGAAGCTTGGAAGATGTTTAGAATGAGAAGAACATGGCTATCAAATGATTTTTGTCAGCCAATATATGAAGAGTGGTTAACTGAGGCTATTGCAAAAGGTAGGATTAATGCACCGGGCTTTTTTAATGATCCACTTGTTAGAAAGGCATATTGTGGAGCTGAATGGAATGGACCTACTCAAGGACAATTAGATCCTTTAAAAGAAGTTAATGCAGCCGCAAAAAGAGTTGATAATGGTTTTTCTACCAGAACTCGTGAAACCCAAGAGCTTACTGGTGGAGACTATAATATATATATCAAACAAAGAAAAGAAGAAGAAAAACAAATGAAGGAGGTGAATGATATAAATGCCAATGAGCCAAGCAAGACAGCAAACACTAAATAAAAAATTTTGGGTGATGAATAAGCTTAATCAAAACACAGGTGAAATATTAATCTATGGTGATATATGCGATTATTCATGGTGGGAAGAAGATGTAACACCTGCTGGATTTATAGAGGATATTGATAAATTAGGAGAGATATCTGATATTAACATTAGAATAAACAGCAATGGTGGAAGTGTATTTGCAGCACATGCTATTGCAAATTATCTTAAATCAAGAAATGTAACTAAAAATGTCTATATTGATGGTATTGCTGCAAGTGCTGCAACAATAATCGCTATGGCAGGAGACAATATCTATATGTCAAGTACATCAATGATGATGATACACGATCCATCGGTTGTGTTATGGGGTGGATATAATGTTAAAGATTTCAATGAAATGACAATAGCTTTAAATAAAATCAAAGAGAGCATAGTTAACGCTTATGTTTTAAAAACAGGAATAGATAAAGATGAATTAGCTAATATGATGTCCAATGAAACATGGTTAACTGGTACAGAGGCGGTAGAAAAGGGATTTGCTGATGTATTGTTAGAAGAAGATGAAATTAATATGGCCATGGAAGAAATTCAAAATAAGAGGTTTTTAGTAGTTAATAAAATTAAATTTGATATGAGTAATTTTAAGGATTTATCTAAATTTAACAATATTAGCACTCAAAAAATAAACAATTCAAATAAAGAAGAGGAGCAATCTATAATGAATTTAGAAGAATTTAAAAATAAATACCCGGATTTATATAATCAAATAGTGCAACAGGCAATAAATAATGGTGCAGCACAGGAAAGGCAGAGAATACAAGAAATTGAAGATGTAGCATTGCCAGGATTTGAAGATTCAGTTAATAAGGCAAAATTTGAAAAACCTATAGATGCAGGGCAATTGTCTATGGAAATATTAAAGCAGCAAAAAAATATAGGTAATACTGTTTTAAATAATATTAACATAGATGCTGAAGAGCTTGATGATATTCCTCCAGTAGAAAATATTGATGAAACAGAAACCGATAAAATACTTAATAATTCAAATAGAATATCAAATTTCTTTAAAAATAAGAAAGGGGACAAATAAATGAACTTATCAATAGAGACATCAACTTATACACCAGAAAACTTTTATGGTAAAAAGGATTGTACAGCTAATGAGATAGTTGTTTTACAATCAGGAAAAGTTGTAAAAGGGCAACTAGTTAAAAAAGATGCTTCTGGCAAAATAATTCCTGATGATGGAGTGGATGTTACAACTTTGTATGGAATTATGGCTGAAGATGTAGATGCAACAACAGCTGATAAAGTAGGAGTATGTTATATTAATGGTTCTTTCCAAGATTCGGCATTAACATATCCTGCAGGAAAGACTTTAGAAGATTATAAAGATGTATTTAGAACCCTTGGGTTTGAAATTATATAAGGAGGATAGTAAATATGCCAAATATTTTATACAACAAAAGAACTTTATTAGGTGCAGTTAGACAAATGGAGTCACCTAGAACATTTTTAAGAGATACATTCTTTACAAATATCAGAACGTTTCAAACAGAAACAGTTGAAATTGACATTGTAAAAGGGGACAGGCAGGTAGCACCATTTGTGCATCCTATAATTGGTGGTAAAGTTATGGTTAATAAGGGTTACCAAACTAACTCATATAAGCCACCATTAGTTGCACCTGAAAAAATAATCACCGCTAAAGATTTAAACGATAGATTAGCAGGCGAAAATCCTTATGAAACTACGTCAGCAGAGGATAGAAATGCGAAAAAAACTGCTGAGTATTTGGAATTGTTAGAAGATTCTATAACTCGTAGAGAAGAATTGATGTGTTCTCAGGCTATATTTGAAGGTAAAGTAGTGGTAAAAGGCGAAGGATTGGATGAAGAAATCAATTTTGGATTTACTAATAATGCAACTATAGCTACTAAATGGAGTATAGATGGTTCAAATCCTATAGCAGATTTAGAAGCAATGTACTCATTGGTTCAAACTAATGGTATGACTAATCCAGGTATATGTATAATGGCTAATAATGTTGCTAATGCTTTTATAAATCATAAGCTGGTAAAAGAAGTATTAGACATAAAAAATTATCAGTTAGCTAAAATTGAGCCTAAAACATTACCTAATGGAACTAGATACATAGGAAGGTTATCATTGCTTGATTTAGATATATATACATATAGTGGTATGTATACTGATGATTGGACTGGAGCTTCACCAGTGACAAAAAAATTCGTACCAGATAATAAGGTTGCATTGTTACCAATAGATGCTAATTTCTCATTAGCCTATGGTGCTGTTGAGATAGCTGATGATAAAACAGAGCAAATTTATTTAGCTGAAGGTAGAAGAATTCCAGATATATACGTAGAAAGAAAACCAGTTAGAAAGATATTAAATCTTTCATCAAGACCATTACCAATACTGGATAAAGTAGATAGTTTTGCGGTAGCAGATGCATTATAGGATAAAAATTGAAAGACTGTTGAGAAATCAATAGTCTTTTTCAATATAAGTTTTAGGAGGTAATTATGGCTGCTAAGAATAGTAAGTATGAAAGTAAAATAAATAACTTAATTTTTAAAGGTACACTCTATAATAAGGGTGATGTTTTAGATTTATCTGATAAGGACGCAAAAGGATTATTAGAAAATAACTTTATTTGCGTACCGGGCAAAGAGGAAATACCCTGGGAAGATTATGATCAAGAGGATGACAATCCAGAAGAACCTGAGGATGAAGAGTAATAAGAACTACTATAGAAGGTAGGTACTTTATGATTTTTAAAGAGCAGTTAGCACATGATACAGAAACAATATTTTTAAATAATAATGAGTTTAGTGAGGTACATATAATTGATGGTGTACCCACTAATATTATTATTGACAATGACGAGTTAAAGAAAAGAACTAAAAATGAGTACAATGGAATTTATTTTGGTGATTTATTGTATTTTGTTGATAAAAGGCATTTTGCAAAAGAACCAAAGATTGGCGAAACTCAAATATTTGATAAAAGACCATGTACTGTTACAGATGTAAAAAAGAGTTCAACTATGTATGAAATTGTGCTGGAATACGTGAGGAACTAATGGCTAAATTTGAAAATAATAGTGTATATGTTGATACTAAATCATTTGACAGACTAAAAATAGAGTTAGGAAATTTAGAAAAACAAATACCTAATGCTACAGTATCGGCATTAAATAGAACGTTGAAATTCACCAAAACCAATACAGATAAATTAGTGAGAGAAGAATATGCAGTAAAATCAGGCAGAGTAAAGGAAACACTAAAAATTCATAAGGCCAGCAAGAAGAAATTAAATGCATATATAGAGTCTAAAGGTTCAACTCTGACTTTAGCAAGTTTTCCACATAATCCTAAAAGCCCAGGGACTAGAAGAAAAACTGTTAAAGTCAAAATAAAGAAGAACGAAGGATATAAAAGTATAACTCCGAGAATTAATCCACTGAATGGAAAAGAACTAAAACCCTTTGTTCAAACAGCTAATAATGCAACTTTGATTTGGCATAGAACTGGCAACAAAGCTAGGCGTAATGAAATTAAAAGAATAGCACATAAAAAAATAACAGGTAAAAGCCAAAAAAGAAATTATAAAGAGATGATACCTTATAGAACATTGTCTATTCCTCAGATGATATCTAGTCATGACACAATGGAAAAAATTCATAAAATGGCAAAAGAAAAGCTTGAAGAAAGATTGGAACATGAAATTAAATATAGGATTGATAAAGCAAGCAAGGCGGTGAAAAAGTAATGACAATTAGAGATGTTTTAGATGATATTAAAATATTTATAGAAAATAAAGTTGCTTGTGAGTTCAAATTAGAGAAACCTCCTGTTGAAGATTTGATTGATGAAGAATATACGCTGGTTAATCCAAGTGTTTTTATTGGTTGGTTGCCGCCTAAAAACTATAATGAGTTTCATGAGATACCGTCAATTATAGTTATGGGTGATACTGGTGAGGATAATGGAGAAGAGGGTAGTATAGGTATTAGGTTAGCAATTGGTACTTATGATATTGGGCATACAATAAAAACGGATGATGAGCTAAATACTAGTATAAATAGCAAGGGTTATCTAGATTTAATTAATTTAGTAGAGAAAATAAAGCAGGAGTTCTCTAAAAATAGAGTGCTAGATCATACAACATTAGAAGGTCCTTTTAAATGGGGATTATATGAAGAACAACCATTTCCATATTGGTATGCTTGGGTTAGCTTTAATGCAAACATATCATCTACTATAACACAATATGGAGAAAAATTTTTATAGCAGGAGGTAAACTATGTACAAACATGGTATTTATGGGGAAAGAGTCCCTAGTGAGGTAAAGATAGAAAAGTCAACTGGTACTATACCCCTATATGTAGGCACTGCACCAGTATTTAGAACAAATAATCCACAAAATATAAATACACCAATTATTATATCAACATTGAATGATGCTATAGAAAAGTTTGGCTACAATGAAAATGATGATTTCGAAGTTTATACTTTGTGTGGCTGCATATTTGCTCATTTGAGTAACGCAATAAAGCCTATTGGACCAATTATATTAGTTAATGTTTTAGACGGTTCTAAAGTTGAATCTGAGGCTACAACTAAAACAATAAATCTCATAAATGGTATAGGTTATATTGAAGATGATTTAGACATATCGACTATCTCAATAACTGATTTAGATGAGGGTATTGATTATAGCGCTGAATATGAAGGTAATAAAGTTAAGATTGTTGTTACAGCATCTGGTGTAGGTAATAGTATAGATATATCTTATAAAAAGATTGATAAGATTGTTACAGATATGGAAATAGTTACTGGTCTTGATGTTGTGGATACAATTTATCAGACTTTAAATGTAGTACCAAATATTTTGGTTACACCTGGATTTAATAGTGCATCTGTAGAGTCAGCGTTAGTAAATAAATCATATGCCGTAGACGGTAATATGGAAGCTATTGCTGTTACTGATATTGATTCAAAGGTAGTTAAGACTATTGATGATGCTATAGCATGGAAGAATACTAATAAATTTGTTTCTACTAAAAATAAAACTTGTTGGCCAAGATTTAAAGTAGGGGGAAAAATTATATATGCATCAATAATTGCTGCGGTAACAATGCAAATAGTAGATAGCCAAAATGATAATGTACCATATGAAAGTCCATCTAATAAAACAATTGACATAACTAGTATGGTAGTTGGACAAGGTCAAGATGTTAGTATTATAAAATTTAATAAAATAGATGCTAACAGGTTAAATGAAAAGGGTATAACAACTGCGTTATTTAATGGAGGCAAGTGGGTTTTGTGGGGTCCTCATATGTCTAACTACGAATATGGAGTAACTGAGAAAGCTGATGAAATATTTGACTCTTCTGTTAGAACAAATATTTATTTGAATACAGACTTTATAGTTAGAAATGCAGATATAGTTGATTCGCCATTGGCTCGTAATGACATTGATTCTATAATTAATACTGAGCAAGCAAGATTAAATTCATTAGTGTCTGATGGTAAGTTGCTTTATGCAAAAATTGATTTTATTGCTAATCAAAATGTTGATAGTGATTTAATAAATGGTGATTTTGTATTTAATTCTGATGTTACAAATACACCACCAGCGAAATCAATTACAAATAAAGTTCAGTATGTTAATAATGGATTAAGTAAATTAACAGGAGGTACTGAATAATGAAGGTTAGAAATAAGACTATTAACTATAATATTTATACCAAGATTAATAATAAAGCTAATAGAATTTTAGATACAACAGAAGTTACCTTACCAAGCATAGAGAATGGTTCAGATTCTATTAAGGGCACTGGTATATTAGGTGAGATTGATTTGCCTAATTTATATCAGCCAGGAAGTATGACAACTATTATTAGTTTTAGAGGTATTAATGAGAGTGCTGCTGAAATGTTGGTTACTGATAATCTAGAAATTAGGTGGATAACTGATAGGTTTGATACTAATGGCTTGAAAAATGGTATTGATCATCACAAAGCGTTTTTAACTGTAAAACTTAAAAAGTTTGATGAGGGTAAGGTTGGAAGTGGTGAGTCTAGTGATGGCTCATATGAATATGAGGTTTTGGCGTATAAGAGGATAATGAATGGTGAAGAACTGTTACATATTGATAAGCTAAACTCTATATTTTCAGTAAGAGGTAAAAATTTATTAGAGGATATGAATAAATATCTTTAAAAGGGAGGAAACACAATGGCAGCAGTAAAATTAAATAATCCAGTAAAAATAGACGGAAAAGAAATAACTGAATTGGAATACAATCTAGATGATCTAAAAGCTGATAGTATACAAAATGCTATTAAAGATTTTGCAAGAGAAGAGTACATGCCCACATCTGTAGAGCATGACATATATATGCATGCGCATTTATTTAGTCAAGCATCTAATGTTGATTATCAAGATGTAAAGAGAATGGGATTAAAGGATTTTGTTAAGGTAACCAATCTAGTAAAGAGTTTTTTGTTAGAAGAGTAGGCTTTCTAATTGATGAGGAATATATAAATATAATCATAGCTCAGATAACATTAGAGACATCAAATAGTAGAAAGGATTGTCTTGATATGTATTTAACTGAGCTAATTGATTATTATGAAGGTCTAGCTGATGAAATAGAGAGAAGAAATAAAGCTTATGAAAAAGAGAACAAGGCGTTAGGAGGTTAGTATGGGTGCTAAAGGATTTGTAACTAACGTCATAATAGGCGGTAAAATTAATTCAAGTTTAAAGCAAGCTTTTGGTAATTTTAATAAAACTACTGATAAATCTACAAAAAGCGTAGATAAATTGAATAGTAGTTTAGGTAGTTTTCAAAAGAAAATAGTTGGATTAGCAACAGGCTATATGGTTAAAAAAGCATTTACTGCAATATCTAGTACAGCACTTGATTCAGCTGCAAGTATGGAACAGTATAGAATAACTCTTAATACGGTTCTAAAGGATTCACAAAAAGCTGGCGAAACATTAAAATGGGCAACAAACTTTGCGAATGTAACACCATTTGAAACAGACGAGATAGTAGGTGCATCTGTAAAACTTGAATCCTATGGACTAACTGCTAAAAAGTATTTACCTATAATTGGTGACATGGCTGCTGTTATGGGCAAAGATGCAATGCAAGCCACAGAGGCTATTGCAGATGCCCAAACAGGAGAATTAGAGAGGTTAAAGGAGTTCGGAATAACTAAAGAAATGATTGTTGAGCAATCTTATAAAAGGCTTGCAGGAATAGAGGTTGTAAATAATCAAGGACAAATTACTAACCAAAGGGCTTTTAATGCTGCTTTACTTTCACTTATGAAAGAAAAGTTTGATGGTGGTATGGAAGCACAGTCAAAAACATTTAAAGGTAGAGTATCTACAATAGTAGGTACAATGAAAAGTGGACTTGGACAAATAGCTGGAATGTCAGCTGATGGAGAAATAGTTAATGGTAGTGCATTTGACATTATTTCTAAAAAAGCGGGACAACTTGCTGGTACTATGGAGAGAATGCAAGCTAATGGTTCTTTTGAGAGAATACAACAAAATGTTGGTTTAATTGCAGGAAAAATAATGGACGGTATAGATAGAGTATTACCTAAAATTGTAAATCTAACAGATTATATTGTAAAAAATGGTGATAAAATTGTTAGTATAGGGTTGAAAATTGGTAAGGCATATCTAGGAATTAAAGGCTTTTCAATATTTAAACAAGGTGCTATATCGGCAATTTCTTTCGGTAAAGACACTAAAAAGGTTTTTGGAGATGTAAAAAAAGCAATTGATAAAATACCTCGTGATTCAATTGGTAAAGGTGTAGATATAGCTACTAAAGGTCTTGTGAATGGTATTGATAAAGTTTGGTCTTTAGGTGGAAAGGCTATAACTGGTGTAGTTAAAGGCTTTAAAATGTTACCATCTGTAGCTAAAGGCGCATTTGGGTTAGTAGGCAAAGCAGCAACTTTTATGATTTCACCAATGGGGTTGACTGTTGCAGCAATAGCTGGTGTAGCTATTGCTGGGTATATGCTATATAAAAACTGGGACAAAGTTAAAGAAAAATTAGGTGTTATATGTGGAGCTATAGGAGATGGATTTAAAGGTGTAGCAAATAGTATGATAGGTGCAGTTAATTGGGCTATCAATGGAATTAATGGTATAAATGTAACTATTCCTGATTGGGTACCTGATTGGATTGGTGGGGGCAAAACTTTTGGATTTAGTATACCAACTATACCTACATTTGCAAATGGTGGCTTTACTAGTACTCCAAGTATATTTGGTGAAGCAGGACCAGAGGCGGCTATACCTATAAAACATGGAAATGCAAGAAGCTTAAGTTTATTAGGAAAGACAGCACAACTATTAGGTGTTAACCCAGCTAATGAGCAAGGTATTACTATAGTTTATTCTCCTGTAATTAATGGTGGAAATGTATCTGAAATTAAAAAGATGTTAGAAACTGACTATGAGAAATTTAAAGCTTTTATGTCACAATATCTAAGTGAAGAAGGTAGATTGAGTTATGAGCCAAATGTATTACCAATATAGAACATTAGAGAGCGATACTTTCGATAGTATCGCTCTAGATTTTTACAATGATGAATTTAAGGCAACTGATATAATAAAGCTTAACCCACATTTTGCTGATGTAATATTGTTTGAAGCAAATATTATATTAAAGATACCAGTTTTAGATACACCTACTTCATCTACACTACCGCCATGGAAGAGGTAATATATGAATATAATATATAATTCTAAAGACATAACAAATAATGTTGAAATTATATCAACAATAGTATCCGATAGGCATGGTGGTAAAGCGGATGATATAAAATTGGTGTTTTTAGATAAAGATAGATTATGGTTACAATGGGATCCACAGTTTGATGATGAAATAGAAATTACAGAAAATGGTTTCAGTAGTGGAGTAATGTTTATTGATGGATTAAAGATAACAAATGGAAAGTATATTATAAATGCTAAATCTGTTCCATCTAAGGCCAAGGATTTTAATAATAAAGAGTGGTACAATATATCTTTTAGAGAAGTTTCTAAGTCCCTATCAAATGATATGGGATTAGGAATTGATTATTATGATGTTGATGACATAACATATAAGTATTTAGAAATGAAAGATAAAACTAATCTACAGTTTCTCAATGAACTGTGTATACTTGAGGGATATTCTCTAAAAATTGTGGATAAAAAAGTTATTATTTATAAGGAACACATATTAGAAAAAGCTAGTTCGGTCAAGTCGTTTATTATTAATGACTTTATTGATGAATATAGTTTTATAAAGAATTCTGCTATCACATATAGAAAGTGCATTGTGAGGTATTATGATGAAAATAATGAGTTAAATAATTCTGAATATTGGGATAACTCTATATCAGGGGGTACGTTTATATATCCTAAAATATTAGATAACAAGACAGATAGTGATAGGTTCAGTAAAAATATATTGAGATATTTTAATAAAGATGTTGTGACAGGTGCATTTAATGCTAAATTAGATACTACAATATCAGCTGGTAATGTTATTGAATTAAGAGAATTATCTAGTCTAAATGGTAACTATTTTATAACAGAAGCAGTTCATAATATAACCAAAAAAATAACTGGATTTAAAGTACGCAAAGTTCTTGAAAATTATTAGTAATTTAGTTTGAGGTAGGTGATGATATGAAGTTATGCGAGTTTGGTGGGAAGATATTCACTGTTAGCTCAAATAGAATATATACTTTTGATAATTTAGAACGGAGTAGTGAACTTAGTATTGAGGAACAGGAGTTAGAGGGTAACAAACCATCAACATATATAAAGGGCCCAGGTCTTGATAAAATTAATTTTACTATTCATTTTTCTTCAAGTAGCAAGTTGAATATAAGAGATGAGATAGAAAGTTGGATAAGGTTAAAAGATAATTGCAAACCTCATTATATAATTATTGGGGAAAAAATATATGGTGGTAATAAATATTTGTTAACAAATGTTAGTATTACTGAACAGGAAATTCTATATTCAGGAGATATTTCTAAAGCTAATGTTAAATTAGATTTTGTTGAATATGTTAGGCCTGGTAATAAAGAAGTTGCAACTTCCACAAGTAATGAGAGCAAAGCAGCAGAAAAAAGAGAAAATGAAAATTGTACCCAAGCCCAGTTGAAAATGATTGAAATGTTAGAAGATGAAAATTTCAGTGGAAATGAATAATAAAGATTCGGGTAAGGAGGTATAAATGGCACAATATACAATTACTAATAAAGATGTTTTAAATTGGAGGGCACAAGGCCATGAGCGGATACTTCAAAATATTTCTAATATATTGTCTACTTACAAGTATGAAGTTGCTTATGACAGGGTGTTTGGACGAGATAATAAAAATATAGATAAGGCATCTAATAAATCATTAGGTTCTATAATATCCGAAACGTATGATTTAATACAAAAATATGAGCCAAGAGCAACAATCCAAGAAGTAAATGTTGAAAATCAAAACGGCAATATATTAATAAAGGTGGTCGTTGAAATTGAATGATTTTAATTTTTTAGATATAGATTCTAAACAAATATATGAAGATTTAATTAAGGATTTTGAAAAAGCATATGGAGAGATACTATATGCTGGTGATGAGAGAAGAATCTTTTTAAGTCAAATGGTACCAGCATTGGTTGCGTTAAAAAGTAATATAAATCAGACAGGTAAACAAAATCTATTGAGTTATGCTGTAGATGAAAGTCTTGACAACTTAGGTAACGATTTGTATAGTACTGAAAGGCTGCAACCAACTAAAGCAATTGCTAAAGGATTAATAACGCTTACTGGTGAACAAGTTAGAATAATAACTGTTCCTGCAGGCAAGAGAGTAACTCCTGATGGACAGTTGTTTTTTATAGTAAAAGATGAGGTTTCTATTCTGCCAGGAGAAACTAGCAAAGAGTGTGTACTAGAGGCTATGGAAACAGGAACAAAATATAATAACTTTTTAGCAGGACGGATAATGCATATTGTTGACACTGTACCATTTGTAGCAAGTATAGTTAATACTGAAACAACCTATAATGGTGGAGAAATAGAAGAAAATGCAAGGTATAGACTAAGGTGCAGATTATCAAATAAAAGTAAATCAACAACTGGACCTGATGATGCGTATAAGTATTTTGCAATGACTGCTGATTCATCTATTAGTGATGTTGATGTTTCTTCGCCATCTCCAGGAGTAGTAGAAATGGTTGTTTTGTTGGAAAATGGTGAGCTACCAAGTGATGAGATATTAAATAAGGTTTTAGAGCAAACATCTAGACGAGATAGAAGACCATTAACAGATAAGGTTTTAGCAACAAAGCCTAATATTATAAATTATGATATTAATATAAAGTATTATATTGATGAAACTTATCTAGCAGATGAATTATCAATTAGGAAAGTAATTGAAGGTAATAATATGGATTATATAGATGGAGCTGTTAGAAATTATGTAAATTGGCAGCATGAAAAATTAGGTAGGAGCATAAATCCGGATATGCTTCTTTTTTATATTCAAAATTCATATATGATAGATGGCAAAACTCCAATATGTAGAGTTGAAATTAATTCTCCAACATACACTGAAATTAATTCTAAATCAGTGGCAAAAGCTTTGAATATTTCTGTTGAGTATGGGGGCTTGTTATGAAATTAGATAATTTAGATTTATTGTCGCTTCAGACTGGAGCTATGAAAGAAGATAAAACTACTATTGCTTTGTCCATAGCTTTAAATAAACAAATTGAGAAGATGGTAGAGGAAACGTCAGTTATTAGCATATATAATAACATTGACAATTTAGATGAAGTAATTCTTGATATGTTGGCCTATGATTTAGATATAACCTGGTATGATGCCATGGCTCCAATTGATGTAAAGAGAAAGCTTATAAAGACAGGGGTAAAAACAAATAAATTATTAGGAACACCATATGCTGTAGAGGAAGTTATTAAAATGCATTTTGGTGATGGATTAGTTCAAGAGTGGTTTGAATATGGTGGGGAGCCATTCATGTTCAAAGTAGTTACATCTAATCCAAGTGTTACGCAGGAATCAGCAGATAAGTTTATTAAGATACTAAATTGTGTGAAAAATAAAAGATCACATCTAGAAACTATTTTGATAAGTTTAACGGGTGAAATGAGTTTTAAATTAGGATCTATAATACATGTTATAGATAAAATACAGATAAGGCAGGTGGGATAATGAGTTTTGGTGGATTATTATTTACAAACCTTGGTAAGAATTTGCAAGCTAAATCAATGACAGGTAGCGAATTAAGATTTACCAAAATAGTCATTGGTGATGGTGAGCTAGGTTCGGGTTCTATACTAGATTTGAGGAACGTGGTTCATGAAATAAAATCATTAGAAATAACAAAATTAAAAAGCACACCTGATGGCAAAGCAATATTAGGCACAAAATTTGACAACAACACAATTTCAGTAGGTTTCTACTGGAGAGAAATAGGAGTATTTGCCATGGATCCTGATATTGGAGAAATATTATACTGCTATGGCAATGCAGGTACAAATGCTGATTACATACCAGCATCAGGTGGAGCACAAGTAATAGAAAAAGTTATAGATTTACCTATTATCATAGGAAACGCAACAAATGTTACAGCTACCATTGCCAGCGGGTTATATGTATCAGCAGAGGATTTTGAAAATGAAGTAAATAGTATAAATACAGAGATTGTTGCTCTCAATGAACATATTGATGATTTAAATGGTAACAAAGCTGATTTAGTAGGTGGTAAAGTACCATCTGAACAATTACCAGAAATGGATTATATAAACCCTACTGATAACACTAAAGATAATATTGTTTCGTTTATCGAAGCAAGTACAGATATTGATATTAAAACAAATGAAACACATTCTACTTTGTTTGGTAAGATATTAAAATCAATAAAAACTTTAAGAACTTCAATTTCAAATATAATTAATGGAACTACAACAGTAGCAAAGGCTACAAATTCAAATTATTCTACATCAGCAGGAAATGCTGATAAACTAGATGGAAATGATTCATCTGCTTTCGCTACTTCAGGACACACACATAGCGGATATGCTCCCGCAAGCCATGCAAGCTCAGGAACAGGTTATGGTGTTGGAACAACTGGAAATTATGGACATGTTAAGCTGGTCGATAGTTTAACTTCTACTTTAACATCAGGAGCGGCATTAACGCCAAAGCAAGGGAAATTGTTAAATGACAAGATAATAACTAATATACCAGTATTAATAGCAACAGTAAATCTTAATAGCACTTCAAGAATAGATATAGGAAATTATTTTAATAACAAAGTATATGACATGTTTATATTATACCTTATAGGTTCTATAACTTTTAAAAATATATCAACTTCTACTGCATATAGTATTGGTATTCGATTAGATTACAGGGATACTATAACATCTGGTACAGGTATACCCCTTTTAAGTGGAAAAATATCTTCCAATAGTACCTTAGTAGTACCTACGAACTATAAAGCTGTATTCCATAGTGCAAATGGATATGTAAAAAATGACTATTTTGATGTCAATTATGAACCCGAATATTTAAGTTCTACAACACGAGGGGCGAACTCAACACAAATGTCTATTTTGGACCTTATATTGATACAATAAGTAATGTTAGTATAACAAGCAATAATATTCAGTTAAAAATATATGGTATAGATTTTACACTATAAGGAAGGAATTTTATATGAGATATGTATTTATTATGTCAGAAGGCATAGCTGTAGGTAAAGCAATAAATTATACAGATGTTAAGTATGATAATGAAATCGAAGTAACACAAGAGCAATATGAACAAACAAACACATTTCCTCTTATATCTACTATAAATGATGAAGGTAAAGTTTTGTGGAATGCTACAGAATATTATCCTAGTAAGTTAGAAGTTATTAAAGAACTAACTATTGAAGAAAAATTGGCTTTAGCAGAAGATACAATAAACTTCTTGCTTGGATTATAGAGGAGGTGAGATTATGTCAAGATTATATCCATTTATTTTAAACATGTGGATTATGGGTAAAAATGAAATCTATGTAAATAATGCCTTTAGTAAAGGTTATATTAATGAGGAAGAAAAGCAAACTATTTTAGCTACACCAAAGGTTCCATAGGTAACAAAAGAAAAATTTAGTGGACTAAGGACTATAGAAATATGGTCCTATTTTAATGCGAAAAAAAGGAGAGTGAAAAAGTGAAATTTTTAGACGATTATTTAATAGGTAAAAAATTAATTGATGAAACAACAGTATTGGGAGTTGATGATCTAAAGTTTTTAGAGTTATCAGGAAGACAGGCTTTTTATTCCCAAGGTATATACGGTCAAAATACAATATGTGCTGTAATTGACACAGGGGTTAGCCCTCACATAGAACTTGAAAATAGAATATTGGTTGGAAAGAATCTCAATAGTTCATATTCTTCTACAAACAATTATAGAGATGATAATATGCATGGAACTCACGTTGCTGGTTCGGTTGCGGGGAAAAATGTAGGAATTGCTCCACAATCTAAAATTCTACCAGTTAAAGTACTAGATGGTAGCGGTGGATGTAATAAAACACAAGATATAGTAAATGGTATTAAATATGCTAGACAATGGAGAAGTCCTAAAGGTGAAAAAGTTGATGTAATATCAATGAGCTTAAGTGGTACTAAGAATGGTTTTGGTACTACTGTTTGGAGTAACCTACAAGCAGAAATTAAAAATTGCGTGAAAGATGGTATTTTAGTTGTGTGTTCAGCAGGTAACACAGGAATTACAGAGCTGCGTTATCCAGGAGCTTATGATGAAGTTGTATGTGTAGGAGCTGTAGATATGGAGAAGAAACAAGCTGACTACACTACAATGGGCAATCATGTTGATTTATGTCAAGTTGGATCAAATGTTATAAGCGCTTATTATACTGGAGGATATATTGCATTAAGCGGAACCTCTATGAGCACACCGATAATTAGCGGTATAGCATGCTTAATAGCTTGTCAGCATAAATTAAAGTTTGGTGAAAGAATAACTGAAACTAAACTTTATGAGCAATTAAAAATGAACACAAAGGATTTAGGAATAGCTGGGGTTGACAAGATTTATGGAGTAGGTTTTTGTACGCTTCAACCATTAAATCTGACCATAGAAATGGAACATCTAAGTAATATTGTTAAATTCAATAATCAGAATATAACTACAGATATACCAAGTAGAGTAGAGAATGGACGCTTCTTATTTGAAATGAGATCATTTGCTGAAAGAACAGGGGCAGATATTAAAGTAGAAGCAGAGAATGAGTATCATAAAGTAAAAGCAAAATTTATTTGGTAATTAAAATCTGAGGAGCTAAGGCATAAATGTTAGTCTTGAAATTTTGGTTGGAATTGAAAGAATTGAGGCAAATTTAAGTCTAAAGAGACAAGCGTAAAAAAAATACATACAATATTATAGGGAGCTTGTAAGCTCTCTATTTTGAAGGGAGCAATAATGATAATGGAGAATATAAATTCGATTAAAATAGGTGTTTTAAGTATATTTGGCATAACTGGCAGTATAATAGCAAACTTACTTGGAGGATGGGATATGGCATTACAGACACTAATACTATTTATGGCCGTTGATTATATAACCGGATTAATAACTGCAGGTGTTTTCAAAAAGTCAAACAAGTCTGAAACTGGAGCATTAGAAAGTAAAGCAGGTTGGAAAGGACTAAGTAAAAAAGGTGTTACGCTTTTGATAGTTCTTATATCTGCGCAACTTGATAGATTAACAGGTATGGAAGTAATTAGAGATGCAGTTATTATCGCTTATGCAGTTAATGAAGCATTAAGTATTATAGAGAACGCAGGACTTATGGGAATCCCTATTCCAACCATAATAACTAAGGCATTAGATGCTTTACAAAACAAAGAGGGTGGGACCAATGATTAAAGTATTAATAGACCCCGGTCATGCGCCGGGGAATACTAATAAAGGTCCGACAGGATACTATGAATATCAGGGAGTATGGAAGATATCAACGTATTTAAAAGATATTCTATTATCCAAAGGTGTTCAAGTAGATTTTACCCGTACTTGGGAGCAGGACCTAACACTTTTAGAAAGAGGCCAAAAGGCTGCAGGATATGATTTATTTATTTCAGAGCATACCAATGCTTATGATGGAAGTACTAGAGGTGTAGAAGTATATTATGACTATACTAAGCCACAAGATGAAGAGTTTGCAGAAAAGATGGCTGCTAAAGTCGCTGCTGTGATGGGAAATCAAAGCAGAGGTGCTAAAACTAGAGTATATACAGAAAGTGGGAAGATTTATAACTATTATGGTGTTATTCGTGGAGCTGCAGATACAAACTGTAAGCATATACTACTGATTGAAAGTGGATTTCATGACAATATAGAAGATGAAGCATTTTTGAAAGTAGATGATAATTTGAAAAAGATATCTGAAGCACAGGCTGAGGTAATTTGCGAATTCTTAGTTATAGAGGGGTATAGTATGGCAGTTGAAGAAGCAAAACAAATTGTAAAAGATAAAGCAGGTCTTGAAGATAAAACTATGGATTTTCTTGTTAATGATTATAGGTTCGGTGAAAGTCTAGTTATAAAGCTAGCAAAAGCAATGATATAATATTCTATCATGACATATGGAAAAGTTTTTTAATTTTTAGATAGGAAAGTGATGTAGCCAGGCGTAATTGCCTGGTATTTTTTTTGACTAAATTTAATTAATGTTGTAAAATAATGTAAATATGATTATGGTTGGAGGTTAATATGTTTAAATGGGCTTACTTTAACGCTTGTTTTGATGTTTCAAGTAAAAATATTGTATTTGATAAGAAAATCTTATTTTCAATTACAAAAAATGATTATAAAAACAATAGAATAATAGACGTAGATAGAATTATATTTGATTGTAAAATTGAAGAATTAGTTAATCGTTCCAAAAAAAATATGCTAAATCAAATCGAAGATACACCTTCAGCTGATGTTGACGATATTAAACAAATATTTAACTCGTATTACAAGGGAATTCAAGAAGGGTTAAAACTTGCATTTAACAATAATGTTATTGAAAGCGTAATTATATTTTATCCTTTCTTCAGGATTTCAAATATAAATGGACAGGCAATATATACGTATTTCACACTTGTTAATTACTTTAATAATAAAAAGGAGTTTTGGGTTACTGAAGGAGTTCCAGATATATCTGAAATTAATGAATCAAAAGAATCTTTCAAAACATATATAAATAATTTGATATTTGAAGTTAGAAATTCATTGTTAGTAAATTCTAATGTATATGAATATATTCCAAAACGTGAAAAGTGTAATTTTAATAATGAAATGTCTTTTACTTATAATTATATCTTAGCATTTTTTATAAAAGAAAACTTTAATTTAGATATAAGTAATCTTGAGGGAAGAGTATCTATTTCCTCTTTTGGAGAATTAATACTTAATATTAACAAAAAGAAAAATAAGAAAAAAGATATTCTTTTAAATGAAAAAATACTACAAATAGCAATAAAGGATTATAAGGTATCAACATATTTTGAATATTTAGAAAGGACATCTAGTAATTTGTTTTTTTACGAAATCGTTAGAACCATGTATAATTCTTTTTTAAGTCTAAATAAAAAGAAGAAGTTATATAAAATAGATGAAATAAGGAAAAGTTTAATAGGGAAATTTTTAAATAATGTAATGTCAAAAGAAAAAATTAGATTTAGTGAAGATGTAAATATATTAATAAAAGAAGAGAAAACAAATGAAAATAAAGAGTTTTTGAATTTAATATCTATGGCTCTTGGTTACGCTTATGGAGGATATAAAAATACTCAAGAATAATTTTTATAAAATAATACAGTAAAGACATTTGATTTTACAAATAGAGTAGAATTTAATGAAATAAAGATAAGATATATATTTAAATATAATATTTTTAGCTATATTAATTAGATACTTGAATACATATTATTCTACCGATATGGATTGTGATTAGTTAGTAGTTTGATTTGACTATCCCTATTCTTTTAAAATATTGAGAATAAATTATAATAATAAAAAAATGAAGGAGAATTATTATGGAAAATACACAAATAAATTTAAAAATCTTACTTCCACGTAATGATTATAATATGAATTGTGTAGATGAAATATTATTAATAAAGGAAAATGAATACAAAATTTTAAATTGCCAAGGAATAGAGGTTTCAACAAAGTATTTACCAAGCGCTATTGAACCAGGGGAAATTTTTATATATGTAAATTTAGTAGTTAATGAAATCAAAAACAATCCTATATTTATGGGCATGTTAAATTCAGCATTATACGATTTATCAAAATTTTTAGCATCTAAAGCTAAAATTTTTCTTAAAGACAATAAATATGGGCAAAAATTTATTACAATGGATGTTCATGGTAAAGTGGAGGATCAAGAAAAAACTACAATTAATTTTGATATAAGTTGTAATTCGGAGAGTGTATTAGAAATAACGAATAAGTTAAGTAAAATCAATGAATTTTTTGAAAATAAGAAATTCAATAATATAAATATTATTTATAATCACGAATTAGATGAATGGAGAATCAATAATAAATGTGAAAATAATATTTCAGAAGGTTAAAAATAAAATTTTTATGCATTTAACTATCACCAAATATAATAAATAAAATATATATCTATAGTAGTCCATGCAGATCCTATTTGATGATGCATAACTTGGATATATCCGGAGTTTTTTTATGTAGTGTTTCAGGGCAGTCGGAACACTGTTAAGTGCCGACTCCGCCCTCTAAACAATTAATATTCAGTTAGCTCATAGTAATGACTGATTGATTACAATCATAGGAGGTAACTATATATAGTATAATATGCTTGTATTATTTCAGTGTTACAAAATATAAGGTTACAAAAGTACCGAGGGAAACCTCGGCTTTTTTAGTGCAATTTTTTAATATGTGTCTCATCAAAGTCACTAATAATCTTTATAGTTCTTGGGCTGTTTTCCTGCATAGTTATATATTCCTTTTTTAATAAAAGCTGTATGTGGCAATATATTGTGCTTACAGAAACTCTATTTGTTAATATGGCTATCTCCCTATAGGTAGGAGGATAGCCGTATGATTTTGTATAATCATCAATGCATTTTATAACTTCATATTGTGCGTTAGTTAAATACTTAATTTCATTACCTCCTGATATACTTTATAATAATATTATATCAGAACAAATGTTCGAAGTAAACACCTTTTTGTCATTTTCAATGAGTAAATAGCAAGATATAATAGTATTGAGGTGATGAAAAATGAACAGTTTTTTAAGTTGGATAGGTGGAAAGAAACTATTAAGAAAAGAAATAGTTAATAGATTTCCTGAGAAAGTAGATAGATATGTAGAAGTATTTGGAGGAGCAGCGTGGGTATTGTTTTATAAAGATAAACATGCAAACTTTGAAGTGTACAATGATTATAATTCTGAGTTGGTAAATATATTTAGATGTGTAAAATATCATAGGGAAGAATTGCAAAGAGAATTGAACTATTTTCTAAATTCGAGGGAAATGTTTCAGGACTTTTTAGTTCAATACAAGACCAGAGGATTAACTGATATACAAAGAGCTGCAAGATACTTTATGATTATAAAAACTTCATATGGAAGCAAAGGCGGTACATACGGCTGTGTAAAAAAAGATACTGTTAAATATATCAACTATCTTACAGACATACAAAATCGGTTAAGATCGGTTGTAATAGAAAATAGAGATTTTGAAAAAATAATAACTACATATGATAGAGAAGGTACATTATTTTATCTGGATCCACCATACTATGGTACTGAAAATTACTATAAGGAAGTAGATTTCACTATTGATGATCATGAACGATTAAAGCAAGCATTAGATAAGATTAAAGGTAAATTTATATTATCATATAATGATTGTCCAGAGATTAGAGAGTTATATAAGGATTATAAAATAGAAGAAATTAAGAGAAAAAACAATTTGACTTCAAGGTATAGTAATGCGGAGAAAGAGTTTAATGAGCTGTTAATAATCAATTAGAATATTTTACAATTACATTAAGAAAAATTTTTTATTGCTAAAACTGTGAATTTTGATAGATTTTCTACGCCAGAAAAAAGCGAGAAGCTCAAAGTTGTTTATTTTGACATATATAGGAATATATAGTATAATTTAGATTGAAATATGGCTTATTATTGAGGACAAAAAATATATATCAAGAATTCAATTTAAATATAAAGATTATATGATTCTTATATAAAGGAAGGTGAAGATAATAATGTGTGATATAGATAAAATTATTGAAGAAATAATAAGTGATTTAAAAATAGATATCTCTGAACAATTGCAATTTGAATTATCTAAAATAATATCATTTAAACCAGCATGTTTAAAAAATATTATATCTATTGATGAATTTGAAACTTCATTAAAAGATATAATAATTAGAATATTTAACAGTAATCCTTTTATAGTAATGAATGAAATATTAAGCTGTGTTAAAGAAAAAAACATTATAAAAGAGATTGACAATATTTACACAATGGAAGAAGACCTACAAAAAGATTTATTAACAATTCAAGATTCAATT
The DNA here is from genome assembly GCF_017873955.1 of Sedimentibacter acidaminivorans. Taxonomy (GTDB): domain Bacteria; phylum Bacillota; class Clostridia; order Tissierellales; family Sedimentibacteraceae; genus Sedimentibacter; species Sedimentibacter acidaminivorans. Next base: position 151,356 of record NZ_JAGGKS010000008.1, on the reverse strand, counting down.
AATCTTGAAGAATTTTCAATAATAACTAAAGTTTATGAACCGGAAGTTTACGAAAAGACTTTTGAAGATAATGAAAATTATATTGATTATATTAAATATAATATAAACTATATTGATTATTATGAAAAAAAACTAGTCTTAGATGGTGTATTAAATAACTACTTATTAAATATTTATGATGCTGAAAATTCAGGTCTTATTTTAAAATGTGATGTTAGAGGCGTGTTAAAAGACGAAAATATGATGCCTTTTTTAGAATATATATTGGATGCATGTGTTAACATTACTTATAAAAATAATAAGATGGCCTTTTTTAATTTATTTGCTGCTATTGATAGTTACATTGAATTATTATATGAAAAAGTGTTTAGTTTTTATATTGAAAATTATACTTATTATATTGAAAATGTTAAAGATTGCGTTGAAGAATTTTATGAGTTTTTAAATGAAGGTGATAAGGGGAAAATAATAAGTGAGGTCAATGAATTTTTGAAAAGAAAAATAAAATATTTTTCTAATAATAGTAGACGTTTAATAAATGAAAAACTAAAACCAATAATAAAAGAACTTGATCCTACTAAGGAAATTTACTTTGAGTTTGATAATATTATTAGTTATTTACTAAAAGCTGAAAAAATTAGAAATACGATAGCTCATGGAGGAAGAAACATTCAAAATTATAATGTGGGGGAATTATTTTATAATGTGTTGTCTTTGATTTTTTCTATCACCACTAGTGATGATGCATGTTTATCAAATTGGTCAAAAGTTTTATGTAGAGCTTATTATTGTAGTGATAGTAATTATAAATGCTTTGAAATAAGTGAGTAATAATACTTAATTGTAATGTAATGAAAAGTTGTAGAGATTATGTATTTTTACAACTTTTTTTATTGTGCAAATTTCAAATTATTGCTTGAGATTTGACTTCCATAATTCTATAATCTATTTTTGAAAATCAAAAGTAAGGGAGAAGAGCTGTAAAGAAATTAAAATATGAAAGATGAAAAAGTTCATGTGTATGTTATGCTTTGTGGACTTCCTTTTTATTTTCTTTCTCCTGTTCTTGAAAGATCATTTCAGTGTAAAATACTAATTTGCTTATGTCATTATATTTGTTTTGTGTATTTTTCTTTATCTCATGAATTACTATAATTATTGATAGCGATATTAGTAATATCGTAATAAATGAAATAATTAAGTCGTCGGTAGAATTTACTAAATTATAGTATGCTTGTAAGGTTCCTATATAAATTGAACCAAATATAAAAGGTATATATATATTATCACCTAATATATTTTTATTTACGGATAAATAATTATTCAGATGGCTTTTATAGAATGATTCATAAATTTTATAATCTATATTATGTGAATTTAATATTTTTTTTAAATTAGTAAAAATAAAATTTTGTCTTTTGCTTTCAAAGTTATCTGTAGATATATCATTATCTTTAGTTAAATCCTTTAATTTGTTTATTTTAACTTTTTTAACTTGGGTGCTAATAGGATTGTCCAAGGCATTGAGGATTTTGTATAGGCTAACTAAGTAGACAAGCAATAGAAAAGTTAGAATGCTTGAATTATGTATAAAGCGTATTAATATAAACATTGGAACTACTGCAATTATTGCAAATAAAATTGCTATTGCATAAACCCATGTTTGATTAATTAACAAAGAAATTTTTTTATATTCTAAATAATAATCTTCAGGTGTTATCATAAAATTCCTCCTAATAGTTTCCATATAATTGTAAATCAATTATGTGAAAATGTAAATAATTTATTTTAGACATAACACAGTAAGTATGAAATATTTATTTGATTTTTATTGTAAAATTTTGTAATTGTTATTATAATAGAATTAAAATAATATGAAGGTGTGGACGCTAATAACAATGAAAAATATAATGCGAGAATTTCTAGAACCGAGTAATAAAGAAAAACAAGAATTATGGGATAATTGTGTTTTTGTGTTTGATACAAATACTTTGTTAAACCTTTATAGGTATTCTTCCAATACAAGAAATACATTAATTAATGCGCTAGAATATTTAAAAGATAGAATATGGATGCCTTATCATGTGGCATATGAATTTATGAAAAATCGTTGTGAAGTTATATATGAAACAAGTGACCATTACAATAAAATGATACAAGAAAAAAATAAATTTAAAGATACAATTGCTAATGCTTTAAGAATAAAGAATATGGATTCAGACTTAATAGAACTGGATAAATTTATTAATGATTGGATTGAAAAACAGAAAAAACAAAATTTAATAGTGGTAAATCATGGTGACGATTATATTTTGAATAAGCTGCTTGATTTGTTTGATAATAGAACTGGAGAACCTAATTGTAAAGATAAACTGGCTGAGATTGAAAAAGAAGGAAAAAATCGTTATGAAAAATTAATTCCTCCGGGATATAAGGATTCAGGCAAGAAGAATAATGTAAGTGATAATAATATGTATGGTGATTTGATTATATGGAATCAGATTTTAGAGTATTCTAAAAATAATAATAAAAATATTATATATATTACGGATGACCAGAAAGAAGACTGGTGGAATATTGTTAAGGGTAAGACCATTGGGACTAGAGTCGAATTGGTAAAAGAATTTATTAAAAGCACAGATCAACAGTTTTACATGTATTCAATGGATAGCTTTTTAAGAATGTATGAAAAGCAAAGCAGGGTAAAGGTTGATAAAAAGACTATTGATGAAGTTTTGGAAATGAATAGAAAGCCTAAAATTAAATTTTATAACTCGAGTAAAAATGTTTTTGATTATGGTATTCCATTAGAAGCGCTTAAAGAAACAGACTTATTTGATAAGTTGAGTGATCTAGAAAAATTGGAGATTATTAATTATATTAAAGAAAACAAATTGAAAATACAATCTGATAATAAACAATTTTATATAATTTGTCCGAGGTGTAATTACCAAGGATATAGTAATTTTGAAAATGAATGTCCCGAATGCAGATATGTATGGTGTGAATAGTGAATAACCATATAAATTTGCTAAGGTGGTTAATTTGCAAGAATTAACTACTTTTTTTGCGGCGCTAGAGTTTTTCAAAGATGATACACTTGACCAAATGGTTAGGTATGGAGCAATATTTTTACATGTGCGAGCTCTTATGCTCATAAGAGGAAACTTTATGAGTCCAGAATTGTTGGAAATATTTAAATAACCCTTTACAATTTCAGAAAAAATAGTATACTATAAGTAGCACATATACATATTGAAATTTCAATATAAATAACTTACCGACAACCCCTTGGAACGCATTCTTCAGTTCCTATATCTGTTAAAAGACCTTTTGTTTCATTAAGGGGCATACTGAATCTTTGAGTTAAATAATTCATGCTTGCACTCATTTCACCATCAGGTCCACCGTATTGGTTCAGTACGGCCATGGCCATTCTAACATCTTTATTTGAAACCCTAACGGGATATTGTAAAGTTTTTTCATACATAAACATAATTCATTAATCATTCCTTTCGCTATAAAATTTAATATTTACATTATTACTTATTACATAGATTGCCATGGCCATGGGCTATTAATGTAGCGCCAAGTTTCACCTGATTCTGGATTGTAATTATTTAATAACCCATACATCATTTCGTATTCATCACGAAGCTGTCTTAATTGAGTACTATAAGCATTGTGCCTATAGAGAGCTACTGGGTCATTTGGATGTGTGTCTAAATAAAGAGCAGCATCTAGAGTAGCAACTTGAAATTGCATAATATTATGCATCATCATCTTTTGTTTATTGTTTTGGTTATACATTCTCATAATTTATTACACCTCACTGTCTATATATTCTAAATACGGAGTTACCAAGTCTGGAAATAATGTTCCACTGATAAATGCTTCATTAATGTTATCAAAGTATCTAGGATTTATTTGATAAGGTACATAACCGTATCCAACCCTAGGATCTTCAGGCATATATGGAACTAATGGTACATAGTTGTTATAGTAATCATCTTTGTTCATTAAAAAATTCAGTCCTTTCTAAATAATATTTTTGCTAAATAAGCTAGTTAACTAAATTGTAATATTTGTATAGTTGATTTTATCTATATTAATCAGATAATAGTTTAAACTAATATTTTGATTATCTATATAATATATAATGTTTATATATATTATTCTTTTAGAAAGAATAAGTTACTTAAATTTTAATTTTATGGAAACTGTAAAATATGATTTAACTAATTAGTATTAAATGAAATATATTAAGAAGTATATTTAAAGTATACGAATTAACTGTTTTGAAATAATATAAAATTTTATAAATTTGACTAAATAATAAACTATTGCAAATAATAGTACTGACATTAAAATTTGAACAGGAGGTAGCTATGAATAGTCATAATACGAATGATTTTTTAGCGGAAATATACCGTGGAGCCAATATGGGAGTGCAGACAATTAATAATCTTTTAATGAAAGTTACAGATAATACAATTTATAATGAGCTTAAATATCAGCTTAGAAGTTATGAGGAAATTGCAAATGAAGCTTATGCTGAAATAATGAAGAGGAATAGTAAACCAAAGGATATTTCTATGTTTGACAAAATGAGTGCTAAGATGAGTATTGGTATAAATACATTTATTAATAATAATTCATCTCATATAGCAGACATGTTAATTAAGGGTAATACTATGGGTGTAACTGGAATTACAAAAAGCTTAAATTCTCACTCTGATGCAGATAAAGAGATAAAAGACTTAGCTGACAGGTTTGTAAAACTTGAACAGGATAATATTGATAGATTAAAGAAGTTTTTATAATGAATTTGTTTAGAAGGGAATGAGTAATTAATAAAGTAAGTATTCTTTTATCGTTTTCTTAAATATAGGGAGGGTGTTATCCCTCCTTTATAATGTAAATGTTTTGTATATATTTGGAGATAGATTATTGTATTCCTATAAAACTAAATTATAAATATTAAGTTCGGATTTTTTACGTAAATCTCCTAATAATGGAACTATTCTTATAAAATGTTCGGTATTTTTATGAAGCTCAAGGGCTTCTTCTCCTTCCCACTCCTCGATTACTGTAAGAATTGTATCGTCTTTTTTATCTTGGAATAGATTATATGATATACAACCTTTTTCGTTTCTTGATTTTTGAACAAGCTCTTCATATAACTTTATTGCCTCGTTAACTTTTCCTTCGTGAAAAAATCCTTTTGCTACTATTTTTATCATAATTTCCTCCTTGAAATTTTTGTACTTTTCATGTAATAAATTTTTAAAACTTTTATTTTCTTGATTTATTTATATAGTCCATCAAAGCAATGATATTACCATTATACTATTATTAAATGGAATTAATAGTATTTTTTATACTTTTGTTAAGATAATATTTTAAGCATATAGAAATAATTAAAATTGCTATATAATAATGAAAACTATTATAACTTTAAGTCATTATTTTATTGTTTTAACATATCTCTATAATATGGCATTGCCATATGGGAGGTATATATGTTAACAGTTTCAATATTATTTGTATTTGGTTTGCTATGCTTAATAAAAGGAGGAGACTGGTTTGTAGACGCATCTATAGAAATAGCTAAAATATCAGGACTACCTAAGGTTCTAATAGGTGCTACTATTGTAAGTGTTGCAACTACAATTCCAGAGTTAATAGTTTCTTCTACAGCAGCATTTCATGGAGAGACTACTATGTCAGTAGGTAATGCGGTAGGCTCAATGATATGCAATGTTGGATTTGTTTTATCTATATCTGCGATATTTGGAAATATAAATATAAGAGATAAGCACTTTAAAATAAAATCTATTACACTAGTACTATATACATTTGTTTTAATAGCATTTTCTTTAGATGGAATAATAGTTACTTATGAAGCAGCATTTCTAATTATATTACTATTTATTTACCTTTATACAAATGTTAGAATACTAAGAAAGGATAAAAAGACAATAAAAAGTGCAGCGTCAGATTTGAATAGTGATAGAAATATAAAAAATGTAATGGTAAAATTTATTTTTGGATTATGTTTTATATTTATAGGTTCTAATATAATCGTTGAAAATGGAATTATTATAGCTAAATTTATTAAAGTGCCTACTGCTGTTATAAGCTTAACCATTATAGCTCTAGGAACTTCACTACCTGAACTTGTTATAGCTATTTCATCTATTGTAAAAGGAAACGAAGATATTAGTGTAGGAAATATTATTGGAGCAAATATATTCAATGTTTCACTTGTTATAGGATCATCTGGATTAATTTCTGAATTAAAGATAATATCACAAAATTTAATGTTGGATATGCCAATAGCGCTATTGCTTTCACTAGTACTTATAATTCCATCATTAATAACAAAACGAATTTTGAAAATTCAAGGACTATTTATGCTTTCTATTTATTTTTCATATATTATATACATTATCCAAAGCATATGATTAAAATGTGGTAATATTTAATAAATTTTACATAATTTATTTTAAATATATTGACTTTTAATTATGTATGTGCTAAAGTGATTTATATCGGTTCTGTATACATTATAGGCGTTATATGTGGGAGCATAGCTCAGTTGGGAGAGCATCTGCCTTACAAGCAGGGGGTCATAGGTTCGAGCCCTATTGTTCCCACCATTATTATAGAATTTATTAAATGAAATGGCAAAAATCATATAATACTAGTAATATAGACTTAATTGTATATTAGTTTTTAATTTTGAGTGAGCATAAGCTTGCTTTTTTTATTATTATAAATAAATAAATGCAAGTGTGAGAAAACACAATAATGTTGCTAAAAAATTTATAAAAAAATATAATTATTTTAAAAAAACTATTGACAAAGTTTGGATTACAGACTATAATTGTATAAAAATAATAATTATTGAATAATTTTATGATTGGAACAGTAAATTAAATATAGCTTTCAGCGAGTCAAAATAGAGTGTGAGTTTGGCAGTGAACTTAATTGAAAAGAATCCATGAAAAGATTCTCAGAAATAGTAGTATGAGAATACGGTTAAATACCGTTATAATGACAAAGTATAAGCAACTGCTTTAAAAAAGAGTGGTACCGCGGTGTAAAAAGCTGCCTCTTTATAAAGTGGTTTTTTTGTGCAAAAAAAACAATTGAACTTAATTCAACAATTGTATAAAAATGCATCGTGATACAATTTGTATTTATAACTAAAAATATCAATAAGCTAATTTTTAATAATAAAGAAAATTTAATAATATTTTATTGGAGGAAGTTTAAAATGGTAAAAAAAGAAAAAGTAGTATTAGCATATTCAGGAGGATTGGATACATCCATAATTATACCATGGTTAAAGGATAATTATGGTGATTTAGATATTATTGCATGTTGTGTAAATGTAGGGCAAGAAGATGATATGGGTCAAGTGAGAGAAAAAGCTATTTCATCAGGGGCAAGTAAGGTATATGTGGAGAATGTAGTAAATGAATTTGTTGAGGATTATGTTTACAAAGGATTAAAAGCAAATGCTTCATATGAATGCAAATATCTTTTGGGAACAGCATATGCAAGACCGTTGATAGCTAAAAAATTAGTTGAAGTTGCACACAAAGAAGGAGCAAAGTACATTGCACATGGCTGTACTGGTAAAGGTAATGACCAGGTTCGATTAGAAACAGCAATAGCTTCAATTGATCCTACTATTGAAATAATTGCACCATGGAGAATTTGGAATATAACATCTAGGGAAGAGGCTATAGATTACGCAATGTCCAAGAACATAAATCTCAATGGAATATCAAAAGAAAAAATATATTCTCGTGATCAAAATATTCTTCATATTAGTCATGAGGGGGGAATGCTTGAAAATCCAGCAAATGAAGCTGATTTTGACGAAATATTAGTTATGTCAAATACTGTTGAAAAAGCTCCTGATATAGGTGAATATATAGAAATAGAATTTAAAGAGGGTATACCAGTTAAATTAAACGGCAAAAAACTAAATGGTGAAAAAATGCTTGCAGCTTTAAACAAAATAGGTGGGATTCATGGAATTGGTGTAATAGATCTTTTGGAAAACAGACTAGTAGGTATGAAATCAAGAGGAATATACGAAACGCCTGGAGGAACAATTTTAATCGAGGCGCATAAATATTTAGAAAGCTTTGTTTTGGAAAAAGAAACGGCACATTTTAAAGATATTATTGGTCAGAAATATGCTGAGTTAGTTTATAATGCTATGTGGTTTAGTGGATTAAAAGATGCATTCGATGCATTTGTGGATTCAACACAAAAAAATGTGACAGGTACTGTAAAATTAAAATTATATAAGGGGAATGTGAAATTTGCCGGTATGGTTTCACAGAATGCATTATATAATGAAGAGATATCATCATTTAGCACAGGTGACCTATATGATCAAAAGGATGCGTCAGGATTTATTAATTTATATAGTTTACCATATAAAATTCAAGCACTAAATAAGTTGAATAATACAGGAGAAAAAGCAATAGAAATTAATTATAGTTTTAAAGAGTAGTAATACTAATCTGAGAGAGGGAAACCTCTCTTTTTATATACTAGGAAACCTCCATTAAATGCATACACAGGTATGATGGATTCTAAACATCCTGTAAAATAGCTAACCCCCTTAATTATTAAGGGGGGTTAAATTATATTTATTCTATTTTAATCTATCTAATACCTTTTTTATTATTGCAGGTGCTTTTTTGCATTTTTCTTCAGAAACAGCACAAACTGCAAATCGTAGACCTTTTTTTAGAGAGACAACAAACATATTATCTTTGATTAATTCTTCAGAAGCTTTCTTTGCATCTTCACAAGGAATACTTACAAAGAATCCATCTCTATATGGTAATATTTCTAATCCAACTTCTTTTGATGCATCAACAAAAGCTTTAGCACGATTTCTAAGCATTGTTTTATATTTTTCTTTTTCAGCTTCATATGCTTTTTTCTTAATAGGGTCATTAGCTATATGAGTCATAACGGACATAGCTCCTCTAGTACCATTAGACCAATTTGCTCTACCTGAATGCATACATGAGTAATAAAATTCATTTACTATTTTTTCATTAGAAGAAATTCCTATTGCAGCACCTGAGCGCAAGCCATACATTGTGTATGCTTTAGACATGCTATAACCAATTATAATAAAAATATTATCTGGTAAATTAGTGAATTGGGTAAAGAATTTTTTTCTTTCTAACCCAACACCTGCAAAATCCATATAAGCAGCATCAACAAATATAATTATCTTATTTTCAGGATTTATAGCGTTCTCTTTTGCAATATCAAGTACTTTAGTCCACTCTTCATCAGATAAACTATATCCCGTAGGATTGTTTGCAGGAGTATTTAATATTGTAACCAATCTTTTTTGCTTATTAAGTAAACTTTCAAAATTCTCTTTAAATGATTCAATATTGAATTCGTTTTTTTCATTAAATAAAGAAAAATTTGCTACTTTTCTTCCTACTTCTTCAGATATTGTTACATATGGAGACCAAAACCAATCGGCAACCAGAATAGAATCTCCGGAATTAGTATAATTAAATACAGCATGTTTTACAGAGCCAGTTCCACCAGGAGTTGCAACAGCCTTTATGTAAGCATTTGGACGGTAACCACTAAAACACTCCTCTTGAACTGCTTCTAAATAGTCAGGTTGCCCTGCAACTTGTGCATATCCAGCTATTTCTGCATTAGGCAGAGATTTCAGTTCGGAATAAACCGTTTCCATACAAATTAGATTTCCATCATCATCAACTAGTGCACCTAATGTTGAATCTATTACATTTTCTTTTCCAAATTTATTTATAGCTTCCTTTGCTTTTGCCGCAAGTCCGAAAATAGGATCATTTGTTTCCGGCCACTTTGCATGGTCAGCTACCATATTTATTGCCATGAAATCACCTCGAGTTTTTTATGACATTCTATCATGCAAGTGTTATTAAGTCAATGTTTATGTGAAATTTAGAATTTAAAAAAGTTTATATGAATATTAGAAAAATATAATAAATTTAGTAATAATTTTTCTAAATATGCAAATAATAAATTAAAAGACAATTAAAAAAAATAAAAAAAAATAAAAAAATATTGACAATAATCGACATATGAGTTATTATTGTAAAGTCGTAAAAACGAGATCCATTAGCTCAGCAGGCAGAGCACTTGACTTTTAATCAAGGTGTCCGGCGTTCGAATCGCCGATGGATCACCACTAATAAAACAACATTTGATGATCTTAGTAGACGTTGAGTGTTGATTTTTTTTGTTCTAAATATTTTTTTTATTTATACAAAATTCTACAAATTTTTTAAAAATTTGAGTTTATACTGTAGTACGTGATTAAAAAAGAGTAATTTAGGAGGAAAAATGGTTACAAAAGGTGAAAAATTTGTTAATGTCAAAAGTATATCAAATTCAGATGAAAAAGGTGAAATAGATTGTACGATGATAAGTAAACAAATAATTAATGCAGAGAAACAAAGAGAGAAAATGGCAGCATTAGGACAACTTGCCGGAGGAATAGCTCACGATTTTAATAATCAATTAATGAGCATAATAGGAAATGCCACGTTAATACAAAAAACAGATGACATAAATAAAATTAAGGAATACGCAGATCGCATAATACACATTTCTCAGAGCACAGCTAATTTGACTAAAAAAATACTTTTATTTTCTAAGAATGAGAGCAGTGTAAATGAACCAATTGATTTAAAGGGCGTTTTAGATAATACTTATACAATGGTTAGTTCAATATTTGATAAATCTATAAATGTTAAGTATAATTATAATGCTTCTAATAAAATGATTGTTGGAAATGAAACTCAAATTGATAATCTCTTGATTAATTTGTTGATAAATTCGAGGGATGCAGTAGGTACAGGTGGTATCATTACAATTGGTACGGAAGATGTTGAAGTAATAAATGAAAAAGTCTTGAGCCATGGTGAAATTATTAAAAAAGGTGAATACATAAAAATTGTTGTTCAAGATAATGGGGCAGGTATGAAAGAAGAAACATTTGATAAAATGTTTGAACCATACTTTTCTACTAAAAATAAGTCTAAAGGGACAGGCTTGGGGCTTTCTGTTGTATTTGGGACAGTTAAATCTCATTCTGGCTTCATTAACGTAATAAGTAAACTATATAATGGAACAATAATTGAAATCTACTTACCTGTTCATAAGCCAAAAAATGATTTGATAAAAATCCATGCAAATCAAACGCAGATTAAAGGAAATTTAATAATGTTAGTTGATGATGACATTAATGTTCTAGACATAGAAGCTGAGTTATTAGAGGACTTAGGATATGAGGTAAAAAAATTTGATAATTCTTTAAAAGCTATAGAATTTTATGAGAAAGAGTATGAAAAAATAAATTTTGTCGTTCTCGATTTATTGATGCCTATTATGGGTGGAAAAGAGTTGCATGAAAAATTGAAAAAAATAAATAAAGAGGTTATTCCTATTTTTATTACTGGATATAGTGGACAAGCAGAGTGTGAAGAGATAATTAATAGTGGATATACTATTGTTGAAAAGCCGTTTACATTCGATGAACTGTCTACTAAAATAGCTAAAATATATAAATAAACTAAGAGTTCATCAATGATATTGTTTTATTAAATATCATTGATTTTTTTTTGTTAAGATAACTTAACATTTTTTTTTTACAGTTGTTTTGACAAATTATAAATATTTGATAGAATGTAAGAGAAAAATGGTGATAGTTAAAATTTTATATATTTGCTTTGCCATTAACGGGAGGAATAAAATGGATACAAATGAATTATACTGTAACTCTGAATTTAAGCCAATAGGCGGTTTATCTATTATAGGAATGAAGGGTTGCGAAGAAATTGCATCAAAAATAGACTATTACCTAAAAGAGTGGAGACAAAGTGAAAATGGAGTCATTTATTCAGAGGGTGATGGTCCGGTAACAACATTTTTGCTAGACGCTAAATGCCCTAGGTTTGGTTCGGGAGAGGCAAAAGGTGTACTTAATGAAACTGTTAGGGGACGTGATATATATATTATTTCGGATGTATTTAACTATGGAGTAACATTTAATATGTATGGAATGGATGTTCCGATGAGCCCAGATGATCATTATCAGGATTTAAAAAGAATTATAGCAGCAATAAACGGTAAGGCAAGACGTATTACAGTTATAATGCCTATGTTATATGAGGGCAGACAGCATAAAAGGGCCATGAGGGAATCTCTAGATTGTGCGTTAGCGTTGCAGGAACTCACAAATATGGGAGTAGAAAATATTATTTCCTTTGATATACATGACCCTAGGGTTCAAAATGCAATACCTTTACATGGATTTGAAGATTTTCATCCTCATTATCAAATGATAAAATCATTTGTTAGAACTGTACCAGATGCAATTATCGATAGAAAACACATGATGATTGTTTCGCCAGATGAGGGTGGTATGTCAAGGTGTATGTATTATTCTTCTGTTATGGAACTTGAACTTGGAATGTTCTATAAGAGAAGAGATTATACGGTTATAGTAAATGGTAAAAATCCTGTTGTAAGCCATGAGTTTTTAGGTGATAATGTTGAAGGTAAGGATGTTATTGTTGTTGATGATATGATAGCTTCAGGTGATTCTATGATTGATGTTGCTAAGAAGTTAAAAGAAAAAAAAGCAAAAAATGTATATATTTTTTCTGCATTCGGTTTGTTTACTGAGGGATTTGATAAATTTGATAAAGCGCATGAAGATGGTATTGTTTCTAGAATTTTCACTACGAATTTAATTTATCGAAGACCAGAATTGTTGACTAAAAAATGGTATACAGAAGTTGATATGTCTAAGTATATTGCTAATATTATTGATACTTTAAACTATGATGGATCACTGAGCGAACTTTTAGATCCAGTTCAAAAAATAAAGAAAATTTTAGAAAGTAAATAATAGAAATATAAAATTATAAAAATACAATTGTTATTGTATATAGAGTAAAATATGTATAAAATTACAAAAATCCCACAAAGTTTCAAATTTTGTGGGATTTCATATTTTCTAATATTAAAATTTAGTATGAATAATAAAAAAATTGAAATTATGAATGAACTGTGATATAATTTTATGAATATTATAGATTTAGAAAAATTTACTATTATTTAGAGTAGAATAATAGTATGATTAATTAAATAATTAAAAACACATAAAGATAAATTCAGGAGGAGAAAACAAAAATGGGTTTCAGAATGGATATTGGAATCGACCTTGGTACGGCAAGTGTGTTAGTTTACATAAAAGGAAAAGGAATAGTAATAAAGGAACCATCAGTGGTTGCGATAGATACAAATACTAATAAGATACTTGAGGTGGGCGAGGAAGCAAGAAAAATGCTGGGTCGTACTCCTGGTAATATTGTTGCAATTAGACCATTGAGAGATGGTGTAATATCTGATTTTGATATAACAGAAAAAATGTTAAAATATTTTATAAAAAAGGCCGTAGGAAATTCTATAGTAAAACCAAGAGTAATTATATGTGTTCCTAGTGGAGTTACAGAGGTAGAAAAAAGAGCAGTTCTTGAAGCAAGTAACAATGCTGGTGCAAAAAAAACATACCTTATAGAAGAACCAGTTGCAGCTGCTATAGGTGCAGGACTTGATATAACTAAGCCATCTGGTCATATGATTATTGATATGGGTGGAGGAACTACTGATATAGCTGTAATTTCATTAGGTGGAATAGTTGTAAGCCGTTCTATAAAAGTTGCAGGGGACAAGTGTGACGAAGCAATTGTTCGATATGTAAGAAAAAAATATAATGTTATGATAGGACTTAGAAGTGCAGAAGATTTGAAAATAAGTATTGGTACTGCTTTTCCAGTAGAAGAGGAAAAACATATGGAAGTAAGAGGAAGAAATCTAGTCACGGGACTTCCTGTAAATTTAACAATTTCTTCGTCTGATTTATTAGAAGCTATGGAAGAAACTATAACTTCTATTGCAGATGCTGTTCATTCTGTACTTGAAAAAACTCCACCTGAATTAGCTGCAGACATTAGCGAAAAAGGAATTATTATGACAGGCGGAGGATGTTTAGTACACGGTTTAGATAAATTAATATCAAAGAGAACGGGCTTGGATGTAGTAATAGCAGAAGATGCAGTTTCATGCGTAGCAAAGGGAACTGGTCAATCATTAGAGAATATGGATTCGTTGAAAGATTCATTACTTACAGAAGATATAAAAACCAATTATAGTAGAGTATAAATTAAGGGGGAGAGTTTCGGTTATGCCGTGCCCTCCTCGTGTAGATTTACAATTAAATGGGGGTTTAAAATATGAAAGTAAAAAAAGCAATTATTCCTGCAGCGGGGCTTGGAACTAGATTTTTACCAGCAACAAAGGCAATACCTAAAGAAATGTTGCCTATAGTAGATAAACCAACAATTCAATATATAGTTGAAGAGGTAATATCATCTGGAATAGAAGATTTATTAATTATAACAGGTCGAAATAAAGGTTCAATTGAAGAACACTTTGATAGGGCTATTGAGCTAGAATATAATTTGGAAAAAAATAAAAAAGAAGAATTGTTAGAAGAAGTACAAAAAATATCTAAAATGATTAATATACATACAATAAGGCAAAAAGATCCAAGGGGATTAGGGCATGCAGTATATTGCGCAAAATCATTCGTAGGAAATGAACCGTTTGCTGTTTTGCTAGGTGATGATGTTGTAGATTCTAGAGTTCCATGTTTAAAGCAAATGATAAATATTTATGATGAATATGAATCGTCAATACTAGGAGTGCAAGAAGTAGCATGGGAAAATGTTAACAAATATGGAATAGTATCAGGGGATAAAGTAAACGAAAGGGTTTACACAGTAAATGGTTTAGTCGAAAAACCAGATATAAACAAAGCACCAACAAATATTGCTATACTAGGTAGGTATATTATTACTCCTGAGATTTTTAAAATACTTGAAAATACTAAAACAGGTGTTGGCGGGGAAATACAACTCACTGATGGACTAAAAGAACTTGCTAAAATTCAAAAAATGTATGCCTATGTTTTTGAAGGAAAAAGGTATGATGTTGGAAGTAAAATAGGGTTTCTCGAGGCAACTGTTGACTTTGCACTTAAAAGGGATGACTTAAAAGATAGCTTTAAATCTTATTTAAATAAATTAAAATTAAAGTAAAGGGTGATGATTATGTTTAGGGAAAAGTATGAAATGTGGTTAGAAAGCCCATACGTTGATGAAAAAATTAAGGAAGAATTAAAAACTATAGAAAAAATTGATAGTGAGATAGAAGATAGGTTTTATAAAGATCTAGAATTTGGTACAGGAGGTATGCGTGGTAAAATAGGAGCCGGTACTAATCGTATTAATATACAAACAGTATCTAAAGCAACTCAAGGTATATCCAACTTTATAAATGAAAAATATCCTAATGAGGCTAAGAAAGTAGCTATAGCATATGATTCAAGACATATGTCAGCTGAATTTGCACGAGCATCTGCATGTGTATTTGCTGCAAATGGTATTGAAGTTTATTTGTTTGAAAGCTTAAGACCAACGCCTGAACTTTCTTATGCAGTTAGATATTTTAAATGCAAAGCTGGTGTTGTTATTACTGCGAGCCATAATCCACCAGACTACAATGGATATAAAGTGTATGATGAAAATGGTGGACAGGTGACAAAAGATGCTGAATATATTATAGATAAAATAAACAGTGTAAAATTAGAAGATATAAAAAGTTCACAATATCAACACAATAAAAGTATAAAATTAATAGGCTGTGAAATTGATAGTTCATATATTGAGGAAATTAAAAAGCTAAGTTTAAGGTCAAATATAAATAAGAGTTTAAAAATCGTTTACACTCCTCTTCATGGTACAGGTAATAAACTAGTTAGAAAAATTCTTGAAGAAATGGAATATAGTAATGTTACAATAGTAAAAGAGCAGGAAAATCCAGACCCTGATTTCTCAACCGTAAAATCGCCAAACCCTGAAGAAATAAGTTCTTTTGAAATGGCAATAGGATTAGCTAAAGAAGTAAATGGCGAAATAATTATTGGTACAGATCCTGATTGTGATAGAGTGGGTTTGGTTGTAAAAAGCAATGATGAGTACATAGCATTAAATGGTAACCAGACAGGGGCATTATTATTAAATTATGTTTTATCTACACTTAAAGAGCAAAAAAGAATTCCTGATAATGGTGCAATAATTAAAACAATTGTTACAAGTGAAATAGGTCGACTAATTGCTTCTAATTATGGTGTAACTACTATAGATACATTAACAGGCTTTAAATATATTGCGGAATTAATACAATCATTTGAAGAAAGTAATGAACATGAATTTATATTTGGGTATGAGGAAAGCTATGGATATTTATCAGGTACATTTGTACGAGATAAAGATGCAGTCATTGCATCAATGCTCATATGTGAAATGGCTGCATATTATAAAACAAAGAATAAAAATTTATTAGAAATACTTGATTCAATATATGAAGAATATGGTTGTTTTAAAGAAGAAACACTTTCATTATATTTTAATGGTATATCAGGTCAAAATAAAATGAAAATGATTATGGAACATTTTAGAGAAAATAAAATTAATTTGTTGGCAGGAAAGAAAATTCCTCTTGTATATGATTATAAGATGAGTATTGCATCAAATCTTGTTAATGGACAAATTGAAAAAATATACTATCCTAAATCAGATGTTTTGAAGTTTTGTTTTGAGGATGATTCTTGGGTAGTTCTTAGACCTTCAGGTACTGAACCAAAGCTCAAGGTGTATTTTTCTATAAAAGGTGAAAATGAAGAAAATGCTTTAGTTACGTTACAAATGGCAAAAGAGGAAATTCAAAATATAATTGAACGAATACAATATAGCAATTAGTTCAATTAAAAATCTAAAATTAAGGGAGGCTGTAAATATGAAAGTATTTAAAACCCAAACCCGTAAAATTATTTCTTTAGTTATAATAATTACATTTGCTTTAAACACAATTGTGTTTGCAAATAGTTATAATCCGAGTCGTCAAGAAATAGAATCTATGATAGAAGAAGTATCTATAAAAAGAGCAATACCTTCAGTTTTAATGAAGGCAATTGCAAGGGTTGAGTCAACCTATGAACATTTTAATGAAAATGGGTCACCAAAAACCACTGGAAATTGTATTGGGCTGATGATGATAAATAACAGAAATGGTGGATATGACTCCCAAAGACTAAAATATGATATCATGTATAATATTGAGGCGGGTGCAGATGTTTTACTCAATAAGTGGAGCATGAGTTCGTATAAAAATGTGTCAAGTGTAGGAGATATGAATCCAGACGTTTTGGAAAACTGGTATTTTGCTTTATGGGCTTATAATGGGTGGGCACAGTCTAACAATCCAAACACATTACCTTCTCATGTTAAGAGGTATACGTATCAACAGCTTGTTTACGATATATGTAAGGACGAATATAATCAGAATATTAGTAATATTGATTTCGCATATTTACCACAGAGTGGAAAACCAAGCAGGTCACTAGTAGTACCAACTCCTTCAAATATTAATTCAGGAGGTATTGTTCTTTACGAAGTTGGAGATTTCGTAAGAACAGATGGTATAAGAAAATCTTATCAGCTTAGAGATGTTCCAGGAGGCAAATATATTTTTGACCTTGAACATAATCAATTAGGAACAATAACAGAGGGACCAATTCTAAAGAATGGATACTATTGGTATAAGATGTATATTAATGATTATAAGCAAGGTTGGATTGAGCGAAATTGGCTAACACGCACTGGAGATATAGTAAATGGTAGATATATTTTTGATGATATTAGTTTTCACTGGGCAAGAAAAGATATAATGAAACTTTATAAAGAAGGCATTATAAGTGAAGCTTTAAAATTTAAACCAGATGAATATATTACAAATGAATTATTTAGTATATTCTTAAGCAGAACATTGGATAACGAAAAAATATCCCAAAG
This sequence comes from Sedimentibacter acidaminivorans, assembly GCF_017873955.1. Classification (GTDB taxonomy): domain Bacteria; phylum Bacillota; class Clostridia; order Tissierellales; family Sedimentibacteraceae; genus Sedimentibacter; species Sedimentibacter acidaminivorans. The sequence continues at coordinate 133,318 of NZ_JAGGKS010000008.1, read as the reverse complement.
TGAAACACAACAAAAAGATGAAGTAGATACGGAAACTTCAATAGAAAAAACAATAGAATTACCATTTCTAGATGCAGATATGATTAGCCCATGGGCATTAAATTATGTTGAAGATATGTATAACTCAGGATTATTTAAAAACAATTCTGGTTACTTTAAACCACATGATAAAATGACAAGAAAAGAAGCAGCGTTAATATTATCAAATATTCTTATAAAAGATAGCAAATATGAATCCTTAGATATAAGTAGTATATTTTCAGATATAAAGGAGTTAGACTTAACTGAAGTTGAAGCAATAAAAATGGTTTATATAAATCAAATTATGTCTGGAAAAAATTCAGGACAATTTCACCCAAATGATTATTTAACAAGAGCAGAAACGGCAGCAATTATGGTGAAGTTATTTGATAAATTAGAAAATTAATAATATGATATATAGGACTCACTTAGTGAGTCCTTTTGTAAATTATTATTTACTGTTTGAAATTATATAAGTATATAGTTAGGAGTTAGTATATGTCAGAAATTTTAGGATTACCAATTAATACGTGGATAATTGTTGGAGGTTTATTTATTTCATCAGCCCTATCTCCTTTAATACTAGCTATCATTATAATTAAAAATATGAAAAGGAAGGGGCATAACAATGAATAAAGGTATTATATATCTTTTGTTTTTTACAGTTTATACTATTGTTCTATTATTTTTTGGTAAAAGTGGATTTAAAAAAACTAATAATTCACGGGATTTTTTTGTTGCAGGAAATTCATTGGGATTGTATGCGAGTGTTTTTACATTTAGTGCAACTTGGTTTAGTGCGGCATCCATGCAAGGTGTTACGGGTTCAATGTATGCAATTGGTTACAATACTGTACTTTATTCTATTGTGCCATGGTTTTTAGGAGCTACAATGCTAGTTTTGTTAGCATCCAGATTAAAAAAATATGATATATTAACAGTACCTGAATTTTTCTATTTAAGGTATAATAGTAAAAGTTTACAAGCTATGACAGGTATTATTATTGTAATTACATATACTTTTTATATTATTATACAAATTAGAGGTTTTGGAATTGTAATTTCTGAATTATTAGATATTAATTATATGGTCGCTATTTCTTTAGTGTATCTATTTGTAATATATACAACATTTGGAGGGCTGTTTTCTGTAGCTAAAACAGATAGTTTAAATATTATTTTAACTGTTGTTGGAATAGTTTTAACCGCAGTAATCGTATTAAGTGAAGTTGGAGGCATAAGTATTATTCATGAGAAAGCAGCAGAAATTAACACTAGACCATTCCCTTATTATCAAAATATAACTGAGAAGGGCGGGCTGCTTGACCCATTTGCAAAGGGACTTATGCCACCTATGATTACATTAACTTCTTTTTTTGGTTGGGGCTTGGGTTTGGCTGCTAATCCTCAATATGCAATTCGTATATCATCTGCTAAAAATACAACAACAGCTATAAAAATGGTTTGTTATTCTGTAATTTTGCTAGCGTTTATGTATGTGGGTCTTATGATAATAGGTTTGGGCGGAAGAGTTTTAGAACCATCAATACAATCAATTAGATATGAAGATGAAGTTTTTCCCTATATGATAAATAATATAATTTATTCTCCCTTTAGTAGTTTAATTTTAATTAGTATAACAGCAGCTGCTATTTCAACTGCAAATTCACAACTTCTTGTAGCAGCAAGTGGATTTACATACGACTTGTATAAAAATTTAATAAATCCTTCGGTAAATGAAGAAAAATTATTAAATTTAAGTAGAATTTTTATTTTTATAATAGGGACAGTATCTCTGATATTAGCTATATATCCACCGGTTAGTTTATTAGTGTTTGGTGGATATATATGGGGATTTTTCTCAGCTACTTTTTTAATTCCCTTATATGGCGGAGTATTTTGGAAAGGGTCAACAAAAGAAGGAGCAATTTCATCTTTTATTGTAGGACTTGTTACTATAATTGTGTTTATGATTAAGAATTTGTATTCTACAATACATCCAGCATTCCCAAGTGTTATAGCATCTGCTATAACATTTTATGCTGTTAGTAAATATACAATTAGCAAAGGAAGGAAAAATAGTGAGAAGTGACATTGAAAATAAAATTCTAATACCTTTTATGATTTTATTAATAATATCTATTTTGATGCTTGGCGTTGTATCATATATGAATGGTTATAACTTGCTATTAGAAAATGAAATAGAAAATGCATCAAATAATTTAAAAGAGATGATACTTATATTTCAAAATGAAAGCAGCAATATAAAGAATGAGGATGAGGCAAAGAGTTTTGTTATTGAATATTATAAAGATATAGGTAAAGATAATTTAATTATTTATAGTGACCATAAAATTTTGTTGAATAATTATGGTAAAGATAAGGATTGGATATTAAGCTTAATGAATGAGGAATTAAATTATAGCAATAAATATATTACTACAAAAGACTATATATTTACATATAGAATATATAGTGATTGGAATTGGGTAATAGGATACCGTTTAAACAAGGATATATTTTTTTATAATGTGCTAGATAGTCAAAAAAATATAATTTTAATTGCAATTATATCTTTAATATTTTCAATGCAAGCATCTATTCTTATATCTTATAACATATCAAAACCTATTAAAATGTTAGCAGAACTTTGTGATAAAATAGTGGACCAGGGTAGTTTTCAAGAAAAAATTGATATAAAACGTAAAGATGAAATAGGTATATTGGCAAAAGCTTTCAATAATATGCTAGATAGATTGCAATATAATACTAATGAATTAATTGAAGTAACCAAATTCAATGAAGATATTTTAAAAAACGTACCAGCGGGTATAATAACTACCGATCAATATGGAAATATATTATCTGTAAATCAGGCTGCAGAAAGTTTTTTTAGCATTAAAAGAAATTTAGATAAAGATATTGAGGAGAATTTACATAAACAAATTTATGAAACATTAGAAACAAATAAAAAAATAAACAATGTGTTAATGTTCAATGATATTCAAGAAGGAAGTAAAATATATCTTGATACCACTACTTCCTTATTAAAAGATAAAGAAGGCTCTAGAGGCGCCATTTGCAATTTTAATGATATTAGCGAGAGAAAAAAAATAGAAAACAACATGGATACACTAGATAGGCTTACATCTATTGGGCAGTTAGCAGCAGGAATCGCACATGAAATCAGAAACCCTTTAGCAGGAATGAAGACTGGAATTCAAGTTTTAAAAAATAGATTATGCAAAGAAGAAGACAAGAACAATGAAAAGATATTTAATGGAGTTCTTCACGAAATAGATAGAATAAATCATTTGATTTCAAGTTTATTAGATTTTGCTAAACCGAGATCTCCAAAATATGAGAGAACAGATTTAGTGTTAGTATTGGATAGTGCCTTAGAATTAGTTAATAAAACGGCATTAGATAAAAATATAGTGATAAATATAAATATAAATTGTGATAATACAATATCTTTTGTAGATAAAGCTCAATTAGAACAAATTTTCTTAAATATAATAAAAAATGCTATTAATGCAATGGATGGAAAAGGTATGTTAACTATTGTATTTAATAATTATCTAGAAGAAAGTGTTAATATGGTTGAAATTGAATTTCAAGATACTGGATGTGGTATCCAACCGCATGATTTTAATAAAATATTTAATCCGTTTTTTACAACAAGGCCTCAAGGTGCAGGACTTGGATTATCAGTAGTATATGAACTAGTAAAAGGTAATCAAGGAGAAATTAATATACAGAGTGTTGTAGATGAAGGAACGAATGTAAAACTGAGATTTCCTACTATGGGAGGTAAACTAAATGAATAATAAAATTCTAATTATTGACGATGAAGAGATTATTAGATTATCCTTGAGTGAAGGGCTTAAAGATTTAGGATATAAAGTTAGCACTGCTCATGATGGTAAAATAGCTATAGAAGAAGTAAAAAAATTTAAACCACAAGTAGTTTTTTTGGATATGCGATTATCTAATGAAAATGGACTGGATATTTTACCAAACATAAAAGAAATTGACAATGAAATAGAAATAGTAATTATGACAGCTTATGGAGATATACAAACTGCAGTAAAGGCAATTAAAATAGGTGCATTTGATTATATAAATAAGCCTTTTGATTTACAAGAAATAGATATTATAATAAAAAGAATCATTAAGAATATTGAACTACAAAAAAAAGTTTTTATATTAGAAAAAGAAAAGCAATCGTATGTTGAAAATATAATTGGAGAACATCCTCTTATGTTAGATGTTTTTAACAAAATAAAAATATTATCAAATAATGATAATGTAACAGTTTTAATTAGAGGTGAAACTGGTACTGGAAAAGAACTTGTTGCATTGGCAATACATAACAATAGTATAAGAAAAAATACAAATATACTAAATATTAATTGTGGCTCTATTCCTCATCAACTAATAGAGAGTGAATTATTTGGTTTTGAAAAAAATGCTTTTACTGGAGCTAATAATAGGAAAAAAGGATTGTTAGAAATTGCTGATGGAGGGACTGTTTTTTTGGATGAAATAGGTGAATTGCCATTAGAATTACAACCCAAATTATTAAGGTTTCTTGAAGAAAGAAAATTCAAAAGGGTGGGTGGCTTAGATGATATTGAGGTTGATATAAGAGTAATTGCAGCTACTAACAAAGATTTAGAAAAAGCAATTAAAAATAAAGAATTTAGAGAAGATTTATATTACCGGTTAAATGTAGTTCCTATATACATCCCACCTCTTCGGGAGAGAGGAAGAGATATTCTTATTTTAGCAAACAACTTCCTACAGGAATATAACAGAAGGTTTAATAAAAATATAAAAGGTTTTACAAAAAAATCAGAAAAATCTCTTTTATCATATAATTGGAGTGGCAATGTTAGAGAATTAAAGAACGTAGTTGAAAGAATCGTTATATTAAGTGGTGGGGAATATATAGACATAGGTGACTTGCCATATGAATTTAAAAGGAATATAAGAGAAGATGAAAATATTTTGAAATTTACAAATCATGAATGTAAAAATGAAGTATTTTACCCAGGGTTTTCTTTAGAAAAAGAAGTTGAAGAAATGGAAACTTATTATTTGAAGTTAGCTTTAAAAAAATGCAGTAATAATTATACTAAAGCATCTGAAATGCTAGGTATTAGCAGATTTGCTTTTAAAAGAAGAATAGAAAAATATTTTTTATAATTAAATTGAGCGATTGTGCACTATTTGTTGCATATCGCTCAATTTACTGTGTGATTGTACACATATATAAATTAAATTCATAGTTTTTATTGAATTACACATAATTACAATTCTGCGTTGATTGGCATTGTAATTGCATACTATAATGATGAATAATATTTGGAGGTGTAAAATGTTTAAAGTTGATTTAAATAGTGATATTGGGGAAAGTTTTGGAGATTACAAATTGGGGTTAGATTCAGATGTAGCAAAGCATATTTCTTCTGCAAACATAGCCTGTGGATTTCATGCAGGAGATCCTATTGTCATGGCTAAAACAGTAGATATTGCAGTTAGGGAAAAGGTTGCTATTGGTGCGCATCCTGGATTTCTTGATTTAATGGGTTTTGGAAGAAGAGAGATGAAGGTTACAGCATATGAGGCAAAGAGCTATATTAAATATCAAATAGGTGCTTTGTGGGCATTTGCAAAGGGAAAAGGTGTTGAGTTGCAACATGTTAAGCCTCATGGCGCACTATACAACATGGCTGCAAAAGATGCAGAATTAGCTTTTGCAATTGCTGAAGGAGTGTATGAAGTTGATAAAAATTTAATATTAGTTGGTCTTGCAAATAGTGAATTAACCCTTGCTGGAAAAAAGGTGGGGCTTAGGGTAGCTAATGAAGTATTTGCTGATAGAGCATATAATTCAGATGGCTCTTTAGTTTCTAGAAAAAAAGAAGGAGCAGTAATACATGATACAGAATTGGCAATATCAAGAGTTCTTAGAATGGTAAAAGAAGGCAAAGTAGAATCTATCAATGGTGAAGATATAAATATACAAGCAGATACGATTTGTGTGCATGGAGATAATCCTCAAGCTGTTGTATTTGTAGAAAAAATCAGAAGTGTTTTAGTAGCAGAAGGAATAGAAGTTGTATCAATGGGAAGTTTTATAAAATAGCTAAAGGAGAATAAATATGGATAATAGTAAAAAGAAAAATTCAAATCTTGGTGTTCTTTTAGGAGCAGCCTTTCTTATGGCAACATCAGCAATTGGACCAGGGTTTTTAACACAAAGTGCAAGTTTCACAGAGACATATAAAGCAAATTTTGGATTCGCTATTATTGTATCGATTATATTAACTATTGGCGTTCAATTAAATATCTGGAGAATAATAGGTGTGTCTGGCATGAGAGGGCAAGACATAGCTAATAAGGTTTTGCCTGGATTAGGTTATTTTGTAGCTTTCTTGGTGGCGCTAGGTGGACTTGCATTTAATATAGGTAATGTTGGTGGAGCTGCATTAGGATTAAATGTTATTTTTGGTATGGATATAAAAGTTGGAACAATTTTAGGTGGATTATTAGGTATATTTATATTCTTATCCAAAAATGCTAAGAATATAATGGATAGATTAACTTATATATTAGGAATAGTAATGATAATTTTAGCAGGATATGTAGCAGTGGTAAGCTCACCACCAGTTGGAGAAGCTATAGTTAAAACAGTTGCACCTGATAGTGTAAGTAAATTAGTATTTCCAATAATAACATTACTAGGTGGAACAGTAGGGGGTTACATTACATTCTCTGGAGGGCATCGTTTGATTGATGCGGGTATTACAGGAAAAGAAAATTTAAACCAAATTAATAAAAGTGCAATAATGGGGATTAGTGTCGCATCAATAATGAGGGTATTATTTTTCTTAGCTATTTTAGGAGTAGTTTCTAAAGGTATAAAACTGGATTCTAGCAATCCCGCAGCAGATGCTTTTTTAAATGCCGCAGGTCAGGTAGGTTATAAATTCTTTGGAGTTGTACTGTTTTCAGCAGCTATTAGTTCTGTTATTGGGGCGGCATACACTTCAGTTTCATTCTTAAAAACATTAAATAAAACTATAGGTAAATACGAAAACCATTTTATTGTAGGGTTTATTGCTTTATCTACTTTAATAATGGCATTTATAGGCAAACCTGCTAAGTTATTAATTTTAGCTGGTTCTTTAAATGGATTAATATTACCAGTTACATTGGGTACTATTTTATTAGCATCAAGAAAAAAAGAAATTGTAGGTGATTATAAACACCCAACATGGTTAATCGTATTCGGTATACTTATAGTGATAATTACTGCTTATTCAGGTTTTGTATCATTACAGAGCATTACAGCATTATTTAGTAAATAACAGTTAATAACAAAATATTATATCGTAAAATGGTTATTATTATAATCATTTTACGAATTTTTAATGGAGGAATATATATGTATGAGGAAACGAAGTATTTGGTTTCTGGCGATAAGGCATTAAATATGGAATTTGGAAACAGTATAACTGATGAAATAAATAGTAGGATAAGGGCCGTAACAGTAGCAATTGAAATGCAAAACATCAAAGGTATAGTTGAGCTAGTTCCTACTTATCGTTCATTGATGATACATTATGATCCAAATATTATAAGTTTTAGTAAGCTAGTAGATACTTTAATAAAATTAGAGAAAAATTTAAGTAATATTAAATTACCAGCACCTGAGGTAATTGAAATACCAACTATATATGGTGGAGATTACGGACCGGATATAGAAAATGTGGCATTACACAATAAGATAACAAAAGAAGAGGTAATAAAAATACATACTTCTAGTGAGTATTTAATTTATATGCTTGGCTTTACTCCTGGATTTCCTTATTTAGGTGGCATGAATAAAAAAATAGCTACCCCTAGATTACAAGCACCTAGAACTAAGATACCTGGTGGGTCAGTAGGAATAGCTGGTGAACAAACAGGTATATACCCTATAGATAGTCCTGGTGGATGGCAATTAATAGGACGTACTCCTCTTTTGCTATTCGAACCACAACGAGAAAATCCAATTTTATTAAAGGCTGGAAACTATATTTCTTTTAAGAGTATAGGAGAAGAAGAATATAAAAAAATTATAGAATCAGTAAAAAATGGAACTTATAAATATATAACACATCCAAAAAAAGATTGGGGTGATGACAATGGGACAAATTAGAATTCTCAATCCAGGCTTGATGACTACAGTTCAAGATTTAGGTAGATATGGATTTCAACAATATGGAGTATCAGTTTCAGGAGCTATGGATCAATTTTCAGCAAGATTAGCGAATATTTTAGTAGGAAATGATGAACATGAGGGAATATTAGAAGTCACAATAATGGGTCCTAAGATCGAATTTTTAAATTCAGAGGTTATTGCCATAACAGGTGGTGATTTACAGCCATTAATAAATAATAAACCTATAAATATGAATCAAAGTATATTAGTGAATTCAGGTGATTGTTTGTCTTTTAAAGGGCTTAAGAGAGGTTGTAGAAGTTACATTGCCTTTGCTGGAGGAATAGACGTTCCAATAATAATGGGTAGCAAGTCTACATTTCTTAGAGCGAAATTAGGAGGATATGAAGGGAGATCTCTAAATCCAGGTGATTTAATTCAAATATGTAAGTCCAGCTCTTCCTTAAGTGATTTAGAAGGAAGAAAAGTTGAAAAGGGTTTTTATGACTATAGTAATACAGTAGAATTAAGAGTAGTTTTAGGGCCACAAGATGACTGCTTTACCAAAGAGGGCCTTGAAACTTTCTTTAAAAGTGAATATACAGTTACAAATAACTGTGATAGAATGGGATATACACTAGATGGAGAAAAAATTCAACATAAGGATGGAGCAGATATTATTTCAGATGGAATATCAATGGGAGCTATCCAAGTTCCTAGTAAAGGCACTCCAATAATTATGATGGCAGATAGACAAACAACAGGTGGTTATACTAAAATAGCTAATGTTATTACTGTAGATTTGCCTAAGGTTGCACAAGCCAAACCTGGCGATAAAATTGTATTTAAAAAATCAACACTTGAAGAATCACATCTACTAATAAATAAATTAGAAGACAAAATTACGGATATAAAAAAACACATAAATACACCGAAAAATGTAGAAGTATTGAATACTAGAAGTTTTTTCTTGAAAGTTAATGGAAATCCATATAATGTTAAAGTTGAAGAAATAAATAGTTAAATATAAAAATTTTAGGGGGTAAAAGATGTTTGATTTAACAAATATGAGTCCAAAAGAAGTGAGAGATTTAATTAGAAGTGGTAAGGTAGTACAACCTACCTCTGGTATGTGCAGAGGACATATTCAAGCGAACTTAGCTATTGTTCCAAAAGATTTAGCTTTTGATTTTCTATTGTTTGCTCAAAGAAATCCAAAATCATGTCCAATACTTGATGTAACAGATGTGGGAGATCCAGAACCAAAGCTAATGGCAAGGGGAGCAGACTTGAGATATGATATACCAAAATACAGAATTTATAAACATGGAGAATTAGTTGATGAAGTTCTAAATTTAAAAGATTATTGGAGAGATGATTTAGTAGGATTTTTAATTGGTTGTAGCTTTTCTTTTGAGTCTGCTATGATAAATGCACATATTCCAATTAGACATATTGAAGATAACCACAATGTTCCAATGTATATAACCAATATTGATTGTGAGCCAGCAGGTAAATTTCATGGCAAAATGGTTGTGAGTATGAGACCAATACCATATAAATTAATTACTAAAGCGGTTCAAGCGACATCAAGATTCCCTCAAGTTCATGGTGCCCCAATTCATATAGGAGATCCAAGTTTAATAGGAATAAAGGATGTTAATAAACCAGACTTCGGTGATGCATCTATAATCAAAGATGGTGAAGTACCAGTGTTTTGGGCATGTGGAGTAACACCTCAATCAATTGCCATGACCAGTAAACCGGAATTAATGATAACTCATTCACCAGGGCACATGTTTTTATGTGATCCAATGGACGAGGATTTAGCAGTATTATAGCACATAAATAAAGAAAGAAGTGCACAATGTGCTTATCTTTCTTTTAAGAATAATTATTTCATATTAAAAAACCTAATATTATATATTCTATTAAAATCCTTTGTTTCAGAATTAAATGAGACAGGGGATTTGTTTTTGCTTAGAAGCCTAACTATATTGTAAACATCAATCCAAATTTCACTAAGAGTTTCTTTTTGAGATTCATCAAAAATTAGTTGCATTCCAAAATGCAAGTGTGTTGTATTTATATTGTTAACATTTTCCTTTCTACTATATCCAGTTCTACCCATATATCCAATTACATCACCTGCGTATACAGTATCGCCGACTTTAAGGTCGCTATGATAAGGATGGTCTTTTTTTAAGTGAGCGTAATAGTAATATCTTTTTTGATCAAAACTTCTTATGCCTACTCTCCAGCCACCATATTGATTCCATCCAAGAGCTTCAATTGTTCCTGATTCTACAGCTATAACAGGTGTTCCAACAGAACCCATCAAGTCGTTTCCAAGGTGAACCCTTCTAAAGCCATAGTCCCTAGAATTTCCAAAATCATCATAATGGTTGTAGTAATAACCCCTAGCAATTGGAGAGAAAGCTTTGAGTCCATATTTTTGAATCCATTTTTTTTGACCAGGGTTATTTTCATCATCTACCTCTATTTCATATCCTCCTACAAAACCTCCTAAAACAGCTGTATAAGCTTCATGAAAATAATTGTAGTATTTCAATTTTTCAGTAAGCTTTTCAATACTTTCACCATTGTTTAACTTATTAATAAGATCATCCATATCTTTTGCTTTATATCTTGAAAAATTACCACCATATCTTGATGCGAGATATGATAACAATTCAATCCAGTCCAATTTTACCTCGTTATCAATACTTTTTATGTCAGCTTTTAGTGCTTTGTCAAGTGCTTCGTAGGATACACCAAAATCAACCCATTTTATAAAGCCTTTTTCGCCATCCATAGCAACTGCACTAGAAGGACGGTTAGTTGAAACCAAATAAAATAATCCACTGATTAAAATTAAAACAACTAGAGAATATAAGATTTTAAGTTTTATTTTTATAATCATAATACATTCCTTTATAAAATATTTATACTTTACATATTATGTAATAAATATTTTAATAGAACCTATAATATTTAGAATTTCAATAATTATATAGAAGTTTTGAATATAAAAATTAGAATTATTAATTGTAATACCCCAAAAATTGTGATAAGATGATTATTATATTTCAATACTTTAAAATATAAAACTGCAATAATGGGTATTAGCCATAAATTACCCTAGGAGGAAAACTTGAATTTAAAATTTTGTTCATTATATAGCGGTAGTAGTGGTAATTGTCAATTTATAAAGACAGAGAAAACAATTATACTTGTTGATGCAGGATTAAGCGGAAAAAAAATCCAGCAAGAAATGATAAAAATAGGAGAGGATCCTAAAAAAATAGATGCAATATTTGTAACACATGAACATATAGATCATATACAAGGGGCGGGAGTATTGTCACGACGTTTCGATATACCTATATATGCGAATGAAAAAACGTGGACCGCGATGAGCTCTATAATTGGTGATATTAAATCTCATAATATAAAAACCATATCTGAAGACGCTGAAGTAGGAGATATATTTATACAATCCTTTGATATATCACATGATGCAGCTAGTCCTGTGGGATATAATATTTATCATAAAAACAAAAAAATTAGTATGGTAACAGATACAGGATGTATAAATGCGAATATAATAAATAGCATAAAAGATGCTGATTTGTTGTTGGTGGAATCAAATCACGATGAAGATATGGTCTTGATTGGCCCATATCCTTGGCCTCTTAAAAGGAGGGTACTTGGTGAATTTGGACACATGTCTAACGAGGCAGCTGGGAACCTTATAACTAAAGCAATAAAAAAAGGAACGGAAATAGTTTTGTTAGGACATTTGAGCAAAGAAAATAATTTTCCGCAGCTTGCTTATAAAACAGTTGAAAATATACTTAAAGAAAATGGAATAGATGTTAATCCTGGTGTATGTCTTGATATGACCTATAGAGATAGATCAAGCAACATATATGAAATATAAAAATAGGAGATAGATATGGTTGAAAATAAAAATTTATATGCATGTAAAGACCATATAGAGGTTGCTCTTGATGATTACATAAATTTCGAGGAAAATGCACCATATATGGTAGAAGTATCAGATGAAGAACAGGTTGTTTGCAGTTATTGTGAACAAAAAGCAAAATATAAGCTTTTGTCGTAAATATTTTGAAATTTTCTAAACAATAATTATAAAAAGTATAAAATTAATATATATATTGTAAAAAAATGCTTGTATTAAAATTTATTAAATGCTATAATATTTACGCTATCCTTGCTCCCTTATATTAAATAGGGGGCCAAAGTCCAAAGGGAGGTGACTATGATGCAAAAATATGAAGGAGCTTTTATCTTATTGTCTAATTTAGAGGCAGAAGTTAGAACAGCAGAAATTGAAAAAGTAAAAAATATAATAACTGAAAGACAAGGAACTGTTGATAAAGTTAATGAGTGGGGTCAGAGAAGACTAGCTTATGAAATCGATAAAAAAAGAGATGGTTATTATGTAATAATTAATTTCACTTCAAATGCAGATGCTGTAAATGAAATAGACAGAATTTGTAAAATAAGTGATAATTTCGTTAGACAAATGATTACAGTAGATGAATCAAAATAAATAATATAAAGAGGTAAGCTTATGAACAGTGTTGTATTAATTGGAAGATTAGCCAGAGACCCGGAATTAAAATTTGTTCCTGCTACAGGAATGGCAGTAACAAGACTTACTTTAGCAGTAGATAAGGATTTGTTTGGAGACAAAAAGCAGCAAGCTATAAGTCAAGGTAAACCAACAGCAGATTTTATTAATGTGACAGTATTCGGTAAATCAGCAGAAAATTGTGCAAACTATCTTTCTAAAGGTAGACAATGTGCAGTTCATGGCAGAATTTCGACTGGGAGTTACACTACACAATCAGGCGAGAAAAGATATACAACAGATGTAATAGCAGACAAAGTTGAATTTATTGGTTCGAAAGATCAAGGTTCACCAAGTCCTCAAGGAAAACCAGTAAAGCCAGATAGCAGCTATTTTGATGATTTTCCAGATGATGACAATGACATTTTCCAACCAGTAGATGACGAAGAAATTCCATTTTAATAGAAGAGTATAAAATTCTCAGGAAAAGGAGGAAAGTCAGATGAGTTCAAGACAAGGCGGCTACCAAGGCAATGATAGGAACAAAAGAAAACCACGTAAAAAAGTATGTCAATTCTGTCAAGAAAAGGCTACACATATAGATTATAAGGACCTAGGAAAGTTGAAAAAGTATACAACTGAAAGAGGTAAAATATTACCTAGAAGAATTACAGGTGCTTGTGCAAAACATCAAAGAATGGTAACTAGAGCTATAAAAAGAGCAAGAACAATTGCTTTATTACCATACACAACAGAATAGTATTTAATTAATAAAAGCGTTGATAATATAGAATGTACAAATTCTCATTATCAACGCTTTTGATTTAAATATTAATATTCATCACCACAGCCGCCACAACTGCCGCATTCACCGCTGCAACCAGAAGATGGAAGAACGACAGGCTTTAACCCAACGCCATTACCATCATTTTCTTCATTTGAAACTATTATAAAACCACCATACTCTGCAAGAATGCTTTTTTCTACAATAAATGTTATATCATTAATTACTTCAGTATGATCTTCGGCATTAGCCTCACTTACCATTATATTAAATATTGGTCCACTGCATGTATATTCAGATATATTAATTCTAATATTACAAGATTCAACATTATTTTCGTCTAATAAATCTTTAAATTCTTTGTAAGCAATATCACTAATAAATATGTTTTTCACTTTAATTTTCCTCTCTAGCTAAATATTTAATTAATATAATAATATAAATTATATTAATTATACTATTACAATAACATAAAAATATAACTTTTCAAATATAAAATTACATTTTTATAAGATTATTTCATATTTGCTATTTCAACATTAGTATAATAATGTTTTAATATTTCTTTGTAGTTGTAACCTTCATCAGCCATTCCAGAAGCTCCCCATTGGCTCATTCCAACACCGTGCCCATAACCTGTAGTTACAATTTCAATTTGATTTCCTGACTGTATAAAACTGAAATTAGTCGAGTTAAGGCTGAATAAAGACCTGATTTCTCGACCAGAGATTTCTTGATTATCAATTATTAGTGACTTTATTTTTCCACCTTCACTAACAGACCCTAGTTGTATTTTTTCTTTTAAATTATTTGGTGTAATGTTTAAGTCTCCATAAACCGATTTTAGTTTAATAATGAAATCACTAATAGGTATTTTAGCGGAGTCGTGAAGCTTTGGAGCATTATTTTCGTATGGACTTTCAACACTTCTTAAATAGGGTACAGAAGTTGAAAAAACATCTTCAGAATTTTCTGTTCTACCTCCACTTGTAGAGTGAAATAAAGGTTCAATTATTTTATTTTCATAAGTTAATATCTGTCCTCTAGTTGAATTAACAGCTTCTTCTATTTTACCCCAGTATTTATCATACCAGCCATTTTCGTGTTGAGCAATTAAGTCATCTTTTGAATTCCAAACTTGACAATGAGTCCCTGTACAAACAGGTGCATCTAAATGCTCTGGTTGTCCATTAGGAAATTTTTTAATTTTATATAACAAGTATGTCCTTGCTGTGACTGCTTGTGCTTTAAGAGCTTCAATATTAAATTCTGCTGGCATTTCTGATGCAACAACACCTTTTAGATACTCTTCAAAATCTATTACAATTACTTCATTTGTTTTAAGATTATATACTTTTATTAAGTCTGACTCTGACGAGTTTATCTGCATATTTTGGTTATTGTTTAGTTGCTCGGGTGCTGGTTTAGTTGTATCTTCTATAATTTGAGAATTTATATTATCTAGTTTATTTTCTAAATAGTTAAGAGCCACAGTAGGAATTATAAAAAGCATAGAAAAAACAATTAAAGCAAATATAAAACTATTTTTCATAAAATTAATCTCCTTTATCATAAGTTGTATTTAAATTTTATGTTTAAAAATTTTTTTTAGAACGCTTGTATTAAAAATAAAAATTGGGACACAATATTTAAAAGATAATAAAAAAGAACAAAACAGGAGGTTAGTAATGAAAAAGGATAGATTTAAAAACACTAAAGAAAGAATGAAGAGGTTTTTTACAAAGCTAAAAAACAAGGATACAAGCTTTTTTATAATAGCTTTGTGTGTATGCTTGTTATCAACAGCTGTTATATGGAGGTATACTGCTAGAAAACCGAATAGCGAAAGTGATTTATCTCAAAATGAAACAGAAGAAGGAAATATGAATGCAAATGTTGACCCATATAAAGATCGTTTAGAAGAGTTTATGGAGGATTACGGTAAAAAGGAAGAAAAAGACATTGCTTTAAAAGAAAAATTAGATTTAAAGAGTATGAATGTTCCATTAACGGGAGAGGTAATAAAAGAATTTACTTTAGAAAAATTACTATACTTTGATGCAATAGGTGAATGGCGAGTACATAAGGGTTTAGACATTAAACCTAAAGACACACTTATGATAGAATCAGCATTTAACGGAACAGTTGAAAAAGTTAGTACATCTGAATTAACTGGAACTGAAATAGTTATTGACCATGGAGATAATATAAAAACACTTTACAATAATCTTGCCTCTTCAAAAGTGTCAGTAGGAGATGTTGTTGAAAAAGGTCAGATAATAGGAAATATCGGAAAATGCGACAGTATAGAGTCTGCTGATGGTCCACATCTGCATTTTGAAATAAGTATAGATGGAAAAAATACAAATCCCCTTGACTATATTCCTGGAGAATAAAAAATAAAGTTCTATTAGGTGCAATAAATGCATAAAATAAATAAGACGGTGGATAATGTCAAAGGGGGTTAAACATGAAAGATTACATAGAACGGAGAGCTATAGAAATCGCGGAATATATAATAAATACTGAATCTACTGTAAGGCAAACAGCAAAAAAATTCGGCGTTAGTAAAAGTACGGTACACAAGGATGTTACAGAGCGTCTTCCTAAATTAAACCCTCCAGTTGCAAGCGAAGTAAAAAGAGTTTTGCTTAAGAATAAGTCTGAAAGGCACATTAGAGGGGGAAAAGCTACACGCCTAAAATATAAAGAGATACATGAACATGATAAAGTAAGTAATATGTAATTTACCAATCGATGAAAAGCTTCCGCATTCTGCGGGAGCTTTTGTTATTGTTGGCATTGGTAGAATTTTTAAAAAGGTTTAAAAAAATTAACAACTAAAATGAATATAAAATTTCTAAGAGGTAAAAATAATAATGCTATTAAGTAAGGAGGAAAGTTCCATGGATAAAAATTATAAAATAGCTAATCTTAAAGAACAAAATTTTGAAGAACTTAGAAAATTAGAGGATAAAATAAAAATGGAAACAGGAAGGGATTTTGTGCTCATAGCTTGGGAAAATGAAAAAAATAAGTAAGTAAGTGCATTGTTTAAATCACAACTGGCTAGGAATTATAAATAATAATATTATAATTCCTAGCTCTTTTTAATATTATATTCTTTTATTTTGTTAAATAATTGCCTAGCACTGATATCAAGTTTTCTTGCAGCTTCTGCTACATTACCTCCTGTCTGGGATAAGACCCATTCAAGGTATTTAGATTCAGTTTCAATTTTAAAATCTTTAAAATTAATAATTTTATTAAAACTAGATGTTTCTTTACAAAAATTATTTTCCTTATTTTTAATATTATATAAAATTGGTATTCCATCTTTAGTAATATTGCCATCAACAGATAGGATAACCATTCTATCTATTATACTTTTAAGCTCTCTGATATTTCCTGGATAATTGTAGGAATAAAGAAATTTTTCAGGCTCTGGCTCTATATATTTAATTTTTATATCATTCTCCTCTTGTGACTTTTCTAGGAAAAACTTAATAAGTTTATCTAAATCATCATGTCTTTCTCTGAGGGGAGGAATATTTATTACAATAGTACTTATTCTATAAAAAAAATCTTCTCTAAATTTGTCATTTACAACTTCACACAATAGATCTTTGTTTGTAGCTGAAATAAGTCTAAAATCTATTAATCTTTCCGTATTGCTGCCTAGCCTTTCTACTTTTTTTGTTTCTAAAACCCTAAGAAGTTTTACCTGGGTAGTTAAATTTATATCTCCAACTTCATCTAAAAATAAAGTACCATTATTAGCATATTCAAACCTTCCTTGTTTTGACTTCAAGGCACCAGTAAAAGATCCTTGTTCGTGACCAAATAATTCTGATTCTAGTAAAGTTTCTGTAAAGGCACTACAGTTAACCGGTACAAAACTATTTGTACTTCTCGGGCTACATAAATGAATATATTTAGCAGCAACTTCCTTTCCAGTTCCAGATTCCCCTGTTAAAAGAATGTTAGCTTTAGTATTTGCAACTTTTTCGCAGTGAGATAGCATCTTGTTATAGCTTTCGCTTGTACTATCGAGCAAATAATGATTAAGTAATTTTTCTCTTAATTTAGTCTTGTCTTTTTTTTCATGAAAGATATTTAATATCTTATTTGGTAATGAATTTAATTCGCTTTTTATATCCATATATTCCTTGGCGCCATTATGTATTGATATACTACCTTGGCTATATAATGGCTTAGAAGCAACAATAATTAGTTCTGTTTTAGGATAAACTTTAATTAACCCCCTCATGGTAAAATCTTTATTAAAAAGATTGTAGTCAGTTATTACAAAATCAAAATTGTCATCATTTAATACTTCGTTAAATGCTTTTTCAATAGAATTGCATTGTGCAATATGTTTAGTAATAATAGAAATTGCGTTATTTACAATATTTATATAGGCTGTATCCTTGTTTATAATTAATATCTTTACGTCATTAATAAAAATCACTCCTCGCCTCAGTAGTATAATAAATGATAAAAATTTATCATTTATTATACGATGAAGATACTTGCTCAGTCAAGAAATAAATTTCATTACAAATTAAAGTTTGTTAAAAAATATTGAAATTAAATATCGTGATAACGATATTTAATGTTGCGTTGTCAATATGTGAAAAATAATTTTAGAAATATTACCTATTGGTATGTTTATTGCTTAACAAAGTAGTATGAAAGCTAAATATATGCATTTAAGGAGACCTTGCTATGTATAAGACAATTATTACAAATAATCATAAGGTATTTCAAAAATATAAGGATAGGTATGATGTGCTTTTTTTACAAGAAGGTAGCTATATGGATGTATTAAATGAAACTAGGAATAAAGTTCACAGAGGTTACAAAGTACTCACACATCCTATGGCTGGTAGTCTAAAGCCTAATCAGACACCATATAAGTCTATTATTATTGGTGAAGGAAGAGGGGTAACTGATTACGAGAGTATAAATCTTATAGAAAATAGCATAGAAGCTGCTATTAAATTTCTAAAATATAAGTCAACTCCAAAATGGAGTGAAAAAATATTAAAGGATTTCGAAACAGTTGATTTATCTTTTATAGAAAATGTAGTTAGGAATCCTATGTTTGACAATGCTTAATGTTGTATAAATCCCTAGTGATATATTTAAGAAATAAATTAGGGTTTTAATAGAAAAGGAGGTAACAAATTTGAGATTAGAATTAGGAAAAATTAAAATTAATGATGTTCAATTTGGTGAAATGACTAGAGTTGAAAAGGGCATACTTTATGTTAACAAAGAAGAAATAGTAAAACTTGTGTTGGAAGATGATAGAATTATTTCAGCGCGTGTTGAACTTGCGAGGCCAGGTGAATCTGTACGTATTGCACCTGTAAAAGATGTTATTGAACCAAGAGTTAAAGTATCAGGTAGTGGTCAAATATTCCCGGGTACAATCAACAAAGTAAAAGAAGTAGGTAGTGGAAGAACTCATGCATTAGTAGGTGCTACTGTTATAACATGTGGTAGAATAGTAGGTTTTCAAGAAGGACTTATAGATATGTCAGGACCTTCAGCTAAATACACACCATTTTCAGAAACAAATAATGTTTGTGTAGTAATTGAGCCAGTAGAAGGATTAGAAACTCATGATTACGAGGCAGCAGGAAGAATGGCTGGTCTAAAAGTTGCAACATATATCGGTGAAGCTGGAAAAAATATAGAACCTGATGAAGTGGTCGTATATGAAACAAAGCCAGTGCAAGAACAAATAAGGCAATATCCAGATCTTCCTAAGATAGGATATATACATATGCTTCAATCACAAGGATTACTTCATGATACTTATTATTATGGAGTTGATGCAAAAGTTATGGTTCCAACATTTATGTATCCAACTGAAATTATGGACGGCGCAATAATTAGTGGAAACTGTGTTGCACCTTGCGATAAGGTTACAACATTCCATCATTTAAATAATCCAGTTATAGAAGATTTATACAAGAGACATGGAAAAGATTTAAATTTTATTGGGGTAATATTAACTAATGAAAATGTATTTCTTGCAGACAAAGAAAGATCGTCAGACATGGTTGCTAAATTATGTGAATTTTTAGGACTTGACGGTGTTTTAATTACAGAAGAAGGATATGGTAACCCTGATACTGACCTCATGATGAACTGTAAAAAGGTTAGTCAAAAAGGGGTTAAGGTAGTTCTAATAACTGATGAGTTTCCAGGAAGGGATGGTAAATCTCAATCATTAGCAGATGCTGTTGAAGAAGGAGATGCACTTGTATCATGTGGAAATGGTAATGTAATAATAGATTTCCCACCTATGGAAAAGGTAATTGGAACGCTTGATTTTATTGAAACTATGATTGGTGGATATGAAGGAAGCTTAAAACCTGATGGAAGCATTGAAGCAGAACTTCAAATAGTTATCGCTTCAACAATTGCAAATGGATATAACAAACTTGCAGCTAGAGGATATTAAATAAAATCAAGGAGGATTAGTCTAATATGGAAAAAATAAAAGTAGTTCATTATATAAATCAATTTTTTGCAAACATAGGCGGAGAAGAAAAAGCCGATATTGAGCCAGAAGTAAGAGAAGGCATAGTAGGACCAGGTCTTGCACTTCAATCAGGTCTGGGAGATGATTATGAAGTTGTTGCAACCGTAATATGTGGTGACACATATTTTGGTGGACATATAGAAGACGCTAAGAAAACGATATTAGATATGATTAGACCATACAAACCAGATTTGTTTGTAGCTGGACCTGCTTTTAATGCAGGTAGATATGGAGTTGCTTGTGGTACTATAGCTAAAGCCGTAGAAGATGAGTTAAATATACCTGTTGTAACAGGCATGTATCCAGAAAACCCCGGTGTTGATATGTTCAAAAAAGATTTACACATTATCCAAACAGCTATTTCAGCTGCAGATATGAGAAAAGCAATGCCAAAAATATGTAAACTTGCTAAGAAGATGATAAACAAAGAAGAAATATTATCACCTGTTGAAGAAGGATATATTGAAAGAGGTATCAGAGTAAATTACTTTAATGAAAGAAGAGGTTCTGAAAGAGCGGTAGATCTTATATTAAAGAAAATAGCAGGAGAGCCATACGAAACTGAATATCCAATGCCTGTATTTGATAGAGTAGCTCCAAATCCAGCAATTAAGGATTTATCAAAAATTAAATTAGCAGTTGTTACATCCGGCGGTATAGTACCACAAGGAAACCCTGACAGAATTGAGTCATCAAGTGCTACAAAGTATGGAATTTATGATATAACAGGAATGGATAGTTTAACAAAAGATAAGTTTATGACTGTTCATGGTGGATATGATAGAGCATTTGTTTTAGAAAATCCTAACCTTGTTGTGCCACTTGACATTCTTCGTGAAATTGAAAAAGAAGGTATAATTGGTGAACTTGCTAACTATTTTGTTACTACAACAGGAACAGGAACATCAGTAGGAAATGCTAAAGGCTTTGGAGAAGAGTTTAGTAAAAAACTTGTTGAAGATGGAGTTGGAGCAGTTATACTTACATCGACCTGAGGCACTTGTACTCGTTGCGGTGCAACGATGGTAAAAGAAATCGAAAGAGTAGGAATACCTGTGGTTCATATGTGCACAGTAGTGCCAATATCGCTTACTATAGGTGCAAATAGAATAATACCTGCAATAGGTATACCTTATCCACTAGGAGACCCAAACCTTGGTGAGAAAAAAAGCAAGAAATTGAGAAGACAACTTGTTGATAGAGCACTTAGTGCACTACAAACTGAAGTAGATGGACAGACAGTATTTGAAAAGTAGTTAGATAAGTATAACAATTCAATCAATCGAGTTATTACATTATCCTTGAACAATAGTCAATTAGTGCAACACGGTATTGTATTAGTTGACTATTTTAGGGTTTAGATGTTAAATTATATAGGAGGTATTTTATGGATGTACAAAACGTAAGCATGAACAAGGTGATAATGTTTGCAGGTGCTTTTATAGCATTTTTGATAGGATCTGGTTTTGCAACAGGTCAAGAAGTATTACAATATTTTGCATCATATGGATATATGGGCATCTTAGGTATAATAGTCATTTTTGTATTGTTTTTGTACGTTGGAGTTAGTTTTATAACAGTAGGACAAAAAGAACATTTTGAAAAAAGCAATGAAATATACACATATTATTGTGGGAAGGTTATAGGAAAGTTTTTTGATTATTTTTCAATAGTATTTATTTACATGTCATTTATAGTAATGATTGCAGGAGCTGGGGCTACTATAAATCAGCAGTACGGGCTACCAGTTTCGGTTGGGGGAATATTAATAGCTGTATTAGCAGGTGGAACAGTAGTTTTTGGCCTTGGTAAAATAGTTGATGTAATTGGTAAAATAGGTCCAGTTATAGTTATATTATCTATATTATTAGGATTATCAGCGATATTCATGAATCCAGGTGGCTTAAGCAGGGCAAATGAAGTTATACCCAGTTTAAAATTAATGAAGGCTTCTAGCAATTGGCTATTTGCAGCAGGCTCATATGTCGGGTTTTGTATGCTTTGGCTAGCATCTTTTATGGCTGCTATGGGTGCAACTGCACAAAGTAAAAAGGAAGCATCGTTGGGTGCAATATTAGGAGCAGTTGCTTTTTCGGCAGCAGTTCTTATAGTTGCATTAGGATTAATGGCAAATATAGAGCAGGTTGCAGGTACAATGATACCATCATTAATTCTAGCTGGAAATATTCATCCAACTATAGCTATTGTATTTTCATTAACTGTGGTAGCAGGAATATATACAACAGCTGTACCACTTCTTTGGACAGTATCATCAAGAATAGCAGATGAAAAAACTCAAAAATTTGTTATTTTAACGGTTGTATTAGCTGTTATAGGAACATTTATTGGGCTAAGGGTTCCTTTTGATAGATTAGTAAATATCATTTACGTTATTAATGGATATGTTGGAATATTACTTTTAGTATTAATGATTATCAAAGATGTTAGTACTAGGAAACAAAAAAACTAGATATTTGACTACATAAATGAAAAAGGGTTAACTAGTGCGTTATAGTATGCATTAATTAACCTTTTTTATTTGTAATACTATACCTAGTTACTGTATAGAATGATAGTGTGGTAAATTATTGTAGGGGGAACATGTGAGTAATAAAAGAGTGAATTTAAAACAAGTAGTTAGGATTTCTGGTGCCTTTGTAGCATTTTTAATTGGGTCTGGTTTTGCAACAGGGCAAGAAGTAATTCAATATTTTGCTGCTTATGGATATAGGGGCATAGCCGGAATTATGGTTATGTTTTGTCTTTTTATGTACACGGGTGTAAGTTTTATAACAGCTGGCTATGAGTATAAAAATTTAAGGGAATATAATATTTATATATATTATTGTGGGATGCATATAGGTAGATTTTATAATTTGTTTACAATAGTATTTGCATATATGTCCGTTATAGTAATGATATCTGGAGCTGGTGCTACATTAAATGAGCAGTATAGTTTGCCTGTATTTATAGGTTGTATAATAATGGCTTTGTTATCATGTTGCACAGTTATTTTAGGATTAAATAAAATAGTCGATATAATAGGAAAAATAGGACCTGTTATAGTAATTTTATCTATTTTTTTAGGACTATCATCAATTGTCAAAAACCCAATAGGGTTGCAAAATGCAGATAAGATTATCCCAAATTTAAAATTGATGAAATCATCTTCTAATTGGTTCTTTTCAGCATGTTTGTATGTAGGCTTTTCAATTCTTTGGCTAGCAACATTTTTATCATCTATGGGGGCAAGGGCAAATAGCAAAAAAGAAGCATCGCTTGGTGTAATAGGTGGAGTAACTGCTTTTTCCTTAGCGGTTTTATCAATTGCACTAGGTTTATTAGCAAATATTGAACTAGTAGAAGGAACTATGATTCCTTCATTAATACTGGCAAAGAACATTAATGAAAGGTTTGCTGATATATTTTCACTAACAGTAGTATTAGGAATATATACTACTGCAGTACCATTGCTTTGGTCAGTATCTTCTAGAATTTCCCATGAAAAAAGCTATAAATTTTCTATAACAACGATAATTTTAGCTATTGTAGCTACTTTAATAGGACTGACTTTTCCGTTTGATTTTTTAGTAAATTTAATATATGGTATAAATGGTTATATAGGTTTGCTATTTTTACTTCTAATGATTATAAAGGGTATTAAGAATAAGTTTAATTAAAATATAGTTATTTATATTGTAATGCCAAAGAAATTTATGTTAAAATTAAGGTAGGATGGGTATAATAATTTTAAATAGATATAATTGTAAATTATTTCATAATAGAACAGATGATAAAGTGAGGAAACAGTAAAATGAGAAGAAAAGTAATTCTATCAAGTGGCAATAAGCATAAGGTTAAGGAAATAAAAGATATATTAAAAAATATGCCGTTTGATGTAGTATCTAAAGATGAAATTGGTTTTGAGGACTTTGATGTTATAGAAGATAGAGAAACATTAGAAGAAAATGCTTTAAAGAAAGCAACTGAACTAAAAAAATTAGTAAGTGGAATAATAATAGCAGATGATACAGGCTTGTTTGTTGATGCATTAGACGGACAACCAGGAGTTTATTCAGCTAGATATGCAGGCGAACACGTATCTTATATAGATAATAACAATCTCCTTTTAAAAAACCTTAAGAATATTCCTTCTGAAAAAAGAACAGCCTACTTTAAAACAGTTGTAGCAGTCGTGTTAGAAAATGATGAATATTTTATGGCAGAAGGTATTTTAAATGGAAAAATAGGATTCGAGGCGAAGGGCGATAATGGTTTTGGTTATGATCCATTATTTATTGTAGAGAGTACTGGTAAAACCCTTTCAGAAATATCAGATGATGAAAAAAATAAGATTAGTCATAGAGCAAAAGCATTATTAAATTTAAAGGAAAGGTTGGAAAAAGTAGCAGGTGAAAATATTAGTAGTAAGTGATACGCATGGAGCAATTTTTGAATCTATAGTTAAACCTATACGTGAAGAAAAAGATATTGACCTCATGATACACTGCGGAGATAAGTACAAAGATGCTGAAAAACTTGCATGGTTACTAGGAATTAAGGACTTTTATAGGGTTACTGGAAACTGTGATTATGATATTGAAAATAGAAAAGATATGCTAATCCAAGTAATTGGAGGTAAACAAGTATTAATAACTCATGGCCATTTGCAGAATGTCAAAGATGATTTAAATCATTTAAAAAAATTAGCAGATGAAAATCATACAGATATAGTGTTATATGGACATACACATATAGCACATGAAGAGTTGTGCAATGATGTACTCTATTTTAACCCTGGTAGCACAATTATGCCTAAATACGGTAAACCAAGCTACGGGATAATTGAAATAATGCCTGACAAGATTTTAAGTAGGATAGTATGTTTGTAATTATAATTAAGTCGTCAGTATGAAAACATTATCAGTTTGTAAAATTTTATACTAATGTTATAATAGGATAATAGTTATACATTTTTAATACAAAATTTATTATAAAAAGGTGTACTTATATGGTTGATATTGGTGGATTATTATTTAATAGTTTAGATTATGTTTTGATAGTAGATAGAGAATTTACTGTCATATATAATACTAGATATGATAATAGAGTAAATATTTCTGTTAATGATTATAGCAAATATGAATTTTTGAATAAAAATTTTTTTGAAATATATCCAGATGTAAAAAAAGAAACAAGTTCAATAGTAAGGTGCATGACTACAGGAGAAATAGTAGTAAAAAAGTTCCAAAAGTATAAAGATTTTACTGGAAAAGTTTATTGTACACATAATGTTACAATTCCATTAGTTAGAAAAGGTAAAATAATGGGTGCAGTAGAACTAGTAAAAGATATTACGACAATTGACAATGTAAATAATTTAGATGTTGAAGATTTTGAAGAATCAACTAATATATCCAGTGATTTAAGTAAAATTTCATTTGACAAAATTATTACCAAAGACAGTAGTATGATAAAAAATATTGAATATGCTAAGATTATGTCAAAAACAAAAAACCCCATTTTAATTTATGGAGAAACTGGAACGGGAAAAGAGGTTTTTGTTCAAGCAATGATAAATTATAGTGGTGTATCAAGAAATAAGGTAGTTATTCAAAATTGTGCGGCTATACCACAAAATTTAGTTGAATCAATTTTATTTGGAACATATAAAGGGGCATATACAGGTGCTGAAAATAGGAAAGGATTATTTGAAGAAGCTAATGGAGGAATAATATTCTTAGACGAACTTAATTCAATTCCTTATGATGTTCAAGGGAAGTTGCTTAGAGTTTTACAAGATGGTAGTTTTAGACCAGTAGGCTCTAATGTTGAAAAATCAGTTAAGGTTAAAATTATTGCAGCAATGAACATTGACCCACTTAAAGCTATTGAAAAAAAAGAATTTAGAAGTGATTTGTTTTATAGACTAAGTAGCGGAATGATTTATTTATCACCTCTTAGAGAGAGAAAGGGAGATGTTAAATACTTTGTGCATAATTTTATCAATGAATTTAATAATATTTATGGAAAAAATGTACAAGGCATAACTAAAACTTTAGAAGATATTTTTTTAGAGTATAATTGGGATGGAAATGTTAGAGAGTTAAAACATATTATTGAGTCAATGATTAGTTGCAGTAATACTAATATTTTAGATGTACAACAATTGCCTGCATATATGTACGATAGAGTTTATAAGGACAAAAAAGATGAAGAAGGTAAGAAAAGTATCGGTATAAACTATGATTTAAATAAGGAAAAATATGACTTGAAAAAAATTTTAGAAGAAAAAGAAATAGAAACAATAAAAGAAGTATTAATTATTACTAAAGGAAATAAGACTGAGGCTGGTAAAATCCTAGGAATACCAAGGCAAACACTAAAATATAAAATAGATAAGTTAAATATTACAATATAAATAGACAAATATTTGTCGGAAACAGTAATAGACAAATATCTGTCACCAATAAATAAAAAACAACGACAACTTTTTGTCGTTGTTTTTTATTTATTGGTGAATTTATTATAATTATATTGAAAATACAACAATTTACTAATTGGCATAGATATTGCTTATAACTATATTATAAGTTATTAAAATAAAGTTAATAAAATTTTAATGATTATGTATTATTAAAGGAGTATAAAATGAGCTTAGAATTAAGGAAAATTAGTATTAAAGATGTTATTTTTAGCAATGAAAGCAAAATAGATAATGATATTCTTTATATTAGTCTAAAATATCTTGAAGAACTAGTAAAAGAAGACAAAAGAATTAAAGATGTACGCTTTGATATTGCTAAACCTGGGGAGTCGGTTAGGATACTTCCAGTTAAAGACGTAATAGAACCAAGAGCAAAAAAAGATGTAGATGCATTTCCCGGCTTATTTAAAGAAACTATGGATGAAGTTGGTAGTGGCATTACATGCGTATTAAAAGGTTGCGCTGTTGTTACAACAGGGCCTATTGTAGGATTTCAAGAAGGACTGATTGATATGAGCGGTCCAGCTGCAGAATATAGTATATTTTCTAAACTAATAAATATAGTTATGGTAATAACAAAAGAGGATTATGTAGATTCCCATGAACATGAAGAAACAGTTAGGTTAGCAGGTATTAAGGTTGCTCAATATATAGGGAAAATAGGATTGGAATATGAAAATTATGAAGTAGAAAATTATGAATGGAAGAATATAGGCCAGAAATATGCGGAATATCCGGAATTGCCTAAGGTAGCATATGTATACAATTGTATGAGTCAAGGACTTTTACATGACACATATTTTTATGGTAGAGATTCTAAATTGATTATACCTACAATAATAACTCCATTAGAAGTAATGGACGGTGCTATAGTTAGTGGAAACTGTGTTTCTCCAGGTTCTAAAACTACTACTTACCATCATTTAAATAATTCAGTAATAAAAGAATTATTTAATAAACATGGTAAGGAAATTAACTTTATGGGTATTGTGTTAAATCCATTGATGGTAACTTTAAAGGAAAAGTACAGAAATACAATGTTAACAGTAAGATTTGTTGAAATGCTTGGAGCTGAAGGTGTAATAATTTCTCAAGAGGGATTTGGAAATCCAACTACAGATCTAATGGTCGTTTGTCAATCTCTTGAAAACAAAAAAATTGATACAGTGGTTATTACTAATGAGGATGCAGGTGTAGATGGTATGTCAGAATCACTCCCTGACAGTGTTACAGAAGCAAAGGCTATTGTATCTACAGGAAATAGCAATGCAACTATTTTATTACCTAAAATGGATAAGGTTATAGGTAACTTAAACGAAATAGAGAGAGTTACAGGCGGAAACGTTGATTCAATACAGGATGATGGGACTCTATTAGTTGAAATACATGGTATTATGGGTAGCCATAATTTGCAAGGAAATACCTTATTAAGTGCAATAACAATATAAAGAGGTGGAAGATTTGAAAAATATAGTTTTTTACACAAACCAGTTTTTTGGCCAAATAGGTGGTGAAGAAAAAGCATATACAGAACCACAATTTCATAAAGGACCTATAGGAAATGCAAATGCTTTTGTAGGTAAAATTAAAAATGCTGAAATTATTGCTACTATTATTTGCGGTGATAATTATTATGTTGAAAATATGGATAAAGTTAAAGAGTTTATAAAAGAAAAATTAAAAGATAAAAAGGTAGACCTAATTATAGCAGGACCTGCTTTTAATGCTGGAAGATTTGGTATAGCATGTGCAGATGTTTGCTCTTTTACAAAGAAAGATTTAAATATTGAAGCAATAACTGGTTTGTACTGGGAAAACCCAGCTGTAGAAATGTATAAAAAGGATATATATATATTAGAGGTAGCTAAATCTGCAGCAGGAATAAGAAAGGCTGTACCATTAATGGCTGATTTTGCAAACAAGTTGTTAAATGGGGAAAAACTTGGAACACCAAAGCAAGAACAATATTTTGCTAAAGGTAAAAGGGTAAATGTATTTAAGGAAAAAAATGGTGCTGAAAGAGCGGTTGAAATGCTTATAAAGAGATTAAAAAAGGAACCCTTTGAAACAGAACTAGAGATTTCAGTTTATGAAAAAGTAAAACCAGCTGAACCTATTAAGGATTTAAAAACAGCTAAGATTGCTTTATGTACAACTGGAGGTATAGTTTTAATGGGAAATCCAGATCATATTCCAGCTGCTACAGCTAAGGTATATAAAATGTATGATATTTCTAACAAAGATGGCTTAAAAGAAGGAGAATTTGAGTCAGTGCATGCTGGATATGACCCAGTTTATGCAAATAAAGACCCAAATAGAGTGGCCCCTTTAGATACTCTTAAGAAATTAGAAAAAGAAGGGCTCATAGGAAGTATATACCCTTATTTAACAACCACAACCGGAAACTCAACATCTGTAGCAGATGCTACAAGGATGGGTAAAGAAATAGCTGAGAAATTAGTTGAAGACTCAGTAGATGGAGTTATATTAACTAGCACCTGAGGGACTTGCACTCGTTGCGGTGCAACGATAGTTAAACAAATTGAGAAGGCTGGTATACCTGCAGTGCATGTTTGTACAGTAACACCTATATCTAAAACAGTTGGTGCTGCAAGAATATCTGGAGCACAAGCAATACCATATCCAACAGGTAATCCAAATATTACTGTTGAAAAAGAAGAATTGGTAAAAAGAGAAACAGTTATTAAAGCTTTAAATTTATTGATTGAATAATAAACTAGCTTAGTTTTATTATATTAAAATTAATATGTGTTTGGAGGAAATGAAAATGAAAGTTGCAGTTTTAGGTTCAGGAAATGGCGGTTGTGCAGTAGCATTTGAATGGTCAAAAGCAGGACATGACGTATATATGTTTGATTTTGAACAATTTAAAAAAAATATTAACGCAATAAATGATGTGGGAGGCATTTGCTCTGAGGGGGATCTTGAGGGATTTCAAAAATTAGTATATGCAGGACATGATATAGGTAAAGTTATTCCTGAATCAGATATAATATTTGTTGTTGGACCTGCATACAGTACAGAGCCTTTTGGAAAAGTATGTAAACCGTATGTGCAAAATGGTCAAATGTATATAGTATGTCCTAGTTCATGCGCTGGCAGTTTAGTATTTAAAAATGCTTTAGGACTTAATTTAGAAGATGAATCGGTTATAGTAGCTGAAACATCTACCTTGCCATATGCAGTTAGAATAATAGGAGATGCAAGAATAGCAGTATATAATAGGCTTAAAGGTGCATATTACGTTGCAGCACTACCAAGTAAATATAATGATAAAGTTTATGATGTAGTTGTTAAAGTTTATTCGGAGATAGAAATAGCTAAAAATATATTACAAACAACTTTGCAAAATGCTAATCCAATAATTCATCCATCTGTATCATTATTGAATGCAGCATTAATAGAAAGAACTAATGGAAATTTTCTTTTCTATGAAGAAGGGGTAACTAAGGCAGTTGGAAGAGTTATTAAGTCTATGGATGACGAAAGAATTGAAATAGGAAATAAACTGGGAATTACAATAATACCGGATCCTGTGCTAGGAATTAAACAGGGTTATATGGCAGATGATACTTATGATATAGGATATTCAAAAGCTCCAGGGTTTAAAGGTATAATGGCTCAATCTCAGCTAGATCATAGATATATAAACGAGGATGCAGGTTATGGTTTAGTATTTTTTACTGATTTAGCAAAACAAATAGGTGTAAAGACACCTAGCATGGATACTGTGATTGAAATGGCATCAATTGTGATGGATAGAGATTATAAAGAAGAAAAAGCAAGGACAATGGAAGGATTGGGGTTATCAAAATATAATTTAGATGAACTTAATGAAATTCTTTAAATTTAGACTATTAGTTTTATAATTCGAAAAGTTATATAAGAATTATTAAATAATGTAGTTGTTAATCGTGATTAGTTTTTGACTTAATGGAGGAAATGATAATGATAATTGGAGTACCAAAAGAAATAAAAAATAAAGAAAATAGGGTAGCAGCAATACCTGCTACTGTTGCTGAATTTGTAAATAAAGGTCATAAAGTATATGTTGAGAATAATGCAGGATTAGGTAGCGGATTTTCTGATGAAGATTATAAGCAGGCAGGAGCAATAATTGCAGATTGTGAAACGGTATATAAAAGTGCAGAAATGATATATAAAGTAAAGGAAATATTTCCACAAGAGTACAAATATTTGAGAGAAAATTTAATTTTATTTACTTACATACACTCTAATGCGCATCTTGAACAAACCCAAGCATTATTAGAAAGTAAAGTAATCGGAATTGCTTATGAAGATGTAGAAGACAAAAATGGAAGATTTCCTTTGTTAAAACCTATGAGTGAGTTAGCTGGAAAAGGGAGTTTTTTAGCAGCACTACATTATGGACAGAGCGTTCATGGTGGAAAAGGAATATTATTCAATAGAATATGTGGGGTTGAAACTCCTACTGTAACTATAATAGGATGCGGAGAGTCCGGAATGGGGGCTGCTGAACTTGCTGCAAGTTTTGGCAACAATGTTAAAATATTAGATGTAAATAAAGAAGTTATGAATGAATCTAAGTCTAAATTACCTTCAAATGTTGAGTTTTTATACTCTAACAGAACAAATCTTTTAAAATGTTTGAAGGAAACGGATGTTTTAATTAATTGCATTTTATGGAATAAAACAAGGAAAGATCACCTTGTATATAAGGAAGATTTAAAGTTAATGAAAGGTGGAGCAATTATAATTGATGTTGCGTGTGATGACAATGGAGCTATAGAAACAAGTCATTCTACAAGTCATGATGATCCAATATATTATGAAGAGGGAATACTGCACTATTGTGTTGACAATATACCATCTGCCTTTTCACGTACAGCATCAATTAGTCTTGCAAACGCTACATTACCATATGCAATGGAAATAGCAAACAAAGGATGTGAAAAAGCATTAATAGATAATAAGTATTTGTTAAAAGGATTAACTTGCTACAGGGGCAAATTAACATTAGCAGAAACAGCAATAAAACATAATCTTGAATTAACACTATATGATGAAATAATTAAAGATTTCAAATAAGATTATTCTCTCAGTATAATTAATTTTATACTGAGATTATATAAAAAAATTAGGAGGATTTTTATGGATTATGGAATTTTATCATTAGCACCAGCATTAGTAGCCTTGGTATTAGCATTTATTACAAGAGATGCACTGTTTTCAATTTTAATAGGTGTACTAATAGGCATTTTAGTAACAGGTCAGAATTTACTTTTCGGATTTAGTTCTATTATACAAAGTGCTTTAGGAAATGCGGATTTTATTTGGGTAATAGGAATTGAAGTGTTTATAGGAATGATGGTAGCATTATTTCAAAAATCAGGAGCAATTGAAGCATTTTCAAATATGCTGTCAAAGAAAAACATAAAAGCAATAGGAGCTCAAACTATATCATGGTTATTAGGTATATTTATATTCTTTAGTGATTATTTTAGTCCATTATATGTTGGAACTGTAATGAGAGGTATTACAGATAAAGCACGTGTATCAAGAGAAAAATTAGCATATATATGTGATTCTACATCTGCCCCTATATGCACATTGATACCGTTTTCCGCATGGGGTGTATATATGGCAGGTTTGTTAGTAGGGTTAGGACCAATTTTAGACAAAGATATGGCAATGGAAGCTGTTATAAAAATGGTACCATTTAATTTTTATGGTATAGCATCAATTATAATGGTAGGTCTTATATCAACAGGAGTTCTTAAAGACTATGGACCTATGAAAAAAGCAGAAAAAAGAGCAATGGAAGAAGGCAAAGCTGTAAGCGATACTGCTAAACCACTATTGAGTAATGAATTAGAAAATATTAAGCCGAAAGAAGGAGTTAAATCTAATTTGCTATTAAACTTCTTTGCACCTGCTCTAATAATTATTAGTGTTACCCTGGGTACATATATATTTATTGGTTCAGCTAAAACATTAGAGGCATTTATAGCAGCAGTTGCATTTCAATTTGTAGTAATGATAATTCAAAAGATGGGTACATTATCAGAATTAGTTGATACTGCAGTTCAAGGTATTAAAAGTGTTATGTCTGCTATGCTTATATTAGCTTTAGCATATTGTTTAAATGCGATTAGTAAAGAATTAGGGACAGCGCAATATGTTATAAGTGTTACAGAATCATGGATGACTCCTACTTTGTTATTGGCGTTAACTTTTCTAATTTGTGCTTTTATATCTTTCTTTACAGGTACTTCATGGGGCACATATGCAATTATGACACCAATATGTGTAGGATTAGCATTCCAGTTAACTGGAGGAGCAATAAATACTGTAATATATGGAACTATAGCTGCTGTAATGGGTGGAGGATGTTTTGGAGACCACTGTTCACCATTGTCTGATACAACTATATTGTCATCACTTGCATCAGGTTCAGATCATATAGACCATGTTAAAACACAGTTGCCATATGCTCTAACGGCAGCAGGAGTATCTGTAGTTGGATACTTATTAGTAGGAATTATTTTATAATTTTATTTTATTTATTATAAAAAAGAATATTAATAAAAAGTTCAGGTAAAATTACTATTTACTTGGACTTTTTTTATGGACATTTATTTATGATTTATATTTAGCTATAGTTTAGTTGAAGTGATAAGTTGTTTTTTGTTGACTTAAATAAATAAAAGAGATATAATATAAGCGAACATACGTTTAGAGGTGAATAATGGCTAAATTTAAAATAAAATCTGATTTTAAGCCTACAGGAGATCAGCCTGTGGCTATTGAAAAAATTGCAAAAGGATTAAACAAAAATTTAAAATATCAAACACTGTTAGGAGTAACAGGTTCCGGAAAAACTTTTACTATGGCTAATATTATAGAAAAGGTTCAAAAACCTACTCTTATTTTAGCGCACAACAAAACTTTAGCAGCTCAGTTATGTTCAGAATTTAAAGAGTTTTTTCCTGATAATGCAGTTGAGTATTTTGTAAGTTATTATGATTATTATCAACCAGAAGCATATGTACCAAGCAGTGATACATTTATAGAGAAGGATGCTTCTATAAATGATGAAATAGATAAATTAAGGCACTCTGCAACAGCATCTTTATTTGAAAGAAAAGATGTTATTGTAGTAGCAAGTGTTTCTTGTATATATGGATTAGGTAGTCCTATGGATTATGAAAATCTTGTTATTTCATTGCGACCAGGTATGCAAAAGGACAGAGATGAGATAATAAAGAAACTTGTAGAGATACAGTATAAAAGAAATGATATTAGCTTTACTAGAGGTACATTCCGTGTAAGAGGAGATACATTGGAAATATTTCCAGCTTCATCTTCGGAAAGTGCTATAAGAGTAGAGATGTTTGGTGACGAAATAGATAGGATAACAGAAATAAATACAATAACAGGAGAAATATTGGGTAGAAGAAATCACATTTCTATTTTTCCTGCAACCCACTATGCTACTACGGAAGAAAATGTAAAAAGGGCGGTTGTTAGCATAAAAGAAGAATTGACTGAAAGGTTAAAGTATTTAGAAAGTGAAAATAAACTTCTTGAATACCAAAGGTTAGAGCAAAGAACAAATTATGATATTGAAATGCTTCAAGAAATGGGATATTGCAATGGAATAGAGAATTATTCAAGACATATAAATAATTTGGAACCAGGAACTAGACCATATACATTGCTAGATTATTTGCCTAAAGATTTTTTAATGATAATAGATGAGTCGCATGCTACTATACCGCAGGTTAGAGGTATGTACAATGGAGATAGAGCGAGAAAATCTACTCTTATTGATTATGGTTTTAGATTACCATCTGCCTTAGATAATAGACCCTTAAAATTTGATGAATTTGAAAAAATTATAAACCAAGTTGTATTTCTAAGTGCAACCCCTGGACCATATGAAGCAGAGCATACTCAGAATATAGTTGAGCAAATTATTCGCCCTACGGGTTTATTAGATCCACCGATATATGTGAGACCTGTAGATAACCAAATAGATGATTTGATGAAAGAAATTAGACTTGCTACTGGCAATAAAGAAAGAGTTCTTGTTACAACATTAACTAAAAAAATGGCTGAAGATTTAACCTTTTATTTTAGAAATGCAGGAGTAAAGGTTAAGTATCTTCATTCAGATATAGATACACTAGAGAGGATGGAAATAATTAGAGACTTACGTATTGGCGAATTTGATGTATTAGTAGGAATCAACCTTTTAAGAGAAGGGTTAGACCTTCCAGAGGTATCGCTTGTTGCTATATTAGACGCAGATAAGGAAGGATTTCTACGATCAGAAACATCTTTGATACAAACGGTTGGTCGTGCTGCTAGAAACTTAAATGGAAAAGTAATTATGTATGCAGATAAAATTACTGGTTCAATGGAACGAGCTATAAATGAAACAAATAGAAGAAGAGAAATACAAGCTAAATATAATGAAACTTATAATATAACACCAAAGTCAATAATTAAAGGTGTTAGACAAGTAATTGAGGCTACTACAGCAGCAGAGGAAACAGGTAAATATAAAACAAAAGATAAAAACAAATTTATAGATGTTGCAGCTTATATTATTGAGCTTGAAAAAGATATGTTAGCAGCAGCAGAAAGTTTAGAATTTGAAAAAGCAGCTCAGATTAGAGATGAAATAAAGGCACTTAAAAATAAAAAATCATAGATTGCTATGTTTGGAAGGAATAAATAATGGATAAAATTATTATAAGAGGAGCGAAGGAAAATAATCTTAAAAATATAGATGTAGAGCTTCCAAGAGATAAATTTATAGTATTTACAGGCTTGAGTGGTTCGGGAAAGTCATCACTTGCATTTGATACTATATACGCAGAAGGTCAAAGACGGTATGTAGAGAGCTTATCTTCATATGCACGACAGTTCCTAGGGCAAATGGAAAAGCCAGATGTAGAGTTTATTGAAGGTTTATCTCCTGCTATATCAATTGACCAAAAAACCACTAATAGAAATCCTAGATCGACAGTTGGAACAGTTACAGAAATATATGATTATTTTAGACTCCTTTTCGCTAGAGTGGGTACGCCACATTGTCCAAAATGTGGCAAGCCAATAACTACGCAAACGATAGATCAAATAACCGACCAGATATTAGAATATGAAGAAAAAACTAGAATTCAAATTCTAGCACCATTAGTTAGAGGTGCAAAAGGTACTCATAAGAAAGTATTAAGTGATATAAAAAAAGATGGATACGTGAGAGTTAGGGTTGATGGTGAGATAATTGATTTAGATGATGAAATATCTATTGCGAAAAATAAGAAACATAATATTGAAGTTGTTATTGATAGGATAATTATAAAAGATGGTATACAAAAAAGACTTGTTGATTCAGTTGAAACTGCCCTTCTATTATCTGAAGGAATGGTTTTAATTGATGTTATGGGACAACAAGAATATTTAATGAGTACAAAATTTGCATGTACTGATTGTGGAATAGGATTTGGAGAAATATCTCCAAGGATGTTTTCTTTCAATAATCCTTTTGGTATGTGCGAAACCTGCAATGGCTTGGGAATAAAAAAGGAGATAGATATTGATTTAATTATTCCAGATTGGACTAAATCAATTGCAGATAGGGCCATAACTCCATATGGAGCAGACGAGGATGGATATTACTATCAAATATTTAAGGCTATTGGTGATTATTATGATTTTGATGTAACAAGACCAATTAGTGATGCACCGAAAGAATTTTTAGATGAAGTTTTATATGGAACAAATGGTAGAGAGATAACTATTGATTTTGTTAGTAAATTTCAAGGACCAAAAGTATATACCAAGGAGTTTGAAGGAGTAGTAAAAAATCTAGAAAGACGATATATTGAAACACATTCTGCTGAAATGCGTGAGAGAATTGAAGAATATATGGATGACACTCCATGTCCGGATTGCCATGGAGCAAGATTGAATGATATTAGTTTAGCAGTGAAGATAGGAGATAAAAATATTTATGAAGTAA
The DNA here is from genome assembly GCF_017873955.1 of Sedimentibacter acidaminivorans. Lineage (GTDB taxonomy): Bacteria > Bacillota > Clostridia > Tissierellales > Sedimentibacteraceae > Sedimentibacter > Sedimentibacter acidaminivorans. Next base: position 96,616 of record NZ_JAGGKS010000008.1, on the reverse strand, counting down.
CTAAGCTATCAGTTGTAAAACTTTTAAAATTCTTTAGTGAGTTAAATTTAAGTGAAAAGCAAAGAGTGATTGGAGAACAAATATTAAAGGAAATCAATTCAAGATTAAACTTTTTATCTGATGTAGGTTTAACGTATTTGACATTAGATAGGAATGCAAGCACATTATCAGGTGGAGAATCACAACGTATAAGACTTGCGACGCAAATAGGTTCTAGCTTGGTGGGTGTTTTATATGTTTTAGATGAGCCTAGTATAGGACTTCATCAGAGAGACAATAGTATGCTTATTAAAACTTTGAGAAATCTTACTGATTTAGGAAATACATTAATAGTAGTAGAGCATGATGAGGAAACAATGGAAAGTTCTGATTATATATTGGATATTGGTCCTGGAGCAGGGGTTCATGGTGGAGAAATTGTTGCACAAGGTACTTTTGAAGATATAAAAAATAGTGAACATTCAATAACCGGTCAGTATTTAAGTGGTAGAAAAAAAATAGAGGTTCCAGATAGTAGAAGACAATTGAATGATAAGTTTATTGAAATAAAAGGCGCAAGAGAAAACAACCTAAAAAATATTGATGTAAAAATACCACTTGGTATGATGTGCTGTATAACTGGCGTTTCGGGTTCTGGTAAAAGTTCCTTGATAAATGAAATTTTGTGTAAAAGAATTCATCAAAAATTATTTAAAAATAGGAATCGTCCTGGTAAATATGATGAGATGTTTGGTGTTGAGCATATAGATAAAATAATAAGTATTGACCAATCACCTATTGGGAGGACACCAAGATCAAATCCAGCAACATATACAGGCGTTTTTGATTATATAAGGGATATTTTTTCAATGACACTTGAGGCAAAGGAAAGAGGATATAAGAAAGGGAGATTTAGTTTTAATGTAAAAGGTGGACGCTGTGAAGCTTGTCGTGGAGATGGAATACTTAAAATAGAAATGCATTTTTTGCCTGATGTTTATGTTCCTTGTGAGGTTTGCAAAGGTAAAAGATATAATAGAGAGACTTTAGAGGTTAAGTATAAAGGTAAGAATATTTCAGATGTTCTTGATATGACAGTTGAAGAAGCACTTGATTATTTTGAAAATATTCCTAAAATAAAAAATAAAATTCAAACAATGATGGATGTTGGTCTTGGATATATTAAATTAGGTCAACCTTCTACAGAATTGTCAGGAGGAGAAGCTCAACGTATTAAGCTAGCATATGAGCTAAGCAAGAGAAGTACTGGAAAAACCCTTTACGTACTTGATGAGCCTACAACAGGACTACACATAGCAGATATTCATATGCTAATTGAAGTATTGAACAGGCTTGTAGAAGCTGGAAACTCAGTTGTAGTTATAGAACATAATCTTGATGTTATAAAAACAGCAGATTATATCATTGATTTAGGACCAGAAGGTGGAGATGGTGGAGGGACCATAGTAGCTCAAGGTACTCCAGAAGAAGTTGCAAAGGTAAAAAAATCATATACAGGACAATATTTAAAAAAAATGCTTTAACAAAATCAAGAGTACAATATTGTGCTCTTGATTTTTATTTTAATTAATTGTATACAAAATCATTTTAAGGTTGAGGTACGAATAAAATGAGTACCTTATAAAACAAATTTTTATATTTTAATTTATAGTATTATTATTGCAACGATAATCGTAACACCTAAACCGCATAGAACGGGTATAAAATTTTTTCTAGCTAAATCAGCAGCGTTTATTCCACATATTGCAGCAACTGGTATAACAGCCCAAGGGATTATGGTTCCGCCGCCAACCCATACTGTAATTATTTGGCCTAGAGCTGCTAAACCTTCTTTGCTTATACTTATTACATTTGAAAAAGTATAGGCAAGAGAGCCTACAATTGGCAGACCAGAAAATCCCGAACCATCGAGGCCTGTAATAATAGCTACTGAAGATTGTGCTATTATTGCAGGAATTTTAGACATAGAAATATTTTGTGATATAAATATACTAATGTCATTTAACAAACCTGTGGCATTTTCACCTAGTACGTTTTTAGCTATACCTTCATTTCCAAGAAAAAAGAATCCACCTATTATAATAACAGGTGCAAAAATCTTTATTCCAAAACCAAAACCATCTTTTAGATACTCTACAACTTTATCAAGCGCATCATTGAATTTGTAGTTAGTTAGAGTGATGAGAAGCATTATTATTATAGCCGTACCGCCTACTAGTGCTGTAGCATCTCCACCTCTTAAATTTAATTTCCACATAGCTAAAATATCAGCCACAAAAGCTATAGGTGTAACTATTGAAATAAACTTAATTAACTTAGTTGTTTCTTTTATATCATTGCTTAAAGGTGTATAATTAGAATTGTTTTCAATAAATCCTTCTTTTTTCATGTCCCGTCTTAACATAATAAAAGCGACTGTGATTGTAACTACAGACATTGTTAGCCAAAGAGGTAAAGATGCTTTCATAAGCTCAGAAACTCCTATATTAGCAGCCTTTGCAGTTATTGCAGGTGCTCCTTGAATAAAGAAATCACTAGAAAGTGCTAAACCATGACCGAATAAATTCATAGCTACAGCAGCCCAAATAACAGGTAGACCTGCATTTACTGCTGCGGGGAGTAAAACAGCACCAACTAGTGCAACAGCAGGGCTAGGCCAAACTAACCATGATATAATCATCATTGTAAGACCTATGGAGAAGAAAGCCCAAGTGCTATTTACCATTAATTTTTTTATAGGAGACATAATCAATACATCTGCACCTATTTCTTGTAATGCTTTAGACATAGAAACAACAAGTGATATTATTACAATAATGCCCCAGAATTCATTACCAGCATATATTATTGTATTATAAATAGTTTGAATAGCAAATACAATATTTCCTGAGTACAAATATCCTATTGCAAAAATACCTATTATGCAAGGAATAACAATATCTTTTTTCATAAGTAAAATTGCAAGAATAATAAAGACCATGACTATATATAAATAATGCATGGATGTTAAAATCATATAAAACCCTCCTTAAATATATTTTAAATTAAGCATACTTAGATAAAATATTCTCTAAATATTTATCAACTTTACTGAAATTCATACTATTAACATAGAATACTTCTAGCAATTGGTGATATTTCGCAGTTTCAGAAAGCTTGTTTAAGGCATTCTTGATGAGTAAATCAAGTAGGTGCAAGTTGCTTTCAATTTCTGAGATATGAGACTTCATGTTTTCTAAATCCATAATTTCGTGCAAATTAATTATTTCATCATAATTGCAATTTACAGCACTTTCATCACTTTTAAATAGTAAATTTAGTTCGGGTATAATAACATGCTGAATTTTTTCTGGTGTCAATGGTTTGTAGAAACATTCTGTGTAATACCCTTTATTCACTGATTCTTGTACTATTCTATCTAAAAGTTTTGATGTATAATTTGAACTTTCTCCAATTATTACCCAAGTTTTTGAATCAGAGCAAAAATAATCTGTGTATTTTATATATCCATTAGACGTATATGCTTCTGAAAACATCTTTCTAATACTACCAGTGTTACTTGTTGATATTTTTTTAGCAAATAATTTATCTATAATTTTATCGCAGAGTGCATCAAATTTAGTATCATCTATATAACGATCATAAATAGAATTTATTTCTTCTGAAATAAGTCCAGCGCTTTCTAAATACCTATAAGCACTCTTGTAAAGTTCTGATTTACTTTTGTTAATTTTAATGATTTGTTCTTTGTGTTTTTCTAAGTTGCTATTGTCTAAATAAGCACCTAAATTAATTATTTCATCTGCTGCTCCAGGGAGCTTAGGATCAACTAAATGTGGAGCAGTTCCATCTACAAATGCAATTTTTAGATCAGGCACAACTAATCCATCTAAACTATTTTCGTCACTAGAACAATGAATATATTCAACCTCATGTCCTAAAGATGAAATTTTAATGCCAAATTTTTTTATAAATGAACTTTTACCTACACCAGGGCCACCTTTCAAAATATAAATACGGTTCGCATTTTCGGGCTTTATAATATGATCAAAATAACTAAAAAATCCTTTTGAACTATTACTGCCAGCAAAAACATGTCTTCCTTCTAACATAATTACCCCCTATTAATTAAAGATTATTTTATTATATGATTAAAATAGAAAGATGTTAATAACAACGAAATAACAATAAATAAAAGAAAACTGAGATTTAATGAATTCAAAAAAAAATTTTTAGGTTAGGACAAGTTGGTGTGTTTATGTTATAATGATTAAATGTGAAATATTTTAAATATTTTATGATTCATAGATAAAGGAAAGGTATACAATGAAGTTAATAATAACTGAAAAGCCATCGGTAGCAAAAGATATCGCAAGAGTTTTGAAAGTAAAAGGCTCAAGAGATGGATACATAGAAGGTAAAGAATGTATTATAACTTGGTGTGTCGGTCATTTGATACAGCTTTCTTATCCTGAGGAGTATAATATAAAATACAAAACATGGAATATGAATGATTTACCTATATTTCCTAGGAAATTCAAGTATACGGTCAATCCTTCTACAACAAAACAATATGAAATAGTAAAGCGATTGATGCTCGATGAAAATATTAGCGAAATAATATGCGCAACAGATGCTGGGCGTGAAGGACAATTGATTTTTGGTTATGTTTATGTGACTTCAGGGTGCGATAAACCTGTTAAGCGGCTTTGGATTAGTAGTATGACAGATGAAGCGATATTAGAAGGATTTAATAATCTGAAAGATAATAAGGAATTTTTTAGTTTGTTTCAATCTGCAAAAGCACGATCTGAGGCGGATTGGTTGGTAGGTATCAATGCAACGAGGCTTTTTACTGTTAAGTATAATCAAATGCTAACTATTGGTAGGGTGCAAACCCCAACATTATCTTTGATTGTATCAAGGCAAAAGGAAATAGATAATTTTGTTTCGGAACCATTTTATGAAGTGGAAGCAGATTGTGATATGTTTTCAGCGACTTGGTTCAATAAAGATGGAACAAGATTTAAAAATATAGAAGATGCAGAAAAAATTAAGGAGAAGTGTGAAAATAAAGAAGGATTAATAACTAAGATTAAAACTAAAAGGGCAACAGTTGAAAGACCTCTATTATATGATTTAACTGAATTACAAAGAGATGGGAATAAAAGATATGGGTATACAGCAGAACAAACATTAGAAGCTGCACAAAATTTATATGAAAAATACAAATTAACAACATACCCGAGAACTGATTCTCGATACTTGACTAAAGATATGAAAATCAAACTTTCAGATTTGCTTTTAAATATTAAACATGGTTGGGAAGGATCTGCTTATTGCGTTGATAAAGTGATTAGTCAAAAAATAAATGCAGACAAAAGAGTGATTGATGATAAGAAAGTAACAGACCATCATGCGATAATTGTTACTCCTAATATTAGAAATGTCAGTAACATTAAGTTACCAGAAAGAGAAAAAAATATATTAAGGTTAGTTGTAGCAAGATTCATATCAACATTAGATAGAAAACAGGAATATGATCAAACAGATATAGAACTAAAAGTAGAAAATGAAAAATTTAAGGCTAGAGGAAAAAAAATTGTTATTCCTGGATGGAAAGAGGTTGAAGATATAATTTTAGGAAAAGTTAAGGAAGATACTGATGATAAGGAAATAACGATTAATATAAAAGTAAACGACAAAATAACTCCAAAAGAAATTAAGATTCTTACGAAAAAGACATCACCACCTAAATCATACAATGAAGCAACTTTATTGACAGCAATGGAGACTGCTGGCAAACAAATAGAAGATGAAAAATTAAAGGAAGAAATGAAATCAATAGGCTTAGGAACTCCGGCAACTAGAGCAGGTATAATAGAAAAGCTAATATCTGTTGGGTATATTAAGAGAAATAAGAAAAATCTTGTTCCTACAGAAAATGGTATTCAATTAATAGAAATTGTTCACGATAAGCTAAAAAAACCTGATTTGACTGGTGAGTGGGAAAGTCAACTCAGCAAAATTGCAAATAAAGAAGTTTCATCGAGAGATTTTATATATGAAATAAGAAAATATGTTTATGAAATAGTAAAAGAAGGAAAAACAAGCACATTAAAAAATGTTAGTTTTATGAATACTAACAAAAGCAGGAATAAAGAGGTAATAGGTATATGTCCTAGATGTGGAAGAGAAGTATACGAAAATAAAAAAAGTTTTTATTGCTCAGGATATAAAAATTATCCAGCTTGTAAATTCTCCATATGGAAAGAAGATAGAACATTTAGAGAGAGGGGAATTGTTTTAAAAAAGCAGGACGCAAAAAATCTATTATTAGAAAAACACACATGCATTAAAGATTTAAAGGATTCTGAAGGAAAAAAGTATGATTTAGAATTATTTTTGCATGACACGGGACAATATGTGAATTATAGATTTAAGGAAATAGGTAATATTAATAAGACAACAAGCATTTAAATTTATGTTTACTGAATGAACATGTAACAAAGAGATATTATTACATTGTTTGAGCATGTACCTATTAGAATAAGGAAATTGAATAATATCCTGAAAATATGTACAAAATAAGCATTATTTATCAATTATAAAGCATTGATTATTGTTTTATTCTATATTAGAATACACTGATGAAATAAATTTAAGGAGAAAAGAATACGAATGGAGTTTTTAATTAACGGAATAACACAAGTTACTTGGCAGCATTTTTTAATGTGGATTATTGGTGGGGTACTTATATACCTCGCTATAGCAAAGAATTTAGAGCCATCCCTTTTGTTGCCTATGGGATTTGGTGCAATATTAGTAAATATACCTATGTCAGGTGTGCTTAATCAGTTTTTGCCAGGAATAGGGGAGGTTAATGGAATTATAGATTGGCTTTTTGAAGTTGGTATTGAATCATCAGAAATGATGCCATTATTACTTTTTATTGGAATTGGTGCTATGATAGATTTCGGACCATTGCTTGCCAATCCTAGACTTTTATTATTTGGCGCGGCAGCTCAGTTTGGAATATTTGCTACAATAACAGTTGCAGCTATTTTAGGGTTTTCTATTGCAGATGCAGCTTCAATAGGAATAATAGGAGCTGCAGATGGACCTACATCAATATTGGTTTCACAGGTTTTAAAAAGTAACTACATAGGGCCTATAGCTGTAGCAGCTTATTCATATATGGCATTAGTTCCTATTATTCAGCCACTTGCAATAAAAATGTGTACTACAAAGCATGATCGTAGAATAAAAATGGCATACAATCCTAAAAGCGTGACTAGAAAAACAAGATTGTTATTTCCAATAGCAGTTACAATAATAGCTGGACTTGTAGCTCCAGCATCGATTTCATTAGTTGGTTTTTTGATGTTTGGTAATTTAATAAGAGAATGTGGGGTTTTAAGATCTTTGTCTGATACCGCTCAAAATGACTTAGTAAACTTAATAACACTACTTTTAGGGATTACAATTTCAGCAAGTATGAAAGCAGAGACATTTATAACATTACAAACATTTTTAATTATGGGACTAGGTCTATTAGCATTTGTATTTGATACAATTGCTGGGGTTATGTTTGCGAAATTTATGAATTTGTTCCTAAAAGAAAAAATAAATCCTATGATTGGTGCAGCTGGAATTTCCGCTTTTCCTATGTCTTCAAGAGTTATTCAGAAGATGGGGCTTGAAGCAGATTCGCAAAATCATTTGTTGATGCACGCAGTTGGAGCTAATGTATCAGGACAAATTGCATCAGTTATAGCAGGTGGAGTTATTATTGGGCTTATACCTGGATTCATGTAGAAAGGAATATTAATATGAATAATGTGAATATAGTTAATTCTTTAAAACTAATGGGCATGGGAATGGTATCCATATTTGTTGTAATTATAGTTATATATTTGATAGTTAATTTGATGTTGAGATTAACAAAGGAAAAAAGATAAAATAGCACAAGAAAAGGAGTGAGTAAAATATGAACTTAAAAAATAATAGGTATCTAGTTGTTATTTTAGTTTTTGTTATACTTGCATCCATTTTTAATATAGAATATTTTTATTTAAATAATAGCATAGCTAATCATAGTGAAAATAATCTTATCAAATATTATTTAGTTCAAGATATTATCAATGCAATTGAAGATATAAACGATAGGCAATATAACATGTATCAATCATATAAATTAGTTAGTAGAATGATTTCTAATTCTAATGAAAAGTATATTGCAAGTAATATAGTTAATTATAGCAATATTTATAAACTGAAATTTTCAGCCGTTATTAATGGAAATTATGATATATGTGACAGTTGCATAGATATAGTTGTATACATTCATAAAAAGGATGGTAAAAAGCATAATTTTGCTAAGCTTAATAATTAGTATAAATAATACAAAAATTGGAGGAAGATAAATTGAGAACAAACAAACATATGTATATCATTGTAGTGCTTTTAATTGTTTGTGTTGCATTAGTTGCCTATTTTGGAGTAAATGCAGGAGTAATTCAAATTAATGGCATGAATGATATAAGATTTGGTATTGATATTAAAGGTGGAGTTGAAGCTACTTATGAAGCAAAAGACTTAGATAGAATACCAACAGAAACTGAACTTGAATCTGCGAGAATAATAATGGAAACTAGATTGGATTCTCAAAATATTCTTGATAGGGAAATAACAATTGATAAAACTAATGGACAAATTTTAATTAGATTCCCATGGAAATCTGGTGAAACTGATTTTAATCCACAAAAAGCAATAGCAGAATTAGGAGAAACAGCAAGACTTACATTTAGAGATCCAGATGGAAATATTTTGGTTGAAGGAAAAGATGTTAAAGAAAGCATAGTTCAAATAGACAATAAAACAGGGAAACCTGTCGTAACTTTAAAATTTGATTCTGTAGGAACAAAACAGTTTGCTGACGCTACAGCAAAGCTAGTGAATCAAAGAATTTCTATATTTATGGACGAAACCATGATATCATCACCAGTAGTAAATGAAGCAATTACAGGTGGAGAGGCAATAATTTCAAACATGGGAAGCATTGAAGAAGCAAAAGCATTATCTGAAAAAATAAATTCAGGTGCACTTCCATTTTCGTTAGTATCAAAAAACCATAGTACAATTACTCCAACCCTGGGAATTGGTGCACTTGACGTTATGGTTAAAGCGTGCTTAGTAGCATTTGCTTTTGTAGGTATATTTATGCTATTTTATTATAGATTACTTGGTGCAGTTGCTTGTTTTGCATTAGTTCTTCAAGTATCAGTTCAGTTGTTAGCTTTATCAATTCCTCAAATAACACTTACTTTACCTGGTATAGCAGGTATTATATTGTCAATGGGTATGGGTGTAGATGCTAATGTTATTATTTCTGAAAGAATTAAGGAAGAATTAAAAGATGGTAAATCTATAGGTAGTTCTATTGATTCTGGTTATAATAAAGCATTTTCTGCAGTATTTGATGGTAACCTAACTAGTATTATAGTAGCTATTATATTAATGATATTTGGAACAGGTTCTATGTTGTCATTTGCCTATACATTAATGGTAGGTTGCATACTTAATTTTGTATCAGGAGTTGCAATATCAAGAATTATTACTAAATCTTTAAGCATGAACAAACCTTTAAGAAATAAGTCACTTTATGGTGTAAAGTTTAAGGAGGCTATATAATGATTAAATTTTATGAAAAGAGAAAAATATTCTTTGCAATTTCAATTGCAATTATGATAGTAGGTTTAGTATCAATATTTGTAAATGGTATTAATTTATCAATACAATTTAAAGGTGGAGCAATTATTAAATATTCGTTTACAGGAGATTTAGATATTGCTCAAGTAGCAGATACGGCTACTAAAGCGTTAAATAGAAATACTGAAGTACAAATAACTGAAGATTTGGCAACTAAAAGCAAGAAATTAGTACTTAATTTATCTGGAAACAGCGGGTTAGAAGCTGGTGAGCAAGACAAATTAGATGGAGTGTTAAAATCAGAGTATCCAGATGCTAATTTAGAGTTTTCAGAGTCGAATGTAGTTCAACCATTTATTGGAAGGCGATTCTTGCAAAATGGTATGATTGCAATTGCTCTAGCATCCATATTTATAATTTTATATGTTTGGGTTAGATTTAAAAGAATATCAGGATTATCTGCTGGAGTTATAGCTCTTATAGCATTGGTGCATGATGTACTTGTAGTATTTTTTACATTTACATTCTTCAAGATTCCAATTAATGATTCCTTTATTGCGGTTACCTTAACAATCATAGGATATTCTATCAATGATACTATAGTTGTATATGACCGTATAAGAGAAAATAAACCTATGTTTAATAAAAAGCCAGTTGAAGAATTAGTGAATTCAAGCTTAAATCAGTCTTTGAGACGTACTATTAATACAAGTATAACAACCGTAGTAAGTGTTTTAATAGTATATGTTTTTGCATATATGTATAACATTGAATCAATTAAAACTTTTGCTTTACCAATGATGATTGGTTTATTAAGTGGTTGTTATTCTACAAACTGCTTAGCGGGACCATTATGGGTTATGTGGCAAAAGAAAAAACTTTTAAGAACAGCATAAAAATCAAGGCAACCTCAATATGGGGTTGTTTTTTTGTAATAATTTAGATAATACAAAAGTTGATAAAATTCGAGGTCTATGATAATATATATGTACAAGCTTAAAAGAAATAGGTGGTAATAATGAAAAAAATTACTAAAATCGAATATCAAAAAAATAATAAAGATAGAGTTAATATATATTTAGATGACAAATTTGAATTTGGTATAGATTTATATATTATGATAAAATATTCATTATCTAAAAACATGGAGCTGGATGATGAATTTATATCAGAAATATTAGTAGAGGAGGATAAAGCTAAGGCTTACAATTATGCAATTTCAGTTTTATCAAGAAGTCCTAAAAGTGAAAAAGAGTTAAGGACAAAAATTATACAAAAAGGTTATGATATAGATATAGCTAATATAATTATTGATAAACTTAAGGTTAATAAATATATCGATGATGAAGACTATAGTGACAGATTTATACATGATAAAATTAACATATCTAAATATGGCAAGCGTAAAATTAAGGATGCATTATATAATAAGGGAATAGATAGACAAATTATAGATGAAAAGCTGAGTTTAATTTCTATGGATGATGAAATTAGCAGAGCGTATGTTCTGGGTGAAAAGAAATTAAAAAGTATGATTAATATTGAGAGTTCAAAAAAATATGTAAAGTTAAGTAGCTTTTTAGTTAGTAGGGGATTTGAGTATGAAACAGTCAGAAAAGTAGTTAGTAAGTTATTAAGTACTGATTTTTACAGTTGTGAGTAATAATATAAAAAACATAAGGCAGGTGACTTTCATGGAAAAATTTTTCGATTATATTTCAGATGCAGCAATAAAATGCAAAATTATTAAAAAAGATGATTCTAATAAAAATGATTTACAAATTACTCATGCTAATAAACATACAGAATACATAACAAATTTATCAAATGATGAAATCATAAATAAAAATATTTCAGATATTTTTCCTAAAATGACAGATACATTATTTAATTGGCCTAAAATATTTATAGAAACAGCAATGACTAATGATAGTAAAATAATAGAACAGTATTTTGTACCATTTGAAAAATATCTAAGATTTAATATATTTGGATATGAAGATGATTGTTTTGATATTATAATCACTGACTTAACAGAAAAAAAAGAAATTAAAAGGCAGTTGTTAGTTAGAGATAGACAAATAAGACACCTTGAAAATGAAATTAAGTCAAGCGCTAATGTAGATATGCTTACAAAATTATATAATTTTCAGTTTATTGTAGACAGTATTGCCAATAGTATAGAAAATTATAATGAAGAGGGTGATAAGTTTTGCCTTCTATTACTAGATATAGATAATTTCAAAAAAATAAATGAACTTCATGGAATTAAAGCTGGAGATGAAGTTTTACAAAAAGCTTCACTTTTGTTTAGTTCGATAGCTAGAAAAATAGATGTAACAGGTAGATATGGCAAGGATGAGTTTATAATTATTTTTAATAATCTTGACATTGATATCGCAAAGATAATGGTAGAAAAATTGAAGAAGGATATAGAAAAACATTTTATTAAATCAATTGATTCAAAAATCAGCGTTAGTGGAGCACTTTTAGAATATAGTGGAGAACCCCTAGAACAATTATTAAATAAATTAGAAAAAAGTGTGATAAAAGCAAAATCACTGGGTAATGGTACAATCATTTCGTAGAATTGCATATGGCAAGTTGAGCTATGTAGCAACATCAAATAAGTCTAAATTAAGTTAGGAATAGTCTATATATATAAGTGACTATTCCTAATTTAATTGCTAATTAAATATTATTTTTTATTTTTGTAGTTACGCGATTGTTGCTATTGCTTTTAAATCTGTTGCTATCATTTTTACTTTGATAGTTGTTATTAATTTGATTTATCTGCTCGCTTAAGCTTTGCTGGCTGTCTAATTTTGCTTGTTCTTCCCAGTTGAATAACTTGGTGTCGTTATCCTTGTTGTTAAAATTTGTAATGACTAATCACCTTCAATTCAATAGATAATTTGAGTAACTCTACTATATATTATTTACATAAATAAATATATTATCAATCCTATATTTGGAACAAACAAAAAGCAAACAAAAGGGACGGTTCTTTTTGTTTGCTTTAGTGACAATAATTTCATAGGTTAACTGATAATATATCTAAACTTTGTTCAGTACTAACTTAAAAAACTTCTTAATACTATGTATTGTTGATTTGCCAATAATGTAATATTTTAATAATGATTTTAATATAATCATATAAATATAAGTATGATGGGGGTATGGATTATTGAATGAAATAATGCCATATGTATTTGCTATTTTAACGGGGATATTTACTACTGTAGAAGCAACTGTTAATGCACAATTAGGAAGAATTGTAACTCCTAAAATAGCAACTTTACATAGTTTGTTTGTAGGTTTATTAGTGATGTTAATTGCAAACATTTTGAATGGTACTTTAGGTCAATATAGTAAAGTATCTAATGTTGAATTTCAATGGTTGATTGGCGGAATATTTGGAGCATTGATTATATATCTTATGACTTTAACTATACCGAAATTAGGAGTAACAATAACTTTAACTATTGTTATTACTTCTCAAATTTTAAGTAGTTTTTATATAGATACTTTTATATTGAAACAGCAACAGTTAGAATTAACTAAGATTATTGGAGCATTTCTTGTCGTTATGGGTCTATACTTTATAATGGATAAATAGAGAATTTTAAAATTTAAAGGCTAAATAAAAAAACAACTTCAATATATCACGTTATATATAAAGTTGTTTTTAGATAAAAATAATAATTTTTTATAAACTTGAAAAATGAACAAGTAAATTATATAATTATTTATAAATGATTTGAGATAATTTTCACCAAGGAGTAATAAATGACCGAAACAAATACAATAAATATAATAAACGCAAAAGAAAATAATTTGAAGAATGTTTCAGTAAATATTCCAAAAAAGAAAATAACAGTTTTCACAGGTATATCAGGTTCGGGGAAATCATCTTTATGTATTGATACAATAGCAGCTGAATCCAGGAGAGAATTAAACGAAACATTTCCAAGTTTTGTTCAACAATACCTACCTAAGTATGGCAGACCTGATGTTGAAAAAATTGAAAATCTTCCTGTTACAATTGTTATAGATCAAAAAAAGCCAACATCTAATTCACGTTCCACAGTTGGAACTTATACAGATATTAATTCATTGTTAAGACTTTTGTTTTCAAGAGTAGGAGAACCATTTGTTGGATATTCGGACATCTTTTCTTTTAATCACCCATCAGGAAAATGTCACCGTTGTGATGGATTAGGAGAAGTAACAGATCTTGATATAAATAAGCTTGTAGATTTTAATAAATCATTAAACGAAGAAGGAGTTATAAGCTTTCCGGCTTTTACAACAGGTGCTTGGAGATGGAAGAGATATGCATACAGTGGTTTATTTGATCTTGATAAAAAAATAAAGGATTATTCAAAAGAAGAACTTGACCTGTTTTTATATTCACCACAAATAAAAATCAAAAATCCCCCTCAAAATTGGCCTAAGACAGCAAAATATGAAGGTATTTACCCAAGGATGTACAGAAGTATAATAAATACAAAAGAAGGTAAACATCATAAAAAAATATTAGACAAGATGGTTAAAATAACATTATGCCCTGAATGTCATGGCTCAAGATTAAATAAAAAGATAAGAAGTTGTAAAATAAACGGTAAAAACATAGCAGATGTTAATGATATGTCTATACCTGATGCTATAGAATTTATTAAAACAATAAATAGCCATTTAGCTGAAGATTTAAAAGTAGAAATTATAAAAAGATTAAGTGCGTTAGTTGAAATTGGCATAGGATATCTTTCTCTAAGCAGAAGTACCTCAACACTATCTGGTGGTGAAGCACAAAGAATAAAAATTGCAAAATACATAAATTCAGCTTTAACTGATATGGTTTATGTGCTAGATGAACCAAGTGTAGGACTTCACCCAAAGGATATAGAACTTTTAAAAAATTCATTAATTAAATTAAGGAATCACGGCAATACAATTTTAATTGTAGAACATCACAAAGAAATCATAAAAATGGCGGACTTCGTAATTGATATGGGTCCAAAATCTGGCGAACACGGGGGAGAGATAATATTTACAGGAAGTTACAGTGAACTTATCAATTCAAATAACCTAACTGGTAGATTACTGCGTAATAAAGAACCTCTTAAAATGAATATAAGACAACCAAAATCTTGGTTTAGTATAGATAATGCTTGTTTACATAATTTAAAAAACATCTCAGTAAAACTCCCTCTTGGTGTTTTAACAGTTATATCAGGAGTTGCGGGTTCAGGAAAAAGCTCTTTGATGGAAGTTTTTCAAAAAGAATCAAATGAAGACATTATTTCTATTGCTCAAAAAGATATCGGCATTAATTTAAGGTCGACACCAGCAACTTATTTAGATATTTTAGATTGTATAAGAGATTTATTTGCAAAAGAAAATAATGTAAAACGTACATTGTTTAGTTTTAATTCAAAAGGAGCTTGCCCTGCGTGTGGAGGAAAAGGTATTATAGTTTCAGAAATGTCCTTTATGGATTCAATTGAAACTGTTTGTGAATTATGCAATGGAAATAGATTTTCAAAGGAAGTATTGAAATATAAATATAAGGGTAAAAATATTGCAGAAGTAATGAATTTTTCTGTAGAAGAAGTGATAGAATTTTTTATTGATGAAAAATTTGTGAAAAAGCTTCAATCATTAGAAAGGGTTGGTCTTTCATACATTCATCTCAATCAATCTATGACTACATTATCAGGTGGGGAACTTCAAAGAGTTAAATTAGCAAGCTATTTAAATAAAAAAGGAGCAATATTTATAATAGATGAACCAACAGACGGACTGCATTTACATGATGTAAAAAAACTTTTAACATTATTTAATCAACTAGTAGATGAGGGAAATAGCTTGTTTCTTGTAGAACATAGCCTTGATGTAATGAAGGATGCCGATTATATCATTGAGCTCGGTGTAGGTGGTGGAATGTCTGGAGGTAATATACTATTTGCTGGAACTCCAACAGATATGCTTAAATCACAAAAATCTATAACGAAACCATATTTAAAAGAAAATTTACAGGGTGAATAATGACAGTGGGATAAATTTGGTGGATATTAAAATATAAATTAGAGGGGGTATTTAATTGAATAAGAAGTTACTATTTATTGTGAGTTTGATATTAATCATGACAACTTTCACAGGATGCAGTCAACCGTTGATTTATTCAGAAATGTATGAAGGAATTCCAATATATCCAGAGTCGATATTGCTGAAAAGTTCAGAATATAGAGAATTTTACAAAATATCAGAGTTTAAAGGTGCTTTTGCAGAGGTGAAGGAATTCTATTTAGATAATATCAATCAAGATATATGGACTATTAAGGAAAATCCACTTGAAGTTAATGGTGAATATTCATTTTTAGGATCACTTAGTACTCAAGGATATATTCTTAAAAACAAAGAAAAAGAGGTTTCTCTTTTAATACAACGTGCAATAATAAGTGAAGATGGAAGTGGGTATTTAGTTATTATAATAAATGGTAGCCCTCTTAAAGAAGCAAAATTTAAAGTAGAAGGAGAAAGTGAACATTGGAAAGCATCATTAGATTATGTCTTGACAAAGGAGAGAATAAGGATTAATGGAGAAGCACAGTATGTTGGAAATAAACTCCCTAAAATAGTTGAAACTGAGTTTGCAAGATACCAAATAATGGAAGCGGAAACCCCTGTAGCATCTGGTAGTGAAACAAGAAGCTGGGGAGAATCTGAGCGTTCTGTGGTTGATTTTGATGGAGGGTACAAGAGAGAATATGAATTAGAAGTTCATAAAGAGTCTATTAATAATGCATATATTAAAATTGTATGGGAAGAACAGGATGAAATTAAAACAGAGAAAATTGATCTAGATGTTGTACAATGAAAATTAGCATAACTTAATATAAGCTTATTGTGGTCACACTTTAAATGAATGCAAATGTTGAGGTAATAAGTAGGAGGAAAAAATTTATTTTCCTCCTATTGAATAACTAATTAAAATATTTTACTTAAATCTAAGATTCCTGCACCTTGATCAAGAGATGATGCATTTATTTTAGAACATGAACCTGCTAGTATTCTCTTAATATCGAAGTGAGTATAGTCAGGGTTTTTACTTAATAATAAAGCAGCAGCACCTGATACCATTGGAGCGGCCATAGATGTTCCGCTTAATGAGGTGTAGTTGTTTAAACTCTTATAAGATAAAGACATTACATCAACCCCTGGTGCAATTAGATCAGGCTTTCTGACTCTATCTATTGTTGGACCTCTACTTGAAAAGCTAGCAATAAAGTCGTCATCAGTTTCTGGAGTTCTATTGTTATCTAAGGCTCCTACAGAGATGACGTATCTACTTGTTGCAGGAGATAAAATTGTATTCCTCATGGGACCACTATTTCCTACCGCTGCTACAACCACCAATCCGTTATCTATAGCGCGGTTAGCTGCTTTAACAAGGGGGTCCTTTCTTTCTCTGTATTGTGCTATTGCACCTAATGAAAAATTAACTATCTTGGTTTTATAAACCTCCTTAGAATCAATAATCCATTGAACTGCAGATAAAATATCTGAAGTCTTTCCGTTTCCCTTTTCATCTAGTACTTTAATTGATAAGATATTTGCTTCTGGAGCAATTCCCCTATATTTACCTTTAGAAGAATATCCGCTAGAAGCAAGGATTCCAGCACAATGAGTACCGTGAATGATAAGACAAATCAAGAAAACATTGAAAAATAGAGAAAAATACGAATCATTATAAGAGCTGTAACAAGAAGAATATTAATTTAGTTTGATAGTATGTCAATATTATGATATAATAATGATATATTATAAATGGAGGTGTATATTATGCCCAATATAAGACCAAGTTCAGATTTGAGAAATAAATATAGTGAAATTTCTGATTTCTGCCACAAATATTCTGAACCAGTGTATATAACAAAAAATGGTCAAGGAGATTTAGCAGTTATGAGCATAGAAACATATGAAAAAATTATAGGTAGATTTGAGCTTTACAAACTTTTGGATGAAGGATTGGAAGATATTAAAAATAATAAGGTTTCTCCTGCTGAAGAAATATTTAAAAATGTTGAAAGAAGAATTTCAGAATGAGTAATTACAAGCTGTTTATGTCTGAGTCGGCAGCAACAGATTTACAGAATATTTCTGATTATATTTCAAGAAATCTAATGGAACCTGAAATTGCTCTTAAAACTATAAGTAAGATAAAAGTTGCTACAATGGGACTTGAGTATATGCCTCATCGGCATGAACTTGTATCAGATGAGAGACTATATACACAAGGGTTAAGAAAAATAATTGTTGATAATTATATTATTTTTTATACAATATCTGAAATTGATAAAAGGGTAATAATTGTCAGAATACTTTATGGAAGAAGAGACTGGATTAATATACTATAAAAATGCAAACCATGCACATGTATAGTATTAAATATGCTATGACCATAAACCTATAATAATTTAATTTCTATAAAAATATATAATGAGTCATTACATTGCAAAATGAATGATTCTTTTTCTTTTTAAACAAGGTTGCAAATATATGTAAATATTTATAAAAATATATCAATATTTGGTAATTAGTGATATAATCTATATACGTAGAATTTTACAAATTAAATATTTGGAGGTGGCGATAGTATTGAAAATTCAATATGGTATTATTACTTTTATAGTAGGATTTATAATTGCATTTGTATTTAGTGTGTTTTTTGGTTCGGATGGTGGAAGTGGAGTAGTAACAAACGGATCGTTTCTTAGCGGTGTAGCATTTGTCAGTGGAACAATATTATTTCTTAGTGGTGTTGTAGTAACTTGTACACTTATGATTATTGATGTTATTAAAAGCAAGAAAAATTAAATAACTATAGAGTTATTTTTGAGAAAGATTAATTTGAAATATTTTAAATTTTAAGACGCATTATTCAAATTTTTCGTCAAAGTAGTTCGAAAATATTGTAGCATTTCTCAAATTTTACGTCGGAATAGTAAAAATATTGCGTCACAATTAGAGGAAACAAAGAATATTTATATTTTGCCTAAATATTAGCAGGAGGAAATGCAGTGGATGAAATTAAAATACAAAAACAGGTGCAACAGTCAAAGATGTGGAATAGGAATGCTATCATATTTTCTATTATTGCTACGATAGTAATTACTTCTCTAATTGGATTTGGAATTTATAGATATAAATATACCTTCACTGTCGAAAAATGGCTCAAGACTCCAAATGACAGAACAAACATAGTAAATGATTTGCTTGAAAAGCACAAACTTATTGGAATGACAGAAGAAGAAATTATTTATTTACTTGGTGAAGAGGAAAACTATGCAAACACCAAGACATCTTTCAAGATAAGCAATGATTACTATGAGCCGGAAAATACTATTGTATATTATTTGGGTGTTGACTATATGGACGATAGGTGGCTTATCATATCTATAGATAAAGGTATAGTCAGCAATTATTGCATTGATGTAACATAATATGGTTCTAAAAATTCATATCAGTACTGCAAATTATGCTTAATATAAGTAAAAATATTCAGGATACAAAAATATAGGTGGTTATTGTAGTGAAAAATTCAAAACTTATTATTTTATTGATTGCAATTATTTTTATATTATGGAGTGTTTTTCCCAAAACAAAACCTCTTTTAAAAGGATTTTATCAAAGTGAAATGATTGGAAGTCATATTATTCAAAGGTTAGTTCGAGAAGAAGATAATAGTTTTGTTGAATGGATCAACAATAGAGAAGTTGATAGAGGAACTTACGAAAAACTCGATGACAAATCATATAGAATTAATAGTAATAGGCAGAACTTTGAAATCACATTAAATGATGATAATTCTTTTGAGATAGTTATTAGCAAGTTGAATGATGGAACCCCATTTATTATGAAGAATATTACGACTGATGATATCCGTTACGGTTTTGGTAAATTTGAGGACGTAGATGAATATAAATCTCTATTGGATTAACACTTGTTGTGATTGATTAAGAAGGGTAATTCGCATCATTCGAATTTTACACATCAGTTTAAATATAATGGAAATATTGGATGAATTAACAATTTCAAAATAATATAATAATAGTATTAAAGAAAGATATATAAATATAGAAAATGTAAAATACAAAGAAGTTGCATATGATTTTATACAAATGGAGGAAATAAGTGAATAGTGAAAAAAGGCATAAAAGAATTTTAGAAATAGTTCAAAATAAATTGACTTGTTCAGCACATAATCTGGATCATGTAATGAGAGTCTACAATCTTTGCTTAATGATTTCAGAATATGAAGAAAATGTTGATTTGGATATATTGATTCCAGCGGCATTGCTGCATGACATTGCAAGAGTTGATGAAAATGAAGACAAAACAGGAAAAATTGACCATGCTGTTTTGGGAAGTGAAATTGCAGGAGATATATTAAAAGATTTAAAATATGATGAAGGAAAGATAAGAAAAATAAAGCATTGTATTATATCACATAGATTTAGAACCGGAAATGAACCAGTAACAATAGAAGCGAAAATACTTTTTGATTCAGATAAACTAGATGCAATCGGTGCAATAGGTATTGCTCGAACTTTCATGCTTTCTGGGCAGTGTGGGCAAAGACTGGAATTAAATAACTCAATAAGCGAATACTTAAATGACAACACAACCGAAAATGGAAGAATTAGGGATAGTTCAAAACATAACCCAATAATTGAATATGAAGTCAAATTTAAAAAGATTCCGGATAAATTGTATACAAAAAAAGCAAAAGAAATAGGTGAAGATAGGATTGAATTTATGGAGCAATATTTCAATAGATTAAAATCAGAATTACAAGGTAATGCGGAATAAGTTTAAAGATCTAGATACATTTGAGTTGCATGTGTTCACAGAGAATAAAATGAAAGTAATATCGAAACCGCTAGGGTGGTAGGAAAGGAGAACGGTGTGACTAAAATTAGAAAAAGAATTATACTATTACTTTTAATAGTTATAGTTGCTGTTATTTGCTTTTATTCAACTTACAGGATTAGAAGTTTTGAGAGTGTAATAGGAATTAAAGCAAATAATATAGATAAAATCATTATAGGGGATAAAGTATTAAATGAAAATTATGAGGGATTAATATCATTTTTTAATTCATATGAATATAAAAAATTATTAAGTCACAATTTTGATTTTGCTGAAGAATTTCCAGATGGGCTAAAAACCTATCTTATTTTCATTTATTCTAATAATGGTGAATTAACATTTATTAATCCTATGGAAAATTATATTTTAATTAATACAGAGTTATATCATATAGTTGATGATGAAATAGACCATTCTTTTTTAACTGATTACTATAAATCAATTGATGATAGTTATATTATTAAAATTAAATAAGAACTAAATTATATTTGGACACTTGATAGTTTAATTCTAAATTAATAATTTTTTATTCCAATATAGACATTAAATAACAACTTCGATTAAAATACACCATTTAATAGATATAGAAAAATTAAACTTAAAGAATCGATTTCAAAGTTGCTTAATACAAATGGGGAAAAACTAATAGTAGATATTATTGATACGCAATATTTGTATTATACGTTGTTCCAATAAATATACTTATAATGAGGGGTTAGATATGAATAAGAAAATTATTTTATGTATAATAGCTATTTTACTGTTGTTAATTACTGTAGTATATTATAGATCGATGCAAGTCACTGACTTAATTGCTCCATATAACAGTGAAGTTTTGCCTGATAAAATAAATTCCTATATATATTTCACTTCGCTATCGGAAAAGGAATTAACAGTTAATGGAAAAGAATCAGCAAAAGAAATCGTCATGCTGTTAGAAAATATGAAAGTAAGAAAAAATTAACTTCTCCTAATCCATATATACCAAAATTAAAAAATTCGTATCGTCTTGAATTCTATCTTGGAAACGATGTAAAACAAAGAATTAATATTTTAAACAGTAGATATATTGAAATTAATCATAAAGTATATACGATAATAGGTAAACCAAATCTCTCAGGCCTTTATAAAATGATTATCTTAGACCAACCAGAAGGGTTATTAG
Source organism: Sedimentibacter acidaminivorans (assembly GCF_017873955.1). Taxonomy (GTDB): domain Bacteria; phylum Bacillota; class Clostridia; order Tissierellales; family Sedimentibacteraceae; genus Sedimentibacter; species Sedimentibacter acidaminivorans. The sequence goes on along the minus strand of NZ_JAGGKS010000008.1, from coordinate 74,802 downwards.
ATGATTTTTACTATGATGTAATAGATATAAATGAGTCGTTATATTAAGATTTTCAATAACTTAGTAATATAAAAAATATCAAAACTATGCAGTTGCAATATGTAACTGTTTTTTTATTTCATAAAAAAGAAGGAGATACAAAAATGTGTAAAGTTATAGCAATAGCAAATCAAAAGGGTGGAGTAGGTAAAACTACTACAGCAATTAGTCTTGGTATCAGTCTATCAAGGCTGAAACAAAAAGTCCTACTAATAGATTTAGATGGACAGGCAAACTTAACAATGTCATTAGGATATGAACCTGATGAGCTTAATAATACAATTACAAATTTAATTGAAAATAGAATTAATGACTATAATTACAAAATAGATACAGAGAAATATTTCATAGAAACCGAAGGAATTTATTTATTGCCTTCTGATATTGGTCTATCTAGCATTGAAGTTAAAATGTTAAATACATTAAATAGAGAAAATATCCTTAAAAATATTATCAAAGATTTCAAAGATATGTTTGACTTTATTCTTATAGATTGCTTACCATTATTGGGAAACCTTACAATCAACGCTCTTGCTGCATCAGATAGCGTAATAATACCTGTACAATCCCAATATTTATCAATGCGTGGCATGGAACAGTTAATGCAGACAATAATAGGAATTAAAGCTCAAATTAATCCCAATCTAGAAATAGAAGGAATACTTTTAACAATGTATGATAAACGTACAAACTTAAGCAAAGAAGTATTCGACGAAATATATGAAACATATGGAGATTATATAAATGTATTTGAAAATGCAATAACAATATCAACTAAAATAGCTGAAGCGCCATCACAAGGGGTGAGTATTTTTACATACAATCCAAATAGCGAAGTTGCAAAATCATATGAACTATTAGCAAGGGAAGTATTAAACAATGAGTAAATTAAATTTAAATAGAAAGTTGAAAGGTCAAGATCTAATAAGTGACATAATCGGTAAACCTGATTTAAATAAAAATGATAAAGATATAAAACAAGTAAAAACATATTTGCTTATTCCTTTTAAAAACCATCCATTTAAGTTATACGAAGGAAATAAATTAAATGATATGATTGAAAGTATCAAAGAATATGGAATACTTTCACCAGTAATAGCAAGAGAAATTGAAAATAGGGAAGAGTTAGAACTTCTAAGTGGTCATAACAGGGTAAATGCCGCTAAAATAATAGGACTTGAAACAGTTCCAACCATCATAAAGAATGTAGATGATGATACAGCACAAATAATAGTTGCAGAAGCTAACTTTATGCAAAGACAAGACTTTCTCCCGTCAGAAAGAGCAAAAGCATATAAAATGCAATTAGATGCCTTAAATAGACAAGGTAAGAAAAGAAATACAGACATATGTTCCAATGGAACATATGTTAATACAAGCAGAGAAGAAGTCGCTAAAAATAATGATACTTCTGCATCACAGATTAGGAGATATATAAGGTTAAACTATCTCACAGATGAATTACTAGATAGGGTAGATAAGAACATCTTGGGATTTAGACCAGCTGTAGAAATTTCATATCTATCTTCAGAAAGCCAAAAAATAATTGAATCTCTTGTAAAAAATCAAAATATAAAAATAAGCTTAAAGCAGGCAGAAACTCTAAAAATAAAGGAAGGAGAAATAGGACAATTAAGTTTAGATGTAATTCTTGAAGTGCTGTCTGATAAAAATAAAAATGATAAAAACAAAAAAATTGCTATACCTTTAACAAAAATAAAAAAGTATTTTGATGAAGATATATGCGAAGATGAAATTGTTGAAAAGATAATTGAGTTGTTGGAAATAAGTCAAGTATAAATTATCCAAAGGAGCAGATTAGTATATATTGTGAATACGTGGTATTATTAAAGATAAACTTTATTGAGGGCGCAGTAAGGTCTTTTATCATATCAACTATATTCTTATTATTGGTTCAAGTGGCTTCAATTCTTTAATACGGAAAAAGATACTATAAAGTGTAAAAATTTATTAGTGCAATCACATACATTGTATTCTGATACAAAATTAAAGTATTTTAAATTTATAGAGGCAATTTATATATAATTATACTAAATATTTGTAAATGAAATTAATATTCGGTATAATTAAACAAAGGCATATTATAGATAATTTATGTTAATGAAAGTTGAGGAATGTATGATGAAAGCAATTTTAGTTTTTATTGATGGTACAATTTGTGATGATAGGCATAGATTACATCTTTGTGGTACATCTGATTTTAATAAAGTTGAGAATATTTTAAATGATATTGCTGTTATTGGTAGTGTTGAATGTTTAAATGAATTACATGAACAATTTAATATCATTTTTATGGGAGCACGTTCCGAACAAATGAAAGAAGTTACTTTAGAGTGGTTAATAAAAACTGGTTTCCCTAATGGTCAAATCTACTTATCAGAAAAACAAGAAGATAGACTGGAAATAGCAAAAGCACTTTCAAAAAAGTACAATATAGCTGCAGGTATCGGTGATAGATGGGATGACAATGAACTACATTTAGAAATTGGTTGTATGAGTATAATTTTGGAAGAGTATAAGGGAAATTGGAATACTGTTAGAAAGTATTTATTAAAACCCGACAATGAATTAATAAAATAATGTGAAGATGTGTTGATTTACTACGTTCTAAATATTTATTAATGGAAGTCAATTCTGACTTCAATTAAAAATTGTATTATTATCAACAGTATTCTTTAACATAGTCTAAATAATAAATAATTTATAGGAAGTAGGAGAAATGTGTATGTACATATATTATAAGGTTTCGTTATACGTGAAGGAACTGACGGAATAAGTGGTGAACTATTAAGAGAGTTATATACGGAGATTGGTTGGTGTGGAGCATGATTGCTTCAATCCAAGATTTAATGGTAAAAAAGGAATATAGAAAACAAGGAATAGGAAAAAAACTTATTCGGTTATGCTTGCAAAAACTCCCACACGGAAATTAGTCCACAAAGACTACTACTGAAAATTATAAATTTTATGAAGAGTGTGGATTTATAATGCCAAATCAGCAAAATGCTACGATAGAATATGATGGATTTATTAAGGCAAAATTAGAAGGTAATAGGTAGATAATAAGCATAACGGCGATCAGTGTAATTCAAAAATTTTTTTATGTTTATATTAAATATAGTTGTAGAAATAGAATAGTGTTAAAAGTGGCTACGGCAGATAAAAGATGTCGTAGTCTTTTTTATATCAAAATAAGAAGTACAAACAAGATTGTAAAAGCAAAGCAATGTTATTATTAGTAATTATGGAGGCAAACTAGAAAATGGACAGAAGAATAACAAATTTAAAGCAGATTTATGATGAAATAATACCCCAACTTACAGTCTCAGATACAGAATGGATTCAGTTCCTAAAATTTTCATCAGGAATTTGGAAACACAGATTTGATACTCAAATACTCATATATGCACAAAAACCAGAAGCAACATTTGTTGCAGATATGAATATATGGAATAGCAAAATTAAAAGATACATAAATAAAGGAGCAAAAGCGATAAAGGTTTTTGATACAACAAAAAATCCTGTTAAAATCGAGTATTTATTTGATGTTTCAGATACTAATGGACAAGAGAAGACTTATCCGAGAACCTGGGTATTAAATGATACTTCTAAGCTATTATTAAATCAAAAGCTTAACAGCAAATATAATACAGATATTAATTCAATAGATAATATGATTATATATTTATGTAAAGAGTATTCTGAAATAGTATACAAATCATATATATCTGAATTTAAAAATCGAGATAAACAATTTACAGTATTTGACGAAATATATAATAGTACTAAAGATAAATTTAAAACAACATTACAAGAAAGCCTGATATACTTAATATCAACAAGATGTAATATCAATACAGATATTAACAGCGAAAAATATTTCAAATATATCGCTGAATTTAATACTAAAGAGCTAACATTAAAGCTTTGCAGTTCAGTGGCTAATACATCACAGCTGATATTATCAGATATAGAAAATGAGTTGAAAAATATAATAAAAGAGAGGAAAAGGGAGAATGAAACCAATAGACTTAACATACAAGGAGATAGACGGAATATTGTATCCAGAGATAGAAATGGAGGAGAATCAGGAGGAACAAGAGCCAGTGGGCAAGTACGGATTACTAGCAATGAATTATCTGAGAGAAATAAATCAGCAGAGGTATACGAAGATGTTCATGAACGGAGAACTGATGCAAGTAATGAGGAAGGTAAACGAGGAAGCATACGAACTACTAGGCAAGATAATGGAACAGAAACTAAAGATAGATCCAATACCAGACCCGATGAACGTATACGAAAGTTACAAACACAGGGATATGATAAAGAGAGAAGCGGAAGAAATAGTATTGAAGGAAATAGTGTATCAAATAAGGTAACAGAACAAATAGAAATTACAGAACAGATAGAGATAACAGATAATGTAGAGCTGTATGAGAATTTAAACAGCTCTATTATTTTACCTAAAAATAGTGTATTAGATGATGATATCAAAAATAATATTATAGAAAAAATAAATTATAAATATAAAGATAACGACAAGATAGAAGGTGGACTGAAAACAAAATTTAAAAACAATATAGAAGCTATAAAATTATTAAAGATCATAGAGCAAGAGTTAAGGTTAGCATCATCACAAGACCAGAGTATATTAGCTAAATACTCTGGATGGGGAGGAATGCCACAAGCATTTGATGAAAATTCTAGTTCTTGGGCCAATGAATATAATGAGCTTAAAAGTATCCTAACAGAAGAAGAATACAAAAGTGCAAGAGCATCTACCCCAAACGCCCATTATACTTCAAAAGAAGTAATTCAATCAATTTATACAGCACTTGACAATTTTGGTTTTGAAAAAGGCAATATATTAGAGCCATCAATGGGAGTTGGATATTTCTTTTCTCAGCTGCCTGAAAGCATGAGTAAATCTAAATTATATGGAGTTGAGCTTGATGATATATCAGGAAGAATATCTAAGCAGATGTATCAGAAAGCTAATATACAAATTAAAGGATACCAGGACACAGAGTTTCAAAACAACTTCTTTGACGTTGCTATAGGTAATGTTCCATTTGGAGATTACAAGGTATTTGACAAAGAATATAATAAATATAATTTCTTTATTCATGATTATTTTATTGCTAAGACAATAGATAAAGTTAGACCAGGAGGAGTTATTGCTTTTGTAACTTCAAAGGGAACAATGGATAAACAAGACAACTCAGTAAGAAAATATATTGCCGAGAGAGCAGACCTTATAGGAGCTATCAGGCTTCCAAATAATACATTTAAAGAAGTTGCAAATACTGATGTAACAACAGATATATTATTCTTGCAAAAAAGAGATAGTATAAACTTAGAAGAGCCTAAATGGATTAATGTCTTACATAACGATGAGGGGATACCCCTAAATAAATATTTTATAGATAATCCAAACATGATGCTTGGCGAAATGGTATTTGATGAAAAAAGAAAGGGCATGTTTGGAGAAAACAGTAAAGTAACAGCTTTAGTTAATAAAGATGAAAATTCTAATATTGAAGAAGCCTTAAAAGTTGCTGTATCAAACCTTAAAGCAGATATTAATATATATAAATTGCAAGATAAAGATAAAAAAGATAATGACAACTTAGATGAAGCAAATAAAGATTTACCTGCAGATACTAATGTAAAGAATTTTACATTTACAGTAATAGATGACAATGTATATTACAGAGAAAATGCAACTATGCATTTTATAGATATAGGAGCCAAGACAAAAGAAAGAGTAATAAAATTACATGAAATAAGAAATATAACAAGACAGATAATTAGTGAGCAGCTAGTAGGCTGTACAGATGATTATCTTAAACTACTGCAAAATGAGTTAAATAAAAAATATGATAATTTTGTAAAACATTATGGATATATCACTGACAAAACAAATAAAAGAGCATTTTCAGATGACAATGATTATCCACTTTTATCTTCATTAGAAATAATTGATGAAGATAAAAATGTTACTAAAGCAGATATATTTTCTAAAAGAACCATAAGCCATTATGAAAAAATTGAAAAGGTTGATACTGCCGTTGAGGCCTTAACGGTAAGTATGAACGAGCGAGGTAAAGTTGATCTTAAATTCATGGCCAAACTTTCTAATAAGGATATAAATACAGTTATAGAAGATTTAAAAGGAATAACATATATTAATCCACAAAAATATGATGAAAATAATATAACAGCTGGCTGGGAAACAAAAGATGAATACTTAAGCGGTAATGTAAGAGAAAAATTAAAATTAGCTTATGTCTATGCTAAAACAAATGATATATTCAGTATAAATGTGCAAGCACTTGAAGAATCACAGCCTAAAGACCTTGAGGCAGGCGAAATAGATGTAAGGCTCGGCTCAACATGGATAGATCCAAAGGACATAGAACAGTTTATATATGAATTATTAAAAACTCCAAAATACTATTACAACACAGGCTTAAGATATAATGATGAAATTAAAGTTAACTATAGAGATTTTAATGCATCATGGTCAATAAGCAATAAAGGTATAGATGGAAATTCTGTTGCAGCTAAAGAAACATATGGTACAAGCAGAACAAATGCATACTACATAATAGAAGATACATTAAATCTAAAAATCGTAACAGTTAAAGACAGAATTGAAGAAGATGATAGAGTAAAATATGTAATAAACAGAAAAGAAACAATGCTTGCAAAAGAAAAGCAAAGGCTAATAAAGGAAGAATTTAAAAGATGGATATTTAAAGATATAGACAGACGAAGCAAATACGTTAGACTGTACAACGATAAATTTAATAATATGAAACTTAGAGAATTTGATGGAAGTTATTTAACTTTCCCTGGAATGAATCCAGACGTAAAACTAAGACCACATCAGAAAAATGCTATAGCACGAGTAATTACATCAGGAGAAAATACATTGCTAGCCCATTGCGTAGGTGCAGGAAAGACGTTTGAAATGGTTGCTTCATGCATGGAAATGAAACGTCTAGGACTTGCAAATAAAAGTATGATAGCAGTACCAAACCATCTTACGGAACAAATGGCAGCAGAATTTTTAAGACTATATCCTTCGGCTAATGTTTTGGTAACAAGCAAAAAAGATTTCAAAAAAGAAAACAGAAAGAGGTTTGTTAGCAGAATTGCTACAGGCAACTATGATGCAATAATAATAGGGCATAGTCAATTTGAGAAAATTCCAATATCAAAAGAAAGACAGCAAAGAATGATTAATGAACAAATTGACCATATAGTGGAATCTATAAGTGAAATAAAATCAGAAAACGGAGAACAATGGGCAATTAAACAAATGGAAAAAACAAAGCTTCGACTTGAAGAGAGCTTAAAAAAACTTACTGATACTGTTAAGGATGATGTAATAAATTTTGAAGAATTAGGAATTGATTGTTTATTTGTTGATGAAGCACATAATTATAAAAACTGTGCTATATTTTCTAAAATGCGTAATGTTGCAGGTATATCTAACACAATGGCTAAAAAATCTACAGATATGTTGATGAAATCTCAATATATACAAGAAATAAACAACGGTAGAAATGTAATATTTGCTACAGGAACACCAATAAGCAACTCAATGGTTGAGCTATATGTAATGATGAGATATCTAGAAGAAAAAGAGTTGCACAAAATGGGAATATATCATTTTGATAGTTGGGCATCAAACTTTGGAGAAGTTGTTTCTTCTCTAGAACTTGCTCCTGAAGGAACCGGATATAGGTTTAGAAATAGATTTGCTAAATTTGTAAATCTTCCAGAGCTTATGACAATGTTCAAAAACATAGCAGATATACAAACTCCTGATATGCTTAATCTTCCTGTACCGAAGCTTAAAGATGGTAAATATAAAATAATAATAGCAGATCCTACAGAAGAAACAAAAGAAATAATGTCTGAATTTGCAAGCAGAGCAGAAGATATCAGAAATGGAAGTGTTAAGCCTTGGGAAGATAATATGCTCAAGGTTACAAATGAAGCAAGACAATTAGGATTAGATCCAAGACTATTAGATTCTAATGCTGAGAATAACCCAGCATCAAAAATAAATAAATGTATTGAGAATATATATGATGAATATATAAATTCAAACGTTATAAAAGGAACGCAAATAGTATTTTGTGATATAGGTACACCAACAGGAAAAAAACAAGGGTTTTCAGTATATGACTACATAAAAGAAACATTAATAAAACAAGGAATACCTGAAAGTGAAATATGCTTTATTCATGATGCTAATAATGAGGTACAAAGAGAAAACATGTTTTCAGAACTTAGAAGAGGATCAAAGAGAATAATTATAGGGAGTACTTCCAAAATGGGAACAGGAACAAATATACAAAGTAAACTTGTAGGACTTCATCATCTTGATGTACCTTGGAGACCATCGGATATAGAGCAAAGAGAAGGTAGAATACTTCGTCAAGGCAATACAAATGAAGAAGTTAATATATATAGGTACGTAACAACCGATACATTTGATGCATATATGTGGTCAATAGTTGAAAATAAACAAAAATTTATTTCACAGATAATGACATCAAAATCTGTTGCAAGAAGTTGTGAAGATGTAGATGAAACAGTATTAAGCTATGCAGAAATAAAAGCACTTGCAACGGGTAATCCATATATAAAAGAAAAGATTGATGTTGATAATGAAGTAGCAAGATTGACACTTTTAAAAACTGCCTACAATAATCATAAATACAAAATGGAGGATAATTTTAAATCTAAATATCCTAGTCTTATAGCAGAAGCTAAACAAAGAACAAATAATATTAAAAAAGATATTGAGATAAGAAATCAAAACAGAAAAGAAGAATTTCAAATAATATTAGATAATAAAGCTTATGATAACAGAGAAGATGCAGGAGAAATTATAAAAGTATTATCAGACAATGCAATATCAACCGAAGAAAAACAAATAGGAAAGTTTAACGGGTTTGATTTATACATAAAGAAAAAACACATGAGTTTCAATGAGTTGATCCTGAAAGGTAACAGTACTTATACAATTGAGCTTGGTGATAGTCCACATGGTAATATGGTTAGGCTTGAAAATGTCGTAAAGAATCTAGAATTTTATATAGGTAAACTGGAAGACAAAATAGTTGAGTATAACAGAAACATGGAGGAATCAAAAACAGAATTTAAGAGACCTTTTGAACATGAACAGTTACTTGCTGAAAAGTCAAGACGACAGTTTGAATTAAATGAGTTGCTTGATATTAATAAGAATAAAGAAGCTATAGTAACTGATGAAACAGAGTTTGAAAGTGTTGATAAAGATCGTAAGGATAATGGAATTGTTGATGAAAACAATAACAATAACAATAAAAGAAAGTGTATGAGTGAAGTTGCTAATTTAGTTGGGAAGTATAAAGCTGAAAATGTAAAAGGTGAACAGGAAATAAATAATAATATGGAAAGGTAAATACAGTTCTAATAAAAACAGATTTTATAACCAACAACAATTGTAAAAAAATACCAAAAGTTAATTTCTAAATATTTAAGAGAATAATGTTCCTTTAAAATATTAAGTTTGACCTTAATATGATTAAGAAATAATATCAAACGACGAAAAACTTCTGCTATGGTGGCAGAAGTTTTATTACTTATAAGGACTTAACTCTTGAGATAATTACTAAATCATGGTAAAATATCGTATAACTATTAAGAACTATGATATGTAAAATTTTTTTAGTTCTAACAAGACATGATATCGGGGGGATAACATGAATTACTTTAATATAGGTATATGTGATGATGAAAAAATAATTTTAGAGAAAATATCACAGTTAATAAATGATAAATTTAAAGAAATAAATTGTGATTATAATATAAATAAATTCCTTGCTCCAATGGAAATTATAGAATATCACTCGCAAGAATATTTTGATATAGTTTTTTTAGATATTGATATGCCTAAAATAAACGGTATAGAAGCAGCACAAAATATTAAGGTTAAAAATCCAGATACTATCATCATCTTCATAACAAGTAAAGATGAACTTGTATACGAGTCCCTAAAGGTTCAGCCATTCAGATTTATCAGAAAATCAAAATTAACAGAAGAAATATCAGAGGCAATTATTGAAGTAAATAGATTCCTTGAAAATAATTCATATAAAATAAAAATAATCACAGATAAAAAAAAATATGAGATAGATATTAAAAGTATTTTGTATATCGAAAGCAGCAGAAATTATATAACTATAAATACAGTCAATGACAATCATTACAAGTATAAAGACAGCATAAATAAAAAAGAACATGAGCTGGAAGACTACGGGTTCATAAGAACACATTCAGGTTATTTAGTAAATGAAAGGTATATACAACGGTTAAACAAAGATAATGTAATAATGAAAAACAATCAAAAAATTCCTATTAGTAGGTCACGCATTCAATATGTTCAACAAAAACTTATAGAAGCACTAAGGTGAGTTATGAATAATACAGAAATTATATTTGAACTGTCAATAAGTTTATTTGAATCATACCTAATGATTGAATTTATTTCAAAATTTAATGGTTACAAGTATTTAGGCAGCAAAAAAAACATTTTATTTATTTCTGCAGTGATTCTGTTGTTTGTAAATATTACTGTAGCAAATTATATTGAAGTATTTATAGAAATTCCAAGTTATATAGCTTTTGTAATAATGATTATTTACAGCATAATAGCTCTTAGAGGGAAATTTTTAGTTAAGCTATTCAGTAGCATTATTTTTAATGTTGTATTGATATTAATTAATAGTTTTTCCTTATTTATTTTGGGTATGATTTTCAATGTTAGCGTTGAAGATATGATTACAACCTTTGGAATTTATAGATTTGTATGCCTAATAACATCGAAATTAATACTTTTTTATATTTCAAGAATAATCCTCAAATTAAAAAATTATAAAAGTGAAGAAACACCTCTATCCATATGGACATCAATGACAATAATTCCTATACTTACAATATTCATAATGGTTACTATAACTGAATCAGCAGTGTTCAATAACGATACGAGAATTACATTTTATTTACTTTTATCCATAATAGGATTAATACTAATAAATATAATAATTTATTTTCTTTTTATGAGATTGGGAAATGAATATGAAATAATTAAAGAAAATGAACTTCTAAAATATAATAATATGCTGCGAAATAAGCATAGCAAAGAAATAAAAGAGCTATATAAAGAAGTACAGACTATGAGACACGACATGAAAAATCAAATTATTAGCATCTGTTCCAGCATTCAAGACGAAAATTTTAATAAAGCAATAGATTATGCAAACGGCATAATAGAAAACATTGATAATACAAAAAAATTCATATTTACTAAAAATGATATGTTTAATGCAATAGTTAACAATAAGCTTTCGGAAGCGAACTATAAGGGGATTAAAACAAGCTATAGTATAAATTATGAACTGGACCAACGTATTGAAGATGTAGATATAAATATTTTATTTGGAAATTTATTTGACAATGCAATAGAAGCATGTGAAAAATTAAAAAACAATAAAGAAATTACTTTAGTAATAGATAAAAAAAGAGATTACATATTTATTGAAGTAAAAAATACTATAGATAAATCAATTTTAAAAGAAAACCCCAATTTATTGACAACAAAGCATAACAAATTAAATCACGGCATAGGAGTAAAGAGTATAAAAAAGATAGTTGAAAAATACGATGGAATAATAAATTATTATGAAAAAGGTAATATCTTTTCTTGTAATATATTATTATTAGAGGAAAAAGCATAAAATATTTACCAAACGTACACATACACGACCAAACGTCCCCAAGCTATTGACTTATGAAAAAAATCAGTTATATTGTAAATATAGGTAAAAGGAAATTTAATTATTGGAGGATACAATGATTAAATATTTATCAGACAATATAACTGATTATTTTTATTCAAATAATATAATTCAAGAAGAAGACAAAGAAATATATGTTTATGGTTTACAATTGATAATATCTACTATAATAGGAATAACGTTAATCTTAGTCTTAGGGTTAATATTAAAAAGGCTATTTTATTCTATTATATTCTTAATTAGCTTTATACCAATAAGAATGTATTCGGGCGGGTATCATGCTAATTCATATGTAAAATGCAATTTAACTCTAATATTATTATATTTGGTAGCAATGTCTGCCGTTATATTTACACCAACAGTTTATGTAATAAGAATATCAGCAATAATGGTAATCATAACTATATATATTATTTTGAAATATGCACCGGTTGATAATGAAAATAAGAGATTAACTGAAAATAGAAAAAAGGGAAACAAAGAAATAACTGTATTTATTCTGTTTGCTTTTTATTTAATTGGGGTGGTAATGTATAAAATAAATATCCAATTATTTTATACTATAATAGTTACCATGTTTTTAGTATCAATACTAATAATAATAAAGATTAAAGGGGGTGTTACAAATGAAGAACATTAAAAGAACCGTACTTAGTTTTGTAGCAAGACAAATTAAAAACACAGCAATTTCAGCTGCAGGAACTACATCATACTGGGGGGCATATCAGCCGAAAGAACCAAAGTGTTTAAGTGGTGGGAAATAAGATTAATACTAATGGCTATATAAATGGGATGATTCCATTGAAAAGGTAATGCTAGGCAACCTAAGAAGAACATTTGACTATCTCTATGTATTAAGATAGTTGGCATAGGATTGAAAGTATAGTTGGTACTATAAGAGAGGATGGATGAAAATGCCTAGTTATAGTAAGAATTAAAATAAAAATTATTAGTAAGGATGTTAAATGATAAAGATACAATTATTGCAGAATTATTTAATGAAACTGGAATTCATGAAAATACCTTGAAAAAATATGTAAAAGAGTTAATGTACTATATTTTAGTATAAGGAGTAAAAAATGAAAAATAATGGAGGATTAAAATGAAAAAGTTTATAAGTTATATTTTAATTGGTATTATGATATTAGGGTGTATGAATATTGGATTTGCATTAGAAAATGATAATGTTATTAGTAATAAAGTTAGTAATGAAAATGGTAATTTAGTTATTGTAAAAGGCAATGAAATGAATAATCTCTTTAAATTAGATGAAGTTGAAAATTTAAAGTCAAGCACATCAACAATTGAAAACAATATGTCTTTTTCCATAGATGGAGAAAAAAATAACCAAGTAAATATTTTAATGGATGGCATGTTTGATTTTAATGGAATCTTATGTGAGGTAGAAGCAGAAGGTACTGCTGATATTTATAGTACTAAAAAATTAGGTCAATTATATCTAGGAAACTTAAAGGGCAAAATCAAGATTAATGGAGAAGAAAGAAACATAAGAGTTTCATATGAAAGAAATTATAACAACATATATTATGCTATTTCAATCAATGATTTGGGTTGTAAAGAAGGATATAGTGTTTTTACATTTGGTGATTCACTGTTGGATAAAGAAGTATTAGCTGAAATTGTTGCTTTAGAAAAAGAAAGTAAAGAACTTAATGCACTTAATAATATTAAAAGCTATGATCCTACAGATTCTGATTGGGAAGAACTTGACGATTATCCGAACGGAAATTTGGTTTTGAGAGCAAGATTATTTGCAGAAGATGATATAGTAGATTATAGTGATGATGGTAAACTTATGGTTATAACTCAAGTAGATAAAGATGACGTGGAAAACGAATTAGAAGATAACAATGATTATACAGTATTACTAATTACAATAGATGAATTTGATGTTGATTTCCAATCAATAGATGAAGAAAGCTATTTCACTAGTCAAAATCCTAGTGAAACAGATTCATCTAATAGTATTTTTAGCTTTATATTAGATGTTTTCGGAGATTTGGGAGTTCCAAGTTCTTTATTAAGTGCTATAGAATTAGTGGGTGAGAATATTGGTGATGATGTTACTATTACTTATGATAATGATAGTTATAGAAGACACTTAAATATAGAACCAGAAAATGATACTTATATGGATTGGTCTGAATATCCAGATGGTGGATATCCTGTAACAATAGGAGTAGAAAAAGATAACAATGCTACTGACGATGATATTGATATAGATGTAGAAGCATCATTAGGCGTTTTTTTAAATCAAAGTAATATACATTTCGTTATAGATACTGGTGAAGCTGATTTGGATATTGATTTAGCTGATTATTAATAGAATCAAAATAAAGAAATCTGGTTTTTTATACAGATTTCTTTATCTAACACAAAATTTCTACTATCTAGGAGGTATGAAAATATGGATAAAATAAATTTACTTCAGAACAAATGGGTTATCCTAATAATAATTGCTATAATAATTGTAGCAGTATTAATAACTCTCTTAGTTATACAAAATCATACTTATAAAAGAAATATTGGATGGTACGATACTCTTCTATTGGCTACTTTAGAGAATGATTTAGAATGTTTAATTGATCTAGCTGAAAAAAAACAACTTACTCAGGTGATATACTCTGAAAAAAGAAATAACTTAAGAAATATTTGTACATTTATTGGTGCTTCTCCTAATATAGGATTTATGGATGATAAATTATACAATCTTTTAGATGATAATCAGCTTCCAATTGAGAGACTCGATGATCTAAAAAAAATGCAGTTGAAATTGGAAAACCTATTACGAGAATTACATTCTTCTATTAATTTATATAATCATTTTAGAAATGACAAAAACAAAGAAATGTTTATTAAGGATATTTCAGGATTATCCTATGCGTTAGGATAGTTGTAACTACTATATCTAATGCTACAGGTAGTTTTAACGTAACCTTTCTTGAATAAGCAGGGCACACGATATCTGAGGGTGAAGGTAGTACAAAGTTTGAAGAACAGCAATTGATGATTTTAGGTATTCATACAGTTTGTGTTAAATCAAAGAAAAACTATTTTATATGAAATTGCTAAATATGGTTAAGTCGCGTATTGTTAAAAAGTAATATAAAATCAAAAGAGTGGTAGATAAATCTAAAGAGAAATGGCTTCTGTTCCAATGGAACAGGGGTTTTTATTGTGTGCCCAGCATGGGCAACAACCTGGTGGTGAAAGTCCACTACGGGCTTGGTAGAAGGAACCGTTAGCCAAGAGCAAGGGTGTCCATGGCGACATGGAATCTGAAGGAAGCTGGAGGCAAAATCCTGAACCGACGAACAGAAATCACATCAGGCTGAAGTAGAGTGGATGAGTTTGCAATACAAAACGAAGTCCAATACTACCCGAACTCTACACAGTAAATGTGGCGGTTACATGGGAGGAAGGTTGTTGTTCTTACCTGGGGAGGTCTCATGGACATGGGGAAACAGAGTATGAACCATGGTTGAAACAAGATTTGTCGTGAGAAGTCAGCAGAAGCCATAGTACTATGAGAATCTAGATGTCATAGGAAGGGCTGAATCATAGGAGATGAAGTCAATGAAAATTACCGAGAACACGTTAAAATGCAGAAAACAGAATAAAGACACCATCATCAACTGTGGGAATAGTGTGGAACACGAAAGACGCAGAAATGGGCAGAGTGATTCGAGGATGATTGAAAAGGACAACATCAACACAAACGAACCGACAGGGGGAATGTTGGAAAGAATCCTATCCAGAGATAATATGAATGAAGCCTATCAAAAGGTGAAAAGAAATAAAGGAGCAGGTGGAGTCGATAAAATGGAAATGGATGAACTTCTAGAACATTTAAAGACACACCGGGAGGAAATTCTAACATCCCTACTGAAAGGAAGCTACAAACCATATCCAGTGAAACGTGTAGAAATACCAAAAGAAAATGGCAAAACACGTAAGCTGGTAATACCAACATTAACAGACAGAGTAGTCCAACAGGCAATCCTTCAAGTATTAAGTCCAATATACGAAAAGCAATTTGCAGAAACAAGTTATGGATTTAGACCGAATAGAGGATGCCACGATGCATTAAAGAAATGCCAGGAATACGCAAATCAAGGATATTGGTATGTTATCGATATGGATTTAGAGAAATTCTTCGATACAGTAAACCAATCTATGCTAATGGAAATTCTATCAAGAACAATAAAAGATAATAGGGTTCTATCTTTAATCCAAAAATTCCTAAATGCGGGAATCATGGATAGGGGGATGTTCATAAAAAGTGATGTAGGAGTTCCCCAAGGTGGGCCAATTAGTCCACTTTTAGCTAATATTATGCTAAATGAGTTAGACCAAAGTCTTGACGAATGGGGATATCGATTTGTAAGATATGCCGATGACCTTATGATATTTACAAAGAGTGAAAGAGCTGGACAACGGCAATATAAAAGGGTCAGCAAATTTATAGAAGGAAAATTGAAGTTAAAGATAAACAAAGAGAAAACTACAATAACTAGACTTAATCAAGTTAAATATCTAGGATACAGCTTCTATAGAATAAAAGGCAAATGCAGATTTAGAGTTCACCCTAAAAGCATAACAAAATTGAAAGATAAACTAAGAGTGGCAACAGGTAGAAGTAACGGTATGAGCATAGAAGGAAGGAAAACTAAACTTAATCAAATTATTCGAGGATGGGTTCAATATTTTAAATTAGCAGACATGAAGACTGTTATGCAATCCATAGATGAATGGTTAAGAAGAAGGATTCGGATGATAACATGGAAAAGATGGAAGAAGGTCAAAACTAAATTTGAAAACCTTCAGAAGTTAGGCGTAGCCAAAGATAAGGCATGGGAATGGGCTAATACAAGAAAAAGCTACTGGCATACGGCCAATAGCTGGATTCTTGCAACAACCCTAACCAATGCTAGGTTTGAAAAGCAAGGATATTTGAGTTTACTTAAATATTATCTTGAAGTTAGAGTGTAAACTATGAAACCGCCGTATACGAGAACCGTACGTACGGTGGTGTGGGAGGTCGGTAAATAAAATAATTATTTACCTCCTACCCGATTTATGGCAATAGTAATAACATGCTGTTGCTTTTTTGTTTCAAAAAATAAAAGAGAGGAGTATATATGTATACAAAATATGAAATATCAAAAGCACAAAACATATCACTGTTAGACTATATTGAAAGCAGAGGATATGAACTAATTTATAGTCATACAGACGTTAGGCTAAAAGAACATGACAGCTTAGTTATATCAAACAATAAATGGAAGTGGTTTTCAAGAAATAAGGGAGGTGGTACATTAGATTTTTTAATTGAATATGAAGGTAAAAATTTTAAAGAAGCTATGCAAACTCTACTTGGTGAAAAAGGTATTGATGAAAGTAAACCACAATATAAGGAACATATTCAAAAACAACATGAAATTAAACAAATTAGCGAATTACCAGAGAAAAATAATAGCTATAGAAGATTGTATGCATATCTAAGTAAAACACGTGGAATTGATGTCGAAATAATTAACGATATGGTTAATTATAAAGTTCTGTATGAAGAAAAAGAGCATAACAATTGCGTTTTTCTTGGAAGAGATAAAGCTGGTGAAGTAAAGTATTGTTTAAAGGTAGGTACAAATACATTTAAAAAGTTTAAAGGAGAAATACCAGGATCGGATAAAAGATTTAATGTTGAGTTATATTCTTCTCAAGAAAACAAAAGTGTTTGTATTTATGAATCAATAATAGACGCTATGAGTCATGCAACGTTAATTAAGCAAAGAGGATTGGACTATAAAAATCAAAATAGAGTATCTTTGGGAGGTGTATCAGATTTAAAACTTGAACAATATTTAAAAGATAATCCAAACATTAAAAAAATAGTTGTAGGACTTGATAATGATGAAGCAGGTATTGAAGCAGGACTAAAGATAAAAGATAAATACACTAAATTAGGGTATGAAGTGACAAAGATAGTACCTAAACATGGTAAGGATTTTAATGATGAGCTTGTAGGATTCAGAAGCAGAAAATCTCTTAAGGATATTAATCAAGGGGTATCACAATATAAATCAAATGCAAATAATAAGCTTCCTGAAAGAAAAGATATTTCATATGCAAGTCAAAGTAGGTGATTTTTATTAATACAAAAGTTATAACATTTTGGTCCTCAGTTAAACGCCAAGGATGCAGTACCAATACAGCTTTATACGCATCATATTTATCAAAGGTAATGAATGAAACAGAGAAAGCAGTAATATTTAGTATTAACACAGGTATAGATGCAACAGATTATATAACTTCTAATCAGATAAGAAATGGTGTAGATGATTTAATTTTTTTAAATGATACAAATAACATTAATACCAAAGAAGATATTTTAGTCTATACCCACAAATTATCAGAAAACCTTGATATACTTGGGACAGGAAAAAATCAAAACAATATTCAAAAACATTATAAAAAGATTATTGATCTTCTATCATTAGCCTATGATTACATACTAATAGATACTGTAACCGGTAATGATTTAATATATAAAAATGTAATGAATCTATCAGATTTAATAGTTGTTTGCTTACCCCAAGATAGATTTGTATATGAGAAATTGGATTTAAGCTCATTCGAAAACAAAAAAATTATTTTTCTAAGTTCAATACATAACTCAAAGAATGAATTTAATCTTAGTAAAATGCAATTGATGTTACCAGGACAAGTATATACATTAAATCAAAACGATAAAATCAATCAAGCTGTGTATTCACAAAATTTATACAACTTTATTGATAATGAATTTAAGAAAAAAACTAATATAATTACAGAGCTTTATGAAATTCATAAAGAAATAAACAGGCTTATTAACTTAGATAATTTAAAAATTACATATGAGATAAATAGACTTAAAGCCCATGATAAACAGCATACAGACAATTTATATATAGAGCCTGAAGTAAAAGTTATAAAAGAATACAAGTTTATTAAGGTAAAAAACAATATTGCGATAATTAATTTGAGTCAAGACGCAGGCTCGACTTTTGTAGCATTAAACATTGCATATTTGCTAAATGATAAAAGCATTGATATATCTGTAATAGAGATACCGCATAAAGAAATGAAAGCAGATATATACAATATTATTAACATTATTGATGATGAGTATATATCTCTTGCAGAGAGAATTAGTAATAATGAAGTAGATTATTACAGTAAAAGTACATTCCTAAAGGATAATATAAAATTCTATATAAATAACAAAAAAATAAGTAAATGGACTAGGGATAATAACATGGAATTTATAAATGTTATTAGCAAGGACAGCACAATAAATATTTATGATATTGGAAGCCAAGAAATAGATGAAAGCATAAATTTTATATTCAACATCATAGATGTCGTTATTGTAATAATAGATCCTTTGCCATATAAATTATTGCAGGCTGAAGAAAGAATAAAAACAATTAAGAAACTTGAAGAAAGAAATATTAACGTAGTTTACGCTTTAAATAGGTATATTAAGGATTTAAATATAAGAGATATTGAGAAGTATTATGATATTAGAATTACATCCAACATACCTTTTATAACTCCTGAAACAATATATTCTGCTAATTATTCTAATCAAACTGTATACAAATTTGAAAAAGACGAAATATTTCAAGATAGTTTATCGAAAATACTTAACCAAGCAAATGTATTAGAACATGTAACCCAAAAAAGTGATAAGAAATTTAAAATATTTAATTGGAGGCATAAGTGAAATTAAATAAAAAAGTGAATATTTTTAAGGCAACAGCAGCCTTCTTAATAATATTGGCTGCCGTTTTTTACTACTACGAAGAAATAAAGGTTCCCGAAGCAAACATAGAAACAATTGAGGTTATTGTTGCTACATCTAATATTAAGGAAAATACAGTAATTAAAAAAAATATGCTGTCTATAGAAAAGAGGTACGCTGAAGATGTTTTAAAGACAGGCAATATTGCAAGGACGTATGATGAAGTTGTAGGCAAAAGAACGATTGTGCCACTTTACAAAAATGAGATGATTAACAATAACCGTATTATAGAAAATAAAAAATATATGAACAATAAGGATCAAACGCAGATAGCAATATCACTTAACGAAGTAGATAAAGCTTTAGAGCTGCATCAGGGCGACTACATTGATATATGGTTAGAGCCTGTTTCTCAAAGTCAAGACAATCAGGAAGTTATAGAACCACATAAGCTAATTGAAAAAATTCAAATAGTCAGTATTCATGATTCAAATTACAATAATATAGAAAAAGAAAAAAAGACAGTATCTGAAGACTCAATAATAACATCGGATACTGTACATGTGTCTGCATATATAACAATTGAATTTTCTGATGAAGCATTAAAAGAAATTTACAGTGTAGATAAGAATCTATATACATTAAGAGTTACAAGATATGGAGAAGAAAAGTTTTATAGCATTGTAGGACGCATTATAGAAGGAGTTGAATAAAAAAATGCACATTTATATGGCAGTAACGCCTGATAAACTAGAATTGCCATTAGCAGTTGGAAATACTGCTACAGAATTAGCTAAGATATTAAGAATCAAAGAAGATACCATATATACAGGAATAAGCAGAAATTACAGTGGAAAAACAAAAGGAATGAAATTTATAAAGATAGATATTATAGAGGAAAGTGATGATAAATGACAAAGTTAATTACCATAACAAGTATAAGAGCTGGTACAGGAAGAACCACTGTAGCAGCAATACTTGCAGAAAAACTTTCTAAACAAGGTACAGTTCTTATAATAGATAATAACAAATCAAATATAAATATATATGATGTAAAAGTATCAAGTATAGAAAATATAAAGCTATACTTGTGTTTAGAAAACAAAGAAAGCTGTAAAAATGCAATAAAAGAAAGTGCAACAGAAATAAAAAATAATATATTTTTCTTTTCAGGAAGCCAAGAATTGCTGACTGAAAAAGAATTAAAATTCTTAAAAGAACAAGATAATTTTGATTATATTATCCTGGATACAATGGAGCAAATACCAAGCATTGCAGATACTTGTATTACAGTAATAAACCCAAACATTCATGAATATCATAAATATATAGAAGCAAAAAAAGATGAAGAATTAAGTAAATCAAATATCCTAATAAATAAATACACAGATGAAATAGAGTTTAAAACTTCAATAGAAGATTTTAAACTCTATTTTTGTTCAGAAATAATAAATTTTACAAATAGTTATGAGTTGAATCTGCAAGAAGATAATGATAACGAAATTTCAAAGCTCATAGAAAAAATAACTGGAGAAAATCATAAGCCAAGGAAAAGAAAAATATTCGATTTAATGAATATAAAAAACAAAAAGAAAGAAGGCAATAAAATTGGAATATAAAGATATTGAAAACTATGTATACGAAAAAATAATAAACAAAGAAGGAACAAAGGAGTTAAGAGAAATACATACTCAGAATCTTATAAATTGTTCTGCTGGTGATGTAGCTGCTAAGAACTATGTTCAGACATTAATTAAAAACATATTATTAGATATGAATATTCAGCAAGAAAAAATAAAGGAATTCACAGAACAGATATTTGCCAATAAATGGGGACTAAGAATACTTGAAAAATATAATTTGAAGGATGTTGATGAAATAATAACACATGGTAAAAAAGTATTGTTAAAAAAACAAGGTGAAATTATAGAAGTGCCTGAAAAATTCAATGATGAAGCTGAAGTAATTTCAGTTATTAGACGTTGTCTTGAATTTGATAAAACAAAGGACTTAAATTATAACAACGCTATTATAGAAGCAAAAAGAAAGGACGGATCAAGAATAAATGCAGTATGTGAACCTATAGGTAAATATCCATATCTTAATATAAGAAAATTTGATTCATTTCTTCCAACAACTGAAAATATGCTTAAAACACAAACAATTAGTAAAGAGGAAGTTGAAGTTCTATCAATGTTAGTTAAGGGTAGAGCAAACATATTAATAATAGGAGAAATGGAATCAGGTAAAACAACCTTTATTAACTGGTTGCTTCAATTTATACCTTTAAATTTAATTACAGGCATTATGGAAACTAAAAGAGAATTATATCCAGATATATTATATCCTGAAAAACACTGGGTACAATTAGAAGAAAAATTACCAGATTACCCTATGTCAATTCTTTTTAGAACAATGCTTAGAATGAGCGTAGATATTATAGTAGTTGGAGAATGTAGAGGGGAAGAAGTAAATGAACTTATAAAATCTATGAGTAGGGGACATTCAGGAAGTATGGGTTCAGCACATAGCATGGATGCTCTTGGTGCTATAGATGACTTTGCAGATATGACTCTGGAGAGCGGTAAAATTATGGATTTAAAGGCATTAAAATATCGTATAGCAAGATCAGTTGATATAGTAATAAAACTTAGAAAGTTATCAACAAAAAAGGATGGGAAGAGAAGAAAAGTATGTGCAGGTATATACGAAATTACAACGGAACACAATGACATGAGTTACGATTCAGTACCAATATTTGAATTTGAAATAGATGAAGAAAATCCGTCTGATGGAGGGATTCATATTAGAAAAAGTACAATATCAAGAAGGTTAAGAAAAAAACTGAACGAGTACGGTGTTAAGATGAGTGAAATAAATAAGGTGTTTGGCCATGAATATGTATAAAGTTATTATTGCAGTAGCATTTATACTTATTATTTTAGACATTGTTCTAAAGCCACGAAAGATGAGATTAAAAGTTAAAAGTGTAAGAAAAAAAAGCAATATGCTAAAACAAATAGATAGGGTAATATGTAGAAATAAAAAATTATTAGACATCAAGGAAGAATATATTACAAAGCTAAATGTAATCAATCAGAAAGATAGAAATACAAACAATACATATATTTTGAAATACATAATTATGGATGCAGCCATTTCCATAGCTTCATTTATAATTATCACATTATTGTTGACAATGTGGTATGCAGTTATAACAATATTCGTATCTACATTTTATTTAATATTATACGCAGGAATATTATACATTAAGAAAAAGACAAGTAAAATACAAGAGCAATTTCCTATTGCTTTACAATGCTTTGTAGATGAATATATAGCAAACAAAAACATAAAAAATGCAATAAATAATTCATATAATAAGATGCCTAAAGAAATAGGATCATCATTTGAATTACTTGCAAGAGAGTTATCTGGGGGAGAAAAATACAAAGAATCAATATTTAATCTAGCTAAAAGCTTATCATATATTTGGGGATACAGCTTTGCAGAGATACTGATAATGAGCTATGAAGGACAAGGTGATATAACAGAAGAACTGTTATTTTTAAGTAGCCTTGTGTCGGAAGAAATTACAGTAGAAGAAGAAAACAAATCCAACAACTTTGGAAACAAAATAACATTTATGATACTAAACGCAGTTACACTGATAGGATTTATAATTAATATAGCATATAACAGCCTATCAAAGAATCTGTACTTTTATACGCCAACAGGAAATATGTTATTAATATTTTGGTTAATAGTATTTATCTTTGGTATTTTAACAATATCTATATTTGAAAAAACATAAAATCATTAAAACATGAAAAACAAGAAAGAAGGTGATTTAAATAATATATGTATTGCTATTGGTAGTAGCATTGGCATTGATAATAATAGATATTATTCCTAAAAAAAAACTAAGGCATAAAAGAACAATAAAAACAATTATGCAAAGTATAAGCAAGATGCTAAGTGCTATACAATATAAAGAAGGCAGTAAGAAATATGAAGAGTTAAAAAATTACTTGAAAAAAGCAGGATTAGATATAACACCTGAAGAATATCAAACTATGACAATATTAATGCCAACAATAATTACCATTATATACACTGCTTTTAAGATATTAAACTATATAAATTTTATGGTCAATACAAAAGAAATAAAAAAAGTTGCAGAGATATTACAAGATCCAAGTTTACTAGATGTAAAATTAAACATAAGATTTTTAAACTTGTTGTTAGTTTGGTTTATAACACTATTAGTTGTTAAATCTATACCAAAAATAAGAATATCATTAAGACAAGCAGCAAGTGAAAAAGAAACAATGATATTACAAACCTATACAATAATGATGTTAAGAACAGATAAGCCTACAAAAGAAATACTGAAGAGTTTGTATGAGAGAGCAAAAATATTTAGACCATACCTGGAAAAAGCAATAAATAAATTTTCGACAGATTCCAACAGGTCACTAACAGAGCTTAAAAATACAGTGCCAAATGATAACTTTAAAAAGATATGTATCGCATTAGAACAATCATTGAACAATGACAAGAAGCATAGCATAGATTATTTAGAAAATCATAGGATTTTAATAAGAGAAGTAAATAGGCAGAAGAGAATGCGAAAAGGAATAAAGAATCAAATCATAGGAATGCTTTTAATGATACTCCCAATGTTAGTATTTGTATCAATAATAGGATATCCAATCATAATGTATACAATAAAAAGCATTAAAACAATACCAATATAAACTGACAGTAAAAAATTAAAACTGTCGGTTTTTTAATATATATAAATTATTTTTGAAGGGAGGTGAAAAAAATATAAAAATAAGAAAATATATAAAAAACGAGAAAGGTGTAACGACAATACAAGTCATAGCACTATTGGCATTAACAGCCATGATTGCCATTGAGTTTTTGCCAAAATTTCAAGCTGCAATTGACACGAGAAATGATGCAGTTGTAGAAAATTTTAATTCTACAGATACCAAAATTGATTAAAAGTAAAGGAGAGAAAATTGAAAACACTTAAAAAATTTAAAGAAAAGGCAACAAGAATATTAAAAAATAAAAAAGGTGCAGTAACAACAACTGAATTAATAGCATGGACAGGAGCAATATCAATAATATTGTTTCTTGCAATAGTAGCAATAAAGTCATCAACCATTGACGGAACATTAAAGCAAACAACGCAAAGGATGACAGAAATGGAAGATGTATTAAAGAAATAAAAGGATAGGGCTGTAGCTCTATAGCTATAGCTCTATCCTTAAGAAGGGTAAATAGGATGAGAAAATATATAAACAATGAAAAGGGTGCATTCGAAATAATAACATTTTTGGTTGTTTTGCCTTTTATAATATATTTTATAGTGTACATAGTTATAGGAGGACTTTTCTTAATAGAAAAGAATGAGTTAACAACAATTGTAAATAAAAAATTAGACCAGGCAATTGTAGTGGGACAGTTTACAGTAGACATAAAAACAGAACTGATACAAGAATTAGATACAAAAGGTTTTAAACAAGAGAAACTTGAAATAACAATAACACCAGCAGTAGCAGGAGATAATGACAATAATACATACGCAACAAGAGGTCAAGAAATATCAGTAAAGGTAATATATAAAAAAGCTCATACATTTTACTATATAAACGGAAAATTAGGAACAGAAAATACTTTTTATCCAAAAACAAAGGGTGCAGGAATGTCAGAGAAATGGTGAAGAAAATGAAAAAGAAAAGGTATTTAAATAATAAAGGAAATTCATATATTTGGCTTATAATTTTTGTAGTTATTTTTTTAGGAGTAGGGATGTTAGTGATGGATCAAGGGAGTATATACTTAAATAACAAAAAAGTAAAAGAAGGATTGAATAGATCCGTCAAAGCTGCAACGTTAGCAATTAAAGAAGATGAAATGTTAGCTGAAGGACGTTTTAAAATAGATGAAGTGAATGCACAGATAAACTTTAAAAACATTTTAGCAGAGAATCTAGGATTAGATAAGACAACCTTAGAACCTTTAGAAACAGGAAGCTTAGTTGATAAAAAACCAGATGTAAAAGAATTTGTAGTTGAGAACAATACCCCGAAAACATATTATTCAACAATATTAAACCATTCTTTTGAATTAGAGAATCCATCTGTCATGGCAGTTGTCCAGGTTAAAGTTAAAGGCGTTTTTTCAAGCAAAATTATTACAATGTACAAACTATCTAGCAGCCAG
Source organism: Sedimentibacter acidaminivorans (assembly GCF_017873955.1). Classification (GTDB taxonomy): domain Bacteria; phylum Bacillota; class Clostridia; order Tissierellales; family Sedimentibacteraceae; genus Sedimentibacter; species Sedimentibacter acidaminivorans. The sequence continues at coordinate 48,834 of NZ_JAGGKS010000008.1, read as the reverse complement.
TTGACGAGCATATATGAATGATGGAGGGACTATGAGTAAAAGGCAAAAAAAAGGAAACGAGGTAAAATCCATGTATATCCTTAATTTAAATGAAAATATTTTTCTGCATTTTATAAAAGTTTACCTGATAATTTTAGGAGGCTTTAACCACAATTACAATATTGTCTTTATTATTTGAAAAAATACAGAGAATGAGATATATAAATAAAAAATTTAAAAGGAAACGGTACAGAAGAACTGTTAAAATAAGGGGAGGAGTAAGACGTGAAAGCAACAGCAGGTATACTTAAAAGTATCTTTTTGCAAGGATATACAACAGAAAAAAATATTATACTAATTCCTTTAAGTATAATTGAGATAATATTTTATATTTTTTATTCAGCTTTAAAAAAAATCAATGCACAATTTATGCTTCCATATATTATACAGTCTATAATAATTTCAGTCATTTTCTTTAATATTTTGAGCATTGTATATAAGGGCAAATATCGAAAAAGCCGTATTATTATATTGCTTTTTTTTACGTATCCTATACTTGCAGAATTTCCAGAAATTCAATCAGAAACATATTTGTTGAAAAATACATTGAACATTGCATGGATAACTGAAATTATTAAAGAATACATATTTTTTGATGTAGATAAATCTTTTAATAGAACTATGACAACTTTATTTATAATGTCATGTCTAATAGTGCAATTAGGAGTAAATTATATATTGGTTCTAATACCATTTCTCCTAATTACAGGGAATTTAATAAATATTTCAAAAATAAATTGGAGAAAAAAATAGAAGCTTATGATATAATTGTTAAAAATGTGGGGGCAATTAACATGTACATATTTATTAAAACTACCTTTCTGAAAATTTTTATATTTACAGATTTGGTAGCTAATTTATTAGAAGGAATCTATAAATTCTATCTTGAGTATAAGAGTGAATATATGAAATATAGGTTTGTAATTGAAATACCGATATTTTTAATATTACTTTTAGGTTATCGAATCAATAATAAAAATCTGATGATAACTTGTATATGGTTAATAGGTTTAATTATCTTTGTGCCATACCTAATCAAAAGGATTCACTTGTATAGAAATTCTATATTCTATTTTCTTTACACTATTTTAATTGTTTTTTCTTTGTTGTTTTTGATTATTTCAAGCTATTTAGGGTCAGAATTTTATTTGTCAAAGCTACCCCATTTAATATACTTAGTCTTGTGCATCTTTTTTAGCATGATTGCTAAAAAAGATGTCGCATTGATTGGAAATGAAATAATTGGAACTATAGCAACTTTTATATATACGCTTATTATGCACTATAAAGATAATATATCATGGTATGTAAAAGGATTGTTTTTAAATACTCCGGTGAGGCTTGAATTGACAGCTAAAGATATACAGGAAATAGAAGAGTTCGATAATTTCATTACACAAGCTACATCAGGCTTCCTAATTATAATATTTATATCTGTTACATCAATTACGTTAATTCATCTTAAAGAATATTGTAATAACAAATATTTAAACCGTATAGTAGATGAATACGATGAAAATAAATGCGTATAATTTCGTATTTAAATTTAAATATCAACGAAATCAATATAAAAATACATTTAATAAATTTTACACAAAGATGCTATATGGTCAATACGGCATCTTTTTTTAGTTCGCCCAGCATGGGCGTAATCTAATGGGTGAAAGTCCCTAACATACCCTGATAGTGGGAAATGTATAGCCGAGGGCAAGGGTGTCCATCGCGAGGTGGAATCTGAAGGAAGCCTAAGTGCAAATCTCTGGTCTGACGAACAGAAATCATATATAAGGCAAGGTATATTGGGTAAGGTTGCTAAACAAACTGAAGCCCAATAACTATCCGAAGATATACAGTGTAAATGTGGCAGATAGATGGAGTGAAAGATTACGCACCTTAACTGGGGAGGTCTGAATGATATGCCTTGCATGAGGATGAATTTCTTCTCTTGGTAACCCATATCGGGAGATATGATTGAGCATTCAGAAGTCAGTTCAAGTCGTAGTATCAAAGATGTTAGTGAAAGCTAATGGAGAAAAGGGCTTGACGATAGACTTTAAATAGTGATTATAAACAGAAAGTTATAATGATAGCAGATAACTTCATTATGAAGACTATCTAATCGGAGGATAGAGTGGAACTCGAAAGTAAAGGATTAGAAGTGCTTAGTAACGCTGACGTCTAATCCATGCAATAGCAATTTATAGTTTATCGAACCGCCGCTTGCGGAACCGCATGAGCGGTGGTGTGAGAGGACGGGGGTTAGTCACCCCCTCCTACTCGATTGCCAGAAGGGAGTGAAGCTGATGCAAATGATAAATAATCTTAGATTGATTAAGCACAGTATAAAGGTTGCTATATTCTCATATAACTTAGCAAAAAAAATTAATCTTTCTAAAGAGCAGTGCAGAAATATTTTTATGGCAGGACTGCTACATGATATAGGAAAATTGAAATTAGATCAAAGTATTCTCAATAAAAAGAGTAAGCTTTCTGAAGAAGAATTTGAATATATAAAGTTACATGTAAATTTAGGGGTTCAAATACTAAAAAAATATAAAGTATCAGAATGTATCTATAGAATAGTAGAGCAACATCATGAGTCAGAAGATGGTACAGGTTATCCAAATGGATTTAAAGGTGAAGATTTATTAATAGAAGCAAAAATATTAAAACAAGCAGATATATATGATGCACTCACTTCAAATAGATCATATAGAAAGAAATATACGAAAAAGCAAGCAATAGAAATTATGGCAAATAGAAAAATATTATTAAATTCGCTTTCTGTAAAAAATATAAAAACACTTAAAATGGTTGGAAAATCAATAAAAAATCAAAGAAAATACTTGTGAAAATAACAAAAATATGGTAAAATATATATACGAATAGGTAGTGACAGGGTATAGCTGACCCAATCCAACGAAAGGAGGTAAAAACTCTTTTGAATGGTGGTGATGCTGATTATGTCTACATATGAGACTATCTCTCTAATGGTTGCATTTGCAATGTTAGTAGCAGTTATCATAAAAAAGTAGATACCCTGTTGGCCCAGAGTATCTACTAAATACAATTTATAATGTTTAGTCAGCTGTAGCCGACTACCTATTCTTTATCTTATGTATATTGTAACTCATTTATACGAAAAAATCAATACTAAATTAGAGATATATATGAAACTATCTCTCTAATGGTTACACTTACAATGTTAGTAGCACTTACCATAAAAAAACAAGATAGATTATTTCAATAGTATTGTTTATCTTTTATCATTATAAAAATTTAATAACTCATAAAAATTACTTGTAGTCATATAATTTAATATAAGAATACAAGTATGGAGGGGTTATGATTTCTAACGATATTGTTTCTGCTAATAATTTTAAAAATCCAAGTAATTGCATTACAATAGGAAGGATGGCACCTGATTTTACCGATTCATCTACTCAAGGAGTTATTACATTGTCAAAGTATAGGGAAAAGTGGGTTTTGCTTTTCAGTGAACCCGTTAATTTTGGTCCTATATCAACTACTGAATTAATTGCATTTACGCAGCTATATGCAGAGTTTGAAAAAAGAAATGTACAACTTTTATGTATAACAATAGATAGTACTTTTTCTGATATTGAATGGTTAATGGATATTTATAAAGCGACAGGACTTCAGGTTCCTTTTCCACTTTTGGCTGATAGAGATGCAGAAATAGCAAATCTTTATGGGATGGTCAATCCTGATAGAATATACGAAGAAAGTGTAAGAGATGCTTTTATAATAAATCCAGGAGGGAAAATAGCTGGTATTTTAACGTATCCAGTATCATGTGGCAGGAATTTATATGAAATTTTGAGGATGATTGATTCACTCCAATTAACTTATGAAAATAATGTTTATACTCCAGCAAATTGGATTCCAGGTCAACCAGTTGTTGTTCCTCCTCCTCATACTTTCGAAGAGGCATTGCAAAGAGAAAATGAAGGCGAAAGCTTAGGATTAAATTGTAGTTCTTGGTTTTTGTGCTATAAGGATTAATATAAATTAAAAGATATACAAATAACGCAAAAGAGAAGATTATCATTAGATAAGGAGGCAGGTATGAAAAAAATAATAACAACTATTGCAATAATAATTATAATATTTTCCTCTTCAGCAAGCGCAGCTGAAATAAATTTTACTGATGTTAAGACAGACGATTGGTTCTATAAAAACCTTCAGGAGCTTACGGAAAAAAATATTATTTCCGGATATCAAGACAGTACATTTAAACCAGGTAATACGCTTAAGTTTGAAGAATTTATAAAAATGCTTGTTGTGGCTGTTGAGGAAAAGCTGGTAAGTCAAAAAGGGAAACATGAATGGTATCAAATTTACATTGACAAAGCGATAGAGTGTAAATATATTACAGAACAGCAAAAATCACTTATAGATCAAAATATTGACAGACAGACAATGGCAGAAATATTATATAATGTGCTGACTGAAAAAGAAGAAATAACAGCATATACTGATGCAGAGCTTGAATATTTAAGTGACAGACGGACAGACATAGAAAAAACAGATGTAAAAATATTAACAATAAACGGAATAGGTGTAATCTCCGGATACCCTGATGGAACTTTTAAGCCGACTGGTACACTAACCAGAGCTGAGGCTGTAGCAGTAATAAGTAGAGTAATAAATCCGGAGCTGAGAAATCCAGTTAAGATTGTAAAACGGGATGCAAATGGAGTAATCGATGCAAATGATTTAGATAAAATTACAATTGAAGAGAGTGGATATGATAAATTGAAAGAATATGCTCAATACGGTATGCATAATGATATAACGTATAAAGCTGAGAATTTAATAAAGGCAGATATTTCAATGTTACCCATAAGATACGGAGGATTAGTCATAACAGGAATTCAAAAACTTCCAGCAGAGAAAGCTCCATACCATGGAGATACATCTATAGCATGGGGTCAAGGTGACTTAGACAATGTGGATGCGATAATTATTCATGCATATCCAATTGAAAAAAGTGATGACAATAAAGGCACAACTGATTATTGGGTGGATTCATCACTTAACGTGGCATTTGTAAATAAATCGGGAAGCTCATATGTTAGACCTGTAGTAAAAGCAATTTCGTCATATGGTGGTGAAGCTGTATATAATAAGATTAAGGAAATGTTTCCAAATTATGCTCTTGGGGAATATCCAAAAGTAGAAATAAATCAGCAATTTACAACCATGGCATTTACTAATAAAGGTATTATAAGATTTGAGTTAGAAAACTTAAGCAAAATTATTATTATGGACACACGAGGAACATATTATCCAGCAGCTTCAACGAATGATGTGCTTGAAATAGATGCAAGTGGTTTAAAGGAAATTAAATAAGGAATAGAATTTATCAATTAAGAGCATAGAAATATGTTCTTTTTTTAATGCAAAAATAAAAGGAGAGGTAAGAATGCAGAGGAATATAAATAAAAAAACTATAATTATTGCTATAGTGCTTATATTAGCAACAATAATTTCGGTGTTTGCCATATCTAATGCAATACAAGAGAGCAAGTCAGCAATAAAAGCAAATATATCGCCATACAAATATGGTTTAGTTGTAGCCTATTACGGGTACTGGAAAACTGGAGATTCATATTTTGCTGATGTAGACTATCCAGGTCAAAGAAAAAATATAGGGCAGGTTCCTTCTGAATACGCTGAATTTGACTTGACTTTTCCAACAACACTTATTGAGGGTAATTATGAAATTGACAGTATAATAGATCTTAGAAATTACAAAGGATCATGGAATGAATTAAATTATCATAATATGACTGAGAATGAAGTTAGGAAGCATTACATAGAACATGCTTCAATATGGAACCCACAGGCTTATACGGGGGAGAAAAATACAGAGGTTACATTTACAGCATCCTTTAAACTTCTTAATCCTCCTGATCCAGGCTTTTTGGGAAGTAAATTTGCAAAGGATATGGGTGGGGGCGTGTATAAATGCTACATCGCAGTAGTAATAAAATATGTTGATTCTGATTACTTAGCTGATCCTGAAGGTTGGTGGGAAGACCATGGGGGCAATCCAGATGATCCGGGTGATGGAGATATAAATGTAACTATTAAATATGTGGATGAAGACGATAACAAGCTTATGAGTGACAAAACAAGAAAGACAAACCTCGGAGCTAACTTAATTGAGAATTCTGAAAGAATAGATGGATATAAATGCACTGGATATAGCATAACTGGTAAAGAAACAAAAAACTTCTTGGACAATTCAACAAGCTTTGTTGTGGGGCTATTTGACTATTCAACACCGGTAAATAATAATCTCAACATTACATTCCATTACGAAGAATATGAAGAGCCTGAAAAGCCTAAATGCGACCCTCAATTTGATACTGAAACTGAAGATAAAAGAGTAACAATGAAAAGAAGAGATTTTGATAATGCGACAGATATATTTTTCAATAATGTAAAAATAGGAATTGGTGATTTTGAAGGTGGATTCAAACAATTAAGCGGAACAGAGTGGGAAGAAGTTGAGGGAGAACATAAATTCCACTCTTTTGATATTTATTTGAAATATCCCGGTAGTACTTCATACGACTTTACAAGATATGATATTTATTCAACAGCGTATCAAAATTTAAATGTCCCAGCAGTAAAATTTACTCCGACAAACACTGAAAAAACAGAATATATCGCAGAAATTGAAGTGACTTTAGGGGTGTTTTGTACATGTGGAGGATTTAATGCAGAAAAAACAACTTTACGTTTATATGTAGATATCGTAGAAAATAAGCCGCCTACTGCATTTTATAGATATGCTACAAAGAAGATATTGCCTTCAGGAACAGAGAGCAGAGTATATGGAAAGGCATTCATAGGTAAAGATGTTGTTATTGACAATTACTGTAATGATCCAAACGGTTTAAAAGATATTGATTATGTAAGATATATCTTTAGAAATATTAATGACACAGGCCAAGTTAAATCGATTCAATTTAAAATGATGCCTTGGGGTGCATATGAGCTAGATGAAGCAGACAACTTCGAAGATACATCAATCATTTTTAATGGGTATGATAATGGAAACATAAATGTTGTTTTTACTACTGACGAAGAGTGGGAATTAACAGTATATGTACAGGATACGGAAGGATTAAATGACACATATAAAGAAACAATAAGGCCAGAAGTTCTAAGCTTAAACCCGACAGCAGTTATAAAAGATACATCAAGCTACAGATATCCGATAGATCACGAGTTTTATGGAAAACAAAACAGGGTTATAAAGTTAAACAGTAACAGTTCACATGTTGCATCATGGTTACATGACATGGACATTACAATAGATCACAGTAAAGATATGTGGGAGATAGAACCTTTAGATGGTCAAAATATTAATTCAGTTAAATTTGAAAGAGACATAAATAAATTAATAACTGGCAATGTATTGAATGCAAGATATGAGCCATTAAACATAAAGATGATGTTCAAAGAGCCAGGAAAATATAAAATCAGACTTCAAGTCACAGATACTGATGGTAATGTATCAGATTGGACTGAACAGGTATTAACAATAAACGAAGATTTACCACCTACCATAACAGCAAATGTAAATTCAAAACATTATAGAAATTCTAGTAAGAATGCAACAATTAAGTTTAATGCTTTAGCAACTTCAACTGATGATGATTTAGCTGAAGTTACAAAAGTAGAATACAAGTTTGATAGTAATAATAACGGTAGTTTTTTAGATGAAATTTTGCAAACATCAAACTTATCTCATAAAGATGTTAATATCAATGGTATTCTTTATAAGGAAATTACTTTAACATCTTTTAAGGTAGGTAAATATCAGTTTGTTATTAATGTTAAAGAAGATTTTAAACAAGAAACTATCGAAAAATATATTACAAATGAAGATTATAAAACTGCTTTTACAACTATAACTACAGAAATTGACAATACAGCTCCAGTAGGTACATTGGGATTAGAAAAATATAATAAAATTGATGTAAAGGTATTGACTACTGGATTAACTGGAACAAGACAAGTTGATGTAGATAATAATTTAAATAACTTAAAACTATGGTTAGAAAGTAAAAATAACATAAGGATAGGAAATATTGATGTTTTAAATCTTGCTGATGAAGTAAATGGATTAACAGAAGGTAATACACTAACTTGGAAAAAGGTTACAATGAATGGCTATGTTGATGATCATAGATTTGAATATGAAGAAATTGAAGATGTGACAGATACAGGCGGTAATCCTGATACTGACCCTGAAAAACCATTAGTAGGGTTTTGGTACAATATGTTACCAAGTGGAATATATGCTGATGGTTGGAATGGAATACCAGTACCAAATTTATATTTAGGAGGTAATTTATCAGGTATTGATATAAGCAATCTAAAATATAAAGATTTAAATAGAACTTGGGGTAATAGCTATCCAGTACGAATAATAGAAAGAGACTACTATCATTTAAATTATGGTTATAATAATGTTAATACCAGTATAAATGGCTATAGTGTTTGGAATGCTCCTTATTCAGATGTAAATTTTTATTCTGCAATTTCAAATGAAAAACTAATCGATTTTGATATTGAGTTTGATTTAAGTATTAGCCCATTGAAATATGGCGAAGATGATATGGGAGATGCGGTATTCTTGTTTAATGTACAAGATAAAAGCAATTATTTTGTTTACTCTGAAAAGTATTATAAAAATTGGATGGCAGGTAATAAAATTGCTGAAATCGTACAAGTAAAAAATGGTGTATCTAATATTCTTGAAGAATTTTATTATACTAGAAAAAAAGAACATGGGGAATGGGAATATTATGAAACTACTGTTTCAAGAATTAGACAAGTGGGAAATTTATTACAAGCATACGATGGTAGTAAATTGGTATTTGAAAAAAATATAAATAGTTTAGATGCAGGGGGTTATTTAGGAATATCTGCAAAAGACGGTTATACTTCAAAGAACGTAGATCTTAATATTGAAAAGTTAACATATATAAACAACAGTAGTATTTATGAAGCTGTTAATAATTTAAGTTGGGGAAATGAAACAGATAAATACATTATTAATTTAGTGGAAAATAATAAACTTAAAGAATTAACTGACAATGAACAATTAAATAAAACAGCAGGGTTATTACAAGGGAAAGAAATAAATCTTATAAATATAGGTGTTAATTCAGTTAACGGAACTAAATTAAAAGAGCTTACAACAAAAAATCAAAACAATGGTACATATATAGAATTAAACAATGTATATGATAATTTAAATACTGCGACTTCGTATATAAGAAATAAATATAGTGGCTCAAATACATTGGATCAATATTTGTTATTAGAAAACACAATAAATTACAAAGAAAATTATTCAGATAATGAAAATGATCCTTTGTTTTCAAAAGCATTTAAATTTTATCATTTACCTACTTATTTTGAAAACAATTTAGGGACTATAGACATTAATAATATTTGGGTTGGTAAACCAATAGAGAATTTTAGTAAAACAGGAAAGTATACTTTAAATTATAGGGTAAAGGATAATCCTTTGTTTCCTGATTTGAATTTATTAGATCCATTTAATAGTTATAGAAAATATAGCAATATATTTGCACAAGATATTTATGTACATAGAAAACCAATATCGAATTTTGGTATAGCTGATTTTTCATCTAATGCATATAAAAATACTTTATTAGTTGAAGATTTTGAAGATGAAACTTATGTATTAGAACCGATTTTTACAAGATACGAAGGAAATGCATCTTTTCAAACGGGTAGCATAAGAAATGGGTATTTAGAGTTGTATGGTACAAATAAAAGGGATGACGAAAGTTATACATATGCTGAATTTAAAATTAATGTACCTGATAATGCAATATCAGCTAAAATAAAGTTTGATATAATTGATGATAATAAAAAAGGAACTATAAATGTTAAACTAATAGGGACAAGTATAAATCAAACATTCTATGATAGTGCTAATGTAGAATATAAATTATCAGAAGGCAATTATTCGTTGTTGTTATTAGTACCTAAATATAATGAATGGTCAGGTAGACCAAGTTTTCTTATAGATAATATGAAATTAAGTTTTAGTTTACCAAATGAGAATGTTTTAATTAATATAACTGAAAATTCATATGACATAGATCATAAAAGTCTTTCTAATAAAGGAGTTTATGAATGGCAATGGAAATTAATCAATCGGGATGGTATAACAACAACTCAAAATTCTACAAGTAAAGCTAGTGGAATAACATGGATTCAGAACAGTTTAAAAAACTCTAAATGGTTTAATGCTACAGTATTATTACGAGTAAAAGACCTAGAGGGTGTATGGTCGGATTGGAGTAGTAAATATATAGACGGTGAAGCTATTAAAGATGGTTGGTATCCTGAATTAAATGAAAGTATACCTATTGCAGACTTTTTAATAGATAAAGATCCATTAATAATAAATTCTGAAAGTCAAACTATTACAGATACAAGTTATGATACAGGTGGTTCAGCCTTAAATTATATATGGACTGTAAAAAAGGATAGTAAGAATTTATTTACAAGTACACAAAGAGATATTAGCAGCACTTTAAATAGTCATATATTAACTAATGGTATTGGAATTTATGAAATATCATTGATGGTTAGAAATTCTTCAGGTGTTTATAGTGAAATTGTTACAAAGTCTTTTGAAGTTACTATATACAATGATGCACCGACAGTAAACTTTAATCTTGTAAGCAATGAAAACCCTGCTTGGTCATTTCCTAAAATATTAGGGTTATACACATTAATATATAGACCATCTAATACATTATTTTCAGAAGAATATGCAAGGTTTGACACAAATGTTAATGATCCAAATACGGACAACACAGGCTTCACATATAACTGGAAATTAGAGCGGTTTGCTGTTAAAGATATGAATAATATATCAGGAGGAGCAGCAGCAACAAACACATACAACTACACAAAACAATTTCCATTTGTAAATAGCTTTAAAGGTCAAGGTCTACCATGGGGAGCATATCGCATAACGTTCAATGTTACTGATAAACCACCTATACCACCTTATCAAATTTCTGATGCTAAGTCTGCAACAGTCACAAAGAATTATTATATTGTTCCAGAATTAAGCTTGATAGGAAGTTTTGAAAGTGATAAGAGTGAAATAATGGTTGGAGATTCTATTAAGTTGAAAGCGAAGACCAATAAAATTACTGATACTGTTGGCTGTAGCTTTAACGGCACAAGTTATGTATTAAGCAAGGTATCTGAAGATAGTAATTATGCCTACTGGGAGAAAAATATAACCATACCTGAAAGCATAACCGAAAGTGGAACTTACAATTTGCAGTTTATAGGCAAGACAAATTATGGCGGTAACGGAAATGTTACAAGAGAAGTAAAGGACAATGTACCTATTGATATTGTGGCTTTAAAGCTTATAAACTTCCGTATAACGGATATAGTTAATCATCCACACATAACATTCCCTTACACAAAAGACATGATTTTAAGCGATTTAATACCTTATAAAACAGGGTATTATGTAACATTTCAAATAGATAGCAAAGGTAAGCCAGATAGTGTGTATGGCCGTATAGATGTAGGAAACAATGGAAATATAGATCAAATTATAAGTATGACAAAAGTTATAACAGGAGATACAGAAACATGGCAAGGAAGGTTTTATTCTTCAGCCCACTTGCCAGTAAATACGATTATAAGTATCAAGCTTGATTGTTCAAAAGGTTCTGTAACTTATGATTATAATGAAAAAGAAAATTGGAATGGTCGAAGTTTGGTAGTAAATGGATCAGTTTTTCAAGATGGACGTATAAATTTAATATATTAATAAAGAGTTGTTTTTATTTAATTTTAAGAAAAAAGAGTAATTGCAAAGTTACAATAATTATGGTAAATTATTGAAGTGCAAAATTTAAGTTCTACATGCTAATTTCTAATTTTAAAAATGAATTTAAGAAATTTAATAATTAATATATGGAGGATGAAATGGATAAAAAAATAAAATTATGGGTAATTTTTATTGCTATAGTAATAAGTTTAACAGGATGTAGCCTAAGTAATACTGAGGAAGTAGATACAGATGTAAATGTTAGTTCTAAAGTTGCGGAAGATTTGAATGATAATGTTATCGATGGTTTAATAATTGAACAAAAGGATTTTTCAAGTGTAAAAAACCGTGCTACAGAAAGATTAATAGGTGTACAAAGTGTGAAAAATTCAATGTGGGGATTTATTGATGCTATTAGCGGTAATTATGTGATAGAACCACAGTTTAATGACGTGCAGGAATTTTCTGATGGACTTGCTGCTGTTCAAAATCGAGAAGGGTATTGGGGTTTCATAGATAAAAATGGAGAATTAGTTATTGATTATAATTTTGATTTAGTGAGCAGACTAGCAGTTTATAATTCGTATTATTCTTTTAATAATGGATATTGTTTTGTAGAAGCTGAAAGTTTAAATTCTGGTATACCAGAATTTGCAATAATTAATAATACGGGTAAGGTACTTTGTGAATTAGAAAATCATAATACTGTCAGAGGAGAGTGGAAAAATATTGGACAATATGCATTATCAACAGAAGGAGATTTATATGATGTAACACTTAACAAAATAGTGGATAGTAATGTTAAAGTAATCGAAGAAGAATACTATATTGCATATAGAGATAGTGCTTACGTTGGCTTTGATTATAAAGGAAATGAAATATTTAAAATTGATAGTAAAACTGATAAGTATGATGTAGAAGGGTATGAGGAATATTTTATATTATTAAGACATAGCGATAAGAATTCGGAGGTATTTTGTTCTTTATATGATATAAAAGGAAAAGAGATAATAAATGAGAATGATAATCTTCAAATATTACATCTAACAGATAATAAATTGTTGGTAAAAACAATTACAGGCATAAAGATATTTGATATAGAAACTAAAGAACTCACGGACACAGATTGGGATAACTTTGATACTTGGAGTAGAAAAATAGAAGTAATTAATGATAGGTACATAGTGGAACATACTTCTCTATATGATATAGAAAATTGTAAAATGTATGATTTTAAGGAATACGGAGCATTTGTCGCTTCGGTTTTAGGTGACAAAGTTGCGCTGATTGATAATGGAGGTATAAATGAAGGTAATGAATTAATTGCTATAAATTTATTGACTGGAGAAGTTGAGAAAAGTGGAATTGTAAATCCAAAGGAAAGATGTAGCATTCCATTGTTTATTTGCAAGCCTTCATTTACTGAAACAAATAGTTACTTTGTAAGGTGGGAATAAAGGATCATTTAAAAATAAAAATTTTATTACTTGAAATTCTGGTTACAAAAAAAATGATGTTATTAATTTAACGTCATTTTTTTATAGAGCTAAAGGAGATATCCATTGCAAATAATAATTTATATTATAACAATTCTGATGTTAATAAAAATTTCAAACATAGATTACAAACAAAAAATAATTCCTGACATGCTAAGCTTAATAATAGCTCTGTTGGGAATTTTTAATTTAATAATAAATTTTCAAAACTGTAAAGTATATATTGCATCAGCTGCAATTGCATTTGCAGTTTTTTTATTAATAGCCATAATAACCGGTGGAGGAATTGGAGGAGGAGACATAAAACTTCTAACTGCTTTAAGCTTAATATTTGGTACAAATATTTTAGATATTGTAGCAATAACATTTACATCTGCAACAATTATTTTAATACCAGGGCTAATTTCAAAGCGAATAAATACGAAAGTAAATTTAGCATTAGCACCTTATATTTGCTTTGGAGTAATAATTATATCAATGATATTAATATGGAAAGGACAAATAACATGAATGGAGAAAATGAATGTCAATTACAATTGATGATATTAGAAAAATATTTCTAGATACAAATAAAAAATATATGGTCAAGGATAATTCAAATTTAAGAAGGCTTGAATGTTGTTTAACACAACAAACAGACTTTCTTTTTATTTTTACTTGTACACAAGAATCTTATGAGAAAAATAAGATATGCATCAGCAAAATCGATTACTATCTTAACCACAATTTAATAAAAGAAATATAAGGAGTGTGACGTTAAAATGAAAATAGATAATGAAATACAGAATGACAAAACAATGAAATCGGTAAAGATTAAGGTTGAAAGACAGTGGTGTCTTTCTTTTTTTCTTTCAGAAAGCCTGTATACTTAAAACCCTGTTTTGAGTATAGCAAGCATTGGAAGTGGCTATCCACTTCCGGTATTTAGGGGATACCCCTAAGACCCCTTGCGGAAGCAAGAATAACAATTGAATATAAATAATGGTGATGATATGAATAAAAAAAGAAAAAGAAATAAGCAAATCATAGTAAGGACTACGGAAGAAGAATATACAAAAATAATGGAAAAGGTAAAGATATCAGATATGACAATGAACAGATTCTTTATAAATGCTGCATTGAGAAAAGAAATAATAGTTTATGACTTTACAAGCATATTTGAATTATCAGCTCAGGTTAGCAGAGTTGGAAATAACATAAATCAAATAGCTAGAAAGTTAAATCAGGGTGGGATTACTAATAAAAGTGAAGTTGATTTTTTAAAAAGCTCTTTGAAAAATATAAATAATGTACTTATGGAAATTTATAAGGATATCCAGAAATCACAAGATGAGGCATAAAATATGGCTTATGTAAAACAAAAATCTATAAAAACAACTGTTCTAAAAAATATTGTATATATAGAAAATAAAGATAAAACAGAAGATAAATTTTTAGTAAGTTCATACAAATGCAGTACTGATGAAAGATTAGCATATAAGGAATTTTATTTGCTAAAGAAAAAATATGATAAGGAAGGTGGAATACTTGCTCATCATTTTATGCAGTCATTTAAACCTGGCGAAGTTGATCCAGAGACGGCTCATAAGATAGGAAAAGAATGGGCAGAAAAATTTCTTGATGGGAATTACCAATTTATACTTACAACTCATACAGATAAAGATCACATTCATAATCATATTACTGCTAATTCAGTAGGATTAAACGGCAAGAAATTTAATACATGTAGAAATGAATTAAAAGACATAAGAAAATATTCAGATTTAGTTTGCAGAGAGCATGAGTTAAGTATTATAGAACCAAATAAAAGAAATAAAAATAAATCATATAAAGAATGGAAAGAAAGCAATAACAAAACTTCTTGGAAGGATGTTGTTAGAGAAGATATTGATGCAGCTATTTCTTGTTCAGATAGCTATGAAGAATTTCTTAAAAATATGCAGGACCAGAATTATTATATCAAGCAAGGTAATGTAAAATATATAACTTTCAAAAAACAAGGAATGAGTAAATCTGTCAGAGGTAAAACACTAGGGCTAGATTATGATGAACATAGTATCAAACAAAGAATTAAATTTAAAGAGCATAATATTGGTTCGTTTAAATCAAAAGATAAAAAGTATTATAGAATCGATAAAAATAGTCTTGAATATCAAATGAAGAGATTGTCATATAGACATGGAACATTAGAAACTAATGTTAAATTAATAATATTATTACTAAAAATGATTTTTAATAATAATCAAAACTCATTTATAAAAAATGACAGACCAGTAAAATATACATACGCACAGAAAAAAGCAATCAAAGGTATTGAAGATTTATCTACCAAGCTAAATCTTTTAAATAAATATAATTTGCATAAAAGAGGTGATGTTCAAAATCAAATCGAAATTTTAGATAATAAAATTAGACAAGAAGAAATGAAGCTTCAAAAATTAAAATTATTAGAAATTAAAATGGATGCAGTTTGTACAGAAATAGAATTATATCATAAGTATAAAAAATATAACGATGAGTACAAACAATCATTTTTAAAGGGGGCGTATAAAAAACAGCACGAATATGAATTAGAAAAATTTGAAAGGTGTAAAGAAAGATTAGAAAAATTCGGATTAAAAGATGAAGCTCAATATGATGATTTTATTAATCAACGAGAGGACATTATTGAAAAAATTAAAGGGGTCGAAAAAAGAATAAACAATATTAGTAATGTACTAACAGATATAGAAGATTTGCAACAGTATCTTAATAAGAATGAAAGAAATAAATTTATTGAAGATATACAACTTGAAACCAATATAAAAGATGAAAAAGAAAAGGAGAGATAAGATGACATATCAAGATGAAGTAAATAATACTGTAGTTGGTAACAAAAAAATTCAAAGTAACAACATTTTAGGAATTTATGATAAAGCTACTAATAGCTTTATTAGTATTGAAGTGAATGAAGGAAGTAATATTGAAATTGCTCAAGGAAAGAAATCAATACTTGATGCTTGTAAAAAGTTGCGTGAATATGAAGACTTAAATAAAATTGAAGAAGACAAAAGGTTAACAAATGTTTTTGCTCTTGATAAAAACATAATTGTGAAAGCTAAAGGTGTCAGTGATAAACAGATTTTTGATGAGCTGGATAAATATAATAGTGAAGTAGCACTTAAAGAAAATCAAGTAAAGATTTTAGAAAATAATCTAGACAAATATAAAAAGCTATATGATTATGAATTTTCATATAAAATTCCTTCTTCTGAGACATTAACTCAATGGTTTGGAGATTACTCGAACTATGAGCCTAAATTGGGTGTTACAGAGAAGCAGATAAATAGTAGATTAGCATACTTTGATAAAGTATCAGAATTAATAACTAACTTAATTAAGAATGATAAATTAATAGACAAATTTATGATTATTATTAATACAAAAGGTATAGAGGAAGCATATATAGATGATGAAAGTCATAAAGGGGTAACCGAAGGAGCTGTACAGTTTTTATCAAGGCAAGAACAAATAGAAAAAATAATGAGCACTTTAATTACTTTTAAAGATCCTGTAATTGTAAATTCAAAAGAAGAACTTGAAAAACTTCAGGCTGAATTTAGAGAAGCACATGGAGAAAAGTCGCATAGATCAGAAGAAAAAGAAGCTGTCAGAGATAAAAAAGCGGAGCTTTTAAAACTTATGGAAGGACAAAATACACGGGGATATATAAGAATATCACATGAAGACTATTATGATGTGAAAGAACTAATAGAAGAAATGGATATGCCTTTTATTGCGAAGGAAAGTGGAATAAAAGTTGGAATGAATATAATAGTTCCAACTGACAGAATTCAGGAACTCAAAAACATGCTTTTAGAAACCAATAAAGAAATATTGCAGCAGGTTGAAGGGAATATAGATTGGAACAAAATCAAAAAAATACAAGATATTAGAGGATATGGCAATGTTAATATTGAATCATTAAGGGATTTTCAAAATATGAATAAGGATGCTTTTAAGTACATTGCATTTGAAAAAGATGGCAAATATTCAGTATATATGGAACCAAATTGTTCCGTTATTATTAAAGGGGACAAGTTAGAGAAAAAGGAAAAAAATAAAACAAGTGATAAAAAGACGCTAAAAGATGTAAATAAGATGAAAAATGATTACAAAAAGTCTAAGGAAGAAGTTGTAACTATGGTTAATAAAAAAAATAATAGTAGAGGTGAAAGATAATGAATACAGGTGGAGAAACAGCAGGAATCTTAATGGGATTTGCAGCAGATTTAAGCAAGGAAGGGATTAGAGATTTTGGTAAGTTAGGAGGAGAAGTATTAAAATATATATTTCTTTCATTGTTAGGAAAGTTGAACAGACAGCTGAATACTGGAGAAGTAAATATTAAGAGATTAATAAAAAGTGGAGACGAGTTAGTAACGCTTGACTTAAATGATAAAGATGCAGCTATATTTGCTTCAAAAGCAAAATCAACAGGATTAACATATGCTATATTTGATGTTAGTCCTACTGATAATAAGGTTACTTATGTATATAAGAAAGGTGAAGCAGAAATGGTCAATAAAATACTAGAGAAAATGGCAAATGATAAAGTTAATGGTATGGAAAAAGAAGTTGATAGTAAAATATTAGACGAGTTTATTATTAATAAAGAAGGTAGTGTATATTTAGTTGATAAAGAAAGTCCTGAAGACTATATTCAAGTAAATAGAGAAGAAAAAGAAATATTGAAAACATATATAGTGGATAAAGATAACACTGCTAATTACATTAAGATGACTGAAAATATGAAAGAAAAAACACTTTATGTAGAAATCATTATTGATGGTAAATCAGACATTTTAAACAGTAAAGATTATAGGAATGAAGATATTCAAAAAAGAGTCAATGAAGTTGGAAAAACTTTTTCTAATCCAGAATTTGTTTACAATGACATAGACTTAGAAAAGCTTAAAATAAAACAAAAAAATAGGGTAGAGGAAAAAGATAAGGACAAAAACAAGTTAGAGAATAAAAATCAGGTTAAAACAGATAGGAAGACAATGAAAGAAGTTGACGATAATATCAAGGAGGTGAGGGCCAAACAAACCAAAGCTAAAACAAAAGACAAAATCAAAGATAAGGCAAAAGAAAGGGGAGACAGGTAGTGACGGAGCAACAGAGACGTAAAAATTACAAATTACAAATGATTATACTTTCTGTAATAATGTTTATATTTGTGTCTTTTGTAACAATACATATAGGAGCAGTATTTAATAGCTATGAACAATTCGATTATACCATGCTTGGTAAATTTCAAGATGACATAGATGCACATATTAAATCTACTCCTTTTTTCATGCCACAAAAACAAGACTTGAAAATATTTATGTTTATAAGCTTATTGTATTGGGCAGTGGCTTTGTATTTTATTACACTAGATAAAAAGTACATGTTTGGAAAAGAACATGGTACTGCACGCTGGGCTGAAAAAGAAGAAATTAAAAAAATATTGGATAAAGATGAAAATAATAATATTATACTTACAGAAACTGAACAAATGAGTTTGAATACAAGGAAAACAAGAAAAAATCTTAATATATTAGCTCTTGGTGGTTCTGGCGCAGGTAAAACAAGATTCTTTGTTAAACCTAATATAATGCAGGCAAATACATCATATGTAATAACTGACCCAAAGGGTGAAATTTTAAGAGAAACAGGAGCACTTCTTCATCAGCAGGGATATAAAATAAAAGCATTTAATCTTATAGATATGGGTTATAGCAGTCGCTATAATCCTTTTGTTTATATAAGAACAGAAAATGATGTGATGAAATTAATAAACGGCTTAATAAAAAATACAAACCCTAAATCGGGTGGAGGTAATGATCCGTTTTGGGAAAAATCTGAAATAGCTTTATTACAGGCTATATTCTACTTTATGTGGTATGAGCTTGTTCCTGAAGAACAAAACTTTAAAACAGTAATGGAGCTACTTAGGTATGCAAGTGTAAAAGAAGAAAATGAGGACTATGAGAGCGATCTAGATATTATTTTCAAACAATTAAAAGAGGTAAAACCACAACATATTGCTGTAAGACAGTATGGTATATTCAAACAAGGTGCAGGCAAAACGACTAAAAGCATACTTATTTCAGTTGGTGTTAGATTGTCACTATTTAATTTAGAGTCATTATCTGATTTAA
Organism: Sedimentibacter acidaminivorans; assembly: GCF_017873955.1. Classification (GTDB taxonomy): domain Bacteria; phylum Bacillota; class Clostridia; order Tissierellales; family Sedimentibacteraceae; genus Sedimentibacter; species Sedimentibacter acidaminivorans. The sequence goes on along the minus strand of NZ_JAGGKS010000008.1, from coordinate 29,221 downwards.
CAATAAAAGATGAATTGAACCTTGAAACAATTGCTCATGAAAAAACAGCGCTATTTGTAATCATTCCTGATAGCGATAATACATTTAATTTTTTAGTGTCTATGATGTATGGGCAGCTATTTGAAAGATTATATTACATTGCAGATTTTCAAACTAAAGATGGCAGGCTAAAAACACATGTTAGATTTATGCTTGATGAGTTTGCAAACATAGGTCAAATACCTGACTTTGAAAAGAAGATAGCCACTATGCGAAGTAGGGAAATTAGTTCTACAATTATTATTCAAAACATGGCCCAATTAAAAGAAATTTACAAAGATAACTGGGAGAGCATTACGGGTAACTGTGATTCTACATTATTCCTAGGTGGACAAGAACAATCAACATTAGAGTATATAAGTAAACGTCTTGGTAAGGAGACTATAGATACAAGAAATATAAATTATTCAAAAGGCAAACAAGGAAGTACTTCATATAACTTTGGTATTCACGGACGTGAACTTATGCAACCTGATGAAATAGGAAGGATGCCTGACAGTGATTGTATATTGTTAATAAGAGGTATGCTACCATTTTATTCAAAGAAGTTCGATTTATCAAAGCATAGAAATTATATGTATTTATTTGAAGTATCGGAAGAGAATTGTTTTGATTATAGCAAAGTAAGAGATATGGAAAATCAGAAAGATAAAGAAGAAGAACGTATTAAAATTCTCGAAGGCTATAAGATGAAAGATTTTGAATTGGAAATAGAACAAATAGAACAGATGTATAAAAATATTGTTTTTATGGATGAAGAACAACAATATCCATTCAGCTTTGATGATGAGATACAAAGTTTTATAGATGAAAACGACATAGAAATAGAAGAGGAGAAATAGTATTATGAAAAAAATAAAGAAACTATCAATCATAGCTAGAAATATTTTAGCTATGATAGCAATTTATACTTTTAATTGTACAACAGTATTTGCGTCAACTACAGCAGGTGTAGATAAGTTTGATAACATGGTCGTATGGATAGCATCATGGGTAGGTAGAGTTGGACTGTTAGTAGCATTTTGGGGAGGAGTGCAAATTGCTTTCTCTCTCTCCGATCACGATGCAGGACAAAAGAGAAATGGAATTTTATTTCTTGTGGCAGGTCTTATGGTATTTGGTTTATCTGTAGGATATAAGACATTGCTTGGATTATAAATTTAAAAGTTAAGGGATAGTTTAATTTATTAACGGGTTCAGTTTTGAGGTGCAAAATTTATGAAAAATTCTTAGTGGTATTTTGATATATTTGATGTATAATAATGGTAAACGAGCTACAACTGTAGAATAATGTGCATCAACTAAAGTTGATTATTTTAAAGTACAGTTGAGAGGAGATTTAATAAATGAAAGTAAAAGCACGCTATATATTCATAGCATTTTCTGTATTAGTGCTATATTTATATTTTAATGGCTATAGATTTACACCAAGGCAGGCAGCTAAGGCACATTCTTTTTTAGAAAGAGATGCTCAACTAGTTAGTGAGGTTGATGTTGGTTGGGGTTATGCATATATTTACAAAGTTCCAGACTACTATTTAACGGTTATGGCTACTAAAAGAGGATTTCTTTGGAGAGCACCATTTAGTTCCCATACCAAAGGTATTAATGACAAAAATGATAAAATTAGAATGATTGGATGGATGAGTTGTACAAATAGTGAAAAAGAGAAAGCAACAATTTTAGTAATAGAAAATAAGGATGAAAATGTTGTTTTTATAGAAGCAGGTAAAGAAACTCAAAGAAATAAAAAGAATGTAGAAAATGGAGAATTGGTAACATTTGTTTGGGATGAAGCATTGTTCGTACATGACATCAAACCAATAGCATTGTCTAAAGATAATAGAGAATTATATAGATATGGATATCCTTTAGGAACAAGAACATTTAGAGATAAAGACTTGAAATGGTATAGTATCAAGTAATACTTCCTTACAAGTTTATGTGATAAAGAGCAGGATATTTCATAATATTAAAATTATACTACATAAACAATTTAAAAATATATGAATATAAGTAGATAAATGCGAAGTGAAGATTATTTATATAATATTTGGAGGAATTCTTATGAAAAAAAAATTAAAATCAACTCTAATACTTATACTTATTATGGTTTTTTTTGCTCCGCAAGCTGTTCATGCCAATATGGCATCACCAAGTAAGTCAGATATTGGCTCATCAGTGACATTTGAAAAAAATGGTGTAATTTCAGTTATTTCAGAGGTGTTAGATATAACAGTAGACGGAGCAGAAGCAGACATTTTCGTAACTTATAGAATGAAAAATACTACGAATGAAAGTATTTCCACACAGTCTATGTTTCTTTCTCCAAATATTGAAAATAGTAATACTGAGCTTTTAGTGAATGGAAAATCGATAGAATATGTTGCTGATAGTTATTCTTTAAATTACTCTACTGATATTAGCACAGATAATTGGCAATATGCGGTGCTTGTAGACGAGGAGATAGCCATTGAAAATAATGATAAAACTGTTGATACAATATCATTTCAAATGGATTTTGCACCAAATGAAGAATATGACGTAGTGGTTTCTTATTGTTACCGACTTGGTGGATACCCTGATTATAATTTCAATGTTAAAAGAGGAAAAATTGAATACTATCTTGCACCTGCAGCCATGTGGAAAGATTTTTCAAGTTTAACAATAAATCTATATCTTGATGAGGATATGCCAATTATAAAAAGTAGTAACCTTAAATTTGAGAAAATTGACACCCGGACTTATCAGTACGTTTCAGATACTCTTCCAGAGGAGAATCTTGAAATTGTCATAGATGAAAACTGGTGGCAAAATATATTTAGCACCATTAGAAATCCTTATCTACCGTTCACACTTTTAATGTTCTCTCCAATAATTTTGATAGTTTTAGTAGTTATTATCTTTGTAGTTTGGCGTGTACATCAAAAGAAAAAATTTTATTAAATAAACGTATATTGTAATTCAATTGCAGATTTTAACGACATTGAAAGTTAGAAGTCTGGTATTACTGTAATATTAAACAATGAATGATTAGAGGTGATATAGTGAGAAAAATGTCAGTAGCAAAAGTAATTAGTGGTATTGTAAAAATAATTATTGTTGCTTTTATAATTTATCTAATAGTATCAACTCTATTTGGTAGACAGTTATTTTTGATAAGAAGTGGTGTGTGCGAGTCAGATATAAAATATGAAACAGAGGAATTTTTGACAAAGTATTTTTTCTATCAAAATGATAATGAATGGGGACTTATTAGTTCTAACCGTGATTTTTCTTTATTTGAGAATTATTATAAGATTTCTATTGATACAGATACTGGTGACTATTCAACAATAATGGGACATCAGATTTTTAAAAAAAACTGGAAGAGCAATGTAGAAGAGAGTATTCCGAGGGCTTATTTTTCATCATATAACATTGATGCTACTAATGATCATAGAATTATAAGCTTTGGATTAACTCTTGATAATAAGGAGGTTTATTCCCACGCGGGAGAACTACTTAAACCTCAATTTAAGCAAAGCCTTGGCAATGGTTTTTATATTTATTTTGTAGATACTGATGCAAATTCTAGTCATGACAATAAATAATGTTACGACGCATTCCTTCTATTATTCGTTTTTAGATTTTACACCTCAAAACTGAACCCGTTATTTATGTTATAGTTACCCTTAACTTAACTATAACATCTTTGGAGGTGGAAAATGTTTAATATTGACGGCATCATATTGTCTATAAGTAAATTGTTTAATGATTTAAACTATGAAATAGGAGATATTGTAAATATAATTACTCAACCGCAAAGTGCAATGCCCGGATTATGGAATATGATCGAGGGCATTTTTAATTGTCTTTTACCAATCGGGTATAGCTTATTAGCATTGTTCTTTATGCTAGATTTATTGAACAATACAATAACATTTAGAATAGCAAAGATAGAAAATATTATAAAAATTGTAATAAGAGTAGTATTAGCAAAGGTCATTATGCAAAGCAGTTTTGTTATTTTAGAGCAGATATATTATTCGGTATCGGATATAATTTCTTCAGTATATGCTTCACCAGGAACTATTCAAAATATAGTTGATATTGCTGAACTGAAAACACAATTAGAAGCAATGAAATTTATGGAGTTAATTGCATTTCAAATGCAGTTTATGCCAATAAAACTAATTATGCAGATTTTGAAAGTTTTAATTGAAGTTATCTGTTATGGTAGAATTATTGAACTGTATATATTTACAGCTCTTGCACCATTGCCATTATCTACTATGGTAAGTGGAGAATATAATAATATTGCTAAGAGATTTGTGCAGCACTATATATCAGTATGCTTGCAGGGTCTAATTATAATGATAGCTTGCATGTCGTTTTCAGGAATAGCCAATACAATATTAGTTTCTACAGCTACCAGTAGTGCAGAGATAAGTATGTGGGGAACTATAACAGCATGTGTAGTGCTGCTTCTTGTATTAACAAAAGCAAGCACCTGGGCCAAACAAATAGTGGGGGTGAATTAATGATAGAGATTAAAATACCAAAAGAAGTAAGGAGTTATAAAGAAACAATCTTCTTTGGCCTAACATTAAGGCAAATAATTTGTCTTAGTATTGCATTGTCAATAAATGTACCTATGTATATATTTTTAAAGCCATATATAGGTGATGAAATTGCAAGTTGGATAATCATGTTCACAGGAGTTCCGCTATTTTTAATAGGATTCTTTAAATTTAATGGTCTACCATTCGAAAAATTTGCTTTGATTGTATTGAAATTTAAATTGTTTATACCACGAAAGAGGAAATATAAGGTTGAAAATATATTTACAGATATAGCTGCAGAACAAAATAAAATTAATATAGAAAATTTGAAGAAAACTAAGGAAAGGAAAAAGATAAAATGATTCTAAGAAAAAAACATAAATCAAATGCTGATCAAAGTAACAGTAAAGGAAAATGTAATAAAGTTCAAAAGCCTAAAAGGGTCAAAAAATCTAGTACATCACAAAATACTATTCCTATATTAAGCACTTATGAGGATGGCATAATAGAAACAAAAAAAGGAGAATACTCTAAAACATTACAGTTCTTAGATATAAATTATCATTTAGCAAGAGAAGATGATCAAATAGATATATTTTCTAAGTACTGTGAGTTTTTGAATTTCTTCAATTCAACAGTAAAACTTCAAATTACAATTAACAATAAGTCTATAAACAAAGATGAATTTGAAAATAAGATAGTAATTAAAAATAAAAATGATCAGTTGGATGTTTATAGAGATGAGTACAATGACATGCTAAAAAAACAAGTTATGCAAGGCCGTAATGATATAGAAAAAGAGAAATATATAACAATAGGTATAAAAGCAAATGATATAACAGAAGCGAGAAATAATTTCATTAGAATAGAAAATGAAATTATTGGCTTATTAAGACGTATGGGTAGTTATGGTAAGGTATTGTCTATAAGTAAAAGATTAGAAACATTACATGATATATATAGGAAAGATAATGTTGGTAACTTTGAATATAATCCTAAAATGTTAAAACAAAGATTTTCAAATATTAAGGATATTATAGCACCAGACAGCTTTGAATTTAAAAGAGATAGTATAATTGTAGGCAATTCTCATGCAAGAGTATTATTTATTCGAAGCTTACCGTCTTTCTTAAACGATAATTTCTTAACTGAACTAACTGATTTTGGATTCAACATGATGTTTAGTATTAACATTAATCCGGTAGAACCTGAATTTGCATTAAAAATGATACAAAGGCAAATAACAGGTATGGAGTCAAATAAAATAGAATTTCAACGCAAGAGTGTGAAGAATGGCTATCTAGATGCATTCATACCATATGATTTAAGAAATAACTTGCAAGAAGCTGAAGAATTGCTTGAAGATGTTATGAATAAAAATCAAAGATTATTTTTAGCTAATTTTGTAATACTTCTGATGGATGATGATAAAAATTTATTAGAGGAGCACACAGAAATAATTAAATCTACTGCAAGAAAATATTTATGCCAGGTAGGCTCATTAAACTATCAGCAGGAAGAAGGGTTAAATTCAGTACTTCCTTTAGGAATAAATGAATTGCAAGTTGATAGATGCTTAACAACAGAGTCTACAGCAGTATTTATGCCATTTACATCTCAAGAACTTTTACAGCCAAATGGAATGTATTATGGATTGAATGCAATTTCAAAATCTTTAATAATGTTTGATAGAAAGACATTAAAGAATCAGAATGGTTTTATCCTGGGAACACCAGGAAGTGGTAAATCATTTAGTGCAAAAAGAGAGATGGTAAATGTTTTGTTAAATACAGATGATGATGTATTAATTATAGATCCAGAAAGGGAGTATTCGGCTTTAGTTAAAAACTTTGGTGGCGAAATAATAAATATTTCTTCTAATAGTCCAAGTCATATCAATCCAATGGACATGACTATAGATTATTCAGAAGAGCCACTTTCATTAAAGTCAGACTTCATTCTTTCCTTTTGTGAGGTTATATTGGGCGGTAAAAGTGGATTGAGTGCAAGGGAGAAATCAATACTTGATAGATGTGTTAGATTTACATATCAGGATTACATGCAAAGTTTTGATGAAAAGCTATTACCAACTTTAGTAGATTTTTATGAAACAGTTAAGAAACAAAAAGAACCAGAGGCAGAAGGATTATCAGTAGCATTAGAATTATACGCTACAGGCAATCTTTCTGTATTTTCACATAAAACAAATATAGATATTAATAATAGACTTGTTTGTTTTGATATAAAGGATTTAGGAAAACAGTTAAAAACTATGGGTATGTTAATAGTATTAGACCAGGTGTGGAATAGAATAACAGAAAACAGGAAAAAGGGTAAACATACATGGATATATTTAGATGAAATATATTTGCTTTTTACAAATGAATATTCGGCTAATTTCTTATTTGAACTGTTTAAAAGATCAAGAAAATGGGGAGGTGTTGTTACTGGTATAACTCAAAACGTAGAAGATTTATTACAAAGTGAATTAGCAAGAAGGATGCTTTCGAATTCGGATTTTATACTGATGCTTAACCAGGCACCAATGGATAGAATTGAATTAGAAAAAATGCTAAATATTTCAGCAGCACAGTTAGCATATATAACAAATGTAGACTCAGGAAGAGGGCTGTTGTTTTCAGGTAATAATATTATACCATTTGTAGATGAATTTCCGACTAATACAAAGTTATATAAAATGATGACAACTAAGGTGGAAGAGGTTGTGAATGTGTCATAATGAAAATACAAAACTCAACTAATAAGTATATAAATAAAATAAATAACATTAATGACAGATCAAAGGGTAAAATCTATATTAATAGAAAATATTGTAGTAAACTACTGAAGTCAAAAAAGAATATAATAAGATCCGGGCCAAGTAATTTAACTATTAAAAACAAAAGAAATAAATTAAATAATAAATCGAAACCCGCAAAAATGAAAGGAAATACTTTTAGTAATGTAAAACGACATTTATCAGAAGAAGATAAATCAATAGCTGTACAAGCATACCTAAATACATCTAATAAATTAGATACAGTAATTAATGTAGCAAAGACACCTGTTAAAGTAACAACTTCAGTAATAAGAGCTAAAGATGTAATACAAAAAAGCAAAAATATAGGTTCTAAAAAGATAAGTAGGCCAGTTCTTATAAAACAACCAACAGGTAAAATAAATAAAAAATATTTACTGAATAAAGGAGTTGCTAAACTTTCAAAGAATAGCATTAAGATTGCTTCAAGCAGTAAAAACAGGGTAGTTGAAAATCTCGGAGATAAGTCAGATGGTAACTTAGGTGTACAAGCATATCTGAAAGTAGATAGAGACATTAGGGTTAGTGTAGATGCAGTCAAATCAACTAAAAACGTAGCAGTTGGGTCTTCAAAGGTAATAACCAATTCAAATAAGTTATTACGTGGATCGAGTAGTTTAATAAAGGAACGAATAACAGATAAAAAGCGTTATAAATATAAAAACATTAAAAAAAATATTTCAAAAGCAAATAAAATTAAGACCAGTACAAAAAAAACAAGAGTAAATAATGTACTTACTAAAAATGCTAGAAAAGGAATTAATAAGAATCACATATTTAAGAGTAAAACTTTAAATATTGCTAAATCTGCAGTTAGTAGTGTTAAGAAGTCAATTAAGACAATTTTAATGATTAAAAATCCTATTGTGTTAACTTCAACAGGAATTTTAATATTACTGATTTTAGTTTCCAATTCTGTTTCAGGCAGCATGGTATCAATACTCAGTCAAAATTATTTTATGGCAGATGAAGATATAGCTTTGAAATATAAGGATAAGGTTGAGCTATTGGATAATGCATTAAGAGAAGAAATATCAGATTTAAAAGACGATAATAAATATGATAGTACCAGGGTTGTTTATATTGGAGATAATCAGAAAATCTCTACTAATTTCAATGAAATATTTGCTATTGCTTCTGTTAAATTTGAACAGAATTTAACTTGCTCAAATAATGAGAAGAAATTTATAGATAAAATATATTCAGAAATATATGATATAAAAATTTCAACAGAAAACTATACAATTAAAAATTCAGAAGGAAAAGAAATAACAAAAAAAAGAAAGATTATAACCGTATATTCATATGATATGGAAACGGTTATGGATAAGATTAACTTTGATGATGAACAAGAAAGATGGGCTAGAACCTTAGTAACTAATTTTTCTGAGCAATTTCCAAAATTGGCAATACAATATGGTGAATTAACACAAGAAGAAATTAGAAATTTAATTGAAAATGCTCCAAAACTCACATCAAAACAACAAGAAAAGTTATATGATACAGCTCTAAGTCTCGTAGGAAAAGTAAAATACTTCTGGGGAGGTAAAAGTTCAGTCGGATGGAATGATGAATGGGGAGAATCTACATTAGTAACTTCTCCTGGTAATGATACAACGGGTAAATATAGACCATTTGGATTAGATTGTTCAGGATATGTTGATTGGGTATATAAGACATCAGGAATAAGCAATATATTGTCTGGTGGTGGAACATCTTATCAGTGGGGAAAATCATATCCAATCAGTAATGATGATCTGCAGGTTGGAGACTTGGCATTTTTACAAATGCCAAACTCGTCAGGGATAAATCATGTTGGAATATATGTTGGTAAGGATAAAGATAATAATAATCTTTATGCACATTGCCAATGGGGTACAGGGGTAACTGTCGATGGATACAAAGGATTTAAGTACTTTAGAAGAGTAGTAAAGTTTGAATAGGAGGTAAAAATGACACTATATGATAAGCTAAATAAACAAAAAGAACTTAGAGAAAAACTAGTTTTAAAAAAGGAAGATGTTATAAAGAAGATTGAACAGGTTGACGATAAAATAAAGATCATTCAAGAAGATATAGAGAATCAGGAAATGGATAATACCTTGAAAGTAATTAAAAGTAAGGGTTATTCTATATTAGAAGTAAAAGAGGCTTTGGAAGGAGGTGTTTTGGATGATTTATTGAAAAAAAATAATTTTATATAAATTTACGCATAACTTGACAACAAAATACAGGGCATTGCTATATAATTATTATTGTAATATATAATATTTCTACAATATATTGTAAATAATTACAATAGGTGATAAAATATATGAAAAGTGAACAAGATGATATAAATAAATTCAAAGAGGAGCAAAAGGGGGCTGAAGAAATGAGTACTATTTTAGTTGATAAACATTTATCTCCAAGGGAATCGCTTAAAGAAGCGTGTAAACAAATGAAATTACTCAGGGAAGGAAAGCTACCTAAAGAAACATGGAATGATTTCATGAAAGAATTAGAGGAAGAAAAAGACGAAGATTAGTATGTGCTATAAGGTAATCACAACAGATATATTTAAGAAAGATGTAAAATATTATTTGAAGAAAAAGAAATTTACTAACATTTTAAAGGATATAAATTATGTTGTAGATGAACTTGAAAAGGGAAATCCAATCGGTGAACCAATAACTGACTTAAACTTGAATTGTAATGAAGCAGCATACAAAGTCAGGGTTGTTAATTCAAATACTAATAGTGGTAAATCTAATGGTTATAGAATAATATATTATGCTATAAAAGATGATAAAGAAATATATCTATTGACGGTATATTATAAAAAAGAAGATATAAAAATATTAACAAAAAAAAATAGCAGATATAATTAATAAATATTGCAATTGAACCCATATCAATAGTTTTTTATAATTGATGCGGGTTTTTTATTTTATATAAAAAATACTTATTTAGATGTTTATATTTGTAAAGAAAATCGAGCAAGCAGATAAAAAAATAAAGAAAATATAGAGAAACTGGAAGATTAAGTACTAAATAAATAGTAAGAAAAATAAAATATATTTATGAAATAGGGTAGCCGAAAAACTATCCTATTTTATTGCAAAAAAATAACTGTTCGTAGCGGAACAGTTATTTTTATAAAAACACAATAATGTTGTCAAATTTAAGTTATTATACCATGTATAAATAATAAGGGCAATATTATTTTCTATAATATGGAGGATAAAATGTCAAATACAATAACAATGTCAAATTATATATTTAATAATCAAATAGATGTGCATAGTAAAATAGTATATGCTGGATTAAAAAAATTCTCAAATGGTGAAGGTATCTGTTTCCCATCAAGAAGTACACTAGTAGAATTATGCAAAATTTCATTATCTACAGTTAGAAAGGCAATTAATAGTCTTGTAGATGCAAAAATATTAGATAAGCAAGAAAGATATAGAGAAAATGGAAGTCAAACTTCAAACCTATATTCATTAACTCCTTTTATGGCATCTGGAGATTATTACTTCAAGGTTAGAAGTGATATATTCGACCTGCAGCTTTCTGAAAAGGAAATAATAGTATATATGTATTTATGCTCATGTGCTAATAAAGAAAATGAATGTTATCCATCTCTAAGACAAATAACAGCTGCATGTAGCATAAGTCAAACTAGTGTTAAGATAGCTATGAAAGAATTAGTAGAAAGAAAATTGATTTTAAAGGATAATCAATATAGAGAAAATGGTGGAAGAAGAAATAACTTATATAAAATAGTAACTGAGGAAGATGATAATATAAATAATAATCAAGGATCAGAGACTAATGATGAAGCTATCACTCATGAGTTATGCTCTGAAGATGATAATCAAATAGAAATTATAGATTGTAAAGAAATAGATGAAATCATACTTGAAAATAGTAATGAAGTTGAAGATATAAATGTTTCTATTCAAGATAATCATGTATTTGATACAGATGTAACAGAACAAAAATTGAAGGTATATATTCGAGATGATATTTTTAATTTTAAGATGTCAAAACACAGCATGTTAGTATATTTGTATATATGTACCCATAGTGATCTTAAAACTAAACATTTTCCCTCATATGAGCAAATTGCAAATACTTGTAAAATTAGTATAGCAAAAGTTGCAAATGCTATATTAGAATTAAAAACTAATGGACTAATTGGAATACTGAAACAAGAAAAGGTAGATGATAATATGGACAATATAGAACCCCCACCATGGACAATATAGAACTGCCCCCATAGTCGCCAGAAAACCACCCATAACTAGAACCTATATATAACTATATCTATAAATAATATATTGCATACTGAAAGAGAAATAATATAAGATAAATTATAGTAAAATTTAGAAAAATATATATATTTTTGTAGAAATATTTTTTATACTGGAGTATAATGGAAATGTTAATTAAAGGTTATTTAATATTTTTGAAATAATATAAACTAAGTTAAACTTCTTATTTGGCTAATAATCAGAAATTCGTAAATGTACGTATTGTAGCAATTAAGGGAAATTCGTTTGCTAATATAATCAACATGTGAACACGAAACACATAAGCGATAATAAAACGGGAACAAATTTTTATGGCCGAGATAGCGAAAGGAGATAATTAAATGGGCAGAATCTTTGAACAAGGGGCATTTCAACCATACGCACAAATTCGCTTAGATGAGGCGAGGTCTTCTGTTAGCTAATATTCTCAATATGGCGCAAGAATAACAACTGTTTTTATTTCGCACAAGCATGATGAACTTGACGATTTGAAAGGCGTATTAGGGTTCATGTAGACACAATATGGCGTAAAAATTTATATTGATAGTCAAGATCCTGCCATGCCAAAGATTACTTCTGCACAGACAGCAACCAATCTTAAGGAGCGAATAAAGAGATGTGACAAGTTCATTTTGCTTGATATTAATAGCGCAATAGAAATACGACAACGGCACTTATATCACAAAACGACACTATGTTGTAACTCCGAAAACGAAATCTTTATTATCAAAGATTAGCCACTTGGTTTTCGCATCGGTGATTAAGGAGGTAAAATATGGCTCGTAGAGCATTTTTTAGTTTTCATTACGACATAAATCGTTCTATGATTGTTCGTAATAGTTGGGTAACTCAAGGGAAAGAGGCTGCTGGATTTGCTGATAAAGCTTCATTTGAGCAAATTAAGCGCCAAGCTGATACTGCTGTACACCGCTGGATTGACCAACAACTTGAATGAACATTAGTTACCGTTGTGCTACTCGGAAGTGAAACTCTGAATCGACCATTTGCTCAGTATGAGATATGCAAAAGTCTCCAACGAGGTAATGCAGTTATTGGTGTTCATATTAACGGGATTAAAGATATGCGTTCATTTTTGACGTCTTCCAAGGGAAATACGCATACTGCTATTGGACATTATAGTGATAACTCTCCGGCGTACTTTGATAAAATCTGCGATGGAATATACGATTATACCACACAAAACGGGTATGCCAATATGGGGGCATGGATAGAAGCTGCCGCAAGAATCCGCAACAAATAGTATGTGGGAACATATGACTATGGAGAATAAACTTAAACATCTTGAATTGATTCATGACGTTATAAACCGCATTCGTGAAGTCTGATTATTCGTTAGCATCTGTTTGGTGTAAATACAAATTGAATTTCTATTTTGAACTTTGCAGACCAATTTATACAATAGAGACATAAGACCTCGACAACGGCGTCTATAGAAAAGGTATTTGTTTCGTGATCAAAAATATAGAGAATATGCAGTGCTGGAAGAGGCAAAGGTGTTAACTATTAATATCATACTGGACGTTCGTGCCATAATATTACTAAATTAAAAAAGAGAACATGGTTTCTTAGGTATAGACAGTGATAAGAAATCATTGATAGGAGGTGTCGATATGGCAACAAAGAAACAATTTCTTCGCGAATACATAAAGGCAATCAGAGATGGAAATGCAGCAGTGTTTGCTGGTGCAGGTTTGTCACGCCCATCGGGGTTCATTGTGTGGAAAGAACTCCTTCGTCCTTTAGCAGAAGATATAGGCTTAAATATTGATGATGAATATGATCTTACATCTGTTGCTCAGTACGTGAGAAACAAATCAGGAAATCGCGCGACTATTAATTCCTCTATCCTTGAAGCCTATAGCAAAGATGTAATGAGAAACGAAAATGTGACTATTCTCACACGACTTCCAATTTATACATACTGGACGACCAATTATGATCATCTTATCGAAGAGGGTCTTCGAGATGCCAATCGTAACTCTGATGTGAAGATTGAGTACAAACAACTATCCAGTACAAAAAGGGATCGGGATGCAGTAGTTTACAAGATGCATGGTGACGTAGATCACGCTGCTGATGCCGTCCTAACCAAGGATGATTATGTTAAGTATGATAGGAATTACCCATTTTTCAGAGGCGTGCTGCAAGGGGATCTGATATCAAAAACTTTTCTCTTTATAGGTTTCAGCTTTGAAGATCCTAATCTTGATAGTATCCTTGGGCAGATACGGTTACTCCTTGACGAGAACATCAGAGATCATTATTACTTTATGAAGCGAGTTGTACGTACGGATACAATGGGTGATGTGGACTTTGGATATCAGAAAGCACGGCAGGATTTGAGAGAGGAAGACCTGAAACGCTATGGTATCCAAACGGTTTTTGTCGATGATTACTCAGAGATTACAGAGATATTGAGAGAAGCCGAAAATGCGGTCCTTGCAAATAATATCTTTATTTCCGGTAGTGCTGATTTCTTTGAAGGCGACTGGACAAAAACAAGAGTCGATGAGCTCGCATATAAGCTTGCAAACCAGCTCGTGAAAGAAGAGTTCAGGGTAACATCCGGGTTCGGGCTTGGAATCGGATCTTCAGTTATCAATGGTGCTTTAGATGAAATCTATAGCAGTAGATTTAAACACCTGGATGAGCATTTGTGTCTTCGTCCGTTCCCGCAGGGAATAGCAAATGCAGATGAGCGTAAATCGAAATGGAAGAAGTATAGAGGAGAAATCCTTAGTGAGACCGGTGTGGCTATCTTTATGGTAGGTAATAAGAAGGATGCTGTAGGCAAGAAAGCAATTGCAGACGGTTGCTTACAGGAGTATCAAATTGCAAAGGAAAAGAGACGCGTAATCATACCAATTGGGAGCACAGGAGATGCTGCTGCAACAATTTATGCTGATGTGAAGACTAATAAGGATCAGTATCCTTACCTTGAGAAATATTTGAATATGCTTGGCACAGAAACTGATATAGACAAAATTGTGAGTGCAGTGATAGAAATTGTAAAAGCCCAAAGGACAGTACAATAATTAAGAAAAATTATATGGAGAAGGTGAATGTAATGGGGAAGAAAATCTTCATCTCATACAAATATGCAGATGATCAAGTTAAAAACCTGGTGCAGGGAGAGAACTCAACGGTTCGAGATTATGTCGATGAGTTTGAGAAAAAGGTGGATTCGTCCGATGACATTTTTAAGGGCGAGAGTGATGGAGAGGATCTAAGCGACCTTTCTGATGATACAATATGGGAAAGTCTCAAAGACAGAATCTATGACAGCTCTATAACCATTGTGTTCATTTCGCCTGGCATGAATGAAACCGGGAAGAAAGACAGAGACCAGTGGATTCCGTGGGAAGTATCATATTCTCTAAAAGAAACCTCCAGAAAGAACAAAAAAGGAGATTCTGTCACAAGCCATAGCAATGCAATGCTAGCGGTTGTCCTTCCGGACGAAGATGATTTGTATACTTACTATCTTGAATCAAAAAGCTGTTGTTCTGGTGGGTGTACCACACATCATACAGATAGGCTATTTACAATTATCAAGAAAAATAAATTTAACAGGACAGAAAATGCTTCCAAACGCACCTGTGACAATGACAATACAATCTGGACTGGAACGTGTAGCTATATTGAGGCCATGAAGTGGTCAAACTTCATAACGGATTATCAGAAATATGTGGACTCCGCAGTTGATCGCCAAGACAATATTGATGAATATAATATCTGTAAGGAAGTGTAGTCATTCCCAAAAGTAGTGTTACGCAAGAGGAAGTTGATTCTGATTTGACTCGAATTTCGCAGTTTGTTTAATAGTCATGATGCTCAGTTAAACATAATGACTAAGGGATTGACATTGACTGCTGCCTGAAGTTGGCTATCGTAGACATGGGTATATATATTTTTGTAGGTAATGCGTTCCGTGACGGCGTGGTTAAGACAACGGCTCGGATATTGACAAAAAATGAGTTGACATACTAATTTATTCCTGATATACTTGTAAAATACAAAGAAATCTTTTGCAACATTGTCCATAGATGGTGGAGAGTGTATGATGCGTCAGGATGGAAGTGTGTTATAATATGATGATAAAATACAGAGCATTTTTATATACATTATTGCCATGTGTTTTAGATATTTGACATTAACTCTTCTGATGAATTAGAAGAGTTTTTTTGTGCAAAAAATATCCGAATGGAGGAAAAAACATATGGTAACAGAGATTAGTAAGGAAATGATGGATGCAGTTGGAATGGTTGAAGGAAAGGGTGACCCGATTGCAATATCAGGAACAACAGAGTGTGGTAAATCTACGGCAATGGAGGCGGCAGCCAAGCATGAAGCAGTACAAGAACTACTCGGTATCAGAGAGGCATTAGGAAAAGGTAGTACAATAGAAGTAAGTATAATAGCAACTGATTATGTCGGAATTCCAGAAGACAAGTTAATTATGACAGCAAAGTTATGTCCTAAGACAATTGCTGATTGCAGTGATGATAATGATTTGCTTGGTAACATTGTATATTCTGCAGCTAAGGATTATAACAAAAATCCAGATGCAAACCTTTATAAGACTAAGCTTGCAAAGGCTCTTGCGAATGCGTTAGAACATCCAGCGAATGAGTCACTTGGCTACAAGATTAAGGGTATGACCGATGAAGATTTTAATGTGATAATGGATATTGTTATGCAATTTCCTATCGATGAGATTATGATAATTTTCAATGAAATGCTCGCAAGAAATCCAAAGAAGGGTCAGAAAGGTGTTAGGATATTTACTGAATTATTATCTGAGAGAGATTCGTTCGCTACTATTATCCAGAACTTTTGGAATTATATCGTTGATCTAATTAATCGTGACATTACTGATTTGGAGCATGAGCTTGATGAATGCGGAGCTACTTTGGAAAAATTCTCAGATGGAACAAACAAGTTTATTATAGCACTTGGAGCAGAAGATGTAGAAAGTGAAATTGTGCAAAAGCTTCTTAAGAGCGAGGATTGCTCTAAAGAGTATCTGTTGTCAGACATTTCATTGATTTTCAGAGGCGCGGATTACTTGTATGATGTAAGGAATTCTAATCTTTTGACGGTATCTGTATATGAAGGTAAGGAAATTCATTGTATCAGATTTATTGATACACAGGGACTGTTTCATGCTACAGGAGTTAAGACAAAGGATGAGTCAGAACGTATTATTGATATACTTTCCGAATATCATAGCAACAAGTTAGTGTTGGTTGTAAATTCGTATATTACGAATACAGTTAAGGATGGCTACGAAGCTGTTCGTATGATGCTCCAGGAAGCAAACCGCGACATTGAGGTTTATATAATGTACACACACTGGGATGAGTATTTAAAGAGTTATAGTCATCAGAGCGCATCTTCTAGCAGATTTAGTCGTGGAAAAGCAAACATTGATTGGGGGCAGAAGTACAAAGAGGCTAGCAAAGATCAGGATGCGTTGTCTAAAATGTTCCGGGATAGTCTTGCATCGAACACCTCAAGGAAGAAACCTTCTATTATTAGTTTTTATCGTGCAGCAATTCTATCTGACCCAGAAAGCCAGATGGAAAATGAATTAGAAAATAATAGTATTGATTATCCGTCAGCTTTGCATAACTTGGTTGAAGATGTCCTTAAAGTTGAGGCTAAAAGAGGACCAAGACATAAAGTCACAGAAGGGGTTGAAGAGTGCTTTGCGATTGATATTTCCAAACATGGAAATCAAAATATCAATGCTTTATATGAAAATATGGTTGTTGAATGTAAGGACTTAAAGCTATTCGCATCAACCGTAAGAGCTTGTAATCGTAAGTGGTGTGGTTCTGGTACCGTACATAAATCTGATGTGGCAGTTAATGACAATGGATTTATGAATATCACGACATCATTCGTGCAGGAGATTAGAAATTATGCCATGTCATATATAAGTAAATTAGACATCGATGCTACTCCGTATATTACGAATGAGGAAGATGTTGTCGGATTTACAGATGATTTAAAGGCTTATTTGTCTACGAATCAGAATGTAGGTCGAGAGGTGGCTAAACTTATCGGAAACGAAGCCTATAAAAATGGTTTTATCAAAGAACTGGGATTTAAGTATCAATATGACCGATTTACGGATATGATTCAGTATACACAGGATAATTACTTTATGGCTAAGAATATTCCTTTTACCACAACCTTTGAGGATTGTCTGTTTGCTGCAATTAAAGATTGTATCCGCAATTTTGTTGATGAAAAGTGTGTTGTAGTATATTAATTAATTATGTTATAGCCTTCACTAATAAAACTTACTTAGCAATGTGGGGGAGTAAACTATTCTTAAAGGAAAAAGGCACTTGATTTACCATTAAAAAACAACAGTATTTGACCTTTCGATATGTCGAATACTGTAAGTGAAATTATATTTGTATTTTCAACCCAAAAGGGAGAGTACACAAAATTTTTTACACATCCTAATTAATTTAAATTAATTAGAATCATTTTTTATCAAATATAACTTAAAATATTGTTGCAAAATGCAGATTATGTTTCAATTAAAGTTATATATTTTACTATAGATTTGCAAATCTCATAAATGAAAAAATTTCTACTAAATTGAAAATTATAAATAGTTATAATAAAAAATTATGGTAATGTCTTAACATTTGATAAACCTAGTAATATAGTTTGAAACACCTCAGTATTGGGGTGTTTTTTTGGTACGATACAAGTGTAAGTACAACTCTCGACTTCATTAACGCTTTTCATGACATCTGGAGATTATTACTTCAAGGTTAGAAGTGATATATTCGACCTACAACTTTCGGAAAAAGAAATAATAGTATACATGTATTTATGTTCATGCGTTAATAAAGAAAATGAATGTTACCCATCTTTAAAGAAAATAGCAGCTGCATGTAGCATAAGTCAAACTAGTGTTAAGATAGCTATGAAAGAATTAGTAGAAAGAAAATTGATTATAAAGGATATATAAGATGGTATAATGAAAAGAGAATTAAAAAATCGTTAGGTGGATTTAGCCCGTATGAGTATAGACAAAAACTTGGTCTTGTTGCATAGAAAGTCCAAATTTTTGTCGTCACCCCCCAGTGGTCAAATTTACTTGACAATCAATAGTAATACAGTGGAAGAATTAGCTAAGATGGATGCGGTGGATATATCCAATACAATTATTGATATTACCAATTTGATTAAAGATGGTAACTATTATAGAATTTTTACTGAAAGATATTTGTGGACAATAAGCGAGAAATTTGAAAATATACATTTTAGCTTGCAAACTAATTATTTAGATTCCTTCAAAGATAGATTCCCATATTTTTTTAACGAAGAAGAATTAAATTATGATTTTCAAAAAGTTGATAGCGGTGATATCGTTTCGGGTAAAGAAATTGAAATACATCAGCCATTAGATTTATATGTATATAAAAATCAAGCTACTATCAAAAAAATGTACAAAGATGGGAACGCTATTTCGTTAGCGAATTTGGTTGAAGAATTTTAAAGTATAGTATTTAAGTATAGTTTAGAAAATATTGTCTGCACAATATCGGAAAAAGATATTAGGGATATTGATCTATCATCTATAATAAAAACATTGAAATTACGTAGCGATTTAACCTTCCGATTTGAAACTTTGATTCATCAAGTAGCATCAACAAAAAATGTGAAATACAGTTTAGATAGTGGTTTAGTAACAGATGCTATTGAGCTTTTTCCACTTATTTTTGATGAAGAACATAACATCGATGATTGTGTTGATGAAGCTGATATCAGTTGTGAAGAGCCTCGAAGAGTGGATGTAAATAAAGTGAATTTATTGGTTGAGCAAATAAATGAAAAACTTAATGTACATATTACTTTTAAGGATGATTTTAAACACAATCTACTCAAATTCACATTCCTAAACAAAATGAACGAGCGAAAAATTTTATCAGTACTTTTATGCGGGGATTCAGGTATTGGAAAAACTGAATTTGCTAAGATAGCTTCAAATGTTATGTATCCCAATGAACCTTTAATTAAGATAAATTTTGGAAACTATTCAAAGCAAGGAGTTCTAAATAGTCTAATTGGCTCTCCGTTAGGCTATTATGGAAGTGAGGAAGGAGGCGAATTAATAAATAAAATTAGTACATCAAAATCTGAGATTATTCTCATTGATGAATTTGAAAAAGCAGCACCTAGCGTGTTTAATTTTTTTTATGAACTATTAGAAGATGGAAAATTCACTGACCGTCATGGCGTAGAACATAACTTAAATGGCTACATAACTATCTTTACCTCGAATATGACAGAGAAGCAATACCAGAAGCATATACCTAATTCTTTGAAGTCTAGGTTTGATATGGTATACAACTTTGAAGATATACCAGTAGAAGATAAGAACATATATATAAACAATACAACTATTAAGTTAGTTGGAAAGCTTAAAAAAGAATTTGGCGTAGAGGTAGATATCAAGTTAATAACCCCACAATTAAATGAGCTTGTTAAGTATAAAAATTTGAGAGATATGAAAAGAGAGATAGAGGATATTGTTTTTGGTGAATTTTTCAAGTATTATAAGAGAGCTGATTTGGAGCCAGTATAGTAAATAAATACGTTAAATATAATATTAAGACGAGCTATAAGACTATAAAGTATGGTTTATATAGTAGAAGATTGATAATGCTTTCCATTATCGTTAGGAAAGTTGTTTTATAGGCAGGTAGCTTCCATAGTAATGACAATTTTAAAAGTTACATCGACAACTACAGGACTGAATTTGAAAAATATTTTGTAAAAATTTATACCAGTAATTCTGATTATTTAAGTATTACGAAAGCTACTGATGAGCATGTAGATAATGGGTTCTAAATATACAATAAAGAAACACAATGTAAAATATTAAGATTATATATCCTATACCCCAAAAAATTGTGTTTGTACTAATTAATTGGAAAATTATGTTGAAAATTGTCAACCATAGCAGTATAATATGATTGCATAAAAACATTTGCAATTTAATTGGGTTTTACAGAGATAGTAGTCATGTTTATCAAACTACAACTATTAATATCTTATAAATATTATAACAAAATAGATTCGTTAGAGGTAATTCTGATGGTTTTTGAATAAATTATAGGAGAGGATCAATATAATGGATAATAGGAGTATTGGAATTAGAAGTTTAGATATTCAGAC
Organism: Sedimentibacter acidaminivorans; assembly: GCF_017873955.1. Taxonomy (GTDB): domain Bacteria; phylum Bacillota; class Clostridia; order Tissierellales; family Sedimentibacteraceae; genus Sedimentibacter; species Sedimentibacter acidaminivorans. Next base: position 8,291 of record NZ_JAGGKS010000008.1, on the reverse strand, counting down.
TGGCTTGTACAAATATAGTGATCCTATTTTAGATTTAAAAATTGGTGAAACTATTTTAATAGGAAAAGCTGCAAGCTTAGCATCTCACTTGAGAGGGATACAAGTTATCGAAGACTATGAAGCTTTAAAAGCTCTTGCCAGTAAGTTGGGTATAAATGCTACTGAATTACTCAGTGTGTTAGAGATACTTCATGAAATAGAGTACATTAGAATAATAGGAAACAAAAGAAAACCAACAAAAATTGAAGTCTTAATTAAAATATTTGAAGAGACGTACGATTTGTTAGGAGAAAAATGGAAAGATGATAAACCTGACGAATTTGAGCATAAAATGGTAGAAATTATAAATGACTTATCTAACTACAGGGTATCTAAGCAAGAGATCATATCAAAATATGATTTAAAAATCAAAGATATGGATATTATCACATATATTGGTCAAAATGGGGGTTTCCTAGATAGTTATTTAAGAGATGAAGTTAGGTATTTGTTTTCGCCTATTTACATGGAAGAAAATCCTGAAAAAATAATGAGATTTTTGGACTCTTATGATGAGAAAAACGTGAAATCTACAATAGATTTATTAAACGGTAAGCCAGGATATCCTATAGTAAACCTTGGAAATATTGAAGATGATATTATTTTAGGGTTAATGTCAAATAATATTTTACAAACTCCAGCCATCACTGCTTCTGGTGGAAAGGTGAATTTTTTGTTTACTCCTTATACCAATACCACCGATAAAGAAATGGTAAGACATGCTCGTAACGTAGTTTCTGCAGTTCGGTATGGAGAGAAGTTTTCGCAGTATTCAGAACTTAGATATCCAGATCTTTTTTTACAAAGATTAATTGAACGCGGATACATAGGGAAAACCCCTCATTCAGATATTGAGGCACAATACGGTGTACTTAGGGATAATGGGTTAGGAAGAATTGAAGAGGTTGGTATTGGAAGATATCGCTTTTACTTGGCTGATACACCTTATGCAAAAGATGTTGTTAGATTAGCAAAGTCTATGATTATTTCCAAACGTTCATTTGATCCGGAAATGCAAAGGGGTATTATTGCTGAGGCATGGGAAGAGCGACAATATCTATCTAAATATCATTTTAGCGAGTACATACCAAATTTAAGTAATATAAAAAATATTAAGAAGAGCTTAAACGAGAGAAAAACATTACCTAAATCAAATATAGCTAAAGATAAAATTAACGAAGCACTTAACAGGTTGTTTATAAGTGGAGGTGAACCAGATGTATTTTGATGATAAAGATTTTTTACAAAAGGTACGATTTCAGAAAATTTTGTGGGCTATGGGATATTGGTCTAGAATTGAGATTCCTATTGTAATATATGAAGATGACAATAAAAATAAAAAGTTACAAAAACATTATTTAACAGATATAGATGTTTATGGAGAAATTATTCAGCCTGATTTTTCATTTACAAAAAGCATTGGTGATTGTAAATCCGGGAAAAACGTTAAAGTATTTGAAAGATTGTTTTGGGTTAGTGGGGTAAAAGAATACCTTAATGCAGAACACGCATATCTGGTTAAAAAAAGCATATCATCCAAAGCTAAAATATTCATGCCTAAAGTTGACGTTAAAGGTGTTGATGATCAATCTTTGGCTGAGATGGAAAGTATTTTTCATTCAATGCAACTTGTGTTGTTCTCAAATAACTATTATAAAGCTAGAATAGAAATGATTAACCAATTATCAGACGAATATAAAAAAATATATGATTATATGAATACAAGATATTGGTTCACTGATTTAAATGTTAGTATGAAAGTTTTGATGACAATGCTAAAAAAAAGAAGTTTTTATAATTCATTTACTAAAAACAATAAAGTGCATTCCTTTTTATTATTAGAAATTTGTATCATGTTATCAAGAACATTAATGGATTGTTGCAGATATATTATGTCAAGAGATTTAACAAATGTCGAGAAAAGTGTTATGGAGTATATGCATGGGGGAATTGACGGTTACAATAATAAAATGCAAATGGTAAGAGAAATAAGTATTCCTATTAAAGAAATTTTTGGCACGGAGGAAGTAGCTAATAAGATTTTAGTTAAGCCTGATTATTATGATGAACTCTTAAAAATTATTATTACTTTACTTGGAGAGTCTTCACATACAAAGGATGTAATTAGATACCTAGAACTAATGCAGCATGAAATTTTGCTAGAAACAACTATAGATTATACCCAAATTACTGGCCTGCAGTATTCATCTGTTGGTCATAAAATTGCAAAAGATATTGTTGCTTTTTATTTAAAAACCAACAAAATTGATAATCATTTTTTTGACGACATTTTTCTGAAATAACCTGTAATTAGTATTAAAAATGATATTTAGAGTTTTGATCGTATTGGTAAATACTAGCGGCTTCCTTAAATCCTGTTTAAGCATGGCGTATTTTCATAATCATACTGCTTGTATAATTCGTTGACTTTGCATTTAAATTGTTTTATTGGTACTAATATTCTAGGAGCTTTGTTATTATCTTGCCATTCCATATCGGTCCATTCTTCTTTGTGAGATGGATATATCATATCCGCAGGGCATAGGCATGCAATGACTGTTTCGTTTCTTAGAATATTTTTAATGGCGGCATACATCTGACATTTGTGCCAGTGGAATATTTCATGGGCAATAATATTGTTGACAAATCTTATATTTAATTACCAATATATGTAAGCGCTAATCAGTATAGTACCGCGTTGTACATCTACTTTCTGATGAGAGCATTGGAATAATTCTTATACTTCAGCTTTGCCTGATGAAAACCAGATTTGCCTGAATATACTGAAATTGTCTGTGATTCGATGACCACGAATCATTTCTAACCCAATTCTTCCAATTCTATCTGCAATTTCAGCAATAGAAATTGTCATTTGGTGTCTCTATTGCTTCAGGATAATATTCTTCCAAAAAAGATGTTGTTTCTGCATCGAGATCTTCTTTATATATAACTGGAACAATATTTTTGGATACTTCATGCATATCAGTTTTATAATTGCGATTAGGTGTGTAATACTTATTTAAGTAATCAATAACGAGTTCAACATTTCTTTAACAATTGCCTCGCAAGAGGCACTCAGCCATTGACTTAAGTCGTATGAATGATTTCCACTATAGTCATTTTCAGTGAGATTAATTGTACAACTTAAAATGGCGCCAAATATAAGTAATCATCCTTTATTCTGATTTTACTAGAAAATTCTAACATCATATCTTCAAGTATAGCTGTATCTGGGTATCTGATACGTGAGTATGATAAATCTAATGAAAATGGATGATCTAATATATATGTATATACCTTTTCACAAATTGGTCGGTAACATATTTCGTAAATAAATTGTTCGATTTCTTTTCTGTGATTCCCAAAATCATACACATTCTTTTATTAATCTGAAATCTAATTATGTTTCTGTGATTTTATATTATATCAGAAAAGTGGAGAAAACTCAACTATTAGAAAAGCAAAATCTAGCATTTGTGAAGAAACTCTCTTGTTTTTAATAAATTTATGGTATACTTAGCAAGGTAACTTGAATAATTGTGCTTTTTTATATAATAGAAAGGTGGCAACTGTGGAAGTAAGTTATAAAAAAATATGGAAAATCCTCATAGATAAAGATATGAAGAAGAAGGATTTGCAATCAAACGCTTGTACTAGTTGGGATTCTGTTACGAAGCTTTCAAAAGGTGAAAATGTGAGTATGGATGTATTAATAAAAGTGTTATAGCATTAGAATGTGATATTGGTGATATTGTTGAACTGATTTCTCCAGAAAATAATTCTACAGAAATGTGAGGTAATAATATGGCAAGTAACAATAACGTAAAGATAATTAGTGATGCTCATCCTCATACAATCAAGAAATTTGAGTTGATTGAGACATACATAAAATCTTGGGCGCATAAATTAATGTTAACTGAAAGTTGTACAGGGATTGTTTTTATTGACTGTATGTGCAATAGTGGCATATATAAAGATGATGACGGAAAAAATGTATATGGAACGCCTATACGCGTTGCCGATGCTTTGCTTGATGTAGCTAGAACTTATCCTGATAAACAAGTGCATCTGTACTTCAATGATTATGATAAAAAGAAGATTGAGGAACTTGAAAAACATTTACCTCAAGAAGAAAGAAACTACAAGATAATTACAACTACACGAGATGGAAATGAACTCCTAAAGTGGATAGGTCCGCAACTTAATCAAAATAGCCATATGCATTTCTTCTTGCTATATGATCCATATGATGCGTCTATTGATTGGGATGCACTATTACCGTTTTTTAGAAATTGGGGAGAAGTGTTAATTAATCATATGATTTCAGATTCAGTTCGTGCAATATCGCAAGTTAAACGTGAAGATAAGAAAAAGAAATACGAAGGAACATATCGTGTAAATAGTATTTCTGAATTAGTTCCATATGGTAGCAATCAGGCTGCTTATGAGAAAAGAGTATTAGAAATCATTGAGCATATGAAGGGTTCAGCAGGAAGAGAGTATTATGTATCTGCATTTCCATTTTTTAACACAAAAAATGCATTGGTTTATGATCTCGTTCATTGTACTAGTCATGAGAAGGGGTTTAAGTTGTTTAAGTCAACAGCATGGAAAACTTTTGGTGACAAGTCATCATCTAAAAATAAACAAGGAAATAATGGTCAACTTTCTTTGGATTTTCTTACTGGTGAAACAGTTAGTGTTATTTCTGTTGATGAATACTGCTACGATGTATTTAATATGGCTGCATATGTGCAAAATAATTTCAAAGGTCAAAATGATGTTTCCCTGGAAAAAATATGGGAATTGTTAGATGATCATCCTGTTTTTCCTTCAGAAGGATATAAGAAGGAATTAAAAAGCATTTTGAAGAAAGATTACGACGCAAAAGTATCAACAAAGAGTATTACTTTTGCTGATAGGAGAGGTTAATATGCCTGAAATAGAGGAATATATACAACGGAAGACTATGCTCTATAAAACGGGCGTAGAATACGGAGATTACACAATCAATTTTGTGTTAGGATGCTCACATGGGTGTAAGTATCCTTGTTATGCATACACAATGAAAAAACGCTTTGGTGTCGTGAAATCTTACGATGAATGGTGCAAGCCCAAACTAGTTGAAAATACGTTAGAGCTATTAGATAAGGAAATCCCTAGATTAAAGAATAAAATTAAATCTGTTCAACTTTGCTTTGCGACAGATCCATTTATGTATGGATATGATAAGATTTGTCAAATGGGAATCGATGCAATTCGAAAATTTAATGACGCAAATATAAAATGTTCAGTATTGACAAAGGGAATTATCCCAATTGAATTAGAACAATTTTCTAAAGAAAATGAATACGGTATTACTCTAATTTCATTAGATGAAACGTATAGAGAAAAGATGGAGCCCGGTGCGGCATCTTACGAAGAACGAATAGCGGCTTTACGTGCACTCCATGATGCTGGGTGTAAAACATGGGTAAGTTTGGAACCATATCCTACGCCAAATATACATGAGCAAGATTTGCAAGAATTATTAGAAGCAGTTAGTTTTGTTGATAAGATTATTTTTGGAAGAACTAATTACAGTAAAGAGGCTAGTTCCTATAGAGGTCACAAAGCGTTTTACAATGAAAAGGCAGCTGAAGTAATACGTTTCTGTGAAAAACGAGGAATACAATACCATATAAAGGATAAAACAATTACGGAAGATTGAGGTGAATATTGTGGCATTATTACAAGACTTAATCCAACAGATTGATGATCCGGCTCTTAGGGATCGAATTCTGAAGGAAATAAATAAATTAGTGAAGCAGAAAAAATTTGGGCTAGTATTTGAGAACCATTTGCCGGAATGCACACCTTTATATGATATACCTGTTCGAGTTGGTTCAAAGGTGTCTTTGAAAAACGGTAAGGTCAACGACTTTTACGTTGTGCAGAAGATTGACGGTGAAGATGCACTTTGTGATCATAGAGAAACTCACGAAATCAAAACTTTTGTATTAAATGAACTAGTTGTAATTGCAGAATTTGGTGAGCCTATTTATCCTACATTAAAGCCCATAGATTGGGTGAATAATGCTCCTGCTAGTGATTTGTGGCATACATTGATTGAAGCTGATAATTATCATGCATTACAGCTTTTGGAGTATCTATACCCTAAAAAAGTCGATTGTATCTATATAGATCCGCCATATAACAATCGTGAAAAAGACTGGAAATATAATAATGATTATGTTGACCCAATTGATACTTGGCGTCATAGCAAATGGCTTTCAATGATGCAAAAAAGATTAAAAATTGCAAAGAAAATTTTAAATCCATCAACGGGAGTATTGATTGTTACTATAGATGAAAACGAGGTTCAACATTTAAGAATGCTTCTCGATGAATTATTTCCGGAAGCTGTAATTCAAATGGTCACAATCGTGATAAATCCCAAAGGAAATACAAGAGGTCGTTTTTCAAGAGTTGAGGAATATGCGATTTTTTGTTTCATGCAAAATGCGTATGTTGTTGCAGGAAGTGATTCTCTTTTAGGGGAACAAGTTTCAACCAAAAAACCAAGGTGGAAAGGATTACTACGTTCAGGAGCCGATGCACGACGAGAGGATAGTAAAAATCTTTTTTATCCAATTTTGATTGATTCATCAACAGGAAGAGTTGTTAAGGCATTAGAAGCACTTCCATATCCGCAAAAGCCAAATATAGGCGAAAAGATTGATGGGTATGATGTTGCATGGCCAATAAGAAATGATTTATCTGAAGGTCGGTGGATGCTGAGTACTGATACATTTAACAACTTGTTAGAGAATGGATATATTTCATTAGGACGTTTTGATAGTAAGCGTAAAACATGGGGATTATCATATCTTAGCCAAAGTATTCAGCGTCAAATTGAAACAGGTGAGGTTTTAATTACTGATAGAGATAATGTTACAGGTACGGTAAATATTGAATTTGTTTCTGAACAATCAAAACAGATAATGACGGTTTGGCATAGAAGTTTGCATGATGCTGGAGCACAAGGTTCAGACTTAGTGTCAAATATTATTGGCCAGACTAGAGCTTTTTCTTTTCCTAAGTCATTGTATTCTACAAAAGATGCAATAGCTGCAATAGTAAGAAATAATAAAACAGCATTGGTGGTAGATTTTTTCGCAGGATCAGGAACAACACTTAATGCCGTAAATTTATTAAATGCAGAGGATGGAGGAAATAGAAGATGCATAATTGTAACTAATAATGAAACATCTATTGAAGAAGCTGTTGAATTAACAAATAAAGGTTTTAAACCTGGTGACGAAGAATGGGAAGCTCACGGTATAGCACAATCTGTTACTTGGCCACGTACAAAATATAGTATAAAGGGCATGCGTAGTGATGGAACTCCATTAGATGGCGAATACATTACCACGCTAACAAAAGAAAAAAATAAATCACGTAATTTCACTCAAATTGGTTTTATAAGAAACTCTTTAGAAATGAAACCGACAGATAAAAAACAGCTTTTATCACTTTTTGCTAAAGGTATACTTCCTCAAAATTTAGTAAAAGCTGATACTCGTTATATTGTTTCTAATAATTATAAACATACTATTTCAGTATTATTTGATGATACAGCAGCAGATGAATGGTTAGAAGAGCTTAAGGAGATGAATCATATCACTGATTTCTATATAGTTACTGAGAAAAAATCAACTTTCAATTCGCTAAAAGAGAACGTTGCCGAATTGCTAGGTGATATAGTGCTTCAGGAACAGATAAAACTTCCGATGAAAGACGGATTTAAAACAAATGCCGCATTCTTCAAACTAAGTTTCTTAGATAAAACATCTGTAGCACTTGGACGACAGTTTAAAGAACTACTGCCAGTTCTTTGGATGAAGGGTGGAGCTGTTGGAAAATATCCCATACTGACAGAAAGTGAACTGCCACACATGTTAGTTCTTCCAAAAAACAAGATGGCAGTTTTAATTGACGAAATATATTATCCGGAATTTGATGAGAAATTAACAGAACATCCAGAAATAGAAACAGTGTTTATTATAACTGACTCTGAAACTGCTTATCGTGAAATGATACGCTCATATGAAGGAAGAGATTGCTATCAACTTTACAGAGACTATTTGGATAATTTCCGTATTAATACAGTGAGGTAAGTGTGAAAAAAGACTGTGGTTTTTGTGTAACTTTAACTAAGGGTTCGTAGAACCCAATAAAAAAATTTGATTAATTAATTATCGTTGCAATTT
>NZ_JAGGKS010000007.1 GCF_017873955.1 Sedimentibacter acidaminivorans | reverse complement strand
ATCAGAATATGTTATTCCTTTTATGCTAACTGATTTTACATATTTATTTTTAGATAATATTTCTATTTCTTTATCTGTAAATATCTTCTTACTCATTAACGTCTCTACCTTTCCTTTTTCTCTATTATACATAAAAATACCCTATAGGGTAGACTTTTTTTAATTGTCTATTCTATAGGGTACATTTTAAATTAATATGGTTTTTTTTTATTTACTTATTTTGTTTGAGAAGGATTACTATAATCCTTGGAAGTTGAGGATTATCATCATTAAAGTACTTACTGAATATCCTTGATCTGTTCAAATGAATATAAACAGTAACATCATAGAAATGTCTTATTTTTGCATACTCAATATACCTTTTAAATCATACGTATTTATTTCAGGTAACACCCTAAAATTTGTAATCTGATTATCCTGTCTTGTAATTAAGTATGTATCTATTAAATTGTACGCTTTATTGTTTTTATCCAAATATGTATATGAAACTTTATATTTATTTGTTATTGATCCTTCAGTCTTATTATTATTATCTATGCTTTCAATAAACTCAATATTTATATTTTTAACTAATATTATTTCATTAATTTCTATTGCCTCGTAATAATATAGCCACTGACGATTCAAAATAAGGTTTATCTTTTCTGTATTATAATTACATCTTTTTTCTAATTCAGTCGTAAAAGCTTCATACCACACTAATGCTTCTAACTCTTTATATTCATCATAAGTTTCTGGAGAAACTATATAAGTTATTACCGAAACATATATATCTTTGTTTTTTCTTAAATTAATGTTATATATTGAAATAAAAACTATCGTTACTAAAATAATTGTTAAAATAACATTCTTTTTTGTTTTCATAAAATCAATCCTTATAATATATTCTTGAATTACTCTAGCCGAACTTAATAATCAAATATATTTATTGAGGCAGCCCCTTGTATCATTAACATGTTTACTTATATTTATTTATAATACTTTTATCTATAATTTTTATAGGAATTGTTTTTTCTAAATAATCAGATACTTTCTTATTTCTAATAGATACTTCCTCAAGTCTAACGCCTAATCTATTAGATATATGGAAATAAACTTCACTCTGTAAAAAAATATACCGATAATTATCTTTAGTCTTTTCCCAATATTGATCTGCTGTTAAATTCATTCCTTTTAACATTGATTTTAAAAGATCTGTATTGTCAAGTGCTTCTCTTTGCTCTGCAACTTTTGTATAGAATATTTCATCAGTAATTTCGATATTATTTATTCTAGCATATTCCTTTACACGTTTTTCAAATAATAATTTATTCCAAACTGATTTAGACTGGTTTGATTCTGGATATATTTGCTTCTCTAATTCAATTTCATATGATTTGGTCTTTAAATCTTTTTCATAAACCGGTGTCTCTCCGGCATATGCAATTACCTTATCTAAATATAGAGACTTTTTATCATTTGAATTGTTATAATTTAAAAACTTTGTCAACAAATTTCCACATTTATAGCCAAAATTAGTTTCGTTAATTTTTGTATAAGCATACATACTAGTATGCAAAATTAAAAGAATTAATAAAATAGAAATAATCGAAATACTTATGACTTTTTTATTTTTCATTTAATTAACCTCACCTTTTTTAACTCTTATTATGCTGTCTTGAAGTTTTGTTTTCATTTAGTTATTGTATATATTTCGAATGAATTTAGAAGGAGATACATTATCTATATCAAAGGTCATAATTAATCCTGATTCATACAACTCTAATAAATCATTTGCTTCACCATAAACCAGAGCTCCATAAGTGCTTATTCCATTTTCCTCTACGTATTTCAATGCACTTTTATAATCATAGTTTTTAGTATCGCCTACTAATGCTGAGGTTGCCTCTTTACGATCTGATAAATATTGTAAAAGACTTAAAAAATGCATTTCGTATCTTTTTGCCATAGAATCTTCATAAGGCTCTCTGCTAGGTATAATCATCATTGTATCAACTAAATGAAACCCAGGATACCTTTCTTCATCAATTGCATCACTATCGAACCCATCATTAAGTCCTGTTAAAAATCCAATCAACTGTTGTCCTTGTTTTTCAGCTGTACGAACTGCAATCCACTTAAAATCAACATTTAAATATTCATCCATTATTTTATACAACTCTTTCATATTGAAGTCCTCTGAAAAACGTATCCAAGCTGAAATATATGAAGTTTGTGGCAATTTCCTCACATGCTCAATATCTTCATCAGTTAATTTCTTTATGAATTCAAGTGCACTTTCATAATCATCATCACTCTCTTCATCATTTCTAAAATCTCTAAATACAAAATAAGTACGAGGATAAAATTTTCCATATGTCCCTATTCTCATATTTTTCTTAATTTTTGCATCTATTATTTCTTCTTCCTTAGTAAACAAATCTATTCTTCTATATAATAATTGATATTCACCGAAACCTAGATCTTCTGCTCCATAAATAAAATCCATAGCATAACCTGGCATCGAGACTTCTGTTATTGCCTTCAAATCATATGCTAAATCTTGATTATACTCTTGTCCTGAAGTTTTCTTTGTAGGATCATAATATTGGCTGGATACGAATGGAGAAATAATGTATTGGATAAACAATATTATTGCTATTACACAGGCAACAGATACACCAACTACCTCAGCTAATCTTCTGTTAACTGTCCTTTTTATCTCTCTTGCCATTTTCCCATTAGCATCAACATTGTTTTCTTCTACTGTTTCATAATGCCTTTCTTTTTTAAGTCCAATTGTTTTTTCTAATTCATCTGCTAAATGGTCATTTATTGCTTCACTTTTTTCAAGTTCCTGTTCTACTAATAACCTTTTTTCTTCTGTTAATGTTCCATCTTTATATTTTTCTAATAGCTCACGAAACGTCATATAAAATCCTCCTTATTTAATCGTTCTTTCAGATAATTCCTTGCCCTACTGATTAACATCCTGCCTGCATGATAAAATATTCATAGTACTTCCTTAAGCAGTATATTACAAAAAAACTAACCCATATATGAATTATACCACTAATTACCATATTATTACTAGCTATATTATTATGCAAAAAAATACCTATATGGTAAACACCCTTTACTAGTGCCTATCTAATAGGTATCATTTTATAATGTTTATCTCGTCATAATAGACATCATAAGTTTCTGGAGAAACTATATAAGTTATTACCGAAACATATATGTCTTTATTTTTTCTTAAATTAATGTTATATATTGAAATAAAAACTATGGTTACTAAAATAATTGTTAAAATAACATTCTTTTTTGTTTTCATAAAATCAATCCTTATAATTTTTTCTGAATGACATGTTATTAATCTAGTGACTTTTTTGTGAAGCTTGATGCAATTATATAACCAAAAAGAAAACTGCAATAATTTCTGGGTTCTCCACTTGCTAACCAAGCAAAAAATTTATATAAATGTTTTCCATTTATAAGAAGTGGCCATTCAAGATTATAAACAATATCATATGTCAAACCTAAAGAAACTATTAAAGCTGGTACTCCAACTAAGAGACTCAAAGGCCAATTAAATTGAATTTTTCCTTTAATATTTGCCGTAACAAATAATTGTGGAATTGCAATAATAGCACCTAACATAATGTCCATTATTATTTTAATCAAAAATCTTCTAATGTCAGATGTACCTAACAGTGTTGTGAAAACACGTATATCATCAGTACTTAGGTAACGAATAAACACTTCTCTGTATATACATAAAGAAATAATAATGAGAAGAAGATATATTGCATATCTAGTAACTTTTGAAGATTGAATTTTTTGCATACTACCTCCAGTATTAAAATGTATTATATGAATTATACCACTAATTACCACTTTATTGTATCCTATTAAAAAGAATCGCATAAATACTTTAACTAAATTAATAGTGTTAAATATGATGCTTTCTAAGTAGACAATACCATTTAAAATTACTATCTACTTCGATTTTCTTCCCATAAAAAAATACCTCCAAGTAGATAATCTAATATTTAATTAATTAGACTGTCTATTTTGGAAGTATCATATCACAAGTTCCTGCTTTGAAGTATTTATTTTAAATATGTTTACTTATTAATTATTTAATTATTTGATTATTGCTAATGTGCTGCTAATTCTGCATTTTCATCATGATATATAGCTAAACTATCTATGAGATTTTTACTGGGTCCATTGAGACCTCTAACAATCACTGTATTATTATTTGCACGATATTTAATAACAGCTTTATCTACAGATCCGACGGCTGAACAATCTAAAACATGTGCATTAGAGAAATCTATAATAATATTTGAATCTTTTATAGTAAAATCAAAAGATTCTAAAAATCCATGTACAGATGCGAAGAATACAAATCCTTCTATGGTAAACAATGTATTGTTATTTTCTTTTTGTTCAATTACTTTTATTTTTGAAACTTTAGCAATAAAAAATAATGCGCTCAATAAAACACCAGCTATAACACCTTTTGATAAGTCATGTGTTGCAACAACTATTAAAACTGTCATTAACATAACAAAAGCATCACTTTTAGGAGCTTTTTTCAAATAGGAAAATGTAGACCAGTCGAATGTTCCTATTGAAACCATAATCATGATACCTGCAAGAACAGGCATAGGTATTTTAACTACATAATCACCCAATACAATAATTAAAAACATCAAAAATACTCCAGCAACAAAAGTTGAAAGTCTACCTCGTCCACCTGACTTTATATTAATCATTGACTGACCTATCATTGCACAACCCGCCATACCTCCAAAGAAACCTGCAACTATATTTGCAATTCCTTGACCTCTCGCTTCTTTATTTTTATCACTATCTGTATTAGTTAAATCATCTAAGAGAGATGCTGTCATTAAAGACTCTAATAATCCAACAATTGATAAAGCAATTGAATATGGCAAAATTATTGCTAATGTCTCAATAGAAAAAGGGACATTTGGAATAAAAAACTTAGGAAGAGATTTTGAAATTACCCCTAAATTTCCAACTGTTCGCAAATCTAAATTCATAAAAATAGAAACCGCAGTTAACAAAACAATTGCTATTAACGGTGCTGGAACAGATTTAACAACCTTAGGCAATGTATACACTATTAGCAATGTAATTGCTAAAAAAACATACGTCATATTTGAAACTCCAAAATAATATGGAATCTGCGCCATGAAAATTAAAATAGCTAAGGCATTTACAAAACCAATCATTACAGATCGTGGAATAATTTTTATTGCTTTATCTATTTTACACAAACCAAAAATAAACTGTATTAAACCTGTTAATATTGTTGCTGCCAGTAAATAATCTAGCCCATATTGTTTGACCAAAGGTACCATTAACAATGCCATTGCTCCTGTTGCTGCTGAAATCATTCCTGGACGTCCCCCTGCAAATGCAGTAATAACTGCAATACAAAAGGATGAATACAATCCAACCATAGGATCTAATCCTGCAATAATTGAAAATGATATTGCTTCTGGAATTAATGCTAAGGCTACGACAATTCCAGCAAGTGTGTCAGAGCCCACGTTTGAAAACCATTCTGTTTTTAATTTTTTTATCAATTCTTTTACACCTCAAAATATATTTTTTAACAATTTCAAATTATTCTATCACATACCTTCCCAAAATGGAACTATTTTAATACTATATTCAGGTGTACAAATTATGGTAAAAAAGAAGCTTAAATTTATTACAAGCTATTTTTTGACACATAAATATATTATGATATAATAAATACAAATACTGTAACAAAGACATAAGTCTTTGTCTTGATGTATTTATTGAATCGTTGTGATGCAAGCCGTTATCTGGCTTGCTTTATGATATAATAAAAGAACTATTAAATGTATTAGGAGAACATTATGTTAATTGGATATGTTAGACCTTATCGTGGGGATTTAAATTGCGAATATCAATTAGAAAACCTTAACAAGTTAAATTGTGCAACCATCATTACAGAAGAGCATTCATCTGACAAAAAAAGAAAGCAATTAATTAAAATGATAAACAACATTAAAAAAGGAGATGTAATAGTAGTGGCAAAACTTTTTTCAATAGCTGATTCTACACGTCATTTAGTAGAGCTATTAGAAGAAATGGATATGAAAGGTGCATATTTTCAATCACTTTCAGAAGGAATTGATACAAGCAATCCATCATGGTCACATTTCACGGAAATGGTAAAAGACCTTGTTCAATTTCAAAGTGATGTAATCAGTGAAAATACAAAAGAAGGCTTGTATGAAGCAAAACAAAAAGGAATTACTGCCGGACGTCCAAGAAAAAACGATGAAAGCATTCATAAAGCTATTAAAATGTACGAAAGCAAGAAATACAGTCTATCGGAAATAAAAAAAGAAACTGGAATTAGCAAATCAACACTATATCGATATCTAGAGCATTAGATGTTTATCGGTAAGCAATCCAAAATTATATGACTAATTAATTTAATAATAGAAAACGAAACAGACAGGATATTAAAAACTGTCTGTTTCATTTTTTATATAAAAATATAATTAAAAATATGCTATCTTATTACTTTATCTAGTCATAATTGACAGAACTACCTTAGTAACTGATACAAAATCCTCTATGTATAACTTTTCATCTGTAGTATGGGCAAGTTCCATTCCAGTTCCTAAGTTAATTGATTTTATACCATTTTTATTATATATATTAGCATCACTACCTCCGCCAGATGCTACTTTTTCTACTATCATTCCCATGTTTTCACAAATTTTCACTGCCATTTCAACTAATTCATCTTTTGGATCTAAAGCATATGAAGAATATTTTTCAGTTACATTGTACTCTAATTTAGCACCGTATTTTTTACATGCATTTTCCAGACATTCAATCATATGTTCAGTTTGTTGTTTTAATTTTTCACCTGAGCGGCTCCTTGCTTCTGCAATCATTTCAGCATAAGGAGATACTATGTTAGTTACTCCAACAGCTTTAAATGTTCCAATATTTGCTGTTGTTTCCTCGTCTATCCTCAAAAGCTTCATATTTATTACAGCTTCTGCTAGAACCATAATTGCACTTATTCCATCTTCAGGGTTTCCACCAGCATGAGATGGCTTTCCAAATACTTTTGCGTGTATATTATTTTGGCCTGGTGCTTCTATTACTATTTTACTTGGACTATTCCCACTATCAAGAACCACTGCTTGCTTAGATTTAAGCTTATCTAGCTCAACATATTTAGCACCTAGCAATCCACCTTCTTCACATATAGAAAAAACAACTTCAATTGGTCCATGAGGTAAATTATTTTCCTTTATAACTTTTAAAGCTTCAATTATAGCAGCTATTCCAGATTTATCATCGCCCCCTAGGATTGTGTCCCCTTTACTTTTTATGTATTCTCCATCCATATATGGTTCGATTCCTACTCCTGGAGTAACTGTATCCATGTGAGCACTAAATAGTATTGGGTCTAAATCCTTTGTACCTTCTAAAAAGCAATACACATTATTTCCATTTGATTTTGCTTTTTCACCCGAATTATCAACATATACCTTAAAACCTAAATCCTTTAAATCCTTTGCAATCCTTTCAGAAATAGCTTTTTCGTTTTTAGTTTCACTATCAATTATTACATAATCCATGAAAGTTTTAATCAAACGCTCTTTATTAATCATATAACCCTCCAAAATATTTTTAGTTTTTCCTTACCTTAATATACCAACTTATTAAAAATATTTTACCACTAAACTGTTTATTCATCAAACAAAATAAAAATTAACATACCCTACTAATAACTACTCTTTTTTTATATTTTTAGCCAACAAAAATAATACTGTAGTTATTACTCCAAAAATTAATATTAATATTTCTAAGGATATTCCCCCTTGAGTAGTTGTAAGAAAAATTGTAGTTGGACCATCAGCTCCACCAATAACTGCAATAGAAGATGCATTATCATTCGAGATTTCAAGCAATTTAAACAACATAAACCTTTTAAAAACATACATTAACCCTAGCAAAACTGTTATAACTCCGTTAATATAAGTAAAAACCTTAATTAATTTTAATCGTTTCATTTAATCCTCCAATCTATTAATGTCTAATTTAATTCCTTGGTATTTTCTGATTTAATATCTATAGTTTTAAAATAATTAGCTCCTACAATACCACCTAAAATCATAATAGAACCTATGACATGATAATAGTAAAATTTCTCATTCATAAAAATCACACCCGCAATAATACTTATTATAGTTGCTAAATTAGCAAAAACCATACACTTAGAAGCACTCATTTTTGATAAGGAATAATTCATGAAATAATATGCAACAATAGAAGATAACAATCCTAAATAAATTACCGCTACAATAACATCATTATTTAATAGAGGTTCAAAATAATTTCTTAAATTTCCACTTAATATATCCAGTGATAATGATACTATATTGAATACTAAAGCTGCTATCCCCATCATAAAATAAGTTATTTCAAAAGAAGAGAAATATGAAGATATCTTTCTGGAATAAATACTAAAAATAGAAGCTGATATAATTGCAATAAGTAGAAATATAGTTCCTAATACTATTCCATTACCTACAGCAGATGTAAAATCATTGAGAAGTATATATACGACTCCTAATACCGACATAACAATAAATACCCATTGTATTTTGCTAGGCATTTCTTTCAAAAAATAAATTCCCATTATTGAAACAGAAATAGGAATTAATGCAACAAACAATCCTGTATAAGATGAAGATGTATATTTTATTGCATATGTTTCAAAAATAAAATATATAACAGGTTGTGCAATACAAGCAATAAGCAAGTCTTTAATTGGTTTGTCCTTATAATTAACCTTTATGATTTTAAATAAAATTAATACAGACATAACTATAAATGCAAGCATAAATCTAAATGACAAAAGCTTAAACGTAGAAGCTGCTACTAACGCCTTCTTAGTAAATAAAAAGCTTAATCCGAAAATTATTGAATATATAACAGCTGAAATATACGGCATAACATTTTTATTCTTAAACATTTTTCCTCCTAAGTGCTAAACAAAATTTTACTTAAATTATCTATTATAAAATAGAGATCAAGTTATTTTTCGCCTTTATTAAAAATTGAATTGGTTCTAGATTTTTCTCTTCTTCATAAGGATACGTCTCCATAGAAAAGCTTTTACAATTTGTTTGTTTAATAATATTTATAATCTTCTCCCAATTGACATGACCTTTAGTAGGAATCCAATGTCTATCGCATGTCCCATCATTATCTGACAAGTGAACACATGAAAGTTTATGTTTCCATTTCTCCAATATTTCCCCAAAACTTTGATATTTAACAAAATCATGAGAAGAGTCATAACAAAAGCCAACATATTCTGAGTCAAACTCTTTTAAAACAAAATCTGTATAATGAAACATTTGAGTATTTTCAAAAGCCACTTTAAGTTTAATATCCTCGGCACAATTAACTATTTTATTAAAAGACTCATAGCCCTTTATATATTCAAAGTTATAATTATCCCCATGATTTGTGTGCATTACAACCATATCTGCACCACTCACTTTGCATTCATGCATCCATCTAATTATCTTATCAGTGTGACTCTGCCTCTTGATATTATCATCACTCCAAAGCATATTTATATCGTCATAAGGCAAATGTACATTGTCAAGCCCAAGTCCATTGTCCTTAGCTATATTAATCATAATTTTCTTGTCTACAAAATCAGGATACGATTCATCTTCCCACCATAGCATAACATAATCATAACCTGCTTCTTTTATTAATTTAATTCGTTCCTCAAACGGAAGAATATAACCAAACCAATTAAATATTCCTGTTTGCAACATATAATTTCTCCTAATTTAAAGATATTCTTGTATTGATATTTTTAAAGAAATACAAATTTCTATATTTTTTAGGAGCAGTGTCCACCTACATCCCCTTCTTTCAACATTAAGCAATTACCGTCTGAATTTAAGCTTGTTTCTTTGAAACCTACTTTTTCAAACAGGCGTTTGTACTTTAAATCTAATACTGAATATGTTTGTTTTGCTCCAATTGTTACTGCTTTCCTAACAAGCATTCTTATTATTAATTCCCCCAATGAGTTCCCTCTATATTCACTTAAAACACAAATCTTATCAATTAAATATTTTCCATCACTAAATATTAACCTTCCAGTTCCTACAGCTTTTTCATCCTCATATAGAACTACATTAAAAGAAAAACCATCGTAGATATCACTTATAAATTCAGAGCTCATATTTAACTCATCGCAAAAAACACTTTTCCTTATTTCAAAACATAATTCTAAATTCTCTGTACCTTGAAACCATTTTGTAGATACCATATACTACACATCCTTTATTATTAGATATTTAAAGTATATATACTAATTGCAAGTATTTCAACATTATTTTTCATGTTTAATTAAATGATTCACAATATTTTTGAAATTATAATAAACAAAACAAAAAACTCACCAAATAGTGAGTCTTTTATATTAAATTTTGTTTATTTAGTATTTGGAGATGGGTTGTTAAATCTTGGTGGTTGGGGATTATCAGCATTAAAATATTGTCCGCCAGGTGATGATAAGTCAAAATAAAGCTTAGAATCATTAGTAACACCCCAGTCTTTTAATGAACCTGTATCTTGAAGTTTATTAAAAGCTTCTCTAAACATTGTATTATGAGCCTCTTCACGGTTTAATAAGAAATCAATTGTATCTCTTACACCTTTATCATTAATTTGTCTATATAAATATTCATATACTACCTTCGCACGCTGTTCTGCTGCAATGTTAGATAAAATGTCTGCAGCTAGGTCTCCTGTTTCATTTATATAAGCTGCTGTCCACAAATATCCGGAGGCATTACTTAGCATTGGTGTAAGTCCAGATGATACATGAGCTTGTATGCTACCGATAGTTGCATTTTGTGCATCCAGATAATGACCATTAAGTAAATTCACTGTAGTGGCAACCATTTCTAAATGGCTAAATTCTTCAGCCGCAATATCAAGGAATAAATCCTTAATTTCTTGATCTTTAATGCGCTGACTTTGTGATAAATATTGTAATGCTGCTTTCAACTCTCCGTGCGGACCACCCATTTGTTCTTGTAACATTGCAGCATAATTAGGATTAGGTTTTTCTACTCGTACTTCAAATAGAAGTTTTTTATCATGAAAAAACATTATTCACTCTCCTTTAATTCATAATATATCCTTTTTATATTTTCCTTTATTATAAAAAATATTCAAAGATATATTTCTACCTAATTGTTACTTTTTTAAATACCTATCAACAAAAATAATTATTACTAGGAATAAAAATAATGAACTAAATTTTTTCTTTTTTTACTTTAAACAAAAATCGCTTTTATTTTCTATAGCCATATTAAAAATTACAATTTAAAACAAACTAATAATCATATTGATGTTTATGAATAGTATGATATAATGTAGATACAATAAAGAGAAATGAATGAGTCTATAATAATAAAATAGAGGAGACCAACTATGACATTAGGTGAAAGATTAAGAGAGATTAGAAAAGAAAAAGACTTAACTAAGCAAGAATTAGGCAATACATTGAATATACCAAAAGATAGAATTAAACTTTATGAATCAGGCGAGGAAATACCTTCAGAATTTTACTTAACAGCTTTTGCAAAACATTTTAACATTTCAGTTGATGAATTATTAATTCTTAAATAAAAATATTACGGCTATCTTAGATAGCCGTAATATTTTTTTCTTATTTATGTGGTAGTCTTGTATATAGAGCTAAATAATCTTACCATTTAGCTATTGTTATCAGATGATAACATTTGAACATTTTTCATCATCCAGCCTTTGCCTTCTACTAATCTTGTAACTACCATAGATGCAACAGCATCACCTGTACTGTTTACACATGTAGCAGGAGGATCAACTAGAAATCCAATTGTTGCAATAATTGGAAATGCTTCTGGTGGAAATCCAAATAAGCTTACTATTAACATTTCGCCAATAAGTCCACCACCTGGAACACCTGACATAACTACACCGCCAAGAATCGAAATAGCTACTGCAGTAATATAAATTCCCATTCCAGAGAACTCTTGTCCAAATATTCCAAACAAAAATGAAATTTTCAATATAGAAGATAAAACAGTACCATCCATATGCATAGTAGCACCAATCGGTAACACAATTTCACGGATATCCTTAGGAACTCCCATACGTTCAGTTGCTTCTAAGTTTACAGGAAGTGTTGCTATTGAGCTTTGAGTTGCAATTGATGTAATAGCAGGCCCTAATATATTTTTAAAGTAAGTTTTTACACCTAATTTACCACCAGCAAAGTATGAGTATCCTGTAAAAGCAATAAAGAAATACAAAATGCATACTGGATAATAAATAACCATTGCTCTTGCATAAGCACCAAGTAACTGAGGACCAAACTCTCCAATTAAACTTGCAAAATATGCACCTAAACCTATTGGAGCATACAACATAATTATTCCAATAAATTTCATCATAACTTTTGACATAGCATCAAGTCCTTTGGCAATCATGTTATCTTCACCTAAAGAACTAACACAGAAGCCAAACAAAATTGAGAATATAATAAGAGGCATCATATTAGAACGTGAAAGCAACTTACTAAAATCATTAACTGTTAATGCATTAACAATTTGATTAGAAAGTTTAACTGACTCTAACTCTGTACCGGCTTCCATTACTATGTTGACACCGGCAGCAGGTGGAAATAGTTTTACAACAACTAGTATAACAACCGAAGCAATAAATCCTGTAACAACGAATGTTAGGAACAAATTACCTAAAATCTTCCCTAATCTCTTCATGTTTATCATGCTTCCAACTGCACCAGCTATAGTAACAAATACTAAAGGTGTTACAGCAGTGAACATTAAGTTAAGAAATACATCCCCAAATGGTTTAAGAACTATAGCCTTTTCACCGAAGATAATACCAATGATACTGCCTATTACGATAGATAAAATTAAAATGATGGGGAAACGATAGTTCTTCCATACGCTTTGTTTATTTTTGTTCATTTTGATACTTCCTTTCCTCTTTTTTGGATTATTTAAATAGATTTTAAATAATCCTTAATTTGTAGTTATATATAACATTTACACCACTGGTGGTACAAATATTTATATCGATTAAATTGATTATGATATTGAGTTTAAATCTTCATCTATTATTTGTCCAACTGCAATTATATTGGTATCACCTATTAAAAATAATTTTTCTATTTTATCTTCTGCTCTTTCTACTTCTATAAACAATTCTCCACCTGGAACAATAATTTTTACTTTATTGCTCTTAAGATAACCCTTAAATATAAGTGCAACCGCAGTTGAACCTGAACCAGTTCCACATGCTAAAGTAAAATCTTCCACTCCTCTTTCATATGTTTTTACAATTGCTGTTGTATCGTCTAAAATATTAAAAAAGTTTACATTTGCTCCTTTTGGAAATTCTTTATAAAATCTTATTTTTCTACCAAGATCAAATATTTGACTTTCTTCTGTATTTTCAAGATTAGGGTATTTTACTATAGCATGAGGTATCCCAGGATTACCAAGTTCAACATATGAGCACTCATATTTTATACCGTCAATTTCAACATCATGATCAAGCATAACTTTTTCAGGATTGTTAAGCTGTACCTTCACAAGTCTTCCTTCTAATATTTCAGCTGAAATATTACCTGCTAATGTTTCAAATCTCATATTTTTCCCTGCGATATTATTTAAGTATGCATATCTTGCAATGCATCTTGCACCATTTCCACACATTTCTCCAATACTGCCATCTGAATTGTAAAAACGCATCTTAAAATCAGCATCACCTTCAGGAAAATCAACAACCATAAATCCATTAGCACCTAAAGAAACTTTCCTTGTACATAATTTTTTAGCCATTGCAGGAATGTCATTTAAAGGCAACTTTAACTTCATATTGTTTATTATTATAAAATCATTTCCTGCCCCTTGTATTTTTGTAAATTCCATAATTGCTCCTCTCCATATTATATTTTTTAATTAACACAAATCATTTTTGATCATATCATCATAACTTTGTCTTTTGACTACAATTCTTGATTCGCCTTCTTTTACTAATACAACTGCTGGCAATGGATTTTTATTATAATTGCTAGACATTGTATATCCATATGCTCCTGTTGAAAATATAGCAAATATGTCTCCTCTTTTTAATGGTGCTACTTCCGCATCTCTAATAAGTACATCTCCTGATTCACAACATTTGCCACAAATTGTAACTGTATCTGTTTTTGGTTCATCCACTTTATTAGCTGCAACTCCTTCATATTTTGCTTGATAAAGAGCTGGTCTAATATTATCAGTCATTCCACCATCTACAGAAACATATTTCCTTATTCCAGGGATATCTTTTATTGTTCCTACTGTATATAAAGTAATACCCGCTTCTCCAACTATACTTCTTCCTGGTTCTATTACTACTTCAGGTCTTTCTATATTTAAATCTTTTGAAAATTCTTCGATTCTTTCCATCATTGGATCCAAAAAGTATGAATATGGCTTCTTGTCGTCTGCATCTGTATATTTTATGCCAAAGCCTCCTCCAATATTTATCTCTGGTGTTACATAACTATACTTATCTTTTGTATCTTTTATTAACTTCAATGATGTTTCAAGTGCTTTTAAGTGGGATGCATTGTCGTGAAGCTGAGAGCCTACATGATAATGAAAACCCATAAAATTCACATATTCTGATTTTATAGCTTGCTCTATAGCGGGAAATATTATTTCATCATCTAAAGGAATACCAAACTTTGAATCTTTCTTTCCTGTAACTATATAATCATGGGAGTCACTTTTTACACCTGGTGTTATTCTGTAAAGAACATTCATCTTTTTACCTTTTTGTTTACATACACTTTCAATTAAGCTTAATTCATCAAGTCCATCAACTATTATTCTTCCTATGTTATAATCAACTGCTAATTCAATTTCATCTATTGTTTTATTGTTACCGTTAAATTCTATTTTTTCCGGAGGAAAATTTGCTTTAATAGCAGTGTACAATTCCCCACCTGATACTACATCTATACATAATCCTTCTCTTTCAATTATTTTGCACATAGAAAGATTTAAAAATGCCTTTGAAGCGTATGCTGCTCTTGTTTTTTTATATTTTTGTAAAAATGAATTCCTTATTTCTCTACATTTTTCTACTATTGCTGTTTCAGACATAACATACAGTGGCGTACCATATTTTTCTGCTAATTCCAAAGTATTGCATCCGTCAAAATACAATATACCATCTTTAACTTGTTTAATCATTATCTTACCTCACATCTAGAAATTTTATTTTATTATTGTCAATTTAAAACTATTAAAGTTATTATAAATTCTTAATAACATGCTTAGCAAATTCTATGCCAATATCCAAATTTTCAATTTTTTCGAATAATTTATTATTTAGAAGATTCCTTGACTTATTTTTCAAAAAGAATTACCATTATAACAATTATAATTGGAAAGGGTGAGTTCCATAAAGAAAAAAATTGCTGTAGTTACATTAGATTGTGCGGCTTCAAAATTTTACGCAAATCAGATTAAGGAACTCTTTGGCGAGCTAGTTATAACTAGCTCTTACAGTGTACTAGATGGTTCTGTTAAAAATATGGATGAACAAGACTTATTTGTAGTTACAACTGATGCTTTTGAAAACATCACTGATCTTAAAGAATTTATTCCTATAGATGTTCCTAAAGTAGAAATCGAAGTAGCGTTTACTAATAGTTCAATTGAAACTTTAATGAGCATTCCAAAGGGAAGCAAAGCTTTATTTGTCAATTTAAGCGAAATAATGGTTCGTGAAGCTATAACTTATCTCAGTCAATTAGGCATAAATCACATAAGCTTTACTCCATATTATCCTGGTGCTATGCCAGTTAACGGCTTTGATTTAGCTGTGACAGTGGGCGAAGCCCGCTACGTGCCAAATGATGTAAAAACCATTATCGACCTTGGTCAACGTGTGTTAGATACCACAACTGTAGTTGAAATTGCACTTAGACTAAAATTTGATTACTTGTTAGAAAGAGAAAAGTTTAAAGAATATTTCCGTTCTTTAGCCGTTAACAATTATAGCTTTGACCAACTTTTCGGAAGGGCACTCAGAATGGAAAGTCAATTTGAAATTTTAATGGAAATTATGGATGAAGGAATTATTGGAGTGAATGAAAATGATATTATTTTTGCTTGTAATTCAAAAGCGGTAGAAATTACTGGTATTACTAAAGAGCAAGCAATTGATCATCCTGCTGATTCAATATTTTCATTTTTGCCTTTTGAAGAGTGTAGAAAAACTCAAAAAAAGATAAATAATCTATTAATTAAAGTAGGTGGTGTGGATATTAATGTGACCGTTACTCCTGTAATACGTGGTAATGAATACATCGGTTCTTTTGCAACAATACAAAGATTTACTGAAGAAGAATATAAGCAACATAAATTGCGTATTCAATTGCTTAATAAAGGCCATAAAGCAAAATATACTTTTAATGATATTATAGGAGATAGTGAAGCAATTAAAAGATCCTGTGCCATTGCTAAAAAGATGGCAAAAACTAATTCTACCGTTCTAATTACTGGTGAAAGTGGTACAGGGAAGGAACTTTTTGCACATGCTATACATAATGAATCAAAACGTAGAGATTATCCTTTCATTGCAATAAATTGTGCTGCAATGCCAGATAATTTGCTAGAAAGTGAATTGTTTGGTCATGATGAAGGATCTTTCACCGGCGCAAAAAAAGGTGGAAAGTTGGGACTTTTTGAATATGCTCACAAAGGAACAATGTTTTTAGATGAAGTGGAAGGAATGAGCACAGCTCTACAAGTAAAATTGCTTCGTGTTATCCAGGAAAGGGAGATTATGCGTGTGGGAGGAAATAAAATCATTAGTATTGATGTACGAATCATTGCCGCATCCAATGAAAGTCTTGAAGAGCTAGTGTATAATGGAAGTTTTCGAAAAGACCTATATTTTCGCTTAAACACCTTACCTATACAGATACCGCCATTAAGGGATAGAGGTAGTGATATTATGCTCTTATTTAATTACTTTAAATCTAAATTAAATGGGAACTTTACTCTGTCACCAGAGGTAACTCGTGCATTACTTTCTCATAATTGGAGTGGAAATATTCGTGAATTGCACAACTACGTCGAATACCTCACATATATAGAGAAGGACATGATTTATTATGATGATTTGCCGCCTGGTTTTTATAACGAAGCTATGTCAACATCAAAATGCAATTCCGATACAAAAACTAATCTAGAGGCAAAACTTTTAGAGCAATTAGCAGGAAATAGATTAGATGATTACTTATTTGTTCTAAACACATTACATATAGGATTTATTCATAAAATATCTAAAGGTAGGCTCTCCATTTCAGATGACGCAGAAGCTGCCGGTCGTTTCCTTACTCAACAGGAAATTCGCGGAATTTTAATGGATTTAAATAATCTATGTTTAATTAAAATGTCAAGAGGTAGAGGTGGTAGTAAAATAAATGATAGAGGTATAAAAGTTCTTAATGAATTCAGATCTCACATATTTTAAAAGAATTTTTATAATTAAATGGTTGAAGTCATACAACTTCAACCATTTAATTATATGAAATAAAAGATATCTTATATAACTCACTATAAAATGCGATTGTACTTCTTCTGAAAAATTGGCATGATTTTTGCCTTGATATAACATATCAAAATATTATTCATATAAATAAAATAGGAAGGTAAAACATGAAATATAATTTTAATGAAATAGTTGACCGCAGTAATAACTTTGCTGCTAAATTTGATGAAAGAGAAAAGAAATTTGGAACTTCTGATGTAATACCATTGTGGATAGCAGATATGGATTTCAAAGTAGCAAAGCCTATTAAAGATGCCATTATGAAAAGAGCTGAACAAGAAATCTTTGGTTACACTTCTCGTCCAAATTCTTATTATGAAGCTTTTTGTGATTGGCAAAAAACTCGCAATAATTGGATAGTTAATAAAGATTTAATTAGTTTTAGCCTCGGAGTTGTTCCATCTTTATCGGTTATTATTAGAGAATTTTCAGACGAAAACGATAAAATACTTATACAAACCCCAGTATACCCTGAGTTTTATGATGTAATAGAATCATGGGATAGAGTTGTAATTGAAAATCAACTATCCGAAAGTGATGGTATATATTCTATAGATTTTCAAGATTTTGAAGAAAAATTAAAACAACATCCAAAATTATTTATTTTCTGTAGCCCTCACAATCCCGTAGGTAGAGTGTGGAATCAAAAAGAACTCCAACGTATTACTGATCTATGCTTACAGTACAATGTTATGATTATTTCAGACGAGATACATTCAGATTTAGTATTGTGGAATAATAAGCATATTCCTACTGCAAGCATATCAAAAGAGGCTTCCCAGAAAACTATAACTTGTACATCTTGTACAAAAACATTCAACTTGGCAGGACTTCAGGCTTCTTTTGTAATATTCCCTAATGATGAAGTCAAAGAGGTTTTCGATACTTTTTGGAAGAGCTTGGATATTCATCGCAATAATTGTTTTAGTCTCGTTGCTGTTGAAGCAGCATACAGACAAGGTCAAGAATGGTTGGAACAATTAATTTCATACATCGAAGATAATATTGATTTTATAGGTACTTACTGTCGTAAATATATACCAAAAATTAAGCCTAGTAGACCCGAAAGCACATATCTTGTTTGGTTGGACTGTCGGGAGTTAGAATTAGAAAATGATGAATTAAGCAAATTTATGATTAAGCAAGCAGGTCTAGGTCTTAATTCTGGAAATGACTTCTGTCGTAGCCTTTCTGGCTTTATGCGCTTAAATGTTGCGTGCCCACGCACAATTCTAGAAAAATCCATGATTCAACTAGAAAAAGCTGTAAATTCTTTAAAGCTATAATAATAATATTTCTTGCATTATTTTTATAAATATGTTAAATTAATATCAAATCTAAGCTTAAGGATTTTTCTAAGGGCAAGGAAGGAGAGTATTCTAATATGTTCTAAAATTACATTCCTTGTTTGCATTTGCTTACAAGGATTTTTATTTGCCATAATAGTAAGGAGGTTAAAATGGATAAAAGAATCGGTGTCATCGGCATAGTAATTGAAGATGTATCCCATATTAATGAAGTTAATGATATTTTACATCAATATGGTAATATTATCATTGGTAGAATGGGAGTTCCTTATAAGGAAAAAGGAATAAATGTAATCTCAATAATTGTTGATGGAACTAATGATGAAATTGGTGCTCTTACTGGAAAGCTCGGTAAAATTCATGGGTTAAGTGTAAAAAGTGCTTTATCAAAAAAAAATTATTAAATGGAGGGTAAAAAATTGAAAAAAATTAGTTTATTATTAGTAATTGTATTAATATTAAGTGTACTTGTTGGTTGTACTCAAACAGAAGAAAAAGCTCCTGAAGAAAATACACCAACTGAAACTGTTCAACCAGAAGAACCAACACAACCTAATGAACCAATCAATGTTACTATTGCAGGATTGAATGGTCCTACATCAATAGGAATGATAAAAATGATTGATGAAAAAGCATTAAATAGTGATGAATATAAGGTAGAATATATAGCAGAAAGTGCTCCTGATGCATTGACAGGGAAAATAATAAGTGGAGAAATTCAAATTTCTTCTGTACCTATTAATCTTGCTTCTGTTTTATACAACAAAACAGGTGGCGCTGTTCAAATAATGGCACTAAATACTGTAGGCAATATATTCATAGTAGGTACTGATGAAGTTTCTTCTATGAAAGACCTTGAAGGTAAAACTCTTGGTATGAGTGCAAAAGGTTCGACTCCTGATTTTATAATGAATTATTTGTTAAAACAAAATGAACTTGATGGAAAAGTTGAACTTGATTATTCATTAGACCACCCTACTTTAGCTCAAAGTGTAATAGCTACTGACACAAAAATTGCCCTTTTACCACAACCTTTCGTTACACAAGTTATGATGAAAAATGCTGATGTCAATATGTTAATTGATTTAAATAAAGAATGGGAAGATGCTACAAATGGAGAAAGTGAAATTTATACTGGTTGTATAATAGTTAACAAAGAATTTGCAGCAAATAACAAAGAATTCGTAGCAGAGTTTTTAAAGCAATATGAAACTTCAGTGAACTGGGTAAATGAAAATCCATCCGATGCATCAGTTTTAGTTGAAAAAAATGAAATCATGCCAAGTGCAGCCCTTGTTGAAAAGGCAATACCTTATTGTGGCATAACTTATAAATTTGCAAATGATGCAAAAGAAAGCATAAACAGTTTTTATAAAATATTATTTGATTCAAATCCAGCTTCTGTGGGAGGTAATTTACCGGATGAGGGTTTCTACTATTCAGAGTAAATTAAAAAAAATCTTTATAATACTATTTTGGATTTCAATTTGGGGGATAATTTCGCTTATTATTAATAGGGAAATTTATCTCCCTTCTCCCTATTCAACCTTAAAGGCCCTTTACAAGTTATTATTCTTACAGGAAACTTATACAACTATATTATTTAGCTCCTATAGAACTGTTTTCGGGTTTATTCTATCATGTTTTTTAGGTATTTTATTTGGATATTTTTGCGGAATAAGCCGATTTCTATATGATTTATTTAACCCTTTAATAAATATTATGAGAACTGTTCCTGTAATGTCTATAATTATTATCGCTTTAATGTGGTTTAAAGATACAAATGTTCCTATTTTTGTAGCATTTTTAATGTGTTTCCCTATAGTATGGACTAATACTGTCATGGGAATTAAAAATGCTGATACAAAACTTCTTGAGATGTGTAAATTGTATAATATTAATAAATTTAGAATTATAAAATCTGTTTACTTTTATTCAGCTCTTCCTTATATTAAAGCAGGTATGATTTCAGCTCTAGGAATAGGTTGGAAAGTTACTTCTGCTGCTGAAGTACTTAGTTTACCTAAATATTCTATTGGAAGATTTCTATATGACTCTAAAGTATATTTAGAAATACCTGATTTATTTGCATGGACTATAATAATAGTTATGTTAAGTTTTATGTTTGAAAAATTTTTAAAAACAATTTTTAAATTGGGTGGTTATGATGATTGAGTTAAAAAACATATCAAAAAATTTTGATGATTTGCAATTATTAAAGGATTTTAATATAGGTTTTAAAAAAAATGAGATATCATGTTTATTTGGTCCTTCAGGTGTAGGCAAAACTACAATTGCAAACATTGTTGCAAAATTAGTATCTGTAGAATCAGGAAGTATATCAGGTATAGAAAATTCTTTATACTCTTATGTATTTCAAGAACCTAGACTTCTGGAATGGTATAGTGTGTATGATAATATTGACTTTGTTTTAAAAGATTTATATGATTTAAAAGAAAGAAAAAAGATTATTAGCAGTTATATTGACATGGTAGAACTTAGAGAATATAAAGATTATAAACCTAAAACGCTTAGTGGTGGTATGGCTCAAAGAGTTTCCCTTGCAAGAGCATTTGCATATCCATCTGATATTTTAATAATGGATGAACCCTTTAAAGGCCTTGACATGAAGTTAAAGCAGGAAATGATACTATCTTTCCAAAAATTGTGGCAGGAAAGCAATCGTACTGTTATTTTTATAACTCATGATATTGATGAAGCCATATTATTGTCTGACACCATATTTATTATAAAAAACCGTCCTGCCGAAATTATTAAAACAATAAATAAACAAACTTATTCAAATTTTGATGATATTAAAAAAATCCTATTAACATATTAATATGAAAACTTTAATAATTAAAATGTTATTGACTGAAGCTTCTTTTTATTTTTCAAAATGATGCTTCCTCTTTCTGTTTTTACATAACCTTCATTTTGAAAATATTTGAGCATTCGGCTAACAACCTCTCTAGCACTACCCATATGTTTTGCTATATCTTCATGTGTCATATATATAGTATCCGATTTCTCTATTGATGATTGATCTAGCAAAAACATAGCTAATCTTTTATCAAAACTCATAAATAATATTTGCTCCATAATCCACATGACATCAGAAAATCTTGTTAGTGTTACCTTATTGGTGAATTTTTGCACCTCAATATTATTCTTACTAATTTCAGAATAAATATCTGTTGGTATAAGTATGATTTCGCTATCCTTTTCTGCTTCTATATATAAATCAAAATTCATATTATTTAAAGCACATGACGCAGACATTATACATATTTCATCATGAAACAACCTATATAACGTAACCTCCTTACCATTATCTGATAAAATATAAGTTCTCAACTGTCCATTTTTTACAATTATTAGTCCTCTGCAATCATCTAGGCCATCATATACACTTTTTCCTTTAGTATAAGAAATTAATTGAGACTTACTGATTATTTGTTTTTTTTCTGTAATAGTCAAACTATTCCAAAATTCTAATTTATTACTAATAAAATCTATATCCTTATTATTAATCATGTAGTCCTCCATAAAAAAATGTTTATTATAAACATATGTTATGATATCATATATAATTATAACATAAAACTATATTTTTTTAAAAATACAAAATATTATTTTGGTGACAATGTCACTGAATGGTATGTATTTATTTTATATAATAAGCCTACAATAATAAGAGAAAAAAAGGAGGAAAGAAAAATGAATTTCAATTTAACTGAACTAGCAAAAGAGAAATTAATGGAATACAAAGAAAAAAATATGCCTATAAAACTAAAGATAACTGGTTATTCATGATGTGGTGCCACTCTTGGTATTGTTTCGGAGAAACAAAATGAAAATGAAAAAATTTACAATGTAGAAGGTATGGACATAATTGTTTCAGAAGATTTAGAAGGTGCTATAAAAGGTGCTAAAATAGATTATTCTAATAGTTTCTTTAAAAAAGGATTTGAAGTTGTACCAGCTTTTTCATAGAGATTAATGGAGATTAGGGGACGGTTCTTTTTGTTTGAGATTTATCTCAAACAAAAAGAACCGTCCCCTAATCTCTGAAAAATAATTATTGACTTTTATGCCTTATTTGATTATTATAGATGATAATTATATATTGAGGCAATGAAAGAGAGTATTTATATATACCTTGTAGAGAGCAAAATTATCGCTGAAATATTTTGCTTTTGAGCTTTTGACTTGAAGTTGTAGTAGAGTTAAACGGATAAACCGTTATTTATTAAGAGCCTATATGGAATTAAGGTGGTACCGCGGGTATTCTCGTTTTTTGTAACGAGAACATCTGCTTTTTTTTATTTAATTATATTTTATACGAAAGAGAGGTTTTTATATGAGAATAAAAGCAGCAGAAGCAATTATTAAATGCTTAGAAGCAGAAAATACAAATGTGATATTTGGGTACCCTGGTGGAGCCGTCCTTCCTCTATATGAAGCCCTCCGCAGTTCAAATATCAAGCATGTGTTAGTTAGGCAAGAGCAGTCGGCCGCACATATGGCAAGTGGATATGGTAGAGCTTTGAACAACGTAGGTGTTTGCTTAGCTACTTCCGGTCCAGGTTCAACGAACTTAATAACCGGTATAGCAACAGCATATATGGATTCCATTCCACTTATAGCAATAACAGGACAGGTTGATTCAACAAGCATAGGTAGAGATATGTTTCAAGAAGCTGATATAATTGGGGCCACTGAATCATTTACTAAAAATAGCTATTTGGTAAAAAATGCAAAAGAAATTCCTCGAATTTTTAAGGAAGCTTTTTATATTGCTTCAACCGGAAGAAAAGGTCCTGTTTTAATTGATATACCTAGAGATATACAGGATACATACATAGATTTTGAATACCCTTCCGAAATCAACATAAGAGGTTATAAACCTACATTAAGCGGAAACACCAGACAAGTGAAAAGAGCTGTTGATTTAATAAACAAATCACAAAGACCAGTTATATGTGCTGGCGGTGGAATAAGAGCTGCAGAAGCTAATGATGCTCTAATAAAGTTTGTAGAAAAATCTAAAATTCCCGTTGTATGTTCATTGATGGGTGTAGATGCATTTCCAAATGACAATCCTTATTTTGCAGGCTTACTTGGTTCCCATGGATATAACTTTGTTAACAAGTCTATGAATGAATCAGATTTATTAATAGTTATCGGTGCTAGATTTGCTGATAGGTCAACTTCAATGATACACAAAAGCAGTCTAACTAGAAATGTAATACATATAGATATTGACCCTGCTGAAATTGGAAAAAATATTGAAACTAAAATTCCTATAGTAGGCAATGCCAAGGATATCTTAAACGATTTGTTAGATTATGACTATGAACTAAATACAAAATCGTGGTTATCAGAATTACAGCAAAAAAGAAAAAACTATATGGAAAAATTATTTGCTCATGATACACCTCTTAATCCAAAGAAATTAATAAATAAAATATCTCAGTTTATGGGTAATGATGGAATATGGGTTAGTGATGTAGGGATAAATCAAATATGGGCAGCTCATAGTTTCACTGTAAGTGGTAGTAAAAGATTTTTCACTTCTGGAGGCCTTGGAACAATGGGTTATAGCTTACCAGCCTCTATAGGTGCTAAAATAGCACTTCCCAACACTAAAGTTGTAGCATCAATGGGTGATGGTGGATTCCAAATGCTAATGAGTGATTTAGCTATTGCAAGAGAACAAAATGCAGGAGTTAAATTTATAATCTTTAATAATGGTTATTTAGGAATGGTTAGAGAATTACAAAAAAATACTTATAATGAAAATTCCTATTTTGGAATAACACTTGGTTTCAGCCCTGATTTTATGAAACTTGCAGATGCATATAATATAAAGGGAATTAAAATATCAACTGATGAAGAGGTAGATGATGCTATAACTGAAATGTTTAAGGATAATGAACCTTTTATTCTTGAATGTATAATTGACCCAGAAATATCATCAGTTCCTCGTTTAGGAGGTAGAAAACATGAGTAAAGATAAAAAGTTAATATTATCCATACTAGTAGAAAACTATTCAGGTACACTAAGCAAGGTATCAGGGTTATTCACTAGACGTGGTTACAATATTGATAGTCTAAATGTTGCAGAAACCCAAGACCCAAATATATCCAGAATAACAGTTGCTGTAACAGGAGACAGTTATATTATAGAACAAATAACAAAACAACTTCACAAATTAATAAATGTAATAAAAATAAATATTTTAACAGAAAATACTTCTGTACAATTTGAACTTATGATGATCAAGGTAAATTCTGTAGGTGCAAAAAGATCTGAAATTATACAAATAGTTGATATATTTGATGCAAATATAGTTGATGTCAGTTCAAAAAATATGATTATTGTAGTTACAGGATCTGAAGATAAAAACAATAGTTTCTTGCATCTTCTTACTCCATATGGTATTGTTGAAATGACACGCACTGGTCCTACTGCATTAGAAAGAGGATAATAAAAGGAGAAATAAATGTATAAACTTTGGGCTAAAAAAATAAAACATAACAAAATAATTTCATCTATAACAGTAAAAAACAATGAGGATATTTCTTTTTCCGAAAAAAGAGACAAATGCTTAAAAGAAATCTGCCAAAAGTTTGACTTAAGTGTTCCTCTATGGCTTGAAAAACATCGTATTGAATTTTCAGAATTTAAATATGTTACATTCTATGAAGATGATTTCATAGATGATATTGACTTTGACAAATTGGAAATAGAATTAATCGACAATGAAAAAAACAAAAAATAAAAAACAGAGATAGCTGATATTTTATGTCAACTATCTCTGTTTTTCATTACTATAAATAATACTGGTACAATACTACTAATAGTAGGAAGAACCAAAGCAATGTATCCATTTCTATGCCAATATCACATTGACATACAATACAAACTAAAATTAAAAAGAAAAATAGTAGTGAAGAATCTATTCCACCTATTCCTGCCACATCCCCACAACCATGACGCCTACATTGCGATTTAACTGCTCCCTTAGTAGATTGTTCATTTATTTCATTTTTTACATCAACCATTTCAGATTCAATAGGTTGACAATTACAATTGTTATCCATAATTACCTCCTCTAATAATAATAAAGCATTTTTTATTCATTATATTCAAATTAACTATATATGTTAATGAGAAATGATTTAATTTAACATTAATCCAACCGCAAAGATTGACCATAAACAAGGGCGACGATTAATTCAAGCTATTTAATAAATTTTTTTTTAATAAATGTATACTATAACAAATTAATGAAATAATAAGATTGTACTTAAATTTAAGGAGGATAATTAATTATGGATAAATTTGCTTTAGTATTGGTTATTATAGGAGCCTTAAACTGGGGTTTAATCGCATTATTTCAGTTTGACTTAGTTGCTTCTATATTCGGAGGTCAAACTGCAATTTTCAGTCGAATAGTTTATGGACTTGTTGGTTTAGCAGGTTTATACTGCATAACTTTATTGTTTAACGAACATGAAAGAGTAGACTAGTAGACTGATACTATAATAATTAATTGTAAAAAAAAGATAATCTCTATGTGGATTATCTTTTTTTATATTATTTAATATTATTCTCCCGATATAGAAAGCTTTTTAATTTTAAGTGATGGTGAACCTATATATGCATCCCCTGGGAGACCGAATTTCAAGTCAGTTCCCACTTCTTCTATATCTTTAATCATATCAAAATAATTTCCTGCTACAGTTATTTGTTCAACAGGTCTTTTAATTTTACCATTTTCTATTTCAAATCCAAGGGCAGCTAAAGAAAAATCTCCTGAAATAGTGTTCAATCCAGAGTGTAACCCTTGAAGTTCTGTAATTAATATTCCCCTGTCTATTGACGAAATAATTTCATCAAATGATTTATTACCTTTATCTATATAAAAGTTCGTAGGTGATATATCTATAGGAGATTTGTAAGAAGATTTACTTGCATTACCTGTTGTTTCAACTCCATCTTTTTTAGCTGTTTTCAAATTATGAAGATAAGTTTTCAATGTACCTTTGTCAATAACTTTTTTAAATTTACATGCGACACCTTCGCCATCAAATGATTTAGAAGAAAGTCCTCCCTCCATAAAAGGATCATCAATTAAAGTAAATTTATCACTACCTATTTTTTCATTTAACTTTCCTTTTAATAATGATAAATCTTTTTGAACATTTTCTGCAGAAAATATACCTGCAAATGATTCTAACATATCAGCTGATGCATTGTTTCTAAGTACTATAGAATAATCTCCAGATTTTATAGAAGATGCTCCAAGATGTGACAATGCTTCTTTTACTGCCTCTTCTGCTATTTCTTTTGCATTAAATTTACTGAAATCATTTCCAGTTCTATAAGAAAATCCTGTTTTTATATGTTCTGACTCTTTTGCAATAACTACGACATATGTATATGCTATATTGCTTTTTTCCTGTAGATATAGTCCCTTTGTATTAGACATTACTGTTTCACCGTATCCATCCCCATATACACAGGTTTCAACAGAAACAATTCTTTTATCTATTTTTAAACATTCAGACTCTAATTCCTTTACAAATTTTATTTTATCTTCTTCTTTGACATCTTTCAAAGCTTCATTAAAATTGTTAACTTCATTATATTCCTTAGAGCCTTCATATATTAATTCTTCATCATCAGAATCAATTACCTTTGCATTTTCTATAGCCCCTTTAACTAACAGCTCGATTGAAGTTTCGTCTACCTTTTCAGTATATGAGTACCCCATTTTTCCGTTATATATTCCCCTAAATGACAAACCTTCTACTTCAGACAAGCTATAACCATCAAGCTCTTTTTCAAATACTTTTAAAGTTAAGCTATTTCCACCGCCATAGTAAACTTCCATCTCTTCCATCCCATGCTTTTTACCCTCTGCAAATAGCTTATCTACCATACTTTTCATATCCACTACTTCTCACCTTCCCTTCCACCTACTGTTATTTCAGAAACTCTAATCATAGGCTGACCTACATTAGTTGGTATACTACCACTTACAGAACCACACATCCCCTGTCCATATGATAAATTATTTCCAACCATATCTATTTTATTTAATACATCCATTCCCTTACCAATTAAAGTTCCACCTCTTACTGGCTCTTTAATTTTACCATTTTCCACTATATATCCTTCCATTACAGCAAAGTTAAATTCACCTGTGCTTGGATTAACAGAACCTCCACCCATATATTTAGCATAAAGTCCTTTTTCCGTATTTGCTATAATTTCTTCAGGAGTGGACATACCCTTATCAATAAATGTATTTGTCATACGAGAAGTTGGAGCATATCTATATGACTGTCTTCTTCCTGAGCCAGTTATATCCATTTTCATTCTTCTAGAATTTAATTTATCTATCATATACCCTTTTAGAATACCATTCTCAATTAATACATTTCTTTGAGATTTTGTTCCCTCATCATCTATGTTTATAGTTCCCCATTCATTAGGAATAGTTCCATCATCAATCGCAGTTACAAGTTTTGATGCAACTTGATGACCAATTTTACCTGAATAAACTGATAATCCTTTTGCTACAGATGTTGCTTCTAATCCGTGACCACATGCTTCATGGAATATTACACCACCAAAACCATTGTCTATAATAACAGGCATTTTCCCACTAGGGCTATATTTTGCATTAACCATAGTTACAGCAATACGAGATGCTTCTTTAGCATATTTATCTATATCTAAATTTTCAAAGAACTCATATCCCATACTAGCACCTGGACCAAAAAATCCAGATTGCATTTCTCCATCTTTTGATGCAATAGATGAAATTCCTAGACGAGAACGTACACGTCTGTCTTGTTTCCATAATCCCTCTGAATTAGCTACCATTATATCTTGAACATAATCTGTATAATTTACTGTAACTTGAGTTATTAATTTATCATAGTTTGATGCTGTGTTATAGGCTTGACGCATCAATAGAACCTTTCTTGTTTTTTCTACTGAATTAGGATCAATTTGTACTGAACTTATATTTCTTACGTCAGATTTCGTCAGATTTATTGAAATATCACCATTATTCCCTTCTACAGCAGCAGCTGCTCTCCTTGCTGTAGAAATTAATGTTTCCCTATCTGATTTATTTGTATAAGCATAAATACTGTTAAAACCTTTAAATATTCTTATACCAACACCATAATCCCTACCTGACATAGTGCTCTCAACTTTGCCACCAATCATTACAATACCATTATTTGTTCTGTCTTCAACATATATCTCAGCAAAATCACCACCAGTAGACAAAGCAGCGGTAAGTGTATCTTCTATTAATTGCTTGTTTAACATTTAATCACACTCCTTTATTTGTTATATATATTTTACCATAAATTTCTTAAAGTATTAACAATTTTTTATTTATTTTAAAAATTGTATTTATAATATTACAAAACTTTCTAATTAACATCTTCATAAAACCAGAGATGCAAAAAGACAGCCAAATTAATTGACTGTCCATAAATAAATTATACTAATTTAACTCTATGATAAACCTTCTTACCTTTTTTAATCATTAATTTATTATCCGTAAAATCTTTTTCTAATACTATCGCACCAATATCACTTACAATACTATCATTAACACTTACCCCTGATTGCTCTATAAGCCTTCTACCTTCACTTTTAGACTTTATTAATTTAGCTTTAACCATTAAATCAATAACTGTCATTCCTTCACCTAGCTCTTCTTTTGTGAGTTCTGAGGTAGGAATATTTTCAGAATCTGCTC
The DNA here is from genome assembly GCF_017873955.1 of Sedimentibacter acidaminivorans. Lineage (GTDB taxonomy): Bacteria > Bacillota > Clostridia > Tissierellales > Sedimentibacteraceae > Sedimentibacter > Sedimentibacter acidaminivorans. The sequence continues at coordinate 216,019 of NZ_JAGGKS010000007.1, read as the reverse complement.
CACCACTGAACAACGCTCTTGCCGCATTTTGCGCATTTATAGCATCTTCTTCTGAATGAATTAGCTTTGTAACTTCAAATGCAAGTATTTCTTTGGCTTTATTTATTTCAGAGCCTTCTAATGCTCCTAATCGTCTAACTTCGTCCATTGGAATAAAGGTTAGAAGTGCTAAGCATTTTTCCACATCTGCATCATCAATATTTCTCCAATACTGATAAAAGTCATATGGTGTTGTTTTGTTTCTATCAAGCCACAAAGCACCCTTTTCAGTTTTTCCCATTTTCTTTCCCTCACTATTAGTAAGCAATGAAAATGTCATTCCATACACTTGTTCACCATCTTTTCTTCTTGTTAATTCAATTCCGCCTATTATATTTGACCATTGGTCATTGCCACCAAACTGCATCTTACAACCATATTTTTGATGTAAAACATAAAAATCGTAAGATTGCATAAGCATGTATCCAAATTCAAAAAATGTAAGTCCTTTTTCCATTCTATTTTTATAGCAATCTGCAGTAAGCATTTTATTTACTGAAAAATGAACTCCAACATCTCTCATGAAATCTAAAAAATTAAGAGGCAAGAGCCAGTCTGCATTGTTTGCCATAATAGCCTTGTCATCTGAAAAATCCAAGAATTTTTGAAATACCTTTTTAAAGTTTTCTCCATTTTGTGAAATAATTTCTTGTGTCATAATAGAACGCATACCTGTTCTATCACTTGGATCACCTATCATAGTTGTTCCGCCACCTATGAGTGCTATAGGTCTATGCCCATACTGTTGCATAATAGACATAACCATTATTTGTATATAATGTCCTATATGAAGGCTATCTGCAGTAGGATCAAAACCTATATAGAATGTTACCGATTCCTTCCCTAATAGCTCACGTACTTCATCATCATGAGTACATTGCTGTAAATATCCTCTTTCTTTTAATACATCATAAACATTTTCTTTTTCCATTATAATTCGCTCCTTTAGTTCTAATACATAATAAACAAAAAAAGGCTATCTCTCCTAAAAGGACGAGAAAACCCGTGGTACCACCTCAATTTACACCTTAAAAGTGCCTCTATCTGATTTAACGTTCAGACATACCGCTATGGTTTCCCATAGTAACTCCAGAATCGTATTTCACATTGCCTGTTCTATAAGTCTTGCACCTACCGACTCACTCTCTATATTGTAACCAGGTATGCTACTAGTTTCTTTCTCTGTTAGCTAATTATATACAATTATTACATTTATTAATGGAATGATAATACATATTTCAATAGTTGTCAAGGATTTATTAAATAAAACCCTCAAATATTAACCTGTTGTATATAAATTTTTAAGTTAATGTTAAGAATATTGTAAACCGTTTATTTTTTTACAATAATATGTAATATTATTGACACATTTGTCATTTTAAGAAGTAATTGATGGTTTCTCTAGGGGTATGTTAGTGCTATAATACCTTATGACGAAAAAACTCAATAACAAGTTCAATAATTTTAATGGTATTTTAAGGAAATAATACCTCTAAAACTACAAACTATATAGGAGTGATTTTATGAAAAAGAAAGCAATGGCATTAGCATTATCAGCAGTACTAGCCTTATCATCTACATCAGCATTTGCTTCGGAACAAGCAAATACAACAAAAGCATGTTTTGATTTCAATAGTATGGCTAAAAATTACTACAGCAATTTCTACACTAATAGCGATAGTACAAAAGTATTAAGCAAATTAAAGGTAAATGGAAAGTCAATAGACTTAAATTCAATAAACTTAAAGTCATTAGACTGCAATACAAAAAACTGGAAGTCTGTAAACTGGAAATCGATATTACAAAAAAATAAAGATACAGTTACAACAGCACCTGAAGTTAAAGAACCAAAAGTTACAAAACCGGAAGTTACTAAGCCAGAAGTAACTAAACCAGAGGTAACTACACCAGTTAAAAATGAAAATACAAATACCACAACAGAAAAAGATACAACAAGCAATACAACAGTTTCTTCGTCAAATTTAAACTATGAGCAAAAAGTTGTTGAACTTGTTAATATTGAAAGACAAAAAGCTGGTTTATCCGCTCTTACACTAGATACATCAATTTCTAATGTAGCTAGAACAAAATCACAGGATATGGCTGATAATAATTATTTTGCACACCAATCCCCTACATATGGTAGTGCAGGAGACATGCTTAAACAATTTGGAATTAAATGGTCAGCATGGGGAGAAAATATAGCATCAGGTCAAAGATCTCCCGAATCAGTAGTAACTGCTTGGATGAATTCAGAAGGACATAGAGCAAATATTCTTTCATCTAATTTTTCTAAAATTGGAGTAGGATATGCTGTTAATTCAAAAGGAACACCTTACTGGACACAAATGTTTACAAAATAATATGTATTTAAAAAACAGATTGCTTATTTTATTAAGCAGTCTGTTTTTTAATATTTTATCATTTCAATTTTATCTAGTTAAATTTATAATACTATTTTTTTACTTCTAAAATAGCACCTCTGTTACCTGATGTAACCATAGCTGCATATCTAGCCAAATACCCTGTTGTAATTTTAGGCTGTCTTGGTTTCCAGTTTTCTCTTCTTTTGTTTAATTCTTCATCAGATACAACAAAATCTATTTTATTTGCCATAATATCTATTTTGATTATATCGCCTTCTTCTACTAAAGCAATATTTCCACCAACTGCTGCTTCTGGTGAAACATGTCCTATAGATGCACCTCTTGTAGCACCTGAAAATCTTCCGTCTGTTATAAGAGCAACGCTGTTACCAAGACCCATACCCATTATAGCTGATGTTGGATTTAACATTTCTCTCATTCCCGGTCCGCCTTTTGGTCCTTCATATCTTATAACTACAACATCTCCAGAAACTATTTTACCAGAATTTATTGCATTAATAGCATCTTCTTCACAATCAAACACTCTTGCTGGTCCTTCATGTATCATCATTTCAGGTGAAACCGCTGAACGTTTAACTACGCATGAATCAGGTGCAAGATTTCCTTTTAATACTGCTATACCACCTGTTTGACTATACGGATTTTCAATTGGTCTTATTACTTCTGCATCCTTATTTACACATCCACTGATATTTTCTCCAACTGTAAGCCCTGTACATGTAATTAAGTCTGTTTTAATTAAACCTTTTTTGTTTAATTCACTCATAACTGCATATACACCACCTGCATCATCTAAATCTTCCATAAATGTGTTTCCTGCGGGCGCAAGATGACATAAATTTGGTGTTTTTGCACTAATATCATTTGCTATATCTAAATTCAAATCAACTCCGGATTCATATGCTATTGCTGGTAAGTGAAGCATGCTATTTGTACTGCAGCCTAATGCCATGTCTATTGCCAAAGCATTCATAAATGCATCTTCTGTCATTATATCTCTTGGTTTAATATCTTTTTCTAATAATTCCATTATTTTCATTCCTGCATGCTTTGCAAGTTTTATTCTTTCTGAATATACTGCCGGGATTGTACCATTTCCTTTCAACCCCATTCCAAGTGCTTCCGTTAGGCAATTCATGCTATTTGCTGTATACATTCCTGAACAAGAACCACAGGTTGGGCACGCTTTATTCTCATATTCTTCAACTTCATCTATAGATATTTTACCTGCATTATAAGCTCCTACTGCTTCAAACATATCTGATAAACAAGTTCTTTTACCTTTCATTTTTCCCGCTAACATCGGACCACCACTAACAAATATCGTAGGAATATTTATTCTAGCAGCTGCCATTAGTAGCCCTGGTACATTTTTATCGCAGTTAGGAACCATTACAAGTGCATCAAAACAATGTGCCATTGCCATCGCTTCTGTGGAATCTGCTATTAAATCTCTGGTAACAAGAGAATATTTCATCCCTTGATGTCCCATAGCTATACCATCACATACAGCTATTGCCGGAAACACAACAGGTGTTCCTCCTGCCATAGCAACTCCCATTTTTACAGCATCAACGATTTTATCCAAATTCATATGTCCTGGTACTATTTCGTTTTGAGAGCTAACTATTCCTATTAATGGTTTGTTCAATTCTTCCTTCGTATATCCCAAAGCATTAAATAGTGAGCGGTGCGGTGCTTGCTGTACCCCTTTTGTTACTGAATTACTTCTCATATAATTCTCCTCCTATTATATAAATATACCTCCTAAAAAACAAGAGCATATAAATGTTCATAAATAACAAATTGCTATGACATCATATTACTACATTTGTTGTATTATGTCAATTGATAATTGCTTTAATATCATACAAAATGTATTTATAAAGAGTCAGTTTCATTTCGCTCAATATAAAAAACTATATCTTTTATCTCTGCAAAAAATAAATAAAACTTGTATTATAATATTTAAAAGGTTATTATTATTGTAATCAAAATTTACCGTTTTTTTAGGAGGATGATTTGCATTGCAAAAGAAAAGACTATCTGAACAAACAGCTGAAGATATATTGGATATGATAACTATAGAAAAGAGATATTTACCTGGGGATAAATTGCCTAACGAAAACGATTTGTCATCTGAATTAAACGTTAGCAGAACTACATTAAGAGAAGCAATAAGGATATTAATAACTCATAAGGTGCTTGAAATTAAAAGAGGAAAAGGTACATATGTAACTTATAATAATGATATAAATGAAAATTTCAATCTTGATCAAATTATAAATGCAAAAGTCGATTTAAAAGATTTAATGGAAATAAGACTTATTTTCGAACCAGAAATAGCGTATTATGCAGCAAAACGTGCCACCGACAAGGAAATAGAAAAAATATTACATTATGGTGAACTGAATGAATCTAGAATTATTAACTATGAAGACCGTGTAGAAGAAGAGCAAATATTTCATAATTCTATATCAAAAGCAACACATAATGAATTCATCAACAGACTAATGCCAATAATAAACCAAGCTATTTATAAAGGTGTCATATTATCAAAGGAGAAATCTAAAATTAATGATAATACTTTAGTTGACCATAGATCTATAATGGATTATTTAAGAGCTAGAGACGCTGAAGGTGCCAGAACTGCAATGAAACTACATATACTACACGCTATGGAGGACTTTGGAATAACAAGGAACGACTAAAATGTTAAATAAAAAAACACCGCTAGGGTGTTTTTTTTATAAGCTTCGTCACTTCTATATTATTAAAAACGGAAATAAAAGTGGCAAATATACATATAACAAGAATATTATTATTAATCCTAACAAATACGGTAACACAGACTTAGCAATTTTCTCTATTGGCAAACCCGTAATGCTTGATCCAACAAATAAATTAATGGCTACTGGTGGGGTAATCATACCTATGGATATTCCAATAACAAATATTATCCCAAAATGTACAAGGTCAATACCTAAGGATTTAATAAGTGGTAAAAAAACTGGCGTTAATAAAATAACTGCTGACGATGTTTCCATAAATACACCAGCTATTAATATTATTGTACTAATCAAAAGCATAAGTATATATTTATTAGTAGAGATTGTCAAAATTCCCTGTGCTATTTGTTCAGGTATTTTCCAGTTTGCGAGAACCCATCCAAATATACCACTACATGCAATTATAATCATTATAACTGCAGATGTCTTTGCACTTCCTAGCAATATATTAGTAAATTCCTTTAATGTCAAATCTTTGTAAATTATTGTTGATACTATTATAGCATATACAACCGCAACGGCTGCTGCTTCTGATGGAGTAAAGTATCCAGAAAATATCCCGCCAAGTATTATTAGTGGCATTAGCAATCCCCAAATTGATTGTTTAAATGTTTTCCAAACATTCTTTAGTACAAATTTGGAACCTGTAGGATAATTATATTTTAAGGCTTGGACTAGTGCAATTATAATCAATATAACACCCATAAAGAAACCAGGCATAAACCCATTAGTAAATAACTGTGTAACACTTTGACCTGCTATAACAGCATATAAAACCATTGGGACTGATGGAGGTATAACAACTCCTATACATCCAGCGGCTGCAATAAGCGCTATAGATGAGCTTTCATTATAGCCACGCTTTCTAAGTTCAGGTACCATTGTAGCTCCAACTGCAGCTGTAGTAGCTGCACCAGAGCCTGAAATAGCTGCAAAGAACATTCCTGCTACCACGGAAACAATTGATAATCCGCCTCTTATCATACCTAACATTGATTCAGCAAATGTAACTAATTTTTGTGAAATTTGACCTCTTGCTAACAAATCTCCTGCTAGAATAAAAAAAGGAACTGCTACAAGAGCAAAACTATCAGTAGATGCAAACATTCTTTGTACTACAATGAGTAAATTTACATCTCCTTTTATCAAAACTGATACCCCTGCAACTGCAACTGAAAAAGCAATAGGTACCCCTAACAATAAGCAACCTAAAAATACAAGAAATAATAAAGCCGTCATTAATTTTCATCCCCCTTTCCAAAACATATGTTAATAACATTATCAACAGAGTGTAATATCATAATCGAAAACCCTATTGGTATTGACATATATACATATTTCATTGGTATACGAAGGGCGGCAGACAACTGACTACCCTGTAATCCCATGTACTTCATTCCATACATAGTAGCAATGCTAAAAAATGCACCACATAATATAATAACAAATATTGAAGCGAATTTTTGGAGTTTAGGAGATAATAGCTGCTGCATAACAAGTACAGATATATGCCCATTTCTTTTATAAACACTACTTGCACCAAAAAATGTTAAATAAACCAATAGATATCTCGTTAGTTCTTCACTCCATGATAGTGCACTAAAAAAAACACGACACACTATTTGTAACGAAGTTGTTAAAACCATCATTGCAAGTATAGTAATAATTAATTTGCAACATATTTTATCTACAAAATCACTTGCCTTATGAACTAAATTTGCTAAAAGCATAATACTATCTCCTCTCCTATTGCAAAACAATTCTAATATTTTATTTTAATGCTTCCGTTATTCTATTAATATAATCTGTGTATTGTGGATACTCACTATAAACAACTTGAACAGCATCTTTAAAGCTACCTAAATCTGGATCAGTTACAATTTCCATTCCATTATTAATTAACTCATCCATTTGATTTTCTTCGTTATCAGCAACCCATTGTCTTTCAAATTCTGCTGCCTCTTGTGCTGATTCTTTAAATACTTTTTGTACATCTTCTGGTAACTTATTAAACTTATCTAAACTCATTGTAATTATTGCTGAGGCATAAGCATGTCTAGTCATAGTTACATATTTTTGAGATTCCCAAAGCTTAAATGAGTAAATTACATTTACTGGATTTTCTTGTCCATCTATTGTTCCTTGTTGTAATGCTGTTAAAGCCTCTGACCACGCCATAGGAACAGCATTAACTCCTAACGAGTTAAATGTTTTAGTGTAAACTTCATTTTCCATTACACGTATTTTTAAATCTTTTGTATCTTCTGCGCTTTTTATTTCTTTTTTGCTATTAGTTAAATTACGAAATCCTCTTTCAGCATAAGCTAAACCTTTTAAATTAGCACTTTCTAATTTACCTAAAAGTTCTTGTCCAACTTCACCATCTAAAACTTTATATACATCTGCGTTGCTAGAAAATAAAAACGGCATATCTAAAACACCCATATCTGGAACAAAATTAGAGAATGGTCCACTAGTGATAATACCCATATCCAATGTACCCATTTGCATACTTTCAAGCATTGTTCTTTCATCTCCCAATGATCCATTAGGATAAATTTCAATCGTATATGCTCCATTTGTACGTTCTTTTACTAAGTCTGCAAATTTTTCAGCAGCAATTTGAAAACTATCCTGTTCATTTACAGTTGTTCCTAACTTAATCACCACTGCTTCCTTTGGAGTTTCACTCGTTACTTCACTTTTTGGTCCTTCATCTGTAGCTTTAGGAGCTGAATTATCAGAGCAAGCAGCTAAGCTAACTACCATTATCAACACCAAAACTATGCTGGCAATTTTATTAAATTTCATCATTTTATTTCTCCCCTTATTGATTTTTATATTATACATTATACCTAGGTATAATATAATATATTTAACTATAGCTTTTGTGTAAACGTTGAACCGTTGTTGTATGATGTTATTATATTATGTACGATGTCCTTTGTCAATTCTATTTTTATATCTATTTTATATCTAATTTAATCTTAAAAACCTATTGCCTTAGTATATCTTTTAAGTTATAATACAGATGTCAAAATTAAATATTAATGCATCAATATAATATGGAAGATAAGGTTCCAAAGTTTCTACCAAACAACCGTAAATTGTTTGACTATTGAAGTTGTTTTTTGTTTTTATTATATATGATGCGAATGGTTTTTAACTATTCGCTTTTTTAGTATTTTATAAATTTAAATATGTAATTGAATATTATATATATATTATAGAAATGATAGACATTAATAGTTAATATTTGTTATGAGCATATTTAATTTTTTTACACAGGAGGAATCAATGGAAAAGTTTTTTAAATTAAAAGAAAGTGGAACTAATGTTTCTACAGAAATTATGGCTGGTTTTACTACATTTTTTGCCATGTCATACATTATTTTTGTTAACCCCGCAATATTAGCAGCAACTGGAATGCCTTCACAGGCTGTCTTTCTAGCAACAATATTTGCAGCAGTAATAGGAACTTTAATAATGGGATTATTTGCAAATGTACCATATGCCCAAGCACCAGGTATGGGACTTAATGCTTTTTTTACTTACACTGTATGTTTTGCCCTTGGTTTTACTTGGCAACAAGCACTAGCATTAGTATTTATTTGTGGTTTAGTAAACATTACAATAACCGTTACTAAAATACGTAAAAGTATAATTAAAGCAATCCCTATAAGTATACAAAATGCTATCGGTGGGGGAATAGGAATTTTCATAGCATATATAGGAGTAAAAGGTGCAAATTTCATAGAATTTACTTCCGAAGGCGCAAACATTCTTTCAGTTAATGGTCAAGCATTTACTCCTGATGGAACATTTAGTGGAGTTTTTTCTGTAGTAACAAACGGTGGAATTATTCCTGCAATAGTTGATTTTACAAACCCTGCAACTCAACTAGCACTAATTGGTCTCGTTATTACAATTATTTTATTAATTTTAAACACAAAAGGGGCAATACTAATTAGTATTATTGCAACAACCTTAGTTGGCATCCCTATGGGAGTTGTTGATTTTTCATCTGCAAGCATTAATTCAGTGAGTATGAGTTCTGCATTTTCAGAACTAGGAGTTACTTTTGGGGCAGCTTTTGGAAAAGAAGGTTTAATGTCATTATTTTCAGATGCTTCACGTATACCACTTGTTATTATGACTATATTTGCTTTTAGTTTATCAGATACTTTTGATACTATTGGAACATTTATAGGTACAGGTCGAAGAAGTGGAATATTTAGTGAAGAAGATCAAAAATCACTTGAAACAAGTACAGGTTTCAAATCTAAAATGGATAAAGCTTTGTTTGCTGATGCAATTGCAACATCAGTTGGTGCTATCCTTGGTACTTCAAATACTACTACATATGTAGAAAGCGCAGCTGGTATAGGAGCTGGTGGTAGAACTGGATTAACTAGTGTAGTTACAGCATTATTGTTTTTAGCATGTATTTTGCTAGCCCCTATAGCTGGCTTGATACCATCTGCTGCAACATCTCCAGTATTAATAGTTGTTGGTATCATGATGATGTCTTCATTTAAAAACATTGATTGGGATAATCTAGAAGAAGCAATACCAGCATTCTTTGCAGCAGTATTCATGGCTTTTTGTTACAGCATATCATATGGTATAGCTGCTGGTTTCATATTTTATTGCATAGTTAAAATATGCAAAGGTAAATTTAATGAAATTCACCCTATACTACTTATATCAACTATTTTGTTTTTAGTAAATTTTATTGTACTTGCTATTATATAATAAATTACGTCACTTAATAATATCATAAAATAGAAAGAATTATTATTTAAAGTATTTTCAATCCTCATTCTAAATACTACAATGTAATACTAATAAATAGAAGGAATTATCAAATATAGAATTACTTTTTCTGATAACCCTTCTATTTTTTTTATATTAAATTGTCTTCAATATATTTAATTGATTCATTTGTACAAAAACTTGCATTTATAATATTTTTATATTTAGATGCATATTCAGTGCGTTGTAGTTTTATGAATATGTTTAATCTTTTGTTGCATTTTATCGTAATTTATATAATTATTTCAATATTTTTTTATTATTTTTGCATTTTTCTATTTACAACTTGCATTTTATGTTGTATAATCATATCATAATATAAAAAACGGAGGTAACGATATGGGTATGATAGTGAAAGATATCAAGGATGTAGTTGCAAAAATGAATTTTAGAAGATGTGGTACTATTACATGTATTTACAACGTTGACAACAAATGCAGCCAAAAAGAATGCGAACTTCACGAAAGAGGATTAAAACAAGAGGAAGATTAAAAAATGAAAAATAGAATTTAAAAGGAAGGTATCTGTATTGACTACCTTCCTTTTTTATTAAATAAATCTACTTAGGCAATTGAATCTTTTATTTCTGAATCTTCTAATGATTTTATAGCTCGTACTGCATCCCAGTAAAAACTATCTTCTCCTAATTTATCAGTTAGACCTACTCTATTGAACATTGTTTTTACGTTATCCTGCACTCCACAAAAAAGAACCTTAACATTATCACTTGAATATTTAGAAACTATTTTTTCAAATTCACAAACGACAGATTCATCAATGCTTGTAACTGCCCTCATTGAAAAGATAATATTCTTTGCATCGTTTAGTTGCCCAACAGCTTGAATTAGCTTATCTTTTGTCACAAAAAACAAAGGTCCTGTCAAGTAAACCATTTTAGTATATGTATGATCTGTAGATATATCATGTCCACTCATTCTATTTAAATCAACGTCACTCACATCTATTTTTAATTCACAATTTCTAATAACAAATAAAACTATTGCTATAAAAACTCCTATCAATATAGCAATTGTAAGATCAAACATAACAGTTGCAACCATTGTTACACTAAATTCTATAATAGAAATTCCAAATTTTTTATTAAATATATATTTAATTTCATTCCACTCATTCATTCTCCAAGCGGTCATTATAAGAACACCCGCAAGTGCAGATAAAGGAATCATAGACATTACCGAACCCAATAAAAACATCGAACCTAATAATCCAACTGAGTGAAATATGCTAACTAGCCTCGTTTGTCCTCCAGATTTAATCGCCACACTAGTTCTAGCTATAGCTGCTGTAGCTGGAACACCTCCAAAAAACGGTATGATTATATTTCCTATGCCTTGAGCTACTAATTCTCTATCCGCATTTAATTTTTCATTTTTCATTTTACCAGCAGAAGCTCCACACAGTAAACTTTCTATCATACCTAACATTGCAATACTTAATGCTGGCCCCATAAAAGTTTGCAACTGAGCAAATGAAATCGCTTCAAAACTAAGTCTACTTTGTGGAAATAAAGTTTTTGGAATTTCACCTACTACATTTACTGGCAAATCAAATATCCAGTTAATTAATAGTGCTACAATAATACCTGCTAATGACGACGGAAATTTTGAATTCCACTTTTTAGGCCATAAAACCATAATTATAATTACTAAAAAACTAAAAAAAACAGCATATATGTTTGGCGAAAACCCTAGTTCTCCATAAGAAAAAATCTTATTTATAGCATTTTCTCCATATGAAACTGTACCAAAAAAATTATCAACTTGTCCAAGTGCAATTATAATTGCTATACCTGAAGTAAAACCCGTGATAACTGACGACGGAATAAATGATACTAACCGTCCAAAATGAAATGTTGCAGCTAAAAGTAATATTATTCCTGATATAAGTCCTGCAATAAATACTCCATCTATACCATGCTTTATAGAAAGAGTAAGTAAAATAGCTGTCATCGCACCTGTTGGTCCTGAAATTTGATATGATGCTCCTGAAAGGCCTCCTATTAAAATTCCAGCAATAATTGCTGTTATAAGTCCTGCAGCAGCATCAGCACCTGAGCTAACACCAAAAGCAAGTGCAAGCGGCAGTGCAACAGCAGTAACTGTAAGCCCTGCCATTACGTCCTGCAAAAGCCTTTTTTTATTGTAACCATTAAACTCAAGCTTTAAATCTTGAAAAAATTGTGCTACCATTTGTCTCTCCCATTTTATGAATTGTTATTCTGTTTTATTAACAGCATACAAAGATGAGTTTAGCACACTAATCAAGAATAAACAACAAATAATCGTTGCTAATCAGCGATTATTTGTGCAAACATTTACTTTTATTCATACTCCTTAATAGATTCTAATTAAAAATCAATTAAGTTCAATTTCTAAATCTCCAACTGTAATTTTATCTATTTGTGTTACATCTACAGGTTTTGTAAATATCAAATTTAATGTCGCAGTAAGTGGATTAGTACTAGTTCCACTGCTTCCTATTTCAACTTCAGTTCCATCTTTCATTGTAACTGTTAAAATATCATGCAATTTGTGTACAGGGTTTTCTATATTATCTACTAAATTGTTCCTCATTTGTACATTTAATGATATTGGAGAAATTTTTATATTTTTAATCGTATATCTTTTACCTTCAATTTGAACATCTTTATTTACCTTAATCGTGTGCGTTATATTTTTGTAATCTGCTTTAAAAGAAACCTTCCAATCACCTTTTGTAACATTTATTTTATCTGTTGTACTGCATGTCAAATTATAGTTTTTAAGTTCTTCCATATTTTGAATATCGAATATATAGTACTCATATTTTATTCCATTTGCTTCTTGCGAGAACATGAAATTACTATATAATCTGTCATCGGAATTGCTTTTGTCTGTAAAATATATTTCACTTATATCCCTTTTTTCTGAATCTTTTAAGGCAAATCGAATACAAAGTTTTCCCTCAGCAAAACCAACATTATCAACGTATAAATTATTCAAATTATCTCCCAACAAAATACTTAAATTATTTATAGGTAATATTTCATCAGGTGTAATATCATTCATTTCATTTATTTTTTTTCTTTCATCTTCAGACATGTTATCTTCAACATCATTTACAGGAGATTTCTTATCATTCTTTATTAAATATTGTTTTACATATTCTTGGTTAGCCATTAAGAAATCATATGGCTCAAAACTTGTTTTTTGTTTGTTTATACTATATTCCGTTATCTCAGATAAAAGTAATGTTAACTTATCTCCAGCCGTTTTTTTCTCTGTGTTACCTACTAAAATAAATGTTGCTTTACTATCATTAGGATTATCATCTTTTATTTCATTCCATGAGTATCCACCAGAACCTTTCATTTCTAATCTAAGATGTTCAATATATATATAGTCTGATTTACCAAAACTCTCACCATTTTCTTTTATTAATTCAAATACTATATAAAATGAATTCTCATCTCCTACCATACTTGCAACATTAAGTGTTATGCCATTCGACGAATAGCTTTCATCTATAATTGTTCCCATATCATTAACATATTTGATGTTTTCTCCAAATATTTTGTTGTAAATGTTTGATAATCCTCCTTGTGCGAATACTACAGCAAAAGAAAGAATTATAGTCATAACAGCTGCTAAAGGTATAATATATTTTTTCTTCGTTCCATACTTATAACTAAAACCTGTTTTAAGCATCGTGGTTTCCTTTATTCTATTGACTTCTTCTTTAGACATTTCTATTTCATTTATATTTAATTTTTCGTTCTTAATATCATAATCATCTAATAATTCATCTATTTTTCCCATTAATATCACCTTTCATATTATTCATATAATTATTCCTTTACTGATAAGTGCTGTCTTTAGTTTATCTTTGCCCCTATATAATTTGTTTTCAACCATCTTGGTACTTATATTTAAAGATTGAGATATTTCTTTTATAGATTCAAACAAATAATACCTCCTGATAAATATATCTTTGTCTGGTTGCTGTAAATCATTTAAAGTTTCATTAATAATACCTTTATTTATACTCTTAGAAACTTCATTGTCTATATCAAAATCAATCTCCATATCATTTTCTTCCAATGGTAGAACTTCATGCTTCACGACCTTTCGCCTGTATGTATTTATACTGACGTTACGTGCTATAGATATAATATAGTTTTTTAATATCCCCTTATCTCTATTATAATTATCTATTGATTTCCACAATTCTACAAAAACATCTGATACACATTCTTCAACATCACTCTGGTTTTCATAGCCAATTATTCGAATAGCTATAGTTTTAACCAACCCACCATATATATCAATTGCAGTTGACAAACCTTTTGATGGTTTATGTTTCAATAGCCGTACTAACTTTTCATCATTCAAAATCATTTCCTCCTACTATCTAAGAAGCTTCTCATATATATATTCACACAAAATATCTATTTTCACTCAAAATAATTTAAAAAAATAAGCGAAAAATTTTCGCCCATTTAATTATATGTATAAATATATTAAATTACAATACTGGATACACCCTTTAATTACAAAAGAATATATTTTTATATCACCAAATTTATCAACTACTTCTCCATAACCATTTATTAAATCCTTAATATATTATTACCTCCTTGTTTTATATATATTGCAAACTGCTAATGTAACAGGTATGTCTTTATCAATAAATTTACAATTCATGATATGTTCTGACACTGCACTTTCATAAGACGAAATAACTATTTCACTATTATAAAACACTCCACCTTTTAAACCAATCACGACCTTACTATCCCCTCCAAATTTTCTAGATGCAATAATTGTTGAATCCGCCAAATACTTCCCTGCATTTTGTAGAAGCTTTATTGCAATTTCATCTCCAATTTTTGACAGCTCAACTATTTTTGGAAATAATGCCCCAATTTTATTTTTTTGATTATTATATATGAATTTTTTGACATCTGAAGCATTTTTAGCCCCTATTGCTTTTAATAGTTCAATACTCAAATTATCAAAATTATTATTATTATCAATCTGGTCTGTAATTCTTATAAAAGCTTCTATAACTGTATGGTAACCGCTTCCTTTATCCCCTAAAATATGTCCCCAGCCACCAATAACTTCTCCAAGATTATCCTTTTGCACATAAACCGAAGCTCCTGTTCCTGCGATCGAAACAATTCCATCTCCATTACCAAGATAAGCCTTTGCAGCCATTTCAGCATCATTAAGGATTACATTATCTATAGAATAGGTGTTATTAATGTAGCTTTCAACTACATTTTTATAATTACCTGTTCCAACACCTGCAATTCCAGCTGCTATAAATATACACTTGTTATCTCCATGTTCCTGAAGACACTTGTCTATTAATACACTGATATTTTTTATTGCAGTGTCTAGATCTATAGAAGGATTGCCAAATCCTCCTACATTAAAATAAATCGGATTAAACTCTAGATCGTAAGCTATCAGCTCAGATTTTGTTCCTCCAGCATCTATTCCAATTAAATATTCCATATTTCTTATTACTTCCTTTCATCATTTAATCGAAGTGAAAGCTATATTATGTATGTTTCTTCTCAATTCAACAATTTTATTGTTATTTCGATTAGGATGAACCCTGTTTGTCAGAAGAACAAATCCTTTTTTATTAAATAAATCAACAATTATAGATGTTCCGTAAATCCAATATCAGAGCACCCTCCAATGATATACCTTATTTAAAAAAACTTATGGCATCAACTGTATTTTCGAGATATTTTATTGTAGTATCATATCTTGAAGTTGCAAAGCACATAAACAACACATCAATAATATATAACTGTGACATACGAGATGATGTTGCAGCACTTCTGAACGGTGTTTCTATACTTGATGGATTACAAAGGTTAATTTTAGAAGCTTTCCCTAATGTACTTTTACCATATTTAGTGATACCAATGGTATTTATATTTTTTGAATTTGCTAATTCTATAAGCTTAACAGCTTCTATAGTTTCACCAGAAGCTGAAATTCCAACTACTAAATCATTACACTTTAAATTTGCTATTGTTGTTGCTGTTAAATGAGTATCTTCGAAAGCATAAGAAGTTTTATTTATTCTTAAAAATTTTTGTTGAGCATCTTTTGCTGCAATAAACGATGCTCCCATACCATAAAAAACTATTGAATTAGCTTTATCAATAAGTTCTACGCACTCCTTAATTACTTGCTCATCTAAAATAAGCATAGTTTCATCAATAGATTTAACGGCATTATTTCTTATACTTTGGATTAATGACTTAATAGTATCATTTTTTTTAATATCTGTATATGATGTATCATTTAAAGAATTCATATCTCCAATAACTCTCATTTTAAGATCCTGATACCCCCTCAATCCAAGAGATTTACACAATCTAACAACTGCAGAACTGCTAGTTTTACTTAATTCCCCTAATTCAGATACAGTCAGTGATACAAACTTATGTGGGTTACTTAATATAAACTTTGCAATTTTTCTTTCTGAATTAGGTAAATCATCTATAACATTTTTTATCATCATCAGCCCACCTGATTTTAACTCCATAAAAATTGCCTCCACAATAATATATTATCTTATTTTTGAACAGCTTCAAATGCCTTTCTTATATAACCTTTATTTTCATCTAATATTTTTTTTGCATCAATCATATCTAATTTTGAAATGATTATAAATATTGCCAATTTACAATTATAGTTTGTTGTTATCAATATTTTTTCAGCCTCCTCTATAGAAACACCTGTAGCTTCAATAACAATACTTTTGCATCTATCTCTAAGCTTATCATTAGATGCTTTTACATCCACCATTAAATTTTGATATACCTTGCCATATTTTATCATAACACCAGTTGAAATCATATTCAAAACTAATTTTTGTGCTGTTCCCGCTTTCATCCTTGTTGAACCTGTTAAAGCTTCTGGTCCTGTTACAGGGCAAATTGATACCTTACAAACACTACTAAGTTCAGAATCAGGATTATTATTTATTCCAATGGTTATCGCCCCTATCTTATTAGCATATTCTACTGCTCCTAGTACATATGGGGTTCTGCCACTTGCTGTAATACCAATTAAAACATCTTTTTCATTAAAATCAATTGATTTTAAATCTTCTTTACCCAACTGGAAATTATCTTCTGCTCCTTCTATAGCTGTGAGTATAGCTTTTTCGCCTCCTGCTATAAGTGCCTGTACAACTTCCGGATCCGTTCCATAAGTGGGTGGACATTCTGAAGCATCCAATATTCCAATTCTACCACTTGTACCAGCACCTATATATATTAATCTTCCATCTATATGAATCTTTTCTACTATTAAATCTACAGCTTCAGCTATTTTAACTATTTCTTTTTCTACTGCTAATGCAACCTTTTTATCTTCTTCATTTATCATCTTAAGCATCTCAATTGTTGAAACACTGTCAATATTAAATGTATTTTTACACCTATTTTCTGTAATTAATTTTTTTATGTCTATCGTCCTCACTCCTTATATAAATGACATGCTACATGATGATTGTTTCCCATATCTGCCAACTCTGGTCTTATTTCTTTACAAATACTCATTGCGCTTTCACATCTTGAATTTAAGGGACAGCCATTTGGAGGATTAACGGGACTCGGAACGTCTCCTTTTAATATTATCCTCTTCTTTTTTTGTAAAGGATCTTTAGATGGTACTGCTGATAATAAAGCTTTTGTATAAGGATGCATAGCACTAGTATATATTTGTTCTGTATCACCAGTTTCAACTATTCGTCCTAAATACATAACGGCAACAGAATTACTAATATGCCGTACCACATTTAAATCATGAGAAATAAAAATATAGGTCAACTTTAAATCTTTCTGCAACTCTATAAGCAAATTTAAAATTTGCGATTGTATAGATACATCTAATGCTGAAACAGGTTCATCAGCAACAACAAAACTTGGTTTACTAATTATTGCACGTGCTATGCTTATTCTTTGTCTTTGTCCTCCACTGAATTGATGTGGATATCTATCAAGTTGCTCTTTAGTCAGTCCTACCTTATCAATAACCCATAATATTTGTTCTTCGATTTCTTTTTGAGACATACTAAAATGAGTCCTTAAAGGTTCAGAAAGAAGTTTGTTCACTGTCATCCTTGGATTAAGAGAACTGTATGGATTTTGAAAAATCAGTTGCATGTCCTTTCTCTTTTTCCTCATTTCTTCTTTAGAAAGTCTTATAACATCCTCATTACGAAATGTAATTTTGCCTGATGTAGGCTCTATAACTCTTAATAAACTTCTACCTGTAGTAGATTTACCGCAGCCTGATTCTCCTACTAGAGCAAAGGTCTCTTGTTTATTAACCTTAAAACTTATATCATCAACTGCATGCACATATCCTGTTGTTTTTTTTAAAACTCCACCTTTAACTGGAAAATATGTTTTCAAATTTTCAACTTCTAATAATACATTATTCATTAGTTATCACCACTTTCAGCATAAAGCCAGCATCTGCATTTATGTCCATCCGCAATTTCTATTAATTCTGGAGATTTATCTTTACAAATTTTCATTTTTTTATTACATCTTTCTTCAAATCTACATCCCTTAGGCATATGTCCGCCAGCAGGTACCATACCCGGTATAGTAAATAAATTTTTGCTTTTATCACCAAGTGATGTTACAGCTTTTAACAATCCGCTTGTATATGGATGTGCTGTGTTATGAAAAAGTGTTACTACATCTGTCTCTTCAACTATTTGACCTGCATAAAAAACAGCAACTTTTTCACAAGTTTCCGCTATAACTCCTAAATCATGTGTAATCATTATTATTGATGTATCAAATGATGTTTTTAGTTCATTCATCAAGTCAAGTATCTGCGCTTGTATAGTAACATCTAATGCTGTTGTAGGTTCATCTGCAATCAAGAGCTTAGGTTTACATATAAGTGCAATAGCTATCATAATCCTCTGCAACATGCCACCTGACAACTGATGAGGATATTCCTTTAATATTTCTTCTGCTCTAGGTATTCCAACTTTTTTTAACATTTGTAAGGCCATATCACTCATATCTTTTTTGTTTAAATCTGTATGAAATTTTAATGCTTCTATAATTTGTCTCTCTATAGTAAAGATTGGATCCAATGCTGTCATTGGCTCTTGAAATATCATAGATATTTCTTTCCCTCTTATTTTTCTGATTTCATTCTTTTTTAACGATAAAATATTTACGCTTTCTTTTTCACTATGGAAATTTATCTCTCCACCACTTGTTTTAAGCGGAAATGATAAAAGCTGCATTACTGCTAATGCCGTAATGCTTTTTCCACATCCTGATTCCCCAACTATACCATAACTTTGTTTTTTCCCTACATTAAAACTTACATTATCAATTAGTTTTTTATTGCCCTTTTCTGTAATTAAATCAATATTTAAATTCTTTACTTCTAAAATATTTTCCATATAGAAACTCCTCATTCAGATTTACAACTTTAATTTAGGGTCTAAAACATCTCTTAAACTGTCCCCTAGTATGTTAAAAGAAAGAATAGTACATATTATAAATACCGCTGGAGCTATAGCAAGCCAAGGTGCTCTTTCCATATATTTTCTACTTTCACTTAACATAGAACCCCATGATGGGTCTGGTGGCTGAATTCCTAATCCTAAAAAGCTTAACGATGCTTCTGTTAATATGGCACCTGACAATGCCAATGTAGCTTGTACAGTAAATGGTGCTAAAATATTAGGAGTTATATGTTTCAATATTATATTAATAGGCTTTAAGCCTATACTTTTTGCACTCGTTATATATTCCATGGATTTTACTGAAATTACTGATGCTCTTACTGTTCTTGTAAATACAGGGGTATTCACTATACCTATTGCAATCATTGTATTCCCTAAACTAGGCCCAAGTACAGATACTATAAATAATGCAAGCAATATAGACGGAAAGGCAAACAACACATCCATAAAACGCATTATTATGCTATCTACTACTCCTTCAAAATAACCTGCAACAATTCCAAATATATACCCAAATGTTGCAGAGATACCAACAGATATTATACCAACCTGAAGTGATACTTTAGCCCCATAAATTATTCTGCTAAAAACATCCCTTCCAAAATTATCTGTTCCAAATATAAACTCGCCATTTGGAGAAACAAGTTTACTTTTTGTAAACATTTCAGTTATGTCATATGGTGCTATTTTAGGAGCAAAAATACTTAATAAAACAATTATAAAAACTCCTATAAATCCTATTCTTCCAATTGGATCTTTTAATAGTTGCTTAATAATATTAATAATTCCTTTTAAAATTTCAATTATATTTTTCATAAAATCACCTGCTTATTTATAGGTTATACGAGGATCTACATAAGTATAAAGTATGTCAACTATTAAATTTACCATAACATAAATAAATGCTATAAATAGTATACATCCTTGTACTACTGGGTAATCCCTTTGATTTATTGCAGTAAGTACCATTTGCCCTAATCCTGGTATAGAAAAAATTTGCTCTGTAATTACTGTACCACCAAGCAATCCGCCAATTTGCATACCTATTAATGTAATAATAGGAATAAGTCCATTTCTAAGCGCATGAACAAATATTACAACCCTCTCTGATGCTCCTTTTGCTCTTATAGTTTTTATAAAGTCCTGCCTTAGTACTTCGAGGACAGATGAACGTGTCATTCTCATTACAGAACCTGACATAATTGTTCCAAGCACTATTGCAGGTAGAATCATAATTTGCAGATTTACTTTTGCATTTTCAAAAAATCCTACATATCCAACAGGTGGATAATACTGAAATTTTAATGATAAAAATAATATAAGTAGTGTAGCAAATGCAAAATTAGGAACAGATACTCCTAACAGTGCTATAAATCTTACTACTGCATCTACCCAAGTATTTCTTTTCAATGCTGATATAATACCTAATGGTATTGCTATAATCCAAGATATCATAGCTGCCATAATAGTCAATTGAAAAGTTATTTTAAACCTACTCATCATTTCTGGAAATATTTCTTTATCAGTTCTAAATGAAGTTCCAAAGTCTCCTTTTAAAACATTTGTAATCCAATCTATATACCTTTTAGGTAATGGTTGATCTAAGCCAAACTTAATAACATATTGTGCTCTTAGTTCAGGATTTTCTTCTATACCTAAAAGTCCTGATATGACATCTCCAGGTATTAACTGCATAATTAAAAAAATACATAAACTTATTCCTATTAAAACAGGAATTAACATAAGTATTCTTCTAATAATATATGAACGCATCTTTTCACTCCCTCTACATATGAAACATTCAATAATAAGGAAGGGCTTACACCCTCCCATATTTTATTAATTATTCTATAGTTACTTGATTAAAGTTCTCAATATTAAATGTTGTTGGTTTATAATTTTTCATTTCGGTTCTAACAAAATAATAGTCCATTGGAGAAGCCATCCATATATTTGGACAATCATTTAATACTAACTTTTGTGCTTCTTTATAAACTTTTTCTCTTTCATCTTCATTTACAGTAACTTTACCTTTATCGCATAATGCATCAACATCAGGGTTTGAGTATCCCCAAACATTTGCTGAGCCTTTAGTTGAATAGAAGAATGCTACAGATCTATTAGGGTCGGTTCCAGCACCATTTCTTCCTGCCATCATTTCATGAGTTCTGTTTTTCCATGCATCTATATATTGTCCTGATTCAAGATTTTGTATAGTTGCATTAATTCCAATTTGTTCTAATTGTTTTTGAAGTATTTCTCCTGCTCCCCTTATATCATCTAACAAACCAACTGCTATAGTTGTTTCAAATCCATCTGGATAACCTGCATCTGACATTAATTGTTTTGCTTTTTCTATATTTTGTTGATATAAATCTTCATTTGCAAAATCCATAGACCATCTACCCATTGCAGGAGGCACAAATCCAGCTATAGTTGCTTCTCCATCATAAACAAGGTCAATAATTTCTTGTCTATTAACTGCATAACTAATTGCTTGTCTAACTCTTACATCTTTAAACTTATCCAGGTCCAAATTAAATCCAAGGAATAAATAATCATTTGATTGGTAATCCATTATTGTTATATCATCATTTCCTTCAACTAATGATATACTAGATGCAGGAAGTTTTATTAAATGAACATTTCCTGTACGAAGAGCTGCTATTCTCGATGATTCATCAGTCATAACATAATATTCTATTGAATCTAACTTAGGTTCAGTTTCAACAAAATAATCAGGATTCTTAGTTAAAATAACTTTATTATCAGGAACCCACTCTTTTAGTATAAATGGTCCTGTACCACATGCAACTTGCATTAAATTTGTATTTTCTTCAACAACTTCTTTTGGAACAATAGCTCCGTATAAACTTGTTAAGTTAGTCATAAATGGTGCAAATGGCTCTTTTAATACAAATTTGACCGTATAATCATCAACTACCTCTATAGTTGATACACTATCATAATATGATTTACCTAATGCTGCTGTTTCAGGATTTAAAATTCTTTCAAAGCTGTATTTTACATCATCTGCTTTCATTTCCCTTCCATTATGGAATTTAACTCCTTGTCTTAACTTAAATATGTAAGTTAAATCATCAGGTTGCTCCCATGACTCTGCAAGCTCAGGTATAAAATTCATATTATCGTCTACATCAATTAATGTATTGTAGATTTGTCTGAAAATTCTTACAGATGCAACGGCAGAAATTGTGTGTGGATCTAATCCGACTGGTTCAGCATCAGTTCCATACTTTAACACTTGAGGTGGCGCTTCTTTAGGTTTTTCTTGACTATCTGGTGCAGTTTGTTCTTGACCGCTTACTGGAGTTTGCTCAGAATTATTATTTCCTCCACAAGCTGTAAAAACCATCATCACTAGAACAATTAGTAAAGCAATAGACAATATTCTTTTATTCATTTTTTAGTCTCCCTTTTTAATATATTTTTAAAAAATATCTAAAATGCATTTATGCATTTTTTTTCTAAAATTATTTAAATTTTTTGTTTCACTTTTAGTATGTAATCTATTTGTAAAAATAACTGCACCAATATCTTTTTCATTACAAATCCAAATAGACGTACCCGTAAATCCAGAATGTCCGCATCCCATTGGAAAAGTTTCTGAAATTTGCCAACCAAAACCTCTTCCGCCTCCATGGTCTCTCATAGATGACTTCAAAAGCTCATTATCAGTTTTCATATAAAACTTGCATAATTTAACATATGATTCAACATCTGCGAAAATTCCAGCATGTCCTGCAATTCCTTTAAAGAAATAGTATGAGTTTCCATCATTCACTTCTCCTAACAAAACCTTTTCTCGGTTTCTCCATCCTCTAAATTCAATATTTCTTTCTTTACACATCTCTTCCTCTATAATATTTCCATAAGAGGTAGGTGCTATATTCTTTTTATTTAATGGACAATATGTAATATTTGCAATACTTAAATGTTTTTTTATATATTTTTCAAGAACTTCATCTAATTCTAAATTCGATACACTTTTAATTATTTCACCTAATAACATGAAATTCAAATCACTATACATAGTACCATCAACTTTAGGATATCTACTAATAACCCATTTTAAAATTTCTATAAAATTCCCTTCTTTTGCATAAAATGGATACCAATCAATAATACCTGAATTATGCGTCAACAACTGTTCTATAGTCACATCTGAAAGTCTCTCTTTCAAAACATCAAACTGATTAATAAATGGTAAATATGAACTAACTTTACCTTTCAAATGTACTTTACCTTCATTTATAAGCATTAATATTTCTGTAGAAGTAATTATTTTACTTAAAGACGCAACATCAAACACAGTATCTACATTTACATTTCCATATCCAAAGGCTTTACTATAAAGAGTCTTTTCACTATTAAAAATACTGCACACTGCCGATGGAAAATATCCTTGCTCTATATGTTTTTTTACAATATGCTCTATATGTTCTATTGATTTCTCCAAATCGTAACCTCCTTAGTTTATTATCAATATGCTTTTTCCTACAATAAATTAAATCCCATAATTTGTTTTATTTTTATAATAGTCATACTGATGGTAAAACTAATTTTCCCATAATAACCTTCCTATTTGCACCTGTTGCTGTAGGAATATTATTTGCATTGCCGTGCAAAAACTCATTACCAAGAACAGCAAATGCTATAGATTCTTTTGCATCCCCAATAAAATCAAGTTTATCTATACAGCTAACCTCTGCATCAATATACTCTGATAAAAGCTTCATAATCATTTGATTATGTGCCCCACCACCGCTCACATATATTTCATCAACTTTATGATTTTCTAAAACAAATTTCTCAAGTTGATTTTGTATAGTTTTAGCAGTAAACGCAGTTATTGTTGAAATTATATCAAAACTACTCAACCCTTTTACCTTGCCCTCATCGTAAAGCTTCTTTGCAAATTCAGTTGTATAATATTCTCTGCCTGTGCTTTTCGGGGGATTTTTACAAAGATAACTATCTTGTGTTATCATTTCTTCAAGCCATTGTTCATTTATATTCCCCATTGATGCCATTTTACCATCAGCATCAAATGTCATTTTACCATCTGTAATGATTCTTGCAACTTCGTCTATAAGAACATTAGCAGGACCTGTATCAAATGCATATACATCCTCTTCTTCTCCACCTGACTTAAGAACAGTTATATTTCCAATACCGCCTAAATTAAGCAACACACGTCCCTTTTTTTCACTTGAAAAAAGCAGGTAATCTATATATGGTACTAATGGTGCTCCCTGACCTCCATATGCCATATCCGATGGTCTAAAATCACCAACAGTCAAGCAACCTGTTACAGAAGCAATATTTGCAAGTTCTCCTATTTGTAAAGTACTATGCAAGTTAGGCATGTGGTAAATCGTTTGTCCATGTGAACTTATAAAATCAATATCCTTAATATTTATATTTGCTTCTTTACACACTTTAAGAGCTGCTTCACCCATTTTATTACCTAGATAATTATTCATATAGCATATTTCATCAACAGTTGAAGTATTTATATTGCATAGTTTTAGTATTCTCTCTTTTTCACTTTTTGTATATTCTAGTGTGATAAAATCCATAAAGTTTATTTCTGTGTTTTTACCACTGCCTTTAATTTCAACAACACAAGCATCAATTCCATCTAATGATGTACCAGACATCAGCCCAATTGCAAGCTTTATCGGTTTTTCAACAACCTTTTTTATTGTATCAATCATTATAAAAAACCCCTTACTTATTCGACATTTTATTTCAATATTATGTTATAATATATGAAACAAAATGTCAATACAAAATGTTTTTATAATTTATCATAATTGCTCATCAATTGTAATAAAAATAAATAAAAAAACAAGCGGTAACTATTTCTACCGCTCATTCTCTATTCTATAAATTATTTATTCTTTAATGATTCTAATCTTTCAACTACTTTTTCCATCATTGATTGATATTTTAATAATTTTTCTTTTTCTTCATTAACTACATTTTCTGGTGCTTTGCCAATAAATTTTTCATTATTAAGCTTTCCATTAACTCTGTCAAGTTCACCTTGTAATTTAGTTTTTTCTTTTTCCAGTCTTTCAATTTCTTTCTCAAAATCTATTAAATCAGATAATGGAAGATATATTTCTGTACCATCTATTACTGATGATGATGTATCTTCAATAATCTCTGATTTATCATGAATAATTTGTACTTCTGTTATATTTGCTAATGTTGCAAAGTAAGAAGAACCTGTTTCTATATAATTTTTACAGTTTTCCTTTGAAGGTATAAATATAGCCCTTGCTTTTCTTGAAGGCGCAACATTCATTTCGGCTCTCGTATTTCTAATACTTCTAATTGCCTCCATAATGAATTCCATATTTGCTTCTGCTTCTTCAAAATTTTCTTCCTCTGAGTATATAGGCCACTGTGAACGTACTAACCTTGTATCAGTATTAGGCAAATATGACCATATTTCTTCTGTTATAAATGGCATAAATGGATGTAATAGTTTCAACATGTCTTTTAACACTTTTATAAGAACAAACCTAGCAGTATCTTTATCAACACCATCTTCACCATACAACCTTGTTTTTACGATTTCTATATACCAGTCACAATATTCATTCCATATGAAATCATAAACTCTTTGTGCAGCCATACCAAGTTCAAATTTATCTAAATTATCTGTAATTTCTTTTGTAGCTTTATTTACTCTTGAAATAATCCATTTATCTTCTATCTTATAATTTTCTCTCGCAGTTTCTTCATTTATTAAATCTCCATCAACATTCATAAGAACAAATCTTGATGCATTCCACAATTTATTAGCAAAGTTTCTACAAGACTCAAGTTTATCAATTTTAAATCTTGTATCATTACCTGGAGAAATTCCTGTCATAAGCATGAATCTTAAAGCATCCGCTCCAAATTGGTCTATTATTTCTAATGGGTCAACACCATTGCCTAATGACTTGCTCATTTTTCTTCCTTCTGCATCTCTAACTAATCCATGAACAAATACATATTTAAATGGAACTTCATCCATTATTTCAAGTCCTGAAAATACCATTCTAACTATCCAGAAAAATATAATATCATATCCCGAAACTAACACATCAGTTGGATAAAAATATTTTAGATCTTCTGTTTCATTAGGCCATCCTAATGTTGAAAATGGCCATAGTGCTGATGAAAACCAAGTATCAAGAACATCCTCATCTTGTTTAATGTTAGTGCTACCACATTTAGAACATTTGGTAGGATCATCTTTCTGAACCATTATTTCACCACATTCTTGACAATAATATGCAGGTATTCTATGTCCCCACCACAGTTGTCTAGATATGCACCAATCTCTAATGTTTTCTAACCAATGAGTATAAATTTTTGTAAATCTTTCAGGTACGAACTCAACATCTTTATTTAAACCAGCTTTAATTGCAGGCTCTGCTAAAGGTTTCATATCTACAAACCACTGGTCTGATATACGAGGCTCAACTATGTTGTGACATCTATAACATGTTCCTACACTGTGGTCTGTGTCTTCCATCTTTAAAATATACCCATTTTCCTCTAATTCTTTTACAAAAGCTTTTCTACACTCAAATCGATCCATGCCATCGTATTTTCCTGCTACTTCGTTCATAGTACCATCTTCATTCATACAGCTGATTTGTTCTAAATCATGTCGAAGTCCAATTTCAAAGTCATTAGGATCATGGGCAGGAGTTATCTTTAATGCCCCTGTTGCCTTAGTCATATCTGGATATTCATCAGCTATAATAGGTATTTCTCTTCCTACCAGTGGAACTATAACCTTCCTACCTATTAAATGTTTATATCTTTCATCATCATGATGCGCTGCTATTGCAACATCTCCAAATATTGTTTCAGGTCTCGTTGTAGCTACAACAAAATATTCATCAGGATTATCAACGTATGGATACTTTACATAATAATATTTACCTGGTGTATCTTCATGTTCAACTTCTGCATCTGACAATGTTGTGTGGCAATCTGGACACCAGTTAATTATTCTATTTCCCCTGTATATAAGCTTCTTATTATACAATCTAATAAATACTTCTTTAACTGCTTCATTGCAGCCTTCATCCATTGTAAATCTTTCTCTTGACCAATCGCATGAATTTCCAAGTTTTTTGACTTGTTCAACTATTCTGCCACCAAATTCTTCTTTCCACTTCCACGCTCTGTTAAGAAATTCTTCTCTGCCAATTTCTTCTTTTGTTTTGCCTTCTTCTTTTTTTAATCTTTCAACAACTTTAACTTCTGTTGCTATACTTGCATGGTCAGAACCGGGAACCCACAAAGCTTCAAACCCTTGCATTCTTTTCCATCTAATTAATACATCTTGCAACGTCTGATCTAATGCATGACCCATATGAAGCTGTCCTGTAATGTTTGGCGGTGGCATGACGATTGTAAATGGCTTTTTATCCTTATTTGGATTTGCACCAAAACAATTTTCTTCCATCCACGCACTGTATATCTTATCTTCAAATTCTTTTGGATTATACTTACTTGGTATATTCGTTGTCATATTTTCATTCCCTCTCTTATATTTGAACTATATTATTAATAAAATTGTTTCTATAACTATATTAGGGCCTTACGCAGGGTTAGGGCCTTACGCAGTTTCGTTCACCAATATATTTGCTTCCTTCGGTCGCATATATTGGGAGGCGCAGGTTCGTTCACAAATTTGCTTATTTGCTTTCGCTCATGCAAATTTGGAACTCATTGCGTTTGAATTACCTGCAATTTATTTCTCCCTTACGGTCAAATAAATTGGGTAAATCATAATCATTGCGGTTGACCTACCAACCATTTTTCAGAAAAAAGACTCTGAAAAATGGGGTTAGGGCATACAAAAAGCGAGCTTTCTCCCTTAAAAGGACGAGAAAACCCGCGGTACCACCTAATTTCCATTACGGCTCTTATTTATATAACGGTATAAACCGTTTAACCCTACTGTTATTTCGGATTAAATGCTCAAAAGCTACCTTCAATACAATTTGACTCATGAAATCTCTCAGCCTACGAATTTCATTCTCTAAAAAGTTCTTGTATTTACTCCTCTTTTTCATCACATAAAAATTATTTCGTTAATTGTTAATTATACATTATAATAATAAAATTCTACAACTTTGTCAATATATTTTTGCAATTAAATAAAACCTAAAAATTATCTTAGGGGTAATTTGGATAACTTCTTGGTATCATTAGTATTATGTGGTATAATTGAAATGTTATAGTTAATTAAAAAATTTAAATAACTTATTGAAGGAGATATGATGACAATTAGAAATTTAATCTACAAATTGTTGAGTACGATTAAACAAAACAATAATTTTAAAAGTCAAGACCCAGATGAAACCACACCAAAAAAGCACAGGAATTTTAAAGTAGCATTATTATTCCCAGTTATTATTATTGCTGCATACATTGCAATGTCTTGTCAGTATACAGTAGAAGAAACGGAACAAGCAGTAGTAACAACGCTTGGTAAAGTATCTAGTGTAGAACCTGCAGGGTTGCATTTCAAACTACCTTACCCTATACAAAATGTAACAAAAGTTGCTGTAAACAAAACACAAAAATTACAAATAGGATATGCAAGCTCTAATGAAAACGAAAGTTATAAAGAATCAAAATCAGTAGCAGATGAAGCAAAGATGATTACAGGTGACTTTAACATCGTAAATATTGACTTCTTTATTGAATGGAAAATATCTGATCCTGTAAAATTCTTATATAATTCCGATGAGCCATCTCAAATTCTTAAAATGATATCACAATCATCAGCAAGAAGTATAATTGGTTCTAAAAATGTAGATGGAGTATTAACAACAGAAAAATCTATAATTCAAGCTGAAATAAAGGAAAAAATAGTAACTAAACTAGAAAATTATGATTTAGGTGTACAATTATTAGATGTGAAAATTCAGGACAGCGAACCTCCTACAGCTGAAGTTATAGCAGCATTTAAAAATGTTGAGACAGCAAAACAGGAAAAGGAAACGAGAATAAATGAAGCATTAGCCTACAAAAATAAAACTCTTCCAGCAGCAGAAAGTCAAGCAGACAAATTGGTAAGAGAAGCTGAATCGTTTAGAGAATCAAGAATAAATGCAGCTAAGGGTGAAGTAGCAAAGTTTAATGCTATGTATACAGAATATGCAAAAAATAAAAATATAACTCAAACAAGAATGTATTTAGAAACAATCGAAGAAATTTTACCAGGTGTAACTGTATATATTGATTCAACAGAAGGCGGAGTAGAAAAAATGCTTCCATTAAAGAGCTTTACTGAACCTTCAATAAACAACGGAGGTGAAAATTAACATGGAAAAAGTTCAAAAATCAGGTGTTGTGGGAAGTTTTCTTAAAATATTAATATTAATTTTGTTAGTAGTTACCTTATCGAATACAGCATACTTAGTAAATGAAAATGAATATGCTTATGTTACAAGGTTTTCAAAATTTGTTAAAATTCAAAATACGGCAGGTTTACATTTCAAATTGCCTATCCTGGATAAAGTTGAAAAAATACCTCGTTACAGAATGATGTACGACATACCTCCATCAGAAGTGCTAACAGGAGATAAGAAAACTTTAGTGGTAGATAACTTTGCAGTGTGGAGAATTGATGATCCTTATACATTCATGAAAACTGTAAGCAGAATTTCAGAAATGGAAAACAGAATAGATGCAGTAGTATACAACACTGTAAAAAACACACTAGGAACAATGGATCAAACCGATATAATTAATTCAGATAACGGTTCAATAGATGACATAAATATAAAAATAACAGAGATAGTTAATGCACAGTTAAAAAATTATGGAATATCTACATTAGCCGTTGAAATTAAAAGATTGGACTTGCCTACTGATAATGAATCTGCCGTATTTAGCAGAATGATATCAGAAAGAACTCAAATGGCGGAAAGCTATAGAGCAGACGGTAATTTAGAAGCAAGCAAAGTTGTGAACGAAACTGATAAAGAAGTTGGAATACTCCTTTCAAAAGCAGAAGCAACAGCAGAAGAGTTAAAAGGGCAAGGCGAAAGCGAATATATGAAAATAATAGCAGATGCTTATTCCACTGAAGATAGAGAAAATTACTATGAATTTATAAGAAGTTTAGAAGCTTTAAAAGTAACTATGCAAGGTGAAAAGACTATATTTCTGCCAGCAGATAGCTTTATAGTTAAAGTATTGAACAGAAATTAGAAACTCTAATTTCATATTTTATGGACAGTCACAATTTTATGGACTGTCCTTTTTTGATGCAATTACTAAATTTGTAAAATAGTTAAATTTTATATCACTACTGCTATAAATAACAAAAATGCGTTGAAACCAACGCATTTTATTTTGAAAATATTTATATTGCTAGAATATTATCATTCCTACAATTGCTGCTAATATTATTGATAATATAGTTCTTTCAACCCAGATAATAACTAATTCCTTAATTGATACAGGTATTTCTGTTGATAATATACAAGGAATTGATGCTGAGAAAAATAGTATCGATGATACTGAACATACTCCTACTACATACTTTGAAAGTATTGGAGCATTTGCTATAATTCCCGCTGGCAAGAACATTTCTGCTATTCCTACTGCTAAGGCTTTTGCTGTAAGCATTGCCTCTGGTAATTGCATAAGAGCTGTAAATGGATAGAATATATATCCTATAATATCGAATATTGGTGTATAAGTAGCTAGCAACAAACCTAATAAACCAATAGACATTATAGTAGGTAATATGTTGCTTACCATGTTGATACCGTCTTTCAAGTTAATCCATATATTATTCATAATACTTCCTGAATTACGAGATACCCTCATGGCTTCATTCCAAGCAACATTTAAACGATTTTCTTTTACTATTACTTCTGGATCTCCACTTTCTGTAACATATTCGTCACTTTTTTTGCTAATTGGATATATACGCACTGTAATAGCAGTAACTATAAATGTAATAATTAATGTTGACCAGAAATATAAATTCCAATTTTCCATAAGTCCTAATGTTTTAGCAACTATTATCATAAATGTAGCAGATACTGTTGAAAATCCTGTTGCTATAATCATTGCTTCCTTTTTAGTATATTTGCCTTCCAAATATACTCTATTTGTTATTAATAACCCTAATGAGTAACTTCCTACAAACGATGCAACTGCATCTATTGCAGATCTACCTGGTGTTTTCCAAATAGGTCTCATTACAGGCTGCATAAGAACTCCTGTAAATTCCATTAATCCATAACCAATTAGAAAAGAAAGGAACACTGCACCTACGGGTATTAACAGTCCCAATGGTATAACTAATTTATTAAATAAAAACGGAAATAAATCTGGTGCGTATAGAAATTCTGGACCGAGATTGAATACAAACATAAATCCTGTTATAATACCTAAAACTTTAAATACTGAAAATACGATTTCCACTGTATTTTTGTTCCAAGTTTTTTTAACGAAAGGTTTAACACCACCATAAACGATT
Organism: Sedimentibacter acidaminivorans; assembly: GCF_017873955.1. Lineage (GTDB taxonomy): Bacteria > Bacillota > Clostridia > Tissierellales > Sedimentibacteraceae > Sedimentibacter > Sedimentibacter acidaminivorans. The sequence continues at coordinate 183,902 of NZ_JAGGKS010000007.1, read as the reverse complement.
ATTGCTAAAGCAATATAAGCTGTTAATCCTCCTAGAGATTGTTTTAATACTGTTACAATATGGTCTAAAGGTATAGACTTTTTACCATCAAATGTAACTGTTATAAAAAACATAAATATTCCTATTGCACTACATAATAAAAACTTCAACTTGTCCCTTGTACTAATTATTTGTTTTTCTGAATTCATTTTTACCTCCTACAATCTATTTTTTATATCTAAACATATAATAACACACTCATATTGAAAACGTTGTTTTTACATGATATTTATGATTAATATTCACCATTTGTTTATAAATATATATGAAATATACATAAAACTTTTTTAATTTTTTCTTTCCTTTATGATATAATAAATACACAAATGAACAAAGACAGTTGCCTTTGTCTGATATAATTAAAATATATGGGGTTAAATATGAAACTAAAAAATAAGATTACCTTATCCATTTGTATTATTGTAATCATATCATTAATTATAATGTGTGCTTCTATTTATTCAAAATCAGCATCCATACTAAATAATGAATCTACAAAATTTACAGAAGTTCAAATATTAAGAGCTCAAGAAAAAATAGACCTAATGGTAAAAAAAGTTCAAGTTGAAACTTTGGCATTTTCAAGAGATGAACATGTTCATAAGTTTTTTAATAAAACAGAAGATACTGATGAAACCAATAGATACTTAATAGACACTATGGAAAAAATGAATTTAGATAATAACTATTATAAAGATTTATTTATCGTTGATCTTGATGGAATAATAGTTGCTTCCACCATGCCAAACGCTATGTATGTAGATTTGTCAAGCAGAAAATACATTCAAGATGGGTTTAATTATAAAAAAACTGCAACTAGCGATATATTGCTTGCACTATCTGACAGAACTAATATTGTAAATACTGTTCATCCTATATATGGTAAAGATGGTATAATTTTAGGATTATTTGGAATAGCTATAAAAGCTGAAAATTTTGTATATTTCGTAAATGACTATGAAATTGGTGAATCGGGATATTTTGTTATTATTGATTCAAACGGTTACATACTATCTCACAAAGACCCAAGCATGATACAAAAATTAGCTTCTGAAACTTTAACAGGATTTAAAAATACAGAATACAAAAAAGATGATGTCTATAGGTACTATGATGCAGGATTTTTATATTCATATAAAAAGATGAATAGTAACAACTGGATACTTCTTACAATTATGCCCAAGGATGAATTAATGGCAAAATCTATTAGTTTATTAGGATATGTAGTGTTTTATGGCATAATTATATCTGGTTGTGCAATTTTTATTAGTATTTTTATGTCAAACAAAATATCCTCTCCTATAATCCACATTAACAATTATATAAATAGCGCAAAAAACAGCAATGATATTTTCGAAAATGCTATTGATAAAACAATTGTAAACGTAAAGGGAATTTCAAATTTAGATACTTATGATAATTACAATAATTTTGATTCATTTATTAATACTGTAAAAGGTAAAGTTGATAAAGATTTAAATTTTTTTGAAAAAGATGCAGAAGTGCTTATTAAAAAATCAGAATTTCTTAAAAACTCTTTAGAAATGAAAACTTATTTAACTTCTAAATTTCTATCAACATTATCCCATGATATAAGAACTTCGCTAACTCTCATTAAAGGATATTCAAAGGGATTATTGTCTGGATTAGTAGTTGAAGAAGATGCAAAAACAAGATTTTTGCAAGAAATATACAACAGTGCAGAAACTTTGGAACAAATTTCATATGATGTTTTAGATTCTACATACGAAGCTCAATATATTCAGCAATTAAAGTTAGAAAAAATTTCAGCTAATGATTTTTCAAAATATTTATATGATTTTGCAAAAGATTATATAGAAAATTCTGATAGAATTTTCATCGGTGAATATAGCTGTGATGATTACTTTATAGATGTAGATAAAGTTAAGATTATACGAGTATGGCAAAATCTTGTAAACAATGCAGTTAAATACAGTGATAAGTATACAACTATAAAAATTTCAATTATAAGTGAAAATAACAAAATTTTATTTAAAATTAAGGATAATGGCGTTGGAATAAAAGAAAATGATAAAGAATATATTTTTGATATGTTTTATAAATCAAATTTATCTGAGCCAAACAGTTATGGACTAGGACTCTATGTATCTAAACTAATATTAGAATCTCATGAATCTACTTTGCAATTCGAATCTACTTTAAACAAAGGAAGTACCTTTTGGTTTTATATAAGCAAATCTATGGTATAAATAAAGCTAGGCTTTGCCTAGCTTTATTTATACTTGAATTCAGCTTCAAATATATAACCCACTCCACGAATTGACTTTATATATTTTTCACCATTACCCACATCTTCAAGTTTCATCCTTATCCTTTTTACATAAGTATTAACTATATTTTCATCGTATAAATCACTTTGCCACACATCATTTAATATTTTTTGTCTTGATATTGCAATAAATGCATTATCAATGAAATATACAAGCAACCTAAATTCTGTATTTGAAAAATTTATCTCTTTTTCACCTTTTGTAACCTTATATGCATTGCGAAAAATTCTTATATCATCAAATTCTATTGGCATTTCAATAGTCTTGGATGCATTAAAACGTTCAACTCTGCTTATATGTGCCTTAATCCTTGCTAATAACTCTAATGGGTCGAAGGGTTTAACTACATAATCATCAGCTCCAACGCCTAAAGCCTTTATTTTATCAAAAGATGTTGCATTTGCACTTAACATAATTATCGGTACATTAGCGTTTTCCCGAATTCTTTTGCAAACCTCTATACCGTCCATGTCATCCATGTTTATATCCAATACGACCAAATCCACAGATTCATCAAAAAAAGCTAGTGCATCTCTTCCATTATAAGCACAAACAGTTTTAAATTCATACAATTTCATATATTCAACGAGCATTTTTACAACTCTCTTGTCATCATCAACAATAAGTATTTTTTTTGAAACATTCAATATATCACCCCATTATTTAGATTCCTCAAACATCTAATTAACATTATAATTTAAGTAGCTACTATTTGCAAATAAAATTGTGATATAATGGTGTCTACTAAACACAATATATTATATTTTCACACCATAAAATTACATTGACAGCATCTTAAAGGTGTAATATACTTATATTAAATTAACATCTTCGATATTGGTGCACACGAAAAAAACAAAGTGTGATAATAGGGAATTAGGTTGAAATCCTAAACAGTCCTGCTGCCGTGAAGAGAGAGCAGTTTTTAACGCATAAGCAAACCACTGGATAATATCTGGGAAGGTTATAAAACTAGCAAAGACCTCTAAGTCGGAAAACCTGCCAATGTTATTTGCGTAAAAACCGCAAATGCTATGCTTTACAGCGATAAAAGCGATAGTTTATATATTATTCTTTGGTAATCGTTTAATAAAATATATTCCAAAGTATTGTGGTTATTTACGTTTCGGCTATATCGAGACGTTTTTTTATTTCAAAATTACATATCACAATTGGAGGAATACTATGAAAAAAATAACATCAATTTCTATAGCATTATCAATAATAATATCTTTGTTAACTAGTTGTACATCACAACCTAAAGAAATAGAACCAACAACGGACCCTATAGAAGCTACTGTAACATTGCCATTAAAAGACCGTGCTAGAAATGAAATTACAGTTCCAAAGGAAATTAATTCTATAATATCAATGTCCCCTTCTATTACGGAAGTATTAGTAGACTTAGGATTTGGGGATAAAATTATTGCAGTTGATACATATTCTGAGGATATACCAGGTTTACCAAATGGTATTCCAAGTTTTGATATGATGGCACCTGATTCTGAAAAGCTTGTAGCATTAAATCCTGACATTGTTTTTGCAACAGGTATGAGTATGAGTAAAGGTAATGATCCATTTAAACCAATTAGAGATATGGGAATTTGCTTGGCATATATACCATCAAGTGACAGCATTCAAGGTATTTATGATGATATAATGTTTATTTCAGATACAATGCAAGTTTCACAAAAAGGTCAAGAAATTGTAGATAATATGAAAACTAAAATTGCAGAAATAAAGAAAGTTTCTGATACAATTACTGAAAAGAAGACTATATACTTTGAAATTAGCGCACAACCGAGTTTATATAGTTTCGGTAAAGGTGTATTTTTAAATGAAATGATTGATATAATTGGTGCTACCAATATATTAGCAGATCAAGAACAATGGATTGCAGTATCTGATGAAGCCATTGTTGCTGCAAACCCAGATGTAATAATTACAAATGTTGATTACATTGAAAATGCCGTAGATGAAATTAAATCCCGTACTGGATGGGAAAATGTAACTGCAATTAAAAATGGTTATGTTTATTATGTAGATAAGAATGCAAGTTCTTTATCTAATCATAATATTGTTAAAGCATTAGAGCAGATGGCAAAATATATCTATCCAGATAATTTTTAATAATTATGAAGTTACGAGCAAAAGCAATTATTTCCATATGTATGTGTATAATAGTGTTGCTCTTTGGTATCGGCATTGGGAGCATTTATGTACCACCATTGGATATACTTAACATAATATTAAATAAAATATTCTCTACACCATTGCCTAGTCATATTCCCAGTACATCTGTATCAATATTGTGGAATTTGAGATTTCCCAGAGCTCTTTTAGCTTTTCTTGTAGGAGGAGCATTAGCTGTAAGTGGAACTGTAATGCAATCTGTATTAAAGAATCCATTGGCTTCTTCATATACACTTGGTGTGTCTTCAGGTGCTTCTGTAGGAGCTGGAATTGTAATAATAACAGGATTTAACATACCATTGCTAGGGATGTTTACTCTACCTTTAGTAGGATTGACATGTGGATTGCTCACTGTATTTCTTGCAGTTAGTTTTACATCACGTGTTGATAAAAATATGGAAAACAATACAATTATATTGGTAGGTATGGTCTTTTCTTTATTTATCAATGCCGTTTTAACACTTATGACAGCTATGTCAAAGGAACATCTTGAGCAGATAGCACTTTGGCAGATGGGTAGTTTTGCATTAAAGGAATGGGCAAATGTGTTTGTATTATTGCCAATTGTTTTATTAGGATTATTACTTTTAATGCGTTATTCTAAAGAATTGGATATAATGACTTTTGGTGAAGAACAAGCGCGTTCTATTGGTGTAGATATTCAAAAAATCAAGTGGCTCTTACTTGGGTTGTCAGCAGCTTTAACTGGTAGTGCCATTTCATTTGTTGGAGTTATTGGATTTATCGATTTGATTGCACCACATGTAGTGAGGAAAATATTTGGCTCATCTCACAAAATTGTAATACCTATGTCCATGCTTTTTGGTGGTGCTTTTATGATTATAGCGGATCTTGTAGCCCGTACTATCGTGTCTCCATCAGAGCTCCCAGTTGGATCAATCACTGCTTTAATTGGAGCACCATTCTTTGTATACGTATATTTTTCAAGAAGGAAGGCTGTGTAATATGCTAACATTAAACAATGTATCTGCCGGCTATGGTGGAGTTGATGTATTAACAAACATTTCTCTTTCTGTTAAAGAAGGAGAAAACTTATGCATACTCGGTCCTAATGGCTGCGGCAAAACTACTCTTGTTAAAGCTATAGCAGGGTTGATACCAAGCAAAGGAACAATTCAAATAGATGGTAAAAATATTTCCAAAATGAAAAGGCATGAAATTGCTAGTAAAATTGCAGTAATGAGTCAAATATCTTCCGTTTATTTCTCATATACTGTTTTTGAAACAGTTTTACTTGGAAGATATCTTCATATGAAAGGTAATGCATTAAAAGAACCTTCTTTTAATGACAAATTATATACTGCTGAATGTTTAAAAGCTGTAGGAATGTATGAACTTCGTGACAGGCAAATCACTACATTATCAGGTGGACAGCTTCAAAGAGTTTATCTTGCTAGAACATTAGCTCAAGAACCAAGTATCATATTATTAGATGAACCAACAAATCATTTAGATTTAAAAAACCAGGCAGAACTAATTGATTATCTCAAGGAATGGTCAAAAATAGATGGGCATACGGTAATTGGTGTTCTTCATGATATTAATCTGGCAATGAGGTTAGCAGACAATGTATTAGTTTTAGACAATGGCAGAACTGCTGCTTTAGGAAAAGCCGATGAAGTGATTACATCAAATTTATTAAACAAAGTTTACGACATGGATGTTGTTGGATTCATGACTGACTCATTAAAAAGATGGGAAAGCTTCCAATCCCAACCTTATAGTCAAGTAACTAAATTGCGTAAAATTAAGTAAAATGCAATGGGGACTGTCCCCATTGCATTTGTTTTATTTAATCAACTCATTAATAATATCACTTGTATTTTTTGTAATCTCTTTATACCTCTTGATTGTAGCATTAAATGCTTCGTCGAATACAGCAGGTAATTTTTCATTATACACTTTTACGCCTTCATATGTTATACCACCTTTTGTAGATACTCTATTTATAGTATCTTCAAAACTCAAATTTCTTTCAAGAAGCAGCCTAGGCGCTCCTGCAAGTGAAACTAACAGCATGTATTCAAGTTCTTCATCACAAATATGTTTAGTATGTTTTGAAGCTGCTTTTACAAATTCGGACATTATTTCAGCAAAGAATCCTGGGAAACTAGCGGTTAGATTTTGAGTTAAATTAATGTCTTCTTCCTCTAATACTTTAACTTCGCTCATACTTCCCATCAAATATTCAAAAAATTTGCTATCTTCTTCTGTGATAAACTCATTATGGTAAGCAAGTGTAACCCCACCATTAACCATGGAGATTAATGTTGGCATAAAAATAGTTATTTTTCCGTTGTGTATTTTATTCAAATCATTATGAGAAATCATTGATGTTGACACTAAAATATAACTTTCTTCATTTAGAAATGGCTTCATATCTAATATTACAGCTGGAATATTAACTGGTTCAGCACATACAAAAATCTTATTGCACTTCTTTGCTATTTCAGCATTGTCCTCACAAATGTTTAATGCTGGATATTCCTTAATAAAATTATTTAATTTTTCCTTTGAACGATTTGCAATATATACATCTTCTTCTCTTAATAAATTTAATTTTAAAAATTGGTTTAACAACATGGACCCAACGTTTCCAAGTCCAATAATTCCTACATTATTATTCATTTTTTCTCCTCTTTAATCTAAATTCGCAGTTTCGTTCACCAATTTATTTTCGCTATCGCTCACATAAATTCGGAACTAATTGCGGTTGAAATACCTCCGTTTTTCTCTACCTTACGGTTGAAAAGGCGAGGTTAGGGCAAACAAAAAACCACCTCTATAAAGAGGCGGATATCCGCGGTACCACTCTAATTACTGTACTAAAAAAATACAGTATCTCATTAAAATAACGGTTTTTGCCGTTTAGGTTGCAACCCCTAAATGCTCCAAGGTGGGTTCAATCTACATTGGGCCGAAAGCTTCTCACCAATTGCCTTCTCTCTTGAGACCGTATAAATTTACTAATCCTCTTCTTAACAAATATATATTAAACGTAATAATATACCATCAAAAAGTATTTGTCAACTATAAATAATGCTAATTTTAGCAAATTTTATAATTATTTAATTTTGCGAATAAATTTCTTTAACAACAATAAAACCCATACCGTTGAAACGACAATAAATACAACAAAATCAAAAAATTTATTTTCTATAATAAATTTAGAAATCCAGAAAGAGGGAAATAAGAAAAAAATTATTTGAAATTTTTCCGAAACTAAGAATGGTGCAATAATACCAATGGTTAAAATATTTGATAACTTCATAACTGCCAGCCCTTCAACTTTATTAGTTGACATAGAAACTACAATCATCGACATAATAAAACCAAATATAGACGCCATTATAGAAATTATTACTATCATGCTAACGGAAGGTCTGGTTAAGGAAAATACAATTAAAACGACTATTGACATAAACAATGATGAAATCAAAGGAAACACTAATCTGGAAACTAAATATCCACTTTTTCCAATAGGCGTAATTGCTAAATAACTTGTAATTCCATCATCAATTTCACCAAGTATAACCATAGCTGATGCAAAACTAAACATTGCAGCTGTAATGACAGCTAGGAATAAATCAAATATCAAATAATAGGGTAACAGTATTACTTTATCAAAGTGTTCAGTCAATAAATTTTCTACAAATGGTATACCAAATCGAATTAACAATCCACATAATAAAGGTGAAATGCATACAAAAAATAACATAGCATCCTTAGAAATTTGATGTATAAGATGCCTAAATGAAATAAATAACTTCTTAACAGTTATAAGAGTCATCATAATTTAATACCTCCCACACTTTGAAACATTTTTTTTATGTATTTTTGCGTAATCAAGTATAGTAAAACAATCCATGCAGATAAAATAATTACTAGTATTAACATATACTGACTGTTTCCACTAATAAATCTAATTATTATACATCCAGGATGTATTAGCATAAATGTTTTGTCATATCCAAACAGATACCACAAAGGGGGAAGAAAGCAAATTATTTCTATTGGAATAGTTGCTACAAAAAACTGATTTAAGCTAGATATATTTGAAGCTACAACCAATCCCAAAAGGGTGAAAAATATAGATCCTAAAATCGTCCCAAAAACTAAGGTTAGTAAATTAGTCTCATTTGCAGATAAGGCAATTATTACACCTACGATTGATGAAATTAAAGCTAATGAAATAACTTTTGAAAAAATATATTCCTGAACTTTCACAGGTGAAACCGCAATAGAATTCAATACCCTTTCACTCTTCTCCAGCAGTACAATTGCTCCCATAAAAAACAGCCCCATAGCTGCTGGATCAGAAAATATCATAATAGCCACTGCTTTTTCCCTCCAAGATTGGGGTAAAACAAAAACTAATGAAACATAAAAAACTGTTAAAATCATATATACAAAATAAAATCCATATTTAATTTGAAATTTAATATCTCCAAGGATTAAATTATTAATTCTCATTCAAGCACTCTCCCCGTAATATCCATAAAAATATCATTTAATGTTGGTTCACTGCTGTGAATTGATATGATTTTATTTTTACTTAAAAGTTCTTGTAATTTTTTGTCTTCGTTTGTCTTGCTTAAAATGCATTCTCTCGTTTGTTCAACTCCTTCAATATAGGTATATTTAATTTTAGATGCTCCCTTTGACATAATTAACTTATGTGGTGTATCTAACGCTTTAAGCTTACCATCAACTATAAATGCCACTCTATCGCATAATTCTGTTGCATCTACCATATTGTGAGTTGTTAAAATAATAGTCTTTCCTTTTGCTTTTTCTTCAAGAATAATATTTTTCATATCTTTACTATTGTTTGGATCTAATCCACTTGTAGGTTCATCTAAAAATAAAATATCTGGATTATGTTGCAATGCTTTAATAAAATTTAGTCTTGATTTCATACCTTTAGAATAATCAGATACTCTTTTATTTCCATCATTTTGGAGCCCCACCATTTCTAACAATTCTTCAATATCACGTAAGTTTTTAGAATATAAAGAGCCAAAAAATTGAAGATTCTGCTTACCAGTTAATTTCTCATATAAACTTGGAAATTCAAAATCAACTCCAATATTCTCATAAAAATTATTACTATAATTTTTACTTTCTATACCATTAACAATTGAATTTCCTTTATATGTCTTTATTAACCCCGTTAGAATTTTTTGCAAAGTACTCTTGCCTGCTCCTGATGGCCCTAAGAACCCAAAAATTTCTCCTTTAGAAACTTCAAAATTTATATTCTCAAGAAATTTACTTTTCGAATAACTAAATGATAAATTATCAACCTGTATCATATTATTCCTCCATTAATTTCATTACTAAACCACTTATTAATAATCCTTAATACTAGCCAGAATATAGATAAAATAAAGTTGCTCTATTGTAGCAAGTTTGTTAATTATTGTCAATAAAAAATATATTTGCATTTTTTTTCAACTGTTTCTATTAATATTATCTTTATCAAAATTGGGTATAATATTATAGATAAAGTATAAAAAGGAGCTTAAAATGAAAAAATTAACTATTATATTTATGATTATGATTATGTTTCTAACATCCTGTGACAATTCTAAAAATAACGAACCTAATTTACCACCAGATGAAGGTCCAGACGATGAAATTATAGAGTCGACTGAGCTTTCAATTGAAGATTATTTTCCATTTATAGAAAATACAAAATATGAATATACTGGTGAAGGAAATGAATATGCTACATATACAGTATTCACTGATTATATAAAAGGTGACCGAATCCAAACAAGATCAAATAATGGTGGAACGGAAATAGTTAGGGTTTTAGAAAATAAAAGTGGTCAACTGAAAGTACTGCTAGACAGGGCTGAAACATATTTCAGAGAAGATTTCACTAATGTTAAAAACAATAATGGAGAAATATTATTAAAAGAACCTATAAAGGTTGGAACAAGTTGGAACAATGATGAAAATACAAAAATATCTATCACTAATATTGATGTAGACACTACGATTCCCTTGGGAACATTTAAAGCTTTGGAAGTTACAACAGAAGGGAAAGATTATACAATAATTGATTATTACGCAAAAGATATTGGATTAATTAAAACAGTAAATGCTGGCAATGGTTATGAAGTTTCATCTACATTAAGTAAAATAGAAAATGATGTACCTTTAATTCAAAATATAAATCTCTACTATCCTAATATGGAAGAAAGTGTTCTTAACTCAGCTAAGATTGATATATCATTTAAAACAAATGATGATGTAAAAGATATTATAGAAAATGCTATTAAAAACATTTCAACTCAAAATGAGGTTTTAACATCTAATGTAAAAATTAACAAACTATATCTAGGTGATGATGGTATTGTTCATATAGATTTCTCTAAAGAACTAATTAGTGAAATGAATGCTGGGGCATACTATGAATCTATGATTTTGCAAAGTATAACAAATACACTTGGCATGTACTATGGAATAGAAAAAATATATATAACTGTAGATAGTAAACCTTATGAATCTGGTCACATTCAAAAAAACGAAGGAGAGCCTTTTACTATAGACTTTGAAAATGTAAAACCTGTTGAATAAGTTTAATAAGCAAAAAAATAAAGAGGACTAACCTCGTACGATTTATGTCCTCTTTATTACTTTATATTACATATTCCCCAAAATTTATTATTTTACTTTTTCTTTTAACTTCTACAGCTGGAATACCAACCACTGTTGAATTTGGATTAGTATCATGCAAGACTACTGAATTTGCTCCAATCTTTGTTCCTGAGGCAATATAAATATTACCTAATATTTTTGCTGAAGCACCAATTGTTACATTATCTCCTACTGTAGGGTGCCTTTTCCCTTTTTCATTTCCAGTTCCTCCTAATGTAACACCATGAAACATTGTAACATTATCTCCTATTACAGCAGTTTCTCCTATAACAACTCCCATACCATGGTCTATAAATAACCCTTTACCAATTGTTGCTCCTGGATGAATTTCTATACCTGACTTATGCCTAGCTATATTAGATATCGCCCTAGCTAAAAAGAAATGCTTCTTTTTATACAATTTATTTGCTATTCTATATGCTATTATTGCCTTCATATGAGGGTATAAAAGGAAAATTTCTAATCTATTTCTTGCTGCTGGATCTCTGTCAAAAACGGAATCTATATCACTTATTATTGATTTTATAAATTTTATCATTATTTACCTCCAATTTGCATAATTTAAGTTATTTAAATAAAATTCAAACTCTATATTTAATGAACTAAAAAAACAAAACACTGACCTTACAACGATTATTTTAGTTAGTTGTAATTTAATACAGACATATACTTTTCCCCACCATCTGGTGATATTGTCAATATTTTTTTGTTAGATCCATATTTCTGTGCAAGTTTTCTAGCTGAAGCTACATTAGCACCTGTAGATATACCTACTAATATACCTGTTTTAGCTGAAACTTCTATTGCAGTGTCCTCTGCTTCTTCATCTGTTACAGTAATAATTTCATCAACATTGTCACCCTTATATATTCCAGGTATAAATCCAGCACCTATCCCTTGTATTCTATGTGGAGAAGCTGTTCCACCTGATAAAACTGGTGATTTATGAGGTTCTACTCCAGCTACGATAATTTTTTTATTAAACTCTTTCAGTTTCCTTGACACTCCCACAAGAGTTCCTCCTGTACCTACAGCTGCTGTAAATATATCTAAGTCATTAAGCTGCATTATTATTTCTTCTGCCGTTGTCATATAATGGAATTCTGGATTGGCTGGATTATTAAACTGGTCAGGCATGAAATATTTTTTATCCTCTTTAACCATTTCTCCTGCCCTCTTTATAGCTCCTGTCATTCCTAATTTTCCTTCTGTTAATATTAAAGTTGCACCATAGGTAGCTATTAACTTACGCCTTTCAACACTCATTGTTTCAGGCATTGTTATAATTACCTTGTATCCCTTTAACCTACCTATTAGAGCCAATCCAATTCCTGTATTACCACTTGTAGGTTCAATTATTATACTGTCTTTTTTTAAATAACCTTTATTTTCTGCATCAAGTATCATCCCAAGAGATGCTCTATCCTTAATACTTCCACCAGGATTAAACTTCTCCATCTTTATATAAATGTTCTCGTTTGGTAGTTTCACTATGGGTGTATTTCCTATTAGTTTTAATGTACTATAATTTCTCATAAATTTTACCATCCTTTATTTTTTTATTAACCACTAAACAAGAAAATAACATTTTTTAATACAAAAAATCCGTCTCTAAAAAACTATTAGAGACGGATAATAATCCGCGGTTCCACTCTTATTGACAATAACTGTCCACTTAAAAGCACTATCATGCTCTCTTATTGTAACGGATAAGCTCCGCAGCAGCCTACTTAAATATTTCGGTGCTGTACTCAAAAGGGCACTTCATATATATTTCCAATAAGTATCCTTTCAGCCTTGAGATACTCTCTCTAAAAATTCTATATATATTACTTTCCTTCATCATGGTATTTCCTACTGTTTTAGTTGGGTTTAATTTCTTTTATTATATTATATAAATTTCAAAAAAGCAACTACTTTTTTAAAACTATTTTATTTTTTATTAGTCACTAAATAATATATGCCTATTCCTACTCCACCTAAAAAATCCATTACTAAATCCCACATTGTATCAGTAATTCCATATCCTTTTGCTAATTGTGTATCTAAGTTAAATAATGAATCAATTGCAAATTCATATATTTCCCATACTACACCTCCAATACATGCAATTCCAACAATAAATAAAAACATTAATAATTTTGTAATTTTAAGTTTCCCTGCATTCTTATTTAATATGACGTTTCCTATATTGCCTAGGATTATACCTGACAAAATATGCATCAGCATATCCCACCATTCAATTTTATCATAAAAATCCCACATGTTACCCATTACTAAACTAAAAATACAATACAAATAAACTGTGGAAGTTATAGTATATTCAATTTTATAAAATTTGTGATTTATATAATCAATAATAAAAGTTAATACCAAAACTATTGACCCACCTGCGGTTCCTACCCAATGTTTTATGAATATAGTATAAACAAGAGAAACAACTATTGAAATTCTTAATAACCATTTTGCAAACAATTCTATTTTTCTCATTCTTCCTCCCAACTTAATTTTCTTGCTCTTGAATATACGTATAAATTTTAAGTAATGCTTATCATATAGTATAGTATTTATTTAAAATTTTATTATAATTATTATATTAGAACAAATATGCTTTACAGCTAATTTTAAAAAAATACCCCAGAATAATGAGAGGGATTATCTGGGGTGTATCAGTGTATAAAATTTATAAACTTAATTAAATTAATTAAATGCTTGTTCTGTTCTATCTATTATTTCATCCTGTAAAGCTTTTTCAAGGTTATTGAAATGGTCTGAATATCCAGCTACCCTTACAATTAAATCTTTATATTCATCAGGATTTTTCTGTGCATCTAAAAGAACATCTCTATCTATAACATTAAATTGAATGTGGTGACCCTTCATATTAAAGTATGCCCTAATCAGTGAAGATACATTCACAAGTCCTTCTTCTCCAGCGATTGACGATGGTGCAAATTTTTGATTTAAAAGTGTTCCACCTGTTGATGTGTGATCCATTTTTGCACAAGATTTAATAACCGCTGTAGGTCCATTAGTATCTGCACCTTTCTCTGGTGAAATACCATCTGTTACAGGTTTATGAGCTAATCTTCCATTTGCAGATGCTGTCATTACAGATCCAAAGTATACATGACATGTTGTAGGTAACATATCTATTTGGTATATTCCACCACAAACAGCTTTTCTACCTTTTATTCTATCTCTAACATTAGTGAAAACATCAAGCATAATATCATCTGCATAATCATCATCATTTCCATACTTAGAAGTGTGATTTAGTACTAGATTTCTTGTCATTTCATGACCAACAAAGTTTGCATCAATTGCAGCTAGCATTTCCTTCATTGAAAATCTATTTTGTTCAAAAACATTATATTTAATAGCTGCTAGGCAGTCGGTTATTGTTCCTATTCCAACTACTTGAATATATCTAGTATTATATTTTGCACCACCAGCATTATAATCCTTTCCACTTTCTTTACAGCCGTTTGTTATAACTGACATAAATGTAGAAGGCATATACTTCTCAAATATTTTTTCTATAACATTGTTTCCTTCTATCTTAACATTTATAAAGTACTCAAGTTGCTTAAAAAATGCTTCTTTTAACTCATCATATGATTTAAAATCTTCTGGATTACCTGTTTCTAGACCAATTTTTTTGTTAGTGTAGTGGTCAAATCCATTATTTATTGTAATTTCAAATATTTTAGGTACATTTAAATAACCTGTCAAAACATATGCTTCCCTACCATGACATCCTGTTTCTACGCATCCGCTTGAACCACCATACCTTGCATCTTCTAATGTTTTACCCGCATTGAGAAGTTCTTGAATTAATTCCTCAGTGTTGTAAAATGCTGGTTGACCCCAACCTTTTCTTGAAATTTCAACAGCCCTTTTAACAAAATCATCAGGATTTTTTTCACTTACCTGTACGTTGGAACTTGGTTGCAAAAGTTTCATTTCATCCATTGTGTCTAAAATAATATACGATACTTCATTAACCCCATTTTCACCAGTAATTGGATCTATCCCACCAGTATTTATATTTGCAAAATCTGTATATGTTGCACTTTCTTTTAGCGTTATACCTACTTTTGGAGGCGCAGGCTGATTATTAAATTTAATCCAGAAACATTCAAGAAGTTCTCTTGCTTTATCATAGTTCATACTACCATCTGCAACTTCATTTTTATAAAATGGATGCAAGTATTGATCTATTTTTCCTGGTGAAAATGCATCCCAGGTATTTAACTCTGTAGTTGTTCCTATGTGTACAAACCAATACATTTGTAGTGCTTGTGCAAATGTTTCAGGTTTATTTGCAGGTACAACATCACAATTGTCCGCAATCCATAAAAGCTCTTCTTTTCTTTGTGGATTTTTTTCCTTCTCAGCTAGTTCTCTCGCATATGCTGCATATCTTTGACCATATATCATTATCGCATCACATGAAATAGCCATACCTTCTAACTGTGCCTTTTTATCGTATGCATCTTTATCATTTAAAAAATCTAATTTGTCAATTTCTTCTTCTATCTCTTTTTTAAAGTCAAGAAATCCTTTTTGATAAATCTTTCCATCTGCAACGGTGTGTCCTGGTGCTCTTTGTTCCATAAACTCAGTAAACATACCTGCAGCATAGCAATCTTTCCATTCAGGAGTCATTGATTCAAGTATTTTATCTCTTGTTGATTTACCCTTCCAATATGGAATGATTTTTTCAGCTTGAACTTCTTTATCTTTGTCATTAACCTTAAAGCTTATATATGTCCTGCTGTCCATGACAGTCATGTCCTCAACCGTGTGAGCGCACAGCTCTGGAAATGTTGGCACTACCTGTGGCCCTTCACTTTTTTCACCTACAATAAGCTCATGTTCACCAATATAAAGCTTTCTTTTTTCCATTAAGTTTTTAAAATTCAAAGCTCTAAGAACTGGAATTTCGATATTACCGTAATTTTTCTGATAAAACTCAGTTTCTAACAAAGCCCTTTCTAAACTTACTGATGGTTGTGTAGTAACACTTTCTTGCCTTAATATTTTAGTTCTTTCAGTATAACCTCTCATATAACACTAACCTCCTATTTTTACAATATAACCATTTTTTTTAAATATTTCTTTAAGATAATTCATTTTAGTTTCAGATGGAACTATCATTTTTTCATCTTCATAAACAAGTCCTAATTTTTCATATTTATGCTTAGCTATGCTGTGATATGGAAGTAAATTTACTTTTTTAATATTTAATTCTTTTAATAACTCTATAGTTTTCTCAATATGTGCTATATTATCGTTTATATTGCCAATAATAGGCATTCTCACATTTATATTAGAATGAATTTTAGATAATTTAACAAGATTGTCTATTATATCTTTATTCGAAGCACCTATATACTCCTTGTGTTTATCATCATCGATTAATTTTAAATCATATAGAAATAAGTCTGTATATTTTGCAGCTCTTTCTAAAATTTCAAAACTTACTGCTCCGCTGGTATCTATTGCAGTATGTACTTTTTCCTCTTTGAGTTTCCTTAATAATTCCTCAACAAATTCTATTTGAATTAAAGGTTCTCCTCCCGATAAAGTCACGCCTCCATTAGACTGATCATAAAAAATTTTATCTTTCATAACCTCTTTCATAACTTCATCAACACTATATCTTCTACCAACAACTTCTCTTGCACCATACATACAGTAAATAACACATTCACCACAGTAATTACACTTATCTTTATCTGTAGTCAACTTACCATCTTCAATTGTTATTGCATCAGTTGGGCATACTTCTTTACATTTTCCACAAAGCACACATTTTTTATTATCATAAAGTATTTCTTTATTTATATCTTGACTTTCAGGATTATGACACCACAAACATCTTAATGGGCATCCTTTTAAAAATACTGTGGTCCTAATACCTGGGCCATCATGAACAGAAAATTTCTGTATGTTAAAAATTAATGCATCATTCATCATCAGTTCTCCAAATTCTATTAGCAATTAATCCGTTTCATTAAATAACTAGCAATATATATGCCAAATATAGTTTATTGAAATTTACTTGTTTTTAAAACATTTTATTGTGTGATGTATAATTTTCCAGACATGTATGCGACAGTTTTTATGACAATTGTTGTATTTTTAATAAAAACAAATAATCCCTTGCGTTGTTATGCACAGCAAGGGATTATTTATGTTTTTATTTTTTTAATAAAATTATATGCAATTTTAGCAGTGAGCCCCCAAATGATATAATCATTATATTTATAAAAATATACAGGATATTTAATTTTATCCCATTTATAATTATTTCCTTGGATAATCATATGAAATGGAAAGTTTTCCTCAGCTTCAGGATGATAATTAACAAAATATCTTTCAGGTTCATTTTCAAGAAAAAATGATAAAGGAACATAAAAAAGTTCAGAAACTTCATCTTTGCTAAACTTAATATTTGTATGAACAATATCTTTTATATAACCTAAATAAGAGTAAACAAATGCTCCTTCTTTATGAGATGCATAATCAAGCTCTGCAATTATTTTAATATTCTCTTTTTCAATACCTATTTCTTCGGTTGTTTCTCTAACTGCTGCCTCAAGTGGGCTTTCTCCATCTTCAATTTTCCCCCCTGGGAATGATATTTCTCCAGGCTGCCTTTTAATTGACATAGATCTTACTTCAAAAATTAAATTCAATTCATTATTAATTTCAATTAGAGGGACTAACACAGAAAAATTCGTACCATCAACTATGGGTTTTGCCTTTATTCCTCTTAATACATTTTCAATTTGTTTTAAATTCATTTAATTTACCTATTATTCATTAAATTTGCTATTAGGAAAAACGAAATAAATCCTAAGACAATTATTAGTATGCCCTGATATAATTCATTTCCTATTAATATATTAGAAGTATTAAAAAGTTTTACTAAACCAAATAATATAAATACTAAACCTGATATTATTTTTATTATATATGAAGGAATTCTTTTAGTCAATGCTGTTCCAATAATTATTCCTACGCATCCTACAAAAATCATACCTGCAATCGACCCCATTAAAACAAAAAACGGATATTCAGATTCCATAGCAATTGTCATTGCAGTCAATTGAGTTTTATCACCTAACTCACCAACAAAAAAAGTTATTGCTACAGCTATTATTGGTCCACATTTTAACGTTGTAGTTTTCTTATCTTCATCAGTGTCATCTTCTAAAGCAAGCAGACCAAAAACAATAAAAATAACTCCAGCAAAAACTTGTAATAAATTAAAGTTTATTATATTTGATATGTAAGTACCTATAACAATTGCCAAGCCATGATTTAGTGCAACTCCAACTACTATTCCCAAAAGTACTTGTACAATAGAATATCTTGCTGCGCATGTCATGAGTAATATCTGAGTTTTATCACCCATTTCAGCTACAAAAATTAGTAAGAACGTCTTAATGAACTCATATATCATCTCTTCACCCCATGTTCCCATAATAAAAATATCAAAATATAAAATTAAACCTTTTTATATTTTGGTTTATATATTATAATATTTACTGTATCTAATTAAAAGAACCTAATTAATAAAATACTTATATATAAATATTAATTTACTATAAAGGTACTACCGGAGGAAAATATGGAATTAAATATTCTAATAACTACCGCACCATTTGGTAATGGTCACAAAATGGTTGCAACGGCTTTAAAGAATGCATTCACAAATAAAGGTTACTATAATGTTTCCGTTGTTGATGTTTTTACAGAAGCTCACCCCCGAATTACAGAAACAATTAAAAAAGCATATATAAAAAGCTATGAATTCGGTGATGCCTATTCACTATTGTATTATGGAACCGAAAAACTTGTAGATAAAAAAGTTATGGATGTTTACAGAAATTTTGGTTTTAGAAAGTTGAATCAAATCGCATTAGAATTTAAACCCGATATAATTATTAATACCTTTCCAATTCTAGCATCATTAAAAATTAAAAACAGTAGTGGAGAAAATATCCCTGTTTTTAATATAGTTACTGATTTTTATGTACATAAGCTTTGGCTAAGTGAAGAAATAGATAAATTTTATATAGCAACAAACGAATTACAAGAAGAACTTAGAAAAATGAATATCCCCATAGAAAAAACTGTTGTTACTGGAATACCTGTAAGAGACGCTTTCGAAGAGATGGAAAATTTAAATAATATATTTAAAAAGTACCGCTTCATAAAATCTAAAAAGATAGTTTTAATTAATGCCGGTGCATTTGGAGTTTTAAAGGATATTAAAAAAGTATGCGTTGATCTTTGTAGTCACAATAATATTCAAGTAGCAGTTGTATGCGGAAATAACAAAGAGCTTAAAGCTCAACTTGATTCATTAGATTATAGAAATCTAAAGGTGTTTGGTTTTACAGAAGATATTCATGAACTTTACAAAATATCAACATGCATGATAACTAAATCTGGTGGAATAACATTAAGTGAAGCACTAGCCGTACAGCTTCCTCTTATAATTTTTAAACCTGTACCTGGACAAGAAAAAGAAAATGCTCTATATTTTGAGAAAAAAGGAGCGGCGTTTATAGCTAATAATTCTAATGAAATAGTTAATCGGACATTAGATTTAATTTGTAACCATACTATATTAAATGCAATGAGGAAAAACATGAAGAAGATTTACAATAAATCTTCATCCGAAATAATTGTAGATGATGTAGTTAAAAATATTGAGTCACTGTAAAAAAAAGAACAGTATAAATTTATACTGTTCTCTTTTTCTTATTTAGTTTTACTCTACCAAATTTCTCACGAAGAACTTTATAAAGGCATTTTTCAAAGTTCTCATCTTGTTCTTTAGTACGCTTAGATGGGCCCTTAGTACGTCCCCCTGCCTTTCTTATTTTTTGTCCAATATGCCTTGATTCCAGAAGGGTATCTATATTATTATTATTAATAAAAAATCCTGCAGTATGAATTACAGCTGAAGCTTTTCCCAATACTAAGCTAGCTAAACCATAATCTTGAGTTACTAAAATATCTTCATTCTGAAAAATTTGTACTATTTTATAATCTACTGAATCTCTCCCTTGTTCAACAACCATAACCGTAAAATCACTTACAATATAATGAGCTATATCTACAACTATAATTAATTCCACATTATATTCATGAGCAGCACGCTCACATATTTCTTTTACTTGCTGAGGACATGCATCTCCATCAATTATTATTCGCATTTTTGCCTCCTATTATTTTATTTTAAATTACATTTATTTATAATTTTTATATTAAATTAAATCGTATTGTATAACATAGTATGTTTCTTAATAGTATTTTGACTATATTTAAAGAATTTAATTAAAGTGAGATCATGGTCAACCTAACAAATATTTATCTCCTGTATATTATACCCTATTTGTATTACACAGTCTATGAGTTAATATAAAGCTTTTTTTCTCTAATAAATTTCAAAGCTACCCTAATTTTTTTTATCATTGTTACGAATATATTTAGAGAAGCACTTTTTATAACAACTTATGGAGGGACAGTATATGAAATATAATTTTTTTCTACGATTGAAAACAAATGAAACCGAATGGATTAACATGGGAGGAAATCATATTATTTCTTGGAATGTACGAGACTTAATTGAAGCATCAAGTGGGTGGTTCATTTATAATGAAGAAAAATTAGGATTAGCATCAGACCTTGTTCCAACACTACAAAAAGGCATTTTTGAATTAAATCAGTCTTCTCAGGTCTATGCCGATTATGAAATATTGCACGGATTTGGTACAATTAAAAGTGTATTGAAATTTTATAAAGAACTATTGTATGACTGTCAACAATACCCATATACTGAACTTTGTGGATCCATTAGTTAAATAAACACAAAATGAGTTTTTATAATATCCCAACCATATTAAGCTACTCCGTAAGCTGCATGGATAATTTTTTTGCTTTTTTTAATATATACAAATAAAAATACCCCCTCCAGAAATCGATGAGGTATTTTCATAATTTTTACCTTGTATTCATTTACTCCAATTCTGCTATTAGCTCTCCTGCAACCACCCTTTGACCTTCTTTAACATGTATTTTATTAACAGTTCCAGCTAAGGGTGATATTACGTTGGTTTCCATCTTCATAGCCTCAAGCACTGCTATTGGCTGACCAGCTTCTACCTTATCCCCTTCTTTTACAAGAATTTTGAATATATTTCCAGGAATATTTGCACCAACTTCATATTGATTGCCCGAATCAGCCATGACTTTTTCTGAATCAATATGCTTTTGAATTACAGCATTTTTATCTTTAACAGTAACAATTCTTCTATTTCCATTTACTTCAAAAGCCAAATCTTTCGTTCCATCATCACTTGTATTCCTTATTTCAATAAGTTTTATAACAAGTTTTTTACCTTCAGCTATCTTTACTTCACAAGTTTCGCCTTCTTCTAGTCCATGAAAAAATATATCACTTCCCATTAGTCTAAGATTTCCATCATTTTTTAAATTGTTAAGATAATCTTCAAACACTTTAGGATATAATGCGTAACTTAGCGCTTCTTCGTCTGTTCCATCTATATCATGTTTTTCTCTAAGCATTTTTTTTATTGCTTCAAAATCTTCTGATGGCAACAATTCACCAGGACGACATTTAATAGGTTCTTTTCCTTTTAATACAAGGTTGCTAAGGTCTTCTGGGAAACCACCTTCCGGCTGACCCATCATACCTTCAAAATAAGAAACTATAGAATCAGGAAAATCCATATCCCTTGCTTTGTCATATATATTTTCTGAATTTAAATCATTTTGAACCATAAATATTGCCATATCACCAACAGCCTTAGAAGAAGGAGTAACCTTTACTATATCCCCCAACATTCCATTTACAGTTTTAAACATTTCTTTTACTTCTTCAAATTTATTACCTAGCCCAAAACTTTCAACCTGTGGCTTTAAGTTTGAATATTGTCCACCAGGTATTTCATATTTATATATTTCTGCTGTTCCAGTTTTTAAACCTGATTCAAATTTTTGATATACAGGCCTTACAGCTTCCCAATAATCAGAAATTTGCTGCATATTATCTAAAGATAACATAGTATCTCTCTCAGAATTATTTAAAGCAGCTATAATCGAATTAAGTGGCGGCTGACTAGTTAAACCAGCCATTGAATTAAATGCTGTATCAACTATATCAACACCTGCATTAGCAGCTGAATAAACTGTTACAACACCATTTCCACTTGTATCATGCGTGTGCAAATGAACAGGAATCGCTAGTTCATTTTTAAGTGCCCTTACAAGTTTATCAGCAGCCATTGGTTTTAAAAGTGCAGACATATCTTTGATTGCAAGAATATGCGCTCCTCTTTTCTCAAGTTTCTTTGCTAGATCAACATAATACTTAAGGGAATACTTGTCTCTAGTTTCATCTAATATATCTCCTGTGTAACAAATGCTTGCCTCAACAATTTTATTTTGATTTAGAACTTCATCTATAGCTATTTCCATACCTTCCATCCAATTTAATGAGTCAAAAATACGAAATACATCTATGCCAGCCTTTGAGGATGTTTTAATAAACTCTTTAATTACATTATCTGGATAATTCTTATATCCTACTGCATTAGCTCCTCTTAGCAACATCTGAAATAGAATATTTGGCATCTTTTCTCTGAGTGTTTTAAGTCTTTCCCAAGGATCTTCTTTTAAAAATCTATAGGAAACATCATAAGTAGCTCCGCCCCACATTTCTACAGAGAACAAATCATTTGCTAAGTGTGACATGGAAGGTGCTATTTTTTCCATATCTATAGTTCTGACACGTGTAGCCATTAAAGATTGATGAGCATCTCTCATAGTTGTATCTGTAAGCAAAAGCCTCTTTTGATTCAAAACCCAATTCGATACTTCTTTAGGACCTTTTTCATCTAACATTTGTTTCAACCCAGGTTTTATTTCATCCTTTTGAAACTGAGGAACTCTTGGAACATCAAATTGCTGCTTGATACCTTTTGTTTCATTAACAACTATATTTCCAATATAATTAAGAACTTTTAGTTCTTTATCCTCTCCACCTCTCACATTTAGCAAAGAAGGATTATCAGCTATAAATCCTGTATCACATTGTCCATTTCTAAATGTTTCATGATTTAATACATTTAACAGAAATCCAATATTAGTTTTTACACCAAGTATTTTTACTTCTCTTAAAGCCCTAGATGATTTACCTATAGCATCTTTGAAACTTCTTGACCAAGAAGAAACTTTAACTAGCAAACTATCGTAATATGGACTTATTACAGCTCCAGTAAAACCATTATCTCCATCCAGTCTTATTCCAAAACCTGAACCAGTCCTATATACATCTATTTTACCAGTATCAGGTGCAAAATTATTAGCTGGATCTTCTGTAGTAACTCTGCATTGAATAGCATAGCCCCTATGCTCTATAGAATTTTGTGATTTTATATTAACTTCTTCAGAATCTAATCTATGTCCCTCTGCTATAAGGATTTGAGATTGAACAATGTCTATACCTGTAGCCATTTCAGTAATAGTATGTTCTACTTGCACTCTTGGATTCATTTCTATAAAGTAGTGATTTCCATTTTTATCTACCAAAAACTCAACAGTACCTGCACTTCTATAATTAACAGACCTTGCAATTTCCAGGGCATCCTCACATATATTTTGTCTTTGCTCGTTTGTTATACATATTGCAGGTGTAAATTCAATAACCTTTTGATGTCTTCTTTGAATTGAACAGTCTCGCTCGTATAAATGTACGATATTTCCATAATTATCTCCAAGTACTTGAACTTCTATATGTTTTGGTCTCTCTAAATACTTTTCTATAAATATGTCATCTATACCAAATGCCTTTTTTGCTTCACTTTGAGCACTATTGAATTCCCTAATTAAATCTTCTTCTCTCCATACTATACGCATACCTCTTCCGCCGCCACCAGCAGAAGCTTTTAGTATTACTGGATAACCGCAAAAATCAGCAAACTTTCTTGCATCATCTTCTGATTTAACTGCTTCTTCAATTCCAGGAATTGTTGGTACCTTAACACTATGAGCAACCTTTTTAGACTTTATTTTATCTCCTAGCTTATCCATCATTATGTGATCAGGCCCTATAAAAACAATTCCTGATTCTTCGCATTTACGTGCAAATTCTACATTTTCTGATAGTAGCCCATATCCAGGGTGTATAGCATCAACACCTTTAGATTTTGCAATGCTTATTATTTCATCTATTCCTAGATATGCATCAACTGGTTTTTTATTTTTACCTATTTGATATGATTCATCTGCCTTTGTTCTAAAGAGAGAATTTTTATCCTCCTCAGAATAAATAGCAACACTTCTAATATCTAATTCACTACAAGCTCTAAAAATCCTTATAGCTATTTCTCCACGATTTGCAACTAAAACCCTTTTAAATTTTTTCATCTAGTCCTCCTATCCACAATGTACATACTGTTGTACTCTATGTGTAAACTTATGAAATTAGTTTAACATTATTTAATTAATTTTACAATCATTAAATTTAATTAAATTAAATTAAATTGTTTTTTACTTTATTTTATAAGTATTGGCTTATTATATGTCTTGTAGAATCGTTTTCTAGTTTATATTGTACTTCGGCTTATTTACAAAACAAAAAAAGACATATTTAATCCAAATAATCAAATATATCTTTTTATTTTTCTTATTATTACTTTAAAACAAATGATTCTAGCCATATTGCTATTTCCCGGGCAATTTCGTCACAATTCGTGTTTGCCTTAAACTTTGCATCATATTCAAATGCATCAGACTTAAATGTATACATAGGATCGTAATATTTTTGCATGAGCTCCCTAGCTACAAAATCAAAATTGCCTATATTTATCTCATTTTTTAATTTATCAAGGTTATCTTTTGAAATGTATTTATTTAATCGTTCAACTGCATTTATAGATTCAACCATCCAATTATCATCTTGTATATAGTCTTTTTTTAAACTTTTTACTCTATAATCTAAGTCTGCATCTATAAATATATGAATACCATTTTGCATTTTTTCACTTATATAATTAGGTATTACAACTTTTCCTATCTTACGACTTTCTGCTTCGACAAATACATACTGAGATTTACTACCGCTTAATTGGTCATATATATTTGTTTCAAATTTTTTTTGAGAATTACAAGCACCTATACCTATGCTACCAAGAAGCGAACCTCTGTGATTAGCTGCCCCCTCTAAATCAAGAATTGAATACCCCGAATTTTTCAAACTATGAAGTATATCAGTTTTTCCAACACCCGTATTACCATGAAGTACTATATATGTTGTTTTTTCATTTAATATAGGAATAGAAGTTATTACTTCTTTTCGATATTCTTTATATCCTCCCTCAAGTTGCGCAATTGGGATACCTATAGAGCTAAACACAGAAGCAAAAAATGTGCTTCGATAACCTCCACGTGCACAAAATGCTGCTATTTGAATATTTTTACTTTTCAGTTCAAGAACTTGTTCAAATAACTTTGGCATTTTAGGAGAAATGAGTTTTACTCCTAGCCTCTTAGCTTCATTTTTACCTATTTGTTTGTAAGTTGTTCCAATAGCCTTTCTTTCCTCATCATCCATCAATGGAATATTAATAGCATTTGGTATAGAGTCTTCTCTATATTCTGACGGGCTTCTAACGTCTATAAAAATATGGCTATTTTTTGCATTATCATATGTTACTTTATTTAAAATCATATTTATTACCTTTGCATATTATTGATTGTATGCAACTTTTCCTTTTAAATGTTCTATATCATTATAAAATAATTCTTTTATATTATTATTTTCATCTATTTCAATGCATGTTAAACTGCAATTACTAACTACATTTCCAATCCAATCTTTTTCGATTTTTATATTTTTATAGTAGCACTCTATACTTTTTATCGTGCCTCCATGTGCAACAACAAGAATATTTTTACCCTTATATTGTTGTATTATATTTTTAAAGGTTTTTTCAACCCTGTTGTAAAATTCAATTAGATTTTCTCCATTTGGATAGCGATTAGCAAATGGGTCTTTTTCTATTTTTTTTAATATATCGCCTCTTGAATTTTTTATTTCATCATATCTCATACCTTCAAATTCACCAAGGCTAATTTCTTGTAGTCCTGACTCCTTAATTATTTCAACATCTTTCATTCCTCTTACTATCTCTGCTGTTTGGTATGCTCTTTTAAGTGGACTAGCAATAATAAAATCTAAATCTAAATTTTCTATTCTCTCCGACAAAAGTTCTGCTGCTAACAAGCCTTTTTCCGTTAATTCAGAATTCAAACTTCCTTGAAATCTGCCTTGTTTATTCCATTCTGTTTCACCATGTCTTGTAATATATATTGTTGTCATTTTTACCCCTTTCATAAGTACTAATCTATAACCATTATCAAAATTTAAATTCTTAATTACTATTGTTTTCTTATTGTTCAATTACAACTATTATCTTTAATAAAACCCTATAAACAAAGTTACTAAAACCGGAACCATTAAAGACATAATAACTCCACTAATAAATGAAATTATAACAACCTCTTGATTTGTGTTTCTAGTTATAATTGGGAGTCCTGTATCCATACTTATTGCACCACCAACAGCTATTGTTTCTAAATAACCTATGTGCTTGGCTATAAATGGAATGAGTATAAAAGCCATTACCTCTCTAAAAATATTTGTTAAAAATGCTATAGCCCCATATTCAGCTGAGTGAGGTGTTATTATTATAGGTGCTAAGGTATACCAGGAAAGACCTGATGCAATTGCTAAGGACCCAAATATATTCATATCAAAAATAAAGCTGCATATAATTCCCCCAAATAAGCTACCTAAAATTGCAGCCACAGGAACAATAAGTGCCTTTAACCCTACACTTTTTAAGTTTTTAAATGTATCTTTATTATTACCTATATCTATCCCTACAAAAAATAAAAGACAACACAAACCAATATCTAATAGTAATCCTGTACTGTTATACATAGATTCAGGTACAATAAAAAAGCCTGATAATATACCACCTATTAATACTAAAATTATTTTTATAGTCACTTAATTGCCTCCTGTTATGTTTTCGTCAGTAATAAATTTCTTTCTAACTAGGAATACAAATACTACACTAAACCCTGCAGTAAGCAAAGTAAAAACAACTGATTTAAAACCTATTTGACCAATTGATGATACAACTTGTTCGTTCATTCCTAATCTAATGCCCATTACAAAAATAAGCAAAAATAAGAATATAGTTTGAATGCTTGATATCTTTGCAATTAATTTTTCATGAATAAAACCTTTGTTACTTAAAACCCATCCAACAGCTAATAAAGCAAAGTACAATAAAATTCTAAATGCCATGGTTCCCTCCAAGTTAAAAACTTATTATTCTATAATATTCTAACATATTTTTAATAAATAGTCACATAATATTTTACTGTACTTGATCCAAAATAAGTATTAATAAAAAAGATAGTGAGATCACTCAATGACCTTCACTATCTGTAAATCAAACATTTTTTACATTCAACGCTCTAAATGAATTAATTATTGCTATGACAGTTACCCCTACATCTGCAAATACTGCCGCCCACATAGAAGCTAATCCAACAGCACTTAAAATAAGCACAAGTACTTTTATGGAAATAGCAAACACTATATTTTGATAAGCAATCCTTAATGTTTTTTTCGAAATTTTAATTGCAGTAGCTATTTTTGATGGTTCATCCGTCATAATAACTATATCTGCTGCTTCTATAGCAGCATCAGAACCTAAACCACCCATTGCAATTCCAATATCTGCACGAGCTAAAACAGGTGCATCGTTTATCCCGTCACCAACGAAGGCAAGTTTAACTTTAGATGATTTTTGCATAAACAATTCTTCTAGTTTTTCAACTTTATCTCCAGGCAATAATTCTGAATAAACTGTATCTATTCCTAATTCTTTAGAAACCTTGTTGGCAACATTCTTATTATCACCAGTAAGCATAACTGTTTGTTTTATACCTGATAATTTTAAGTCTATTATTGCTTTTTCAGAATCTGATTTAACCTCATCAGCAATAACAATATAACCAGCATATACATTATCAACTGCAACATGTACAACAGTTCCAGTTATTTCTCCTTTAAAATAAGTAATATTCATAGTTTCCATTAGCTTAATATTACCCGCTGTTATTTTTTTGTTATCTACAACTGCCACAACACCATAACCTGATATTTCTTCAACATCTGTAATACGTTGATTATTAATTTTTTTATCATATGCACGTTTTAAAGATAAAGAAATTGGATGATTAGAATAACTTTCTGCATAAGCAGCTAATTCCAACAGTTCTTCTTTAGAAATTACATCCGAATGAATTTCCTGAACATTAAAAACTCCCTTTGTTAATGTTCCAGTTTTATCAAATACGATTATTTCTGTCTTAGATAGAATTTCTAAATAATTACTACCCTTTACTAATATACCTTTCCTCGACGCTCCTCCTATACCACCGAAAAAACTCAATGGAACCGAAATTACCAAAGCACAAGGGCAGGATACTACTAAAAACGATAGTGCCCTATATATCCATTCGCTAAACGTCTCAGTCCTTATTACCAAAGGTGGCACTATTGCAAGAAACACAGCAACAATTACAACAATAGGTGTATAATATCTAGCAAATTTAGTTATAAAACGTTCAGAATTAGATTTCTTGTTACTAGCATTTTCAACTAAATCTAAAATTTTACTCACTGTAGATTCACCATATTCTTTAGTTACTTCAACTGTAACTAATCCATTAATATTAATGCATCCACTTAATATCTCGCTACCAATCTCTACTTGGCGAGGAACAGATTCACCCGTAAGAGCTGAAGTATCAATCATTGAACTCCCATCAATTACCTTGCCGTCAAGTGGAATTCTTTCTCCTGCTTTTATTACAATAGTATCGCCAATACTTACTTCATCAGGATCAGTTTTTACAAGTTTATCTCCTACTTTAACATTTGCGAAATCAGGTCTAATATCCATTAAACTTGCAATTGATTTTCTTGACTTGTTAACTGCATAACTTTGGAATAGCTCTCCTATTTGATAGAAAAACATAACTGCAACACCTTCTGGAAACTCACCAATAAAAAATGCACCAATTGAAGCTATAGCCATTAAAAAGTTTTCGTCAAAAACTTGTCCTCTCAGTATGTTTTTAAAAGCTCTTAAAACTACATCACTACCAACGATTATATAGCTTATAACAAATAACGCTAACTGTATAAAATAATTATCTAAATTTATAATCAATGCGGATATATAAACTATGCCCCCTATGATTATTCTCAAAATATCCTTTCTCATCAAAATATACCCCTACTAAGATTTCTTTAATACAACATCTGGTTCTATCTTCTTAATAATCTTATCCGCTTCCGCTACAATTAGTTGCATTTTATCATTTTGACCCTCTATTATCATTTTGGTAGTCATAAAATTAATAGTCACATTTTCTACACCATCTAACCCTGCAATTGCTCTTTCCATTTTTGCAGCACAATTTGCACATCCTAATCCTTCAAGTCTAAACGTCTTCTTCATTATAAATCCTCCATAATACCAAATTATTTTTTCTCTCTTATATGTTCTAATCCCTTTTCAAAAATATCTTTTACATGGTCATCAGCCAATGAATAAAATACTATTTTTCCTTCTTTTCTATATTTCACTAAATTCGCCTGTTTCAGCGAACGAAGTTGATGTGATATTGCTGATTTAGTCATGTTTAAAAGCACTGCTATATCACATACGCACATTTCACTTTCATCAAGCGCCCATATAATTTTAGCTCTAGTACTATCACCAAGGACTTTAAAGAAATCTGATAAATCATATAGTTCACTCTCTTCAGGCATTTTCTTCTTTACACTATCAACAACATCTGCATGAATAACCTCGCAATCACAAAACAATTCATCCTTTGACAAAAAATCAACCTCCTTATTTATAGTTGAATAGTTGTTCAACTGTTATATTTATTATAGTTGAACAACTATTCAATTGTCAAGTAGTTTCTAAAATATTTTTGCAATAAAAAACTTGGATAATAAGCTTTGCTTTATCCAAGTAAATTAATTCACTACATTTAGTTTTCTCTAAAAACAACACTACCATTTTTCATTTCATCAACAATTGCAAGGCTCTTTAGATTGTACCCTTCCTCTCTAAGAAATTTGCCACCTTGTTGGAACCCCTTTTCTATAACAATTCCTATTCCTTTAATTTCAGCACCACTCTGTTTAGCTACATCAATTAACCCTTTCATTGCATTTCCTATAGCTAAAAAGTCATCTATAATAAGAAGTTTATCATTTTCATTTAAATATTTCTTACTTACCATAATGTTGTATTCCTTTTTTTTTGTATACGAATACACCTTGCCTGAATAAACATCCTTATCTAAATTTATACTTTCGGTTTTTTTAGCAAAAACTACAGGAACTTTAAAAAACAATGCTGCCATTGAGGCTATTGCTATTCCACTGACTTCAATAGTAACTATCTTTGTAATTCCTTCATTTCTAAAAAGTCTGTAGAATTCCTCTCCTATCTCATAAAGAAACTCAGCATCAAGTTGATGATTAAGAAAGCTATCAACTTTTAGGATATTTCCATCCCTAATTTCTCCTCGTTCGTTTATGATTTCCTTTAACTTATCCATTGCTATAATATCTCCTTCTCTTCGTACACCACATAATTATTACTTGTCCGACATAACAAAACTATCTTAGCATTTCTATAAACTGAGATTCAGTGACAATACTTATTCCCAATTCCTTCGCTTTTTTATTTTTAGATGATTGAGATAAATTATCATTATTAATAAGATAATTTGTTTTTGCCGATACCGAACCAGTAACTTTTCCTCCACGTTCTTCTATTATTTCTTTTATTTCATCTCTATTTTTAAATTGTTCTACCGAACCTGTAATAACAAAATTAATGTTTTCAAAGATTTGCTCTACATTTGATTTTTCAACAACTTCTAGTTCTATTTCTTTTAAAATATCCTTAACTATAACTTTTTTCTTCTCGTTATTAAAAAATTTGACATATGTATCAGCCATAATCTCGCCAATTCCATCTATTTCAACTAAATCATCATATGTTGCACTTTCTATAGCATCCCAATTATATTTAAATCTCTTAGATATTAATTTTGCATTTGATAAACCTACATTAGGTATGCCTAGACTATAAAGTAGTCTGGTTGTATTGGTTTTTTCTGATTTATTGACTGAAGAAACTAATTTATTAAACGATTTTTCACCGAATCCTTCCATTTTAACAATCTCTTCTTTATACCTTTCTATATGAAAAATATCTGCAAGCTCTTTTATTAATCCCTTAGCTATAAGTTTCTCTATTGTCGCTTCTGATAATCCTTCTATATTCATTGCATCTCTGCTTACAAAATGAGTAAAAAGTTTAATCTGTTTTGCAAGACAATCATCATTTATACAATATAATACTTTAACATCATTTTCATTTTTAATTGAAGTTTTGCCTCCGCATACTGGACATTGCTCTGGTACATGAACACTTCCGCTTCTAGTTAAATTACCAGATATTTGAGGTATAATCATGTTTGCTTTGTAAACATTTATTATGTCGCCTATTCCTAACTCAAGTCCTTCCATGATGCTTAGATTATGCACGCTTGCTCTGCTCACTGTCGTTCCTTCAAGTTCAACTGGTTCAAATATAGCTATAGGATTAATCAAGCCAGTTCTAGATGCACTCCATTCTATTTCTAACAGATGTGTTTCTTTTATTTCATCTCGCCATTTAAATGCTATTGAATCTCTAGGAAACTTTGCAGTTGTACCTAATGATTCTCCATATGATATATCATCATATGTTAAAACCAATCCATCAGATGGAAAATCATTTTCTATGATGTGTTCTTCAAACCATATAACTGTTTCTTCAATATTTAGGTGATTTACTTGTTTAAATTCTACAATATCAAACCCCTGGCTCTTTAACCAATTAATTTGTGATATTCTTGAGTTTTTAAAATCAACTCCATCTGCTTTTACTAGCGAAAATGCAAAAAAGTTAACATTTCTTTCTGCCGTAATTTTATTATTCAGCTGCCTCACAGAACCACTGCAAAGATTTCTCGGATTTTTATATTTAGATGCTACATCTTCTATAACATTGTTTATTTTTTCAAAATCAGAATAACGAATTACTGCTTCTCCTCTTAAAATCAGACTTCCCTTATATGGAATACTAAGAGGTATATTGGTAAACACTTTTGCATTATTAGTAATAACTTCACCAATTTCTCCATTTCCTCTAGTTACAGCCTTTATAAGTTTTCCATCTAGATAAGTCATCACTATAGTAAGTCCGTCTAATTTCCAAGAAAGAACACCTTCTTTTTTACCAAGCCAATCCTTTAAAGTTACTATATCCTTTGTTTTATCCAAAGACAACATAACTTTTTCATGACGCTCCTTTGGCAGGTTAGACAATAATTCATATCCAACATGTATAGTAGGACTGTTAGATAATGTAATGCCTGTTTCTTTTTCTAATTCCAATAATTCATCATAAATCTTATCATATTCTATATTAGACATAATTTCATTGTTTTCTTGGTAATATGATTTAGCTGCTTTATTTAATATTTCAACCTTTTCTCTCATCAATAATAACTTGTTATCCATACATATACCTCATTATACTTTTTCAATAGGTGCATAACTTAACATAACATTTTTTATTCCTTTATTCTCAAATGCAATTACTGCTTTCTGCCCTTCGCCTTCACCAGATAATTGAACTATAGTTCCTATACCCCATGCCTTATGCATAACTTTGTCTCCTGCTGCTAATTTATCTGATTTAAGTTTTGGAGAATCTACTCTTTTTTCACTATCATAATTTGTATTGTCACTGAAGCTTATGGCTCCTTTGAATAAATTTTTATTTTTTGCCTCAATAAAAGAATGCCCTGATTTTACTTCCCTATTACTATATGATTTGTTTTCGCTGAATAAATTATTCATTTCAAAAGATTTCATCTTCTTTTCAGCTATTGATTGAGGAGTGCTTTCTTCAAAGCATTCCGAAGGAATTTCGTCAAGGAATCTTGACTTGTGCCTTGATTCATGATGTCCGAACACCATTCTTTCATTTGAATAAGTTATATAAAGCATTCTTTTAGCTCTAGTTACTGCAACATAGAATAGCCTTCTTTCCTCTTCCGAATCTTCCTCTTCATCATCTTTTCGTATCATTGGAAACATACCTTCTTCTAGCCCTGTCACAAATACTGTATCATACTCTAATCCTTTTGCACTGTGAATTGTCAACAGTGTTACACAATCTTTTTCAGTATCATCAGTTTTATCAACATCTGCTAACAATGATGTATGAGATAGAAAATCTTCAAGACTGTTTTCTTCATATCTCTCCTCAAAGTCCTTTGCAGCTGATAGAAACTCTTCCATATTTTCAATCCTGCTTCTTCCCTCTACAGTAGTGTCTGTTAAAAGCATTTTCCTATATCCAGTATCTTCATATACCGCTTGAATAAATTCACTTAATGACATAACATCTTTTTTTATCATTAACATTTCAATCATAGCTACAAAATCCTGCACACTTTTAGTAGCTGCAGGAGTTAATCCTAATTCTAAAACGTCATATGATGCTTCAAACATCGGAACTTCACTTCTTCTTGCATGTTCATAAATAGTATCTACTGTTTTTTTTCCTATTTTTCTTCTAGGTACATTTATAATTCTATTGTAGCTTATATCATCTTTTTGATTTTGTATTAACATTAAGTATGACATTATGTCCTTAATTTCTTTTCTACCATAAAATTTGAGACCACCAACTATTTTATAAGGGATTCCTTCTCTTATTAAGCCCTCTTCTAGCGCCCTAGATTGTGCATTAGTTCTATAAAGAATAGCCATATCTGAATAATTAATTGAATTTTTATTATGTTCTTTTCTCATCAAAGCTGATATCATAAAAGCTTCTTCTTTTTCATTATCCGTTTCAATAAGATTGATTAAATTACCATCCTCAAAATCAGTGTATAAATTTTTACCTTTTCTCTGACAATTATTCTTAATAACTCCATTGGCGGCATTTAATATTATATTAGTAGAACGATAGTTTTTTTCAAGTTTTACTATTTTGGCTCCTTCGAAATCTTTTTCAAAATCAAGAATATTATTAATGTCTGCACCTCTCCATCCATATATGGACTGATCCTCATCGCCAACAACAAATATATTACTTTCACCAGTAGTTTTTTTAGAAAGGATTTTTACTAAATTATATTGAACACTATTTGTATCCTGATACTCATCAACCAATACATATTTGAATCTCTCGCGATAACTCTCTAGCACATCTTCATTCATTTCCAACAGCTTAAGAGCTTTCACAATCAAGTCGTCAAAATCAAGTGCATTTGCAATTTTCAACTTTTTCTCATAAAGAGAATAAACTTCACCTGTATTTCTAAGATTAAAATTGCCAAAATTTTCAGCAATAAATTTATCTGGCATATTTCTATTGTTTTTTTCATTACTAATAATACTTCTTATAACATTAGCATTATATGTTTTAGTGTCAAGATTCATTTCCTTTATACAATCTTTTATAAGAGTTTTTTGGTCATCCGTATCATATATAACAAAATTCTTATCATAACCTATTCTATCTATATCCCTTCTAAGTATGCGCACACAAATAGCGTGAAATGTGCCAATCCACATTTTATCTATAGAGAAATCAATAAGTTGTCCTATTCTTTCCTTCATTTCATTTGCTGCTTTATTTGTAAATGTAATCGCCAATATTTCCCATGGTTTGGCTTTTCCTGTTTTTATTATATTTGCAATTCTATGGGTTAAAACCCTAGTTTTGCCTGTACCTGCCCCTGCTATTACAAGTATAGGACCCTTGTCATGTTCTGCTGCTTGCCTTTGTTTATCATTTAATCCACTTAATAAATCCATATTTCCTCCATTTGCATTATATCTATGTTCATTAACTGAACTAATCATCATTTATAACATTTAATTACATCATAAAGCAAGCCAGATAACGGCTTGCATCACTACGATTCAATAAATACATCAAGACAAAGACGAATGTCTTTGTCTTGATGTATTTATTATATCATATAAAATAATTATCCTCAATAATTATAAATTATAATAAAATTAAACAAAAATAATTATATCAAAATAAATTATTAATTAATTGTAATATACTAACAATGGGGAATAATTGATTTTTATAAAAGCATATGTTAATATGTTTAAACAATTGTATGTATATATAAATTTACTGACAATGCATGAATTTCTGAAAGGAATGTTTCATTATGTATAATAAAAGCTTTATGAAAACAATTGCAATTACGTTCATTATATATGGTTTATATTTTATTACTACATTATTTCAATCCGATTTTTGGGGAAATATATTGTCGCCAATAGTTGGACTACATACATATAGTATATTATATAAAACTGTACTAGAAATTAAAGACAAGGAAACATTTGCTAACAAAACAATTTGGGTGATTTTTAGTTTAGCTTGCCTTACTTGGACAATAGCCGATACAATATGGGCATTTTATTATTTTTTGACAGCTTTCAACCCTGAAGATAGTATTTTAATTTCTACTTTGTATTCATCTACGAGTATATTTTTATTTGTACCAATATTTATTTTTGGCATAACCAGGTATAAAAAATGGAATATGCTTCAATTATTATTAGATTCAATATCCATCTCATTGTCAATATTACTTTTATTGTGGATTTTATTTTTTCATGAAGACCTACGGATTGTTAAAATAATTGTTACCCAAAGCCCAACCTCCATATTATTTATTGTTATTGATATTTTGATATTGGTTATTATTTTTATCTTTTATTTATCAGCAAAAAACTTAAAAATAGATACATATATTAACTTTATATTTGCTGGTGTATTGATTTATGTAATTTCAGACTTATATTTTTATCATCTTAACTTTAGTGATTCATATATACCAAACTCTTTAATTGATTATGCTTATATGTGTACATTTTTATTTCTTGCCACAGGTTCAATTTATAAAAGATATTTTACAAAACCTAAAAATAGTGAATCTAAAACTTATAACCATAATAAAAAACAAATGTTGCTTTTTATTTATCCGTTACTAGCAATAATAATTGAAGATATTAATATTCCAAAAATAACAAATTTCTTGATCATTATATTATTAAATAATATCTTAAGCACTTATATTCAGGCTTCTATAAAAAATGAACAACTTTTAGTAAAGGAAAAGGAAATGAACTTCTTACTTGAAGAAAAAATCAAACAAAGAACTAAAGAAATTACAGATAAAAATAATGAACTAGAAAACAAGAATAAAGAACTTGATTTTTTATCTAATAAAGATACCCTCACATGTCTTTATAATAGACGTTTCTTTATGGATAATTTAAAAAAAGAACTCGAATCATTAAAACCATTAGAAAGTGTCGCTCTTTTTTATATGGATTTAGACCGTTTCAAAACAATTAATGATATGTATGGACATCAAGTAGGAGATCAAGCTTTAATTGAAATATCTAAACGTCTCGAAATTTTAAGTGAAGGAAATTTTATTTTGGCTCGTTTAGGTGGAGATGAATTTGTTCTAGTTTATCGTGGCATATTAGATAATGCTGTCATTGAAGAGTTGGCTTTGGTAATTATAGATAAATGCAGTGAGCCTATTGAAATCGGAGAGTATATATTTTATGTTTCTGCAAGTGTAGGAATATCAATTTATCCTTTAGATGCAAAAGATAGCTA
The DNA here is from genome assembly GCF_017873955.1 of Sedimentibacter acidaminivorans. GTDB lineage: Bacteria > Bacillota > Clostridia > Tissierellales > Sedimentibacteraceae > Sedimentibacter > Sedimentibacter acidaminivorans. Next base: position 146,716 of record NZ_JAGGKS010000007.1, on the reverse strand, counting down.
TACGCTTATAAAAAATGCAGATATTGCAATGTATGAAGCAAAAGCTCAAGGTAAAAACAGATGTATCTTTTTTAATACTAAATTCAAAGACAGTCTCAATAGAAAAAATGAAATTGAAAATTTACTAAAAAAAATATCTTATGATGATGAATTTGAATTATATTATCAACCACAATATAGTATAAGAGATAAAAAAACAATTGGAGCAGAAGCACTTTTAAGGTGGAATAACAAAGATCTTGGTTCAATATCTCCTGTTGAATTCATTCCAATTGCAGAAGAAATAGATTATATTAACTCAATTGGTGAATGGGTTATGGAAAAAGCAATCAAGCAAATAGCAAAATGGAGTAATCAATCTATTTATCTTAAAGTTGGAATCAATATTTCTCCCAAACAACTGGATAATAAAAATTTTATTTCTAAGTTAAAAGGTTTTTTAGATGAAAACTCTGTTTCACCAGAATACATAGATATTGAAATAACAGAAAACATTACAATTGAAGGGGGATATAGGGTTAAGCAGATAGAATCATTATTTAGCTCATTAGGAATTTCTATTTCTATTGATGACTTTGGTACAGGCTATTCTTCCTTAAGCTACCTTAAAACATTTCCTTTTGAACGAATTAAAATTGCTAAACCATTAATTGATGTTATATCAACTGACAACTTCGACTTTCAAATTGTAAAAGCCCTAATTATGCTTGCAAAATCAATTGGTATAAAAACAATTGCTGAAGGAGTAGAATTCCAGGAACAATTAGATATTTTAACAGAATTAGGATGTGATGAGGTACAAGGATATTTACTTGGAAAACCAATGACAGTATCTCATTTAGAAGAATTGTTAAATACTCAAAACATATAATTTAGTTTTAAATAGTAAATGTTTAAATTTTAATATATAAACTATAATGTTACTCCAAAGTATATAATACTAAAATTAAATGCTTATTTACTTTGGTATTTATTTATGATATAATAAATACCATTAATGAAACAAAGACATTCGTCTTTGTCTTGATGTATTTATTGAATCGTTGTGATGCAAGCCGTTATCTGGCTTGCTTTATGATGTAGTGAAATCGATATCATTTGTAAAAAACTAATAGGAGGTAAAAATGAAAAAGATACTAGTACCTATAGATGGCTCCAAAGCATCAAGAAAGGCAGCCGAACAGGCTATTTCCATAGCAAAACAATTTGGAAGTGAAGTAAAATTAGTAACTGTAGTAAACCTACCATCTGAAGAAAAATATGCTTTTTTTGGAGTTAATGTTCAAAATGCTTTTTATGCAAATAGAAAAGAAATGCTTAAAGAATTGATAACTCAAGAAAGTAAAATGTTAAAATCAATTATAAATACTCTTGATTATGCTGATATTAAACTTGATAAAATAGTTTTAGAAGGTGTAGCATATGAACAAATTTTAAATTTATCCAAAGAAGAGAATTTTGACCTGATTGTTATGGGTCGCAGAGGTTTTTCACATATTGAACGTTTCTTTATTGGTTCAGTAACACAAAGAGTTATCTCTGATGCCCATTGCCCTGTATTAGTGGTTAATGAATAAAGTAATAATTAATATAATAATCTACATAATATTTATATGCGGGCGGACATATTGTTTTATAACATGTCCGCTACAATCTTATAACTCTAAATTTGTTATTTCATCATAAACTTCTTTAATAGGTATATTAAACTTAATTGCAGCTTTTTTCATATCCTCATACTCACCGCTATATTTTTTTATATCACCATATACTGCTTTTTTTACATGAATATCACCATATTTTGTTTTTATCAAACTAATGCTTCTTTTCATAGTAGATCTTTTTACTTCTATTTTTCTTATGCCTATTGTAGATGTTTCAGAAAACACAATTTTTTCTAAATTATCTATATCACTCTGTTTCGCCAAAAAAGTTAACTTTACAGCTGGTCGACATTTTTTCATATAAATAGGTGTAAAAAATACATCAAGTGCACCTGCATCTAAAAGTCTTTCAATAACAAACCCTAAAACTTCCCCAGTAGTATCATCAATATTAGTTTCAGCTAAAATGATTTTCTCTAAATCAGTTTTTTTTTTCCTAAAGTCAATCTAAGCATATTAGGAATTTCAAAATCTTTGAATCCAGAACCATATCCTATTTTTTCAATTTCCATATCAGGTTGATTTCCAAATTCATCGGCTAGTGCTGCAACTATTGCTGCTCCAGTAGGTGTTACTAATTCGCCTTCAATGCCTTTAGAATAAACTGGAATTTTTCCATTTTTAATTATTTCTAAAGTAGCAGGTGCTGGAATTGGCATTAATCCATGTTGACATTTAACAAATCCCATTCCTACATGAAGTTTAGAAACTACTATTTTATCTATATTTAGACTGTCTACACAAATTGCTGTACCAATTATATCAACTATTGAATCAATTGCACCAACTTCATGAAAATGGACTTCAGAAATTGCTTTACCATGCACTTTAGCTTCAGCTACTGCAACATAGTTAAATATCTTTTTAGATAATTTTTTTACTTTTTGTGATAATTCACTATCATCAATTATCTTTTCAACATCATAAAGATTTCTATGCAGATGTTGTTGATGATCATGGTGATGTGAATGCTCATGATCGTGATGGTCGTGATGGTCGTGTTCATGATGAGTATGGTCATGGTCGTGTTGAGCATGGTCGTGTACATGTTCATGTGAATGTTCATGTTCATACTCATGTTCTTCATTTTCAAGTAAAACATCGAAATAAGTACCTTCTATTCCATTTTTAATTTTTTTACTAATTTCAATTTTATAGCCATCAACATTTAATTTGTTAAGTTCATTAATGAGCATTTTTTCATCTACACCTAAATCTAAAAATGCTCCAATTGTCATATTACCGCTAATTCCAGAAAAACAATCCATATAAAGTATGTTCATTTAATCATCTCCATTTAATTTATTTATCATGCTAGCCGTATATCCAGCTCCAAAACCATTATCAATATTAACTACACTAGTACCTGATGCACAAGAATTTAACATTGATAACAAAGCAGCTACACCATTAAAACTTGCTCCATAACCAACGCTTGTAGGAACTGCTATAACTGGTACATCCACAAGTCCGCCTACTACACTACCAAGTGCTCCTTCCATGCCTGCTACACAAATTATTACATTTGCAGAACAAATTACATCAAGGCGCGCTAACAATCTGTGAATTCCAGCAACACCTACATCATATAGCCTTTCCACACTATTTCCTAAAACTTCAGCAGTTACAGCTGCTTCTTCAGCAACAGGAATATCTGCAGTTCCACCAGTCATAATTAGAATATTTTTTTTAGTTTTAATAATTTCTTTTCTTTTAATAACAATAATTCTCGCTAAATCGTAATATATTGCATGATCAGTTATTTTACAAACACTTTCATAAACTTCTTTGCTTGCTCTAGTTGCTAAAATATTATTTTCTCCTAATTCTAGCATTTTAGATATTATTCCATTAATATGTTCAAGAGATTTTCCTTGACAAAATATTACTTCTGGATAACCATTTCTAAGTGCTCTATGATTATCTATTTTAGCATAATCTCCAATTTCAGTAAATGGAAGTTCTTTTAATTTTTCAACAGCAGAATCCACTGATATCTCTTCATTTTTAACTTGCTCTAAAAAATATTTTAATTCATCTTTATTCAAATTATTTCACTCCCCAAACTTCTTTAATATCCTGACTTACTTCCTCATTGAAACTTCCTACTCTGTATCCTTGTAAATCTAAAGTTACATAATTAAATCCAAAGCTTTTAAAATTCTTAATTACATTTTCTCTGTCTTTTTCTATGAAATTCAGAATATCTTCCATTTTTAATTCGATTCTTGCAAGATTACCATGATATCTTACTCTGAAACCTGTATATCCTAAATCCAACAAGTAATTCTCACAGTTTTCAACCATTTTCAAATTTTCTTTTGTAATTTTAGTGCCATATGGAATACGAGATGCTAGACATGCCATTGAAGGCTTATTCCATGTCGGTACATTTAATTTCTTAGAAAGTTCTCTAATTTCAGCTTTTGTTAAGTTAGCTTCTTTAAGTGGACTTCTTACTCCCAATTCTTTTAATGCTTTCATTCCAGGTCTAAAATCTGCTGTGTCATCTGCATTAGTTCCATCAACTACATATTTAAACCCATTATTATTTGCTGTATTAATAATTGTTGAAAATACAGCAGTTTTACAGTGATAACATCTATCTGGCTCATTAGCAACAAGCCCTTCTATATTCCATTCATCTCCAATGATAGGAATAAATTTTGCATTTAATGATTTAGCTAAATTTTCGGTTTCATCGGTATCTTTTTTAGGATACATTGATGCACTTACATTGATGCCTGCTGCATTTTCTTTTAAAACGTCATTTGCTACAGCTAATAAAAATGTGCTATCTACTCCACCAGAAAATGCTACAGCAACACTGCCCATCTCATTTAAAATTTCTCTTAACTTTAGATATTTCTCGTCCATTATATACCTCTCAAAATATTTATAATTACCTTAATTTTATTAAACATGTCTCTCCACATATCATCTGCATTTCTAGTATTAATTCTTAAAATGTTCATCTTTTTGAACATATTGGACAACTTTGCAGTGCAAATGGTTTTTCCAATCCACATCTGTCTAGTAATTCTCCATCATTTAATATCTTTTGTGTGCTACCATCAGCTAATATTTGTCCATTACCTAAAACAATGGTTCTTTCACATACGTCTAAAACCAAATCTAAATCATGAGTAGCTATAATTTTAGTATGGGTAAAGTCTTTTAATAAATTTATTAATCTTCTCCTGCTTTTTGGATCTAATGCGGAAGAGGGCTCATCCATTAATAAAATATCAGGTTCCATTGATAAAACTGATGCAATTGAAACAGAACGTTTTTCTCCCCCCGAAAGTTTATATGGTGGTCTTTCCATCAAATGAGAAGCACCGACAATCTCCAATGCTCTTTCGACTCTTTTTTTCACTTCAATTTCTGATAATTTATAACTTCTTGGGCCAAATGCAACATCATCATATACGGTAGCATTAAATAATTGGTCGTCAGCATTTTGAAAAGTAAACCCAATTTTCTGCCTAATAGTTGAAAAATTCTTTTTTATTACAGCTAAATCTCCAATGCGAATATCTCCGCTATCAGGAGACAATATGCCCACCATAGATAAAAGTAGTGTAGATTTACCAGCACCATTTGACCCTACAATTGCGACTGACTCGCCATGATTAATCTCAAAGCTAATACCATTGATAGCTTTTTTACCATCAGGATATGTATAAAAAATATTTTTTAGAATAACCTTATGCTGACTCATAATTAAACTCCTGTCATTATACTACCCAACAATACTGGGATATTGTAAAACCTAACCAAAACCATAAAACAAATCCATATAAACAAATATATATAATCTTTTAAGTATAACTTCTCTTCTTCACTCTGATGATATTCTCCATTATATCCACGCAACACCATGCAATAGTAAATGCTTTGAGCTCTATCATATGTTCGCATCAACAGCTGTCCCAAGAGCGAGCCCCAAGATTTATAATGTATTCCTTTTTGTTTGGGAGCCCTTAGTGTATAAGCAGTCCAAATGTTTGCAAATTCTTCTATCAAAACATATATATAACGATAAGTCAATAAAAACTGTATTGTAAATATTTTTGGTACCTTCAACTTACTTAGAGACATAGCTATATTGTCAATGCTAGTTGTTGATATAAACAGCAATGCACATAATACTGTAAAAAAACATTTTATAACCAAACCTAAATATGAAATCCATCCCCTTGAAATAAATACATTTGCAAAGATAATAATTGGTTCTTTATCTATTATGGGATTAAAAATTCCCACACCCAATACTATTGGCAAAACAATCAAAGAACGTTTAAATACAGGCATAAATGGAATATCACCCAAATTAAAAATGACAATTGGATAAACGGCCAATGGAATCAAATTAATAATTTCATATTTATCGAACGAAACAGTTGTTATGATGTATACAATGCTTACAATTAGTTTAACCAGTGGATGAAGTTTATGTATAACGGTACACCTTTGAGACATTTCATCCAAAAACCTTATTTTATATATGGAACTTGTTATATTTGACATCTTGTTAAACCTATCATTTAATTTTGATTTGCACCTTTCTTAAGTTTCCTATAAACATTTGTTGTCACACCAATTAATATCGCTAAAACAGCTGTTAATAAACTGCCGATTATTCCTGAAACTGAGGTTCCAGCACTAACAGGGATATTAGACTTCATTTGTTCATTTGAACTATTTTTAAACCCATAATCGGGTAGAAATGCAATTTTTTCCTGTACACTTCCTATAAATTCATGAAATGCACCAGTATATTCCACTTCAGAACTACCAGTAATTTTTTCAATAGACCATTCTAACCCATCAGGATTTGAAGAAGCATACAAAGATACTACACCACCAATTAAAACAATAGCACATAATAAAACTATAATTATTTTTTTATATGATACTTTTTTATGTACTTGCCCGGATTTAATAGTTTCTAATATTTCTGGGCGCGCATTCCAAACAAAAGATATTACAGCAGATGTTATCAATCCTTCTATAATTCCAATAGCTAAATGAATAGGTTGCATTAACAGTAAAAATGGACCAAAAGGAAGCTCTGTTTTACCAGAAAAAGCTGTTTCTAATACTACACTAAAAGCACCTAACTGCAATCCAGTAATTACCGATAACAATGATGCAATAAATATTTTCTTCTTTGATATTTCGTTTTTTACTATTTTCTTATAAATTAAGTTGTAAGCAATAAAACATGTGTAAAATCCCATATTAAAAATATTGCATCCTAATGCCAATAATCCTCCATCTGCAAAAAATAATGCTTGTATAGTTAATATACATGCCATTGTCAAAAATCCTGCGTATGGACCAAGCAAGGCAGCTAAAAGGATACCACCTCCGATATGACCACTAGAGCCTGTACCAGGTATTGTAAAATTAATCATTTGTGCAGCAAATACAAATGCACCCATTACTCCCATTAATGGAATTTTCTTTTCATTTAATTCTAATTTTCCGTCAAATTTTGTTTGTACTTTTTTCACCGAATAGGATGCAATTCCTGCTGTAACAGCAAACATTGTACCCCCTACAACTGGTGAAATTAAAGCATCAGCCATATGCATAATTATCATCTCCTTTTTAATAACAAAAAAGTATCTACTCAACTTCTGCTAGGGGACCTATGTCCTCCTTCACTGAGCACACTCCTTAATGACAAAGGACACCCCGTCCTTTGCAACCCTTACTTTTATATACTAGGAAAAAACTTTCCTAGCATATAAGAAAACCACAAAGTAAGCACTCATTCTTAAGTGATTAAACCTTCGTGGTTTTATTTTTCATTTAATATTTTTTTTTTACTGTTGAAAACCATCTGCACCCGATTTTAACATACTTGAAGTCGCTTGAGAGTTCGTCCCCATAGCAATGATTTCAATATCACAGTTTTTCAAAGACTTCAGTCTTTCTACAACCTGACTTCCAATGCCTCCACCTTTACCATCAATTACAGCTATTCTTATAAATGGTATGCTCTTTTAATACTTTAAGAGATTTGAATCTACATGAAAATATAATCTTACTTTCATATATACAGCTCCTAAATCATATCCATATGATTATACAATATATTTAATCAATTTTCAAGCAATAATTATGTTGAATTATTTTCTTCGAATTTTTTATTTCCCCAATATATATATCGACCTATTAACATAACAAAAAAGCATAAAAAAATAACAATAAATATACACTTATTGCTATTTTTATTTATATATATATATCTTTGACATTAAGCTTGTTGTGATTATACTTAGCAACATATTTTAAATCCTATCTGAGTTAGCATTTCTTTGTCTTTGTCAATATTATTGCCGGATGTAGTTAATAAGTCTCCAGTTATAGTAGCATTGGCACCTGCATTGAAAGCCCGTATTCCAGAATTCTCCATAAGAATTCTTCCTGCTGCTAATCTAATCCTAGCTGCTGGATTAATAAAGCGGAACATTGCTACAGTTCTTAGTATTTCATCTTCCGTCAGGCATTCAAGATTTTCATAAGCAGTTCCACTAATTGGCATTAAGGCATTAATAGGAATGGATTGCACCCCTAGTTCTGCTAAACTAACAGCCATATCCAAACGATCTTCAAACGATTCTCCCATTCCAATAATTCCGCCAGAACAGACATTGAACCCTAACCTATGTGCAAGTTTAATTCCATTTATCTTATCTTCATATGTATGAGTTGTGCAAACATTAGGAAAATTTCTTTTTGATGTTTCTATATTTTCGTGATACATAGATACACCACTTTCTTTTAAAGCAATAAATGCTTCTTCCGAAAGCAAACCATGGGAAGCGCACAAATCTATATCGCATTCCTCATTCATTCTTTTATAGGTATTACAAGCTGCTTCTAAGTCTTTTCCTTTTAAGTCGCGTCCAGCTGTTACAATAGAATAGCGGTGTACACCTTTATCTGCATGCTTTTTGCAATCTGCTACAATCATATCCGTATCTAAAAAACTATATTTTTCGATTCCAGTATGGTGGTAACTGCTTTGGGCACAGAATTTGCAATTTTCACTACAACTGCCGCTTCTTCCGTTGATAATAGCACATAAATCAACATCATCACCACATAATGCTTTACGGATACTGTCAGCGGCTTGACAAAGTTCATCTAAATTTTCAGTAGCAAAAAAACTTAAATCCTCGTTACGCTTTAGTATTCTTCCCTCAATTATTTCCTGTGATAATTTTATGATATCCATAGTATTTTTGCCTTTCTTCTGATATATTAAGTTATTAAAGTCTCTAAAGATTATAGGTATCCAGCTCTTTGTACATGTTTTTTTATTGTAGATCCTAAAAGAGTTGCGATTATAATCTTTACAATATCACCGATGATGTATGGAATTACGCCTGCAAACAAAGCTTGATCAAAAGTCATGTTTGCTTGATAAGATAACCAGGCTGTCCCTAAAGCATATGTTACAATTGTTCCAAACATCATTCCCAATACATACATGTAGACTTTACCTGGGAATTTGTCAACAAAAGATCCGGCAATCATCGCCATAAAGATGAACCCAATTAGGTAACCTCCAGTTGGGCCTAACAACTTAGCAGGACCTGATGTAAAACCCGAGAAAACAGGTATTCCTACAAATCCAATTAGAAGATAAACTAAGTAGCAAATAGTACCCTTTTTCCCGCCAAGTAAAATAACAGTAAAGTAAATAGCAAGGTTAGTAAATGATATTGGAACTGGCGAAATAGGAATTATAATGGATAGTGGTCCTAAAATACAGGTAACTGCAGCCATAAGACCAATTAGAGTAAGATTAATTATTTTTTCATTTCTCATAATGTGCTCCCTTTTTATGTACTAGCGTTATTCTATTTCATGAATACATTATGTATTATACTTTACTCTAGTTTTATTGTCAACCAATTTTATTTTTAAGGTTAACGACATCTGATTAGCTGTCATAACTGCTTAATATATCACATTTAATAATTTTTTAGGATTTGCAGAAACTATGATAAATATCATTCAAAAAATTATATAAGTAACTCTGCTTCGCTGACACTTTGAGATCTATTTAATTCCCTTTTATTATCTAATGACCAAATCGTCTAATTAATTCCCATTACACTCTCCCATATTTATTTTTTGCTATAATATCATTATCACATAATACTATTGAATTGTTTAAAAAATACTCATGCCTATACTACTGGCTTATAACCTACTAATGTTGTAAAACAACTATACTCAAAATTAAATATCTAAATTTATCATTATTCGTCCTCACACTTGGTTTCAAATATCTGCCCCTCAATGCTGATGATTTCATCAATGGGAATTCTTGCGCCATCGGTCATAACAATAACTCGTTCATATTCGTCTATCTTTTTAGCCGTACCTATAACAGTAACATAGCCACCACCATTTTTCTTTTCATCTGACTGAAGTAGGTAATTGCTATTTCTGGATGCTCTTTGAGCTGGTCTACTATGATTTGAAGCCTATCCCTCAAAACATCCTTCATATATTTATCCAATTCAACTCTCTCATCAGTCAATCTTGCGGTTTCTTTTATAGCAGCATCATATCCAGTCAGTGCGGCGAATGGGGAAAACTGAGCTGCCCGGTCAATAGCTGGCATATGAGGGTGTGTCGCAGAGACATGGTGTGGTAGATTTATGATATCATCATATTTTTCCATCATGCCTTGTGCCCTCCTATCTGCTTATTCCGTTCTAATGTGGTAGCGCCTTCTTCCAGATTCATACCTTTTATAATGGCGTTCTTTCCGTATTTATTTTTTATCTCCAATATTGTCTTCTGCATTTTTTTCTCACGCATAAGTTCGACTTCTTCTTCCTCTTTTTTCTTTTTCATATCCTCGTAATCAGTAAAAAGATCAAGCTGTTCAAAGTTATCAGCCTTTTGAATAGTTGCCTCATCAACAACATGATTAGCAGTAATATTAACTCTCCTGATTAAAAGATTTTTATCAACAATGCGGTCAAATAATTCTGTAACGGCATCCATAATCAACATTGTAGAGGAGGTCTGTCTGTCAAGATTTGTTGTACCATGTGCTGACTTCGGAACTGAACGTCCGTAGTGATCAGTGGTAATCTCCCCATGATATGATTTCTTATTTTCAGGGTTTGTCAGATTTTCAATATCATATCCCACCGTTAAAACAAGTTGATCTGTCACAAGCCTTTTATCCACCAAGTCAAGGACAATCAAATCAGTCATTTCTCGCACAATCAATTTCGCTTTGTCAGAGGTATAGGCAGAGTGCAACACCTGCCCTGATCCAATACTGTTTGTGCTTGGCTTATATGCCTTAATATCAGCAATAGTACATGGTTCCCATCCCCACGCATGGTCAATCAACAACTCAGCATTTATGCCGAACATCTTGTATAGTAAATCCTCGTTATAGTAATCCTTAGCCTTACCAATAGAACATCTTGCAATATCTCCCATTGTAAAGAGACCTTGTTCTTCCAACTTCTTAGCATATCCTTTGCCAACGCGCCAAAAGTCTGTAAGAGGACGATGTGACCACAGTAAGCGACGGTAGCTCATTTCGTCCAATTCTGCGATCTTCACACCTTTTTCATTGGTTGGAATGTGTTTTGCCCTAATATCCATCGCAACCTTGCAAAGATACAGGTTTGTGCCAATTCCTGCTGTTGCTGTAATACCAGTCGTTTCAAGAACATCCAAAATCATTTTCATAGCAAGTTCATGCGCCGAAAGATTGTAGGTGTTCAAATAATTTGTGGCATCAATGAATACCTCGTCGATGGAGTAAACATGAATATCTTCAGGAGCAATGTACTTCAAGTAAATATTGTAAATCTGAGTGCTATACTCCATATAATATGCCATTCTCGGCGGAGCAGCGATGTAGTCCAATGCGATATCAGATGAAGATTTCACTTCAGTGTCGTTAAAGGAAGCGCCTGAAAAAGCTCGCCCTGGTGCTTTATTTAACCGTTTTGCATTTACTTCCTTGACTTTCTGAATCACCTCAAACAGCCTTGCTCTACCGGTAACTCCATATGCTTTTAGGGAAGGAGAGACAGCAAGACATATGGTTTTTTCAGTTCGACTTGCATCAGCTACAACTAGGTTAGTAGTCAATGGATCAAGCCCTCGTTCCATACACTCCACCGATGCATAGAAGGACTTCAAATCAATTGCTATAAATGATTTAATGAATTCAATCTTTTCATTTTTAGCCACTTTACCCCTCCTGACAATGATTTGGTACATCTATATTATTTACTATAATACTATACTCAATTCTTCTGGATCATTTGTTCCTAGTTCACCTCTAAAAGCTTTTGACAATATTGATTTCTTCAATAATTCAATATGGTCGCTTAATAAAGTAATCCCATCAATTTTTTCTTGCTCCTCAGTAAGACTGTCAAGGATATTAATAATTGCTTTCTGCTCTTCCACAGGAGGTATAGTAATAATGAAATTCTTGATATCCCTCTGAAAAAGATGAGGCGTAGTACTTCCTGTAATTCTCTCCCTAACAACTTGCTGCATATCAGGCCCCTTTAAAAAGTAATATAAGTATTTAGGAATCATTGAATTATCAGCTCTTATTAACAATAACGAGGAGTTAACTGTTGCCTTCTCTTCCAAACCTTTTACAAATCCTAACTTACCTATTCCGGCTCCATCTTTCGTCAATAATATATCATCATTTTGAACCATAATCTCCGGACTTTCAATATATCTTTCATCAGTAATCCTATTCACTTCCGAATAATCAACATAATCCCCATAATTCAAATTGTATACCGACAATAGCATAGGTCCGTCTTCAACATACTCGTCTGCTTTTAAACCTTTCCATCCAATTCGTCCTGCAAAATAAACAAGATTATCTAATTTTGATTCAACCCACCCTTCAGGTAAAACATCATTTCTCTCATAGGAAAAATCATAATCTTTTTTAGGCTTTTTTAGCCCTTCTTTTTTGGCAATAGCGATTAATGAGTTATATCTTTCTAACCTTTGACTCTTTAATGCCTCTAGTTCATTAGATGCATTAGAATACGTCCCATGCTCTTCACGCCATTTCTCAGTCAATTCCCCACGAAAAGCCTTAGCCAATATTGCTTCTTTTCGCTTTTCAAAACCTTCACGAGCTTCATTGATTAAAGTCTCTGCTTTATCAATTTTCTCAAATAAAGATTCAATTCGGTTGACGATACGTTGTTGTTCTGGTAAGGGCGGGAGTGGTACTAAAATATTATTGAATATAGTCTTTGTAACATGAACCATACCTGAACCATGTGTATTTCTATATAATTCTTCAATAACTTCTTGAACCAAATAATAGTGAAACTTCTTATTAATATAACTATCTACCTTGAAAATGTGTTGGTTGAGTAGAGCATTTTCACCTTGCCAGATAAATGCACCTAGTGTTGCTGACCATGAAATCAAAAAATCTCCACTCTGAACATAATACTTTTCATCGATTTCTCCATCAAAATAGTTATAGGTATTATTAGTACCTGTTAAATTCTGAATCCTTATTATAGGTTTTCCTTTTTCTCTCCAATCACTTGATTTAAATGCTTTTCCATTTATGTAATTTCCAATCACTCCTAATTTTGTCCATTTCCAATTTGAAGGGATTTGATACGGTTGATCCTTAGCTTCAATGTGAATATCTTCAAACTTCATTTCAACAGCCATACTACTCTCCCCCCAAGTGTCTAAGCTCTTTAACAACACTCATAAGAAGATCAGCTGCTTCTTCTAACTTACTTGCTGCTTCTTCAGCACTTTCAATGGGATCTGGAAGGTCTTCATACTCAGTCAACGAATCATCTCTAATCAAACCTAGATCTAATGAATTGTTTTTATCCTTTATTTCTTCTCTGGTAAACACATTAAAACGTTCATCATCAACCTTACTTCTATCCTCCGCTAAGTATGCTTTAATAAATCCTTCAAAGTGACTTTCATTCAATGGATTACGCTTACCAAAGTTATTCATATTAGTTCTTAAATCATAGAACCATACATTCTTAGTATTGTGCTCTTCTGTAATTCCACGCTCAAAAAATAACACATTTGTTTTAACCCCTTGCGCATAAAATATCCCTGTAGGTAAGCGAAGAATTGTATGAAGATTACATTTATCCATTAAGTCTTCACGAATCTTCTGTCCGTCACCATCTTGAAACAATACATTATCTGGTAATACAACTGCCGCTCTAGCCTTACCATCTTTCTTCAGCGATCTATATATATGTTGCAAGAAGTTCAATTGTTTATTTGACGTTAAGAACGTTAAATCATCTCTTGAAGCTCTCTCACCACCCTTTTTTGTCCCAAATGGCGGATTCGTTAATACCACATCAAAGTTCTTCATCTTAGTACCCAAACTAGTCAATGTATCTCCAAGATAAATATCACTTTCAATATCATGTAACATCGCATTCATTAGTGCTAATCTGTGTGTCTCTTGAACTAGCTCACAACCAGTAAATGCTTCTTTTTTTTGAAATTCTTGTTCTTTTTCACTCAAATCAAAAAGGTCATTGTTTTTATTCTTAATATGTTGATCTGCGGCAATCATGAAACCAAATGTACCAGCTGCAGGGTCATTACATTTTTCACCTGGTTGAGGATCTATGAGTTGAACCATAACATTGATTAGTGGTCTTGGTGTAAAATACTGCCCTGCTCCTGATTTTTTCTCATTGGCATTCTTTTCTAATAGCCCTTCATATAGATTTCCAAGACCTTCTTCTTTTGCACTATACCAGTCTAATTGATCGATAGACTTAATAATCTTTTCAAGGTTCTTTGGTTCATCAATATTGGAATTGGCATTGGTATAAATTTCTTTAATTCTGCCTTCGCTCTTAGTGCCAAGATCAAGTAAAAGTTGTCTGTAAAAGTTTTTTAGCTCTACACCATCTTTTTCAACCAATCTGTCCCAACGATATTCTTCAGGAATATTGGTCTCTACATCTCTTTCCTTTGACATCTTTAAGAAAAGAATATATGTTAATTCCGATACATACTGATGATAGGTAATCCCATCATCCCTTAATACATTACATAAGTTCCATAATTTGCTTACTATTTCATTGGTATTCATTTATGCCGTCTCCACTTCTGTGTATAGATTTTCATTTAATACTTTAATAATTGTATCTAGTTGATTACCTAAGAACTTGTTGATTCTATCATAGCCACCATTACTCTTAAATGCACCTTTTTCAAAGGATTCTCTGTCAATAATATTCTCTTTCATTAATTGTGACTCTATCCGATCCAACCACTGCATTTGGATTGGTTTCCATTGTTGCATTTTTCTTACTTTTCTCATGGCATTGCTAATACGCTCTTCATGACTTAATAAAGCATCTCCAAGAGCCTGCTGTCTAACAAAACTAATAATATCTGCAACAATATCTTCATTAGTAACTTTATTATATGCATGGTTTAGATTAATCTCTGTATAACCATGTTCCTTAAGCTCTAATTGTAATTGCCTTAATGATTCTCTTGTTAATTCTTGTGGCCTTTGACATACAATTTCTAGTGCCGGAATTTTATTCATATTGTCCATAATAAACTGACCAAATTCCTGTAGATAGTCTTCTGGTTTAGTTGTATCACCATAGCCAACACTATGTTCTCTGAGTTGATCAGCATGGGTTGAATATATTATTTGAGAAGGATTGTATATAACTTTATCCAGTAACACAACCGCTTCTTTGTAATCATTTAAAAGTTTCGTTGCTCCCTCTAAATCTGCATTTCTAACCTTTTCAATAAATTGATTTGGTGACAATCCATTAGCCTTACCCTTGAATAACTCAATGGTATCATCATCTAATCGCCTTTTTTTTCGTTGCATCTTAGCTATAACTGTGTCAATATGAAATTTCTTATGATCAGTTATTTCAAGTTGGTCTAGTTCATCTAATAACGTTTCTAAAGAAACTTTGGTCTTTGTGACCACTGGTTTCATATTTGACATATCTTGTAATCCTTCATATAGCTTCACTGCATCGTAGATATTAAAGTGTGTTTTCTTAATGTCATCACACAGCCTTGTTCCTCGTCCTATCATTTGCTCATACAGAATGCGAGATCTTACACGTCTTAAGAATACCAAGTTGCAAATTGCAGGCACATCAATTCCTGTGGTTAGAAGATCTACAGTTACTGCAATAACAGGATTTACTTCATTTTTAAATCTTTTTATCGCTTCTAGCGGATCATGAATAGATCCAGTAATTTTCATAATAGCATTATCATTAAGACTATACCCTTTTTCTTCATACTGATCTTTCATTATACGAACAATCATATCTGCATGAAGATCAGTTGCTGCAAATATTAATGTCTTTTCCGGACCAGTGGGGATAATGTAATCTGTAATCTCATCTAATACCACCTTGTTAAAATTCTCATTAACAACTTTCTTATTAAACTGCTCAACTTCAATCTTCATATCATCTGGAAGCTCTGCACTATTGGTTATTTCATTGGTTACTGGATCATAAATTGGCACAACATCACCAGAACTATACTGAATACCATCGTCACTTAAATCCGTTATGATTTTATGTGGTGGTTCATGATCAACCAAATAACCATCAATAACGGCTTCTCGATATGTGTATTGAAATACAGGTAATCCGAATATTGAACTTGTATGTAGCGCAGGTGTAGCTGTTAATGCGATTTTCACAGCATCAAAATATTCTATTACAGCTCTATATTTACTGATATAATCCTCTTGACTTCTAAACTCTTGCTCAACTTCACCCATTTCTTTATCAAGGATATAGCCTCTATGAGCTTCATCTACAACGATACAATCGTAGGTATCAATTGATGGTATATCCGTATCTGAATAAAGAATCCTTCTTACCATTCCTTGCACAGTAGAAATATGTAACTTTGTCGTTAATTCAGGCGTTTTCTCACCAAGAACTTTTACATCATAAATATTTGTAAATGTATCCAATCCTTCAATAAAGCTATCGTTAAAAGAATCTTCTGCTTGTTCTCCCAGCGAAGACCTATCTACTAAAAATAGCACTCTTCTAAAACGGTCGCTCTTAATCAACCGATAAATAAGACCCATAGTAGTTCTTGTTTTACCAGTTCCAGTTGCCATTGATAATAAAATGTTTTCTTGACCTTTATCTAGGGCTATTTCAACATTTTTAATGGCCTTGATCTGATAATCTCGAAGTCCTAAACCTTTTGGATCTTGCAAGTATACAAATGGCTCGTTTTTCAAATTCTCTTTAGCCTTCTCTAGGTCATGCTTAATCATATTCATAAGACCTTCTGGTGAATGCCAAGACATAAGGGCTTTAGGATGGTTTGTTGGTTTTCTAGCATCTAGAAACCATACCCCTGATTTTTCTTGAAGTTGCTTCAAATATTTTCTACCATTGGTAGCAAATAGGAAGGGCACTTTATAGTCATCCCATTTATCAATAACATATTCGCCATGTTCTTCTTTAATTGCTTTAGCATAGCCCTTAGACTGTTCTATATCAGCTTGAACATCCTTGCTACCTCGCTTAGCTTCGACGATCCCAACAAGTTGTTGGTCTATAAATAAGGCGTAGTCAGCCCAGCCTTTTGCTCTGGAACCTACTGCATTAGTTTCCCATTCTGCAATTGCTACACTTTTCTTCTTTAAGGGTAATGTTTTATTCTTCTTATAATTTAATTCAACTGAATCTACTTCCCAACCACTATCTCGAAGCTGTTGATCAATAATTACTCTTGTTTCAGCTTCGTTGAGTTTAATTAGAGATGCAGCTTTCGCTGATTTTTGTTTTCTATCGTTGGTTTCTTCAGCTGTAGCAGCTTTTCTGAACCGATCTAACTCATCTTTTAATTTTGCTAAATCTTCTTCGTATTGTTTGGTGATTTCATCAGATTCCGTTTTTAATTGATCGACAGTATATTGTTCTTGTACCTGAACCGGCTCAATGTATTTAGGTGCTTCAAAGTTCCAATCACCATATGTCTGCATGAACCATACAGCCAATTTAAAGGTAAGGCTTGTATTAGTTTTCGCCATTTCAACATCTTCATAAGCTACATGAGCTGCATCATTTCTTGACTTACGAATTGTATATAAAATCTGATCTATACTATAAGGAATACAACCATTTTGCTTTAAAGTACGAATCTTATTCACTTGGGTTGTATCATAAGGCATTTCAATATTATCGTATGCAAACATATAATCAACCAAACGCTCAGCAAACATACCCAACTTAATAAGCGTGGTGTTAGAATCTTGATATATATTCTTTTCAGCTAATTGACCAAGTTGTGATAATCCCGGCCATATTGACTCTAAAAATTTGAAATTATTGGACATTTAGTACCTCCCACAAATAATGCTTTCCCTATGTTAATATTATATACTAAATTGGTGAATAAAGGAAACTTCATTTACTCACTGAAATCAATTTCTTCTTCAGCTATATTATAAATGTCAATTCGTTGTTCGATATCAATCCTATTCACTAACCAGCCTCTTAGTGCACAGTTCTTAATAAACTCATCAATACGATTTACACCATCAATTTCTTTTAAAGTAACTACAATCCCAAATTTTAAACCTACTCCACATTTCTGTTCTAAACGCTCTTTGGTTTTTAAACTTAATCCCCATATCCCTTTATCATATGCTTTTTTTGCACGTCCACTAGGATTATAAACTTCTCTGATATGTTTCACATTATCCCATTTTCTAAAATATTTCCTAGCATCTTCTTCCCAGGTGTGATGTTGCGTATCAGCGCTTTGATAGTTATTATTTATTGGTTTTATACCATTTTCTTTTAATCTACCAAACTGTATATCCAACTCTGTATTGGTATAATCAACTCCTTGATTTCTAGAACATGCTGGGAAATAGCACATAGTCGCTTTGGCTATAAATGGATGCTTCTCTTTATTTATTGGAACCGGAATATTATAGTTGTAAGTATCATACTCCTCTGAAACACCATATAAAACGAATTGAATTTCATCATCTTGAGATTCTACAATATCGCTAATCTTTATAGGCACAACTCCATGCCCACTCAATAATAGATTTCCTTTATCCTCATTCCACCCAGTTGAAGAATCGATTAATAATGCTTTTGCTACTTCCCTACTCAAACCTAGTACATCAATTAAGTATGACAATTTTCTTGAAATCCAAGGAGCAGCAAAAGAAGTACCTCTCACAAAAGCCTCACCTGTAGGTGTACAAACTCTTATGTACTCTCCTGTATCTCCACCATAATAACTAACATCAGGTTTGGTAAAAAATGATAAAACTGGTCCTTTTCGAGTGTAAGATGCAGGTTGCCCATCATTTTTTACTGAATTTACAATAACAGAATTTATTGAGTCTGCAGGAGCACCAATTCTTAAGTTCTTATCTGAATTTGAATTATTAGTCCCTGCAATTACAAATATCACATCATTCTCATATTGAATCTTATCTAATATAGCAGCCTCAGGGGATATAAAATTCTGGTTTATTTCAAGTTTTGAACCTAAAGATAAGTTCCAAACTTTAATATCTTTATTATTTGATACTATTTCATTTATGTTTCTTAAAATCGTGAAGGAACTAAACTGATTACCTGCCGCAACTCCAAAATGTCTCACTCTAAACCTGCCACATCCATCGTCTAACTTGGGATTTGATGCTGGTCCATCTACAATGATAGACGATACTGCTGTTCCATGGTTATAATCACTTGGTGATAAAGTTATTTCACTTGGTAACATATTTTTGAATTCGACCCAATCTGAAAAATAGACATTTTGATCAAACATTGTATCTATCACACCAATAAACGGTTCAGTAGTCGGACTAGGGATTTTAATCAAACTTTCTTCAGCAAAATCGAAATCTTCGCTGTCAAGCTTTGTCAAATCAGTAACAGCCATAGAAATTAAATACGGCGCTTTACTCAAAAGAGTTCTTAATTCATCTGGTCTTAATAAAATAGTAGTATCATCTATAACTCTTGTAAAATGCAACTGAATCCCAATCTTTTCCATAATATTTGTTGCTTTGATATCTGTTTTATATATAGTTATGATTGACTCATCTTTTATCTCTTCTGTTTCAACAAGTATATCAAATTTATTTACATAAAACGCATCTACAATAACATTTACAAAAGTGGTTCGTGCGAGTTCTTCAGATTTTAAGAATATCTTCTTCTCATTTATCCCTACTATATCATCATAAGTTATTACCCCTTTAAACTCGTCAGACAATATATCTACACTTTTTTGTAGCAATGTGATTGATTTATCTATTAGATCCATTGAGACATAATGTGTTATTATATGTTTTGGTGATCCATCATCAGAAAATCTCGCTCCTACTATTGAGCTATTAGCTGTAACTCTACTTTTTGATAAAAGAGCTTTAATACGATTACTTTTTGCTGCTACTTTATTATAATATACACTGACCAATGCACCTGGAATTATATCTTCACTTTCCCAAAATCGTTTAAGTCTAATCAAATCTCTAGTCAAACTCTGTAACTTTTCCATTTTTACATGATGTCCTGATGGAAGTTTACTAGAAGCAGGTGTTGAACTATTTTTTGCCTGTTCAAATCTTCCTTTTAATTGTAATAAACTATTCATTTGCAGATATCTCCTTTATTTCTCTAGAGATTTGACTTTTTGAAACTCCTGTAAGTAGCTCCAATTCCCTAAGCGTAAATCCTTTAGCATGCAAGTCAATAATGTCAAGCTTCTGCTCACCTAATGCCGACTTATATAATCTTATTAAATAGTCAAATTCACTATTTGGATTACTGAATGCTAGAGAAGTCTTAATCATATTTTTAAGGTCGCCTGGATACGGAATATTATCCATGGTACCAATAATTTTTTTAAACAACCTCATATTTCTTCCGGCTGATTTGAACTTCGGCAAAAGCTCATTCAGAATAATCTCTGCAATTTCAACTAAGTCCTCTCGTGAATATCTTCCGTAGTCTACTACAGAATCAAATCTACGAATTAATGCTTTGTCAAAAGCATTAAATAAGTTTGTAGTCGCAATGATTATCACCTTATTATTAATAGAATCAAGCCCTTTAAGTACTGAAGATGTGGCTCTTCCCATCTCACGTAAATCATTTGAGTTTATTCTATCAACGGCTAAAATGTCAATTTCATCAAAAAGAACAACAACTTTTTCCGGATTAGGGACCTCTTGAATTTCATCAAATAACTCCGCTATATTCTTCCCAGTCTGTCCAAGCTTACTATCAATAACCTGATTAAAGTCAACAGCAAATAGCTCTCTATCAAGGATTCTAGCTATTTGTTTCACTGATTCAGTCTTACCAGTTCCTGGTGGTCCTTGAAATAGGAATTTATTAATTCCAACGTTATGCCCAACTGCATTCACTATTCCTAAAACATCATTTTTAATTTCTTCAGGTAAAGGTAATGACTCTGAAGATGTCTCCACCTTTCTAAAATAGTGACTTTTAGAATCATCTACCTGCGGAGAAAATGTATTAGTATTTGAAAGTAACCCCATGATATATTCTGATAGCTGGTAATTATTAATTTCATCAAAATACTTGGCTATCTCGTATGCCTCATTTCTAAATGCTGTATCATTTTTTTCTGAATAATATTTAATTAAGTTTAAAACGTTTTTCTTCTTCATTATTATCACCTCTAATACAATTATATCACTTTGGGACGCTATGTCAACATTTGAGACAAATATCTTTTTTTATTTTTGCAATTGATTTTCTTTTTCTAAATCTTCAATCTCTTTTTTACCAAAACTTATTATGGCCATCTTTAATCATCCCCTAAATGACGCCAAAATCTTGGGCTATATCACTGTCATCATCGTCATTACCGTCACAAATCGAAAGAATTCTCTTATAACTTTTTCTAATAAATTCAATATCAATTTAATATCATCCAAACATTAAAAAAGCGCCAAACCCTTTAAACATAAGGGTTTGACGCTTTAATTTTACTATTCCCACTCAATAGTTGAAGGTGGCTTGCTTGTAACGTCGTACACTATACGATTTACATTGTCCACTTCGTTTACTATTCTGTTTGATACTTTTTCTAACACATCGTATGGTATTCTTGCCCAATCTGATGTCATTCCGTCTGAAGATGTTACTGCTCTTAAGGCTACTGTGTGTGAGTATGTTCTAACATCACCCATAACTCCTACGCTTTTTATATTAGGTAAGCAAGCAAAGTATTGCCAAATTTTGTTTTGGAGTCCTGCTTTTTTTATTTCATCTCTGAATATAAAGTCTGCATCTCTAACTATTTTCAGCTTTTCTTCTGTAATTTCTCCTAGAACTCTTATAGCTAGACCTGGTCCTGGGAATGGTTGTCTTTCAACTACTTCCTCTGGAATTCCAAGCTCTCTTCCAACTTGTCTAACCTCATCCTTAAATAGTTGTCTTAATGGTTCTAATAGTTCAAAATCAACATCATCAGGAAGTCCTCCAACGTTATGGTGACTTTTAATTACTTGAGCTGTCGCAGTTCCACTTTCTATAACATCTGGGTAAATAGTACCCTGAACCAAATAATCTATATGTCCAAATTCTTCTTTAAGTCTTTGTTTTTCTTCTTCAAAGACTCTAATAAATTCATTGCCTATAATTTTTCTCTTAGTTTCTGGATCTGTTACTCCTGCTAATTTTCCTAGGAATCTTTCCCGTGCATTAACTCTAATTAAATTCATATTAAATTTGTCTTTAAATACTCTTTCAACTTCGTCTCCTTCATCTTTTCTAAGGAGTCCATGGTCTACAAATACGCATATTAAATTTGAACCTATTGCTTTGTGAACCATAACAGCTGCAACTGATGAATCTACGCCACCAGACATTGCACATAATGCCTTTTTGTCGCCTACCTGCGCTTTAATTTTGTCGATTGATTCTTGACAGTAATCTCCCATGTCCCAATCTTCTTTTAAATCGCATACATTGTAAAGAAAATTATTTATAACTTCTCTTCCTTTTTCTGTATGTTCAACCTCTGGATGGAACTGTAACGCATATACTTTCTTTTCTTCATTTTTCATAGCACATACCGGACATGTTTCTGATTTAGCAGTTATTTCAAAATTTTCTGGTGCTTTTTCAATATAATCTGTATGGCTCATCCAGCAAAGCGAATCTTGTTCTATATCTTTAAATAAACCATCATTCAAATTAATTTCAAGCTTTACCCTGCCGTATTCTCTTGAATCGGCCCTTTTAACTTTTCCTCCAAATTCCTGAGCTATAAATTGTCCTCCATAGCATATACCTAGAACTGGAATCCCTAAGTTGAAAATTTCACTTGAAACTTTTGGAGCATTTTCAACATAAACACTTGCTGGTCCACCTGAAAGTATTATCCCTTTAGGATTTTTTTCTTTGATTTGTTCAATTGAATAAGTATATGGAATTATCTCACAATAGACCTTCGCTTCTCTTACTCTTCTAGCAATAAGCTGACTGTACTGTGCGCCAAAATCAACTATTAATATCATATTATTCTCCTTTATAAATAAATATTTACCTATTTGACAATTTTAATTACAATGAGATTATCAAAAAATATTCTCATTGTCAATTATATAATTAGTTTTTATATTTGAATTTTATATTACTTGTAACTGCGTAAACAAGCAATAATACGTCTTAACCATTTCTACTATTTCTAGAGTATGGTTTTTTAGAACTCGTTTTGTTTCCCTTACCTTTAGAAGTAAATGAATTCTTTTTTGATGCATCTCTCTGATGCTTGTTTCTATCATTTTCTACTCTCGCAATAACTTGTCTACGTGATTGTTTCTCATTTTTTGGTACAACATAGTTAATTATCATAGGATATGGATTGTCATCTACTACTGTAATATTTTTGTTTATAAGCTTTTGTATATCTTTTAAATATGGTTTTTCTTCATATTCACAAAATGAAATAGCGGTTCCGCCGAGACCTGCTCTACCTGTTCTACCTATTCTATGAACATAGGTTTCTGGCATATTTGGTAAATTATAGTTTATTACATGTGATAATTCATCAATATCTATTCCTCTAGCTGCTATATCAGTTGCTACAAGAACTCTTATTTCACCTTTTTTGAAACTATTCAAAGCTGCCTGTCTATTATTCTGAGATTTATCTCCATGGATTGCCTGTGATTTTATTTTGCTTGCTTCTAGAATTTTTACAACTTTGTCAGCCTCATGCTTTGTTCGAGTGAAAACTAATGCCGATGTTATATCACTGTTATTCAAAAGGTGCACCAACAAATTTTTCTTATTTACCTTATCTACAAAGTATACATATTGTTTTATTATGTCAACTGTTGATGATACAGGTGTAACTGCAACCTTAACTGGATTAATCAATATTTTATTTATTAGTTTTGTAATCTCAGATGGCATTGTTGCTGAAAAAAGTAATGTCTGTCTTTCTTGTGGTATGCATGAAATTATCTTTTTAACATCATGTATAAATCCCATATCAAGCATACGATCTGCCTCATCAAGAACAAACATTTTTACATTTTGCAAATTAACTTGTCTTTGATTTATTAAATCATTAAGTCTACCAGGCGTAGCTATTAAAACATCCACACCTCTTCTCAATGCTTCCGTCTGTGGTTTTTGTGAAACGCCTCCAAATATTGCACAATATTTCAAATTTGTATATCGGCCATATGAGATAAAACTATCCTTAATCTGTACTGCTAGTTCCCTGGTTGGGGTCAATATTAAGGATTGTATTTGTCGTTTTGAGCCTTTGTTTTTTTGTTCATGTATTTTTTGTATAATTGGTATCGCAAATGCTGCTGTTTTTCCAGTTCCTGTTTGTGCACAACCAATTAAATCTCTTCCTTCAATAACCGATGGGATGGATTGCTCCTGTATAGGAGATGGGCTCACATATCCTTCATCATTTAAGGCTTTTAAGATTGGTTCAATTAAATTTAAATTTTCAAATTTCATATTTTATATTTTTCTCTTTTCTTTATTCCAAAATCTGCATAATAATTGCAAATTATTTAAACTTATTTCAGAATCCGATTTTTATTTATCTATATTGTACTATATTAACTTAATATCACTTAAAAAGCAATATAATTACTAATTTTACGCATGAAAATTTACTTTTGGCACTGTTTTTAAGTAATATCATCTATTATATGGCATTATGTTTATTAAAATTATATTTCAATGAATTATCAATGACTTCTATTTTAACAACACCATTATCAATCAAGTAATAAATATATGGTTTAATCATCTTTTCAGCAAGAATATATGTGCTGACATTATTACTTATATCTAATTTTTTAAATATTTTTTGTAAAATTTCACTCATTGTCATAGGTTTTTTAATTATTTCTATAATTAGTTTCATATGATTTTCCAAATAGTCTATATTGTCATCAATAATCTGATTAATATCATCATATATTCCTTTATGTGCTAAAATATATTTATCACATTTTATTCGCCTAAGTTTTTCTTTTGTTTCAAGATCTATCGCTATATCGTCAATATAGACTATTTTAGTATCATTTAATTCATCTCTTCCCATGAGAGAATCTCCTATATAAAAAACATCATCAGGTGTAATTATTCCTATGTGGTAATGTGTATGTCCATACAACTGAACTATCTCAAATTTCCTTTCACAAACTTCAACAAATTTATCTTTATCAGATATTTTTCTATCCGTCATACTTATATTTGTTTCTAATCTTTTTTCCATTCGTTTTGTAATGGAAGGTAACCGATATGCTCTAATATTATGCATTGAATTGCATGTCATACTTTCATATTCAGGCATTATTATTTCAGTATTATATTTTTCTTTAAGCCAAGAATTATTTCCTACATGGTCAATATGTGCATGGGTGCATATTACTGCTTTAACAATAAATTTGTATTGTGAAATTAATTCCTTTATAACTTTTTCATCCATATCATATGATCCTGAATCAAGCATAATTATTTCATTTTCATTGATTTTATAAAATGGCATATATGCAAATTTTGTTTCAAAATAATATGTATTTCCTTTTATATTGTATATTTTCATCTTTAATATTAACCTCTTGATATAATTTAAATGTTATTTTCATTTATCTATCAGTACATTATACAATGTATTTATATAAATTCCAATGTTTATTACTCAATTTAAAACAAAAAAGTAGGCTCTTTTAATTGAACCTACTAGCTATTTCTAGTAACAATTTACAAATATTGAAGTATTTGAATTTTTTAAACTAAATATTTTTTTGTTATTTTCTTTATTGTACCATCATTTTCTAACTCAAAATATTTTTTATTAAACAAATCAATAGCCTCTTTATTATTTTTAATCTTGCAAAAACCTAATCTAGTTTCTGTAGTATCCGCTTCTACATGTTTATAATTTTCTAACTTAATTTTATTACCAAGTCTCATTTTTTTAATTATGTAATCACCAGAATAAGAGTTTAAAATAATTACATCAATTTGACCCTTCAATAATTTTTTTAACATTATTTCTTCCTTAACACTAAAATCCCTATGGAATGTACCATTTTTATCAAAATCAGAATAATAAGTATATCCTGCTAAAACCCCTACTCGTTTATTGCTTAAATCTTTTATGCTTTCAATAGAAATATTATTTTCTTTACTTGTATAAAAGTTATATTTGCTTTCGGTTCTATAATTTATACTGAAATTTAAAAATTCTTCCCTTTCTTTGTTTATTGCTATCGTTGGAATAATGTCCGCTAATCCATTTTTTAGCATATTGATAGAAGTATCCCATGGTACAATTTTATACTCTATTTGATAACCTGAATCAGAATATATTTTATTGATTATATCAACATCAATTCCCGAAACAGTATCCTTCTCACTATCATAAATTATAAACGGCTCATACGGAGCAGTTGCTACTATAATTTTTTTACTAGAATTCTCTTGTTTTACTAATTCTAAAAATTCAAAGTTTACTTCTTCAAATTTACTTATATTACCATTTAAGTTGTCTACCGATTTAGTTTCTTCTACAACAGACTGATTTACATCTACAATCGATTTTGTTACTGATTCAACAGATAATATTATAGAATTAATGAATTCTTTAAGATTAGAAATCTGTTCTACTACCTTTTTAGAATTAAATGATATGTCATTAGTTTTACTATGCAATTCTTTAGAAATTTTTTCAACATTCTCAAAGCTACCTATACTTTTATCTATACTTATTGTTTGTTCTTCAATTTTATCAAGAACATCAATTAAACCATCTTTAGTATTCATAAATGAGTCTCTTAACTCTTTTATAATTTCAGATATAACATTGGTTACCTCACTTGTTTCAACTGCTAATTTCCTTATCTCATCCGCAATTACAGAAAAACCTTTTCCATATTCACCAGCTCTAGCTGCTTCAATAGAAGCATTTAGAGCTAGTAAATTAGTTTGCAAGGAAATATTATTTATTCGACCAATTAAAGATTCTGCACTCAAAGTTTTATCCTCTAAAACTACAATTGAACTGCTTGTTTCATTTAGTAAGCTTCTAACACTTGAAAGCTCATCAATGTTTTCTTTAAGTCCAATAATCTTAGCATATAACTCTTCATGACTTTTTTTTGATATTTCAGAGGACGCTTCTGAATTAGTAAGATTAATTTCAACATTGTTATAAATATCTTCTACTACGCCAGATATAGAAATCATATTTGAAGCCTGTTCTTCAGATTCTGACATAACACCCTCAACCTTATGAGATATTTCTTTCATTTCCATATATATTTCATCTACGGAAAATGAAAATCTACTTATTAGTTTTAAGTACTTGTCAGATAAATCCTTTTTCTTATCTATTTCTTTATTAGTTTCAACAATTATATTTCTGTTATTGTTTTTATTACTAACTTTATAAATGATTAAAGCTTCAACAAGGATAACTATTCCAAAAATAATTAATAAATACATCATATTATTAACCTCATTTCTATTTTTTCCGAACCTCATCCAGAAATACTTTTTTGCATTTTATTCATGGATTCTATAAATATCACTAAAGATAATTTTAGCATTATTTTATTCATTTGTAAATAGGCAAATGTTTTACTATGAAATAACGTAGTTTTGTATAAGCAAATACTCCGCTTTAAATAGAAAAACTGAATATTTATTTAATACTTTTCAACAATTAAAAATCTCCTTGACATTTATCCGCAGTCAAAGTATGATTTTATATATTAAAGGTACCTAACAATGTATTAAAATGATTTAATCACAAATTAGAAAAATTTTTAACAGGAGAAAATAATGAGTATTCTTATTGCATATGCAAGTAAAAATAATACAACAGAAACATGCGCTAAAATTTTAAATGAAAAGTTACCTGAATCTGAGGTTATAAATCTATCCCGAAAAAAACCTGATTTATCTTTGTATGATACAATTATTATTGGCAGCTGTATAAGATTTAATTATATTCATTCTGATGTAAAAAATTTTATTGGTGATAATATTGAAGAACTCCTAAAAAAAAGAACATCAATTTATCTATGTTGTGCATTTCCTGAAAAAGCTAACCAGTATATATTACATAATTTTCCCAAGAGGCTTCTTAATCATTCTACTTCTATAGAATGCTTTGGCGGAAAATTAAAGGTTAAACCTTATAAATTTTTTGATAAATTAGTTATGAAAACAGTAGTTAAAAATTACAAGCTTGACAACCGTAAACTTACAGAAATTGATACTGATAGTATTGAAAAAATGGTTAATGAATTGTCTTTATAAATAAATCAAAATGTTAAATACTAAAAAACGAAGCATATTAATTTTATATGCTTCGTTTTTTATATATTTATATAATATAAACCAATATTATCTTAACTGAAGAACATTAATAGTAATCCTGCTGCTACTGCTGATCCAATAACACCTGCTACGTTTGGTCCCATTGCATGCATTAACAAGAAGTTTGAAGGATTGTATTTTTGTCCTTCTTTTTGAACAACTCTAGCTGCCATTGGTACTGCTGATACTCCAGCTGCTCCTATAAGTGGGTTTATCTTTCCACCGCTTGTTTTATACATTATTTTACCAAACAATATTCCTGTCGCTGTTCCTACACTAAATGCAGCAAGTCCTAAGAATAATATCATTAATGTTTTAGTATTTAAAAATGCTACTGCATTTGCCTTAGCTCCAACTGTAATTCCTAATGCTATAGTTACAATATATAATAGTGAATTTGATGCTGTTTCAGTTAATTTTGGAACAACGCCAGATTCTTTGAATAAATTACCAAGCATCAACATACCTATTAAAGCAGCTGAAGAAGGTAATAATAGTATAGTAAATATTGAAACTACTATAGGGAATAAAATCTTTTCAGTTTTGCTAACTGGTCTCAATTGTTGCATCTTAACTTTTCTTTCTTCTTCTGTTGTCAATGCTTTCATAATTGGTGGTTGAATAATTGGAACCAATGCCATATATGAATATGCCGCAATTGCTATCGGTCCTAATAAATGTGGTGCTAACTTACTTGTTAA
Source organism: Sedimentibacter acidaminivorans (assembly GCF_017873955.1). Classification (GTDB taxonomy): domain Bacteria; phylum Bacillota; class Clostridia; order Tissierellales; family Sedimentibacteraceae; genus Sedimentibacter; species Sedimentibacter acidaminivorans. The sequence continues at coordinate 117,391 of NZ_JAGGKS010000007.1, read as the reverse complement.
ATAAAGTGCCGTAGGTCCATCCGCTCCACCTATTATTGCAATTGACGCTGCTTCTGCTCCAGAAAAGTCAACTATTCCTGAAGTATTAAGTATTATAGCTCCTAAAAATGTAAAAAATATACCAAATTGTGCTGCAGCTCCTAGCAATAAACTTCTTGGGTTAGCTATTAATGGCCCAAAATCCGTTCCAGCTCCTATACATAAAAATATAAGTGGTGGATATATTCCTAAATTAGTTCCTTGATATAAGTAATATAATAACCCTCCGTTTTGATCTCCAACAGGGTGATCCATAAGTCCTGCTAATGGAAGATTTACTAATAACATACCAAATGCTATTGGTATTAATAAATATGGCTCATAACCTTTTTTAATTGCTAAATATAAAAACGTACATGCAATACAAATCATTATTAAGTTACCTGGAAGGTTTACATTAAACCCAAATAACTCTAATTGTGTAAGAGTAAATAAATTGGCAAAGCCTGTACCTGCCCAAAATTGCTTAATTAATTCAAACATCGTTTGTCTCCCTTCATAACTACCCTACCAATACATAAAATTTTATATACAAAGAGGATAAATGCATTATTATTTTATTTTTTTGAAACCAAATTCTTCATTAAATCTACTGAATATGATATTACTATCAATGCAGTAAAAACAACACCCATGCTAAAAAGCGTTACTACCAAGCCCTCAGACAAGCCTATTTCTAATCCTTTATACATTTTTTCACCTCTATTCAATAATTATAATTACAAATTCTCTTGTTTTTGTAGTATAGACAATTTCTTTAGTAAAGTCAACCCTTTTTGTTAAATTGCAAGACAATTTAATTATAATTCATTATTTTATTATCTAATATATATATAATCCTTAATTTTAATAGTTTTTTAATTTCTAATAAAATAAACATATAAATAATGCTGCAAGTAGTTTTATTTTGTAGTCATGAGATTTTCGAACTTATTGTTTAATTTGCAATATAAAAGGTTAAGCTATAATTTTACAAGCTTAACCTTTATATTTATACTTTACTTAAATTTATTGTTGTTATTACTATCATTATTTCTATTATTTTGATTTTTATTATTAAATTCATTATTGTTATTTCTGTTTTTTGAATTGTTATTGTTTCTGTTGTTCAAATCATTGTTGTTTCTGTTGTTAAAATCGTTATTGTTTTTGTTATTTAAATCATTGTTGTTGTTTCTGTTGTTTAAATCATTGTTGTTGTTTCTGTTGTTAAAATCGTTATTGTTTCTGTTGTTTAAATCATTATTGTTGTTTCTGTTATTGAAATCGTTGTTGTTGTTTCTGTTGTTTAAATCATCGTTGTTGTTTTTGTTATTAAATAGATTATTGTTTCTAACAATACTATTTATTTCATTTCTCTTCATTTGTTCTTCCTTTTCATTTTTAAAATTTTGGTTATTAGACTTTGAATTTAAACCATTTTCGCTTTTTTCATTATTACGATTGTTATTTCTAAAATTGTTTATAATAATCATCCCTTCAGTTTATATTTAGCAATATCGCTATTACAAATATATTATCTGTAATTTAAAAATTATTATTACTGTTTTTTTTAAAATAAGATGATTATTTATATCATTTTTTTAATTTTTTCAAAGTGCTAACTACAAAATTCATACATTGCGATTCCAGCAGCTATTGTTAAATTTAAAGAATCTATTTCATCAGTATGTTTTATTATTACACTAGTTCCAATCTTAGCAAAATTTTCATCAAGACCTGTTGCTTCATTTCCAAACACCAAGCTAAAATTTTCATTTTTATTATGATTTAATTCCTTCAAAGATATAGCTCCATCTAGCATAAATGTATATAACTTATTCTTTGTGAAGGTAACTTGGTAGTCGGAAAAATTATCAAAATATTTAAAATTTATTCTAAACACTGATCCCATAGATGCTCTGATAACTTTAGGGTCAAATATATCTGCACCAGGACTGATTATCGCTAAATCCTTTAGCCCAAACCCAGTTAAAGTTCTTATAATTGTACCCATGTTACCCATATTACTAGGATTAACAAGTACAATATGAGATTTATCAAAATTTAAATTGCACTCGTATTTTTTAAAAACACCTATTACATAGCAATTTTCCTTAGCTCCTATACGATTAATTTGTTTATCATTTACTTCTATTTTGATATTATTATTTTCACAAATTTCAAAAATATTTAGCGAACTAGAATCTACTTTATAATTAGAACTCACTAAAATTTTAATTACATCACTAGGTCTGGTACTGATTAGTTCTATTGTTGGAAACATACCAAATGTATATGAATATTCAAAAGATTTTTTATATGTTTTTAAAGATATTTCCATAATTAAGACTATCTCCTTGTTTTTATTTACATTATAATATTATACTCAGTTATTTTCAAATTTTATTTTTAATCATTTCATTTTTATATATTTTTTTCCTAAAAAATTTGTGTATATATATTGTTTTAAAATCACATAATAGATTTATACAATTATGATATAATCCTTATTTATTAAGGATGATATTTATTAATTGATACATTTAATAGCATTAAAGGAGGTTTTATAATGGCAAATTTAACAGAGAAAGAGTTATCTGCATTAGAAGACTTATTAAGTCTTGAGGAAGCAAATGTAAAAAAATACAACATGTTAACTAGTCACGTCCAAGACACAGCATTACAACAAAAACTTCAAAACATATCCAATACACACCAACAACACTTCAATACTTTATTTAATCATTTGAACTAGGAGGTAAGTATGAATTTAAACTTAAATAATAATAATATGGCTAGTAATAGTAGTTATGGAGAAAAAGAAGTCCTCAACGAAGCATTATCAACAGAAAAATCATCAACAGGAACTTATAACACATTTGTTAACGAATGTGCCAATCCTCAATTAAGAAGTGATTTAATGCAAATTCTAAACAACACCCACAAAATGCAAGCAGATATTTTCAATGAAATTCAAAGCAAAGGCATGTATCAACTATGTCAAGCACAGCAACAAAAGATATCTCAAGCAAAACAAAAATACTCTCAACAAGTAAAATAATGTTATAATCCTCACAAACAAGCTGAATTCAAACTCAGCTTGTTTTTAAAATAACCCTATTGATTTAAATATTAATATAAAACCAAAAATAGTAAAAGCACTTAACGTTGTACTAACAAAAACAATTTGTCCGGCTAATTCATCATTTGAATTGTATTGTTGTGCCATAATAAAACTTGAAACCGCAACAGGAGATGCTACCATCGCTAGTAAAGCCCCCAGTTCAACACCCCTAAATCCTAACAAAATTGCTATAGAAAAAACAACTATTGGAATCAAAACAAGCTTACCAAAACATACAACTAAAACATTTTTTAAATTTTTATATAATTTTCCTATTCTAAATTCTCCTCCAAGAAGCATCAAAGCAAGTGAAGTTGCAATTTTAGAAATATCATAAATTGTTTTTTCTAATGAGGATGGAAGCTTTATATTTAATAAAGAAAATACAATTCCTAAAAGAGAACCCACTATCATGGGATTTTTCATAATACTAATAATTGTACTTTTAATTTCTATTTTATCTTTTGAATAAATATCAAGAACTATAACTGCGAAAAAGTTATACATAGGAACAACTACTGCTATAAGCATTGATGTAATTCCTGCACCAACGTCTCCAAAAATATTTGTGCAAATGGGAATTCCAAAAAGAACAAAATTACTCCTAAATAAACCTTGTATCAATACACCCCTGTTTCTATTGTTCTTTTCAAATCTAGGCACAATTATAAAAAGTAATGCAATAGTTATTAAAACTATAGCAACTGCAAATATAACAAGTTTTCCATTAAAAGAATACGATAAATCAGTACTATAAATGTTATAAAATAATAATGTTGGTAACAAAACCTTAAAAACAAAGGAATTAGCTGGTTTAAGGAATTTGTCATCAAATATATTAATTTTTCTTAAAAAAACTCCTAGACACATAATTAAAAACATTGGTAAAACTACGTTAATCGAGAATATTAAATTTTCCACGTCACTATCCTTTCATGCTTAATCTGTCAAATATAAATATATAAGTTTAATAGTATTCTCAATACCATCAATATGGGTTCTCTCCATGCCATGAGAAGCATTAACTCCAGGTCCTATTAATCCACCCTTTACGTTATTCCCACCTTTAAGCGATGCTGAAACATCTGAGCTATACATGGGATATATATCAACTGCATACCCTAGTTTATTTATTTTTGCAATTTCTATAAGTTTACTAGTTATATCATAATCATATGGACCAGAACCATCTTTAGGGCAAATGGAAACCTCTCTTTCTGTACATGCTAAATCAAGACCTACACATCCCATGTCAATTCCTATCAATTCATCTATATCTTCAGGAATATTTGAACATCCATGCCCAACTTCTTCATAGGTAGAAATAATTATTTTCACTTTATAATTTGGCTTTTCATTAAGTCTTTTGAAAACTTCAATTATGCTAAGTGCACAAGCAGTTCCTGCCTTGTTATCTAAATATCTTGATTTTACAAACCCCGACTTAGTTATCTGAAATTTAGGTTCAACTGAAATAAAATCACCTGTCATTATGTTAAGTTTTTCAACTTCACTTTTATTACTAACAATTTCATCTAACCTGACCATCATATTTTCTTCTATTCTTTCCTTTTTTGCTGCATCAGGATAAACATGAATTGATGGTGAATTACAAAGGATAGTACCTGTGTATATTTTGCCACATCTTGTATGTATGTTGCAGTACTCTCCATCAAGAGTTGAAAAAATATTACCTCCTATAGTAGATATCCTTAAAGTTCCATCACTATTTACAGATCTAACCATAGCACCTAACGTATCTACATGAACTGGAATTCCAACGCAATAACTGTTATCTTTTCCTTCAATTTCTAGAATTAAGTTTCCTTTATTATTTTTTTCAAACTTACATCCAAGATTTTTAGATATGGATTCTATGTGACCAACAATATTTTTACAATAACCAGATGGACTTGGTATATTTATTATTTCTTCTAATGTATTAATTGTAAATTCTCTATTTAATTTAACCATTATAAATCCCCCAATTTCATTATCTTTGTTTATTATACTACCATGCGCATAATTTGCACAGTACTTTATTGTTTTCATTTGCAATATTCTTTTCATAGATATATAATAATAATAATAATTAAAATGTATATTGGAGGGTAATATATGGAAAATTTAAAATTAAAAGATTTCTTGGATTATAAGTATTTATCAGGATTAGAATTATCTCCTAATAAAAAGTTTGGTGCTTTTGTTGTTAATTCATCTGATTATGATGAAAATAAATACTTATCCAATATTTGGATTTATAATTGTCTTTCAAATGTATACAAAAAACTTACAACAATGAATAATGAAAAAAACTTTATATGGCTAAATAATGATATTCTTTTATTTCCTAGTACTAGAGATGAAAAATTAAAAGAGAAGATTAAAGAGGGTGAGCAATGGACATCTTATTATTCAATTAATATCAACGGCGGGGAAGCTGAAGAATACATGAGAATACCAATGGTAGTATCTGATATTCAAATTATAGCAGAAGACAAATTTTTAATAACTGCAATTTACGACCACTATGGAATTAATTTACATTCACTTATAGGTGATGAAAAAACAAAAGCTATCGATATTATAAAAGAAAATAAGGACTATGAGGTTTTGGATGAAATCCCATTTTGGTCTAATGGAGAAGGTTTCACTAATAAAAAAAGAAACAGACTTTATCTTTATGACAAAGGAACTAACAGTTTAACTCCTATATCTAAGCAATTTGAAAATATAACCTTATGTAGTGTAAGAGATGGAGTGGCTCTTTACATATCAGAAAATTTCACCAACAAAAAAGAGCAAACTACAGGACTTTTCATGTATGATTTATATTCTAAAGAAGCTACTTGTGTAATTGAAGATGGTGAATACAGCATTGACTTTGCTGAATTCATAGGAGATAACATAGTATTTTGCGGTTCTCTCATGGACAAATTTGGTATAAATCAAAATTGTAACATTTATAAAATTGAAAATGGTGATATAAAACTTTTACTTGAACATGATTTTGGTATGCATAATTCAGTAGGCTCTGATTGTAGATTAAGCGGCGGAAAAGATGTGAGAATCTACAATAACTCTATATATTTTGTTTCCACTGAATCAAAAAGTTCTTTTATTAAAAAATTATCACTTGATGGAACAGTCGAAAAATTAACTAAAGACAATGGCTCAGTAGATTGTTTTGATATTTGCGATGATGGAATATTGTTTATAGGACTTAGAGGAAATAAACTTCAAGAATTATATACTTTAAAAGCAGGTATAGAAACTCAAATGACAAAATTTAATGAAATAATTATAGAAACAAAAAATATAATTAAACCTGAATTTATTGAGTTTATAAATGACAACAACACAATCGAAGGATTTATATTAAAACCTGTTGATTATGATAAAAACAAAATGTATCCTGGTATTTTAAACATACATGGAGGCCCTAAAACAGTGTATGGCTCTGTTTTCTTTCATGAAATGCAATATTGGGCTAATGAAGGTTACTTCGTATTTTTCTGTAATCCACGCGGTAGTGATGGCAGAGGTGATGAATTTGCAGATATTAGAGGAAAATATGGCACAATTGATTATGATGATTTAATGAAGTTTACTGATTTAATTCTAGAAAAATATCCTCAAATTGATCCTACACGTATAGGTGTGACTGGTGGTTCATATGGTGGATTCATGACAAATTGGATAATTGGTCATACTGATAGATTTAAATGTGCTGCTTCTCAAAGGAGTATAGCAAATTGGATTTCAAAATTTGGTACAACTGATATTGGTTATTATTTCAATACAGACCAAAATCAATCTTCTCCTTGGGATAATGTAGAAAAAATGTGGTGGCATTCACCTATTAAATATGCTAATCAAGCTGTAACCCCTACATTATTTATTCACTCTGAAGAAGATTATAGATGCTGGTTAGCTGAAGGGCTTCAAATGTTTACTGCACTTAAATATCATGGTGTTGATGCGAGACTTTGTTTATTTAAAGGTGAAAACCATGAACTAAGCCGAAGTGGAAAACCAAAACATAGAGTTAGAAGATTGGAAGAAATAACCAATTGGTTTGAAAAATATTTGAAATAGACATTATTTTAATTGGGGTTTTTCAAAAGCCTGAGGTACGCATACGCGTACCTTTTTATCTACAATATAAAAAATATTTATTTTACATTTTTTAGTATATGTAAAATTTTATAACCGTGTTCTTCTAGTTTTTTCTCTAATTCATCAGTGACAATTGAATTAGTTCTAATTACTACATCACTCTTTCCATCATCATGTCTGTACGTTCCTACATGTGTAATATTAGAATTAAATGATTCAAATATTTCTGCTATATCAGCTAGTGCTCCTGGTACATCTAATGCCTCTACAGTAATTCTACTACCTTCATCCCTAAATCCTAAGAGCTCTATAAACGCATCAAATATATCACTCTCTGTTATAATTCCGACAATTTTATTATTATCTACTACTGGCAATGTACCTATTCTATTCTCTCTCATAATGAGGGCGGCTTCCTCTAATAAAGCATCCGGTGATATAGTTATTGCATTTTTAGTCATTGCATCACTTACCTTAGTTTTAGACAATAAATAATTTAATTCATAAATGCTTAATGTTGTTGCCTTAGTAGGTGATACCTTCTGTAAATCACTATGCGTTAATACTCCAACAACTTTTTCACCATCAACAACGGGTACCCTTTTAAGGTCGTGTTCTCTCATCAATTCAATAACTTCATTTATAGGTGAGTTAAATGCTATAGTATATGGATTTGCAGTCATTCTACTTTTTACATACATGTTATTCGCCTCCTAGATACGCCTTTTGTATTTCATCGCTTTTCGATAGTTCTTCACCTGTTCCACTTAACACAATTGAACCTGTTTCAATTACATATGCTCTATGCGCAATGGACAATGCCATTCTAGCATTTTGTTCTACTAATAATATAGTAGTACCAGTACTATTTATATTTTTGATTATTTCAAATATTTCTCGAACTAAAAGTGGTGCAAGTCCCATTGATGGTTCATCTAAAAGTAGTATTTTAGGTCTAGACATTAATGCCCTACCCATAGCAAGCATTTGTTGCTCACCACCTGACAATGTACCTGCAGTTTGTTTTTTCCTTTTTCCTAAAATCGGAAATAAATCATAAACATGGTCTATATCCTTTTTTATTTCATTTTTATCTTTTCTTAAAAATGCACCTAATTCTAAGTTTTCAAGTACACTCATTTCCGGAAAAATTCTTCTACCTTCAGGAACCTGCGAAACTTTCATTTCTACCCTTTGATGAGCAAGAAGATTAGTTATATTTGTACCTTCAAGAATAATATCACCAGATGTAGCTTTATTTAACCCAGAAATCGTACGAAGTGTAGTAGTTTTTCCTGCTCCATTGGCACCAATTAAAGTAACTATCTCGCCTTTATTTACTGTTAAATTAACATCCTTTAGGGCGTGTATAACTCCATAATGAACATTAAGATTTTTTATTTGAAGCATCGCTTACATCCTCCCCTAAGTAGGCTTCTATAACCCTTTTATTTGCTCTTACTTCAGATGGAATCCCTGAAGCAATCATCATTCCATAATCCAAAACATAAATACGCTCACAGATTTTCATAACCAAAGACATATCATGCTCTATCAACATAACAGTAAGGTCAAATTCTTTCCTAATTTGTGCTATAGTATCTGTAAGATTTTTTGTTTCGTTTGGGTTCATGCCAGCAGCTGGTTCATCTAAAAGTAAAATCGAGGGTTTGGTAGCTAATGCTCTTATTATTTCAAGATGTCTTTGCTCCCCATATGGTAGATTTTTAGCCAATTCCCCTTTTTTATTTGATAAATGAAAAATATCAAGCAATTTGTCTGCTTCCTCTAACATTCGCTCTTCTTCTTTATAAAATTTATTAAACCTAAGAAAAGCAGCTGGTAATTTATAATCTATATTTTGATGCATAGCAATTCTAATATTGTCCATAACTGTTAAGTCTTTAAATAATCTAATATTTTGAAATGTTCTTGCTAATCCTGCTTTGGTTACATTATATGGTTTAAGACCACCCAGTTCTTTGACGCTACCATTTAAATCTAACTTAATGCTACCTGTTGTAGGCACATACACACCTGTAAGCAAATTGAACAAAGTAGTTTTTCCAGCACCATTTGGCCCTATAAGTCCAACTAGCTCTCCCTTTTCAACATACATATTTACATTAGAAACAGCAGTGAGTCCACCAAAGGACTTGGTTAATTTTTCAACTGAAAGTAATGACATATCGGCACCTCCCTACTTTACTTTACTACTTTTTTTACCGAATTTAAACATATCGCTAATTTCTTTTGTACCCATGAGACCTTGAGGTCTAAACAGCATGATAACAACTAAAAGGAGCGCGTAAACAATCATTCTAACTTCTGAATATGATTGTAAAAATGTCGTTAATACTGCAAGAAGTATAGCTGCAATCACTGAACCTGTAACACTTCCCATTCCACCTAATACCACTATTACTAAAATATCAACAGATTTTTGAAAACCGAAAATATTTGGCTTAATAAAATAAAAATATGATGAATAAAGTGCACCTGCAACTCCTGCAAAAAAAGCACCTACAGCAAAAGCCATAACCTTATACCTAGTTGTATTAATTCCCATAGCTTCAGCAGCAATTTCATCTTCTCTAATTGAAATACATGCACGACCTTGTGATGAATTAATAAAATTATTTATCAATAAAATGGAGGCTGTAGTAAAGAAAAACAACCATAACCAATTTGTAAACCTTGGGATTCCATTTAACCCAGCAGCACCATTTGTTATTTCCATATTTAAAAATATAACACGTATTATTTCAGCCATTCCTAATGTAGCAATTGCTAAATAATCTCCTTTAAGTCTAAGGGTTGGTATACCTATTATTATTCCAACAACTGCTGCTGAAATTGCTCCAGAAACTATACCTATTAAAAGTCCAGTAGTAGAATTCATCTGTAAATTAATAATTGCACAAACATAAGCACCTATTGACATAAATCCCGCATGTCCCAAAGAAAACTGTCCTGTAAAACCAGTTACTAAATTCAAGCTAACTGCAAGAATAATATTAATACAAATTGTTGCAATTGTTATTTCATAAAAACTATCTATAATACCTGTTGATATAAGGACTTGAACAACCACATATGTTATTACTATTGCAATCAGAATCATTATGTTCTTTTTTGTTAATACCTTCATAAGCTATACCTTCTCTTTCGTATTCTTTCCAAGAAGACCAGATGGTTTCAGAATCAATATTATAATTAAAAACGCAAAAACGGCTGCATCTCTGTACATAGAATTACCATATCCAGAAACTAAGGTTTCCATAACTCCAATAGACAGTCCACCAATCATTGCACCAGGGATACTTCCAATGCCACCAAAAACTGCTGCAACAAATGCCTTCAGCCCTGGCATTACACCCATTAATGGATCGATTGAATTATAATATATTCCTACTAAAACTCCACCAGCTCCAGCTAATGCTGAACCAATTGCAAATGTAAATGAAATTGTTTTATCAACCTTTATTCCCATAAGCTGAGCAGCATCCTTATCTGCTGAAACAGCACGCATAGATTTTCCAATCTTTGTTTTATTAACAATAAATTGAAGTATTATCATGAGAACAACAGAAGTAACTACAATATATACTTGTTGCATATTAATAACTATATTTCCTAAGTTAATAGCCTTATCTGACAAGAGCTTTGGATAAGACCTAACTTCTGCTCCTACGAAAAACATCATTACGTATTCCAAAAGCAATGATACTCCTATAGCCGTTATTAATACCGCTATCCTAGAAGAATTTCTAAGCGGCTTATACGCTATTCTTTCAACAACTATTCCTAAAACTGCACATGACGCCATTGATATAATAAGTGCTGGAAAAAAACCTAAATTTGCATATGTAGTTACTGCAAATCCAACATATGCACCTATCATATAAACATCACCATGAGCAAAATTAATAAGTTTTATTATTCCATAAACCATTGTATAACCTAAGGCAATTAAGGCATATATACTACCTAACGAAATGCCATTTACCATTTGTTGTAAAAATTGTTCCAAGGCTTTGCACCTCCATAACCTTATAATTTATCAATTTAAACAATTAAGTTAGCAAGACAATTCTCACTAACTTAATTATTATAATATTTCTTCAATTTAAATTTTGAGAATACTGTTATTTTGGATCTACTTTAACGCTTGTTGCTTGTACACCATTTTCCAAACCAATAACCACTATTGACTTAATAGGATTGTGGTCTGCACCCATGCTGAACGAACCCGTTACACCAGCAAAATTTTCTGTTGACGCAAGAGCATCTTTAATTGCAACTGGATCATTAGAACCAGCACGCTTAATTGCATCAGCAATGTATTTTCCAAGGTCATAACCAAGAGCGTTAAATGCATTAGGTTCTGAACCATTTTTTTCAGTATATGATTTAATAAAATCTTGAACCATTGGATCTTGATCTATTGATGAATAATGATTTGAGAAGTATACATCATTCAACGCTTCAGCACCAGCAAGTTCTAATAGTACTGGCGAATCAAAACCATCAGCACCAAGTATTGGAGCTTTGATTCCTAAATCACGAGCTTGTTTAATAACAAGTCCTGCTTCTTGATAATATCCTGGAAGAAAAATAACATCAAAATCTTGTCCTTTAATTTTTGTTAAAATAGCATTAAAATCTTTATCCTTAGCTACATATCCTTCTTGAGCAACTATTGTTCCACCAGAAGCTTCAAAAGTCGAAACGAAATTTTCTGCTAATCCTTCTGCATAATCACTTGATTTATCTTGTATAATAACAGCTTTCTTTGCACTAAGGTTACCTGAAGCAAAATTTGCCATTGTTACACCTTGGAAAGAATCATTGAAGCAAAGACGAAATACATATTCATTAACATTGCCTTTTGCATCAACAGTTACCCCTTCATCAGCAGTTGCTGAAGCAGATATAACTGGAATTTTATTTCCCATAGCTACAGGGATAGTTGCCATAAAATTACCTGAAGTTGCAGGTCCAAGACTAGCAACAACTTTTTCTTTTGTCATAAGTCTAGTTGCTACAGTAGTAGCTTCTGCTGAATCTGATTTATTATCAATCTGTACTGGTACTATTTGCATTCCGTTAATTCCACCAGAAGCGTTAATTTCATCAAACGCCATCATAATACCAGTTACAGATGCTTCTCCATAAGACGCAACATCACCTGATAATTCATAATTTATACCTACCTTAACCTCTTTTGCAGCATTATCAGCATCTGAACTTCCACCATTTGCATCATCTTTACTACATCCAGATAATAATCCCACTACTAATATTGCTGATAGTAATGTTAAAAGAATTTTTTTCATTTTGAATAATACACCACCTTGTTTTTTTGAATTTGAAATTTATATTAATACATTTTTATAATTTTGTCAACAACAATTTAATTAATATTTTCGTTTATCTTTAAATTAAAAATAATTATACGTCAAATATTAAAATTATAAAATTTTATTTATTTATACAATTTAAGCCTTTGTGAAACATACTTATGTACTTATATCAAATACATTTTTGATGTATTGTATAGAAATCAAAAAGCTTCTCAGGAATAACCCAAGAAGCTTTTTGATAATACACGATAGTAAGTATTGAATGTTGGTTACTTATTAGCAGCCACAATCATCATTGTTTCCTAATACACAATATAAAACGATTAAAAGCAAGAAGAAAAATAATAATGAATCTCCTTCCATTCCTCCAATGCCGCCTACTAATCCATTATCTCCCCCACAGAAGCAAGCAAACACTACTAATAAGAGGAAAAACCACAACAAACTATCTCCATTATCTCCATACCCTAATATATTTTGAAACATTTATGTTACCTCCTAATTATTTATTTTCTATATATTATTCTTAACCCCATATAAATGTTACTTGATTATTCATCATTTAATAATTTTAAAATATTTTTTATTTTTTCTACAAAAGAATTATTATCAATTATTGGGTAATTTCGAGGGTTAGAGTTAGTTCTATATATCTTATGATTTTTATTATTGTTTCGATTTCTAAAATTACTTCCATTATGATTTACTTCATTTATATTTTTCAATATATTAATGAAAATATCAGCATTTTTCTTTGTCATGTCATCACTATTTTTAGAAATATACTTAATAATATTTTGAGCTCTATCTAACGGTGGCATATTATCCAACTGCCCTTTGAGATTTTGGTCATACGAGTTATCTTTTATTCTATTAATTCTATATAATATATCTATAACATCTTGCATTTTCAACAAAGAATTTAAGTCTGTTTCTTTTTTATGCAACATAACCACCTCATTTACATTTTAATTTATTATATGACTTAAATTGGTTAATGTAACCATTTTATTTACTTAATTTACCTTACAAACTGTATAAAAATGTATAAAATATTTTGGGTGATTTTTTTAATTTATAAGTTTTTAATTAATAAATTTTATATTTCAGAATTTTTTTCTTATTTGTATTTGTTTTTCTTATACTTTAGTATATAATGTTATTATATGTTTTTATGAAGGAAGGATATTTATATGAGGGTACTACTAAATTCAATATTAATAATTTTAATAGGTTTTTTATCATCTACTTATTCTTTAAAACTATCACCGATTGATTATAAAGGTTCTATTGAGATTGAAACACCTAAAGATACTAGCACATTAAATTTAAACATTGAAAATAATAACAAAATATTATTAAATCCAGAATCTATTGTTATAAAACATATTTCTCAAGAAGTTGAAATTATAAAAAACTACAACAACAATATTTTTACAGCATCAATTTATCAGGATGACAAATTAATGCGTGATAACATTAATGATTTAGAGCTTGTATCAATAACCCCATCAGATACTGAATTTACAATAACTAAAGATAATCCAATGATTACAACTATGGATATAAGTCAAAAAAATTTAGATTTAGATGATGGTACATACAAAATAATATTTTCATCTAATCTAATTAACAATTTAGATAATTCATCTATTTCTATTCAAGTTACTTATGATACAGGTGGGTCTTATGTTTCTGCTTTGAATTCAGCTTTACCTAATACCAAGGGATTAACTTTATACTTTACAACTGAAAATAGAGATATATTAATCCCCGTTACAAGATTTGTTGTTGAAGATAAGTCATTAACAAGAATGGCAATTGAACAACTTCAAAATGGTCCTACAAATATTAATATGAAAACTGTTGTCGGTGATGTATCAAACTGTACATATAACAATGGTAATATATTAATTGATTTACCAAGCAGCTATTTACAATATAACAATTCAAGTACTGAAGGTTTATTGTCATATCAAGCTTTTATTAAATCAATATTTGCAGTTGATAGATATTGGCCTATATACAATATTTCATTCACCGTAGACAGAAAGGAAATAGAAAATTACTTCTATGGAATAAACAATTTAAAAAATCTTCCAAATGAAGAAAATAATTATTTAATTTATTTAGCGTATAAGATAAACGATAGGTATTATTTGTTTGATTCAAAGGTAGACATGAAAAAGTCAGGAATCACAGATAATGATATGTTAGAAATTAAAGCACAAAAATTATTTGATGTATATTCAAATACAGATTTATCTTATGCAAGAAGTCCTGTTCCAAAAAATATAAAACTTCAAAATACAAAAATTGAAGGAAGCACTTTAATACTAGATTTTAACGATGAGTTTTTAAATTCTTATAAGGGAAAAAATGATTTAAGATCAATGATGGTTGAATCCCTTATATACACATTTACAACTATCCCTACTATTGATAGTCTAAAAATAACAGTAAATAGCAAACCATTGACAAACTTTATCAAGGATAAAGATTTATCAGGAATTTTAATTCCTCCTGAATTTATAAATCCTGAAACTGTTTATTAATTAATTAAATAATTTGATGTATAAATATTTCACAAGGAGGATTTATGAATTGGTTTAGAAATTTTATGATAGGAAGAAATGGTATAGATCAACTTAATATGGGAATTTTAATATTTGGAATGGTAATAACTTTTATAGGTGATATTTTAACTTCATCTATATTAATGCTAACAACATATTTCATATTTGGTATATGCATATTTAGAATGCTTTCCACAAATATTTCTTCTAGAAAAAAGGAAAATTATAAATTTCTTGAATATTGGAACCCAACGCGTTCATGGTTAAAAATAAAATATAATATGGTAAGAGGAAATAAAATATATAAATATTTCAAATGCCCTAACTGTAATAAAATTCTCCGAGCACCAAAAGGAAAAGGAAAAATTATAGTCACATGCCAACAATGTAAAACAAAATTCACAAAAGAAACTTAACAATTGTAATAATTTACATTTTAATTATTAAACTCACCCTGCGATATTTGATATTGCAGGGTGAGCATTTTTATGTGTACTTTTTATCTTTATTTTTACTCATTAATTATTTTATGCCCAATAGAAGTTTTTTTAAATGCTGCAACAAAAATTATTGCTACTATTATTCCAAATATAGACTGGATAATATTTCCTGGTATATCCATGATTGTTGAAATGAAACTTCCAACCATAACAGATCCAACAACATAATACGAAATTATCTGCCATACACTTCCTACCAAGGCGCCTGCAACCCATTTAAATCTACTATTTCCAGGAATCTTCTTTATTATATAACCCATAATCAAAACCATAATTCCTTTGATTATAAAAGTTGGTATTGCATAGTGACTATATCCACCTAGCAAATCAGCTAATGATGCTCCAATGCTACCTGCCCATGCACCATTTTTACTGCCTAATAAAATAACAGCAATAAATATAAAACCATCACCTAAATGAACATATCCGTTTGTTACTACAGATGGAACCTTAATTGTGAAAGTTGCAACGCATATAAGAGCCGCAAGCAATGATGTATAAATCATATTTTTAATTTTTTCATCATTCATATCTCTACCTCTTTCAAATATTTATAACATAAATATTATGTCTAAATTTATTATATATAATTCTGTACCTTTTAAAAGATACAGTTTTACACTTTTTATTAATGTCAGATTTTAAGACAAATAAAAAAGGTAGGATTTACCTACCAATTAAATCATTTTAAAACTGTGCACCCTTTTGTCGACAAAAATTCACAAGCGCTACTCTAATAGTTAGCTCAAACCCAGCTACCTCGCGGCACACAGGATGGTCTACTTACTGCTGCTTCCTTCCGGACCTGACAGGGTTCATAGGATCCTATTGCGCAAGACCAAGCTCTCAACACCACTTGTTAAAGTCAGACCTCACAAATTTAGCCTCTAAAAGGGAATTCCACCTTGCTATAGCGGGTTGCAAGTACAGGGCACCGCTACCTCCCCATGTAGCACAGTATAGCTATGTTAACATAAATCAAACCAACTGTCAATGTCAATTATTTCAAAACTTCTAAGGTTTTTTCCTCCTCGAATTGTTTTGTATATAACATGTAGTAATACCCTCTTTTAGAAATTAAGCTTTTATGTGTGCCTTGTTCTACTATTTTTCCATCTTTAACAACTAATATTATGTCCGCTTTTTTAATCGTTGAAAGCCTATGTGCAATTATAAATGAAGTTCTACCTTTTAACAAATATTCTATTCCATCTTGTATAAGCTTTTCTGTATGAGTATCGATTGACGAAGTAGCTTCATCAAGTACAAATATTTTAGGATCTGCTAATATTGCCCTTGCAAATGATATAAGCTGCTTTTCTCCAGTTGAAAGCCTATCACCGTTTTCACCTACCTCTGATTCGTATCCATGTTCAAGTTTATCAACTATGGTATCTGCTGATACTATTTGTGCAGCCTTTTCAACTTCTTCATCTGAGGCTTCAAGCTTTCCATAACGAATATTTTCTCTAATTGTTCCAGAAAATAAATGTGGATTTTGAAGTACATATCCTAAATTAGAATGTAACCACAGCTGCGACCTCTCTTTATAATTTTTACCATCAATTAATATTTCGCCCTGTGTTGGTTCAAAAAACCTACATGCTAAGTTTACAAGTGTACTCTTTCCAGCACCAGTTTCACCAACTATTGCTACATTAGTCCCTGCTGGAATTTTTAAATTAAAATCTTTTAGAACTTCTTCATCACCATCTGGATATTTAAAAGTTACATTTCTAAATTCTATTTCGCCTTTTATAGTTTCCCAGTTTTCTTTTTTGGGATTAATATTATCTCCATATTTTTCAATTACTTCTTCTGTATCTTTAATTAGCGGTTCCTTTTCTAGCAGTTCCGTTACCCTCTCTATATTTGCCTGCAATGATACAACTTCAGCGAATATCCTTGCAAGCTGTTGGATTGGCTCAAATATACCTATTGCATATGATAAAAAAGCAGATAAAGTACCCAAGAGAATCATATCATTCATTGCTAAATATCCACCTCTTGATAACACTATAGCTGTAGATGCTGAGCCAAAAAATACTATAATGGGAATAAACACCGCATTTAGTCTTGACATTTTTAAAGAATTTAATTCCATCAAATCTGTAACCTTAGTAAAACCATGTAGATTTTTGTCTTCTATTACTAGAGTCTTTGTTGTTCTTGCACCAGTTATTCCTTCGTTAAATTCACCAGTCATTTTAGAATTTATTTTTCTTATTTTTCTATTTGTACTAAGTAATTTTTTTTGAAAATAAACCGTAACAATAGCCATTATTGGAACTACAACAATTACTAAAAGTGCTAGCTTAACATTCAATAATAACATAGTTATAAATACGCCTATAACATAAGTTAATGACCAAAATATATCTACTAACCCCCACGCTATCATCGAACCAATTTTATTTGTATCACTCAATACTCTTGACATAATATATCCAACAGGTGTTGTATTGAAATATGATAAGGATAAAGTTTGTAAATGAGTGAATATTTCTTCTCTTAGGTCATAGCCCATGCGCATTTCAACTATAATTGCAAGTCTTGCAAAAATAACAACCGTCATTACCTGAATAATCAAAGATAAAGAATATATTATAATAAATTTATTTAGTCCTACTGTGGTCATTGGAACTATAAAATTATCAACTGCATGTTTTTGAAACAAAGGCATTAATATATCAATAAATGCAGATACAAGCATAAAAAGAACTATTCCTATCATCATTTTCGTATAAGGCTTAAAAAATCTATTTAACTTGAACCATACCCTTAAATTAAACGAATTCTTACTATTGTCTTCTTCTTCATAATAAGACACAAAATCACCTCATTTCTATTAACTATTAGTTATTAACTCAAACTACTATCATCTGATATATTCATTTGAACATCATATATGCTCTTATAAATCCCACTATGATTAATTAAATCCTCGTGAGTTCCTAAATCCACAACCTTTCCTTTGTCTAAAACTAGAATCATATCAGCTTGCATCAATGTAGTTATTCTATGGGAAATCAATATCGTTGTAGAATTTTTTCTGCTTTCTTTTAATGCTGATCGAATTTTCGAATCAGTTTCAGAGTCAACAGCTGATAGAGAATCATCAAAAACCATTATTGGAGTTTGTTGCAAAAGCATTCTAGCTATTGCAACACGTTGCTTCTGACCTCCTGATAATGTAACACCTCTTTCACCAACAACAGTGTCATATCCCTTTGAAAAGTTCTCTATAGCTTCATCAACATGAGCTATTTCCGAAATATGCTTTATTTCATCTATTTCAGCATCTGGATTTACTATGCTTATATTTTGCTTTATCGTCCTAGAAAACAAAAATGGTTCTTGAAGTACCATTCCTATATTACTTCTCAAATAATCCCTCTTTATTTTTCTTATATCAACCCCACCTATTGTTATAGTACCACTATTTTCTGGCAAATCATACAATCTATTTAATAGGTGCATCAGTGTAGTTTTACCAGACCCAGTACCTCCTAATATAGCAAAAGTGGTACCAGCTTTTATTTTAAAGCTAATGTCACTAACTACAGGAACAGGTCCTTCATACTTAAATGAAACATTTTTAAATTCAATATCTTTATTCATGTCTACAGAAATATTATCAGGCTCATCATCTTCTACAGGTTCATTCAACACTTCACAAATTCTAGTAACTGAAACCTTTGTCTTACTCATTTCACCTAATATACGTCCAAAACTTCTTACTGGCCATGCCAACATTGAATTATATGAAACAAACACCAAGAACTCTCCTAATGTTATAACACCATTTGAAGCTTGAATTACACCAACGCATATAATTGTCATAACTTGAAATCCTGTTACTAAATCTCCTAGTCCCCAATAATATCCCAACTGATATCCTAGTTTAACCCACAAATCGGAAAAGTCCCTATTTTTCTTTGAAAATCTTTCTATTTCATATTTTTCTCTACCAAACGCCCTAACAACTCTAACTCCCGTTAAATTTTCTTGTGCCGCCGAAAAAAGGTCCCCTTCGGCTTCATCTGCTACTAAAAACTTTCTAGATAAAATACCATAAAAGATTGACGAATATATTATAATTATCGGTACAAAAATAAGTACAATTGACGTGAGTTTGAAATTCATAGAAAACATCAATGTTAAAGATACAATTATAAGCATTATTGTTCTAAACATTTCTGCTAATTGAGTAGAAATAAAGTTCCTAACCACCTCAACATCTGACGTTGATCTTTGTATTATATCCCCCGTTTGATTTTTTACATGCCAATGATATGGAAGTTTTTGTATATGTTCGTACAGCCCATTTCGTATATTTTTTATTATTCCTTCCGAACCCTTTGCTATAGTAACCCTTCCAATATAATCACATATGCAAGTAATTACAGCTAAAATCAGCACTGCTACTGCACTAATCCAGATGTTTTCCCTTAATCCTTGTCTACCACCAATTGAATCAATGAGATTCATAATAGGGGAAATAAAATTCATTGGTTTATCCCCAATAACTGAGTCAACTGTAATTCTAATAACTTGTGGGGTTATAAAATTAACAAAAACTCTCAATACAGTTGCAACTGCAGATATAAATAAAAACTTCTTCAAACCATCCGCATACGAAAATAATATTTTATAACTCAATTTATTTTTACCTTTCATTACGTATGCCCCCTTACCAAAAAATCCCAAAGCTTAAATACCTTGGGTTGTATAATATGCATTACTACTAGATCTAATTAGTATTCATTTAAAATGCACTACCTTATTTTTAGATTACTTATTCATTTTATTATACTTTCTAATTACTGTCAAATGAAATATATCTTTCTTCTGGTATTAGTCAATTTAAATAAAAAAACCCTATAATATAGATTAAATGATATCTACAATAGGGTATTAAATGATATATACAGAAAAGCAAAATATATTATTCCTTAATAAGCTTTTCAAAATTTTCACTGTATTTTATTTCTCCATTATTATATACCCACATAGCCTCTGTATCAGGTAAACTGTCAATTAGCTCTTTGCCCTGCTCATAAGGCATGCTAAATATTGCTGTAGAAAGACCATCTGCCTTGCCAGAATCTATACAAATAATCGAAACTGATGCAAAATATTCTGATGGGTACAATGTTTCTTGATTAATTATATGATTGTATCTCTTACCATTTACCGTATAATATCTTTCATAATTTCCACTTGTAACCAAAGATTTATCAGATAAATATACAAGTTTTAAAACATTACTTTCACTTTCCTTATTAGGGTTTTGGATACCTACACTCCATTGTTCGTTTGTATCTGCCTTATTTCCTAATCCTCGAACATTTCCACCCACACTAATTATTGCTGAAACTAATCCTTTTTCCTTTGCTAATCTGCTAACCTGCTCAGTTGCATATCCCTTAGCAATTGCTCCAACATCAAGGCGCATATCAGGATCACTAAGATAAACAGTTGAATTATTTTCATCAACAATAACACTATTTATATCTGTATGCTCTGCTGCGTCTTTTAACTTATCTATAGAAGGCAATTTTGCATTTTCTGGATCTTCTATACCTTCAGTACGATATTCATGCCATATACTTAGTACTGAACCTAGAGCTATATTTGTTTTTCCACTTGTCTCTACATACTCGTCTTTAGCAAATAGTATTAAGTCAATTATTTTTTTATCAACTTTTATTGGCTTTATTCCTGCATTATCATTTATTGTTTTAATATTGTTAATTCCCTCATAATCATTATAAATATCATATAGTTCATGATACTCTTTTAGATCATCATATATTAATTGTGAATATTCTGTAAACTTTTCTTCGCTTTCTGCAAAACCTACAATTGTTGTAACCGTGTCGAATAAAGAAAGAAACTGAGCTTCATAACGAGTTGGTTCCTTTTTATTACAAGCTGATAGATTAAGTAACATTATAATTACAATTAAAATTGCAGCAATTTTTTTTAACAAACTTTTCACCTCAAAAATAAGGGGTAGCAATACTACCCCTCACAATTTATTTATTACTTTGCATTTGCCTGTGCTTTTTTTATTGTTTCTTGGAATTCACCAATTCCTACTGTTACAGAAGCCATTAAATCAGCATCTGTAGTATGACCATCTTCATCTACAGCTATACCTTCAACTTCTTCAACTGTTTTTCCAACAACATATTTTGAGAACGCATCTGATTGTTCAAACCATTCTTTACCGATTTTAGAAGCTTTTTTCATTCCATATTCATCACCTAATTCAACTTTAGATTTTAAAGGTGCTGCTAAATCAGTAGTAATTTTACCTTCTGTAGTGAAATTTATATTGCTTTGAGAAGCTTCAATGCTACAGCTTGTTATTACACCATCAGCATCAAAAGTTGTTGCTGTGTAATAAGTATAAGCTTGAGCTACTCCTTCTGCATCTGCTGCAGCATCTTTAGACTTTGCTATAGAAGTAGAAACTCCTAATCCAAGCTCATCACTTGATTTAGCGCCTAAATCTTGAGCATTAGCAACTGCTTTTTCAATTCCATCTATATATCCACCAATTTTAATTGAAACTGATGCAGCTAAATCAGCATCTGTAGGAACTCCATCTTCTGTTACAGCAATTCCTTTAATTTCTTCAACTGTTTTACCTATTACATAATCAGCTAAAGCATTAGCTTGCTCATTCCACTCTTTTCCTATTTTAGATACTTTGCTAATTCCATATTCAGTACCAAGCTCTTGTTTTGATTTAAACTCACTTGCTTTATCAGTAGTTATTTTACCTTCTGTAGAAAAGTTAATTTTTGTTTGTGCAGTATCTATAGCCGCTTTAACAATTTTTCCTTCATTATCTACAGTAACTGCAACTACTACTGAATCAACTTGTGCTAATCCTTCTTTGTCTGCAGCAGCATCAGTTGATTTTCCAATCGATGATATAACTGCTATACCAGTTTTTACTGAATCATCAGTAGCTGGTGTTTCTGTTGCTGGTGTCTCTGTTGCTGGTGTTTCTGTCGCTGGTGTTTCTGATACTGGCTTTTCTGAACTACATCCAACAAATACAAATAAAGACATAGTTAAAACCAATAATAATACTAATAACTTTTTCATTAAATTCCTCCATAAAATGTTTAATTTTTATATAAATTCGGTTATAACCCGATATATATACATGATTTATAGTACTCTAAAAGACTTATTTAAAATCGCAATTAATCTTCCTTTTTTACTAGGTGTAATTTCTAATTCATTTATTAATCCTAAAGCCTTATTATAATACTTTTTTGATAACAGATGAGTGTAATTAAGACCACCTGACTTTACAACAGCCTTATTAATATCATCTCTTGTTACCTCCTTGTTCCTTGCCTTTTCTTTAAAGCCTAACATATTTTTAAAGGTATAAATAAGTGGTAAAGTTACCACTCCTTGTTCATAATCAGATTGTACAGGTTTTTTGGCGACATCTTCTGTTGTTTCAAAATCCATGCAATCATCAGTTAGTTGAAAAATCATACCAATATATCTTCCAAGCTCTTTATATTTATTTATCTTTACTTTATCTGTTTCACATAAGACAGCCCCTGCATAAAATGAAGCTTCAAACAAAGCAGCGGTTTTACCTGATATTATTTTCAAATATCTATAAACAGATAAATCTAAATTGTAATTGTTAATATGTTGACTTAGTTCACCAACACAAATTTTAGTAATATAATCTGGCATATCTAACTCAAGATAATCTTCTTTATTATTAATTGATGCTGCAAGCTTAAGGGAAACCGCTAGTAAGTAATCACCACATATAACTGCAGTTCTCTTACCATACTTTTTTTGAAGTGTTACGGAGCCTCTTCTCAAATTTGCATTATCTATAATATCATCATGAACTAAAGTTGCAAGATGTAACAATTCTATTGAGGCAGCAAATTTTATTGCATTTGGATGTACTAATCCATCTATATCCTCAGCACATGCAATCAAAGATATAGCGCGTATAAATTTACCATTTGAACCCATCAAATGTTCAGTATAACCTCTAATTACACGAGGAGAGGAAGATAGAACACTATCTACCTCTTTTTTTACTAGTTTTATCGCATCGTCATATTTTATTAACTTTACATTATCAATATTTTCTTTTGTTTTTATATCTTTATTAGTCATTGTAAATATACAGCCTTCTCACAAATGGTATTTGTTTCCATTTCTTTTTAAGGTATGGCATAACATAATAGTCTAAGCCAAATGTTCTACCAGCGCCAATCAAGAGTGCAATTGATGCAAATATCATCCAGAATGTATTTAAATACAATCCAGTTGTACAAACAAACATAACTTGAAGAATTAATGACAATGCAGATGCAGGGAATGTAAATAACCCACCAATTAATGCAAGTCCAATCAATATTTCTGCTACAACTATAGAACCTTGCATAAATATTTGAACTGAATCACTAGGCATAATTAAAGTATCAACAAACCAATTCATAAGTGGTACATTTAATTTAAATGCAAAATCGCTAATTGTTGATTCAGCTAAAGCCTTTCCACTAACAAATATAACTTGGAACAAACCAATAAAATCAAAGTTTAAGATTGCTGTTCCAACCGATTCAGCAACTTGAGACGCTGCTTCAGCTGTAGCTGCACTCACTCCATCAGCTGCCCCAGTAGCACTACCCCCACTAACAATATTATTGTACCATGCATTTGCTCCACCGAAGAATGCAGTCAACATAGGTGAAGTAAACCAACCTTCAACAATTTTCATAACTCCTTCAAAAACCCAAACACAACCAAGCCAAATTCTTAATGCAACAAGTAAAAAACTTGGAGTTCTATTTGAGAAGTGTCCACCTACGAAACTTCTGCAATTTCTTATAGTGAAAAATTCATGTCTAATGTAACTAAATATTTTATTCCATCCCAATACCTGAATAAAGTATACTATATTTATAAAATGTTTTGCAAACATAGCTAGGAAAGACGGAAGTTTAAACATATGGTTTGGAAGTCCAACGCTAGCAACTCCATATCTTCCACCAACACAAACCATAAATCCATGATTTTTATGTTGATATGCATGCATTTCACCGTTCCCTGTGATTACACATTCAATATTGTGTGCTGCAGTTTCTGCACTTTGTTCAGCATTTTCAACTACTTGAGGTACCGGTCTCTCTTCACCTTCACAAATATAGAACATGTTATCTCCAACAACATAAACATGCTCGTCATCAACAGAACGCAAATATTGATCTAACTTAACACGACCTCTTCCACCGCCTTCAAGCTGTTTAGTAACCTTAGTTGTTATATCAGAACCTTCAATTCCAGCTGCCCAAATAACAGTTCCAGTAGTGTGACGAGTTATTTTATCTCCATTTTTAGTTTCGATATAATCTGATCCAACACTTTGAACAAAATTGTTAAGAAGTAAATCAACGCCCATCTTAGTTAATCTCTTCTCAACCTTTTTAGAAAGAGTTTCATCTAGATTTGGTACAGTTCTAGATAATCCATCTGCATTAACAAGTGTTACAAGTTCTCTTTCTATTTCATACTTCTCGCAAAGAATAGGAACATACTCTGCAAGCTCTCCAATCATTTCAACACCAGTAAATCCAGCACCAACAACATGGAAAGTCAATAGTCTTTTCTTTTCTTCTAAATCTGTTTCAACAGCTGCTTTTCTAAACATATCTTGTATATGATCTTTAAGTTTAACTGCATCTTCATATGACCAAAGCATGAAAGCATGGTCCTTAACACCACTAATTCCAAAATCAGTAGGCTTTGAACCAGCAGCTAACACTAAATAATCATAATCATAATTTTGATTTTTACCATTAACTAATTTTTTATCAAATTCAATTGAATTTATTGTATCAAGCTTAACATCAACTTTTCTACCTGCAAAAACTTTTTTTAAACTAATTTTTATACTGTCCTCATCAACACGATTCGCAGCAACCTCATGAAGTTCTGTTAGCATTGTATGAAAAGGATTCTTGTCAATTATTGTAATACTAACATCATTATTTTTCTTAAATTTCTTTGCTAATTTTTTAGCGGTTAGAATTCCTGCATAACCAGCACCTACAACTACAATCTTAGTCCCCATAGCACTCTCCTTATTTTTTAGTGACAATTTTATCAAATTATATTAAATCAATTAAAATTGAAACATTAATCTGAATTTATATATGATTAAAATTTATTATACCCTTTGTTTACCATATATAAACCTTTTATGAAAATTTTATTGTATTACATTTAGTATTAAATCACATATTAATATATAGGTTTTATTTATACTTATATTGCTTAATTGTTAAATTCTAAACTTTTAAAATCAAATTTTTTATTAACCCGTCTGTCGGTTCAGCATTATCAAACTGCATTTACATATTTTAGTAAAAAAATAATTTATTACTATTTTCTATATCCTATTTCATAAGATATTTTATATGCTGCATCTTTTAAAACTTTTATAGATTCAGTTATTTTTTCTTGAGTCATTCTTAAAGATGGACCAGTTACACTTATTGCATATTTAACTGCACCCGAATGGTCAAACACCGGTGCTGCAACACATACTAAGCCCGTCTCATATTGCTCATTGTCAATTGCATATCCTCTATCTTTAGTAACAGCTAGTTCTTTTATAATTTCATTTTTATCAGTTATGGTATTTGGTGTAAACTTTGGTATATCATCTGGTATTATTATATTTTGTTTTTTTAAATCTAAATACGCAAGCATAACTTTACCATCTGCAGTACAAAACGACGGACTTCTCGAACCAATTTTTGTAGATATTCTTACTGAATTATCACATTCTTTTTTATCAATATAAACAACATCATTACAATCTAACACAACAGCATGTACTGTTTCTTCTAAAACTTGACATACCTCTTCAATAATTGGATAACCGATAGCCCTAACGTCTATAGAGCTAACAACTAACTCTCCTAATCCTATTAGATATAATCCAAGCCTATATTTTTGTGTCTTTTCATCCTGTTCTATCAATCCATGTTGTTTTAATGTATTAATAATTCCATGAACGGTGCTTTTATTTAACCCTAGTTCATCAGATATTTCTGAAAGTTTAAGTTCTCTTTTTCTCTCATTAAAACATTTCAATATAGAAATAGCCCTATCCACAGATTGTACCATTATTTCCACCCATTAAATGTATTTTAACAGAATTTTAACATATCTTTGTAATAAAATCAATAACTAATTTTTGGCGATTATTTAAACACAAAAACAAATAATTCACACAAAATTGTGGATTATTTATGCAATTCATTGACATTGACAACTTAATAAAATATAATTAAATATATATATATATAGAAAGGATAATTCTTATGAGCAATCAAATTACAAGAGAAGAAGCTTGGAAGTTATTGAACGAATACAACAAAGAGGACTTTCATATACAACACGCTACAACAGTTGAAGGAGTAATGGAATATTTTGCGAAGCTGCTAGGTTATGAAAACGAAGTAGATTTTTGGGGAATAGTTGGACTTTTACACGACCTTGATTTTGAAATGTATCCCGATGAGCATTGTATTAAGGTTCAAGAAATAATGAGAGAAAAAGGAATTGATGATAAAATTATTCATGCAGTAGCCAGTCATGGTTATGGATTGACCGCTGTTGATGCTAAGCCTGAACACACTATGGAAAAAGTTTTATTTGCTATTGATGAATTAACTGGCCTTATAGGCGCGGTTGCTCTTATGAGACCTTCTAAAAGTGTTTTAGACCTTGAAGTAAAAAGTGTTAAAAAGAAATTTAAATCTGCTAGTTTTGCAGCAGGATGTTCTAGAGAAGTAATTGCTCAAGGAGCAGAAATGCTAGGTTGGGAGCTAGACTATTTATTCGAACAAACAATTCTAGCTATGAGAGAACTAGAAAAAAAAGCAACAGCTAATTAACCATTAGCTGTTCAGATTACTGACAAAGTCAGCAAGATGACAGGCTTTTGACAAAGTTCAATTTCAAGGCGCGAAAAAATGGGCAACCGCAACGTATACGTAATACGTGAGGATTGAACATTTTTGAAGCAACGAAGAAATTGGGGTTTGTCAAAAGCCTGAACAGCTAATTA
Source organism: Sedimentibacter acidaminivorans (assembly GCF_017873955.1). Lineage (GTDB taxonomy): Bacteria > Bacillota > Clostridia > Tissierellales > Sedimentibacteraceae > Sedimentibacter > Sedimentibacter acidaminivorans. The sequence continues at coordinate 89,537 of NZ_JAGGKS010000007.1, read as the reverse complement.
ACCATTAGCTGTTGCTTTTTTCCTAATACCTCTTATTTTGTTTTTCACTATAGTAAATGTTAAACAAGAAATAATTGTAACTGGTATTACTACAGCAAAATAAATAATTAATCTAGTTGTAACAGATAATATTCCTTTATCTGCTGCCAGTATTATCATTGTGGTCAATACAATCGGATGCATTAAATATATATAATATGAACTTTGTCCAAAAACCTTAATAAAACCATACAATTTATGCAATTTTTCTTTTGCAAATAATCCAACAAGATATACAAATAATATCGATACAGTTGAAAACGAAAACCATACAAATGAATAAATTTTCATGTTATAAAAAGAAACTAAAGTATAAGCTAGTCCTATAACTATATATCCAATTATAGCATAAACTTTATATTTCTTAAGCCATGTAGTAAAGTTCTTATACTCAAGTGTAACAAATATACCAAACATATAAAAAAACATATATTTTAAAAATATTCTATCCGATAAATTAAATCTTATATATTCAACACATAGAGAAGTTACAATTGCTGATATTACAAGTAATCTAACTCTATTTTTCGATTTTTTTACTAAATTATAAAATATTGGTCCCATTAAATAAAGTTGAGTTATAATTATTACAAAATACAAATGATATGACATAGTGCCTTGAACAACACTTTTCAAGAAAAATTTAATATCAAAGCCATAAAATCCAAATTTAATATATGCAAAATAATATAACACACACCAAAACAAATACGGAATTAACACCCTTGTTAATCTTTTTTTAATAAATTCAAAATATTTAAACTCTTTGTTTCTATACCCATAAAAGCCTGTAACACCACTTAAAAAAATAAATATTGGCGTTGTAAACTTCAAACTTCTGTTTAAAAGTGTCATTACTATATGAGGGAAACTACCATGAATATAATCCGTAACCCCTGTTGCAGAAATATGAACTATCATTACAGCTAGACAAGCTATAAATCTCATATAATCCAATTCCAACAATTTCTCCCTTTTAATTGTAAGAACATTCAAATCAGATTTCAATTATATCACGTCTCTTTCTAATTATTTAGTTGTATCTTTATGATTTTAACACCTAAAACTAGTTTTTGCAATGGCTATTATTTTGATATAATATAAATAATATAAATTTAATAATATAAATTATTTATATTATATATTAACTAATTACAGTTCTTACCAATATATGCGTCAATGTAATATTTATGCATTAATATTCTTTAATAAGTTGGAAGTTCATTCATTTTATAAATTGTTTTGCAATTTTATTAATAATTTACGTTTTAGCGTATACGTTATGACATATTTGTGGTAAAATAATTACATTGAATTAATGAATACTTATATACGGAGGTGTGCTATGTGCGTAAAAGAAGCTGTAATTAAAAGAATTAATGAACTATGTGCAGAAAAGGGGTTAGCCGTAAATAAATTAGCTAATTTATCAGGTATAACACCATCTACAGTATACAGCGTTTTTGACTCTGATAGAAAAGATGTAGGGATTGTACTAATTAAAAAAATATGTGATGGTCTTGAAATTCCTTTAAACTATTTTTTTAATACCGAAATTTTCAATGCGTTGGATCAAGAACTAATATAAAAAACAGGCGACCTATGGTCGCCTTAAATCATTATGTATTAATAAATATTACCGCTCTTTATTTGTTTTAACAAATATGTATACCTTTTTTCTGTCGCATCTACTTTATGGATAGCATAATCAATTAGGTCTGGATTTGTAACATTTTCAAAAATATTTTTCGCATCTTCCCATTCTTTTCTCGCATTTTCTATACTTCTATATATATCATCTACTGAATCTTCAGTGTCTTGAGATTTGATGCTATTTGCAATGTTCTTTAAATAAAATATTTTATTACCATGAGTATTCATAACAAACAACCTCCTATTCCATTTATATTATTATAGACAGATGATTGTTTTTTATTCATATTTTACTAAATAATCCATAAAATTTATTTTAAATAATTTACAAATAGCCTTTACTATTAATTATCTATTTCCACATTAAAAAGCTACGAGAACTTATATTTATTTGTATATTTTTTAAACATTTTTAAAGAGCAATTAGCTATTAAATCCACAGGGAAATCCACTATATTTATTACTTCTAAAGCCAAGTCATGTTCACCTACTGCTGAATCAGCGTGTGCATCACTCCCTACCACTATTGGTACATTATACTTTTTACACAAATGTAACATCTCTATATCATTTTCTTTAGTATTCCTTCTATAATTATCCGGATTTAAAGAAGAATTATTTAACTCAAGAAGTACATTATTTTCTTTTGCTCCAAGAACAAGCGCTTCAAAATCTACTGGGAAATTACTATCATCTGGATGTCCAATTATATTAACATATGGATTTTTCATAGCATTTAAGTAAGCTCTTGTATTTTCTTCTTTAGTTCCTGGATCTATACAAGGCAAATGTAAACTTGCAATTACAACATCTAATTTCTTTAATATATTATCATTCAAATCCACTGTTCCATCGAAATCCATAATATTAACTTCTGAACCTAATAATAATTCAACACCAAATCTATTTTTTTCAACTGCTCCAAAATTTACAAAATAGAATTCCGAAAAGGCTCCTGTCATTTTAGGTCCATGGTCAGTAATTGCTAAAAGCTCCAACCCTTTTTCTTTTGCAGCAATAACCATCTCTCTTATAGTATTATAAGCGTGACCGCTTGCAATTGTATGTGTATGAGAATCTAAAACAAATTTCATCATTCATATCCTTTCTTAGTAAATAAACCATTTTTACTGTTGTGTTTTATTATAACCTATTATAAAAATAATTTCCAGTATTTAAAAAAAGCAGACAAATATGTCCGCATACATAATTACTCTATTGACTTTTATTATAACTTGTGATAAAATCCACCTGATACGTGTTATTATTTTTAAATACACTTATCCAATTTACTTTTGTATCATATCATAAAAATTAGAATTTGTCAAGTATTTTTAAAATATTTTTTATTGGGGTGATTTTTTGAGTTTTGAATTGACTACTTTTTCTTCTTCTATTATAAAAAAACAAGCAATAAATGAAATCATAAAATGCAATGATTTTACAGAAAATTTTGGTCTTATATTGACGCACAATCAAGCAGTAGAACTTGTTGAAACGCGATCATATGCTCTTAAAGCAAACAGACGAATTGAATTTGGTGGTGGCGTAATTGATAAAATAATTAAGGAATTTTGCAACTCTCCTTATATATCAATGGACAATTATGCTGAAATACTACGAGAACTTGTTGAAATGTTTTACTACTATAAAAATGAAACGCTTGATCTAGTTAGCGATGACGACTTGATAAAATTCATGGGGAAAGCTTTTAACGAGGTATGTCAAGGCTCATTAGAATTACTTTCAAATAGAGAACTTGCAAATATGGCACAAAATATCCGCTTTGGATATAACTCAAATTATAAAGAATCTGAGGATGAGGACAATGATGAAAAAGGGGAATATTGAAAAATATAGTACTATTGATAGAAGTAAACTTAATGAAGAATTCTATTTTCAATCTTTGATTGAAGAAGCTTATCATCATAATATGTTGACCAACTCTGATATTGAATCTATACAATATGGTTGTCTCGAACTACTAGCATATAAGACAGAGAAATATAATAGCGGTGATAGTAGCTCCATTCCTGTTGAAGTTGCTGAAGATATTATGAAATCAAATCTTTATACAATTGGTATTTGGCTTAAATCTTTTCCATATACTGATGATGCTATTAAAGAATTAAAAACTGTCAATATGCATGATTTATATAATCGAGGTAGAAAGCGTATTGCTACAAAGATAAATGCAGCGAAGCATATTTTTATGCTAACATTGAAAAATAAGATTAATACAGACAACTACACTTATAATTCTACAGTAGTTGATGGCATCAAAGGGTTCTTCAAATTATATAACCCAGATTTCGAAGCACACAAAATCCATATTACAGCCGATTATCCTCTATGCAATCAAATAAAAAATTTAGTTGGTATTGAATTCATTGAAAAATATTTGCAATCTATTTATTACGAAAACATGTTTTGTAAATTCTTTTCGCCAAATGATATTCAGTACTTGCTATGCGGATATGAAGAAGACTATAGCGACTTAATATTTAATATTTTTCAACAAGTATTAACAACGGCGATAGGTTGCGAACTAATACATGCTGATGTCACCACTCTTAATATAACCAAAACTCAGCTTGAACTTCTACACACTGTATTGATAAATAAATCCAATGTAGAAATTAATCACCTAATACTTAATGCAAGTAAAAATCTTTATTTTAATCTCAATTTGACAAATATTTCATTACAAAAATATATTGAGAGTTGTTTACCTAGTATTATCCATGCTGTTTGTTTCTCAGTAAAAGAAAATTCATTGAATAGAATATTTATTGTGAAAAAATATCCAGAACACAATTCTCTGATGCAATTTTCTTTTGGTGAAAAGATGGATAATGAATTGTATCGCAAAATAATAGATGAAATAATTCATTGCCGATATTTATCTGATAAATTATCTATTATAAGAAACAAAATTCATTCACTTAGCGATATTGAAGATCTATTACTAGATGCAGAGCTAAACGAAAATGAAATTATGGCTGTGCTTTCTACTTTAGACATAATTGAAATTGCAGCTCTTTCAAAACATCATCCTTATAAACCTGAAGTTGAAGCAATAGAGTATAGTAAATCTGAAATAAAATTACAGTCGTGCCTTTATAAATACATATTGTCTCAAAATCCAATCAAACAAGAAGAAATTAAACAACTAATAAAACAAATAACTACAATTCACTGAGAAATAGTAGATAGTTATTTAATTACATAATTGTAGTTAATCTATGTAGCTATGTGGATATTCTTAACACCTTTTTTAGAATAAGAAATATGGCGCATTTAATATAAACTGTCTGTGTCTTTAATATAGGTAGTAAAATCCAATACATTTACATGAAATTTGCTATATAGATATATAAGATATATAATGCTATACCATCTATATAATTGAATAAATATTACATTTGTATGATACATTACTTCCTTGAAAGTGATTAAAAAGCCATGAACGTGATAATATTTTTTTAAATATATAAAAAAATTCATTGTACATGTTCATTTTTCAGGCATAATAACTCACTCGTAAAATTTACTAATATTTATTCGTATATTTAATAAATATCATTTAAGCAAAATCAGAATAGTAATATTTAATTACAAAAAATTCATGAGAAACATATATTTCTGCGCCTATGGAAGTTTGCTTTTTTAGTGGTGCTTTGACAATTTATTCATACCTCGAAACAAATGATTCAATAGAATAAACCCAATTTAAATGAATTTTGTTAGTCAACATATATTTTTACCTTTACCATAGCTTTATGCTCTTCGTCCCATGATTCAACATCCACAATATTAGGATCATCAAGTGTACCGTTTATTAATTCGTCAATAATTCCAGCAAAATCTATTGTTGTGATATCAATACCCTTACTTTCCATTTCTTTTCGTGCATCATTTGGTATCATTTTAGTCATTTTGCCAGCCATTTCACCAATTGCTGATAATAGGCGTATAGGAATATTAACGTTAACATTAACCGCTTGATTATCGGATGTTACTCTAATCTTAAGATATTTGTAATTATGTTTTGTAGCATGATGTATAACCTCAACTTGTTGTACAGACTCAGGTTCATTTGTCTGCTTGAGCGCTTCTAAAAGTTCCATGCCTTCCGAAGCAGTAATTTGCCCTTTTTCAATCATTTCTAATATTTTTAATTGCTCACTCATTTCTTACCTCCTGAAATTATAAATTTTTAATTTTTTCTGTTGCCTGTTTTGCACTAATTTCACCTCTTGATAGTTGTTCAAGAATTTCTTCCTTAGCAGCTTCCTTTAATTCCTTCTCTTTTGCACTTTCTTTTGTAGTAACTTCAAATCCTAAACCTTTAATAACATTGTCTAATTTACCTCGAACTGTTGGATAAGATATTCCTAATTCTTTTTCAACATCTTTAATATTTCCACGGCATTTGATGAATATCTTTACAAAATCAAGATCATCTTCCGGGAGGCGGCAAAATTCACATGGCTGAAAATCACCTTCAATAGATGTTGAACACTTAGGACATCCCAGTCTAGTTATTGAAAGTTTTTCTCCACATACTGGACATTTACCAGGAGCTTTGTATTTCATTATTTTCACCTTCTTAATTTGTTTTGTTATAAATAATATACACCTGCCTTTTTACAATGTCAATATATAAGTTAAAATAATTAATATATTTATTAATATATTTAATATTATTATTGATTATTTCAATAAGATGCTTGATTTTATTTTATTATAAAATATTTTCTTGATTACTCTTATAATTTAGTTATATTTTCTAATGTTTATGTCAATATAAATAAAGCTACATACTATAATTAGATACAGTACGTAGCTTTATACCAATATTTTATTTTGTGTTATGCAAATATTTTAATATTTTTTTCAACTATACTAAAAAGCAGTATATTATTATTTTATTTGCAAATTCATTAGCATTAAGAGAGCACCATATACGTTTATTTTGCCCCAACCATAGTCACAATCGTATCCTTGTTCTCCTAAATCCACAGCTGACATAGCTATGGCAGTACGTACATCTTTGGGAGTGCTGTCAGGAACCTGAGAAAGCAATCCCGCTATTATTCCTGCGGCACGCGCATTTGCATAGGATGTTCCGGAATACTTTTTAATTGTTCCGTTCAATGATAATGCCATAACGTCCTTACCCTGGGTTACAGCAAACACTCCATTCCTCTGTGAAAAATCTGCTACAGTATCATTATTGTCGATTGCTCCTATTCCTATTACAGTTTCATACTCAGCAGGATAGTATACTTTGTTCGGCTCTCTGACATTATCGTTGCCTACCGCAGCAATAACAACAGCTCCATTTTCCTCGGCATGAGCAACTGCTTTCCTTAGAATCTCACTGTCCTCTGTGGTTCCTGAGCTGATGCATAACACCCTACAACCGTAAATATCTACCGCATCGAGAATTGCTTTTGCTAGAAGTTCTGTACCACCGTTCACAGTTACACCTGAAGAATATCTCGATTGATATACCAAAGGTACCACCTTCGCATCTGGAGCTGTTCACTCTACAGTTTCATCATCCTTTTCAGCTCCCATGATAAGAGATACAATTCTGGTTCCGTGTCCTATTTTATCATCTGTGCCCTGCTCTGGAAAAACATAGTTTATACCTTCCTCAATGTGCTCCCCCAGGTCCGCAGAATATACTTCCATAACTCCTGTATCAATTATAGCAATACAGATGCCAGAACCGCCCGGAGTTACTTCAGTAATGGTATACAATGAATTTATATTTATTACAATTGCCGTTAATATTACAATAAAACCTTTCATTTATCCATTCCTCTATAAAAAATTTAAAGGAATGCACTGCCGCATTCTGGCAGTGCATTTCCTAATTATTTAACATACATATCTATAAATCTTATAATCATAGCCGCTACTTCCGCTCTGGTCGCATTGTCTGAAGGATGTAGTCCTCCATCATCTCCACCTTGCATGATTCCTGCGCTTACTGCCCATTTCATTGCTTCCTCTGCATATGAGGAAACATTTCTATAATCCTTAAACATTTCCATATCCGCTGTTTTTTCAGTTTCTGTATTATATCCCTTTTGTACAGCATATCTGTACAGAAGAACGGATATCTGTTCTCTAGATATGAGTATTTCTGGCAAGAACCTATTACCGTCTGCCCCCTTGACTATGTTTTGTTCTGTTGCCCATGTCACATAAGGAGCATAGTACATATTAGAATCAACATCGACGAACGTCGTTTTTGAATCATGCATATTTGCATTTTCCATTCTACCAAGGACAGTCACGAACATTCCTCTAGTCATACCCAGCTCAGGAGCGAAAAGATTCTCAGTTACACCTTTGAATAATCCCTTTTCTACAACAGCCTTAATATATTCCTGAGCCCAATGACCTTCAACATCAGTGAAAGCATCATAAGGTGATGTTTGTGGCTGTTCCTCAGGTTTAACAGGTTTTGTTCCGCTTGTTCCTCCTGGTCCGCTTGGTCCGTCTCCCCCAGCATCCTTCTGACTTCCTTCATTCTGAACTCCAAATGCGGCGGCTGCCGTCATGCTACCTTTGTCAGAAACCATTAGTTTTCCTATTACCATGCCTCGTGCCCCAGCCGTCATAGTAAGTGTTCCTTCACCATCCACTGAAACACTACCTGAAGCTGCAACTGCATCCCATGAAACCAATGAAGAATTGTTCAAAACAATTTCACTGCCATCTGAAGTTTCAGCCTTTAATATAAGCTGTTTTGTTTCCTGAGAAGTTAAGTCATCTCCTTGTGTCAGAGACTTATTTGTAATATCCGAACCATCAGCGTATAGTTTAAGATTCTGAACCTTTCCCAATGATTTGTTTATAACCGTAATGCTGCGCGATGCAGTATTTCCTACATCATCAGATGCTGAAATTGTTACTTCGTTAGATGCAGCAGTTTTATCAAGATTAACCGTCTGACTGAAACTTCCGTCTTCCTCGCTTACAGATGGTAAATACACTGTTCCATTTATTGTAATTATTGCTTTTAGGTCAGTTATTCCTTTTATTTCAACATTTCCGTTTTCTTCAAAGAAACCTCCGTTAAGTGGAGCCTCCAACAACAATCTTGGTGCCAGTGTATCAACAGCAAAACGCTTCTGCACCAGGACTCCATCTCCTGCAGTATTGGTTCCAATAAATGTGATTATGTGATTGCCGTCTTCTAATCCTTTAAGAGGTATTTCCCAGTCATCTGAATTATTTACGATACCAGCGGCTGATGAGTCACTTTTATCCCCGCCATCAAGTGTCCAAGTTCCGTAAACCTTCTGATCTGACTGTGCACTAAAAGTTATATTGCCACTTTTGTAGGTATCAATGTACACGACTTCGGCTTTACCTTCACTATATGCCACAGCTATACTTTCCGAAGCTGAAATCTCAATACTTGCTCGCTGAGGCTCCGATAATACAACTTCATCGGACATAATCTCTGGAGAATAATATACAAGTACTTTATCTGGATCCGAATTGTCCTCCCTGTAAGTTGAAACCCCTAGCTTATATCCCCTACCAGGTTCCAGCCCCCTTGTAACCACTTCTGTCTTTGTATCTCCATTTTCGTCTTCCGATTCATAGGTATAACTGTATCTTCCTCCCGCTGATAGCTTCTGAGCATCCTTTTTATAGGACATTCCTCCCGCTTCACTGAGAACCCACAAATCATCTTCATTTTTCTCGTAAATATTTATTCTGTATCCATCGAAACTGTCTTTAGGTTCTTCCACATTTGCATCTATCTGATAATCACCGCCGTTTGTTACAAAAATAGATGCAGGAGGCGATGGAAGTTTAGTATTTTCAAAACTGAATATACCCGAAGATACAGCAGTCTCACAAAGTTCTCCTTCCTTTATAGCAGTAACCTTAAGGTGGTAAGTTCCTGTTTCAAGACTGTCTGGAATATCAAAGCCTGTAGTACCTGATTTAATTTCAACCTTATCCTTGGTCTTGTAGATTAAGGTTCCTTCAGTATCATCTGAATTTTTTATAGCCATAAAACTTAATGATTCAAATTCCTCAAGTTGTGACCCAATCCAAGAGGCAGTAATCCTGTCACCAGAGCCTGAAACCTCTGCCGAATCTATACCTGCCATAGGAAGAACATTGTAGAGCAGTAAATCAGCAGGTGCATCAGGTGTATTTATTTTCCATTCTTTGTCATAATCTTCCTCATGGGTAAATGTAACATTCAAGCTTGCCTTTCCTGTTGAGGAGTTATAAGTAAGATTAGCATTTGTTTCACTATTCTCAGTCGCATTTGCATCATATTCTGGATTATACATTTTTATATCATATGCTTGTGAGCTAGAATCGATTATACTTATTTTTTTTGCTATTTCATTTGCTTCATCCTTGGTATCAGCATTGTAGCTGATTGACAATATAGCATCATTTCCACCCTGTCTCGCTCCCAGGTTAAGTACATGTTCACTTTTGTCAGCTTTTGAACTTACTCTTGCAGATGTAACCGAATCCATCAGAGTTACTGGAGAATTTATATTATCCACAAGCTCCGCATTAGCCATAAGCTCAAAGTTGGTTCCCACATGCATGTATAGCACTCTTCCTGTTTCTGGATCAGTATAGACAGGTATATCGTCAACTCCAAGTAGTTCCGGGAATGACGGCTGCGGAGCATCTTTTCCAAGTCCGAAGTCTAAATCTCCGCCCCAGTAGTAGCATATGCCGGCATGAATTCCTATGACCTCTATACCACCCCAAATTTTGTTGGAGTTTGCTCCCAAGTAGACGCTACCAATATGCATTCCTCCTATAAACATCACCTGCTCAGGAATATTAACTGAAGCATTTACATAAAACTCAAAGAAACCGTCACTTTCAACAACTATATAGCCTCCACCCGTAATTATATCAAAAATACTCACACTCATGGATGCCATGAAATAAAACTCCGGATACCAGTCGAATTGAAGCTGTGAATGATTCAGAACCTTAATGTCCGTATCCGTTATTACTCCATTGCTGATTTTTATTCCTATGCCTCGTAGACTTAGAGACAGATCAGCTTTTGCGGAAAATGCCTGCATAATTGACAACTGAGCCGACAATAGTATTTTAAGCGGTGGTATAGAATCAGAGGCAAATATTGTATCGTACAACTTATCGATTCCGCCTCCTCCTCCCTGAAGCCACACTACTCCAAATCCATCAATGTTTACTCCCGGTTTGAAACCCTTTATAAAGAAATACAATTTGTCAGGAACGGGATAGCCGTCCTTGCTCTTTATAATTATTTCAGCCTCAGCCTCGAGAGTTGTAAACTTGCATTTTCCTGCAACCCCAACTTCCCAGTTTCCGATTGTGTTTATGGTAAGTTTTGCAGCCATATTTGGCATTGCCGGAGTATATCCTTGAATCTCAAGCTCGATAGTTGTGTTAAAACCTATATACTCTCCCCCAAAGAGTATGTCTTTAACTTTTATGGCTCCCTGCACCCTATCAGCTTTCTCATCTTGTTTTACCTGATCTTTATTACCCTCCCAAGCACTTCTCATGTGCTCTGAAGTATAAGAATTGTCTTCTAAATGGGCAAGGTTTATTTTATCGAATAAATCCAGCTGGTCAGGAGATTTTTCTGCACTATTTGGGATGAGGAAACAAAGATCTAGTAACGCACCAAAAGCTAATACTCTTCTTATCTCTTTTCCACTATCCTTTATTACACCAAGTTCTCCGTAACGGAAATTAAATATCATTCCGCCTATGGTTTGTGCCGCACCACCTGCACTTGGCCATATTAGGGAAATGCTATTTTTATCCGCCATGGGATCTGGTTTTGTTGGTCGTTTACCATTTTTGTCATATGTAATCAGCTCATAGTCATTACCGTTTACGATTGATGTTAAAGCCGAAATACCACTTTTCCATATGGTGGTTCTTGCTCCTGTGGTATAAAGCTCTGCATCAAAATCCACATTTATTGCCTGATTGTCTTGCCCGTATTTTTCTATGGTAACCGTAACATTGCCGTTTTCCACATCTATACAGTTGTTCACTGTCATTACATTCCTACCATTTCCTGTAGATACGCCTGTGTATTTAAGTATTGTTCCGTCTTCGTCTACTTGATCTGTTGGACTGAACTCACCCTTTAGCTCAATCAGTACTTCTCCCAGATTTGATTTTTCCTTATCATATGCGGACTCACTTCCAAAAGTTTTAATCTCATACTTGGAACCTGCATCCTTCGTTCCCTTCTTCTGCACTATGGCAAGAACGCCGTAGCCATCATTTCTGTACGCCTCATCGTCACTTACAATAATTTTCATGGCTGGAGCGTAAATATCACTTTTCCCAGCATCGGTATAGTCTATTACCAGCTCATAGTTTCCTGTATCCATCTTTTCTGAAAAGACCACATCTATTGTATTTTCCTCAGTATCAATTAAAAACTGCTCCGCTGGTACAATATATGACTTTCCACTTTTAGATTCTGGTTCTGCAATTACCCTATATTCTGATTTATTTTCCAGCATGCTGAAATTGCTTCCAGTCATGAATACATGTCTGGTGCCCTGATTGTATATTATTTCAGGAGATGACCCAGTAAATTTTATTTCAGGCAACTTGCCGTCGCCTCCTGGGCAAAGTATGTAGCACATCCCTTCTCCCAGTAAATTTTCCTCAAGAAGCTGTCCGCTGCCAGTCGGATCCACATTAGGGCTTACATTGTACACTTTGAAATGCACCTTTCTGTAACCCGCCTCTTCTCCCACCGCAGCATTGAACTTCCAAGATATACTCTTTGTTTCATCAACCTTGAAGTCACTTACTTCCTTTGTATAAGGATCTGCATAGCTTACCTGCGTCTGAAGAACCCCATCATCATCGAGAGGCTTTATTCCCGTCTGACAGTACACAGCCACCTTAACATTCTCATATCTCACTGATGTATCAGATATATAGTTTTCAATATATGTCTGAATTTTAAAATCACCAGGATTTCCGCCATCAACCTGACCTTCGTAATTCTTTTTGTCAGGAGACAGAGTCATTGACGGAGGAGCTGTCAAATTCACTGCAACTGTACTTTTATTTGAAACTTTTTCATTGGAATACACACCGTAATATGTAGCCACTGTTCCTGATAACTCACTGCTGACCATCCCAATATCATAGTACAGTGCATAAGCACTGTCTGCTGTAAGATACTTCTTGTTGTTTGGATTTGTGAAGGTCATTTCTGGATCAGGCGTAAAGTCAAATACGCTAGAAGCTAGGTTGTTCCAGTGACCAAAAGCAACTTTTTCAGGAACACACTCTTGTTCATTAACTGATGCATTTACTGTATAAGCCAGTATAGTAGGATTATTTACATCATCATAAGCGAAAAAAGTTTTTTCATACAACTTGCCGTCAGAATTGGAATACTGTGCTTCCTTCTCTACTCTTGTATAAGTGTTGTCATTTCCCGACATCTCATATATGGCAAAATCCTGATACCCCAGAGCCGTGTCCATAAGTATTCTGGCACTAATATCAGCAGGAGCTCCTGTAGTTTCCGCCGTATATGATATATATGCCATACCATGATTGTTTGAGCCTGTATTAGAAAGCTCTATCCTCTGGGTAAATTTAAGATCATCAACTCCCCAAGTTGCGGTTATGCCTGCTACATCCTGTGTCACCGTAACTGCCTGATCTGTCAGTCCAAGAAAACTATACTTTCCACCAAATATATAATCCTTCGTGTCTCCATTTCTTTCCACTCTGAAGGATGTAAAGGAAGTATTGTCATTATCGCTGGGAAATAAAAGATTTTTGTTATTATCGTCCTTGTTCAGCTTATCTCCCTCTGCGGTACGTATATTGAACGCTCCGTTTTCAGCTGAAACAGAAACCTCCAAAAATCCGTTGTTCAATATATATGCATCTGGTGCATGTATCTGTTCCGCCACAGCGCTGAGGGGTAAATACCCCATCAGCATTGTAAGCACTAAGACTATAGATATTGCACGTTTAAAACATTGTTTCATATTTTTACCTCCTTACTTCTGAATATAGACATAAGTTATATAATCCTTTCTGTCCTGCGCACGTACATAGATTGTATAGAAGCCCGTACCCGGCAGAGTAAAGCTGTCGGTCTCAGCCTTCACAGCTCTTGTTTTCATTTGTCCTGGAGTTTTCAGCCCTTCTTTCCAGAATACAGTACTTGGCTCTTCATTTATGCCATATACAGGCAAATTCTCTATTGTAAGTGTTATATCTCCCGTATTAAGAACCATTGTGCCTTCAGACTCCGCACCTTCTCCATTTATAAGCAGATTAAGTGAATCTTTTCCGTACACTCTCAGAATTCTATATGATGATGTCTTATTTCCAGAGGTATCTGCAACTTCATATGTCACCTTATATTTGCCAGGCGACATGCTATCTGATATGTTTATGGATATATCTTGCCAGTCGGCTATGGATATAACAAAATCAGTAACAGCCCCATCTTTATTATCACTAACAACAACTCCGCTCTTGAGCTTACTCAATATATCTTCTGCTATGCTTCCTTCTCGTACAGATACTACTGGTGATGCAAACAGTATGGTCGGTGGCACTCTATCAGGTAGCAAAACATTGAGATAATTGTATATCTTGGTTCCTCTTACACCGTCAACTGCTTCCACAACATAGAAGGCTGTATCTTCAGATGGTGTAAATTCAAATTTTAACCACTTATTTTTCTCGGTATCTACGGCACTTCCTCCGTTGAATTTAACTTTTCCATTCTTACTGAGTTTAACGTAAAATTCAATGCTTCCTGTACTACCCAGTTCAAGCTTTCCTGCGTTATCCACCGCTCCATCATCACTAGCTGTTGTATTGAAATAAACCTTCATGTTTTCTTTGTCAATCTGGTCTACTTTAACGGTATGTACAACAGAGTTTCCTGCTTCGTCAGTAAAATGCATGTCATAAGATCCATTAGCAGTAAATGTATATGTAAACTCTTTGCCGAAGTCTACAGTATTTCCCGAGGAATTTTCAGCCATAAAAACATCCTTATCCGTTGTGAAGGTATACCTTATGCTCTGTTTGTCATCAGCAAGCACAAAGCTGTTTGCCACATTGAACTCTTTCCTATCTATACACACAACATCCCCAATATTAAATAACGCATCCTTACCGTTATAAGACTTAAAATAAAGGTCAATATCTGCATTTTCATGATATGTTACAACAGCTCCGCTTTGAATAAAGCTTATTTCAACTTTTGAGTTTTCAACCTCATTAGTTGTTCCCTTATAATATGCCTTTACATCCTGTACAGTTTTGTTGAACTTAATCTGTGCATTAATATCCTTATTGGTGTGCAACTCAGGTGGAGGATAAATTGCATCTTCTTTTCCCTGTCCTTCACCTACAGGTGTCCATTTAACCGATAAAACCTGAGGAGGTGATACATCCAGCCAATCAACTGGTGCCTCTGTACTGTTGATGTTTCCGACCTGATCCTTGTAATAAAATAGAAATTCCTCATTATCTTTGTATTTGTGATAATACTTTCCATCATAATTTCCAAGGGAAGTATCCTTTTCAACCCCTGTAACGTTGGTTGCAATTATTTCTTCATCGTTATCTGGTATTAGGTATCCTACTGTTGAGAAGAAAGTTTCTGCCACATATTCTACCTCAGCGGATGGTCTTACATTATCCACCTTATCAAAATTCATAAGAGGCAGCGATGTTACATTGCCCTTTTCATCAACAAGATATATTATAAATTCAGCATTTTCGTCTATCATTACCGCTCTGTCATTTACAGTAACTCCTGTTATGGTATCACTGACATCATCATATGCGGGAACAAATGACTGTTCTTTCAGTATCATCTTAACCTTACTTGAATCAGCCACATTGAATATCATCATATATCCCTGGGCAGCTGGAAGGCTTTCAATAGCTTTCTCAATGCTTTCGCTACTGTTTAAGCTGTCCCTTTGCTGATTCATGTAATCAAGCTTGGAATACAGTACAACATTGTATTCAGGAGGTGCTTCGTCCTTTTCCATCACAACCACATCATAATCTAGATTAACCGTTATAGAACCATGGTTTTTAGCTAAATCTTCGTATTCAAAAGTATAGCTGTCTCCTGCCTTAGCTCCATCGGTAAAGGTGTAAGTAAGCGGACCATTTGTTCCCGTGAGCAGTTCATTGCAGTATATCCCTGCCACTACAATGTCTGTGGTGAACGCTTCATCTCCCATCGGCTTTCCTCCAGTATAATAAATATACGGCTCAACCGATTCTATAACACGGTCAATATTAGATATTATCATACTCCTGTCCTTTGTCTTTCCCTTGTTTTCTATGGTCAATATCATACTTCCGTTATCTGTCATTGTAATAATAGCTGACTTTCCGCCTTCTTCAATCGTACCTTCCAGAGAAGTATTTCCTTGAGCTCCAGCAATTGTGCCATTGAAACCAGTTATAACCGCTGTGCTGTCCCCTGGTATTTCTACTGCTACGGTAACATCATTTTGAGTCGGCTGTGTATCTGAATATTTTATATAAGTATTGAAATCACCAAAAGCTGTAACATTTACACTTTCTATAGAATTGTTTCCGAACAAATCCATATATGAAATACTACATTCACCATCAGAATATATGGCGGCTGAATCCGTATCTGCTGAAAACTGAGGATTACTGTTATCCGGTACGGTTACCAGTACTGGAGCAGTAAAACTAAGTCTCACCTTATCATCAGATGTCAGAGATGCCCCGTCAAACTCAGGTTTAATGTTTTTTGCACTGAAATCAATATAAGTTCCTTCTACTGGGTCACCGAAATATTCATATGATTCTCCCGTTTCACCGTCGGTATAGCTTTCATTCTTATATACTGGGGACATATTTCCCGCCTGATCAGAGCCGCTGAAGGTTAGCCTTGCACTATAGTTATCTGCAGCTCCATAACTGTCATCATACTTAAATGCTCCCCATATTTCCACAGTCTTTTTAAAAGTATTATTAAGCTTATCCTCAGAAAGCACGGTATCTGTTTTATATATTCCTGCTCTAGCATCTTCTGGAGATGCAGCTATCCACTGTCCTGTACCGTTATCTGAAAGCGGTACCTCCACAGATACGAGCCCCGGTTCGCCTGAATTTGAATTAAGCACAGCGGAATAATTTTCATCAAAGCTTAAATAAAGCTTTCCATCCGTAAGATCATGATCGTCCTCAATCTTAACCTTTACATGGAATTCATTATCGGGATCACTGGAAATTTTTTCCGACTTAAGATTTGGCTCTTCATTATCAATCCAGTCAATCTCTAATTTTTTGATTTCCACATTTCCTGCCATATCTGATACATAGAAATAATATTTGTCATTTCTACTTATGGTAACAGGCTCCATGTTTTCTTCAATTTTTTCTTCCGAGAAGCTACAGTTAAATGTTCTTGCACCATTTATAGCAATCACATTTTCGGCACTTACCGTAACAGAAGAGACCCATCCTCCTTCTTTGCTGCTATCGGTTACCAGTTCAAACTCCGGTCTACTGTCTGCAGTTGTAATGTTAAATTGCCTTACAGATGTCAATTCACCATTTGAGAGGCAAAGCTGGTAACATATGGTATTGACTTTATTGTTTATTATTGGCAGGCAGGATATTTCGCCATTCATATAACTGCTTTCGTTAAGTTCTTCCTCACTATCAACTATATTTAAATTTATGTCTCTTCCATATGTTCTCATTGTCTGCCACTTAGCATACTCTGGAGCATTTCCGTCAACCATACTTCCGGCATTCCATATTCTTATCCCTCCTTTGGACAAGTCGGAATGATTGCTTAAATTAATTTCTTTAATTATGTCGTCATGATAATCATGATACCACAGTCTACTTCCAGGCAGCTCTCCCTCAACTTTTGCATCTATGAGAATATCTCTTATACCTTCATACCCGTCCGAATTCGGAGCACTTCCTATAAGTATGCTATATGTGTCAGAATAAATCCGATTATTATACGCATATTCGCCTTTTTCATCTTTAATACCTATACTATAATGATTAAGTCCTTCATCCTCAATGGTAAATCCGTTCACAAACATATCACTAAAGTAAATCTTTTCTACATCATTGGAATTTAGTGACTTTAAGGAAACTTCAAGTGCATAAAATCCTGTACTGTCAGTAATA
Organism: Sedimentibacter acidaminivorans; assembly: GCF_017873955.1. GTDB lineage: Bacteria > Bacillota > Clostridia > Tissierellales > Sedimentibacteraceae > Sedimentibacter > Sedimentibacter acidaminivorans. The sequence goes on along the minus strand of NZ_JAGGKS010000007.1, from coordinate 71,609 downwards.
CCATCGGATATGACAAAAACTTGCTCATTCCCAGTAGCCACAGGCTTGCTTTTTATCAGAGGCGTCAGCTCATTTATATTTTTGTATCTTCCTCCGTCTGAAAAAGTCAGACCATTATTAAAACTTCCGGAATTACTAACTCCGTGCTCTGTATAATACAAAGCCACATATGTTTCATCGCTGTCAAAGTCAATTTCTTTTACTCCCCATGATGGCACCTCTGGATTGCACAATGTAAATAGTATTCGAGCACCGTCCAGATTTTTCATGTACTTGGCAGCACCCCCAAGAACATAATCTTCATCTCTCCATAGAAGTCCCTCTGTTCCATCAGACTGGATAGTCTTTCCAAATTCAACATCCATAGTTTTTTTTGTAAAATCCCTGCCTGATGGTGCCAATGAAACGTTGAACTCCTGAACATTGATATTTCCCTCTATTCTTGTAATAGGAAATGTCACATCTACTATCTCATAGCCCTGTCCTTCGATACCCGACGGAGTCGTAGGTTCTCCTCCGGGATATGTTCCTTTATAGTAAAAACTTTCTTCCGGATGTGGACCATACATGATGTAATCCGCAAGATATATCCCATCTGCTTCATCAAGATAAAATGCCGTGCTGTTTCCGCAGCCGTGCTCATTAAAGTCCACATTAATCGGCAACTGTTCTTTATCTTTGTAGCCCCACACATTTCTCAACTGCGGTGTATACCCATATGCTGTTATAAATGTTACATCTATTTTTCCGTAATATGTCGAATTTCTTCCGTTATACGAATAATTAGGCAAAGGGTTGAGCATCGAACCTAAAAAATATAAGTCGTCATTGTTCAATTCCTCGCTGTCAAGCAAGTAGCTTCCATTATCTCCAAAGGTTACATCAGCCTTATACCATTTGGAATATGATGAAACCACAGGGTCTGTCCTTGGGAAACCACTATCTTCCTCTAGAACCCTAAGAGCATAAAAAAGATCATTTCTTCCGTCTTTAGTATCCAGTAAATAATCATCCATACTGGATATTGCTGTAACAAAATATTCTTCTTCTTTTTCAGGGTTTTTAATCATGATTACAGATGTTGCTGGAAGACCATTTAAACTGGTACTGTCTCCTGAATAGGGCTGTAAATCCATACCTATCTCTATGGTTTTGGACGGTATATCCAGACCATTTTTTATCTCTATATTTGGATTTGACTTTGTAAAATCAATTATGCATGGTATTCTCAGATTTTCAGACATATTACCTTTTTTATCCGCCGTTCTAATAATAAGGTCAAGGGCTTCTATCTCGCCACCTCCAAACTCATCACTTTCAATCTTTATTTTCAGAGATTCGCTTGTTGACCCATTTTCCATCTCTCCAGTAAAATTTTCCCATCCTTCAGAGGGTTCCTCATCCTTTTCCACCCACTGATATTCAACATCATTTGGATTGGTACCTGAAGAATCCTTCATAATAGCGGAAACGGATATTGTTCCCTCGTCATTAAGTGAATTGAAATCCTGTCTGTAGCCCCCATAGATTATTTCAGGACCCACAAGGTCGGCTGAATAGTCCATTACAAAGCTGTTTCTGCCCTTGTTTTGGGCATAGTCTCCTGGCAATACAACTATTTCAGAATCGACCATGTTGTATTTTACTCCGTCCAAAAGCTTGATATGTATATAGTTTCCTCCTTCCACCTGATTGAAGGACAATGTGCTTAAGCTATCAGCTTCGTTGCTGGTAACTCCTGTTATATATTGTGAATCAGATGGTTTTTCATTTGAAGCAGATACATAGTATTCAAAATTAAATGTTGCATCCGCATCTTCGTCAAGCCATGCAAAGCTTCCCGTCATTCCGTTAGTGCCGCTGGCATATTCGTTGTTTGAACTGATATTATCAACATCATTTATACTTATAGGAAAATAAAATTCTTTTTTATTCTGATTATCGTAAAACACCGGTGTGTATTTTCCATCATTCTCGCTCACAGCTGTTTTTACTTCTGGCAGCTGTGTATCAAGATATTGCTGCTGGGATGCTGCTGGAATGTCCGAAGTACTGCTACTAATGACATTTTTTCTGTAATCGGCAGTATCGTTTGGAAATTCAACCTCAGTTATTTTAAGCGGAGAAATATCTCCGTTCAGCACCATATTTTCCGTTATTTCCAAGGGTTCAAAAATAATTTTGGATACTTTTATTCCATTAACTCCATCATCTATTTCTTCAAGAGACGCTCCTTTTAATTTGACTGGAATTCCTCCCTCTTGTGCATTTAGAAACGCAGTAACCTTATCAACACCCTCAGGTATACTCAGTTGCTCGCTGAACTTCGCGCTGAAAGTCAGAATATCACCTATTCCTGCAAATACTGCACTTCGGTCTATATCTTCTGGCCAGTCCTCAGCCTGAGAGCTCTGATTGCTTTCTGCTGATATTCTAGCACCGCTTATATCCACAGACATAATCCTCGGAGCAACATTATCCAAGAAGCATTTAGTTGACATTTCCTTGTTGCTTTGCTGCCAGTTGACAGGATTTCCCGACATATCAGTAATAATGGAAGAAGTTTTTGTTAGCTCTTCAACTTGAGCCAGGCTTCCTGTCATTGTTATATTTGTTCCGTTTTTCCCCAGCAGAACAAGAGGAAACTTATTTGCCCCACCAATGTTGTTAACCCAATCCTGATTATTTGAAATTCCTGAAACATAGACATTTATTGGTTTATCTGATAGATTTTCCGGAACATTGAATCTAAATGACATTCTTTTTCCCGTAACTTCAACAAGTCTGCCCTTAATCTCCTCTGTGTTTATCTGGACATTACTTTCGATGCCCTTAATTATCAAATTCAGCATAATGCTCTCCAATGGAACTTCATCATTGGCAAAACGAATAGGTTCATCAAAATTAAGATTTATATAACCTGTTTCGTTCGCCTTGAAACCATTAGTCTCCGCTTCTCCACCAAGGGTCCTGCTTGCCGTAATGCTTGTTACCTTAGGGTTAACCTTGTCAATAAGACCTATTGACACGTTGGAAACCTTAGAACTGCCGCATTTGCACCCCAATCCAGTAAAATAAAGTTGAAATCCCAAAAAATTATTTATTTTAAGCTTAGATGTTTCATGTAAATAAACAGCACTATCATCAGGGGCGTCCCAAGCGCTTACCAAGTGCATCAAACCATTAACTCCATACTGATTCTTATGATCAATAGTTGCAGAGGCTCGGTCAAGAATTTTGTTTCCATGTCTCTTATAATTTCTGTGATAATCTGCTGTTAAATTAGCAGAGAAATCCATATACACCTGTCCGCTTGAAAATAAATTTGCGACACCTTCATTGCCATAGGTAGGCTCATAAACAGAATATGTTCCACCGCTATATGTTTTCTTTACCTCTTTCTGATAGTTCCAATCATAATAAGCTTTCCAGAAATCCCCGTTCTCTTTATGCATCATACTGGTATTATAGCTTAATGTACTGTCTGCACCCTTTATATTATTTTCTGACGTTCTTGTAAATTTGTACACAAGATTAAAATTGTCATCTACCTTACGCAGATACGTTCTTCTAAACTGATCGTTTTCGGAATTGATTTTGTTCATTACACCTACAACCGGTTTCTTTATTTCATATTTAACAGCATCAGATCCATTTTCCGATGCAAATGATGAAATTGGAAACATGGAGATAATCATAGCCATAGCTGTGAGCAAAGCAATTCCTCTTTTTTTAGTTTGCATTAACTCTCCCTCCTTGATATAAATTCATATTGAATTTTCCCTCTATCTTTTAAATACATAAAAAAATATATTATTATATAACTCTATATTATTCTTTAAAATGGAAAAAAAACATAGCCCCTAAGGGCTATATTTTGTATTACTACTTACATAAAATTGTTTAACAGCAGTTCAGGCTTTAAGTCTAAAGTCTGAACTGCTTGAGTTCATCACGTTTTTTTATATTAAGCTTTACAAAAACCTTTTTTAAAGTATTTTTAACCGTATAAACAGAAATAAAAAGTTTTTCAGCTATATCGGCATTACTCATACCTTCAGCAGCAAGTGATGAAATTTCCTGTTCTCTTGGGGTAAGGTTGTATTTATCTCTGTTCAACTGCTGATTAATACAACTGACACCAAACTCCTGCTTTTTCGCCAACTCCAGAATCTTTCTCGCGCTTTCCTGATATTCATTAATCAACGAAACTCTTTCCATAAGAGGCACTATTTCTTTTCCCATCTCAGCAAAAGGCATATAAACCTTGTCTGGCATAGCTATATCAAGAGCACGCTTTATATATTTCTGTGCTTCTCCAAACATTCCTAGTTCATGATTCAGCAATCCAAGAATTATAAATATGTATAGCTTTGGAAACAGGAAGTTAAGTTTCTCCGCCAATGAAAGATATGCCTCCGCAAAACCCCATATCTCTGACCGTTTGTTTACGCCTCCCTCTACCCAAAGATATTTGAGATGAATAACATGAGCAAAAGAAGTTGCCACCTCATAAAGACTTGAAGAAATGGAGCGAAAGTCTGTAATCCACAGCTTAACATCATCAGTTTTTCCTCTTAAAACAGACAGGAAACCTAGGCAGAGATCCCCAACATATTGGATACGATGCTCAGTCGCTACGTTAATGGTATTCTGTATTTCCTCCATCGCCTGCAAATATGCCTTAGTATCTCCTCTGAATATAGCGATTCTCGCTAGTTGCAGATAGGCGCACAGCACTATGCTATCCTGCCTGTGGATATTTGCCATATAAATGGTTTTGTAGCACAGGGATTCAGATGAAATATCATCTCCCTGCATAAATAATGCCTCCGCACTCATGGCCTCTCCCGCTCCGCTGCCGTGACCACCTGCAAGCTTGTTGTAATAAGGAATGCATTCGTTCATTATCTTCATTTCCTCAGAAAGTTGTCCGCTTCTTCCCCAAAACATATATAAAACTGATGGCGCACCGAATGTCCATGCATGATTTGCCACTATTAATTTCGAAGGTCCTCCAAGTATTTTATATGCCTCCCTATGCATTATACTCATTTCATAAATATCGTTAAATTTTGTAAATGACATAAGAAGAATAAACTCACCTTTGAGCATCATTCGTATATCCGGCTCCAAAGCATACTCAAGGTTCAGTATGTCACTTATAATACTGCACATACGACTAAAATATTCGATTTTACCTAGTAAAAACAATTCAAAAGCGAACACAAAAAGTAGCTGAGGGTATTTATACAAAATCTTGGATGGAGTGCTTTCTATCACATTCATCATGAACATGTCAGAATCTTTACCCATATAATTTGTCAAATCTTTTCCTTTAAGGGGAAGCTTCATCAGCTGTTCGTAATTTTCAGCCTTATAAAAAAAGCCCGCAGCTTGATAATATTGCTTTTCTACAACACAAGCCAGTCCCGCGCGCTCATACAGCATACTCTTTTCTTCTGCGGAGCAGTTGCATTCAACTCTGTGAAGCAGGTATTCTTTCAGCAAACTTTGCATAACATATCCTCTAAGATTTTCCTCATATCGGACCATATTATTATATTTAATAAGTTTACGTGCATAATCAGGAAATTTGTCTTTTTCAAGAATTACGCAAATTTGCCCGACAGAAAACGATTCAAATATTGAAAGTGACTGCAGAAGAGACTGCTCTCTTGATGTCATTCGGTTCCATATAGTTCTTTCTATTAAATCGTTAATTCCCCCGCATATGCTGAATTTTCCTTCTACTTTATACTCTGTACAGTACATATTTAAGGCTGCTATCCATCCTTCCGTTATAGAGTGAATTTCACCACTTTTCTCAAGAGTCATAGAAACACCATTATGAAGAAATAATTGTTGAACATCATTTTTATCAAATAAAAATATCCTACTTCCAATATACCTAATTAGAGGCACATCAACAAACATCTCTTCTGTTACGGAAGTAGGATGTGAAATTATAATAAAATGCAAAGATAAGTTATTGTGATGTGTAAGCGCCTCTAGGAATTTAATCGGCATATCCTTTTGTATAAGATGATAATCATCTATAACAAACACAGTTTCCTGCTTGCAACTTATATCCTGTATATTAATCATTACATGGGCAAGATTATCATCATTTGGCAGACCTAGCAATGACAGCTTATGAGCAGTATGAGAATCAATATTTTTCATCATTAAACAAATACCATTCCAGGCAGCCTGAGCAGATTCTCCAAGACAAGTATACCAAAAATTTTTGACTTCTCCTTTTATGAAATAATCAAGATACTCCCTTACCGCCATGGTTTTTCCAAACCCTGAAGGAGCTTCGATAAGTGTGACCGGGCTTTCCATAGATTTATCAAGTTCAATTATTATTCGCTGCGGTATATATAAACTTTTACATCTTTTACGTCTGGATGCCATAGTTATTGTACTTCCTCTATATAGATTTATTTTAGATAATTATATCATTTATGCAATTATTTCTCAATAATAAAGGGGCAAAAGTCTATAGTATAATCTATTCTACTAAAATATACTCCGGAGTGTACAGTATATTTCCATTTTTATCACTAATTTCTATAATACTTCCATTACTCCACTCAGGACGTATATTCACAGATTTGCCTTTACTGTCAATTTCATATAACATCACAACATATTTATAATTTATACCATATTTATCTTGAACATTTACACATAACATAAATTTATCGTTAGCGTTAAGTTCTATACTATCATTTACAGGAATATCCATATGATCTGACAATTCTACTTCTTGCTCACTTACAATCGTTCCATTTAAATACTTACCGAGACTTGCTTTTATTGGGCTGTTATTTTGAGAGTTTCCAAAATTCAAACTAATATCCCCATCAAATTTATATATACCTGAACTATATGACTCTTTACCACTAAACCCTCCAAATATATCTAAGAGATATTTGTACTGTAACTTAGAATATTCTTCGATTGATTCAATTTTTTGAATTCCATTTTGTTCTAAAATAATCTTTAGCTTAAAATCATCAAATATATACACGTCAAATGTGCATTTAAATGATGTGCCTTTCTTTTGCATAGGAATATTTTTATTATTTAATTGCAAAGTAGCAGTTAATTCATCTGAATACTCTTTAGGGGTTATAGTCAATGTAACTGGAACAGTATAATTATTTGGATTTAATTCACCTCTAATTTGAACATCATAGCTGTCAAGAACACTTGCTTGTTTTTTAAGCTTTGCATCAACATTTGTATAAATATTGTTTATATTATTTTCTAAGTTATTTATTTCATGTTCATTTTGTTGCATTTGCCTTTCAATTGAATTCTTAACGTTATTTAATTTGAACAAAGTAAAAACATTTAACAATACAAGCAAAATTATTATACTTTCTAAATTCTTTATTTTCATTTTTCCTCCGATAATTATAATTACGATTGTTTATGCTTCAAAAATAAATTATCTATGGCATAAGCAACCCCAGACTCATCATTCGAACGAGTAATAAATTTCGAGTGAGCCTTTATATCTTCCACTGCATTTTCCATAGCTACTGGAAATCCCACAGCTTCGAACATTTCAAGGTCATTGTAATTATCGCCAAAAGCTATTACTTCCTTTAAATCAATTTTTAATTCTTCTGATAATTTTTTGATAGCATCACCCTTAGAAACTCCAGAAGCCATTATATCTAGCAATCCTTTTGCAGATGTAACTACAGCAAGCTCTGTCACATCAGAAAAGTGTCTAGCAATTGAATCCTTTCGTTCATCATCTTTTTCAATTATAAGTACTTTAAAAATATCTTTTTCTAATAATTTATCTATTTCAGCATACTCTATATAATCTATCGGTATACGAAATTCCTGCGATAATGATGAGTTTAGGTTTTCATAATACTTTGCCCTTTGATTCTCGCTGTTTGAATATACCATATCTATTGTATATACTAAAAAATTCACTGCATTTTCAAAACAATATTTTATTACTTTTTCAGCGGTTTCCTTATCAATTAGCTTTTTATAAATAACTTCATCTGTTTCAATTTTTTTTACTAGCCCACCGTTACAACATATTATATGTCCCTTCAATTCAAGCTGTTTTATATATGATTTCATCATCAAATCAGTTCTACCTGATGCTATAATAACTTCTATCCCCATTTCCTGTAATTTCTTTAATGCACTTTCATTTTCTATTGATATTAAACCATCTGAGTTTAATAAAGTTCCATCCATATCACAAACACACCACTTACATTTCATTATCTCACTTTTCCTTTCTGTATCTTTATTAGCTACACACTAATACTACGTTAACTACATAACTGTCATTCCAGCATCTACCAATTTATTTGTAACCAACTTCAACTTCCATAATGGGCAAAGTCTTTAAGTTGATTTTATATTTATTTTTTTATCATGAAAGTTTACCATTCTTATTCAATTTCTATTTTGCTTAATTTTTTTTTAATATAGCCTTTATAATATATAAAAATCATTAAAGCAAAAGATAAAATATATGTATACCACATATATTGAATTGAAGCAAAAAACAATATTTTTCTTAATATCACCGATATTAGACCCATTATTGGTAGATAATACATTTGTGATAAGAAGCCAATTATATTAATCAAATATCTTTTTAAAATAATCTCTTGAATTAAAACTAAAATTATACTAACAATCGCAAAACTATTGCCAATCAAAATAGATTGTTTCATGTTTTCAACATAATCATAAGATTTATATCCTATAAAAAACCAATATAAAACAAATACAATACTAAAAATAAAAATTCTAATACCATACCAGTTTAACTTTGTTATTAAATAATTAAGTAAATAACCTATTACAAATGGTGATATGGAAAATAGAAATAATTTTAATTTATTCATATAACTCACTCCTTAATTTTATGATTAAAAAATACTTGCTTTTATCCTATAATCTATTTAAATTTTCCCCTTTTTCTATTTATATTAAACTTATGGGTGTTAATATACTATTGAAAAATAACATAATAGTATTGTACATTAGTTAGAATAAAATTACAAATAATTCCGCTAAAATGTCATCTTGAATTTTGTCTAATTCTTTTACACAACAGATATATTATCGTAATAAAATTTATTGTTTTTGCCTTGCGTTAAACTCAAATTTTCTCAACTGTGTTGCTACACAATATAAAAGTCGAGAAAGCAATTCTTCATAGCTTACTCGACTTTTATCATCTTTTTACACTTTTAATATTCACATAGAAAGATTCCTATTTTAAGTAATATATATTTTATAAATTCTTCTGCTTAAATATATAAAATTGTCGAAATACTCTTCTATATCACAAAAACTTTAATTTATTGCTTCACCATCTATTACATCTCTTGGATGAGGAGGTATATCAATTCTTTCCTCTATATCTGGTACAGCCCCAAGTTGTGAAACTTCAATCATATTAATCTCATAGTCGGATGTTGTGTTTGGGAACAAGCGTATATTATATAAATTAGTAGCAAAATATCCAAAAGCATCTACTCTTAAATTGTATGTAGAAAAGCCATATTCTGGTCCTACTATTTGAGTTCCTAATTCATATGCCATAGGCAATTCTATTCTTATGGGGTTTATTGTAGTTATTAAATGCATAATCGGAACATCTCTACGCATACCATCAGTTACATAGATTGTTATAGTTGAATTAGGTACCGGAGCTTTATCACTTTGTCTAACAATATTAAGTCTCATGAATCCTGTATTGTTTGCATTCCCATTTTCTAGCGTACTAGCATAAAAACCAGGATACATATTTGTATGAGGATATAAATTAAAACATTGTTTCATATACAAGTCGTTTAATTGTTGTTGATTTTTATTATACATTATACACGACTCCTTTATTAGAATTAAATAATCAATACTATCCATTATATGCGATTTAAGTTTTTTTGTTAAAATTCATCAGATCTTTATCTTTTCCATATCTAATTTATCATTATAAATTTCTACTGTTATTCTTTTATCTGAAGAAATAAAGATCAGAAAACCATTATATGATAATTTGTGCAACATTTCTTTTAAAATGTTATAATAAGTGCTATACAAAACTATTTACTCTAATGAACTTATAGTAAATAGTTATAAAACAAAAAATATTTATCCGATAGGAAGGTGAGAATAATGAGCAATCCTTGGGAAAAAGTTTCTCTCGAAGATTATGAGAATCACATGAAATTATCAACAGTACAGCAATTGCAGAAATTAAACGAAATTATGAAATCACAAATACATAAATATAAAATTGAAACAATTGCCCTTTTAGGTATAGCGGGTGGGAATGGTTTGGAGCATATAGATAGTTCAAATATTAAGATAGTTTATGGTATTGATATAAATCAAAATTATTTAGATGTATGTAAAGAAAAATACAAAAATCTAAATAATTGTCTTATACTCAAAAAATTAGATTTATCTAACATAGCAAATGATTTACCAGTGGCAGATATTATAATAGCAAACTTGTTTATTGAATATATTGGCATTGATATGTTTGTAAAACAATTATCAAAAAATTTTCCACCATATGTGTCATGTGTAATTCAAAAAAATCCTGATATTAATTTTGTATCAGACTCACCTTATGTAGAAGCATTAAATGAAATTTCATCATTGCATAGAGATATAAAAAAAGGTTCTCTTATAAAGGCTATGAGTACAATAGGTTACACATTGATTTTTTCTGATGAGCATTTATTACCAAATATGAAAAAATTTATTAGATTGGATTTCACAAATAACTAAAGTAGATTAGTACAATCTACATGATATTCTTTTATTGCTCTTTTTTAGAAAAGGCATATTAGACATAAACCTTATTCCTAATTCCTATTTAAATATACTAATTTCTATTACAAAAAATCAGCCCCAGTACTATTCTCAATAATTTTGCATATAATTATATGAACAAAATCTTTATTCAGTTTTAATATCAGTCCAGAATAAACACATAAAGTATTCATCAGCATATGTTCCATTTTCATATTTCAATGCATGTTTTTTTGTACCATAAATCTCAAAACCAAAACTTCTATACATTGAGATAGCACGACTATTTTGAGTAACAACTTCAAGCTCAAGTTGTTCAACACCCTTTTCTTTGCACCAATTAATACATTCCTGCATCATTATTTTCCCAATTCCTTTGTTCCAATAATCCTTTAACACTGCAATACCCATTCCTGCTCTGTGGAGATACCTTTTTTTATTTTGAATTAATCCAACTGAACAATTTGCTATGATTCTATCGTTTATTTCTCCAAGTAGAAAATGACTATTCTCATCATTCATATTATTCCTAATAAATTCACTTTCTTGTTCCAATGTAAAATCAAATTCACCAGGTTCACGTGCTAAGAATTTTGTTTCTTTATCAACAACCTGCATTTGATTTATTAACTCTTTAGCATCACCTACTTCTGGAATTCGTACAGTAAGTTTTTGACCATCTTTTAATATGTAGTCCTTCCTATAAAGTTCCATGGAATCCTCCTCGTTTTAAATTAATTAGTATATTATATTAATAATACTTTTCTGACGTAATTTATTACTGTTGTAATGCAAAGTTTGAAAATTGAGAAGCTATAATTAGTTAACTATTGTATTATTTCATATTGTACTTTTACTTCAGAAAGCAATGATGTTATTAATCTTTCATCATTACTTTTAACTGTTAATTGTGTAATATATTCTTTAATCTCATCAGGATTTAAAATAACTGTTTCCGAAACATATTCATCAGGTATTATATTATAATAAGGATACCAGTTTTCTGCATCTTTATCTTTTGTAAAATGATATTTGAGCTTTACAGTTTCTTTACTTTTATTTATAGCTTGAGTTTTATATGTCAGTAATTTTTTTGTAGGATTATTTGCATCCGGAGTCTCAATTTTTATAGTAGCATAATCTAAATTTAACGGCAGATAATCACGAACATTAATAATTTTATAAGCTAAAAATAATATTATTATAATTAAATAAAATATAAATCTTTTGGATTTTTTTGCTCTTCCCATGACTGTTTTCACAACTCCTTTTAATTTAATTTGTTTATATTCGGCCGTATATATTACTGTTTCGACTCAACATTAGAATATTGTTCACTATTAATTTAAAATATTTCGCAAAATCTACTTACTCATATTAATTCACATTTCTTTTAATAGATTCTCACTAATATTAGTATCCAGGTCCATGAAAAACTTCCATAAATTTCTGATAAATCTCGTCAGATGCAGCAATTATTCTGCCATCTGCAAATTCCACAGAAAATTGATTCATTTCTTTATTAATAAGCGTAAATGGTGCTATTTCATTTATAACGAGAAGAAAAGAAGCATTTTGAGAGTAAGTAATTTTTGCAGTGATTAGTTGATTGATATTTGAGTAAAATGGAATCTTCAATTGTTCTTTATATTTATCCATATAAGATTGCTAATTTTAATAATTGGTTATTCAGATTCATTATCAAATATCCAATCTTCAACTTTCTTAATTAATATAGGTTGAATCAGAGGGTATGTCCAATCTATCGTCAAATCATCAGACAAATATACCTTTTCCATTTCTGATTCTGGTAGTTTTTCAAAAGTTTTAATATCTGCATAATACAGCATACCATACATTTCTTCACCACTATTATTAACTCTATTTTTTCCAATAACCGAATAGACGCAAACTGAATTTAGGTTAAATTCACATGCTCCCGTTTCCTCAAATAATTCTCTCTTAGCAGTATCAATAATTTTTTCGTTTTCCTCTCTATGACCACCTGCAACCTCATAGGTATTACGTTGCCTATGCTTGCAAAAAACCCATTTCCCATTATGCCTTGCAACAATAACAGCAAACTTTAATAAACTATCTTCAACATTTTCATAAAATTTCACTTCTAACACATTAACCTCCAATAATCATACCTTTAATTAAAGATTATTGTCACTTGACAATATTATTTGTTTGAAATAATTAAGACTCCAGCACAATGAGATATTATTATATAATCAATGAAATATACATCATTTAAATGTTGTATGATTTCTTCTGCTACAAGATAAATTTCTTCATTGTCCCAATACTGTTTGTATTTTTCTTTACCCTTTTCTAATTCCCTTCTTGTTTTAAAAGCAACATCCCCTATAAGTATCTTTCCTTTGTCATTTAGCAGTGTTAAAAGTAATTTTACGAAATTAATTTTTTCTTTATCTGTTAAATGATGAATTGCATATGTACTAATTATATAATCAAAATGATGATTTCTAATATTCCTGCCTATTATTAATTGGTTCGTTTCTTATAATACTGTTGTTTGAATAAGAAGGTTGTGAACTAACACACACAACATTTGAATATTGTAAATTATTATTGTTTATTAATTTCAGTTTTAGATTAGTAATATCAATAAAATCTTCAAATACAGATTATGCTCATTTTACTTATTTTTTACCTGCCCTACAATTACTCCTGTGCAGATAACAAGTGTAATGCAAATATAAGTACCCATTCCCAATATACGACTTGTATCTCTATCTAATCCATTAACAATAACACTAAATGTTTCTGAAAAAACAATCCCAATAACCGCGACTACAATTCCTATTAAAAAGATTTTTCCAATTGATTTCAAAATATTGCCCTCCACTCATTATATAAATAATCTTTGCTGCACATAATTTTACATAAGAAAATTGTTATTAGAGATTAAATTTTTTAAATCTCTATCCAGTATCTTTCTATATATACATTATCAGGCTCACAATAAATTGTACTTTCAGATATTCCGCCATTAACTACTGTTTCGACGGAAAATCAGAATAGTGCGACGTATTAAAATGATACTTCTTTGAATATTTGATTAATTATGTTTTAGTTTTTCGCTAAATTTATCTTTCGGCCAAACTTCATTGCTGTCGATATATCCATTTTCATATTTAATTTCTAGGACAATAGATTCTGTTTTATCTTTAAAACTGTCAATTTTTGCTGACCATATATTTGTAAATAGGCTTTCGCTTTTAAATTGAAATTCTGATATTTCCATTTCATTATTTCTATAATTAATTATAAGTTGTAATTTTTCAGGTTTATAGAAACCAGAAATTAGATTCCCTTGCTGTGTAACATCTATTGCTAAACTTTGTAAATAGCCGTTACTTTCTTCATAACTCATATCAGATATTTCAATTCTGCCAGGTTTATAATAATCTTCTGGAATTTCTTTTTCTTCTATCGCTTTTATAACACTTCCTTCAGACATAATTTTATATTTATAGATTTTATCCAAAAAAAGTATTAATGATGATTTATACATACCGTTATCTTGTTTAATTGCTTCTTCCTTCACATATTTACCGCTTTCATCACTGTATACCAAGTACACCTTAGCACTCTCTTCTATTTCATTAAATGACCACTGAATATCTAAATGCACTTCTTGGTTTGTAGTTTTTTCGTAATCTATTATGAATTCTTCATTTATAACCCAACTATTATCATTTACAAATTCATCTAATCGACTACTTACATTTCTGTCTATTTTAGAAATAGAATTATTCAAATTTTCATAACTTGCTAACATATTATTACGTAAGTTCTTCACTTCATTTTCAGTTTCCTGAAGTCTTGTATATATTAAAAAATTAAGCACTATACTAAAAATAAACAGAGCCACTATTGCCTTCATTCCTTTATCCATAAATACCTCCATAAATTTTTCAAATTAAATAAATAACTCTTAATGTATATTACTATAATGATACGACACTTAATATTACAATTGTGTCGTAATATTTGAATATTACGTCACACTTTATTATGTTTTCTGTATCCTAATATAAATAAAATTACACCCATAATAATAAAAGCTGGAACAAAAATATTAGTAAATATACTCGGTAAATCAGGATATGTTGGAAAACTCCCTGTATGTGCATTCATCTGACCAATCCATGAAAAATAAGCTATAAACCTTTCTATTGAATATAAAATCCCGCTTGTAACAATAAATACCGTTCCTAAAATATAGCATAATTTTTTATCCATAATTACCTCCTATATAATTTATCTAATTCGTTTTATATTACTGATGCTTATAATTTGAAACTTCCCTTAATGTTTCTTCATAATTCATTCCACATTTTTTCATACTTTTCCAGAGGCTACAATGTTAATATCATATTTAATATAACTCTGTTTGCATCTTATTTTATAATTTCATATCGCACATCAGCATCCGTAAAGTGTGATGTAATTAATCTAACATCATCAGTTTTAACAGTTATTTCAGAATTTATATGTTCTACTTTTTCAGGTTCAATATGATATACCTCTGTAACATGTAAATCAGGTATTATATCATAATATGGATACCAATTTTCAGTTCCATCTTCCTTTGTAAAATAAAATTTTACATCTACAGGTTTTTTGCTTTTATTTACAACATACGTTTCAAAAGTAACTACTTTAATTGCAGGATTATTTACATCTGGGGTACTAATTTGAATTGTGGGTATTGGGTCTATATTAAAAGGTGAAGCATTCCTAAAAGACCATATTGAATAAATTGTAAAAAAAACAATACAAGGAACAAAAATAAAATCTATTATTTTATTCTTTTTATTTAAAACTTTAGTGATATAAAAGAAAAGTAATGATAATACGACTGCTATATCCATGTATATTATCAATTGTTTTAATCCCTGAGAATTGTACCTATTAAATGCTATAACTCCTATTATTTGCATTAAAATAGTATTAATTATTAAATAAATAAATGCTGGATTTTTTAAATTTTTCATATTCTAATCTCCTGATGTAATTTATATTTACTTACAAATTATTATATATAACAATTAAATCCTGACACAAAAGTTATTTAAAAATTATGAAGGAAAATATTCTTGTACTATTTTCTCTACTTCTGATACTGCTTCTTCTTTTAAGATAATATTAACCTTTGCAACTGGCTTGCAACGTTTAAATAATTTACTTGCTTTAAATTTAAATTGTATTATATTTGGCGATACCCAACTATAACTTTGAATTTTAGACCATTTATGAAATGTTCCAAATACAAATATTCCGTTTTCTCTTATTGCTGAACCTTTGAGACCTCTAATGATATACACAATTGAAAGTGACATCCAAATAACATTTGATAAAATATTTCCCACAGACATATCATTATTGTAATTTCTAATAATGTTACGCTTTAAATGCAGTCCAAATGCAACAAAGAAAATACCCCACGTGACAACTTGAAGTATATAAAATATATTCTTTTCCTTTGCAATCAGTTCCCCACTACGTGTTAATGATTGCACTTCATATAATATAAGAATAGTAACAAAAACAATCAATACTATATTAAATCGCAAGTAATTACCTCCTGATACAATTCATCTGTCGCATTTACTATAATCTCGACATGTATTAATATATAAATTTTTGAAATTATCAACGACCTGCTGTGACTAATCCTTTATTATTATATATTTAAAAATTCATATAGTTCTTTTGCTTCTTTCAAAGAACTGCAAAATGTTATTCCAGATATTGGTTTCATATGTTGTATACGTTCTCTAATTGTATCAGTAGGAAATAAAAACTCGCGAAGACAATTTGCAACTTTAAATACATTCCTATTTTTATTTATATAGCATATTATTGCTTTCAAATTCTCTAAATCACTTATATCACCTATAGTACCAAAGTATCCGTCTTGATTATCTCTTGCAAATATATCAATCCTCGGAACAGCATAAAAATCAATTTGAGGAATGCAATCATCAAAGATAAAAAATACTGCATTTTTTTCTTCTATCATTAGATAATCTTTTCTATCTTTTATTTGCATACTATATATAGTTGTACCTGCTTGAACTATTTCTATTGGTTTTCCTTCTTCATTTTTGGCATAAATTGCAATACATGCACATTGTTTAGCATCTATGTACCGTTTCATAAACTTTCCTCCTCGTTCGCTTATCGTAGATTACAAAAATTACGAATTAACTAAACGATAAATTGTAAATTGTTCAATACAAACTATATCAAAACCATTTGCAAGGAATATTTAAAAAGACATCTTTATTGGGCTTAAATCCTATCTTTTCATAAAATCCTGTTGCTGTTTCTGTTTCGACCAACCACTCTGAATCAGGGAAATATTCCATACATCTTCTCATCAACTCTTTTCCAACCCCCTTATTCTGAAACTCTGGCTAACTCAGTATATTATGAAACAATACAAATCAACGACTTCTTGTAGCACCGCAATATTTGAAGATTCCGAATTAGCTATATTTATTTTTTATTTTTAAATATATATAATCAATTAGTTTTGGTCCACTATAACTAACAACTGCAATTATTAAAGCCTTATTAAATTGACTACCTATAAACAGATAATTGCATAATAAAAAAAACAAAGTAAACTTCAATAAATTTATAAAAAATTTCAAAGACACTACCTCCTATATGCAGTAATATATTACAGTTACGTCGTAAAATTTGAAAACTACGTATTAACCCCACTACTTAAATTAAATTTTAATCATTTACTAAGTCAATCGTAATCTTTTTACAGTTTTTACAAAGGTATGCTTCTTTAGTCCAACCATTCATATCACCAGAAATTATAATATCATCTTTTGATGAATCAGGTATCCAGAATATCTTTTTCCTTTTACGAGTCCAAAATATTTTCTTTACACTTTGAACAAATCCTTTATCCATCTCATCTCCACAATATGGACATAACATTTGAACACCTCCTCTTGTTTCATCTAATTATACCTTTACAAACCAAATATTTGGAAATTTGAAGCTATAATAACCTACTTAAATTCAAACTTTACCATTCTGTGTTTACTTATAAACCCAGCTTTTTCGAGAGCTTTTTTAGATGGATAATTATAATTTTGAGTTTCTTTTTCCAAATCGAAAAAAAGTCTACATTATCTGCAAACCTATTAATTTCTTCAAGGTCTTTTAAATCCTCTCTGGTAGCTAACCTGAACTTGATATTTTCAAATTCAATTGTCGAATACTTTGTATCTGTATCGTCTCTAAAAAGATAGGCATTACAAGAGGCTTTTTTGTGATAATCAAAACAAAGTGACATAAGTAGATTATCATATGATTTACTTTCAGATGCAACAATATAATTCATTTCTATTAGAAATTCAAATACTTCTTGCAAGTAAATTTGTGCATTGTCAACTAAATAAAACTCCCATAAAGTTTTCTGTGAATCTACACAGATATACTCCACACAAGCCGAATTAATATGAATTTTATTATTATAAATTATTGTACCACATTTTGGAATTTTAGTAAATGATGTTAAGAAATTTAGTCAAGGAGTTTATGGCTTTATTAGAGAGAGGGAAGGATAGAGATAAACCAGGATGGAAGCCATAAAAAAAGACTCCTATGAATTTTATTTTATCATAGAAAGCTATTTTTTAAATTAATTTACATACTTTTCTTCACAGACTCTTTTATTTGATGAATGCACAATTCTTGTCCCCCCCTAATAAACTTTCCCCCAAAACGAAAATAAACCCCTATCATCTTTCACCCCCTCCACCATTGATATCAAGCCATTCTTCAATTTTACCTTCGGTTAATCTAATTTTAATGAACTGGCAGACTAATTCAGCATTCTTGTCAGTTTTTCCACTTCTTCAGATAATAAAGTCATATCAAGAATAAGCAATAATAGAAAAGTAATAAGAAGAAGTTGCGGGGTTAAGGGGCAAGTTTTAATAAGCAATATCTAATCTATTTATCAATCAATTTTCTTTTCGGTACGATATCTTAATACATGTAGTTCAGAGCCAAAATCAATTTATATTTCAATGTTTTTATCAATTCTAGTAATCAATATTTTTTATCTTAATGCTTAATTCTTCTCCTTTTATCTATCTTTTACACATCCAGATAGTTTTCAGGCTATTCTATCCACATTTCAATATTTTTTTCAATTATGTTTTCCATTTTTATTCTAATTTCAATGGTTTTTACTTGTTAGTGTTTTTCGGTTTAGGTTTTTCTATCGATCTTTTTCCATCATTCTTTTCTATTCTCTTTATCCATCAAAATATAGATCAAAACAAAAAAAGCACGCTCTGGACTTCCGGGGAAGGTCCTTTGAATGTGCTTTTTGATAAAACTATTTTGATTTTTGATAAGAGATTATTTTGGGGTGACAAATTCGTCCACCATTCTAAAACTCTCGTCTGCCTTCCATAGCTCTCATAAGTGTTAATTCATCTGCATATTCTATATCTCCACCAACTGGGATTCCGTGCGCTATACGCGTTACTTTTATTCCCAATGGCTTTATTAGTCTTGATATGTATACTGCCGTTGCTTCTCCTTCTATGGTTGGATTTGTAGCAAGTATAACTTCTGTTACACCTTCATTTAGTCTACTGATTAAGTTTTTAATATTTATCTCATCAGGACCTATACCGTCCAATGGTGAAATTGTACCATGCAGTACATGATATAAACCTCTATACTCTTTTGTACGTTCCATAGATGCTATATCTCTTACATCTTCTACAACGCATATAATAGAATTATCCCTTTTGAAGTTTCCGCATATATTACATATATCACCTTCGGTTAAATTTCCACATGTTTTACAATGTTTTGTAAGTTTCTTAGCATTAACTATAGCTTTTGCTAGCTCCACAACTTCATTACCTTTCATATCAATAACATAGAAAGCGAGACGTTGAGCGGTTTTTCTACCTATACCAGGAAGCTTTGCAAATTCTTCTATTAATTTAGTTATTGGCGCTGTATATTGTTCCATCGGTTATAATCAACCTTTCTTCTCTTCTTCTAGCTCTCTAATTTATAATTATGTTAATAAATAATGCTGATTAGAATAACCCTGGAATATTTACCCCACCTGTAACTTTTTTCATTTCACTTTCCATCATTTCATCAGCTTTTCTAAATGCTTCATTTATAGCTGCTACTATCATATCTTCAAGCATTTCTACATCATCTTTATCTACAACCTCTGGGTCTATTTTTAACTCAACAAGGGATTTTTTTCCTGTAACTTTAACGCTAATTGCTCCACCGCCTGCTGAAGCCTCAACCTCTTTTTGCTCAATTTCTCCTTGCACTTCTTCCATTTGTTTCTGCATTTTTTGAACTTGTTTCATCATACTGTTCATATTTCCGCCACCTGGCATTCCCATTGGCATTTTTCTACCTTTCATACCCATTACTAATCCTCCTGATTAAATTCTACTTTGTCTTCACCAAATTCATTTTTTAAATCTTCATATATATCTTCTATTGTTTGTTTCGGCTTTGACTGTTTTTTTTCTTCATTTCTTATAATAAATTCTACTTCGCATTCTGTATTAAGAAAGCCACTTAGAATTTCTTTAAACTTTGTTTTATTTTTCGATTGATTTGCAGCATTTATGTGAAATGTAAATTTAGGATCAAATTCAAATACTATTTTTTTATTTTTCACCTCAACTATGTTGCATTCTCTAATTATTGCCTGAAGTCCTGCATTTTCACTTCGTATTTTCCTTAATATGTTCTGCCATCCATTAACTACTCCATTATAGATTTCTTCATCACCCATATTTCTAGGAATAGATTTTTTCACAGGCTTTTCTTCTTCGCTTTTTTCAGATTTTATAGAAGGTTGATCTTTTGTAAGATTTATTGCAGATTTTTCAACTTCTTTTTGTTTTGGTGATGTATTTACTTGCTTAATGTATATTGGTTTGTCACTTTTTATACCATTTTCAAGCATTTCAATTCTTTTAACCAATTCTTCAATATTAAAGGTATTAGAGTTATGCATCATTTTAATAAGTTTAGTCTCTAGAAGAATTTTTGGATTTAATGCCCTCTTACAATCAACCTGAGTTGAAGATAATTCCTCTATGTAATAAACTATTTCATCTATAGATATTTTTTCACTTATTACTTTAAGTTCATTTACAGCATCTTCTGAAACTTTTGTCAAATTATCTATTGAATTAGTTGTTTTTATAATTAATAAATTCCTAAAATATATGATTAACTCATCTAAGAAAAAACTTAACTCTTTTCCCTTATCTAGTATATCATCAACTAATACCATGGTTTTTTCAATATTCTTTTCTAATAAAGAACTTGCTACTTCCATAATCGTTTGATAATTAACTGTACCTAGTAAATTTATTACAGTTTCGTAATCAATTTTATCATTCGTAAATGATAAACATCTATCCAATATACTTTGTGCATCTCTCATAGCTCCTTCTGAATTTGATGCTATAAGCTTCAGTGCATTTTCGTCTATATCAACATTTATTTCATCACAAATTTTCCTCATATTTTCTACAATAGTAGGTATTTTTATTCTATGCAAATCAAATCTTTGACATCTAGACAAAATTGTAGGTGGAATCTTATGTGGTTCTGTTGTTGCTAGTATAAATAGTAAATGTTCTGGTGGTTCTTCTAATGTTTTAAGAAGCGCATTAAAAGCACCCTTTGACAACATGTGAACCTCATCTATTATATATACCTTATGTTTGCTATTTACAGGGAGAAATTTCACCTTATCTCTAAGCTCCCTTATATCTTCTACTCCATTATTTGAAGCTGCATCCATTTCAATAACATCCATATTTGTTTCATTAAGTATACTCTTACATGATTCACATTCATTGCATGGATTACCATCATGATTATTAGTACAGTTTACTGCTCTAGCAAATATTTTAGCAGTAGAAGTTTTTCCAGTACCTCTAATTCCAGTGAACAAATAAGCATGAGCAATATTATCTGATAAAATTTGATTTTTTATAGTTTTAGTCACATGCTCCTGACCTAAAACATCATCAAATATTTTTGGTCTAAACCTTCTATATATAGCTTGATGCGACACGAACTCACCACCTAATTATTTTGCGTTTATCATTTATTTTATAAAAACTTTAAATAATTATAGCACATAAAAATACGTTGCACAACTTTTAAATGAAAGTTTCAGAACGTATTTTGTATAATTTTAGCATTGATAAATGATAGTTTACACCATAAATAGTTGAATTATAACAAGGTATAATATATACTAATATCAAATATATGCATTTCATATTTTTAATACTTGAAAGGAAATCAGATTATTATGTTTAATGTATACAATGTAACGAAAAAATATGGCAGGTTCATCGCCAATAACAAAATAAGTTTTAGTGTTGAAGATGGGCAAATAGCTATTTTACTTGGTCCTAACGGTGCTGGTAAATCTACTATAATTAAATGCATTGCCGGTCTATTGAGATTTGAGGGAGACATAGATATATGTGAGCACAAAAATAAAACAATTGAAGCGAAAAGGCTTTTAGGTTATATCCCTGAAATGCCAGCTGTTTATGATTTGTTAACAGTAGGTGAGCACCTTGAGTTTATTGGAAGAGCATATGAGCTTGATAATTGGCAGAACTATGGTGATGAACTTCTTACTAGGTTTGAATTAATGGATAAAAAGAATAAACTTGGCAAGGAGCTTTCAAAGGGTATGCAACAAAAACTTAGCATCTGCTGTGCTATTCTTCACAAACCAAGAGTAATTATATTCGACGAACCTATGGTTGGGCTCGACCCACATGCAATTAAAGAATTAAAAAAAATGTTTGTAGAATTAAAAAACGAAGGAGCTTCTGTTTTAATAAGCACACATATGCTAGATAGTGTTGAAGACTATTGGGATGTGGCACACATTATGGTAAATGGATCCTTTGAGGCAACTAAGTATAATAATTCAGAAGATAAGAGTGATAAAACTCTAGAACAGCTTTTCTTTGAAATTACGGAAAAGAAGTGTGATGATCAATGAAAGCATTAAGTTATCTTTTTTTCACAACAATTAAAAATTCTATAAAGGAATTAAGAAAAAATCCCGGGAAACTTATTGCTATAATTTTCTTCATAGCAATGCTGGCTTTAGTTATTTTTTCAAGATCCTTAGATTCCGATTTACCATCTGATAATTTAAGAAATACGAATGAACTTTATGCTATTGTATTTGCTTTATATTCATACCTATTTATAGCAACAAGCTTAAAAGGTTTGTCATCAGGCGCAAGCTTTTATTCTATGGCTGATGTTAGTTTATTGTTTTCAACTCCCATATCAACCAAAAGGATATTAATATATGGCCTTATAAAACAAATGGGAACATCTTTGTTAGTTGGAGTTTTTTTGATATATCAATACGCATGGCTAAATATGACCTATGGATTATCATTTGGTGGGCTTATTGTAATTCTAATAGGATATTGCATAGTTGTTTTTTGTTCTCAACTTGCAGCAATGGCAATATATTCATTCTCAAGCAATGATGAAAAACTTCAAGCAAAAATTAAGTTCATTATAGTAGGATTATCTGCTTTAGTTGTTTCTTATATTTTTTATAAAACTGTAACTGGCACTGAAAATATTATAGATTCTGCTGTTGAGGCTACAAATTCATTTTGGCTAAATTTACTTCCAGTTGTAGGCTGGGTAAAAATGGCTGTAGTTGGCGTTTTCTCAGCTAATTATATTCATATAATTAGTGGTGTTGGTTTAACTTTACTTTCTATTTTTGTAATTGTATATGCTATAACTAAAATTAGGTCTGATTTTTATGAAGATGTGCTTCTAGCTACCGAGGTGTCCCATAGTGCAATAACAGCTAAAAAGGAAGGCAATATAACTGATGCAAGAAAAAATGTAAGGGTTGGTAGAATAGGCATAAATAGAGGAACAGGAGCTGATGTTTTCTTTTATAAACATTTAATTGAAAATAGGCGTTCGGGACTTTTTTTAATAGATAAGACATCCATAATATTTATAATAATATCAATTGTATATGCTTTTTTCACAAGTAATGTAATTAATCAAAATTCTGAAAATATATTGCCTATATTTATTTTTTCAACATATATGCAAATTTTTTCAACAGCTACTGGAAGATGGATTCGCGAACTTAAAATGCCATTTGTCTACATGATACCAGTCAATCCGTTTTTAAAACTTATTAAAATATCCAAAGAAAACATTTTAAAGATAACAACAGAAGCTATCATACTATTTATTTCCATTGGTATACTGCTAGATATCTCTCCTATTAATATAGCGGTATGTATAGTAGCAAGAATAGGATTTGGTATTTTATTTATGTCAGGTAATATATTGACAGAAAGGCTATTAGGTTCACTTAATAGCAAAGTAATAATTATGTTCTTATATATTATAATAATGATGATACTTGCTTTACCAGGGATTATAATTGCCATTTTTACATCTGCATCAATTAGTGTTTTAGATCCTATCATTGCAGGTCTTTTAATCACATTCATATGGAATATATTAATTTCTGCATTTGTAATTTTCCTATGCAGGGATATATTAAACTACGCAGAACTAAACAACAGGTAGTTTATATAAAATTATTATAGAAACCAATGGGATTATATGTTAAAATACTTTTAATAGATAATAAGTTTAGGAGAATTCAAAATGGAAATAAAACAGGTAAGAGATTTAACTGTTATCTCAATAGATGAAAATAGGTATATGGGAATTTCTTGCGATTCCTGCGGAGCAATAGGAAATAAAGAATTTGATGTTGTTAAAGCATCTCCTCATATAGTAGCTCATCAAACTGCAAAAGTTGTTCTTGCTGAGCTTTTGAGTATGGGATTTGAACCCATTATACTATCAGATGGCTTAGCAGTAGAAATGAATGACACAGGAAAAGAATTAATAGAAGGTTTTACCAAGGCTCTATCTATGCTGAAAACATGCAACGTACATATGACGGGCAGCACTGAGGAAAATATGAAAACTGTTCAAACATCAATGGGTGTAACTTGTATTGGAATATGCCGTAAAGAAAAATTAAAATACAAGAAAACTAAAAGCACTGACATATGTGTTCTTTTAGGTTTACCCCTTGTTGGAAATGAAGTGGTTAATAATCCTGATAAAATAATGGATATCTCAGATTTTGAAAATTTATATCTAAGTGATTTCATACATGAAATACTGCCCATTGGATCAAGAGGTATTTCTTCTGAATTAAACGATCTATGTTCATATAATAATATAAACTTTAAATATAACTCAGATATTTCAGTAGATATTGCTAAATCAGCTGGTCCATCATGCTGCTGTTTAGTAACTATTAATGGTGATAACATGAAAAAAATTGATAATTTAATAAGAAAACCCATCGAAGTGCTAGGTTCATTTTATTAAATTATATAAAAACAGTGCAAATTAAATATCTGCACTGTTTTTATTATTATATATTACCCTATTATCTTTGAGCTTCGTACTGTCTTAAAAGCTTAACAAATAATTCAGGAACTTTTGCCATATTTTCAGGTGTTTCTACAAATGAAATACGGAATTGAGTATTTCCAGGATTATTTTCTCCAGACTTAATGTCATAGAATCCCTTCAAAGGTGCTACTAAAAGCGTTGTTTCAACTCCATTGTAGTTTACAGATCCTTCTTGTGCACAATATAATACAAAGTCTATTGCATCAAAACCTGGTTTTACAACATTTCTAACATCAATAACTGAGTAAATGGATGCATCTGGACTTGAAACTATCAAACCTGGTTCTTGCTCTTTCAATCCATTATATACATTAAATATTAGTTCTTTGTAATATTCACGTAAACTCTTGCACCAACCAACAATTTGGTCTTTATTTTCATGTGCAAGTGCTCCAAATATATACTGACCAATTGCATTAGCACAGAGATTTGCAGTATATTCAGCTACTGAACGATTATTAAACTCTGGATTATCAGTGATTAACGCACCAATTCTTAAACCACATGCATTCCAAACTTTAGATGTAGTTTCTATACTAATTCTTCTTCCTTCAATACCAGGTACATCTGCATCAGTAATACCCCAAATGCTAACAAGTTGGCTTCCTTCTTCATAAAATAATTCTCGATAAGCTTCATCACTTACCATCCACATATTGTATTTTACACATAATTTAGCAAGCTCTTTTAGTGTTTCGTAGTCATATAACTGTCCTGTAGGATTGTCATAAGGTATAACAAGAAGTGCTCCTGGATTATTATTTTTAATAGTTTCTTCAATTTTATCCAATTCAGGAAGACTAAACTTACCATCATCGCTTAAATGACGTTTTACAGTAACAGTAGTACGTCCTATTCTTTCTGCAAAGGATATATAATTTGTATAAGCTGGATCTATCATCATAAGTGGCTTGTCATCAGTACCTGCATCTCCACAAACACCAACTAACAACAATTCCATGCTAGAAGATCCACCATCAGTTATCTGAACAATTAATTTTTCAGTATCAAAACCTTCACACTTAAGAATGTTTTTAAATGCATCCTGGCACTCAACAAAGCCAGCAGTACTTGTATATCTTATTACTCCTTTTGAAAATGGGCTTTCAGGTGCGTCTAATGCAAACATCCTTTTCTGCATAGCAGGATTTGTTGGAAGCGAAACATTTCCAATACCTACATTAATTACTGCTTCTGGTTTAACCTTACGTTCATCATATTTCATCTGCGCTAGTCTAACATCCGATGGCGTCCTTGATTTAAAGTGATCTGATAATATTGGTTTACTCATTTAAAAGCCTCCTAAATTTTTATAATTACTATACCTTGACAAGGTTTTACCTTGATTTGAATTTTAATTTAAATTTATTGCATTCAACATGAGTATATCATAATTTAAGGAAATTATTTATTAATTTTTATTAATTGTTACAGAAAATCAAAATAATGAAACGATAGTTTTTGGCTTATTTAAGTGCTTTAAGCCATTACAAAATATTTACGAAGCAACATAATTAAATAATTTTAACAATTAACTTAAGTTAATCTTTTTGATATGCAAAAAAAGACAAAAAGATTCGATATATATCGAATCTTTAAAGTTTTGTATTTCTTAATCTCTGTTGTATTTTTTCTTAAACTTGTCAACTCTACCGCCTTGGTCGATAAACTTTTGTTTACCAGTAAAAAACGGATGACATTCTGAGCATATTTCAACTTTGATTTCATCTAATACTGAACCTGTCTCAAAAGTATTACCACATGCACATCTAACTGTTACTGTTTTATAGTCTGGATGTATTTCTTTTTTCATCCCGTTCACCTCTTTCCACTATCTTTTATATTAATTTTTATAATTAACAACATACTTCGAGTATTATAGCATATGAGTTTATATTTTACAATATCTTTTTTACAAGTATGACTATTATTTAATAATCATTTCTCATTTTTTCAATGTTTAATATTTTACTTGCATCTTTTATAAATTCACCATTTGTTTTAGTTTTTAGCAAACCATCAAGCATTCTTTCAGTAACATCTGAAACTGAAAAATTACTTAATGCTTTCCTTATTTGCCAAATAGCTTGAAGTTCCTCAGGTTTTAATAAAAGTTCTTCTCTTCTAGTACCAGATTTGTTTATATCAAGTGCTGGGAATACTCTTTTTTCTGAAAGTTTCCTGTCAAGATGCAGTTCCATATTTCCGGTTCCTTTGAACTCTTCAAATATTAAATCATCCATTCGACTTCCTGTCTCTATCAATGCACTTGCTAAAATTGTTAAACTTCCACCAAACTCTATATTTCTTGCAGCTCCAAAGAACCTTTTTGGTCCATGCAACGCACCAGGATCTAGTCCTCCAGATAACGTCCTACCTGTTGGTGGTATTGTTAAGTTGTATGCTCTCGCTAATCTAGTTATACTGTCTAATAAAATTACAACATCCTTGCCATGTTCTACAAGTCTCTTTGCTCTCTCTAAAACCATTTCCGCTACTTTAATATGATTTTTAGGCAGCTCATCGAAAGTTGAATAAACAACATCTCCCTTTACAGACCTTTTCATATCTGTAACTTCCTCAGGTCTTTCATCAATTAAAAGCATTATAATTTCTACCTCAGGAAAATTTTCAGCTATGCTATTTGCTAAATTTTTCAATATTGTTGTTTTTCCAGCTTTAGGTGGTGCAACAATCATACCCCTTTGTCCTTTTCCTATAGGCGCAACTAAATCTATTATTCTCATTGCTATATCTTTTTGAGTTATTTCAAGTTTTATTCTATCATTGGGATAAATAGGTGTAAGTGTATCAAAATCCTTTCTATTTCTAGAAAGCTCTGGATTTTCATCATTTACTTTTTTAACATATAATAGTGCTTTAAATTTTTCACCTTGTTTTGGTGGTCTTGTAATACCACTAATTTTATCTCCTGTTTTTAAACGGAATCTTCGTATTTGAGAGGGCGAAATATAAACATCATCTTCGCTTGTTAAATAATTATTAGTCCTTAAAAATCCATATCCATCCTGATGTGTTTCCAAAATACCCATTACACTCAGAACTTCTTCGCTTGATTCAATTTCATCAGCTAATCTATCCGGCAATTCCTTTTTATGCTTTTCTTTCTGCTTTTTCTTTTTTAAATCTTCTGCATCTTGTTGATTTTCAAATTCCTCTAATGCACTGGCATTTTCAATCACTTTTTTCTCTTCAAAATCTTTTTCTTTTTGTAATTTATTTTCATCATTTAAATCGTTATTAATAAATTCTTCCGACTTATCAAAATCATCTGTAAAGGTTTCACTAATTTTTAGCATTAATTCATCCTTTTTATATTTGTAAGCATCAAGAATTCCTCTTTTTTTTGCAAGTTCTTTAAGTTCCGCAACTTTTAAACCTGTTAATTCGGTTATGTTCAAAAAAACACCTCCATAAAAACCGATGATTAGCCTTGTACTTTATAATTTTAATTTTAATGGGAATTTTAGGATATTATATAGACTGGCAACATCAATAATATCACTTAGAAATACTTAAGTCAAGAAATATTCTTTATAAGCATTTAAAATTGCACATAATTCAAATATTCTTGTTTATTTTGCATAATTTGACAAAAAATCAAAATTATGATATGCTTAACTGATAACTATTAGTAATTATAAAAAGATATTAAAAATAGTAGGTGAATTAATGGAAATTACTATAACAATAAATCAAATTATTTCATTTTTTCTTTATACAGCAATATTTGCTGTATTAGTTTATCTTACTATAAGTATTAGAAATATCAATCTTTTCTTAAAAGAATTAAGACTTTTAGTAGAAACTAATAGAAAAAACATCGATAGCACTATGGAATCTTTGCCAGTTATTGCATCTGATATCAAAAGTATAACTGGTGATGTTAAGGAAGGTATTACAACATTAACAAATACTGCCGAAAACATTCAAAATAATATATCAGATTCATCAAATACTGCAGCTAAAAAGGCAGAAATAACAATTGAGTATGTACAAGTTGTAGGCCATATTTTAAAAATGGGTATTGATTATTTTGATAAGAAACACAAACGTAAAAGATGATAAAAAAATACATATTTTCATAAATTTAATAATAAAATTAAGAGTGGTGTACACCACTTTTTATTTTATTATTTGTGGGGTGTATTGTATGCAAATACTAACAAAAAAAATATATATAAAACAATTAATTTTTCGATATAAAGATGATAATATAAGTGGTTTGAGTGCACAAATCACTTATTACTTAATTTTGTCCTTCTTCCCTTTCTTAATATTTTTATTAAATACGCTAAGCTTTACCCCTATTTCTACAGCAGATGTCATAGAAAACATAGTAAAATTTTTACCACAGGAAACGAGCAGTTTAATTCTTGGGATTATTAATGAAACATTAGGAGCTAGAAGTTTAACATTACTATCAGTTGGTATGCTTGCTACTATATGGAGTTCTTCAAAAGGTATTAGTGCTATGATTAAAGGATTGAATAAAGCATATAACTTCAAAGAAAACAGGCCTCTATGGAAAATAAAAATAATGGGGATATTATTCACCATAGGCTTAGCAATTACTATTGTTTTTACCTTTTTATTATTGGTATTCGGACAATTTGTTAGCGATTATTTATATACTTATTTTGGATCGTCAAAGATCTTATATTTTTCATGGAAAATTATACAATACATAATCCCTCTTGTTTCAATGATTATGGTTTTTTCTATATTTTATAAATTTAGTCCAAATCGTAATCAAAAACTATCAGAAGTTATTTTTGGTTCTATTTTTACCACAATGGGATGGTTATGTACTTCTCTGGCATTTTCATTTTATGTAAATAACTTCAGAAGTTATTCTAAAATATATGGAAGTATCGGTGGAATGATAGCTTTATTAGTTTGGTTGTATATAAGCAGTACAATTATATTAATAGGTGGAGAAATTAATGCAATGATTGCATATTATAAATCAAACAACCTTACAGAGAAATATGAAAATATAATTTTTAGAATTCCAATAATTAATAAAATAATTTAATTGAATCATCTTACTAGACTTCATGTAATGAGCACACTACATTTCACTATTACCTATTACCTATTTTTCCAACTTCTTTCTTTTGTTAAATTATTGTAGATATTTCATACTTAAAGTAGTTGTTTTTATATTTTAGTTAATTATTTAACGAACTTATTGACTTTAATTATTGAGCAGTTTATAATAACTATATTGTACAAGTTTTATTCTATTAGAAATTTTTCAACTTTATTAGAATACAAGGACATTAGTGGAGGTTGTGAAATGTTAGAACTGAGTATATGCGTAGGAAGTGCCTGTCATTTAAAAGGCTCCTATGATGTAATAGAGAAGTTTAAAAAATATATTAATGATAATAATTTAACAAATTCTATAATTATTAAGGCAGCATTTTGTCTAGGTCATTGTACTGAGGCAGTTTCTGTTAAATTTAATAACAAAATTTATTCAGTTGAACCTGAAACTGCAGAAATTTTTTTAGAAGAAATTGTTTTAACTAACATAATTTAAGGAGGCTACTATGAAAATACTTGACTTCTTCCCAGCAAACTGCAGAAATTGTTACAAATGTGTAAGAAATTGTAGTGTTAAGGCCATTAAAATGGTTAATGACCAAGCTCAAATTGTTGAAGATAAGTGTATTGCCTGTGGAAAATGCTTTTTGGTTTGTCCTCAAAATGCACGGAATATCCATAGTGATTTAGACAATGTGGTTGAAGCGGTTAGAAGTGGAAGAAATGTCGTTATTTCTATTGCTCCTTCTTACCTTGGTGTATATGAAGAACCTTACAAATTGATTTCAGCATTAAAATATATAGGTGTGTCCCTTGTGGAGGAAACTGCAATAGGTGCACAGCACATAACTGAAATTTACAAAGAATATATAAATGATACAAATACAAATAATGCTATAACAACTTGCTGTCCATCTGCAAACATGATGATACAAACTTATTATCCAGAACTCATAAAATATATGATACCTGTGGATTCTCCTATGATAGCTCACTGTAAAATGATACGCAAACGTCATGGAGATGATACCTATATCGTATTTTTAGGTCCTTGTATTTCAAAAAAATGCGAAGCATATGGTTATCAACTATCAGGAACTATAGATGCAGTAATTTCTTTCGAAGAATTAGATAAATGGCTAGAATTAAAAAATATAGATATTTCATCATTTGAAGATACTCTACCTGATTTAGAAGGAAACTATACAGGCAAAAAGTATCCATTAGAAAAAGGTATATTGTCTGGTATGGAAGATGTATTATCGCAAAATAACTTTACACCTCTTTCAGTATCGGGTACTGATAATTTAAAAGAAGCTTTTGAAGCATTGATAAATGGTGAATTAAATAATGTTTGCATTGAAGCTAATTGCTGTTCTGGTGGTTGCATGGGTGGACCTGCTGTTCCTAGAAATAGCAAAAATGTTTATGTTAGAAAAACCCACGCTAAAAGTAAAATTACACCAACTAAAAATATTAAGTATTTAAATTATAACTCAGATGATAAAAAGCTAGATTATTCAAGACATTTTAGAAACAAAGGATATGTGTATCCAACATACACTGAAGATGATATTATTTCTATATTAGGAAAAATCGGAAAACATACTAAAGCTGATGAACTGAATTGTGGTGCATGTGGTTATGAAACATGCAGAGACAAGGCCATTTCAGTAATCGAGGGCTTATCATATACAGAAATGTGTATACCTTATATGAGAAATAAGGCTGAAAAATTATCTAATATAATATTTGAATACTCTCCAAATATTCTAGTTATTACAGATATAAATTTGAACATAATAGACCTAAATCCAGTTGGTGAAGATGTTTTTAAAGCAAAGATAAATAACATAAGAGGAAATCATCTTTCAAGTATATTGTCCTGTGAAGATTATGAAGAAGTAATCAGTACAGGCGAAAATATCATAGGAAAAAAAGTATATATTGAAAAGTATGGATTAACATCTTACGAAAGCATTATTTATCTTCCAAAAAACAAAATACTTTTTGGTATATTAAATGATATCACTGATGATGAATTTAAAAAAAATCAGCTAATTAATTTAAAGTTAAATACAATTGAAACAGCAGATAAAGTTATAGAGAAGCAAATGAGAGTTGCACAAGAAATTGCAGGTCTTCTAGGTGAAACAACTGCTGAAACAAAAGCAGCACTTCTTAAACTTAAAAAGGTTGTACTCGAGGAAAATGGTAAATAAAATGAAAAGTTTTATAGATTTTAATTATAAAAGTATAAATAAAAATGGTGAAGAGTTATGTGGAGATAAGGTTGAATTTATAAACAATGACGAAGGCTCTATAATAGTTTTATCAGATGGTCTAGGAAGCGGTGTCAAAGCTAATATTTTAGCAACAATGACAACTAAAATTGCTGTCACAATGCTCAAAAATGGTGCTACTATTGATGAAACAATTGAAACCATTATAAATACATTGCCAGAATGCAAGGTTAGAAAATTAGCCTATTCCACATTTACAATTATTAAAATAGATAAAGATAATAATGCCTATATAGCTGAGTATGATAATCCTTCATATTTTTATTACTCTCATGGTAGAAGTATTTCAGTAGATAGGATTCAAAGAACTATTGGTTCAAAGAAAATATTCGAATCAAATATACATCTTAATTTAGGAGACACACTATGTGTAGTAAGTGATGGGGCAATTCATGCAGGCATAGGTCAAATGCTTAACCTTGGTTGGGCATGGGATGAGATAAATGATTATCTCAAAAATCTAAACGATGTGAATAACTCATCTCAATTAATTAATGGAAATTTTATAGGTGTATGTAATAATCTTTATAATAATAAGCCTGGAGATGATACTACCATTCTAACATTGAAAGTAAGAGATCCTGAGTATGTTGATATTTTTATAGGACCTCCATCTAACAAATCATTGGATTGCTTTCTAGCAGAAAAAATGTTAGAACCAGGCAGTAGGAAAATTATATGTGGTGGTACAACTGCTCTAATCGCAGAAAGAGAATTAAAAAGAGAACTTGAAATAGATTTAGACTCAATAAGTAAAGATATACCTCCAATTGCATATATGGATGGTTTTGACTTAGTTACAGAAGGCGTACTTACTTTGGGAAAGACACTTGAAAAAATTAAAGAATACAATAAATGTAGCTATGAAAATAAAATAGAGAACAATACCTTTGATGGCTGTTCCCTTTTAACAAGAATTTTAACCGAACAAAGTACACATATAAATCTTTACGTAGGCAAGGCTATTAATCCTGCTCATCAAAACCCGAATTTTCCAGCAGGATTCAATATAAAACTAAAAATAATATACGATTTAATAAAAGAACTACAAAAGACTGGAAAGGAAGTTAAGGTAACATATCTATGAAAAAAAAATTTGATAATCATGCGCAATATATAAAGTATAAAGTCTTAAAAGAACTAATAAAATCAGAGAAAGGTGGAAATTTAACAAAAGAATTATTAAGTATTCCCGAAAGAATCATTCCTGGTCCAAATGCTGGAACAAGGTGTTGTATCTATAAAGAAAGAGCCATAATAGGAGAAAGAATAAAAAATGTACTTCATACTTCTAAAAATCCAGTAGTAAATATAATTGATCTAGCCTGCGATGAATGTCCCGTATATAGATTTTCTGTAACGGAAGCTTGTAGAGGTTGCTTAGCTCATCACTGCCAAGAAAATTGTCCGGTTGGAGCTATTGAAATAGTTAATAAAAGAGCTCATATAAATCAAGAAAAATGTATAGAGTGTGGGAAATGTAGAGATGTTTGCCCATTTGAAGCAATATCAGATGTAAAAAGGCCATGTAAAACATCTTGCAAAGTAGAAGCGTTAAATATAAATCCTGAAACTAAAAAAGCAATAATAGATAAAAACAAATGCATAAATTGTGGTGCCTGCGTTTCAAGATGTCCATTTGGAGCAATTACAGATAAATCACATATTTTAGATATTATGAAAATAATTAATGAATCAAAACATAATACACAATATAAAGTTTATTGTATTGTTGCTCCTTCTATATCAGCACAATTTCCAGATGCAGAAATTGATAATGTTGTTTCTGCTATAAAACAATTGGGATTTTATGAAGTTGTAGAAGCTGCAATAGGAGCAGATATTGTTGCAAATTATGAATCAAAGTTACTAGAAAACGAACTTAAGCATAAAAAATTTATTACATCATCATGTTGTCCTGCATTTGTATCGTATATAAAGTTAAAGTACCCAGAACTAATTGAAAATATATCGACTTCAGTTTCCCCAATGATAGCAACCGCAAGGCTTATAAGAAGTACTGATGAAAATGCAAGAATAATTTTTATAGGTCCATGCGTTGGTAAAAAAGCTGAAATCACTTGTGATAATCTTAAGGATGATATACAGTATAGCATGAGTTTTGAAGAACTTATAGCATTTCTTGATGCATATGAAATAGACCCTGCTGAATGCAAGGGTTCACCTTTAGATAATGCTTCTTACTTCGGTAGAATTTTTGCACATTCAGGAGGAGTAACAAAAGCAATACAAAATTCTATAGAGGAACAAAATCTTAACATAGAATTAAAACCTGTTATATGTGATGGCTTAGAGGAATGTGATAAGGCACTTAAACTTGCAAAATTAGGAAGACTTAATGGTAATTTTATAGAAGGTATGGCTTGTAAAGGCGGTTGTGTTAATGGTCCCGTTTCTTTATACAAAAAAAAATCTGGCGCCAACATTATTAATACTCACGCTAATAAAGCAAAAGAAAAATCTACTAAGGATTCTTTAAGAGTTTTTAACTTAGAAAATATAAATTTAGAATTATAACATTTTAATAGTAAACACTATGTAAAACAAAACTCTATGTCTGAATATCAAACATAGAGTTTTATTATTTTACTTAACGTACGCATATTTAGGTTTTTTGTCCAAAACATGTATTGTATCTATAAATCTAATGGTTCCTGATTTTGATCTTGTTACCATAGAATATGTTTTAGCCCTGTTATCAGACATATATCTAACACCTTTTAAAAGTTCACCATCAGACACGCCTGTAGCAGCAAATATTACATCATCGCCCTTTGCTAAATCTTCCATAGTAAGAACTCTATCCCATTTATCAGTATTGCACATTTCCTTGCACCTTCGTATTTCTTCATCGTTTTCGGGAACTAGTTTTCCTTGAAATTCACCGCCAAGGCATTTCAAAGCTGCAGCTGCTATAACTCCTTCTGGTGCTCCTCCTTTACCTACCATAATATCGACTCCTGAATCACCAAAGCATGTTGCAATTGCTGCATCAACATCTCCATCACCAAATAACTTAATTCTTGCTCCAACACTTCTTGCCCTATTTATTAAATCACTGTGTCTTTCTCTATCTAACATCGTAACCGTAATATCAGTAATATTCTTTTTCAATGCTTTTGCTACATTATATAAGTTTTGTTCTAATGGAGCCATTATATCTATGCATCCAACTGACTTAGGTCCAACAGCTATCTTATCCATATACATATCTGGTGCGTGAAGTAAACAACCCTTTGGCGCCACGGCAACTATTGCTAATGCACCAGGTAAACCCTTAGCTATTAAATTTGTTCCATCGAGTGGATCTACTGCAATGTCAATTTCAGGTGAACCTTCTTCCCAAGTACCTATTTTTTCGCCTATGTAAAGCATTGGTGCTTCATCCATTTCTCCTTCACCAATTACGACAGTTCCTGAGATATCAAGTACTTGAAACATACTTCTCATTCCATCAACAGCAGCTTGATCAGCTATTTCTTTATTCCCTCTTCCAAAATATTTTCCACAGCCTAGAGCAGCAGCTTCTGTAACTCTTACAATATTTAGTGCTAATTCTCTATCCATTATTTTTGTAATTCTCCTTTATATTATTATATTATTAGTATAACATATATCCATTATTTTGTGAATATGTTACATTACTTATTTTTTATTTAAATATAGTATTCTAATATTATATAGCATATCATGAAATCATATTTTTTTATATGCTTTTTTAATAATTATATTACTATCTTAAAACAGTAAATAAAATGTGCACATAGAGTGCTCTCATTACTTTTCATGATTACTGATGCTTTAAAATGTTAATACTAAGTTTCATATTGTAAAAATAAATTGTGGTTTTTAGTATTTCATGACATTGACTATACTATGTAAATATTGTAAAATATAGTTAGGCAAAAAAAATATGGAGGTTTTACTATGGAAAAATTAATTATCACCGCTTGTTTAACAGGCGCAGAAGTAACAAGAGAACAGCAACCAAATTTACCCCTTACACCAGATGAAATTGCAGAAGCGGCATATCAATGCTATTTAGCTGGGGCATCAATGATTCATGTTCATGCAAGAGACGCAGAGGGAAATCCTACTCAAGATTATGCAGTTTATAAAGAAATTAAAGAAAAAACTGCAGCAAAATGCAACATTATATTTCAACCATCTACTGGTGGAGCTACTTGGCATACACCTGAGCAAAGGATGCAGCCAATTGAATTAAATCCAGAAATGGCTACACTAAGCATGGGAACATGCAACTTTGCAGATGATGTATTTATGAATACTGAAGCAAATATAAGAATATTTGCAAATCGTATGAATGAATTAGGAGTTAAACCAGAACTTGAATGTTTTGAAAAAGGTATGATTGATACAGCTGTTAGAATGGCTAAAAAAGGTATAATTAAATCACCTATGCACTTTGATTTTGTTCTTGGCGTACCAGGCGCAATGGGTGGAGAGTTAAGAGATTTATTGTATATGGTTGAATCAATACCAGCAGGCTCTACATGGACAGTTGCAGGTGTAGGTAGATACCAATTACCTTTAAACATTGCTGCTATAATGCTTGGCGGCCATGCTAGAACTGGTTTTGAAGATAATATTTACTATAAAAAAGGTGAAATAGCAACATCTAATGCTCAATTAGTTGAAAGAATAGCACGTATATCTAAAGAAATGGGACGTGAAGTTGCAACTCCAGATGAAGCAAGAGCAATATTGGGACTTAAATAGAAATTTAATTAAAGACATATAAAAAAGAAGTAGTAGGGTACGAATATAATGCCACCCTACTACTTCTTTATCATTCCATTGCTAAATCTACTAATTTAACTATTAAATCCTTATATTCAATGCCAATTTTTTTTAGCATAGATGGATATCTACTAACATCAGTTAGACCTGGTATAGTATTTACCTCATTCAAAAGTATTTCATTAGAAGAAGTTAAAAACATATCTACCCTAGCCATACCAGAACATCTTAAAGCTTTATAAGTCATTTTTGCTATTTCTTTTGCCCTATTTTTTAATTCATCACTAATTCTCGCTGGACAATATATTTTAGAATTTGATTGCTGATATTTCTCAACATAATCAAAAAAATCATTTTTTGTATCAATTTCATCTACTTCTCCAACAATCAATTCATCATTACCTATTACGGCACATCCAATTTCAAAACCATCAATCATTGTTTCAATTACTACCTTTTTATCATACTCAAAAGCTTCCATAATACCTTTTTCAAATTCATCATAGTTTCTAATTTTACTTATTCCTAAAGATGAACCACCATTTGAAGGCTTTATAAACATAGGAAGAGATAATTTTTCACAAGCTTCTTCATACAGTGATTTTAAGTTAAGAGTCTTTGTATTAACAACTGCCATAAATGGCGCTGTTTTTATGCCTGCCATTTCACATATCACATGAGTAAATTCTTTATCCATGCAAACCGCCGAAGAAGTCATATCGCATCCTACAAAAGGAATGCCTGCTAATTGACACAATCCCTGAATAGTACCATCTTCACCATTTTTACCATGAAGCACTGGAAAAACACAATCTATATCCATTTTTTCATATTTATTGTCTCCTAAAAGTTTTATAAAACCCTTAAACCCGTTATCTAAGCTTAAAACTACTTGATTTAGATTATTATTTTTGTTCCAAGTATCATTATTTACATTTTCAGCATCACCGTCATAGTAAAGCCATTTTCCCTCTTCTGTAATTCCTATTAAAGTTACATCGAATTTGTCTCGAGGAACATTATTTATTATAGCTGATACAGAGTGAAGAGATATTGAATATTCACTTGATTTGCCACCAAAAACAATTGCTAATTTAATTTTATTCATACCATATACCCCCTTATAGTTGTTTTAATGTATTAGTTATTTCTTCTAGTTTTAAAAATCTCGAGCCCTTAATAAGAATTGCAGAATCCACAGCTAGATACTTACTTATATATTGTGTAGCTTGTTCTTTATTATCAAACTCAATTATACTTTTTATTTCTGTGTTTTCACGTGCGCCTTGTGCCATATATTTAGCCATTTCACCAATTGTAATAAGTTCATCTATCTTATAAGCAGATAAATCTCTTCCAACATTATAATGTGTGTCTTCACTCATTTCTCTATAGCCTAACATATCCCCTAGTACTACTACTTTCTTAGAAGATTCAAATAATTCAAATATATCTAATGCAGCTTTTATGCTAACTGGATTTGACTTGTAACAATCATTAAGAATAGTACACTTTTTTATTTTTAATACTTCATTTCTTAATCCTGTCTTTTCAATTTTAGATAATCCAAATTTTATTTCTTCATAAGTCATACCAAGTTCCTTTGCTGCTAAAATAGCTGCAAGGGCATTTAAAGCTTGATGTTTCCCTAACATCTCCATATGAAAATCACTACATCCATCATCACTAATTTTAAAGCTTATTCCATTGATATCCTCTTTAAATTCTTTTAACCACAAGCTATTTTTACGATTTTCACCAAATGTTTGCCTTTTTATAGAGTTTTTAATTTCTGTATTATTCACTGTATTTTGAATTAATTCATCATCACCGTAATAAATAAATAATCCATCATTTTTTATTCCTTTTACGATTTCAAGCTTAGCGCATGCAATATCTTCTATAGAATCAAAGTTATCTATATGAACAAGTCCTACACTTGTAATAATTCCAATATCTGGCCTTACTAAACGAGTTAAAAATTCAATTTCACCAGCTCTTTCCATTCCCATTTCTATAACTGCAACTTCACAATTTTCGTCCAAACTGAGAAGTGTGTACGGAACACCTATTTCAGTATTATAATTACCTAATGTTTTTTGTGTTATGTATTTTTGAGACAATATCCCAGCAGTAATATCCTTAGTTGATGTTTTACCATTACTTCCTGTTATCCCTACAATTTTAGTTTGTAATTTATTTCTATATGCTTCTGCTAACTTTTGTAACCCTATAACAGTATCATTAACAAAAATAACCGCAATATCTGTTGGAGGATTTGGTTCATCTATATTCCACAATGTTGCAATTGAACCTTTTTCTATTGCACTAGCTATATAGTTGTGCCCATTAGTAGTTAACCCCTTAATAGGTACAAATAGATTATTTTCAGATACTTCCCTTGAATCAATGCTCACTCCGCATATTAATTTATCTTTGTCTCCAAAATAATCGGCATTTAATATTTCAGCAGCCTCTTTAATTGTAATTTTTATCACTTCTTTATCCTTCCCTACATTAATATATATAGTGAAACACATGATATATATAAGTGTAATTTAAATATAACATTGCATTTATTAACATTATATTGTAGTTTTATTATTTTAGCAAGGCAAATTTAACAACAAAAAACAAGCCTGACTAATTTTATTTAATCAAAGGCTTGCTTTTCATCACTGCATATTATTATTCAAACGCTTCTTTAACGTCCCATTCTTTCCACACATTTCCTACTAGATCTGGTCCAGGTTTTAATGTTTTTTTACCTGGTTGCCAACCTGAAGGTGTTACTTCCGCTCCTCCAGTTTCTCTAACTAACTGATACGCTTTTAACTGTCTTAATCCTTCCGATACATTTCTCCCTACAGGAGGAGTAAGTACTTCAAATGCTTGAACAATACCATCTGGATCTATAATAAATCTTCCTCTAGTCTCTGTACCACTTTCTTCATTATAAATACCATACATTTTTCCTATCTCTCCGTTTTGGTCAGATAACATTGGGAAAGGAATATTACCTCCTATCATCTTTGATAGTTCTTGATCATTCCAAATTTTATGCGTAAATACCGAATCAACACTTATTGATAAAACTTGTGTATCTAGTTTTTCAAACTCAGAATTCTTAGCAGCAACTGCTGCTACTTCTGTAGCTCAGACGAATGTGAAATCCCCAGGGTAAAAACAAAGATATACCCATTTACCTTTATAATCTTCTAAACTAACATTTACAAACTTGCCATTATAATATGCTGACGCTGAAAACTGTGGTGCTGGTTTACCCACCTTAATCATTCTTTGTTCCTCCTTTAATAAATTTTGTGATAAAAAAATATCTTCATTTGTTAATATAGGTTGTTGTTCTTCACTGCTTACAGGTACACTACATCCTGCTTTTATTTCTTTCATAAGGGCCTCCTGTATAAAATAGATTAATACATGTTAAACTTACTATTATTTATTATTATACCACAATTTTTACTATTCTAACACAAATATGGTAAATAAAAGTAATAAAAAACACCCCTCAAATATACTTTTATCTATATTTTACGGGGTGTTTCTATATTTTTACACTTCTATAATTTTAATTTAAGTTTATTAAAACTTCATTTCTGCCATTCTCTTATAGCCTTCATATCTTTCTTTAGCATCATTTTCTGCCTTAATAAATAATTCTTCAGCTATCTCTGGGAATGAGCTTTTCAATGATGTATACCTTACTTCACCTTCTAAGAACTCTTTGAATGAAGCTTTAGGTTCTTTAGAATCTAATATAAATGGATTTTTTCCTTCTTCTTTAAGAAGAGGATTGAATCTGTATAAATGCCAGTATCCAGCTTCTACAGCTTTCTTTTCTCTTTCTACAGTTTTACCCATTCCAGCTTTAATACCATGATTTATACATGGAGCATAAGCTATTATAAGTGATGGTCCATTGTAACTTTCTGCTTCTTTTAAAGCTTTCATATATTGGTTTTTGTCAGCACCTATTGCAACTTGAGCTACATATACATATCCGTAAGTTGCTGCTATCATACCTAAATCTTTTTTCTTAACTCTCTTACCTGATGCTGCAAATTTTGCAACTGATGCAGTTGGAGTAGCTTTTGAAGATTGTCCTCCAGTATTTGAATAAACTTCTGTATCTAATACAAATACATTTACATCTTCTCCTGAAGCTAATACGTGGTCTAATCCGCCATATCCAATATCATATGCCCAACCGTCTCCACCTATTATCCATTGAGATTTCTTAACAAGATAGTCTTTTTTGTCTAAAATTTCTTTAACAGCTTTTGAACATTCATCACAGCATGGTTTAAATCCTTCTAATACTGCAAGAACTTTTGCTGATGCCCCTTTAGATTGTTCTCCAAGTTCTTTATTAGCAATCCAATTTGCACAAGCGTCTTTAACTTCAGCTGCAACATCTAAAGCTATTAATTTTTCCATTGACATTTGGATAGCATCTCTCATTTGGTTAACACCAATAAACATACCTAATCCAAATTCAGCATTATCTTCAAATAGTGAGTTAGCCCATGAAGGTCCTCTTCCATTAACATCTTTACAGAAAGGAGTTGCTGGTGCTGATGCTCCCCAAATTGATGAACATCCTGTAGCATTTGCAATCATCATTCTATCACCAAATAATTGTGTTACAGCTTTAATATATGCAGTTTCGCCGCAACCAGCACAAGCTCCTGAGAACTCAAAGTATGGTTTACAGAATTGACTACCTTTTACAGTGTTTTTATCCATTAATGTATCTTTAATTGCAACATTGTTTGTTGCATAATCCCAGTTTGGTATTTGCTCGTCTGCCTGAGTTGCAATTGGTTCCATTACTAAAGCTTTATTTTTAGCAGGACATATATCAGCACAGTTTCCACATCCAGTACAATCTAAAGTACTTATTTGAAGTCTATATTCTAAATCTTCAAAGCCTTTACCTGTAGCTTTAATTGTTTTGAATGATTCTGGCGCATTTTCTTTTTCTTCTTTGTTCAATAACATTGGTCTAATAACAGCATGAGGGCAAACAAATGCACATTGATTACATTGAATACAATTTTCAGGAATCCATTCAGGTACAGTTACTGCGATACCTCTTTTTTCATAAGCAGATGTTCCTGCTGGGAATGTACCATCTTCTGTTCCCACAAATGTGCTTACAGGAAGTTTATCTCCTTCTTGTTTGTTCATAACATCAGCTACATTTTTAATAAATTCTGGTCTGTTTTCTTCTATAACTTCGCTTGCTGTTTCACTTGCTGTTTTCCAAGATTCAGGTACTTCTACTTTAACAAGTTCTGTTATTCCTTTTTCAACAGCTGATTTGTTCATGTTAACAATAGCATCACCTTTTTTACCATATGATTTAACAATAGAATCATTTAAATATCCTACTGCTTCATCAACTGGAATAACATCAGCTA
Source organism: Sedimentibacter acidaminivorans (assembly GCF_017873955.1). Classification (GTDB taxonomy): domain Bacteria; phylum Bacillota; class Clostridia; order Tissierellales; family Sedimentibacteraceae; genus Sedimentibacter; species Sedimentibacter acidaminivorans. The sequence goes on along the minus strand of NZ_JAGGKS010000007.1, from coordinate 28,573 downwards.
ATTTAAAGAAGGCAGATTGCATAATCATATTAGTTCTGTTTCCAAGTCCTAATTCATTTGCTATCTTTGTAGCATCAATAGTATAGAATTTAATATCATTTGTAGCAATATATTTTTTCATTTCTGCTGGCAAATTAGCATCTAATTCTTCAGCTGTCCACATTGTATTTAATAAGAATGCTCCACCTTTTTTAAGGCCAGTTATCATGTCGTATTTACCAACATATGATTGTTGAGAAACTGAAACAAAATCTGCTTCATCAATTAAATATGTTGATTTAATAGGAGATTTACCAAATCTTAAGTGTGATACAGTAACTCCACCTGATTTTTTAGAGTCATACGAGAAATAACCTTGAGCATACATACTTGTATGGTCTCCAATTATTTTTATTGCACTTTTGTTAGCGCCTACTGTTCCATCTGAACCAAGTCCCCAGAATTTACATCTTACTGTTCCAGATGCTGAAGTATTAACTAATGCTGGAGTTTCTAATGATTTAAATGTAACATCATCAACTATACCAATTGTAAAATCAGTTTTTGGTTTTTCTTCATTTAAGTTGTTGTAAACCGCAAATATTTGAGCTGGAGTAGTGTCTTTTGATCCAAGTCCGTATCTTCCTCCAACTATTACTGGTTTATCTTCCTTTTCATAGAACATTGATTTAACATCTAAATACAATGGTTCTCCCGGAGATCCTGGTTCTTTGCATCTGTCTAATACAGCTATTTTCTTAACTGTCTTTGGCATTACATCAAAGAAATATTTTGATGAGAAAGGTCTGTAAAGGTGAACTATTACCATACCTACTTTTTCGCCTTTAGCAGTTAAGTAATCTATTACTTCCTCTGCTGTTTCTGTAACTGAACCCATTGCTACTATTATGTTTTCAGCATCTGGTGCTCCATAATAATTAAATGGTTTATAATCTCTTCCAGTAATTTTGCTAATTTCTTTCATGTAATCTGAAACTGCATCTGGTACTACATCATAAAACTTATTAGAAGCCTCTTTAGCTTGAAAGAATATGTCAGGATTTTGTGCAGTTCCTCTTGTAACTGGGTGTTCTGGATTTAAAGCTCTGTCTCTAAATTCCTTTACTGCATCCATGTCTACAAGTTTTGCAAGATCTGCATAATCAATTGTTTCAATTTTTTGAACTTCATGTGAAGTTCTAAAGCCATCAAAGAAATGGACAAAAGGAACTCTTGTTTTGATAGTCGCTAAGTGTGCAACTCCTCCAAGATCCATAGCTTCTTGAACGCTGCTTGAAGCTAACAATGCAAAACCAGTTTGCCTTGCTGCCATAACATCAGAGTGATCTCCAAATATAGATAATGCATGACCTGCTAATGCTCTTGCAGATACATGGAATACTGCTGGTAATAACTCTCCTGCTATTTTATACATATTAGGAATCATTAATAATAATCCCTGAGAAGCAGTGTAAGTAGTTGTTAAAGCGCCTGCTTGTAATGAGCCGTGAACAGCACCTGAAGCTCCACCTTCTGATTGCATTTCAACAACTTTAACAGTTTGACCAAATATGTTCTTCGTACCATGAGCTGCCCATTCATCAGCAAGTTCAGCCATTGGTGAAGAAGGTGTTATAGGGAAAATTGCAGCTACATCAGTGAAGGCATATGATACATATGCTGCAGCGGTATTTCCGTCCATTGTTTTCATAACTTTTGACATTTATATTTCCTCCTAATTGTATTAATAATTAAATATCTCATAGAATTATATCTTAAATTAATTGAGATTGCAACTATAAAAATACTTAATATCCATAACATTTTTATATAAAAATAAAGAGATGTTTAAATTAATTTTTTTGATGATTTACTTATTTTTATTAATAAATAGTCGTTTTCCAGTAAATAATATTAACATGTGACGTTACCGTAATTATTAATTTTGCAAGTTTCATAAAACATGTTTCATTTTATTGCACTTGTATGATTCTTTAACAAAATCAAAAATACAGTTATTTATGTTAATAAATCTTAATAATTTCTATAAACTAAGATTGAACCATATTGTAGAATCTTTTGTTATACATGTCAAGGGCATTATACCCTAAAAGTTTTTGCCTGTAATTTTTAGCTGCAATTTCAATAATAGCTGATATATTTCTACCTGGTCTTACGGGTATTATAACAGTAGGAACTCTTACATCTAGTATTTCTATGAAATTTTCATCTAATCCAATTCTATCATATTCTTTTTTATTGTCCCATTCTTCCAATTCAATTGCAAGTTCAATAAATTGTTCTAATTTTATAGAGCCTACGCCAAACAAATGTTTTATATCTAATATCCCTACCCCTCTAATTTCCATAAGATGTTGGGTAAGTTCAGGACATGTTGCCTTCAATCTATTATCTATTTTCCTAATTATAACAGCGTCATCTGCTATAAGCCTGTGTCCTCTATTAATAAGTTCAAGAGAAGTTTCGCTTTTTCCTATACCACTTTTTCCTTTTATAAATACTCCTATGCCAAAAACCTCAAGACATACACCATGTATAGTTGTTTCTAGTGCAAGTTGTTCCTCTAAATAGCTTATCATACCATTAACTAGTCTTGTAGTTTTTGCATTTGCTTTAAAAACGGGTCTTTTATATTTTTTAGCATAGTAAATAACAGTATCATCAACATCCATTTCATTAGCTACAACAAGTGCTGGTATAGGATAACTAAAAAATCTATCCAATCTCTGTTTTTTTACCTCTTCTTCTAAAGTCCTTATATAAAACATCTCAGTTTTTCCTATAATTTGTACCCTTTCAAAAGAAAACCAATCAAAATACCCTGCCATTTGCAGTCCTGGCCTCACTATTTCCGGAGTATATATTCTTGACTGAATATTATCAGGGTAATATACAGGTTGAAGCCCCATATTTACTACTAAATCTTCAAGTTTAACATATGCCATATGTGATATACCATCCTTTTCATTAATTAAAGTAATTAAATACTGATTCTGCAGCCTTAATATTCATGCCTGGCGCATCCATTAACTCTTCAATACTTTTAGTTTTTATATTTTCCACTGAACCAAATTTTCTAAGTAAATTTATTTTTCTTTTTTCACCAATATTTGCAATATTATCAAGCTCTGATTTAAATAATGTTTTATCTCTTAAATTCCTATGATATTCAATTGCAAATCGATGAGCTTCTTCTTGTATTTTATAAATTAATTGATAAACTATATCTGATTTTTTAAAAGTAATTTCTTTACCATTATATATTAAACCCTTTGTTGTATGTTTATCATCTTTAATCATTCCACATACAGGGATATTTAATCCATAGTTTCTTATCACTTCTTCAACTATACCGGTTTGTCCTTTTCCTCCATCTATAAGTAACAGATCTGGCATTTTGTTAAATCCTTTCATGTCATCATTTTCACTTAGTCCTCTATTTATTCTTCGTTCCAAAACTTCTTCCATACTTTTATAATCATCCGGACCATTTACTGTTTTAATTTTAAATCTTCTATAATTACTTTTGCTTGCAAGACCATTTTCAAATACAACCATTGAACCTACAGAATCAACACCTTGTATATTTGATATATCATAAGCTTCAATTCTCTTAGGAATTTCATCTAGTCCTAATAATCCCTTTAATTCTACTACAGCTTGCATACTTTCATTTTGATTATTTTTTATCCTTTGACTTCCTTTTTCAAGTACCTCTAATGCATTTTTCTTAACCATTTTAATAAGCATACTTTTATCGCCTTTAGTTGGAACTTTTATTGTTACTTTATTTCCCCTTTTTTCAGAAAGCAAATTTTCATAAAGTTCCATATCTTCAATTTCCGTTTCTATATATATTTCCTTTGGAATATATACTGTTCCAGTATAAAATTGTGTAATAAATGAACTAATAATTTCTTCTCTAGTTTCATTTTCAGATATGTTAGCGAGCAAGAAATGCTCTCTACCCATTATTTTTCCGTTCCTTATAAAGAAAATCTGTATACACGCCTCTTCTATACCAATGGCACTACCTATGATATCCTGATCTGTGAATGATGTAGTTGAAACAATTTTTTGTTTTTCCGCAATCATCTCTAACGCCTTAATCTGATCTCTATATTTTGCTGCCATTTCAAAATCAAGAATTTCTGAAGCAACTTTCATTTTTTCCTTTAAGGAATCTATAAGATCATCCTCTCTACCAGACAGAAAGGCAATAGCCTTTGTTACTTCTTCTTTATAATCTTTATAATCTACATTTCCCATACATGGTGCTGTACATCTATTTATGTGATAATTCAAACATGGCCTTTGATTTTTTTTAGTACCATCAAGCTTTTGGGAACATTTTCTCAGCTTATATAAACTACCTACAATATCAATTATTTCATTAACTAAATAATTACTTATATACGGTCCATAATATTTAGCTCCATCCTTTTTTACTTCTCTTACTCTATATATTCTAGGGTACTTTTCTTGCACTGATATTTTAATATATGGATATTGTTTATCATCTCTTAATAAAGTATTATATTTTGGTCTATATTTCTTTATATAATTAGCTTCTAATATTAAAGCTTCAACTTCATTATCGGTTATAATGTATTCAAACTCAAATATATTCTTTATCATAGCTTGTATTTTGGCTGAATGATTTCTCGACTGAAAATATTGTTTAACTCTTTTTTTTAAATTTTTAGCCTTACCTACATATATCACTTCACCAAAACTGTTTTTCATATGATAAACTCCCGGATTATCGGGAATTTTTTTTAACTCTTCTTTTATATCGAACATCTTAACCCCTCAAAAATTAAACATTTATAATATTATACCCTATAAACCTTAAGATTAACATTACAAATTTAAAAAATATAAATTTGTATTTTCTATAAATTTATATAAAAAAAGATCAGGATTTGCTTTCCTTGACCTTAAATTATTAACTATAATTCTTAATCTTTATCGAATTAATTTTTTTACGTTTTTCCATACTAAACCAAAATTTAATATCATCATTAGTGAAACAAGCAATATTTCATAAATAACCCAATATTTCACTTCATATATCATAATAAAGCTTTGACTCATAACAATTAATAAATTTAAAATTATTTTTGGAGTATTCCATTTAATTGTGATGAAGTTTCTAGTATTATTTGCTCTTAATATAAATACTACCACATAGCTTACAAATGTTGCAAAAGCTGCTCCATAAACTTTAAATTTATAAATGAGCATAAATGTTAACAAAACATTTACTACTGCTCCAACTACAGTAGTAGAGAGTGTCAAAATGCTTTTTTTCTCTACCATGTACACAGAACCAAGAAAAGTCACTAAACATGAAAATGTTGTAGCCATAACTAGGAATGGTATGTATTTCCACGATGAGTAAAATGCATCTGAAACAAGAATTTTAGTAACAACTTTTGAAAATAAAATTATACCTGATGCGGAGAGAAACAATATAGATTGATATACATTAAACACTTTTGAAAAGAATTTTTCTCTATTTAATCTATTTTCCTCTGTAACAGCCGACATCTGCCAAGCATCCATAAATATATTTGAAATCAAAACTATTATTGTTGGTATCTTATATGATACCGCATATATGCCATTTACTTCACTACCTAAAACATAAGCAACAATAAATCTATTTGATACATTTGTAATCCACCAAAATATAGTTGCAGGAATTAAAGGAATTGAATATTTAATCATTGATTTTACTATATCTTTTTTTATATCCTTTATACGAACATACCTGTTTAATTTTGCTGCCCAAAATAAAAACAATGATGAAAGCATATCTGACATTACTATAGCAAGTACATATCCATTTATGCCCCATTTAAATATTACAAGAAACAGAACATTAAATAATATTATAGTAATTGTACTTATAACTCCATCTACGGCATATAGTTTTACGTATTCCTTTGCTCTTACAAATTGAGAACACAACGTCCTAAGGCATGACATTAATACAAATATGTAAATTAAAGCAGTATGCTCTGAAATATATGTAATTTTATTTAAAACAGGTATAAAAATTAAGAAAATTCCAAAGCCACATAATATCGTAATTAATCCTATTGAAAATACATCGCTTTTTTTTACGCTCTTATCTAATCCAAATCTTATTACAGCATTTGCTATCCCTAAAGAAACTATTGGAATAAGTAGATTAGACGTCTGAATAATCAAATCTACTACACCGTAATCTGCTTTGGTTAGAACGCTTGTATATAAAGGCATCAAAAGAAATACAAGTACTTTTGAACCAAACGTTCCAATGCCAAATATAATTGTATTTGATATTAGTTTTTTGTATCTATTCATTATATAAAACTCCAATTTGCTGTTTATTTATTGTTATGTATTACCACTTTTATATTATTATTTTTAACAATCTACATTATAACAGCAAACATTTTTGTTTGCAATACAATTAAAATACAACAAGCAATAGTCAAATTGACTATTGCTTTGAAAACAAAATATATTATAGAGTAATAGGGAGGTACTCCAATATTTTATCGTATAGGACAAATTCCACTTTCACAGCTTTCATTTCCTACGTCTAAATCCATTTCTTGAACCTCATATTTACTTAATAAAGATGGTATAAAAGGCCTCATTTCACTAATCCTAGCATTATAATCTTCCTCAGTAATTGATTCATAAGGCATAAGTTGATAAAAACTGTCGTCTAGTGACAAAAATGATAAGGCAACAACATCATCCCAGTTATCCCATACCCATTGCTCAACCTGTTCCCACTCATGATCTCTAACATGAACTGTGATAGAACAATTATGTTCAACGTAATTTTCCATAAACAATTTATAGTTTTCAAGTTGTTCTATAGCAGTAACATCATACTTAGTCTTGCCCATAGGAGATTTTTCTGGGAACTCAACAACCTTTGTAGTACAAGTTTTTATTTCCTGACCTACTTCAGGATGTATTGAATATCCAAGCTCTTCACATACTTTTACAAGAGGATCATGGCTGTTAATTCTTACTCTTCTCAAGAAATATGGAGAATGTGAATAGTGAACACCACTTGATACACCTGGCAACTGTGACAATGTACCTTCTGGTTTAACAGTTGTAACAAGTATAGGGGCTTTTTCACCTATTTCATTTGCATATCTTTCAGCCTCATCTTTGGCCACATCTCTTAATTTACTTAAGAGTTCAGCTTGAGCTTTTCTGTTTAACCCGGCTGCATTGACCATATCCTGCCATCCAGTTAACGAACAACCTGTAATTTTATCTCTTTGTTGAACTCTATCCCAATCAGAAAGTTCAAGTTCCACACATGTCATCCTATATGCAGCTCTTGCTGATAGCCTTTGTGCATTCAATAATGCTTTCTCATCTACTTTTCCATTTTCGTCTACAAATGAAAATACATTTATTGTTGTTAAATTACATAACCCTTTATTATCTAGAAGAATCTCGCCACATGGATTAACTCCATTCATATTATCTCTTCTCTTGCTTCCTGCCTCTTCATTAACCCATCCAGGTTCGCCTGAATATCTCATTTGCTCAATTTGCCACTTCAATTGTTCTCGAGTAGGTTTTTTTCTATAATATATAGAATTATTGCTCATTGAACGATGAATAATATCTTTGTCAACTATCCATTGTCCATCTATTTGTTTATAAAGCTTATTTTTTGCTTCAATGCTGTCAGTATCATCATAGTCTATAAGCATTATTTCTGCTGTTCTTCTAACTCCACCTACTACAACATTTTCTCCAATTATATTTGCTATGTCTAAGCAATCAATAGGCTTTAATTTATATCTTTCCTTGCCCTCAATAGTTCCACGCTTCTTGATTACTTTATCGATTTTAGTAAACATATTTTTTAAACTTGCATGACCACTTGCAGTTCCTCCAAAGGTTTTGAGCACTTCACCTTTTGGTCTTACATTGTTATAATTTAATATTATTGTACTAATATTTCTATATTCACTGCTATTTATAAAGCTTAAGAAATAATCAAGTGCTTGAACCCAGCCTTCTTTGCTATCTCCGACTATAATTTTCACAGAATTATTTTGAATAAATTCTACCCCTGTATTATCTTCTCTTTTAACCTTTTCCGCTGGTGTGTAGTCTTCGTTTATTATTTTAAAATTGCTCCTTATTTTAGGAAGCTCTTCAACATCACTCTTTAATATTCTTACGCCAACACCTGAGCCAATCATCAATAAATAAAACAAATCCCTAAATGCATGAAAGTCATTAATTATTTCAAATGCACAATTATAATTTGCCATTGGATAATTATATGATACTGGTGTACCGCCTACCCAAAAAGTTCTACCTGATAAAAATTGCTTGAGATTAAAAATATTATCGTATAGTTGCTCAGCTTCTTCTTTTTTAGTAGGCACTAGACTACAATTATATTCTACTGCTCTTCTAACAGTTTCCCACCAATATTCCCTACGTCTTTCCTCAGGCAACCACCTTGAGTATGTTCTATAGTAAACGAAGTTACCTAATTGATTCATAGGAGAACCAATATGCTTATATCTACTTATAAATTCCTCGCTCAGGAGTTTGTAATCTTTTCTCTTACGAGAGTCTCTAGATTTATCTCTTTCATACCTATATAAAATGTATTTCTTAGCAACATCTTTACGCTTACTGTCCATTAACTCATTTTCAACAATATCCTGTACCAATTCAACTGGTATTGGAAAATTTTTCGCCATGAGCTGTTCTTCAATCTTCAAACTTATTTGATGCGCTAACTCTACATCAACTCCATCTTTAGTTTCCTTCATTGCCTTAATTATAGCATTACTGATTTTATCAGGTGTGAAGTCAACAAAGGTACCCGTCCGTTTTAAAATTTTAATCAATTTCCATCCCTCATTCCTCTTAAGTTGTTATTATGTATTAGCTATTTATTAATACGTACATATGAACACTACATATTGTATCATCTCTTTTGATTTTAGTCAATATAACACAATATATAGATATAAATTACTAAGCACCTTGCCACTGCTCATGTAAAGCATTATTTTTAATTTTATAGAAAAACAAGAGGAATTACATCGTTGATATTTCAATAAAAACTTAATTCTTAATAAAACTTAATATTTAACATATATTTTTTATATACCCTAATTTTTCAGATATTTCACTTGCACCTTTTACAATAAGATTAATATATTCTTCACTATTTTTAGGAAATCTAAATGCAGGTGTGGAAATTGCTAAGCACCCCATAACAGTTCCTTTAATATCAAATAGAGGTGCTGCTACACATCCCACATTATCATCTTTTTTCCCATCCCTGATGGCATATCCATCTTCTCTTACCTTTTTGAGATTGTTTATGAAATCCTCTACATTTAATTCTGATGATTTTTTCGCTTCTTCAATTGCCTCATACCATTCAGTTTCACACTTATATGCTAATATTGCTTTACCAGTTGCCCCAACCCATATTGGTTCTCTTGATCCCACCTTAACAGATTGTTTAACCAGCTGAGGACTTTCCACCTGCTCATAACAAATTCTATCAAAACCTTCATATACATATATATGAACTGTTTCTTTAGTTTTTTGATTTATACTCTTTAAAATTGGCATGCTTACTTTTCTTAAATCTATAGTTTCCCTTGCAACTTGCCCTAAATAATAAACAACACTTCCTAGAACATATTTATTTGTATCTTCATCTTTAGAAAGAAAACCTCTATCTAAAAGCGTATTTAGAAGTCTTGAGGTAGTCGATTTAGCCCACCCCATTTTTCTTGCTATTTCCGTAAGTGTAAGTTCTTTTTCATCCCAGCTAAAACATAGGAGTATATCAAGTGCTTTATCTATACTTTTAACGTTCTTACTTTCATTTTTTTCAAGTGTTTCGCTCATAAAACGCCTCCACCTCTTTTTGATATTTAATTATAACTTATATTATTTCAACAGTCAACAAGCCCAAAACAACAAAATACTCACATAATAGTGAAATAAAAATTTGTTCACCATCATGTGAGTATTTTACCTTTTTATGTTATATAATTATACTCTAACTTTGTTATGTATTATATTTGCAGCTGCTCTTAATCCTAACAAGTAAACATCTGATCCTAATCCAACTATTACTCCCTTAGCTATTGGTGATATAACTGAATAATGTCTGAATTCTTCTCTAGCATGTACGTTTGACATGTGTAATTCCAATACTGGCACTGTCAATATAGCTAATGCATCTCTTAATCCATAGCTGTAATGAGTCCATGCTCCAGCATTAATAAGAACTGCATCAAATCCTTCTTGGTAAGCTTTATGAATTCTCTCGCACATTTCTCCCTCACTGTTTGTTTGGAAAAACTCAACTTCAACATCTAATTCTTTAGCAAGATTTGTTAAGCTTTCATTGATTTCATCAAGAGTTATTGTTCCATATTGTTTAGGGTCTCTCTTTCCAAACATATTATGATTTACTCCGTGTAACATAAGTACTTTTTTCATTTTGTATCTCCTCATTTTATAATATTATATTTTAAGCTTTTAGCTTTTAAGCCCTTGGATCTATCTTTAATATTTCTTGTACTGAATTTTCACTAGCCTGCATCAATTCAATTGATAACCCGTCTGGTAGCGAAAACCAGTTCCTTCCCTGTGGCATTTCCATTACTCCTTCAAAAGAATATACTTCTTTTAGAGCATCTTCTAAATCTTCTGTAAATATTCCTATATGCCACGCTCTTTCATTTGTACAGTCTCCAACTTCAAAATCTGGAGATGATGTCAGTTGCATGCCACCAATCCACACCTGCTCTGGATTTTCTATTTTACCATGTAATTCTCTAATATCCATACCTAAAGCCTTAGTAAAAAATTCAATATGCCATTGTATATCTTTTACTTTAACTGCAACGTGTTCCAAATATGATTTTTTTGCATATGCCATATATTCGCTCCACCCTACTTATTAGAATAATTTTGTTGCCAAAACTCTAAACCCTTTACGCAAGCTACTAATGTTTCGTTTACAGGTGTAGAAACATTACTTTTTTTACCCCATCTCACAACAGCACCATTAATGTAATCTATCTCAGTTGCTGCGCCTTTTTCTAAGCTTTGTTGTATAGATGTCTTAAATCCATCTGGCAAACCAGCTGATGTTTTATACCATATTTCTTCTGCATCATCAGTTGAAAGGACAATACCATTAGCTTTTGCTACTGCTATTCCCTCATTTATTGCTGCGAGTCCAGTTTGTTTTAACTCCGGGTGAACATAATGTCCATAAGTGTCATATAAACCACCATATGGCAATCTCGTAACTCCACAAAGAGCACCTGCGGCTACATTTATTAAAAGTTTATCCCATATTAACCCTGTAATATTCGGAAGAACTTTTGTCATTATGCCTGATTCTGTTAATTCTTCAGCAATATGCTTTATTCTATCTGTTATTTTTCCATCCACTTCACCGATATACGTATACTTACCCTTTGTTGTTCCAATTACTTTACCTTCTTCTAAAAGCAACCCACCAACATAGGTTTTTCCACCAATAACTTGGTCTTTTCCAATCACTTCAATTATAGCTTCTTCATTGCCCAACCCGTTTTGCAAAGACATAACTAATGTATTTGCACCTATGATTGAACTTGCTTTAGCTTCTTCGATTGCTTTTTTAGTAGCAAATGACTTAACTAAAACTATTACTAAATCCGCTTCTCCAATATTATCATAATTGGTTTGTGCTTTTACTTTTATATATCTTTCATGATTATCTTGTGCACCATCAATTAATAATAAACCCTTATCATTTATAGCTTTGACGTGCTCTTCCCATCGGTCAATTAAATATACTTCATTACCAGCCTCTGCAAGAGTACCACCAATTGTACTTCCTAGAGAACCTGAACCTAACATACAAATTTTCATATTCTTACCTCTTTTCTTAGATTTTATTATTAATCTCTAAATTATTCTTCGTCAAGAGGGAAGAATTTTAATATATGATTTGCAACAACAACTACTTCACCTTTTTGATTAACTACTTCAACTTTACCAACTGATTTTAAATTTTCATTATCTATTTCAATTATGGTATATGTTGCTGTTACTGTATCACCAAAATAAACTGGTTTTACAAATCTTAATCTATCATATCCATATGAAACACTAGGCATTTCTGCTTTTGCCTGAGTTTGAATTAATGTTGAAGCAGTTGAACCTAATGCAAATGTCAATACACCATGAACTATTCTTGTTTTATATTTTGTTGTGTTCATAAATGCTTCATTAGTATGCATTTGGCTAAAATCGCCTGTAATTCCTGCAAACATATAAACATCAGACTCACTTATTGTTTTTGTAAATGTGCAACTATCTCCAATTTCAAAAGGTACTTTTAATTCTTTCATTTTGCATATCCCCTCTATTATATTATATTTTTCAACTCATTAAAACAACTAAATTAATATTCTATATATTAAATTGTTCTTTTTTAATATTCATTGGACTATCTATAAATAACCTTTGGTCCATTTCTTTTAAATCACTGGATATAATAGGAATGAAACCCATTTTTGATAATATATCTTTTTCCACATCCATGCTTGGAGCTATTTCACATAGCATCATTCCTTTTTCTGTTAATCTAAACACAGCTCTTTCAGTAATATATAAAACTTCTTGACCTCTTTTGATTGCATCACTGCCATTAAATGTGATTTCTTGAACCTGAGGTATCATTTTTTCGAACTTTCCCTCTTGTTTTATAACTACCTTGCCATCCTCTACAGCTACTTTCAAGCCACCAGCTGTTAAAGTTCCGCAGAATATAACTTTTTTAGTATTTTGGCATATGTTTACAAATCCGCCAGTTCCCATAATTTTGCCATTGAACTTATGAACATTTACATTTCCTGATTGATCTAGCTCTGCAAAACTTAAGAAGCAAACGTCCAATCCACCGCCATCGTAGAAATCAAACTGTGCTGGCATATCAAGCATTGCTTGCATATTTACACTAGCTCCAAAGAAAATTCCTTGTGCTGAAACTCCACCAATCGGTCCAGTTTCAACTGTCAAAGTAAACTCTTCGCTTACACCCTCTTCTCTTGCCACCACACCAATTCCGTCAGCTATACCAACGCCTACATTCCCTACATTGCCTGTTTTTACTTCCATTAAAGCACGTCTTGCAATAACTTTACGCTCATTTAATGGTAGAGGAATTACTTCACCTGGATCCATTACATAATCACCTGACATAAAACGATTAATAGAACCAGAATATAATTGAGGTTGTTCAGGCACAACTACCAAAGCATCTACCAAAAACCCTGGAATCCTTATATTTTTAGGATGCAGAGTGCGTGCCTTCACCAATTTTTGCACTTGAGCAATGACAATTCCACCATTGTTATGAGCAGCCTGAGCTAAAGCCAATGCATCTAGATAAGCAATTTCATCTTCCATACTAATATAACCTTCCGTATCAGATGTTGTACCACGTATAATTGCTACATCTATAGGAATAGCAGGATAAAATAAATATTCCTTACCATTCACTTCCATAATTTTTATCAAATTTTCTTTTGTACGTTCATTTAATTTACCACCCTGTTGTCTTGGGTCAGTAAACGTTCCAAGTCCCACATGCGTTAATATTCCTGGTTGACCTGCAGCAGCGGTTCTTAACAATTGTGCCACAACTCCTTGAGGAAAATTATATGCCTCAATTTCATTTCTTTCTGCCATTTCAGCAAGCCTAGGAGACTGACCCCAATGCCCGCCAATTACCCTTTTTACCATTCCCTTTTGTGCGAGAGGAGACATTCCCCTATCTGCACGGTCACCAAGCCCGGTTGAATGATAGTACGTTAAACTTTTAGGTTCCTGCGTTTCTCTATACCTTTTAGCTAACGCTTCAATAACAGTTGTTGCTTCAGTTAAACCTCCTCCAGCTCCACAAAACCCAACAGTTGCATTATCAGGAATATATTTAACGACTTCATCCGCAGTAAGTACAGAAGCTCTATTCCCTTTTCTCAAATGTTTTTCCATAATGCACTCCTCAAATAATATTTTATATTAAATTATATACATTTTATATTTGTCACATCCGCTACAATGTTCCACTTCATGGAACATTGTTCCTTATTTAAAATGATATCATTATTAAATTTATTTGTCAATATTTTTTGTTAATTAATATTTTACAAAACAAAAGAACTCTATTCGAGAGTTCCCATACTTTTAAAAATATTCAATTTTATATTCACTAATTTCAACCTAACCAATTGATTATGTTTTTAGTATCTTCAAAACAGTTTGACTTCAAAAAATCATCATCATATTTATCTGAACACATCATTGGATGTCTACTTATATAGAACTTTCCATTATTAATATATTTCTTTTTATTCTCTGCTTGCTTACCCCACAAAAACCAATTTATATTTCTATTATTATCTGATATAAATTCTAAAAGTTTTATGCTGAATGGTTCCCAAATCTCAATATGACTTCCTGTTATTCCTGATTCCACACTCAAGTATGTATTAAGCAAAAGCACTCCCTGTTGTTCCCATGAGCTAAAAATCTCATTAGGAGGTAAGATTTTAAATTTGCCTAATTTTATTTCATCTTGTATTTCTGAAAACTTTTTTATAGACTTGTATTCATCTATACCATTGTATGATTTATGAATAAGTCTAATAATATTTTTCAATGACACTTGTCTAAATTTATCATTCCATGAATGTAAATCTCCAACCTCAAAAGCCCGTCCTGTTGCTCTTCCTTTTTCAGGATATGGATCTTGCCCTAATATTCCTACCTTTATATTATTTAAGTCACCTTTCATAAATCTTAAAACATTATCATGACTTGGATTAATATTATTTCCTATTCTAGACTCAATATAATTTAATTCCTGTACAATTTCACATGACAAAAAATCATCCCAAGAATTATGTATATCATTTGGTATAAGGCTCATTTTTACTCCTAATTATTAAAATATTTACATATAAAATTAAAGGCTTAAATCTATATGACAGTAACCGTTTGGATTCTTTTCTAGATATTTTTGATGATATTCTTCTGCTGGGTAATAATTTTTAAGTTTTCCAACTTCTGTTACAATTTTTCTAGTATACTTTCTAGATTCATTTTCTAATGATTTTTTAATTATAGCTTCATCCTTATCATCAGTAAAGTATATTCCTGTCCTATATTGAGTACCTCTATCTCCACCTTGTTTATTTAAACTCGTCGGATCTATCACCTTCCAAAATAGCTCTAAAATTCTTTCAAGTGATATTTTGTTATCATCATATTTTATATAAACTGTTTCAGCATAGCCTGTAGTATTTGTACAAACTTGTTCATAAGTAGGTTCCTTTGTATTTCCATTTGCATACCCTACCTCACTTTCAGTTATGCCATCTTTCAAGTCAAAATAAGCCTGTAATCCCCAAAAGCATCCACCAGCTAAATATATTTCTTTCATAACTTAACCTCACTTATTTTAATGATATTTTATATTTTTATAATTTTAACATATATTTTTTAAATTATCCATAGTATATATAATTTAAAATTTCACAAAATATTATTGACAAACAATATACATATATGCTAATATTATAATATAATAATATTTAAATATAAGAGGTGAAATATGATAGACTTTAATGATAAAGAAAAAGCTAAAGAAATTCTTGCAGAAAAAGCAGAATTATTTAAAACAATAGCTCATCCTGTACGACTTTGCATTTTAGCTATGTTAATGAGAGAACAAGAAAGCAATGTTACAGATATTCAATGTTGCCTGGATGTACCCCAACCCTCTGTATCACAGCATTTAGCAAAGTTAAAATCTGCTGGAATTCTTTCATCTGAAAGAAATGGCACAGAAGTTATTTATAAATTAAAAAATGAAGAAGTAAAACATATTTTAGAACAAATCTTATAACAAATTTTTATGGAGGTATTTTAAATGAGTAATAAAGTATTAATAATCGGTGGAGTTGCTGGTGGAGCAAGTACAGCAGCAAGGCTCAGAAGACTTGATGAATCAGCAGAAATAATAATGTTTGAAAGAGGTTCGTATATTTCTTATGCAAATTGCGGTCTACCTTATCATATAGGTGATGTCATAAAGGAAAGAAGCTCTTTGTTACTACAAACGCCAGAGGCTATGTCTGCAAAATATAATGTAGACGTTAGAATAGAAAGTGAAGTTATTTCTATTGATAAAGAAAATAAATTTGTAGAAGTTAAGAAAACAAAAACTGGCGAAACTTATAAGGAAAGCTATGATACATTGGTTATCTCTACAGGTTCTTCACCTATTAAACCACCTATTGAAGGGATTAACTCTCCTGGAATTTTTACTCTTTGGACAGTTCCAGATACAGATGAAATTAAAAAATATATAAATGAAAAGAAACCTAAAAAGGCCGCAGTTATTGGTGGCGGATTTATAGGTCTAGAAATGGCAGAAAATTTGCACGAAGCAGGTTTAGAAGTAACTGTTGTTGAAATGTTAGACCAAGTAATGGCTCCAGTTGACTATGAAATGGCACAACTTGTTCAAAACAATATGGATATGAATGGTGTTATCTTAAGCTTAGGTGACGGAGTTTCAAAGTTCAAAATCGAAAATGGTTCAACTACCATTACTCTAAATAGTGGAAAAACTATATCTGCAGATTTGGTTATCCTTTCAATTGGAGTTCGTCCAAACAGTGAGTTAGCTAAAAATGCAGGACTTAAATTAAATCAACGCGGTGGAGTTATTGTTGATAAGCATTTAAGAACATCTGACCCAAATATTTATGCTGTTGGAGATGTTATAGAGGTTGAAGAGTTTATTAGTAAAGATAAGGCCATGGTTCCACTTGCTGGTCCTGCAAATAAACAAGGAAGAATTTGTGCTAATAACATTTGTGGAGCAAATGAAGAATACCAAGGAACTCAAGGAACTTCTGTTGCTAAGGTATTTGATTTAACAGTTGCTTCAACAGGTGCTAATGAAAAAACATTAAAAAGATGGGGAAAAGAAGAAGGAAAGGACTATTTAAAAACAATTATATCTCAAAAATCACATGCAGGATATTATCCTGGTTCTTCAGAATTAATTCTCAAACTTATATTCTCTCCTGATGGCAAAAAAATATTTGGAGCGCAAATAGTAGGTGAAGATGGTGCTGATAAGAGAATTGACACTATTGCTACAGCTATAAGATTGAATGCTAGTATTTACGATTTAAAAGAATTAGAGCTTGCATATGCACCTCCTTATTCTTCAGCAAAAGACCCAGTAAATATGTTAGGATTTGTAGCAGAAAATATTATCAAAGATAAAATTTATTTTTCAAAATGGGATGACATCAATCCTGAAAAACCAAGTAAATATACATTGCTTGACATTCGTGAAGATGTTGAACTTTTGGTGTATACAATGCCAAATGCAAAACATATACCGCTCGGACAACTAAGAAGCCGTCTATCAGAACTAAACAAAGATGATGATATAATTGTGTTCTGTGCAGTTGGTATTAGATCATATAATGCAGCAAGAACATTGATGGAAAATGGATTTAAAAATGTTAAAGTTTATCCTGCTGGAACTAATTTCTACAAAGCAGTTTACTATAAATATTTTAATGCTCAAACTCCTGGCCAGGATTTAGGTAACAGTAGCAATGAACAACAAACTGCAAATTATTCAGATAATGATATTTCATCTACTGAAATAAAAGCATCTATAAAAGTTGATTGCAGTGGTTTACAATGCCCTGGTCCAATTATGAAGGTTTTTGAAACAATGAATAAAATGAACGATGGAGATATCATAGAAGTTTCCGCTACGGATTCTGGTTTTGCAAAAGATGTAGAAGCATGGTGCAGAAGAACTGGAAACACTTTGTTAAAAACAGAAAAAAACAAAAAAGAAAATATTGTTTTTTTACAAAAAGGAATTGGAAAAATAAATACTAATAAATTAATTCAATCAAATTCAGTCCTCCCTCAAGTAGCTAACGATGGGAAAACAATAATTGTATTTAGTGGTGACATGGATAAAGTTCTAGCCTCATTTATTATTGCAAATGGTGCCTTAGCAATGGGAAGACCTGTAACAATGTTCTTCACATTCTGGGGATTAAACGTATTGAGAAAAACAGAAAAACAAAGCATTAAAAAGCCTATAATAGACGCAATGTTTGGCAAAATGATGCCTCGTGGAGTAAACAAATTAAAACTATCAAAAATGCACATGGGTGGCATGGGAACTGCGATGATGAAAAAAGTAATGAATGATAAAAATATAGATTCATTAGAAGATTTAATTAAAAAAGCAATGAATAATGGTGTTAAAATGATAGCCTGTACTATGTCTATGGATGTCATGGGAATAACAAAAGACGAACTGATAGACGGAATTGATTATGCTGGTGTAGGAACTTATCTTGGAGATGCTGAAGAATCAAATGTAAATTTATTTATTTAATTATATTAAAGAGAAAGGATTTATGCGTATACCGCACAAATCCTTTCTCTTTATTTTTTATAGATTTTAATCTTATCATAGAATTTGAACATTAAAGGCAGTTGTTTGTGGCGGTATGCTCATAGTTTGAAAATTAGCATGCTCAACTCTTACCAGCTGTCCTGGCCTTAAATCTCTTAATCTTATTTTATTCCCTCTCCTATCCATAATTCTAGTTTCATTATTGACTACAAATCTCATTTGACTAAGCATATCCTCGGCATTGCCTGTATAAAAAAAACCGTTATTAATGTCTACACTCAACACCCTATCTTCAGTAATGTTAATGCTATCGTTTTGTATAACCGTTATTCTAAAAGCTCTAGATTGCGGTGGTATGCTTCTTGTCATAGCAGAAGAAAACTCTGCATCTACAATCATTCCTTCTCTTAAATCCCTCAAAGATAAATCTTGACCAAACTGATTTCTTATTACAGTATCTCGGTCTACAACTAATGTAACAAGCTGCATATATACCATGCATCTTTCTCCCATAACACCATACGAAATTGTTACAAATCCTGTTCTATTATCAATAATAATTTCCTCAATTAATGCATCTTGAACAAATATTACTTCATTTCTTTTACGCATAGCATCTACATCACCATTTATAAAATAATTATACATATTTACACCTCTTCATAAATTATTAATATATATAATTATATATATTCTCAATCTATAAAAATGTTTCTATTTCTAAAATAAGTCTTAAATAAATATAAATAATAAAAGCTATCTCACATAATCATATATTGAGATAGCTAATAAATACTAGTACTTTCTATCATGGCAGTTTTTTACGGAGCATCCACTGCATCCTCCACAACCTACACCATTTTTTTTCTTTTGCTTTTTCATTGAAATAATAATACCAGTAACAATTGATACAATAACTATAACAACAACTAAATCAACAATTTTCATCCTTATACCTCCTTACATAAAAAGTAATTTTCCTATTTGATATATAATAAGTGCAACTACATATGCAGTAATGGTCTGATATAAAGCTGTTAAAATAGCATATTTCATTGAGCCAAGTTCTCTTTTAGTAGCAGCAAATGCTGCAATACAAGGCATATACAACAAAGTAAAAGCAAGAAATGCAAATGAACTAAGCGGAGTAAGCATTGTATTTAATATCATTGAAAGCTGGACATCACTTGAAACACCTGTCAATACAGACAATGTACTTACAACAGCCTCTTTTGCAGTCAATCCTGTAATAAGTGCTGTGGAAATCCTCCAATCACTAAAGCCTAAAGGCTTAAAAACAGGAGCTATGAATGAGCCAATATATGCAAGAATACTGTTTGTACTATCATCTACCATATTAAATGACCAGTCAAAACTTTGTAAAAACCAAATTATTAATGAAGCAATAAATATAACAGTAAATGCTTTACGAATAAAGTCTTTAGCCTTTTCCAACATATGTATTAAGACACTTTTTACTGAAGGTATACGATATGCTGGCATTTCCATAACAAATGGTACAGGATTACCCTTAAACACTGTTCCCTTAAGCAATAATCCAGATAAAATAGCAACTAAAATTCCTAAAATATACAATGAAATCATAACTACTGCTGCATTGTTTGGAAAAAAGGCAGCGGTAATCATTCCATATATAGGTAGCTTTGCACTACATGACATAAATGGAGTCAATACAATAGTCATCTTTCTGTCTCGTTCACTAGATAATGTCCTAGTTGCCATAATAGCAGGTACACTGCACCCAAAACCTATAAGCATAGGCACAAAGGAACGTCCAGACAAACCAATTTTACGAAGCATTTTATCCATCACAAACGCTACTCTAGCCATATAACCACTATCCTCAAGCAGCGATAAAAACAAGAACAATATAACTATTAAAGGTAAAAATGAAAGTACACTTCCTACTCCAGCAAATACCCCATCAATTACTAAAGAATAAAGCCAATCACTCACACCTGCATCAGTAATAATTTGAGCAACTCCATCTGTGACCGAGCCTATACCTATCTCTAATATTTCTTGAAGTGGTGCTCCTATTACACTAAATGTAAGCCAAAATATAAAAAACATAATACCAAAAAATATAGGAATACCAAAATATTTATGTGTTAGAACTCTATCAATTTTTTCTGATCTTATTTGTTCATTAGTTTCTTGGTGTTTAACAACACTATCCAAACATAATTTACCAATATAATTATATCTCATATCTGCTAAAGCTGCTTCTCTATCTGTATCTAAGGACTTTTCCATATCTTCAACAACATGATTTATAATATGCATTTGTGAATCTGATACATTCAACGCTTTAATAGTAGGTTCATCGCCCTCTACCAATTTAGTGGCAGCAAACCTAATAGGATATCCCGATGACATTGCTTGATCTTCAATTAAATGTGAAATAGAATGTATTGCTTTATGAACTTCACCAGAGCAAAAATCAAGCTTTGACGGTTTTTTCTTCTCAAAGGCGGACTTCATTATAACGTCCATGAGTTCAGAAATTCCTTCATTTTTAGCAGCCGAAATAGGTACAACAGGAATTCCTAAATGCTTAGATAATTTAATAACATCTACAGAGTTTCCACTGGCTCTAACTTCATCCATCATGTTTAAAGCTATAACCATTGGAATAGAAAGCTCCATCAATTGAAGTGTAAGATATAGATTTCTCTCAATATTTGTAGCATCAACTATATTAATTATCAAATCTGGATTTTCTTTTAATAGAAAATCCCTTGTAACAACTTCTTCCATTGTATAAGGTGAAAGAGAGTATATACCAGGTAAATCTACAACAGATGCATCTTTTTGCCTTTTAATTTGCCCCTCTTTTTTTTCAATGGTAACACCAGGGAAATTTCCTACATGTTGATTACTTCCAGTAAGTTTATTAAACAAAGTTGTTTTACCAGAATTTTGATTTCCTGCTAATGCAAAAACAAAGGCCATATCTATAGTACTCCTTTTAATTCAATTTTAGAAGCTTCTTCACGTCTAATGGTTAAGACATAGCTTCTCAAAAATATTTCTATAGGATCTCCCATTGGAGCAACCTTTCTAACCTCTACATGAGTATTTGGAGTTAATCCCATGTCAAGAAGCCTTCTTCTCAACATTCCTTCTCCCTTAACTGATGATATTATTCCGCTATTACCAGGTTTTATATTATCTAATGTCATTTGTATTTCCTCCTCCAAATCGTAATATAACAACTTTTTTAATCAATTATGATAATCATTCTCATTTACTATGATTATAGTATACGCTAAATGATAATCATTGTCAATAAGCTTTTTATTATTTTTTATACATATAAAATAATAAAGAACTTTTTATAAATAGAATTAATTCTATTTATAAAAAGTTCTTTATATCTATCTACATTTATCTTAAATCCTCAGATTTTGAACCATAGCTTTCAACCACAGGAACAACAAACATAAAACCAATTCCAGGCTCCTTAAAATAATCAAGTTCCTTTTTTATTTTATCAACTACATTATCAAGCTTTTCTTTATCTTTTATTACACTGAAAATAGTTTTATTATATGGTTTTCTACCATCTATTAGCTTTCTTACACTAGCAAGCATAGGAATATTTATATTATGATCTAAAAGAACTTTCCCCATACCTTGGCTATCTATTGTTGTAGCCCCAATTTCCTCTTCATAAAACACTTCATGAATTGTATCCAATTTGTATATATCATTTAATATTAAAATTAGCGCATACATTATAAAACCTCCTTGTTTATTCAACTTAATTATATCATACATTTTTTTGCAATACAATATATTTGATATTTTTATATAAATTTCATTCTATGAAAACATTGATAAATAGTTAATTTACAAGTTTCATGAATCAATACCTGTTTTGATTATAAATACTTAGATTAAAATATGTTATATTATGTTTTATTAATTGTTTCTCTACTTCTTTTAATTTTTTCTAATGCACTAGCTGTTAAGGCTGTACATGGTACGCTTAAAATTAGCCCTATACTCCCAGAAACAGATCTTACTATTTCCGTTGCAATTACATCAAGATTCATAATTTCCATAATTGAAGTTTTATATGCAAAGAAAACAAGAAGTATTGACATTGATGATCCAGTATATGCTAAAATAAGTGTATTAGTCATTGTTCCCATTACGTCTTTTCCTACATTAAGTCCCGACGACATAAGGTCTTTTATGCTAACTGTTGGATTATGAATTGATATCTCGTTCATAGATGATGCAACAGACATACTTATATCCATGGTAGCTCCCATGGTGCCTATGATTATTCCCGCAAATAACAATTCATTAAAATCAAAAGCTATTCCTTGTTGAATATATAATAGCATTGTAGCTTCAGTTGTATCAAAGCCTGATAAATGAGCAACTTTACTTGTTATATATGATATTAATCCTGCTATAATTATACCCGCTGCTGTTCCAACAATCGCAGCAATTGCTTTTTTATTAAATCCAGATAATGTTGTCATAGTAACAATAGTTATTATAATACAACTTATTACAGAAGCAAAAACTGGATTAGTTCCTTTTAATATAGTTGGTATTGTATACAAAAGTATAATGGCCATTGTAAAAAAAAGTGTAGCAATGCTTTTTAACCCTTGAATTTTTCCTATTATTAAAATAAGCAATATGAAAATAATTATTAACCCATATAAATATGTATCTCTTTCATAGGAAGAAATAAAAAATTGTATATTTTCAGGGTCGCTTTTATCTATTGCCAGCAATAATCGCTGTCCTTCTTTTGCTATTACGTCAGATACAGGACTACCTTGTAAGTAATTTTCTATAACTATTTCTCTTCCTTTATATTCTCCTGTTGTAATCAGCACTTTAACTCTTTGTAACCCTTGAATTAAACTGTTTTCATCATAACCCATATCTTCTGCTGATTGTTCGTCAAATACTTCTAAAACCTTTCCTTTTGCATTAACCATATTATTAATACCGTTATCTGCAAAAACAGGAAAAACATATGCAAGTTGTAAAACTACTACTATCATTACTGTTTTCATTAAATTCATCATATAACATCACCTAGAATTTATTAATTAAACAAATTGTATAATAACCTTTTAAAAATTAATACTATTTTACTTAATATCTCAATGTCTTAAGTTTTAAATTTACAAAGGTTACAAACTATTTTTTTAATTTTATTTTACTATATAATATCTCTTTATAATTATAAAATCAATCAAAAAAAATATTAGTTTGAATAAATTATATGTCAGACACATATTTTTCTAAATATATGATTTATAAAATTTAGTTTTATATTTTATTTCAATACATATATATATGTATATTATACTTATATATGTTAGAAATAGAATAAATTATGGTCATATATAAATATATTTTTATTTTTATCGTTAAAATCTATGTATTAAGATTAATTTTAGTTGATTTTAAAACAAAATTTGATATAATAATTTTATATTATTTTATTGAATAATATAGTGTAAAGCTACTAGTTGTAGCTTTTGGAGGAATTATAATGAAAAATTACTTAGTAGGGTTAGATATAGGGTCTACGACAGTAAAAATAGCCGTAATAGATAATAAAGGAAATATTGTTCACAAAGAATATAAAAGGCATTTCTCAGATATAAAAAACACTGTTACCAAGATTATTGAAAAATCTTCAGTTTGTCTTAAGGATAGCTTAATTAAAATTAGTGTTACAGGTTCAGGTGCTATTGATGTGTCAAAATATCTTGGAATAACTTTTGTACAAGAGGTGGTAGCTAGTACAAAAGCTATAGAAAAATTCATTCCAAATACGGACGTAGTAATTGAATTAGGGGGAGAAGATGCAAAAATAACATATTTGTCAGGCAATTTAGAACAGCGTATGAACGGGTCTTGTGCAGGCGGTACAGGTGCCTTTATTGACCAAATGGCAATCCTGCTTCGCAAAGATGCTTCTGGCTTAAATGATTTATCTAAAAATTATAAAACTATATATCCTATAGCTTCACGCTGTGGTGTTTTTGCTAAATCAGATATACAGCCATTATTGAACGAAGGAGCCAGACAAGAAGATGTTGCTGCTTCAATATTTCAAGCAGTTGTAAATCAAACTATAAGCGGATTAGCTCAAGGAAGACCAATTAAAGGTAAGGTTGCTTTTTTAGGTGGTCCATTATATTTTTTATCAGAATTAAGAAAAAGATTTAAAGAAACATTAGAACTATCAGACGAAAATGCTATTTGCCCAGAAGATGCAAACTATTATGTAGCTATGGGAGCAGCATTATTATCAGATAATCATGAACAAATTAATTTTAATATATTTAGAAATGAATTAAGCAATAAAATAAAAAACACAAATATATCCTATCGAAAAAAAGATTTAAATCCCTTATTTACAAATAAGGATGAGTACCATAAATTTTTATCAAGGCATGACCAGCATAAAGCAAAACGCAAAGATATTAAGGAGTATTCAGGTGCTGCATTTCTTGGAATAGATGCTGGATCTACAACTACTAAACTCGTTCTAATAACAGACGAAGGGGAAATATTATTCTCATATTATGGCAGCAACAGAGGTAATCCTCTAAACTCAGCAATATATGTTGTAAAGGAACTATACAAACAACTGCATGGTGGAATAAAAATTGCCTATACTGCTGTAACTGGTTACGGAGAACATTTAATTAAATCTGCTTTAAATGTAGATATTGGTGAAATTGAAACTATAGCTCATTATAAAGCTGCTGATTTTTTTCTTAATGGTGTAGATTTCATCATAGACATTGGCGGACAAGACATGAAGAGTATGCTTATTAAAGACGGTGTAATTGATTCAATTATGCTTAATGAAGCTTGTTCTTCTGGTTGCGGTTCCTTTATTGAAACATTTGCAAAATCTCTTGATATGTCCATCAAAGAATTTTCTGAAACTGCCATTTTTTCAGAAAACCCTGTTGATTTAGGAACCAGGTGTACCGTTTTTATGAATTCAAAGGTTAAACAAGCACAAAGAGAAGGGGCAACTGTAAGTGATATATCTGCAGGCATTTCATTTTCTGTAATAAAAAACGCACTATTCAAAGTTATTAGGCTTAAATCTCTAGATTCTTTAGGAAATAAAATTGTTGTTCAAGGTGGAACTTTTTACAACAATGCTGTTTTGAGAGCTTTTGAACAAATAGTAGGTCGTGAAGTTGTAAGGCCAGATATAGCAGGTATTATGGGGGCATTTGGTGCTGCCTTAATAGCAAGAAATAAATATGATGATTCTATACAAACAACATTTTTAAAGGAAGATGCTCTTTATAAATTTTCATTCGACACCTCTATGGAGCGTTGTATAAATTGCGGTAATAATTGCTTATTAACAGTAAATAAATTTTCAGATGGAAGATATTATGTATCAGGTAACAGATGTGAAAGAGGTGCTGAAAAGTATGTTCATGTAAGTAAAAAAAGCACTCTTCCAAATTTGTACAAATACAAGTATAAGCGTGTTTTCAATTATAAGTCACTTTCAATAGAAGAATCAACTAGAGGCACAATTGGTATACCTCGAGTGCTAAATATGTATGAAGACTATCCATTTTGGTTCACATTTTTTACAGAGCTAAAATATAAGGTAGTTTTATCTGGACTATCAAGTAAGAAAATATATGAACTTGGAATGGGCACTATACCATCTGAATCAGTATGTTATCCAGGTAAAATAACTCACGGACATATAATAGATTTAATCAACAAGAATGTTAATAAGATATTTTATCCATGCATAGCTTATAATATTAAAGAAGATATAAATGCAGGCAATCATTACAATTGTCCTGTAGTAGTTTCATATCCTGAATCAATTGATGCAAATGTAGATTTAAAAGGAATAAAATTCTATAAACCTTTTTTAAACCTAGGTGATAAAGAAAGACTTATAAGTAAGCTTTACAAAGAACTTGAAGATGAAGACATCACTTTAAATGAAATCAAAATAGCTGCTGAAAAGTCATATAAAGAACTAGAGAAATATAAATCTGATGTAAAAGACGAAGGCAAAAAAGCTATTAATTTTATTAAAACAAATAATATGAAAGGTATAGTTCTAGCAGGAAGGCCTTATCATATAGACCCTGAAATAAATCACGGCATACCAGAAATGATTGATGGTTACGGTTTAGTTGTTCTTTCGGAAGATTCTCTCAGTGACGATTATCCTATAGAAAGACCAATTAGAGTTATGGACCAATGGTCATATCATACTAGGCTTTATAAAGCTGCAACATATGTTGCAGAAACAGATTGTTTAGAACTTATACAACTTAACTCATTTGGCTGTGGACTTGATGCAGTTACAACTGACCAAGTAAAAGAAATACTTGACAAGAAAAACAAAATATATACGTTGATTAAAATAGATGAAATTACTAATCTTGGTGCAATAAGAATTCGTATACGTTCATTAATTGCCTCAATAAAAGAACGTGATAGATTTAGTAAAATTCATACACAAAATAATATCATAGAATCTTCTAGACCTATATTCACCAAAAAAATGAAAAAGGAGCATATAATACTTGTACCTCAAATGTCTCCAATTCATTTTCAATTTTTTAAAACAGCAGGGAAAAAATCTGGATATAATTTTGAGATACTTCCAGCTGTAGATAAAAAAGCTGTAGATGTAGGCCTAAAGGTAGTTAATAATGATGCTTGCTATCCTTCTATAATCGTTATTGGACAATTAATAAATGCTCTAGAATCAGGTAAATATGATTTAGAGAATACAACATTATTGATTTCTCAAACAGGAGGAGGATGTCGTGCGACTAACTATATTGGTTTTATTAGAAAAGCTTTAAAGGATTTAGGATACGATAACATTCCTGTTATATCTTTTAATGTAGTTGGCCTTGAAAAACAGCCAGGGTTTAAGATTACAATGCCTTTTATAAATAGGATGATTATGTCCGTTGTCCTTGGTGATACATTGATGCGTACAACATATAGAACTAGACCATATGAAAAAGTAAAAGGTTCTGTTAACCTTATGTATAATAAGTGGGTAGAAAGATGTCACAAAGTAGTTGAATCTGGAAATTTTAAAATTTTTAAAGAAACAATAAATAGTATAGTAGAAGATTTTGATAACATTGAACTAAATGAAAGTATAATAAAACCTAAAGTAGGAATCGTAGGTGAAATTCTTGTTAAATTTCATCCAAATGCAAACAACGACGTATTTTCACTTTTAGAAGAAGAAGGTGCAGAGGTTGTAGTCCCAGATTTGATAGACTTTGCATCATATTGCACACATAATGGTACTATAAAATATGAAGAGTTATTAACTGGTACCTATAAAAGCTGGTTAATTAATAAGACTGCTACAAAGGCTATTGATTTGTATAAACGTCCAAGTATTGAGGCATTTACAAAATCAAAAAGGTTTACTACTCCAAGTAAAATTGATGAACTTGCTCATAAAGCAAAAAAATTCTTGTCTCTAAGCAATCAGTCTGGAGAAGGATGGTTTTTAACTGCCGAAATGATAGAGCTATTAGATAGTGGCGTTGATAATATATTATGTTTACAACCATTTGCCTGTTTGCCAAACCATATAACTGGAAAAGGAATGATAAAAAAATTAAAAGATTCATATCCTATGTCAAACATCGTGCCAATAGATTATGATGCTGGTGCAAGTGAAGTAAATCAAATAAACAGAATAAAATTGATGCTGACCAATGCATTTAGAAATATGGATTCAAAGCATGAAATTAGTAATTTAAAAGAAATGGAACAAGAATCAGTTGATAGTAAAAATATACAAGGTACTTTTAGTAATATTCAACACCAAGCAAATATTTAATTATTATAAAAACCTATTGAACGTTAAATAAAATGTACCCTTTGTCAAGGACAATTTAAAAAAGACTATGCAACATCAAGAAGATGATTTCTGTATTGAACAGGAGTCATCTTTTTTAGTCC
>NZ_JAGGKS010000006.1 GCF_017873955.1 Sedimentibacter acidaminivorans | reverse complement strand
CCGAAAAACAAACTTCGTTCGACTTGCATGTGTTAGGCACGCCGCCAGCGTTCGTCCTGAGCCAGGATCAAACTCTCGTTTAATATTTTTCCTGACCAAGCTTACGCTTAGCTTTTGACTTGCGTCATTTATTACTTTTTTGTTCAAATTTACTTTAGAACTCTCAAAGGTTTTTCTTATGCTGTTTTATTGTCTATGTGCTGTTTGTTGCTGTTCTTTTCTTGCGACAGCTTTGATAGTTTATCACGCTTGTCGTTATTTGTCAAGAACTTTTTTATTTATTTTTTCGTTTCTACTTTGTTGCTTTTGTCGATTTTTGACGAGCAACTTTATTAGTCTATCATATTGTTTCGTCATTGTCAACTGTTTTTTTATTTATTTTTTTCTATCTTTTGTTTCATATTTGCCACTCTTCCGAGACAGCTTTGTTAGTTTAGCACAACTTGTTCAATGTGTCAACTACTTTTTAATATTTATTTTTAAAATGCTTTATTGCCCTTACGGAGCAACTTGATTACTTTAACACAGGTTGTTTTAATTGTCAACCATTTATTCCTTTATTATATTTTCCAATATTTTCTGAGTTATGCATGCTATTTTAAATAATGATTTATATTAATCTCTATATTATAAATAATATTAATCTAATTACTATATACCCCTTTATAGGTTAGTTTAAACATACAAATACACAAAAGAGCAGATATTAGTCTGCTCTTTAATTAACAATTACTCTAATGGTTTCATTGTTGGGAATAGTATAATATCTCTAATAGATACTTGGTCTGTTAACATCATTATTACTCTGTCAACACCTATACCAAGTCCACCTGTAGGCGGAAGTCCAACTTCTATTGCATTTACAAAGTCATTATCCATCATATGCGCTTCATCATCGCCTGCTTCTTTTTGCTTAACTTGCTCTTCGAATCTTTCTCTTTGATCTATAGGATCATTTAACTCAGAAAAAGCATTAGCTATTTCCCAAGTATTTGCAAAAGCTTCAAATCTATCAGTTAATCTTGGATCTTCCACATTTCTCTTAGCAAGTGGTGATATTTCAACTGGATGATGTGTAACAAATGTTGGTTGTTCCAGATGCTCTTCACAGAACTCTTCAAACAAAGAACTAATTACATGTCCTCTAGTCATTAATGGTGTAATTTCAATATGCTTTTCCTTTGCTACCTTGATAGCTTCTTCATCTGTATTAATTAAATCAAAATCTATACCTGTATATTCTTTGACCATATCCTGCATTCTAACTCTTCTCCATGGTGGAGTAAAGTCTATTTCTTTGCCCTGATAGTTTATCTTTGTTGTTCCTCTAGCCTTCATAGCCACAAACGCCACTATATTTTCAGTTAAATCCATCATGTCATTAAAATCAGCGTATGGTTTGTAAACTTCCATTGCTGTGTATTCTGGATTATGTCTAGTATCCATTCCTTCATTTCTAAACATTTTGCCCATTTCATATACACCATCACCTAATCCACCAACAACTAATCTTTTCAAGAATAATTCATTAGCAATTCTCATGTACATGTCTATATCAAGGGTATTATGGTGTGTTATAAATGGTCTTGCATTAGCTCCACCTGCTATTGGGCTTAACGTTGGAGTTTCTACCTCTAAATAACCTTCATTATCAAGATACTCTCTAATACCCCTAACTATCTTATTTCTCATTATAAACACATCTTTAATTTCTGGATTAACTATTAAATCAACATACCTTTGTCTATATCTTATATCTTGGTCTTTTAATCCATGGAATTTTTCAGGCAATGTTTGTAGAGATTTAGATAAAAGTTTAACTTCTTCTGCTCTTACTGATATTTCTCCCATCTTAGTCCTAAAAACTTCACCTTTTACTCCTAAGATATCTCCAATATCATAAGTTTTTAACCAATTGTATTCCTCTTCACCTATAGTGTCTTTTTTTACAAACATCTGAATTCTTCCATCACTGTCCTGAATGTCATAGAATCCTACTTTTCCTTGACCTCTCTTTGACATTATTCTTCCTGCAATAGAAACATGTTTGCCTTCCATTTCCTCGAAATTGTCTTTAATTGCCTTAGAATTAGTTGTAACTTCATATTTAGAAATTTTAAATGGATCTCTTCCTGCTTTAACAAGCTCCTTCAATTTCTCAACCTTTACCTGTCTTAAATCTCCTGAATTTTGTATTTCACTCAATTTCTACACCACCTTATCTTATATAAAAGTTTTTTCATTTATTTATCTTTTGTTTATTCAAAATTAAACAGTTACTATTTCATATTTAATCATATCTCCCATCGGAGATGGAACTTCAATTATTTCTCCCAGCTTCTTTCCTAATAAAGATTTACCCAAAGGTGAAACATTGGAAATCTTACCCTTAAATGGATCTGCTTCTGCAGAACCAACTATAGTATATTCCATTATTTCATCATACTCTAAATCCTTTATAGTCACCTTTGATCCTATACTTACAATCCCCTTTTGTTTTGCTTCTTTAATAATCTTTGCATTTTTTATCATTAGCTCAAGTTTAGCTATACGACTTTCTACATTAGCTTGTTCATTTTTAGCTTCATCATACTCTGAATTTTCACTAATATCTCCAAAAGCTAATGCAACCTTAATTTTCTCTGATACTTCTTTTCTTTTTACTAATTTTAATTCTTCCAGTTCCTTTTTAATTTCTTCTAAGCCCTCTGCAGTAATCAAAGTTTCATTATTTTTCATATTATTGCTCCTTTAACACTATGTGATGGTTATTAAAAAAACGTCTGCAAAAATCCTCATTATGCATATTATTTATATCCTACAAAAATATATATAATCCATTTTATTATAGATTTAAAATAATATGATAATTTGTTGATAATTCTTTTTAATTAATTAGACTATTATAATCAAGCTACTATATTATGTCAAGATTCTTTTTAATTTTTTTCATCTTTTTTTATTTATCATTCTTTTTATTAAACATTATAATTTTCTAAATACATTTTTAAAACTTCAAAAAGCTCATCTGCTCTTGTTATTTTATTAATTTTATTTCTAATTTCAGATGAGTTTTTCATACCTTTAATGTACCATCCCGCATGCTTTCTCATTTCTAACACAGCAATTTTCTCATTTAGTTCTTCTTTTAACATTTTAACATGTCTTACTAACATTTCTATTTTATCTTTTGGTGTAACTTCATATATATTTCTTTCATTATTTAATAATTTTATGGTATTCATTATCAACCACGGATTACCTAATATCCCTCTACCTATCATAACACCATTACAATTTGTTTGTTTTATCATATCTACTGCATCTTGTGGTATAAATATATCGCCATTGCCAACAACAGGTATATTTACGCTTTCTTTTACTTGTCTAATAACACTATAATCTGCTTTACCAGAATAAAATTGTTCTCTAGTTCTCCCATGTACAGCTAATAAATCAGCCCCATTAGATTCTAATACTTTTGCAAATTCTACTGCATTAATATTATTGCCATCCCAACCAGACCTAAATTTAACAGATATAGGTTTATTGGATACTTTTTTTATCTTTTTAACTATGTTTCCAGCAAGTTGAGGATTTTTCATTAAAGCACATCCATCACCACTTTTTACGATTTTAGGAGCTGGACAACCCATGTTTATATCTATTATATCTATATCTTCTCTTTTATTAATGTAGTTTTCTACAACATACGCCATGATTTCAGCATCGCTTCCAAATATCTGAAGTGATATAGGTCTATTATTTTCGTTAATTTTCATTAATTGTTCTGTTTTTACATCCTTATAATATAAACCCTTTGCACTAATCATTTCAGTATATACTAACCCTATACCAAAGCTTTTGCAAATAGTTCTAAATGTAATATCTGTTATTCCTGCCATTGGTGCTAAAACTACATTATTTTTTAATTCTATGTTCCCTATTTTAAGTTTTTCTCTCATACCTTATACTTATATCTCCCGAATTTAATATTTCTTCATTTCCCTTATCATTAAGAACCATAAGCCAACCATCACAATCTATGTCCGTTACATTAACTTTCCTTGAAGTTTTCTTGCCTGGTTTTACTATTTCAATATCTTTACCCCTTAATATAGAATAATTAGAAAATATATCAACCGCATTTACTATTGTATTAAAATTAAGTAGTTCATCATAATATGTTTCAAATTTTTTTAGAATACATGCTATAAGTTTTTCTCTATCAACTTCCAATTCAGTTTCTGTTTTAATACAAGTAGCTATTTGTTTTATATCTTCATCTATATATTCGCTGTCCAAATTCACATTTATACCTAATGATGCTATTACACCTTCTGCAATATTTTTTTTATTAACAATTTCACAACTAATACTACATATTTTTTTAAAATTAATTAAAATATCATTAGGCCATTTTATTTTACAATCAATATCTTGAAACATACAATTTATAGCTTCACAAACCGAAGAAGAAGCAATTGTTTCGAATTTAGATATCTTATAATCCTCAAGTGCAGGTTTTAGTATTATGCTTAAATAAATATTTTCATCTGGGTAGGAAACCCACTCTCTTCCAAATCTAATTTTAAATTTTGACTGATTTTCAGACAATACTACTGTTCCATCAGGACATGTTGCAAATATACTTTTTGCTTTTACTACAGTTGAATTCAACTCATCAAATTGTATAATAGTCTGACCAATATATTTTGTATCTATATATTCTTTTATTTTATTTAAATCGTACATTATATTCTTCCTTTCTTCACGCCTATATTACTATATAGATTAATTTTCGTCAAGAAATGGTTATATTAAAAAATCACTAAATAATTTCAGTGATTTTTTTACTTGTATATTATTTAATACTACAATCCTAATATATCCTCAATAGCTACTAAAAGTTCTTTTACCTCGTCAAGTGTTAATTCTGCCATATGTGCTATCCTAAAAGTTTTCTCTTTAAGATCTCCATATCCATTAGAAATAGAAAAGCCTCTATTTCCAAGCTCAATATTTAAATCCTTAACACATATACCTCTGGTATTTTTTATTGTTGTCAATGTTACCGATGCATTTCTTTCATCAGTAAATATGTCAAAGTATTTTTTAGCCCACGACCTAGTATATTGAGCCATTTCTAAATGTCTTTTGAACCTATTCTCCAATCCTTCTTCTAGTATCTTATCTAGTTGATAATCTAATGCAAACATCAATGATAAATTTGGTGTAGAAGGGTACTGATAGTCTTTTTTCTTTATTGTATCATACAATTGTACTAAATCTAAATAAAAACCCCTGTTTTTTACAGTTCTAGCTTTTTCAACTGCTCTATCTGATATTGTACATACTGCTAGACCTGGAGGCAAACCTAATGCTTTTTGAGAAGATGTTATGCATACATCAACACCTAATTTATCAACTTCGATTTTTACTCCACCAGCAGAACTTACTGTATCTAAACAAAACATTACTTCTGGATATTTTTTAATAACTTCGCTTATTTCATAAACAGGGTTCATTACACCTGTAGAAGTTTCATTGTGAGTAATTGTTATTAGGTCATATTTATTAGTAGATAAAACATCCTCTACCATCTCTTTTGTTGTAATACTTCCAAGTTCTGATTTAAATAAATCTGCAGGTACTCCATTAGATAATGCCATATCATACCATCTATCTCCAAAAGAACCTATCGAAAATATTGCCGCTCTTTTTTTAGTCAAACATCTAACTGAAGCTTCCATCAATCCACTGCCCGAGGATGAAGATAATAAAATTTCATTATTAGTATAAAATAGTGTTCTAAGTTTATTAGCTATATTTCTTTGTAACTGTGATGCTTCTTTACTTCTATGCCCTATCATAGGTGTAGACATTTTTTCTAAAACATCTTTACTTACTTCTATAGGACCAGGAATAAATAATTTTTTATGCATTTGTACCTCCTGTTGATTTTATTATCTTTAAATTATCTTATTAATAAAGTATATACACTGATTTTGACTTGTCAATAAAGAATTAAGTAATTTATAAAAAAATTTATAAAATTACTTGACACCTACAATGTATTGGTGTATTATTAAACTATGATACTAGTTCGCATAGGTTTATACATGAAAGAGTGGTGATAAAATGGAATTTAATAATAATATGCCAATTTATTTACAAGTAATTCATAAATTAAAACAAGATATTGTAACAGGTAAGTTGAAGTTAGGTGAAAAAATGCCTTCTTCAAGAGATTATTCAAATGAGTTAGGTTTAAATTTTAATACTATTGCTAGAGTATATAAGGAGATGGAGATGGAAGATATAGTATTTACTAAGAGAGGATTAGGTACATTTATTACTGAATCTTCAGAAAAAGTTGAAAATATTAGATTAGAAATGGCTAAAGAACTAATTGAAAATTTCATTAATGGCATGTTACAAATTGGGTTTACACAAGAAGATATGATTAGCTTTATTAAGAAATCAAATAAAAAATAAATATATTATAATGAAAGGAATGATATTAATTGAATCAAATTTTAGAAATTAACAATTTAACTAAAAGATATTATAATAAAACTGCACTTGATGATGTTAGTGTATCTTTCCAAAAGGGAAAGATATATGGACTTATGGGCCCTAATGGTAGCGGAAAAACAACACTTATGAAAGTTATAATTGGACTTCATAAACAAACTTCAGGAAGTGTTTTGATAAATGGGGTTCCTCTCTCATATAAAACTAAAGCAAGCGTATCATATATGCCTACTGAAAACTATTTATATGATAGTTTTAAAGTCAAAGATATAGTTAAATTTTATCAAGATATGTACACCGACTTTAGGACTGATTATGCAACTAAAATATTAAGTGATATTGGAGTTGACTTAGAATTTAGAGTTTCAAAATTATCTTCAGGGTTAGTTGGAAAATTAAAAGTTGCGCTTGCCTTGTCTAGAGATGTTGATATATATATGCTCGATGAGCCACTTAACGGAGTTGATGTATTAGCAAGAGATGTAATACTAGAACTTATAGTTAATTCTTATAATGAAAATAAAGTGATTATACTGTCTAGCCACCTAGTATCAGAAGTTGAGAAAACATTAGATCACGTTGTTTTCTTAAAAAACGGAAAACTTGAGTTAAGTGGAGATGCAGAAGATTTAAGGCTACAAAGAGGATTGTCCATTGAAAATATTTACAAGGAGGTATATAAATAATGATAAAAATAATAAAATATGATTTTATAAGAAAATATAAATTGCTTTTAGTAACTATAATCTGCTCAGTTTTAATTAACCTATTAGCTGTTGCAAAAAGTGGAGCAAATGGAAGCTTTGGTTTTTTAATTGCTTTCCCTATGTTAATCACTCTTCTATATATAGGTGATATTATAAAGATGTACAGTGATGATTTAAATAAAAAAAGTGGATACATGTTATTTATGACTTCAAATAGTGGATATAAAATAGTAGTATCAAAAGTAATCACTGCTATATTAGAAGGAATTTCAATTCTCCTGATATATTTAGTTTTTATCCTAATAAATTCAATTTATATAAGCTATGTTCAAGGTTTTAATATAGGAATTAACATAAGTGAGGTTGTACGCGCTATAAATCAAGTATTATCTGGAAGCCTAGGTTTTAATTTAGGTCATGTATTTGTATTTTTAGCTGCTTCATTAATTTTTTCAATTAGTTTTATTTTAACAGCGTATACGGCTATTACTATTAGAAAAAGCATTTTCTCAGAAGTTAAGCTAGGTGGATTCTTAAGTTTTTTAATATTTGTAGCTCTTAACTGGGCAACTTCATATGCAAATGGTCAATCAATGTCAGCTCTGTCTTCATATTATGATAATATACAAATTGTTGGAAATATGATTTCAGCTACGCAATTACTAATAGCATTGCTTCCTATTATGATAATTTCAGTTGTAGAATCTATATTGATGACAATAGGTTCAGGCTACCTTTTAGAAAAGAAAATAAACTTATAATTTAGTGAGGCCATTATGAGTTTAACAGGATTTAAAGGTCTTAATATTACACAGCTAAAATTAATCGCTATAATTTTAATGGTTCTCGACCATATATACGAATTTTTCTCTTATACAAATGTAATACCAATTTGGTTTACTTGGCTTGGTAGGTTAGTATTTCCAATATTCATGTTCGCAATGGCTGAAGGTTTTTATTATACTAAAAGCAAAGAAAAATATATGTTGCGTTTGTATATAGGCTCTGCTTTTATGGGAATATTTAATTTCTTAATTGTCGAAATATTCCCAAGACCAGATAGCTTCCCTATATTAAACAATATTTTCGGAACATTTTTTATAACAGTTTTTTACTTATACTATATTGAGAAAATCAAAGAAAATAAACAAAATAATAAAAATATAATTCCAACAGTTTTAATTATAATTGTTCCATTTATATTAAGTTTCATTCCAGCTCTTACTACTATGATATCAAATAACCTTGGAATTAATTTTAATTCTAATGTTTATGTATTATTAAATGGATTTATACCCTCTCCATTATTTGTAGAGGGAGGACCGATTGTGGTTATTATTGGTATAATTGTATATAGCCTAAGAAATAATAGAAATAAACAAGTTATTGCGTACACTGTTATATGCCTTTCTTTATACACAGGAGGCGGATTCAATATACAAAACTTGTTATATACTAATTATCAGTGGATGATGGTATTTTCAGCAGTATTTATGTTGTTATACAATGAAGAAAAGGGTAATGGATATAAGTATATGTTTTATATTTTTTATCCTTCCCACATTTATATACTATACTTATTATCTACAATCATTATGTTGAAATAAAATTAAACAAATCGAAAGGAATGTAATATGAGAAAAGCTATTTTATTGCTGACAATTGTTATAATATTCATGTTTTCTACAGGATGCACATCCGACTTTAAATTAAATGATGTGGTAGTAAAGGATCTTTCTGATAAAATAACTCAAGCTGTAATAGAAAAATCAGATAGTAATATCCAATCAGAAAGACATGATACAAAGACAATAGATTCTAAAAATTTAACTGAACTAATTATAAAAAGTGAGGTTGGAGACATTGAAATTATAACTCATGAATCAAATGAAATTACAATTGATACAAATATCCAGGCTAAATCAAGCTCAAAAGAGAAAGCCGATGAACTAGTTAAATCTTTTGAATACTCAATTGAAACAAAAGGAAAAAAATTAAGCATTGATACAACTGGATATAATAAAAAAATAATTAGTGATCAAATAATAGTTGATTTAGTTATAGAAATACCATCTAATATTGAAAAGTTTGAGATTAGTTCTAACGTTGGTGATATTAGTATTGAAAATATTAACGGAGAGATTAATATTACATCAAACGTTGGTGATACCATTGTAAAAAACTCCAATGCCTCATATGATATTAATACTGATGTTGGTGATGTTAATATACAAAACAGTTCACTTTCAGATTCATCTGCTTTTTATTCGAATGTAGGAGATATAATCATAAATACTAATGACATATCAGAGGCTAAAAACTTATCTGTTGAAACTAATGTAGGTGACATTAAAATATCACTTCCTAAGAGCTCTAATTATGAAGCTGATATACAGGAATTCTTGAAAGATGCAAAAGTTGAATCAATGGGTACAGGAAAAACGAAAATAAAACTTATTACGCATGTTGGTGATATAGATTTTGAATAGCTTTAGCTATCTAATTGTTTATATTATTAAATTAGTATGATTTACAAAAACACACATTAAACTGTGTGTTTTTTGCATATTACACATTTCTATGTTTTACAACAGATATAAGTGGTATAATTATTATATGAATATTTTTATAAAATTATATGATACAATCATTTTACAATTACTTCCAAAATAATAGGAGCGATATAATGTCAACTGAAAAAACTAATCAATTACCCATATATTTATTTCACCAAGGCACAAATTATTATTCATATAATTTTTTAGGATCGCATATTATATGTTCGGGGGAAAAAAAGGGAGTTATATTTAGAGTATGGGCACCTAAAGCGGTAACAATACATATCGTTGGAAATTTTAATGAATGGCAAAAAAACAAAGATTTCAAAATGAAAAGAATTCCTAAAAGCGGAATATGGGAACTTTTCTTACCTAATATATATGCCGATGAGTTATATAAATTCCTTATAACAACAAATGATTTTAAAGATATCTACAAATCTGATCCTTATGCTTTTTCATCTCAAACCAAGACAGAAACAGCATCAATAGTATGTAATATAGAAAGTTACAAGTGGAGAGATAATAAATGGTTCGAATATAAAAAAACTACTAACATCTATGAACTTCCAATCAATATATATGAACTTAACCTTTCATCGTGGAAACGCAAATCTGATGGTGAACTCTATAGTTATAGAGAAATTGTTTCTAAATTAATTCCTTATGTCAAGGAACATAATTACACTCACATTGAACTAATGCCAATTATGGAGCATCCTTTTGATGGTTCATGGGGTTATCAACTATCAGGCTATTTTTCTCCAACTAAACGGTTTGGAGAACCAGATGATTTTAAATATTTAGTAGATGAATGTCATAGGCATGGTATAGGAGTTATATTAGACTGGGTTCCAGCACATTTCCCTAAAGACGCGCATGGTTTATACGAATTTGATGGAAATTCATTATTTGAGTACGAGGATAAACAAATAAGAGAAAACAAAAGTTGGGGAACTGTTAAATTTAATTATGGTAAACCAGAGGTTCAATCATTTCTAATTTCTAATGCTATATTTTGGTTAGATGTATATCATATTGACGGTTTAAGAGTTGATGCTGTAAGTTCAATGCTATATCTTGATTATGATAAGAAAAAGGGAGAATGGAAACCTAATAAGTACGGCGGTAATGAAAATCTTGATGCTATATCTTTTTTGAGAAATTTAAATCAAGCTGTTTTTAAACTTCACCCAAACACTCTCATGATTGCAGAAGAATCTACATCATGGCCTATGGTAACAAAACCTGTATATTTAGGTGGCCTTGGATTTAATTTTAAGTGGAACATGGGATGGATGAACGATATACTTGACTACATGTGCACAGATCCATTTTTCAGGAAATACAAGCAAAAAAATATTACCTTTTCCCTTCATTATGCTTTTGATGAAAATTTTATACTTCCATTATCTCATGATGAGGTTGTTCATGGTAAAAAATCATTACTTGATAAAATGCCTGGTACATACGAAGAAAAATTTGCTCAAGTTAGAGTTCTATTAGGATATATGATGTCTCATCCAGGCAAAAAATTAAACTTTATGGGATATGAAATAGGACAATTTGTAGAATGGAATTATGAAAAAGAATTAGAATGGTTTTTACTTGATTATGAATATCATAAGAAACTAAATATATATATTAAAGATTTGAACGATTTTTATTTAGCATCTACAGAACTCTGGAAGGTTGATTTCTCATGGAATGGTTTTAAGTGGATTGCAAATGATGACTTTGAACAAAACATTATAGCTTTCAAAAGAATTGATGAAAGAAAAAATGAGCTAATTGTAGTAATTAACTTTTCCCCAGTACAAAGAAATAATTACTCA
Source organism: Sedimentibacter acidaminivorans (assembly GCF_017873955.1). Lineage (GTDB taxonomy): Bacteria > Bacillota > Clostridia > Tissierellales > Sedimentibacteraceae > Sedimentibacter > Sedimentibacter acidaminivorans. The sequence continues at coordinate 254,342 of NZ_JAGGKS010000006.1, read as the reverse complement.
ATTGGCGTTGATAGTGGTATATACTATGAAATTTTCAATACTGATGATATAAAATATGGAGGAAATGGTAGTGGTAATAAAGATAAAATTATATCAGATAATATGCCAATGCATGGCTATGATTGTTCAATTTCTTTAACATTACCGCCTTTAGCAATAATATTTTTAAAAAAAGAAAAAAGTAACAATAATAACATAAATGAAGTTGGAGGGAAAATTTATGATATCGAATAAAAAAGAATGTGTTGTAATGCTTCTTGCAGGTGGGCAAGGAAGTAGACTCGGTTCTCTAACAAACAAAATTGCTAAACCATCTGTACCTTTTGGAGGTAAATACAGAATAATTGATTTTACTTTATCCAATTGTGTAAATTCAAATTTAGATACTGTTGGAGTTTTAACACAATACCAACCCCTAATACTCAATTCATACATAGGAAATGGCAAACCATGGGATCTAGATAGAATGAATGGAGGAGTAAATATACTACCACCATACCAGAAAGTTGATGCATCTAAATGGTATACTGGTACTGCTAATGCAATATATCAAAATATAGATTTTATCGAGGAACATAACCCTGAATATGTTTTAATTCTATCAGGAGATCACATATATAAAATGGACTATTCCTTGATGATTAATTATCACAAAGAAAAAGGCGCTGATTGTACTATCTCCGTAATAAATGTACCTATTAAGGAAGCTTCTAGATTTGGAATACTAAGTTCTGATTCCAATGGAAAAATTATAGATTTTGAAGAAAAACCATCTAGACCAAAGAGTACAAAAGCATCAATGGGCATATATGTATTTAATTGGGATAAGTTAAAAAAATATTTAGAAATTGATGATAAAAACACTAAATCAACTAAAGATTTTGGTAAAGATGTAATACCCCTAATGTTAAGTTCAGAAGAAAATATTTATTCCTATGAGTTTGAAGGTTATTGGAAAGATGTAGGAACTATTGATAGTTTATTGCAAGCAAATATGGATTTATTAAGTGATGGAGAATTCGAACTATCTGGCGATTGGGCTATTTATTCAAGACATATGGAAATGCCACCACACTTTGTTGGTAAAAATGCCTCTGTAAAAAATTCTATTGTTTCTGAAGGAGCTGAAATTTTAGGCACTGTAGAAAATTCAATTATATTTTCCGGTGTTAAAATAAATGAAAATGCAATCGTAAGAGATTCTGTAATTATGGCAGATGTGATAATTGATGAAGATACTGTTGTAAACTACTCAATAATAGATGAATTATGTATAATAGGCAAAAATCTTAAAATAGGAAATCCAAGAGAAAGAAAATCAGATATAACTGTAATACCTCGCGAGAGCAGATTCGTAAATCTATAACATTAACAAGGAGGAATTAAAATGAATGCTTTAGGAATTATTTTTTCAGACATGCAAGATTGGAATATGACTGAGCTTGCATCACACAGATCTGTTGCAGCCATACCATATGGCGGCAGGTATAGATTAATAGATTTCACTTTATCTAATATGGTTAATTCTGGTTTAAATAAAATGTGTATTATTACAAAAAGTAATTATCGTTCACTAATGGAACATGTGGGTTCGGGTAAAGATTGGGATTTGTCAAGGAAAAAAGGTGGTATACTAATATTCCCACCATATGCTCTAGGAGAAAACCATGGTCTTTTTCAAGGTAGACTCGATGCACTAAAAAGAGTTTTGCACTACATATCTTCTTCAAAGGAAAAATATGTAATACTTTCAGACTGTGATATGATATATAACATAGATTACAACGATGTGATTCGTTATCATATTGAAAAAGATTCAGAAATAACAGCTGTGTATACAAAAACTAACATTGAAAGAGATACTTCAGTCCATAAAACTTTATACGAAATAGACGATGACGGCAGGGCAAACGACATATTAGTTAATCCTATAACAGAAGGCAATTATAATGTTTCATTAAATACCTGGGTAATGAATAAAGATTTTCTTGAAAAGTTAATATATGATGCTATTGCACATAATTATAAAGATTTTAGTTATGATGTTCTTGCATCAAGAGTAAGTGCCTTTAAAATTTATTGTTATGAATATACTGGTTACTACGCTCATATTGATTCTCTAAAAAGCTACTACAATCATAGCATGGAACTTCTTCATAGAGATAAGCTTAACAGTCTCTTCTACGCGAAAACTGGTCCTATATATACGAAAACAAAGGATTCACCACCTACTAAATATGGTAAGGACGCTGAAGCGAAAACTTCTCTAATAGCCAGCGGTTGTATTATTGAAGGATATGTTGAAAATAGTATAATTTTTAGGGGTGTAAAAGTTGGAAAAAATAGCGTCATAAAAAATTCAATTCTTATGCAGCATACAACTGTAGGAGAAAACACTCAACTAGATTCAATTATAACTGATACATACGCTATGATAAATGATGACCGTGTCCTACTTGGGTATTCTAATTGTCCTTTTTTTATAAAAAGATATTCAATTGTATAATAATTACAAATACAAGGAGTGATATAAATGAATAAAGATAAAGTAAAAATACTTTTTGCAACTGCCGAAGCTACACCTTTTATTGCTACAGGAGGTTTAGGAGAGGTAGCAGGTTCTTTAACAAAATCATTGACAGAAATGTATGAAGATGATACTGATATTAGAATTATACTTCCATTATATAAAGGAATAACAGATAGAACCAACTTCGAATTTGTTGCAAGTGCTAAAATACCATTATCATGGAGGCAACAATATTGTGGAATATTTAAAACTACTGTTAACCACGTAACATATTATTTTTTAGACAATGAATACTATTTTAAAAGAGATGATTGCTACGGGCATTTTGATGATGGGGAAAGATTTGCTTTCTTTTCAAAGGCAGTACTATATGTATTAAGTATTATAGATTTTATGCCAGATGTAATACATGTTAATGATTGGCAGACAGCACTCATTCCTGTATACTTAAAATCAAAATATTCAACATATCCCGGATATGATAAAATCAAATCTATAATCACTATTCATAACATCGAGTATCAAGGAATTTATGACTTGAAAATTGTAGAAGATGTTTTTGATTTATATAACAGCGAAATTTCCATAGTTGAATATAATGGTTCAGTAAACCTTCTAAAAGGTGCTATAGAATCAAGTGATATAGTAAGTACAGTAAGTAAAAGTTACTCAGAAGAAATATTTGATGATTATTTTGCACACGGGCTTGCACCTATATTGAAAAGAAATTCTACAAAAGTTAAAGGTATTTTAAATGGAATAGATACAACTTTTTATAATCCCGAAACAGATAAGTCTCTATTTAAAAACTATAATATAAATAATTTAAAAAATAAGTATAACAATAAAACTAATTTACAAAGAATGGTTGGACTCCCTCAAAACGTAGACATTCCTGTTGTATCCATAATATCAAGGCTTGTTAAACATAAGGGTATGGACCTTGTAACTAGTGGAATTGAAGAAATTTTAAGAGAAAAAGTACAATTTATAATTCTCGGAAAAGGTGACAGAAGTTATGAACTATATTTCAAATCACTACAGGAAAGATATCATGATAAAGTTGCAGCTAGAATCGACTTTAGTTCCGATATGGCAAGAAAAATATATGCTGGGTCTGATTTTTTACTCATGCCTTCTATTAGTGAACCATGTGGTATTGCTCAAATGATAGCTTCTAGATATGGTACTGTTCCAATTGTAAGAGAAACTGGTGGATTAAAGGACTCTATTCATGATTGTAGTCTAGGTTCGGGCAATGGATTTACTTTTTATGAGCAGACCCCTGAAAAGTTAATTGATACAATAAAGCGAGCTCTTGAGGTTTATAAGAACAAAGATGATTGGACTAAACTAATTTATTCTGTAATGACCGAGGATTTTAGCTGGAATCATTCGGCAAAAGAATACCATAATATGTATATCAACCTAACCGATAAATAAAGGAGCACTTTATGACAGAAAAAACAATGAATAAAAATCATATTAATAATAAAATTGATGAGGTAATTTCCCGCTACTGGAACATAGCTCCTAAATTTGCAACTGATATACAAATTTATAGAGCCCTCTGTATTGTTATGAGGGAAATTTTACTAGAAAAGAGATATAATTTTAAACAGGAAATTGATACAAATCAAAAAAAACAAGTTTATTACATGTGCATGGAATTTCTAATAGGAAAATCCTTGAAAAATAACTTATTTAATTTAAATTTAGAAAATGAGGTTTCAGAATCATTAAAAAAGTATAATGTAAACCTAGACGATCTATATAAAATCGAAAAAGACCCTGGATTAGGAAATGGTGGTTTAGGTAGACTTGCAGCCTGTTTTTTAGATTCATTAGCAACACAAAATTATCCTGTTACGGGGTTTTCAATTAAATATGAGTTTGGATTATTTAAACAAAAAATAATAGAAGGATGGCAAACAGAATTACCTGATGACTGGCTTAGTACTTCTGATATATGGCTAGTTCCTAGAACAGAAGAAAGAGTTGTTGTTAATTTTGATGGTGAAATAAAAGAAGAATGGACTAATGAAGGATTAATTATTAAGCATATAAATACTACAGAAGTGGAGGCTATACCTTATGATGTAATGATTTCAGGCTATCAAAGCAAAGGAGTAAGCTTACTTAGACTCTGGGAAGCACGTAGTCTAAAAAGTATAGATATGAACCTCTTTTCCCAAGGTGAATATATTAAAGCATTGTCAGAAGATTCAATGGCTGAAGCTATATCAAAAATCCTCTATCCTGCTGATAACCACTCTGAAGGAAAAATTTTAAGAATTAAGCAACAATATTTCCTTGTATCAGCTTCCGCACAAAATATTGTTAATGACCATTATAAGAAATACAACACCCTAGACAATTTTTGCGATAAAGTCGCAATACATATTAATGATACTCACCCAGCATTGATTATACCAGAATTAATGCGAATTTTCATGGATGAATATTTCTGTCCATGGGATAAAGCCTGGTACATGGTTACAAACTCTGTATCATATACCAATCATACTGTTTTGCAAGAAGCATTAGAAACATTGGAAATAGAAACTATTAAAACTAAACTACCACGAATATATTCCATTATTCAGGAAATTAACCAACGTTTCATGCATGATGTGTCAAATAAATATAGTGGAAAAATGGATAAAGCAAACCAAATGTCCTTATTCTCTTATGGTAAAATAAATATGGCTAACATTAGTATAGTAGGTAGTCATTCTATAAATGGTGTAGCAAAGCTTCACTCTGAGATATTAAAAAATACTATATTTAAAAATTTCTATGAATACAATCCAAATAAATTTACAAATATAACAAATGGAATAACTCATAGGCGATGGTTAAACCAAGCAAATCCTGAATTAAAAAATCTCATAAACGATTTAATTGGAACAAGTTACTATTTAAATCCTGAAAACTTATCATTATTAAAAAAATATAAAGATAATGAAGATGTTCTATTAAAAATTGATGAAATAAAATATAATAATAAGCTAAAGCTTACTGATTACATATATAAGAAAAATAATATAATAGTAGACCCTGACTCTATATTTGATATACAGGCAAAAAGACTTCACGAATATAAGAGACAACTTCTAAATATTCTTAGGATAATCAGTATTATTATTGATATTACAGAAGGCAAGACAGATAATGTTTTACCAGAAACCTTTATTTTTGCAGCAAAGGCCGCTCCAAGTTATTATAGAGCAAAAGAAATAATTCATTTAATATGTACACTCAGTGACTTCATAAATGCAAATTCTGTAATTAAGGAGTATATAAATGTAGTTTTTATAGAAAATTATTCAGTTAGTTTAGCAGAAATCATCATACCAGCTGGTGAGATTAGTGAACAAATTTCCTTAGCAGGCAAAGAAGCCAGCGGTACGGGCAATATGAAGTTTATGCTCAATGGAGCATTGACACTGGGAACATATGATGGTGCCAATATTGAAATATTAGAACAAGTTGGAAAAGAAAATTTCTTTCTTTTTGGAATGCAAGATTATGAAGTTGAAAAACTTTGGCGAAATGGCTATAATTCCGTTACTTATTATCAACAAAATAAAAAAATAAGAAAAATAATTGACTTTCTAAACAAGGGAATAAACGGTAAATCATTTGAATCAATATCTAAATACTTGCTTGGCGTAGAAAGCGTTGGTGACCCTTATATGTGCTTTGCAGATTTTGAAGACTACATGAATGTACACTACAAAACATCTCAGATATACTACAATAATAAAATGAAGTGGAACCAAATGTCCCTTATAAATATTGCTTCTGCTGGAATATTCTCTTCAGATAGAACTGTAAAGGAATACTCAAAAAAAATATGGAACATAGAACCAATAGAATAAAAATTATTGAGCGATTAATACAAGGGGGATTTTATGATTATATTTGATAGCAAGTCTGAACTTTTTAGATATCCTCAAGGAGCAGTAAAAGAAAATGAAAAAATCACGTTAAGAATATATATTAAACGTGATTTTCTTTGCATACCAAAATTAATAATAGAAAAAAGAGAAGATTTTAATAAATACCCCTACAAAAGTTTAATCTTAGAATGGATTAGTACAGAAAAAAATTATGATATATATGGAACTGAATTTTGTATAGAAGAGTTCGGAAATTACTTTTATTCGTTTGAATTTGAGAATAGTAATAATATAAAACCATATACAAAATTAAATGAATTATTGATTTTCAAAGAAGATTATACTACGCCAGAATGGATAAAAGGAGATATTATATATCATATATTTGTTGATAGATTTTATAAAAATCATACTAATGAGAAAAATGACGACATCATTATAAGAAATGATTGGGGTGGCATCCCATACTATAAGCCTAATGAAAATGGGGAAATTCTAAATAATGACTTCTTTGGAGGCAATATAAATGGAATCATTTATAAACTTCCATACCTACACAGTCTTGGAGTAACAGTTATCTATCTATCGCCTATATTTGAAGCTCATTCAAACCATAAATATGATACAGGTGACTATTTAAAAATTGACCCTCTGTTTGGTAGCGAAGATGATTTCATAAATTTATGCAAAAGTGCTGAGGATTATGGTATATCCATAATATTAGATGGTGTATTCAGTCATACAGGTGATGATAGTGTATATTTTAATAAATATGACAACTATAAATCAGTCGGTGCTTATCAAAGTAAGGATTCTGAATTTTTTGAGTGGTACACCTTTAACAATTGGAGTGAAGACTACAATTGCTGGTGGAATATAAAAACACTACCTACTTTAAATAAAACTAATCAAAGCTACATAAATTTTATAGTAGGTGAAGAAGGAATTTTAAAATACTGGCTAAAACGAGGAGCAAGAGGCTATAGATTAGATGTAGCCGATGAATTGCAAAACGAATTCTTAAATCAATTAAGACAATCGGTTAAATCAGAAAAAAGTGATGCAGTAATTATTGGAGAGGTATGGGAGGATGCTTCAAATAAATTCTCCTATGATAAGCTAAAGGAATATTTTTGTGGTAATCAATTAGATTCAGTAACTAATTATCCCTTAAGAACTGCAATTATTTATTATTTAAAAAATAAGGATTGCACAAAACTTTATGAGGTCATGAATATGATATCAGAAAAATACCCTGCCCAGTCTATGCATTGCCTTATGAACATTTTAGGTACTCATGATACTGTTAGAATTATAACACAGCTAGGAAGCGAAACCACACCTGACAACAAAAATGATATGGCAATTTCTAAGTTATCAAATAAAGAATTATCAAATGGCATTAAGTTATTAAAAATAGCATCCCTTTTACAAATGACACTACCTGGTGTACCATGCATTTATTATGGTGATGAAGTAGGTATAGAAGGATGGAAAGACCCTTTTAATAGAAGATGTTTCCCTTGGGGTAAAGAAAATAACGAAATTTTAAGTCACTATAAACTTTTATCTAAACTTAGAAAAAGTAGTCCTGTTTTTATTGACGGAAAATACAAATGCATTTCCCATGATACAAGTATTTTTATTTTTGAAAGATACAATGAAAAAGAAAAAACAATAATTGGAATAAACCTTTCTAATAAACCTATAATTTTAAATTCAATGGAAAAAATAAAAAATTATTCTACAATGCAAATAGGTAATGAATTTATAATTAAAGAAAATAGTTATATAATACTATGTTCAGGTAACTCAAAAAAAACAAAATTGACATAAATAATTAGTTTTGTATATAAATATGTTATATATTTTCTTGTAATATTAAATCCTTTTGCTTTTGTTAACCATATTATTTATTTTTTCAGATAATTCATCTGTTAAGGTTTCTTTTTTTACTCTCCATACCCAGTTACCCCCAACTGTTGAGGGTGTATTTATTCTAGCTTCGGAACCTATACATAAAAAATCCTGCAATGGAATTATACATAGGTTAGATTTACTCATATATAAAGAATTAATGATTTTATAATTGATATTGTCATCTTTTTTTGTATCTAGATAATTAAGAACATCTTTTTTCTCACTGTCATTTAGATTATCATACCAACCTAATAAAGTATCATTATCATGAGTTCCCGTATATGCTACTGAATTATCTTCATAATTATTAGGCAAATATGGATTATTTTTATTTCCATCAAAAGCAAATTGAAAAATCTTCATTCCAGGAAATTTATAATTATTTCTTAGTTTTACAACACTGTCTGTTATAATCCCTAAGTCTTCAGCTATAATTTTTACATCTTCAAAATACAATTTTAATTTTTTAAATAGTTCGTATCCATAAGCTGGCATCCAAAGACCGTTAACTGCATTTGGTGAACCATAGTTTACTCCCCAAAATTCATCAAATCCTCTGAAATGGTCAAGTCTTACTACATCATATAATTTAAGTGTCCATATAATTCTGTCACACCACCATCTATAAGATGTTCCTTTGAGATATTCCCAATTATATACAGGATTACCCCACAACTGACCTTCACTTGAAAATGCATCTGGGGGCACACCTGCTACTTTGATTGGAATTTTATTATGATCCATTAAAAAAACATTGCTACTAGCCCATACATCTGCACTATCTTCTGCAGCATAAATAGGTATATCACCAATTATTTTAATTCCCTTTCCATTAGCATATTCTTTTAAATTAAAATACTGTTTATAAAATAAATATTGTAGGAATATCCAAAAATCTATATCTTCTTTTAATTCTATCTTTACTAAACTAATAGTATTTGAATTTAATTCAGATTCTAATTTGTCCCAATCACTCCAAGGCAATTGATTATTTTTATACTTCAAGGACATGAACAAAGCATATTCACAAACCCAATTATTGGATTTTACAAAACTTGATATCTCTTCTTTATATTTTTTATTTGCATTATAATAAGCTTTTTTTAGTACCTTAAATCTTGTATAGAACAAATTCTCATAATCAATGCTTTTTTCATCATAATAACAACAATCTAAAGATTTTAATTCTTCTTTTGATAATATACTATCTTCAATTAATATATCTAAATCAATATAATATGGATTTCCTGCATAAATGGAAAAAGGTGAATATGGAGAATCCCCATATGATACAGGTCCTAAAGGCAATACTTGCCAGTATTTTTGTCCTGACTTATTTAAGAAATCCACAAACTCATATGCGGCTCTACCAAATGTTCCAATACCATAGTTTGATGGTAATGAACTTATTGGAAGAAGTATTCCTGCACTTCTATTAAACATTTATTTCTCCTGCAAAAAAGATTACTGAATATTTTCCAGTAATCTTTTTGTCTATAGTTTATTTTTATATTATAAATAATTTTTTAAAGCTTCAACTTTATCTATTTTTTCCCAAGGAAGGTCTAAATCATTTCTTCCAAAATGTCCATATGCTGCTGTTTGTTTATATATAGGTCTTCTTAAATTTAATTTTTCAATTATAGAAGCTGGTCTTAAATCAAAGTTTTCACTAATTGCTTTCTCTATTTTTTCTTCTTCAATTTTGTTTGTTCCAAATGTATCAACCATTATTGAAACAGGTTTTGCAACACCTATTGCATAAGCAAGCTGAACTTCGCACTTATCAGCAAGTCCTGCTGCAACAACATTCTTAGCAATATATCTAGCTGCATAAGCTGCTGAACGGTCAACCTTCGTTGCATCTTTTCCAGAGAACGCTCCACCGCCATGTCTTGCATACCCACCATAGGTATCTACTATTATTTTTCTACCTGTTAAACCAGAATCACCTTGTGGTCCTCCAATAACAAATCTACCTGTTGGATTAATATAATATTTTGTGTTTTCATCAATTAATTCTGAAGGAACTGTAGTTTTAATTACATGCTCTTTTAAATCTTTTTCAATAGTTTTTATTTCGACGTCAGGATTATGCTGAGTTGAAATTACAATTGTGTCAATTCTAACTGGTTTGTTATCATGATACTCAATTGTAACCTGTGTTTTCCCATCAGGTCTTAAATAATCAAGTGTTCCATCTTTTCTAACAAGAGATAGTTTTCTTGATAATTTATGAGCTAAACTTATTGGCATAGGCATGTATTCTGGAGTTTCATTACATGCATAACCAAACATCATACCTTGATCCCCTGCTCCTGTAATATCATTGATGTCAAGATGGTCTTTTTTATATTCTGCTGCTGTATCTACTCCCATAGCAATATCTGTTGATTGCTCATCTATAGCAGTAATTACTGCACATGTTTTATAATCAAAACCAAATTCAGCATTTGTATAGCCTATGTTTTCCACTGTTTTCCTAACTATTTTAGGAATATCAATATAACAATTAGTACTTATTTCTCCAGCAACTAATACTAAACCAGTAGTAGTACTTGTTTCACACGCTACCCTTCCATTAGGGTCTTGTTCCAATATTGCATCCAAAATGCTATCAGATATTTGATCACACATTTTATCTGGATGTCCTTCTGTAACTGATTCAGATGTAAATAACCATTTTTTCATTTAATTTGTCCTTTCTTATTCTCCATAAATATTTCCTGTATTATAAACTAAAAAAACTCTTCCATAGAAGAGGTATCTGTCAAAATTTATAGCCTCATCTTCCGGAAATCCGCGGGATTTGGCACCTTGAACTAAACAGGCTGCCGGGTTTCACAGGGCCCAGTCCCTCCACCACTCTTGATAAGGATTATCATGGCTACATGATAACATATAGTTTTTTCATTGTCAATTAAATATGCATCTAATTCTACAATTTTTTTTGGAACTTAAATACTATTTATTTCGTCTATTAATTAGTACCATATAACCCTATATTACTATATTTTGCTATAAGAATTAAATAAATACATAACAAAATATATATAATATATGATATAATAAATACAGTTAATGATACAAAGACATAAGTCTTTGTCTTGATGTATTTATTGAATCGTTGTGATGCAAGCCGTTTTCTGGCTTGCTTTATGATATAATAAATACATCTAATGATACAATTATAGTATGAAATTTAAAATAAAATGATTCTAACGGAGGAAATAATTTATTATGGTTATGAAAAAAATAGCTGCATTTTCAGTTTCGCTAATGCTTATGTTTACATCTACAGCGTTAGCGAGCAATTTATATACAGTATATGATTTATCAAAAGAAACTAGGCTTTCAAGCGGTATTACATATGAAAACATCGAGAAATTTACATCTCAAGGTTGGATGAACATTAATGTTATACGTGCAAATCTAACAGACGAATATACTAAAGTAGCTCCTATTACAAGTGACAAGGGCGTTTCTAACAGAACTTCTCTTAGTTCAATGCTAAAATCTGCTGGAGCCGTAGCAGGAGTAAATGGTGATTTCTTTTACATGGGAGACCCTACGTATACATATGGAGCATTGATAAAGGAAGGAAAGGTTATTACCTCTCCACTACCTTACAGCTATGGATATCCAACAATTTCTCGTTTATTGGACGGTACTGTTAATGTATCTCTTTGGAATCCTAAAATAACTTTATACGGAACAGATAGCACTGCTTTTGATGTTGTAGTTTACAATAAAACATCAACATTAGACTATGGACCTGCAGTATTAACGTCAGATTGGAACAACATGTCAGTTGGATATGATGGAAACAAGGATATAGTTGAGGTTGTAGTAGTGAACAACTTTGTATCAGAGGTCAGATTAAATCAACCCTCTACAATAATACCAAGAGATGGATATATAATTGCAAGTACAAATGCAACCACAAGACAACAACTTATTAATTCTTTTGTACCTGGAAATCCAACGTCAATAGATATACAACTTGACTTCAATCCAGATAATATTGAATGGGCAGTAGGTGGATTAAATTACTTAGTTAAAAATGGTCAAGTAAATGATATAAGTGATGAAGTACTAGGAACACACCCTCGTACATGTATTGGTTTTAATAAGGACAATACTGAAATGATTCTTGTAACGATAGATGGTAGAAATAAAGATTATGTTGGGGTTAAACAAACTGAACTCGCACAAATTATGTTTAGTTTAGGTGCTTATACTGCTGTCAATATGGATGGTGGCGGTTCTACTACAATGGGTGTTGATTTTTTACGAAACTCAAATGTTACAGTTGTAAATATTCCTTCAGATGGTAGAGAAAGAAAAATTGCATCAGGAGTTGGTATTTTTAATACAGCACCAGAAAGCAACACTGTTAGTTCAATTAAAGTTGCACCTTCTAACAATAAGGTTTTTAATGGTACAGAACTTCAACTTGATGTTCTTGGTTACAATGATTATTTTGCACAAATGGATGTTGATAAGTCAAATATACAATATGAAGTATCTCCATCTAACGCTGGAACAATTGTAAACAATGTATTCATACCTAAAAAATCAGGAAAAGCTATAATTACAGCTTATTATAAAGATATTACAAACAATGTTGAAATTGACGTTTTAGATAGCCCTGTAGCTTTATCATTCCAAACAGATGAATTGGTTCTTGAATATGGTGAAACCTATGAATTAGGTGATATAGTTGGTATAGATAAAGATGGGAAAACTGCTATAATTCCTTCTAATTATATTAAATATTCATACAGAAATAGAATTGGTAAAGTTGAAAATGGTGTATTAACTGCTGGTGAAATTAGCAATACTGGAGCAATTACAGCAACTTTTGGCAATGCTGTTAAAAATATTCAAGTTAAAGTTGGATATAAAATGAAAACCCTCAACAGATTTGAAGAACTAGAGAACCTTAAACTTTCTCTTTATCCAGAAGTTTCAGATGGAAGTTTTGAAATCACTAAAGATTATGTAAAGGAAGGCTATAATGCATTAAAACTTAATTATGATTTCACCAAAATGACAGACCAAAGTATAGCATTTGTAAATTTTGGTGAAAATGGAGAAGGTATAAAGCTACAAGATAAACCTAAAGGTATCGGTATGTGGGTTTATGGTGATGGTAAAAACCACTGGTTAAGATGTAGAATAACTGATGTTTATGGAACTCAAAGTAAAATTACATTTGCTGACGAAGTAAACTGGACAGGATGGAAATGGGTCACTGCAAAAATACCTGTGGGTACAGCATATCCTATAACACTTGACAACATATACCTTGCTGAAATAAATGAAACTCAAAAAGATGCAGGTACTATATATATTGATAATTTAAGACTGATGTATGAACCAAATGATAAGGAACTTAATTTAAAACAAGAAACAGAGTTTAAAGATTCTTTAGAAGTAGTAAAAGTTACTGACTATGATGAAAAACTCACTATATCAACTGATAAGTCACAAATAGTCTCTTCTAATGGAAATGTCATTAACAATAACGGCAAAATAATTTATTTTGATGGCATAATCACTAATGGAACCATGAGTGCAAGCAACACAACCATGTGGAATAACATTAAAAGCTTATCAAATTTTAAAGATAAAGTTTTAGTATTATCTATGAATGCAAGCTTTGATACTATAAAGGACCAACGGGAAGTTGAAGTGCTAAATGATATTCTAAAAAAAGCATCCGCAAATAATAAAATTTATGTAATTTGGAAAGGTGATAATGCTCTAACAAGTATTGAAAACGGCATAAGATACATTACCTATGATGATAGTTTTGAATTAGGAGTAGTAGGTGATACAGTATCATATAAAAACTAAAAAATTTTAGTATATACGTGATATCACTAATATAAATTGAAAGAACTGTCGATTATGATAGTTCTTTCAATTTATAAACTCATACTCTTTATAATAAAATTACTCTAGATAATGTTGACATTAGTAAATTTAATTTGTATAATAGTATTACTTGTAGGACAGCCTACAAATAATACTCATGATAATTTAAAATAAAAAATAATTCTTATGATTTGTTAAATCAAATAAAATGGAGTGTAAAAGAACAATGGCTATTAATCAGGTTAAGAAATCATGTGTCAGCGAACAAGTTTTTGAACAACTTAAACAACAACTTTTAAATAATGAGTGGAAACAAGGAGAAAAAATTCCATCCGAAAATTATTTGGCTGACGCATTTGGAGTTAGTCGTGTTACTGTCCGTCAAGCAATACAAAAATTAACAATTCTAGGCCTACTGGAAACAAAAGTTGGTGAGGGTTCTTTTGTAAAGAAAGCTGAAGCGGGCATATACATGAATACAATTATTCCAATGGCATACCTAGGAGAAGATTCATTAGAAGAGGTATTGGAGTTTCGTACAACAATAGAAGGTGTAGTTGCTGAACTAGCCACAGGAAAAATTACAGATGATGATATACTAAAACTTGAAAATTGCTATAAAGAAATGGAACTTTATAAGGATAACTTAGAAATGTTCTCAAAAGCAGATTTTGAATTCCACCTGATAATAGCAAATGCAACAAAAAATTCTTTGTTTATACAGATATTTAACATAATATATGATGTTTTATATAACGCTATGAAAAAAGTTGTATTTAAAAAAGGTAACTCTGCCGGCCTTTATTTTCATAAATTGTTGTTAGATTCTATAAAGCAACGCGATTCAAAGAAAGTAAGACAAATAATGGATGAACACATGTTAGATAACAAGATTATTTTAGAAAAGTATTGTCATTAAGGTAAGTAAGATAATAATTTTTTCATTTTATCTTGTATGACAACTGTCAACTGTCATCTAAAATTTTATGTCCTACATAACTATACATAGAATTATTTTTTTTAAATTTATTAACATTAATTAGAAGAGGTGAGTTTGATTATGGGTAACATAAAACAAAAAAGTGCTCCTGAACGGCTTTTATGGGCACAATTTGATGCATTACAACTTGGTTCAGGATTAGACGAAGAAGATATTAAAAAACCACAAATATTAGTAGATGATGTATTTGGAGATAGTCATCCAGGCAGTGTTCATTTAAATCAACTTACAGAACAAGTTAAATACGGTGTATTCGAATCAGGTGGTTTTCCTGCACAATTCCATGCCACTGACATTTGTGATGGTTGTGCACAAGGGCACGATGGTATGAATTATGTATTAGCTTCTCGAGAAGCGCTTTGCGACATGGTAGAGGTTCATGGTTCTGTTTTTCCATGGGATGGCATAATTTTGACATCTTCCTGTGATAAATCTATACCAGCACATCTGAAAGCTGCTGCTAGACTTGATATACCAACGATATTTATACCAGGTGGAAGTATGAGGGTTGGACCAAATATGACAACATCACTAGGTACAGGCGATATATCACTACGTCAAAAACGTGGTGATATAACAAATCAAGAAATTAGAGATTATAAAATAACAGGATGCCCATCGGCTGGAGCATGTACATTTTTAGGTACAGCCAGCACTATGCAGTGTATGGCAGAAGCTCTTGGTTTAGCCTTGCCTGGTACGGCTCTTATGCCAGCAACTATGACTGACATCCTTCGTAGTTCTCGTCAAGCTGGTAGAAAAATTATGGAGTTAGTAGAAAAAAACATTACACCTAGCATGATATTGACAAAAGAAGCGTTCGTTAATGCTATTATAGTACATGCAGCTATTGGTGGATCTACTAATGCAACAATTCATCTTCCGTCAATAGCTTTAGAGTTAGGTATAGAATTAACTCCTGAATTATTTGATGAAATCAATCACAAGATACCACATATTGGAAATGTTAACCCAAGCGGTAAACACTTGACAGAATCTTTTTGGTTCGCTGGAGGTATTCCAATGGTACAATTTATGCTTAAGGATTATTTAAACCTTGATGTTATGACTGTTACAGGGAAAACTTTAGGCAGTAATCTAAAGGATTTAGAAAAAGATAATTTCTTTGATAGAAATTTAGGTTATTTGTCTAACTATGGACTTAAACGTGAAGATGTAATCTTTCCACTAGATAAGGCAAAGGAAATTGGCTCAATTGCTATTCTAAGGGGAAATATAGCTCCAGAAGGTTCTGTAGTTAAGTATTCTGCTTGTACCGAAAACATGCTTGTTCATAAAGGAACTGCAAGGGTTTATAACAGTGAGGAAGATGCATACAATGCAGTTGTTCAAGGAAATATCAATTCAGGTGATGTAATTGTAATTCGCTATGAAGGCCCTCGTGGGAATGGTATGCCAGAAATGCTAATGACAACAGAAGCAATTGTTTGTGATAAACGTCTAAATGGTACAGTTTCATTAGTAACTGATGGTAGATTCTCAGGTGCCACTCGAGGAGCTGCGATTGGTCACATTTCCCCTGAAGCCGCCGCAGGAGGTCCATTAGCATGGGTTGCCACCGGCGACATAATCGAATATAACATTCATGAACGTTCATTAAATGTTGTAGGAATAAACGGGATTGAAACATCACTTGAAGAAGTTGATAGAGTATTTAATGAAAGAGCTAAAGATGGTATTATACAGAGGCCACATAGAAAAGGACTATTTAAACGATATACTACTTCTGCATTATCAGCAATGAAGGGTGCAGGTTACTAAAATTAAATTATTGGAGGTTTAATATGAGCAAATTTGTAATTCTTGACAGTCATGAATTAGCAGGAAGTAATTTCAATATTGAGAAGGAAATTTTGGAACAATACGGTGTTGAATGCATAATTTCAGAGTGCAAAAGCGTTGAAGATATAGTTGAAGTTGCAAAAGATGCAGATGGTATTGGGTTGGTTTATGTTGAAATGAATAAAGAGCTTATTGATAAATTAGATAATTGTAAAGTTATAGTGCGATATGGAATAGGATATGACTCCGTTGATGTAAATGCAGCTACGGAGAAAGGAATTGTCGTTTGTAATTTACCCGATTATTGTCAGCCTGATGTAGCCACACACACTATGGCATTATTACTTGATTTATGCAGAAAAGTAACACTTTTTGATAGATATGTAAGGGATGGAAATTGGAACTCTAACTATGGTTATCCTATAAATAGGATAAGTTCTTTAACATTAGGATTAATCGGTTTTGGAAGTGTTGCAAGAATGTTTGTTAAGTACATGAGAGGTTTTGAAATGAACATTATTGCCTATGATCCTTTCTCCCCTGATAATTTATTTAAAGAGCTAAATGTTAAACGAGTAACGCTAGATGAACTTTATGCCAAAGCGGATGTAATATCTATACATACTCCACTAACTCCCGAAACAAAGCATTTAATTAACAAGGATAGTTTAGCAAAGATGAAAGATGGTGTTTTAATTATAAATACTGCCCGAGGTTCTATAATAAATCTTAATGATTTACTTGAAGCCCTAGACAGTGGCAAAGTTAAAGCAGCTGGCTTAGATGTTGTTGAAATTGAACCTATTACAGATAAAAACAATGAAATTTACAAATATGAAAATTTAATTATTAACCCACACACTGCTTATAATTCAGAAGAAGCTTCCTATGAACAACATAAAAAAGTTGCATATTCCGCCATTGATGTTTTAATTAAAAATGAAATACCTTATAATGCTGTTAATAAAAAAGATTTATAAGGTGATTTTTAACAATGATAAATCTTAAAAATGTTGTAACTATATAATAATCCTACAATTATCTTACTTATAATGAGAATTAACCCTATTAATCATAGATAACATTATATAACTTGAAAAGCCTAAAAAGTAACATCAATAATATTTATCTTGAATTTTTATTATTTTCTGATAGAATAATCTTAGTATTATAAAATTACGGAGGTCAACCATGAGTTTATATAAAGAGTGGGATGAAGATTTAAAAAACATTAATACACAAAGTGATTATGAAGAATTTTGGAAAGAATACATGGGTAAAGAAGCTGAATGTTACAAATCAGTACTTGAAACAAATAATCCAGTTATCGAAGGAATTCTAAAAGATTTAGCTACTAAATATAATATGACAAATAAACAGTTTGTTGGATTCTTAGACGGAGCAAATACAAGCTTTAAGGAACCTTTAGTTTTAGAAGATTTAACTGAAGAATCAGAAATTAAGGCTGAATTTGATTTTGAAAAACTACTATGGAATATGCATGATGCAAAGGCAGATTGGTTATATGGCTTAAATGAATGGAGCAACATTTTTGATGAAGAAAAAAGAAAAGAAATAAAAAAAGATTTCAATCGATCAAAAATTGTTGTAAAAGGTGAAAAAGTTGGAAGAAATGATCCTTGTCCATGTGGTTCAGGAAAAAAATATAAAAAATGCTGTGGTAATAAATAATATATTTTGGGGGAATCTAGTATTTCCCCTTTTTAACCGAGGGCAGTAGAATGAACAAAAAAAAAGGAATCACATGTGCTGTTTTAGCAGCTTTTATCTATGGTTTTACTCCTATCTTGGGAAAATTATCTTATGTTGAAGGTAGTAATTCATTTTCATTAACATTTTATAGAAGCCTCCTTACACTACCTATGCTTTTTGTAATTTTAAAGACTAATAAAATTCCATTATCCGTTACTAAAATAGAACTTAAAAATTTAACTGTTCTAGGTGTTTTAGGACCAGTCTTAACAGCACTGACTTTATATGGTGCTTATAACTACATCTCTGTAGGCATGACTACTACAATACACTATATATATCCTGTACTCGTAGCATCTGCATGTGTCATTTTTTTTAAAGAAAAACTTAACAAAGAAAAACTTACAGCATTAATACTATCTACAATTGGTATTTTATTATTTTTTGAAGGTGATTTTTCAGGAAGTATATTAGGTGTAATTATTGCCCTTATTTCTGGAATAACCTATGCTTCATTTATAGTTTTTATGGATAAAAGCGGTATAAATACAATGTTCCCATTTAAAATTTCTTTTTATCTTTGTATTATATCAACTATACTGCTTTTTATATTTGGGATAATTACAAGTAAGCTAGTTTTTAGTATGTCTATACTTGGATGGTTTTACACAATTTTGGTTGCAATCTTTGTATCTGTATTAGCAAATACATTAATGGCAGTTGCTATAAAAAATGCTGGTTCAACTATAACGGCTATTGTAGGAATGTTTGAACCTATTACAAGTGTTATATTGGGAGTCATATTTTTAAATGAAATTCTATCCTTTAAAAATATAGTAGGGTGTATATTAATTTTGATAGCAGTTTTAATACTTACTCTAGTGAGAGATAAAAAAGTTGAAAACGACAAATTAATATCAAATTAACTTGTCGTTTTGTCTTTTAAACATTTATGATTATTTATATCTATTTTTCACAGTTGCTAATAAAATCGACTTTAAAGCTTCATAATCATTAAAATCCCTAATTACAAATTTACCATATTTTCCTTCAATATTTTCATGATTTACACACGAGCTCATACAACCTGATATTATTACTACAAAATCACATACATTGTTATCAGTTTGTAAAATTATATTAATATCGTCAAAATCTTTTTTAAGATACTCTACTATTTTTTTCCTATCATATCTAGGATTGCAGCCACCGCAATACTTTAAACATATATTCATCATTTATCACTTTTCTATATTCATTATTTTTAAATAATATTATATCATTTTTTATATTAATAGGCAATATAGTAATTGAGAATTACTCTTGTATACCTGCAATCTTCTTTGCAAGTTCTTTTTTATGTTCTAGGTTTGATTGTCTAGATATCATAATTCTTTGAGCTTGTGGAGATCCAGCACCATGCATAGATTCTGTTCTATAACCGACTGCTGATGAACCTAAACACATATTTTCTATAAATCTCAGTATTCTCATCCTATTTTCAGTTGAAACATTAGCATTTCCTTTAAAATATTTATAACAATATTCTCCAATTTCAGGAGAATCAAAATCAGCTTGCGAAGGCATAGTTACCATTAATCCACCAGCAATATCTTCTGCTAATCTAACTATTTCATATGGAAATCTAGTTACATTTTGTTTACATACATTTGCTAAAAGATTATCTATTTGATAGTTTCCTGCTTCTGTTTGTGACCCTTCAGCAGAGCATGCAATACCACAGCAATACAATGTTTCATTTAAATGAGTCATTTCTATTAGTTTATCCTTAATATGAGATGCTTTTGCTGCTCCATTGTATTCAGCTGCTACAGCTGCTGCTCCAATAAGAACATCGCCAACACCAACCTTACATCCACCATAACTTTGTCTATGATATCCAGCAAATCTTTCTACCATCATCCCTGCAAAATCATACTCTTCACATAAAAACACTTTGTCCCAAGGAATAAATACATTTTCAAAAACAACCAATGCTTCTTGCCCGCCAAAATTTTTGTTTCCTAGATCTATATCTGCATTTTTTTCCATCTTTCTAGTATCACATGATTGTCTTCCATAAATCATGAATACTCCTTCTGCATCTGATGGAACTGCAAATGATACTGCGAATGCTTTGTCTTCTTCTCTCATTGCTATAGTTGGCATAATTAAATGTTCATGCGAATTTATAGAACCAGTTTGATGAGCTTTAGCCCCTCTCACTACAATTCCATCTTCTCTTTTTTCTACTATATGAACAAACATATCAGGATCTTTTTGCTGACTTGGAGATAATGCTCTATCTCCCTTAGGATCTGTCATAGCTCCATCAACCGTCAAGTCATTCTCTTGAACATATTCTAAATACTTTTTAAAATTTTCATGATATTTAGTACCATATTTCTTATCTGTTTCAAAAGTAGTAGACCAAATTGCATTAAATGCATCCATACCTACACATCTTTGAAAACATGATGCTGTTTTTTGACCTAATAATCTTTGCATTTTAACTTTTTTGATTAAATCATTTGTACTTTGATGCAAATGACAAAATCTGTTGACTTTTTTACCTGTTAAATTTGATGTCGCTGTCATTAAATCCTCGTACTGTAAATCATGAGCTAAATCATATGTCATTGCAACAGAATTAATTGATGGTCTGATCATTGGATGATCTACAAAATTTTCTACTATCTCTCCAAAAACATATACTCTAGTTTTCAATTTCCTTAAACTTTCTATATACTCTTTACCAGTCATTAAACCCATAATAATCATCCTTCCAAAATAAATTAGTCTATCGTTTTTATATAAAACTTAATTATTTAAATACATATTAATAATTTCTTGATCAATGTCATAGAACTCCTCTAGATGTTCACATACTAAAGTTTTTATTTTTTTATAATCACGTTCATATAAAGCATGAATAATATCTTTATGTTTTTTTATTTGCGATATGCTATCATCAATATTTGTATATTTAGATATTTGTATAAGATGAATCTTCAAATATAGCTTATCTTGATTTTGAATCAACAATTCATTCTTTCCAATTTTTGCAATTTCAAGGTGAAACTTTAAGTCAAATGCAATACGCTCATAAACATCACCTTTCTTAGCACTCATTTCACATTCTTCTGATACCTGTTTCAACATAGCAAAGTCTGAATTAGATCCATGCCTTATTGCTAATTGACACGATAGAAGATCTTGAGCTAAGCGAAGTTCACCAATTGCTTTTATAGTCTCTTTGTTGTAATAAGTTACCTCAGAATATCTTCCTGGGTAAATTGTCACTAGACCCTCATCACCCAATTTTCGTAATGCTTCACGCACAGGTGTTCTACTACCATTAACTATTTCGGAAATTTTTTCTTCAGGTATTCGCTCACCTGGTTTTATTTCGAGATGCAAAATCATTTTTTTAATCTGTTCATAAGACTGTTGACTCAAACTCATTTTTGGGGGTAATATGTTTTTCATTTTATTCAAACCTCTAATATAAAATATTTCTTTAAATACCAAAAATTGTATGACTTTATACTATTATATATTAAAATCTATTATAAATCAATCTTGAGAATTTTTAATATTCTTGTTTACTTAAACGTCTATAGCTTTCTAGCCTTTCATTTGCATCATTTTCAGCTTTTTCAAACAATTCTTTAGCAGTATCAGGATATTGTTTTAAGAGTGATGAATATCTTACTTCACTTAAAAGAAATTCTTCAAAACTTGCTGTTGGATCCTTTGAATCCAATATGAATGGGTTTTTGCCTTGGTCTTTCAAAGTTGGATTAAATCTATATAATGACCAATATCCTGATTCTACAGCACGTTTTGCCTGTCTTTGTGATTTTCCCATACCACCTTTGATACCGTGATTAACACAAGGTGCATAAGCAATAATTAACGATGGACCTGGATAAGCTTCTGCTTCCAAAATAGCTTTAAGTGTTTGACCTTGATTTGAACCCATAGCTACTTGTGCTACATATACATATCCATAACTCATTGCCATCATTCCAAGATCTTTTTTCTTTGTTCGCTTGCCTGAAGCTGCAAATTTTGCAATAGCTGCAGTTGGAGTTGATTTAGAAGATTGTCCACCTGTATTGGAATAAACTTCCGTATCAAAAACTAATATATTAATATTCTCTCCTGATGCAAGCACATGATCTAATCCTCCATATCCAATGTCATAAGCCCATCCATCTCCACCAAATATCCAATTAGATTGTTTTACAAATGAATCTCGCCTTTTGTAAATTTCATTCAGTTCAGTTTTATTTTTATATTGTTCTAATACACTCGTCAATTTATCTGCTCTATCGCGAGTTCCTTCTGATACAGAGAATCCATCAACCCATTCT
Source organism: Sedimentibacter acidaminivorans (assembly GCF_017873955.1). GTDB lineage: Bacteria > Bacillota > Clostridia > Tissierellales > Sedimentibacteraceae > Sedimentibacter > Sedimentibacter acidaminivorans. Next base: position 231,209 of record NZ_JAGGKS010000006.1, on the reverse strand, counting down.
TGCATTGCTTCTTCTAGTTCTTTTTCTACGCCTTTTTCAAGTTGTTCTTTTACTCTATCTAAAATTGCATTACGTACTGTTTGGGCACCTAAATGCATCCCGTACCCATACTCAGCATTATCTTCAAATAATGAGAAACCCCAAGCTGGACCATGCCCTTTTTTATCTTTTTTAAATGGAATAGATGGTGCAGACCCACCCCATACTGTAGTACAACCTGCAGAGTTCGAGATTACCATTCTATCTCCAAATAACTGTGTAACCAATTTTGCATATGGCGTTTCACCACAACCAGCACAAGCTCCTGAAAACTCAAATAATGGCTGTTTAAATTGGCTTCCTTTTACTGTTGATTTTTGTTTTTCTTCAACTATATCAAGTTCTAAATCTTTTACATAATTCCATTGATTACTTAATCCCTCTTTTTTATCTGAAAGTGGCTTCATTACAAGCGCTTTTTCCTTGGCTGGACAAACATCAACACAATTACCACATCCTGTGCAATCTAAAGCGGAGAATCCCATAAAGAATTTTTTACCTTTGAATCCTATAGCATCTTTTACTTCCATTTTTTCTGGAGCTGCAGCGACCTGTTCCTCCGTTAATAACATTGGTCTTAATACTGAATGTGGGCACACAAATGAGCATTGGTTACACTGAATGCATTTATTTACATCCCAGTAAGGTACATCTATTGCTATTCCGCGCTTTTCGTATTGAGAAACACCTGTTGGATATGTTCCATCCTCTACTCCATTAAATGCGCTTACAGGTAAAGAATCACCTTTTTGGGTATTCATTGGTATCATTATATTTTTTACAAATTCAGGAATTCCTTCGGTTATTTTTAATTCATCTACAGCAACTTTCCAACTATCTGGAACATCTATTTTAACAAGAGAGTTTATACCAGCTTCAATGGCACTCATGTTCATGTCAACAACATCTTGTCCTTTATTACCATAGCTTTTTATAACTGCGTCCTTTAAATATTCAACAGCATCTTCTAACGGCATAACACCTGACAGTTTAAAAAATGCTGATTGCATAATCATATTAATTCTATTACCTAACCCTAATTTTTTTGCAATATCTATTGCATTAATTGTGTAGAAATCTACATTTTTTTCAGCTATTTTTCTCTTTATTGAAGCTGGAAGTTCTTTTTCCAACTCTTCCATATTCCATACCGTGTTTAATAAAAATGTACCGCCATCTTTAATATCACTAACTAAATCATACTGATAAACATATGACTGATTGTGACAAGCAACATAATTAGCTGCATTTATGCAATAAGGTGAATGTATTGGTTCATCTCCAAATCGTAAATGTGATACTGTTAGTCCCCCTGATTTTTTAGAATCATATGCAAAATATGCTTGTGCATACTTGTCAGTATGATCTCCAATAATTTTTATCGCAGATTTATTTGCACTAACTGTTCCATCTGATCCAAGTCCCCAGAACTTACAAGCAATTGTACCTTTAGGCGATGGGTTAACTTTTTTCTCATATGCTGGAAGAGATTTATTAGTTACGTCATCCACTATACCTACTGTAAACCCATCTAATGGCTCTTCTTTTTCTAAATTATCAAATACCTCCATTACATTTGCTGGTGTAAACTCTTTAGAACCAAGCCCATATATTCCACCAACAATTAATGGTGCATTTTCTTTGCCATAAAATGCATTTTTAACATCTAAGAAAAGTGGTTCTCCTGGAGCTCCAGGTTCTTTTGTTCTATCTAGCACTACAATCTTCTCAACAGTCTCAGGTATTGATTCTAACATATGTTTTGTTGAAAAGGGACGATATAAATGTACTTCCAACATTCCATAATTTTCACCTTGTGCATTAAAATATTCAATCGTTTCTCTTATTGTATCGCAACCTGAACCCATAGCGATAATTATATTTTCAGCTTTTGGAGAACCATAGTAATTAAACAACTTATAATCTCTTCCAGTCAACTTATTAATCTCATCCATATAATTTTGTACTACGTCAGGTATTGGTTTATAGAATTTATTAACTGCTTCTCTAGTTTGAAAAAATATATCTGGATTCTGAGTTGTTCCACGAAGAACTGGATGATCAGAGTTAAGTGAATTATCACGAAATTTATTGACTGCTTCCATATCTACTAATTTTGCTAATTCACCATACTCTAGCATCTCTATTTTTTGTATTTCATGAGATGTTCTAAAACCATCGAAAAAGTGAAGTACGGGTATTCTTGATTTAATAGCAGCTAAGTGAGCTACTGCTCCTAAGTCCATACATTCTTGTACACTACTAGATGCCAACAGTGTAAATCCTGTTTGACGTGTAGACATAACATCTTGATGATCTCCAAAAATACTAAGTGCATTTGATGCTAACGAACGTGCGCTAACATGAAAAACTGCTGGAAGCAATTCTCCTGCAACTTTATACATATTAGGAATCATTAACAATAATCCTTGTGAAGCTGTATAGGTAGAAGCTAATGCCCCTCCTTGCAGTGCACCATGCAATGCACCCGCAGCTCCTCCTTCTGATTGCATTTCCTTTACAACAACTTTGTTTCCGTATATATTTTTTCTCCCTGCAGCAGCCCATTCATCAATTGATTCAGCCATTGGTGAAGATGGCGTAATAGGATAAATTACTGCCATATCTGTAAATGCATATGAAGAATATGCTGCCGCTGTATTACCATCCATTGTTTGAGTTTTGCGATTACTCATATAATATACTTCCTTTCATAATTTAATTTTATTTTATTAGAAAATAGTTTATTAGTTAATTTTTTTAAAATATATTTATATAGTTAAAATATTATAATTCAAATTTAAAACTTAGATATGAAAAGTAAATTATATACAAAATGTTTCTTGTTTTTTTCCAGAATAATCTGATATATATATTCCTCCACAATTTCTAGGTCCACATCCATCAGTTACAAGAACATAAAGATTTGTTACTTCATCTAATTTATCTATAATATCTTCGACTTTCCTACTTTTAGCTGCCTTATAATTTAAAATCATGTTCTTTAATAATATTCCTTCCGAATTTGTTCCTTCAAAAGCTATTCCTGGTCCGCCTGAAAAAGAAATCAAGTACAATCCTTCTTTTATCTTTTCTATATCTTCATCGGATGACTCATACTCTTTAAAAGGGTTTCCTATAATTCCACCGGTATTGCTATTTACTCCATCAATGCATATTGATGCTCCAACTAGAAAAGCCCAATTAGGTGACAGATAAGTTATTGCATTAGCTAATGTATAGTCAATTAAGAATTCATCTTTTGTTTGTCCAAGTTTCATTTTGCTTATGTTTTGATAAAATTTAACAGCTTCCTCTTTCATACCCCTAGGACATATTCCACCTACAATGACTTCATATCCATCCACAGTAGTTGTTTTTAATACAAATGCTTCTAATGATAATTTACTTTTCATATTATATTTTCTCATAATTAAACCTACAGTTTTCATAATTATAACATTTAATATTTCCTAGTTATTTATTACTATTTTATTTCCATATTCAGACTTAACAGCTTGTGTCATATATAAATTAATTTGTTTTAAATCTATGCAATTTTGCTCGTATGCTTTTTTAAATGCCTCTATAGCAGCCTTTGCCTCTTGAAATGGTCCTGGAACATTAATAACTAGAGTATTGTCAATGGTTCCACATATGAGTTTGCTCCACATATGTCCGTTCTTGCCATAAAGTTCTGAGAAATACTTGTCTTCTAGTATCAAATCTAAAGAGGAATGTGTAAAATCCTTTCCTAGTGTTGAACTGTATCTATGTCCACCACCTGAACCGCCTATCAATATAATTAAATCTACTTTTTGACTAACATAATTTTTAATACAATCTATTATAATATTTTCACTATCAATTAATGGCTCATTTCGAGTAATATTACAACTACCATTCATACTAAGCAGTACTTGCATAATCATAGGACTATCTGTATCCAAGACAACTCCAGATTTTAATTCATCACCAGTTGGAATAATAATAGCTTTAGAAATCACCTTTTTTGCCACCTTTCTCCCTTACATCCACCTTCAATATATTCGGGAATAGAATTTATATCTACACTTTGAATTTTTTTTACAGAAGAAAGGGCTGACAAATCGGTTATTGTAATACCTTCAGCTAAAGCAATAGCTTTAATTAAACCATCCTCTTCACGTAATATATCTTCTTCTTCAACTCCATAAACGTCCATTTCTATAGAATTCCCTGTTACACCGATAATCCGAATTACACTTTTTAATTTGTCAATGATGATTTCTTCTAGTTGTTGTATGTTTAATCCTTTAACTTCTAATCCTTTTACTTTTACAACAGTCTTGTCAACTTGTACAATTATTTTAGTATCATCTTGCATAGTAATATCTCCCTTGCTACATATATAACTAACTTATTACTGTAATTATCCAAGAATAAAATGCCTTAGAATAATTTTATTTAATATTAGAATCTTCATACTCAATTTTATTATAAAGATTATTTATTTTTATATAATCAGCTACATTTCTAGGTACCATTTCATGAATTTCCATTCTATTTTGAATTCTTTTTCTTATTAATGTAGAGGAAATTGGAATAACCGGAATATCGAATATTATTGTTTCTACACCTCTACTTTTAAATAGCTGGTCCATTTTATTAAGCTGTGCTACTTCCTTTATATCTCTTGGCGTAGTACATAACACTGCAAGCTTTGTAATTTCTTCAAATCCTACCCAATTAGTTATGGATAAAAAGGAATCTGACCCCAAGATTAAAAATAATTTGCTATATTTATAGTCAATTGATATTTCATTTAAAGTATCAACTGTATAACTTCTTCCTTCTTTTTTAAGTTCTATATCATTTAATTTAAATAGAGGATCGCCTTCACATGCAAGGCGACACATCTCGTATCTGTGTTTACCTTCCATTATAGGAATATATGATTTATGAGGAGGTACATTAGCAGGAATTATATGTATAACATCTAATCCTAGACTATTTCCGATTTTTTTTGCAATGTTTAAGTGTCCATTGTGAATAGGATTAAAAGTTCCACCAAAAATACCTATTTTTTTCATAATAGTCTTCCCCTTATGAGTATCTCTAGAAAATAATGTTATCTTGTATTACTAGAATATAAAGTCTTTTTACAAAGACGAAGAATTATATTTCTTCGCCTTTGTATATTTCTGTATACACTATACTTCTATATATTTTACCTGTACAACATCAGATACATTAAATTTAGTTGGATTATCAATGCCTGGAATTATTTCATGTGCTTTAGCAATGATTTCTTGTGGTGTTAACTCTTCCACATCTGCCGTAATCCATTCCTTAGTAAATCCTACGTCTGCCAACTCTTCTAGAGAAGCTTTCGTCATATTATCAAAGTCAGGCTTAATTTTCATGTGTCTTGCCACAGATAACACTGCAGGAGAAGCACCAATATCTCTTCCTGGAATTACTCCAGTTTGTAAAGCTTGAATAATGTATTTTGCAAGTTCTGACTTATCCGCTGCTATGACAGGAATATGGCTTTTCAAATATTTAGCATATTCTCCTGAATTGTGTGCTGACGAGCCGCATCTAAACTGTCTATGTGGCACAATACGTCCGTATTCCTCTCCTACGACCATACCAATTCCAACAGAAATAATATGTCCAGTTCCACCAACCTCTACTTTACCATCTTTCATAATTTGAAGTTGTCCAGTAATAGGATATAGAATTTCTTCCATTGTTATATAATGCATCATTTCTGTTGCAGAGTTATTATTTCCAGCCCTTCCCGTTAGAACTGCATTATGAATTGGAATTTTCTTTTTCTTTGGATCTGGCCCCATGATAAGTCTTCTGTCAGGATAAGATTTCTTCCATTGCTTTAAATGTGGTTCAGCCTGAATTAATTCTTCCGAGTATGTAACTTCAACCATTTCAAGATATCCAAAATCTTTATTAATTTTACCGTAATCTGAAGCTGCCATGCATGTCATTGACCCATCTATCATCACACCGTCACTATTTGTAGTTGTAGCTGTCATATCAAACATATTATATCCAGCTGGTCCCGGGATTGTAGCTGCTATTTTTTCACATGCTTCCAACATTGTAAGGCCACAAGCTTTTACATCTGCATAATCAATAAAAACGGCTGACATCGGAACAAAAATATCATGTAATATTCCTTCATGAATGATTTTATATTTTAATTTACTCATTTTTTCCTCCATTTTAAATATCATAATTAATTTTATATATTAGAACAAAAATTAGTGATTTCCTATAGGTGGTCTTCTATCATCTATATCCGGGCAATCGTGAATTAAAATATCTTCTGTTGGATGAAGTATGTTAATTGTTTCAAGTACTGCATGAACTGGATTTCCATCTTTATCAAATCCTCTTACAATTGCACTGTGCATTGATTCAGGAATACGTGGTATAACGGCAACTTCTACACTATACACATCTTCCTTCATTGCTAAGTCTTCAACCGCTTGTTCAATTCTTCCAGTCCTCAAAGATTGCATTTTAGCTGTTTTTAAATTTTCTAAACCCACTACTTCGCATTCTTTATAAGTAGAACCTTTTGTAGCTGCTGCTACTTTCATCTTTCTAATAAACTCAGGTAACTTTGTATGCATTAATTTCATATCTAGATACTCCTCCTAATATTTAAATTTGAAAAAATAAGTTTATATTAGACAACAAATTCAATATAATATTAATATTTATTGACAAAATTTCCATCCGTATCAAATTTAAAATCCTTTAATTCGCTTATAACTTCAATATTATCATTACTTTTTACATCTTCTAAAAGTCCTTCAGAAACATACAGCTCCTTCAAACTTAATGTATCTTTAATTCTGGCTATTCTAATTTTACTAGGATTATCACAGCATGCCGATCTTATTCCAAGCTGTATCGCTAACTTGTCGCTATCCATAGCAATTGGTATTCTTGCACCATTTATTGAAATAGCAGTGATAGCATTTGTGTACATTGCTTCCGTTTTTAATTTATTAAATATTCTCATTGTAGTAACATCCGAAAGACCAACACCATACGCATTTGACCCTGCCTCTTTTGTTGTATCTAGCGTAACAATTTTATTTATTCTAATGTCCTTGTTTTTAGTTCCTATTACTCCTCTTCCAATAACATTTGGATCCATACCATCACCGCTTATGTTTTTTCCAAGCTCATCAACAATTAATACATCTATATCATTAAATAAAAATCTAGGAAGATTTTCTTTTGATTTTTTAAGCAGATCTGGTTCAGCATATTCTATTTCATCAGTTGGTACAAATTCTATTTGGCTAGTCTCATCATATGCATTTTCTAATAATCCAATTCCAAATATTATATTTGAATGTTTCAAAGCATATCTAGCTATTGATTTCAGTCTCGGAACAGCTTTGTCTAGACCCATAGCATGCATAACTTGAGCCCCCATATGATTTCCTAAACCAATAGTTATCATTTTATGCAAACCACTTTCTATGTCGCCTTCTAGGTCAGTATGTGCTTTTATTCTGCCTAACACTATAACTCCATCAAGTTCACTAGCAATTTTGTCATAATAAACAGGTAAACCAGTATCAGTTGTCCCAAGTTGCACTACTTCCATACCAGCTTTTATTTCTGCACCTACATATTCTTCTGTAACTCCAAGACCGCGAATAAAAGTAGCCTGTCCTTCTGCATTTGCATTTCCGTGACTTCCCATGCTTGGTATGATTACTGGCGTAGCGCCTTTTTCTTTAATATTGTCACATACATATTTAACTATATCTCTAAGATTAGCAAGGCCACGACTTCCTACAGTTATACCAATTGATTGTCCTTCTTTAATAGTATCTTTGATATTGTCTTGACAAAACTTAGCATCAATTACTTCTTTAATATTTTCAATTTTTGTGTTATCAAATTGTTGGCGTATACGCACAAATTTAGGTATTTCTATACCATCAAGCATACTTTTTATTGCATCCATCAATAACCCTTCTTTCTTGAATTTGAAAAATTAAGTTATAACTATTAACTAGAAAGCCAAAAGCAGCTTTCTAGTTAATAGTTAAATTACAATTGTTTATTTAGTTTTATATTTTTCAATTGCAGTAAAATATGTATCATATACTGTTGGAGCAGTCGCTGCTTTTATTTCTTCATAAACTGGTTTAACTGCTTCAATTATTTTATCTTTTTCTTCCTTTGGTATTTCCACAAATTCAGTTCCATAATCTTCTATTACTTTAACGTATTCTGGTCCTTTTTCATCATTAACTCTATTTGCAACTTCTACAGCTTGTTTTCCTGCATCATCAACAACTGCTTTCAATTCATCTGATAATCCATCATAAAAGTCTTTGTTGATAATCCATGTATTAACTTGAAGGATGTGGTTAGTATCAACAATATATTTTTGTTGTTCATAGAATTTTTGTGCATGCACTAACTCTATAGGGTTTTCTTGTGCTTCAACAGTACCTTGCTGTAATGCTGTATATAACTCATTAAATGTTAATGGTGTTGGATTTGCTCCTAATAATGACCATGTTTGCATATGGTATTTATTTTCCATTGTACGAATTGTAAGACCTTTTAATTGTTCTAGTGTAGTTATTCTTTTATTTGTAGTCAAAGTTCTAAATCCCTGTCCAGATGCTCCCATATAATGAAAACCTGCTGCAGCATATTCATTTCCAATTGCATCCATGAATTCTGGGTCACCTAAAACCGCTCTTCCATGTTCTAACCCTTCAAATACAAAAGGTGCGTCAAATATAGTTGCAGATTTAACAAAATTAACCTGTGGCGCTGGCGAAGATACCATAGCAGTTATTGAACCGTTTTGTGTATTTTCTATTAGCTCACGATCCCCACCAAGTTGTCCAGTTGGGTAAACATTTACTACTAATTGACCTTTACTATTTGCTTCAACTACCTCTTTAAATTTGAGTGCAGCCTGGTGTGTAGAAGTTGTTTCAGCACTAACGTGAGCAAAAGTAATAGTCTTTACCTCTTCAGTTTCTGCTTTAACATCTGCTTCAGTTTTTGAGTCTTCTACTTTTGCTGTTTCAGTGTTTGTTTTAGATCCACAACCCACAAGACCTAGAATCATAGCGAATGCTACCAATAAAACTAAAATTTTTTTCATTTTCATAATTAAGCTCCCTTTATTTTTTTATATTAACACCTTATAATGGGTGATAATAGCATAAGTACATTTTATTTAATTTTCATTTCTTTGATGTATTAGTTTTCATACCACAAAATCAAAAATTATTTTCCAATTAACATTAAGCTTATTTCAGGTACGAATGTTATGAACAATAATGCAATGAAAAATGCAATAATAAACGGAATAGCTCTTTTAGCAATATCCATAACAGATATTCCAGTTAATGAACTTGCTACGAAAAGATTGATACCAATTGGTGGTGTTACAAAACCAATAGCAAGATTTACAACCATGATTATACCAAAATGCAATGGATTAACTCCGATTGCTTGTATAATTGGCATAAATATCGGTGTTAATATAAGTATTGCAGGTGTAGTATCCATGACCATACCAACAAATAACAATATTACATTTATTACCAACAAAACAGACACTTTTGTAGTAAATGTACCCGTAATAGCTGCAGATATTAACTGTGGCGCTTGCATAAATGTAAGCACTTTACCAAATACAGTGGCAATTGAAACGACTAATAAAATTGGTGCTGCAGTATTAACTGTTTCTTTCATGACCGTAGATAAATCTTTAAACTTAAGACTTTTATAGATAAATAAACTAATTATTAATGCATAAACAACTGAAATATTTGCAGCTTCGGTTGGTGTTACAATTCCACTATATATTCCTCCTAATATAATAACCGGAGTCAAAAGCGACCAGAAGCTATCTTTAAGCATAACCATAAATCCTCTTGATCTTAACTGTTGTGTATTTGCCAAAAGTTTTTCTTTATCTTCACCTTTAAATTTACAATAAAAATAAGCATATACTATCATACATAAAGCAATTAACATACCTGGTAAAACTCCTGCTATAAATAAATCTCCAACAGATGCACCCGAAGACTGACCATAAACAATAAACGGAATACTAGGCGGAATAATTACTCCTAATCCACCAGCAACAGCAATCATTGCAACAGAAAATTTCTTATCGTAACCAAGCTCAACTAATAATGGAATAGTCATAGATCCAACTGCTGCAACAGTTGCAGGTCCAGATCCTGATATAGCTCCATAAAAAAGGCATGTAATAATTGCCGCAATAGGCAACCCTGCTGTTCTATTTCCAATGAAATAAGAGAAAAAATCAAATAGTTTTCTTGATATTCCTCCCTTTGCCATTATATTACCTGATAATATAAACAGTGGAATGGCTAAAAGCGAATATGAATCTAGAGCTGTAACCATACTACGAAATGCATAAACAGAATCAGCCGGTAGTGATGGGACAAAAAAAGCCGCGGATAAAACTGTGAATCCCAATGATACTGCTATAGGTATTCCCAATGCTAAAGACACTACGAATACAATAAAAACACTTGCTATCATTTAATCTAATCTCCTTTCGACTGGTTTTTTTGTAAAAATTTCAAAATATATTTTTGTACTATTCTAAACAATACTAGGATAAAACCTGCTAGTAAACCAGTATAAACAATATACATAGGTATTTCACCTGCTGGACTAGTTTGTCCAGTTATTAATAAAGATTCAATAACAGTTATGCCTGGTCCAATCATATATGCTGCAAAAGTTAGAAAACATAAATCTGCTAATATCCCTAACCCTTTTCTTAATTTCGGAAAAAAATGCTCTAACATATCAATCCGCATGTGAGATCCATTTTTAATTCCATAGCTAATTCCAATAAATACCATCCAGATAAATAGGTATCTAGATACCTCTTCTGACCAAACTAAAGAGGATCTAAATACATACCTCATAATTACTTGAATCCCCATTATAACTACAATGCCCCAAAGGGCTAAACCCATAAGCTTTTCTTCAAAGTTTTCATCTAACCATTTCAAAACTTTCACTGGTCCGAACCTCCTCTTCCTTCTAAACAAGAATTAATTTTTTCCACTTTAAATTAATATAGCCTTTATAGCATAAGTTTTTTAGCAAGGATCATCCCCTTATATTTTAATATTTACTAAGATGCAATTAATATTGTATACTAAATATTATAATTGTATACAATACAACTGTCAAGTATATTCTATCTATTATTGTATTTGTTAACAAAAATGATGATTCTAAAATTCAGAATCATCATTTTTGTTATTTTTTTACATTATTTTTACAAGTTTTATACTTAAACATATATTTTTAATTTAATTGTTTATTTTTTGTAACATTTAGAATGTTCATTACTATTTATACTGTCTCCTGCTAGCTTCCCTGTTGAAAATGCTGCCTGTATATTATATCCACCTGTGTCACCATCTATATCTAATACTTCTCCTACAAAATATAAATTATCTATAATTTTCGACTCCATTGTTTTAGAACTAATTTCACTTGTTGACACTCCACCTCTTGTTACCATAGCAACGTTGAAATCACCAATTGATTGAACCACCATTGAATAGTTTGATAAAAGTTCTATTATTTTCTTTCTGCTTTTTTTATCTAGTTCGCTACAAATTTTATCATCAGACACATTTCCAAGTTCCATTATCTTATCAACAAAGCGCTTTGGCATATTAAGCTCCCGTATTAATGTTTTAAGATTACATTTACCTGATGAAAAAACTTTTTGTTCAAAATTCATCCTAAATTCATCATTATTTATATACTGGGTAAAATTAATTTTTAATATATCGCCTTTCAAAATGTAACGAGAATTATTTATAATAACAGGACCAGATAAATTTTTATGTGTAAATAAAAGATCACCTAAAAACTGATTTATTTTTTTATTGTCTCTCCATAATGTTATTGATATATTTTGAAATGAAATTCCTGACAATTCTGAAAACTCATAATTTTCAACATAAACTGGCGCGAGAGCTGGTGCTGTATCCACTATTTTATGACCTAAATTCTTAGCAAATATATACCCATCACCAGTTGACCCTGTACTAATATATGATTTACCACCCGTTGCTATAACAAGTATAGTACTAACAAATTGGTGATCCTTTGCTTTTATGACAAAACATCTACTTGTTTTATCGTATTGAATATCATTAACTGATGCATCATACCTTATTTCAACACTTTTTCTTTTGCATTTATTTAGTAGCACATTTAGTATATCTCTCGATTTAAGCGAGCTAGGAAACACTTTTTTATCTTCTCTAACAATACTATCAATACCTTCTGTTTTAAAAAAGTCTATTGTATCCCTATTTGAAAAGTTATATAGAGCGGGTTTCAAAAACCTCCCATTATCGCCATACTTATTTATAAAGTTTTCTATATCACAAGAATTAGTATAGTTGCATTGTCCGGCACCAGATATGAGAATCTTTCTTCCAGGTTCACAATTCTTTTCTAATACCAATACATTCTTATTATTTATTGACATGGCGGTAAATAACCCAGCTGGTCCAGCACCAATTATTATTACATCATATTTTTTAAGCATACTGTTATTCATTTCCTTCTTCATTTAAATTAGTTTCTTCCTGATTAATAATATCATTATTTTGTTCTCTTAATTCTTCTAATGCTTTTATAGAATATTTTTCTTTTATTATATCAATATCCATAGAAACTTTAACCGAATATTCTATATTATCAATATCAACGTATGTACCTGAAAAGTTAATTGTATTTTTTATACTATCTACATTGAACCTTAAATATTTATCATTAAATTCAAAGTTTAATTTACTTTCTTCTCCAGTAATAAAATTATATATTTCATATATTGGTTCTGATGAACCTGTTTTAGCTTTTTGAATTAACAAACTTGATGTTTCTGGAAATAAATATATATCTTCTGAATTTGTCTCAAAAGTACTTACTATCTTCATTGCATTAATATCTAAAATTTTCTTCTCAATTATAGAACCCTTACCTGAATCAATTAATATATATTTGCCTTGTTGTAACCATTCCCAATTTCCGTCCTTACTAAAAAATGCACTATCTATTGTAATTGGTTCACTTTTACCTACTTCCCAAATAAAAATTTGATTATAATTTTCTCCATATCCTACAGTATAAAATAAAATTATATTGTCATTTTCTTCAGTAGGTACCAATTTTATATCTTTGAAGTTTTTTGATAACACACTTTTTCTTTCTTTAATATAATTTATAATACTATTTTTATCAGTTTCTTCAAGAACAAATTTAGGTAATTCAGCTCCCTCATTTTCTAATTGTCTTAGCAAAGATTCTGCCTCATCAAGTTTTCCTACTAATAAATCATTATTTCTAGCTATACTTATATAGTCATCTTTTAATTTTTGAATCTCAACCTTTGTTTGCTCCAGTTCCCTTTTTAATTTATCATTTTCTGTCTTTGTTTCTTCAAAATTCAAGATATTAGAACTTTTATACTCCCCTGGTTTCACTCCTGTTTCTTGTGATGCAGGGAGTCTGGTACATCCAAATGCAATAAAAATTGTTATTAATAGTATTATGGCTAATTTTTTCATATTCTTCCTCCATATTATTATATATTTCAACTTTAAATATTTCTTGACATAAGTTTTGTATTTATTCCATTATACTATATAATTGATATAATTTTAATAATAAAATATATATTTTTAACAATTCATAATGCATCACTAAAACAACAAAATTAAAAAAGCAACTGAAAATTTATAATCAGTTGCCTTAATTTTAAAATTATTATTGTATCATTATGCTTACCGCAACATTCTCTCCACCTTGAGAAATTATAGTGCACATAATATTATTTCCCTCTGATATGTTCTTAATGTATTTAGTGCTCCCAGAAGTATCAAATATTTTTGTTGAATTTGAAACTCTTACATATACAAGTTCCGTTTGACCATTATCTTTAATATTTTGCATCATTATAAGCTTATCATCAATATTTACAAACACTACTTTACCTGAAAAACTTTTTGCAGTTTGTATTTCAGCAGCTTCGATAGTAACAATTTCATCACCTGAAGTATTGACATTTACTTGATAACCAAGTCTTAAATCATAAATTGTTGCATTTTTGCTACCGATATTAATTTGGACATTATTGCTAACAGGATACTCTTTTATAGTTCCAGAAGAGTTAGCTATTTTTATCTTATTTTGATTAGCAATCAATATTTCTTTTATCGTCCCGCTTAATTCCGCATCAGCCGCATTTGTATTTATTAATATCATTTCACCATATTCAGCCGTTAGAGTAACTATATCTCCAATTCTTATTTGATCGAAGCTTGAATCATCATCATTTCTCGTTACTTCTACATCGCTTGAATATTCAAATGTCATTGATTTATTATTCTGTGTAGTAAGCATTGTCAGCTTTATAGGTAAATTGGTATAGTCGATTGCAGTAATTTTACCTTCGTATTTCTGAATTCTACTTATTGAATCTATTCGATATAATACATCGTCTTTTATTCTAAGAGATATTAAATCTTTTTCTTCAAGATTCTTAAGAGCTGTTTCTTTTCCATCTAGATAGATTTTCATATCATCTGATGGTACACTATATGTAATCTTATCATTATCTTCATCAATTATAGTTATCTTAGCTGGTGATGCATAAGCAACATATGATATTTTACCTTTTATAATTTTAGTTAAGCTATCAGCTTTCATAGTTCGTGCTATTCTTTGTTCATCTATTTCACATTTTACTAATATACCTTTTTCTATTTTTGAAATTTCTACTGTTTTATCATTAAGGTATATTTTTGTACTTGAATTTACTCTGACTATAGTTGTATCTGAATTATCATCTTTAACATATATATATGATTCTACATCCCCTACAGTTACATCTGATATTATTCCATTCAGAACTGTAGTTGGTTTATAGCTTTTTATTTCAGGTTCTATACTATTTTCATCTATATATTCATATGCTCTATCTAACATTGTAGCCATCACAGCTCTTGTTATATTATCCTTAGGGTTTACATTCTTTTTAGTATCACCTGCAATTATTCCTTTATCATACATAATGTACATATATGGTTTAGCTAACTCAGATATTTGCAATGCATCATTAAAAGGTAATACAAATACTTTCTTTAACTCATCACTAAGCATCATAGCTTTTGTTAAAAGAACACATATTTCTTCTTTACTTGCTTTTTGTGATATTGTTTCATCTTTAAACATTTTCTCTAATCCGCTTCTAGAAACTATTCCAAACTCTAAAGCTAATGAAAGATTTTCAAAGGCCCAAGTATAATCTTCTGCATTAGTCATATCTTCAAGAACAGGCTCATACTCTTCAACTATTTGCTCCTTTATATCGTCATCTATATCATACAACCTCGACATCATAACCAATGATTCTAGAACAGTTACTGAATTTTCTGGTTTAAATTTACCATCACTGTATCCCGTAACAATCCCATTATTCGCAACTTTTATTATGTAATCCTTAGCCCAATGATCTGATATGTCGCTAAATGTTACAGCGCTTGCAGCAGACATAAATACCATAGAAAGTAAAACTGTAAACAACAGTACTCTCGTAAATATTTTATTTTTCATACATTCCTCCTATCCTTAATGCAGAATTTTTATTTAAATTATAACACATTATTACATATTTCGCAAACTAATTATTTATAATACTATAGTAAGAAAATAATAAAATCATACTTAATTAACTACATTTAAGACATGTTAATACACGTCGTGTAAGAATAAATAAAAAAAACTATTGACAAAATTAATAATTAATAATATTATAGTAAAAATTGATAATTAAAAGCTATGATAGAAGAAAGTAAATTTGAGGAAGCTACCAGGGAGTATTCGTCGTTGACTGCAAGCGAATATTAGAGTAATCATTTTGAAGTTCCTTCTTGAGCTCTCGGCTGAATTAAGTAGGCTTGGTCGTATTTCCTACGTTATAAGGATAGAATATCAGATTTAATCTCGTATTTGAAAAAGAGCAGCAGTTTTGCTGAATTTGGGTGGTACCACGGAATAGTTGAATTTTAACCTTTCGTCCCTATATCGTTAAAGATATAGAGGCGGAAGGTTTTTTGTTTTATATGAAGATTTAATAGAATTGAGGTAACTAAAATGTCAGATTATAATGATTTAATACAAGAAATGAACAAATATGATGAATTAATAAAAAATATATTTGAAGAAAGAATGTCGGTGTTAAAAAAGATTATTTCATCTAAAAACAACATCAATAGTAAAGATAAAACTATTATAGATAATAAAAATGAAAAATATGATTATCAATATAATCACTTTTTAAAAAATCTATTATCATTAGATAAAAACTACAAGTATTGTTATAGTCAAGAATCAGATGATATAATTAGTATTAAGTGTATTAATAATGAACTTGATATCAGAACCGTATGTTATCAAGGATTACCTTTCTCATATTCAGAAGGTGCCGCTAAATATTTATTTAAAGATAAAAAATACATAAACAAATCTTCCTTTGAAGATGTATTTAAGGAAGTGTATAATGAATGCGCTGAGGTGGGAGTTGTTCCAATAGAAAATTCTACTGCCGGATATGTCAATGATGTTTATGATTTGCTACTAAAATATGATTTATTTATAAATTATAATTATGTACGAAAAGTAGATCATTGTCTAGCTGGTACTATGAACTCTAGATTAGAGGATATAAAGGAAGTATATTCACACCCTCAGGCAATAATGCAGTGCAGAGATTATATTAATGAAAATAACTTAACTGCAATAAATGAAACAAATACTGCAGTTGCAGCACAAAAAATATATTTAATGAACAATAAAAACATTGCTTGCATTTGTTCCCCTGAAGCAGTTGAAAATTATGGACTTAAAATTCTCAAGGATAATATTAATCCAAATCAAAATTACACGCGCTTTGGAGCAGTATCAAAATATTTATTAGTTAATAAAAATCATAACCGAGTTAGCATTGTATTTACAGTACCTCACCAAATGGGTTCTCTTGAAAATGTATTATCATTATTTACTTACTACAAAGTAAATTTATCTTACATTTATTCAAGACCCGATTTAAAAAGTCCTTGGAAGTATTTATTCTACATGGATTTCGAGGGTAATATACTTGACGATAACATAAAGATAATTCTTAACCAGCTTTCAAACGAGCTTCCATTTCTTAAAATTTTGGGAAGTTTCAAAGCTTAAAATATCGGCACTTTTTATACAACTTATATAAAATTTAAATGTAATAAATAAATGTAATAAATAATTAATTTATTATTGACAACTTCAAATTCTGTGTTAAAATATCATAAACAATATTTGAAGGAGAAAATTTATAATGGAACTTATAAATAAATTTTATGTAAGTGAATTATACAGCCGTTATTTAAGTAATTATTATTATTACTTTTATTGTCGTATAAAAAAATTACATAAATATATTTATAAAGGATTAAAACTAGCGTTTTGATATAAAATTGCTTTTCTTTAGAGTAATTTTTAAATTTTCTCATTTTATAAGATACTTATAGAAGAGTCCTTTATAGGGCTCTTTTTTTATATTGTTAGTACAAAATTCAAAAATCAAGAGGTATTAAATTGAAAGCTTTAGACATATCTAATTTAAATATAACAATCGTTGGGATAGGATTAATAGGAGGATCATATGCCAAAGCTATTAGAAAAAACATAAAAATTAATAAGCTTTGGGCAATTGATATAAATATGGATGCATTGAATGAAGCTAAATATACAGGTGTAATAGATGATGGATTTACTAATTCGCAATTTCCCCTAGAAAATTCCGACATAGTAATTTTATGTACATACCCAAATATTACTATAGATTTTTTAAAAGAAAATATGATGTATTTTAAGAAAAAAGCCCTAATAACAGATACCTTGGGCATGAAAAATAAAATTGTTTCAGAAACATTAAGTGTAATTAGAGATGATCTGGAATTTATAGGCGGTCATCCTATGTCGGGAAAAGAGTCTAATGGTTACAATTATTCCGATGCTGATATATTTAAAAATGCACAATATATTTTAACCCCTAACAAAACTACTTCTAGTAATTCTTTAAATCTATTAAAACAAATAATAACAAGCATAGGCTTCAGTGATATAATTGAAATGTCTTCCCAAACGCATGATGAAAAAGTTGCATTCACTAGTCAACTTCCTCATATTATAGCATGTACTTTAATGAACAGTTCCAATTTAAATAATAATTTACAATGTGTAGGTGGAAGCTTCAAGGATGCTACAAGAGTAGCAGATATTAATTCAGAGTTGTGGAGTGAACTAATATTTGAAAACAAAGACAATATATTAAACGAACTTAATAACTTTATAGTTGATATAACCAATATTCACAATATTATTAAGTCCGATGATAAAGATAACTTAGTTTCATTTCTAAATATAAGTAAAGAAAGAAGAAAGAAGATGAATATATAACAATACTAAGTATCAGCCTAATACCAAGAACAAAATACAATCTTTTTATATCCCGTAATGTAGTAGGATATTTAGTAGATCTTTTAGTATCAACCTAAAAAACACTATACAATCTTAATAGAATTGAAAACAGGAGAACTCAAATGAAAAGCATAATAATAAAACCTTCAAAACTTAATGGAATAATAAAAGCCCCACCATCTAAAAGTTTAAGTCATAGAGCAATAATATGTGCCGCTCTATGCAAAGATGGTAATGAAAGTATAATAGATAATGTTATTTTATCAGAAGACATAAAAGCTACTATAGATGGTATGAGAGAACTTGGTGCAGAAATAAAAGTTGTCGAAAGCATTAATGAAACTTATAGCATACACGTGCGAAGTGAAAGAAATATTATTAAAAAAGCAAATATTAATTGTAGAGAATCAGGCTCAACACTAAGATTTTTAATACCACTTGGTTTAATGTTATCAGAAGAATGCACCTTTATAGGTAGTGGTAAGCTTGTAGAAAGACCTCTTGATATATATTATAAAATTTTCGAAGAGAAAAAAGTTAAATATTCAACAAACGACGGTATTTTACCTTTATCCATAAGTGGCTCATTAAAAAGTGGAAATTACGAGATTTCAGGTAATATAAGTTCTCAGTTTGTATCAGGATTATTATTTGCACTTCCTCTTACTGGATATGATTCTACAGTTAAAATAACAGATACTATGGAGTCTAAAGGTTATGTAGACTTAACTCTAGAAATTCTAAATAAGTTTAATATTAGCATAGAAAACAAAAACTATGAAGAATTTAAAATAAAAGGCAATTCGAAGTATTCATCAACAAACTACACTGTTGAAGGAGACCTTTCACAGGCTGCATTCTTCTTAGTTGCAAAGGAGATAGGTAATAGTGTAAATTGCACTGGAATTAATGCAAACACTATGCAGGGAGATAAGGAAATACTAAATGTAATTAAAAAATTCAACCGTATTGAAGCATATAGCAAAGATGAAATTATAATTGATGCTTCTCAAATACCTGACTTAGTTCCAATTCTAACAGTACTTGCATCATTAAAAGAAGGCAAAACCACAAGAATAATAAAGGCAGAGCGTTTAAGAATAAAAGAATCAGACAGATTAAAAGCAATATGTAGTGAAATGAATAAGCTTGGCGCAAATATAAAAGAATTAGAAGATGGCTTATTAATAGAAGGATTAAGTTGTCTAAAAGGTGGTGCGACCGTAAACAGTTGGAATGACCACCGAATTGCAATGTCACTTGCAATTGCAGCAACAAAATGCGAAAAAGAAATTATATTAGAAAATTATACAGCTGTAAATAAATCTTATCCACAGTTTTGGAATGATTATAAATTATTAGGAGGTGATATAGATGAGCTCAATGTTTGGAAATAAATTAAAAATAAGCATTTTTGGAGAATCACATGGAGCAGCAATAGGCGTAATACTAGATGGACTACCATCAGGTATAGAACTAGATTTAAATTATATTAATGAACAAATGCTCCGCAGAGTCCCAGGCAATAGTAACTTATCTACAACAAGAAATGAAAAGGATTTGTATAACATTTTAAGTGGTTATTTCAATGGTAAAACAACAGGTACTCCATTATGTGCAATAATATATAATGAAGACAAAAAATCAAAAGATTATGATATTTTAAAACACAATATGAGGCCTGGTCATAGCGACTATCCTGGATTTATTAAATATTTAGGATTTAATGATTATCGTGGGGGAGGACATTTTTCGGGTAGAATTACTGCACCTCTTCTATTTGCAGGAGCAATAGCAATGCAAATATTAGAAAAAAATAAAAACATATATATTGGAAGTCGTATAAAAAACATAAGTAAAATACAAGACGAAGAGATTTCAAATATAAATATAAATTCTATAAAAAATTTAAAAAATATGAAGTTTCCCGTTATTTCAGAAGACAAGTCTATAAAAATGCAATCAGAGATACTGAAGGCAAAAGAAGATGGTGATTCAGTTGGTGGAATAGTTGAAACATTTATAATAAATACGGATGCAGGTTTAGGTCAGCCATTCTTTGACTCAGTAGAAAGCAAGTTATCTCACATGATCTTTTCCATCCCTTCTGTAAAAGGAATAGAATTTGGTGAAGGTTTTAATATCACAAAAATGCGTGGCTCAGAATCAAATGATTCATACTATGTTCAAAATAATAACATCTCAACAACTAGCAACAACAACGGTGGAATAATAGGTGGAATAACAAATGGAATGCCCATAATATTTAGAACTGCAATAAAACCAACGCCATCTATATCCATTTCACAAAATACTGTAAATATATCTTCTATGGAAAACACAAACTTGCAAATATCAGGTCGACATGACCCATGTATAGTACCAAGGGCGTTACCCGTTATAGAAGGGGCTGCAGCAATAGTTATTCTTGATTTAATATTAGAAAGGGAAGGTGAATTATGCAAAATGAAATAAATTTAACCCAAATTAGAGATGAAATAAATTCTATAGATAAAGAATTAGTAAAACTTTTAGAAAAAAGATTTAATTTAGTTCTAAAAGTAGGGGAATACAAGGCAGTACGAAATATACCTATATTTGACGAAGGAAGAGAGAAAATAGTTATTGAAAAGTGTAAAAAACATCTTGATAATAAGAAATATGAAAGTTATATAGAAAGATTATACTTACAAATAATGAATACATGTAAAGATATAGAAAGAGATGAAATTAAAATATTGTAATAGAGGTGTCGATGATGGAAAATTTATATGGTTTAATAGGTGAAAAATTAGGTCATACCTACTCTCCACAAATTCACAACAAAATATTAGAGGAAACTCATACTAATGGTTATTATGGATTATTTCAAGTTAAAAGAGAAAACTTAAAAAATGTTGTTTCTGGATTAAAGACACTTGGATACAACGGTATAAATGTAACTATACCATATAAATTAGATATAATTAAATATTTAGACTCTCTAAGTCCTGAAGCTTCAAAAATAGGGGCTATAAATGTAATTAATATTGATAAAAATTGTATGGCAATAGGGTATAACACAGATTATTACGGTTTTGGAATGATGATTAACCATTCAAATATAGAAATAAAAGGAGAAACAGCTGTTATCCTTGGAACAGGAGGAGCATCGAAAGCTGTAACTCAATATTTAAAAGATAACGGTATAAAAGATATAATTATGGTTTCTAGAGACTCAAAATCGTCAAAAATAAAATATCCAGATGATAAGGTAATTATGTATAATGAATTAAATAGTGTTAATAATTGTTCCATCATAATTAATTGTACTCCTGTTGGGATGTTTCCTAAAACAAAATTCAGTCCAATTGAAAAAAAACATTTAGATAAATTTAATACTGCTATTGATTTAATTTACAATCCATCTAATACTTTATTTTTAAAGGAAGCTAGAGAAAAAGGTCTAAAAACAATAAACGGATTATACATGCTTATTGCACAAGCAGTAAAATCCCAAGAAATATGGAACGAAACAGAAATTTCAAGTAATGTTATTAATAGCATTTTGGATATATTTTAGCAGGAGGTTTACATGAACAAAAATATTGTAATTATAGGAATGCCCGGAAGTGGTAAAAGTACTATTGGATATATGTTATCTAAAAAAATTAATATGAACTACATAGATATGGACGAATATATAGAAATAAATGAAAATAAAAGCATTAAAGAAATGTTTCAAATTAGTGAAGATTATTTTAGGGATGTTGAAACTAGATGCAGTAGATCGTTAAGCAAATTAAATTCCCACATTATTGCTACAGGCGGTGGAGTTGTAAAAAGAAAAGAAAATATTAATATTTTTAAAGAAAATTGTATAGTAGTATTTTTAAACAGACCCTTAGACAACATTATGCAAGATATTGATACAAATATTCGACCTCTTCTAGCAGAAGGAAAAAATAAATTATATAACCTATATAACGAAAGAATCAATTTGTATAAAGAATATTGTGATATAGAAATAATGAATAATCGAGAAATTACATATGCCCTGGACCAAATTACAGAACTTATAGAAAATCAAAATTAAGCAATATTAACAAAAATATCCTGCTAAAACAGGATATTTTTGTTGGTAATGGTTAATTCATCGATTGATTTGAACCAAAATTATATTATATAACAAGGAGGGATGATTTGCTTTATTATAATTTATATTAATCAATAAAACTACTAATAACCTCTTTTACTGTTGTCATTTTGTTAATACTCTCAAGATTAGCACCAGAAAATATTAAGCCGTCTTTTCCTTGAACTGAATTTATTAAACCAACTGAAATGCAATATGGTATTTTATCTGCTTCACATTTTGGCATACATCCATAACACTTCTTGATTGGTTCACATCCATTTTCCAAAGCATTACTCAAAAAATTTGTTCTTATAGCTCTTGCAGGCATCCCAACAGGACTTTTAATAATAAATACATCCTCATGAGTTGCATTTATATATGCCAATTTAAAATTTTCATGCGCATCACATTCAATTGTCGGCACAAATACACTCGCTAATTGAACTCCATCTGCACCTGCATTAATAATTTCCTCCATATCCGTCTTTGTTCTTATTCCACCACCAGATATAATAGGAATTTTAACATTATATTTTTCTTCATATGTTTTTATTAACTCTTTAACCTCTATGGTTAGTTGTTTTAATGTTTTACATGTATTTTCTAATAATTCTTCACTTTTAAATCCTAAATGTCCACCAGCTAGTGGTCCTTCTACAACTACTGCATCTGGAAGTCTATCTTGCTTAAGCCAACTATTTATAATTATTCTAGCTGCTTTTGCCGAGGAAACTATAGGAGCTATTTTAGTATTGCTATCCTTTACCAACTTAGGCAATGTAATAGGGAGTCCAGCACCAGAAATAATTAAATCTATTTTTTCTTTTACTGCCTCTTTTACATACAGTTCATAGTTATTCATAGCAGCCATTAAGTTCATTCCAATAATGCCCTTACTTTTTTCTCTTGCTTTTCTTATTTCGCTTCCTAAAGCCCTAAGGTTTGCCTCAATAGGGTTTATAGAAAAGTCATGTTCTCTAAATCCAATTTGTACTCCTGAAATTATACCGATACCGCCTTCGTTTGCAACAGCCGACGATAAGTTAGACAACGATACACCTACACCCATACCACCCTGAATAATAGGTATTTTTGCAGTTAAATCACCTATTCTAAGTTCTGAAAGTTTCATAAGTTTTATCTCCTAATATTTCTAATTGCAATTATTTCGATAGTCAAAGTATATACTAATAATTATCGTTTTGTCAAGAAATAATTAGTATATATACAGATATTACAAAGGGAAATGCATTGCATTTCCCCTGTTGTATTTTTTATTTATATTCTTCAAAAGCAATTCTATCTTGTTCTTTTTTAAGCTTAATTGCTTCAGCTAGCATCATATCTTTAACTTTCATCAACCTTGTTTGATTTCCTCTTTCGTTTTCATCAAGCTTCATTTGAATATACTTGATAGTTTCTTGAAATCTAGGAATCATAACATATTCTAGAGCATTAACTCTTCTTCTTGTTTTCTCTATTTCCGCAGCAAGAAGCTGAACTTCCTTTTCTAAAGCAGCTAGCTTTAACATAATAGGAAAAATATCTGAAAGGTCTGCTATAGCACTATCTAACTCACCTGATGTGCTTGCAAATCCATATGGATATATGTTGGATGTATCATCTGTTGTAGTTGTAAATTCAAATACAGGAACATCAACGCTCATTATGTTTTTATTACCTACTTCAATAGAAACACCTTGCTTTGGATACATTAGAGCTTCGTCTAAAACCTCTGATGACATAACAGCACTCGCTATGATGAAATTTGAATATACATCTGCAAGCTGCTTTTCAACCTGTTCTCTTAAGGTTTTATTTTCTCTGGCAAGCTCTAAAAACTGTCTCATAAGCTCATCACGCTTGTCTTTTAACATTTTGTGACCCTTAACAGCCACTTTCAAACGCTTTTTCAGAGAGGTTAATACCATTCTGGTTGGATTTACATTTAACCTTGCCATACTAACACGCTCCTTACTTTAATTTATTCTTTATTAGGAAGATATTTTTCTATATACTCATCTCTAATACGTTTAAGTTCACTTTGTGGAAGTAAAGTAAGGAGATTCCATCCTACTTGTAATGTTTCTTCTATAGTTCTATTTGTTTCATATCCTTGAGATACATATTCTTTTTCAAATTCATCTGCAAATTTAGCATAATGCTTATCTGTATCAGAAAGTGCTGCTTCACCAAGAATAGCCATCAACTCTTTGCTTTCTTTACCTCTAGCATAAGCTGCAAACAACTGATTAAGTACATCTGCATGGTCTTCTCTTGTTTTGCCTTTGCCAATACCTTTATCCTTTAATCTTGAAAGTGATGGTAAAACATCTATTGGAGGTGTAATACCTTTTCTAAATAACTCACGAGATAAAATTATCTGTCCTTCTGTTATATATCCAGTTAAATCTGGAATTGGGTGAGTTTTATCATCTTCTGGCATTGACAATATAGGAATCATTGTTATAGAACCTTCTATATCACGTTTTTTACCTGCACGCTCATAAATAGTTGCCAAGTCTGTATACAAATATCCAGGATATCCACGTCTACCAGGAACTTCCTTTCTTGCTGCTGATACTTCACGAAGAGCTTCAGCATAGTTTGTAATATCTGTAAGGATTACAAGAACGTGCATTCCCTTTTCAAATGCTAAGAACTCTGCTGCTGTAAGAGCCATACGAGGCGTTGATATACGCTCAATAGCTGGGTCATTGGCAAGGTTCATGAACAATACAGTTCTATCAATTGAACCTGTTCGTCTAAAGTCAGATATAAAGAAGTTTGCTTCCTCATATGTTATACCTATAGCTGCAAAAACAACTGCAAAGTTACTATCCGTACCTAAAACCTTAGCTTGACGAGCTATCTGTGCCGCAAGGTTTGCATGTGGCAAACCAGAGCCAGAAAATATAGGTAGTTTTTGTCCCCTTACTAATGTATTTAATCCATCTATAGCAGAAACACCTGTTTGTATAAATTCAGCTGGATAATCACGAGCTGTTGGATTCATTGGAAGTCCATTTATATCCATTCTTTGTTCTGCAATAATTTCTGGACCATTGTCTATTGGTCTTCCTAGTCCATCAAATACACGACCAAGCATATCAGATGAAACTGCAAGTTCGATACCTCTTCCTAAAAATTTAACCTTACTTTCAGCTAAATTTATTCCAGCAGAGCTTTCAAATAATTGAACTAAAGCATTAGTTCCATTGATTTCAAGAACCTTACAACGTCTCATCTCTCCATTTGGCAACTCTATTTCTCCAAGTTCATCGTAAGTAACATTTTCTACATTTTTTACAAGCATCAAAGGTCCTGCAACTTCGGCAATGGTTTTATATTCTTTAATCATGTTATTCAACCTCCTTGCTTGCTAAAATATTTTCTATATCTTCATACATTTGTTTATTTATATTATTATAAGATTCTTCTATTTTTTCTTCTTCTATATATTTAAATCTTCCTATTTTTTCTCTTATTGGAAGGTCTGCTAAAGCTTTAAAATCTACACCATCTTTTATTGCTTCCATGCTCTTGTTGAAATATCCCATTATTAATTTTAATAACTTATATTGCTTATCAAGAGATGTATATGTATCTACTTCATGGAATGCATTTTGATGCAAATAGTCTTCTCTAATAGACCTTGATGCTTCTAACTTCAATTTATCTCCATCAGACAATGAATCAACACCAACAAGCTGAACTATCTCGTTCAACTCTGCTTCTTCCTGCAACAATCTCATTGTTTCTAACCTTAATTTAGACCAATCCTTTGCTACATTAGCATCATACCATAAATTCAATCTATCAACATACAATGAATAACTTTGTAACCAATCAATAGCTGGGAAATGACGTTTATATGCCAAAGATGAATCCAAAGCCCAGAATACTTTAACTATACGCAATGTTGCTTGTGAAACTGGTTCAGAAATATCACCACCTGGAGGTGAAACTGCACCTATTGCGGAAAGAGTTCCTTCTCTTCCCTCTGATCCTAAACTTATTACCCTTCCTGCTCTTTCATAGAATTGAGCAAGACGTGATGCTAAATAAGCAGGATATCCTTCTTCGCCAGGCATTTCTTCAAGACGTCCTGACATCTCTCTAAGTGCTTCTGCCCAACGTGATGTTGAATCTGCCATAAGAGCAACAGAATAGCCCATATCTCTAAAGTATTCTGCTATTGTTATACCAGTATATATAGAAGCTTCACGTGCAGCAACTGGCATATCAGATGTATTAGCAATCAACACTGTTCTTTTCATAAGTGATTCGCCACTTCGAGGGTCTTTTAATTCTGGAAACTCCATCAAAACATCTGTCATTTCATTTCCACGCTCGCCACATCCAATATAAATTACTATGTCTGCATCTGCCCATTTTGCAAGCTGATGTTGTACAACAGTTTTACCACTACCAAATGGTCCTGGCACTGCTGCAACTCCACCCTTAGATATAGGGAATAGTGTATCTATAACCCTCTGTCCTGTTACTAGAGGCATTTCAGGAACTAATTTTTCTTTATATGGACGACCTTTTCTAACTGGCCATTTTTGCATTAAAGTTAAATTAGCATTCTCTCCATTTTCTTTTTTTACAACACATACAGTTTCCTCTACTGTATAACTTCCACCCTTTATTTCTTCAATCGTACCGCTTATTCCATAGGGAACCATGATCTTTTGCTCAACTATAACTGTTTCCTGAACTGTTCCGATTATATCTCCTGCTTGAACTTTGTCACCCTTTTTAGCTGTAGGTACAAACTCCCACTTTTTAGTTCTGTTAAGAGCTGGAACATTTATTCCTCTAGTTATATTTGGGCCTGCTACCTTTTTGATTTCAAACAATGGACGTTGAATACCATCATATATTGTTTCTATAAGACCAGGTCCAAGTTCTACCGAAAGTTGAGCACCAGTTGTTTCAACAGGAGCCCCAGGTCCTAAGCCTGATGTTTCCTCATATACCTGAATTGATGCCATTTCTCCACGCATCTCTATAATTTCGCCTATTAATCCTTGTTCGCTTACACGCACAACGTCAAACATATCGGCTTCTTTCATGCCCTCCGCAATAACTAGAGGACCAGACACTTTTACTACTCTTCCTTGGCTCATTACTTCAATCACCTGCTTTCACTTTTTGTTAACCAATATTCTCACTTAATACTTAATTGTTGTCAAATAATATATCGGCACCTACAGCTTTTTCTACTGCTTTTTTAATATTTGAAACACCGATACCTAATGTTCCATCTAACCCTGGTATTGGAATAATCGCAGGTATTCTCATACCTTTATATTCATTTATTTCATCTATAATACCATTGCAAATTGTTTCAGTAATGTAAATAATAGCGTAGTCATCTTTCGCAATTTTATGCAATGTATGTTTAGCCTCATCTGCATTTGAACAATCAAATACATCTAATCCAACTGCCCTGAAACCTTGCACACTTTGTTTATCTCCAATAACACCTATTTTATACATATGTCTCTCTCAACCTCCCTCTAATAAGTTCAGAAGGTATTCCAGCAAGCTTTCCTGCCATTATAATTCTTGCCGACTTAATTTCATTTTCTTTTGCAATTAAATAACCAACAAGTGGTTCTATTCCATACGAAATAAATTTAGCCGTTTTAATATGTTCTATTATTTTATTATCACAAAGTTTTTCAAGTGTTGTAAATTTTCCTGTTTCTTTAAGATCATCAGTTCCCTCAAGAAAAACATCTCCAAATCCAAATGCTGCTAAATCTTCTGAGAATTTTTCAAAAGGTTCATCATATGATGAAACGAATGATTTTTGAGGTATTTTCCCTCCAACAATAAATACTTTTGAAAAGAAATCCCATGATTTTCCCATTTTTTTAAGCCTTACGAATGTTTTAATATTAATTGTATCTATTAGTATCTTTAAATAGTCAATAATAAATTGATTATTCAACTCTTCAGCGGATTTAAACATCTCATCATAACAATATTTATCAAAAACAATATCTATTATCTGAGGATCCTTATTTTTGGGAAAATTATCGATTACTTCATTTAAAGCATTTCTCATGTTTTCTGTTAATACAGTAAAATCTCTTTCTTTTACAGCGTATTTGAGCATTTTAACATCAATCGTTCCTGTGTCAACTAATGATTGAGTTGCTTCAATACCTAAAAATTCTGCCTTCATAATTACCTTCAAATTATGATAATCATATGTATACAAAAACATTTTAAAATTATTTAATTCAGGAGCAATAGACATAATAAAATCATAAGTTTTCTTATGCTCTTCCTCTAATAGTTTTTCAAAATCTCTAGGCGCCACTTGCTCTTTTGCATTTCCATATTCACAATCATATAATACTTTTAATGCATCCTCGATAGTCCTTGCATCTATCATTTTTCCTACCCTCTCGTGAGAAAGCATGTTTTTTTCAACACTCCTCACAAGTGCTGTAGAAAATAAATAATCTGTATCTTTAATCTTTGCCAAAGCCATTCCTCCTCTCAGGCAGGATTTATTTAAAAAGCTCATTTGCTACTTCAAAAGTAAGCCCCTCTCTTATAGAGCTTAATATCATTTCAAAAGTATTGTTCACTTCAATATCCCCATTTCTGAGTATAAATCCACCTTTTGTTTGAACTGTACTTTTGCTTAATACTACTTTGTCAACATTTAAATTTTCATTCACAGCTTTGACAAGTTTTTCGCCGATTTTTTTCCTGTCTTCATCATTAAGAATTATTTCGCCTTCGCAATTTGGAATTTTTGAAATTTCTTCTACAAGATAATCAATATACTTATCTTCTGACATTGTTGAAATCTTTTCAAGCGCTTTATCAAAACTTTTTTTAACTGAATCCTGTTTTGCGGCAAGTATCATTTTTCTTTCCTGAAGCTTACCTGCAGATATTTTTCTACTTTTAATTACATCTATCTCTGCATTCGATTTTTCAGCTTTATCACTAATAATTAAATCAGCCTCTTGTTTTGCCTTATTTATTATTTCTGCACCTTGGCTTTCAGCTGTTTTTATAGAATTTTCAGCATAATTATTTGCTTCACTTAAAATCTTTTGTGTTATATTTTCAACGCTCATTGTTTCACATCCCTACTATAAATTTTGATAAATCAATAATATAAATAATTTAGATTGCAATACCATTAATTATAAGGAAAGAAATTAGAAGCGCTAAAACTGCATATGTCTCAACCATAGCTGCATAAACCATAGCTTTTGCTATTTGTTCTGGTTTTTTTGATATAAGCATAATACCTGATGCACACACTTTTCCTTGGTGTATAGCCGAAACAATACCAACAACTCCAATTGGAAGTGCTGCAGCAAGGAAATATCCACCTTGTACAGCTGTTAAGTCTGCCATACCACCACTCAAAAATCCTATTTTATTTAAAATTATAAAAGCTATTAAAAGACCATATATACCTTGTGTTCCAGGCAATGCCTGTAAAATCAAAGTTGATCCGAATTTTTTTGGATCCTCAGCTAAAACACCTGATGCAGCCGAACCTGCATAACCAATACCTATTGCGCTACCACAGCCAGCAAGTGCTGCAACTGAGGCACCCAAAATTGCTAAAAAATTTCCTGTTGTAAAAAGTTCCATTTAAATTACCTCCTTGGTGATTTTAATATATTTTGTTTTTTTCATTAGCGGATTAAACATATCTCCGCCACCTTCGTAGAACTTGCCAAAAAATTCAACATATTGCAGTCTTGCTGCATGTACGAATGATCCAAGTCCGTTTATTGCAATATTGAATGTATGCCCAAATATTAAAACTACTATTAGCAAGATTGAACCGAATATTCCATCGCCACCTAGAGATCCTAGCACGCTAATTACTGACGAAATAACTCCTGTTGCTAATCCCAGTGCTAACAATCTAGAATAAGACAATACATCACTTAAATAACTAGTTATATCATATAAACTCAATATACCGCTAAGCAATTTAGAAAAGATATTTTTCTTTTCTCTTCCCTGTGTTAAGATTAACCCAATTGCAAATATAATAGACATCCATCTACCTACAGCCGCTGAACCTGGTATAACAGAGTTTCCAAATAACCATAACGCAAGACCTATAATTAACCCATACCAGAACCCTACATCAAACAATGCTTCCCAAGGATGACCATCTCTTACAATTATATAAGCTTTTACACCCATACCTATGAAAAGATGAATTATACCAATTATAAAAGAGAATATCAAAAGTGTCATTGGTTCATCTATAGGATTAATCCAAATTGGTTTAATTACAAAGTCTGTATGAAACATTACTTTTGCAATAGCAGTTATGGCATCACCAAACCAACTTCCAAACATTACTCCCCAAAACATAGTTGAAATGCCACAATAGAAAAACATGCTAAACATTTTTTTCGTGGTTCCCTCAATATTAAATTTCTTTAATATAACATAACAACCAATTGACATAATTAGTCCATACCCTACATCCGCGAGCATAAGTCCAAAAAATATAAAATAAAAAATAGACATTAATGCTGTTGGGTCAACATTTGTTGAAGAAGGTAAACTGTATAATTCTGTTATAGACTCGAAAGGTTGAACAAAAGAACTATTGTCAAGAAGTATTGGATATTCCTCTCCTTCTTGTGGTTCTTCAAATTCATACCAACACTCATATTTATTAAGAACACTTTCAACGCTTTTCTTGCTTCTTTCTGGAATCCATCCATTAACATAAAATGTCTTTTTAGTCTTTAACATACTATTTAAAACTTTTAACTTGTCTCTTTCAATCAACAAATAATCGTAAAGTAATTGAATATCACCTTTATTCATAACAAATGTTGAAATTTCTGACTCAACACTAGATTTCTTTTCAGAAATAACTTTAATTTCTTGTTCATATTGTACAATATTATCTGCAGCAGTTCCCTCAATATCTTTAAAAATAACTGCATTAAATCCAAATTGTTTTAAAACTTCGTACACATCTTCTTTTTCAGTTTTTACACAAAGTATTGATAGGTAATTTTGATCTTTATCACTACCTATTAAATTAACGACACAATTCTTTGACTTCTCTTCAATTCTTGACTTTAAATTTTCTACACCTAAAATATTTGGTACTACTCCTATAAATATGCTCGTATAATTTGTTTCTCCTAGTTCAATAGGAATACTATAACCTACCCAAGGTTTTAAACTAATTATATTAGCTGTAATTTTATTTTCCTCAGTGATAAGGTCATTCAATTCAATAATAAGTCTAAAAATATGTTCTACTTTTTCTTCTATTTTATCCTTACTACTCAACGTTTTCTCAAATTCTCCCGAAGAAATAATTTTTCTTGTTTTAAAAATAGGACTTTTAGAATTATCATATTTTTCAAGACTTTCAATGACTGTATTAATTTTAGAAATTTTAGAATCCAATTTTAATACTTCATTTTCATTTCCATCTCTTTCAATATAAGAAATCCAATCTGGATCAGTGAGTTTAGAATCTTGTGAACTAATTTCAACAATACCTAAATCCATTAGCTCGCTAATCAGTTCTGCTTTAACAGTTCCAAGACCTATAGCACTGATTTTATTCATTCTAACTATTGACATTTGTTCTCACTATCCTTTCCAGAATAATTGATACAGCATTATCCATATTTGATTCTGAACTTGTTAAAACTTCTTTACATTTAATTTCAGCTTCTTTTATAATTTTGTCATAAATAACCTGTGCTTCGGATTCTGCAACCTTAACTACATCCGATTTACTTGATTCAGCTTTTATCACAGCTTCATCTAATATACGTGATGCTTCAGCATTAGCATTAGAAATAATTTGCTTTGCCTGCTGCGAAGCTTCTTTTTTTATTAATTCAGCCCTATCCTCTGCCTCCTTTATTTGCTTCAATATTTCAATAGACACTATATATCACCTCTTATCATAAAAATTTAAAAACAACTATCTTGCAATAATAATATTTATTAATTTATATAAAATTATAAGCATAAATTATGCCAATAATTAAAAATATATAATTTATGTTGATTTTTCAAACAAAACAGTTTTAGAATAGAAATTCAATTGTAGAATTTAGTTTAAAATTAAAGTATGTAGCATGCAAGTTTGGACATGCATATGAAATTTAAATCTCGAAACTTGCAATTATGTCGATTCTTACCATAATAAAACTAAATGTATTATTTGTCAATAACTAAAAAAATATGCTGAATATAATTATTATATTGTATAACGTTTGCCTTGTTATTTAATAAATAAATTTTTATATATAATTATTTAAATAAGCCCATTTGCAAAATTAAATTCAGAATACAAAAATATACTTCTACTACAGATCAATCCTATAATAAAAGTTTTTATATAAATTTATAATCATGATTATACTATATAAATAAACAATATGATTAGTATTATTTCATTCACTAATCATATTGTAATATATATTTCGCAAATTGCAAGTATTAAATTGTTTAAAAAATGTCATTATTATTTATTCGGCGCAAAAAATTAGTTCTGCTTCAGCTGCAACATCATCGCCAACATAGGCTAATGCAGTACCTACTCCAAAGCTACCCTTCATTTTTACTATTTCTGTCACAAGCTTTAAAGTATCACCTGGAACTACCTTTTTCTTAAATTTGACATTTTTTATACCACCAAAATAAACAGTTTTATTTTTATATTTTTCTAATGATAATATTGCCACTGCACCAGTTTGTGCTAATGCTTCTACTATAAGCACACCAGGCATTACAGGATTTCCTGGAAAATGACCTTGAAAAAATTGTTCATTTATTGTAACATTTTTAATTCCAACTGCTCTTTTTCCTTCTTCAAGTTCAATAACTTTATCTATTAATAAAAAAGGATATCTATGGGGTAATATTTTCTGTATATCATTTATATCGTAAACCATTTTCCCTCCTAAACACACTACTTGTTATTGTATTTTTTAATAACTAATGCTGCATTATGTCCACCAAACCCTAGTGAAGTAGAAAGGGCATATTCAATCTCTTTTGCTCTTCCTTCATTAGGAACATAATCTAAATCACAATCTGGGTCAGGATTTAAGTAATTAATCGTAGCTGGAATAAACGAATCCTGTAAAGCCTTTGCACAAATTATTGCCTCTACTGCTCCAGCCGCGCCTAACATATGTGCCGTCATAGATTTAGTTGAACTAACTGGGATTTCCTTAGCCTTTTCATTAAATATCTTCTTAATTGCTAATGTTTCAAATTTATCGTTGTATGGAGTGCTTGTTCCATGAGCATTAATATATCCAATTTCATTAGTTGTAATACCTGCATCATCAATTGCATCTTGCATTGACCTCGAAGAACCCTCAGCACTTGGATCAGGTGAAGTTATATGATAAGCATCACAAGTTGATCCATAGCCTGCAACTTCAGCATATATTTTAGCACCTCTTTTAATTGCATGATCATATTCTTCAAGTACTAAAATACCCGAACCTTCTCCCATTACAAAACCATCTCTATCTTTGTCAAATGGTATTGATGCTCTATTTGCATCTGTTGATGTAGATAAAGCAGTTAGTGAAGTAAATCCTGCTATAGATGCTCTTGTTATAGCTGCTTCTGTACCTCCTGCTAACATAATGTCACATATTCCATCTTTAATTCTCTTATAAGCTTCACCAATTGCATTTGAACCAGAAGCACAAGCTGTAACTGGACAAAAATTTATGCCTTTAGCTTTATACTTTATTGCGACTATTCCTGATGCAATATTTGGAAGCATCATAGGAATAAAAAATGTTGAAACTCTATCCGGACCTTTTTCATTCAATTTTCCGATTTCATCTTCAATAGTTTGTATGCCACCAACTGCACTACCAATTATAACTCCAAATCTTTCATTATTAATAGCATCAATGTTTAATCCTGAATCTTTTACAGCTAACTCTGATGCTGCTACTGCAAATTGACAGTACCTATCTTGTCTCTTAGCTTCTTTCTTTTCCATATAATTTTTAGGATCAAAATCTTTAACTTCTGCAGCTATTTTAACAGTATAGTCAGTTGTATCAAAAGCTTCAATTTCACTTACACCGCATTTTCCTTTTTTTACATTTTCCCAAAACAATTCTACGCCTGATCCTATTGGGCTTATTACACCTGCGCCCGTAATTACAACTCTTTTTTTCATTTAAATTTTACCTCCATATTATCAACAATTTAAACAATCCTTATATAATTGTTCATCCATTGTTCAATGCCTACATATAAAATCCACCATTTACAGAGAGAACCTGACCGGTAATATATGAAGACTTATTTGATATTAAAAACTCTACTGCATCAGCTATATCACTTGGGGTACCTAATCTTTGTAATGGTATATTCTTCATCATATTCATCTTAATTTCTTCAGGAATTTTATCAGTCATTTCTGTTTGAATAAATCCAGGTGCAACAGCATTTACAAGTATATTTTTCTTTGCTAGCTCTCTTGCCATAGACTTAGTCATACCAATAAGACCTGCTTTTGATGCAGAATAATTCACTTGACCTGAATTTCCCATTAATCCCACAACTGATGAAATATTAATTATTCTTCCATGTT
Organism: Sedimentibacter acidaminivorans; assembly: GCF_017873955.1. Taxonomy (GTDB): domain Bacteria; phylum Bacillota; class Clostridia; order Tissierellales; family Sedimentibacteraceae; genus Sedimentibacter; species Sedimentibacter acidaminivorans. Next base: position 195,822 of record NZ_JAGGKS010000006.1, on the reverse strand, counting down.
TTTGTTTCATCATTTTCTTTGCTATATGTCTAGAACAATTAAATGCTCCTTTTAAATTCGTATCTATAACTTGATCAAATTCATCTTCTGTCATCATTGCTAATAAATTATCTCTTGTTACACCAGCATTATTTATTAAAACATCAATTTCTTTGAAATTTTCATATGATGTATCTATAAGTGTTTTTGCATCATTAAAGTCTGATATATCACACTTCACAACTATATTTTTTGTTTCCTTATTTATGAAATTATTTATTAACTCATTCATTGCATCTGTATTATTCTTATAGTTTAAAACAAGATTATAACCAATCTCATTTAGCCTATGTGCAATAAATGCACCTATGCCTTTTGAAGCTCCTGTTATTATAGCAGTTTTCATAATTTTATCCTTTCCGAAAATAATACATATTAATATATTCTATTGTTTTTAAATACATTAATCCTAAAAATTTAGACAACCATATTTTATTATGAATATGATAATTCTAAATATTTTTCTAATGTACTAATATTTTCTATATTCAAAAATTTAACGCCTCTATCTATCTTCTTTATAAATCCACAAAGTGATTTACCAGGTCCAACTTCAATAAATGTATCTACACCATCCGCTATCATTTTTCTCACACATGATTCCCACTTAACTGGATTATAAACCTGCTTTTCTAGTTTATCCGCAATTTCGCCTTCATTTCCATAATACTCTGTATCCACATTTGAAATAACTTCACAAGTTGGTTTTGTAAAACTTATTTTATTTAAATCTTCCTTAAGCTTTATACCTGCTGGTTTTAACATTGAAGTGTGAAAAGGAGCGCTAACTTGCAACTTAACTGCTTTTCTTATATTAAAATTCGAAGATTCCTTTAATGCATATTCTATTGCAGCATTTTTTCCTCCAACAGCAATTTGACCAGGACAATTAAAATTTGCTGGTTCAAGCAAGTCACAATTATTTGTTACATACTTACAAAATGAAATTGCATCTTCGTCTGTACATCCCATGAGAGCAGCCATACCGCCTTCTCCCACAGGTACAGCAGTTTGCATATAATTACCTCTGTTAAAAACAAGTTTAACTGCAGTTTCAAAATCCATAGTATCAGCTGCTGTTAATGCTGCATATTCTCCAAGGCTTAGTCCTCCCATAACTATAGGGTTAGTACCTTTGTTTTTTCTAATTATTTCATATATCGCCATGCAAACAGTTAATATTGCAGGTTGAGTAATTTTAGTTTCACTTAATTTTTCATCCGGTCCTTCAAAACATAATTTTGTTATATCAAAACCTAATGCTTCATTTGCTCTATTAAAAATATCCTTACTTTCTCTAAAATTATCATAAAATTCTTTTCCCATTCCTGCATATTGTGCGCCTTGACCTGGGAAAACAAAAGCTGTTTTATTCATTTACATCCTCCTAAAAAACAAAATCTTTTACATTTTGAATAATATTTTCTGCCTCACAAAACATTTCCAAAATAATATCTTGACATGTTTGTTCCTTAATTACCAATCCAGCTATTTGACCAGACATTACTGAACCATAATCAACATCACCTTCGACTGCTGCCATATATAGTCTTCGTCTACCTAAATTTTCATACTCCTCAACAGGTGCGTTTTTTTTATCTAAGTCCTTAAATTGATTAACTAGTTTATTTTTCAAAACTCTAACTGGATGACCAGTAACTCTTCCTGTAACAGCTGTATCTGTATCTTTTGCTTTTAAAACCTTATCTTTGTACTTCTGATGTACATTGCATTCTTTTGCCGCTAGGAACCTAGTTCCAACCTGTACTCCTTGTGCACCAAGAGAAAGTGCAGCAACTATACCTCTACCGTCAGCTATTCCTCCAGCTGCAATTACTGGTATATTTACAGCATCAACTATTTGAGGTGTTAAGCACATTGTTGTAATCTCGCCCACGTGACCCCCAGATTCAGTGCCTTCACATATCAATGCATCTGCCCCAATCTTTTCTAAATGTTTAGCATATGCCACTGATGGAACAACTGGAATAACCTTTATGCCAGCATCTTTCCACATCTTCATATATACCCCTGGATTTCCTGCACCAGTAATAATAATTGGAACTTTTTCTTCAGCTAATAAAATACTTATTTCCTTTGCATATGTATTTAATAGCATAACATTAACCCCAAATGGTTTATCTGTAAGTAACCTGATTTTATCCAATTCTTTTTTTAATTCCTCAGGCGGGTTATTACCTGCAGCTATAACGCCTAGCCCTCCTGCTTCAGAAACTGCTGCTGCAAGGTTTGCATCTGAAATCTGCGCCATACCACCTTGAAAAATAGGATATTTAATATTTAACAAGTTGCATATTTTTGTAGTTATCATATATAACTCCTTGTATCAATTGATTTCTTTTAAAAAAACGAGAAGTATAGTTATAAATTATACATCCCGTTTTAATAGTTAATACTCTTTATATCAAGTATTTTTAATTGTTTTTTTTATTATCGATGTAATTTACTATGTCTTGAACTGTAATAAGTTTAGCATAATCTTCTTCTTCTATTGTTACATCACATTCATCTTCTAATTTACTGATTAGTTCAAATAGGTCTAAAGAATCAGCACCTAAATCTTCTTTTATTTTGCTTTCAAGCTTTATATCTTCCTTTTCAACATCTAATTCATCTTCTAATATTTCTACTATTTTTTCAAAAACCATAATTTCCTCCATTATAAATACATAAATTGTAATTTGATACTTTTATATTTTGTACTGCTACTTTTTTGATTATCTTTTATATCAAATATCAAATATTTTGATAATCGAAGTATAATACAAAAAAAATAATTTGTCAATATATTTTTAACAAATAGTTTTTTAGTATATTTAATAAAAATAAACCTGTCGAAATATTTACATACTTGACAGGCTTATTTTTATAACATTCTTTTCTTTATTGCATCTACTATATACTCTGCTGCTCTTCCATCACCATATGGATTCACAGCATTTGCCATTTTCTTATATTCTTCTTCACTATTAACTAGTATACTTACATATTCATATATTGTATTTTTATCTGTTCCTGCAAGTTTAGCTGTACCTGATTCAATGCCTTCTGGCCTCTCTGTTTCTTCTCTTACTACCAGTACAGGTTTACCTAGCGATGGTGCCTCTTCCTGAATACCTCCAGAATCTGTTACAACAAGATAACATTTAGACATTAAATTCGTAAACGGAAGATAATCCAATGGCTCAACAAGGTGTACTCTATCTTTATTTCCAAGAATACTTTGTGCTATTTCTCTTACCTTAGGATTAAGATGCATAGGATAAATAACTTCAACATCTAAGTTTTCATCAACAACATCCCTAATTGCAGAAAATATATTTTTCATAGGTTTTCCTATATTTTCTCTTCTGTGTGAAGTTAAAAGAATTACTTTTTTATTTTCAAAATCTATACTATTAATTAGCTCATCATCAAATTTATAATCTTTATCTATTACCCATTGTAATGCATCTATGGATGTATTACCAGTTATAAATATTTTATCTTCTTCATAGCCTTCACGCAATAAGTTTGATTTAGAATTTTGCGTAGGAGCAAAGTGAAAATTCGTCAATACTCCTGTTAGCATTCTATTTGCTTCTTCAGGATATGGTGAATATAAATTCCCACTTCTAAGTCCTGCTTCTACATGTCCTATTTTTACACTATGATAAAAAGCTGCTAAAGCACCTGTGAATACCGTTGTCGTATCACCCTGAACTAATATCAATTCTGGTTTAAATTCCTCTATTACACTTTCAAGACCAGTCAAAGCTCTACATGTGATCTGCGTTAAAGTTTGACCACTCTGAAATATATTCAAATCATAATCTGGCTCTATATCAAATATTCTTAAAACTTGGTCCAACATGTCCCTATGCTGTGCTGTAACACATATTTTTGTTATAAAGTTTTCATCTTTTTTAAGTGCCTTTACTATTGGTGCCATCTTTACAGCCTCAGGACGAGTACCAAATATTATAAGTACCTTAATTTTTTCCATAACAACCTCCCTATTCAAAATAGTAAAACAATTATTTCTCTAATTTTTTAGCAAATAATCCTATTTTATTTCCTAGATAAAGAACTATAACAATTACAAATCCAACTACAATTATTCCCGTTGCTGGGTCTGAATCCGAAACAATAACAGCTGCTAACCCAAGCATCATACTAATTAGATACATAACTAAAACTGTTTGTCTTTGATTTAAACCCTTTCCCATAAGCTTATGGTGCAAATGATCCTTATCTGCTTCCATTATTGGTTTTTTATTGATAAATCTTCTTATTATTGCAAATGTTGTGTCAAAAATTGGCAACCCTAATGCAAAAATTGGTACTACTAAAGTAACTGCCGCAACACTTTTAACCATCCCTAGTATTGCTGTAACTGCCAGCATATATCCTAATAAAAGCGAACCTGTATCACCCATGAATATTTTAGCAGGGTTAAAATTAAATGGCAAAAATCCTAACGATGCACCTGCTATTATAGCACATTGCATTACAATAAAATCATAGCCCTTTATAGCAGCTGTAAATAGAAGTGTCGTTGCAGCTATACTAGCAACTCCAGATGCCAAACCATCTAAACCATCTATTAAATTAATTGTATTTGTAATCCCCACTATCCAAAATAAAGTTATCGGTATAGTAAAATCTCTTAATAAACTCATTCCAGTATTAGATAAAGGATTGGTGATAAAATGAATTTTTACTCCACCCTTTATTGCAATAGCTGCCGCCACAATCTGCATTATCAATTTTATTTTTGCAGGCATACCATACATATCATCAATGATTCCTGTAAGTACAATAATTGTTGCACCTATCATAATTGATATATTTGTCTCATCTTGTGGCATATATACAAACATACAAGCCATTATTGCCACATATATTGCTATTCCACCAAAATAAGGCATAGGTTTATTATGAATTTTTCTCGCATCCTTGGGAATATCTAAAGCTCCAACCTTAAATGCAAGCTTTCGTGCTAAAGGTGTAAGCAAAAAAGATATTATTAATGCCGAAAAGAACGCTATATAATTATTATTCATCATTAATCCTCTTTTTATATTTTTGTTTCTATATTCATAATTTTATCTACACGAATTCCATGTCTACCGCCTTCAAACTCTGTCGTCATCCATGCATCGACTATTGATAAAGCTAAACCACTTCCTATAACTCTATTGCCTAAAGCTAACATATTAGCATTGTTATGCTTTCTCGACATTACAGCCATATATTCATTAGTGCATAAGGCACATCTAACTCCGCTTACCTTGTTTGCAGCCAAAGAAATTCCAATACCTGTACCGCATATAACTATGCCTCTATCCACCTCTTTAGATGCCACCATTTGTCCTGCTTTTTCACCATAATCAGGATAGTCTACTGAATCCAAACTATAAGTTCCTATATCTATTACTAAATACCCATTTTTTTCTAAATATTCTTTTACAATTTCCTTTAATTCAAAACCACCATGATCACATGCTATTACTACTTTCATCAAATCCTCCGTTATATTTCAATTTACTAATACTATTTACTATTTTATTTATTTCTGCCTCTATTTCTTGCATACTTTGTTCATAAACATTATAATCCATTCCATATGGGTCGGCAATATCCAAATTGTTCCTGTTTTCCTTTTCACCACTTATTTTCTGAGTAAATTCCTTTAAAGTAAACACCCTAGGAAACATGAACTTTTCCACTTTCTTCTTATTTATATAATCACTTATTATATTTTTATGAGATACTGTCATAGTTAATATTAAATCAGATTGGAAAATAATATCATCTGTTAGTTGTCTTGCTCTATGAGATTTTATATCTATACCTTTATTTTCCATCACTTTTATAGACTTCTCATTTGCAATCTCTCCTTCAAATGCACTAATTCCTGCTGATGATACATTTATATCCATTTCATTTACTTCTTTTAGCTTTTCTTTTAAAATTCCTTCTGCCATACTGCTTCTACATGTATTTCCCGTACAAACAAATAATATATTCATATTCCTCACCTATACATTAATTACTTTTCCTGCCGCTTTTCCTAGCCTATTCATAATTGCTTTACCAAGACCTTTTTCATCAACTGACTCTGCTAGTATTACATCCATTCCTAATTCATCAAATTTTCTTAAATCTCTAAATAAGTTGGACGAGATAGTCAATAAATTATTTCTATCTCCTACACAAATTGTATTTTTGCCAGTGTAATATTTTTCCGTTTGTAAAGTTGACATTATTCCTATATTCCTGCCTTCTAACTCAAATTTTTCATAATCCTGTACAATATTATCTACTATATTTTCTATACTACCTTTATACATTATGACATCAGCTTTAGGCGAATAATGTCGATATTTCTGACCTGGTGATTTAGGTATGATTTTTTCATCATTTTTAATAATTGCAGGATCATATTCACACTTTCCCAATACTTTTACAATATCTTCTATTGTAACTCCACCTGGTCTAAGAATCATTGGTATTTCTGTAGTCATATCTACAACTGTAGATTCTAAACCTATATATGTACTTCCACCATCTATTATCATATCAACTTTTCCCATCAAATCATCAATCACATGTCCTGCCTCTGTTGGACTTGGCTTGCCTGATGTATTTGCACTTGGAGCTGCTATTGGTTTTTTGCTCTCTCTAATAAGTGCTAGTGCTATTTCGTTGATAGGTAACCTAATTGCAGCAGTTTTAAGACCAGCTGTAATTTTATCAGACAAAATACCTTTTTTATTTAATATCATTGTCATTGGTCCAGGCCAATATTTATCTGCTAAAACTTTTGCTTTTTCAGGCACTTCAGATGCTAAATCATATAAATCACTAAAGTTTGCTATATGAACTATTAGCGGATTATCCTGAGGTCTACCTTTTGCCTTAAATATTTTATCAACAGCTTCATCATTTAGAGCATCTGCGCCTATGCCATATACTGTTTCTGTTGGAAATACAACTGTACCACCATTATTTATTATTTGAGCAGCTTCTTTTATTATGTCATAATCAATATTATTAGGGTCAACTTTAACTATTTTAGTTTTTATATTTTTATCCATTGTTATCCTACCATTTCGATTGTTCTTATACTATTCAGTTGTTGCATAATTGTCTATATGAATTATATACCACAAGAACAATATGTACAAGGAGATTTTAGTTTAATATTACTTAATTACATATTGTAAACATATACTTTATTATTGAGGAATCTTAGGGAGGGAATTAATTTGAATATATTGAACTTTTTTATGACAGGATTTATTATTGGAGGTATAGGAACATGTTTAGGAGGACTTCTATCTATATTTATACGCAATCCAAGTGATAAAGTTGTATCGTGCTTATTGAGCTTTTCAGCAGGTATAATGCTGTCTATAATTTCATTTGATCTTTTACCAAAATCATACGAGGTAAGTGGATTTTTTATTGTCACACTAGGTCTATGCAGTGGACTTCTAATAGTATTTTTTGCGGAAGAAATTATACCTTTTAAAAAAATAAATAAATATGCAGGCAGAAAGCAAGATTTCTTTAAGATGGGAATAATTATAATGGTAAGCTTAAGTCTTCATAATTTCCCTGAAGGTGTGGCACTTGGTTCTAGCTATGTTTATTCAAGAAGTATAGGAATAAAAATGGGCGTATTAATTGCTGCACACAATATTCCTGAAGGAATGACAATTGGTGTTCCACTTATTATGGCTGGAGTTTCACCACTTTACATATTATTATTAACGCTATTAACTGGACTTCCAACAGCTTTTGGTGCTGTCTTAGGAGAGGTTCTTGGTCATATATCAGAATATTTCATTGGTTTTTGTTTGTCTGCAGCAGCAAGCAGCATGCTCTATGTTACAGTTAGTAAATTAATACCTGAGGCTGATATTCTTCACAAAGGTAGAATTAAATCTGTTTTTCTTTTGATAGGGTTTATATGTGGTTGTTATTTATCATTTGCATCATAATTTATATTTCTGTATAAATACGACTATACTCTAGTTTGTGCATATTTATAATATTTTGCAATTCATTATTATCAGCTATATCAAATCTAACGCATAATCCACAGCTAGAACTAATACTGCGTGGAACTGGAATAATTTTAATTTTTATATTGAGTTTTTTTATTGCTGTTTCAAACTTCATGGCGTACGAAACTGATTTAAAGGTAATATAACCATATTGCTCCATTTTTATTTTCCTTTATTTTTAGTTTTTTTAATTAATCTTATGTCGCAGTGCGCATGAAATACTCACTAAACGATTAATGATTACTTAACATTTTCCACAATGCACATTTTATCCATAATATATTTGATTATATCAATAATAATTTTTACAGTCTAATGAAAAAATATTATTAAACTTTTTTTACTATAACTTTTTGTTATATATTATTATTTTAATTTTGCAACAAACTATTTGTTAATTTTACATTTTATTTAAAATTAACTATTTAAATGGACTCAAAATTGTTATATAATATTCTATTAAATGAACAAATGAGAAACAAGGAGAACAAATGGAAAAAGTTAAATTTAACATAAATGATATACGAGGTTTTGCAACTAATCCTAAAACATTTGCTAAGGGATTAGATTATTATAATAAAAATCTAGTTTCACATATAAATTATAAAAGGAAATATGATCCAACGCTTGAGGAACAAATTAATATATATTCAACAAAGGTAAAAGGTCATTACTATTCATCTTATGACATATCCATAACGATTGATAGTGATGGTGATATTGCTGATTTCGAATGTAATTGTCCAGCATTTTTAGAAAGCTCAGGTGGATGTAAACATATAATTGCAACTATGCTTAAATTATACCACAAGCATGATTCAAGACAAGTTTCCTTTGTAACTAATTTAGATTTACTTAGACAAAGTAGAACACAATCAACTATTCATAACCATCAACTTGAAGATTTAATTAGTATTTTTGAAAAAAAAATAACTGAAAGTGTGAAAAATGAGTTTAATGAAGGCTCCATCTACCTCAAACCAATTTTGTTTATTTCTGAAAAGGATGCAATTAGCATAGAGTTTACAATTGGTGATAATAGACAATATGTAGTAAAAGATGCATACACACTAGCTAATTGTATAAAAAACAACACATATGTCAAATATGGCAAAAGTTTAGAATTTAATCACGAAGTATCAAAATTTGAAAAGAATTCCCAACCAGTGGCAATTTTCTTAAGAGATGAAGCAGAAACATACAGACAAATTATAGCTAAAACCCAAGGAACATTTAATTCATTTAACATAAGCGGGCGTTATTTTAAAATTCTTCCCTTTTCAATTGACAGTTTTTTTGACTTGTTTGAAAACCAAACATTAGAATGTAATGGTTACAATTATAAATATGATACTATTACATTTAAGAACAAAGACCCTGAAGTAGAATTTTATATAAAAGAAGAAGAAGAGAAATATTATTTTACAACAGATTTATTTATCACTTTTATGTGTTCCTCTAAAAATTATACTTATATAATATCTGGCGACAGTTTATATAGGTGCTCAAAAGAATTTACAAATATTGTTCTTGCTGCAGTAAATAAAATTATGGTGCAGCCATCAAAAACTATTAAACTTTCTAATGATTATATGGGTAAATTTTGTTCTGCTGTAATACCTCAAATATCTAAATATGCCAAAGTAACATCTGAATTTGAGTTAATAGACAATTTTAAAATTCAGCCTCTATCAACGAATATTTATCTAGACACAAACAGTCAGGGTTTTATTTATGCTAATATTGTGTTCAATTATGGAGATATAGAAATAAACCCATTAAGAAAATCCACAACAGATAATTCTATCGCCAGAGATTTGGTAGAAGAAGCTAAAGTAGAAGCAGCAATAGAAAATGCTGGATTTAGAAAAACATCTGTTAAATATTCAATGACTGATGAAAATAATATATATGAATTTTTAACCTCTGGTATAAATATTTTAACCAAACTTAGTGAAGTAAATGTTAGCGATGATTTTAAAAAAATAAATATTAGATATCCAAAATCTATGTCAATGGGAGTTAGACTAAAAAGCAACTTAATTGAAATAGATATTGACAAGCTCGAATTTGACCCTGCAGAACTTAAAGATATCCTTAGTACCTATAAAAGAAGAAAAAAATACTTTAGGCTAAAAGATGGTTCATTCTTAAATTTGGATAATGACTATTTTAGTACAATGGAGAAACTAGTTGATGATTTGAACATATCAAGCGAAGAACTTGAGTCAGGGCATATTCAAATTCCAAAATATCGTTCATTGTACTTAGACAGCTTAATTAAGAATAATAGCTGGGTCGAAGCACAAAGAGAACAAAATTTTAAAGACATGATTAGAAATATCAAGGAATCTGATGAAACTAATTTTGAAATACCAAGTGAATTAAATCATATATTGAGAAACTATCAAAAAACAGGATATAAATGGCTAAAAACTTTATCTATGTATTCATTAGGTGGAATTTTAGCAGATGATATGGGATTAGGAAAAACTCTTCAAATAATAAGCTTATTATTATCAGAAAACAACAATAGTGTTATTGATAAAAAACCTTCAATAGTTGTTTGTCCTACTTCTTTAGTATATAACTGGAAAAGTGAAGTAGAAAAGTTTTCTCCTAATATAACAACTTTAATTATTTCTGGTGTTGCAACTCAAAGAAGTCAACTTATTTCACGAATAAACAATTATGATTTAATTTTTACATCTTATGATTTACTAAAAAGAGATATCGAATTATATGTAAATACTGAATTTAAATATTGCATATTAGATGAAGCTCAATATATAAAAAATTCAAAAACTCAAAATGCAAAAGCGGTTAAACTTATAAAAAGTGACGTTCGTTTTGCTCTAACTGGTACGCCTATTGAAAATTCTCTAGCTGACCTTTGGTCAATTTTCGATTTTATTATGCCTAGATTTCTTTTAAGCTATAATAAATTTAAAGATAAATATGAAATTCCAATTGTAAAATCAGATGATAAAGATTTATTAAATAGACTTCACAAACAAATAACACCATTTATACTAAGAAGACTCAAAAAAGATGTGCTAAAAGAGCTTCCTAACAAAATTGAAACTGTATCCTATGCTCATATGGAAAACACACAAAGAAAACTATATACTGCAGAAATAATGAAGTTACAAGAAGAGTTCAATAATGAAGTGTCTGAACATGGTTATGAGAAAAGTCAAATTAAAATACTTGCAATGCTCACTCGACTTAGACAAATATGTTGTCATCCATCCCTTTGTTTTGAAAATTATAAGGGAAGCAGTGCAAAGCTTGATTTGTGTATGGAAATTATAACAAATAGTATCGAAACTAATCACAAAGTTTTAATTTTTTCACAATTTACTTCCATGTTAAAAATAATAGAACATCAATTGCAAAGCATGTCTATAGATTATTATAAACTTACTGGATCAACTAAAAGCGAAGAAAGGCTAGAATTAGCAAATAGATTTAATTCAAATAATGTACCTGTTTTTTTAATTTCATTGAAAGCAGGAGGAACAGGTCTTAATTTAACTGGTGCAGATGTAGTTATACATTTTGATCCATGGTGGAATATAAGTGCGCAGAATCAAGCCACAGACCGAACCCACAGGATAGGTCAGGAAAATAAAGTTCAAGTATTTAAGCTTATAGCAAATGATTCTATAGAAGAAAAAATAGAGAAGCTTCAACAAAATAAAAAAGATTTAGCAGAATCAGTAATTCAAAAAGGAGAGGTTATAATTAATACCCTATCCCGTGATGAAATAAACAACTTATTTAAATTGTAAACAAAAATGCAATGGGGACTGTCCCCATTGCATTTTTGTTATTACATTTCATCTAGAGTTAAGTTGTAACCTTCTATAAATTCATCCATAAATATGTTTACATCTTCTCTGTTCATATTATTTATATCTTCTAAAATTGATTGTTTTGCTTTTATGAATTCCTTGTTACCTGATTTTTCTTCTTCTAAACACTTTATATAAGCACTTATTTTATCAGCAGCTTTAATAGTTTTCCATATCTCAATTTCTTCATCCTTTGGTATTAAAATGGGTTCAAACTCTTTGTAAAAATCATCAGGCAATAGATTTAAAAGCCTTTGATTAGCAGAATGTTCCACATCTTTATAAGCAGTCTTTATGTTTGAATTATAATATTTTACCGGCGTAGGCAAATCACCTGTAAATATTTCTGATGAATCATGATATATGGAATATAAAACAATTTTTTCTGGGTTAACATTCTTGTTCAACCTATATTTTTGTATAATAGCTAAAGCGTGAGCCAACACTGCTACTTCTAAGCTATGTTCTGACACATTTTCTTCTTTTGTATTCCTCATTAAACCCCATCGATTTATATATTTCATTCTAGATATAAACGCAAAGAAATTAGATTTTTTCATATATAGTCATAGTCTCCATTTTACTATTTATTACACTACCACATTGCGATATGTCCATCGCATCTGTGCTCTGTTCCGCCACAAAGAGTTCCATCTTCAGTTCTAATAATAACCTGACCTCTTCCAAACGGAGATTCATCTGGTTGTATTTTTATATCGTGTCCTCTTCGTAATAAATCATTTACTATATGCACTGGAACCCCATATTCTACTTCAAATGATTTTTCCTTAACCCACTGCCATCTTGGAGCATCTAGTGCTTCTTGTGGGTTCATATTAAAATCAATCATATTTGTAACTACTTGAACATGTCCTTGAGGTTGCATGAAACCGCCCATTACACCAAATGGACCAATTGCTTTATTATCTTTTGTTAAGAATCCTGGTATTATTGTATGGTATGTTTTCTTATGAGGCATTAGGCAATTATCATGCTCAGGGTTGAAACTAAAATTATGTCCTCTGTTTTGCATTGCTATACCTGTTTCTGGAATTACAATTCCTGAACCAAAACCCATGTAATTGCTTTGTATATATGAAACCATGTTTCCTTCTCCATCTGCGGTACATAAGTATACAGTTCCACTTCCGTTAGGTTCACCTGTCGTAGGCATAAGTGCACTATCAGTTATAAGAGATCTTCTTTTTTCTGAATATTTGTCAGATAGCAACTTATTAACTTCTGTTTTCATATTATTCTTGTCTGTGATATATTTCTGACCATCTGCAAATGCAAGTTTTATTGCTTCCATTTGTTTGTGATATGTATCTGCACTATCCTTTTTGTTAAAGTTAAAACCCTTCAGTATATTTAGTGCCATCAATGCAACTAATCCTTGTCCATTAGGTGGAATTTCCCATACATCATATCCTCTGTAATTTACACTAATTGGTTCAACCCATTCTGATTTATAACTAACTAAATCTTCCTTAGTTAAGTATCCATCATACTTTTTAAAGAAATAATCTATTTTATCCGCTAACTCGCCTTTATAAAATGATTTTGCATTTGTTCTTCCTATTGATTCAATTGTATCTGCATGATATGGTAACTTCCACAACTCACCAAATCTAGGCGTTTTTCCTTCTTTAGTAAAAGTTTCAAACCAATACTTAAATTCTTCACCTTTAGCTTCATTTTTATATTTGTTGTAAGCTATATCCCAATTTTTCTTAACTGTAGTAGAAACAGTAAAGCCTTCCCTAGCATATTTTACAGCAGGTTCTAAAGTTTCAGAAAGATCTAGCTTTCCAAATCTAGATGATAACTCCGCCCATGCAGCTGGAACTCCTGGGACCATCACTGGTACAACGCCATACTTAGGTATTTCATTTATTCCTTTTTCCTTTAACTTTTCAATAGAAATACTATTTGGTGAATATCCGCTGGAATTTAAGCCATGCAGCTTTTCATTAATCCATACTAATGCAAAGGCATCTCCACCTATTCCATTTGAAGTAGGTTCGACTACGGTTAAGCAAGCAGCTGTAGCAATAGCAGCATCTATAGCATTACCACCCTTTTTTATTATTTCCAAACCAGCTTGAGCTGCTAGGGGATGTGATGTTGCCACCATCCCCTTATGTGCATAAGCCACATTTCTTTTCGATGGATACTTGTATTCAAGTGGGTTATAATTCATTTCGTATGCTCCTTATAAATTTGTCAAAATTATATTTTTATTTTAAGTCTAACTCATTTACTTTTTCATTATTATTAATATTATGAACTTGCATTTTATTTTCAGAAAAAGTATATAAATAATCTCCAATATAAATAATTCTTTTTATTTCATTTTCATAGGTATATTCACTTTTTATATTTTTCATATGTGTTATTTCTGTTTTTAATTCCACTTTACTAGAATTAATATTATAAACATATGCTCCAATAAAATTATTTATATAATTGTCACCTGCTCTAGAAATTGGGAACGCCATAATCTCCTTATTTAATGAAAACATCAAAGCTTTATGATTATATAATAACTCAGAATATGTTCCACTTTTCCCAATTATATCTGTTGCTATTTCCTTAGGTTTATTTACATCACTCACATCAAACAGTGAAATTTTAAATCCTCCTGTACTAGTTCCACCCCACTCATTTTGTACAGTTTCATAACCAAAACCAAGAATATGAGTTTCATCAACAGGATGAAGATATGTACTGTACCCTGGAATTTTTAAATATCCAAGAACCTTTGGGTTGTTTGGATTTGATGTATCTATTACAAACAAAGGATCTACTTGCTTAAATGTAACCATATAAACTTTATCACCCATAAACCTAGTTGAATATATTCTTTCCCCTGGTGCTAATCCTTCTAGTTTCCCTATTATATTTAAACTATCATTTAAAATATAAATGTTATTTTTTGATTCGTTCTGGCCTGTTTGCCATACTTCACCTATTGTTGTAGCTATTCTTAATAATCCATCAGTCTCATCCATTGAAAATTGATTAATAATATTTCCCGGTACTTTACCTTGTCCAACAGGATTTATATATCCATCCTTTAAACCAAATTTATAAATAACAGTATTAACACTGTAAATTGGATTATATAAATCAGTTGATTTTGATTGTGACTCATATAAAAAATCAGTAACCGTAGCATATAAATTATTTTTTGAAACAAATATTGATTCTGTTGAACCAATATATACATCTACATCAGGTTCTGATTTTTTATCATCTAGATTTATTCCCACTGTTATCATATATTTTGAATCAACATAATTTGGAAAATATTTTATTTTATCAAATCCTATTTCTGTTTTTTCATTTGTTATACAATCAGTATAAGTTGGAAGTGGTATGTTTATATTATTGTCATAATTACCATAATAACCTAAATTAAAATACTTTGTTGTAACAAGATATAAATTATTATCTATCGTTCTCCCTGATGTATAATTTCCATCAAATAAATATTCTCGTTCCAAAACAGGTTTTTCAAGATTTTCTATATTATAAATAAGAACGTTACATCTAACATCATAATATGTTGGAGGTACAATACCTATTTTCAATGTTTCATCATTTTGCTTATATATATGATAATAGTTATTTTGACCTATTACAACTAATTTTTTTTCAGTTATATAAATTTCATTGATATCCATGTTTTCCGGTACATCAACTTGTGATATTATTTTAGGATTTAATGGATTTGAATCTATTATTTTCACTTTGTCGTATGACTTTATGAAAATATGCTTTCCATCATTTTTTACAATATCTCCTTCTTCAACACCTTCAACCTGATTATTAGTATTTGAACTGTCACTTCCAGATGCAGTAGGAGCTTCTGCAGCTGATTCGAATGCAGCATCTTCTGTTTTTTCCATCACCATTGGACGAATCAAACCAATATAATTGTAAATTTTAGAGTTATATTCTAAAAGAGCAATCAAATTATCTTTTGTCCCGACAGTTGGAATTATGTTTTTATTAACACGAACCGATTTATATTTAGTAATGTATACACTGTTTGTCTTTTCATCCCATCTAATATCATGGCCCAAAGTTTCACTAATAAACCTAAGTGGCGCAAAAGTTCTACTGTTTATCATCTTAGTTGGACTATCAATATCTTTAATTTCACCATTAACCAAAACTTTATTTTTATTTAGCATCATTTCTATTTCATTATTTTCATCCTTTATTACTGCCTGCATGGTATTTTTATTCCAATCTACCTTCGCATCCAGTTTTTCAAAAACACCTCTAAGCGGAACCAACGTTCTTCCATTTTCTAATATAGGGTTTGCATCAAATTCAACTTTTTCATTATTAACATAAACTGTAATAAAACATTCATCTTCTGCAAATACAGATACACTGAAACATAATGCTAAAATCAAGGTTAAAGCAATTATTTTTCTTAAAAACTTATTATTTTTCATTAATTTCACTCCTCTCTTATACTTTTATAGACGGATAAATTTTCATTATGTTCCAAATAATTATACTATAATTTAATAAATTTATAAATAAAAATATGATGCTTGAAAATTCAAGCACCATATTTTTATAAGCTTATCTAATCATGAAATTTAAATGTACTGCAGCAAGTTTCAACTGGACCTTTTGCATTTTTTCCATTAACTAAAATATCTGTGGCATCACATCTTTTTTCTTTATTGTATACACAGTTAGTCGCAGCACAAGATATTTCAGTACTTTGTCTTGGTTTATCTACAGAACTCATCATACCTGGCTTTTGTTGTATAAAAGTATCGCAATTTGTTGTTCTACTCTCAAAAGCTTTTTTACCATCAACTTTTATAGCTGGTGCAGTACAACCATTTGTTCTATTATAAAAGCAATTTGTAACTGTACAACCTATTTTTGACATTACATAATCTCCTTTCATTTATGGTTTAGTTATTTTATCCCAAAAATGAAATATTATTATATTGAATACAACATTTAATTTGAATATTATTGTTTGTTCCTTTGCATTGCCACCAATAAATCAACCATTCTACCGTAACTTTTTACTCCGTCTACTTGATTATTTGCTTTTAAATACGTATTATTTACATTATGTGAGATTTTTGCAATCCTAGTTTGAAACTGTTCCCAGTATGTTGATGTGTACGCCATATCTAATTTAACATCTTTTGAATATTTCTCATATAATTGTACAAAAGCATGGTAATCTTCTAAATAAAGTGCATTCATGCTATATGTTAAGGCAAGCATAGTTCCACTATAAGCAAAATCATCATATCCAGAACTAATGCATGTTAAATATGAAACAAAATTAGCTTCGTCTTCCCTCATAAAACCTCTCATATGGACAAGTTCATGACACATTGTCGCAGGAATTTGATATGAAGGTATATCAACGTTTACATTTGATTCAAATGTGAATGGAAAAAACACCCCAGTTATTTGGGTATAGGACATTGCTCTTGAAAATAGAATAGGTTTTGGTCTAGGATAATTACCTTTAAGTACATCATAACTGTTTGAAATACTATTAAACGAATATTGCACCCTCCTAGATGTTTCATAAATATTATCATCACTTAAAGCTGCAACACCATTTGTATCAGAACCTATTTTTTTTCTATATTCATTTGCATCATTAATTAAATCATCGCATAGCTGTATAAGCTCCTGTTTTGATGATTTTTTTATCTCGAATCCGCTATAAGCTGTAAACTCATACCTATAATAATTCATACCGCAAAATAATACAAATAGAAAATACAGCAAAGATACTACAACGCCTAAGTTAATAATATAATTTTTTAGCAATTTAATTGTCTTTTTTATCAATGATTTTATAAAGGTCAGCACAGTATATGATATTAATAAAATAACACTTAATATCAATAGAATTTCAGCAATCGAAAAAGGAAAAAAGCCTGTTACAAATCCAATACTTTGAGCAAATACTGGATATATTTTAATAGAATAAAATTCTGCAAAATTTATATTATATTTCGCAATTTGTGTCAAAATAAAGGCTATTGGCATTAATAAAATAATCATAAGTCTTTTATTTTTCATATAATTAGTATCTGCCTCTTCAATATATTTTTATTTTATTATATACCAATCCATAATTATTTAAAAGAATAATTTGAATAAATACGCAAGTACTATCTAATTAATAAAACCTACACTAATTTTTAAAAAGTGTAGGTTTTATTATTTTACATTAGTCCAAATATCTTATTCCATTAACTTTCTTTATTCCAAGACCTGGTGCATCATTTAATGTAATCTTAAATTCATCAAATATTGCTCCCCCTTCTACAGGATCTTCGCTGCAAAGTACTGGGCCATCTAAATCTATTTTAGTTATGATGCTTTTAGCTGCTGCTAAATGTACTGCTGCATTTACACTTACTTTTGCTTCTAGCATACATCCTATCATACATTCCACTCCATATACTTCTGCTATAGAGCAAATTTTAAGTGCATTGTGTAAACCACCTGTTTTCATCAATTTTATATTTATATAATCAGCTGCTCTATTTTGAAGTATTGTTAAAGCATCTTTAGCTGAAAATACACTTTCATCTGCTAAAACTGGTATAGAAATATTGTCAGTTACATATTTTAGACCTTCTATATCATGTGCTTCAACAGGTTGTTCAACGAATTCTATGTCTAAGCCTGTATCTTCCATTTTCCTTAAAATTTTAACTGCTTCTTTTGGCTTCCACCCTTGATTTGCATCAATTCTAAGCTTAACATCGTAACCAATAGCATTTCTTATAGCTTTCATTCTCTCTAAATCCATTGATGCGTCTTTGCCCACTTTTATTTTCAATGTATCAAATCCTCTTCTTATAGCATCCAAACTATCCTTTGCCATTTCTTCAGGATCATTTACACTAATAGTTACATCAGTAATTATTTCTTTTTTATATCCACCTAACATTTTATAAAGAGGAGCATTGTATAATTGTCCATATAAATCATATAACGCAATATCTATAGCTGCTTTTGCACTAGTGTTTTTTACTAATGATTTATCTAGTTTAAGCATTATTTCTTCAAAATTTTCTATATCCATTCCTATGATGCTTTTAATTATGTGATCTTTAAGTGCTCCTATTATAGCTCCTTTAGTATCTCCTGTTATTACGCCTGTTGGAGGCGCTTCACCATATCCAACATTCCCTGTATCCGTGTGAATTTCAACTATAATATCCTCTACACTATTTACTGTTCTCAGAGCAGTTTTAAAAGGTGTTTTTAATGGTACCGAAATTTCACCTATTCTAATATTTGTTATTTTCATTTTTATTGCCTCCATAATTTTAAATATTTATATAATAACTACCATATACTAAAGATAATTATGACTATATTTTTTTATAAAACCTAATTTGCCAGCTCTTTTATAGCTGCCGCCATTATTTGAACATTCTTTATTAAAGAATCAATCCCTATATATTCATCGGGTTTATGTTCTACCATAGGTTCACCTTTAAAAATCGGACCAAATGCAACTACATTTTTCATAGCTTTTGCATAAGTTCCACCACCTATTGAAATCAAATCAGCCGTATCTCCGACCTTTTCTTCATAAACTTTTTGTAATTTCTTAATAAATTCTGTTTCAGGAGAAACATAAAGACTTTTTTTATGTCTTAAAAAAATCTCATTAAATTTACCTAATTCCATCTTATTTTTAAATATTTCAATAAAATCTTCATATGTTTTTGTAACTGGATATCTCATATTTATATCTATACTTATTTCATCAGAATTTCCTAATACAACCCCTAAATTAAATATAAATTTACCAGATATATCATCTTCAAGATTAATTCCTAAGTTTTCACCATTTAAGTCTAAACCTATATATTTGTTAAGAAAATCTATTAATTCTTTTGTATCCCCTGTAAAATTTAATTTGCCCAAAAATAATAACAAATGAGAGATAGCATTTTTACCATTCTCAGGAGTACTTCCATGAGCTGAAATACCATAGGATTTAATTAATAAACATTCTTCATTTTCTTCTATCACTATTCCTTCTAAGTTTTCTGCTAATTTTTTAATATCTTTAATACCATTTTTCAACATCGTTATTGAAGCTTCTGCATAATCAGGTACTACATTAGCGGCAATTCCACCCCTAATTGATTTTAAAATAATATTTCCCTCTTGATTTAATTTTCTTTTATATTTACATGTAACAATTCCTTTTTCTCCATTTATTATGGGATATTCAGCATCAGGAGTAAATCCACAAGCTGGCATTTCTTCTCCTTTTTCTACATAATGCTTTACACACTGGCTTCCTGTTTCTTCATTCAATCCAAAAAATACTCTTACCCTTCTCTTTAAAGGAATATTTAAATCTTTAATAGCCTTTAATGCATATAGAGCACCAATAAGAGGTCCTTTGTCATCAGTAGTTCCTCTTCCATATATCTTTCCATTATGAATTTCAGCTGCATATGGAGGATAAGTCCATCCCTCGCCCTCAGGTACTACGTCTAAATGTCCTAAAACTGCTATCATTTCATCTCCAGAACCATACTCTGCATAACCTATCATGTTATCAACATTTACCGTTTTAAAACCTAAAGACTCTGATAGTTCTAGACAATGCAATAAAGCATTGTGTACTCCTTCACCAAATGGCATTCCATTTTTTGCTTCCTCTTCTACACTTTTTATCCTTACAGAACTTTGTACACCTTCAATTATTTCATCTTTCATACCAAGTATTTTTTTATCTAACAAAATATCACTTCCTAATATTTATTATATTTACAACTCAAATTGTTTCTGTTTGTTTTTCCATTATAAAAAAAACCAGCAAAAACAAGAAGCTTGTTTTTGCTGGGTTTCATTTACTCCGACATAGTTATGCTAAATCATATAAATAAAGCAGCTATATTAATAATATTTCTTCTTAACATCAAGATACTTTTTCAAGGCATCTTTATATGATACCATTATAGCTTTTTGAGATGTTCCATGATATCGTCTTTTAACTACATTTTCTATATCTTTTTCAAAGTCAATAATATTTCTTCCTACGAAAATTTTTTTAACAAAATTTTCAGTAATACTAATTGTATGAATACATCCAACATCTACAATCTCATCATTTTCTACATTAACTTCAAAACCCATATAAAAAGAATTATATATTACAGTTATAGCATTATCCATATTAGTTCTTGATTCGCCTATAATATAAACTGTATTGTTATCACTCATGACATCACCCTATTTAATTTTATATTAAATGAAAAGTATTTTCAAGCCTTATTTGTAAATAACATATTGTTTGTCTTGTCTTAATGAATCATTTTTACATTATAGATAATATTTTACCTACTATTAATCCTCCACCGGTACCAACAACATAACCCATCATAGCCATAAGTACTCCTATAGGTATAAGTGCCTCACTGTATGCTGCAGCAAGAATTGGTGCTGAAGCAACACCACCGATGTTAGCAAGACTAGCTACACCACAAGTAAATAAATCTAATTTAAATATTTTAGCTATAATGATTAATACCAATCCGTGTATACCAAGTATCATAAAACCTGATACAATATACAATGGTGCTTGAGCAAGTTCAGCAAAATTAGCTCTTGAAGCAATTAATGCAACAATTGTATAAAGCATTGTATTTGATATCTGTGATGAACCAGGAATTTTTGCAATTGGCATCATGGCTCCAATAACTCCAGCTATAGTTACAATAATTACAGTCCATGTTGTTCCAGATAGAAAATCTGAATGAGGAAGTTTTCCACCTATAAAAGTTGCTACTGCTGCTATAAACAAGCTTGTTCCTAAAAGTAAAATTAAATCTGAAAATTCTATATTCTTTCTTACTTTTTCCTGATCTTTTGCAAGTTGTTCTCCAATTTCATCTATTACAGATGTATCTGCTTTAGTCCATTTTGCAAATTTTGATGCATAAGGTACTAATGCTAATAACATCATAACCCATATTGAATAATTTATAGAATCCATTAATAGTGCATACCCTAATTTTGCATCAGATACATTTAAGGCTCCTTGAACAGCAACCATGTTACCTGTTCCACCCATCCAACTTCCACATAAAGCTGCAAAAGCTTTCCATGTTTCAGCTTCATACAATCCTTTAAATACAAAATAAGTAACAATAAATCCTATTCCAATACTTATAGCTGCTCCAAAAAACGCTAACAACATCTTAGGACCAAGTTTTAATATTTTTCTTAAATCACATTTAAGAAGCATTAAAAATATCATAGCTGGAAGCAAATTGCCCTTAAGTGCTTTATAACTTGCATTTACTGAATCCGTTTTCTCCCACAGTCCAAAAGTTGAAAATAACATAGCTACTAAATAAATCACTACAACTGCAGGTACATATTTAAAAAATTTACCACCATATTTCTTCTCTACCCATACTGTTAAACCAGCAAAGAAAATTAAAAATGCGACATACGTAAAACCACTAGTAATCATAAATTTCCTCCTTAATTTTTTTAAGATTGTTACAAACATATAAAATTTTTATAACAACCTTCTATTATTTATATTAAAAATACTTACCACATAACACGTAATAAATATTTTTATTTTTATAAATGACTTCTAGAATAAATTAATTTCCAAACTAATATCGTTTTCTTAAAGTTTTATTTAATTTATATTACTAATATATATTGGTAATATTATCTGTATTTCTATAAATATTATTAACATAAATAAACAAAAAAAGGCCAAATAAGTAACTTTACTATTATTTGGCCTCGTCCACGATGATGTTTTGGTTTTAAACATCTTGCTATACAAGTGCATTTAATATTTAATTTTTAATTTTTCTGAAAATTTTTGATCAATTTTATTATATATAATTTTTTATTAAAAGTCAATATTTTTTTAATTGGAATTATTATTTAATTTCAATTACCTCATAGCCAGCTTCTGTAACTGCAGTTGACAGAACATCATTCTTTATATCTTTATTTAACTCAACAACTGCAGTTTTGCTGTTTAAATCAACTACTGCATTGTCAACACCGTCAATTCCTTTTAATGCTTTTTCTACTGCGGCTTTACAATGACCACAGCTCATACCTTCTACTTTTAATGTTTTTTTCATGTTATTTCCTCCATTATTTTTATTATTTTTACTATTTGAAAAGTCTTTTTTAATATTCGCATTTTCTTCATTATTTATAGCTATTGGTTCAAGTTTTCCTGATTCTATATCCTTTACCATTTTAGTAGGTTTAAAAAATTTAAGTCTCAATGCATTAGATACTACAGAAACTGAACTTAAACTCATTGCTCCTCCTGCAAACATAGGGTTTAGTTTCCAACCTAATATAAAATAAAATACACCTGCCGCTAAAGGGATGCCTACTGCATTATAAATAAATGCCCAGAATAAATTTTCTTTTATATTTCTTATAGTGGCCTTGCTCAATTGTACTGCAGTTACAGCATCTAATAAGTCGCTTCTTATCAACACTATATCTGCTGATTCAATGGCCACGTCCGTTCCTGCTCCAATGGCTATACCTACATCAGCTCTTGCTAATGCTGGTGCGTCATTTACACCGTCACCAATCATAGCTACTTTTTTACCTTGCTCTTGAATTTTTCTTATTTCTCTTTCTTTATCTTGAGGTAATACTTCTGCAATAGCTCTTGATATACCAAGTTGTTTTCTTATTGCTTTTGCTGTTTTTTTGTTATCTCCAGTAAGCATTACGACTTCTATACCCATAGCTTCGAATTCTCTTATAGCTTTTTGGCTAGTAGACTTAACTACATCGGCAACTGCTATAATACCCAAAACATCACTTTCATCCGCGAAATAAAGTGGTGTTTTACCCATTTCTGCAATCTTAACACTTTTTTCTTCAAAGTCATTTATGTTAATATTCTTTTCATTAACTAACTTTATATTACCTAAATAATATTTTTTATTGTTGATAACTGCCTCCAGTCCTTGACCAGGTATCGCTTTAAAATTTTCTACATTATATAAATCTAATTTTCTATTTTTTGCTTCTTCAACTATTGCATCTGCTAGAGGATGTTCAGAGCCCTTTTCTGCTGATGCAGCTATCTTTAATATTTCTGTTTCGCTTATTCCATTTGTCAATATATCAGTAACTCTTGGTTTACCTTCTGTAATTGTTCCTGTTTTATCCATTACAACTGTTTGTATTTTATGAGCAATTTCTAATGATTCTGCTGATTTTATTAATATTCCATTTTCAGCCCCTTTGCCTGTTCCAACCATTATAGCTGTAGGTGTTGCAAGTCCGAGTGCACATGGACATGATATAACTAAGACAGCTATCCCTATTGAAAGAGCAAATTCAAATGTTGCTCCTAAAATCAACCAAACTATTGTAGATACTACCGCAATTATAATTACAACTGGAACAAATATGCCACTAATCTTATCCGCGAGCTTTGAAATTGGCGCTTTAGATGAACTTGCTTCTTCAACTAATCGTATTATTTGAGAAAGTGTAGTGTCATCTCCTACATTTTGGGCTTCGAATTTAAAATACCCTGATTTATTTATACTTGCACCTATTACCTTATCTCCTACTTCTTTTTCAACAGGTATACTTTCTCCAGTTAACATTGATTCATCAATTGATGTCGTTCCAAATACAATAACTCCGTCAACAGGTACCGACTGACCTGGTTTAACAACTATTATATCTCCCTTTATAACATTTTCTACTGGAATTTCTTCTTCAATTCCTTTTCTTTCTACTAATGCTGTTTTTGGCGATAAGTCAATAAGCTTTTTAATTGCATCAGATGTTCTTCCTTTTGCCCTTGCCTCTAAAAACTTACCCAATGTAATAAGAGCTAAAACAATTGCAGCTGATTCAAAGTATAAATCCATAGAATATTTCATTACTAAATCCATATCCATATGTCCTAGCCCATATCCAATTTTATATATAGCATAAACCCCATATACAAAGGCAGCAGAGGTTCCAATTGCAATTAGTGAATCCATATTTGGTGAACCTTTAAATAATGTTTTAAATCCTACAATATAATACTTTTTGTTTATAATCATTACAGGTAAGCATAATAAAAACTGTGTAAATGCGAAGGTTAATGCATTCTTTGTACCATGAAATATACTTGGCAAAGGCATATTAAGCATGTGTCCCATAGCTATATAAAGAAGTGGAATAGCAAATATAAATGATACAATAAGTCTTTTTTTCATTTCCTTGAACTCTATATCAGAATCTGTCTTAACATCCTGACTTATATTAGATGAACTTTTACTATCTGCTAAACGTGCATCATATCCTGTATCCTGCACAACCTTTATTATATCATTTTCACTTATTATTGAATCATCATATTCTATCATCATGCTGTTGCTTAACAGATTTACATTTGCCTCTTTTATACCTTCAGTTTTATTAATATTTTTTTCTATTCTACTTGAACATGCTGAACATGTCATACCAGTAACATTAAATTTTTGGGATTTCATATATCACAACTCCTTTATTTCGAAATTTTATCTATTAGAGAAATTACTTCTTCTATTTTTTGAATTTCATTACCTTCTACAAAAGCTTCCTTAATGCAACCTTCCATATGTGCTTTAATAATTTCCTTATTGGCTTTCCTAAGAATAGATTGGACAGCTAAAATTTGATTAGAAACATCAATACAGTATCTATCATCTTCAACCATTTTTATTATTCCTTCTATTTGCCCTGACGCTGTTTTTAATAAACGATTTATACTTATTTTATCAGCCTTCATTGTATCCTCCAAACATATTTAAATTACTCCCCCCTACCGGGGGGTGTAGTATAATTGTAACCTCATTAACTTGTTTTGTCAACATACTAAATATTTTTTCTCATAAAATTATTTATTCATTATACATAATTCATTTACCCATGATTTATGTAAATAATCATTTAATTTGTTTTGTTTTATGCTATAATATATATTATTATTGTTAATTTAACTAAAAATATTAAGGAAAGTGGTGTTTTTTATGAATAAAAGGTACATAGAAAAACTTGGCATTGAAATTCCTCTATTAGCTTTTGGATGCATGAGATTTCCAACTATAGACAACAAAATTGATTTTGATGCTTCTAGAAAATTGATTCATCATGCAATGACTAATGGTTTAAATTATTTTGATACTGCATATCCTTATCATGATGGCGAATCTGAAACTTTTTTAGGAAAAGTTTTGCTTGAATTTCCAAGGGAAAGCTATTTTTTGGCAGATAAATTACCTATTTGGAAAATAGAAAGTGAAGATGATGCAGAAAAATATTTTAATGAACAACTTGAAAGGTGCCAAACAGAATATTTTGACTTTTACTTGCTTCATGCTATGGGATCTAAAAGATTAGAAATAATGGAGAAATTTAATTTATATGATTTTATTAAAAAGAAAAAGACTGAGGGTAAAATTAAATATATAGGATTCTCATTTCATGATACGAATGATGTATTAGAAAAATTAGTTTCTAATTACGAATGGGATTTTATCCAGCTTCAAATTAATTATTGGGACTATTCCGAAGATGATGCTAAAGAAGCATATGAAATCATTACAAACAAAAATATACCTTGTTTTGTTATGGAACCAGTAAGAGGTGGATTCCTATCTTCTTTTGCACCACAAGTTGAGAAGTATATGAAAAATTATGACCCAGATAAAAGTATTGCTTCTTGGGCTATACGGTGGGTTGCATCTTTACCTAATGTAGCAGTAGTATTAAGCGGTATGTCAAATATGGAACAATTAAAAGATAACTTAAAAACAATATCAAGTTTTAAACCTATAAATAGTGATGAGCTTAAAGTTATTGATACTGTTATCGAAGATCTCAGAAAAATAAAACCTGTTCCATGTACAGGATGCCGTTATTGTATGGATTGTTCATTTGGAGTAAATATCCCTCAAATTTTTGAAATATACAACAACTATAAAAAAACTGAAAATAAAGATTTAGCTTATAATGCCTATTTCGATTTTCTTTCGGAAAAATCTCAAGCACATAATTGCACAAAATGTGGTGAATGTATTCCAAAGTGCCCTCAACATATTAATATTCCAGAGGAACTCGAAAAAATTGAAAATGAATTATCTAAATTAATTCCAAATTAAGTTATTAAGAACATAATATAAATATTAAATTTAATAAATCCATCAATTATGGGACGTCTATGACGTCCCATTTATATTACATATATTTACCGCATTTTAATTGTATTATTAGCATATTATTATATGAAGCTACAATTAGAGGTGCACTATGAAAAAGGAAAATTTAATTTTAGGTACATTAATTTTAACGGTCGCTACAACAATAACTCGAATAATTGGATTTATATTTCGCATATATTTAGCAAATGTTTTAGGTGCTGAAGGTATAGGTCTATTTCAACTTATTATCTCTTTTTATATTTTAATGGTTACATTATCTACATCTGGAATTAGAATTGCTGTTTCAAGGCTAATGTCAGAAGAAATTGCTATGGGACATTATTCAAATGCAAAGAGGGTTTTACGTCAATCTATTGCTCTATCTTTTTTTACGGGTTTTTTTGCAGCATTTTTGATGTATTACTTCTCAAATTATGTAGGAACGAATATTTTAAAAGATGAAAGAACTGTATTGTCATTATTGTATTTAGTGCCTAGTTTGCCCGTAATTGCAGTTTCGTCTTGCTATAAAGGTTATTTTTATGCTGTTGGAAAGGTAACAAAACCAGCAAGTGCACAAGTATTAGAACAAGTAATACGAGTTTTTGTTATTTTCTCAATAATGAATTACTATTTACCAAAGGGACTTGGTTACGGATGTGCTGCAGTTTCAATAGGTATGACCATTGAAGAAATCTTTTCGCTAATATACATTTGGTTTTTATACATAACAGATAAAAAACCATACTCAAATAAAACCAAAACTAAACCAGATAATATGATTTTTAAAATTTTAGGAATAGCAATCCCCCTATCTGCTACAGCTTATGTTAATTCAATTCTACGAATGGTAGAGAATATTTTAATACCATCTAGACTCATTATTTACGGTTCTTCAACAGTTCATGCTATGAGTCTCTATGGTATGGTTAAGGGAATGGTTTTACCTTTATTATTTTTCCCATCTTCATTTTTAACTTCACTTGCTTCTATATTGATACCCTCTGTGGCCGGTGAAAATGCCATCTCTAATGAGAAAAAGGTAACTTACACCCTATCAAAAGTGTTACACTTTACTGCACTTTCAGGAATTCTAGTTGTCAGTATATTTCTATGTTTCCCCAATGAAATAGGGATGACTGTCTATAACGACCCACAAGTATGGGTTATGCTTAAAATTATTTCATTTGTATGTCCATTTATGTACTTAAATATGGTTATAGCTTCTATGCTTAATGCTCTTGGTGAACAGGTAAGTTCTTTTAAAATCAATATAGTAGAATCAATATTGAAAATTTCAATTATTTATTTTCTTATTCCACTATATGGATTTAACGCTTATATATTTGCACTCTTTATAACAACATTACTAAATACAATATTATATTTAATTAGACTTTTACAAGTGTCATGTATTATTTTTGATATTTCAAATTGGATTTTCAAACCTGTTATTGCAGCAATAATATCATCTATAGTTTCTAGAATTTTATTTATATTATTTTTATCGAACACTTCATCTGAAATGTTTGTTTTAATATCATCAATAATAATACTTTGTTTTCTCTACTTAATATTTTTAATTTTACTTAAAAGTATTAACACAACAACCATGAAAAATGTTAAAACATTAGTAAAACATTGAAAATGTATGCAGATATTTTATTGTATTTCTGAACAAATATTGGCATTTATATTTATATTTCTAAAGCATATTTTTATAAATTCTCCAAAGAATATCAGAACAAAGACAGCAAAAGTATCAGTAAAGGAGATTTAAAATATGCAATATAGTTTAATATATTTTATAATGTTTTTTTTAATATATGGGTTTGGAGGATTTATTTTAGAAAGCACATTTGGTACTATAATAAATAAAAAGAAAACAAGAAGAGAAGGATTTTTAACAAATTACTTTTGTCCATTATATGGTTTATGTGGAATTGTTATAATTCAATTATTCACAATATCTGAAATTTCATTAACTAATAGGTTTATCGCTATACTTACAGCTACAATAAGCTCAATAGTAGTGGTAACATTTTTTGAATATGTGGTAGGTTTTACTCTTGATAGAGTTTTTCATCATAAAATGTGGGATTATAGCAAAAACTATTTTAATCTGCATTCCTATATATGTTTAGAATTTTCTCTGATGTGGGGAATAGTTGCAATTGTTCTTTCAAGTTTTATACACCCCATAATTGAAATAATTGTCTTATCTATTTCCGAAACAGTAGCATACTTTATAGTTTCATTATCTATTTCAATTATTATAATAAATTCATCCTATAATTTACGTAAATTTTTTCACTTTAATAATATAATATTATAATATATGTGGTGCGCATTGTATACGCACCACAACAATATATATCACCCTTTTAATAAGAGTTCATCTATTGATCTGCCAGGAGGCACAATTGGATAAACACTGCATTCTGGGTTAACTTTACATTCTATAAAAATTGCTTCATCAATATTACATGTTTCTTCTAGTATGTCACTAAGCTCGATAAGTGATTCTGCTTTGTAACCTTTTATACCATAAGCTTCAACAAGTTTTTGATAATTTACATCATCATAATTATCTGTTTCTGAATACCTTGCTTGGCTAAACATCCTTTGCCACTGTCTAACCATGCCAAGAGTATTGTTATTCAACATAATAATTATTACAGGAATCTTATATTTTGAAATTGTAACAAGCTCTTCACAAGACATTCTAAAACTTCCATCACCAGTTATAAATATAGTCTTTTTATTTGGATTTCCTATCTTAGCACCAATAGCAGCTCCAAATCCAAATCCCATAGTTCCAAGTCCACCAGACGTTATGAACTCATTTGATTTATTGAATTTCCAAAATTGTCCCGTCCACATTTGATGTTGCCCTACATCAGTCACTACAATTGCATTTTCATCATATACCTTATTAATATAACCTAATATATTTTCTGGAACAAATTGTCCCTCTATATCATATTTTACTTTACAAGATATTATTTCATTTAACCAATTAATTCTGTCTTTTTTATCTACATTTTCTATAAGCTTAATTAAAATATCCTTCATATCTCCAATCAATGGTATACACTGAGAAGTATTTTTATCTACCTCTGTAGAATCTATATCTATGTGTATTATTTTAGCGCTTGGTGCAAATTTATTAGGATTTCCAATGACTCTATCACTAAATCTAGCTCCAATAGCTATTAACAAGTCACAATTTGTAACTGCCATATTGGTTTCTTTGAATCCATGCATTCCTACAAAGCCAAGAGACAAATCATTGCGCCTTGGAATTGTTCCAAGTCCCATAAAACTATTTGCAACTGGAATACCAGCCTTTTGTGCTAATTGTAACAAAAGGTCATCATTTTTAGATATTCTAATTCCACCTCCCGCATATATAATTGGTTTTTTAGCTTCATTTATTAACTCAACCGCTTTTTTAATTCTATCTTCATCTGGTACAAGTATATCACCATCATATTTTCTTGGTTTTCCTTTATACTCATATTGACTTACAAACACATCCTTAGGTATATCAACTAAAACTGGCCCAGGTCTTCCATTAACAGCAACATCAATTGCTTCTCTAATTACATCTTCTAAATTTTCAATCTTCCTTACTAAATAATTATGTTTTGTAATGGATAATGTTATTCCAGTAATATCAACTTCTTGAAACGAATCTTTCCCAATTAGCGTATTTGCAACCTGTCCAGAAATCACCAACAATGGTGTAGAATCCATATATGCATTTGCAATACCTGTTATAGTATTTGTTGCACCTGGACCTGATGTTGCTACAAAAACACCTAATTTACCTGTGCTTCTAGCATATCCATCGGCTGCATGAACACCATTTTGCTCATGAGCTGGTCTATACATTTTAAAGTAATCAAGCTCATCATACAGAGCATCAAAGAATGGTATCACTGCACCACCTGGATATCCAAACAAAGTGTCTATTCCTTTTTCTCTTAATATTTTTAAAATTATTTGTGAGCCTGATAGCTTCATATCTTCACCTTTTCTTAATTATTTTTCATCATCTTGAGCATTGTTACTTATCCAAGTCATCATGCCCCTTAACTTCTTACCTGTTTCTATTATTGGATGCTCTAACTCCATACTCTTAATTGCATGATACATAGGTTTACCTGCTTGGTTTTCTGAAATCCAATTGCTTGCAAAACGACCAGTTTGAATTTCTGAAAGAACTTTCTTCATTTCTTTTCTTGTATCATCATTTATTATTCTTTTACCTATCATGTAATCCCCATACTCAGCAGTATCTGATACAGAATATCTCATATTTTCAAAACCACCGTCATAAATTAAATCTACGATAAGCTTCATTTCATGTAAGCATTCGAAATATGCTATTTCTGGTTGATATCCAGCTTCAACCAATGTGTCAAAACCCGCTTTAATAAGTTCTGTAACACCGCCACAGAGTACAGCTTGTTCTCCAAATAAGTCTGTTTCCGTTTCTTCCTTAAATGTTGTTTCTATAACACCTGCTCTAGTTCCACCAATTCCCTTTGCATATGCTAAAGCTATGTCTTTACATTTTCCTGTATAATCTTGGTGAATAGCAAATACATCCGGAACTCCTTTACCATCTCTATATGTTCTTCTAACTAAATGACCAGGTCCTTTTGGTGCAACCATAAATACATCTACATTTGCAGGTGGTACTATTTGTTTGAAATGAATATTAAATCCATGTGCAAAAGCTATAGCATTACCTTCCTCTAAATTTGGAGCTATGCACTCATCATATATTTGTTTTTGAGCTGTATCAGGTGCTAATATCATTATTATATCAGCTTCTTTGGCTGCCTCGGATACACTTTTAACAGTTAATCCAACAGATTCTGCCTTTGCTATAGACTTACTTCCTTCTTTCAACCCAACTACAACTTCTACTCCACTTTCTTTTAAATTTAAAGCATGTGCGTGACCTTGGCTTCCATAACCTACTATGGCTACTTTTTTTCCTTCTAATAATTTTAAATCTGCATCCTTATCATAATACATTGTTCCCATCTTCTTTTTCCTCCTAGAAAATTTTATAGTTTTATTTATTTTAGATATAAAAAAACTTCTATCTCTATATATAAAATAATTTATATATAGGGACAGAAGTTGTTATCCGTGGTACCACCCTACTTCGCGGTAAAACCGCCTCATTGACCATTAACACAGGTCTGTGCTCTGCTTCAAAATTAAAATAATATCAGCAGAGTGCTCCGGAGCCGAGTTATTCATACAAATTAATATATCAGCTCTCACCAACGCTGACTCTCTTGAAAATTATATCTGTATCTTTATTCTCCATCATAGCTTTATAATAAAATATATTTTTCTTATTATAGTTACACAAATGTGTTTTGTCAAGACAACTTTTCTAAAAATGTCCCTTTTTTTTCATTATTCAATTTTTGTATATCTGTATTCCCATAATGTATGATGTCTTTATATTAAAAACAATATATGCCCATTGTTGTTATAAAGCAACCGTTTGTTATGATATTATTGCTGAACTTCCATTACATCATAAACATCTACAAGTTTTTTCATTTGAAGTATTGCTCTATCCAAACCTAAATTCTTCTCGTCAAATAAAGTTACCTTAAATTCAGATTTATTTGAATCAATCTCTATCATAGAAAAACCCCTGATGTCGAATTGCTTTCTTCTTAGTGTTGTTAAAACTCTAACTGCTGAATCCATGCCACTTGATACTTTAAAACTAACTACTTTACACACTTTATTTACCTCCCAATATTATTTTTACAGTTTTTTTCATACAAAAAATCAAGACCCCTCATCTCTATATACATGATATACATATATATAGGGACGAAAGGTCTTTCGTGGTACCACCCTATTTTACGATAAAAAAATATCGCCTCATTCAAGTCGAAAAAACATTGTTTTTTGAACTCTATCCTTATAACGCAGGAATACGGCCTCATCTACTCTATTTCGACTTGGAAGCTCTGGAGTGATCATTTTATACCCTCTAACACCGATTTTCACCAAACATCGGCTCTCTAAAGTTATTTCGGATATTTTTGTCTCCGTCAAAGCTTTTTGATTTACTTTGTATCAGTATACATAAATCTGATTTCTTTGTCAACAACTTTTTATTAAAAATAATAATAAAATTTTTATTGACAAACTTATTTTTTCGATATACAATCATAAACAAATTTAAAAAGCTATTTCATTGACGGAGACGGGTGTATTATATATACTTACAGAGAGCTGTTGATTGGTGTAAAACAGCAGTATAATTATTCACATATCACTCCTGAGAGCATTTCTGAATAATATATAACAAAAAAATATTAACTAAGAAATTGCGTTTGGCACCGTTAAAATGCCTATGTTTATTTGAACAGATAAAGAGGTGTTTTACACAACTAAGGTGGTACCGCGGGTTTTCTCGTCCTTTAAGGAAGAAGACCCGCTTTCTTTATGCCCAAAATAAAACTATTAATGGAGGAACTATAATGTCAAATAAATTTGATTTTGAAAATATGAATCATGAAGAAAAAATAAGAAAGGCCGCAAAGAATCTTAAAGGAACTATTAAAAAAACAGACTTAATATACAGCGATTTTTTTAGCAAGGAATATGGTAATGATGTTTATATTAAACCTGAAAGCTTACAAGTTACAGGCTCATTTAAAGTAAGAGGTGCTTATAATAAAATTGCAAATTTAACAGAAGAAGAAAAGACAAGAGGAGTCGTAACTTCTTCTGCAGGAAACCATGCTCAAGGTGTTGCTCTGTCAGCACAAAAATCAGGTATAAAATCAGTTATAGTTATGCCAAGTGTTACTCCGCTTATCAAAGTCGAAGGAACACGTTCGTATGGTTCTGAGGTTGTTATACATGGAAATGTGTATGACGAATCATACAAAGAAGCTTTAAGATTATCAAAAGAAAAAGGATATACCTTCGTACATGCTTTTGATGATTATGATGTAATCTGTGGACAAGGTACAGTTGGTCTTGAAATAATTGAAAAACTACCAGATATCGATGAAATATTGGTTCCTGTTGGTGGTGGTGGATTAATAAGTGGAATTGCACTTATAGCAAAAAGTCTAAAGCCTTCAATTCGAGTTACAGGAGTCGAACCATCAGGAGCACTTACTATGAAAACATCCCTTCACAAAGGACATATTGTAGAATTAGATTGTTGTAAAACAACTGCAGAAGGTGTAGCTGTAAAAAGACCAGGTGACTTAACATACAGTATAGTTAATAAATATGTAGACGGAATAATTGAAGTAACAGAAGAAGATATGACTGAAGCTTTATTAATGCTTGTAGAAAAACATAAACTCATAGCAGAAACTTCTGGAATTTTACCTCTAGCAGCATTAAAAAAATTAAACATAAAAAACAAAAAAGTTGCATGTATAGTCAGTGGAGGCAACATTGATGTTCTCACAATCTCTTCCTTAATAAACAAGGGACTCGTATCAAGAGGTAGAATTTTTTGTTTCTCTGTGGATCTGCCTGATACCCCAGGACAATTAATGAAAATTTCTCAAATATTAGCTGAAGCTAGTGCAAATGTTATAAAGCTTGAACACAATCAATTCAAGGCAATGGATAGATATATGAATGTTCAACTTGAAGTAACAGTTGAAACTAATGGCGAAAAACATATAAATCAAATATTAGCGCTCTTAAAAAAAGACAATTTCCATATAAAAAGAATTTATTAAGAAATATTAAGGTGATAAGAGAACAATTAGTTACAATTGTTCTCTTGTCATTACCCTATTGTTCTAATAGCATTTATTACACTTGGAACAATTTGTTTTTTCCTTGATACGCATTTATCCACATATATTCCTTCATAAACATCCTCTTTTTTAAATATAGTACTTACCAACTTTTCTTTAGTTGAAGTATAAAAAATATATGAACCTTCATTTACAATATCAGTCACAGCCATTATAAATACATAATAATCTTTATCTCCTGTAATTTTATCGATTAACCTTATATAATCGCTTTTTTTATTCATTATTTCATTTATATCCATTGTAAATACTTGTGAAATACCAACACTTTTATATTCTAAGTTAAATTTTTTAAAATCTTGGTAAATAATTTCCTCTATTGTTTTTGATTTTAAAGATGTCCCAACTTTAAACATTTCCATAGAATATTCATGTAAATTTATTCCTA
This sequence comes from Sedimentibacter acidaminivorans, assembly GCF_017873955.1. Lineage (GTDB taxonomy): Bacteria > Bacillota > Clostridia > Tissierellales > Sedimentibacteraceae > Sedimentibacter > Sedimentibacter acidaminivorans. The sequence goes on along the minus strand of NZ_JAGGKS010000006.1, from coordinate 160,371 downwards.
CTATATTTACAAGTTCTTCAACTGCAGCTCTATCTTTATCTGTTGAAGTAGGTGATTTTAAAAGCATGGTATCTGAAATTATTCCTGATAGCATAAGACCAGCTATATTTTTATCTATTTCAATATTATTTTCTTTGTACATATTATAAATAATTGTATTTGTACTTCCTAATGGAATGTTTCTAAAACTAATAGGTATTGCCGTTTTTATATCGCCGATTTTATGATGGTCTATTACTTCTAAAATCTCAGCTTCCTCGATTCCATTAGCACTTTGTCCTAGCTCATTGTGATCTACTAATATCACTTTTTTCTTTGAAGGATTAATAAGATGACCTCTACTAAGTAACCCTAAATACTTTTTATCCGCAGATATAATAGGGAACTTAGAATGCTTAGAATTTTCTATGTCCTCTTTACAATCATCAATGTAATCATCCTCTTTAAAACACATTAAGTTTTCTGATTTCATAGTGTAATTTACATATTTAGATAACCCTATATTCCTTGCAGTATGATAAGTATTATACGGAGTCCTAATAATATTAACTTTGTTTTGAAAAGCCATTTTGACTAAATCATGCGGAACATTTAAATCACCAGTTACTATTATAAGTTTTACACCAATTTCTATAGCATATTTAATTATATCATATCTATCGCCTACGATAACAATAGAGTTATTATTTAATACATCGGCCCGCCTTAGAGTTTTTTCTTCAAATGCCGCTACTGTAATTTTTCCATCTATTAGTTCATCAAACCTTATAATTTCCTTACCTAAAAGTGTTTCAATAATATTATCATAGGAAGTATTTAAATTTTTTTGATCTGTATTAATCAAACTCATCGCAATATCCTTCATTGTTATAATACCTACAAGATTATTTTCATCATCTACAATAGGTAATGTTCTCAACTTATTTTCGTTCATGAAAAAATAAGCGAAATGAATAGATTGTTCAGCTTTAAAAGGTATGATCTTATCATAGTTTAAATCTTTAATTTGAACCTTAACATTATCTAATTCTTCCGGAACATCTACATTGAAATATTTAAGTACAAAATCTGTTTCTTTATTGATTTTACCCAATATATATGGTTTTGACTTCTCATTTAGTTTATTTTTTAAATTAGCAAGCGTTATTGCTGAACACACACTATCTGTATCAGGCGTTTTATGTCCAAAAATTAAATTGTGTTTCATAATTATTTTATCCTTTAATTTATTTCATATTTTGTTAATTGGTTTATCTAGCTTCCCATCTTAAATCTTTACCATAAAATTTATGTGCAATATAGTTATTAAAAACTCTAGACATTATTCTATCAGAATATGTTTCTGCCAACTGCTCTAGGGATAAATTAGTAGAAATTATTGTTTTTTTATCAGAAATTAGTCTTTCATTAATAATATTGAATAGCTCTGCATTAGTAAATGAATTATTAAACTCTGTACCTAAATCATCAATAATAAGAAGCTCACTTTCAAACATTAAATTATAATTGATTCTATTTTCTTCTGTTTCATTTACTCTATTAAATTTATGATTTTCTAAAATTTCAAATAAATTAAATGCTGTTTGATACAAAACCGTCTTTTCTGAATCTATAAGAGCTTTAGCTATACAATTACACATAAAAGTTTTTCCTAAACCAGTCCCACCATAAAAGAGTAAATTCATATTAACTCTATCAAAATTATTACAAAAATCCTCACAGGTTTCCAATATATTGTACATATTTTGTTTAGGTGTATATATTTCGTTATTATATGGTTCATTACTAAATACGTTTATATCGAAATTATCAAAATTTTCTTTATTTAACATATGAACTATATTAGACATTTTATATAAATAATTAATAATTTGTTTATTAAAGCACTTACACCTCTTTCCATCAGTTGTATATCCCGTATCATTACATTTCTTACATTCATAATCATATTCTAAAAAATTTTCAGGAATACTATATTTTTTCAACATTTCTTTCTTTTCTCTTTTAAAATTCTCTATATTTTCACGCAATTTTATTACTTCTTTATTCATATTTTCATTATTAGACAATATTAATTTTGATAATTTTATACTTAAAAGCTTTATTTGTTTATCTGTATTTTCAAAATTAGGTACTCTTTCATATAGTTCTTCTTGTCTAACTTCAGCATCCTTTGCAGCTTTAAGCCTTTTTTTATTATAATTAGTCATAATATTTTCAATTATTTGCTTTTTCAACTTTTACACCCTCTTCTTCACCAGACGTTGAAAGCCCAAATTTATCTAATTTTTTATTAAGCCTTTTTTTGACAATCTGTTCTAGTTCTTGCTCAGAATAATTCTTAATTTTTTGTTCAAAATTATGAAACTTATTTGTTTTAGGTATTTGTTTAATTTTTTTATTTTCATCACTTTTTGTTTCTTTTTTATCATTTTTTAAATCTTCTATAGTTTTATAACCTTTTTTATGCCATTTATTCAAAATACTATCAAAGTAGTTTATGTTAGGGTTAGATATTTTAGTTGAATTCTCCAGGCACTTTAAAATCATTTCCATGGAAAAATTCATTTCATCAATCCATTTATCTATTGTTTTCATTTCAGCTTCTGTTAATATTCGATTGTTAAAACCTAGAGATTTACTTATCCTAGAATAAACAGAAAACCTATCATTTCTCTTTTCCAAATATTCAACCATTGACTCAACATCGCAAACACCTTCATCATACCAAGAAGAAACAACAGATTCTATATAGCTAAACTTCTTTATCTTTTTGTTATTAATACAATAACTAAAAGCTTGTGTCATAATTTCAGGTTTCATTTTATAATTGTTCATCCATGATACAATTTTCTGTTTTTCATTAATCTTAACAGGTCTTCCAAACATTTCTTCAATTTCTTCCATCATTTTTTTGTTATCTGCATTCCTATTAGAGTTTATTAACTCATCATTATCAATATAATCATCCTTTTCAACAGGAGAATTTGAAATGTGCTTATATACATTATCTATATACAATTGCTTAAGATTAACAAACTCGACTATATAATTATACTCATCCTCGATGTCCCGTCTAACAATAATCCCTTCATTTTCCCAGTAAATCCAAGCATTCAATACATCAGACAATGGGATTTTAAGGTTTCTTGCAATTGTTTCATTATTAAAATTTCCTTGTTTATCTTTCGCATATTTGTACCCTAAAAGATAGACCTTTACATAAGTTCCATCTGCTATAGGCATGTAATCAGTTATAAATATATTTTCAATAGGGGTATCTCCTAAATCAATTTTCTGTTCCTGTAAAATAAAATTCATATTTTACTCCTTTTTGTAAATAATATGTTGTAATATGTTTGTAATATATTTGTAATAAAGTTATTATGATTTTGTGAAAACATTTTTCTGTAATTTTGTTGACAGAGTTTAGTAGTTATAATATAATGTTACAAGATGATTAAATTTTAACTAACATAATATCAAACTAATATTTATTATAACATCATTTCCTCAAAATGAAAATTACATTTTTGTTTTATTGTATATAATAAATTGACAAACGAAAAACAAAATAAGGAAGTATGCTATGGAAAAATTAATTAGACCGTTAATTGAAAAATTAAACAAGAAAAAAACTAATGAAATTTTTAAAAAGTTACCTGAAGAAAAAATTAGACAAGGTATAGCAGCCATTAATTCTAATTTTAAAGATCAGATAAGAGGAACTATTTCACTTATTTGTGCAACTGCATTAGTTTTAAGTGCATCTTACTCTATAAATTATTTAGAGACTCATGAAAATAACGTGTTTTCCACAGAAAGTTATTCCATATTAGTAGATGGAAATGAAATTTGTAAAGTAAGGCAGCATAATATAATAGGACCCACAATTAAAAAGATAGAAGCAGATATAGAAGATAGATCTAAACATGATATAGTTATAGAAAACAAATTTGAAGAAATACCTTCAAAAGCTAAAGACTCAGAAATTACATCAACAGAAGATTTATATGGTGTAATTAAATCAAAAATCAATTACTCCCTTTTAGCTTATTCAATTAAAATTAATGGTAAAAGCATAGGAATTGTTGAAACAGAAAAAGATGCGCAAAATGTAATTGATGGCGTTAAATCATATTTTACTAATGATATTGAAACTGAAAGTATAATAGAAATTAATACAGCTGAAGATGTTAAGATAGAACAAGTTAAGGTTGCAAATTCAGATCTTCAAAACCCAGAAGATATTGAAAACTACATAATTAAAGGAACAAACAAAGAAGAGAAATATACAGTAGAAGAAGGAGATACTTATTGGACTATTGCAGAGTACTTCAATATGTCGCTTGATGATTTAATATCAGCTAACCCTTCATCTGATCCAAATTTAATACAAATTGGTGATGAATTAAATTTAGTAGTTCCACACCCTTTTGTAAATGTCCAAGTTAAAAGAAAAGTAAAAAAAGAAGAAAAAATCGACTATGAAACAAAGTATGAATACGTATCATATATGTATAATGATGAAGAAACAGTTGATACATCAGGAGAATATGGTCTATCAGAAATAGAAGCTATCGTTACTGAACAAAACGGTATACAAATAGCTAAAGATGTTATTTCAGAGAAAGTTATAGAAAAACCTAAAACTGAAGTTATTATTACAGGTACTCAAGATCCACCACCAAAAAAAGGTACAGGATTTTTCATTAATCCATTACCTGGTTCAACAATTTCATCTCGCTTTGGATCAAGAAGCGGAGGTTTTCATTTAGGTCAAGACATGGCTAAGGCTTATGGATCTTCAATAAAAGCTGCAGATGGAGGAACTGTAACCTTTGCAGGATATTCAGGAAGTTATGGTAAAATGGTAGAAATAGACCATGGAGGCGGATTTACAACAAGATACGCACATTGTAGTACACTTTATGTAACTACAGGCGAAAAAGTTTATCAAGGTAAAATAATCGGTTTAGTTGGTATGACCGGTGTTACATCTGGTCCACACGTACATTTTGAAGTAAGAAAATATGGTAATGTAGTCAATCCCGCAAGTTATATTGGGGTACAATATAGATAAAATATAAAGTTCATATAGATCATGGATTAACTTCCATGATTTTTTTATGTCTATAATATCATAATCCTAAGCTTGTAATGATTGTACCCCAAATTATGTTATTCTAAACATAATTTTAATTGAATTTTAACTTGCATTTTGATTAAAATTATAATAACATGTAGTAGTATTATAAAAAATTAAAGTTAGGATGATTAGATGGAATTTTATGATTATAGATTTATGGAAATTGCTCGTCCGATTATTGAACATAAAGAATATCAACAAATGAAATATATAAAGCATCATGATGAAAGTGTTTATGAACATTCAGTTAAAGTGGCATACAGCTCATATCAAATAGCCTACAAGAATAATTTAGACTGGGTATCTACGATTAGAGGGGCCTTGTTACATGACTTTTTTCTATATAAATTTAAAAAGAGTTTAAGTCCTAGAATAATTACCGATTCAATCAAACACGCTATTACTCACCCGCTTATTGCATTAGAAAATTCAAAAAAATATTTTGATTTAAATGATAAAGAAAAAAACATAATAAAGGGTCACATGTTCCCATTTGGTTTACCAAAGTCAAAAGAAGCATGGATTGTTAGCTATAGTGATAAGTACATTGCTACAATGGAGTATTATTCAAATTTTAAGAAAATTACAAAAAGAAAAATACATGCATTCAATGCAGATTAGTAAAATTAGATGTTAAAAAACATCTTTTTTTATTTATTTATTTGTATTATACTTAATAATAGTAACAGAATATTAAATTTCTCACCCCACATTTTTAGATTACCAACCTTGTTAGGAATTGTAGGTAATCATTTTATTCAATACGTTAACTACAATAAACAATAAGTAAAAAAGGAGATCATATGCGTACTATAGATACTAAACAAATAAAAGAAAAAGTCACTTCTCTCCTATTAGAATCAAACTATAATATTGGAGAAGAAACCTTTAAAATCTTAAATCAAAGCTATGAATTAGAAACTAATCCCATTTCTAAATCAGTTTTAAATCAAATTATAAAAAATGATGAAATTGCATTAAATGAAAGCATACCCATGTGTCAAGATACAGGAATGGCAGTAATATTTTTAGAAATAGGTCAAGATGTTTATCTTACAGGCAAAAAACTATATGAATCGGTTAATGAAGGTGTACGAGAGGCCTATAGCATAGGGTATTTACGTAAATCTGTAGTTGATGATCCCTTATTTCATAGAACAAACACCAAAGACAACACCCCAGCTATAATTCATACAGATATAGTTTCTGGAAGCCAAATTAAAATTACAGTTGCTCCAAAAGGTTTTGGAAGTGAAAATATGAGTGCTATTAAAATGCTTAAACCTTCAGATGGAGTAATGGGAGTAAAAAACTTTGTTATTGAAACAGTAAAAAAAGCTGGACCAAATCCTTGCCCACCCATTGTTATAGGTATAGGAATAGGAGGTACCTTTGAAAAATGTACCTACTTGGCAAAGATAGCTTTAACGCGCGAAATAGGACAGCATAATACATCTGGTGATTATTCAAAACTTGAAAGCGAATTATTAGAAGAGATAAACAATTTAGATATAGGCCCTGCTGGGTTAGGCGGAATAACTACAGCGCTAGCGGTCCATATAGAATATTTTCCAACCCACATTGCAGGTTTACCTGTAGCAATTAATATATGTTGCCATGCGTACAGGCATAAATCATCAATAATTTAATATAATTAATATAACAAACTATAATAATAAAAGAAAGTTGAGATACATAGTTATGGAGATAAAAAAGGTGACATTGCCACTTAATAATGAAATAATTGAAACCTTACATACAGGTGATAATGTTCTCTTAACTGGTTATATGTATACAGGAAGAGATGCTGCACACAAAAGATTGTGCCAACTTATTGAAGATGACAAAGAACTCCCCTTCGACATTAAAAATGAAGTTATTTATTATGTTGGACCCGCTCCAGCCAAACCTGGTTATGTAATTGGTCCTGCTGGGCCAACAACTAGCTACAGAATGGATTCATACACTGTTCCATTGTTGGAAAAAGGGTTAAAAGGCATGATAGGTAAGGGTTTGCGTTCCCCTGAAGTAATAGATAACATAAAAAAGTATAAGGCAGTTTACTTTGCTGCAATAGGAGGAGCTGCTGCGCTTATTTCTAAATCAATAAAATCCATGGAAATTATTTGCTATGATGACTTAGGAACTGAGGCAGTTCGAAGATTATATGTGGAAGATTTTCCTGTAATAGTTGTCATTGATTCTAAAGGTAATAATTTATATGTAAGGTAATAATTTTTAGTTATGTGATTAGTGTATACTTTTTTGGGTATCATTAAAGTATATTACAAATTTAATAAACTTGAAAGGAGTTGATTGCATGAAAGTTAATATTTATGGGAAAAACATGCAACTCACAGAAGCATTAAAGGAAGCTACAATAAAAAAGGTTGAAAGACTTGATAAGTTTTTTCAAACAGATGTCGAAGCTAAAGTAGTACTTAGTATCGAAAGAAAAAATCAGAAAGTTGAGGTTACTATTCCTTTCAATGGTAGGATAGCACGTGTAGAAGAGTCTTCAGATGATATGTACAATTCAATAGACGAAGCAGTAGAATCATTGGAACAACAATTAAGAAAATATAAAACAAAACTACAAGATAAGAAACACTCAAGCGAATCAATAAAATTTGAAAATTTTGAATCATTAGATGAAGAAGATAATGATTTTAAAGTAGTAAAAACCAAAAAATTTGCGATTAAACCCATGAACATAGAAGAAGCTGTTTTACAAATGGATTTATTAAAACATAATTTTTTCGTTTTTCTAAATGCAGATTCTGAAGAAGTAAATGTAGTATATAAAAGAAAAGATAGCAACTATGGGTTAATTGAGCCAGAATTTTAATATTGCTTATTATCCAATTACCTTTGGTATGTATGTATATAAACTTGTTTACCTAAAAAACAAAAATACGTAATCAACCCTCATGATTACGTATTTTTGTTTTTCAATTGTCAACTTAAATACTTTATCATTTTTTCCGTTCTAATATTCCCCCGAATATTCCCTTATTTCATTATTGTAATAAATCTACCCTTACTAAGTTTACCGATCAAAAGTAAGTATATTCTATTATCAATTGCATTTTCCCCCAAATGTATTCTAGAACAATATTATTATATAATACATAAATGTGCATGTATGTCGAAAGATGTCATGATCATCCTAATAATTTATCCCTAATAATTATACTTAATATTCATTTTTTTAAAAATAAAAAGTTGTCCACAATAGTTAATAACCTGTTGATACTTTTCTTTTTATATGTATTTAATTTTCAACGAAAAATAATTTGACTAAATTATAAAAAAACCTTGACAAACTATACTGTTACAATTTGCAACTTTAAAAGTTGTTAACAATTCTATCCACAGCTGTGGATAACATTCATATTAAAGGAACAAATTTTCTATTTACCTTTAGTTGTTACGATATATTAACATACATAAAGTTTTATTAAATTATTACCTAATAAATTTTAAATAATGCATTTAGTTAAATTTCTCAATTGTATAAATAATTATTTTCATATTAAGTTTAGATTTGTTTTATATATTAATTATATGAATAAATAATTATTTATCCATATAATTAAATTTTTCTTATTTCATATAACTGTATTGTATTTTATAATTCATTATATATAAATATTTGAAATTTGTAGTAAGAAGTTGATTTATATGTTATAATGTAAAATGTTTGATTTAATTATATTATAGGAGAGTAAATATGTTATTTATTTCTAGGGAATATCTTAAGCCTGGAATGATTTTAGCAAAAGATATTAATTTATATAGTGGTGATAGTTTCACAACAATATTGCTAAAAAAAGGGCAAATACTAAGTAATTTATATATAAATAAAATTATATATCACGACATTCCAGGAGTATATATCAAAAGTGATACTTTTAATGATCTAATTATTGAGTCTAAAATAAACCAAAAACTAGAATCAGAATCTATATCTCAAATTAAAGATGTCTATCAAAAATTTAAAAATACAATGGGTAAAATTGATATTGAAACTATAAAACAAATTTCTATTGTTGTTAATAAATTAATCTCAGAAATATTATCAAAAGAAAGTTTATCAAATAATATTATTGATTTTAAAAGTTATGATGATTATACATATCAGCATTGTCTTAATGTTGCTGTTCTAAGTATTTCAACTGGAATTTCGCTTGGATTTAGTGAATATGAACTACATGAATTAGGTATGTGTGGTCTAATGCACGATATAGGAAAAATGCTTATACCTCTTTCTATAATTAATAAACCAGGTAAATTAACTAAAGAAGAGTTTGAAATAATGAAAACTCACCCTATAAATTCTGTTAATCAACTTCAATACCTTGTTTCTTCAGATGTTTTGAGAGGCATAGAGAGCCATCATGAGAAAATTGATGGTACAGGATACCCATATGGTAGAAAAGGCAATAACATACATCGTTATGGCAAAATCTTATCAGTATGTGATGTATATGATGCATTAACTTCAACTCGTTCATATAGAAAATCTTGCTTTCCAAGTGAGGTTATAGAATATATTATGGGTTGTGCTGATACACACTTCGATTATGAAATACTATCTAAGTTTTTAAAAAATATAGTAGCCTATCCAGTTGGAACTTTTGTTAAACTCAGCAATGATAAAATAGCGGTTGTGGTTAAGAATTATTCAGATAATATTATGCGACCCTTAGTTCGTATAATCAATGATGATAATACTATTGGTGAAGATATAGATTTACTAAATGATCATGAACATATGAACATAATTATAACTGGTATGGGATATAAATATGGGCACATAGATTATAATAGTATAACTAAGGCAAATCCAAAACAAGGTGACTTAGATGGAAAGTAGTTATGAATATATAATAAGCGCATGCTTATGCGGTGAAAAATGTCGTTATGACGGAAAAGAATTTACATTAGAACAAGCTAAAGAGTTAATAGATAACGGTAAAGCATTAATAATTTGTCCAGAAGTTTTAGGTGGAATGAGTGTACCTCGCCCTCCATGTGAAATAGTAGGCGATAAGGTAATAAACATAGATAAAGAAGACAAAACAGATAATTTCAAAGTAGGAGCAATAAAAGTTCTAGAAATTGCAAATAAGTATGGAATAAAAAAAGCAATATTAAAAGAAAAAAGTCCATCATGTGGAAGTAAATTTATTTATGATGGAAGCTTTAACAAAAAACTTATTCCAGGGGAAGGAATAACCACTAGTTTACTTAGAAAGAACGGTATTCACGTAATTAGTGATGAAGACTACATAAAATAATCATAGCATTAATATTTAGTTTGCTATTTAAGAAAAAGGCATTTAGTTTAAAACTAAATGCCTTTAAATTTTTATTACTAATTTAATTGTTTTTTATTTCCTTTATAACTTCATTATCTACCTTATCAAGGTTATCATCCCATAGATATTCCTTTGTTTCTTTTACTATTACACCACTTAATGCTATTAGTGAAATTAAGTTAGGAACTGCCATTAGTCCATTGAATAGATCTGCTAAATCCCATACAAGAGATAAAGACATTATAGCCCCAAAGAAAATTGCTATTGTATAACATACTCTATATGGAAATACTGCTTTTTTTGTTCCGAAAAGATATTCAACGCATTTTTCTCCATAATATGACCATCCAAGAATTGTAGAAAATACAAATGTTAAAAGACCAATTGTAAGAACTATAGGTCCAATAGTACCAATATTTGCAAACGCAGCATTAGTTAATGCTCCACCATCAAGTCCTTGATTCCAAACACCAGCATTTATAATAGTTATACCTGTTATAGCACATACTATAACTGTATCCCAAAAAGTACCTGAAGAAGATACAAGTGCCTGTCTAACACAGTTTCTTGTTTGAGCAGCTGCAGCTACTATAGGAGCACTACCAAGACCAGACTCGTTTGAGAAAAGACCTCTTGCAACCCCAAATCTTGCAGCCATCATTACAGTTGAACCTGCAAATCCTCCAACAGCAGCTTGACCAGTAAATGCAGATCTAAAAATTAATGCAATAGTAGCAGGTATTGTTTTATATGTCATGCCTAAAATTATTATACAGCCTATAACATAAAACACTGCCATGAATGGAACAAGCTTATCACATACACTAGCTATTCTTTTAACTCCACCTATTATAACTATACCAGTCAATATAGCTAAAGTAAGTCCAGTTATCCAAGTAGGAATACTAAATTGATTAAACATCATTGTAGATATTGAGTTTGCTTGAACTGTATTACCAATACCAAAAGCAGCAATACTTCCAAAAAGTGCAAACGTTATTGCAAGTGGTTTATTTTTGAGTCCATACTCCAGTACATACATTGGACCACCAGCCATAGTTCCATCAGCAGTTTTAACTCTGTACTTAACTGCTAGAAGTGATTCAGAATACTTAGTAGCTATACCAAATACACCAGTAAGCCATGTCCAAAGAACAGCACCAGGTCCACCAAGAGCAATTGCTGTCGCAACTCCAACGATGTTTCCTGTACCAATTGTTGCAGCTAACGAAGTTGCCAAAGCACTAAATTGACTAACATCACCAGCAGCTAGTTCATCTTTTGTTACCGAAAGTTTAATTGCAGTACCAATGTGTCTCTGGATAAATTTGAGTCGGAATGTTAAAAAAAGATGAGTACCAAAAAGTAAAATAAGTAGCGGCCAACCCCAAACCCAGCCATCAATTGTTGAAACAATTTTTGCAAAAGATTCCATTTACTTACCTCCAAAAATATTTGTAAACGTTTTTACACGCCTTGATATAATTATATCATTTTAACATATTTTTGCAATATAAATTTTTGTAAAATAATAGAAAATTATAAATTATCTAATTAATTAAATTTTGTAATATCAACATTTTATTAATTAGATTTTTATTACAATGCTAAATAACGTTTGTGATATATTTTTAACCAGGAACGATCGGACAATGGGGACGGTTATTTTTGATTGATGTTGTTATGCTTTTAACTTTTTGCCGATTTCCGATACTTTATAAAATGATAAATTACAAATCTCAGCTATTTCTCTATAAGAAATAATATTCAATTTAATTAATTTTTCTGCTAGTTCTTCTCTTTTATCAATAGTTGTTTGGCTTTGATCTATTATTCCATACTCAATTACAAATTTTTCTATTAAGTTATTTACTATATTTCTAGTATTTTCACTTTCTTCTTCTTTTGTATCTATATATAAATTATCATCATTAATGCTATGAAATGACAAAAATTCATTTTCATTTCTAAATAAATTTGCTATTTCCTTTATATATTTGTCAATTACTATTTCTGAATACATATTACTATAATCTTTGGCACTACTCCACGGGTAATCTAGTATATTCTTTGTTAAACCTGCTTTAACAGGATTATTGTGTATGTATCTTAATGCGCCTAGCAAATATTTATCACTTTCTACTGCTTCACTTCTAAATCTGTCCTGAAATACATGTCCGTACCTTTTTTCTATTTTATTGTAATAAATTGCATATTTGATATTCAATTTCTTCATTAATGTTTCAAGTTTATCTTCATCCGCCTTTATCAATAAATGTAAATGATTGTCCATTATGCAGTAAGCTATAACATCAAATTCTATATCATCTCTTATGTTTTTTATTATTTCTATAATCTTATTTTTATGTACAACTCTACTAAATATCCGTTCCTTATTTATACCCCTTATCATTATGTGGTATATTCCTGTAGAACTTTTTATTCTCGCTTGTCTTGGCATTCCTTATACCCCCAAACTTAATCTTTTAAACATTCTACTATAACTTCAAAGGTTTGTCAATCAAAAAGAACCGTCCCTGTTTTCTGTGCCTTTTTTCTATTTTATTGTAATAAATTGCATATTTGATATTCAATTTCTTCATTAATGTTTCAAGTTTATCTTCATCCGCCTTTATCAATAAATGTATATGATTGTCCATTATGCAGTAAGCTATAACATCAAATTCTATATCTTCTCTTATGTTTTTTATTATTTCTATAATCTTATTTTTATGTACAACTCTATTAAATATCTGTTCCTTATTTATACCCCTTATCATTATGTGGTATATTCCTGTAGAACTTTTCATTCTCGCTTGTCTCGGCATTCTTTATACCCCCAAACTTAATCTTTTAAACATCTTACTATAACTTAAAAGATTTGTCAATCAAAAAGAACCGTCCCCTTTTTCGTCCAATTCGCCTCTAACCTAACCGTCCCTGTTTTCTTGAATTTTCAAATAAAAAAACACCCGAAGGTGTTTTTTTATTTCTTAATATTATTCAAATATGAACAATACTTCTATTACATTGTCTTCAATATTGTCTTCATCAAATGCAAATCCAGCTATTTCAGCATCAAAGTAAATTGAAGAAGCATCTCCTACTGAATCAAATTCGCCATCATCTAAGATATATACTGCTACGTCATCTGCTAATGTATACCAAGTACTATTAGCTTCAAATCTATCACCCTTAACTTTTGTTATGTTATCAGTAACGATAGCTGAATGAGTAGCTACATCACCTGTAACAATATCACCATCTAATTCTAATTCAGTAATTGTAGCTGTATCTACTAAGTTAGAACCTATTACATTTAATTCGTCTGCTTCATAGAATACTTCAACTCCATCTACATAAGCTATTAAACTTTGAACCTCATCATCATCATCATTCCACATAGTTCCTTTATCTACTATATAAGCATAAGTTGCTGAAGAACCTAAACCTTTAACGAACATTAATTCTATTTCACCATTTTTGTTATCTTCTGTAGATAATATAACAACTTCATCGCCTAATTTATCAGCTGATACAACTTCTACATCATCTCCATCAAGGTTAAATATAACAGCATTACTTGCAAGAACATATGATTTTCCAGTTATATCTGTTTTATCATCTTCTGTAGTATCCACATCATCAACTATTGTTACTTTTGATATGTCACCTTTGCTGTTTACTGTGTACTTAATAACTTGGTATTGTTTTAAGTCCGTATTTATATCTATACTATCAGCATCTTCAGTTATTATTAAATCATCACTATTTGTTATTTCTGCATCTTCATCAAAATTATAAGTTATTTCTTCGCCTTTTGCATTTACTACTGACATTTCAGCATCTGCAAGAGTTCTTGTTCCAGAAATTACACCATTCAATAATTCTGTTATTACAGCATAATCTTTTGGCTCATCAGCATCATCTTCTTCAAAATCAACTAAATCACCTTTTTGATCTAAGAAATATGTTCCTTCTTCACCTACTTCAAATGTATAATCAGCATATACACTTGCTGCATAGTAAGTTCCGTCTATATAGAATTCATCATCTGAATTAGTTCTAGTAATTTTGCCTTCTACTGTATTTCTTACTACTTCAATAGTTAACTTTTCTGTATCTGCGTCCGTAGATACTTCACCAGCGCCTGCAAACAATACTATTACATCATCTTCTTGAATGTCTTCTAATTTATCAACTTCACCAGTAACTGTTAATTTTGTGTAGTCAACTTCATCATCATCATCTAATGGTAAAGCAAAACCTTCAAATTTTGTTCTTCCATTATATTCATTTCCTACTCTTCTAGCTTCTGTATATTTGTCAGCTACGATTCCAACTATTTCATCATCGTCGTTTAATACAAATGTTGCTGCTGCTTTGTGTAAATCTACTATTTCTTTAGTTTTGCTAGCATCTCCATCTTCTCTTCCTATTTCCATTTCTTTTTCACTCATAATTACTTCAACGCCATTATAGAAAACAGGTGTTTCAGCTGAATCTTTAAGTGTGTACAATTTATTTTTTCCATCTATTCTTACATTAACTTTATTTAAATCATCTGTAGCATTTCTAAACTCGCCTACTTTTACATCTGACTCAACGTCATTAACATAAACAACTTCATCATCATCATTTTCATATACTTCAATTTCTTGATACATATATGGTGCTAAGTCAACTATGTTTCCTGCATAAAGTTTGCTGTCTTCATCTAAATAATCAGGTGTAACTTTAGCTATAGTTTTTGATGTTGCTAATCTGCTTAATAAAAGTACATATTTTGTAACTACTTCATCATCTGAATTTGTAGCTGTTGTTGTAGCTTTTATTACATCACCATCTGTATTAACAGTTACTAAAGCAGTTTTTAAAGCATTATTTATTAACTGAGCAACTCCACCTCTATCTGCTCCAGTAGAAGATAAAGTTACATCTTTAGTAAGTTTTAATTCTGCAGCTTTTACTTTGAAGTTTGTTGGCCATGTCATGTTCTTAAGTTCATTACAAGTATCTGTATAACCTAATCCTCTAACTAACATAGTTATAGCTTCATCATATGATACGATAGCGTCAGGTCTAAATTTACCATTACCATCTCCTTGAACAATTCCTTTTCCAGCAGCTAGAGCTATATAAGCATCTGCCCAGTGTCCTTGAGTATCAGCAAAGTTACTCTTTGAACCTGCTACTAAGTCGCCATAACCAAGAGTTATAACCATTAATTTGGCCATTTCTGCTCTTGTTATTGTTTTTTCTGGTCTAAATGTTCCATCTTCATAGCCTGCAACGATACCAAGACCAACCAATGTGTTGATTGCATCTTCGTAATCATTATCAACTATGTCATTCAAGTTGCTTGCAAATGCAAAGCTCATGCTTGATAATACCATTGCTAGTACTAATACAAGTGATAATACTTTTTTCATTCTTTATTTCCTCCTGTGGATTTTGTTTTTTCGAGTGTTTAGGTCCCCGTACCCTTTCATTGTGTTAGCACAACGATAAGCTATTATAACACCTTGAGAATATGTAGTCAATAACCTTACAATGTCTGTAATGTTTTTGTAATATTCAAGGTGTAGTGCCAACGATGTTTCATGTATATAATATAACATAGGTTTTGAAGTTTAACATTACAGAAATGTTACAGGTTTGGACGGGATGATGAATCAACTGATGATGAGGCAACACCGGTACATGGGGACAGTCCCCATGTACCTAATGTGCACCCCCTACGATTTAGATCACTTCTTATTTTTCAACTTCTTCTGCATTTTCGAAGCGATATTCATCATCGTTATCTAAACTCATATGATTATATTTAACAAATTTATTTGATTTTCTGTTTATATCAAAAGTTTCAAATAAAATTAAACAGCCTAATATTACAAATGCTATTCCTATAACTATTACAACTGTGTTAAGAGCTGCTCTTGAATTTATTATACAGTAAATTGAAAATAAGGTTCCTAGGGAAGATAATGTTATCATTATCTTGTCTGAGTAATCTTTATTTTTAATAGCCTTATATATAATAGGTAGGGATAGGATCAACATCACTATTCCTATAATAAACATAGTAAACTGAGGTTTAATGAAAACCAGCAGTGTACCACACATACTCAGTACCATATACATTTTATCCGTTGTAGATGAAAATGGGTATGAAATCTTAAAGTTAAATAAACTTAGCATAAATATAACAATCATTGCAATTCTTATGGCTATATTGCCTACATAGTTAGATGCAAGAATAAATACTATACCTATAAATGTCAAAATTAAACTACTAATCCTCAATGTTTTAGTTTCAATGTTTAAATTTGTAAAAATCATCATGGTTCAACCCCTTTTCCTTTTTAATTAATTATATCATCACTGAATATTTTTATCAATGCTTGTATGTCTATATTTTATAATGACAAATTTTTTAACATTGTTTTTTAAATTATTGTATAAACAATTGGTTTTATATTATAATATATTTATGAACAAATGATGAGGTGATTTTTTGTGTAATTTTTTAGTTGATACATCTGATACTTACTTTTTAGATGATATTTATAGAGATATAGAAAGACTGTGTGAGAGATATAACGGCATATTGAAAAAAGAAATTATAGGTAAGTCTGTTGAAGGAAGAAATATTGTAGCCTTGAGATTGTGTAATTCTAACAAAGTGAAGGCATCCGTATTATTAACTGGTGGCATCCATGCTAGGGAGGACTTTTCTGTAATGCTTTGTATGAAGATGATAGATTACTATTGTTATTATTATAGTAAAGAGAATTACTTAGATGACTATAATGTTAAAAGTATTGTAGACTCTATAGATATTTGTTTTATACCTGTTTCTAATCCTGATGGTTTAAATATAGTTCATAATGGTCTGGAATCATCACAAAATTATGAAAAGTTGAAAGACATGAAAATATGGGGAGAAGATCATACCTATTGGAAAGCAAATGCTAATGGTGTAGACTTAAATAAAAATTTTGATGATGGTAACTGGGATATAAGGCTTTGTGTCCCCGGTACCGATGTTCCATGTTCTGATAGATTTAAAGGGTTTTCTCCAAACAGTGAACCCGAAACTAGGGCTTTAGTTGATTTTTGTAATAAGAATAGCTTTTCTATGATGGTTTCTTATCATTGTTCTGGCAATTGCACTTTTTGGGCTGATAGTGGAACTCATGATATGTTTGAAGGTTTGGATGAAAAAATAATGAATGAACTAGATGAAAAATATATTTATAGAAAGACTAAAATTAGTCAAGACCCCGCTGTTTATGGATGCGGTTTTGAAAACTGGTTTAGAGCTAAAATTAAAAGACCTGCGTTTTGTATTGAGTTATCTCCTTTTATTGAGGGAGGTAAACAGCATGAAGACAGTTTATTTGATGAGTTGGTATGGAAATATGCAAGGAGCACAGGTTTGTTTTTTGCTAAAAAAGCAAGGAAAATTAATGAGGAGATATATGGTGATGTTGAGCGGTATGCGGCATTGACTAAATAGAGGTATAAATAGTTTTGTTTATTTAAATACTGAGAGTTACGCATATAAACTTATACTATATGTTTTGGATAAAATTTGTTTTATATAGAAAAAATAGAAATTTCTCTTGTTTAAATTAATTTTTTGTTCTATATTGTTAATGTTGTATATTCTATAATTTGGAGGAAATGTTTTATGAATGCTGAAATTTTGTGTGTTGGTACTGAGCTTTTGCATGGAGACATAGTTAATACAAATGCTCAATATATAGCTAAGAAACTTGCCGAGATTGGGATTGATGTACATTACCAATCTGTTGTTGGTGATAATCCTAGCCGTATGAAAGAAGGATTTCATTTAGGATTTTCAAGAGCAGATATTGTAATATGTACTGGTGGTTTAGGACCCACTAAAGATGATATAACAAAGGAAATATTAGCTAATTTTTTTAATCTTGAAATGGTTTATGACGAAGCCAGTTATGAACATGTAAAAACCATGTATGCTCGTTTTAGAAAGGATATGCCTAAGAATAACATGAGGCAGACATATTTCCCTAAAGGAGCTAAAATTTTAAAAAATGATAACGGTACTGCTAATGCTTGTATTTTGAGAGAAAAAACTGATGGTGAACAATATAAGATAGGAATATTGTTACCTGGTCCTCCTAAGGAAATGAAACCTTTAATGGATGAACAAGTAATTCCTTATTTAAAACAATTTTCTAATGAAGTTGTGTTTGGCGAAAAGGTCGTTGTTGTTAATATTGGGGAATCTGCTGCTGAAGAGATGATAATGGACTTGATTGATAATCAGACTAATCCTACTATAGCTCCTTATGCTAGTGCAGGTAAGGTTATATTTAGAGTTACTGCTAAAGCTAAAAGCAAGGAAGAAGCTCTTGAAATAATTAAGCCTGTTAAAGAGGAACTCTTTAAACGATTCGGAAACAATGCATATGTTACTGAATCTGGGTTAGTTGAGGATAGAACTGCTGAGCTATTATTAGAAAAAAATCTTACAATTGCTATATCGGAATCATGTACTGGTGGAATGGTTGCTTCTAGATTGGTTGCTTATTCTGGTATATCCAAATCATTTAGGGAAGGTTTTATAACTTATTCTAATGAAGCAAAAATGAGAACTTTAGGAGTAAAGAAGGAAACTTTAGATAAGTATGGTGCTGTTAGTGAAGAAACTGCAAAGGAAATGGCTTTTGGTGCTGCTAAGGTTGTTGGTACTGATATAGGTGTTGCTACTACAGGTGTTGCTGGTCCTGATGGTGCTACTGAGGAAAAACCAGTTGGATTAGTTTTTGTTTGTGTTTACTATAAAGATGAATATAATGTATTAAAAATTAATGCTACTGGTAATCGCGATACTATTAGGGAAAGAGCTTCTACTTCTGTTTTAAATTTAATTAGAGAGAGTATTGAAGGTTAGACGTGACATATTCAGGAATCTGAGGAATCAGTTTAGTACGAGTAGGCGGGAATCTGGGGACAGTCCGCTTTTGTCCAAAAAAGACTGGACAAAAGGGACAGTCCCCATTTCCCTTTTCACTATCCCTAGTTATTTATATTAATTTTCTTTCTACTATTTGGTTTACTATAAATGTAGCTACGTGGTTTGCAAAACTTCCTGTTCCAAAACCTGCATCATAACCTAATTCTTGAGCTAACTCATGTGATAATCGAGGTCCACCACAAATTAACACAACTTTTTCTCTTAGTCCTTCTGCTTCTAACATTTCAACTAGTTGAGTAAGGTTTGGAATATGAACATCCTTTTGAGTTACTATCTGTGATACTAATATAGCATCTGCTTTCATTTCAATTGCTTTTGCTACAATTTCTTCATTTGGAACTTGACTTCCCATATTTAAAGCTACCATTCCTTTGTATCTTTCAAGACCAAAGTGATGTGCATAGCCTTTCATGTTCATTATAGCATCTATTCCTACTGTATGAGCATCTGTTCCTGTGCATGCTCCAATTACTACTACATCTCTTTTTATATTTTCTTGAATATAATCTTCTACTTCTTCTTGACTCATAAATTCCATATCTACTTTAGGAACTTCTATTGTTGTATAGTCAACAGTATGTGTACATTTACCATACATTACAAAAAATGTATAACCAATACCTAAGTCATTTGAATATACTACTGCTGGATTATCAAAGCCCATTTTTGATACAAGCTGTTTTGCTGCTTCATTTGCTTCATCACCGTATGGTATTGGCAATGTAAAGCTCATTTGAACCATTCCATCATTTAATGTATCACCATATGGTTTTACTTTGGTTAAATCTACTTTTTCTATACCTGCCATTACTTTGCACCTCCAAGCATTAATTCTATAAATGGATTGAAGTATCTTTCATCTTTTTCTGTTACTCCATCTAACCCTTTACCGCCTGTAAAACTTCTCTTAACTCCACCGAACTTTCCTTTTTCTATAGTGTCGAATATTCCTTCTTGCTCTATATCTCTTAAAAGTTCTTCTGCCTTTGAAAGTACTTCTTGAGCTCTTTTTTGAATGATACCGTCTTTTTTATATTCAACTTCATCTCCGATATTTTTAGCATTGTTGAAAATGTATTTTGCATTTTCTATTGAAAGCATTCTATCGTGAAGATGTGGTGTGTGTATTGCTTCTGTTGGCATTCCTAAAAGTTGCAATCCTTGATGTGTCCAAATTGATACTAAATTAAACATAGCATCTTGCAAATGTCCTCTAAATATATTTCCTGTCATGAATTTTGTAGGAGGCATATATTTTAATGGTGCCGTAGGGAATATTTCTCTAGCCATTTGTGCTTGAGCTAACTCAAATAAAAATCCATTTTCTAAATTCGGCTCCATTTCAAATGCATGACCAAGTCCCATCTGTTCTTCTGGCAATCCAGCTTTTAATGCAAATTGCTCATTGATAATCTGTGATGCTAAAACAGTGTGAGCTTCTTCTACTGCATCGGCTGTTGTAAGGTAATTATCTTCACCTGTGTTTATGATGATTCCCGCAAAGCCATTAATTATTCTTGAGAAATATTGATCAACTAATGTTCTTTGCATATTTATATCTCTAAACAATATACCGTATAGAGCATCATTAAGCATTACATCAAGTCTTTCTATAGCTCCCATTGCAGCAATTTCTGGCATACATAATCCTGAACAATAATTACAAAGTCTTATATATCTTCCTACTTCTTCTCCAACTTCATCCAATGCTTTTCTCATTATTCTAAAGTTCTCTTGTGTAGCAAATGTTCCTCCAAAACCTTCTGTCGTTGGCCCATATGGAACATAATCTAATAAACTTTGTGCTGTAGTTCTAATAACTGCTATTATATCTGCACCTTGTTTTGCTGCTGCTTGAGCTTGGATTACATCTTCATATATATTACCTGTTGCAACTATTACATATAAGTATGGTTTTTCACCTTCACCTAATGTTTTTAAATAGTTATCTCTTGTTGTTCTGTTATTTTTAATTCTATCTACCATTTGCTGTGCAACTGAATATACTGCATCCATTATTTTTTTATCATCAGCAATTGGTAATTTTGTTATATCTATTTCACCTGTACTAACTTTTTCTGCGATTTCTTGAGGAGTGTTGCCTGTTTGAACTATTGCATTCCCTATCCAAAATGCTGCACCTCTTGATAATCCTCCACCTTCGATTATATTATCAATCAATACATTTGGCAGTGGTTTTTCTATTTCATCCACCCCGTCTACTCCTAAAAGTCTAGCTACTGTTCTCTCTACAGTTACTGTAGTGTTTTTGTCTACAAACTCCTGCACATTTTCAGCTATGTTTCGTGCGGCTGTTCTTGCACTATCAATTAACTTGTGATCGAGATTTAATTTGCTTTGCATATAATTACCTCCTTTGTTTAATAGAGAGTGATACCCTCATATGTATTTTTCTGCATCTTTTATTATTATATCTTCAATTCCTGCCATTTTTGCTATTTTTAAAGCATCTTTTGGTATGAAATTTTCATTTTTTACTTCTATGAGCCTATAGTCCATGTATTTTGAAATTTGGTCAATGTTACTTATTTTCATTTCTCCATCATTCCAACTTGGAAAATTCAATCCTGCTACCTGCAAATTTTGTACTTCATGGTCATTTGCAACATTATCATAATGTGTCGTAAGTATTGTTATACAATCTTTATTTTTTAGATAATTAACTACTGCTTTTGTAATAGCATATCCTTCCTTAGGATTTGTACCGCCTGCCAACTCGTCTATTAGTATGAGACATCTTTCTTTGGAATTTTCTAGGGCTTCCTTTAAATTCATTATTTCTGCTCCAAATGTACTCAAACCTTTTTCTATTGACTGGTCGTCTCCAACTGATATGTGAATATGTTCAAACAAGCACAACTTTGCATATTCGCATGGTACAAACATACCATAACTTGCAGTTGATGCAATTTGTCCAATCATTCGAAGACTTACCGTTTTGCCTCCCATATTGGCACCTGTTATACATGTCACATTAGTTTTTAATGATAAATCTATAGGTACATAATCTTTATGTTTTTCTTTTAATGTCTTTTCTAGCTTTAAATTTCTTCCATTTTTTACTTCTATCTCAAGCTCCGTTGTAATATCTGGTTTAACAGATTTTGTTTTTTGAGCATAGTTTGCTTTTGCAATAATATAATCTATTCTACCTATAGTTTTAGTACTTTTTAATAAATCCTCATAATTGCTCTTTACTTCTCCTGAAATGTTTTGCCTAATAACATATTCTTCCTGTTCCTCTTCTGCTGTCAAAGATTCAAGTTTGTGTTCACACTCATCAATTTTTTTGCTATTTTTAATTTTAAAAATTATACTTAAGTAGTTTTCTGCTGATACTTTTAGGTTAATTTCTTTAGTAAGCTCATCTAACTTTTCTTTATCAGATTTACTTATTGTAACTTCATCTCTTAAGTTAAACTTAATATTATATTTTTCTTGAATGTTGTTTTTAATTTCTTTTTTTAACTGTCTAATAAGAATATCTGTTTCTTTCTTCTTTTGTCTTAAATTTTTTAATTTTTCTGAATATTCATCATAAATATAAAATGTATACATTTTTTCATTTGCAGGGTCTAATGCTTTATAAAGCTGTGGTAAGGGCGTCAATCTTAAATCTTCATATATGGATATTAAAGTGCCTCTTAAACTCTTTTCCATTCTTTCAACCTGCATTATGAAGTTTTTTATTTCAAATAACTCAACTTCATCTAATACCTGATTATTTTTTGCCCTCTCAATAGTTTCAACTATATTTTTAATGTGCTTTAGAACATCAATTGCATCTCTTCTTTCTTTCATGTCTAAGAAAGCTTCAATTTTATTGAATTCCTCTAGAAGTTCAGCCTCATGCCCTTTTGTGAAAGGCTTTGCTTCTTGTTTAGCTTTAATACCATATTCGGTTATTGGTCTTATTTCATTAAAAATATAATCAAAATTTATATTTCTCTTTGTACTTTCAGTCATAAACTTTTTCAATTTTCTTCACCGCCCGATACCACATCAATTATTTTTATATTAGAGAGATAATGCGAAATTTTTGTTTTAAACTCCGCACTATCAAAAAAATATCCTGCTGGTGAAACTGGATTTAAAGTTACAGCTATTACATCTATTGGATTTAACGACTGTAATTTAAGCCCCTTACGTTTCAAATCATTCCATACATTAACTTCTATAAATATTTTAGTTCCATCTTCTATTACTATTTTTATATTTTTTATAAATTCATTTTGGCATAAATCTTTAAGAATTTTAGAAGTCACTGCACCTCTAATAAACACATGGGTAGTATTTTCATCTATTTGTTCAACAATTTTTTTGCCACCAGTTATGCTAGTTTCTATATTAGGTATAATAACACTCTCTGAATTCTGTATAATACAGGTTTTGTTATTTTTTAATATAAGTTTTTTTATATTACTATCTACTTCTTCGAATGAATAGCATTCTACAGCATGAGCAGTACGCTCAATAACTATTTTCATATCTCTACTTATGACTGCACCCGTCGCTATTATACATGCATCCGTTATAACAGGAGATGATACAGCCCTTCTATCAATAGCGCCATCTACTAACACAACATCTGCACCAAAAAAGGTTAATCTTTTGCAAACATATTTCATGTCCATTGTACTGACAGGCCCTGCAATCTGTATATTGCCATCCTGTCTAACCTTGACTATAATTACTTCCCCCATAGGTGTTTGTATTCCTGTGGTTTCAAGAATCTCCACTTTCGCATCCGATAACATCAACGCCTTTTTAGCCGTTGCCACATACATTCCTTCTCTAACAAAAACAGATGGTTTTTGAGTATTTGTTACAAGGTCTATATTTTCTCCATCCCTGCCTGTAGAGGTTATACCTATTATAATATTACTATTATTTGCTTCTTCTATGAGATAATTGAGTGCTACTGTTTTTCCTGCATTTTTTGCAAGCCCTATAATTGATATAGTTTTGTAGTTTTTTTGTTTTATTGTTTCAATTAGTCTCATATTAAAACCTCTTTTTTTAGTCGTGATGTACTCTGTCTCTTCTTGCTAATTTTGTTGGTTCTAAAGCTAAATCATTTCCAGCTAACAATCCTGCAACTCCTGTCAATGGGTCTTGTTTCTTACCTTGACATACATCACATGTACACTCTAATTCTGGTAGATGTGGCTCTGTATATGTTGTAATAACGCCTTCAAAGTTTCTAAGAATTACCTTATCACTTGATTGAGAAATTAAATAGTTTGGAGCCACTGGAATTTTTCCTCCACCACCAGGTGCATCAACAACAAATGTTGGTACTGCATAACCTGAAGTATGACCTCTTAAACTCTCCATTATTTCTATACCTTTACCTACAGAAGTTCTAAAATGTTCAATCCCTAATGATAAATCACACTGGTAAATGTAGTATGGTCTAACTCTATTTTTAACTAATTCATGTACTAAATTTCTCATGATATGAGGACAATCATTAATTCCTCTCATTAATACTGATTGATTTCCTAAAGGTATTCCTGCATCAGCTAATTTTCTTAAAGCTTCTATTGCTTCTGGTGTAAATTCTTTTGGATGGTTAAAATGAGTATTAAGCCAAATTGGATGATATTTTTTAAGCATGTTTACTAAATTATCAGTAATCCTTTGAGGACAAACAACTGGTGTTCTTGATCCAAGACGAATAATTTCAACATGTGGTATTTCTCTTAATTTTTTGATTATATATTCTAATTTATCATCTGAAACTAATAGACAATCTCCACCTGATAGCAATACGTCTCTAACTTGTGGTGTATTTCTTACATATTCTATACACTTATCTATATTTTCCATAGATACATCATTATCAGCTTGACCTGCAAATCTTCTTCTTGTACAATGTCTGCAATACATAGAGCATTGATCTGTTATTAAAAGCAATACTCTATCAGGATATCTGTGTGTTAATCCTGGTGCTGGTGAATCAGTATCCTCATGTAATGGATCAAGCATATCTGCAGAGCTTATATGAGTTTCTGCTATTGTAGGAACTGCTTGCATTCTAATTGGATCTCTTGGATCATCCTTATCCATATGTGCAGCATAATATGGAGTTATACCCATTCTAAATTTTTCAAGAACTTTTGCAATATCCTCTTCTTCTTGTGTTGTTATGTTTATAATTTCTTTTATTTTTTCTACTGTATCTATTCTATTTTCTATTTGCCATTTCCAGTCATCCCACTGATCTGGTGTAACATCTTTCCATAGTTCAATCTCGTTGTAATAAGCCATTTCATTACCTCCATTTTATGATACCTTAAAAATTTTAATAGTACTTACTTTAGTATAAATAGGCAAAATACTAATTAAATATATTTAATTAGTATCATGCCTAAATTATTATGCGTATAATTTTGTATATAAGTCGCTCAATGCTTTACTTTCTCTCATGATTTGAAGTGCAGTATCTGCATGTCCCTTAGTATATCCATTACCTATAATCATGTTAACGTCTTTGCCAACACCCTCTGCTCCTAAAGCAGCTTTAGTGAAGCTTGTAGCCATACTGAAATAGTAAACTGTTCCGTCATCCTTTGTTGCAAGAATTGCCGACATTTCACAATTTGGTCTACTTACACAGCTTATAACTAAATCGCAAAGTTTACCATCTGTAACTTCCATAACTTTTTCATAAACCTCTATAGCATTTGTAGCATCTCCTGCAATATACACATCAGCAAGTCCTAAAGCCCTAACTTTATCTAGAGAACTTTCTCTATGTGCCATACAAATTACTTTTCCAGTAGGCCCAACTAATTTCTTTGCTTCATATAAGCAAAGTATACCTGATTTACCAGCTGCTCCAAGAACTAAAACTGTATCTCCTTCTTTAACAAGCTTAACTGTTTGTGCTGGTGCTCCAGCAACATCAAGAACTGACAATGCAAGGTTTTCCGGAATGTCTGAAGGTAATTTTGCATATATACCACTTTCAAACAATATTGCTTTACCTTTAATGTCTACTTGGTCAATTTCTTTTCTTACATCAAGTATTTCTTCAATTACTAATGGTGTTAGAGATAATGATACAAGAGTAGCTATTTTATCCCCTACTTTTAAATCTGTTTTTCCTTCTAACGCAGTTCCTATTTGTTCAATAGTACCGATTAGCATTCCTCCAGATCCTGTTACAGGATTTTGATGCTTTCCTCTCTCAGCAACAATTCCTTTCATTATTTCTTTTATTTTTTCTACGTCTCCACCAGCTTGGTCAGAAATTTGTGTAAAACTAGCAGAATCTACATTTAATGTTTGAACATTAATAAGTATTTCATTGTCGTATATTTCCATATTGTTGTCAATTTTAATAGCTGGTTGTGGTAAAACTCCTTTAGGTTCAATTACTCTGTGAGTTCCGAATGGGTTTCCTTTTTTCAATTTAACGCCTCCTAAAAATTTTTTGTGGGTTTAACTTTTGTTTGATTTTTTGGGTTTTTTTTGAATATATTTTGGGTTTATAATTATTCACTACTCTATAATGCAATTACTATGCCAACTAATTAATATTTTAACAATCCACATTTTTCAATATTTAAATAGCTTTAATCCTATAATTTGTTTGACAAGTGCCTAAAAACAGGCATAAGCTATTTGACTTAATAAATTAAATTATTATGCATATATTATGCTTAATAAAAATAAAATTATAACTATTAAATTTTTATCGTGCAACTTAAGTATTGATTTTTCATATAATATATGGAATAATAATAAACATATTATATCATATATTAAAAGGAAAAATAAAATGGATAATAGACCTATTGGAATATTTGATTCAGGTGTTGGTGGCCTCACTGTAATGAGGGAAGTTATGGAGCAACTTCCATATGAAAACTTAATATATTTTGGTGATACAGCTAGAATTCCTTATGGTTCTAGATCTGTGCAAACCATAAAAAAATATGCATATCAATGCGCAAGTTTATTAAAAAGCAAAGATGTGAAGACTATAGTTATAGCTTGCAACACAGCGAGTTCTATCGCATTAGAACATTTGCAAAAAAACTTTGATATACCTATAATCGGTGTTATTGAACCAGGAGCAAGAAGTGCTGCAGCTGCAACGAAAAACAGTCGTATCGGTGTAATTGGTACCGTAGCAGCCATCAACAGCGGTGCATATCAAGCAAAAATCATGGAATATAGACATAATTCTGAAGTTATAGGGATACCATGTCCTCTTTTTGTTCCGATTATTGAAGAAGGTTGGGAATATTCAACAGTAGCTGAACTTACTGCAGAAAAATATCTCGGTGAGTTGATTGAACATGATGTTGATACTTTAGTATTAGGGTGCACACATTATCCAATACTTAGATATACTATAAAAAAAGTTATTGGTCCTAGTGTAAAGCTTGTAAATCCTGCATTTGAAACAGCAAGAGACTTAAAAAAAGTTCTTGCAGACCAAAACTTACTAAACGAAAACTATGATTTGCCTCAGTATGAATATTATGTAAGTGATGCACCTGAACGTTTCAGAAGAGTTGGAGGGAATTTCTTAAAAAAGGAAATCAACAACCTTTCAGAGATAGCAATAGATAATCTATAAAATATAGTAATTACAAAGGATGTGGTGTTTTGGAAGAAGTTAAAATTAAGATAACAACAATTCAAACTATTGATGATGCTGGCAATGAAGATAATATTGAAATGATTACAGAAGCTACATTAGATAAGATTGATGATTGTTTTATAATAAACTATGATGAAAGTGGCTTAACGGAAACAGAAGGTAGCAGAACTAGACTTAAAATATACAAAAATAAAATGCTGTTAACTAAAATTGGTTCTTTTTCATCTAAAATGAAATTTGAAGAAGGTAATAGCTACAGCGATTTTTATACAACTCCTTATGGTTCCTTCGATTTAGATTTTTTAACAGTTAGTTACATTAATAATCTAGATGATAATGGTAGAGGTAGTATTGAAGTAGAATATAAAATCGTTTTTGGAAAAACAGGAGAAAGCTATAATAAATTAAAAATAAATATTTATAATTAAGAACTCATCTGCATAATTTTCGGCATATGTGCATAATTTTTGGCGTTTACCTTATTTAAGTTGAAAATATATAAGGAGCTTACTATGGAAAAAAAATATTTTGATTCTCTTATACAAGCAATTGATTTGATTGGTGATGGTATACACATAATTGATGCTAGCGGCAAAATTGTTTATTATAACAGCGCAGCAAAGTTTCTTGATGAAATTGATGTGGATAAAGCTATAGGAAGACATATCCTAGAGGTTTATCCCTCCTTAACTTTTGATACAAGCACTCTTTTAAGTGTTATGAAAACTGGCAAACCTATTTATAATATTGAACAGAATTTTGTTAACTATAAAGGCGATAAAATATCTACAATTAACTCATCTCTTCCCATTGTTTATAACAACAAAATCGTTGGAGCATTAGAAATTTCTAGAAATATTACAAAGATGAGAGAATTGTCAGAACAAATTGTTAATTTACAAAGAGAATTGTATGAATCAAATAATTTTTCAAACGAAAATGAAATTGGTAATGAAAAGAAAAGAAAACCAAATGTTAGTTTTACTTTCCTTGACATCATAGGTCAAAGTAAAGAAATGCTAAAATTAAAGACACTTGCTACTAAAGCGGCAATGTCTGATTCACCGGTTATGGTATCTGGAAGTACAGGTACTGGTAAAGAACTTATTGTACAATCTATTCATAATTCTAGTCACAGAAAACACAAGCCATTTATTGCGCAAAACTGTGCTGCATTACCTGCAAACCTTTTAGAAAGTATTTTATTTGGATCTGTAAAAGGTAGTTTTACTGGTGCTGAAAATAAACCTGGACTGTTTGAACTGGCTAATGGTGGAACATTATTTCTCGACGAAATTAATTCTATGCCTCTAGAATTGCAAGCAAAACTTTTAAGGGTTTTACAGGATGGACGTATAAGACGTGTAGGGTCTAGTAATACTATCGATGTTGATGTACGAATTATTTCTGCTATAAATACTGATTTAAATACTGTACTAGAAGAAAAACAATTAAGGCAAGATTTATTTTATAGGCTAAATGTTATAGCATTAATTGTTCCCGACTTATCTAAGCGTAAAGAAGATATACCTATATTAGTAGATTATTTCATAAAAAAATATAATAAAAAGTGCAATAAATTTTTTATTGGTGTTTCAAAAAAAGTTTTAGATATTTTCTTAGATTATAGTTGGCCTGGAAATGTACGTGAGTTGCAACACGCTATTGAAAGCGTCATAAGTTTATATGATGGTGATATAATAAGGGAAGAACATTTACCTTTTCAATTTAAAAATTTTCACCCAAATAAATATTTTACATTGGATACAACCATAATACAACCTCTGAACGTTGCTGTAGACAAAGTTGAAAGAGAAATAATAACTTCAGCTCTTGTACAAACTGATTACAATATATCAAAAGCTGCTAAATTAATCAGTATACCAAGACAAACCTTACAATATAAAATAAAAAAATTAGATATACCTTTTGAGCAATAGATAAATAAAACAATAAAATATTTACAAGTTTTAGAAACATATGCATTTTAATGAAAGTAGGGAACGTATTTTATGCGTTCCCTTATTTATACAAAATTTTCTTATTCATTTAACGATAATGATTTTGCATACATTCTTTGCATATCACTAGAATACAACCCTGTATTTTCTATTTTTCCCTTCTCTATCAATTCAAATATTTTAGATTTTAGTTTTATATCTTTAAGCCCTCTTCTTGTTTTAATAGAATCAATTTCTTCTTGTGTAAGAACTTCTTGCAGTTTTTTTTCTGTATCAATATCAAATACTGGCTCTGAGTTATCTGTATTTCCAAAATCTACGAAACATAATGATGGAAACATGACACACCACCAATTCTGCCCTTCAGCTTTTCCAATTTCAATTCTCACAGCATCATAATTACCTTCTGGTAAAACTATTTCTTTATATTGCTTTCTAGGAAACTTATAATTTCCATAATAAACATTTATACTATAGTCATAACCATTTGCTTGAGTAGTTGATTCAGATATATATCTTATTTCATCTAGTTTCTCTAAAATTATTCTTTCACTTTCTTTTTTTGTTGAAATTAATTCAAATTCTTCATCAAAAGTTTTTATTATATTATTTCTTACTTCATATTTCAGTTGTTGATCTTCAAAAGTATCTGAATTTGCAATTACATGAAGTCTAATAACCTTGTCCTTAATCTTGTAAATACTTTCATAAGCTTCAACTGTGTAGGAAATTAAAAGAACTGATAATACTAATAAAAATGATAATGTAACTTTTTTATAATATGCCATAACGCCTCCATAATATGTTTTTACTATTATTTCCACATGTTATTATATTATACATTTATTTACATAATTATTTTACTAGTCCAGTACTCTTAATTTCAATACTGTAATGTACATTTATATTTGCATCTGAAAATACCTGTTCATAATTATCTTTTATTTTATCATAATCCGTTTTATGAAATTTATATAACTTATCTTTTATTTTAAGCAAGTCTGATTTATATATTTTTTGAAGCTTATTTATTGTATTAACTGTTTGCTCTGAAATTTGGTTTGTCGCAGTGACTTTTATTTGCTCTAGAAATTTCTGATCAGATAAGCTTTTATTTCCAAGTTCAAATGAATCTATATAACAGAACAAGTCGACATAATAATTTGCAGTTAATTTAGAATTTTCTAAATCTATTCTTTCTATGGTTCTAATGCTTACTGCACCTAGTGATATAGAAGAATCCTCCAGTTTAATATTAACACTTTTCATGTTAGAATTTGAAGGATCTAACAATAGCATTATTATTTCATTTTCTTCATAACTTAGGTTTCCTATATGCTGGTAGTTCTTTATAACGGCTGATTTTTCTATTTTTAGACCATCATCAATTTTTTCTACTAAAGGAATCATTTCACTATTAAAGTCCTTAAAGTTTAATAAAGCCTCATCAAATGTATAAATATCTTGATAGTTTT
Organism: Sedimentibacter acidaminivorans; assembly: GCF_017873955.1. Classification (GTDB taxonomy): domain Bacteria; phylum Bacillota; class Clostridia; order Tissierellales; family Sedimentibacteraceae; genus Sedimentibacter; species Sedimentibacter acidaminivorans. Next base: position 128,793 of record NZ_JAGGKS010000006.1, on the reverse strand, counting down.
CTTTCTTAAGTTTAACTAATAGCTCACTTAAATATCTACCAACTATTGGGTTGCTAGGTATTTCTGTAGTTATTATATCTTTAGCATCTCCTTTTGCTACAGCAATCTTAACCCTCCTATTTATTTGTGGCGAACGTTCAATTTCATCAAAAATCCTTTTTATACAACTTGGGTCAGAAGCAGTACTTTCACCTATTACTATAACTTGCATCAACCTGTCTGATATTACCTTATCAGATCGCAAAAAACTATCATTATAAAAATTTGAAAAATTTTTACTTTCTGCTGTATATATTAGCCTTTCCTCTTCACTTCCTTCATTTATCTTAGGAATTTCTGCAGTAAATAAAAAGTTATCATCTTCACCTTTATCTATACCAACAGCAAATATATATTCTCTATCATTAATTTCTACATTATCCCAACATCCTGTCAATAATAATACTAGTACCAACGTGACTAATATTAATAAACTCTTTTTCATATGGCCTCCATACTTTATGCAATAAATTCATTAATTACAGTATCAATTTCTAGCTTTACCTTTTTTCTTTCCCTTAAATATTATCAATATAGGTATTAATAAGTTTAATCCACTAAAAACATATGCTGGAATTTTAACATATGGATATAACATGTACATTCCAGGCAATGCTGCCGCCATTATATACAATATAGGTATTTGTATAAATATAAAATACCCATTCTCCTTTGTTTCCAAGGTTTCCTGTATTGCAAGATTTGTAAAATACATAAGAATGCAAACACATGAGAATGTTACTATGATTTGAAATGACATTCCTACAATCTCAGTACTTTCAAAGAAAAATCCAGGTATATTAACAAACTTCATAACCGATAAAAATGGCCACACTAAATTAACAGCCTCTTCCATTCCAAATTTTATAATTATTAATATATAGCACCCTATATATATAGCCATACTTATAATAATAAATTTCTTATTTAACAACATATTCTTTTCAGTTTTTGAAACATGACTATTTGAAAACATCAAAATTGCATATCCAAAAAAACCAAACAAGGTATTTGGAATAGACTTAACTACTCCTTCTATATCTACAGGATAAATAGGAAATACATTTGTATAATTTGAGTAATAAGCCGAAAATATTATTACTGCTAAATATGGTATCAAAGCAATCAACACTGTAATATGGGCTATTTCAGAAATTGTTTGTATTCCCTTTTTAGCGGCATACGATGCAGTTAAAAGTATTGTTATTATAATAAAACTAATTGGTGTTTTAAAAAGCATCAATAGTTTTATTTGCTCTGCAAAGTCTTTCATTAACAAACTATTCGCAACAATAAACAAAATTATATAATATAAACCTATAGACTTAGCTATATACTTTGGAAGAAGATGACTTGAAATACCAACTATTGTATCTTCTTTATAATCATCCATTATTTTATTTATTGGCTTTATAGTTAAAATCAATATAATTGCCCCTATTATTATAGAAAGCCATCCAACAGGTCCATCAACTTCTGATAATATAATAGGCATCATTAAAGTTTGAAATGCAAATGAAACTAATATTAGTATTGAAACATTTTGATATGGTGTTATTCCTTTTTCAAACATTTATAACCCCTTCTCTTTTTTTGATCTTAGATATTGTGGTCTATGCACTAAATTATGTATTTTATGTCTAATAACCGTGTCCTTCAAATCTTTTTTGTTTTCAACAAAACTAGAAAATGGTGATAAATATGGAATACCAAAACTTTTTAGTGTACAAAGATGTATAATAAGAATACATAATCCAATTGATATTCCAAAAAGACCCATTGTAGCTGCTAGAAATATAAAAGCAAATCTTATCATTCTAAGGGATGTTGAAAAATTATAGCTTGGAATAGTAAATGATGCTATTGCTGTCAATGCAACTACTATAACAGCTAATGGAGTAATAAGTCCTGCTTCAACTGATGATTGACCTATTACTAAACCTCCAACCAAACCAATGGTGGATCCAACTGGTCCAATTATACGTATTGCGGCTTCCCTAATTAGCTCTATTACAAGTTCCATGAGAAAGGCTTCGAAATATGCAGGAAATGGAACATTAGCCCTAGATGCTGCCACATATAAAGCAAGCTCTGTGGGTAACATATTTGGGTGAAATGAAGTTATTGCAACATACATTGCTGGCAACAATATGGTGATTGGTAATGCAATATATCTAATTATACGTATCATACATGAAGACAACCATCTCTCATAGTAATCTTCAGACGATTGCATAAAAGCTGTAAAAATAGCTGGGGCCATAAGAACTGTTGGTGTATTATCCACAGCAATTACAACTCTCCCCTCTAATAATGCAGATGCAGCAGCATCTGGTCTCTCTGTATTTTCAATTTGTGGAAATGGTGAGTAGTTATCATCTTCTATAAGTTCCTCTATGTATGAACTTTCTAACACAGCTTCAATATTTATATTATTTAACCTTTTTTGTACTGCCTTTAATACATCTTCGTTAACTTTGTCTTCTATATACATTATTGCTATATCTGTTTTTGATACGCTACCGATTTGCATATATTTAACCTTTAACTTTGGATCACGAATTCTTCTTCTTATCAAAGTTAAGTTTACTTTCATTGTTTCGTTGAATCCATCTCTAGCACCACGTAAAACTGTTTCTGTTGATGGTTCAGAAACACCTCTCATCGGCCATCCTCTAGAAGATAGCATTATAGCTTTAGAACAAGTGTCTATAAAAAGAACAGTTTCTCCTGAAAGTATCTTGAGTACAGAATCCTCTATGGTTAGTATAGGTTTTACTTCTAGTACAGAAATACTAGTCTTAGCTATAGCCCCTTGCAACTCTTTTTCTGCATTTTTTTCTAGTTCTTCTAAATCTAGATTTTCAATAAGATTATCAATGGCATATTCACTCACAGAATCCTTATCAGTCATACCATCTATATATACAACACCCATTTTGATTTTCTGATTTTTACCACACTCAAGCCTTCTATATATTATGTCGTCTGCATCTTTAAGTATTTCCTTTAAGATAGCTATGTTTTTATTTAAATCTGTTTCAATTTTTCTTTCTACTTTATTTTCTTTCACTGTACCACACCCTTACATATTTAATATTACAGCAACAGCTATAGCTAATATTCCATAAAAAATTCCTGTAGTTTTCACTATTTTATAGTCCTTATGGTAATTCTTACGCTTAAGTTCCTTGCTGGTTCTAAAAATTAAAAAGTAGCTGATTACCAAAAAAAGTATTATTATTTCATTGCTCAATATTTGCTTTAAATAAATTATGAAATACATTATATTCGCACATTACCTCCCAATTTAAATATAAAAAAAGTTGCTATGCAACTTCCGCTAGGGGGACCTATGTCCCCCTTCGGCGTAATTGCTTATTACTAAGCATTTTTACTGAGCACCCCCCTTAACGGCAAGGACGTCCCGTCCTTTGCAATCCTCGTTTTTTATATACTAGGAGGAGAACTTTCCTAGTATATAAAAAACACCTTATTTACAATAATAGTAATATTTGCAAATTTAGGTGTTTTTATTCTAAATATATAAATTAAATTTTATATGATACTCCTACATTTTATATTTTTGTTTCTTTCTAACTAGTGTTGATATATCTATACCAAGAATTTCAGAAGCTTCTTTCATATTTTTTGTTAACAGTAGTGTTTTTTCAATTATTTCCTTCTCATATTCCTCTAATTTTTCTTTTAGGGATTTATTATCAAGTATTACAGATTTATTTTCTGAAACTTCAACTATATTTTCACCATTCATAAGGTTTTCTCTAAATAAACCAGTATCTATACATGCATTATCTGACATTAAAACTGTTCTCTCAATTATATTTTTCATTTCTCTAATATTTCCCGGCCATTCATAACCTAAAAAACTTTCTAGGCAACCTGCTGAAAAATAACAATTTTTTCCGTATTTATTATTATAATACTCTAAAAATTGCTGTGAGAGATGTATAATATCTTCTTTTCTTTGTCTTAGGGATGGAATAATTAACCTAACTACATTTAACCTATAGTACAAATCTGCTCTGAATTTTTTTTCATCTACTAATTTTTTTAAATCAACGTTCGTAGCAGCTATAATTCTAGCGTTAAATTCAACAGGTTTTGTTCCACCTATTCGGTAAAACATTCTATCATTTAGAGAACTAAGAAGTTTTACCTGCAAAGTATATGGCATATCCCCTATTTCATCTAAGTATAGAACCCCTCCATTCGCTTCCTCAAAGAGACCTTTTTTTCCTCCCTTTTGTGCTCCTGTGAATGCACCTTCCTCATATCCAAAAAATTCAGATTCTAATAGATGTTCTGGTACTGCACCACAATTAATTTTAACAAATTTACCTTTGTTTTTCCAATTGCATGTATTGTAAATGTACGATGCAATAAAATCCTTTCCAACACCAGTTTCTCCAAGTATTAGTACCGTACTATCTACAGATGCAATTTTTTGTGCCTTATTATAAATAATTTTCATGTTTTCATTATTTATTACAGGCTCTTTTTTATGTTCAATTGTTTCTGCATTATAAGTGTTCTTACTTTTAATAAATAAATTTTCCTCTTTTGCGATATTCTTCATCAAAATATCAAGTTCAGACACATCCCTAATTACGGCTATAGTCTTAGAAAGTTTTCCTTTTTCATCAAATATGGGAGACCCTGATACAAGGCACCTTTGACCCTTATAATAATTATTAATAGTAGAAACCGGACCTCTTGTTTCAATAACCTTAGCACAGCATGAATTTGGTAAAATATTGTGGTTTCTTAAATCATAAACAGTTTTTCCGATTATCTGATCTCTTGTAAGTCCGGAAAGATTTATAAAGGCATCATTTACATACTGCGTGCTACCCTCTTCATCTGTAACGTATATTCCATCATCTAACTTATTAAACATCTCATTATATAGGTATTGTTGCCGATTTAACCTAAGAATTTGTTTTTCTAGTTCGCTATCTAATGAAAAATCATAGAAGAAAAATGCATAGAGATCATGTTCGTAAAGTTTAAGTTCTTCAATCATTACATAATACACATAATTATCTATATACTTAACAGGATACATTTCTTGCTTTTTATCTAGCTTAATATCTTGAAAATATACTGTAATTTTTTTATTCAATATATCCTCATTGTTACTCACAAACTTTTTAAAATACTTATTAAAATAGATTATATTATATTTATCATCTGTTAGCAAATACCCCATATTCATACTATCATTGTTAATAACCTTCATTTTGCCTCCATTTTTTTACAACATTTTATATTATGTCGCATACTGATATTTTTTAAATACATTCTAATATAGTATTAATTATTGCATTTATGGAATAATAGGTATAATATATAATATATAGAATTATTTAATATAATTACATAGTACAACTATTTTGTTCTATTATAACACATTATATGCAATATTGCAATTACAATACATAACAATATGCATTAATGCATATTGTTATGTGTATAATTAGGTAATTTTTTTATAAAAATTTGTGTTTAAGAAATATTCGTTTATATTTCAGTGTTTATTAAGTAAATAAATTATTGGCACGATATTTGCTTATAATTTAACTATAAAATATTAGGAGGATAATATTATGAAAAAAGTTGTTATTGCATCTGCAGCCAGGACACCAATAGGTTCATATGGAGGAGTTTTTAAATCTATATCAGCTGTAGAACTTGGTGTTGCAGCTGCAAAAGAAGCTATAAAAAGGGCGAAAATTGAACCTTCAATGATTGATGAAGTATTATTTGGAAATGTTCTTGGTGCTGGTTTAGGGCAAAATGTAGCTCGACAAGTTTCACTAGGATCAGACATTCCTATAGAAATTCCTGCACTTACTATTAATATCGTATGTGGTTCAGGATTAAAATCAGTAAGCATGGCTGCTCAATTAATAGCTAATGGTGATGATGATATAATTCTTTGTGGCGGTTGTGAAAGCATGACAAATGCTCCTTATTTACTACCTAACGCAAGATGGGGACAAAGAATGAATGATGGTAAAATAATTGACTCTATGGTACATGATGGCTTATTCGATATTTTTAATGAATATCATATGGGGATTACTGCTGAAAATGTAGCTGAACAATATGGATTAACAAGAGAAGAGCAAGATAAATTTGCTGTAGCGAGCCAAAATAAAGCCGAGGCTGCACAAAAGTCTGGAAGATTTGTCGATGAAATAGTTCCAGTTATTATTCCACAGAGAAAAGGCGAACCATTAGTAGTCGATACTGATGAATTTCCAAGACATGGTTCAACATTAGAAAAAATGGCTAAATTACCTCCTGCTTTCAAAAAAGGCGGTACAGTTACAGCAGCAAATGCATCAGGAATAAATGACAGCGGTGCTGCATTAATTGTTATGAGCAAAGATAAAGCTGATGAGCTTGGCATTGAATATCTTGCAGAAATAACAGGTTATGGCACAGCTGGTGTTGACCCTAAGGTTATGGGTCTTGGTCCTATACCAGCAACTAAAAAAGCATTATCTAAGGCTAACTGGACTGTTGAAGATTTAGATTTAGTTGAAGCAAATGAAGCATTTGCCTCTCAATCTTTAGCTGTTGTTAAAGACCTTGGATTAAACCCCGATATAGTAAATGTTAATGGTGGAGCTATAGCGCTTGGACATCCAATTGGAGCTTCAGGAGCAAGAATTCTTATTACATTATTATATGAAATGCAAAAGAGAGATTCTAAAAAAGGTCTTGCTACATTATGCATCGGTGGCGGAATGGGAACATCATTATTAGTTGAAAGATAAAAAAATTAGTATAATATATGTAGGGTAGGAGAATAATCTTCTCCCTACAATTATTTATAAAATATTAACATTAATAAAATTATATTATGTAAAAAGAAAATAAGAAAGGGTGATTTAGTCTTGATTAACAAAATTATTTCTATTAACGAAGCAGCAGATAAAGTAAAAGATGGCATGACTATAATGGTAGGTGGTTTTTTAGCTAATGGTACTCCTGAAGACTTAATTGATGCTTTAGTAGTAAAAAATGTTAAAAATTTAACACTTATATGTAATGATACTGGATTCCCTGACAGAGGTGTTGGAAAAATGGTTGTTGCAAAACAATTTAAAAAAATGATCGCATCTCATGTTGGAACAAATCCAGAAACAGCTAATCAAATGAATTCAGGAGAAACAGAAGTTTGTTTAGTTCCACAAGGTTCACTAGCTGAAAAGGTAAGATGTGGTGGTACAGGCCTTGGAGGCTTTTATACACCTACAGGAATTGGAACAGAAGTTGAAGAAGGAAAAGAAAAAAAAGTTATCGATGGAAAAGAATATATATTAGAACTTCCATTAAGAGCTGATGTTGCATTATTAAGAGCAAAAATTGTAGATAAAAAAGGAAATATGATTTTTACAAAATCATGCAAAAACTTCAACCCTCTTATGGCAATGGCAGCTGATGTTGTTATTGTTCAGGCTGATAAAATAGTTGAGGTTGGAGAAATTGACCCTGAGGATGTAATGAGTTCAGGAATCTTTGTTGACTACATTGTTGGAGGTGACAAATAATGGATGCTAAAGCTGTAATTGCAAAAAGAGTTGCGGAATTTTTAAATGATGGTGATGTTGTAAATTTAGGTATTGGTCTACCTACTATGGTAGCAAACTATATTCCAAAAGATGTAGATATTACATTCCAATCAGAAAATGGATTTTTAGGTTTAGGACCTGCACCTGAAGCAGGCAAAGAAGATTGGGAACTTGTAAATGCAGGTGGTATGCCTTCTTCTATACTTCCTGGGGGTATGTTTTTTGATAGTGCAACTTCATTTGGTATTATTCGCGGTGGTCATGTTGATGCTACTGTTCTAGGAGCGATGCAAGTTGACCATCATGGAAATCTTGCTAACTGGAAAATTCCAGGCAAGATGGTTCCTGGAATGGGTGGAGCTATGGACTTAGTTGTTGGAGCTAACACAGTTATAGTTGCTATGGTGCATACTCAAAAAGGAAAACCAAAAATACTAAACAATTGTACTCTTCCTTTAACTGCTAAAGAACAAGTTAATTTAATAGTTACTGAAATGGCAGTAATTAGGGTTACAAAAGAAGGCTTAGTTCTTGAAGAGTTAGGACCAGAGGCTACTGTAGAAGATGTAAAAGCTGCTACTGAAGCTGAATTAATAATATCTCCTAACTTAAAAAAATTTGGATTAGATAATTAATTAAATATTGTATAAACTATAAAAGGGTATATGAAAATATATCCTTTTTTGTTATAATTAATTATAATCTTCACCTATTTGTCACAATTATGTTATATTATTATAGATAAACGGTAAGTGTAAAATATTTACACTACAACACAAAATAACATAGTTTAAATTAATAAACACTTCTAGAGAGGAACAAATAATGAGACTAAAATATAGTTTAAAAAATAAACTCTTTATGGCTATTATATTTGTACTAATTTTTAATATTTTTCTTTCACTTATTTTAGGAACCACTTTTTTTGATAAACTATATACTTTTGATAAAATTGACAGTTTAAAAAAGGGAGTAGATGAAATAAAGACATCATATCTTAAAAATAACTTGGACGATATTGTTAATACAATTATAAATCATGAAATTCAGAATATGTCAATTTGCATATTTTCATTAGATGTTAACACAGGTGAGGGTGAACTTGAATATTATTCTAGACAAAAATATTTTTCTGCAAATCCTTTTGAAAAAGATGTTCTTTACTTAATAGAAAAATTATACAATGAAAATACATTTAACAAACTAAACGATAAAAACAAATATTATATAATTAATGATGAAGAAAATCATATTGGAAACAATATAACAGTTGTATCTAACATAAATGAAAACAAATATATAATTGTGCAAACACCAAAAAAATTCATTAGAGATATTTCTAATTTGGCCGTAAAATATGGTTTATATATATCTATTTTTACATTTTTAATTGGAGCAATAATAATTTACTTTATAGCAGACCGCACAACTAAACCTATTCGTGAAATGCAAAAGACTGCAAACAATATATCAAACCTAGACTTTTCTTATAGATGCGATGTACTTTCAAATGACGAAGTAGGTCTACTGTCCGTCAGTATTAACAATATGGCTGTAAAGCTTCAAGATTATGTATCTCAACTAATGATTGCTAATGAAAAATTAAAAGATGACTTAACAAGGCAGGAAAAAACTGATCAAATGAGAAAACAATTTATTGCAAATGTATCTCATGATTTTAAAACTCCTTTAACACTAATTATGAGTTATTCTGAGGCCTTACTAGATATGAAGGACATGGACGAAACAACTAAAATAGAATATTTAAATATAATTGTAAATGAAGGAAATAAAATGTCTGAATTTGTTCAGGAATTATTAAAATTATCACAGCTTGAAAGTGGAATGATAAAACTTGAAAAAACAAATTTTAGTATCAATGAAATTATTAATGATACAATTAGAAAAAACAAAATAATTTCTAAATCTAAAAACTTAACCATTAATAAGGATATATCAAACAATAGTATTGTATTTGCAGATTATTATAGAATAACCCAAGTTGTTCAAAATTTATATGAAAATGCGATAAAATATGCACCAACTAACGGTGAAGTTAAAATATCAACGTCAATTAAACTTAATAAATGCATTGTTAGAATTTATAACACTGGTAAACCTATTTCAAATGAAGATTTGGAAAATATTTTTATTAGTTTTTATAGATCTGATAAGTCAAGAAAAAATATGGGCAGCTATGGTCTTGGACTTGCAATAGTTAAGGTAATAATGGATATGCACAATGAAAATTTTGGTGTACAAAACATAGATAATGGAGTTGAATTTTGGTTTGAACTTGAAAATATTGAAATAGATACTGATATGGAGGAATAATTTATGGAAAGCAAAATTTTACTAGCTGAGGATGAAGATAATATAAGGAAATTAATTTCAAGTTATTTGGTTAATGAAGGGTTCAAAGTTATAGCTGTAGCTGATGGTGAGGAAGCTATCTCTACTTTTGACAACAATTATGATTTTTCACTTATAATACTTGATGTTATGATGCCAAAAATAGATGGGTATGAAGTTAGTCGCTATATTAGGAAAAATTCTGAAGTTCCAATACTTATGTTAACAGCAAGAGATACTGAAACAGATGAAATAACTGGATTTAATTCTGGTGCTGATGAGTATATTGCAAAACCTTTCAGTCCTAGAATTCTTGTAACTAGAGTAAAAAATTTATTGAAAAGAACATCAATGAATAGCATGCAGGATATAGAATTGGAGGGTATATCTATTAAATACCGTGAGCGTTTAGTATTAATTGATGGTGAAAAAGCTATTTTAACCCCAAAGGAATTTGATTTGTTTTACTATTTACTTCAAAACAAAAACATAGTTCTGTCTAGAAGTCAAATTTTATCAACAGTTTGGGACTGGGACTATTTTGGTGATGATAGAACTGTAGATACACATATAAAATGCCTAAGATCTAAAATAGGAAAATATGGAAAAAGCATAGTAACAATAAGGAAAATTGGTTATAAATTTGAAATAACCTAACTTATAATTTATCTAAATATATCTTAAATAAAAAACAGGTATTTTATAATAGCAATAACTTAGGGGGGGTGGGTTGCTACGTACAATACCTATTTTTTATTATTTATTTAAAACCAATAAATGGTTAATGTATATTATTATTTGTTTTTTAGTAATTTGCTGGTTTTTGTTTTAATTTCATATCAATTGTATTTTCATCTCCACCTCTATTTATAGTAACTTTAACTACATCATTTTCTTTATATTGATACAACTGCCTTTTTAAATCTGCCATTGTTTCTATTTTATTACCATCAATTGCTGTAATTACATCACCCATCTCTAATCCTGCTTGAATTGCTGGTGAATCCTTTATGGCTTCTATTACAACTACTCCATATTCAGCACTTACATCTACACCAAGTGATTTCTCATATGTTGTAACATCTACTCCTTTAATACCGACGTAAAGTGATGAAACTGTTCCATTGCCTATAATTTGCTCTAAAATTGATTTTGCTGTATTTATAGGAATTGCAAAGCCTAGACCTTCTGCTGTACTCATTTTAGCAGTATTAATACCTATTACTTGACCTTCGGCATTAAATAGTGGTCCTCCGCTATTTCCAGAATTTATAGATGCATCAGTTTGTATAAGTGGTTTTATTGTTGTTCCATTTTCAAATTTTATAGACCTGTTTAATCCGCTTATAACGCCCTGGGTAACTGTTCTTTCTAAATCTAGTGTCATTGGATTTCCTATTGCAACAGCTGGTTCTCCGACCATTAATTCATCAGAATCACCAAGTTCAACTGCTGGCAACCCTGTTTTATCTACCTTCACAACAGCCAAATCAAGGGTGGCATCATACCATAAAACTTTACCTTCTATAGTTGAACCATCTATTAAAGATACTGTTATTTTATCGTATTCTCCATCTCCAATAACATGAGCATTTGTTAAAATATACCCATTTGGATCAACAATCATACCAGAACCCATGCTAGTTCCTTTTTGCGTTTGTGGTCCAAAAAATGTATTAATAGTTTGTGTCATATCTGTAGTGATTCCTACAACTGATTTCTGCGCCTTTTCAGCTACCGCAGCAGCAAAATACATGTTATCTGATAAATTAATATTTACTTGTTGTGCTGATGTATTTTTTCCGTTACCAGTCTGATTACTACCTGAATTATTTATTTGGTAATTTACAAGTACTCCTCCTGCTACTCCGCCAAGTAATGATGATATGAGAGCTACTAAAACAAAACTAGCAACTACTCTTTTTTTTATTTTATGTGGTTTTTTCTGTTTTTCTTTCTTGCTATATTGATTGTCGTCTCTAATTAAAAAGTTAACTTCATTTGAAAAATTGTTATAACCAGTTGAATTAGTTTTTTCTGATTGTTCCAATTGTTCTGATTGATAGATTTTTTCTTCAATTTTCTCGAAACTATCTTCTTGCTCATTTTGATTAAATATGTTTCTTTCATTATCATCCATTATTTTTTCCTCCTAATATTATATAACAATTATTTATTTATAATATAATATTATTATTATATTGTGATAGAAGTGTGTTTTTTGAGTGTAAATAATTTGAAATTTTTATATATTTAAATTTTTATATTTACTTTTTATTTATATTATTAAAGTCAAGAATAAAACTACTTTTCAGTTACTATTATTACTCTTATTCTTCCACCACTTGATTCTGACTTATCATAATACGCTTTTATATTATATCCGCCATTTCCTATAATATCAGATAATGGTATTATATCATATCCTGTGAACTTTGTATTGTCGTAAACAACAACATCACTGCTCAATAAATATATTTCACCTTTAGAAGTTTCTAATTGAACTCCATTTACATCTGTAATAGCCGTAGAAACCACTGATAGCGGCTTAATTGAAACTATGCTGGTACCATCTATGTAAAATGCTGCCGGCTGACCTAAATTTACATTTGTATAAGCTGAATTACTGCTTGAAAGAGTCATTGTTGTACCATTTACATCACATTCATATTTTGATGATATACTCATATCCACAGTGGTAACTTCTGCATCTAAAACTATTCCATATTTAAGTGAATCTCCTGTTACATTTTTCAATATTAAGTTGTCTATTTCACCATTTTTGTTTTTATTGTAATATAATATGTTTGAACTATTAATTTTTACATTGTTAATTCGTTGAGGATAAGTTATTACATATTTAGAATTCATACTTGAATCAACAGTTCCAATATCTATTATATTTATACCCGTTGCTATTGGTGTTAAACCAAGTTTTTTATTTTCCCAATCAAAAATTCCACTTAAGCTTCCTCCATTCGTTTTGCTTAAAACTGCAAGGCCATTTAAAAATTTAATGGTAACTACCGAATTAACCATGCTAGAATAATTTTTATTTGCTTCATATTCTAATATATCTCCATCTGTAGTAACTATTTCTACATAGTTTACATTGTAAGTATATCCTGAATCATTTGTAATGTTTTTTGTTCCACTACCAATTAAATATCCAATAATATTAATTTTCGTTTCAGTTGGTGATATAACATCTGCAATTTTGCCATCTTTACCAATTAGTAAAGTCACACTATCTCCAATACTAAATACACCTTTTGATGATAATTTATTGAATGCGTCTGCTGTTTCTAAAGAGTATTCCGTTCCTGATATAGCTACTGACGATGGTTGGTCTTTATTTGGTGATGCACTTTCGTATATTCCAGTTATTTTTTTATTGTACGCCCACAATATATTTAAAGATTGTGAATAGTACAAAACATCATATGTGCTTATATCATTTACACTAACCTTATTTCCATTTCTCATAACTATTACGTTTGAATTATTTGTATTAAATAAGTTGCTCCAATTTGAATCATTAGCTATAACCGGTCCTTGCATTTTATTACCTGATACTACTACAAAATCTATGTTTCCTCTTGAATAAGATACCTTTATAATATCTCCTACACTTATGCTAGAAACTATATTATCAACAGTTGTTTTAGTCCCTTTATAATATACAGTTGTACTTTTATTGAGCCCTAGTGATTCTGTATACCCACCAGACATTGAAACTATTATATCTCCATCAATTGCTGCATATGCAATATAGGTTGTAATCTGGTCATCCGAAGGGATAAAGCATATAATTTCATCATTATTATTCAATATAGCATTCCCTTTTCTTCCTATGTTCTCTACATTAAACATACTAGTAATCTTATATGTACCTGCTGAAGTAGAAATCTTTCCAACACTAATTGATGAATCTTCATCGGAAGTAGCAATTAATATTACATCTTCAAGTATTTCATACCCTAAAGAATCAACATAGGCACTACCTGATTTTGTATTGCTATTTAGCATATTGTATATTATTTGCATTGCATCATTTCTAGTTATTTCAGTTCCTGCTTGAACAGAAGAGTTTTTCAATAAACCTATATTAGTTGCTAAGCTCAGTTGACCATATGGCCAAGATGAACCAAAGTCTTCACTTGTATAACCCATTAAGTTAAGTACGACTGTTACAGCTTCTTCAAGTGTTACATTTTTATCTGGCTTAAATGAAGAATCTGGGTACCCTGTTATAAGCTTGCTTGCAACTGCAACGCTTATGTATGGTGCTGACCAACTGGAATACGGTACATCTTTAAATGGTGATGTAGTTGATTTTGATGACACACTATTTTTATAAGGAGATGCATTTACTATTATTTTTGCAAATTGTGCCCTCGTAAGTTTATCTTCTAGATGCATGTTTCCGTCCGAGTATCCGCTCATTATATTGAGTGATTTCATCATCTGTACTATATCATCAGATGATGTTTCAGCTGCATATGTTGTAGCAAATATGGTACAAAATGTTAATACAATTAATGTAAGTGCTATTATTTTTTTCAATTATATCAATCCTTTCTTTTTTTAAGGTTGTAATTATGTTGTTGATTGCGTTAGTCTTGTCTTAATGCATCTATTGGGTGCATTTTAGCTGCTTTATTAGCTGGAAAATATCCAAATGTTATTCCTATTATAACTGAAACAGAAAAGGCAATGATCACTGCATAAAAGGATGGCTTAACAGTCATATCTAGTAAGGATCCGATTCCATATGCTGATACTACTCCAAATATAATACCAATTACCCCTCCTACTGAACTAGTAGTTGCAGCTTCTACAACAAATTGACTCATTATATCTTTTCTCTTTGCTCCAAGTGATTTTCTTATGCCTATTTCTCTTGTTCTCTCTGTTACTGAAACGAGCATTATGTTCATAATTCCTATACCACCTACTAGAAGTGATATTGCCGCGACTCCAACTAGTACCAATGTTACGGTTCCCATTAACTCATTTACTTGGTCTAGAGCCTGGGATGCACTAAATACACTGTAGTAATTAGTGCTGCTAAATACTTCTGACATTTTTTTATTTATTGCTTCCATTGCTTTTTCTACAGTTTCAGTAGAAGTTGCACTAAATGAATAGTTGCTTATTGACATCATACGTGATAATCTCGATGCTGAAGTGTATGGTATCATCACTATATCATCATCTCCACTCTCTTCGGAATCTGCTTTTTCTGCTAAGACTCCAACAACAGTAAATGCTGTTCCATTTATTTTTATCTGTTTTCCTATTGGTGATTCATTTTCAAAGAGTTCATTTTTTACATACGAGCCAATAACACATGTTTTTTGTCTTTTTTCAACATCTAAATAACTTATGTATCTGCCCGATTCAACAGTTGAATTTTTTATTTGGGGAAAATATTCATTACTTCCTGTACAAGTTGTTGTCATATTGTTATATTCAAACTTTACAGTAGCATTATTAATAGAAACTAAAGGAGTAACAGCTGCTATTGAATCTGGATTTTCTTCGGCAAGTTCCTGCATTTCCTTTGGATTCAATGTTATGTTTCCACCTCTACCCCTAATGTTTACTGATATAAGATTTGTTCCCATACTTTCAAAACTTTCTGACATATCAGCTGCCATACCACTTATTAAGCTAACTAAAAGTATAACCGATGCGACACCTATAATAATACCTAGCATTGTTAAAAATGAACGCATTTTACTTCCTCTTAAACTTTTTATTGCTAATATAAAGGATTGTTTAAAGTTCATTTTCTGCCACCCCCAATACTTTATCTTCAATTATCTTGCCATCGTGCAGCCTAACTATTCTCTTGGCTTGCTGGGCAATAAAATTATCGTGAGTAATAAGGACTATGGTGTTTCCTTCTCTATTAATTTCTTTGAGGAGCTCAAGAACCTCTGCTCCAGTTTTTGAATCTAATGCACCTGTTGGTTCATCTGCAAGTATAACAGGTGGATTTCCAGAAAGGGCTCTGGCAATTGAAACCCTCTGCTGCTGTCCTCCTGATAATTGTGATGGCATATTTAATATCCTGTCTGTCAAGTCCACTCTTTCTAAGGATTCTTCTACCATTTTCTTTCTTTTATTCTTTTCTACTCCCCTATATATCAATGGCAACTCTACATTTTCAAATACATTTAGCTTTGAAATTAAATTGTACTGTTGGAATATAAACCCTAATGTAAGATTTCTTATTTCTGAAAGTTCATCTTCTTTTAATTTGCTTGCATCTTTTCCGTTTAAAATAAATTTACCTGATGTTGGAATATCTAAGCAACCAATCATGTTCATACATGTTGATTTTCCAGACCCCGACTGTCCTACTATAGCTACAAATTCATTTTTATCTATATGCAGATTTATTCCATCAAGTGCCCTTATTTCACTGTCACCTATTTTATATATTTTATATAAATCTACTAAATCTATCATGTTCAACCTCCCGAATTATCACTACATACCTCCTGGAGGCATTCCACCGCCACCTGTAGGCATTCCTCCGCCTTCCATTCCTCCTCTGAAGTTTTGTTGATTTGTAGTGGTTGTAGTTGTTACTTCAGTAGGTACTACAACAACGTCACCTTCTTCAAGTCCACTCACTATTTCTACATAATCTGTATCATTTATTCCTATTTCAACTGTTACATATGTATATCCTTCTGGTGCACTTGTTGGAGCAAAGGATTTTATGCCATTGTTATTTTGATTGTTTGTTTTTGAATTTTGGGCTTGAGCTGCTGCTTGTGCTGCTGCTTTAGAACCATCTTTATCTTCTACTAGAACTCTATTGTTTCTATTAAGTGCTGATGATGGTATTCTCAATATATCTTGCTTTGATTCAATTACAATTTCTGCATTGACATTCATTCCTATCATTAAGTCACCAGTGTTATCCATTTCTACGGTTACAGGGTATGATGCTACGCCATCAGTGCTTGTTCCTATAGCACTAATGTTCTCAATTGTTCCTTCAAAGGATTTACCACTTAGGGAATCCGCTGTTACTGTAACTTTTTGACCAACTGCTATCTTTCCTATATCTAGTTCATCTACATCTAACTCAAAGGTTAGTTTTGACATATCTGCTATAACTGCCATGGTGGTACTTTTAGTATTAGTGTCTAAGGTATCTCCTGCTTTGGAGTTTTTTTGAACAACTGTACCTGATATAGGTGATGTAATATTGTAATCATCTAATTGATCGTATGTATTTTGCAAAGCAAGTTCAGAATCTTTTAGAGAAAGCTCACTTTGTTTAAGTGAAATTTCAGCACTTTTACTTTCTAAATTTACTATGATACTTCCATCACTAACTTTATCACCCGTTGTATGATTAAGGCTAATTACATCTCCAGATGTTTGTGCTGTAACTGTTTTTTGTTCCCAATAATCAAATGTTCCCGATGAGTTGCATGCCATGTTGTTTATTATTGCTGTTGCCTTATCTGCGTTTGTTATAGATCCTGGATTTTTAACTTTTATCTTTACTGTGGATACTGTAGCCCCAGAGTCTATTACTATTTCACCAGACGAAACATATTGAACAGTACCTGTCGATTCATAAAAAGAATTTTCAAGAGTTACCTGTGCCGTATCTCCAACATTTATATTTGAGGCATCGTTTGAATTGAATGGAATTTCTAACATCATATACTCATTATTTATAATATCCGCTATTTTAGTACCACTTTGTACATAATCACCATTTTTTACATAACATTCAGTTATGACCCCTGGTATGGGTGAAGCTACTAATAAGCCTGCATATGAATCTAAAATTTCACTATGAGATAATTGCTGCTTTTCTAAAGATACTTTTGCTTTTTCTATAGTATTTTCTATATCTTTTGTATCAATAACATAAAGCAAATCTCCTGCTTTAACTTCTTGCCCTTCTTCAAAATCTGACTGAAGTATTTCTCCTGTAGCTAATGATGTTATTTCATACATCTCGATTGGTTCAATTACACCCGAACCCTCTATTGATACAGTTATACCTCCTTTTGTTACTGTAGCAGTATTAAAATTTTCAATACTTTTACCTAAAAACAGTTTATTATACCCATAAATACTACCTCCTAGAACTACTACGCCTATAATTACAATTATTACTATTTTCTTTTTTGTTAGCTTAGGTAACTTTATTTTTTTAGGCTTCCATTTCTTCGATTTCTTTCCATTATCCATACAATCCTCCTAGTTTACTCTATTTGCACTTATTCCAAATAATAGAATTTATTTGTGTTGAAAATGTGTTAATTTAGTGTGTTGAAAATGATATATTCCCAGCCAAAATAGTTTATTTTTTATTTACTTACTACATAAAAAAAGAGTACAATATATTATTGCACCCATAGTTTAATTTCTATTTATGTCTTTTCGCTAATTCTTGTTTTATCTCATCTATTGTTACACCTTCACTTACCATTAACACTAAGGAGTGATATATTAAATCACTTAGTTCATATACAAGTTCTTCTTTATTTTTATTTTTCGCTCCTATTATTACTTCGCTTGTTTCTTCTCCAACTTTTTTTAATATTTTATCTAATCCTTTTTCAAATAAATAATTTGTATATGATTCTTCTACTGGATTTTCTTTTCTATTTATAATTTGATTGTACACTTTTTTTAATATTGCCTGATCTGTAACATTTTCTTCATATGCCTTATTATAAAAGCATGAATATGCTCCTGTATGACAAGCACATCCTATTTGCTCAACTTTCATTAGTACTGCATCTGCATCGCAGTCGTAATATAAACCTTTAAGCTTTTGAATATGTCCTGATGTTTCACCTTTTCTCCATAAACTTTGTCTACTGCGTGAAAAATAGCATGCCCTCTTTTCTTTTAATGTAATTTCTAATGATTCTTTGCTCATATATGCTACCATAAGAACTTCATTTGTTATATAATCCTGTGCTACTGCAACAACAAGTCCCTTTTCATCAAATTTAATTTGTTCTAAAAATTCTTTTAATTCTTTAATTTCCATAATTTTATCCTTTATATTTTATTTTTTATAATTCTCACTTTTATCTTTTGCAATAGTTCTCTCTATTGTTCTAATTTCTATTCCATTATTTTTTAAATATTTCTTTAAATCAACAATCTTTATTTCACCAAAGTGAAATACTGATGCCGCTAGTATACCATCAACATTTGCGTATTTCGCTGCTTCTAAGAAATGCTCATATGTACCAGCTCCTCCCGATGCTATTACAGGAACACGAACTGCATCGGTAATTTTTTTTAGGAGTTCAATATCATAGCCATTTTTCATACCATCTTCATCTATGCTATTTACTACTATTTCTCCTGCGCCAAGTTCCACGCCTTTTTTTGCCCACTCAATTGCATCTAAATCTGTTTTTTCTCTTCCACCCTTTACATAAACGCTCCATGAACCTAAATCATTTTTCTTAGCATCTATTGATAGTACAACACATTGGTTACCAAAACGCTCTGATGCTTCTTTAATTAATTTTGGATTTTTAACAGCAGATGAATTTATAGAAACTTTATCTGCACCACTTCTCAATATATATTTAAAATCATCAAGAGATGAAACCCCTCCTCCTACTGAAAATGGTATATTTATTTCTTGTGCAACTTTTTTTACAAATTCTAGTGATGTTTTTCTTTCTTCATTTGATGCTGTTATATCATAAAATACAAGTTCATCTGCACCTGACTCACTATAAAATTTACCTAAGCGAGCAGGGTCATCAACATCTTGTATGTCTTTAAAATTTTTACCCTTTACTACTCTACCATTTCTAACATCTAAACAAGGTATAATTCTTTTTGCTAACATAATTAATCCTTTCTTTTATTATTCATCGCTCTTAGTGCTTCATTAAAATCTAGTTTATTGTCATATAATGCCTTTCCTATTATTGCACCATACATTTTCATATTATTTAATTTTTCAATGTCTGAAATTGTTGTTACTCCACCTGAAGCTATTATATCTAGACCTATTTTTTGTGATAGTTCCTCATATACAGCAAAATTTGGACCATTTAACATACCGTCCTTTGATATGTCTGTATAAACAATTGTTTTTATTCCTATTTGCTCTAAAAATTTGCATATATCAACAGAATCTGTGTCTCCTACAGCCTGCCACCCTCTAACTGCTACTTTCCCTTTATATGCATCTATTGAAACTGCAATTTTCTCTTTATATATTTTAGTTAGTTTCTCTAATAATTCTTGGTTTTCTATAGCCATTGTTCCAACTATAACTCTATTAACACCAATATCTATAAGGTTTTTTATCCTTTCTTCACTCCTTATACCTCCACCAGTTTGCATTGGTATTTTAATTGAGTTTGCTATTTTTTCTATAGATTTTCTGTTTTGAAAACCTTCATTTTTTGCTCCATCTAAGTCTACTACATGTAGGTAACTTGCGCCGAGACTTTCCCACTTTTTAGCCATTTCTACTGGATCGTCTGAGTACACGTTCATATTATCAAATTTACCTTGTTTAAGTCTAACGCATTTATTATCTTTTATATCTATTGCAGGAAATAATATCATAATTTATCCTCTCATTTTTAAATTTATTTTTCTATAATTTCTTTATATGCCTTAAGTATATTAAGACCTGTTTCTCCACTTTTTTCAGGATGAAACTGAATTCCATAAACATTTTCGCTTCTAACTATCGCTGGAACATTTTTTTCATACTCTGCATATGCAACTAGCTCCGAATTATCCGAAACTGCATAATAGGAATGCACAAAGTACACAAATTCATCTTCTTTTATATACCTTAATATTGGGTCATCTTTTTTAAACTTTAAATTATTCCATCCCATATGAGGTATTTTAAGTTTAATATCCATATACTCTATATTTCCTTTAATAAGTCCTAAACCCTCATAATCTCCATATTCGAATCCTCTTTGATAAAGTAATTGCATGCCTAAACAAATACCAATTATATTTTTACCTTTTGCTACTTCATCTTTGATAGCATCTATTAACTCATACTCTTCAAGAGATTTTATTGCATCTCTAAACGCTCCTACTCCAGGTAATATCAACGATTTTGCATTTTTTAAATCTTCAATTTTATTGCTAATTTTAGTTTCCACATCTAACTTTTCAAATGCTCTTTGAACCGATGCTAAATTGCCCATTCCATAATCTATTATAACATGCATTTTATAAATTTCCTTTCGTTGATTGTAATGTAGAGGAAGTTATGCGGCTTGCACTTTTTAATGCCCTTCCAAATCCTTTAAATATCCCTTCAATTTTGTGATGATCATTTTCTCCATACAATAACTCAATATGTAATGTAGTCAAAGAATTATTTACAAATCCCTTAAAAAATTCCTTAAAATCCTCTGTAGAAATATCTTTAATCATTGCTCTATTAAAATCTAAGAGGTAAACGAGATATGGTCTGCCACTTATATCAACAACAACCCTAGCCAAAGCTTCATCCATGGGCAAAAGCATCGTCCCATAGCGATTTACCCCTTTTTTATCTCCTATTGCTTCTTTAAATGCTTGACCCAAAGTAATTCCTATATCTTCTGCTGTATGATGAGAATCTACTTCTAAATCACCTATGCATTTAATTTTTAGGTCAAATCCTCCATGAAATCCAAACAAGGTTAACATGTGATTTAAAAACCCAATGCCAGTATCTATTTCTGTTTTTCCACTTCCATCTAAATTTATCTCAACTTCTATACTTGTTTCATTTGTTATTCTTTTAATATTACTTTGTCTCATACAATCTCTCCACTTATTATATTTTTAATTTCAGTTAAGAGTATTTCATTTTCTTCTTTTGTACCAACTGTTATCCTATAATAAATATCACTATTATAATTAATTTTTCTAATTAATACTCCACAGATCATGAGTTTTTCGTATAAGTTATCCACAGGTGACTTGATAAATATAAAGTTAGAACCAGAATCATACACTGTAAAATTTAATTTCTTTAAATTATTCATTAATTCTTCTCTTAAAATAGCGACTTCTTTTGTATATAAATTTACAAGGTTGATATTTTCTAGAGATTTAACTGCTGCACATTGGGATAATATATTGATATTATATGGAACTTTTACCTTCCAAATCTGCCTTACTAAATCTTCATTTGCAATCATAGCTCCTACTCGTAAACCTGCTAAACCAAAAGCTTTTGATAATGTTCGCATAACTATTAATTGTTCATAATTGTTTATTAAATTAACTATTGAATTTTCACAAAAATCAACATAGGCTTCATCAATTATTATTATAGAATCTTTAACATTGTCCAACAGCTTTATTATATCTTGCTTAGCTGTAACATATCCCGTAGGATTATTTGGAGTGCAAAGAATAACTATTTTAGGATTTATCTCTAAAGATTTGTCAATAAGTTTGTCTATATTTTGAGAGAAGTCTTTTTCTGTTTCAACTCCCTCATATTCAGCTCCACACAAGTCACAATATGTTTGATACATGCTAAATGATGGTACAAAACTTGTTACTTTATCACCCTTTTCACAGTAAGCATTTATAACCATATTAATTAATTCGCTCGAACCATTTCCGGCTAAAATATTTTCAGGATTACAACCATAGTACAAAGCCATTTTTTCTCTTAATAATTTAGAGTCGCTATCAGGGTATAAATTTGGATTAAAATCTTCAATATTCAATCCACCTTGTAGTAAATAATTGCTTCCTTCATTTGCATCAAGTTTAACTTTGTATGGCACGTCATTTACAAAATATGCATTTAACTTTTCTACACTTGGTTTTAGTTTTATCATTTTTGGCCTCTTCCTAATAAAATTATTTTAAATTGATTTTTCTCTTATTCTAACTGCGTTTGCATGTCCTGTTAGTCCTTCATTTTCAGCAAATCTAATTATATCTTCTCTGTTTTCGTTCAATGCTTCTTTGCTATAATATATAATAGATGTTTTTTTAATGAAATCATCTACACATAGTGCTGATGAAAATTTAGCTGTAGAGCTTGTAGGAAGTGTGTGATTAGGTCCTGCAAAATAATCCCCCACAGGTTCTGGGCTATATTCTCCTAAAAAAATTGCACCTGCATTTTTTATTTCTTTATACATTTCAAAGCAATTCACTGTTAGAAGCTCTAAATGTTCAGGGGCTATTTCGTTGGCAATGTCTATACACTCTTTTATGCTATCTGTTACAATTATTGCACCGTGATTAGTAAGAGATTTTTCTATGATTTCTTTTCTTTCTAACAGATTTACCTGTCTCTCTAGTTCTTTTACAACTTTATCTACTAAACTTCTTGATTCTGTAACAAGAATAGATGCTGCCATCTCATCATGTTCTGCTTGTGAAATCATATCTGCAGCAATATATTTTGGATTTGCACATTCATCAGCTATTATGAGGATTTCACTCGGTCCTGCTATCATATCAATCCCAACAAAACCTGAAACTTTTCTTTTAGCTGCTGCTACGAATATATTACCTGGCCCAGTAATCTTATATACTTTAGGTATAGTTTCTGTTCCATAGGCGAGTGCTGCAACCCCTTGTGCCCCGCCAACTTTAAAAATTCTATCAACACCTGCTAATGATGCAGCAACAATTATTGAATCTTTAATTTTTCCATCATTTTGTGGAGGTGTTATCATATTTATTTCATTTACACCTGCTATTTTAGCTGGAATTGCATTCATAAGAACAGTTGAAGGATATGCGGCTTTCCCTCCTGGCACATAAATGCCGACCTTATCTATGGGATTTACCATTTGACCAAGTATTATATCCTTGCCTTCTGGTTTATATTTAAATCCTTTATTTACTTGTCTTTTGTGAAAATTATAAATATTTTCTTTTGATTTTTTTATAGTGTCTAACAGTTCTTTATCTATAGTATTAAATGCTTCCTCTATTTCTTCTTTTGTTACCTCTATGTTGTTTATGGAAACTTTATCAAACTCTAAGGTGTATTTTTTTACTGCACTATCTTTATTATTTCTTACATCTTCTATTATTTTATCCACTACTTCATAAACATCATTGTAGTCTTCTGCATTTCTTTTTTGAAGTTCTCTTAAAAATCCTATTTTATCAACATCATTAATTATTTTTATCATTTTTTTCGTCCTCCGCCCTTATTATTTCAATTGTTTCCTTAATTTTTTCCCTCTTAAACTTATAGCTTATTTTATTTGATATAATCATTGCATTTATATCATACATATCATCAAAAATTTCTAACCCATTTGCTTTTAATGTATTACCTGTTTCAACCAAATCCACTATCACATCTGATAACCCTAATATTGGAGCAAGCTCTATTGATCCATTAAGCTTTATAATTTTAATTTTTTGACCTTTCACACTAAAATATTTTTTTGCTATTTCAGGAAACTTAGTAGCCACATTTAATATAGTATCATCTTTGAATATTCTTTTTCCTTTTATTCCTGCAACGGACATTTTACATCTACCTATGTTCATTTTATAAAGTTCATATATATCTGCATTTTTTTCCATTACCATATCTTTGCCTGAAATTCCTATATCTGCTACTCCATTTTCTACATATGTTATTACATCTGAATTTTTAAGGAGCATGAACACTATGTCATTTTTTTTATCCTCAAATATAAGCTTTCTTGAATCTTCATCAATTGTTTCGCCTATTCCAGCAGATTTAAACATATCTATTGTCTGATTCCCAAGTCTTCCTTTTGGTATTGCAACTGTTAAACTCATATTGTCATTTCCTCCTCATAAATAGTTTTAATTAACTCATCTAATTCTATTGAAAAACCTATGGCTGGTATCTTGTATCCATATTGCTCTGTAAAAGAATCATATCTTCCACCTTTTATGATTACTTTATTTGAACCATCTATGTAACCTCTAAATATAATTCCATCATAATAGCTTAACTCAGAAACCATTGATAAATCATATATAATCTTGTGTGTATTACCATTTAAGCTTTTATCTAGGGTGCAAAGTTCATCTATTCCTTGTTGCATTAAATCATTAATATATAAACCTTTAAGGTTTTGTAATATTTCATCAAGACTGCCTTCCAAATCAAAAATATTTATTAGAGTACTCATTGGTTCTTTGTATGAAATCTTTGATAAATATTCTTTTAACTCCTGCTTATTCTTTGAATATAATAAATTCAAAATATTTTTATAATCATAATTGTTAAATGAACAAGCTTGCATTATACCCTTTAGAAATTTGCTGTTACCTATCTCAAATAAATATTGATTGCTGTATTTTTTCATAGTTTTTATAGCTATGCTTAATACACTTTCATCTGTATTATTATTTTTTTCTCCTATGAGTTCTACGCCCATTTGTCTGTTTTCTTTTATTCCTATTCCATTGTTTATGTATGTCTTACCGTAATAAAATATTTTGAGTGTAAGTCCTAACTCCCATCTTGGCATTAATTTATTAACTATTCCTGTTGTTATATCTGGTGATAGTATAAATATATTTCCACTGTTTTCTAAAAGTTTTACTGATGATTTTTTGTCCACTCTGAAGTTTATTCCTGTAAATTCATCGTAGTTTTCATATATTGATGGTTCTATGTTTCTATATCCCTCTTCACATAAAAATTGTTCTATTTCTCTTTTTAAAATAAACATTTTATGTGAAAATTTAACCTCGTCTTCTATTTTTAAAAAATCCATGTTTTCCTCCTATAATATTTCTTTTTTAATTAGACCTATCGCAGTTTCGCATCGCAAATTTATTTACTCTCTATCGTTCGCATAAATTTGGAGCTCATTGCAGTTGACCTACCAACCATTTTTCAGAAAAAAGACTCTGAAAAATGGGGTTAGGGCCTTACGCAGTCTCATTCTCCAATGTATTTGCTCCCTATGGTCGCATACATTGGGAATTCGTTGCGGTTGACCTACCAACCATTTTTCAGAAAAAAGACTCTGAAAAATGGGGTTAGGGCATACAATAAAAGCCATCTGACTTGTATATCAGATGGCTTATCTTAACGTTTATATTATTCACCACAGATACAAGTCTTTTAATTAAATGACTAAAAGAGCTTGCATCTGTGAACTTAAATCTTACTTAAAGTTCCCTAACAAACCCTGTTCTGTGATGATGATGTAATTGTACACATAATAATTTAATATCCATGTTACACCTCTCAAATTTTTACCATTGTACTACGATTGTTTTTATATGTCAATACTATTTTGAATTTTTTTATAAAAATATATTTTATGTATATGTATTTAAATTAGCTCAATTTAACTAAATATTTTTTTACCATCTTTACAGGATGATAAGATTTTTTTGCTTTTCTTAATCCAGAATTACCCGTATCTTCCTGTCTATTTACAAATTCCGTGTCTGAAAAGCACTCCATTAAAAATTTTCTATTTATAAAAGCATATACTCCCTTATATTCTAGTTCACCACGCTCCACATGTATTACGGCTAATTTATCATTAACTCTCTCACCAACTGTGAAACCTGCTAGTTTTTCATCAACATAAACAGCTATTGACTCAAGATTAAGATATTGCAATTCACCAAAAATATCTTTTATTGCATCTATCTCCATGCACATTTCTTTATCAATAGTTTTTAAAACTTCTTCATGCCATTTATGTAACAACTCTAAACAATCCTTAATGACACTTTCATTTGTTATAGCTTTTATTTCATAGTTGTATGTTTTTTCAAAAGTATTAACATGATTTTTCTTTCCATGATATTTTTTACCCCTTAATTCAATTAAATCTTCTGTTTTATATACATACTCAAAATCATCAACATCTTCTATAATTTCTATATTATAATCAGTATATTCCTTTAAATCGTTTATAAAGTCTTGATCAACATCACCAAAAAAATAATCTCTATCAGTGTAATCTTCATTTCTTTTTTTTAAAATTTCAATTAAATTTACAAGATTTTCTTTCTTATAATGAAGTGGTCTTGCATAAAATGTTCCTTTTCCCTCTTCATTTTTTTCTATTATAAGTGTATCATCTATTATTGCATACTTAACTCTATTTAATTTTCTCCACATATATAGTGATGAAAATAAGTATTCATATGATTCAATTGAATTCATATTAACAAACTCATTTATTATCTGTTTATCATCTAAAGTCAAACCCTTAAAATTAATTATTATAATCACTCCTCAATATTGTCAACGATATTATGTTGTATTTATTTGTTATATATTTCTAGTATAATCTACCCTATATAATATGTTTTAAACAAAAAAATTATTTATAAATATATTTAAGTATATGATAAATAGGAATTATTTTCAATATAATGTTTAATAAATTATGTCATTTTACTATTTATAGTTACTTGACAAATTAAAGTTACTGTGCTATATTAAATTAAAGTCTTATACTAGGAGGTAGACCTTGTTTAGTGGATTATCTATTGTTAATAATGTTAGCTTTGTTTTAGTATTTTTCGAAGGGGTTTTATCTTTTTTTTCGCCTTGTGTTATACCACTTATTCCTGTTTATATTAGTTATTTAGCAGGCAATGGTAAAATTATTAATGAAGATGGAACTATTTTTTACAAAAGAAAAAAAGTATTAACAAATACATTGTTTTTTATAGCTGGTATTTCAAGCACTTTTTTTATACTTGGACTTTCCTTTTCTGCTTTAGGAACATTTTTTATTAATAATAAAACATTATTTAGCCAAATTGGTGGAATAATAATTATAGTATTAGGACTTTCACAAGTAGGATTGTTAAAATTAAATTTTTTAAAAAATGAAAAAAAGTTTAATTTAGAATTAACAGATAAAATGAATCCAATTATAGCATTTATTATGGGCTTTACTTTTAGCTTTGCATGGACTCCATGTGTTGGCCCCGCTCTTTCATCAGTGCTAATTTTGGCATCAGGCGCGTCACATCCTCTTAAAGGCAATTTATTAGTACTTGTTTATGCTATTGGATTTGTCCTTCCTTTTTTAGCATTAGGCTTATTTACAACACAAACTTTAAATTTCTTTAAAGAAAATAGAAATTTGATGAAATATACAGTTAAAATAGGTGGAGCAATTTTAATCATAATAGGTATTTTAACATTTACAGGACAATTCAATGATTTAACTAAATTACTATCTTTTTAATTAAGTGTGATTTAGTATATTATCTTATAAAAATAAAATAATATTAGTATTATTAAATATGCATAGTCAAATAGTACTCAAGGAGCATTCAAATGAAAAATCAATATAATTTGCCATGTAATATTGCTCAAACATTAAACATCATAGGAGATAAATGGTCTCTACTTATTCTTCATCAAATGTTAATTGGTAATGAAACATATAAAGAAATTCAAGATGGACTAGAAGGAATACCAACAAACTTATTGTCTGAGAGACTTAAGACTATGGAAAATGATGAATTAATTAAAAGAGAGTTATACCAAACTCATCCACCTAGATATAAATATTCTTTAACTGAAAAGGGTTATGATCTGGAAGATGTTTTTAATAGTTTAATATTATGGGGAGAAAAATATTTAGATAAATGTTATAAAAAATTAGTTCACAACGAATGCAACCATAGTGTTGTACATCGTTATTACTGTTCTAATTGTAATAAAATTGTTGAAATTAACGAAATTTCTGTTCAAGAACCAAAAGAATGATAAATATATACTAATTTGAGGTGAAATATGAGTGATATAATTGATGTTGCAATAATAGGTGCTGGTCCAGCAGGCCTTTCCGCAGCTGTAAACACTTTAGCGAGAGGAAAAACACTACGTTTGTTTTCTAGCAGTGAAAATTATTTAGCAAAAGCTGAACGTATCGACAACCATTTAGGATTTTATAATATAAGTGGAAAAGAATTAATGAATCGTTTTGTTGAACATGTAAATACTATGAATGTCCATATAGAAAATGAAAAGGTTGTAAATATACTACCCTTCTATGATCATTTCATGGTCAATATCAATGGAGAAATTGTTGAAGCTAAAAAAGTAATTCTTGCTATGGGAATGTCAAAAGTTAAAGAAATACCTGGTGAATCTAAATTACTTGGAAACGGAGTAAGCTATTGTGCTACATGTGATGGAATGTTGTATAGAAATAAAACTGCTGTAGTTTGGGACCAAAGTAAAGATGCTACAAGAGAAGCTAATTTTCTAAATGAAATTGGTGTAAAAGTAATTTTTGTTTCTAAAAACGAACAACCTAAGGAACTAAATCCTAATATAGAATTTATATCTGGAACAATAGATGAAGTAAATGGCAATACAAAAGTTGAAAGTGTAATTATCGGAGATAAAATAATTAAAACTGATGCCGTTTTTATGTTAAGAGAAATTGTAGCACCAACAGCACTTATAGATGGTTTAGAATTAGATGGTGGATTTATTGCAGTTAATAGCTCCATGGAAACAAATATTGAAGGTGTTTATGCTGCTGGAGATTGTACAGGAAAGCCACTTCAAATTTCTAAAGCTGTAAGTGAAGGTCTTATCGCTGCACAAGATGCAGCTAAAAAAATAGATAAAATTAAATTAAAATAAAATATTTAAAAACTAAATAAGGAGATTTTTAAAATGAATATATTATATCCAAAAAATACAAAAGAATTTGATGATATTATTAAAAAGGATAAATTAGTTTTGGTTGATTTCTGGGCTACATGGTGCTCACCTTGCAGAATGCTTGCTCCTGTTATTGAAAAAATTGCAGAACAATATGAGGGAAAAATAACTGTATTAAAAGTTGATGTTGATGACCAACAAGAACTTGCAATACGCTATGGAATTCAAAGCATACCAACAGTAACTTTATTTAAAGATGGTAATGTTGCAGCAAAGGAAATTGGAGTAAAACCACTTAATTCTTTTACTAGCATGATTGAGGCTAACATAGCTTAATATATAATAATATGTTATATATCATATAAATTTAAAACCGCCTGACTACTTTAGGCGGTTTTCATTATTAAAATTATATTCATGTTTAAGTAATCCATACAAAAACATATCGTATCTTTGATTATTTCTTAGAACAAAATCCCTAAATACACCTTCTCTTTTAAAACCAGCTCTTTCATATAATTTTATTGCAGAAGTATTAAATTCTAAAACATTTAATTGAATTCTATAGAAATCCATATCATTAAATCCATAATCTAATAATATTTTCAGAGATTCATTTCCATAACCTTTACCTCTTAATTCTTTATCTCCTATACCTATAAAAAGAGTTGCCACTTTATTTGATTTAACCATATCATCAAACCCTGCTATACCAATAATTTTATTATCTGATTTCAATCTTATTGCAAATACTACTGATTCATCTTTTGTTTCATAATCATTAAAAGTTTGATTAACCTCATCTTTGCTTTGTGGTACAGGAGGTACATAATCATAATATTTTAAAAAGTTTGTATCTGAAAACCATTGATATAAATAATGCATATCTTCCTTTTCTATAATAGAAAAATATATTTTTTTAGCATTAATCATTATAACTTCCTCCCATTTTATTTTCTAATCATTATTTATCACTTAAATAAAATTGCGTATTACTATAATTATTAAAATAGTTGTTATTCCTGAAACTGCTATTGCTAATCCACTTGCTGCTCCAATTTCTTCTCCCATTTCAACTGCTTTAGAAGTTCCTATAGCATGTGACGATGTACCTATACCTAATCCCTTTGCCACATCATTTTTTATTTTACCATACTTTATTACAAAAGGTGCAAATCCAGCTCCAAGTATTCCTGTTATTGCAACTGCAATTATAGTTATAGATTCACTTCCACCAAGAATTTTTGTAGCTTCTACAGCCATTGGAGTTGTAATAGATTTTGAAAACAATGATAACATTATTGAATATTTAATATTAAACATTTTACATAAAAGAACAACTGTTATAAAGGTAGTTACTATTCCAGCAAAAATACCGCCCATAATAGGTATGAAATTCTTCATTAAAGCCTGTCTGTTTTTATAAAGTGGTATAGCCAATACAACTACTAATGGACCTAGTAAGCTTGTTATTGCTCTGCCACCCTTATTATATGTAGGATATGGAATTTTAAATAAAATTAGTAATAAAATAATAAAACATGATGATACTAAAACTGGGTTTAGTATCGGTGATTTTATATTAAGGTACAATTTATTAAAAGACATATATATAATTATTGTTGCTACAATGAAAAACAAAGCTGAAAATATTTCATTAATCATAATTTTGTTCCTTTCTAAAAAAAATAATTAATAAATCCGTAACCTTACATGATACAAACATTACAGATATGCATGAAATTACTAATATGATTAACAACTGTAGAAAATTATCTTGAATTAATTCAAACGAATCCATAATCCCTACTACTAATGGAACAAAAAAAAGCCCCATATACTTTAATAAAAAATTTCCTGTATCCACAATCATAGATAATTTTACAATGTTTGTGCACAAAAAAATAAATAATATCATCATCCCTATCAAACTACCTGGAATAATTATAATAGGTGAAATAATTTTACTTATATAATTTCCTATGATATATATTACATAGATTATTGCTATTTGCAACAGTATCTTGATGATTTTTTGCATTTCATGCCCTCCTTACTACAAATTGCTATAATGATTATACCTTATTCTCTATAAAAAACATAGTAACTTTTTAATAATTTTACTCAATAAAATTTAATAAATTGGTATATCAAATACTATATACTTTATAACATTTTTTTGATAATATTAAATTTTTAATAAATATAAATTATTATAAGTTATATATTCCTAATGAAGTTATAGTTATTTAAATACCACCACTTTCAAAATTAGAAAATGTTGAGTCATTTTTCTAAACAGTTAAAAGAATTTTATTTAAGTAAAAATTCTTATGTAAATATCCTAACTAATTGGTTTAAATAGGACTAAATGTATATTAAATAAGAGTAAATAGGTCGAATACTTTTCTAATAAATAATATTAATTAGAATATGTGTTTTAAAATCTTATTTATTAGTTTATAATAATACCAAATTCTTCTTTTATATTTTTTTTACAAAATTGGAACGATATTTGCAAAGTATACTTGAGAAGAAATATTTATAATATATATAATCTGCTTTACATTCAATATTTTAAAGGAGGTAACTATTATGGGTTTACCAAGTAAAAGTGGCTTAAATTTATATGAAAAGTATAAAAAAGGTAAAAAAAATCTAATTACAGATGTAAAAGGTGTGAAAATTGGAAACATAACTTTACAAAAAGAAAATATTAATACAGGTGTTACTGTTATTTTTCCTCATGAAGGTAATATTTTTCAAGACAAAGTAATGGCAGCCACTTATATTTTAAATGGTTTTGGGAAAAGTATAGGACTATTACAAATAGAGGAATTAGGTACAATTGAAACTCCAATTATCATGACCAATACTCTTAGTGTTGGAACAGCAGCTACAGCTTTAACAAAATATATGCTAGAACAAAACAAAGATATAGGTGTTACAACTGGAACAGTAAATTGTCTGGTTACAGAATGCAATGATAGTAGGTTAAATGATATTCGAGGTCTTCACGTAACAGAAGAAGATGTGCTTAAAGCTTTAAATTCCCCTTTGGAAGATTTTGAAGAAGGTGCTGTAGGTAGCGGAACTGGAATGTGTTGCCTTGGTGTAAAAGGAGGTATAGGCTCTTCCTCAAGACTTATTGATGTTGATGGAAAAGAATTTACTATTGGCGCTTTGGTAATGTCAAATTTCGGTTCTTCCGGAAATTTGATAATTGGTTGTAACCATATAGGAAAAAAAATAAAAGAAATTCAAGACGAAGACAAAGATCAAGGGTCTATAATTATAATTATTGGCACAGATATACCTCTTTCTGAAAGACAATTAAAAAGGGTAGCTAAACGGTCTGCCATATCCCTTGGAAGAACAGGCTCCTATATGGGAAATGGTAGTGGAGATATTGCTATAGCATTTACTACTACAAATCGTGTTCCTCACTATAGTGATAAAGATATTATTGAAACAAAGATGTTCTTTGACGATAACATAGACAAGGTTTTTGAAGCTTCAGTAGAGGCAGTTGAAGAAGCTATTATAAGCTCACTTTATCACGCCAAAACCACAGTTGGATATTTGAATAAAAAGGTCAAAGGATTAAGAGACTATTTATAGTATACATTCATAAAATGAATCCATATAACTAAAAGCAAGAGTGTAAACCTCTTGCTTTTATATCTATACATTAATATATTTAATAAATCTTATTTAACATTTTTGAAATTACCATCTGCATCAGTAACCACATCACCAAGATAGAATCCACCTGTAGGCGTATGTACAATTCCTTTTATCTCAGATCTCCAACAACGATATCCGTTGTTATCTATAAGAGGAATAATTGTACAATAATCAAATAGTTTTTTCTGAATAGCAGTAATCTGCTCAGTTATTTCATCATAATCAACTGTTTTTCTGGCTTTAGCTACCATCTCATTGTATTTTTCAGGATCCGGATTAGTACATTCCACATTTCTATTACAAAAATTATCAACTAATAAGAACGGTTCTGACCAACCTAACCCTAAATAACCCATTTGGAAGTTACCATCAACTACATCTTGATTTACATATGACCAGTTTTGTGTTTTTATTTGCATGTCGATTCCAACTGCCTTAAGATCAATTTGAAGAGATTGTGCAACCTTCTTTGCTGTTTCCGAGTCTCTGCAATTAAATTCAAATACAAAATTACTTCCATCTTTATCTATAAATCCATCATTATTTGTATCTTTCCATCCAGCATCAGCTAATAATTGCTTTGACTTATCCGTATCATATCCATAATTAGATTTATAGTAATCAACTGCTTTATCTGAATAGTTTAAACATTTTTTTAAAACTAAGCTATATGCAGGCGTTTCAAATTCACTTAAATACTTCGCTAAATTATCTCTGCTGATAGCATGAATAATTGCTTTACGAATGTTAATGTCCTGGAAAAGAGAATCAGTCATATTGAGTTCTACGTAATTAACTTCTGCACCATAAGCTTCAAATATATCAATATTATCTGCAGCTTTTAACTCGTCGTAGTATTCTGAAGGTACTGTTGAAAGAACATCATAGTCACCATTTTTAACACCTTGAGCAAATGTAAAATCCTCTCCAGTGAACACTACTTTTAAAGTTTTTACAGGAGAAGATCCTTGATTTTTCAACATAGGGTTGTTTGTTTTATATCCTTCATTAGCTTTCAAAATTGCAAATGCTCCTGGCTGATATTCATCAAGATAGTATGCACCATATGGATGGCAACCCCAAAGTTTATCGTCAGCAGACATATTATCAATTTCATCTTTATCAATTAAACCTACAAAACAACTTTGAAAATTATACTGCATATCTGCTTGATATTCGCTTAAATTAACAATGACATTACGTCCATCAACTTCCATTGACTCAATAGCTCTATAACCATCTGCATATGGACTTACTTCTAAACCATATTCAACACTTGCAATGAAATCCTCAGGTTCAACTTGTTCACCTGTGGAAT
Organism: Sedimentibacter acidaminivorans; assembly: GCF_017873955.1. Classification (GTDB taxonomy): domain Bacteria; phylum Bacillota; class Clostridia; order Tissierellales; family Sedimentibacteraceae; genus Sedimentibacter; species Sedimentibacter acidaminivorans. The sequence continues at coordinate 94,163 of NZ_JAGGKS010000006.1, read as the reverse complement.
ACTTCATTCCTTCGGGAAAAGTAAGTGTCCATGTAAGACCATCTTCGCTCCATTGAGAATCTGAAGCAATTCCTGGAAGAACCGCTCCTGTTTCCGGATCTTTTTCAAGAATAGGATCTGCTAACAGACATTGCATGTCATTCCAAGAAGATACTTGGAAAAGATCTACACCTTCCCAAGCAGAGTCCTGAATTATCAATGTTTGTCCCTCTGCCAATTCATTAGAAACCTTACTTCCATCACTACAGCCAGTAAAACTCAAGAGAGAAAGTACTAAAGCAACAATTAAAATAAGTGTAATTATCTTATTTTTTTTCATTTTATTCCTCCTATAATTTTAATTTATAATATATGAATAGTTTATCTATTCAGTATATTCTAAGAATTTTTTCCAAATAACTCATATTTAAAGCAAGTTACTTGATGTCCATTAGAAAGTATTATATTTTGAGGTTGTTCATTCTGACAACGTTCTGTATAATAAGGACATCTTGGATGGAAGTGACATCCTGTTGGCAAATTAATTAAACTTCCAGGATCTCCCTGCATTAAATACTTTTCTTTATCCCTATCATGAGGATTAAGTATTGGAGATGCTGCCATCAAACCTTCTGTATATGGATGCTTCGGATTTTCTATTATTTCCTTTGTAGGACCAAATTCCACAAGCTTGCCTAAATACATTACTGCTACTCTATCGCTTATATATCTTATTACATTCAAGTCATGGGTAATAACAAGATATGTCAGACCAAGACTCTCTTGTAAATCAAGGAGCAAATTTAGTATTTGTGCCTGTACTGAAATATCAAGGGCAGACGTAGGCTCATCTAATATCATTACTTTAGGGTCAAGTACCAATGCTCGTGCAATGGCAATACGTTGCAATTGACCTCCCGATAATTGATGTGGATAGCTATTGAGATATCTTGAATCCATTTTAACTAGTTCCAAAGAATCTATTGCTTTTTGCTTTGCTATTTTTTTTGATATTCCATGTAGTATCATTGGTCTCATAATTGAATTCATAACTGTGTCACGAGGATTCAAATTTGATGCTGGATCTTGAAAAACAACCGCAACTTCAGTACGAAATTTTTTCATTTCCTTGCTAGTAGCCTTTGATAAATTTACTCCATTAAACACAACATGGCTATCTGTAGGCTTTGTAAGATTTAGAAGTACTCTTGCCAAAGTAGTTTTTCCACTTCCTGATTCTCCTACCAAACCAACAATTTCTCCCTTATTGATGGTAAGAGTAACACCATCTACTGCTTTCACATATGCCTTTTTATTTTTTATTCCTATATTTATTTTAAAATATTTTTTTAGATTGTTTAGTTCAATTACTGCTTCGCTCATTATTACTCACCTCCCTTTTCTAAATGACAATTAAAGAAATGCGATTCTGTAACTATTCTTCTTTCTGTATCTTTTATTTTACAAATATCCATTACATATGGACATCTATTTTCAAATCTACAACCAGGTTTGTTCTCAGTCAATCTTGGAACGCTACCATTTATGGTCTGTAAACGCCCTTCTGATTTTGCTTTTCTTGGTAGCGATTTCATAAGTAATTTAGTATAAGGATGTTTAGGATTGTCAAATATATCAAACACTGTTCCTTGCTCCACCACTTCTCCTGCATACATTACTGCAACTTTATCAGCAACCTCTGCGACCAAACCAAAATTGTGAGTAATCAACATAACTGCCGTATTATATTCATCTCTAAGTGTTTTTATTATATTTAAAATTTGTGCTTCAATGGTAACATCAAGTGCTGTAGTAGGTTCATCTGCAATTAGTAATTGTGGTGTTCTAGAAAGCATCATGGCTATCATTACACGCTGTCTCATTCCTCCCGATAATTCATGTGGAAAGCTTTTTGCACGTTTCTCTGCGTCAGGCATTTTAACATCATTATATAAATTTATAACTCTATTCCACGCTTCTTGTTTTGAAACATTGTCAAGCATTATTCCCTCTGCTACCTGAAACCCAGTAGTATACACAGGATTAAGGGAATCGAGAGGATTTTGAAAAATCATTCCTATTTCTCTTCCACGGATGCTCTCAAGCTGTTTATCCGTATATTCATGTAGATCTTCTCCATTAAAAAATATATTTCCTTTTATTATTTCGTTATGTTCAGGTAAAAGACGTAAAATAGAATGGGCAATTGTGGATTTTCCACATCCAGATTCTCCTACAATAGCAAATATTTCCCCTTTATTTATAGAAAAAGAAACTTTTTTCACTGCAGACAAATATCCTTCTTTAACCTTATAATCAACATATAATTTATTTAACTTTAATAATTCTTCGCTCATATTTGTCTCCTCCTACTGTGATTTCATTCTTGGGTCAAGCAAATCACGAAGACCTTCACCCAAAATGTTAAATCCAAATACTGTATAAACTAGTGCCAGTCCTGGAAAAATACAAAGCCATGGTCCACGAGATATGAAATTAATTCCCTCAGAAACCATTAGCCCCCAGTCAGGTGTAGGTGGTTGTGATCCTACTCCAAGAAAACTAAGAGTAGTTGTTGACATAATAGTTCCAGGCAACTGCATAGAAACAGTTACTATTAATACCGGAACTATATTCGGTAAAATATATCTAGTCATTATAGCTAAAGGCTTTTCACCAAAGGATATTCCAGTTTCTATGAATGCTTGATTTTTTATTGACATTGTTTTAGCTCTCACCAGTCTTGCATAAGATGCCCAGTTTACTATAGCAATAGCAATTATTGCATTAGTGAGACCTGTACCTATTATGGTGACAACAGCAAGGGCCATAATCATTCCCGGAATGCACCAAGTTAAATCTGCCATAAATGTTAAACATCTATCAGCAAGACCTCCAAAGTAACCACAAATTAAACCTATAGTTACACCAAAAATCAACTGAAGACCTGCACCTAATATTGCAACTTGCAAAGTAATTCTACTTCCATAAATTATGCGACTAAACAAATCCCTACCCATATTGTCTGTACCAAATATGTATTCAACACAAGGAGAAACTAAAATATCTTCAGGGTGTGCTTCATCAAAACTAAACGGAGCAATTTGCTTAGCAAATATTGCAAAAATAACTACACTCAATACCATAATAAAACCAAGCATAAAATTTCTATTTTTATAACAAGAGTTTAAGAATTCTTTAAATGGACTATCATTCATTATTTGTCACCCCCTGTAACTGAAATTCTAATTCGGGGATCTAGAATACCCAGAACTACATCGCTAAGTATATTGCAAATGATTGTTAAAGCAGTGATAATTAATATACATGCTTGAACAACGTTAAAATCCTGTTGAATAATAGAATTTATCATCAAATTTCCCATACCTGGTATTCCAAATATTTTTTCAATAATAATATATCCTGAAATCAACCAAGGTAACGACATGAATATATTTACAGTTATTACAATTAAAGAATTACGTAACACATGTCTTGTTAATACTGTTTTGTTGTCCAGCCCCTTTGCATAGGCTGTTGTTACATATTTTTCTCTTAAAACATCCAAAGCTTCTGATTTAGTTAGACGTATGGTGCTTGCTAACCCTCCTATTACACCTGTAGTTATAGGCAATATGTAATTTTTCCACGATTCATACCCACTTAATGGTAGCCATTTTAGCTGAACTGCAAAAACCAACATTAGTAATACTGCTAACCAAAACGAAGGTATGGCTGTAAAAACCAAAGAAGTATTTACCGTTATACGGTCAAACCAGCTATCTTTTTTATATGCACACATAAGTCCTAGTGGAATAGCTACAATTGTACTTATAATCATTGTTGTAATTGTAAGTTTGAGACTTATTGGTATACAATTTTTAATTAATGACCAAACATCTATTCTGTACTTATACGAAATACCAAAATCGCCTCGGAAAATTATGCCTGACATCCAGTCCACATATTGCACCAATAAAGGTCTATCCAATCCATACTCATGTCTTAATCCTTCTAAATTTTCCACTTTAACTAGTGGTCCTGCCATTAGAGTAACTGGATCCCCCGGCATCAGATATAACATACTGAAAACCAAAAATGATACACAAAAAAGTAGTAAAACTCCTACTCCCAATCTTTTTATTACATAGTCTCTCATGAAAAACCATCTCCTTTCTTAATTTGCATTTAAATCTGTCTGAAAATGTTTTCAATAAAGTTTTTTATCTTCTTAAGTATTAATTATCTTCTTAATTACTAAACACATTCAGAATATAACAACTAATACAATATATGCAATATTTATGCCAAAATTATAGAAGCATTTACAGGTAAAAGTATTTATTGACAGCAATATTTCTTTATTGTACTATTTGCATGAACATGAAAATTAAATACTAGGAAGGTGATTATTATGTATGATACTAAAAAATTTGATGACTATTTAAAAAAATTATTTGAAGAAAAGGAGTACCCTAGTCTGGCAATCTGCATAAGAGGACCCGAAGGCATTATCTTTGAAAAGGGTTACGGATACTGCGATATGGAGAAATCCAGACCTGCCAATGTCAATACTATTTATGGAATTGCCTCCATGAGCAAATCCATGACTACTCTTGCTTGTGCAATTCTTGAAACTGAAGGAAAACTAAGCTTTTCAGATCCAGTAATAAAATATTTTCCTCAATTTTCTATTCCTGGAACTCCAAAAGAAAGCGTAACATTACGACATTTGGCAATGCATACGGCAGGAATACCTCCAATTCCCCCATTAGAGTGGTCCATAGCAATGAATACTTCAGAGCGAAGTACGGAAACATCTCGCAAACTTAGAGAAAGTGCACCAAACAAAATGAGTACAATTGAAGATATTATAGATTATATTGCCAATAGTGGAGCTTATGAACCACTTGGAGCTCCAGGTGAATGCATGAGTTATTCTAATGATGCATATGCAATGCTCTCTTATGTTGTTGATCAAGCAGCTGGAATGCCTCTTGAGGAATTTCTAAAAGAAAGAATTTTTAAACCCCTTGGGATGACTCGCTCAGTGCTTGATTTAGACGGAAAAGAAGCTATTGCTTTGGCAAATGGCAATATTGCTGATTTATTTGATTTAGATGATAATGAAAATCTATACACAGATCAGATATGGTCTATTCTTCCACCTTACCGTGGCTGTGCTTGTGTGAAATCTACCGCTATAGATATTACAAAATATTATCAAATGCTTTCTCAAAATGGCAAATTTGAAGGAAAACAAATAATCGACTCAAAAGCTGTTGAAATTCTAATAGGTCGTGAGTTTCCTGAAACCCGTTATCCATTCTACTGCTTTGGTTTAAATAAACGTTTAAAAAATGGAAAAGTAATATGTGAACATTCCGGAGGACTTCATGGAGTTTCAACTTATGGAGGGTTAATTATGGGAGGTTATTCAATGACCGCTCTATGTAACCAAGGAGATGTTACCACAGAACCTTTTATATGGGCCTGCTACAATTTAATTTTGGGACTGCCTCTTGACGCATCTCATGCCTTTGCAATCCCTTCAGGTAAAAAATTCAGCATGCCTAAAGCAGTAGTTGGTACTTACATCAGTAGAGAAGCAGTCCCATCATATTGCATTGTAACTACAGACGAGGACGGAAACTTGTTCGCAAATTATTATGATGAGAATCTAGTATTGTATTACTGCGAAGAAACACTTTTCAGTGCACGAACTGTTGATGACCCTGACGTTCAACGTACCACTATGCGCTTCTTGATCAGAAATGGTAAAGCATGGGGAGTAAGATGCTACACAAGGGTTTTTCAAAAAATTAATGAGTAATAAAAAGTATTATAATAAATATTAAAATAAATTAATAATATAATATAAAAAAATATTAATGTAAAATATTAGGATCAAATAGGTTAAATCCTATTAAATCTTAATATTTTTATATTAAGTCCTTTTAAATTATATAAATTTATATTATAATAATTTATATAATTCATATATTATTGGAGACTACCATGAAAAAAGTTGCAGTTATTTACAAAAATAGTGATAATCAAGAAGTCATTAAATATTTAAAAAATAATTTAGAAAAAATATTTGAGAATTATATAATTGTTGAAAACCATTATTTAGATGAACTTCCCTCCAATTTCAAAATACATGCTGATGCTTATATAATTACAGATGAAACAATGTTGTATCCTCTAAAAGAAAGAATTACTAACTACAACAATATCGTAACAATGTACAGAAGTATAAAAAAACAAAAGCTTTATGAAATTTCAAATATTCCAAGTAATACAAATGTATTAATTATTAATGATACCTATGAAACTTCTGTTCAAACATTATGTTCTCTTTATGAGTTAGGTATGGGTCATATTAATTTAGTACCTTTTGATCCCAGTGATGCAGATAATCCACAATACAAAGACTTTAAAATTTGTATTACACCAAATGAAGTACATTTAGTACCAGAATACATACAAAAAACTATAAATATAGGTTATAGAGAAATAAGCTTTGAAACACTTATGAGACTTATGATTAGACTAGAACTTGATTTTGAATTAACAAATAGAAACCTGGTACGTCATATTAAATCTATAGCTGAACCAAATATATATATTTACAATAATTATTTAAACAATTTTGTTAAAAATTATGTTTTTGATAGTGTTATTAATGATTCCCCCACAGCATTAATTATAACGAATGAAAAATATCATATTCTTTTTTCAAATAATAAAGCTAAAGAAATGTTCAATTTAAAAAGTAAAAGTGCTGTGATACCTCTATCTAACATAATGGAAAGTGATAAATTTGCAGAAATTCAAGAAGAAACTATGCCAAAAGATGGTATTATTTTTAATGGAATTCAATATTTTATTGAAAAAAAACCTATTATGTTAATTGACGAAATAATGGGTTACCATATTATTCTTCAAAATGAAAAAGATATAAGAGATATAGAAATAAATGCAAAAAAAATGTTAGAAAAAAAAGGCTTAGTTGCAAAGTATAATTTTTCAGATATTATTCATGTTTCTCGTAAAATGAAAGAATGTATTAATACTGCAAAAACAGTTGCATTAACCGATCATACTGTTTTAATAACAGGTGAAAGCGGAACAGGAAAAGAATTAATGGCTCAATCAATTCACAATTATTCTGATCGCAAAAACATGTCATTTGTAGCCATAAATTGTGCTGCAATTCCTGAATCATTATTAGAAAGTGAACTATTTGGATATGAAAGTGGTTCTTTCACCGGTGCAAAGAGAAACGGAAAACTTGGACTATTTGAACAGGCAAATGGTGGTTCTATATTTTTAGATGAAATCGGAGATATTTCACCTAACCTTCAGTCAAGACTTCTTCGAGTATTACAAGAACGTCAAATCATGCGTATTGGTAGTAATAGAATGATAAGTATAGATACAAGAATACTTGCAGCTACAAATAAGGATTTATTAAGTGAAGTTGAAAAAGGTAATTTTAGAAGAGATTTATTTTATCGCTTGAATGTAATCTCCATATGTATTGAACCTTTAAGAAATAGAAGAGAAGACATTCTTCCATTGATTTCAAGTTTTTTAGGTGCAAAATATAATCACCTTAATGATTCTAATAAAAACTTATTATATACATATTCATGGCCGGGAAATATTCGCGAACTTGAAAATACTGCTATACATTATAATACTTTGTCCACATTGCCTAAATATCTTTTAAATACACCGATTACACCACTTACTATAAATAATACAGATAAGCCCGCAGATAGTGTTTGTATTGAAATGGAAATTTTAAAAATAATTATGGAAAATTCACAATGCTTCCATGGTATTGGTCGCTTGCAAATTAATAATTACTTAAAATCACTACAAATAAAAATTGGTGATGCAAATTTGCGCAATATACTTCAAAACTTACAAGAAAGAGATCTAATAACAATAGGAAAGGGAAGAAATGGAACAAAAATAACTAAATTAGGAATACAAAAAATCAAGTATTTTTAATATTATTACTAGGCTTAATTTTATATTAATTATATCATTAAATTTAATTAATATAATATAACAGACAAGGGACCTAGCCCCTTGTCTGATTATCTAGTCGGTACTATTTCAATCCAATATTTATCTGGATCTGTAATGAAATATATTCCCATTGACTCATTTTCAAATTCTATACATCCCATTGCTTTATGTTTTTTGTATGCTGATTCATAGTCATCAACTACCATAGCTAGATGATATTCTGTTTCCCCTAAATCATATGGTTCTTTTCTATCTCTCATCCATGTTAACTCCAAAGTAAAATCTGAAATACCATCTCCTAAATATACTAAAATAAAACTTCCGTCTTTTGCTTCTTTTCTCCTTACTTCACTAAGTCCTAAAGATTCTTTATAAAAATCTATACTTTTCTTTAAATCCACTACATTAAAGTTAAAGTGATTAAATTTAAACTTCATAATTGAAATCCTTTCTTAAAATATATTTTAGTTATATCATAAAGCAAGCCAGAAAACGGCTTGCATCACAACTATTCAATAAATACATTAAGTTAATTTTTTTTTATTGTCAAACTAAATAACTTTTTAATTAAAAATATAGAAATATAGAGATACTAAAAAGCTAACTACAATTAAATGAAGTTAGCTTTTTTTTAACTATGGTGTTACAGTATTTTCTACTGCATTTGTTTGATCTTGATCTATTCCAGTATCATTTGTAACTGTTTGACCATTTACAACAATATTTAATTGTATAAGTATATTTTCTAATTGTTTTAAATATTCTCCATAAGCGTTCCAATCACCATTTTTTGATGCTTCATTTGCTTTAATATACATATCATTAGCTTGCAAAATTAACATGTTAATATTATCATCTTCATAATTATTATCTGTTGGGTTACTTGGTTCAACTGTTTCTGGATCTTGATTATTTGATGCTCCAAAAATTTTTTCTAATGCTTTTTCAAGTGTCATTTCCATAACTGTTTTATCGTTAAATGAAACTATAACCATTTTCATCTCAGGGAAATTACTCTCTGTATCAGATTTTAAATAAATTGGCTCTACATACAACAAAGAATTTTCTATTGGCATTACTAATGTATTACCCCTAAGTACTGATGATCCTCTTTGACTCCACAATGTAAGTTGTGATGATATGACAGTATCTTGATCAATTTTTGTCTCTATCATATTAGGTCCAGGTATTGTTTTTGTTTTAGGGAATTCATACAATATTAATTGTCCATAATTCTCACCATCGTTTCTAGCTGCTAATAAAGCAATCATATTATCTTTGTTTTGTGGTGAGTATTGTGTCGTTAATAAAAACTCTACATTTTCTTCTTCTGGTAGTTTGAACATTACATAGCTTGATTCTACTGAAACTTCACCTGTATCCATATATTTTTCTGTTGAAATATCCCAATAATCCTCTCTACCAAAGAAAACTGTTGGATTTTCTATATGGTATAACCTATACATGTCTGATTGAATATTAAATAAAGACTGTGAATATCTGATGTGATCACGTATACCTTGTGGCATTTCACCTATTGGCTTAAACAAGTCTTTAAATATATTGCTATATGTATTTATTATAGGGTCGCTTTCATCGGATATATAAAAATCAGTTGTTCCATCATATGCATCTACTACAACTTTTACTGAATTTCTTATGTAATTTACATTCATTCCCTCTATAAAACTACTTGTAGGTTGAGAATATGGGTACCTTTGACTTTCTGTAAATCCTTCAATTATCCAATAAAGCTTACCATCATCTTGATTTGCTACTAGGTATGCATTTGAATCATAATATATAAATGGTGCTATTTCATATACTCTTTGTAATATATTTCTATTAATTACAATTCTGCTATCTTTATTTATATTATTTGAAATTAATAGTTTATAACTTGCTTCTCTTATACTAAAAAGCAATCTATTCATGAAAGTTAACTTGATTCCAGCACTACCTTCATACAATGTTTCTTCATTATCTGAACCAGATGGGTAATCAAATTCTTTTTCATCTGTATTTACTATTACGTATTCATTTGTTTTTTCACCAAAATAAATTTCTGGTCTATCTATTTTTAAATCTGTATTTGTTGTTGGTGGAATGTTTTTTACAATCATTTCAGGTTGACCCTGCATTGTAACTTTATTGACTGGTGACAGTGTAACCCCATATCCATGGGTATATTTTAAATATTGATTTACCCATGTTTTTGCCTGTTCATTTAACCTACTTTGATCTAATTCCCTTGCAGACAAGAAAACCTGAGTATAATTACCATTTATTGTATATCTATCAACATCTACATCATTAAATACATAATATGGTCTGATACCTTGTAATTGATTATATACTTGTATCAATGGTTCTCTGTCATTTATTTTAATATTCTCTATTACTTCTTTATTCTTTTCCAAATCTTCTATAGTTAAATTATTATCTGCAGTAAATGTAATTTTTTTTACATCTTTCAACATATATGCATCTTGAGTACTATTTATACTATATTCCATATATTTTGTTTCTTTAGATAATTGGTCAGGTTCTACAATAAATTTTTCTACAACTCCTCCTAAACCAGTACCTAAAATAGAAATAACTATTAAAATAGCAGGCATTACCAAAGCAAACTTTAAGTTTTTCTTTCTTGCACCAACAAAAAATGTAAATGCTGCTATAACACTTCCTACTGCTAATATCCTATATAAATTTAATGAGACAAATATATCTGTGTAACCTGCTCCAAAAACCCTACCCATTTGTGAATATAATAAATCATAGCACCTTAGAAAAAACCTAAATCCTAAAAATATAAAAACTAATGATCCTATAATTGATATTTGATTTAAAATTTGAGTAATAAATTTTTTATTTAATAATGTACTGAAATCAAATACTTGGCTTGGATTAAAATGTGATATGTCTTCAAATGGTCCTGTTGCATTTTTTATTCCATTCTTTAATGCTAAGTATCCATAGAATAAAACCGTAACAACAATTAATAAGAATAATATGTTTATAACAAAACTAACTAAAGTATTTATTAGTGGTAAATTAAATACATAAAAACCTATATCATGCCCAAATATAGGATCAACAATATTAAACTTTTCAGCATTAATATACTGTAAAATTTCAAACCATAAAGTTGATACTGTATTTACAGTAAACATAAAGCTAAATATAATTGAAGCAATATTTATACCAAATTTAATTTTTTTATCATGTTGTGTATCTACTATTTCAGATTCTATAAAAAACTTCTTTTTAAGTTTGTTCAAGTATACTATTAACAATAATGACAAAACAATAAAAAGAGGTATTCCTATTAAAAACTGAGCCTTTAACTTTGTTAAAAAAGTTTCTGTATATCCAATTTCACTAAACCATTTATAGTCAGTTGAAAATCTTACGATACTACCAAAGGAATTAATAATTATAAATAATACAATTATTGTACCTATAATAAAAAAACGATTTTTATTTTTCACTATTTACCCTCCTACGCATATTTTTTATTATTTATCAATTTCTATTCTTAATTTATCCAAAGTTTTTTTTTCTACTCTTGATACTGTCATTTGTGATATATTAAGTTTCTTTGCTATTTCACTTTGAGTTTTATTATTAAAATATCTATTGATAATTATTTCTCTTTCAAGTTCATTTAATTTATTTAAAGATTTATTAATAAAATCTGCATTTTCAATTTGTATAAAGTATTTATCATCAACTCCAACTAAATCCATTAATGTTGCTTCGCTTTCATCACTACTTGTATCAATTTTAATATCTAACGATTGTGAGGTAAACATTTTGCCTGCTTCAAAAGCTTCTAATACTTCTTCTTGAGTACAATTAACATGTTCAGCTATCTCTTTTATAGATGGAGTTCTATGCAGTTTATTACTTAAATAATTATTTGAATCATTAACCTTTTTTGATACTTCTTGTATTTTTCTTGGTACTTTTATTGCCCATCCCTTATCGCGAAAATACTTTTTAATTTCTCCTAAAATAGTAGGTGTTGCAAAGCTAGTAAATTCATAACCTTTTGATATATCAAATCTATCTATAGCATAAATTAAACCCATACATGCTATTTGATATAGATCTTCATATTCTATTCCCCTATTATTATATTTTTTAGAAATTATTTCTGCCATATATTTATATTTATCAAAAATTTCATTTCTTATTTCAATATTTTTTGTTTTTACATACTTTAAAAACAATTCTTGATTTTTTATTTTTTTTGAGTTTTGCATAATATCATTCATAGTTTACCAACGCCTATTCAATATCTATACATTTTTTTTCAAAACATATTTTCTTGTTTTTTAAATCTACTATATAATTATCTGCTAGACTCTCAATAATTAATATACACATTTCACTTTTTTCTTTACTAACATCAGTTATTTCACCGTCGTTTAAATCACATACTTCTATTTTTAATTTATTTTCTTCAATAAAATACTCAATTTCAAAAGGTTTTTCATTTTTTTTAACATTATTTATAAAAAAAATACAAATTTCTGATAAAATTACTTTTAAATCATCTATATCATCTAAATTATAACCATTAATGCTAGATAAAGCTGATGTAGTAAGTCTTATAGTACTTAAATATTCGGATTTTTTAGGTATTACTAATTTTATATTTTCCATACTTACCACCCTTATTTAATATTAAATACTTTATTTAAACCAGTTATATCAAATAATTTATATATATTTGGTTTTAAGTTTATAATTTGTATTGATAAACCATGTTCTTTTACTTTCATTAAAATACCCATTAATACACCTAGACCTGTACTATCTATATATTCTAACTCATCAGCATTAATAGAAATATCAATCTTTTCTTTTTCAATTAATTCTATAACTTTATTTTTAAATTCTGGAGAAGTAGAAATATCTACTTCTCCTATTGGTTTAATTTCTAAATAATTATTATCTGAAGTTTTACTATATTTTATATCTAATGACATTTTTTGTAACCTCCAATTTAATATTCTTCTTCTGTTTGAATTTCATCCTCATCTGCTATTATCTTAGCAATTGAAACAACTTTATTCCCTTCATTTAATCTCATAGCTTTTACTCCTTGAGTATCTCTTCCCATCCTAGAAATATTCGAAGAATGCATTCTAATAATTGATCCGCTTGAACTTAAAATCATAAGGTCATCATCTTTATTTACTATCAATGAACCAGCTATATTACCTGTTTTTTCATTAATTGTATGGGCTTTCATACCTCTACCACCTCTGTTTTGGCACCTGTATTCTTTTGATAAAGTTATTTTACTATAACCATTTTCTGTTATAGTCAATATTAATTTATCTTCATCATCTTTTGTAAGAATGCTCATTGCTACTAACTCATCGTCTTCTGATTTAGTTATAGCTTTTACGCCCATTGTATTTCTACCAGTTTCTCTTACATCACTTTCACTGAATTTTATACCTTTTCCATTTTTGGTTACAATAAATATATCTTTAGTCCCATCTGTTCTATTTACGCTAATTAACTCATCATCTTCTGCTATTTTAATCGCAACAAGTCCAGATTTTCTTGATGTGTCAAAATCACTAAGTTTAGTTTTTTTAATAATTCCTTTTTTAGTTGCTAAAATTAGATATTCTTCCTCATTATTAAAATCTCTAATAGGAATTATTGCTCTTATTTTTTCATCACTATCTATATTTATAAGATTAATAGCTGCTGTACCCTTTGCTTGTCTTCTTGCTTCAGGCACCTCATATGCTTTTATTCTATAAACTTTTCCTTTGTTAGTTAAAAACATTAAATAATCATGAGTTGAGGTAATGAATAAATCTTTAACAAAATCTTCTTCTCTAGTTGTTAGTGCTGTTATTCCTTTTCCACCACGTTTTTGTGCTTTATATGTATCTTCTGGCAATCTTTTTATATATCCATAATTAGTTAAAGTTATAGCAACATTTTCTTCTTCTATTAAATCTTCAACATTTATTTCGCCTTCATCATGTATTATTTCTGTTCTTCTCTCATCATAGTATGTATTTTTAATTTCTTTTAATTCATCTTTTATTATTTGATCTACTAAAAATTGATTTGATAATATTTCCTTAAATTTATTTATCATTTTTATTAATTCTTCATACTCTAAATCAAGTTTTTCACTTTCAAGACCCTGTAATCGTCTAAGTCTCATATCAATTATTGCCCTAGCTTGAATTTCAGATAAATTAAATCTTTCCATCAAACGCATTTCGGCATCATCATATGATGATCTAATTATTCTTATAACTTCGTCAATATTATCAATTGCAATTCTTAAACCTTCAACAATATGAGCTCTTGCTTCAGCCTTGTTTAAATCATATTGAGTTCTTCTTACAATAATTTCTCTCTGATGTAATACATAATAATGAATCATTTCTTTTAAATTTAAAACTTTTGGTTCATTATTAACTAATGCTATCATAATAATACTGAAATTATCTTGGAGTTGAGTATGTTTATATAAATTGTTAAGTACAACATTTGGATTATAATCTCTTTTAATCTCAACTACAATCCTCATACCTTTTCTATCGCTTTCATCTCTTAAATCAGAAATTCCTTCAATTCTTTTATCTTTAACAAGTTCAGCTATTTTTTCAATTAATCTAGCTTTATTTACTTGATAAGGTATTTCAGAAACTATAATTCTACTTTTATTATTTTTAATTTCTTCTATTTCAACTCTTGATTTTACTTTTACAAAACCTCTACCTGTCATATAGGCATTTTTAATATTTTCTCTACCAACTATTATAGAACCTGTAGGAAAATCTGGTCCTTTTATGTACTTCATAAGTCCTGGTATATCTATGTCTGGATTATCTATATATGCTATTGTTCCATTTATTACTTCACCTAAATTTTGTGGTGGAATAGAACTAGCCATACCTACCGCTATTCCTGATGAACCATTTACCAATAAATTTGGAAATCTGCTTGGTAAAACAACTGGTTCTTTTAATGTCTCATCAAAGTTTGGTCTAAAATCAACTGTATCCTTTCCAAAATCCTTTAGAAGCTCCATTGCCATTTTAGACATTCTAGCTTCTGTATACCTCATTGCAGCTGCTCCATCGCCATCAACAGAACCAAAATTTCCATGTCCATCAATAAGTGGATATCTCATTGAGAAATCTTGTGCCAATCTTACCATTGCATCATAAACTGCTGTATCACCGTGTGGGTGATACTTACCTAGTACGTCCCCTACGATACGAGCACTTTTCTTATGTGGTTTATCTGGTGAAAGGCCTAAGTCACTTGCAGAATAAAGTATTCTTCTATGTACAGGTTTTAATCCATCTCTTACATCTGGTAATGCTCTGCTGACAATTACAGTCATAGCATAGTCAAGATAAGATTTTCTCATTTCACCGCTTATATCGGTCATTAAAACCTTATCGTTATTATCAATTTCACTCATCATAACCTCCGAAAACTATTATCAAAAAATATGTTATTTATTATATATCTAAATTTTTAACATATTTCGCATTTTCCTCTATAAATTCTCTTCTTGGTGCAACTTTATCTCCCATTAATGTGTTAAAAGTCTCATCTGCATATTGTGCATCATTTACTTCAATTTTTAAAAGAATTCTGTCTGCTGGATTCATTGTTGTTTCCCAAAGTTGTTCTGGATTCATTTCCCCAAGACCTTTGTATCTTTGTAGTTCAACTTTATTATCTCTGCCTATTTCTTCAAGAATTTTATTTAATTCATCATCACTATATACATACTTTTCAAATTTTCCTTTTTTAACTTTATATAAAGGTGGCTGTGCCGCATAAACATGACCTTCTTCTACCAGTTCTCTCATATATCTGTATAAAAAAGTTAAAAGTAGTGTTCTGATATGTGCACCATCAACATCAGCATCGGTCATTATTATTATTTTACCATACCTTAATTTACTGATATTAAAATCATCTCCAATACCACATCCAAAAGCTGTTATCATGTTTTTAATTTCTTCTGAATTAAGAATTTTATCGATTCTTGATTTTTCAACATTTAATATTTTTCCACGAAGAGGTAGTATAGCTTGAGTTCTTCTATCCCTTCCACCCTTTGCAGATCCACCTGCCGAGTTACCTTCAACTATATAAATTTCGCATAAATCAGGGTTTCTTTCAGAACAATCTGCTAATTTTCCAGGAAGTGCCATACTTTCAAGTACATTTTTTCTTCTGGCAAGATCCCTAGCTTTTCTTGCAGCATCTCTAGCTCTTGCTGATCTTAAAGTTTTTTCTATGATTAATTTAGCAGTTTTGGGATTTTCTTCTAAGTATGAATATATAGCTTCCCCAGTAACACTGTCTACTACACCTCTTACTTCACTATTACCCAATTTAGTTTTTGTTTGCCCTTCAAATTGAGGATTAGGAATTTTTATAGAAAGTACTGCTGTTATTCCTTCTCTAATATCCTCACCCGTTATTGCAATTTCATTTTCTTTTATTAAATTATTCTTTTTAGCATAATCATTTATAACCCTAGTTAAAGCAGTCTTAAATCCAATTAAATGAGTTCCACCTTCAATAGTATTTATATTATTTACAAATGAATATATATTTTCTGAATATGAATCTGTATATTGAACTGATATTTCAACAATAGCTTTATCTTTTTCACCTTCTGCATATATTATATCGTCATGCAAATTATCTTTTTTTTCATTTAAA
Organism: Sedimentibacter acidaminivorans; assembly: GCF_017873955.1. Lineage (GTDB taxonomy): Bacteria > Bacillota > Clostridia > Tissierellales > Sedimentibacteraceae > Sedimentibacter > Sedimentibacter acidaminivorans. The sequence continues at coordinate 77,393 of NZ_JAGGKS010000006.1, read as the reverse complement.
AAATGTACAAATTCTTTTATACCGCCTTCATAATAAAAATTATCATGTACATTATTTCTTTTGTCTTCTAAATTTATTCTTATACCTTTGTTTAAAAATGCTAATTCTCTCATTCTATGTTTTAATGTGGTATAATTATACACTACTTCTTCAAAAATAGTTGAATCTGGTAAAAATAAAATTTTTGTTCCTGTTTTATCGGTATTTCCTATAAATTCTAATTCAGATTTTGTTATTCCTCTTTCATAATTTTGTCTATAAGTTTTACCATTCCAATTTACTTCTGCTATTAAAAATTCTGATAATGCATTTACACAAGATACTCCAACACCATGAAGTCCTCCAGACACTTTATATGCATCGTTATTAAACTTTCCACCTGCATGTAGTACTGTTAAAACTGTTTCAAGTGTAGATTTTCCCGTTTTAGAATTTTTTTCGATAGGTATTCCTCTACCATTATCAATCACTTCAATTGAATTATCTTCATTAATTGTTACATTTATAGTATCACAAAATCCTGCTAAAGCTTCATCGATACTATTATCAACAACTTCATAAACTAGTTGATGCAACCCTCTCTCCCCAGTTGAACCAATATACATACCTGGTCTTTTTCTAACAGGCTCTAATCCCTCTAAAACTTGAATTTGATCTGCACCGTAATGTTGAATATTATTTTTTTCTACCATTTAATACACCTCTAATTTGTAATATTTCCAATTTTTCCATCATTTATGTAAAATATTTTTTTATCGAAATCTTTTGTTAAGTTTATTAGGTCATTGTCATCTGTTGTAGTTATTACAGTTTGTATGTTCTTTATATAATTTATTAAAAATCCCTTTCTCTTATTATCTAACTCTGATAAAACATCATCTAATAATAATATGGGATATTCACCAATTTCATCTTTAATTATTTCTATTTCCCCTAACTTCAATGCTAGTATAGCTGAACGTTGTTGTCCCTGCGAACCAAAATATTTACACTCTTTATTGTTAAGGCTTATAATTAAATCATCTTTATGAGGTCCATACATTGATGTGTTTTTTTGTATTTCGTTATCAATATTTTTATTTATTTTTTGATGAAAAATATTTTTAATAGATTCTTTATCCATATCACATATATTTCCAATGTTGCATTTATACTTTAAATCAAATATCTCTTTATTTCCAGAAATGTCTGAATATATATCTACAGCATATTTTTTTAAGCTATTTATATATTCATTTCTATACCATATTAATTCTGTCCCTATATCTATTAAATAATTATTCCAAATATCTATAATATCCTTATTTTCTTTATTTGTATAGTAATTTTTTAAAATATTATTTCTTTGAGTTATAATTTTTTTATATTTATTAAGCAAATACTTGTATTTAGGCTTAATTTGAGAAATATCTATATTTATGAATTTTCTTCTTTCTATTGGACTTCCTTTGATTATTTTCATATCATCAGGGGTAAAAATGACATTATTTAATACACCTATCATTTCCCCTGTTTTATCTAGTTTAACTTTATTAATTTTTACTTGTTTTCTTTTTCCTTTTTCTAAAAATAATTCTATATTTATTTTATATTTATTTTTATCTAATAACAACTCTATTGTACATTTATTTTCGTTAAAATTAATTAATTCATCTTCACTATTAAGCCTAAATGTTCTTCCAATAGAACATAAATATATTGATTCTAATAAATTTGTTTTTCCTTGTCCATTATCTCCAATAAAAATATTTAAGCTATTTATTAATTTTAAATCAACTTCTTTAAAATTTCTATAATTTTTGATTTTCAAATTATTTACTATCAATTTGTTCCTCATTTAAAATTAAATATTTTTCATTATTAAATTCAACTTTATAACCATTTTTTAATTTTTTTCCTCTTTGTAATTCTATTTCTCCATTAACTTTAACTAAGCCTTCTAAAATTACAAATTTAGCCATTCCGCCTCCTTCAACAACATTTACATACTTTAAAAATTGATCAAGTTTTATATAATCTGTATTAATGTATATTTTTTCCATTTTACCTCCCATTTTTTTAATTAACTAATTCTTACAGGTAAAATCATATATATATATTTATCATTTCCCTTTTCTTTTATAAAACAAGGATTATTTTTCCCAATTAAGTTCATAGTTATATATTGACTATCAATTACTTTTAAAACATCTAAAACATATTTAGAATTAAATCCAATTTTAATATTTTCTCCATCTTTTTCTACATCTATATTTTCTTCAGCATTTCCATATTCAGAAGCTGAATTAATTTGCATATTATTATCTACTATATCTAAAATAATTAAATTATTTTTATCTTCTCTGGCAAGTAGAGAAGCTCTTTCTATACTATTTTTAAAGTTAAAATTATCAATTTTTATTACTGAAACGTAATTATCTTTTAATATACCTTCATAATCAATAAATTTTCCTTCTAGTAAATTTGATATTATAGTTGTATTTTCTATTTTAAATGAAATATGACTATCTGATATTGTTATTTTAGTATAACCTTTGTTTTCTTCTAAAATTCTTAATATTTCAAGTAATGTCTTTGAAGGTACAACAGCAGAAATTTCTCCATCATAATCTATTATATCTTTTTTTATTGCCATCCTAAAACCATCTAATGCTACAAATGTACATATTTTATTTTTTATTTCAATTAAACAACCTGTAAAAATTGGTTTTATATTATCTTGAGCAGCTGCAAAGTGAGTATATTTTATTGAATTTCTTAATGATTCTGATTTTATTTCAAAGGATATACCTTGATTATCAAAAGTACTGTCAGGATATTCAGATCCTGAGTTACCTAATATATTAAATTCTGAATTTAAACATTTAATTTCTATACTATTATTATTTGTGATTTCTATATTTACAGTAGTATTAGAAGGTAATTTTCTAATGAAATCTCCTAATAATTTTGAATGAACAACTATAGAGCCTTCTTCTATTACTTCACAATCTGAATATGTTTTTATTCCAAGTTCTAAATCTGTAGCTGTTAATATTAACTTATTATTACTTGCTTCGATTAAAATTCCCGATAAAATTGGCATTGTAGTTCTTGAAGAAACAGCTTTTTGTACTATATTTATTGACTTATATAATTCATTTTGATTTATTTTAAATTTCATTTTATTCTCCTTGAATAATTTATATTAACAATTTTTAAAAGAGGAAAGGTTATTAATAATATATAAAATATTTATTAGTAATAATAGTAGTGTTTGTTAATTTGTTGAAAACAAGTTTTATCGTTTGTATTTAGATAATTAATAAAAAATATAGTTGTTGATGAATTATAGTTTTCTCTTAATAGATTTTTTTTATGAATAAAATTGTAAACAGGTTTTAACACTTTATTAACATACATACTTTATAGATTTATATATTAATTTCTAATTATTTAACATTGAAATAATATCATCAACATTTTTCTTAACTTCTTGATTATTTTCTGTATCTTTTTCTATTTTATTAAAAGCATGTAAAACTGTTGAGTGATCCCTTCCTCCAAACTCTTCTCCTAATTTAGGGAGTGAGTAGTCTGTAAGTTTTCTAGAGATAAACATTGCGACTTGTCTAGGAAAAGCTATATTTTTTGTTTTCTTTTTAGATACTAAATCTTCAACAGATATATTATAGTAGTTTGCAACAACTTCTTTAATGTCTTTTAATGTTATTTTTTTATTTGTAGAGATTAGATGTTTTAATGCTTCTTGTGCAAGTTCAAGGGAAACTTCTTTTTTATTTGTTAATGAAGAATATGCAAAAATTCTTATTAATGCGCCTTCAAGCTTTCTAATATTTGATTGAATATTTTGAGCTATATAAGTTATTACTTCATCTGGAACGTCATAGTTTTCTGCCTCAGCTTTTTTTCTGAGTATTGCAATTCTTGTTTCGTAATCTGGTGGTTGAATATCAGCTATTAAACCCCATTCAAAGCGGGAGCGAAGTCTATCTTCTAGTGTAGGTATGTCACTTGGTGGATTATCACTAGATACAATTATTTGTTTGTTAGCTTCATGTAAAGTATTAAAAGTATGAAAGAATTCTTCTTGTGTACTTTCTTTTCCTGCAATAAACTGTATATCATCTACTAATAATACATCAATTTTTCTATAAGTGTTTCTGAAATCTGCGTTTGTACCGTCTTTAATAGAATTTATTAAATCATTTGTAAATTTTTCTGACGTAACATATAAGACAGATGCATCAGGATTATTATCTAAAATATAATGTCCAATTGCATGCATAAGGTGTGTTTTTCCAAGTCCAACTCCACCATATAAAAATAAAGGATTATATGCAGTCGATGGTGCTTCAGCAACAGCTAAGGATGCTGCATGAGCAAAACGGTTACTATTACCTATTATAAAATTATCAAATTTATATTTAGGATTAAGCTTTCTATTTGGATCTTCATTATCTTCTTCTAGTGAATTGTTTGTTTTTTTATTTTCATCTTTATCAATATTTTCTCCTGGAATAGTGAAAATTAACTCAGTTTCTTTCTTTAAAACATAAATAAATGCATTTTTTAAAAAGTTATAATGCCTCTTTTTTAGTGTATTTCTTAAAAAATCATCTGCTGTTTCTAAATATATAGTATTTTCTTTATAGGCTACTATTTTAAGAGGTTTAAACCAAGTATTGAAACTAACTTGATTTGTGTCTTCTTTTACAATATCTAATACCTTATTCCATAGTTCTTCAAAATTCATATTATTCCTCCCCAATTGTTTATAAAGAAATCCCAAGGCTGTTGATAAAAAGTTACAATCTATTTGAATAATTAACATATAAACAGTTGTTGATACATGTTATAAACAGTTTATATATTGTTTTTTTAACAAAAGTATTTTTTTACAAATAAGTTGTCCATAAATAGTTAGAATCTAAAAAGTTATCCACAACTCATATTATATTAGCATTTTTTATCCACAATTTCAAATTAATTTTATTTTTTTTAAAAAATATTTGCAAAATATATAAAAATGTAGTATATTACAATAGCTATAATATTTTTGTAACATTTAATATGCTTGACATAGGTAATTAAAAATATTATAATTTTAATCATATGAAAAAAATTAAGATATTAATATATATATCTGCTATACAAGGAGGTGTTTTTATAATGAAAATGACTTATCAGCCTAAAAGAAGACAGAGAAGCAAAGAACACGGATTTACTAAAAGAATGAGTACTAAATCTGGTAGAAATGTTTTGAAGAGAAGAAGAGATAAAGGTAGAAAAAGATTGTCAGCATAAGGCCGCTTAAGTGGCCTTTTATTCCATCAAGGAAAGATTTTAGGTAGCAAATATGATAATAATAAAAAAAAATATTGAATATAAGTCAGTATATAATTCTAAAAATTCTGTTTCTGATTATAATCTTGTAATTTTTATTAAAAAAAATAATTACGGTTATAACAGGTATGGCTTTACTGCTGCTAAAAAAATAAAAAAAGCAGTAACTAGAAATATTATACGAAGAAGACTTAAAGAAATAGTAAGATTAAATGAGTGCAAACTAAAAGAAGGATATGATATTATTTTTATGGCAAGAGTTAATGCATCTGAATCTGATTATAAGAATCTATTAAAATCATTTATTAAATTAATAAAAAGAAATAATTTATTTAAGGGTGATTTAAATAAGTAAAATACTAATTAAAATTATAAGAATATATCAAAAGTTTTCTTCTAGTACTGGCATAAGACATTGTAGATTTTATCCTACATGTTCCCAATATTTCGTTGAGGCTTTACAAAAATATGGTTTTATAAAAGGCTCATTTTTAGGGGTTAAACGCATTTTAAGATGCCATCCTTTTAATCCTGGAGGATATGATCCTTTGAAATAAACTTGGAGGAAAATAATGAATTTAGATTTTATATGCTACCCTATTGGTATGCTTGTTAAATTGTTATATAATATGGTATCTATATTAGATACTAATATACTTTCTGCTTATGCAATTTCAATTATATTGGCAACAATATTTTTTAAATTAATTTTAATGCCTTTAACATTAAAGCAGACAAAATCTATGAAAGTAATGCAAGAATTAAGTCCACAAATAAAAGAGATTCAAAAAAAATATGAAAAAGACCCACAAACTCTTCAGCGCAAACAAATGGAATTATATAAGGAAGCTAATTATAATCCTATGTCTGGATGTTTACCTATGTTAATTCAAATGCCTATATTAATTGCATTTTTCTATGTTATAAGACAGCCTGTACAGTTTATTTTTCAAGATCAAGCATTTTTTGATGCAATGAATAAGTCTTTCCTTTGGATTAAAGATTTAGGATATACAGAAAATTTTCTGTTTGAAAATGGGACTTTTAATGGTTTATCAATGGGTGGATTGACAATACCTTTTATAGGTGGAGTATTCCCTATATTAGCAATAATGTCTGGATATTCAACTTATTTAACAAGTAAAATGACTACAGCATCACAACCTTCTATGAATGAACAACAAGCATCTACACAAAAAACAATGACAATGATGATGCCAGTTATGTTATTTGTGTTTTCAATTCAGATGCCAGCAGGATTAGCTTTATATTGGGTAATATCAAATATATTCCAAGTTGTACAGCAATATGTAATATTAAATTCATCCAAAAAACCAAAGGAGGAATTAAAATAATATGAAAAGTATAACTGTTGAAAAAAATACAGTTGATGAAGCTGTTGAAGCAGCTTTAAAAGAATTAGAAGCTGAAAAAAGTGAAGTTGAAGTTGAAGTAATAAAAGAGCCTACAAAAGGGTTATTAAGTTTTCTTGGTAGCAAAGTTGCTAAAGTTAAAGTTTCTGTAGTAAATGGTCCGGAAGAAAAAGCAAGAAAATTTTTTGATGTTCTACTGAATAAAATGAATATTAAAGCTGATTTTGAAATAAAATATACTGCAAATTTGTTAAAGGTAGATATTATAAAAGTAAACGAAGACGATAAAGGTATAATTATAGGAAAAAGAGGAAAAAATTTAGATGAAATTCAATTTCTTTTAAATTTAATTGTAAATAGAGGAAGAGAAAATTATATAAGGGTTACTTTCAATGTTGAAGATTACAGAGAAAAAAGAGAAGAAACTTTAAAGAGATTAGCAAGGAAAATGGCTGAAAAATGTAGATATTATAATCATAAAGTAAAGCTTGAACCTATGAATCCTTATGAAAGAAGAATAATACATTCAACATTGCAAGAAGAAAAGGATATTATAACATATTCTGAAGGTGATGAACCATATAGAAAAGTGGTTATCGATAAAAAATAAGAATAATCTTTATTAATGATAAATAAAACCCGGGTATTCGGGTTTTATTTTAATGTAAAATGAATTATTTATGTACATTTATATAATTTTATTGTAAAATGTATATAAGTATATTTATATGGCAATATATGTAATGAAAGATATGGTGATATTATGAATAGTGATACAATAGCTGCAATAGCAACATTTCCAGGTAATTCTGGAATTAATATAATAAGAATAAGTGGGGAAAATGCATTAAATATTGCACAAAGTATTTTTATTGGGAAAAATGAAAAGAATATAAACTCTTCAGGTAAAAGAATTTTTAAATCTAGATATTTACATTATGGGAATATTGTAGATTTAGATAATAAAAAAATAGATGAAGTGTTATTATCATATATGAAAGCTCCAAACACCTATACAAAGGAAGATATAGTTGAAATTAATTGTCATGGTGGTATGATTTCTGCTAAAAAAATATTAGAGGTAATTTTGAAATTTGATTGTAGATTAGCTGAAAGAGGAGAATTTACTAAAAGAGCATTTTTGAATGGAAGAATAGATTTAACTCAAGCAGAAGCTGTTATTGATATAATTAATTCCAAAACAGATTCAAGTCATCAAATTTCTGTAAATCATTTAGAAGGAAGATTATCTCAAGAAATAAATAATGTTATTGATAAACTAATGGATTTATTAGCTAATATTCAAGTAAATATAGATTTTCCTGAATATGATGAAGATGAAATGACAATTAGTAAAGTAAAAGAAACATGTATTTCTATTGTAAATGAATTAGATAGATTAATAAGAACTGCTGATACAGGTAAAATTTTTAAAGAGGGAATAAAGACAGTAATACTTGGAAAACCAAATGTTGGTAAATCATCTCTTATGAATTTTCTTTTAAATGAAAATAGAGCTATAGTAACTGAGATAGCAGGAACTACGAGAGATACAATTGAGGAGTACGTAAATATTAATGGTGTTCCTTTAAGAATTGTCGATACTGCTGGTATAAGAGATACAGACGACTTGATTGAAAAAATAGGTGTAGAAAAAGCCTTAAATAAGGTTAATGATTCAGATTTAATTATTATGTTGTTTGATTCATCAAGAGAGCTAGAGAATGAAGATATAAAAATATTAGATTACATTAGTGGAAAAAAGGTAGTTTATTTAAAAAATAAAACAGATTTAGAAAGTAAATTAAATTTAAAAGAATATAACGAAATAGAAAAAGAAATAATTAATATTTCAGTGTTAAATAATAAAGGATTAGATGAAATTATTGAAAAAATTAGTGAAATGTTTTTTAAAGGTACCATTAATTTAAGCAATGATTTAATAATAAATAATATTAGACATAAAAATTTGTTAGTTAGTGCAAAAAAAAGTTTAGAAGAAGTATTAAAATCTATTGATAATGGAATGACTATAGATTTTATCGAAATAGATTTAAAAGATTCTATGGAAAGTCTAGGACTTATAGTAGGTAAGTCTGTAAGTGATGACTTAGTTCAAAAGATATTTAATGAATTTTGTATAGGTAAATAGATATGTAAGTTAACATATATGTGGATATAAGTTTAGAAAGGAATATGTATGGAAGATAAAGTTAGAGAGTTTCTTGAAGATAAATATGAGGTTATTGTAATAGGAGCTGGTCATGCAGGGTGTGAAGCTGCACTTGCCTCTGCAAGATTGGGGATGAAAACTTTAATATTGACAATGAGTCTTGATTCAATTGCTATGATGCCATGTAATCCTAATATAGGTGGTACAGGTAAAGGACATTTAGTTAGAGAAATAGATGCACTTGGTGGACAAATGGCTTTAAATATAGATAAAACTATGATACAATGTAAGATGCTAAACATTTCAAAGGGCCCAGCTGTACACTCACTTAGAGCACAAGCAGATAAGAAGTATTATCATACAGAGATGAAAAGAGCAATAGAAAATGAAAAAGGACTATGTTTGAAACAGGCAGAAGCAACAGATATAAGAATTAATAGCGATGGAAGTTTTAATGTATACACACAATATGGTTCATATTTTAATTCTTTGTCAGTTATACTTACTACAGGTACTTACTTAATGGGTAGAATTTATATAGGTGAGTATAATCATGCTTCAGGTCCAGATGGACTAGCTCCATCTAATGAATTATCAAATTCTTTGATAAAACTTGGAATTCCATTAAGAAAATTTAAAACTGGAACTCCGGCTAGAATTAATTCTGATACAATTAATTATGATGTTATGGGAGTTCATAGTGGTGACGATGAAATAATTCCTTTTTCATTTATGACTAATGAAATTAATATAGAGCAGGTTCCATGCTATATAACATATACAACTGATAAAACTCATGAGATTATTAAAAATAATTTAGATAGATCACCTTTGTATGAAGGTGTTATACAAAGTGTTGGGCCAAGGTATTGTCCATCTATAGAAGATAAAGTTGTAAGATTTTCTGATAAGGAAAGACATCAGCTTTTCGTTGAGCCGGAAGGTTTAAATACAAAAGAAATGTATATACAAGGCATGTCTTCATCACTTCCATTAGAAGTTCAAATTTCTATGTACAGATCAATGATCGGACTTGAAAAATCAGAAATAATGAGGCCAGCATATGCTATAGAATATGATTGTATTGACCCAACACAATTGAAAAGTAGTCTTGAGTATAAAAATATAAAAAATTTATTTTTTGCAGGACAGGTTAATGGAAGCTCTGGGTATGAAGAAGCTGCTGCACAAGGTATAATTGCTGGTATAAATGCTTCCATGAGTATACAAGGCAAGGATCCATTTATTTTAGATAGATCGGAAGCTTATATAGGTGTATTGATAGATGATTTGGTTACAAAGGGTACAAATGAGCCATATAGAATGATGACATCAAGAGCAGAATATCGACTTGTATTAAGACAAGATAATGCAGATGAACGATTGACTGAAAAAGGATATAAAATTGGATTAGTAAAAGAAAATAGATACAGTAAATTTAAAGAAAAAAAAGAAAAAATAGAAACAGAAATAAGTAGAATTAAAAATTTTAAAATAACACCAAAATCAGAGGTTAATGAGTTTTTAGAAAGCATTGGAAGTGTTCCCCTTAAGATGCCTATTAGCATTTATGAATTGCTTAAAAGACCTGAAATTAACTATGATAATATTATTTCTTTAGATATACAAAGACCTAAATTAAATAAAGAAATTAAAAATTATATTGAAACAATTATTAAATATGAGGGATATATATCTAAGCAAGCCAAGCAAATAGAACAATTCAAAAAACTAGAAAATAAAGTACTTTCAGATGAAATAGATTACAGTTTAATAAGTGGACTTAGAAACGAAGCAAAACAAAAGCTTAATAAAATAAAACCTAAATCAATAGGTCAAGCTTCTAGAATATCAGGGGTTTCACCTTCGGATATAAACGTATTGTTGATTTATTTAGAGCAAAGAAAAAGAAATAATCAGCATGTTGAAAAGGATGGTGAAATAATTGACTAAAGAAATTCTAAAGGATGGTTTTAATAAATTAAATTTGTCCTATGACAGCATAAAAAATGAAAAGTTCGAGAAATATAAGAACCTTTTAAAAGAGTGGAATCAAAAAATTAATATAACTGCTATTAATGATGATGAAGAAATATATATTAAACATTTTCTTGACAGTGTTATTATACTTGACAAAAATATGGAAAATGAAAAAAAAAGAATAATAGACATAGGAACAGGTGGCGGTTTTCCAGGAGTTCCCTTGAAAATTTCAAATAGTAATTATGAAGTTACACTTTTAGATAGTTTGAAGAAAAGAATAGATTTTCTATCAATAGTAATAAAAGAACTAGATTTAAAGGATATGCATCTCATTCATGGAAGAGCGGAAGATTTTGGACAAGATAAAAATTATAGAGAAGAATATGACATTTGCGTGTCTAGAGCAGTAGCTCAACTAAATGTTTTAAGTGAACTTTGTATTCCTTTTGTAAAAGTAGGAGGATATTTTGCGGCTTATAAAAGTGAAAATATTGCCGAGGAAATAAATAGTTCTAAAAGTGCTATTGCAAAACTTGGAGGAAAAATAACAGAAGTTAAGGAAATAAAATTACCTGGTTCTGATATTGTTAGAAAAATAGTTATAATTGAAAAGATAAAAAATACAGATAAGATTTATCCGAGAAAAGCAGGAAAACCAAGTAAAGATCCATTAATATAAGGGGGAGAATATTTTGATAAATAATATAGTAAATATAGATATTAACAAAATAATTCCAAATAAAAACCAGCCGAGAAAATCCTTTGACGATAAAGCTTTAGCAGAATTAAGTTTGTCAATAAAAAATTATGGAATAATTCAGCCTATAACTGTGAGAAAAATATATGATGATATATATGAAATCATAGCTGGGGAAAGAAGATTTAGAGCAGTTAAATTATTGGAAATGGATTCGATACCATCTGTTGTGATTGAGACTGGAGAAGAAGAATCTGCTGCAATGGCACTTATAGAGAATTTGCAAAGAGAGGATTTAGATTTTATCGAAGAAGCTATGGCTTTTGAGAGGCTTATAGAGGATTTTGACCTTAATCAGACAAAACTAGCAGAAAAATTGGGTAAATCTCAATCAACTATAGCAAATAAAATGAGAATACTTAAGTTACCTGAAAGTGTTAAAATTAAAATAAGAGAAGGCGGTTTAAGCGAACGTCATGCAAGAGCCCTTTTAAAAATTGAAGATGAAGAATTACTTCTTAGCTTAGTTGATAAAATTGTAAAAAAAGAGTTAAATGTCAGTGAAACTGAAAAGCTTATTAAATCAATTGTAGAAGATTTTAATAAGAAAAAAACAAAAGATAAAAAATATGTTAGAAATTTCATTAATTATAAAATTTATATAAATACAATTAAAAATGCTTATAATGAGATAGTTAAGACAGGAATTAATGCAAAATTTGAACAAGAAGAGTCTGAGGAATTTATTGAATTGAAAGTAAAAATACCTAAAAAAAGCATGTAAAGGGTGATATGATGTCTAAAATAATAAGTATATTCAATCAAAAAGGTGGAGTAGGAAAAACTACAACGAATGTAAACCTATGTGCAGCACTAGCTTTAAATGGGAAAAGCGTACTAAGTATTGATATTGACCCACAAGGTAATTCCACAAGTGGATTTGGTATAGAAAAAAATAAACTTGAATATACTATATATGATGTTTTGGTTGAAGATTATGATATTAATAGAGTTATTCATAAAACAGAAATATGTAATTTAGATTTAGTACCTGCAAATATTCAGCTTGCAGGAGCGGAGATAGAGCTAACCAATACTAAGTATAGAGAAAAAACATTAGATGAAAAAATCCAAAGCATTTTAAAAAAATATGATTATATTATTATAGATTGCCCTCCATCATTAGGATTGTTATCGCTGAATGCTCTTACAGCTTCAAATACTGTATTGATACCTATACAGTGTGAATATTATTCTTTAGAAGGTGTAAGTCAGTTGATGGATACCGTTAAACTTGTTAGGAGAAATTTAAATCCAAACCTTGAAATAGAAGGCGTTGTATTAAATATGTTTGATGGCAGAACCAATTTATCTATTCAAGTTGTTGAAGAAGTAAAAAAATATTTTAGAGATAAGGTTTATAGAACTGTTATTCCAAGAAATATAAGACTTGCAGAAGCACCAAGTTTTGGACAACCAATAATGGTATATGATGAAAAGTCGAAGGGTAGTGAAGCATATTTGAAGCTATCTGAAGAATTTATAAAAAACAATTAAGGAGATAAATCATGGTAGCTAAACGAAATGCCTTAGGTAGAGGATTATCAGCCTTAATACCTGAAGATTTGGAGAAAGAAGATAAGAATAGAATAGAAGAAATTGATACTAATTTAATATGTCCAAATCCAATACAGCCTCGTAAAGTATTTGAACATGATAAGCTTGAGGAACTCACAGAATCAATAAAAAAATATGGAGTGATACAGCCTATAATTGTTAGAAAAGAAGATAATTTATATACAATTATTGCAGGAGAACGTAGGTGGAGAGCTTGTAAGAGTGCTAATATAAAAAGTATTCCTTGTATTGTAAGAGATATTGAAAATAAAAATGCTTCAGAAATTGCATTGATAGAAAATATTCAAAGAGAAGATTTAAATCCCATTGATGAAGCTAATGCTTATGAATATATTATGGAGAGATATGGTATAACTCAAGAAGATGTATCAAATATAGTTGGCAAATCAAGAGTATATGTTACAAATATAATGAGACTAACTAAACTTGATAAATTTGTTCAGGAGAAAATTGTAACAAATGAAATTACCGCGGGACATGGTAGAGCAATATTAAGTTTACCAAAGGATAAACAAATTGAAATAACTAATAAGATAATAAAAGAAGATTTAAGTGTAAGAGATGTTGAAAAACTTGTTAGAGAAAATAAAAAGATAAAAACTAAAAAAGTTTTTGTTAAAGATAAATATATAACATATGTAGAGGAAATGCTTACTGATAGATTTTCTACAAAGGTAAATATTCAAAGTAAAAAAAATAAAGGTAAAATTGAAATAACATATAGTAATAGTGACGATTTAAATAGAATATTAGAAATACTTAAAATTGAGGAGTAAACATTGCTTTTGTGCAATGTTTTTTATTTTTAATACTTAAAACAAGAGAATGTATCGATATGTATACACTATACAAATTTTTGAAACTCAGATTATAATAAGGTATATAATTATAATGAATATTAAAAAAAATCTAATTTTAATGATGAATTATTAATTTTAGTAACTTTTAAACTATTTTACTTACTAAAACAATTATTATTTAATAACGATTGACAATTTATTAACACGAATATATAATTATAGAGTCATTGATTAATTATTATATAAAGTATAGGGAGGTTATATAATTGCAAAATGTACTTGATTTAACAGCTAAGAAAGCTGAATTTAAACAACTAAAAACGTATATGGACTCAATAAAAGATTCCCAAGGTGTATTAATGCAAACGCTTCACAAGGCACAAGATATATTTGGATATTTGCCAATTGAAGTTCAAAAATTTATATCTAAAGAAATGGATATTCCTTTAGCAGAAGTTTATGGAGTTGCAACATTTTATACCCAATTTTCTATTGAGCCTAAGGGCAAGCATAAAATCGGAGTTTGCTTAGGAACAGCGTGTTATGTAAAAGGTTCTCAGTTAGTATTAGATAAACTAGCTAAAGAACTTAATATTAAAGTAGGTAGTACTACAGAGGATAATTTATTTACACTTGAAGCAACAAGATGTTTGGGTTGCTGTGGATTGGCACCAGTTATGATGATTGACGATGAGGTTTATGGAAAAGTTGACCCAAAGAATATTCCTGACATTATAGCAAAATATAAAGAATAGAGGTGTAATAAATGAAATCGTTAGACGAACTAAAAAAATTAAGAGATGAATCTCTTAAAAATATGGAAATGAGAGATACTGGAAAAGAAATAAGAGTTGTTGTTGGTATGGCAACATGTGGTATAGCTGCTGGTGCAAGACCTGTTTTAAGTTCTTTAGTAGAAGAAGTTGCAAAAAGAAATTTAAAAAATGTACAGGTTGTTCAAACAGGATGTATTGGCATGTGCATATATGAGCCAATAGTTGAAGTATATGCTCCTGATAAAGAAAAAGTAACATATGTTCATATTGATGAAGAAAAAGCAAAGAGAATAATAGCAGAACATATAGTTAATGGTAACGTTGTTAATGAGTATACAATAGGCGCTGTTGAAAAATAGTTTTATTATAGACTAAATGGAGGTAAAGTTATGGCGATTTTCAGATCTCATGTTTTGATTTGTGGGGGAACAGGTTGCACATCATCAAAATCTGATCAAATAAAGAAAAGATTTGAAGAAAAAGTTAAAGAAGTTAATCTAGAAAATGAAATTCAGATTGTTTCTACAGGTTGTTTTGGTCTTTGTGAGGAAGGGCCAATAGTTATAGTTTATCCTGAAGGTTCGTTTTATTCAAGAATGACTATAGATAGAGTTGACGAAATAGTAGATGAACATTTAGTGAAAGGTAGAATTGTAAAAAAATATTTATATGAAGATGGTAGCAAAGATGATAAATTAAAATCTCTAGGTGAAGTTGATTTTTATAAAAAACAATTAAGAGTAGCACTTAGAAATTGTGGTGTTATTGATCCTGAAAATATTAATGAGTATATTGCTAGAGATGGATATATGGCATTAGGGAAAGTACTAACTGAAATGACTCCAGAAGAAGTAATTAAGTTAGTAAAAGATTCAGGTCTTAAAGGTAGAGGTGGAGCAGGTTTTTCTACTGGTATGAAGTGGAGTTTTGCAGCACCAAATAAAGCGGACCAGAAATATGTTATATGTAATGCAGATGAGGGAGATCCAGGTGCATTTATGGATAGAAGTGTTTTGGAAGGAGATCCTCATGCAGTACTTGAAGCTATGGCAATTGCTGGTTATGCTATAGGGGCAACAAAAGGTTTTATATATGTTAGAGCGGAATATCCAATAGCAGTCCATAGGTTAGAAATAGCTATAGGACAGGCAAAGGAATTAGGATTACTAGGTAAAAATATTTTTGGTAGTGGATTTGATTTTGATTTAGAAATTAGGCTAGGAGCAGGTGCTTTTGTATGTGGTGAAGAAACTGCTTTAATGCAGTCTATAGAGGGTAAAAGAGGTATGTCTAGGAATAAGCCTCCATTCCCAGCTAACAAAGGATTATGGGGTAAACCAACAATAATAAATAATGTTGAGACATTAGCAAATATACCTCAAATAATCAATAATGGAGCAGATTGGTTTAGAAGTTTTGGTACTGAAAAATCAGCTGGGACTAAGGTATTTGCACTAGGTGGTAAAATTAATAACACAGGTCTTGTTGAAGTTCCAATGGGAACTACTTTAAGAGAGGTCATTTATGATATAGGTGGTGGATGTCCAAATGGAAAAGCATTTAAGGCTGTACAAACTGGTGGACCTTCTGGTGGATGTTTAACAGCAGATCACTTAGATACACCTATTGATTATGATAATTTAATAGCACTTGGATCTATGATGGGTTCTGGTGGAATGATTGTAATGGATGAAGATAACTGTATGGTTGATATAGCTAGGTTCTTCTTAGACTTCACTGTTGATGAATCATGTGGAAAATGTACTCCTTGTAGAGAAGGTACAAAACGTATGTTGGAAATACTAGATAAGATTACAGAAGGTAAAGCTACTATGGAAGATTTGGATAAACTTGAATCTCTTGCTAGAAATATTAAAGAGACTTCTTTGTGTGGTTTAGGACAGACAGCTCCAAATCCAGTTTTATCAACTATGAAATATTTTAGAGATGAATATGAAGCTCATGTTAAAGACCATAGATGTCCTTCTGGAGTTTGTCAGGCATTATTAAGCTATGTTATAACTATGAATTGTAAAGGTTGCACAAAATGTGCAAGACTATGTCCAGTTGGAGCAATAGAAGGAAAAGTTAAAGAACTTCACACAATAGATCAAAGTAAGTGTATAAAATGTGGTGCTTGTATGGATGCATGTTCATTCAATGCAATCATAAAAAAATAGAGAGGTAGGTGTTCATTTTGGATAAAATAAATATGACTATTAACGGTATACAAGTTAGTGTACCTAAGGATTATACTGTATTATTAGCAGCCAGAGAAGCTGGAATAGATATACCTACACTTTGTTATTTGAAAGATATAAATGAAATAGCAGCTTGTAGGGTTTGTGTTGTAGAAGTAGATATTAATGGTGTTCCTATGAGAAATCTTCCTGCTTCTTGTGTATTGCAAGTACAGGAAGGTATGAATGTTAGAACAAACACTCAAAGAGTTAGAAATGCAGTTAGAATGAATGTAGAATTAATACTTGCTAATCATAATAGAGAGTGTTTGACATGTTTAAGAAATGGAACATGTGAATTACAGAAACTTTGTGATGAATTAGGCATTAAAGATATAGAGTATCAAGGTGAAAAAAGAGAAGCTAAAATAGATAATTTGTCTCATTCAATAGTTAGAGATTCAAGCAAATGTATTCTTTGTGGAAGATGTATAAGTACTTGTAGAGACGTACAAGGAATAGGAGTTTTAGATTTTGTAAACAGAGGATTTAATACTGAAGTTGCTCCAGCGTTTAATTACAGTATGAAAGATGTTGATTGTGTATATTGTGGACAATGTATTCAAGCATGCCCTGTGGCAGCTTTAAGAGAAAGGACATACATTGACGATGTTTGGGATGCTATTGATGATCCAGATAAGTATGTTGTTGTTCAAACAGCTCCAGCAGTCAGAGCATCTCTTGGTGAAGAGTTTGGACTTCCAGTTGGTACTAGAGTAACAGGTAAAATGGTTACTGCATTAAAAATGTTGGGATTTGATAAAGTATTTGATACTAACTTTTCTGCAGATTTAACTATTATGGAAGAAGGAACAGAATTATTACAAAGAGTACAAAATGGTGGAAAATTACCAATGATTACTTCTTGTTCACCAGGTTGGATTAGATATTGTGAAATGAAATATCCAGATTTCTTAGATAACCTTTCAACATGTAAGTCACCACAACAAATGTTTGGGGCAGTATTAAAATCTTATTATGCTGAAAAAGAAGGTATAGACCCTAAAAAAATTGTTTCAGTTTCTGTAATGCCTTGTACATCTAAAAAAACTGAGGCTAATAGACCTGAAATGGAAGTTGATGGATTAAGGGATGTTGACTTTTCAATAACTACAAGAGAACTTGGAGATATGATAAAACAAGCTAGAATTAGCTTTAATAAATTATCAGATGGTCATGCAGATAATATTATGGGTGAATATACTGGAGCGGGTGTAATATTTGGAGCTACTGGCGGTGTTATGGAAGCTGCTCTTAGAACTGTGGCTGACATATTAACAGGTAAAGATTTAGAACAAATTGAATATCAACAAGTTAGAGGTATTGAAGGAGTTAAAGAAGCTTCTGTAGTACTTCCTATAGGTGGTAAAGATACAGAAGTTAAAGTTGCAATAGCTCATGGAACTAAGAATGCTGCAAAAATTCTTGATTCTGTAAGAGCTGGTGAGAAAAATTATCACTTTATTGAAGTTATGGCATGTCCAGGTGGTTGTGTTCATGGTGGAGGACAATCTCATGTTTCAGCAAAGAAAAGATTAGATGTTAATCCTAAGGTTAACAGAGCTAATGCATTGTATGATGAAGATAAATCTCTTCCAATTAGAAAATCACATAAAAATCCTGAAGTAATTAAACTATATGAGGATTATTTAAAAGAACCAAATGGTCATTTATCACATAAATTACTTCATACTCATTATGCAAAAAGAGATGTTTATGAAGTAAGCCAACAAGATGAGTTTGATAAGTTGTTAGATGAAATAAAATAAGTTTATTAAAAACCGGCTAAGCCGGTTTTTTTATTCATATAATTATGTGTAAATATTTATTAGCATATATACTTTTAGTTAGTATATACTTGTGATATAATAGTATTAGTATAAAGTAAATTTTGTTGGGGTGATTATATGATATTAATTAAAAATGGGAGGGTAATCGACCCAGAATCAAAAATAGATGAAGTGCTAGATGTTTTAATTGATGAAAACAAAATAGTTGAAATAAAAAAAAATATTGAAAATAGTAATGTTAAAACAATTATTGAAGCAGATGGAAAAATTGTAGCACCTGGACTTATAGATGTTCATGTACATTTTAGGGACCCTGGATTTACATACAAGGAAGATATATTTTCAGGATCAGAATCTGCTGCATGTGGTGGTTTCACGACGGTAGTTTGTATGGCTAATACTAATCCTGTGGTAGATAATGCGCATACGTTGAAATACCTTATTGATAGATTTAATAATACTAAGATTAATTTACTTCAAACTGCATCTATAACAAAGGGGATAAAAGGCAAAGAACTAGTTGATATGGAGTATTTAAAGTCAGAAGGTGCAGTTGGATTCACAGATGATGGAATACCAATTTTAGATAGCAGCATAATATTGAAATCAATGATTAAAGCTAAAGAACTGAATGTTCCATTAAGTTTTCATGAAGAAGATCCATGTTTTATTGAAAATTCAGGTATAAATGAAGGAATAATATCTAAACAACTTGGATTAGGAGGAGCATCGCATCTAGCTGAAGATTTAATGGTATCAAGAGATTGTGTTTTAGCTATTGAAACTGGAGCTAAAATTAATATTCAACATGTTAGTTCTGGTACTTCAGTTGATTTAATTAGATTTGCAAAATCACATGGTGCAAATATTACTGCGGAAGTTTCACCACATCATTTTTCACTTACAGAAAAAGATGTGTTAGAGTATAAAACATATGGTAAAATGAATCCACCTTTAAGAACTGAAAAAGATAGGTTAAAATTAATTGAGGGATTGAAAGATGGCACAATTGATATTATCGCTACAGATCATGCACCACACAGCTGTAATGAAAAAAATGTAGAATTTACTAAAGCGCCAAGTGGGATAATAGGTTTAGAAACTTCGTTATCACTTGGAATTACAAATTTAGTGATGAAGAAATATCTGAGCATAATGCAGTTGATAGAAAAGATGACTTTAAACCCTGCGAAATTGTACAATCTTAAGGCTGGAAGGATTAATATTGGGTCAATAGCAGACATAGTAATTTTTGACCCTAGTGAAAAGTGGGTTGTTAATAAATTTCATTCTAAATCTTATAATTCTCCATTTTTAGGTAAGGAATTGAGTGGTAAAGTTAAATATACAATTTGCAATGGAATAATAGTTTATAATGATTAATTATTCTGAAATTTTGATAGTATTTAAAGGTTATTGTATTTATTAGGTGAAACAGGTTTAATGAATATAATAAAGAAATTATATCCATAGAAGTGTATTGACATATAATATATAAATATTAAGTTTAAAATAATAATAAGTAGGTGATATGGTGATTTATTTAGATAATGCAGCCACTTCTTTTCCAAAGCCAAGAACAGTATATCAAAATGTAACTAAAGCTATGACTAAATTTGGTGCTAATCCAGGCAGAGGAAGCCATTCTATGGCAATTGAAGGCGCAAAAGTAATATATGAAACTAGAGAACTTTTAGCACAATTTTTTAACTTGGGTGATCCAATGAAAGTTATATTTACGTTTAATGCAACGGATTCATTAAATTTAGCAATTAAAGGTCTTTTAAAATCAGGAGACCATGTTATTACAACATCAATGGAACACAATTCAGTTTTAAGGCCAGTGATGGAACTTGAAAAAATAGGTGTAAGCAATACAATTGTTTCATGTCAAACAGATGGGAAAATTAATATTTTAGATATTGAAAACGCTATAACAAGTAATACTAAGCTAGTTATAACGACACATGTTTCTAATTTAACAGGAACAATTTTTCCCATTGATCAAATTGGAAAAATATGCAAAAAACACAAAATTCATTATTTAGTTGATGCGTCGCAAAGCGCTGGTGTTTTAGATATTGATATGCAAAGTTCAAACATAGACTTTCTTGCTTTTCCTGGTCATAAAGGTTTATTAGGACCACAAGGAACTGGAGCTTTATTAATTAATAGTGAAGTTGAAATGAGTCAATTAAAAGAAGGTGGAACTGGTAGCGAGTCTAGTAATTTAAATCAGCCGAATTTTTATCCTGATAAATTTGAGGCAGGTACACCTAATTTACCTGGTATAGCAGGTTTAAATTCTGGGTTAAAGCACATAATAAACAGGGGCACAAAATCAATTTACAGCCATGAAAAAGAACTTCTTGACCTATTCGTTAAACAATTAAAAAATATCAATAAAATTCAAATATATGGCCCAAATGATATAAATGATAGATGTGGGGTTGTTCCGA
Organism: Sedimentibacter acidaminivorans; assembly: GCF_017873955.1. GTDB lineage: Bacteria > Bacillota > Clostridia > Tissierellales > Sedimentibacteraceae > Sedimentibacter > Sedimentibacter acidaminivorans. The sequence goes on along the minus strand of NZ_JAGGKS010000006.1, from coordinate 56,118 downwards.
TTAATATTGAAGGGATTGATTCCTCTGAAGTAGCATATCTGTTAGATACAAAATATAATATAGCTGTTAGACCTGGTTTGCATTGTGCGCCATTAGCACACAAAACTATCGGTACAGAAAAAATAGGTGCAGTGAGATTTAGTGTAGGGCCATTTAATACAAAAACTGACATATTGGCAGCAGTAAAAGCATTAGATGAAATATCTCAAGGTGAGTAGTAAATATATAAAATTTTTTATAATTAGTGACTTAAATAAGAAATGTAATTTGTGTAAATTACATTTCTTAATATTTTTCTAATGAAAAATATTTATAAGTTTGATATACTGTATATTATACAAATTTTGTTAAAGGAGAAATATGAAAAAATTTATACTCTTTTTAGTTACAATGTTATTTGTTTTTATAGTAACATTTTGGTTTACTGGAGGAAAGAAAATAATTGCAACTTTTGATGATAATAAAACATATGAATTTGTAAGTGAAAGAATGATAAGTTACAAATCTCTCGATAGTAGTAAGTTATTTTGTAACGGGATTTTAACTTATAATAATCAGAAAATTACATATTTAGATTATAATAATAATATTATGTGGGAAAATCGTAATAGAGTTTTTATTGATAGTGTATTTATAGATGAAAATTATATATATAAATGTTTTGAAAATAGCATGGAGATAATTAATAAAAATAATCAGAACTATGTAGTTGCTGAAATTCAGGGGAAAATAATAAATGTTTCACGTGAAAATAATAAAATATTTATTATTTCAAAACAAAATAGTGGTAAAAATTTATTGTATATATTAAATGACAATAATGAAGTTATAGTTGAAAATAAGCAATATGATGAAAGTATTACTGGGGTTACTATAAATGGTAAAGCTGAATCTTATTGTGTAAGTACTATAAAATATACAGGTGGAATTATAAAAAATACTATATCATATAATTTAATTGAAGATGTGGAGCTATGGAATGAGACTATTGAAGACGAAATAGTTATAAAAGTAGAAATTTCAAACAACAATATTATAGTATTAGGAACTGAAAATATTTATTGCTTTAATATAAATGGAAGTTTAATGTGGAAAAACAGCAATTATAACAAAGTTAATGACTATGAAATTAATGAAAAACAAGAAAGAATATATATATTATATGATGAAGATGAAAAAACTGAAATCCTAGCATATAATTTTAAAGGTAAAGTAAAAGAAATATATAAATTACCTAAAAACACAAAAAAAATCAAGATAATAAATAACAAGTTATTTATTTATAACAACAATTCAATTAGTATAGCACATGATGGAATTGTAAACAAGCTATTCGATGAAGGCAACTCACAAATAATTGATTTTAATGTTAAAAATAATGAAATGTATATTTTACTCGAAGATAATCTTATTATAGGAAAATTAAAGTAATATATTATTAACAGATGTAAAGTATGATTTATAAATAACTAAAGAAGTGATTAGGAGGGAATATGAATTTTATTGATATTGTTATAATTATATTTATAGGAATAACCTGTTTAGATGGTTATCGGAGAGGGTTTATAAAAACATTATTTGATACCATTGGTATTATAGTTGCCTTTTTTTTAAGCAAGCATTTTTATTATATAGTTGAAGAGTTTTTGTTGCAAAACACTAAATTATTTGCTAAAGTTCATAATTTTTTTGAAATTAAAGCGCTAGGGTTTACTGAGATATTACATAATGGTTCTCAGGATATTGCAAGTGCATTTAGAGAAAAATTAAATCTTCCTATAGAGCTGCAACACGTTATAGGGAATATGTTTAATAATGGTAACTCAACGAATATAGATAATTTTAATGTTTTCGTAAATAATATAAGTGTTATAGTTGTTAGGTCAATTAGTTTTTTAATTACTTTTTTAGCTATTTACATTTTATTGGTTATAGCTTCAAATATTATTAACATGTTATTTAAACTTCCCGTTCTTAACCTAACTAATAAGATGTTTGGAGCAATAACTGGTGCAGCAAAAGCAATAGTAATATTATATATAGCATTTGCACTTTGTTCTCCAGTTATTGGTTTTGTGGAAAACAATATGATAATTGAAGGAATTATGAAATCTGAATCAAGTAAAATATTTTATGATAATAATATAATATTAAATTATTTATCCTATAAAGGATTTTATGAAAATTAAATGGAGGTAGTTATGAAAATAGTAGATGCAAGAGGAAAAACGTGTCCTCAACCAGTAATAATGACAAAAAAGGAAATAGACCTAGGAGAAAATTCAATAACAACAATAGTTGATAATGAAACAGCTAAGCAAAATATTATAAAACTTGGAACAAAATTAAATTATAGTTTTAGTGAGTTATCAAAAGAAGATGGTATATACATAACGCTCAATAAGGGCGAAACAATTGAAGAAGTTGATTATGTATCACCGGATATTGAATTAAGTAAATTAAATAAAGGGTTTGTTTTTGGTACAGATGTATTAGGTTCAGGGTCTGATAAACTTGGTAAAATGTTAATGAAAGGTTTTATTTATACTATTACTGAAACAAAGCCATATCCTAACTTCATAGTATTTTTAAATAGTGGAGTAAAGTTAACAACTGAGGGTTCGGAATCCCTTGATGATTTAAAGAAACTTGAAGGTGAGGGAGTAAAAATTGTTTCATGTGGAACATGTTTAGATTTCTTTGAAATTAAAACAAAATTAGCAGTAGGGCAAGTTAGTAATATGTATGATATAGTAGAAATAATTACAAATTCTGATAATGCAGTTATGATATAATAAATACAGCTAGTGAAACAAAGACATACGTCTTTGTTTTGATGTATTTATTGAATCGTTGTGATGCAAGCCGTTATCTGGCTTGCTTTATGATATAATTAAAGGAGATAATAAGTATGCCTATGAATTTAAATGTAGGAGATGTTGTAAAGCTTAAGAAAAAACATCCATGTGGAGGTTATGATTGGGAAATACTAAGGGTTGGTGCAGATTTTAGAATTAAATGCATTACGTGCCAGAGACAAATCTGGCTGCCTCGAAAGGAAGTTGAAAGAAGGATTACAAAAGTAATAAGTACAGTTGCAGATGATAAAATCAATGTTAAAGAAGAAGACTAATATAAAATAAAAAAGCACATTGTGCTTTTTTATTTTGTATTACATATTAAAAACATATTGAATTAATCACAAATCAATAATCTACTATAAGATTATTGATCCATTTTTTACTTACATACCTTCTTAATACGATAATAAGCTTCAATATTTCTTCACCAAAAACAACAGCCATTACTAGATGTACAGGTAAATGTAAAACTAAAACAGCGAAAAATGAAAGGGGGACTCCAATAAACCATATTGTAACTATATCAAGAAACATACAGAATTTAGTGTCACCACCTGCCCTCAAAATTCCACAAATAAACATATATGTGAACATTTTTGGGGTAAAATATAAACAAAATACAATTAAAGCTTTATCAAGATAATAATTTGTAGTTGTAGACAAATCAAAGAAATCAATTATTTTTCCTCTAAGTAGAAATAATAATATAGAAAATGCTATACTTAATGCTAATGTAATTTTTATAAATTTTTTACTATAGTCGAATGTAACATCTAAATTATTTTTACCAATTTCATTACCTATCATGACAGCAGAAGCGCTTCCAACCCCCATAAATACAGCTTGAAAGAAGTCAGATATATTAGTAGAAACTTGAACAACTGCAATTGCATATGAACCTATTAATCCATAGGCAACAAAGTAAACTGATGTTCCAATTGACCAAGCTGCTTCTGACATAATAACAGGTAGGGAGGTTTTAAGTACACTTTTAAGCATATTTTTATTCCAAGATGTAAATTCTTTAAGAGTACCAGCCAATGGGTGTTCTTTATCTTTATAAATAAAGTACAGTAAAGCTAAAAATTCAAAAGTTCTTGAAATTAGTGTAGCTATCGCAGCTCCTCTAACACCATACGAAGGAAATCCTAGATTTCCAGTTATTAATACCCAATTAATAAAAGTGTTGATAGAAAGTGCAACTGCATTTATTATTGTTGGTACCTTCAATCTGTGAATAGCTCTTGAATTAAAACTAAAAGCAAAAGATATAGATGTAAATGTATATGAAAAGGCTATAATCTTCATATACTGAGCACCCAAATCAATTACATATGAATCAGAAATAAAAATTCTCAGTATTTGTTTTGGAAATAAAAATACGATAATTGAGAAAATAATAGACAAAGATGTGCCGATTATAAGATCAATTCCAAAAATTTTCTTGATACTTTTTGTATCTCCAACTCCCCAATATTGAGCAATGAAAATAGATGCACCACTAAAAATTCCAAAACAAATAGTAGAAAAAATAAAATAAAACCTATTTCCTAAACCTACTGCGGTAATAGCATCCTCTCCTAGTTTACTTACCATTACAGTATCTATCATATTGAGTCCGATACTAATAATGTGTTGGATAATAACAGGTAATGCAATAAAAAACAGAGTTTTATAAAACACCTTATCCTTAGTTAAATTATTCATAATGCACCTATCCTTATAAAATATGACCAATATAAAATCCATTATATAATAAAGAAAATATTAATACAATGAAAATAATACAAAAATGTATTGACTTACAGTTTTAAATGCATTATGATAAAAGAAATTAAATACCTTTAATCTAGCACAGAGAGGCTGGGAAGGAAAATCTAAACGTATAGGATTATTACGTCTTCCATAGCCATATCTGCTTGGAAGACATTTTTTATATAATAAATTAATAATAGGTGGTTATATGATGTTAGATTATAGAATAATAAAAAATACTCAGCATAAGACCAGTAATTGGTCAGGAGGAACAACTACAGAGCTATGTATATATCCAGAAGATTCATCTTATCAGGACAGGGATTTCACGTGGAGAATTAGTTCCGCAACAGTAGATTTAGAGACATCAAAATTTACAGTTCTTTCAGATTACGAAAGAATCATTATGATCTTAAAAGGAAAGTTATTTATAAGTCATGATGGGATAAATTCAAAAACTTTAAACAAACTTGAACAATATGAATTTGATGGAGGTATTAATACTGACAGTATTGGTAAAGTTATAGATTATAATTTGATGATGAGGAAAGGTTTGTGTTCTGGTAAAGTTGAAGTTGTACAATTAGAACCAAAATCAACATTAACAACAGTATTTGAAGATGAAGAAATAGAAAAATTCGACCAATGCATTGAGGTGTACTATAATATTAGTGAAAAGCTAAAATTATCAATAAATGAAAGTAGTACTATAATTCTAGAAAATAAGGATATATTAGTAGTAAATAAAAAAAACAATTCAACTTTGTTTGAATGCTACAATGGTTGTGAGCAAGATGCAGTAATAATAAAGTCTAGTATATTATTTAATAATAAATAATAGATTATATATCTTTAAAATAGTCCAGAGAGGCTAAAAAGGAGGAAGAATGTTAAAAGGAAGAAGTTTAATTGAACCAATGGATTTATCGTTAGAGGAACTTGATGAGATTTTAGATTTAGCAAGTGAGATTGTAGATAACCCATCAGAATATTCAGATGTATGTAAAGGAAAAATATTAGCTACATTGTTTTATGAGCCAAGTACAAGAACAAGGTTAAGTTTTGAAGCTGCAATGTTAAGACTTGGTGGAAGTATTATGGGATTTTCTTCTGCAGATTCAAGTTCAGCTGCTAAAGGTGAGAGTGTTGCAGACACAATTAGAACAATTGCATGTTATGCTGATATTGCAGCTATGAGACATCCAAAAGAAGGTGCTCCTAAAGTTGCTTCAATGAGCACAGATATGCCTGTAATAAATGGTGGAGATGGAGGGCATCAACATCCAACACAAACTCTTACAGATTTGTTAACAATTAAGTCATTAAAAGGAAAGTTAGATAATTTCACTATTGGGTTGTGTGGAGATTTAAAATTTGGACGAACAGTTCATTCCCTTATAAAAGCATTATCACGATATAATAATATAAAATTTGTTCTCATATCACCAGAAGAGCTAAGAGTGCCCGAATATATAAGAGAAGAAATATTAATAAAAAATGGAATAGAGTTTAAAGAAGTTGAAAGACTTGAAAGTGTAATGGAAGAATTAGATGTGTTGTATATGACAAGGGTACAAAAAGAAAGATTTTTCAATGAGGCAGATTATATTAGGTTAAAAGACAGCTATATATTAAACATGGAAAAACTTGAAGTAGCAAAAAAAGACATGATAATAATGCACCCTCTACCAAGAGTAAATGAAATTTCAGTAGAGGTTGATTCAGATCCAAGAGCAGCTTATTTCAAACAGGCTAAATTTGGAATGTATGTAAGGATGTCATTAATTATGAAGTTACTGGGGGTAGAAAAATAATGTTAAAAATAGATAGTGTAGAAAAAGGATTAGTTATAGATCATATACAAGCAGGAAAAGCCATGGAGATATATAAGTATCTTAACCTAGACAAATTAGATTGCAGTGTTGCAATAATAAAAAATGTCAAAAGTAAGAAACTTGGGAAAAAGGATATAATAAAAGTAGAAAATAATATAAATATGGATTTGACAGTTCTTGGTTTTATAGATCCAAATATTACAATCAATGTAATAGACAACGATACAATAATAGATAAAATTAAACTTGAACTTCCATACGAAGTAATTAATGTAGTAAAGTGCAAAAATCCTAGATGTATAACTTCCATAGAGCAAGAAATTCAACACAAGTTTAAATTAACCGATAAGGAAAAGAAAACATATAGATGCGTATACTGTGATACAGCTTACGAATAAAATTAGACATAAATAAAGCTGATGATTTATTCATCAGCTCTATTCTTATATATAATGAATAAATGTGGAGGTAAAATGATAGTAGATAAACTATATAAAGAAGTTGAGCAAAAAGGGCATGTATGCGTTGGACTTGATACAGATTATAGCTATATACCTAATATCTTTGCTAAAAATTTCTCTTCTAAAGGTGAAGCAATTTATAACTTCAATAAGGAAATAATAGATGAAACTTATGATGTAGTAACATGTTATAAAGTTCAAATAGCTTACTATGAAGCATTTGGAATCGAAGGACTAAAAGCGTATAGTGACACACTAAAATATATAAAACAAAAAGGTTGTATATCAATTGCAGATATAAAAAGAGGTGACATAGCAAAAACAGCAGAAATGTACGCTATGGGTCATTTTACAGGTGATTTTGAAGCAGATTATATTACAATTAATCCATATATGGGTGTAAATGATAGTATTGAACCATTCATTAGTTATGTACAAAATAATAATAAGGGACTTTTTGTACTTGTGAGGACATCAAATAAAGGCGCCAAAGATTTCCAATATATAAAAAATGAAAATTGTAATCCATTATATGAAATTGTTGGTGAAAAATTAGAAGAACTAGCAATGAAAAATATGGGTAATTGTGGATTCAGTTCCATTGGAGCTGTAGTTGGTTGTACTAATAATGAGGAAGGTGTTTCTCTTCGCAAAAAAATAAAATCTATGTTTCTTTTAATACCTGGATATGGAGCGCAAGGTGGAAAGGCAGAGGATATAGTTACTTATCTTGTAAAAGGAAATGGAGCTGTTGTAAATTCTTCAAGAGGAATATTACTAGCTTATAAAAAGGAAGAAAATGGTGAAAATAATTTTGCAAAATGTGCTAGAAATGAAGCTATTAGAATGAGGGATGATATAAGGTCATATATAGACTAGGAGGTATATCGTGAAAGTTCAAAAAAGTAAAATACTGGAAAATAAACTAATATCAAATAAAATATATAGATTAACTGTAGAATTTGTTGATGAAATAAAACCTGGTCAATTCTTTATGTTGAAAACATTAGACAATTCATTTTTACTACCACGTCCCATTAGCATAAATGATGTTAATGATAATTTGATTACATTATTATATAGAGTAGAGGGAATTGGTACAACGGTTGTGAGTAGAATGAAAAAAGGTGATGAAATACAAGTTTTTGGACCACTAGGAAATGGATTTGATATTACTAGTCTTAAAGGTAAAATTGCTGTAATAGGTGGAGGAATTGGCATAGCCCCATTATTATATTTAACAAAAAAAATAGGTAAAAATTCAGATGTATTCTTAGGGTATAAAGATAGTGTATATATTGCAGAAGAATTTGAGAAATATTCTAATAATACTATAATTGTAACAGAAGATGGCAGTGTAGGTAAAAGAGGTTATGTAACAGATTATGTTGATTTTGAAAAATATGATGTTGTAGTAACTTGTGGACCAGAAATAATGATGAATAAAATAATTGACAAATGTAAAGAGAAAAAAATTAAATGCTATGTTTCTCTTGAGAGAAGAATGGCTTGTGGATTAGGTGCATGTCTAGGATGCACTGTTGAAACTGTAAATGGGAATATGAGGGCATGTAAAGATGGTCCAGTATTTTCAAGCGAAGAACTTAAATAGTAACAGGAGAAAACTATGGCGAATTTAAAAGTAAAAACTATGGGTATGGAATTTAAAAATCCAGTATTAACTGCTTCAGGAACTTTTGGATTTGGAGAAGAATTTTCAAAAATATATGATATATCTGTGATTGGTGGGATATGCAGTAAAGGACTTACAATTAATCCAAAGTTAGGTAACAAAGGTGAAAGAATATGGGAAACACCTATGGGTATAATTAACAGTATAGGTCTACAAAATCCAGGTGTAGAAAAATTCATACAAGAAGAGCTTCCTAAAATGAAAAAATATGATACAAAAATAATAGCTAATTTAGGTGGAAACACAACCGAGGAATATTTAGAGGGAGTAGAAAAGTTAAGTGGAACAGAAGTTGATATAATAGAATTAAATATATCATGTCCAAATGTAAAAAGTGGAGGTATGGCATTTGGTATAAAGTCTGAAGTAGCAAATGACATAGTATCAAAGGTTAGAAAAAAATGTAATAAACCACTAATGGTTAAATTGTCACCAAATGCAGAGAATATAGTTGAAATGGCTTTAGCATGTGAGGAAGCTGGAGCAGATTCAATTTCCTTAATTAATACAATAAAATCTATGGCTATAGATATAAAAAAAAGAAAAGTGGTTTTTGAAAATGTATATGCAGGTTTATCAGGTCCATGTATTAAGCCTATAGCACTTAGAATGGTTCATGAGGTATCAAAGGCTGTTAAAATACCTGTCTGTGGATTAGGAGGCATTATGACAGCTCATGATGCTATTGAGTTCATTATGGCTGGAGCAACTCTTATTCAAATAGGTACAGCGAATTTTATTAAACCAGATATCGCAGTAGATATAATAAATGGAATATCTGAATTTATGGATAAAGAAGGTATAAAATCATTAGACGAAATTAGAAATATAATTTAGTTAGCTGTGATGCAATTATTAAATGCATATCGTTTATTAAAGACCAATATAAAACATGGAGGATAATATGAATATAAATGTTGTTGAAATTTTAAAAGAGTGTGATGCACTATTAGAAGGGCACTTTTTATTATCATCGGGTAAGCACAGTAATAAGTATTGTCAATGTGCAAAATTAATGCAATATCCTGATAAAACAGAAAAAGTAATATCACTTGTAAAAGATAAAGTAAAAGATTTGGGTATAGATGTAATAGTTGGACCAGCTATGGGTGGTATAATAGCTGCGTATGAACTTGGGAGACAATTGGGCATTAGAGCAATTTTTACAGAAAGAGAAAACAATGTTATGACATTGAGGCGTGGATTTGAAATAAAACCAGGTGAAAAGATATTAATAATGGAAGACGTTGTAACTACGGGAAAATCATCTATGGAAACTGCAAAAGTATTAGAGGAATTTGGTGGAAAAGTAATTGGAATAGGCTGTATAGTTGATAGGAAAGTGAGTAAAATCGAATTACCGCTTTTTTCTGCAGTAGAACTATTATTCGAAACATATGACGAAAGTAATTGTCCATTATGTAGGGGTGGTTCATCTCCGGTTAAACCAGGTAGCAGGAAATTTTAATACTTATTACTAATTCTTTATATACAGCCAAATGTAAATAATATAATTTACATTTGGCTGCTTCATTTAGTATTATACTTTGCTAAAATTTAGTGATTTAATTTTAGAAGAAGAAAAATGGCCAGAACATCCACCACATAGGATTTCTACATCTACCAGTTCTATCACAGTCTGGATAATTATAATATCTGTTGTCATCCAATCTATCGTATCTTCTATCGTATCTTCTATCATATCTTCTATTATTGTATCTATTTATGCTATATAATTCTTCTTCATCTTTGTAGTTATTATACATATCCTTATTGTAATCTGATATATTTCCATTATTTGTTTCCATATATATATACTCCTTTATATATTTTAATATATTATAATATATGTAATATATTATATCATGTTACGGGATTTAATATATTTTGTCGGAATTTACCGTGAAATTATAAGCTGAAATATCTGTATAAAACTTTTGTGAACTCAGGTATGTTTTTTTGTATAACTCCAACTGCATTATCTTTTTCATTTCTTATTTCACTTTCTATACACTTATCAGCAAAGTTTATCATTTCAACAGCAGTTATTTTCTGACCCGTTTTATAATAATACATATTAGAAATTATGTTTAGTGCTTCTTTGTTATTAATAAGTGCAAATGCAGTAAAAATGCAAAATCCAAGGTTTGAAAGTAAAAATATTTGTCTATACATTAATTCTAAATCATCAACATTTTCAAAGTCTTTAAATAATTTATCAAGAGCTATATTAAAATTTTTCTCTTCATTAATTACAGGTTTAGTGACTAATTTTTCAAGTTCTTGATTTTCTCTAAAGAAATTATAAATTCCTTGTGTCTTAGAACCTATAATTTTTCCTAAAATTGTATTGTTTTCAATTTCTGTTAATAAAACATAAATATCATCTTTAGAAGGTACTTTATTTATTGCTTTATAATATAGATGGCTACTAAATACAAATTCTGTTGAATCAATTCCTAATTCAAATGCTCTAGTGTTAATTTTTTTAGAAAATAATATATCTTCAATATTGTAACAGTGACTTAGTGCGGCATTTACTTCGCTTTCAGCTGGAGCAGAAAAAGCTTCTTCATCATTTTTACAATGTCTGTTCAAACATCCAATTACACACAACGGTGCACAAGTTTTATTAATTTTTTTAGCAGGACGAAATTCTTCTAAAGGTAACTTTACTTTAGGTACATAAGCTTTAGAAGAAGGAATATTATCTTTGTTTTTTAATAATTTAATTAATGTAATAGACCCATGACCAGGTAGTGCTTGGCCACATATAGGGTTATTAATTATTAATTTAGCGAGTTTTTTACTTTCTATAGAGAAATTTTTTTCATCGAAGCATATATTTTGAAAATATTTATCATGATTGACTATAATAGCTTTTAGATTTTTACTGCCAAATATATCACCAAAACCATTTCTTGTACAATAGTATTGTGGATAACCTTCTGGATATGTAGAGAACATTGTGGATAAAGGCATCATATTATTTGACGCAGGTCCCGTTCCAATAATAGCACAATCATTTCCATATGTTGTTTTAATTTCAGATATAATTTCTGAAACAAATTTCTTATTGCAATTATCTAAACTTTTTATCTCGATTTTATTTTTATCAATATAAATTATTGTGTTGTTATTTATAGATTTACCTGATATTACCAAAGATTCAAAACCTAAAGAAGCAATTTTTTGAGGTAATGCACCGGTCATATTAATTATTTGCATTCCAAGTCCTTTGCCCTTTTTGGTTGCTATAGAGATTCTTCCTGTACTTGGAGCTGTAGTGCCAGTAAAAAGTCCGGGTGTCAAAACTATAACATTTTCACCATCAAATCTATCAGTTGATGGAGATGTACATTTATTTACTAAATAGGAAGTAAGACTCCTTCCATGGTATATCAAATTTTCAATATTATAGTTTTCGTATGATATTTCATTAGTAGTTAAATTAATATAACATATTTTACTCATATTGGTCCCCTTTGTATTTGAAAAATTTAAAAGCTTCAATTAATTCTTTGCTATATATGTTTTTAGCATTATTATAAAAATTCTTGAATTCACTGTATTCTAAAAGATTACCATCTTTAAATATAGCTATTTTATCCCAGTATTCACTATAAAAATCAACTTCATGGAGTATTGATATTAAAATTATATTTTTTTCTTGTTTTATTTTATTAAGCAAATTAAATATTTCTTCACTATTTTTTTTGTCTAACATAGAAGTACATTCATCTGCAATTATAATTTTAGGCTTTGTTATTAAAGAACGTGCTATGCAAAGTTTTTGTTTTTGACCGCCACTTAATATATCAACTTTTTGGTCTAAATAGTTTAACAGATTTTTATCAACGTTTATAATGCAATCTTCTATTGACATATAATCATAATTATTTCTTTTACATATGGTTACAGTTTCATTTAATGTTTGTAAAACAGTAAAATTTTTTTCAAGAGCACTGTATGGGTCCTGAAAGATATATTGAATTTTAGCGCATGTTTCAAAGTACCTTTTATTAATTGATTGAAGTATTTTATTGTTTAATAAAATTTCCCCACTATTTTGTTTTTCTAAACCAATTATTATTTTTGCAAGAGTAGTTTTACCACTTCCGCTTTCACCAACAATTGCAGTACTTTCACCTGGTTTAAAATCAATATTAATATTATTAAGTACCTTTTTACTGCCGTAACTTTTATTTATATCAATAATTTGTAGCATTTTATTCCTTTCTAAATTTTAATAACTCTATCGCAGAGCTTAACAAGGAAATCATAGTTGTGGGAAACCATAATTATTGTTGTATGATCTTTAATTTTAATCATAAAGTTTACAATAGTTTTTAATGTAATTAAATCAATAGCTGAAGAAGGTTCATCAAATATTAGAAGTCTTGGATTTTTTATTACACTTAACATTATAGCAATTCTTTGCTTTTGACCACCGCTTAGCATGTATGGATAATAATTTAAAAGTTCTATATCTAATAATAAATCGTTAAAAATATTAAAAACCTTTTTTTCATCATAATTTAATCCATTTCCTTTGAGTGTAAGCTGAATATGCTCATTTACATTTATTTTAGGGTTTAAAGCATCTTGAGAAAATTGAGGACTGTAACTTATATATTTATATTTTTCTTTACCAAGGCTTAATAAGTCCTTATTTAACAGATTAGCCTTGGAGTAAGATACCTGACCCTTGAAATTAATGCCAAATAGAGAATCTAGTAGTGATGATTTACCGCATCCACTGTTTCCACTAAATCCTATAAACTCATGTTCATATATTTTTATATCATCATATTTAATTATTTTATTATTATCAAAAGTAATTATATAGTCTTTAATTTCTAACATACTTAACCTCATTTATTATTTTTCATCAAATATAAGTAAAGAAAGTGACAATATATAAATGAATACACAAATCACTGGTGGAAACAGATACCAAAAAATTACATTGTCGTAAAATAAATTCTCATAATTCATTGCAGATTTAATTAACTTACCCCATGTTTTAGATAGTGGGTCGCCTATTCCAAAAAATGATAATGTAGTTTCATACATTACTGCTTTATTGCATTGTAATATAAAGCTCGTTATTACAACAGGATATAAGTCGTAATATAGTTTTTTAAATATATCAAAAATATTTCCTTTAATAAGAAAAGTGTATTTAACCTTATTTTTATCCATATAACCCATTAATTTAGAGCGAGCCATTTTGAACACCTTAGTCCAAGAAAAAAATACTATAGCTAAAATTGTATTTATCATAGTAGGACTTGCAAATATAGCAAAAAACATAATTATAATAATTTCAGGTATTATTATGAGTAAATTTGCTATGTGACAAATGGTATTATCAATTATACCCTTATAATAACATGATACAAACGACAATATAACACCTATTGTAGTACTTAATATACCTGAAATTATGGAAATTAATATTGAAATTTTAAAGCCATTTAAGAGCAATGAAAATAAATCATGTCCCATTTCATCTGTTCCTAGAATATGTTTAAAAGATGGAGTTTGTAGTATTTCACTACTAAAGTCATCAATCGAAAATGGCATTATAAAGTTACTTATTATTGCTATAACAATATAAATAAAAATTATAAAGGAACATATTCTTTTAGTTCTTGATAAATTTTTTATTATCATGTGAATAAACTCTCAATCATTAATATTTTTCAGTATTATTTTTTAAAACTATTTCAAAGATAAAGTTAACAATTAAACCATAAAAACAAGTCAAAATCAGTATTCCTTGAATAAGTGGATAATCTCTACTTGATGCAGCTGATTTTAAAAGCTGTCCTATACCAGGATATGAAAATATAGCTTCAACAAAAAGTGACCCTGTTATGGCGTAAATCAATTGAATGTTAAGCTTGCCTAGTATTTCAGGTATTATATTTTTAAAAATAAATTGTTGGTTTATTTGTTTATCTTCTATATTTAAATAACGAGCCATAATAACATAATTTTCTTTTTTAATTTTTTGAGAACTGTTATATGTTAATATATAAATTCCAGGTATTTCACAAAGTATCAATGTTAATAAAGGTAAAATGAGATGCAAAAGAACATCTAAATAAAACGTATGTGTAAAAAAAACTGTTCCCGGTTTATATGCTCCCCATGCTGGAAGTAGTTTAAGTTTATAAGCAATAACTCCTTGAATTAGTATTGCAACTAAGAATGTAGGCATGGATTGAATAGCAATCATCATTCCAATTTTAAAGTTGCTTGATTTATTAAGTAGCGATGTTTTAATTGCCCATGATATACCAACAAATGAGGATATTACTATAGATGTAAAAGATAAGAGCAATGTCCAAGGTAATCTTCCAAATATAAGATTTGAAACAGGCAACTTATAGTAAAAAGAATATCCAAAATCAAACCTTGATAAGTTATATAAATATTTATAGAATTGATTAAAAAAAGGTTCGTTAGGAGCATAGTATTCTTCAAAAGCATTAAAAGTATCTTCAGGCAATGACTGATTTAAAATGTAAGTATCATTATGATTATATGATAAAGGACTCCCGGGTATTATCCTCGGGAGTACAAAACTTATTAATAATATTAAAAATATGTAAATGAAATACTTTACTAAAACTCTCAGTTTCATTACTTATTCCACTGTCCTCGAACAAAGATTAATTTATTGTGAATAGTAGGTACTGCTAATGAAACACCATCCTTTGTGAAGAACCATCCATCAAATACTTCTGGATTATAAGCACTTATAGATTTCTTATAGTATAGTGTTAGAGTAGGCAATTCATCTGAAATTATATTTTGTAATTTTCCAACTAACTCATATCTTTTTTCTCTATCAAGTTCAACTATTTGTTGATTAAAAATTGTGTTAAATTCTTCATTATGCCAGTTTTGTCCACCTTGAGTTGTTACTTGAGGAGTTGAAGCAGCCGTTTCTTCAGAAACAAAGCCCTTTAATAAAACAGGATCCCCGCCAAATGAACCGTGGCCATTAAATGCAAGAGTAAATTTACCTTCTTTTATTAATGATGCGATTGTATTTTGATCCATAGCTTTCACTTCAAGTTTTATTCCTATATCGCCAAGATATTTTGTTATTAATTCTGCAAGAGGGACTTGCTCTTCGGGAACTATAAATTCATATGATAAATCTTTTCCATTGTATTCAACAATACCATTTTCATTTGTATCAGTTATACCAACGCTTGTTAAAAGCTCTATTGCAGTTTCTGTATCATAATCATAATTCTTGATATCTGATGAATACCATTCTGAAGTAGGATGTATATGACCTGGATTGCCTACCTCTGCTGCTCCCTTAAGCGCTTTCTGAACTAATTCATCTCTATTTATAGCATAGTACATTGCTTGTCTTACTTCTTTAATGTTTAATTCTTCTATTCCAAAATTAAAATAAAGTCTTCCAACCCATAATCCTGGACCCTCTATTACTTTATATTTACTATTTTCTTCTTTGAGTTTCATAGCTTCGCCATACTTAACATTTGAAGCCATATCTATTTCATCAGCAACTAAAGCTTCTTTTGTGTTTTTTACAGAAGACATTATAAGTTTGTCAATTTGAACTTCACCCATAAAATAATCTTTATTAGCATTATAGATATATACACCAGACTCTTTGTCATAGCTTTCTAATATTAACGGTCCTGAACCAACAATTGCCTCTTTTGTATTAAATTTTTCAGGTTCAGTCACATTTTCCCAAATATGTTTTGGCATTATTGGAACATTACCGGCTATATCAGTTACAAAAGGCACATATACTTCGTTTAAAACTATCTGAACAGTTTTTTCATCAACTGCTGTAACTTGTTCTACAGGAGCTACACTAACCCATTGATATGGGTGTTCTTTTAAATAATCAAAAGAAAATTTAACATCTTCTGCTGTAAGTGGTGTACCGTCAGTAAACTTAATATTCTCATTTAAATTAAATGTGTATGTTTTATTGTCATCAGATATTGACCAATCTTTTGCAATAAGTGGAATTACACCCGTTTCATCTTTCCATACTAACGTGTCAAATGTAAAGCTTACTAACAAATAACCTCTTCCTTTTGGTGAGGAAGTAAAAACGGAAGGATAACCTAAATTGTCACCATCCATTCTTAATACTCTTTCTTCTCTTGCAGTTTTTTTAAGTCCTTGTTCACTTGTCATAGGTTGCTCAGTTTTTTCAGTTTGTCCAGCAGTGTCACAAGCTGCTAAACTTAAACTTAACAACAAGATAATTATTAATGAAATAAATTTTTTCATAAATCCTCCGTTAATTTTATAAATAATTGTTATAGACATAACAGTATATATTATATAGGGTAATATATTATAAATGAAATGAAATAAAGTTTACAATTGGTCTCCAATTATAACGGAAGGTTATATTTATCAATATTATTAAATATTAACAGCTTTGTAAACACAAATATAATTTATATTAAATATTTATAAAGCTGTTGAATTGATAAAGAAACAACTATTAGTTTTAGTAAATGTAATTATACAAGCTTTCAAGGCATAAACATATATTAATTCATGATTATGAGGTGATGTTTTGATTGTATTAAAATTGAACAATAAAAAGATAATTTCTGCTTTATTGATTGTAATAATACTAATAACATTTTTTTATGGTAAAGCAAGTAAGGTAATATCAACATCAACAAATCCCGCTATAAGGTTACCTATTATTATGTACCATTATATATTAAAAAATCCAAAACACTGGGGTAAGTATGTTATATCTCCAGATGATTTTGAAAGTGACATTATTTATTTGAAAGAAAAAGGTTACACAACTATTGTAATGCAAGATTTAGTAGATTTTGTATACAATAAAAAGGAGTTACCTAAAAAACCTATAATGTTAACTCTTGATGATGGTTTTTTAACAAATTATACTTATATACTTCCCATATTAGAAAAACATAATTGCAAGGCTGTAGTTTCAATAGTAGGGAAATATGTTGATGATTGTTCAGATTTTTCTGGTTGCAATAGAACATACCTTAATTGGGATCAAGTCAAAGAACTTGTAAAGTCACCATATATTGAAATTCAAAATCATTCATATAATATGCATGACGAAAATAGTAGAAGGGGTAGCTGTAAAAAGAAGGGTGAAACAAATGATGAATATAGAAAAGCATTAAATGAAGATGTGGGTAAATTTCAAATTTTAATAGAAGAAAAGACAGGTTATAAACCAACTTCATTTACGTATCCTTATGGTTTTATATCAAAAGAGTCAAAACAAATATTGATAGACATGGGTTTTTTAGCAACATTATCATGTAACAAAGGAGTAAATTTGTTATCAGGAAATAAAGAAGACCTATATGAATTAAAAAGGTTTAATAGACCAAAGGATATAAATCAAGAACAATTTTTTAAACAATTCGAAAATTAAAAAACTTTTTATTTACAAATGAGCCAAAAAGTATTAAATTATATATATACGTTTTTGCTGCCGTGGCTCAGCAGGTAGAGCGACGCACTCGTAATGCGTAGGTCACCAGTTCAATTCTGGTCGGTAGCTCCACATTGAAAACGCGGGTGTTGCTTAGTGGTAGAGTTCTGGCTTCCCAAGCCAGCTGTGTGGGTTCGATTCCCATCACCCGCTCCATAAATTAGTAAATAGAAAATATATATTAAAAATAAACCCACAAATCTTAGCTAAAGTTATTTGTGGGTATTATTTTTTTGATTTTAAACTATTTTTTTATGCTAAGAGATTACTTATTACACCAGTGTAGTACAATGAGAGCCTATGAAGTGCTCGAGTACATGCTATATACAACAATTTTTTATCATAATCTGTTTTATAATTTATAATATCTGTTTCATATACCATTACGCAATCAAACTCTAATCCTTTTGCCATGTATACAGGTATAACTGTAATTCCGGTTATAGCAGTGCGTTCATTGCTATCTATAAGTTTAATATTAATTTTACTTTTTAATCTGAAGTATAAATCAGATGATTGTTTTCTACTTTTACATATTATTGCAATAGAGTCAAAACCTAAAGATTTATATTTTTCAATGTCTACAATTATTTTATTTTCAAGTTCATTTTGACTAGATTTGTATATTATTTCTGGTTCTCTTTCATTTCTTTTAAATAACTCAGTATTAATATTTCCGTCTAGTAGTTTTTGACTAAATTTACTTATTTCGTAAGAATTTCTGTAACTTTTAGTTAAAAAAAGTTTATTACTTTTACTTTTATTAAATATAGATATTATATCATCATAAATAGAAAGATTTGACTTCTTTTCAATTGTTTGATTTATATCACCTACAATAGTAAATCTTGCTTCTCTAAATATAGTTTTAAGAATATTATAATGTATAGGGTAGTAATCTTGTGCTTCATCAACCATAACTTGCTTTATATTGCTATATAAATTACATCCTTCTGCTTTTAACTTAAGATACATTAATCCTATACCGTCAGAATATGGAATGTTATATTTATCTTGTATATTTTTATTTGTATACTCAATTATATCATTTATATTGTCTGGCAAATCTAAACCTTTTGCCACTTTAAAAAATATATTTTTATCACGGAATAATGTCTTGTAAAGATAATAACAATCAAATTCAGTAAATTGACGTAATTTTTGAGTAAATAGAGATGTTTCTTTAGCAGCAAGTACTCTTGCAAATGACTGTATTTCAAATTCATGATTATTTGAATTACTTACTATTTTTTCAATTTTTTCACGTCTTAATTTTTTTACTTCATGAACTTTATCAATAATTCTGCTTTCAATGATTTTCAACTTTTTAGAAGTTGGCATATTTAACTTATTGCTTAAAAGTAATGATTTAAGTAAATCACGATTTTCTATTATTTTTCCATTGAAATAGATATCTTCAAACTTAATCATTTTATGCTCAAAATAATTAATATAACGATTAATAATTTCTAAAAAAGTAGAGGAGCCTTTAAAGTCAGCGTATGATCTTAAAAACGCCTTTTCATCTTCATCTTTAGCACAAATTATTTCTTCTAGTTGTTCGCTTTTAGTTTTTATAGATAGTTTTTTTTCGAAAATTTCGGTAAAAATATTCTCAAAAGTTAATTCTACAATATTTTCTTCTCCTAATTCTGGTAATACATTAGAAATATATTGAGAAAAAAGCGTATTAGGTGAAATGATTATAATGTTATTTGAACTTAGATTTAGATTAAGCCCTTGATATAGAAGGAATGCTATTCTATGAAGTGCAACAGATGTTTTACCGCTTCCTGCAACTCCTTGAACAATAAGCAATTCATTTACTAAATCTCTTATAATTAAATCTTGCTGTTTCTGAATTGTTTCAACAATAGTTTTCATTTTTGATGACATATTTTTTGATAAAGCTTCTTTTAACATTTCATCAAGAATATTAATATTGCTATCAAAAAAGTATTCCATTTTACCTTTTTTTATTTTATATTGTCTCTTGAGTGATACATTACCTTTTATTTTGCCTACAGGTGCAATGTATTCAACTGGTCCAGTTTCTGAACGGTAGAAAATGCTAGAAATAGGTGCGCGCCAGTCATGAATTTTAATTTCATGCGTTTCTTCATCCATAAGATTAAAAAGACCTATATATATTTTTTCTGTATCATCATAACCATTTTCAGTAAAATCAATTCTTGCAAAGTATGGACTATCAAGCATTTTTTCAAATTTTGAAACTAATTTTGCAGAATCGGTATAACTTAGGGTTTGATTTTGAAGAGCGCTTAAATATTGGTTTGCATCAGAAACTTTGTCAAAATCAGCTGATGAATGAGTTGCATTTTCCCACATTTCTTTACGTGCTTCAATTAAATCTTTCTTTTTATTTTCAAGGCTATTAGCCTCTATTTCTAATTTATAACTAATTAAGTCAATTATTTCTTTAAGATAATTAGTTTCTTCAATATATTTTCTTTTATATTCACTCATTATAAACCCCTTTATTAGTTTAATTAATGTATCAACACTATATTATGTAGAAAAATTTCAGTGTATACTAATAAAATTATTTAAATTAGTATAGAGAAATTTAATATTCTATTATATCATATAGGATAAACTTTTAAAAGACCATTAGAAAAATAAATAAGGTAGATTAATTATAAATAATTAGAATAAATTAAGTTAATATTATATAATTGTAAATTTTGACTATTTTTAGTATTTTTTACGTGACAACTATAGAATTTAGTGTATAATATTAGGGAAGGATATCGATTTTTAGCAGTTTTTATAATATATGAATAGAGGGGTAAATATATTGATAGGCGAAAAAATAAGGAATATAAGAAAAAGCAAAAATTTAACAATTGTAGAATTATCTGAACAAATTAATGTAACATCTGGGTACATATCTCAAATTGAAAGAGATTTAATATCTCCATCACTAGCTGTTTTAAAAAGAATGGCTCAGGCATTAGAAATACCACTGTCTCTTTTGTTTATGGATGAGAATACTGAAAGTGTAGTAACAATTCATAACGATGAAAGAACAAAAATAAAGTTTAGTAATATTAATGTAGATTTAGAATTTTTAACTCCATTTGAACGCAATGGTGAAAAATTTCATGGGTTGGAAGCTTTCTTTTGTAAATTGCCTCCTAAAACATGGATTAGCAATAATACTATAATTAATGATTCTAAAGAATTTATTTATATCTTAAAAGGTAAAATTGAATGTCATATTGGAAATAAGGTTTATATAGTTTCAAAGGGTGATAGTATTTGTGTTCCTGAAAGAAATGGTCATTTAGTTTATAATCCAGAAGATGAAGAAATGGAAGCAATTTGCATAATTTCACATACTGCACATTAAAAATATTAATCTTTTTTTCTTGACAAAATCTTGTGTTTAATATATATTTATTTAAATTACATAATAAATTATGATAGAAAGTAGTAAATGATATATTTATTTAAGAGAGCTAACATCTGGTGAAAGTTGGTATAAATAGTTGTTGAATCCGTTCTGGAATTTTCAGGGGTAAAAAACCTGAACGTGTTAAGGCGTTAATTTTGCTAAGCGATTGTATTTAAGATACAATAATTAGGGTGGTACCGCGAGTAAATCTCGTCTCTAAATTTTTAGAGATGAGATTTTTTGTATAAAAAAGTATTATTATGGAGGCATAAAATGTTAGATATTAAAAGAATAAGAAAAAATCCTGAGGAAGTAGAAAAGCTTTTAAAAAGTAGAAATCCAGATTTGAGCCTTGATAAGGTTTTAGAACTTGATAAGAAAAGAAGAGAAAAACTTGTAGAAGTTGAAAATATGAAAGCAGAACAAAACAAAGAATCTAAACAGGTTCCATTATTAAAAAAGGAAGGTAAAGATGTTACTTTTTTGCTCCAGAATATGAAGGAACTTGCTGAAAAAATCAAAGTTTTAGATAATGATGTTAAAGAAATAGACTTTAAAATTGAAGAGGAGCTCTTAAGTATACCTAATACGCCAAATCTAAATATAGCAGTAGGGTTATCTGATGCAGATAATAAAGAGGTCAGAAGATGGGGAGAACCAACTAAGTTTGACTTTGAACCAAAGGCTCACTGGGAGTTAGGTGTAGATTTAAATATACTTGACTTTGAAAGAGCTACTAAAATAACCGGTACAAGATTTTCAATGTTTAAGGGTATAGGTGCAAGGTTGGAAAGGTCAATTACTGCATATATGCTTGATAAACACACTATAGATCATGGTTTTACCGAAATAGCACCTCCTTTTATGGTAAACAGAGATAGTATGTTTGGAACAGGTCAGTTGCCTAAATTTGAAGAGGATATGTTTAAATTAAATCAAAAAGATTATTATTTGATACCAACTGCAGAGGTACCTGTTACAAATATATATAGGGATGAGGTTTTAGAGGAGACTGACTTGCCAATATATATGACAGCATATACTCCATGCTTTAGAGCTGAAGCCGGTTCTGCTGGAAGAGATACTAGAGGATTAATAAGAAATCATCAATTTGATAAAGTAGAAATGGTTATGTATTCAACTCCTGAAGAATCATACAACCAACTTGAAAAATTAACAAACTTTGCAGAAGAAATTCTAAAAGGATTAGGTCTCCCGTACAGGGTCGTAGAACTTTGTACTGGGGATATAGGATTTAGTTCAGCAAAAACATATGATTTGGAAGTATGGATGCCAAGTTATAATAGATATGTAGAAATATCTTCATGCTCAAATTTTGAAGATTTTCAAGCTAGAAGAGCAAATATTAAGTATAGGCCAGATAATAAAGGAAAACTTGAACTTATACACACACTAAACGGTTCAGGGTTAGCTGTAGGAAGGACATTTGCAGCAATCTTAGAAAACTGTCAACAAAAAGACGGCACAATATTAATACCAAAAGCATTACAAACATATATGAGAGGTATGGAAAAAATTAATTTCTAATTATGAAAAGTGTTGTAAAAATTAACATGTTGAGATATATTTAATTGTTTGTTTAATATACGTGAAGGTTTGAGACATATATATTTAAACACACAAGTACGGTGATGTAAGAAGGAGATAATCAAAATGAAAAATGTATTAAAGGAAAGTTTGAAACAAGGAAAACCTGTTTTTGGTACCATGATTACAACAGGTTGTGTAGATATAGCAGAAGTAATTTCTTATACGGGTGTGGATTTTATTATGATAGATTGCGAACATGGATCTATTGGAATAGAAACAGCAGGTAGAATGACTTCGTTAATTAAAAATATAAATGTTACACCATTTATAAGAGTTGCTATTAATGAAATGTCGCCTGTTCAAAGCAGTTTGAATACTGGGATACATGGCATCATGATTCCAAATGTAAATACAAAGGAAGATGCCATGAAGGCAGTTGGATTTTGCAAATATCCACCGGTGGGTAATCGTGGTGTAGGACCAAATAGAGCAGTTTTATATGGTACTGGTGCAGATGAATTTTCAGATTATTATTCTACTGCTAATGATGAAATCTTAGTAATTGCACAGATAGAACACCATGTTGCTGTGAAAAACATTGATGATATACTTTCAGTTCAAGGAATTGATATTGCTTTTATAGGGCAGCGTGATTTGTGTATGTCAATGGGTATACCAGGTCAGATAAATCATCCAGATATTGAAAAAAGTTGTTTGGAAGTAATTGAATCATGCAAAAAACATAATGTAATTCCAGGTATAGTAACAAAACATGGGAGTATTGAAAAACATCTTAATATGGGATTTAAATTTTTGCAATGTGGTACGGATAGTTTATTTTTATATAATGGTTTAAATGAAGTAGTAAATGAATTTAAGTCTTATTGATTTTAGTATATTTTTATAGGTATAATTGAATAAGGAATCACATTGAAATAAACTTTATGACTATCAAAAAACTTACCTGTTAATAATTAACTGTAAGTTTTTTGATTTTTATAATGATTTTTTTATGAAAATATTATATAATTATGTCATTAGAATTATTGGAGGGAACTAATGAAAAAAGCGAGTAAAATATTGTCGATATGTTTAATTATTATTATGTTGTCTAATACTATGGTTTTTGGTGAAATTAATATAAATGAATATATAAAAGGTGCACTTCTTGGGGATGTAGAAACTGGAGAGGTATTGTATGAATATAATATAAATGAACAACTTGCAATTGCCAGCATTTCAAAACTTATGACTTATTTATTGATGAAAGAAGCTATTGAAAATAATGAAATATCGTTAGATGATGATGTTGTTATTAGTGGGCATGCTGCTGCGACTGAAGGTAGTAGATTTGGATTAGTTTCTGGCGAAACAATAAAGCTTAGTTTGCTTACAAAAGCAATGTTAATAGTATCGGGAAATGATTGTGCAACTGCTATTGCAGAACATGTAGGTAAAACAGAAGATAATTTTGTTAAAATGATGAATGAAAAAGCAGCTGAGCTAGGATTAATGTCAGCTAGTTTTATAAATCCTAGTGGATTTCCTATTAACGATCAAGAAACTGGACAAAATCACATGTCAATTTCTGATATATTTAAGTTGGTGAGATACATTTTAATGAAATATCCTGAAACATTAGATATAACATCACAAAAAGAGCTTATAATAACAGAACGTAATTTTAGTAAAGCATCAACAAATCCTGTCTTTGGAGTAGTTGAAGGGGTTGACGGTCTCAAGACTGGCTATACAGATAAATCTGGGCTATGCCTTGTGTCAACTATGCCAATTACAGGAAGTGGTCAGGATTTTAGGATTGTTTCAATAATAATGGGTGCTCAAAGCCATGAAGATAGAATAAGCAAAACAAAACAGCTATTAGAGTATGGAAGAGATAATTTTAGCAGCCAAAAGCTTACAGACACATTTATTGCAATTGATACAGTCTATGTATCAAGTTCTAAATATGGAAAGATAGATGTATATCCTTCAACTGACTTTAAGAAACTTGTTAAAAACGGTGAAGCGGTTAAGACTGAAATATCATATAATGAAGAGGTCTCAGCTCCAATAGCAAAAGGAGAAAAAATTGGTACAATAACTATATATATAAATGATCAAGAAATTGGACAAGTTGATGCCGTTGTTAATGAAAACATAGGAAAGGCTAATATTTTTGTAAGGATAATTAGATTTATTAGTAATTTATTTGGATTTTAACTATTATTCTATGTATTTAATGTATTGTAAAGAATAAGTTAGCTGTAAGATTGTTAGAAAAAGTTTTGGTTGTTCTTAAATATGAATTCAACCAAGACTTTTATATTTTATGATAATATTGATATGCAAACAAAAATATTGACAAATACTTAATTTTAGTGTAAAATCCATTATTGTAAGTAAAGTTATAATTGTAATTAGTAATTTAGATATTGCATCTGTAGCTCAGTAGGATAGAGCGGTGCCCTCCTAAGGCATGTGCCAGGGGTTCGATTCCTCTCAGGTGCACCAATTTAAAAACAAAAATCCACTCTAAATGGGTGGATTTTTATTTTTAAAATTTAAGTTGACAAGCAACAATCTATAGTATATAATACATTTACTGTACTATGTGTATTAATACACGTATACATATATTTTAAATAATGGAGAACTATATGAAAGAAATAAGCATTGTTTTAACACAGACAAATACAATAATTTCTAAGACTTTAAAAGCTTTTTCTAAAAAACCGTATAATCATATATCAATATCATTAACTGATGATTGTTCAACAATGTATAGTTTTGGAAGAAAAATAATGTGGTGTCCTCTTATAGGCGGTTTTGTAAAAGAAGATATAAATAGCGGTGTATTTAAAATGCACCCTGAAACTAAGTGCAAGATTTATAAACTTGAAGTAACTGATTCTGAGTATAATATTATTATGAAGAGGTTAAATAGATTTATAGATTCGCCAAATAATTTTAGGTATGGGATTTTGAATGTGTTTTTAATGTACTTTAATGTTGCACCTAAGAGGGAATATTGCTATGTTTGTTCTAGCTTTGTATCTTATTTGTTATGGGGAATAATTCCTTTAAAGAAAGAAGTATCATTGGTTACCCCTGATGATTATAATTCAATGGATCTCAAAACTATATATGAGGGGAAATTACATGATTATGTAAAGAATAATAATACTAATAGTAGTTTTGCAAATAGTTATATTTAATAGGAGGTGCAGTTTGATAAAAATAGATTATACAAGTTCTAAGGCAATATATGAGCAAATTTATGATGAGATAACTAGATTAATATTATCAAAGGCACTTAAACCTGATGATAAGTTGCCATCTGTGAGAGAACTCGCTGCGATGACAAAAATTAATCCTAATACAATTCAAAAGGCATATAAGGTTCTGGAATTTGAAAATTATATTTATTCTGTTAAGGGTAGAGGAAATTTTGTTAAAAGTTCAGATGATTTAAGGATTCTACACATTAACAAGCTTGAGGAAAAATTGTTTAAGACAATAAAATCTTTAAAAGAACTAGGATTAAAAAATGATGATATTAGTAAAATGGTAGATAATATATTAATATCTAATTAGTTGTATGGAGGATTGAATGTTAAAAGTAAATGATTTAAGTAAAAAATTTAGAGAGTTTCAAGTTCTAAACAATATAAATTTAAATGCAGATATGGGTCAAATATATGGTTTGGTTGGATCTAATGGTTGCGGTAAAACTACTTTACTAAAACATATCATGAACATATATAAACAAGATAGTGGATACATATTTTTTAATGGTGAAGCAGTTAAAGATAATTCAGAGATAGTGGAGGACTTTTACTATGTACAGGATAACTTATTTTTTCCAAATCAGTATTCTTTAAATAAACTATTGGAATTTGAAAGTTTGATATATAAAAATATTTCAAAAGAAAAATTTGACAGGCTTGTTGATTTCTTTAATTTAGATAAGGACAAGAATTTGAATAAAATGTCAAAGGGTCAAAAAAAGCAAGCTGCATTTGTAATGGCTATATCAACTCAGCCAAAAGTTTTGCTACTTGACGAAATTGTTGATGGATTAGATGCTGTAGTAAAAAGAAAATTTTGGAGCGTACTTATTCAGGAAGTTATTGATAATGAAATGGTTGTAATAATATCATCTCACGATTTAAAAGAACTTGATAATATATGTGATAAGGTAGGTATAATGCATGAGGGAAAGATATTAAAAGAAGAAAATTTAGAAAAAATGAAAAATGAAATTAAAAGAGTTCAGTTTGCTGTTGAGGGTGAATTAGGAGAACTCGATAGTAATGATTTTAAGGTATTAAAATTAGTTAAAATAGGAAGCATTTATATATGCACATTAACAGGGAGTATTGAAAAATTTAAAGAGTATATGAATAGTAAATACAAGGTAATTATATTTGATGAGTTATCCATGAGCCTTGAGGATATTTTTATTACAGAATTAGGAGGTGTTGGATATGGAACAGAAGACCTTGAAATCAAATGATTTTGTAAAGTTATTAATACATTCATTAAAGCAGAAAAAAAATTGGTTTCTTATTTCAACAGTTATTATTTTTGTTACAACTTTATTGATTCCATATATATTAAAATTTTCCGAAGATTTCTTTTTAGTGTTTGGGATAGTAGAAATTTTTATAATAGTGTTTTTAAATTGCTTAATTGACAATAGTTTCTTGCATAACGATTCAAAACTGGCTTATTACAAGTCAAAGCCAATTACATTAAGAAGACAAGTAACACTTGCAATTACAACAAATTCTATTTTTACATTTTTCTTAATTATGCTACTATCTTTATCAATTGGATTTCATCAAGCTCCAAATGAATATTTTGAAGTATTGAAGGTAATAATTCCATGGCTTATTGTAGGTATTTTTGTAACGTCTCTATCTTCAATCTTAACTGGAAATACTATAGTAGCAGGAATTATGACAATTTTCAACTTTTCACTTCCAGCTTTATTTTATGTAGTAATTATGTTTGTATTCACAATATTAGAGGATATAGTTATTGGATTTAATGCAGATATATTGATGGACACATTAACTAATACCTTTTACAGGTTAGATTATATATATTTTTTAGAATATATTAATAAGCCAATTAACTTATTTTATGTTTTGATATTAATGATTATTTTAATATTTATTTCACTAATCATTAAAATTTGCCTAAAAAGAAGGAAAAACGAAAATACTGGTGATTTTATTGTATTTGATGGATTTAAATATTTTGTTTCTGTCATTGCGGGTATAATAATTCCTGCAACTTTTTCAATGGCATTGTATAATGTGGGAGTAACAAGTAAAATTATTGTATCATTATTGCTCTCAATGCTGACATATTATATTATAATTGCAATTTTAGAAAAGTCATTTAGAATATCAATATATTCGATTAAACTTTTTGCAGGATTTATGGTTGTTTTTATGATAGTTACAGGTGGTACAGTAATATTTGCACAACAGTTTAAGAATGATGTTCCAAATCCTAAAGATGTAAATATGGCGTATATAGGAAATAACTCATGGGCTTTTAGCAACTATGTGTATAATAAAGATAACTATATAACTGATGATTATGAAAATAGTTTAGATTTTGCAAGGAACAATGGTATTACTATTTTTACTGATAAGAGAAGCATTGAATTAGTAACAGAGCTACATCATGAGATGTTATTAGATCAAACTTATTTCCAAGGCGATTACTATACAAGTAATATTGTTATATCTTATTTGATGAATGATGGTAGTACAATAATTAGAGATTACAAGCTAGATGGTAATGGTAGTTCAAGTGAAGGAACTAAAAGGAAAAATGATATTTCTAATAAGATAATAAATCTAGATGAAGTAAAAGAAAAACAATATTATTATTTATATGATGAAAATTATTATAAAGAAAAAGATATATATTATAATGTAAAAAGCATTAGAGATAATAGTATCAAAACAAAAAGTTCTAACATTGATGAAATAAGACAATATTTAATTAAAGATATAGACAATATGCTTTTGAAAAAAGAAGATGCATTTAGGCATTTGATTTTTGGCGGAAATAATTATCCTTATTTTAAGGATGAAAATGATAATATTTTTTATATGGAAATTATTGAAAATGGTAATGGTACTGAAGACAATATTTTAGATGAAATATCCGTAGATAATAATTTCAAAAATACAATAGAATATTTAAGACTAAACAACTAAATTAAAGGGATGCATATAGCATCCCCTTTAATTATCTTATAGTACTTTTTATTTGAATATTGTTACCGATTTTCTCCACTGTAGCATCTGCTGACAATTTAACATTATCAATGTAAATATTATCGTTGCATGTTATTTTTACAGAGTTATTTGGGTCATCAACTACTAAATTTCTAACTTTTACATCAGTTAATATTACAGACTTAACATTTTTAGCTAAGATTTTGATATCACCTAAAACAGTAACATTATTTATATAAACATTACCTGAGCCAACTGAATCAAGAATATTTAAATCACCAACGACTACGGCACCGTAATATGATTCATTATAATTAGTTATATTGAAGCCGAGTTCAATATTTTCATTATCTAAGACTTCATAAATAATTTTAACTGCTTCTGCTCTAGTTAATGCTTTAGAAGGCATGTACGTTTTATTAGGATAACCCATTATATAACTTTTGTTATATGCAATGTTTACACTATTTTTAGCCCAATCTTGTATTAAGTTATAATCGCTTAGAAGTGTTGCTCCATCTCCATCAATATTGCCTGTAGTAATAGCATTACTTATAACTTTAGCTACTTCTTGTCTTGTAATTGGGTTGTTTGGCCTGAATGTATTGTCTTCATATCCAGAGAAATAACCCACAGCAACAGCTTTTTCAATTTGATTATAATACCAATCACTTTTTTTTATGTCTTTTAAATAAATTTGGATAGAATCATTATTATTCATAGCATTATTCAATAAAGTGGCAAATTCAGCTCGAGTTACGGTTTTGTCAGGCTTAAATGTTCCATCTTGATATCCAGTAACAAATCCAATTTTTGATGCTTCTTTAATTCTACTTTCTGCCCAATGCCCATTGATATCTGAAAATAAATTTTCATTTATATCTTTTTCTAATTTTAATTCATCACTTATTTGCTCAATATTGTGATATTCTATTGTTTCAGTGTTTTGAATCATTTCAGTATCCTGTTCAGTGGTTTCAATATTAAAATCATCAGTAATAGCATCTAATACATCCGCAAATACAATAGAATTAAAATTTAATAATATATTAAAACATATTCCAACAGTTATAATTTTTCTAGTAATATTTTTCAAAATAATCCTCCATTCTTAAGGGTAGAAATATAAATGTTACCCTAGTCTAATTATAGGTCTAAAACTTAACAAAGTAAATAGGTAATAAAAGTAATAATAAATTATTGTATATTGACGTATGTATTCAATTTGAATTATAATTAATGTAACAAAACTTTCGAGGAAAATTATGGACAACTATTTTATGAAAGAAGCTATATGTGAAGCGTTAAAAGCATATGAATTAAAGGAAATACCTATTGGTGCGGTTATAGTAAAAAATGAAGAAATAGTAGGAAGAGGTTATAATCTAAAGGAAACTTTAAAAGATGCCACACTTCATGCTGAAATTTTAGCTATTAAAGATGCATGTAAAAACTTAGGGGGGTGGAGGCTGCCAGGATGCACTATGTATGTTACGCTAGAACCATGTGCTATGTGTGCAGGAGCATTAGTCAATGCACGTGTAGAAAGATTGGTTATAGGGACAAGGGATCATAAAACAGGAGCATGTGGGTCAATATTAAATATAGTTCAAATGCAAAATTTGAATCATCAAATAACTGTAGAATTTGGAATTTTAGGAGATGAATGTTCAAATATGTTAAAAAGATTTTTTTCTGAGTTAAGAAAAAATAAAAACATTAAATATAGGTAGGAGGTTTTTATGGAAAGATATCCAATGCTTGAAATGAATTTAAACATACTATACGACAACACTAAAGTAGTTACAGATTTATGTAATAAAAATGGTATTAATGTAGCAGGCATAATAAAGGGTTTTGGGGGCATACCAGATGGTGCAAAAGAAATGATAAAAGGTGGATGTACTCAAATAGGCAGCTCAAGAATAGAACAGCTTAAAGATTTAAAAGAAATGGGTATTGATATTCCCTTACTTCTTGTAAGAATACCTATGGAAAGTGAAATAGAGGATGTAATAAAGTATAGTGACATTAGTCTTATTTCAGAAAAGGGGACATTAATTTTACTAAATGCTGAAGCAAAAAAACAAAATAAGGTATATAAGATAATATTAATGTATGACTTAGGTGATTTAAGGGAAGGTGTTTTTACAAAAGAGGAACTTTTAGATTTAGCATTATATGTTGAAAATAAATTAGATAACATTGAGCTATACGGGGTAGGTTCAAATCTAAGTTGTTATGGTTCGGTTGCTCCAACTACAAAAAACTTAAGTGAATTAGCCTTTGCCGCAGAAAAGATTGAAGAAAAAATTGATAGGAAACTTAATATTGTTTCTGGAGGAGGTACTACGACATTACCACTCTTGGTAACGGGTGGAGTTCCAAATAAAATAAATCATTTACGACTTGGAGAATCAATTAATAACACGCAGGATTTACCTTTGTATTGGAATTGTAATATAGAAGGCCTCAATCCAGATATATTTGTTTTAAAAGCTCAAATAGTTGAGCAGAATGAAAAACCAACACATCCAATAGGTGAGTTGATGGTAAATGCTTTTGGTGAACATGCTCAGTACGAGGATAGGGGAATAAGAAAGAGAGCAATAGTTGCCCTTGGAAATCAAGATGTAGGAGATTGTTTTAAGCTAATTCCTAAAGATAAAAATATAAAGGTTGTAGGAGCAAGTAGTGACCATACTATATTAGATATTGAAGATTGTGTAAATCAATATAAACTTGGTGATATAATAGAATTTAATGTATTGTATCAAGCTATGCTCTTCGCATCTTTATCTAAATATGTATATAAAAAGTTAATTAAATAAGATTTAATAATAAATGATAAAATAAAAATCGTGTGAAATAATACACGATTTTATTTATACCTTATTAATTTTACTTTTAAGGAAGGTGCTATATAATCGATATATGATTCATCAACCATCATACCAACTAAATTATATTCATCCCCATCCAGGTCATTACCAGCCAGTTGCCAATAATATTCTTCCATTTCTCTTTGTCTTTGAACATTAAGTAAATCTTTTAAATGTTTTGCATTATCGTTACTGCAAATTATATGGTCAGATTGAACTTCTATAATAAAAGATGTTTCTGTTTCTTCTATAGATATGTTGACCTTTTTAGTAGAATGCGAGTAAAAAAAATCAATTATTTCTTCAACTATTTTAGATATCTTTTGTATCTCATATTTCATAAGTTAATCCCCTTTCTTAATACTATTTAAAAGTGGGAACAATATAGCAGCTACAAGTCCACCTGAAAAGCCGTTGTTGTATAAATTTATTCCACCATGTATTATACCTATATTCATTACCATTGTTAAATGTATAAAACCTGCCATTAAACCTACAAAAATACCATACTTACCAGCTAATGGAGCAAGTGTTGTTCCAAATAAACCTGCCATTATTACTATAGTTGATTGTGTATCAAAAATAGTAACAAAACCACATATTAATACTCCAATCATTATAGGAATTGTATTTCTAGGATGTTTTCCAAAAGCGGCAAAACCTACTATTGTAAAAATTGCTCCAACAATTGGACCATTAAAGGTTACATTCAATGCTATTACGTAAAACATTGATACAAGTCCCATAATCCCCATATTTACAAAGGTTAAACCATACCCTACAAGTTGAGTATAATCTGAAACTAATCTACCAGAAAAATTTAATATTTTTGTATATCCCTTAAAACTTTTACGATTAATAATAAAACCAACTATTATTATAATTATGAAAAACCCTGTAAGGAATAATTTTAAAATTAAATCATATTCGGTAGAAAGAATTTGTTGTTGCTTAATATTAACACCAAAGCTTTTTAACAATGAGTTTATTAAAGTTCCTAGCAATCCTGCGGTAAAGCCAATGTTATATAAATTATAACCATCATGAAGCCTGTTCATGTGAGAAGATAAAGGTGTTATAATAAATCCACAAAAGATACCAAAAATAATTCCTACAGGTAAGCTTATCCATAAGGATGTGTTTAAACCAAAGGCTAATTCACTTGTTACTGGTGCAAGTGCTGTTGAAAACATAATTATTACTAATATGTTTTTAAATTCAATCTTTTGATATTTTACATATAAGTATCCGCCTAAATACATAGGCCAAACATTAAAAATATTTTTACCTAAAAATGAAAAACCAATTATAGTAAAAATAGCCGCTATTAGAGCACCGTTGACTTTTAATTTTAACTTATATATAATAAAAATATTTGTAAAAGCTAATATGGACGCATTAAAAAAAGTAGCTCCTATTCCTCCTATTTCCAAATAATCAGTCAATAAAACATCAGGAGATATAATCATTTTATATAAACCATGTAAAACATCACTTGGAGAATCTAATAAAAATGCCATAATAAGCATTATAGATGGTAAAATAAGAAGAATCTCTAAATTTCCTAACCTACCTATTTTTATTTCAATATCTCTTCTTTCAGGCTCTGGCAAAAATCCACCCCACTTTATTATTTTTATATTTTAATCTAATATTTATTTATATTATAATAACATAATGCATTAGTGGTTTCAATTAAAAATAATAAAAAATTATGAGGTATATAAAAGTTAAAGGTTTGTTTATGAATAAGTATATAAAATATATATTGTGAAAATGGATAAAATATTGTAGATTTTTCAATTTGGAGGATATGATGAATAGAGTTGTTTTTGTATTAATGACAATGGTTTTATTTACAGGAGCTGTAACAGGCTGTAATGAAAAAATAGATAATTCAGAAAATAAAAAAGAAAACAATCAACATATTATTTTTAATACTGCTTATGAAAAACTTGAAAATCAAGAAGAAAGTGATGTTAAACTTCCTTATGGAATTAAGGAGATAGAAATGGATTTAGCTATTTCGGGTGGCAGAAAACTACCAGGAAAACTTACACTACCTCAAAATGGCAGTAATTTTCCTTGTATAGTATTAGTGCACGGTTCAGGACCTAATGATATGGATGAAACTGTTTTTGAAAATAAACCTTTTAGAGATTTAGCTTGGGGTTTAGCTGAACAAGGAATAGCAACATATAGATATGATAAGAGAACTAAGGTTTATCGAAATGACTTAGCTAAAGATTACAAATTAACACTTGATGATGAAGTAGTATATGATGCAGTTGATGCAGTTGATATGCTGTTAAATGTTGATTATATTAATAAAGATAAAATATATTTGTTAGGGCATAGCCTTGGAGGTTATTCAATACCAAGGATTGCAGAAAAATCAATTAATTCTGTAGGATATATAATAATGGCAGGCAACGTAAGAGGGATAGATGAGCTTATAAAAGAACAGTATGATTACCTTGTAAATTTCGATGGAGTAATATCACTAGAAGAACAATTACAAATTGATGCACTTGAATTAGAGTTAAAAAAAATACATAGCATAAATAGTTTGAATTCAAAGACAGTAGTTTTAGGAGCATATAAAGAGTATTGGAAGGATTTATTAAGTTATAATCCTATAAAATTAGCCAAAGAAATAAATAAACCTGTACTTGTCCTTCAAGGTGAAAGGGACTATCAGGTTACAATAACAGAATATAATTTATGGAAGGGTGCATTTGGAAATATTGATAATTGGACTTTTCGGTTATATCCCGACCTAAATCATCTAATGATTAAGGGTGAAGGAAAGTCAAATCCTAGCGAATATATGATAAAAGGTAATATCGACAAAAAAGTTATTAGTGATATTGAAAAATGGATTGGTAATCAATAATAGTAAATGTTTGAAAATATTTTGTTCTGGTATATAATAAATATAGATTATTTAATTTAACAGAAGGAGAGTGTTTATGAAGATAGTATCATGGAATGTTAATGGATTAAGAGCATGTGTGACTAAAGGATTTTTGGATATATTTAAGGAGTTTGATGCAGATATATTTTGTCTTCAAGAAACAAAATTACAAGAAGGTCAAATAGATTTGGAATTAGATGGATATTATGATTATTGGAACTATGCAGAAAAAAAAGGATATTCTGGAACAGCTGTATTTACTAAAATTAAACCTATATCAGTAAAATATGGAATGGGTATAGAGGAGCATGACATGGAGGGTAGGGTTATAACTCTCGAGTTTGATAATTTTTATTTAGTGAATGTATATACTCCTAATTCAAAAAGAGAGCTACTAAGATTAGATTATAGGATGAAGTGGGAAGATGATTTTAGAACTTATCTTAAAAGATTAGATGAAAAAAAACCTGTTGTAATGTGTGGAGATTTGAATGTTGCACACAAAGAAATTGATTTAAAAAATCCTAAAACAAATAGAAAAAATGCTGGATTCTCAGATGAAGAAAGAGAAAAAATGACAGAGTTATTATCATCAGGGTTTACAGATTCATTTAGATATTTTTATCCTGACAAAGAAGAAGCATACTCATGGTGGTCTTATATGGGACGTGCACGCGAAAGAAATACTGGCTGGAGGATTGATTATTTCATAGTATCTAAAAGCTTTGAAAATAAATTAATTGATTCGTTTATAAGTCCTGAAATATTAGGAAGCGACCATTGCCCAGTAGGGATAATAACGAAGTAGGAATAGTTTTACAACATCAATTATATTATATGTGAGTTATTAAAGTAGTATATATGGAATTTATTAAAATATAATGTATAAAACAAATTTTTAAACAAAAACTATGAAAAATAGGAGGTTTTGATGCGTTTAAGAAATAGACATTTATTATTGTTAATAATTTCAATATTGTTTATCGTTAGCTGTGGGATAAATACATCTGGTATTACAGAGGTAGAAATAGTAAATCCAACGACTGGTGAGAAAAATACTATAATGAATAATGCTGAAACAGCAAAATTAATTGTTTCTGCTGTTAAAAAAAACGAAAAAGTAGATTTAGATATTTCAAAATTACCTTCATTTGAAATCTACATAAACAAGGATTCTAAAAATGATGGTTATACAATGAGTTTTGATGTAGAAAATAGGAGTGTTTATTTATCGAAAGATAATTATTTGTATAAAGTTAAGGATAGCATAGCTAAAGATTTACTTTTAGACGATAATTTTTCATTTGCTTACATTACCAAATCGATGAACAAAATATATATCTACAATAAAGGAGAGCTAATAAAACCAAGCATACAATATGACTGGAACTATAAAAATATAAATGATGAATATAAAAACAAAACAGGAACGCTGCTAGAATCAAGTGATAAGATTGTTGTAAGCAAAAATGATAACATTGATATTAAATTTGATATAAATCCTAGTACACAAATTACAAGATTGTATTCTGAAGGTAATGTTATAAATACGAGTAAAAGCATTTTGGATGCTATAAATTCAATTCAATATGATGGAGAGTATTTCATTGAATCAGAGTTTAGATGGAATCAAAAGGATAACTCTTCTTATGGGAGTCAAACAGTAAGTTTTATGGCTCAAGTAGATATACCAGCTGACTTTAAAATCATAACAAAAGACAATTACCCAGGAAATATTTTAATTATATCTGTTGAAAATATGAATGAAGGTGAAACAGTAAAATTACAGACAGATATAGTGAAAACTCAAATAGATATTTTTCCATATAAAGATAAATATATGTTGATATTACCAATAGATTTATATACAAAATTAGGAGATTACGATGTTAATGTTATCTTTAATGAAGGAAAAGCAACAGAGTATACAAATACAAAAATATTGAATATTAAAAACAAAGAATTTAAAGTTCAGTATTTAACTGTTTCTGAAGAGTTGAATAGCAATAATAATGACTACAAGGCAATTCAGGAATTTGCACAATATGTTAAGCCTGCAAGAACTGAATCTTCATCTAAAAAATTGTGGGATGGACAATTTATTATGCCTGTGGAAGGAAAATTGACAACAGATTTTGCTGAAATAAGGTATGTTAACGATGAATTATCGTCATCTAGACATTCGGGAATCGACTTAGCTGCGCCAAGGGGAACGGATATAAAAGCCCCTAATAATGGGAAAGTTACACTTGCAATGAATGGACTACTATCCACTGGAAATACGCTAGTAATAGATCATGGTATGGGATTATTTACTTCATATTATCATTTAGATTCTATTTCTGTCAAAGAAGGAGATGTAGTAGAAAAGGGCAGTATAGTTGGAAAAGTTGGTTCGACTGGATTCTCAACAGGACCTCATCTTCATTATGCGGTGAGTATATATAATACTTATGTAAATACATATCAAATATTAAATGGAATCTTTGATTGATAAATAAAAAAAATGTTTATTTTTTAACGGTTTGGGTATATAATTTAAAATGAATAAACCATTGGGAGGTTTGTATGGATTATATTGGATGGGCATGGTTATTTGTTATAGTGGTATGTATTGTAATTGAAGCAACTACTATGGGTTTAACTACTATATGGTTTGGTATTGGTGCTATTGTAGCGTGGATAACTAGCGGATTAGGATTTAGACTTGAAGTACAAATATTTGTATTTTTGGTAGTTTCGATTTTATGTCTTGTATTAACAAGACCTATAGCGGTTAAAAAATTAAAAATAGGAAAAATAAGAACTAATGCAGACAGTATAATAGGTGAATGTGTTAAGGTCATAACAACTATAAATAATATTAACAATGAAGGTACTGTTAAAGCAAGAGGTCAAATTTGGTCAGCACGGTCATTTAATGATGAAGTAATTGAAAAGGATGAAATAGTTTGTGTTAAGGAAATAACTGGCGTAAGGTTAATTGTAGAAAGAAAAAAATAATACATGGAGGCTAAAAATGTTTAATGGATTTACTATTTTGTTTTTAATTTTGGTAATACTTATTGCAACTAATATTAGGGTTGTACCTCAGGCTAGTGCATATGTTGTAGAGCGTCTTGGAGCTTATCAGAGCACATGGGGTGTTGGTATTCATATTAAGATACCGCTAATAGATAAAATAGCAAAAAAAGTTTCTCTTAAGGAGCAAGTTGTAGATTTTCCACCTCAATCAGTTATAACAAAAGACAATGTAACTATGCAGATAGATACAGTCATATTTTTTCAAATAACTGATCCTAAGTTTTACACATATGGAGTTGATCATCCGCTTTCGGCAATTGAGAACCTTGCAGCTACAACTCTTAGAAATATAATTGGAGATTTAGAGCTCGATGAAACTTTAACATCTAGAGAAATTATTAATACGAAAATGAGATTAGTTTTAGATGAAGCAACAGACCCATGGGGAATCAAAATAAACAGAGTTGAGGTAAAAAATATTATACCTCCAGAGGAAATTCAAGATGCCATGGAAAAACAGATGAAAGCTGAAAGACAAAAGAGGGAATCTATTCTAAGGGCAGAAGGAGAAAAGAGATCTGCTATATTAGTATCAGAAGGAAAAAAAGAATCTGCAATTCTTGAAGCAGAAGGAGAAAAACAATCAGCAATTTTAAGGGCAGAAGCAAGAAAAGAAGCTTCGATTAGAGAAGCTGAAGGTGAAGCAGAAGCTATTATAAGTGTTCAAAGAGCTACAGCTGAAGGGATAAAAATGCTTAGAGAATCCGATCCAAACAAAGCAATTTTAACTCTAAAGAGCCTTGATGCTTTTGCAAAGGCAGCTGATGGAAAAGCAACTAAGATTATTATACCTTCGGAAATACAGGGTATAGCTGGTCTTGCATCATCTTTAATTGAAACTGTAAAAGATAATGATAAATAGAAATAACTAAAAAAACACCATGTTAAGCAGTATACTAAATCTGTTGGCGTGGTGTTTATATTTTTTTATTTGAACATTTTTTTTGAGAAGGTTATGTTACTTTTATTTCTTAAATATTTATCTGAAATGATAGCTTGAACTATTAATACAATTCCTAATGAAATTATAATATCTCCAATACTTACAATCTTATAGTTTCCAAGAGTTATGATGCTTCCTAAAAAGCTTAAAGATGAATTTTCAGCAGGAATAAAAAATTTTATTTTGCCATTAATTAATAAATTATATATCTCGGTTCCATATATCATTGATACGGAATTAGAAGACATAGGGAATTTAAATCCATTTACTAAAAAACATAATACATTTGAACATAATCCAATTAAAGTTACAAACATGAATTTAATATCTAGGTTTACAATAATAAATATAAATATTAAAGCATAAGACATTATTAAAAATGCATTATAGAGGAATGAAGCATAATCGAGAAGTCCTAAGTTCATAATTATAATACAAATATAAAGCAAAACTGATATATATATTAATGGAGACATATTAAAATGGATATATGATAACCTATTGATTTTACCACGTCTTGCTATTCCAATAATTATACCTAATATAACTGCTACGATAAACATACTTATAGCCTCCAAAGTAATTCTAAATAAATAATAAATGTTATTACAATATTTTACAACATATCTTAATTTTTATCAACCATATTTTTAAAAATAAGATAATTGCAATAATTAAAAAAGTAGTTATCATTATCCTAAATTTGTAAATACATATATAATTTTGTTGAATTTTGAATAAATATATATTATAATGAATCAAAGTTATGCCTATTTTATTTGTTAAATAAATATAAAGTTTGAAAGTCGGTGAATTTTATGAAAAAAATTTATAATAATAAGCTTTCAGCATCAGAATTATCTTTTTTTTGTATGCAAATTGCATTGATATTAAA
Organism: Sedimentibacter acidaminivorans; assembly: GCF_017873955.1. Lineage (GTDB taxonomy): Bacteria > Bacillota > Clostridia > Tissierellales > Sedimentibacteraceae > Sedimentibacter > Sedimentibacter acidaminivorans. The sequence goes on along the minus strand of NZ_JAGGKS010000006.1, from coordinate 16,043 downwards.
GTCTGGTATGCTTATTCCTGAAGGTGTTTATTCCATGTACAATGACGTTGAGGAAGGGAGAGTTAAAGATGCATTAGGTATTCTAAAAGATGAACTTTCTAATAAAGTGCCTCTTTATGTGGCTATGGAAAAATCAGGTTGTTTCCCTTCGTATTTAATAAATATGAGTCAAATAGGAAGTTTGACAGGTAGTTTAGAAAATGTTATGAAGTCATTATCTGAGTATTACGATAGAGATGAATTTATTAAGATAAAAATTAAAAATTCTATTTTTTATCCATCAATGCTTTTTGTGATGATGTCTTTTGTTATTATACTTTTAGTTACAAAAATTTTCCCAATATTTGAAAATATGATATATGAATTAGGTGGGGAATTATCTAATGAAGCATCAGCCTTAATGTCATTTTCTAATGGTATAATGGCAGGAAAATTTACTATGACATTTGTTATTTTAATTTTATTTCTGATTTTAGTAAGCTTTATTTCATTTAAAACTAAGGTAGGTAAATTGGTTTTTAGCAAGTTTTTAGAGCGTTTTATATTAACTAGATCAATTGTAAAAAAAATCACAGTATATAGATTTACTTCATCTATGTCACTTTTATTATCAAGTGGAATGAACATAGACAAATCAATTAATATATTGTTAGATATTGTTGAAGAATCTTCTTTGAAAAATAAAATTGAAACATGTAGCAAGGCAATAGAAGAGGGGGATAGTTTCATTGAATCTTTATCAAGATTATCATTATTCTCGAATATGCATTTACAGATGCTACATATGGGGCAGCGGACAGGTGAAATAGATAGTGTTATGGTAAAATTAACAAACATATATGAAAATGAAGCTGAACAAGCGCTTAATAGTTCAGTTGCACTTATTGAACCTATTTTAGTAGGTATTTTATCTATAGTTATAGGATTTATACTCATTTCTGTTATGATTCCTTTGATGAATATAATGTCATCTATAGGATAATGCGAGGAAAGGAATGGTTTTGTGAAAGATAATAAATTTAAAATTTTATACTTTACTATTTTTTTAATGTTTGTTGGTTTTTTATTTATTGCAGTTAATAATGCTGAAAGTGGTGCACATGAAGAGAAGTATAATATTTTAAAAGATGCACTTAGTCGAAGTGTTGTGCAATGTTATGCAATAGAAGGATTCTATCCTCCGGATATAGAATATTTGGAAAATAATTATGGGTTAATGGTTGACCATAACAAATATATTATAAGTTATAGTATTTTTGCTTCAAACATAATGCCGGAGTTTGATGTGTTTAATATAGATTAAAATTTGGTTATTACTTTGCTAAGTAGGAGAATTAAATTATGAAAAGAAAAAAACATATTTCAAGTAAATTTTCAATTCAATTTATATTTATTATGCTTCTTTTTCTCATAATCGTTATATTATCAATTATGATTATTAATCTTGGCAAGGAAATATACATTAGTATAAATAATGATAGAACAAATAATTATGAACTTAGAGTGTCTCTTTCATACATTTCAAATAAAATCAGACAAGCTGATAAAAAAAGCATGGTAGATATTAGAGATTTTAATGGGAATCCAGCTATTGTAATAAAAGAAACATATGATGGATTAAATTATGAAAATTGGATTTACTATAATGACAATAATATATATGAGATACTTATAGATGAAGGTGAGTCATTTGGTATATATGATGGTATGAAAGTTTTGGAAGTTGATAATTTTAATATATCAAAAATAAATGATAATTTATATAAGATATCTGTTGTAGAAGAAGGTCGAAGTTCAGATTTAGTAATATCTTTATACTCTGTTCAGCGAAAAACAATGGATTAAGGTGGTGTAAAGTTTGAAGGGTAAGTCATCGATAAGCTTAGAAGTATCATTAGTGGAAATAATTTTATCAGTGTTAATATTTGCAATAACAGGCATAATTATGTTGAATTGTTTTGCTATGGCAAGATATACTCAAATTAAATCTAATGATATAACTATAGCAAGTTTAAAATCACAGACATTCTTAGAGTATATTAAATCATCTAAAAATAACAATGAAATGAATGAAATCATAAAAAAGATGTTTGATGAAATTTATTATGATAATAGCAGTAGTAAATATGTGAATTATTATGATAAGAATTGGAACAAATGTGATGATAAAAACAGAATATATTTTATTGAATTATATATTTCGACAAGTGAATTAAATTCAGGAGAGTTGAATGATATAAAAATAAATATTGGTAGAATTAAAAAATATCCTTTTATAGATAAAAAAAATTCTTCCTCTTCAATATTTGTTATTGAAACAAAAAAGTTTTTCCCTATAAATATCATAAGGGGGAAGCAGGATGTTTAGTGTAGAAGAAAATAAATCAGAAAATAGAACATATTCGAGTACTCCTTTTGGTATAGGTGGAACATTGATTATGGTAATATTTGTTTCTCTTTGCTTAACTATTTTTTCTACATTGTCTTTTACAACAGCCTACTCAGACTTGAAGCTATCTATAAAAACACAGGAAATGGTAAAGGATTATTATGTTGCTCATGGTAGAGCTGAAGAAAAATTATCTCAAATATATGGAAAACTATTGTTGTCACAAAGTTATTTAAATACTAAAGTGGATAATAGTATATCTATATTAGAAAATTATAACATTATTGCAAAAAATAAAGTTTTAGAATTAGAAGGAATAAAAGTATTAGAAAGTCGAGAAGAAGTTAAAGATTTTGGATTTACAGTGTATTATGAAGCCTTAGGTAATTTTAATCAAAAAATTTGTGTAACCTTGAATATTTATTACGACAAAATAAAAAATAAGCCATATTATGAAGTTGTTTCATGGAATTTAGCTAATATAGATTTACCAAGCTATGAAGAAGATGTATATGACCTATGGGAAGGAATTGATTGATAAAATGAAAATTAAAGAAATGTTAAGTAATGCTATAGATAAGAATGCCTCAGATATTTTTATAATTGCAGGAAGACCTTTGTCATATAAAATTATGGGTGAAATAATTTCGCAAAACGAAGAACCTTTGTTATCGGAAGATACATATGAAATTATATATGACATTTTTAAAATTGCTGACAAAGACGGTATTGAGGAATTGTCAAAGGAAGGAGATGTAGATTTTTCTTTTTCATTGCCTAAATTAGGAAGATTTAGGGTAAGTGCATATAAGCAGAGAAATTCCTTTGCAGCTGTAATAAGAGTGGTACTCTTTGAATTACCAAATCCTATGGAGTTAGGTATACCAGAAGTTGTGATGAATTTATATAAAAAAACAAAGGGATTAGTACTTGTAACAGGACCAGCTGGGAGTGGAAAATCAACTACACTCGCATGTATTGTAGATAAAATTAATAGTGAAAGAAACTGCCATATAATGACTTTTGAGGATCCTATAGAATTTATTCACAGGCACAAAAAATCTATTGTTAGTCAAAGAGAAATATCAACGGATTCTAAAAGTTATATATCATCGCTTCGTTCATCCTTAAGACAAGCTCCTGATGTTATTTTAATTGGAGAGATGAGAGATTTAGAGACTATTGAAATTGCATTAACAGCAGCTGAAACAGGTCATCTTGTACTATCTTCATTGCATACTACAGGTGCTGCAAATACAATCGATCGTATAATAGATGTATTTCCACCGAATCAACAACAACAAGTTAAAATCCAGTTGTCAATGCAACTTCAAGCTGTTATATCTCAGCAGCTCATACCATCTCAAATATGTGGTCGATCAGCAGCTTTTGAGGTAATGTTAGTAAATAATGCGGTTTCTAATTTAATAAGAGAATCAAAGGTTCACCAGCTTAACAGTGTAATATATTCGTCTGAAGGAAGAGGAATGAAATCAATGGATTCAAGTATTATTGAACTATATAAAAATGATAAGATAAGTAAGGAATGTGCATTGACATATTCAATTGATTCAGACTCAATAGTTAAACATCTTAAATAGCAAACAGAACAATAAATAAAATAAATCCCCCCCTTCTAAATTTATATAAGAAAGGGGAGGACTTTATAATTAATATTCAAATTGTTTAGTATAATATTTAGGGTTAATGAGCTTATTTGTATATTCTATGACTTTTGGGCTATTAGATTGTTTAGCAGAGGATGCTATTGTACTGTCCATTAGTTTCCATTCGTTTCCATCGAAATACATTTCATTTAGTACAATCCAACCAGTTTCATCTGTATAAACTTCATTCCAAGCATGATATACGCTTAAATTCGAAGAATAACCGGTTACTAATTTTGCTGGTATATTTTCTGAGCGAAGCATTGAGGCCATTATAGATGCGTAATCAAAACATATTCCTTTATTACTTTTAAGTATTTCATCAACATCTGGAACATATCCAGGTTTTACATTTTTAGCTTTGTCTGTATCATAAACAACGTTAGTTATAATATAATTGTAAATTATATCTAATTTTTCAATTTCATCATCTGTTTTCTCTGTTAACTCATGTGCTTTTTTTGCTACATCAGAACTTTCAGAATAATTTACTAATTTATTTGCAACTAGAAATGGCGACTTAGGATCACTTAATTCCACTTTAATATCAATGCTTTGTTTTACACTGTATTTATTATCAGTAATATTTTCAAAAACTTTTATTTTATATTTCCCGTCACCCATTTGTAGCGGAAATGTATCATATTCACCTTCATTATTTAAATCATATGTATATTTTGTTGAATCTTTTTCAATAATTACTTTTAGATTTTTACTTGTAGTTTTTGTATACTTTATTTTAATGTAACCATCATTACTATTAGTTGCATTTATTTCAGAGCTTGTACCTTTATAAATATTGTCTGCACCATAACAAATTGTTGAATAAGTAAGAAACAAAATAATTATAAATATAGAAGAAAAAAATATTCTTAGTTTTTTCATAATGTAACCCTCCTCTAAAATAAAAAAACTTTACTGAATAGGTCAGCAAAGATAATTAGCATAATTAATATTGTACAAAATAAATTGTACAGCAACTGGCTATCTTACCACAATGGTTTAGACCCTATAGCTTTGCGTCATTTTCTTTAGAAAATTTTGCCTATTTAATTACGTTTATCATAGCACTTAAAAAAGTAGTTGTCAACAAATTAATGTGTATTGTGATAAAATAATAATATATACTAATACTAATAAAAAAAGGGTAGATTTTAAACATTTACATATGATTAATAGAGGTTCCTGTGTTGACTAAATATTATATATGTGCTATTATTTTTTTAATTAGTGTAAAAAATTAGGAGGTTACAAAATTGCTAGATGAAGACCCTATATGGGGGCCAATATTATTACAAATATTTTTGATTTTACTTAATGCTGTTTTTGCATGTGCAGAAATTGCTGTTATTTCTATGAATGATAATAAATTAGCTAAATTAACTGCATCAGGTGATAAAAAGGCTATGAGGTTATCTAGGTTGACTGAACAACCGTCTCATTTTTTATCTATAATTCAAGTAGGTATTACTTTAGCTGGATTTTTTGGGAGTGCTTTTGCTGCCGATAACTTTTCAGAAAAATTAGTATCTCTTTTATTAAGTTTAGGAGTTAATTTGCCAGTATCTACATTAAATACAATATCCGTTATCTCTATAACTTTGGTTTTGTCATACTTTACTCTTGTATTTGGAGAGTTGGTACCGAAACGAGTTGCTATGAAAAATGCAGAGTCCCTAGCACTTGCCATGTCAGGACTTTTATATTTCATTTCTAAGGTCTTTGCACCTATTGTATGGTTTTTGTCCTTATCTACAAATGCGATTTTACGCATTATTGGTATTGATCCTAATTCAGATGATGACGATGTCACAGAAGAAGATATAAGAATGATGGTTGATGTAGGAAGTGAAAAAGGTTCAATAAATATTAATGAAAAAGAAATGATTCAAAATGTTTTTGAGTTTGATAATAAAACAGCTGAAGAAGTTATGACTCATAGAACAGAAGTTGTTATTTTGTGGTTAGATGAAAACGATAATGAATGGGAAAATAAAATTAATGAGAATAGACATTCAAGATATCCAGTTTGCGATGATATTGCAGATAATATAGTAGGTATTTTAAATACAAAAGATTATTTTAGACTTAAAGAAAAAACACGGGAAAATATTATGAAAGAGGCTGTTAATACTGCTTACTTTGTACCAGAAACAGTACGCACAGATATTTTGTTTCAAAACATGAAAAAAAGCAGGAATCACTTTGCAGTTGTGTTTGATGAATATGGTGGTATGAGTGGTGTTATAACAATGAATGATTTACTTGAGCAAATAGTTGGCAATCTTGATGATGATTATTCAAATCCACAAAAACCTCCTCTAATACAATCAATAGATTTAAATACTTGGGAGATAAAAGGAGCAGCACCTTTAGATATAGTATCAAAGCATATTGGAATAATGTTACCTGATGATGATTTTGATACATTTGGTGGTTTGGTGTTTGGTTTATTAGGTACAATTCCCGAAGATGGTAGTACGCTTGAACTTGAACAGTATGGATTGAAAATTAAGATAACTAAAATTAAAGGTCGAAGGTTGGAAACAGCATTAGTATATTTATGTGATGATACAAATAATGATTGACATTTCAAAGAATATTATTTAAGGCAGTTATATAACTGCCTTAAATTTTTGAAATTAAGTATTAAGATAGATTTAAGATGTAGAATGTAATATGTAATAAAGAAAATAAGGAGGCATTATGTCGTATTTTTTAGATAAATTAATTATTCTTCCAGGAATTTTACTAGCTATATCAATACATGAATTTTCACATGGTTATGTTGCAGTAAAACTTGGAGATGATACACCAAGGATTCAAGGACGTATGACATTAAATCCAATTAAACATATTGATCCTCTAGGGTTTATTTGTCTTTTGTTAGTAGGATTTGGGTGGGCTAAACCAGTAATGATTGATTCAAGGAATTTTAAGAACCCAAGAAGAGACGACTTTTTAGTTTCTATTGCAGGACCTATATCAAATTTTATTATGGCTATTATTTTTGTAATTATTATGAAACTAGTTTATATGTTTTTACCAGTTACTGATATGACACAGGTAGTGTGGTCTGTTCTTGCCGGCACAGTTTCAATAAATTTGGTACTAATGGTATTTAACCTTCTTCCTATTCCGCCACTTGATGGACATCATATACTTGGAAGCATAGGTGGCCCTCCAGTTTGGAATTTTTATCACAGATATCGTGAACAGCTTAGGTTTGCAATATTAATTTTAATTATTTTTAACTTTATAGGGAAGATAATTGGACCAATAGTTATATTTCTGAACAATTTTCTATTTTCAATATTTTTTTGAGAGGTAATCTATGGAAACTAAAGGTGATATACGTAAAAAAATTTTAAGTATTAGAAATAGCATAGAAAATAAACAAGTTATAGAAAAAAGCGAAATTATAATTAATAAACTTAAATCTATTAGTGAATTTAAAAAGAGCAAAACAGTTTTTGTATATATGGATTTTAAAAATGAAGTTAAAACTCTTGATTTAATAGAAGAAATGATTAAAGAAAAAAAGCGTGTTGTTATTCCATATACAGATGTTGACAATACAGTAATTATACCAGTTGAAATTAATGATATAAACATTGACTTAAAGTTTAGTTCTTTTGGATATTTAGAACCTAAAGAAGAAAAAGTAATTCCAATTGACCCTTTTGAACTTGATTTGATAATTGTTCCAGGCGTTGCCTTTGATAAGGAATTAAATCGAATAGGTTTTGGAAAAGGGTACTATGATAGGATATTATCAAAAAAGAGAAATGATGCAAAAGCTGTTGCTATTGCTTATGAATTTCAAATATTAGATGAAATACCAAGTGAGGAACATGATATTAAAATGGATAAGATAATTACGGAAGAAAATATTTATTAACAACTTAAAACTCAAAAGAACTAACAAAATAACAATTGTATATGGTAAGATTGTCTATTATGATTATTATTAATTGCTTTATCTTGCAATAGTTATAACATAAACTTTATTTACCCCATAATTCAGTAATGCTTTAGAACATTCATTAGCAGTGGAACCTGTAGTGTATACATCATCTACAAGTAGTACACTGCTTTTTTTTATAAAATTAATTTTGTTTTTTTTGTTGATTGTAAAAGAATTTTCTAAATTTCTCATACGATTTAATTTAGATTGAGAACTTTGTTTATTAGTTTTTTTTATTCTTTTTAAGGCATTAATATAAGGTATATTTAATTTGTTAGATATATATATTGCTAATAACTCAGATTGATTATATCCTCTGCTTTTTAATTTTGAACGATGGAGGGGAACTGATACAATATAGTTGAAATTCAAATAGTTTATTTTATTCATATACTGTAATAATAAACTTCCAAATAGTTTATAGTAATATGGTTTATTATAATATTTAAAATTGTAAATGCCATTTTTAATAATTCCTTCATATAAAAAGGGCGATCTGGATGTTTCAAAATATTTTTCAAAATTAAAACAATCAGGACATAAATTGATAGACAAACCATAATTTATTGGTTTGCCGCACTTATTACATAAAGGAGGAACAACTTTTTTAATAGATTGTCTACATTTATTACAAATATAGTTTTCACCTATGGATTCATCATAGTAATCACATATATAGCAAATATTTTTTTCAGGATATATTAATTCTAATAGTGATTCTATATAGGAATTCACATAATCACTTCCCTTTAGTTACTGAAATCTGTTAGGTTTTCATATGCACTATATATAGACGATAATCTATAGTCAAGTGCAGAATATCTATTATTAATTTTATTATTGGCTATCATAATTTGTATAAATTTTTCAAAACCAACCAATACTACAAGTTGTTTTGCTCTTGTTATTGCGGTATATAATAAATTTCTTGTTAAAAGCATGTTAGGTCCCCATACTATGGGCATTATTATTACAGGGAATTCACTGCCTTGACTTTTGTGTACAGTTGTTGCATAAGCTAGTATTAGTTCATCTAGTTGATTATAAGAATAAGCAACTTCTTTTTGATCATCAAATTGAACAAATATTTCTTGTTCAATTTCATCAATAAATATGATATATCCAATATCACCATTGTATATTCCTTCACCTGTTGAAACTTTACCATCATCACAAGTCATTGACCACACAGATTGGTAATTATTTTTAGTTTGCATAACCTTATCACCAACTCGAAAGGTATATTTACCAAAAGCTTTTTCTTTTTTTAGCTTTGAGGGCGGATTGATAGAAGCCTGTAATTTATTGTTAAGCTCGATAACTCCTACTTCTCCTTTTTTCATGGGAGATAGGACTTGAATTTCTTTTATTGGATCAAGGTTATATTTGGATGGTAAACGGTTATTGTATAAATCTACGATAACATCGAGTACCTCTTTATTGTTATTTTGGCGCATGAAGAAAAAGTCGGTATCCTTTTTATTAAATATAGGTGTTTTACCATTATTTATCATATGAGCATTTTGTACTATCATGCTTCCTAAAGACTGACGGAAGATAGTATCTAATTTTATTGTTTTAATAGAGTTGCTTTTTATTATGTCTCTTAGGACATTTCCAGCCCCAACAGATGGCAACTGATCTACGTCACCAACTAAAATAAGTCTAGTTCCAGTTTTTATAGCTTTTAAAAGGTTGTTCATCAACAGGATGTCAACCATGGACATTTCATCAACTATTAAGACTTCACAATCTAAAGGGGAATCTTCGTTTTTATTAAAGCATAAGTTGCTATCTTCTTCACCGTATGCATATTCTAATAAACGATGTATTGTTTTTGCTTCCCTACTAGCAGATTCAGTAATTTTTTTAGCAGCTCTACCTGTGGGTGCACATAGAAATATTTTTTTGTGCATCATTTCGAAAACTCGAATTATAGAGTGAATAATTGTAGTTTTACCAGTTCCAGGCCCCCCAGTAATAACAGTAACGCCATTTGAAATAGATTGTATTACTGCTTCTTTTTGCATTTTTGTAAGTTCAATATAGGATTCATTTTCTATAAGATATAAATAATCTAATATATCATTCTCAGGGATATTAAAATCAGCATTTTGTAAATTAATTAAGTTTTTACATACATTAACTTCAGCTGTATGATAAGGTAAATAATAAACTACTCTTTCATCTTCTATAAGTTCAATATGGATTTTTCCTTGAAAAGCCATATTTTTCATTTCATTTTCTATTATTTCAATATTTATTTCAAGTAAATTACATACACTGTCTATAAGCAATTTATAAGGAACATATGAATGACCATTTGCTGCATATTCGAACAGTGAATATTTAATGCCGGAAGCACTTCTAAATGGAGATGACTTTTCTACTCCGAGTGAATATGCTATCTTGTCAGCAAGTTTAAAACCTATTCCATAAATATCATCTGTTAGTCTATATGGATTTTCAGATATTATATTTATTGTATTTTTACCGTATTGTTTATATATTTTTACTCCATAGGTGGTGCTAATTCCATGCTTTTGTAGAAACATCATAATTTCCTTAATATCTATTTGTTCTACAAAACTCTTTGTTATCATTTCTACCTTTTTTTTTCCGATACCTTCAATTTCAAGTAATTTTTCTGGATGATTTTGAATAATATTAAAGGTATCTTCTTTAAATAGCTCAACAATTTTTTTTGCTGTAAAATCTCCAATACCTTTAATTAATCCAGAAGATAAATAACTTTCTATTTGATCGAGGCTAGAAGGGAGAACAGAATTGTACATTTCAACAGTGAATTGATGTCCATATTTTGGATGTTTTATTCTCTTTCCAAAAATTTCTATAGTTTCATTTGTAATATCAGTTCCAAAAAAACCAGTTATGGTAATGACTTCATTATCTATTTCCATTAGAGCTACAGTATAACCATTTTCACTATTTCGGAAAATTGTATCAACTATTGTTCCTTTGTGAGATTCCATATTGTTTTTCTCCTTAAAACATTTAAAATACTTAAAATTAACAATAATATTTTCTTAAAATACATATAATTAGTAATTTTTATATAAGTTGAGAAATATGTTATATTTATCAGTAAATAAATTATAACACAAATATAAATAATAAAGTAATATATTTCAACGTCTTGATAAAATTTTTCTTTATAAAAATGAAAAAATATGTTAAAGTAAATATCAAATGAAGAATTTACATAATAATTTAGAAATTAAATAAAAGTCAGAGATAATAATAGTATTAGAAAGGAATAAATCATGTCCAAAGAAAGTTTCGTAAAAAGTGCTGCTATTTTAAGTATTGCAGGATTTATAGTAAAAATATTAGGGGCAGTTTACAGAATTCCATTAACAAATCTTATAGGGACAGAAGGTATAGGATATTATCAACCTGCCTACAATATATATAATCTGTTGTTAGTTGTTTCATTGTCAGGATTCCCTACTGCAATTGCTAAACTAGTATCGGAAAGAAGAGCACTTAATAACTTTGAAGGTGCATATCAAGTATATAAGATATCTAAATGGGGCTTATTTGTTATAGGTTTGGTATCATCTATTTTTGTTTTAGTTTTTGCTCATCAAATTATGGATATACTAGGTTATCCAGGATCATATTATTCAATGGTGGCGCTTGTACCTGCATTGTTTGCAGTACCTTTATTATCATCATATAGGGGTTTTTTTCAAGGTACACAAAATATGACACCTATTGCAATATCACAAATTATTGAACAAATTTTTCGTGTTTTAGCGGGATTATACTTTGCGTACTATCTTATAAATTATGGACTTGAAGAAGCAGCAGCTGGGGCAACATTTGGAGCATCTGTTGGTGGAGTGGCATCACTATTAGTAATATCGATTATTTTCTTTATTAATAAGAAAAATATAAATAATGAAATAAAATTATCTAATAATAATAAGATAGAAAATACATGGGATATAGTTAAAAGTCTCTTATATATAGCTATACCAATTACTATTGGAGCTTCTATAGCACCTCTAATGGGTTTAGTAGATTCATACTTAGTATCAAGCAGACTTTCTGTTATTGGATATACAGATGTACAGATTGCTGATATGTTTGGGGAGCTAAGCGGAACAGCACAAACTCTTATTAATTTTCCATTGGTATTTTCAACCGCAGTAGCAATGAGTCTCGTACCTTCAATAACAGATTCTTTTACAAAGAAACATAAGACTAAATTAAATAAAACATCTAATGCAGGTGTTAGAATAGCACTAATAATAGGGCTTCCTTGTGGAATAGGACTTTATTTATTAGCAGAGCCAATAATAGCATTGTTATTTTCATCTTTAGGACCTGAGAAACACGCTAGTGCAGGAGAATTGTTGGAAATAATGGCTATTAGTGTAATATTTTTAACTTTAGTTCAAGCATTTACTGCTATATTGCAATCTGTAAACAAGCAATTTTTGCCTGTAAAAAATTTAGTTGTAGGTTTGGTTGTGAAGGTGATTTTATCATATATACTTATAAGTATACCTTCTATAAATATAAAGGGTGCTGCCATAAGTACAACAGGTGCTTATTTAGTAGTTGCACTTTTGAATTGGTATGATATAAACACTAAAACACCAATAAATATAAATTTAATTAAATTGTTAATTAAACCTATTCTATCATCGGTGGTAATGGCTATTGCTGTTTTTGTATCGTTTAAATTATTAATTGGTGTCTTTAGTCAAAGTATTTCAACACTATTGTCCATAGCTTTTGCAGTAATAGTTTATGTTATATTTTTATTTGTTACAGGTGCAATAACAGAAGAAGATTTAGATTTAATACCAAAAGGTGATAAACTTAAGAAATTTGTGAGGAAAAAATAATTATGAATACAATTCAAATAGTAGGTATGGGTGTTGGGAATATAGAGGATTTAACAATTAAGGCATATAATGCATTAACAAGTGGTATTCCAAATTATGTTAGAACTATAAGACATCCAGTTACAAAACAGCTAAAAGAAAAAGATATAAAAATAGAAACATTTGATGACTATTTTGAAAAATATGATTCTTTTGATGAAGTTTATGACGAAATTACAGCGAAAATTGTTGAATTATCTGAAAAGTATGGTAAAATAAATTATTGCACTGCTGGAAGCCCATTTTATGGTGATATTGTAACGAAGAAGCTATTATGTGAATATAAAGATGAAATTAATATAATAATAATAGATGGAATGAGCTTTCTTGATAAATGTATTAAGTTGTCGGGATTCTCAGATTATAAAAGTATAAGTATATTAGATAGTTTAGAGGTTGATGAATTTTCATTTAATGTAAATTCTCTAAATATCATTACACAAGTGTATGACAGAGAAATTGCTTCTCAGCTTAAAATAATACTAATGGAAGTATATGAAGACGATATTTTAGTGCAAAAAATAGATGTTTTAGAAGAAAAAATTGAAAAAGTACCGTTGTTTTTGATTGATCAAGAAAAAAAATATGGATTTTCAACATATTTTTGCATTAACCCTATTGAAATATCTGAAAATACAGTGTATAATATAAATAATCTTTGTAGGACAATAAGAACCCTCAGAGGTCCTGATGGATGTCCATGGGATATTAAACAAACGCATGAATCAATTAGACAATGTGTAATAGAGGAAGCGTATGAGGTTGTAGATGCAATAGATAATAATGATATTGATAATTTAGTTGAAGAACTTGGAGATTTACTATTACAAGTAGTATTTCATGCAGAGATAGCAAGTGAAGATGGCTTTTTTAACTTTAAGGATGTAGTTTCAAATGTTTGTAATAAAATGTATTCAAGACATCCTCATGTCTTTGGAAATAAAAAAGCAAACAACGTTGATGAAGCTCTTAAAAACTGGGAAACAGCTAAACAAAAAGAGAAGAAATTAAGTAATTATACTGATAATTTAAAAAATGTTCCAAAGTCTTTATCTCCACTTAGTAGGAGTTATAAAATTCAGAAAAGGGCAGCAGATGTTGGTTTTGACTGGCCAGACGAGGTAGGGGCTATTACTAAAATTAAAGAAGAGCTCTTTGAATTTATTGAAGAATATAAGAAATTAGATTTGGACAAAATGGAGAGTGAATTTGGCGATTTGATTTTCGCAATGGTTAATTTTGCTAGGTTTATGAAAATCAACCCAGATATTGCATTAAACAGGACTATAAATAAATTTATTAATAGATTTGAATTTATAGAAAAAAATGCTACAAAAGATTTAAAACAGATGACTCTAGAAGAAATGGATGAGTTATGGGAAAAATCAAAGATTCCTAATGGAATTTAGATAAAATAAAATAAATAATATTTTTATTAAGGAGGTAATTTTGTGAATAAAGCTGAATTAATTGCTAGTGTTGCAGAAAAAACTGGTTTTACAAAAAAAGATGCAGAAAAGGCATTAAACGGATTCATGGAAACAATAAAAGACGAATTAGTAGCAGGTGGAAAAGTTCAATTAGTAGGTTTTGGAACTTTCGAAGTAAGAGACAGAAAAGAAAGACAAGGAAGAAATCCAAGAAATCCTGGTGAAACTATTGATATCCCAGCTTCAAAAGCACCAGTATTCAAAGCAGGAAAATCATTAAAAGAAGCAGTGAATTAATTAAATTTTTTATTTTTAATGAGGGGGTATTAATAAATACTCCCTTTGGTTTTATCATGTAATTTAATTAATTCGAAAATATAAATTATGACATAAAATATTAAAATCGTGTGTTACAATATTTCTTGTTCATAATTTTTTATTATAAATTTATTTAATATAAAAAATAAAAAACAAAAGGAGGAGTAAGTTTGCAATTAGAAAAGGTTAAAAGTTTACCTAAAAAAGTAATAGAAAATCTGGAGGGGGATATTGGCAGATTAACAGTATATCTCGTTCAAGATTATAGTAATCAGTTTTTAAGAAGATTGGTTGATTTTGGAATGAATTTATTTGGTGATTTAGGAATGGATGAATGGGGTCTTGTACCACAAATAAGACATGGAAATGTTTTTGTTCTTAAAGAAGAAGATAAGAAAAATATAATTGGACTAGCTATTTTAATGAGAGACTGGGAAGACAGTGAAAAGGTTTATCTTTTCGACTATGCTATAGCAGAGAATTTACAGGGACAAGGATTAGGGTATCATTTTTTAAAAATAATATTAAAAAATATTGCGGAACAAGGATTTAAAAGGGTAGGATTGACAGTTGATACTGAGAATGTACCTGCTATTAGGCTGTATAAAGATAAAATAGGATTTATAACAACTGAAATGAGTGAAGATGAATATGGTAAATCACATGATAGATATATAATGGATTATGAGATTGTTAATGATAAATAAAAAAACTGCAAGGATATAAAATAAAATGTACCCTATAGAATAGACAATTAAAAAAAGTCTACCCTATAGGGTATTTTTATGTATAATAGAGAAAAAGGAAAGGTAGAGACGTTAATGAGTAAGAAGATATTTACAGATAAAGAAATAGAAATATTATCTAAAAATAAATATGTAAAATCAGTTAGCATAAAAGGAATAACATATTCTGATGAATTTAAACGTATATTTATAGCTGAGAATGAAAATGGTAAATTACCAAGAGAAATATTTGAAGAATGCGGCCTTTATGTAGAAATCCTTGGAAATGAACGTATTAATTCCTCTGGAAAAAGGTGGAGAGCTACTTATAGGAAAAATGGTGTATGTGGATTACAGGATACAAGAAAAGAAAATTCAGGAAGACCAAGTGAAAAAGAATTATCTATAGAAGAAAAATATGATCGTCTAAAAGCTCAAAACAACTTATTAAAAGCGGAGAATGAATTGCTAAAAAAAGTCGAAATGTTAGAAAGGGGGTTGATAAAGAAGAAAAAGAAATAAGCTTATCGGTAGAACAAAAATTTACACTAATAAATATGGTGATTAAAAAATATAATCTAAAAAACAGGATTAGCTATCTATGTAAATTATCAAATGTATCACGATC
>NZ_JAGGKS010000005.1 GCF_017873955.1 Sedimentibacter acidaminivorans | reverse complement strand
TACTTACCTTAAAGTATTACCTCAAAATTTAGGTTCTTTTTTAGTGAAATTGCAATATTTAATTTTCAAACATCATCTTGTTCCGAGAGCTTATTTCATGTAAATCAGAACCACAAATTCCACACCATTTTACTTTAATTTTTACTGAACCGGCTTTAACCATTGGCTCTGCAATATCTTCCACTCTTACATCATTCTTTCCATACCATAATGCTGCTTTCATAATAAAACCTCCATCAATTTTAAATACTATTTGTCAAGTTATTTTCTTCGTTAATTTATTAACGACTATATGTTTAGCAATTATCATGCCAATACACAATTATTCTAAAATGGCTCTTCTATAATTAAAATGTGCCAAAGTGATACATTAAAAATTGTATCACTTTGGCACATTCAATTTGTGTGTATCATTTCGACACACTCAATTCTTCTTTTTGTATTATATGTTATTATATCTCAAGTACGAATTAAAAATTCCCCTAATTGAATTTTCACTTTACAATTATATTATACTTTTTTATTTTTCTGTATAATGTAGACCTACCAATATTCAAAACCTGAGAGGTTTTAACTATATTGCCGTTATATTTCTTTAATGCATTTTCTATGATTTCTTTTTCTATGGATTTCATAGGTACCACATTTATTTTTGCTTTTTCAACATCATTCCCACTGAAAGATTCTTCATCAATATAATTAGATAAATCTAGACTTATATCACTTAAATAATAGTCTCTTTCAACCACATTTCTAAGCTCTCTTACATTTCCACTCCAATTATGTTCCTTAAGCTTATTAATATAGTATGTGCTTACTTTTTTACCTACCTGACCATTTTTAATATCTAATTTTTTCAAAAAATATTTTACGAGAATCTCTATATCTTCTTTTCTATCATTTAATGGTATTGTTTTTATATTCATCACACTTAATCTGTAATAAAGGTCTTTTCTAAAATTTTTCTTTTTGATTTCTTCCTTTAAATCTCTATTAGTAGCAACAATAACTCTGACATTAAGCTGCTTTTCATATGTTCCTCCAACTCTAGTGATTTTATTATTATCTAAAACCCTCAAAAGTTTTGTTTGCATATCTAAAGGCAGTTCGCCAATTTCATCTAAAAAAATCGTTCCTTCATCAGCTATTTCGAATTTTCCCGGATGTCCTTCCTTAGAAGCTCCTGTAAAAGCACCTTTTTCATATCCAAATAGTTCACTTTCCACAAGTTCTCTTGGTATAGAAGCACAATTTATTGCCACGAAAGGGCCTGAAGATCTGTCGCTATAATTGTGAATAGATTGAGAAATAAGTTCTTTTCCAGTACCACTCTCTCCTTCGATCAATATATTGCAGTCACTCTTAGATGCTTTTTTTGCAAATTCAATCATATCTTTCATCTTTGAATTTTTAGTTATTATATCATCAAAGTTATATGACGCTTTATAACCTACTACTTTGCTTACTAGTTTGTGTACATCTTGTGTTTTTCTAAAGGTTATTACAACTCCAACAAACTTTTCATTTACTTTCATAGGTACTGCATTTATAATACACCTAACTCTATTATTTTTTATATAGAAATCACACTCAACATTATTATAAACCTTATAATCTAGAGTTATTATCTTATCAAAACTAACATTTCTTAAGGTCTCTTTTATATTTATATTAAGAATATCTTCAAAACTTATATTCAATATTTCAAGTGCTTTTCCATTAACCTTTTTAATATCTAATTTTTCATCTAAAGCAATCATTCCCTCACAGGTGGAATTAAATGTAACATTCATTAAATTATTTGCAATAGTTAAAGCTAATTGCTTTTGTATTGAATGCGCTGCTGCTGTTACTATACCTAAAGTATGTGAGTGTGCATTATAATAATTTCCAGACATATTAATACATCCAATTATATTTCCTTCTTCATCATGAATAGGCGAGGCTGAGCAAGTCCAAGAATGCTGGGTTATACTGTAATGGTCTGCTCCTATTGTCTGTATTGCTTTGTTTATATATAGAGCAGTCCCTATTGCATTAGTTCCAACTGCCTTTTCAGTCCACAACTCACCTTTTACAAAATTCAAATCATCCATTTTTTTCAGCATATCTTCATCGCCGATAACTTCAATAATATATCCATCTTTATCAGTCAATATTATAGCAAATTCAGAACCTCTCACAATATTATACACATTTTCCATTATAGGTCTAGCTACTGAAATCAGTTCTTCATTTTCATATGTTTTATGGTCAGCATCCACACTATACTTCGGGCGGACATTTTTATTAATTGGATCTACACCATAGCTTTTGCACCTTTTCCACGATTCTGCTATTTCAGTTCTTACTCCATTGTCTATATCGCCAGTTTCTATAAATTTTTTCCATGATTTTTCTATAAATTTCTTATATTCTTCCATATGTCTCCCTGAGTTTTTATCTTAAAAGTATCGAAATTAGAGATATTTCTGGTTACAGTCAATAATTTATAAATATTATATATTTTTTAATAGCTGATTTCAAGGTTTATAAATATTGAATTTTATATCATCTCAAGCGGATCCCTCTTCGCCCTATCTTCTAACTATTTTTAACAATTTCAATTCCACAAGGCTTTCCTTCACCAACATACAAAATTTCGTTATTTTTTTTTGCTAACTTTAAACTAATTACTCCGTTAACTCCTTCTTTTATTGTTCTTTTCATAGTTCCATATTGGGGAGCTTTCAAAACACCTCCTTTATCCATTTTTGCATTAATTTCCAATTTTAAGTTACCCTTAACTATTGTAACTTCAAACATATTATAACTGCAATTAATATTTAATATTTTGCTATTATTATAGCTAGCAAATCTGTATTCTCGTCCAGAAAAAGATAAATTACATATAAATCCTTGAAATGATGTTCCTAAAAAAGGAATATCAGCGATTGAACACATAATGCTCGCATCTTTATCTTTGAAATGGTTGCATTGCATCCATACATATTCCTTTGGAAAGGACGTTCCCCAATCCTTTTCTATATAACCTTTACCCTCATTAAAATTGATTTCCTCTTCATTTAAAAACAGTGAACCATCAAGATAATGATTCATACTAACAATGCCATGATAACATTCCATGATTGGCAAATATGCAAAACAACCCATAATATTAGGATATATAATATTAGTTTTAATTTTTGTAAAACTTGAATAGTTAATTTTCCCTGATATCGAGAATTCATCATCCTCCAATGTAAGCTCTATCCCATTACTCGCAAACATATTTTCTCCAATTTTTATACTAAATGGAACATCAGTATATTTAAAATCATTAATTGAATATCTATAATAATGAGTAGTTACTCTTAACTCATCTCCTATATTTCTATTGATGATAGTTTGAACAAAAGCATGAGGGTCACATTCATCTTTGGTTATTCCAGGGATTATACAAATGGTATTTTTTAAATCATTAGATATATGTTTAAAATACCATCCTTCAAAATATTTTCTACATTTATTTCTTCCTTGATATAAAATTGGTTCATTTATATATTTTAAAAACATGCATCCCTCCAAGTTGGCAAAATAAATTTCTTTTATAAGTTTATAGTATGGACATTAATTAGTAATTAAATACAAAATTGCATAACATTCGATAAATATGACTTGTTATTGTCATATTTAAGGCGTATACTTTAACTGGGTGATAAAATGCAAATTAATAGGTTGTTTGAAATAGTATATATACTACTTGATAAAAAATTAGTAACATCAAAAGAACTTGCTAAGAAGTTTGAAGTATCAACAAGAACAATTTATCGTGATATTGAAACACTCTCCTCTGCAGGTATTCCTGTATATATGAGCAAAGGTAAAGGAGGAGGTATTTCTCTTTTATCTGACTTTGTTCTAAACAAAACTGTATTAACCAATGAAGAAAAAAACAATATTTTATCTTCTTTAAAAGCTGTAAATTCTGTCAATCTAAGTGAAACAGATAATGCTCTTGAAAAACTAAGTAGTTTATTTGGTGAAACTAATACAGATTGGATAGAAGTAGATTTTGCAGCTTGGTATAATGCTGATGAAGAAAAAAATCTGTTTTGCAATCTAAAATCTGCAATATTAAGTAAAAATACTGTTTCATTTTCTTATTCAAGTGGCAAAGGTGAAAATACAAACCGTCATGTTTGTCCTTTAAAGCTTTGTTTTAAAGGTCAAAGTTGGTATCTTTATGGATATTGTAGCAAAAGATGTGATAATAGATTTTTTAAATTGACCCGTATAAAAGAATTATCAATTTCAGATGAAACTTTTCAAAAAAAAGCACCTTCACAAATATTTAGTGAGAAAAAAATTCTAAATGATGAGTTAATTGTTCTTAAGCTTAAGCTTTCGAAAAAAATGGCTTATCGTGTGTATGATGAATTCAGTACTTATATTGAACTTGAAGATGGTAGCTTTATTGCGGAAATTATGTATCCAAAAGGTGAATGGATATTTAATTATATTGCATCTTTTGGCGAAGATTGCGAAGTTCTCTCTCCAGAAGAAATACGACATGAAATAAAAATAAAACTTCAAAAAATTCTTAATAACTATTTATAATATGACATGATGTTGTCAAATTACATGATTTATAATAGCCTTATCAAATAAATGGAGGTTATTTAGAATGAATTACGAAATAGTAAATTTAGAAGAAAAAACAGTTGTAGGAGTTAGTGCAACAACATCTAACAGTAATCCTAAAATGGGAGAAATCATCAGTGGTTTGTGGGAAAAGTTATACCAAGGTGGAGTAAATGCAGCAATCAAAAACAAAGTTAATGAATATGCTATAGGACTTTATTCTGACTATACAAATGATGAATATTGCATTACAGCAGGTAATGAAGTTTCAAAAGCAGATAACAAAGATCTTACTGTAAAAATCATTCCTGCTGGAAAATATGCAAAATTTTCTGTACATGGACATATGGAAAAAGCTGTTGCTGAAGCTTGGGGTGAAATATGGCAAATGGATTTGGATAGAAGCTTTACAGGAGATTTTGAAGAATACTTAAATAGCGATTTTGATAATGCTGATATTGATATTTATATAGCATTGAAATAAAACAAATTACAAGGACTGGGGTGGTTTTAATGCATTACCAAGATTATAAATCTATTCTATCACCTAAAAATGGGATGAATATATACCGTGGGTGCAGTCATGGATGCATTTATTGCGACAGTAGAAGTAGCTGTTACAATATGAAGCACGATTTCTGTGACATTGAAATTAAAAAGAACGCACCCCAAATGCTTGAAGCTGCATTAAAACGCAAACGCAAAAAATGTATGATTGGTACAGGTGCTATGTGTGATCCTTATATGCATATTGAAGAAGAACTTTTGTACACTCGTAAATGTCTCGAAATTATAGATAAATATGGTTTTGGACTTAGTATATTAACCAAATCAAATAGAATTTTAAGGGATTTAGATTTACTAAAAAGCATAAATAAAAAGTCTAAATGTGTTGTGCAAATGACACTAACTACATTTGATGAAAATTTATGCCAAATTATAGAACCCAATGTTTCAACTACTAAAGAACGTTTTGAAACTTTGAAAATAATGAATGAAAATGGAATTCCCACAGTAGTTTGGTTGTCACCATTTCTGCCGTTCATAAATGACACAGAAGAAAACTTTAAAGGACTTTTAAATTATTGCATTGAAGCAAATGTCCATGGTATTATGTGTTTTGGTATCGGTTTAACTTTACGTGATGGAAACAGAGAATATTTTTATCAAAAACTAGATGAAAATTTCCCTCATATGAAACAACGTTACATAAAAACATATGGAAATTCATATGAGTGCAACAGCGATAATCACAATAAACTTATGAAGATTTTATATCGGGAATGTAAAAAACATAATATTTTAATAGGAATAGATAATATTTTTTCTTATTTGAATACATTTGAAGATAAAGCTGCAAATGAACAGATTAGTTTATTTATATAAACTGTTAAGTGTAAAGGCAGGATACAATACACATTCTTTTTAAATATTTTGTTACAAATCCTAAATTTATGAATATATTGATATATATATTTTAAATAGAACAAAAGGATGTGTTAGAATTGTATTATTGGGATTACATATATTCAAAAGAAAGCAATTGTATTATAAGTCTTGATACCTCATATAAAAATAATAATCAAATTTCAAAATCATTTTTAGATATTAAAATATTTTCACAAGACGGAAGCCCTGTGGAAAATGCATACATAAAATTATCTGCACCAGATGAATTTAATGAGTTTAAAGTTGAAATTAATTCTCTAGGATATTATCCTGTACAAATAAACAATTTACAAATTCATCCTGGTCTATTGTGTAAATTAAAATTAATTTTGAATCCTCTACAATTAAAAAATAAATCACCAAATTATAATCAAGTTATTAATTTACCATCATACGAAATCATGAAAATTGATACTTCTGATTTGATACAAGAAGATGTTAGAAATATGTCATTGACATTAGGTATAGATAGTCCTAAAGATACTGTGACTTATTTATATGGAAAAAAATTTGCTGATGAAGTTTATGAGTTAAGTAATGGAAAAATAAATATAGAAGTATTCACTGATGGAAAGATGGGTGCAGACAGGGAAATGTTTAAAACCATAATACAAAATGGAAGTCCCAACTTTATAATTCAAACCACCGCTCATGAGGTTGATTTTATTCCAGAGTTAGCTTTATATGATATGCCCATGGTTTATAACGATATATCAAATTTAAGAAATCTAATTAATAATGATGAGTTCACAAAAAAAATAGATAATGCATATATAGATTCTGGATATAAACTATTGGGGATGTCTGACATATTGTTTAGACAAATGTCATCTAACAAAGAAATTAATAGCATAGATGACTTCAAAGGAATTAAAATTAGAACAATACAAAATCGTAATCACGAAGCTTTTTGGAAATCACTAGGTGCAACTGTAATTCCACTTCCATCTAGTGAAATATACACAAGTTTAAAGTTTAACTATATAGATGCTCAAGAGAATCCATATGATGTCATAGCTGGTTTTAAGTTATATGATGTTCAAGATTATATAATAAACACTTGTCATTTACCACATTTATTAGCCCTTATAACAAGTGATGAATTTTACAACAGCTTAACAGCAAGTGAAAAATCTATAATTGATGAAGCAGCTAAGCGGGCAACCGAATATGCAAAAGAAAAGTCAATTGAACGTATTGAAGAAAATAAAAAAGTACTTATGGATAATGGTATGAAAATAATTGATTTACCAGAAGACGTATTGCGTGAAATGAGATGTCTCGCATTTCCTATATATGAAAAAATTTGTGAAGATATTGATGACTTAGATTTGGTATATACTTATATGGAAAATAGTGATAACTTTAAACATTAACACAAAAGCAATTGAAAGATACTATAACTATATCTCATAACTTTAGTTATATATCTTCAACTGCTTTTATTAAAATCGTTATATTATTACCATAAAACCTTTTATTAAAATACTATACATTATACACTAATATAGTACTTAGTTTATTTATACAATCAAATGTTCTATAATATTTTTAACCCAAAGCAACATCTAATATCATCATCACTGCAAATCCAACCATGCAACCTATCGTTGCTATTTCTGTTCTTGAGTGTTCATCTCCTTGTTGTGCTTCAGGAATCAGCTCTTCAACAACAACATAAATCATAGCTCCAGCTGCAAATGCTAATGCATATGGCAGAATCGTACGCATTGATATTACCGCAAGTGCCCCTATTACACCTGAAATTGGTTCAACTATTCCTGACGCCTGCCCGTATATAAATGCTTTACTACGAGAAAATCCTTCTCTTCTCAATGGGATAGAAACAGCTGCACCTTCTGGGAAATTTTGCAACCCTATACCAATTGCCAATGCTATAGCGCCACCAATTGATGCAGAAGGCAAACCATAGGCAACTGCACCAAAAGCAACACCTACTGCTAAACCTTCCGGAATATTATGCAATGTTATAGCTAATACCAGAAGAACACTTCTTTGCCAACTTGTTTTTATTCCCTCTGCTTTAGAAGTATCTAATCCTAAATGCAAATGAGGTAGTAACTTATCAACTAAAAAAAGAAAAGCTCCACCAGATAAAAATCCTATAGCAGCCGTTAACCAAGGTATTTGACCTAATTCCTCTGCCATTTCAATACTAGGTGATAATAGTGACCAAAAACTAGCAGCAATCATAACCCCTGCAGCAAATCCCAACATTGCATTTAATACACTTTTATTAATTTTTTTAAAAAAGAAAACTAAGCCAGCTCCAAGGGCAGTAATAAACCAAGTAAATAATGTTGCAATAAGTGCTTGAGATACTGGAGATAGCCGCGATATCAATTGAACCATATTTTTCCTCCTGTTATGTTAATTCTACTCATTACTATATACCCAAATAAGAAAAATTATAACATAACATTAGAAATTATATTGATTATTTTGAAATAATCAATATAATTTTTTGTTACTTAGACCACCAATCCCATTTTAAGAATGAGTATGGAACAAATTTCATAGGGTCAATTTTGTTAAAATACAAGTTTTCACCTGGCTGTAAAGTATTTGTACTAACTATATATTGAGATCCTATCATTCTCACTACTTCTAATTCAGCCCATGGGTCGTGTGGAGAATCTGTCATTGTTACAGAAGCTGAAGCTAATTTGTTTTCCATTATATCATCAACAGCTAATTCTTGTCTAATTAAAGTAGGGCTTAGTAAGAATCCACAACCATCTGCTGATTTTGCATATGTAATATTATACATGAATGGATTTATTGCTTCATTAAGTTCTTCAACTGTAGCATTTTCATTTAACTTTCCTGAAATATCAGCACTAACTGAGAAAAATTCTATACCATTACGACTAATTTTTCCTTCTGCTTTTCCATCTTTAACTTCAAACTCTATATTTGCCATTTTTTTTGGCAATCCACAAACTTCTCTCCCCATTGACATTGCCATTCCATCAGTTATTGGCATGGATAAGCAATATCTACCTACTACTCCATCACATTCTGCAAGGATAAACAATCCAGCCTCTTTGTATGGAGGACAAAAACTTGTTTTAGGGTAATTGGCTACAAAAGTGGAAACCAATGGTTTATTAGCTACTGGTTTTAATGGTGCCGGAAGTAATTTTGCTATAATTTCTGGCTTTGTTTCCCAAACAGTATTTAGCATTTCTGCGCCATAAAATATTGTTTTATTCCCTTGTAATGACATGACTTGATCCATTGTTTTTGTAAAACTATACATAATAAATCCTCCTATGATAATTCAATTTTTTATATCTTACTCAAGCACATAAGCCTTTTCAAATCCATTTAACATTGCATCTACCACTCTGCCTGGTTTGCACGCATCTCCTAATATTTCAACAATTTTATAATTCTCTTCCACAGCTTTTACTATTTCATTATTGGATTTAACTCCTAGAGATAATACTAATGCATCTGCTTTTAATGTGGTTATTTCATGGGTTTTTGTATTTTCAATCTCTAATTCACCGTCTTTAATATTTGTAAGTTTGCTGGAAGGTAGTAATTTTACCCCACCTTTAACAAGTCTCATACTTATATCAACTACATTTGGTATATATCCAGAAGGGGCAATTTTATCTGCCATCTCTATTACAGTTACTTTATTGCCACTAGAAATTAATAATTCGGATATTTCTAGACCTGTCATTCCTGACCCTGCAACTACTACGTTTTTATTTTCTAATATAACTTTGCCTTCTAAAATATCAGTTGATGTATATACAAAACTTTTTTCTACTCCTGGTATTGGCGGTACTAATGGTTTTGACCCAGCTCCAATAAATACAGCATATGGATCAATTTCATTAATTTTATCTAAAGTTGCCTTTTCATTTAATCTTACTTCAATATTTAATTTTTCAAGAGTTGATTCTTGATATTCAAGAAACCAATTTAATTTATCTTTCAATGGTGGTTTAGTCGCTAAATACACACTGCCACCTAAATGTTCTTTCTCTTCGAATATTATAGGTACAAATTCTTTTAATGCCAAAACTCTTGCAGCTTCCATTCCTGCTGGACCGCCTCCAACAATTACAACTTTTCTGCCTTCTCCATTTTTAGTAAAGTCTGAATATTCTAATTCTCTTCCCACTCTTGGATTGACTGCACATTTTATGTTCTCACATTTTAGAACACTTTCTATACAATTCAAGCATGATATACAAGGTCTAATTTCTTCTTCCCGATCTTCTTTTGCTTTATTACCCCACTGTGGATCTGCCAATTGTGCTCTACCTAATGCTACAAAATCTAAATTATCTTCTTTTAGTATAGTTTCTGCCATTTCAGGTTTTCTAATTACATCACAAGCAATTATAGGTATATTAACTGCTTCCTTTATAGCTTTAGCTAAATGTCTTTTCCATCCTTGGGGATATGATATAGGTTCTATTACTGTAGTAACTGATTCATATGTTCCAGAACTTACATTTATAACGTCTACACCTAACTTTTCTAAATAAACGGCTTCTTGAATTGCTTCTTCTAAAGATATACCGCCCTCGACAAACTCATCCCCATCAATTCTAACTGATATTGGAAACATCGGGCCACATTTAGCACGTATGCCCATTATAATTTCAGTTATAAATCTCATTCTTTTTTCAAAGCTACCACCATATTTATCTTCTCTATGATTAGATTGTGGGCTCATAAATTGTCCAACAAGATATCCATGAGCACCATGGATTTCAACTCCGTCTATACCAGCTTTTTGTGCGAGAACAGCACCTTTTACAAATTTTACAACTAAGCCTTCAATTTCTTCTATTGTCATCTCCCTAGGCATTTCACCAATAGCTGATGACATTATAGGGCTTGGTCCAGCTATTTGACGACCATCTATTATCATAGCATGGTTTTCTCTACCTGGATGATGCAACTGTAAAAATATTTTGGTATTATACTTATGCACACTGCGAGCCAACATTTCTAATCTTGGGATATGCTTCAAATCCATTGCACACAATTGATTTGGCGTTCCTATTCCTGTTTCGTTATCTATTCTAGTGATTTCTGTAATTATTAACCCACATCCACCTTTTGCTCTTTCTTCATAATAGCGAATGATTGCATCAGATGCTTCTCCGCTATAGGAAGCTAAATTAGTTCCCATTGCAGGCATTACTATTCTATTTTTTATTTCTAGTCTACCTATTTTACCTTTATTAAAAAGCTTTTCATATTTCATTAAATATCTGCCTCCCTTATAATTTTACTCATTTTAGATTAATTAAATTATAACATTGTATAAAATCGCTTGCTACGGAGGATCCTCCAAAATCTATTATCGTCTTTGTGCATTATGCACTTCAAAATATTGTACAAAAAAATAATCTCTTGAATATTAGAGATTATCATTTTGTACATATTTAATTAATTGTCATTCTTTTTTTGTGCATCAACTAAATTTTTATAAAAATTCATTGATTTATATGCATAATATAGTTTAAAACTAATGTCATTTTCATCTAAGCTTACTCCTAGTATATCAACGATTTTCTCTAATCTATACCTTAAAGTGTTTCGATGAATAAACAATTCCTCTGCTGTTCTAGTAATATTATGATTATTTTTTAAATATATATATAAGGTTTTATATAATTCAGAGTTATTCTCATCATCATACGTTTTTAGCATATATAACGAATCATTATAAAAATCTTCTTTCATTATCTGTTCTTTTGCCATATAAATAAAATTATAAGGTTGAATATTTTCATATTGATAAACGCATTTTTCAGGTTCTAGAATAGCACCTATTTTTAACGACCTTATTGCTTGATGATAGTAAATGCTACAATCTTTTATTGAAGAAAATTCATTACTTATTCCCATTTTCAACTTATTTTCTATTAGAAAATCTATAACTTTGTCATTCTTAACTTGTCCGGATTTAAAATAATTTCTATCATTTATTATTATCACATCACCATTATAATAAATTGATTTGCCCATAGGAAAAAGATTCGCCAATTTCGAATCTAAATATCTAGCATATATGGATTTTTTAAAGTCATAATTTGTTATATCAACTACTAATACTTCAATATGAGAACTAAATACTAAGCCACCGTTTTCTATTCTTTCTTCAATTATTGCCTCATTCTTAATATTATTTTCAAGTAAATCATATAATATTTCTTCGCTAAGAACATTTCTAGTGTTCCTATAAAATTGTTTCTTTTCTAATTCCATTGAAATTATTTGACTTAATAGCATCAAATAATCATAGTCATAAGGATCAATTTTTTTTACACATTCAATTAATATGATATTTCCTATGACTTTACCACTTACTTCTATTTTAAATACAACCTTTTTATTAGGACTTTCAGGACAGGTTACTTCAAACGGATAACTTGTTTTTCTTCCTTTTTTTAGACTTTCTAATTTAGTTAATTCACTAATAAACTCATAAGAACAATACCCTTTTTTAACATTATCCATCCACAACAGATCAGTTATCTCTTCTATTGGAGAATTAGCTAGCACTTTAAAACTTAAGTCAATAACAATTAGAGGATTTCCAATTAATTTCGAAGCAACATCTATTATTTTATATATACCATCTCCCGAAAGAAGTACTTCTAATAAAGATATCTTAAATTGATTGTATTTTACATCTCTACGAAAAAGAGTTCTTACTTCGTTATAAATTTCTAATATGTTTTCATTTTCATTTATCTCAATTATCGTTACTTTATTATCAATAAAATTTTCTAATATTATTGAATCATCATTTAATAAAATAAAGCAGGAATTGCTGAGTTTATCCAATTTCCCTTTTAAACTAGAAGTAGTACCAACATATATGTAATTTTCTAAAAACTCTGTCTTTTTCTCTGTAATTAACTCTACATCAACAAAATTTACATCTGGCTCTACCTCAAGATAAACTTTTTTAATTTTTTCTGTAAAACGTTGACATAATCCCTCGAAATTAATACCCATAATCTACCTCGATTCTTTTATCACAGACATTTTTAAACTCAACTATGTTAATTTATTGTCAAAAAATTGATATCAATAATATTATAATGCCTTTAGCAGTATTTTTCAAGAAACAATTAACCATTTTAATTTATCATATACATTTTGCACAACTAAGGCAATGAATTTTGGATTTTTTAATATAGTAACGAATCTTTTAGTATGATACACTGTGCAATATTAATAACAAACATAATAAATATAAAACTAGGATAAAAGCTATTAATTAAAAATTATTTTTTAATAATTTAAAAAAAGTATATAAAAATTAAACATGACAAAAAGTTTTCATGCGGTATTCTTGTTAAAAAAACCGTAAATATATTGTACGAGGAGAAACACTATGAAAAGCATAAACGAATTATCAGACCTTAAAGGAAAAGTAGCTATTGTTACTGGATCAGCAACTGGAATTGGTCAAGCCATTGCAGTTGGACTAGCAGAAGCTGGCGTAGATATTGCTGGAGTTTACAATCACACATCATTTGAAGAAACAAAAACACTTGTTGAAAAAGCAGGTCAAAAATTTTTACCAATACACGCTGATGTATCAAAACCCGAAGAAGTAAATACTATCATACCTGCAACTCTTGAAGAATATGAAAAATTTGATATACTTATAAATAGTGCAGGAATAGAATCACATAATCCTGTGGGTGATGCTTATACAAACGAAGAATATGAACGTTGTTTGCAAATCAATTTAAACCAAGTGGTTGCACTTACAGCGGAAGCTGGCAAATATTTTATTAAGGCAGGTAATGGCGGAAGAATTTTAAACGTATCTTCTATAGCAGGGTATTTAGGAATGAAGTCTGGAATGTCACCATATGTCATTACAAAACATGCAATAAGAGGAGTTACTAGATCATTTGGACTTGAACTAGCTCCTTATGGAGTTACTGTAAACGCCATTGCTCCAGGTCCTATTTTCACTAAAATGACTACAACCCCACCATTGAAAAAATTAGGTATGGATAGAGTTGTTTCTGTAAAATGTCCTGTTGGACGTTGGGGATTTCCTGAAGATTTTAAAGGAATTGCAAATATGCTTTGCTCTGAAGCTGGCGGATTCATTACAGGTCAAACTATTTTAGTCGATGGTGGATATACATTAACTTAAATGTAATCATTAAAAGCTATTAAAGTGCTCTCAAATGGCATTTTAGTAGTTTTTTTTTAATGTTATTATGCGGACAGTTGGGCCGGGTAGTATAATATTAATTATTGAACTCATAGCAAAAATTATTACATTGTTAGCAATATTATTTCACAAGGAAAAAGTTTGCACTCATATTAACCCATTATTTTTATTTTGTAACAAGTTTTGTAAAAGTTTGTTGAAATCATGTAATTTTTGTAGTATAATAACATAATTAAATGTTATTTAAATATCATGGAGGAAAGATTAATGGATTTTAAAGAAGTAGAGTCATTTTTGACTAATATAAAGTCTGTATTGTCTTGTAAAATTATAGCTGATAAAAACAATGTTATAAATGAAATTCACGTTTTATCAGACAACAGCAGACACACTAAACAAATTGCCAGAGATATACGTTCCGCACTTTTATCTAACTTTAATATTACAGTTGATTATAAAATAATAAGCGTTGCGCAAATAATAAAAAACCTATCTGTAAATACTGATTTCAGATTGGTTTATGACGGATATTCAAATGAAACTACTTCTGATTACATAAAAATAAATGTTAATCTTTCATGGAATGATAAAGAATATTCAGGTGAATCAAGTGGAATTAAATCAGAGAAAAACATTCTTAAAGTAACTGCAATGGCAACCCTTGATGCAATTAAAAATTCCATAGGCTTAGAATGCTTCATTTCTGAAGATATTCAAATACATAAAATTGCTGGACAAGAAGTAATATTATCTGCAATTACTCATATAGACCGAGGCGAGGAAAATGTTCTCGTAGGCTCATCTATTGTAATTAACAACAGAATAGATTCAACTGTGAAATCTATCTTAAATGCAATCAATAGAAAAATTTGTTTGTGTTATAAAGATTAAGATTAAATAAATGATTTAAATGAATTGGGCTGACAAACCATAACAAAAGAAAAAAACTAGAGAAGAGAATCCTTCCTGTTCCATTAGCGAGCGAACAGAGACTTTATCAGGAGGATTTTCAAATGAAAAAAATAATGCCTTTAATTGCTTCTTTAGTAGCTTTAGTATTAGCAAGTGGCGCTGGCATGAGCTGGTTATAAGATAAAAACGTCAGCCCTTCATTATATATGGAGGAAATATGGATATTAAAATTAAAAGAGTAATCGGTCGTTCTAAAGCAAAAACTAATACAAGTTTATATGCGTACATTAGCGCGGTATCATTTATTGCTTTTATTTTTCTTTTATATTTAATAAAGACATATGATGTCACTGACAAAACTTTATTAATTGTTTTCTCCCTTTTATGTGTTGTAGCAGAAACCTTTTTAATACCTATGCCTAAAATCGGAGCTGTATCAGTAAGTTA
Source organism: Sedimentibacter acidaminivorans (assembly GCF_017873955.1). Classification (GTDB taxonomy): domain Bacteria; phylum Bacillota; class Clostridia; order Tissierellales; family Sedimentibacteraceae; genus Sedimentibacter; species Sedimentibacter acidaminivorans. The sequence continues at coordinate 288,533 of NZ_JAGGKS010000005.1, read as the reverse complement.
CGCATTAACCTTTTCTGCTATTTTATTAACTGATCCTTTAACTGTTGCAATAATATCCTCTGTAGGAGTTGCACTTAGATGCCCTTATGTTGAAGGTAAAGGAAGAGTTAATATTTTTAACAACCCCATATATAAAACAATATTTAATGTGAGTCAATATATAATTATTACAGGCGCTGGCAGCATTGTATATGAAATTGCCGATAAAATAATTGATGTTGGATTTGTTTTTTTTAATCCTATAGCTTCTATCTTCTCGCTTATTATTTATATTTTTCTAAATAGTTTATTTATGGCAATATTAATGTCATTAATTTTAAATAAGAAAGTTATTGATATCTGGAAAAACAGTATTTTTGGTATCCTTTATAATGTTGTTCTTGTAAGCCTTCTAGGTATAGTTATAGCTTTTAGCTGTGATAGTTACGGTGTAGGTGGAATAATACTATTCTTCATCCCTCTAATGTTTGCAAGATATACATTCAAACTATATCTTGATATGAGAAAAAATTATTTTGAATCAATTAATATGCTCATTCGTACTATAGAAGCCAACGACCCATATACCAGTGGACATTCAGTTAGAGTAAGTGCATATGCCGAAAGCATTGCAAGAAAACTTAATTTACCACAAAGCAAAATTGATTTAATTAAAAGTGCTGGTTTGCTTCATGATATAGGTAAAATAGGCATTGACAAGGGAATTTTAAATAAGACAGGTAAATTAGAAAAAAATGAATTCGAAGTAATAAAATGTCATCCTCAAATAGGTGCAACAATAATATCTGATTTAAGCTTTTTATCGAACTTGTCTGATATAATAAGACACCATCACGAGAGAAATGATGGCAGTGGTTATCCTGATGGACTAGATCATGAAAAAATAACACTTGAAACATCAATATTGACAATTGCTGATTCATTTGATGCCATGACTACAAATAGACCATATAGAGACGCTCTTGATCTTGAATATTCACTACGCGAAATCAAAGATAATGCAGGTACCCAATTCAACCCTGATATAGTTGATGTTGCTGTTATCGCATTAAGAGAATCATACAATATCATAAATAATTATTAAAATCTTATATTTTAGGTGAAAATATGATTGCTGAAATAATAATATTATCTGTAGTTTCATTACTTATAATATATTTAAGAAATAAAAAAATTAATTTTTCAAATATTGATATAGATATAAAAGGATATAAATTATTTATCATAATGGCAGTAATACAAATTACTGCTGTATTTTTGTTTAAATTTTATAAAAATAATGATGTATTTAAAATATTATCTGCAAATTGGTTAATTTATCCTGTATTGTTATATGTAACAGCTATTAATTATAAAAAAAGCTATATGAAGCTATTTTTTGTAGGAACGCTATTAAATTTCATTGCTATTGCATTTAATGACTTTAAAATGCCTGTTTATATTTCCGAAGCATATGCAAATAGTTCTGATACTATACATTTTCTCAATTCAAACCAAGATTTAATACATTCAATTCTAACGGATTCAACACGCTTTAAAATTCTTTGTGACATAGTAACAATTCCACCACCATATCCTTTTGCAAAAACAATAAGCATAGGCGATATATTCCTTTTATCAGGTATCTTTATATTCTGGCAAGATGCTCTAAAATCAAATCATTAAAACATGTATTTACAAACCACTAAAGCAGCAACAATAGATGCTACATGGGCTATTAGACCTACTTTAATAGTGTATCTTATATTTTTAATACCTACTGCACCATAATAAACAGCTGCTGTGTAAAATACCGTTTCAGCAGAACCCATTATAACAGATGCACAGCGACCTATATACGAATCTGCTCCATAACTATCTAATAATGTTTTAATCACACCATATGAACCACCGCCTGAAAGTGGTTTAACTATAATTAATGATAACAATTCTGGTGGAAAACCTATCAATGAAGTTAATGGTGTAAGAGTTTTTACTATAAATTCTTCCGCCCCTGATTGAATAAATAAGTTAATTGCAAATATTATTGCTACTATATAAGGTAATATTTTAACTGCAGATTTCGCGCCATCAAAAGCTCCTTCTATAAATTCTGAATATATATCTACACCTTTAATTAATCCATAAAATAAAATTCCTCCAATTAATATGGGTAATATTAAATCAGATAATCTCATTATATATTTTTCCTTTCATAATATTTAGCAAATATAATAGCAACAATAGTTGTAAAAGTAGTAGCAACAATTGTAGGCAATATTATGTCATTTGGATTAACCGCCCCTGCATCAGCTCTCATTTTTATTATAGTCAATGGTATTAATTGTATAGATGACATATTAATAACCAAAAGCATACACATTGAATTCATTGCAATGTTTTTGTTTTTATTCCCCTTCTGCATTTCCTCCATAGCTTTTATACCTAGCGCTGTAGCTGAATTACCTATTCCAAACATATTTGCTGCAATACACATTATCACTGCATTAATAGCTTTTGTATTATTTTGTATATCACTGAAAAGTATTTTAATAACAGGATTTATTATCTTTGATAGTTTGTTTAAGATGCCTGATTTTTCAACTATTCTCATAAGTCCTGACCAAAATGCCATTATACTTACTAAACTCAAAATTAAATCTACTGATTTTTGCAAATCATACAATATGACATTAGATACAATTTCAGGTTTACCATTAAAAAAAGAAAATAATATTCCAATGCTAATTAATCCAAACCAAACCTTTTTCACTTATATCATTCCCTTCAGCAATTACATAAAAAAAATCAAACATACTATTAAATCTTATGTTTGATTTTATATATAAATTCACATTATTTATTTATAATTATATTGCTGATCTATAGAGATTAATAAAAGTTATTGATTATCCAGTAATATCACATTCATTATGAATTCTTTCAACGCATATCTCTAAAACCCTCTTAGCTTCTGCTTTAGTAACGGTAATATCTAAATCCTTATATATTATTCTTCCGCCTTCTTCTGGGATTTCTTCAAATATCATAGTTAACCAACCGTTAACAGTTGAAACATCAACCTCTTCATCTGGAACGATATTAAATAAATCAAACATATCATCTATATCCGCATTACATGAAATGAGGTATTTATCTTCTCCTATTTTTTTAAACCATTCTATAACTTCATCATGTTCATCCCATATCTCACCAACAAGCTCTTCTATAATATCCTCCATTGTTACAAGTCCTGCTGTTCCCCCATATTCATCTATTACTATAGCCATATGTGCTTTAGAAACCTGCAAATCTTTTAAAAGTTCAGATATTTTTTTGTTAGGCGTGACATATAAAACACTTGAAATGATTTTCCTAAAATCACTTTCATTTCGATTTATAGCTTGATAAAAATCTTTTTCATGTATTACACCTGTTATATGATCAATATTATTTTGAAACACAGGAAGTCTAGAGTATCCACTAACAAGAAATGTTTTTTTAATAGAATCCAGTGTATCTTCTTCATCTACTCCAACTATATCAATTCTAGGCGTAAATATATCTTCAACATCTACATCATTAAATTCAATAGCTGAACGTATCAAATCACTTTCAGTTTTATTAATAACGCCCTCATGTTCAACTTCATCAATCATTGTCCTCAATTCATCCTCTGTAGTTAAAGGATAATCTTCTGATTTAAAAATTAAACTAATAAATTTTACCGAAATTACAAATAATAAATTTAACGGCGAAAATAAAATCTCAAAGAATCTAATTATAGGTGCAGAAAACATTGCAAAGCCTTCAGGTGACTTTTTAGCAATAGCTTTTGGTGTTATTTCTCCAAAAAATAATATTACTGCAATCATTAATACTGCAGAAACGGTTGCACCTAGAATATGAAAAGCATTCATAAAAAAAATCGTTGCTAAAACAGTGGCACTTATATTGACTATATTGTTTCCAATAAGTATAGTTGACATTAGTTTATCATAATCATCATATAAAATTAATGCTAATTCAGCTTTCTTATTGCCTTCCCCTAAATTTTTCATACGTAATTTATTAAAGCTTGTATATGCTACTTCTGAAGCTGAAAAAAATGCTGATAAAATAATTAATATAAAAAATATGATAATCTGACTTATCCCGTCACTTTCCATTATTGCAATTCACTCCTAATTTGAAAATTTTTCTAATAAATCCATACTTATATTATAATGTAACTATCCACTGGTGTCAATCACTTTATAGAATTGGGTTATTATTCCACTATTTTTTAGCATAAAGAATGCCTACAAATGCAATAATATTGCTATAGTTCTTAATTATTATAAATACGTATCCGACAAATAAAAGTAACCGTTTTCAACAAAAATTAAGAAATTATTAATTGTTTTATTTTTTTCAAGTGCTATACTAACAAAGCGTAAAGATTTAGTTTTATAGATAAAGTTTAAACATCGGAGGTAATAAAGTTGTTATCATTTATAAGTACATTCAATTTAATTATATTGTTAATATTCACAGTCTTTTACTTATATCAAGCATTTTATGTGCTTGTGTCATTAATTTATAAAAGTGAAAATATGGTTTCAATAAATAATCACAAATATGCAGTAGTTATTGCTGCTAGAAATGAAAGTAATGTAATAGGTCACTTAATAGAAAGTATAAAAAAGCAAAAATATCCATCTAATCTATTAGATATTTTCGTAGTTGCAGATAATTGTACTGACAATACTCAAGAAGTCGCAAGGAAAGCTGGGGCTGTAGTTTTTGAGCGTTTTAACAAACAACGCGTTGGTAAGGGTTATGCTTTGGATTATGCATTTAAAATAATTAAAAGCAAGTTTAATCACTACGATGGATATTTTATTTTTGATGCAGATAATTTATTAGACGAAAATTATATCGCTGAAATGAACAAAGTTTTTGACAATGACTACAAAATAATAACTAGTTACAGAAATTCTAAAAATTATGACACAAATTGGATATCTGCTGGTTATTCTCTTTGGTTTTTAAGAGAAGCAAGATTTCTTAACAATTCAAGAATGATACTTAAAACTGGATGTGCTGTATCTGGTACCGGTTTTTTAGTACACGATGATATAATTGAAAAAAACAATGGGTGGAAACACCATTTATTAACAGAAGATATAGAATTCTCAATAGATAATGCAATTCAAGGTGAATTAATAGGATACTGTGATAAAGCAAAAATATACGATGAACAACCATATGACTTTGAACAATCATGGAATCAAAGATTAAGATGGGCAAAAGGATTTTATCAGGTCTTTGCAAATTATGGCTTTGATTTAATTAAAGGTATTTTCAAAAACAAGAGCTTTTGTTGCTATGATATGTTTATGACTGTAATGCCTGCTATGATAATTTCTATTCTTAGCGCTGTTACAAATTTAATATTTTTGACATATGCACTCGTTAATATTGAAGTGTCCCCTATGATAGTCCAAGAAACAACCAGTGCTATTATAATGTCTTTTGCTAATTTTTATTTAGTTATATTTGTATTAGGATTATTAACAACTATATCTGAATGGAAACAAATTAGAGCTACTGCAAAGAAAAAAATATTATATACATTTACTTTCCCCATATTTATTTTTACATATGTTCCTATTTCAATTGTGGCATTGTTCAAAAAAATAGAGTGGAAACCAATAACACATAGTGTTGTCAAAACAATTGAAGAAGTAAGATAATATAACAAATATTAACAATAAAAAAACAAAGGCATGAAAATTTCAGTCCTTTGTTTTTATTTTGTATCTATTTTATATAGGTTCTGCTTACATAAGCACTTGTTGTGGCTCTTAACAAGCTTGAATAACTAAGCTTAAAATTGATTATATCTCCAACCTTATACTCATTATCCGATTTTGTTACATCCAATATCAAATGGTCTGAACTTGCACCTAATATGTCTATTTTAGGGTCTATAGGATGTAAGTTGTCAGAATCTACATCCTGTCTACCTACTGCTATTATGGCCCTTTTTATAATTCCTCTATCTTCGTATACTGGTTTGTTACCAAAAGCATCAACTCCAGTTTCTCCAATTGGTACAGATTGTTTTACTTTTAATTCTATTATTTCTGCTTCTAATACAAAACAGTCATCATATAATCCATCTAACATCTGACTATATGAAGTTTCATCTCCTAACAAAAATGCTTCACCAATTCTCAAATTATTAATTTTTTTTGGTAACTCATTCTTATCAATAAGATGTACAGAACTAGAATTTCCACCTGAAATCATATCTAATTTAATATCAAATTTTTGTTCAATTTTTTCTGCTATATCTACCAATATAGATAAATTTTCATTTTTTGGTATCACAGCTCCATAGCATGTTAAGTTTACGCCAATACCATGAAGTTTTATGTTTTCTAGCTTTAATATTTCTTCTACCGCATTTAATATTTCATCTTCATTTTTATAAAATATACCTTCTCTTAAATCTCCTAAGTCGATCATTAGAAGTATATTGTGAATTTTGTTTTGCTTTCTTGCGGCATCATCAAGTTTTTTAATTGTCACTAGTTCTGAATTTAAAGATAAATCAGCATAGCGAACTATTTCTTCAGCCTCTGAGCCCATTGGCAATCTTAAAAGTGCTCTTTGCTTTTTTGTACCTTCATATTTTTTAAGATTTTGAATACGTGAATCTGCTAAAAAATCTATATCTGATTCTTCAAGCATTTTGTAGATTTCTACATCTGCACAATATCCTTTAGTAACTATCATCAGAGAGCATCCTACACTTTTAACCATTTCAGATATTTTATCAAGATTATTTTTTACTTTATTTAAATCAATAACTAATTGTGGATACATAACACTCTCCCATTATAGAATTCTTAAACTTTTTTTCATTAATAACAACGCATCTTCCGGATATCTTTTAGACAAAACACCAAGAGAAGAAAAAATATAGTCATTATCTATTAAAATTTTAGCCCGCTCTGTAGGATATAGCTCTAATCCTTTACCTAAACTACGAATTTTTTCTAATATTTCAACACGATTTGGTAATCTAGTCAATGCACCGCCAGTACCTATAATATACTTAATAGCAGTTAAATCTTTGCCCTGTGCTACAGTTTTTTTACCATTAGCACCATATAAATCTCTAAGTCTACCCGCATGTCTTTCTAGTGAAGTTACAACAGCCTCTTTAGTTAATCTTTCCACAAATTGCTTTTCTCTGTCGCTTAGTGGAATTGGTTTGAAATTTTGAAGCAATTCATCTACATCAGGAAATTCCTTTTTAAGATTCTCCAAGCCGATTTTTTCTACAACATGATTAACATTTACATAAACTCCTAAATCACCTTCAACTGTTCTTTTAGCTTCAGGTTCAGGACTAATTAAAATTGAATTAACTTCTTCCGAGCCCTGAGTAGCGGAATGTACATCAGTTGTTGCTCCACCTACATCAAAGATAACTAAATCACCTATATCTTCCTTTAGTACTTTAGCAGCTTCCATTACTGCTCCAGGTGTTGGTATAATAGGTCCTTTTACTAAATCACGAACTTTAGTCATACCAGGAGCATGAATAATATGTTCTTCAAAGGCATCTTGAATTACCTTTCTTGTTGGTTCTACAACTAGCATGTCTATTTTAGGATAAACATTTTCTACAATGTAAACTTTAACTCCTGCTTCATCACACATTAGTTTTATTTCTTCTTGATTTTCAATATTTCCTGCATAAATTATCGGTGTCTTTAAACCCATTGATAAAATCATTTCCATGTTGTTAAGTGCTGTATCTCTTTCTCCATAATCTACCCCACCTGCAACTAGTATTATATTTGGGTTTACTTCTTGAATTTTTTTTAAATCTGTTCTTCTGAGTTTTCCAGATGTGACCATCTTAATGATACCACCGGCTCCAAGAGCTGCTTCTTTTGCCGCACGAACAGTCATATCATATACAAGGCCATGAACGGTCATTTTTAAACCGCCAGCAGCACTACTTGTAGCTAACATATCATCCCATGTTATTTCTGACTCATGCAGATTTTCCTTCAAGCTATCTATAGCACCCTTGAGTCCAACCGTAACATCGCCCTCTAACACGGATGTAGGCGCTTGACCTTGCCCAATAAATTCAGGACAAGGTGTGCCTATTCCATTAAATGCATTAACTACTGTAGTGGTACTACCAATCTCGGCTACCAATACATTAACTTTCACTATTTATTCATTTCCCTTCTTTTCTTAACCAAGAAACTAGCAACATCAATACCATGAGAACCTCTACCAAAACCAGCATCAAGTCCTGCTTCCGTTGCTATTTCATTGTTAACTTGAGTACCACCACAAACTATCATAACTTTATCTCTAATTCCCTTTTCAATACAAAGGTCATTAATTTTCTTCATGTTCTTAACATGAACATCATCATGTGTAATAATAGTACTAATCAATATTGCATCTGCTTTTGTTTCTATAGCTGCATCTACTAATTTTTCAACTGGGCAAGAAGTTCCAAGATATTCGTATTTAATACCAAAGCCCTCAATACCACCATGTTTAATATCTAATGTTTCTTTCATACCAACTGAGTGTTCATCTTGACCAACAGTAGCGGCTACAACAAATATTGGTTTATCTTGAATATCTTTTCTAATTTCAGCTTGTGAAAGGACTTCAACCTTTTCTGGGATAACTAATTCAGTTACATCGATATCAAAGTTAACTTTTCCTTTTAATTCAACATAAGTACCTTCTGATGGATGCATGCATTGTTTGTGAACAACTGTTACATCATCTAGACCCATTTTTTCACCGCACTTGATTGCTGCAAATTCTGCTGTTCTTTCATCTAAAGGCAAGAATATAGATAATAGTACAGTTCCATCTGCTCTCCACTCAACCTCTGGTTTAACAAGATTTGTATCATAATATTTTTCTGATTCTTCAAGTCTCTTATTAACATTATCATTTTCATCTAGTTCATCAATATAAACTATTTTACTTCTATCTTCAAAAGTATCTCCGCCTATAGCATCGCTTGCTTTTTTAAATTGTTTTGGAATGTTGTTATATCCATAATGAACAGAAACTGGAGCAAAATAATCTTCATCTCTTTCATAAACAAAGCCGTATCCAATTCCGCCTTCGATTTCTCTAGCAATACCGTCTCCATTTCTTTCAGGATATTTTCCACTATCTATGAAGAAACCCTCTTGAACTGCTTTAAAGAAACCGCCAACTTCAAGCATTTCTTCCATAAATAATATTGCTCTTTCTTTTAATTCTCTTACATCTTTCCCTAATGGTCCTTCTCTATCAAGCTTAACCATTTCTCTTAAGCCATCCATCCCTGTAAGAGATTGTTTAGCTGTCATAACTCCTGCAATATTATTATAATGCCAAGGAACATTTCTTCCTTCATCAGGAGTAATCGTTGATTGAATATCAGCACTAGTTAACCTAGAAATCATCATGTTCATTGTATGAGTTACAGCAGCTTCTCTAGTATCTGATTCCATATATTTTGTATTTTGCTGTGCTCTCATTTTGTATTCTCTAAACAAATCACGAAGAGCAACTGCATATGGTAAGTCTAATCTCATACAAGGTGCTGGTGGTGCTGTTGGAGGAACTGTTGATAAAGCAATATTTTCTGGTTTAATACCTACTTTTCTAGAAAACATTGAGTTAATAGCATGTTGTACCATTAATTCAGGCATAACTTTCCATGCTTGCATAGCTGTAGCATTTGCATTATGAGCACCATCTATTTGTAGAATATCTGCCCATGCCATAATTTTTTTAGCTTCACATGCATCACAGAAAGATCTAACCATATTAACATTTCTATATAATACATTGTATTGAGGGTCTTGGTGAGCACCATTTATTCCTTCTTCAGCAAACATTACAGCTATATCTGGACCTGCAACACCTGATATATATGAATGGAAGTTAATTGGACGGCCTACTTCTTCTTCGATTAAATCACATGCTTTTCTTGATGCTCTTACTTGTTTTCTTGTAACCATGATACCACCAATACCTTGGTTAGTTCCTTCAAGTAATGAATCTATATGTGACTGACCAGCAGTTCTTATAACCATTATATGGTCAGCTCCATGCCATGCAGCCATACGCATCCTTCTTATATCATCTTCAAATCTTCCTGAAGCAATTTCCGTTGTAATAACGCAATCTGGTTGTGGATCTATATATCCAAATCCCCTACTACCTGGGAGTGGAACTGATTTTTTTAAACTTTCTGAAGTTTCATGATATTCAAAGTCACCAATTTTTCTTGGTTCATTTTTTCCATCTCGCCAATGCCAACCACGTCTTTTTGGCTCGTATTTATCTAAATCTTTTAAAAGTTCTTTTATATCTAACTTTTTATTAGGCTCAAGTTTCATATACATACCTCCTTAAAATAATGAATCTACATCATCCCAGTGTTTTCCATCTGCAAGTAACAAACCTGCTTCACGTACTGAAACACCAAGTTTTTCTGATAATCTCCAAACAACATTTCCAGCGCCTTTACGCATTAAACCTTTGTTCATAACTCCTTCAACTATTGGTTTAACTTCAACACTTGAAAATCCCATTCTTAAAAGTACACTTCTTTCAACTGAAGGTGTAGTATTTTTTTTACCTAGTTCAAGAAGAGGGTCTACTATTTGTTCAGCTAAATTCCAAAATCTATCATATAATTCTTCATCGGATAAATTAGCTAAATGAGCTCTTCTTTGTTCATAATCATCTGATCTTTTCATTGTTATTAATCCTCCTATTTTCAAATAATATATCTAATATTTTACTATAAAGAAGCTAAAACATTCTTAACAAATTCTATATTCGTATTAGTTTCAACTGCTAAAAATTCTATATCATCTTCTGTTGGTGTCACATTAAAGTTTGATAAGGCATTTTTAATTAACGACCTTCTCATATTATCTAAATTAGCATCATTTGCTTTTATTAAAGATGGATGCGATGGTAAAATTATATTTTTACCTGGAACTTCATCTTTTGGATTTCCAATTACTATTTCAATACCATTATCTCTAGCAAAAGATAATTGAGGCTGAATATGTTTACCAGCACCAGTATATTCAGTTTCTTGGACAACTATCATTTGATCTTGATCCATTTCCTGAGCTAATGAAAACGCTGCAGTTAATGCAGTGTTTCCTGCAGGTCCTTTTTCTAATCCTTCGAGGCTTGCTAAAGCTTCTGTAATATAGAATACCTCTCCTTGATGAACTGTCAAATATCTATCCATGTACCTTAGTGGTCTTCCTGCAGAACGAGGAACATCTGATCTGTCTGGCCAAGTAGTAAAAGGCATTCCAAATCCAGTATGACCTGTTGTGAATGATTTTCTGTTGAATTGTGAGTCTGATGCCATATGCAATCCTGATAAGTCAACACTTGCAGCTATTACTTTAGATTCAGCTCCTGCTTTTATAAGTCCACGAGCTGTTCCTGTTAAGTTTCCACCACCTGCATTTGTTGCAACAACTGCATCTGGATCCTTACCATATTTTTCTCTGAATTGCATAGCAATTTCATATCCTAGAGTTTCAACTCCAGCTATTCCAAATGGAGTATATAAGGAAGCATTAAAGTATCCAGTTTCCTCAAGAAGTACAAGGAATGAATAGAATAATTCTGGTCCAACAGAAAGTTGTATAACTTCTGCTCCAAGAGCTTCACATTTTCTAGCCTTTTCAATTATTTCAGGCTGTCCTAACCCTTTCGAATCATAACATTCTTGAACTATTATACATTTCAGTCCAGCCATAGCTGCTTGCGATGCAACTGCTGCACCATAGTTCCCGCTTGTAGCTGAAATAACACCTTTATATCCAAGTCTTTTAGCATGATATACAGCAGTTGCTGCCCTTCTAGCTTTAAAACTTCCTGATGGATTACTAGCTTCATCTTTTATGAATATTCTTGCACCTTTTCCAGGAGCTGCACATTTTCTTGCTAATGCTGTTAAGTTTTTAAGTTCTAATATTGGAGTGTTACCAACACCCGTATCAGCTTGTATTTTTTGTATTTCTTCAAGAGAATAACCTGTTTCTCTCATCATTTTCTCATAGTCAAATGCTATCGAACCACTTTCAAAAGTAGAATAATCTATACCCACTGATTGTTTCATAATTTCAGGTTTTCTAGCAAGCACTGCTGAATAACTCATATCCTTACTCATTAGACTCACCTCCAAACAATATTTCTCTAACTTGCTCACTTACATGTAAAAGTTCAGGAACAAAGTTTCCAAAATCATGCTTATACGTTGGATTAACTTCTAATAAAGTACCATGTTCTTTCCTTTTTGTTCTAGTCAAAACATTAACTTCATCACCAATATTTGCATCTCCTTGTAAATAACCTTTTACCCACATTTCTAATGGAACTTTTTTTGTATCATCAGGTACTTGTGGTGCTCTATCTGATACTTCTAATACATTCCTATGTATTAAAACCCATTCACCTTTTTTAATCACTTTCAACACTCCCTGTCTATATATTTTAAACAATCAAAAAAATATTTTAGCAATATTAAATAATTAATAAATTGTCATTGATTAAATTATAATATTTTCTAAATTTTTTTTATTAATAATTATATAAAACTATAAGATAAAGAATTTGAATATCAAATTCTTTATCTTATCTAAATCTAAAAGTATACTTCTTCATTATAACATAAAATCAATTATTTTACAATTTTGCAATCTGGATCAATTTGATCTCTTAAATCTCCCATTATTGCTCTTGGAACTGGTAAGCTTAACATTGTCTGTAAACCTGGTTTAGCATTGATTACATGAGGTATCATATTAACGCACATTGCAATTGTACCAATTCCACCAGGAACTTCTGGTGAGTTAACCATATTAATATTTGGAGTTCCTTTAATTATTACATAATCACCTGTTTGAACGCCAACTTGCTCAGGCTCTATTTGTTGTGGGTGATCCATTTCAATTTTTAATTCGCCATCAACATATCCAAAGCCCTTCATAGCACAACCTGCAACATCTCCAGCTTTTGCAAATCCATAAGGGGATTTTCTATCTACATCTGTAACTATAGGATCCATTGACTGTGTTACTTTTTCTACATTCCAACCAATAGCATCTGCAATCATATTTATTGATTCATGGAAACCAACGTGTCCTGCTAAATGACCAGTCTCAACGCCTTTTTTAAATTCATCAACACTTATACCAATACCTTGTTCTTCCATAACAGCTGGTCCAAATGGAGATAAGCTATTAACCCTTCTTGATACAATATGTTCAACTTCCTCACAACATCCAGTCATAATTACAACTAATAAGTCCATGATTAAACCAGGATTGATTCCTGTTCCAAGTATTGATACACCATTAGCTTTAGCTATTTCATCTAATTGTTTAGCAAGTTCAGGTTCTTTTGCTTGTGGATAAGACATTTCTTCAGCACTTGATACTACATTTATTTTTTTCTCTAAAACAAATTTCAATCTGTCAAATGCTTTGCTAGTGAAAGAATCTGTACAGCATAATACTACGTCAGCTGCCTTTTCTTTAATAATATCTTCAGGAGTTCCAATTATAACATCTGGTCTATCTCCTCTTTCAGTACCTATAACTTCATACATGCTCTTTCCAAGTTTAGCACCTCTACCAACAGCACCAACAATATCTACACCTTTTTTCTTTAAAAGCATGTTAGCCATTCCTGATCCCATTGCACCAAGTCCCCAAATAATAACCTTTACATTTTGCATTTTAAATCCTCCTATAATATATAATATATTTATTTTCTAAATCGATATAAGTATAATAAGCAATAACTATGCCAATCTCACTTATTTATCATTTTAACTATATATTTAGCACATTTTTAATATCATGTTTTATAAAATACCTACTTATTTCAACACTTGCTTATTATTTCCCAACATAAAGTATTTATACTTATTTATTATTTACATAATAATTAAGATAACGATTTTTTAGTTTAATTAAAAAACCGCAAATATATTTGCATCATATGCAAATATATTTGCGGTTTTTGAGTTTTATTTTATCTCGATATTATATTTTTTTATTTTATGCTGTAGTGTTTGACGCTTGATTTTCAACATTTGTGCCGATTTTGTTATGTTAAAATAGCATTTTTCTAATGTTTTAATTATAATTTTTTTCTCTAAATTATCTAAATAATCACAAATTCCATTTTTGCATATTTCATCAGTATTATATTCTGTTTCAACTCTATTTATTTCTTCTATTATTAAGTGGGTTTTAGTCAAAATATGATCATCTTCAACCATGCTCAACGCACCCATAATTATGTTTTCCAATTCTCTTACATTGCCGGGATAATGGTAGTGAAGAAGCTTTTCTTTTGCATCTTCTGATATTACAAGAATTTTTTTATTATACTTAACATTATATTTATTTATGAACTTTTCTGCAAGAATAAGTATATCATCTTCCCTTTCTCTTAGAGATGGAACATTTAATGGAATTATGTTTAATCTATAAAACAAGTCCCTTCTAACCTTTCCGGTAGATATTATATTTTCAGGTCGCTCATTACTTGTTGTAATTATTCTTACATCAATTGGTATATCCTTTGTTCCACCTACACGTCTAATATAGTTTTCCTGCAACACTCTCAAAAGCTTAGCTTGGAGTTCGTAAGGCATGGAATTTATTTCATCAAGCAACAAGGTTCCTCCATTTGCTTGTTCAAAAAGACCTGCTCTATCTACAGCTCCAGTGAAACCACCTTTTGTAGTACCAAACAGCAATCCTTCTAATAATGATTCTGGCAAGGCTGCACAATTTTGAGCTATAAAAGGTTTATCTCTTCTATTACCGTCATAGTGGATACTTTGCGCAATCAATTCCTTACCTGTTCCAGTTTCTCCATATATAAACACAGAAGCTGAACTATTTGAAGCTTTTTTTGCCCTTTCAATAACTTCAACAAACTTAGTACTTTGACCTACTATATTATTAAAGTTATATTTCTTAATTCTTGTAGATTTCGCTTTATCTGGTTTTCCAATTTCTTTTTGAAGTTCTAATATAGTATGTGACATTTCTTGAATTTTTGTAATATTTTTTGCGACCTCTACAACTGCTCTTACTTCATCTTCGATTATAACAGGAACAGTAGAATTTATTGTAGTTATCTCTTTTCCATCCTTATTTAAGTAGGTTTGCTTTTCATTAATTGTACTTTGCCTAGTTTCCAGTGCTTTTAGTAATGTACTATTTTCTTTATTAAGATTTTTAAAAACTTCACTGAATGGCTTTTTAAGAACATCTTTAGTTTGCATTTTTTCTAATTTAGACATTGCCTCATTGTATATTATAGTGTTGCCTTTATTATCTAAAACATGTACTCCATCGTCAACTAGGTGCAAAATTTTTTGCATGATAGTTGTATATTCTTTTGATTTCATGAAAACCTCCTAAACTTATTAATAGGATTTATTTATTTTTATATTATCACATAAAACCGTATTTTACAACAAAATTCAAGTTTACAATTATTAATTTACAGTGTACAATAGATTATAACAAAATATAACAGTAGGTAAGAAGACCTTATCTATACGTTTTATAATATATTGTTTTACGGAGGGTATAAATGAAAAAAATAGAGAGTTTTCAAGTTAATCATTTGAATTTAAATCGAGGTATTTTTGTTTCTCGAAGAGATTATATTGGTGAAGATGGGGTTACAACATTTGACATAAGAATGAAAGAACCAAATCATGAACCTGTTATGAATACAGCTGAAATTCATACAATAGAACATCTTGGTGCAACATTTTTAAGAAATCATAATATTTATGACAATCTAACTATTTACTTTGGTCCAATGGGTTGTAGAACAGGTTTTTACTTAATTCTCAAGGGTAATTTTAAATCAGAAAATATAATTGATATCATGAAAGAAATGTTTGAATTTATTATTAATTTTGATGGTATCATACCAGGTGCTGATGCTAGTTCCTGTGGAAATTACCTTGATATGAATCTTCCAATGGCAAAATATGAAGCTTCAAAATATTTTAACGAAGTTTTAAGCGACTTAAAAGAAGAAAATTTAAATTATCCAGAATAACAAAGGGGACTGGTACAACACACTCAAAATGTGTCATTGTACCAGTCCCTAAATAATTCAATCAATTAGTTGTCAGTTTTTATTCTGTTACCCATTTTTCTTCTTTCTATTTCTGTTAGATATCTTTTTCTTACTCTAATGTTATCAGGAGTTACTTCTACTAATTCATCATCGTTTATAAATTCCAATCCTAATTCTAATGTCATTACTCTAGGTGGCGCCAATTTTATTGAATCATCTGCACCAGAAGACCTTGTATTAGATTGTTTTTTAGCTTTGCATGGGTTTACTACCATATCTTCACCACGTGCATTCATACCTATTATCATACCTTCATACACTTTTTCACCAGGACTTATAAATAAAGTACCTCTGCTCTCAATAGTATTGAGTGAATAAGCAATTGCATCGCCTTGATCATTAGATATTAAAACACCGTTTTGTCTTTGTGGAATTTCACCTTTAAACTTTTCATAATGGTCGAAGCTTCTAACCATAGTTCCTTCGCCTCTTGTATCATTTATAAGCTCGGTTCTATATCCAAGAAGTCCTCTTGTTGGAACCATATAAACTATTTTTACATAGTTACCATCTGGAGACATAGATTCCATAATACCTTTTCTTAAATTAAGTTTTGATATAACCGAACCAGAATATATATCAGGAACATTAACTAAAACTCTTTCAATAGGTTCCTTAACTACTCCATCCTCTTTGTGAAGTATAACTTCAGGTCTAGATACTGCAACCTCATAACCTTCTCTTCTCATGTTTTCAAGAAGTATAGATAAGTGAAGTTCTCCTCTACCTGATACCTTAAATCCATCCATTGCACCATCTAAAGGCTCAACTTTCAACCCTACATTAACCTCTAATTCTTTTTCTAATCTTGCTTTTAAATGTCTCGTTGTTACATATTTTCCAGACAATCCAACAAAAGGAGAAGTATTAATTAAAAAGTTCATTGAAAGTGTAGGTTCTTCTATGCTGATTGTTTCCATTGGTATAACTTTGTTTTCATTGCATATAGTATCGCCTATTGATATATTTGGTATACCTGCAATAACAACTATATCACCGCTACGAGCTTCTTTAACAGATGTCCTTTTTAAACCTTGGTATACAAAAATACTTGATATTTTTTGTCGTTCTACAGAACCATCTCGCTTTGAAACATGAACCAATTGACCTTCGCGAATTGTTCCGGATGTTACTCTTCCAATACCTAGTCTTCCTATATAATCATCATAAGCAAGTGATGATACCTGCAACTGTAAATCATCGTCATCCTTATCTGGATATGGAGATACATGATTAGTTATAGTATCAAATAATGGTGTAATATTATCACTAGGTTGATCTAATTCATACTGAACAATTCCTTGCTTTGCTATTCCATAAAGAACTGGAAAATCTAATTGCTCATCATTTGCATCTAACTCAACAAACAAATCAAATACCATATCAACAACTTCTTCAGCTCTATTATTCTTCTTATCTATTTTATTTATAAGAAGTATTGGTTTTAATCCTGCTGCAAGTGATTTCTGCAAAACAAACCTAGTTTGAGGCATAGGACCTTCTATAGAATCTACAAGCAAAATAACTGTATCAACTGTTTTCATTATACGTTCTACTTCTGATGAAAAGTCAGCATGACCAGGTGTATCCACAATATTTATCTTTATGTCATTATGCATTACTGAACAGTTTTTAGAGTAAATAGTTATTCCTCTTTCACGTTCAATGTCATTTGAATCCATTACACAATCTACTAAGTCCTGATTTTCTCTAAAAACTCCACTTTGCTGTAAAAAAGCATCTACTAATGTAGATTTACCAGCATCAACATGGGCTATTACCGCTATATTTATTATTTTATTCTTCATTCTTTACCTACCTTTATATTTTCCAACTGTTAGTTTAGTCTTTTTTTATACATTTTGCAATCTTTTTTTGTTATTTTTTTATTTTTTTTTTGAAATATACTATAATATTAAATAAAATACTGTTTTATAAACAAAAAAGCAATACGCCGCCTTTGAAATAATACAATGATGCGTATTGCTTAATTAAATATAATTATACGAATAATTAAAATTTTAAAAATTAATATGCAGTTTTACTATTTTTATATACCACTTGACCTTCTATCATAGTCATTACTGTTTCATAACCTAAATCTGTTAAAGGATTACCTTTAAATATTACAATATCTGCATCTTTTCCCTCTTCGATACTTCCTACTCTATCGGCAATGCCTATAATTTCTGCAGGATTAATTGTAATTGCTTTCCATGCTTCTTGTTCAGAAAGTCCTGCCTTAACTGCAAGTCCTGCACACATACTTAAATATTGTATTGGAATAACCCCAGCATCTGTTATTATAGCTATTTTTATACCTTTTGAAACTAAAATTTTTGGTGTGTCAAAACTTATGTTTCTCAACTCATATTTTGCTCTAGAACCAAGTGTTGGCCCTACTAAACAAGATTTACCTTCTTCAGCTAATTCATCAACTATAAGATGTCCTTCTGTGCAGTGCTCTAAAGTTATGTCTAATTCAAATTCTTTTGCAATTCTTAAAGCTGTAAAAATATCATCCGCTCTATGAACATGAGCCTTTAATGGTATTTCTTTTCTCATAACAGGTATAAGAGCATCTAACTTAATATCAAAATCAGGCCTTCTATCAGGGTCTGTTTCTGATGCATCTAAATCTTCCTTATATTGTAGTGCTTCAAATAATGTTTCTCGTAGTAATGCTGCTATAGCCATTCTTGTTACAGGCGATTTATGCTGTTCGTCATATACCCTTTTAGGATTTTCACCAAAAGCAATTTTCATTGCTACAGGGTCCTTTATAACCATATTATCAACTCTCTTACCAAAAGTTTTCATAGCAAGAAACTGACCGCCTATTACATTCGCGCTTCCAGGACCAGTTACTACTGTTGTGACTCCACCTTCTAATGCGTCTTGAAAAGCCATATCCATAGGATTAATAGCATCTATTGCCCTCAACTGAGGAGTTATTGGCTCAACATCTTCATTGCCATCTTCACCTTCAAATCCTATACCTTCTTCCCACATACCAATATGACAATGTCCTTCAACTAAACCAGGTGTAACTAAACAACCTTTTGCATCAATAATTTCCACATCATCTGGCACTTCTATATCCATACCAACTGCCTTTATTACTCCGCCCTCAATTAGTATCTGACCATTTTTAATGTCATCACCAGCCATTGTTTTAACATAGCCATTTTTTATAAGAATCATATGCCCTCCAAGCTTAAAATAACTATTTATATTATATTTTACATATTTATATATATTACAACATATTTAACAAATCCGCAATTGTTATCTTGGTATAAACCCAACTTTTTTTTGAACTTTTCTTAATGTCTTACGAGCCTTGTTTTCAGCTTTTTCAGCACCCATAATATAAATCTTTTCTAAATAATCTTTATTCTTTAACAAATAATCTATTTTTTCTTGAATTGGTCTAAGTTCTTCGATTATTATTTCTGCTACATCGTTTTTAAATTCTGCATATCCTTTACCATCGTAGCTTGATACTATTTCATCAGTAGTTTTATTTGTAATTTTAGAATATATATTAATAAGATTTTTGACCCCTAATTGATTTTCATTATATCTAACTACTCCTTCTGAATCTGTTACTGCTCTCTTAAGCTTTCTTCTTATGGTATCAGCATCATCCATCAATAATATATATGAATTATCATTTGAATCCGATTTAGACATCTTGCTTTGAGGTTCTTGTAAACTCATGATTTTTGCACCTTCTTTTGATATGAAAGGCTCTGGTATTTTGAATGTTTCACTAAACCGATTATTAAACCTTGCTGCTACATCCCTTGTTAATTCAAGATGCTGTCTTTGGTCTTCTCCTACTGGTACTAAATCAGCTTGATACAATAATATATCTGCAACCATTAAGGTTGGATAAGTAAATAATCCTGCAGTTATTGCATTATTATCTAATTTTTTAGACTTATCCTTAAACTGTGTCATACGTCCAAGTTCACCATAGTAAGCAAAGCAATTTAAAATCCATGCTAATTCTGCGTGTGCAGATACGTGGGACTGAATAAATAATGTTACTTGTTCTGGATCTAACCCTGCGGCTATATAATTAGCTAATACTTCAAAAGTGTTTTTCCTTAAATCTTTTGGCTCTTTAGGAACTGTTATAGCATGCATATCAACTACACAATAGTAGCAATCATATTCACTTTGCAATTTTACCCAATTTTTCAATGCACCTAAATAATTGCCAAGGGTAAGAGACCCTGATGGCTGCATCCCACTAAATATTACTTTTTTATTTTCGTTGTTCTCCACTTTTCCACCTCTATATATTAAAATAATTATTTATAATAAAAAAGTTGCTACGCAACTTCCGCTAGGGGGACCTATGTCCCCCTTCGGCGTAAAAATGCTTTGCATTTTTACTGAGCACCCCCACTTAACGGCAAGGACGTCCCGTCCTTTGCAATCCTCGTTTTTTATATACTAGGAAAAGAACTTTCCTAGTATATAAAAAAGAGTCCTCTCCCTAAAAAGGACGAGAAAACCCGTGGTACCACCTTAATTCCATTACAGCACTTAATGTTTAACGCACATAACGTCTTTGCCTACTACTATTTCAGCAAGAAACTCATAAGTCCATTCATTAGCTAAAATGTACTGAATTTTCACCTTCATCAGCTCTCTAAAACACTATTACTAACTACTACTCTCAATCACAGTTTTTTTGATTATACTATATACAATTGTATTTGTCAAAAAAATAAATTAGTAATTTGACTTTTATTTATGTACATTTAAGGTTTATACTATTATAATGGTAACATATGATTATTTGGAGGAAAACTATGAGCAACATAAAATTATTTGCAGATAGCACATGTGACCTGCCTTTAAGTGAAATAAAGAAAATGGATATTGATATTATACCATTGATTGTTACATTTGGCGATGATGCATACAAAGAAGGTACTGAAATAAATACAAAAGACCTTTTCCGTTTAGTTAAAGAAAAAAATATGTTACCCAAAACTTCAGCTCCTTCACCTGCTGATTTTTATAATGCATTTAAGCCATATGTAGATGCAGGTAAAACTATCATATATTTAGGTCTATCTTCTAAAGTTTCTACTACTCTACAAAATGCAAAACTTGCAGCTGAAAACCTAAATACTGATTCTATTATAATTATAGATTCACTTAGCCTTTGTGTAGGAACAGGTGCTCTCATTAGGCAAGCATACAATTATATAAGTAGTGGTATGCCATTAGATGAAATTATTTATAATATTCAAAAAAATATTGCAAACTATAAATTATACTTTACTGTTGAAACATTAGACTATTTACATATGGGTGGACGTTGTAGTAGTACTGAAGCACTATTTGGAAAAATGTTGAATATAAAACCTATTATAAGTATGTGTGTGGATGGTTTAGATGTTTGGAAAAAAACAAGGGGAAAGAAAAAAGCAATCAACTTAATGATAGAAGAAATAATTTTGGACAAAGATAATATTCTCAATGATGAAATTCATGTTGGATGTACTGTTGGAAATGAAGAAGAAAGAAGTTTATTAAAAAAACAAATAACAGAATTAACAGGAATTACTAAATTTCAAGATTATATAATTGGTTGTGTAATATCTAGCCACTGTGGTGAAGGTACATTAGGGCTAGGCTATTTACTTAACGAGGAGTTGATAAAAAATGGATAAAGGGTATATCCACATATATACAGGTAATGGAAAAGGCAAAACCACTGCTGCCTTTGGGCTTGCAGTAAGAGCCCTACTATCAGGGAAAAGTGTTTTCATTGGTCAATTCGTTAAAGATATGAAATATAATGAAACTAAGCTCGATGAACATTTTGAAAATATTATTATAAAACAACTTGGAAATGGTTGTTTTATAGATAGAGTCCCAGATAACGAAGATATAGTATCAGCAAAAGAAGGTTTAAAAGAATGTGGTAGTATATTGACTAGTGGTGATTATGATTTAGTTATATTAGATGAAATTACAATTGCACTATATTTTAAACTATTTAATACCAATGATGTAATTAATATACTAAAAAACAAATCATATAAAACAGAGGTAGTCTTAACAGGTAGATATTCACCTACGGAACTTATTAATATGGCTGATTTGGTTACAGAAATGGTAGAAATAAAGCACTATTACTCACAGGGTGTTTTATCTAGAGATGGATTCGATCATTAATTTCACAAAACAAAACATAGGTTGATTGTTATATATTACATCAACCTATGTTATTTTAAAAATATATGTAACTATTAAAAATATTAACTGAGTTATTTCAACAATAAACCCCTCTATAGAATTTGGAAGGAGTTTTATTTTTTTATCCATAATATTTACTGCTGCTCCTGAAATCATATATGTCAAGGCAAGTGGAATTACTAATTTATAGTTAATAACGACTGCCAATGCAAATGATATTCCAAAAGCTGACAAGCTATGGTACTTATCACAATACTTAATTACAGATGTACCCTTTTTATTTCTATGAAATACCCTACTTAAAATAATTAGTCCGCTATACCCTGCTACTGGCATCAGTAAAACTGCCGTAACATCTACAATCCTCATCAAGGAAAAGTAAAACAAACATATTACTATTATTCCAATTGTCCCAGAAATTTGTTCTGTTTGATTTTTAGGCTTAATTATGTAGTTTAAGGTTCTATATGTATCTCTTAAATTTACTGTTTTTGTTATAATGCAATAATAAGACAATACAAAGGCACTAACGAAAAAACCATCATAAAATATCTTAAATGATGAGATAAAACTTGCCACAAACCCAATTGCTAATCCAACTAAAGGCAATAGTATAATTCCATTTTTATAATCATCATCATTTGACTCTGAATGAATTTTAATATTAATACACGTGTATTTTTTTACAATTAAAATAACACCTATTATAAGACTCTGCAAGTCAAACATAATTATACCAGCCTTTATTGTTATTTTTACTAATATTATATCATAAAGCAAGCCAGATAACGGCTTGCATCACAACGATTCAATAAATACATCAAGGCAAAGACTTATGTCTTTGTAACATCTGTGTATTAATTATATCATAAATCTTCCTATATTTAAATATTAAATTTTAATAGCAAAAAAATAAAGCAGATAATAAATCCTACTTTATTTATTGCTATAACACTCTAATTAATTATTCAACTCATACACTCTATTAAGCATGATATATGCTTCTTGGTATGTGCAATACTCATTTGGCATAATTTTATTGCTATATCCTCTTAATATTCCTCTGCTTACAGCAAAATATATATATGGTTTCTCTAATTCGCTTAAGTCTGTCATATCATCAAAATGAGATAAGTCATACTCAGATATTTCAATACCAAATTTTTCACAAATTGCCGTTGATATTTTAGCAGCTTCTAATCTTGTAATTTGAGCTTCTGGATTAAATTTATTACCTTCGAAATCACTAATTAAACCAATTTTATAAGCTTCATATATATCATCTTTATTTTTACATAAATTAATATCATAAAAAACATCAGAAATAATATCATCTATAATTATTTCACCATTAACAGGATTAATAACTAAACTTTTTTGTGGTTTTGATATTTCAAAATGTTGATAAAATTTATCTTCTCCAATTTTTAATTTTACAAGGTTTAAAGCTAAAGTACAAAAATCTTCCCTAGAAATATAAGATTCATACATTCCTAAAAAATCTTTCGGAATCAAACCTACTTCAAACATTTTATTTATATCATTTTCTGCCCAAACATCAGGACTGCCAGGAATTGAATCTAACCATAGCTTTGTTTGAGGTGTAACTGATTCAAAGCATATATCCATTACTTGTGCGAGAAATTCTACTTTATTATGAATTGTTTCCTTTTTTCCTAAACTAACATTAAGAACTTTTTCCGGATAATTCTCTGCATACCAAATCAAATCTGATATATCTTCGCTTAGATTAGTTGCAGAGCTTTGATTTATAAATACCTTATCATATCCAAGACCCCAAGTTCCATATTCATATCCGAGATTTAGTTTGTTAAAACCTAATTCAAGATTATCATAACCATATACATCAAATAAATAATCGCATATAAAATGACTAATTTCAAACATAATACCATCTAGTGAAACAACATCAGAAGCTCCATAAAAATTGTTTGTTAATATATTTATTGTAATATTTACGGATGAGTTCGTCCTTCTGTAAGTTGCAGGACTTTCTATTAAATTATTATCCGTTTTATTAATAACTAGATTAGTTTTAATTCCTTTATTAAGATATGAATCTGTAATTTCTTTAATTACACCATCTGGGAAACGATTGAGACTACTTTCGACAACTGTCATACATTCTTCAATATTAATATATTTATTACTGTTTTGCGGCAATATTATATTTAAACCATATTTTTCTTCAATGCTTTTTTGAATTTCAAACACAGTAGGTCTAACTATTCCATTAGTAAAACTAAAGGCATGCACAAAAGATGTGATCAAGCTAATTATTAAAGCTATACATATTATTTTTCGTATTAATTTCATAATTATTTACCTCATTACATTATTTACGTATCTTTAATTTAAGTGGATTTAATTGTAACATAAAGTAATATTAATTTCAAATGTTTTTTTGTAAACGTTTTACTTTTTAATTGTATAAATGTATGGATTTCATCCATAATTTATGATAATATAATAATGAAATATATTTTAAAATTCGGAGGAATTATGAATTATTTTATAAAACAAATTAAATCATTATCCTTAGGGGTAAAAGTATCAGAAATACTTTATGCTATTACTATACTTATATACATGTATATGCTCTCAGGAAAGGGATTGTTCACAACATATTACTCATTTATGTTGGTTATATTAACAGCTGCAATTACTGCAATATATTTGATGTTTTTTAAGAAAAATTATGTGTATGCCATAATAAATTTATTTATAGCTGCGATTATTTTTATAAATTTCGCATCAATTTTATAAACTAAAATCTAGGTGGTAATATGAAAATAACAATTATTTCAGTAGGAAAAATCAAAGAAAAGTTTTTTACAGACGCTATAAAAGAATATGCAAAAAGATTGTCCAAATACTGCAAATTGTCAGAAGAAGTAATATCCGATGAAAGAGCTGATGAAAGCTTTTCTCAAATGGAAATTGAACAGGTAAAAATAAAAGAAGGTACTAAAATTCTAAATAAAATTAAATCAAATACATATGTTTTTATATTACATATAAATGGTGAACAATTAAGTTCTGAAAAATTAGCACAAAAAATAAATAACCTTGGTATAGAAGGTAATTCTGATTTGACTTTTGTAATAGGCGGAAGCAATGGTTTGTCAGACGAAGTATTAAATAGGGCTGATTTTAAACTGTCATTTTCTAAAATGACATTCCCACATCAACTTTTCAAAGTAATTTTATTAGAACAAATTTATAGAGCCTTTAAAATTAATTCAGGTGAGGCTTATCATAAATAAGGGGCATATTGCCCTGCCCCTACGATATTCTTTTTACACCTATGGTAAAATAAATTATCCCCATTGTTAAAAGCACTATAGTTGGAATTACTGCTGCTTCAATACCCATTCCCTTGCTTGCAATATTTTCTACACCTTGCACTGCCCATTTTTGTGGAGTTAATTCTGCTAAAAATAACAAAGCTTTATTATTAACTATTTCCAACGGCCACATACAACCTCCAAGCATTGATGTACTCGTTAATACGATTGGAGCTATCGAACCTAACTGTGCTTGTGTTTTTATAAAGCTAGACATCATTAACCCTAGAGATGTTACAGCAAATATAAAGGCTGCACATATCATTAAAACACCAGCTATACTATTTCCCCAATCCACACTAAACAAATATTTGCCGCCTAAAATTAGTATTCCCATTTGTACTGCACCTGTCAAATATGAAACTACAATGCTCCCTCCAACTATTGAAGATTTAGAAACTGGTGAAACCAACATCCTTTCCCAAGTTTTGTACTGTTTATCATACAATATAGTACCTATTGAAAATACCATTGTATACATAGAGAAAAACATTGTAAACCCAATAATAGAATGCATTAAATTATCATAACCTGAATTTGTTCCTGTATTTGCAATTGTTGCAGTAACTTTAATAGGATTTTTATACTTCCACGATTCCATAATATTTTTATATGCATTTAATTTAATTTCTTCTTTATTTATTTCAGGTTTTTCTGTATAGACTAATTCAGAAGTAATATTTGATATATGAATTCCAACAGACATCTTCATAGTTATACTTGTTAGCATTTCTTGAAGTGCAAGAATCATTGCATCATCTTTAATTTTCATTATTCCTAAATCTACATTTTTACCATTTTCTATATTATCATTGAATCCCTTATTTATTAACAAAGCAGCTGCTGCTTTTCCTTCCTCAATTCCTACTTGAGCATTATCTATATCTGAATTAACAAAATTAAAAGCATTATTTCTTTTAAGTTCATCAATAAGATTCTCCGAATATGAACTTTTATCTTCATCAACTATTAATACTGTAGGTCTGTATTGATTAAATGAAATACCAAAAATTGCAGTTAATCCAAATGCCATTACTGTCATTAATATTAAAACTGAAACATCATCTTTAAGCCTTAATATCCGTAGTTTTATTATACTTAGCATTATAACCTTCCTTTCTATTGAGTACAATTATTGCTAAAATAGAAAATAACAATCCTATAATATTCAATATGAAAATATTATTTATAACATCTTTTGTCCCAGAGCCTATTAAAACTTTTAAATAGGACCTTAACGCTATGCCGTTTATAGATAAAAAGCTTAAGTTTTGCATTATCTTAGGCAATACTTCAATCGGGAAAAAACTACCTCCTAAAAGAGCCATACATTGAATGATAGCAGATTCAAATATATTAGCTATCTTATAATTACCAGCTTTATATGAAATTGCCCCAATAAAAGTACCTAATCCTGCAACAGAAAATGCAGCAGATAAACTAATTAATATTACTGAATTTAAATTTCCCCATTGAACTTTTAGAGCATAATGAGAAAAAATAATCATAGTAACAATTTGAAATATAGCTATTAAAAAAATTGTTATTAATTTCCCACATAGAATTCCAAGACTAGATGTTCCCGCCACTATCATTCTTTGATATGTTAGATTATCCTTTTCTTCTAATAGCATCCTGCCACCTTGACCTGCTGCAAAAAGAATAAACATGGTCATCATAGCAACAGCATAGTAGTCAGCACTAGATATATTTTTCTTTCCTTCTACAACAACATTATCAATGTTAACATTAATATCTTTAATAAGTTTATTCATTTTTTCCATTGTATCTTCCATATTACTAATACTATCATAACTAATGTTGTTAGCCATCACTGATTCAATAATTACATTTTTTCCAATTATTATTGAAGACATAGCATTTGAATATGCTTCTATAACTGATTTAACTATCTGCCCATCTATATTTCTATCAGGATGAGTAATAACTTTGATTTCAACATTGTTCCTAAATGGAGTAAGTAGGTTAATTTTCATATCATATATAAATTTATCAGGAAAAAGTAAAACTGCTGAAACTTCACCATTATTTAATAACTCCATAGCTTTTTCTTCTTTTTCTAATCTATAATTAATAATTTCTGATACTTCTTTACTATTTAAAAAGTCCTCAAATATCATTTCTTCAGGATTTATGCTATTTCCTGAATCAATTAATTCTTTTAACGTTTTATCTCCCATTCCTTGGGAAATTATATTATTATTTAATGCAGTCTTAAACATTTGAGAATCCATATTTTCATCATAAAGTTTAACAATTGCAATATTAACTGTTTTTATATTATTGTCTTCACCACTTATAAACGAACCTTTTAAAGCCATACTCAAAATTGTAGTCAAAACAATCGGCATGACAATCATTATTGCAAGAGCCTTTTTATCACTTAGTATTATTTTTAAATCCTTAATGATAATACTTATTATTTTCATATTCTGCTCCTTAATCTCTTAAAGCTTTTCCTGTAAGATGAAGAAATACAGCCTCAAGATTTGGTTTTTTTACATCAATTGATTCAATACGTCTTCCATGTTCGGTTGCCTTTGCAATAATTTCTGCCAACAGTGTATCCCCGTTATCCCCAAACAAAGTGATACCTTCATCGACAATATTAGCATCAAACACACCCCTTATTTCCTTAAGGCTATTTAACACACAAACGTCGGTTTTATCAAATCTAATGCTAATTTGAGTTTTTTCCTTTACTAGTTCAACTAATTCTGATTTACGTCCTAATGCTATTACCTTACCTTCATCCATAATGCAAATTTGATTGCAAAGATATTCAACTTCTTCCATGTAATGACTTGTATATATTATTGTAATTCCTTGTTTATTAAGCTCTAAAACCGTATCAAGTATATGATTCCTCGATTGAGGATCGATACCTACTGTTGGTTCATCCATTATAAGAAGTTTAGGCATATGAAGTAACGCAGCCCCTATATTTAATCTTCTTTTCATACCTCCAGAATACTTATCTACCCTATCTTTTATTCTCTCATTTAGTCCAACAATATCTGATATTTCACTTATTCTCTTTTTAAGTTGCGATCCTTTAAGACCATATACGTTACCCCAAAATAATAAGTTTTCATATCCTGTAAGCGTTGGATATAAAGCTATATCCTGTGGCACTATACCTAAATCACGTCTTATAGGCTTTGAATCTAAAAATATGTTACTTCCTTCATATAAAACTTCACCACTTGTTGGCTGTAAAAGAGTTGATATTATTGATATTGTAGTAGATTTTCCTGCACCATTAGGGCCTAGGAGTCCATATATATCACCTTTCTTTACTTCAAAACTTACACCCTCTACAGCCTTTATACTACCAAAATTTTTATACAAATTTTTAATTTTAAGCATTATTGTCCCCCATATTTAATTATTTTTGAGAAAGTCTTCCACATTATTTGGCATATTTTCATCAAGATCATCTATGTTGTACATATTTTCTTCTGTAACAACAGGAAAATCAAAGTATTGTGATTTGTTAATATTCCAATTCTTAATATCTAAATTATAATCAATTTTTTCTAAAACAAAGTCTGGATCAATAGCTTTTAATTCAAAATTCATATTTTCACTTACTATATAACCGTCAATATCTACTAATGCAGTATAATTAAATCCTTCTACATTATAAATATCAATATTATCTTTTATATTGTTTACTATTTCTTCAAAACTTATATAATCTTGATCCTCCAAATTCATCTTAATGTATTTTTCAAAGGTTTGTTTTAAGCTGTTATCTTTTGATATTATTTCAACACACTTAGTCGCTAACATTTTTATTTGTTCATTGGTCAAATTAATTGTATACTCAGTTGTTTTAACTTCACCGTCTGGAGTTGTAAGAATTATATCCTTTCCTTTAAATACATCTTCTTCATTCATTAATCCAATCCAAGTTTTCATTATTTCTTCTTTAGTTTCATTTGAAATTATTTCTTTTTCGAAATCTTCATGCTCTATGGTTGTAGAATTTTTTATTTGATTTACATTCACATACTTTCCTACAATGGGTAGCTTTATTATTACATCATCGCCATTTTCATAGATGTTAAAATCAAATCCTAATCCTCCAAAATTCATGTAGTTTTTGAATATACTTTTTTTCTCTTCTTCGTCATAAATCGCATTAAAAGTTCCTTTCATATTTTCAATATAATTTAAACTTTTAATTTCTTCTTCTGTTAAAACTTCAGAATTAAATTTCATATTTAATGAAAATTCAGCTAAAGCTTGGCCCTTTTTAATTTCATCTGTCTTTTTTGCCGCATTTTTATATTCTTCTAGACTATTTGTATTACACGATACTAATCCTAATACAATAATTACAGCAAATATTAAAATAACAATTCTTTTCATAATGAACCTCCAATTATAAATCATTTTATTTATAATTTTACTAGCTTTAAATTATTCTTTCTAGTACCATAAGACATATATTTATAATTTTAACCATGACTTTTGGCACATTATTTTTGAAAATATTTAAAGGTCATTTTTAACTGTAAATATTGCTAACTGAGTTCTATCTCTGAAATCTAGTTTAACCAATATCTTCGTAATATGGTTTTTTACAGTTCCTTGACTTATATATAATTCGTCTGCAATTTCTTTGTTATTTCTACCTTCTGCAAGTAATCTACAAATATCAATTTCTCTTTCTGTCAGAAGTTTTACTTTTGGATCTATATATTTATTTGAATTCCCTTTAGCAAGTTGAGAAAACTTATTTACTACTTTAATTGCAACTTCTGATTGAATTAAAGCTCCACCATTATAAACAGTACGGACCGCTCTTGCTATTTCTGAAGGTGATGTATCTTTTAATAAATATCCTGATGCTCCATTTTTTAATGAATCATATATGTATTGGTCATCGTTAAATGTTGTTAATACTATTATTTTTACATTAGGAAAATCTTTCTTTATCATAGCAGTAACTTCAACACCATTTATTTCAGGCATTTGTATGTCCATAAGTATTACATCAGGTTTATTCCATTTACATAATTCATATGCCTTTTTACCATTATTTGCTGTTCCACATATTTCTATATCATCTTCCACTCCTAGTATAAGTTTTAGCCCTTCAACCAATATATCTTGATCATCTACTAATAGTAATTTTATCATCATTAGCCTCCCCGTTATTACCTTTATTTAAATAAATACTACCCGTTACACATAATCCATCAAGTGATCTAAATTCAACATTTCCGTTAAAATTTTTAACTCTCTCCTTAATTCCTTTCATACCATAGCCTTCGTCAATATGTTTTACTCCAATTCCATTGTCCTTTATATTAAATCTAATTGTGGTATATGAATAATCAAGCTCTATTATAATTTTTGTTGCCTTTCCATGCCTTACTGCATTTGTTAGACATTCTTGCAATATATGAAATATTGCAAGATTTTCTTCATAATTGGGTGTTATTTTACCAGATATTTTCAAATCAATTGCTGCTCCAGTTTTTTCAGAAAATTTATCAACAAGCGTTTTAATGGCTGTATCATCATAATAATTTATATCTTCACCTCTTAGTGTTTCTACAACATCTCTAATTCCAGATAAACTATCTTTTGCTGTTTTTATAGACCTAACTAAAAATTCTTGAGATTTTAGTGGGTTGTTTTGATTGAGATAATGTTCTGACATTTGCAGCTGCATTATTAAGGCTGTCATGTCATGACCTAAATTATCATGTATATCCCTTGCAATGCTATTTCTTTCTTCCACAACGGATAACCTTTTAACCCTATCTGTAGATTCTTTTAATTTTTTATGTGTATCTAAAAGTTCTTTGTATAAAATTCCTTTTTTTTCTTTTTCTTTTTTATTATATTGTGCGAATATTCCAATTACAAGTATGAGTCCATTTGCTATCAGGAAAAAAACCATCTGAGAAATGTTTGAAAAATTGAATTTGTAGTAAACAAGATATATAAATTTAATCATGGAAACAATAATAATTAAAATACCTATTATTGTTCCTTGTTTTATTTGTAACGTTATGGATGCTTCAAGAAGGATTATTATATATAGAGAATGTAAAAAATAACTTATAAGAAGTCTTGAATTTAATTCTAAAAAATATATCAATACTATGTCTAAAATTAAAGAAAAGAAATATAATTTACTTTGCTTATTGATGAAATATTTTGTAATACTATTTATCAAAAAAAAAGAAAATAAGGCAACAAGTACATATAGTCTATGTTGCTGTGCATTTTCAAAATATAAAGCTGATATAAACAATATTGATGATACAATAATTTTTAATATATATACATACAAATACTTTTCATTTTTTATCATAGAATACTCCAATACTATTTAAAATATTTACTTTGTTATATGTCCAACCGCTATTATTCAGAATGTTTATCTGAAAAACAGCGGTAATCAAGCTACTTGTCCTTACAATATTTTACATTACATTTCATCTGTAAACAATATATTTTTATAATAATATTTTTTCAACAATACGATTATACGTCTATATTACCATTATTTTCATTATTCTATTGCGTATGCAGAATTTTTATGTTATAATTATTATAGTTCAAGAATATTTTATATAAATAATATTCGAGGTATTTATTATGGATATTGAAGTTAGGTTGTTTGCTTCTTTTAGAGATAATCGTTGGAAAAGTAAACATTTAATTATTAATAAAGGAACAACTATACGAAAAATAATTGAACAAATTTATATTAATGAAAAAGACCTTGGAATAGTCTTAATTAATGGAAGACATTCCAATATTGATTCTGTATTAGAAAATAATGATATACTAGCCCTATTCCCCCCTGTTGGCGGAGGCTAGAAATAGAATATATAGTATTCCGATTCATAACTGACCTCAAAGGGCCTTTATGAACGATAGGGTGCAAAAAGTAATTTTTACGCCTGCCATGGCAAAGGGATACATATCTATCAAACATGTTTGATAGATATGTATCCCTTTGTTTTATAACAAGGTTAAAATAAATTAAAGTTTTATATTAATTGTAAACGATTGCTTTCGAGCGATTGAAATAAAGGAGGTGGATTCTGGCACCAATTGGTGACCAGAGGTAAAATGTCAAAAGGTATTGTAATTTCACCAGAAAAATGCACAGGATGTAGAACCTGCGAGCTTGTATGTTCATTCTACAAAATTGATGAGTTCAATCCAAAAGATGCAGCAATTTCGGTACTGTCTTATGATGAAGCTGGCATACAGGTTCCTATGACCTGCTTGCAGTGCGATGAACCTCATTGTATGACAGTTTGTACTGTAAATGCAATTACAAAGGATTCTAAAACAGGAATAGTTCATGTTGATGGAGAAAAATGTATTGGCTGCAAAATGTGTGTAAGCGCTTGCCCTTTTGGAAACATGACCTATAGTTCAAGACAAAAAAAGGTTATAAAATGTGATTTATGCGACGGGTATCCTCAATGTGTTAGATTATGTCCTAGTGGTGCATTAGATTACAAAGAGTTGGATAGTTCTTTACAAAAAAGAAAGAATATTGCTAGCCAATTTGTAGAAACACTTAGAGAGGGGGCAAAATAATGAACGGTTGGACTGAAAAACTAATTAGAGTTAATTTGTGCGATGGAAAAATAAGTGTAGAAAAATTAAATATGGATGATGCTAAATTATATATTGGTGGCAGAGGTCTAGGCTCTAAATACCTATATGATGAAATTGACCCTGAAATTGATCCTCTAAGTCCTAAAAACAAGCTTATATTTATGACTGGACCTATGACTGGTACATATGCCTCATGTGCAGGTAGATTTAATGTAGTTGCAAAGGCTCCCCTTACAGGTACAATAGGTGCTGCTAATTCAGGTGGTCATTTTGGACCAGAATTAAAATTTGCTGGTTATGATGGAATTATATTTGAAGGAAAATCTGATGCACCTGTATATTTACATATTAATGATGATACAATTGAATTAAAAAAAGCGGATCATTTGTGGGGCAAAACAGTTATGGAAACTACTGATATCTTATTACAGGAAAATGAAGAAGATGCAAGGGTTGCATGTATAGGTCCTGCTGGGGAGAAGCAAGTACTATTTGCTACTGTAATGAATGATAAAGATAGAGCAGCTGGAAGATCTGGTATAGGCGCTGTTATGGGGTCTAAAAATCTTAAAGCAGTAATTGTAAAAGGTACAAAAGGCGTAGGAGTATCTAATAAACCCGACTTTATGAAAGCAACTCTTGATTCAAGAGAGAAAATTTTGGTTAATCCTGTTGCAGGTAAAGGCGGAGGTCTTGCTACTTATGGAACCCAAGTACTTGTTAATATATTAAATGAAACTCATGCACTACCAACAAACAATTGGCAAACTTCAAGATTTGAAGATGCTGATAAAATTAGCGGTGAATATTTAAAAGAACATTACTTAATTAGAAACAAAGCATGTTTTGCCTGCCCTATTGGCTGTGGAAGAGTAATAAAAATCCCTGATGGCAAATATAAAGGAATAGTTGCTGGTCCAGAATATGAGGCTGGATGGTCCTTTGGTGCTTCAAGTGGCGTAAACGATATGAATGCTATAGATAAAGCAAATCATGTATGTAATATGCTGGGTATGGATCCTATTACAATGGGTGCAACAATAGCATGTGCAATGGAACTTTATGAAAAAGGAATAATTACAAAAGATGATTTAGGTGGAAAAGAATTAGTTTTCGGAGATGCAGAAGGTATTATAGAATGGGCTGAACGTACAGGTTACAGAGATGGTTTTGGCGATATAATGGCTTTAGGATCATACAGAATGGCTGAAAAATTCGGTCATCCTGAATACTCTATGAGTGTTAAAAAACAAGAAATGCCAGCATATGATGGTAGGGCTATACAGGGTATGGCTTTAGAATATGCAACTAGCAACCGTGGAGGATGTCATGTTAGAGGTTATTTAACTTCACCTGAAGTATTAGGAATTCCTATCAAGACTGACCCTCTTGAAACCGAAGGCAAAGCTGCACTTCTTAAATTATTCCAAGACTTAACTGCTATGATTGATTCATCGGATATATGTTTATTTACTACGTTTGCTTTAGGGTTGCCTGAAATTGCTGCAATGTTAAGAAGCACTATAGGAGTTGATATGACTGACGAAGAGGTACTGATGGCAGGTGAAAGAATTTGGAATTTAGAAAGATTATTTAATTTAGAAGCTGGATTTACTAGAAATGATGATACTCTACCACCTAGATTGCTTCTAGAACCTTTAACTAGCGGTCCTGCAAAAGGAAGAGTAGCTGATTTAGATGTTATGCTGGATGAATATTATAAACTTAGAGGTTGGGATGAATATGGTATTCCTACTGATGAAAAAGTAAATGAACTATCTATAAGTGTAAAAGCTGTAGCTGAAGCAGATTTTTAATACAATTTAAGTAGATAATAGAACATCCATTATATATATAATGGGTGTTCTAAATATTTTTATGAAGGTGAAACTATGAGCATTGAATCCAATTATGATTCTATAGATTCAGAAGAATCAATAAAATCAATTAATATAATAAAAAATTACCCAAAAGAAAAACGTTATACCTTAGCGATACTTCAAGATATACAAAAAGAATTTAACTATATACCAAGAGATATAATGGTTAGTATATCTGAATATTTAAATTTACCACTAAGTGATATATATAGTATTGCAACATTTTATAAATCACTAAGTTTAAAACCAAAAGGAAAATATATAATTAAAGTATGTAATGGTACTGCATGTCATATACGCGGTTCAAATAAATTAATAGAAGAAATAAGTGAAATGCTAGAAATATTACCAGGTGAAACGACAGAAGATGGACTATTTTCTATTGAAATTGTAAATTGTTTAGGTGCTTGTGCCCTAGCCCCTGTTATGGTAATTAACGGAAAATATTATGGAGATATGAATAAAGAAAAAGTTAAAGCCGTAATTGATGAATATAAGGGGGCAATTTAAATGAATGATAAATGTGATAATAAAAAGAAAATTTTAGTATGTTGCGGAACCGGTTGTATCGCAAATAATAGTATAGAAATTTATAACAAGTTAAATGAAAGACTTAAAAATTCTGATATTTCAGTTGAGCCAATTATTAAAGCAACAGGATGTAATGGTTTGTGTGAAAAAGGACCTGTTGTAAAAATAATGCCAGATGATATTTCATATTTTAAAGTATCCACTAATGATGTAGATGAAATTATAGAAAAAACAATTAAAAATGACATTACCATTGACAGGCTTTTGTATTTTGATACAAATAAAAAGGAAAAAATAAAATCTCATAGAGATGCAACGTTTTATAAACCTCAACATAAAATTGCTTTAAGAAATATCGGTGAAATTGACCCATTGATAATCGAAGACTATTTAGAACAGGATGGGTACAAAGCACTGCATAAGGCTTTATTTCAAATGAGCCCTACAGAGGTTATATATGAAGTGGAAGCTTCACATCTTCGTGGTAGAGGTGGAGCAGGATTTCCCACTGGATTAAAATGGAGAACATGCTCTAAATATGATCAATATCCTAAATACATAGTGTGCAATGGTGACGAAGGTGATCCTGGGGCTTTTATGGATAGAAGCATAATGGAAGGTGATCCCAATACAGTAATTGAAGGTATGATTATATGTGGTTATGCAATAGAATCACATAAAGGATTTTTATATATAAGAGATGAATACGAACTTGCAAGAAAAAACATGGAAATTGCTATTGAAAGCGCAAGAATACATGGGTACCTTGGAACAAATATATTAAATAGTGGTTTTGACTTTGATTTAGAAATAGTAAGAGGTGGAGGTGCATTTGTTTGCGGTGAATCAAGCGCACTCATGGCATCTATAGAAGGAAATATAGGAGAGCCACGTGCTAAATACATACGTAGTGTTGAAAAAGGATTGTGGAACCAACCTACGGTTTTAAACAATGTAGAAACTTGGGCTAATATACCACCTATTATTTTAAATGGTTCAAGCTGGTTTAAAGAGATCGGAGTTGAACATAATACAGGCACAAAGGTTTTTTCTTTAGTTGGAAAGGTAAAAAACACTGGATTAGTTGAGGTTCCTATGGGAACAAAATTAAACACCCTTGTTTTTGAAATAGGTGGAGGCATAATAAAGGACAGACCTTTTAAAGCAGTTCAAACTGGTGGTCCATCTGGCGGATGTATACCTAAAGAACATTTAGATATTTCTCTTGACTTTGATTCGTTAAATAATATTGGTTCAATGATGGGGTCCGGTGGCGTTATCGTCATGGATGATACTACCTGCATGGTTGAATTAGCTAGATATTATATGGAATTTCTTTCAGAAGAATCCTGTGGTAAATGTACAACATGCCGTGAAGGCATTAATACAATGCTTAAAATATTAACTTATATCACAGAGGGAAAAGGTGAAATTGATGATATTGATTTACTTATTCAGTTGGGTGAAACAATTACAGAAGCTTCATTGTGTGGCTTAGGTAAAACTTCTCCTAATCCCGTTATAACATCTATTAAATATTTCAAAGATGAATACATAGACCATATTATAAACAAAAAATGCAGTGCTGGTGTTTGTAAAAACTTAACAAGTTATTCTATTGAAGAAAGCATTTGTATAGGATGCGGATTATGCAAAAGAAAATGCCCCGTAGATGCAATTATAGGAAGTAAAAAGAATCCACATGTTATAGATATAAAAAAATGTATAAAATGTGGTTCGTGCTATAGCGTTTGTCCTACAGGTGCTGTAATAATAGGAGGTGCTATAATTTGAAAATTAAAATAGATGGAAATTATTACGAAGGTAATCTAGGTGAAACACTATTAGAACTTGCTATAAGAAATAATATAGACATTCCCAACCTTTGTCATAAAAGCGGATTAATTGGTCAAGGTAGATGTAGATTATGCATGGTAGAAGTAACAGAAGGAACTAAAACTAAAATTGTTTCTTCATGTGTTTTCCCTATCAAAAATGGAATTGAAGTATCTACAAGCACTGAAAATATAATTAAAATAAGAAAAGACATAATAATGCTATTGTTACTTAGAACGCCAAACAATGAATATATAAAAAGCTTAGCAGAAGAGTATAATGTAGTCCCACCTACTCGTTTTGTTGATGTTAATTCAAAAGAAAATTGTATTTTATGTGGTTTATGTGTAAAGGCATGTGAATCAATGGGTACAAATGCAATATCACTTGTTAATAGAGGAACAACTAAAGCTGTATCAACACCCTATGATGATGCTTCAAAGGATTGTATAGGATGCGGTGCATGTGCAGATGTTTGCCCTACTAACAATATAAAACTAGTGGATAAAAATAATGAGAGAAATATATGGAATAAAAAATTTAATTTAGTTCCATGTTCTAGATGTGGAAAATACTATACTACAGAACAAGCAATAAACTATGTTAATAAAAAACTAAATACCAATGAAGAACCATTATGTGATAGTTGCAAAAGAAAGATAATTGGTGAAAAATTTAAAGAATCTTGTCAAAATATATATTAACTTGTCATATTTTATAGTAACACTTTTTAATTTGTAGAATACAATACTAATGAGCTTGACTCAAAAATTTATTATAAAAAAGGTGTTATTAATGTGTTGTAATAGATCAAACAATAATGGTAATGTGCAAGGTAATTCAGGTAGAAGAAGCTGTTGGAATCCTTGTCCTGGAAACGTAAGAGGTATAACAGAAATTGCATTAAGAGGTCCAGGATGCATAAACGGAACAGGTCGATGTTTAAGACGTAATGAAGTTGTTCAAGGTGAAAGCGGTTTTGATGATGATTGTTTCTGGGTAAGCCCTGATAGAGGTAACAATTCTAACTGGAGACACTGTGGAAACAACAGTAATTGGTGCTTAAGATGTTTAGAAAGATTGCTATCAGACAATGCTGGTTGCCCACGATAGTTGAATATGATAAATAAATTATAGAAATAAAATATTTTTTAATTAAATTTTCTAATATTAAAGTGTAAATTTTAATTACTTTACCAAATTTTTAATTACTATATAATTTATATCTGGTTAAAATATTCATATAGCTTTTTTTACAAACGAAGGGAGCTGTATGAATGAGTAATAGAAATAAATTAGTAGTACCAGAGGCTAAGCAGGCATTAAATGATTTAAAAATGGAAATTGCCCAGGAAATAGGATATCCAACAATAAACGGCATGACATCTGAAATGTACCCAGCTCTGGTAAATGGCTTAAGTGTTAGAGAAATGGTACGTAGGGGAGAAAAAATGTTAATAAACAAAACACCTACAGATCAAGATATCTACTAAACCATTAAGATGCAATGGGGTCAGACCCCATTGCATCTTTCTTTTTTATTTAGTTAAACAACTCTTTTTCGCTTTTACAAAGGGGTTTACCAAGGTATTTATAAGCTTTTATTAGAAATGGTTCCTCTAATGAAGCTTTATCTAGAATAGCTTTTTTTAAAAACACTTCTTGTATTTCCCCCTCAGCTAATACCTGTCCCTTATTTAAAACATATACATAATCACATATCTCATAGATAAAATTCATATCATGGCTTGAAACAACTATAGTCTTGCCTTCATTTGCTATATTATTAATAATATTTTTTATATTCTCCCTTGATAAATAATCAAGTCCTGCGGTTGGCTCATCAAATAAAATTAGTTTTTGGCTCATAGCAACTGTTCCTGCGATTGATACATTCTTTTTCTGTCCATAACTTAGGAAATGAACGGGTTTGTTCTTAAGGTCCAAAATATTTGTTTTTCCCATTGCGCTAATAACTCTATCATCTATCTCCTTTTTATCATATTTAAGATTTCTAAGTCCAAAGGCTATATCGTCATAAACACTTGAAAAAAATATTTGCTTATTAGGGTCCTGAAACACTAATCCAACGTCCATTCTTAGAGAAGTGAGAGTTTTTTTATCGTATTTAAGTACAGTATCATTATAAATTATATTTCCCTTTGTTGGTTTAAAGAGTCCCAAAAAATTCATGAACACAGTTGATTTACCTGCACCATTTGACCCAATTATTCCAATTTTTCTTCCCTTGTTTAAATCTATATTAACATTATCAAGTGCAACTGTTTTATCTT
Organism: Sedimentibacter acidaminivorans; assembly: GCF_017873955.1. Taxonomy (GTDB): domain Bacteria; phylum Bacillota; class Clostridia; order Tissierellales; family Sedimentibacteraceae; genus Sedimentibacter; species Sedimentibacter acidaminivorans. Next base: position 248,534 of record NZ_JAGGKS010000005.1, on the reverse strand, counting down.
CATATATATAAGTTACATTCTCCATTTTCAACATAATTATTTGCCTGCTTTTTTAATTTATCTTGTTTAATCCACATAAAATGTACCATCAAAATGCTTTATTTCTAAAATATTTACCATACTTGTATAACGACTCATAATCCTTACAAATAGAATTTTAATTAAAATAGCTAAAGAATTCATAGAGTTTTTATAGCTGTTATACCCAAATCTCATTTTTTGAGCTAAATGAATTTGAGATACTTCTTCAAAAAATATTGCAATAAATCTGTAAGTCAAAACGTATATTTCTATAAATACGGATGGAATTTTAATTTTTTTCATAACTTTTATTTGTTGATTACATGGGGTAGTCAATATTAGAAAATACATTCCAATTATAGAACTAATAGCTCTAAGAGAAATAGTTCCTCCTCTTTGTAAAGAACCTACTGTTATTCCTATATAAAAATTCATAAAATTAAAAGTTTTTAAATAAATAAATTTTGAAACATCATTTATTTCATGAAATCCAAATGATAATATTATAGTTAAAATACTTATAAATAGGTATATAATAGGTGCAATTAGCATTTTTACATAAATTTTAATTGGTATTTGTGCCCCAGATACAGTTGCCATAGATACAACAAATATCATAACAAGAAATATCCATATATTTGAATTAACTATTGATATAACTATTATTAAAATAGAACACCACACCTTGATATAAGGATTTGATTCTGAAAATTTATTTGTATATGCAAGCTTATCTATTATAAGCATTTTAACACTCCTTTTATTGCAAATTGTATGCAACATAACTGTTATATTGCATACATCTATTTATGCTTTTTTCACTTTTGAATTATCTTTACTATTTGATTCTCTTTTTCCTTTAACTAATCCAAAGAAATATCCTATAACACCTGCGCCTATAGCAGCCTGTAATGAAAATAATAAACTTTCTATTTCACCGCTTGCTGGTTCTAAAAGAGGACTAAACCAAGGCTCATAATTTGGATTTATTTCAGTTATAACCCCTTCTGCCTGCCCATCAGCACCGCCAAATTCAGCATTTTTCACAAATATAAGTGGTGATGTAATTAATACTACTACAACTAGCAACAATAATAAATTTTTATTTGATCTTTTCAAGTTGATATCCTCCCTCTTTTTGATAGTTCATAATTAAATCATAAATTATTACTGTTAAAATTCCTTCTGCTATAGCAAGTGGTATTTGTGTTACTGCAAAAATACTTAGAAATTTAACCATAGAACCCATAACGCCAGTTACTGCATCTGGATGTGCTAGAGAAAGTTGTATTGAAGTTATAACATATGTAAAGAAGTCTCCTAGTGCTGCTGCTAAAAATACTGCAACTTTTAAATTTGTTTTTTTGAATATTCTATATACAAAATATGCAACAAATGGTCCTGCAATCGCCATAGAAAATACATTAGCTCCCAATGTAGTAATTCCACCATGAGCCAATAGTAATGCTTGAAATACAAGCACTACTAGCCCTGATACCGCCATAGGGAGTGGTCCAAATAAAATAGCGCCTAATCCAGTGCCTGTAGGGTGCGATGTGCTCCCTGTAACCGAAGGCATCTTAAGTGCTGACAAAATAAAGACAAATGCAGTTACCAAGGCAAATAGTAGCTTTTGATTTGAGTTTTCTCTAAATGTTTTAGATATTGTCCTAACGCCAAGTATAACAAATGGTGCACTAACAACAAACCAAAAAATCACCCAAGGTAAAGGTAAAAATCCCTCCATAATATGCATTCCAAATACATAATTTGGAGCTAATAAAAATACTGATAATAAAGACATTACTAAATAAATTCTCTTTTTCATTTTATTCTCCTTTATGTTAATATAATTTTTATATTATCTTATTCTATCAACAAAAAGCTCTATAGCTCTTTCATTAGAACCTAACCCTGTTATAAATGCCTCGACCTCAAAACCATTTTTTTTCAAATATGACTTAATTGAATCGTCATCATCTGAAGCTATATCGTTCATAGCATGGTCTCCTGCAACTACTAAAAACGGATACAAATATATTTTTCTAAACTTTTTTTCCTTAAGTTCTTTTATTACATCATCTAAAACTAAATTCCCTTCTATGCTTATCATATAAGAATTGTTTAGTACTTCCCTCAATAATCCCTCAAATTCTTTATAGTATTTATCAGCTTCATGATCTGTTCCATGACCAACTAGAACAACTGCCTCGTCACTTTCCAAATCTATCTTAATATACGATTTAATAACGTCGACTTCTCTTTCTCCCATTGTCTCATTTAAAAAAGTTCTTGATACTTTTATTTCAGCAAAATCATTTTTGTATTCCTCAACAGCATGCAATATTTTCTCATACTCAGATCCTGGTATTATGTGAGTTGCTAAAATAGAAATATGAGTATATCCGCCTCTTTTTAATTTACTTAAGCAAGTTTTCATATTATCTATTTCAATATTTTCTTCTCTTTTTATTTTTCTTCTAATCATCTCTGACGTAAACACCCTAAAGCAATCAACATCCTTGTATTTATCTTTTACTTTATTTTCAATTGTTTCTATATACTTTTCTCTTGATTCTTTAATTGAACATCCAAAACTTGCATTTATTATGGCCTTTTTCATTATTCCTCCTGACAAACTAATATTTAGAAAGCTCCATGAAAGCTTTTAAATTAGCTTTTATTGTATATTCTATATCTTTATCACTTAGTGTAGCATTCATAAACATTACTTCGTATTGAGCCGGTGGAAGCAATATTTCACTTTTTAGCATGCTTTGAAAATATTTCGCATATTTTTCAGTATCCGAAGTCACAACATCAGAATAACCGTTTACTTCTCTATCAGTGAAAAACAAACTTAACATTGATTTATATCTGCTTACAACAGCTTTCACTCCAGACAATTCTATATTTGATTTGAATCCTTCTTCTAATTTCTTTGCCTTATTTTCAAGTTCAATATATAATTTTTGATTATTTTTCAATCTGTTTAATACTGCTATCCCCATAGACATTGCAAGTGGATTTCCCGAAAGAGTACCTGCTTGATATACCTTTCCAACAGGAGATACCATACTCATTATTTCCGATTTCCCTCCATATGCCCCTACAGGTAGTCCACCTCCTATAATTTTTCCAAAGCAGACCATGTCTGGAACTATATCAAATAACTCAGCTGCGCCACCATAAGATAATCTAAATCCGGTTATTACTTCGTCATATATTAAAACTATGTTATTGTCTTCTGTAATCTTTCTTAATTCCCTCATAAATTCTATATTAGGTGCAACTACACCCATATTTCCTGGAACAGGCTCTATTATTATACAAGCAATCTCACCCTTGTTTTTTTCTATCGTTTCCTTTACAGAATCAATATTGTTGTATTCACATACTAAGGTGTGTTTTACTGTATCCACAGGAACTCCTGGACTAGTTTGTACATTAAATGTAAGTGTTCCCGAACCTGATTTTACTAGCAGACAATCTGAATGTCCATGATAGCAACCCTCAAACTTTATTATTTTATCCTTGCCAGTATAACCTCTTGCCACTCTGATTGCACTCATAGTAGCTTCTGTTCCTGAGTTTACCATCCTTACCATTTCGCAACCTTTATATGCTTGTGTTATAATTTCTGCCATCTCTACTTCTACATCAGAAGGAACACCATAAGATACACCTTTTTCAAGAGCATTTATTGCAACCTTATTTAATTCTTCATCACAATGACCAAAAATCATAGGACCCCATGATGATATGTAATCAATATATTTTTTTCCATCTACGTCATATATATATGAACCTTTGGCATTTCTGATAAATATAGGATTCATATTAACCGAACCAAAGGCCCTGACAGGACTATTTACACCACCAGGTATAACCTTCACTGCCTTTTCGAATAATTCATTTGATTTATTCATTCTTATCTCCCACCATTTAAAATTTTTGCTATATCTTTTGCAAAATAAGTAATTATAATATCTGCACCAGCTCTTTTAATTGCTAAAACAGATTCAAATATTGCCGATTTATCTAATATTCCATTCAATACCGCTGTTTTCACCATGGAGTATTCACCGCTTACATTATATGCAGCCAGAGGAATATTAAAATTATCCTTTGCTCTTCTTATAATATCTAAGTATGTAAGAGCTGGCTTTACCATAATTATATCTGCGCCCTCTTCTATATCTAACGCCATTTCTCTAACAGCCTCATCAGAATTCGCAATATCCATCTGATAGCTCTTTCTATCTCCGAACTGCGGAGCTGAACCTGCAGCACTTCTAAATGGTCCATAAAAAGAAGTTGCATATTTTGCACTGTATGCCATTATTGGTATATTAAGATAACCATTGTCATCTAGAGCTTTTCTCATATGGGCTATACGAAAATCCATCATATCAGATGGCGCTACCATATCTGCCCCTGCTTTTACATGACTAAGTGCTATTTTAGATAAATATTCAAGAGTTTCATCGTTCAATACATTTCCATTCTTATCTAAAATTCCACAATGTCCATGAGAAGTGTATTGACACATACATACATCTGTTATTACATACATGCCGGAATTTACTCTTTTTATTTCTTTTACAGCTCTTTGAACTATTCCATTATCATCATAAGCACTGCTGCCTAACTTGTCTTTTTCATTAGGAACTCCAAATATCAAAACATAGTTAATTCCAAGTGTTTTTAGTTCTTCTATTTCTTCATTTAATCTGTCAATTGAATAATGATAGCAATCCGGCATAGATGGTATTTCACTTTTTATATTTGTACCTTCTACTGCAAATATAGGATAAATCAAATCATCCTTTGACAAATGTGTTTCACGTATTAAATTTCGTGTTAAAGCATTTTCTCTCAATCTTCTCATTCTCATAATGTCCTGTTCTCCTATTGTCCTAATATTGCTTTAATTAAATTTTCAATATTATATATTTTTGCTTCTTTGTATACTTTAAATCCATGTTTTTCAATAGTTTTACTTGTGATTGGTCCGATGGATACTGTCTTAGAATCTTTAATATTCTCTAGAACAGATTTATCTACATTCTCCATAAAATTATCAACTGTAGATGAACTGGTAAATGTTACATAATCAATTCTTAAATCCTTTAAATAATCTGTATCCTCTATACTTTCTGCAACGGTATCATATATTGGAACCTCACATAATTCACACATATCAGAAAGCTTATCATGTAAAAACGCTCTAGCTTTCAACGCTCTTGGCAACAAAATCCTGTCAGTTGATTTTATTTGACTTTTTATTTCTTCATAAAGTTTCTCGCCCACATATTCAGAAGGGATAAAATCAGATTTTATACTGTATTTTAGCAGTTCTTTTGATGTCCCATCACCTATTGCAAAAATTTTAATATTTCCTAATGTCCTAACATCTTTATCTTCTAATAGAGAATCCATAAATATTTTTACCCCATTTGCACTAGTAAATATTATATGTGTATATTTTTCTATATTATTTTGTTCAAATTTTAATTTATCCTGATTTATGCTTTTAACAGCTATTGTTGGTAATTCAATTACATTAGCTCCTAATTCTTCGAGTTTTTGAACTAATGTGCTCGCTTGACTTCTAGACCTTGTAACTACAATATTTTTACCAAACAAAGGTCTAGTTTCAAAAAAATTTAACTTTTCTCTTAAATTAACAACATCTCCCACAACAATTAGACTTGGACTATTTATCTTTTCAAGTTCAATATCCTTAGCAATATTTTTTAAATTTGATGTTATTACCTTCTGGTCTGGATATCCACCATGACTTATAATGGCGCATGGCGTTTCTTCATTTTTTCCGTTATTAATCAAACCATTACAAATATTTGACAGATTCTCAAGACCCATATAGAAAACCATGGTTCCATGTAGCTTTGCAAATGTAGCAAAATCCAAACCCTCTTCATTTTTTCTGTGTCCTGTTATCAAATGAAGCGATGAACCGTAATCCCTATGTGTAATTGGAATGCCAGCAAAGCAAAGTCCTGCAACTCCTGAAGTAATACCTGGCACTACTTCAAATTCTATACCTCTTTCAACGAGATATAAAGCTTCTTCGCCGCCTCTACCAAATACATAGGGGTCTCCGCCCTTAAGCCTTACAACCATTTTTCCTTCTCTAGATTTCTTTGCTAAAATTTCATTTATTTCATCTTGAGAGAAAATATGATTTGAAGATTGCTTACCAACATTAATTAACTCTTTTGACTTATCACCTTTTTTTATTAATTTGTTATTAAGCAGTCTGTCATATACTATCACATCTGCTTTTTCCAGCAGTTTTTTTCCTCTTACAGTTATATGTTCTTCACTTCCTATTCCAGCGCCAACTAGATACACCTTACCGTAATCACTCATAATTTTTTAGCTCCATTTTCAATTTTTCTGCTATCTCAACTCCAAGTTTTTCAGCATCACTCAAATCAGCCGTACCTTGCTCAAATAATAATTGCTTACATTCTTCATCTCCATATATAGCATACATAGTTATTTTATCATGAATTATTTCCGTATATGCACCAACTGGAAGGTGACAACCCCCGCCGATAGTTTTTAAGTAAGCTCTTTCAGCTTTTGCCCTAATTGTAGTTTCATCGTCCTCTATGGTTTTTAAAACACTTATTATTTTTTCATCATCTTCTCTTATTTGTAAAGCAAGAATACCTTGACATGGTGATGGAATAAATATCTTAGGATCAAAATAATAGCTGATTCTATTTTCATAATTGGCTCTTTTTAAACCCGCTGCTGCTAAAATTACACCATCAAGATTTTCTGTATCAATTTTTTTCATCCTTGTTTCTATATTACCTCTAATATCCTTAATAGATATATTATTTAACAATCTCAGAAGTTGAAATCTCCTGCTTATACTTCCTGTACCTATTAAGCAACCCTCTAAATCAGAAAGTGATGTTATAACTTTTTTTGAAACAATTACATCTCTGGAATCTTCACCTTTTGGAATAGCTCCAAAAGCTAGACCAATCGTGTGCTCAGAAGGCATATCTTTCATAGAATGTATTGCTAAATCAATACCATGGTTCAATAATTCATTCTCTATTTCTTTTGTAAAAATACCTTTATCATTCATTTTATGTAATGGGACATCAAGTACAATATCTCCCTTTGTTTTTATTACTTTTATTTCAAAATTAACATCAGGATTTTTTTCTTTAAGCTGATTCACAACTAAATTTGTCTGAACTAATGCTAAATTACTACCTCTTGTACCAACGGTTATTTTCATCTGGATACTCCTAACACTTTATTTCTCTCATTATCTTTAACTTTTTTAATAAATCTTCATTACTATATAAAATTAAGCTTTCAATTATATCACTAATATTTTCTTTATTATAATTATAACTTTTTTCTTTTACCAAAAGTTCTCTTATTTCACACAGCAAGTTTATTTTTTCAATAAATTCTGTATTTAAAGTTTTTTCAACTTCATTTAATAAAATTTTAGAAGCACTTGGGCTTCTTCCTCCGGTACTAACTGATACAGTTATGTTTTCTTTTTCCATGGTTGCCATTGTTATAAAGTCTGAAGCCTCCTTATTATTAGTCATCATAGCCATAACTTTATTATCGTTATAATATTTAAATATTTTTAAGTTCAGTTCTTTATTTTCTGTACAAATAAAAACAATAGTATAATTTACATCTATATTAATGTTATTAATATCAATAGTCCTCGACTCCAGTATTATCTTATCACCAAATACCTTTTTAAGCTCTATTACTTCATTACTAAACTGTTTTGATACCACAGTAATACTTGCCAAAGTTTTTACAAGTTGTTTTAATTTCAAATTGGCAGCTCTGCCTCCACCTACAACTAGTATTTTTTTATCTTTTGAATCAATAGCTAATGGATAATATCTCATTTCAACTCAAATAGTTCTTGAAGCACTTTTACATACCCCTCTAACTTTTCTTCCTCCTCTATCTCTTTCAAATTTAAGATTGCTTCTCTTAAAAGCTTCCTCATAGAAGATTCAACCATTTTTTCAATGATTTTTTTATCCCTGTGATTTAAAGAAACTTTCCTATATATGTATGAAAGTGAATCATTTTTTATATTTTGGCATTTGTTATTTATAGACTCTAGCACAGAATCCACACCTATACTTTTCTTCCATTTGTTGAATTCAACAATACTTTCATTTATAGTATACCTACTTTTTTCCATCAAAGTTTTCCTCAATCTTTGATTCTCCTCAGATTCTGATTTTAGAGAATCCACATCATATAATAAAACATTTTCTAAATTTTTAACATCTTCCTCAACATCTCTTGGTAAAGCTAAATCAAGTATGTAAACTGGTTTTTTTCTATTGAAACCAATATCCTCCTGTTTAATAATAATATGAGGCGATGATGTTGCACAAATAACTATATCGACAATATTAATAGCGTTTTTGAGATTCTCATATTTTACTACTTCAATATTATCAATTTCTTCTGATATTTCTATAGACTTCAATAAATTTCTGTTTGAAACATATATCTTACCTATTTCATATTCTCTAAGATGAGTAAGTGCCAAAACTCCCATTTTACCGAGCCCTACAAGAAGAACTTTTTTATCTGACAAGTCACATATTTCTTCTTTAATTCGTTTTACACCTATATAGCTTATAGACAGAGGATTTTCTGATAATTTTGTTTCAGTTTTTATTTTTTTTGAAACTGTAATAGCTTCTCTAAAAAGTTTATTTAAAATTTTACTGCTACCTTTTAGCTCAATTGCTGTGGATAGTGCATCTTTTACTTGTCCAAGTATTTGATCCTCTCCAATTACTATTGAATCAAATCCACAGCACACTTCATATATATGTATCAACGCATTGTTTCCCTTTTTATCAAAAATATATCCTTGAACCGACCTATCACCAAAAAAATTAATATAAAAATCCTTTACTACATTAATAGCATTGCTAATATCCAATGACGCAACATATATTTCACTTCTGTTGCACGTAGATAATATTAAAACTTCCTTAATACCACTTTCTAAAAGAATTGCCGTAGCTTCAACTTTTTTAGATTCACTAAATGAAACTTTTTCTCTGATTCCAATTGGTGCTATATTATGATTTATACCGATAACTGCTACATCCATTTTTAACCACTTCCAATCAACCTATTTAAAACTAAAAAAACCATAGCCTTAGGCTATGGTTTATATGCAATAAAATACACTTAATAACAACTTCCCTCCGAAGACTTATTGGTAAAATTACTAGGCAGGTCTCCTGACTTATGGATTATCCTACTCTCAAAACCTTCCCAGAAAATATTCCAGTGGTATACTTTGATTTCGTTCCAATTACAGTAGCGGGGGCTGTAGCGGATTTTAACCGCTTTCCCTTTTAATTATATAAACCTATAATTTTCATATATTTAATTTTATAACTTTAATCTATTCTCTCTTAATTCAAATTTACATTTAATTTAACACATATAAATAATTTTGTCAATAAATATAAAATTTCAATTATTTTTTTTGTCTTTGTTCAAATTCTTTATTCTGTTCATCGATACTGTTTATTCGGATTTGCTAATATAAATAGAGCAATTTTTGATGTAACTAAGAAATTCACTAAGCACCTGCTATATTTCATGCGATAGTTTTTCTAGGGATAAAATACGTGCACTTATTTATCTTATCATCATATATGTCTGCATCTATTCTAAAAATATCTTTCAATAAACAACTGCTTATTACTTTGTCTGGTTCACCAAAATCACATAACTCACCATTGTTTATAACTAATATTTTATCAGAATACCTAGCGGCTTGATTTAAATCATGTAAAACCATAACAACAGTCAGTCCTAATGTTTCATTTAATTCCTTAACTAATTCCAAAACTTCTAACTGATAAGATATATCTAAAAAAGTTGTAGGTTCATCTAATATTAAGATTTTAGGTTTTTGCGCCAAAGACATAGCAATCCAAGCCCTCTGACGCTCACCGCCAGAAAGTGTTATAACAAACCTTTTTCTCATATCCTGTAACCCTGTTTTCTCTAATGCCCAATCTATAATATCTTTATCTTCTTTTCCTAATCTTTTACCAAATTTAAGATGTGGATATCTTCCATAAGAAACTAGTTCTTCTATTGAAATATCAGAAGAAACATTTTTTACTTGTGGCAACACTGCTAGTTCTTGTGCGATATCCTTTGTTTTTTTCTCTTTTATATTAATTTTATCTAAAAAAATATCACCCCGAGATATTTTTAAGCATCTGCTAACCGCTTTTATTAACGTAGATTTTCCAGAACCATTTGGACCTATTATTGTAGCGATTTCACCAGTATTAATGTGAAAACTAACATCTTTAACTATTTTTTTATCACTATATTTAACATCTAAGTTCTTTACTGTTAATTCCATTTTAATTCTTCTCCCTTCTTCTAAGTAAATATAGAAAAAATGGTGCTCCTAATGCTGACATAATAATTCCAACAGGTATTTCCATAGGGGCAAAAATTACCCTCGATATGGTATCACAAATAACTACTATGCTAGAACCTGTAAAAATTGTTGCCGGCAATAAATATCTATAATCAGACCCAATAAACAATCTTGTAATATGTGGAACAATCAATCCTACGAAACCTAGTAGTCCAGCTACGCTCACTGCTGCCCCTGCAAGTAAAGAAGAAATTATTATAAATAAAAATCTTGTTTTCTCTACATTTATTCCAAGTCCAGTTGCAACCTCATCACCTAACATTAGTATATTTAATTTATTTGGTATAAATAACAATAATATTATCCCGATAGTAGCATATGGAAATATTGTCGAGACATGTCTCCAATTAGTAGCAGATAATCCTCCTACCATAAATCCAATTATTCCTGAAACCTTATCTGGATAGAATGTCATAATAGCATTAGTTCCTGCCCCTAAAAGTGATGAAACTGCTACACCAGCTAATATAAGTCTCATTGGAACCACTCCCTCTTTCCATGCAAGAAAATAAATTAGAAGAGTAGCTAATAAAGCTCCCACAAATGCTCCTGCAGGAGCCAAAAAGTAATAGCTAGGAAAAATTATAAGCACAATCAAAGTCAAAAGACCTGCACCTGCAGAAACTCCAATAATATTTGGTCCTGCCAAAGGGTTTCTCATCACCCCTTGTAATATCGCCCCTGATAAAGCAAGACATGTTCCTACCAATGCTGCAACAATGGTTCTTGGTAATCTAACATTCCATATTATTTGATAATTCACAGTAGCTTCTTCAAATAAAACTGCATTTAATATTTCTTTAAATGATATCTTGACGGCTCCGTTTCCAATACTAATAAAAAAACTCAACACAGCTATTATCATAAATATTAATAATATAAGCTTTTTCTTAATGCCTTCTTGCTTTGTATTGCTGCTATTCATTATGCCTAATCTCCTTAATTACTGTTATTTATATACCTCTAGATAAAGAATTTCAGCTAAACCTTTATATGCCTCTGGATATCTATCATTAGGCTTATACATATATAAGTCCTTTGGTAAAACTATATATTTATCATTTTTAACTGCTTTTAAAGATGCCCAAGCTGGATTATCCTCTGCATCACTTTTAAGCCTCTCCATTATTTTTTCATGGTCACTTCCCATAGTTTGAACAAATATAAAATCTGGATCCTCTTGAATTATCTTTTCCATACTAAATACCTTAGCATTTGATGGATCGGTTTGTGTATCTGATATATTAATTGTGTTTAAATCTTTTAACATTTCACCAACCATTGACTCTGAATTTCTCACAGTAAGACTTTTTGCTGATGCAAATAATATAAGCACTTTATATTTTTTATCCGTTGGTGCTTTTTCAACTATTTTGTCTACGCCTTTTTTTACTTTATCCATTTGTTCTTGGTACAAATCTTCTCTTCCAGTAATTGCTGTAAATAGCCTTACTGATTTATAGTAATCCTCTAAGTAATCATTCTTAATAGCTATAACTTGTATATTGTTTTCTTTTAATGTAGGAATCATTTCTGTTTGTCCGCTAAATCCACTTGTCATGATTACTAGTTCAGGCTGTAGTTCTAATACCTTTTCTAAGCTTGGAGCTCCTGATGTTCCAACAACTTCAGCTTTTAGAGATTCTTCAACTGGTTTTTCTTCTGATTCTTTTACTCTTCCTACAACTTCTCCACCACAACTATAATAAATATCTAAGTAAGAATTGTATAAGCATACTACTCTTTCAGGATTTTTTTTAATAGTTACCATTTCTCCTGTATAATCTTCAAAAGTTACATCTTCATCATTAATAGTAACTCCATATTCAGAAACAGCATCATTATTTTCTGGTGTTTCTGATGCATTGTTTTCCTCTTTGTTACTTACTTCAGTATTTTCTGTGCTTGGCGCTGAAGTTTCAGGAGTAGCATCGCCTGAATTATTCTTGCTGCACCCTGTGATTAATATAATTAGCATTAAAGCTATAATTAGCAATGCTAAAAATTTAGTTTTATTCATTTTTTCCTCCAAATTTAAATATATTTTTAGCTCAAACAAAATCGTTATACAAAACAAAAACCATAGCCGTACGGCTATGGTTAATATGCTGAATAGACATAAAAATAATAACTTCCCACCGAAGACTTATTCATAAAATTCATAGGCAGGTCTCCTGACTTATGGATTAACCTACTCTCAAAACCTTCCCAGAAATAATCCAGTGGTATAATTTGATTTCGTTCCAATTACAGTAGCGGGGGCTGTAGCGGACTTTAACCGCTTTCCCTTTTAATCATAAAAACCTATAATTTTTATTATTTAATTTTCAAATTTTCATATTCATTATTATGATTTCTTATATTGAGTAATTAAACTCTACCATAACTGTTTTTTATTGTCAAGAAATTTTCTAATAACAGTACATCAATTAACACTAAACTGACTATTATATAAATCTGCATAAAATCCACTTTGATTTAAAAGTTCTGTATGTGTACCTGATTCTATAACATCTCCATGATTCATAACCATAATCAAATCTGCATTTTTTATAGTTGACAATCTATGAGCGATTATAAAACTAGTTCTTCCATGTGCTAAATTTGACATAGCTTTTTGAATTTGAATTTCAGTACGAGTATCTATGCTACTTGTTGCTTCATCAAGTATCAATATTCCAGGATTAGAAAGAAAAGCCCTAGCAATTGTTAATAATTGTTTCTGACCTTGTGATAAATTTGTTCCCTCTTCGTTTAAGACCGTATCATATCCATCGGATAAAGTCTTTATAAAGTGATGGGCTTGTGCTGCTTTAGCTGCATTTATTATTTCTTCATCAGTTGCATTTTCTCGTCCATATGCTATATTTTCTTTAATTGTTCCATTAAATAACCAAGTATCTTGCAAAACCATACCAATGTGATGTCGTAAACTATTTCTTTTTATGTGGTTTATATTCGTTCCATCTATTGTAATTTTCCCATTATTTACTTCATAAAAACGCATTAAGAGATTTACAAGAGTTGTTTTTCCTGCACCTGTAGGTCCAACTATTGCGACAGTTTGACCTTCTTTAGCCGATATATTCATATCTTTTATTAAAACAGAATCTTTGTCATATCCAAACTTTACATTTTTAAATTCTACATCTCCCTTAATACTCTTAAGTTCTGTAGAATTTGTTTCATCTTTAAGTTCTTCAACTTCATCAATTATTTGAAATACCCTTTCAGCAGCAGCAACGGCTGATTGAAGCTGATTTGATATTTGACCCAACATTGCTATAGGATGATTTAATTGTTTGTTGTATTGCAGAAAGGCTTGAATGCTACCAATTGAAATTATCCCTCTTATCCCCAAAATTGCACCAACTATTGAAATTAAAACATAGCCTAAGTTGCTTATTAGGTTGTTAATGGGCATTATTATACCTGAAAAAAACTGAGCTTTCCAAGCCGTTGTTGCTAAATCCTGATTTATTTTATTAAACTTTTCTATTGCATCATTTTCTTTACCATAGGCTTTAACAATTATATGGCCTGAAAAAATTTCTTCTACATGACCATTTAATTCTCCTAGTTTCTTTTGCTGACCCTTAAAATATTTTTGTGAGTGCTTCATTACAAAAATAATAGCAAACATTGATAAAGGAATAGAAATCAATGTAATAAAAGTCAACAATGGACTTATTGTCATCATTATTATTAAGATTCCAACAACAGTAACTAATGATGATATTATTTGAGTTACTCCTCTTTGCAATGTTGTACTAATAGTTTCAGTATCATTTGTAACTCTGCTTAAAATATCTCCAACAGCATTTTGGTCAAAATATTTCAGTGGTAATTTATTAATTTTATCAGATACATCATCTCTCATTTTTCTAACAACATTTTGAGAAACACTTGCCATTATATATTCCTGAATATATGAAAATAGAGAACTAACTATATACAATACAAACAAATACATTATTATTGTTTTTATATATTCAAAGTTAAAAATTCCAGTTTTTACTCCTTCTACTAATGCATCAGTTCCTTTTCCTAACACTTTAGGACTAAGAATAGAAAAAATTACACTTATTATAGAAGTTATAAATACTGTTATTATTCTATATATCTGAGGCTTAAAAGAAATAAGCAACCTTTTTCCACTATTTTTAAAATCCTTAGCTTTTTCAACTGGTCTACCACCCCTCATAGGACCATGACCACCAGAACGCCTTTGATTATTTCTATCGCTCATTAAAGTTACTCCTCTCTTAATTGGGAAGATGCCATTTCCCTATAAACATCATTGTTCTTCATAAGTTCATTATGTGTTCCTATTCCAGATATTACACCTTCATCTAAAACAATAATCCTGTCTGCGTTAATGATTGAACTTATTTTTTGAGCTACTATTATTACCGCAGAGTTTTTTGTCACTGACAGCAATGATTTTCTTACCTTAGCATCTGTTTTTGAATCGAGGGCTGAAAAACTATCATCAAAAATATATATTTCAGGCTTACGAACCAAAGCTCTTGCAATTGATAATCTTTGTTTTTGTCCACCTGATACATTTTTTCCACCCTGAGCAATAAATGTATCTACGCCACTTTCCATTTCTGATACAAATTCTGTTGCCTCTGCTATATCCAAAGCATTACTAATTTCATCATCAGTTGCATCTTCTTTACCATACTTTATATTATCCCTTATAGTTCCTGAGAACAAAACGGCTTTTTGAGGAACTATACCAATTTTATTTCTAAGATAATGTTGTGACATATCCTTTATATTAACATTATCTACAAGTATTTCACCTTCTGTAACATTATAAAATCTAGGTATAAGATTTATAAGTGTTGATTTACCTGAACCTGTACCTCCAATGATTGCAGTTACTTCACCTTTTGAAGCTTTAAAACTAATATTTTTAAGTACTGGTTCATCTGCCCCTGAATAAGAAAATGAAACATTCCTAAATTCTACTTCTCCTTTTAATTCATCATTAGAATATTTTAAATCTAATGGTTCTTTTATAGTTGTTTCCGTTTCTAAAACTTCATTTATTCTCTTAGCTGATGCAGCAGCTCTTGGTACCATCACAAAAAGCATGGACATCATAACAAAAGAAAATAAAATTAGCGATGCATATTGAATATATGCCATTAATGATCCTATTTGCATTTCTCCTATATTAATACGTTTTGCACCAAACCACACTATTGCTATAGTTGTGAAATTTAATATAATCAATATTCCAGGCATTAAAATTGCCATAATTTTATTTGCCTTTATTGCTGTTTCAGTTAAATCATCATTTGCTGTTTTAAATCTAGCCTTTTCATAATCAATTCTATCAAAAGCTCTAATAACTCTAATTCCAGTTAAATTTTCTCTCATAACTAAATTTACCTTATCAAGCTTTACTTGCATTGAAGCAAATAGTTTTCCACCAAATTTCAATACAATTAAAACAAGTACAACAATTGCTGGTAGAGCAATCATTAAAACCCAAGATAAACCAGCATCTGTTTTTATTGCCATAAAAATACCACCTAATGTCATAATAGGTGCCATAACCATCATACGCAATATAACTAATACTACCATTTGAATTTGAGTTACATCATTAGTACTTCTTGTAATTAATGAAGCTGTACCAAATTTATTAAATTCATCTAGTGAAAAGTTTTCAACCTTTTCAAATATTTCGTTTCTCAATTTTTCAGAAAATTTTGCTGATACAACTGAAGATAATAAGTTTGATAAAACACTAAATACTACGATTCCTATAGTAAAAATTAGCATTTTAATCCCTGCACTTATTACATACGGAACGTTATTTTTTAATATACCATTATTAACAATATCCGCCATTAATGATGGGATGTTTAAATCACATAGTGTTTGTAATAAAACAAATATTAAAACTCCAGCAATCATAACTGAGAATTTTTTTAATTTTTTAAATATTTTTAGCATGTGTGCTCCTCTATATTAAACCTATACATTAACTTAACTTTATTATTATAATACAAACTATCTTAAAAATACCTTTACTTTTGTTATAAATACAATATTTTGAAAAAAGCCTAACAATAATACAATACATTGTGAGGCCTATAATCAATATTTATTAATCTAGTTCTATATCGTATATTTCATATATCAAACTTAATATTTCATCAGATTTTGGCATATAAAACGATAGTCCATTTCTAGTTTCCGTACTTCCTGGCAAAACGTGTAAGCTTATGTTTTCAGTTGACATACCAATTGAACTAACCCCTAAAGACGTACATTCTGCCAAAGACAAGTCTGTTCCTATATATGGGTATACTTCACTAATAACTTTAGGAAGCTTAAAGCTTAAAGCTTTTTTAATAGCTGATTTAATAAATTGCTGTTGCGTTTCTATCCTACCTAGATCTCCCTTTGCATATCCCGAGTAACCCTTGTAATTTGTCTTCCTAAATCGCAAAAACTCCATAGCCTTGTCACCATAAATAGTTTGTTTACCTTTTGGTATGTCTATGTAAAGAGGTGGATCTGAATATGGGTCTGCATATTTCATATGAAATGGTACATCAACCTCTACTCCATCAACTGCATCTACAGCTGCTCTTACACCATCATAATCAATGGTAGCATATTTATCTATAGTTATACCAGTCAACCTTTTAATCACTTCTTCAAGGCCTTCTATACCTTTAACAGTATACACAGTATTAATCTTATTATTTGCACTATTTACAAATCCATCTCTTTCACAATATGTATCTCTAGGTATTGAAATAATATCAATTTCTTTAGTTTTTGTATCATAACTTGCAACCATAATTGTATCTGTTCTTTCATGTTCAAGCCCAAGTAACAAAATATTTACTCTTCCCTTTTTCACAATTGCCTTTTGCAAAGGTGTATCATTTGGATTTTCTTCTGTTTTACCAGTTATCATTCTAAATATATCCGTTGCTTCTACGTTTTTTTCGCTATATAAATATATACAACCTGCAATTATGATCGTAAAACAGGCTAGCGAAGTAAAAAACACTTTGAAAAAATATTTCAATTTTTAATCCTCCATAATATTGCTAACATTTAATAACATCTTTTCGTATTACCATTCTATATAATAGCACAAAAAATTTTTTTGTAAAGCATTAAATAAAAAATCCCTATAGTTCGGATTTTTTATTGTCCGCACCATAAGGATACTCGCATTTCTATAATTTTTCTTCGTAAAATGCTTTAAAATCCATAATTACTCTTTCTTCTTCTAGATATCTAGCAAATGAATACAAGACATCTGAAAGTCTATTAACAAATTTTAATAATACATCACTTACCTCTTCATGTTTCTTTAATGTTATTATTCTTCTTTCTGCTCTCCTACATATCGTTCTAGACATATGTAATGCAGCTGAGGCTTTAGATGTTCCTGGTACTATGAAAGCATCTGCCTGATTAATTTTAGGTAAGCACCCATCAATTATTTTTTCAAGCCCTTCAATATCTTCTTCTTTTATTTTATAATTAAATTTTCCTTCTTCTAATGTTGCAAGTTCTCCTGCTACAAAAAATAACCTTTTTTGAATTTTAAATAGTATATCACTTATGTATTTATCTTCTACAAATTTAGAAGCAAATCCAATTGAAGAATTAAGTTCGTCAATTGTACCATAAGCTTCTACCCTTAGAGAATCTTTGTCTATTCTAGTTCCGTCATAAAGTGAAGTTTGACCCTTATCACCTGTTTTTGTATAAATTTTCATAGAAAATCCTCCATTTCATTTTTTATATGCATAGAGACTTTTATATGTCCCTTTTACATTTCATTTATAATATTTTTACTAGAGGCTTCAAAGAACCTGCTCATTTCATCTGAAATTTTCCCAAATTCTTCAATTGTTAAGTTTTCTCCTCTAATTCCAGGGTCAATATTTACATTTTGAAGAACTTCTTTAATAGTTTCCTTAGAACAATCAAATTTATTGCTAAGTCCATTAAGTATAGTTTTTCTTCTTTGATTAAAGGAGCCTCTTATAACTTCAAAAAGCATTTTTTCATCTATTATATTTATTCTTGGTTCTTTTAATATATCTAATGCTATTACAGCTGAATCTACCTTAGGTCTAGGCATGAAAACAGAACTAGGAACAATCATAGTAACATTTGTATTTGCTCTATATTGAACTGCAAGTGATATTGCACTATACTCTTTTGTTCCAGGTTTAGCATTTAATCTATTTGCAACTTCCTTTTGAACCATTACTACTATCCTTGATATTTTATATTTATCTTCAAGAATTTTCATAATAATTGGTGTTGTTATATAATATGGAAGATTAGCAACTAATTTTACATCCATTCCAGCAAATTCTTCTTCTATAAGCTTATCAACATCAATTTTCATAAAATCTTCATATACTATTTTTATATTATCATACTTAAGTGTTTCTTTATGAACACCTTTTAAACTTTTATCAATTTCTATTGCTACAACTTTTTTTGCCTTTTTACATAAACCTTGAGTTAATGTTCCAAAACCAGGTCCAATTTCTATTACACCAGAATTTTCATCTATATCTGCAGCTTCCACTATTTTATTTATTATATTACCATCAATTAGAAAATTTTGTCCAAGTCCTTTACTAAACTTAAATCCATACTTTTCTAATATTTCTTTCATAACTCTAGGTGAATACAACTTCATTTCATCCATATAATAATTACCCCTTAATTTCTTCTTTAAACAATTTAATTTTCATTCTCATTTACAATTGTAATTGCTGTTTCTAGCTCTTCTCTTGTTATACCAAAACTATTTAATCTCTTTAAAAATTGCTTTGCACTGCAATATCCTATACCAATTTCATCACCTAACTTACCTCTTCTTTTTGAGGCATTTTCATTACCAATGAGCTCATAATAAACCATGTCATGATTAGTAAACTCTTTTCTATCTACAGAAAGTTCGGCTTTTGCATTGGAAAGTGCTACTCTAATTTCTTCTGGTGATGCATTTTCAACACCAATGTTACCATTTTTATTAGCTTTATCTCTTGGAATAAAAGCATGCTTACAATTTTCTATTTCACTTGATAATATGTTTCTAATTTTTTTACCTGGGTAATCAGGATCTGTTAATATTATTATTCCTCTATTTTTTGATGCTTTTTTTATTACTTTAATAATTTTATCATTTATTCCTAATCCACTAGTTGATATTACTTCTGCATCAACAGCTTTTTTTACTGCTGATATGTCAGATTTTCCTTCAACCACTATTATTTCTTTAATCAATTTATATATTCTCCTAACATGAGTAATTACTAATTATTGATTTTTATACAATAAAGATTTAATTTTTGTTACCATTAAGTCAACTGCAACTAAATTATTTCCACCTTCAGTAACTATTATATCTGCGTATTTTTTACTAGGTTCAATAAATTGCTCATGGGCTGGTCTAACAGTATCCACATACTGCGATATTATAGAATCAAGTGTTCTTCCACGTTCTTTCATATCTCTCATAATTCTTCTCATGATTCTTATATCTGCATCTGTATCTACAAATATTTTTATATCTAATAAATCTCTTATTCTTTCTTCATAAAAGACTAATAACCCTTCTACTATAATAATTTCTTTAGGTTCTACCATTACATTTTCTTTTTTTCTATTGTGTATTTCATAATCATAAATAGGTTTATCTATAGTTTCCCCATCTTTTAATTTTTTAATATGTTCTACAAATAAATCTGTATCAAAGGCAAATGGGTGATCATAATTAGTTTTGCATCTTTGTTCATATGTCAATTCACTTTGATCCTTATAGTATGCATCATGTTCAATTATACATATGCTTTTTTCCGGAACTTCTGAATATATTCTATTAACTATTGTTGTTTTGCCCGAACCGCTTCCTCCAGAAATTCCTATAAATATTGGTTTCTTCATTTGTAACTTATTACCTCCCTAAATTATACATTGTAGTATTAATTTATATAAATTTAAGTAATTTTTATTTTCAACTTAATCAATAGTACTCTAACAATATACACTATTTTTACCTTTTTGCATATAGATTTTATATAACTTAACAATTTTTTTACTTTTAATTAATATTTTACAAATAAAAATTGCCTGCATTGTATTAATCACAGGCAATTTTTATTTTTGTTACTTATTGATATTATTGATATTAATTTGTTAGGGGATATTGTAATAATTTAATCTAAGATATAAACCTTTACTTGTCTCCTTCCAAAATTATAACAATCTGTACCACTTTCCATAAATAAATCTATTTTGTTACCTTTTATTGCTCCCCCTGTATCCTCTGCAGTTGCAAAACCATAATCAGGACTGCCATCAATCGAAGCTACGTATAACTTCGTTCCAAGAGGTATAACTCTTGGATCAACTGCTACTGTGCCCGGCTGAGCTTTTGTGCCGGACGCTGTGATTCCATATTCTGGATCACCAGGATTTTTCCCTGTACTTTCATAAGATAAATCATAAGCTGTGGCCGTCAACACCAGTTCATTAGAATATCTAAATCCACCACGTGAAGTTACCAGATGCTTTCTAGTTCCTATCTCTATTATTTTATCTACAGGTTCTTTATAAACTATCTCTTCTTCTAAATTTTTGGAAATAAGTTCTCCGTCTAAATATGTTTCTTGATAAACAGATTTTTTCATTCCATCCGAACCACTTTGAATGACTTTTTCATATCCTTCAAATTGATTATCATTTTTTACTACCTTTGTTTCATTTTCTACACCGTCTCTAATTATATCATACTTAATTTCTGATATAGGCTGGTCTGATGCTGCAATTACAGGGCTTAATTCTGTTAAGGTATCTGCAAATGCAAAATTCTTGTCATTCTTTTCATTAATATCATAAGTTACAATAAAGCTCATTACTAAAATTGTTACAATTATAAATGGGTATATTTTTTTTCCTTTCATTATAACACCTACCTTCAATATTATATCCGATATTGACAAACTTCGTCGTCAACTAAAGGTATAAATTTTTCTCTTAGAAAAACTTACTTTTTGTACTTGTATAAAACTAATACATTATAGGCAATCCCTTGCAAAAATCCCATATTTTTCGCACAAAGCGTATTATATATCATAACTTAATATTAATCAAGCTATATTTTATTTCTTTATTGACATATATTATACTTCGCATCAATTTTAATACAAATCATTTCAATTATAAAGTAAATATTCCTAGTATTTATAGATATTATTAACAAAGTTTAATATTATATACTATAATTACATAAAAAAAACAATTGCCTAACAATTGTTTTTTTCAAATTATTAATGATTTAATTTATATTCACCAAGTTGTATGATATCGTATTTATATTCATTAACTCCATCATATAACTTTCTCATTATTTTCTCAAACTGTACTCCTTCTTGATGAGGTGTATTGGCTTCACATGTAACTTTAACCGCTTCGGACACAAATTTAGAAGCTAGTTCTATAGATTCTGGCAGTTTGTAATTGTTTAATAAATATCCGATAAACAATGAAGTAAACAAATCCCCTGTTCCTGGATATCTAGTACCAATATATTCAAAAGGTATCTTCCAATAATTATTTTGTTTTCTGTCATAACAAGCATTGATATGTTCTCCTAAATCTGTTGTTATTCCTGTAATTACTACAATATTCGGTCCCATATCACTTAAACTTTTAAGATATTTCTTTATAGTTTCTAGATTTACATCTTTATTTACATATTGTTCATTTAAAAGTATACTTACTTCAGTAAGATTTGGTGTTATTATATCTGCATTTGCTACTAGCTGGCTCATTTTTCTCACCATATCTTCTGTATAAGTCTTATAAATTATCCCATGATCCCCCATAACAGGGTCAACCACTACAAGGGCATTTGACTTTGATTTAACTTTTTTTATTATATCTAATATAATATTAATTTGTTTTTCAGAACCTAGAAATCCACTATATACACAATCAAATTCAGCATTATTTTTTTCCCAAATATTATAATATTCTTCCATATGTTTTGTAAAATCATAAAAAAAGAATTCTTTATATTCGGAATGATTGCTTAAAAGTGCTGTTGGTAATGGACAAACTTGACAACTAAGAGCTGATAATACAGGTAATATTACAGTCATGGAGCATCTACCAACCCCTGAAATATCGTGAATAGCAGCAATTTTTGGAATATAATTTTTCATCTTGTCCTCCTGACATATCTATCTTTGTAATGTTAATATAATCTAATTTAACAATTTACAAAAGGTACAGATTTATGTAATATAATCATGACAGCTTCTCATATATAAGCCTATACTTTCAAATTATATTTTTTGCAAGCAATTATTTTTATCTCCTTACTAAATTTCTGTTTTCCACTCATAAAAATACCTCCTAAAATAGATTCTGTAATTTTAATTAATTACATTGTCTACTTTGGAGGTATCATATCAATTTTGTTTAGATTGCCTTATTATAATTACTGATTTTTTAGAATTACATCATGGGCAGAGCCTTCCGATATACTTGTTGATGATACTAAACATAATCTTGCAGTTTTTTGCAATTGATATATAGATTTACTGCCTAAATTACACATTGTTGATTTTATTTTATGAAGTGTAGTTCCTAATCCATCATCTAATTTACCAGCGTATGGTACATATGAATCAACGCCTTCTTCAAATTGAAGGTCAGTTTTGCCACCTAAATCATATCTAGCCCAGTTTCTAGCTCTATTTGAGCCTTCGCCCCAGTACTCTTTTACAAATCCATTGCCATATTTTATTTTTGCTGTAGGACTTTCATCAAATCTTGCAAAATATCTCCCTAACATAACAAAATCTGCTCCCATAGCTAATGCTAATGTAATATGATAATCCTGAACTAATCCACCATCAGAACATAATGGAACATATATACCTGTTTGTTCAAAATACTCATCTCTAGCAGCAGCTACATCTAATACTGCTGACGCCTGTCCTCTACCTATACCCTTTTGTTCACGAGTAATACATATTGAACCACCGCCTATGCCTATTTTTACAAAATCCGCACCAGCATCTGCCAAGTATCTAAATCCCTCTGGTTCTACAACATTACCTGCACCAATTTTAACTCTTTCACCATATTCTTCTTTTATCCATTTTATTGTATCAGCTTGCCATTCGCTAAAACCTTCTGATGAGTCTATACATACTATATCAACGCCAGCGTCAACTAAAGCAGGAACTCTTTCTTTGTAGTCTCTTGAGTTAATACCAGCTCCTACTATATATCTTTTTTGATTATCTAAGTTTGCTCTTGGGTTTTCTTTGTCATCCGAATAGTCTTTTCTAAAAACCATATATACTAAATTGAAATCTTCATCAACTATTGGTACAGCATTTAATTTATTATCCCACAATATATTATTTGCTTCAGAAAGTGTAATTCCTTCTTTACCAACTATAAGTGAGTCACCTTGAGTCATAAATTCACTAACTTTTTTATCTAGTGGATCTCTTGTAATTCTATAATCCCTACTAGTTACAATCCCAAGAAGTTTTCCAGTTGGTGTTCCATCATCAGTTATTGCCATGGTTGAGTGCCCTGTTTTTTCCTTCAATGCTAAAACATCTTCCAACGTGTGGTTAGGTGTTAAATTTGAATCACTTATTACAAAACCAGCTTTGTATTTTTTAACTTTTCTCACCATTTCTGCTTCTTCTTCAATTGTTTGGGAACCATATATAAATGCTATCCCTCCATTTTTAGCTAGTGCAATTGCCATGTTATTATCTGAAACTGACTGCATTATTGCTGATGAAAATGGAATATTAAGCTTTAATCCAGGTTCCTCTCCTTTTTTAAATCTTGTTAGAGGAGTGCTTAAATCCACATTATCTACGATGCAATCTTTTGTAGTTAAATTAGGTAAAAGTAAATATTCTCCAAATGTTCTGGAAGGCTCATTAATAATTCTTGCCATCTATATTCTCCTTTTTTCATTTATTATTATACGAACAAATATAATTATTCCTGTTAGATTATCATAAGATATGTGCATTGTCAACATCTATAATTAACTTTTGTATCTATTTTTAAAACATACAAAAAACATAAAAAAAGACAGCCCTTAGACTGTCAATCATTAAGTATTATTTTTCTTCGTCGTCAAATAATTCGTCAAGTTCTGCTTCATCAAGAATTTCATCAAATGCTTTTGTTACATTTTCATATTCTTCATCAGATTCAATGCTTACTAATTCAAATCCACCCTCTTTATCTTCTACATATCCATAGAGGAAAACTTCTCCATCTTCTTGGTTTTCAAGCGGCAATAATGCTATGTATTCTTTTTCTTCAACAGGGAAAATTGCAATTACTGCACATTCAATTTCTGTTCCGTCTTCAAGAGTAAGTGTCATCATTTCTTCATCGTGACATCCACAACCTTCTCCACATCCACAATCATCATCACAATCGCAACCGTCTTCGCATCCACATTCGTGTAAATCTTTATCTTCAATCATTTTATGTACTTCCTTATATTATATTTTCCATTGACTATACAGTACATGGATATATAAACTTTAACAGAATGCAATATAAATTGCAAGCCGAATTTTAAAATTATTTTATTTTTTTATATGATTTTAAAAGCAATATTAAATTGGGCGTATAGCGAAAATTCTAATGCTTGTACTTACAAGAAATCAATAGACTTTCATAAATTTTTCAAGTATTTTTTTTCTAAACTTCTCGTAATATATATTAGTTAATTTTTGTGAAATCTTAACTTCAATAACTTCACTACCCTTAAGCAACAATAAAGTATCATCGTATATTAAAGTTGCCTTATCACAATTCCAATACTTTTCAGAAATATTTTCTATTTTAGCACTAATGTATGTTCTCTTTTTATATTCACTTATTATGCCATTATATAAAATAGTTGCTATTTCTTTATTCATACATTTAAAATACTCTGTTCCTGCCATATAGGTATTATAGCTATCACTATAATACTCATTATACTTATAATGGGTAGGAACTAAAGGGTTATAGCTTATAGTAAAGTCATTTCTATCTATTTTGTTTGTGTTAATAAAATCCGATATCTTAATTACAGAATATTTATCAGGAATAACCTGTATGCCATTTGGATTTTTAGCATATTCATCTAATGATATACTAGACATGTAATAAACTAATATTGTAATACCAATAAAGATACTGCTTATAAAAACTACTTGCCATTTTTTGTTAAGATCTTCCTTGATTCTTACAAAAATATAACAACTGATAATAATGAATCCTAATATTGCTAAAACTGATAATTTTATATTTAAATTGTATAATAGACCTTTCGAGAAATAGCTGCTAAACAATACTAGTATTGAAAGTATTTGTAAAATATAAGTAAAAGTATCAGAAATTATATTTCTGAATCTCGCAAACTTATAATGTTTCTGACTTGCTTTTAGGCTCATGGTTGATTCTATTTTAAAATACCATATAAGTTTGCTTATAAAAGAATAACTTACCATAATATAAGTCATCGGAATAAGTAGAAATATCATTCCATCATTACTACGTATTAAATAATAAAGTATTTTTCTATTAAATTTAAATATATATACTGATAATATTATAAGACAAATTAAATAAAATAAACTTTTATACGTTTCCTTTTTCCACACAGTATTTATTATAAATTCCTTTTCTGATTCCATGTCAGTATGTATACGATAGGTATTTTCATGATTTTCAGCATAAAAAAATTGTATTTGGTCATAAGATGTAATAAAATGCCAACCTAACCGTTCACAAGATTTATTATAATTTTCATCAAAATCACTATCTCTTTTAAATAAAGATTTTTTTGTTTTTGATGCTATATCAACACAATATTTTATCTTTCTTGGATTTATTGGGGTGAAGATTGCCTTTTGACTGCTAATTTCCTCAAGCATCCATCCCTTCATTGCCATTTCTTCAAGATACCGCTCCATAAGTTTGTATTCAAGCTTAGAAAATCCCCAATTTACTTTCTTTTTATCGCTCAATTTGTCACCTCTATTCAATATTAATAAAAATTTACACATATTATAGATTAAATATAATTCATGAATTTCTCAAGTATCTTTTGTCTATACTTCTCATCATATATATTAATTAAATTATCTGAAATTTCAATTTTAATGACCTCACTATCTTTAAGCAATACTAAAATTTCATTGTCAAAAATACTATCAGTAATTAATGTCACTTTATCGCAATTCCAATTTTTTTCATAAATATTTTCTATATTTCCTCTAAAATACTTTCCATTTTCATAATCAGCTATTATACCATCATATACAATACTTGCTACCTTTTCGCTAATACATTTATAATATTCCGTTGTTACATCATAATTTTTTCCTTTAACAGCATCATTATAATCCTCTGAATAGATATACCCATTTGGCACCAGAGGGCTATAACTCTTATTAAAAGAATTACTATCTATTTCACCTATATCAGCAAAATCAGAAATCTTAATTACGGGATATTTGTAAGAAATAATTTGTATATCATCATTTGCATTGCTAATTTCATTACTCAGTGATGATTGAGCCATAATATATATTAAAATAGTGATTCCAATAAAAATACTAAATATAGATAACATTTTAACAGTTTTGCTTGTTTTCTCTTTAAAATACAAATAGAAACAACAAACAGTAATTGATAAAATTGTTATTAAAAACAAGTTTGTAGTCCAATTATCTAATATTCCTTTCGGGAAAAAATAATACCCCAGCACTGGAACTAATAGTACTATTAATGTATAAGATTCTATGTCAAGAACCGCATTTCTTAATTTCACAAATCTTAGAGACTTACTACTCACATTATAATTCATATTAGATTTAACTTTGAAATACCAAATTAAATTGGTTATAACTGGAGTAATGGAAACAATGCAAGCTAAAGGTAAAAGAAAAAACATTGTCAATAACTTAAACCAATTAACTAGTATCCTATAATCCAAATATCCTTCAGTAAAAAAATTCATCCAGGTTATAGCTATAAAATATATAAAAATTCCTATACTTCTAAACAATTCTTTTTTCCATACATTATCCAAAACTATTTTTTGTTCTAACTCAGGATCAGTATGTATACGATATGTATTTTCATATTTTTCTGCATAAAAAAAATACATTTGGTCGTAAGATGTTATATAATGCCAACCTAATGCTTCACACGAACTTCTATATTCATCAATTAAATCATCATCAACATCATGAATTAATGTTGATTTATATGGTGAAATGCTAACACAAAATTTAAGTTGTCTTGGATCTATTTTAACAAATATTGCTTTATTATTGTCTATTTCAGATGGCATCCACCCTTTTATCGCCATTTCTTCAAGATATTCTTCCATTAGTTTATATTCAAGTTTTTTAAATCTCCAATTTATTTTCTTTTTTTTATTTCTTTCCATATAAAATATAATACCTCAATTCACTTATACTAAATATAATTAATTCCAATGATATCTGCATTATTTTACCATAAATTTGTAAAAATTGCAAAAAAAATATATAGTCTATATTGCAAAATTTTCTTTACAGATTTGCATATATCAACTATAATTTTCATATGAACTAAAATCGGGATGTAGCGCAGCTTGGTTAGCGTACAAGTCTGGGGGACTTGGGGTCGCTGGTTCGAATCCAGTCATCCCGACCAAACAATAAGGTATTATTACCAATTGTCACACTCATTGCTTTATTTTTACATTATCCTTTACTATCACTTTGTATAGTATAATCTTTGAAAATTCTTGGATAATCTCTTTTTGCATCTAGTACTCTTAAAATAATAACTTCTTTTTCCTTTTCAAACACTCTATAAAATAATATATAATTTTTTATTGGAAGCATTCTAAATTCTAGTGATGCCATTTTTTTATCTGCTATCTTTATACCCATTTTAGGAAATAATGTTAGTCTATTCAATTTCTCAATCAAATTATCATGCCACCTTATTGCTGCATCTTTACTGTCAGCAGCAATATAAATTATAATTTTTTCCAAATCATCTATTGCTGTCTGCAAAAATTTAACATTATAGTTCTCCATTGATAAGACCTCTAAGCCTAGTACTTACTTCATCAATTGAATAAGTTTTTGCACCGCTTATACGATGCATTTCTGCTTCTAATAATTTTTCTCTCAAATCCAACATTTCTTCTCTTTTTTCATATAAATCAATGCTCATTACAACTAAGTCACCTTCTCCATTTTTTGTAACAAAAACTGGTTGCTCTTTCTCCTTACAATAAGCAGATATTTCGTTATAATCATTTCTTAATGTGGTAGATGGTTTAATCATCATTATTAAACACCTCCTATCAATATTCTTCACTTATTATATCATTATTATTCACGAAAAACAATATGATACTCATAATACAAGTTTAGAAGATTTGAGGGACGGTTCTTTTTGATTGATAGAATTTAACAATCATAAAGAAGCACGAAGCCACTTTGTGGCGGCGCTTCGCGTTATTCAAACAAAAACAAAATAAGTAGGATATAGAGATTCTAACAGTGGACTCTAAAGCAGAAGAGATAATATATAAAATGTTGAAATATATAAGAATATACTTCAATATTTTTTTTGACAAAATAGAAGTAGACAAGTTTTATATTTTCAATTATAATTATTCTATAATTCAAACATCTTACTAATTGTTCAATTCATAGATATCATAATTATATAAATCTATAAACTCCTTATTAATTACATCTATTTTCATATTTTCTTTAATAAATTGATTAACATAATTTGATTGTTCTTCAGGGCTGATTTCGTAAATATTGATACCAGTCAAATTTTCAAGTATATGTTTATAACCCCTACTTTTTAGGATTGAATTTCTATATGATTTTGGTGCTAGGACATTCCAATACTGTTCTATTGTCATATCTGCCCTACTCAAGTATTCTGCAATCAATTTCTGAAATTCTTCTGAATTTTCTGCCTGCTGCTTTTGAAAATTTAAAGTTTCATTTACTTCTTTATCTGTAACATCAATATTATTTTTAGCAGCATAATAATACATGTAGGTTTCTCTGCAAACGTATTCAACAGGATTAGTTGGCCAATTTGGATTTTCAATATTATTAAGTAACATCAATTTAGTTTTCCTGTCTATAATTTCATCCTTATATATTGGAATCCCATTTATGTAAGCCACTATATCATCACTTGGATTATCACTTGCCTTACTTTCTAATATTTGTTTTAATCCCTCTCCTAAATTTTCATACCAATCTTCATTGAACATATCTGAATTTTCAGGCTCTTTACCAGTACAAGACGTAAAAAAAGTCATTAATGCAATAATAACCAAAAGTAAACGTAGTTTTTTCAATAACAATTTCCTCCTTTTCTTTATGTAAAAACCTATGCACGCTTTTATAATTATAACTGTACCAATACACTTAATCCATACTTTTCATAATATCCTATATATGTATGTGCAGCGGTATAGGTAAGAATCAGAAAGAATATATCCGGTGATTTTCTCTGTTCCTTTTGGGTATCTAATAATAAATCCAAATCTATGGACATTCGGTTTATGTTAATATATTACATTATTTTTTATATTTTTAGCAAATCCAGCTGCTTTTTCTCTTATATTATCTATTTTCTCTATATCTCCAATATCATTTGCTGTTTCCATTAGGGCAAACTTTGGTGGCAACATAAATGTCTTATTTATATTTAATGCACTTATTAATTGCTGTGCTACTATATCGCTGCCGCTATGTCCTGATACGACAATTGCATAAAAATATTTATCGTAAAATTTAGTTTTTCTAAATAATGCAGTTAACCGGTTTATAACTGCTGACATGTTTGCGCTTATAGCATCATTGTAATTTGGACAAAGCATTATCAATACATCGCAATCTAAGATTGCTGGATAAACTTCGTCTACCATTACTCCCCCATAAAAACAATTTGTGCTTTCAGAATAGTGCTTGCACGCTTTGTATAAACATCCTTTACAATCTCTGACAGAACCATTTTCTATATGTATTTCATTTATTTCATTTCCTTTTAAATTATCTTTTACCATTTTCCACAAAGTCAAGGTGTTAGATGTTTTATAATTACTTGAATGAAGAGTTAAAATATGGGGGTTCTTAATTTTATTTATATTAAAATCCATAAGCCTTTTTACAGTTCCCTTGCAATCGTTATAACATATATCAATCAAATCCATGTTATGAATTTTCTTGTATGTGTTGAAATTTTGCAAAGAACCAGTAGCTTCCGAAACAGGCCTTCCTGGAAATGTGCAACCAACCATATTAGCATATAATATAATTTTTCGTGCTACATCTCTTGTAAAAAACTCATTATCGCTATTTATTATTATACTCGCTATTGAATTCTCAAAAAAATCACTATTCGACATATTAATTTTTTCAAGCATTTTATACAACTCAATATTTATACCAGAATAGCCAAGTTCAACAGCAAATAAAATACGCCTGTTTTTCATATCTTTGAATTCATTAAATTCATTAATTGTACTTATACTTGCATATTCATAGCCTTCTAAGGAATATGCAAGCATATTGTTTAATCTCTCTGAAATTTGCCCTGGCGTTAAAACTAACAATTTATCCAAACTTACACCCCCACCATAATAAAATAAACTATTCTCACACTTTATGTCCTCTAATCGTTCCGCCAATAATGAGACCCAAAGGGTCTCCACTACCGTATTTGTTCTAAAGCTTTATAAGTTCTATCAATCCTATCAAATAATACTTGTGGCATATTAATCTTTTCAATTTCAACCCCAGCAGGAGTGTTTCTATTTTTAGCACCCATATACACCCCACCTATAAAGTTGGAACTGTAATGCCATTTCTCTGCTAATGTATGAATAATTGATATTGCACCAGAAGATAATGCTGGAGCAATAAAAGGTTTAAATCCTGTTTTTCTAACTTCAAGATTTGCTTCCACTGCTAATTTAGTAAGCTCGCTAGATAACTCATCGTTATAATTACTAATGCTATCTGCGATTATTAAATCATTACCATGTGGTCCAAATGCTCTTCCTTCTGTTAGAAACTGTGAAAATTTCAATTCTTTTTTAGCATAATAACTAGCTCTTGCATTCATAACTCCAAGTCCATAACCTTTTATTTGTTCAGGGTTAAGCATGTAATTACTTTCTTCATACACTACCTTACACAAAGGATCAACAGGATCTGACACAACAGCAAAAATGCCCTTGAATTTTTTTTGTGCAGCCATTTGTGCATATTCTTTAATAAGTTTAGAATTTTCTTCAAACTGTACCATCCTAACATCTTTTACACTTGATCCAACTGGAGGAACACCTTTAGATGCACAAAATGCAAACAAATCACAATCAAACAGTTCTTCCTTCTTTATACCATGAACCTCAGGGAAACAATCATAATCAAATGGAAGTGACGTTTGATTCATTTCATATTCCCATCTCTTGATTTTGTCTTCACTTCTATCAAAGATTCCTATAGAATCAATACTTTCTCCTCCAAGTAACTTAAGTCCCATAAGCATGGTGCTTCCAACATCTCCAAGAGCTAAAATATTTACTCTTTTTTTCCTAGGTTCTTCCATGAAAAAACACTTTTCAAATCCCGCGTATGATGTATTTACTGCCTTTATTTTTCTATGTTCAATCAATTCTCTGATTTTTTCAGGAATAGTTTCTTTTGTTTCTTTCAATACAAGTATATCGATATTTTCTTCTTTAATATATAAGTCTGAACAGGCTGAAACAGCAAATGTTTTTTTAGATTTATTTTTATCAATTTTTATTAAATAATACAAACAACAACAATTGCTTAAAGCTTCCTCTTCACTTATTTTATTGAAATTATATTCATCACTTAATGAAAATAAATAATTATTATCATGGTAGTAGTAGTACATATTATTTTATATACCTCTCTAATTTAATTAAATTTTCAATGCTAACATCCATATAGCTAGATGCTTCAAAATTTGAATCGTAAGATATGTTTTTCCCTATAAAAGGATACCTAGGTGAAACCAATACTTCTCCAAGTCTTTTAACAGTCAGATTTTTTTCATACATATTTTGATATTCAGACTCTAGTACCTTTAATAATTTTTTTGCATTAACAAGACATGTCATTGATAAATTATATATATCTTCATTTGTTGCACTCTTAATAAATGGTGGAGCAACATATGGAAGTATGAGATTAATTGATGGTATTAAATTAAGGTTACTTTCATCTTCAGACCATATTTCATCTCCTCCCAAGAAAGGATACATTAAATTCTCATTGAACCAAATCCTTAAATTAGGAATAAAATATGCTGAATCCACATTTCTACCCTGTATTTCCATCAAATCTTTGCCTCTTCCAGACATAATTCCAACAATTATCTTTTCAACTTTGACATCTTGACTTTTTAATATAGGATCTATTTCTTTTATTCTATACCCCTTATGCAACAAATCATCTACTAATATAACAGGTTTATCAAATGATTTTATAGTTCTTATTTGATTTTTTAATGGAGAATAAAATGGATATTCTAAAATTCTAAAATGTTTAACATCTGTTGTAAAGACTTTTTCTGTATGCAATGACTTTGTAACCGTATTTGGTACCACCATGCCTTTTAAAATATTTCCAAAAGGAACACACATATATTCACCTAATACTCTTGGATTTTGAACTTCATCTGGAACACGATTAATACCGCAAACTTTTTGTATCAAAGTTTGGTTTATCATATCATTATCAAATGACAAAACTAAGCTTCCTGGATATAGTTTTGTAAATGATTCTTGAAGGTCTTTCCTGGATTTTTTTATTACTTCTTGTACATTAGGATTTAAATTAAGTGGTTCTTTTATAAAACTCTCAAGATTTAAAGTAAGGCAAATAGGAAACTTCATATCAACTGCATAGATTG
Organism: Sedimentibacter acidaminivorans; assembly: GCF_017873955.1. GTDB lineage: Bacteria > Bacillota > Clostridia > Tissierellales > Sedimentibacteraceae > Sedimentibacter > Sedimentibacter acidaminivorans. The sequence goes on along the minus strand of NZ_JAGGKS010000005.1, from coordinate 214,930 downwards.
TTTTATCTATACTTTCATCATTAAGTTTTTGAAATCCTTGAAGTTCTAATGTTTCATATACTTTTTCACTGTTTATATTTGAAATTATGTTATAATAAAGTGCATATGTATAATCATGTTTTAAACAATGTGCTAAAGTTTCAGTAATAATTATTTGTTCTAGGTTATCATATGTAATACTTGGATTTATATATATACCATCTACTACTATGATTCTCCCAGCAGTTTTTTCCCTAACAAAGTTAGCTATTGGTTGACTTTTAAATTCAGTATAAACTTCAGAAGTGCTAATTTTATGGAAAGCAGAAAAGCCCAAAAGTTTATTTGAATTTCTACCATCTCTAACCACCATTAAAGTCATGTTTTTAGATATAAGTTGCTCTCCTATATTTTCATATAAATCTGTATGCATGAAAATATAATGTCCTATCTCATCAACTATTTTTTTGCTTAAATCTTCAATTATTTCTATCCTTAAAGGTTTTGATCTTATTATGCTTTTATATTGAGGTTCTCTCAAATAAATATTTTTATCATAAATAAAACTTTGTGCTAACGGATCTATAAGATTTGAAATATCTCTGTTATTATCTATGTTTTCTCTTATTTGAGTTGAACTAATATCTTCTAAATACAAAGGAAGTTTAAGCTCTACTAAACTACCTTTTATTCTATTTTTTGTCTCACCTAGCTTTTTGAATTCATCTGCTGATTCATGAGATGAAACACGATTAAAAACAATGTGATTAAAGCTATGTATAGAGTGCTTAACAGCTCTTTGCTTATAAGCACTAGCATTAATTACAACATCACTTCCTACAACAATATAAACATCTTTATCTGGAAATGAAGACTTTAAACGTTTCAAATCATCAACATTTGATAAATTTACTGGAACATCATCCGAAAACAAATATACATTAAGTTCATCTGCTATAGACATATTAATAATTTGTCTTCTTATCATTCTAGGTTGAACTCTTTTTGACCATGAAAATTCATCAACAGCTAAAAATACTTCAAATCCCATATTTCTAATTTCTGTAACAATTCCTTTATGACTAAGGGAAAACGGATCAAAAGTACCAGGGAAAAACGCAATATTCCTGTTTTCTTTTATTTCAAAATCTTTATAATAAAACATGTAATCACTTATAAATCTATATATGTGGTTAAAGGAAGCAGAATTATTAAAGAAAAACAAATCACTTATTTCTTTTTCATTTATTAAAGTTAAAAGTTTTTTATAAACATGCATGAATACCACATGCTTTTGTTTTAAGTTTAACTTTTTAGACCCAAATATATGCTGTCCTATAATTAAAAATGATTCTTGTTTTACTTGTACATTATAGTTTGCTAAGCCGCTTAAAATAATGCCCAATATTTTAATTAATCTACTGTTATACTCTTCTTCAGATTCAATGAATTTTCCTTTGTATTCAGGATAGTGCTGAACAATAACCCCAAATGTAGTCAAAGCCAGTGAACTAACTCTTTCATTGGAAGATTTATATATATTCTTTATATCAAATATAACTTCATCTAATTCCTTTGGATGCAAAAGTAAAACAAATTTTCCTAAATACTCTGGAATATATTTTGCAAATTGAAGTTCATCTATTTCTAGTCCTTTTATCAATTCTATAGCTATTTCATTTCTTTGGTCTATGGATAATAAGGGACCAATTTCCAACAAAGAATTTCCTGCTTTATTTCTTACAGATTCCTTAGCACTTACCTTTACTAAATTACACAAGTGAGTAGCTGTGTGCAAAAGAGTTACTTCGTTGGAATTTTCAACATTATCCATTATAAAATCTATACTTATTGTTTTAACATTCCAAGGAGTTGCTGCTTTAAGATTATTTAAAAACAAATCTGATGTTTTGTTTTTTTCTTCATTAATAAGTTTTTGATATAGATTTGTAACCTTAATAGGTAAGTTCAAACTCATTGACATCTTATATTTTAAATAATTAATGCATATTTCTTCTTCTTTTGAAAAACTTTCAATAAACTTTATTATCTTTTCTAGTGGAATAATAACTTCTGTTTTTTGTTTTGTTAAATAATAAAGAAATTGAACAGCCATAAGTCTAATTTCCTGTATTTGATTTTCTAAGGATTTAATAGCAAAATCTACAAGTGTATTTATTTGCTCTTTTTCACAAATCTTCATAGGTATACTCAATAAAGAATTAAGTTGATTGAGTATAGCAACTGGGTCAGTTTGCTCACCTTCGAAATAAATCAAAAAAACACGAAGATAATTTTTTTTATCTTTATTGTTACATCCAGAAATTACTGAATCAACAAAAATTCTAAGAGAATAACCTATCCACTCCTTATGCTGATCAGTAATCTTATGATCAGGTCTAATGAATAAATCAAGATATTTTTCCCATAACTTCAACCCTGAAACTTCATCATCTAAAATTATTTTCACATCACTTGGCATTTCTTTTTTATATTCCATATCAAATGATACAATAATTTTTCCAATAAGATTCGCAGCTTGTCGTCTTATATCTCCTTCTCTATTAATCAATAACTCATATAAAAAACTCAATGTAAATATCTTCTGTTTTCTTGTAAGATAGGTAGAATATTCCTCAAAAATATTAAGATATGCCCTTATATTTTTCCAATTTTTTTCGCTTCTTGCAGCTTCTATCATACTTGCAAATGACACTTCATTATTAAGCTTACTCATCAATGAAGTATTATGACCAATTGCCATGTATTTATAATTTTCTATTACTTCATTTCCATTAATTAAAGCAAAATCCTTATCTTTATGTATACCTGGTTCATCATTTGCAAGGTCAATACTAATACCCCTATGAATCATATAATTTTCAAAATCTTTTAATTTTTCATAGACTCTTATATATCTTTTTTCCTTAGCATCATCAACATTATCCAACTTATCTAAAATAATCTGGAAAGAATCAGCAAGTGAAAAAATACTCATTTTATTTCCACTTTTATTTGTTTTATTTTTAACTCTAAAATCTGCATAAATCAAAATCAATGACTCTAATGGCAAAGTTTCTAGTTCTAAATCCCATGTGGAATGATTAGCTGCAATATGTGCAATTCCAGGCATATCATGCTTCATGAACCATAAATCTGTATAATAATAATGTAAGTAAGCTACTCTTTTCTTCTCATCATTTTTACAGCCATATTTACCAATATCATGTCCTGCTGAAGAACCTGAAACCAAGCCTAAATCCACAGGTATTCCAACTTTATACAGTTGTCTACCAACATGCATCGCAACATAATGAACTGCAGCTGTATGTTCTAGTGTATTATATCCATTTACTTCTTCATCTAATTTCATCATTTCATAAACATAACTTTTATTAAATACTTCTATAAACTTTATATATTCACTTGGATTTTTTAAATTATCTTTTTCCTTTTCTGTCAAAAAACTAAAATTACTAAATTTATCAAACCCTTTATGATTTTGTTCATGTCTTAATATAGTTCTTAAAATCTCTAAATAAATTAACGTGGCATCTTCATATTTTGGATATAACCTAATTGAAACTGAACCAGGAAATGACTTATAAAGTGTATATTGAAATATATAATTTAACCAATCTTTTGGAGGTTCTTTGCAAAGAGTGGTTAAAATATGTAATGACAAGTCTAAAACATCTTTACACTTAATTTCACTTTTACTTATTAAATTTAGTAAATTATTAACAAAATCCTTATTAATTATAAAGGATTGTATTTTTTCTTCTGTTACATTAACGCGCTTCAAAAATTCTTTTTCTGTCAAACTTTCAAGTATTTCCTTATGTAGTTCATTTAACATTAATCTGTTCATAGTATACCTCTAAATTTATATTTATAATAATGCAACGTTACCATTTTTTTATTAATTATATCACATTAAAAAACCAACTGCAACAGATTCGTTCCCTTATAACTCATAAACCCATGTAAATATAATACTTTATTTATCACTTGTTCAATATTAACTTGAATTTAATAATAAAATGTATTATATTTATATAGACAAAACAAATGGAGGTTTTATATATGTATTTATTAACTTATATTTATCAAAATTCAGAAAATATTGGTTTTTTTATTAATGAAAACAATAGTGTAATTCCAGCAAATATTGTTTTTTCTAAAATACATTCACTTGTTCCTAGAGATATGATAGGCTTAATAGAAATAATATCTAGTTTAGATGTAGATGAAGTCAATGAATTAAAATCATCAATCAATTCATGTGTAAATGAATCTATTAACATATGTGATATTAAAATTCTAGCTCCAATTCCATACCCTAAAAGAAATATAATATGTTTAGGAAAAAATTATTTAGATCATATTAAAGAAGTAAATAATTTAAAGAATGTATCATCTGACATTCCTGATAATCCAATATATTTCAGCAAGATAGCATTCCCAGCCATAGGTCAAAATGATTTTATTGACCCCCATTCTGAAATTGTAAAAGAACTTGATTATGAAGCTGAATTAGCAATAGTTATAGGTAAGAAATGCAAAAATGTACCTATTGAAAATGTTGAAGATTATATCTTCGGATATACAATCGCCAATGATATATCTGCAAGAGATATACAAACAAAACATGTTCAATGGCATAAAGGAAAATCCTATGATACTTTTTGCCCAATGGGTCCTTACATAGTTTATAAAAACAGCATTTCATTTCCTCCTAATTTAGAAATAAAAAGCTATGTAAATGGTGAATTGAGACAAAATTCTAATGTAAATCAATTAATTTTTGATATACCAACTATAATCAGCGACTTATCATCTGGAATAACATTATTCCCAGGTGACATAATTTTAACTGGAACACCTGCTGGAGTTGGAGCAGGATTTAAACCTCCTAGATATTTAAATTCTGGCGATAAGATTGAATGTTATATAGAGAATATTGGAACATTAGTAAATATCATCAAGTAATCACTATATTAAAATATATTATCTAATGATAAGCATTCATTTTCTTTAATAATGTTAAAGTATGCCTTCAATTGCTCAAGCTCAGCTTGAGCCATTGTTTCATTTGCATGCTTTATGTAAACCTCTAATTTTGCAAATGAGGTATCAATATCATCAATATCTTTTTGGTTTAAGAAATATATCCAAGGAGTTTTTAAATCATTCCATTTTTCAATATATTTAACTATATCATTACTAGCAGTATCCCAGTCATTTAAATCTATTATATTTGACAAATCAACTAAATTCTCAAAAAAATACGATGTAACTACTTCAATAGATGAGAAATGAAACCAAACCCATGTGAATATAATTAACAAAATAACTATAAATGATATAACCATCATCCTCATTATTACACCTACCTTTTATAAAAAACAAATTTGTCATTTTCATCTACGAATCCATATATTATCTCATTTAATTTCAAATTATTTTTTCTTAATTCTTCATCTAGTTTATTTTCTTCAATTTTAAACTTTTCTAAATTTTTATACATCACTTTACTATCAAGAATAACTGATATAGGTATTCTATTGCATTTAACTCCTGGTGCTTCTGTAGGACCAATAATACTCATTTCACCATTTGTTTCCATTATAAGATAATCAATGTCTTCTACATTATAATATCCTTTTAATCTCATCTGACCTAACACGTCGTTTACATTAACTCTAAGTTTATTCATCTCCTTAGTGTTAAATTTGCCATGATCAATTATTATCGATGGTCGACCACAGATTATTTTCCTTGCATTGCTACTTTTAAGTGTAATATAAGATATTAAGCATTGAAGAAACATTATAGTTGTTATTGATGTAATACCATATGATAAAGGTGCATCTAAATCCTCCATGGGCATGATTGCTAAATCTGCTAGCATCAATGAAACAACTAAATCAAATGGCTGCAAATCCCCAAGTTCGCCCTTACCCATTATTCTCATGGATATAAGTACTACTCCGTATAAAATAATTGTTCTAAATAATACGATTATCATACACTACCTCAAATTTTATTTTTTCACATAACTAAATTTATTTTATCCCTTATATCAAAAAATATCCTCTTTAATATATTAACTACTCATATATATTTTTTTCTTTACACAAAAAAACAAGTACACAAGTGCACTTGTTTTTTAATATTAATATTGCAATTTACTATAGTTACACATTAAGTAATAACATAACTAAACAGCTTTGTTTATTACATTTTTTAATTTCGCAAAAATCATTCTACCAGCGGCTGTTTGAAGTACACTCGTAACTGTGACAACAACTGAGTCACCTATGCATTTCTTGCCACCTTCTATGACAATCATAGTACCATCATCTAAATATGCTAAACCTTGACCTGATTCTTTACCATCTTTAACTATCATTACGTTCATTTCTTCTCCAGGAAGAACAACTGGTTTAACTGCATTTGCTAATTCATTGATATTCAAAACCTCAACACCTTGAAATTCTGCTACCTTATTCAAATTAAAATCATTTGTTAAAACCTTTCCTGAAAGTTCTTGAGCTAGCTTTAAGAGCTTAATATCAACCTCAATGTTATCGCCATAATCCTTAGATTCTATTACAACATCTACTATTTTTTCTTTTTGAAGGATATTTAATATATCCAAACCTCTTCGTCCTCTGTTTCTTTTTAAACTATCTGACGAATCAGCAATGTGTCTTAATTCCTTAAGCACAAATTCTGGAATTACCAATGACCCTTCAATAAACCCTGTTCTGCATATATCAGCTATTCTACCGTCTATTATTACGCTCGTATCAAGAATTTTTGGTGATACAATACTACTGGCTTGACTTTTATCTGATTTACTTTTACTTAATGGAGATTTTTTCAAGTTTATTGATGGCCAAATTACGTCGTCTTTCTTCCTTGTAGCTATCTTAATTCCTAAATAACCAAAAAGCAAATAAGATAATACAGCTATCGCAGGTCCTAAATATTTTATATTAGTAAATGGTTGGCTAATAAGAAAAGCTATAATAAAACCAACTATGAGCCCTCCAGCCCCTAATATAATATCCCCTGTAGAAAACTTCAAAAGTTCTTTCTCAAATGTACTCACAATATTGAGACTTGCTTTTTTTACTTTAGGAGTTAAAAGAAAAAATATAATTCCAAAAATCAAGCCAAAAATAATTATAACAAAAACATCTTGCATGTCGGTAAAATTAAATATATTCATCCGACTTACAATTACACCTATAAAAGCACCTAAAGATACTCCTATAACCGTTAATATAGCTCTCGCTAATTTATCAATCATACACTCACCTCCTTTATAGTATAACCATAAACTGTTATTTTATTTAATTTAACACATTTTTTTGATTTTGGCTATAAGAATTATTTAAATTATAAAATAAAATTATTAATCAAATCTTAATTAAACCTTTAAAGGACTAATATTACTTGGTATTAATAGACAAACTACATCACATTTTCATTGATAATTTTATCTAAAAATTCCTCAACACTAACGCCTTCCTCATCAATAGAAAGTGCAATTTCACTTACAATCATTTGTTTCGCACTTATTAGCATCTTCTTTTCACCAGTTGACAAACCTTTTTCTCTATCCCTAAATGTCAAATCTCTAACAACTTGAGCTACCGCATAGATATCACCTGTTTTCATTTTAAGCAAATTATCTCTATACCTCTTGTTCCAATTTGAATCATTCAGCACTGCGCCTTCTTTTAATATATCAATTATTTCTTCCACAGAATCCTGATCAATTATATTTCTTAAACCAATATTATTAACATTATCAACAGGTATCATTAATTTCATTTCTCCTATTGGCATCTTTAAAACATAATAATTTTTAGTTTCTCCTAAAACTTCCTTTGATTCCATGGATTCAATTACACCCGCTCCATGCATTGGGTATACTACCTTATCTCCTAAATTATACATATGACTACCTCCTATATCTATAGTATACACCAAGGACAACAGGATGTCAAACCCGTAATTATACCCTCTCAATATATTTTTGTCAATATATTTTGAATTGTTTTTTATTAATTTTTTATACTATTTCTATCATTATTTATAACAATATTCCTTCATTTTCTAATATAATCCAGTATTTTCTATAATAATTCAACTACATGTCCACTTATTTTACTATAATGGTATTCAAAACAAAAAAAGATGTCGAAAATTTTTCCAACATCTCTCTCTTTTTCATATTTTTACTTTTTATTTTTTCTGCTTTATTATATTTTTACATTCTTGTAATATATTATTTTCTGTTAAGTGATATTTTTCAAGCAACTCATCTGGTTTTCCAGATTCTCCAAATACATCTAAAACTCCTACTCTTTTCAATGGTACTGGACAGCTATCTGACAACACCTCTAAAACAGCACTTCCAAGCCCACCTATTATGCTATGTTCTTCTGCTGTTACTATAGCACCTGTTTCTTTTGCAGCTTGAATTATAATATCTTTATCTATTGGCTTAATAGTATGAATATTTATCACTCTAGCAGATATCCCATCTTTTTCTAATTCTTCAGCCGCTTTTAAAGATTTCTGTACCATTAAACCTGTTGCTATAATCGTTACATCAGTACCTTTTCTTAATTCAACACCTTTACCAATTTCAAATTCATAACTATCATCATATATATTTTCTACAGCCGCCCTACCCAATCTAATATAAACCGGTCCAACATATTCTGCTGCCTTTAATATGGCCTTCTCTGCTTCTATACAGTCAGCAGGATTTATTACAGTCATGTTAGGTATGCTTCTCATTAAACTAATATCTTCAATAGCCTGATGAGATGCTCCATCTTCTCCAACCGTTAAACCTGCATGAGTTGCAGCTATTTTAACGTTTAATGATGGATAAGCAACTGTATTTCTTATTATTTCAAATGCTCTTCCTGCTGCAAACATAGCAAATGTACTAGCAAATGCAACTTTGCCTGCAATAGCCATACCAGCAGCTGTGCCTATTAAATTTTGTTCTGCAATTCCTACATTATAAAATCTTTCCGGGCAAACTTTTTTAAATTCAACTGTTTTTGTGGAACCTGACAAATCTGCATCTAAAACCACTACATTTGGATTACTCGCTGCTAATTTTTTCAGTGCTTCACCGTATGCTTCTCTAGTTGCTTTTTTAGCCATTATTTGTCACCTCCAACTTCTTTTAATGCAATATCAAGTTCGTCAGCATTTGGGGCTTTACCATGCCAACCTGCTTTATCTTCCATAAATGAAACACCTTTACCTTTTACAGTTTCTGCTATAATAATAACTGGTTTATCTTTTATAGTTTTTCTTTCTTCAAAAGCTTTTTCCAGTGAGTTAAAATCATGTCCGTCTGCCTTAATAACATGCCATCCGAAAGCTTCCCACTTTTTATCTAATGGTTCTACTTTCATAACATCTTCATTTTTTCCATCTATTTGAAGTCCATTATGATCTAAAATTGCTGTTAAATTATCTAGTTTATAATGACTTGATAACATAGCTGCTTCCCATACCATTCCTTCTTGTATCTCACCATCACCTAAAAGAACAAATACTCTATTAGATTTGTTATCATATTTATTAGCAAGAGCAATACCATTTGATATAGCTAATCCTTGACCTAAAGACCCTGTTGAAGCTTCAACTCCTGGAACCTTTTTCATGTCAGGATGTCCTTGTAGCTTACTATCAATTTGACGTAATGTTCCTATCAATCCCTTATCCAAAAACCCTTTTTCCATCAATGCTGAATAAAGAACCGGTGCTGCATGTCCTTTAGACAATATAAACCTATCTCTATTTTCATCTGTTGGATTTTCTATATTCATTTCTTTAAAATAAAGATATGTAACTATTTCAACTGCTGACAAAGAACCTCCTGGGTGACCTGAATTAGCAGTATGAATCATATTTAAAATATTTTCTCTCATTTTATGTGTTATGAGAGTTAAATCTTCGTAATTCATAAATCCTCCTTTTAATATTTATTTTTCCATTTGTTATTTTATTATTTAGGTACTGATTCCCAATCTTTTAGGAATTGTTCTATACCTTTATCTGTTAGTGGATGCTTTGTCATCTGCATAATAACCTTATACGGAACCGTAGCAATATGACAACCAAGTCTAGCTGCTTGTGTAACATGCATTGGATGCCTTATACTAGCCGCAATTATTTCTGTATCTATATTGTAATTGTTAAATATATCTACTATTTCAGAAATAAGTTCCATACCATCTGTACTAATATCATCTAACCTTCCTACAAAAGGGCTAACATAAGATGCACCTGCTTTAGATGCAAGCAAAGCCTGACCCGCAGAAAATATAAGAGTTACATTAGTTTTTATATTCTCGTTGTGCAAAATTTTTACAGCTTTTAACCCTTCAACAGTCATAGGGATTTTAATAATTATATTCTTATGTAATTTAGATAGCTCCACACCTTCTTTGACCATTCCTTCTGAATCTAAACTTATTACCTCAGCACTAATTGGTCCATCAACAATTGTAGTAATTTCACTTACAACATCCTTAAATATTTTTCCCTCTCTTGCTATTAATGACGGGTTTGTTGTTACACCACAAATAACTCCCATATCATTTGCCTTTCTTATTTCATCTACATTAGCTGTATCAATAAATAATTTCACTTTACTTCCTCCTTATTTTAAAATACTACTTAAAATTTATTTAATTAAATTTACAATTTTTTTACCACCAAATAATACTTTGATCATAAAAATAGGCAATACTATTTGTCTAGTTATCCTTTTAGGCTCCTTTATCAATCTATAAAACCATTCTAATCCAAGCTTTATAAATATATCAGGTGCTCTCTTTACATTTCCAGCAAGCCCATCTAGAGTACCTCCATTACCTATGATTATTTTAGCATTCAGTATATCTTTATTATATTGTATCCATTGTTCTTGTTTCTTAGCTCCAAATCCCACAAACAAAATATCAGGTTTAGCTTCATTTATCTCTTTAATTACTTGAAGCTCTTCTTCATGTCCTTTTATCCCTAAGTGAGACCCTTTAAAGTAACCGTGATGACTTCCAACTATACTTATATTTGGATATTTTTCATGTACTTTTTTCATAGCTGTTTCTGCTACTCCTGGTTTACTACCAATTGCATAAAGCTTTAGATTGTTTTTATTTGCCATCTCAAGCATATTAACAGATAAATCATATCCAGCTACTTTTTCTTTCAATGGAAGTCCCTTAAGCTTTGCTGCATAAATGAGACCAATACCATCGGGAATATTAATATCTGATTTATTCATATAATTTAAAAATTCCTCATCTTCTTGGCACATCATAACAAACTCTGTATTTGGAGTATAAATTATATATTGTTTATTATTTTTTATTTTATCTTTAATAATATTTAAAACTTCGTCCATTGTAACATTATTAATTCTTACACCCATTATACTTATACTATCCATATCCAACTCCAATTAAATTTCTTTTAAAATTCTATAATTTACACTAATTGTATCTCTTAATATTTCAACACTATCAGATAAACTTTTTCTTTCTTCATCTTCATTTTGAAGCTTTTTTAATATTTCATTATACAAAAGCTCTGTATCTATGTCCTCAATACTACATGTGACATTCATATTTACACTCTCTGCAAAATGGTCGACCTTATGGTCATATGATACCGCAACAAATGGTATTCCAGCAGAAGCAGCAAATATTAAAGAATGAAGCCTCACTCCTACTAATAAATTCATGTCCTTTATAATATCATATGCTTCATTAGTTGATAGTCTTTCTTTATAGTAATAAGCGTCATCACCAATATTACCATTGATTTCATTAATGAGTTCCAAATCTTCATTATAATAAAAAGGTATAAAATGACATTCTATATTATTTTTAATAAGTCTCTCAGCAACATGGCTTATTTTGCAACTTACATCTGAATTCTTCCAATTTCTCAAAGAAAAACAAACCCTTTTTTTCTCTTGGGAATTTTTTTCATATTTATCTTCTTCTCTAAAATTTATTACAGGATCTGCTGATAAAGAAATAAGATTTTCATTTACTCCTATATTTTCTAAAAATTCTTTGGACTGTTTATCTCTAACAGTTATATAATCTACTTTATTTAAAGTATTAGATGTAATTTTTTTACTATTTTCATTTAATATAGGACCGATTCCTTGGCTTAGCATTATAACTTTATTTTTCATAATCTTAGCAAGTCTTATAAGAAAGAGATAATAATAAATGCTCCTATTACTAGTAACATCCTGCAAAAGGCTACCGCCTCCAAATACTAATGCATCAGAGGTTTTTAATTTATTTATTATAGATACCACATTGTTTCTATCTATTGTATTTATATTATACTTTTTTGAGGTTTCTTCTTTATTGCCTGAAAGCACTGTTATATTATCCTTATCAGTTATTTCTAAGAGCTGTTTTAATACCATTTCAAGTATTGCTTCATCTCCTAAATTACCAAAGCCATAATACCCTGCTAATAAAATATTTTTCAATTTAATCGCTCCTGTATTTTCTTATGTAACAAATAAATATAATTCATTAACAATATTGCGATACATCCTATAATAATTCCAAACCCTAAACCAATAAATGTTCTTGCAACAGATAAATATATAGGTGTTCTAATATGAGAAAACGTATTTATAACTGATGATGTGCCTATTGCTGCAGTTAACATAAATATTCCTGTAAAGAAATCAGATTTTTTATTTGCTGAAAATACCGCTGCAAAAATAGCTGGAAAAGCAATTAAAAATTCTTTCGTTCTTGGTCTTGCAAGCAATACATTTTCCATGAAGTTTCTAAAAATCATTTCAATATTAGAAGGCTGAAGGTTAGTTTCATGTCCTGTTCTCGATATATAGACGTAACCCACTATACCTATCAAACCAGCAATTATAGCATAATAAATTTTTATATCTTTATTTAATAATGTTTTTGCTATGTTGATGCTACTTTTAAAGGCATTTTCATTGTTTTTATTCAAGAAATATACTAAATATATAACAAGAAATACACCAAATGGAACAATTTGAGACAATTTTACTCCTCTAAATATATCCATTTCCAGCATATAACGTACATCACTTAACATAGAATCAACAAAAACAGCTCCTACCAACGATATTATTACACTTATAGTTAATATTATAGAAGACTTAATCATTAGCTGTATATTAGAATAACTCTTTGAAGAATCAAAAACATCTTTAATGTTAGTCATGAAATAATATATTGCAATTCCTGAAAAAACTACTGCTGCAACCAATGCATAGCCTTTTTCTGCAATGTTTCTCATTACCATAGGTACTATTGCACCTGGTACTGCAAATAAATACAATAAGTTAAAATGTTTGTTCTTAATATTAAACATTTTAATGAACAAGAAAACAGCTGCTAACACTATCCCAAATGACAATATTGAAATTCTTTTAGCACCAATATGAAATTCATTAATTGACTTTGTTTGACCAAGTTTAATGTCGTGCTTTTCTAACCTTCTTGTTAGGCTGTCAAATGTATCTTTATACTCATCTGCATTTGTTAAATATTTAGAACTTCCCTCTTCTATAAAGAAAGGCTTGAAATATATTACTCTAATATTTCTTTCTGTTATCGCTCTAAACATTGTATTTTCTATTTCTTCGGCACCTTCATAATTATAGTATTTATATCTACCTCTTATGTAATCCCACATAGTAAAGGCCCTTAAGGAATTGTAATTTGATTTCTCTACCAGTTTATTTAAACCATCTTGTTCTAAATGTTCTCTCTGAGTAGCACTCTCAATTAATACTGGTACAATGTTGTATTCATTTATATAGTTTAATAATTTATCTTCATTTTCAGGATATCCCAAAATCTCCTTTCCATGAACTATGTACAATCTTGGCACTAAACCAAATTTTTCATTTGATGATATAAACACATCGGCTAACTTTTTATTATCAGATGGATAATTAATAGGTCTTAGAACTACATCTAACCCCGAATTTTTAGCTTGGTTTATTTTTTCTTCATCATAACCTATTCCTATATTAAAAAGTCTAGAATCTACGATATTTCTATTTTCATATACACCTTTACCCTCTAAGGTTATTACCTTTTCAGAATTTCCATAGTATATATCCTCTATATTGCCATTTAAAACTATGTAATATTCATCTTTGCTGCTATATGTTTTATAAAATTGTTCAGAATACCTTTCATCCAAACCGTTAACTATGTATTCATACAAGTTTTTGTCTTTTGTTGTAATTATTGCATCATATAAATCTATATTATTATTTTTAATTTCTGAAACAACTTCTTCACTATAATTATTTTCCCAATTATAGTTTTTTATCATCTCTGAAACTATATCCGCTCTTAATGACTTCCCCTTTTTAATAAGTAAATTAATAGTTTCTTCTTGAATTGCTACTGAATTTGCACCATAATCCTTAAAATTTTCAAACCACCAACCTAAACTTTGACCTGAACTTTCTGAAAATTTTAACATTTCCTCATAATCAAGAACTATTTCCGCCGTATTATATTGTTTTTCAATGTTGACACGTTGATAAATTGTAATTAGTCCTACAGAAAGTGATATGCATATTAACAACAGCACTATCTTATCAATTTTATTAACTTTCATTTTGTCTCCTTTTTTTCTTCTGCAACTATATTAATTAATATTAATGTTGTTTTTACAACTATATTTAACAATATCACATTAATTATATAAAATCAATAATTTATAATCTGGATTTTTCCTTTTTATCCATTCTAAAAGGAATATATATCACTTCAAAAGTATTTTTACCGTTAAATAATAGCTTGTATTTATTTTCATATTGCATTGTCCATTTTTAAATGTTATATTATTTCTTGGACTAATAACTATTTTAGACGGAGGTTATAATGATATTTTCTAGTTTAGTCTTTTTATATGTTTTTTTACCCATAAATGTTTTTTTCTATTTTGTGAGTAAAAATAACACCTATAGAAATTTAATATTATTGAGTTTTTCACTTTTTTTCTATGCATGGGGTGAACCGTTTTTTATTTCAGTGCTATTATTTAGTGGTTTTGTAAATTATTTTTTTGCATTGTTAGTTGATAAATATAGAGGAAACTTTAAATCTAAGCTTTCACTTTTTTTAGCCATTTTTATTGATTTAGGTTTGCTGGGATATTTTAAGTATTATAACTTTTTTGTGGACAACTTAAATTTAGTAATGAACACAAATATTGGATTTAGTAAATTTGGATTGCCTATCGGGATATCTTTTTACACATTTCAAATAATTTCATATGTTGTTGATGTTTATAGACAAGATGTTCCTGCACAAAAAAAATTCTATAAATTATTATTATACATGTCTTTATATCATCAGCTTATAGCTGGACCAATTGTTCGATATAAAGATATAGAACATGAAATTGACAATAGGGTTATTACTGCATCAAATATGAGCTATGGTATAAATAGATTTATAATTGGCTTAGGTAAAAAAGTCCTTATTGCAAATACAGCAGGACAAACTGCAACTATTTTTCTTGGAAGTAATTTTAGTGAATTATCTGTTTTAGGTGCTTGGCTAGGAATAATACTTTACACATTGCAAATTTATTTTGATTTTTCAGGTTATTCTGACATGGCAATTGGTTTAGGAAGATTATTTGGTTTCACTTATAAGGAAAACTTTAATTATCCTTATATAGCTAGGAATGTCAAGGATTTTTGGAGAAGATGGCATATTTCTCTTAGCAGTTTTTTCAGAGATTATGTTTATATTCCTCTAGGAGGAAACAGACATCATTCTATTAGAAATTTATTATTTGTATGGATGTTAACAGGATTTTGGCATGGTGCAAGCTGGAACTTTATTTTTTGGGGATTGTATTATGGTATATTTTTATTACTAGAAAGAACTATACTTTCTAAAATAATCGAAAAGCTTCCATCTGTTATTTCACATATTTATTTATTGATTGTTGTTACAGTTGGTTGGGTATTTTTCTACTTCTTAGATTTATCTCAAGCACTTAAATTTATTTCAATTTTATTTGGATTCAGTAAAAATGCTTTATACGATATAAAATTTGAAGTTGAATTTTTTAACAACATAGTATTTTTAGTAATTGCATTTTTGTGCTGTACTCCTATTTTTAAAGTTTTAGGCAGTAAGTTTATTGAGATATTTAATCTAGAGGGTAAACACACTTATGTACTTTACGCAATTTTTAACGCAACTATTTTAATCATAGCTACAATAATGCTTATAGGGCAAACTTATAATCCATTTTTGTATTTTAGATTTTAAGGAGGAATATTTATGAACAGCAAAAAACAATATATGTTCTACATTAATATAGGTATTTTCATGTTCTTAATTTTTGCTATTTCTATTTTTAATATGCTTTCACCAAAGGACAAAACAGTATCCCAAGTTGAAAATAGAACTCTAGCAAAAAAGCCTACCTTAACAGTAGAATCAGTTTTATCTGGCAAATATTCTAGAGATTTTGAAAACTACTTTGCTGACAATTTTGTAATTAGAGAAAATTTAGTTAAGGTAAGCAAAGACATCGCCTCTTTAAAGGGTATAAAAAGGGCTGAAGAAGTTGCTTTAGTTGATTTTGATGGTCAAAATGTTGGTGGAAATAGTAATGAAAATGATACTACCAATGAAGATAAAGATAGCACTATTGAAGCAAGTACTAAGGGTAATTTATTGATACTAAATGATACTGTTATGGAATTGTATAAATTTAATGAAGAAAAAAGCAAATCATACGCTAACATGATAAATACTTTTCAAAGTAAATTAAATAATGATGCAAGAGTGTATTCATTGCTTGCCCCTGTTCAAGTTGAGTTTTTAACCAACAAAAAATATAAGGATTTGTCAGACTCGCAAATAGATGGAATAAACTTTGTTAACCTCAATTTATCCGATAAAATAATACCTGTAGATGCTTATACTCCTATTAAAAATCACATCAATGAGTATGTATATTATAGAACAGATCATCATTGGACTGCACTTGGTGCATATTATGCCTACACTGGTTTAGCTCAAGCTGCAAATTTTGATCCATTGCCACTTGATAAGTTCACATTAGGTGAAGCTACTGGTTTTTTAGGACATCTATCAACTGTAAATCCCACTGAGACTGTAACCAACAACCCTGATAATGTTATATTTTATAACTCACCAGCTAAAAGCGATATGAATGTATATTATTATGATAAAGATACTGGAGAGAAAAAGACATATAAAGGCTCTGTAATTAGTAAATCATATATAGATGGTGACCAAAAATATGGTGTATTTATTGGTGGAGATTTTCCTTTGGGAGTAATCAAGACTAACGCAAATCGCGATAAAAAAATAATGGTAATCAAGGATTCATACGCAAATGCATTTATTCCATTTTTGCTTACTAATTATAGTGAAATTTATGTTGTAGATCCAAGGCACTACAGAGAAAACATAATTGATTTAATCAATGAAAACAGCATCGATGAAGTATTGTTTTTAAACTATATTTTAACTACTAACTTTGATAGTTACGTAAACAGTGTTTTAAATCTTATAAAATAATGTAACAAACAACTCTAATTTTTAAAAAAATCTGTTAAAGTATTATTTTAACAGATCCTTTTTTTGTCCTACTATATTCTTTTTTTGCTGTTAAAGTATTATTTTTTTTTAACTAACACACATACTACCATTTTTACAAGAAATTCTTTAAAAAATGGTAATTTTGCAGGATATTTAAAAATATTTCTCAATGGTTCCTCTTTATAATACTCTAAATTAAACTTACTTTTTTGCATAATCTTCTGGAATCTATTTATTGTCATTTTATTAATATATGAAAAGTATTCTGTTCCATCTTGTCTTTTGTCTATTCTAAATTTTATTCTATCCTTGCCATCCGGTAAATCTTTAACTAATTGTTTATATGATTTTATAAGTGTTTTTTCACTAAAAAACACATGCACCCATGGCATTCCTATTGCATCGCTTAAATGTGCGCCATACGGATGATTGTATGGCGGAAAATTTAAATACAATTTTCCATCATTTTTAAGTATTCTATAACATTCATCTAAAACTTTTTCGGGTTCATCTACATGTTCCATAGCATCATTCATAATTATTGTGTCAAAAGTTTCATCATCGAATGGAGTTTTAGAAGCATCTGCACATACAAATGAAAATTTATCTAACATATTATATTTTTTTGCTAATTGTACAGCCTCATCTTTATACTTTTCAAGTATTTCTACTCCAGTAATATTCTTTACACCTTGAGAAGCGTAAAATATGGTCTTGCCACCAGCTCCACATCCTATATCCAATACAACTTTATCTTTAAACATTTCATCTGTCGTTGAGCACTTCAAATAAAATTTAATAGTATCTATTCCCTTTTCATATTGCCACTCTGCATATGTTTTTTTACCTTCATTACTTAAATTAAAAGGATGAACTGGCAATTTAAATAATTTATTTATTGCTATACACAATTTTGCCTTAATACTCATAAATACACCTACTTAATCATTAGTTTTTATATATGAAATTATATCATTGAAATAAATTAAATACAAGAAAAAGAAACGATGTATGTATGCATAACCACAATGGTATTTCCTATCTTTTGCTTAGTGCTTTGGGGTTGATTTATGTCGAATTTACTGTTATAATGTCGTATAAATTAATATTGATGAGGAGTTGTTATATTGAAAAAAATAATTGGTTTTGTAATTGTCATTGCTCTTTTACTTTCAACGGTAATTTCAGCCGCACCTGGTGACAGCAGTGATCCTATAGTTGTTTTAAGCTATTTAGACCAGAGACTAACTAACTTAATTTCTGAATATAAACTTGATACTATATCTAATTTAAGTGCTCAAGTTAAAAATTTACAAGACGAATTAAAGTCCGATGGTGAACAATCAAATGCTCCTAAATTAGAAATTGTAGAAATACATACTAATGAAAAGCTCATTGCACAAGAAGGTACTGAATTAATTTTACGTGGTGGTGAAGCTTTTATTATAGCTAGCGAACTAGGTGGTCTTACAAATGTGACGAAGGGTAAGGATTTTGTTGCAGATATGTCTGTTCCAGCAAACAACCTGTTAATTGTACCAAGAAGTGATGGTAGAGGTGTCTACACAAATGATTACGCAATATTCATGGTCAGAGGTACCTATGAAGTAATAAAATAATTATTTACAAAAAAGGGGACGTATATTGCATCCCCTTCAAAATCATAAAATTTCTCTTACAGAAATTTCACCAGATATTATTGAATCTATTTCACCATTTTCATATTGAACAATCAAATCCCCTTCTTCTCCTAAATCTAATGCTTTCGCTTTAGTAACTTCTTTATTTTTTATTAAGTTTATATTTTTTCCTATTATGTTTGATTTAAGTTTACATATATTTAAACTTAATATAAAATTTTTATTATTTATAAATTCATTGTACAAAATTTCAAAATTGTTCAATATTTTTGAAACTATAATGCTTCTTTCTATATACCTTCCTGTCTCACTTAAAATAGATGTAGCAATATCTTTTATTTCATCTGGAAAATCTTCATTATTTACATTTAAGCCCATTCCTATAACAACATAATTAACATGACTTTTATATGAATTCATTTCAGTTAATATACCACATATTTTTTTATTATTTATCATTAAATCATTAGGCCATTTAATTTTAGCATCAACTTTTAATTCATCTAGTGATAATGAAACAGAAGCTGCACAAACCTGTGTTATTTTAGAAACTTGAGATATATCTATATCAGGTTTTAATACAATAGACATACATATACTTCCGGAATGTGACTTCCACTGTCGCCCAAGTCTGCCACGCCCTTCTACCTGGTTTTCACATGTTATAACAGTCCCATCATCACATGATGGACCTATTGTTTTTGCATACGAATTTGTTGAATCTATGGTATCAACGTGAATTATATTTCTTCCTATAAATTGTGTATCTAAATTTTTATTTATTTTATCAGCTGTGAGCAAATCTGAACAACCATTAATATTTGTAAAATTAATTTCTTCTAAATTCAAAATTACCTCCAAATAATAAACTATACCTATTTAGTTTTTACTGCTAATTTTTCGATTAAATTTTTATACTCATCATTAACTTTATATCCTAGTAATTTAACTTTATTGTTTTTTGTGCTAAATTCATCGTAATACTTATTTTTAATATATATATTTTTTTCTTCTATATCATAGTACAAATCAAAATTATATTCTTTTTCAGAATTAAATACTAACATTTTTTCTTCAGTAGTTAAACTAACATTTATCCAATAATAGCCATCTGGCTTAGAAACGAGTTCTTTAACTTTTCCTATTTCTTCCAAATTTCCTAGTTTTTCTATTAAAGACTTAACTGTTTGTATTTTTTCCGTATCTTCTGGAATTGAGCTATTAAAACTATTTAATCTTAATATATTTTCATGCTTATTTGTATACTTGATTCCATCATTTGAATACACTTTAGTATCAACCGAAGATATGGTGCTTATAGTACCTTCTGTTTTAAATATATCAACTGATTTCAATTCTTCAATCTGTGGAATAGTGTAATTTGGACTTAAAATCTTTACTCCCAACACTACAATGATTACTAATACCAATATTAAAGTAAGAATCGGTACAATATTTATTCTTTTTTTTCTTCCGAATGTTCCTTTTCTACTCATAATTTAACCTTCCTAACTTATTTGTCCTTTACTTAGCAACTCTTCTATTTGTTTACGCAACTCTTCTATTGTACCTTCATTAAATATTACTTCATCCACCATAGTTTTCTTTATTTCTATAGAAATTTGTTTATCAATAATATTTAATACATCTTCAGGGTTTTTGTTTTCACTTATTGCCCTTTTTCTAAGCCGCTCTTTTTGTATATCTGAATTAACATAAACTAGCCATATCTCATCATATATTAACCCATATTTCTCTAAATTATCTTTTTCTTCTAATAATAAAGGTATATCTAAAAAAATAATTTTTTCATTGCATTTTTTTATCCCAAGGATAAGTTCCTTAACAACAAAGCGATGTACAATTTCATTTAATTTTTCTAAACTTGATTTATTACTAAACACTATTTTACCTAATTTTTTCCTGTTTATTTCTCCGTTACAGTTTATTATTTCATCTCCGAAGTAGTCTACTACTTCATAATGCATTTTTCTCCCAAGTTTATACCCATCATGAACTATTTTATCAGAATCAAGAACTTTATATCCCATTTCCATAATTATATTTACTGCAGTTGACTTACCAGTTCCTATACTTCCTGTAATAATTATAACACGTGGTCTATTATTTTGCTTCATACCAGCTACCACCTACATTCACATCTGCATCTAAATGAACTTTAAAGTCATTAACAACATTTTCCATTTCTTCTTTTAGTATTTTTTTAACTTCTTCTAACTCAGATAAATGCGTTTCGATAATAAGTTCATCGTGAACTTGAAGTATAAGCTTTGACTTCATTTTATTATTTTTTAATCTATTATAAACATTAACCATTGCAGCTTTGATAATATCAGCTGCAGTTCCCTGTACTGGAGTGTTGAGGGCTATTCTTTCACCAAAAGAACGTATATTGAAATTTCTTGATGAAAGTTCTGGTATATATCTTCTCCTGCCAAAATATGTTTCAACATATCCTTCTTTCTTACCTTGTTCAACAATGTCCTTCATATATTTTTCAATATTTTTATAATAAGAAAGATAGTTTTCAATATATACTTTAGATTCCTTTCTAGGTATATCTAAATCTCTACTCAATCCATAATCACTTATACCATAAACTATCCCAAAATTTACCGCTTTTGCCCTACTCCTCATCTCATATGTTACATCTTCTATTTTAACCTTAAAAACCTCTGAAGCAGTTTTTGTATGAATATCTACGCCATTTTTAAATGATTCTATAAGGTTAGTTTCATCTGCAAGGTGTGCAAGAACTCTAAGTTCAATTTGCGAATAGTCAGCATCACAAAGAACATAACCATCTTCTGTAACAAATGCCTTTCTAAGCTCTCTACCCTCGTCTGTTCTCGTAGGTATATTTTGCAAATTAGGTTCTGTGCTACTAATTCGTCCAGTAGATGCAATGGTTTGATTGAATATAGAATGTACCCTGTTAGTATTGATATCCGTTACGGATTTTAATCCTTCAACATATGTAGAATTAAGTTTAACCATCTGTCTATATTCTAATATATAACTTACAATCTCATGTTCTGATTTTAGTTTTTCAAGAACTTCAGCATTTGTTGATATTCCTGTTTTTGTTTTTTTAATAACAGTTAATCCTAGCTTTTCAAACAATATTACCGAAAGTTGCTTTGGTGAATTAATATTAAATTTTTCACCTGCCAAGATATATATTTTTTCTTCTAATGATGATATTTTTTCTGCAAAATGTACTCCTAATTTATTTAATATTTCTAAATCTACTTTAAATCCTTCATATTCCATGTATGCTAAAACTTCAATTAATGGTAGTTCTATTTTCTGAAAAAGATTAGTCATATTAAATTCTTGAATTTCTAAACACATTTTTTCTTCTAATTTAACTACGGTATTTAGATAATTAAATAAATACTCTTTGCTTTTACCCTGCTCGACCTCTTTAAATGACAATCTTTTCTTTCCAGTTCCTAAATACTCGTTTTCTGTACTGTTTTCAACTTTTAAATATTCATATGCTAATTTATCAATAGAATAGGAACTTTCTGATGGATCAAGTAAATATTTTCCTATCTCGCTATCAAATCCAATATTCTCTATAAAAATACTTTTTTTCATAAGATAAATTACTTCACTTTTAATTCCATGTCCGATTTTAATTATATCTTTAGATTCAAAAATTTCTTTCAAGCTTTCTAAAACAAATTTCTCTTCTACTTCATTAAAATCAATATAAAATATACTTCCTTTACAATCAGATATACCTAAACAAACAGCGTTGCTGTATAAAGCCCTTTCTCCGTCTAAAAGAAACTTAACTGCTACCTTTTTACTATTTTTTACTTTAAGAATAATTTGAGCTATGTCTTCTTTATTATCTACATAAGTCAAGTCTTCGCTAGTGGAAATATTATTTATACCTAATTTTTTTTCTTCACCATCTGAAACTGAATCAAACATAGACATCTGTGAATCATTTTGAATTTCAGGTATTTCTTTTACTCTCTTCTTAAAGTTCCTAAATTCAAGTTCATCATATAGCACAATAAGTTTATTAGCATCAGGCTCAATTAATCTAAACTCTTCCAAATCAAATTCAATTGGTATATCTTTAATTATTCTGGCAAGAGTCTGACTCATATATGCCTGTATTTTGTCCCCTTCAAGTTTTTCTTTAAGCTTGCCCTTTATTTCTTCTATATTATCGTATATGCAATCTAAGCTTCCATATTGCTGTATCAACTTAAGGGCAGTCTTTTCTCCAACTCCCATAACTCCTGGGATATTATCTGATTGGTCACCCATCAAAGCTTTTAAATCAACAAATTGCGTTGGTGATATCCCATAATCATCAGAAATTGCTTGTTCATCCATTTCTTTAATATTTGTTACGCCCTTTTTAGTTAGAAGCACTTTAATATTTTCACTTATTAACTGCAAATAGTCTTTATCACTAGTAACAAGATAAACCTCTGCACCTTTTTTTTCAGCTTCACACGCAATCGTTCCAGCTACGTCATCAGCTTCAAATCCATTGATTTCGATGCACTTAATATTATGTACTTCAAGAACATCTCTAATTAACTTAAATTGCTCTACAAGTTCATTAGGTGCCTTTGCCCTACCTGCCTTATAGTCTTTGTACTGTTCATGTCTAAATGTTGGTTTTTCAGGATCAAATGCAGTACAAATATAATCAGGAGAATATGTATCTATAAGTTTATAGAGCATACTTAAAAAACCGTATACCGCATTAGTATACTGTCCCTTTTTTGTCTTTAAAGGAGGCATTGCATAAAATGCTCTAAAGAGCAAACTATTACCATCTAAAATCATTATTTTATTGTTCATTAAATTCCTCCTAGAGTTATTATTTTAATTATATCAATTTATATACTCACGGTAAAGGTATTTTTTCATTTATTACCTTTATGGTACATATAATTATATATAAAATAAATTTGGAGGTTTTTATGAGAAAATTTATTCCTAAACAATTTAATTTTTCAAACGTTAAATATATGACTCCAGCACAACTTGGTCAACACTATACTTTATATACAAAATATATAGATTCACTAAACAAGGTAAATGAAAATATGGAATCAGAAGGAATGTTTACAACCTGCAATTCAAATTATAGTCCTATTAGATCTGCTGAAAAGGCAACCACTTTCTGTATCGATTCTATTAAGCTTCATGAACTATATTTTGGAAACTTAACTGGAAATAATACTACACCTTCTGGAAAAATCGAAAAAATAATAATAGATAACTTTGGTTCATATAAAAACTTTAAGGATAAATTTAAATGCATAGGCATGTCTATGCGTGGATGGGTAACTTTTTGCCATGATATATACACAGATGATTATTATATATACGGTCAAGACTCACATGATGATGGTGTAATCATATGTGCAAAACCATTAATTGTGCTAGATGTATATGAGCATGCATATATGATTGATTATGGAATAAACAGAGGGCTATATATTGACTCATTCTTTGAAAATCTAGATTTTAGAATTGTTAATGAAAGAGATTAGTTGAAATAATTTTAAGTAATGTTTATTTGCTTGCAATTTTAAGGGGACTCACAAATGCGTCCCTTTAAAAGCTTCTACTTGTCCTAATTATTATGTTTTTTTTATTTATCAAAGCTTTAACAACATTTATAATTTCATAATAAATTTCTTGTGTTGCTATTATCTTATCGGATATTGATACAATCCAGCTTTCAATGTATCTTGGAAAAATCGGAACAAGTGGAAACATATGTTTCATAATTACATCCTTTTCTCTTTTATTCAGAGTGAAATACTTTGAAGCATTTTCATATGCTTCAAATGGATGTGCAAATCCATGCATTTTAGTAATCTTTTCTAATCCCTTATAGCTTTTTCTTCTAATTTTTGCTTCTTCACTTCTCCAATCAAAATAGAAAAAATCATGTAGCAATCCTGCTCTAGCAGCACAAAAATAATCAGCATTAATTTTTTTTGCAATTTTATAAGATAAATACGAAACATTAACACTGTGCTCGTAAACTCCATTGCCGTGATGTTTTATATTTTTAGTTGCCTTAAATTCTTTTAGACTTAATATATCCTTAACTATTTCTATATATTCTTTATCTAATTTTTTCATAATCATTATTTTATCCTCAATTTGAAACAATATATTGCTTTTAATTTTAATTTACACTGTAACAGTATAACCCCTTAGACATATAATAAGAAAACAAAACATTTAAGGAGGTTTATATATGGGATTTTTCGGTGGTTGTAACAACGTTGGAGGTGCAGGTGGCACTAACTTACTATTTTTCTTCTTATTGTTAGTGGTATTGTTTAACTTCTGCGGTGAAGAAGACTGTTAGTCATATATTAAGAAAAGAGTCCGAGGTTTCCTCGGACTCTACTTACATATCCGAAGATGATATAAACTTTTCTATTATATATTCCTTAAATGTCTCCTCTAACTTAGAAAAATATCTATCTTCGTGATATACATAGAATAATTTTCTGTTCAAATCTAATTTTTCAACAGCAATAGGGTATATTAATCCTTTGTTTATTTCTCTTTCTACTGAAATTTTTGACATTACTGCTAATCCCATATTGTTATGTACAAAAATTTTGATTAATTCATTATCTTCAACTTGAACTTTAACTTTTAAATCTTCAAGTCTTATATTTTTTTTATTTAACATTTCTTCGAATGTTTTTAAAGTTGCAGAGCCTTTTTCCCTTAAAATAAAATTTTCTGACATTAACGTACTAATATCAACTTTTTTATCTTTGTATTCATCATATTTATTTTTTGATGCAATAAGTATTACTTCATCTTCTGCTATACAAATATTTTTTATTTTTCTGTTTTTATATGTAGTACCTGTAAAACCAAAACTAGTCAATCCATCTTCTATAAAGTTGTAAACTTCTTTTGAATCAACTTTTTTTATATTATATGTAACATTTGGATATGCCTTGCTAAAATCAATTATTAAATCATGAATATAATAATCTGCTGGCAAAGAGCTGGTATATATACATAATTCTCCTGACAACTCATTTTCTTCATTTCTCAATTTAGAATATATTTTATTTTCTTCATTTAGTATATTTATTGCATATTTATATAGCAAGTGTCCATCATCAGTAGGTATTATTTCTCTCCCGTTTTTTTTCAATAACACTGCTCCAAAATCCTTTTCTAATAACTGAAGTTGTTTTGAAACTGCAGGTTGAGTAATAAATAATTTTTCAGCAGCTCGTGAGATATTTCTTAAGTTCACTACTTCAATAAATGTTCTTAAGTAAGATGTGTTCATTTCTTCTCCTGTTCTATCAAAAACTATTATATTGGCTGTATGCCCATGCCTATTGCTTCATGTTCAAACCCTCTTCTTGGTGAACCTATCTGCCCATAAAGGACAATGGCTATCCAATTTCCACTTGATCTGTCACCCTCTATCAAAGGACCTCTAACAATTGTAAAAGTTAGTCCTGCACTTCTTAAAACTTCACCTAACATTACTTGACCTCTACAATAACCACTTAGGGCTTCGATTATTGAATGGTAAAGTGCATGTTCTTCATGATAGTTTTCTCTTATAATGTCTTCCCTTGAAGCGGCAGTTTCAATAGCTGCAACAATTTTTTTAGGGTCCATTGAACCTGCCTGTCCTTTATATATTACATAATTTTTACTCTCATAATAATTTTTAATATTATCTATGTCTCCTGAAGTAAGTGCTAACATTAATGCAATTTTTCCAATTCCTTTTTTCTCCATGAAATACTCCTTTGCACTACTATAATATTTTAATTCGTAAAAAAAGAGGGATATTATTCCCTCTTATTATACCATTAAAATGGTGACTTATCTAATATTTTTTTCTCACTCTCAATAGTTTTAGTTTCAATACTATTAACTTTATCTTTCATTGCTTTTACAAAATCTTGGTCAGTTATTGAATCTAAATTGATTTTTACATTAAATAGTGCTGATAATACTGCTGTCCTTGCCATCATACAAGCAACAAGTCCATCTGTAACAGCATTTGCATTTCCCTTTGTAACCACTGATTCTGTCAAAGGTAAAATTTCAAGTGATGTTTCTGCTATATCTAATGGAACAGAAGCAGCTAATTTTAATCCTTCTTGAATTGCATTTTGTCGTATTATTTTTTCATCATCTGTTTCTTTTGGCATTTTATACGAAGCCATAACTTTATCATATGAATCACTGTCTCTTTGTATATCATCTAGCAATTTTTCTCTTATTTCTAAAGCTTTTTCAGCTATTGCTTTCATTTCTGATTCAACTTCAACGTATTTTTTCTTTCCAACCGTTAGATTTGCAACCATTTCTGCTAATGAAGCGCTTAATGCACCACAAACAGCTGCCATACTTCCACCACCAGGAACTGGTGAATTTGAAGCTACTTTAGCTGCAAAATCAACTAAAGTCATATTTTTCATCATAGAATTCATTTTACTCTCCCTTAATAACTTTTCCATTTTTTATAACTGTTTCAACTATATTTACTGCGACGTGATATGGAAGAAAATGAATCGATGGATATTCAAGTATTACTATATCCGCCTTTTTACCAATTTCAATACTTCCTACCTTATCTTCTCTTCCTACTGCAGCTGCAGCATTTATAGTCAATGCTGATATTATCTCTTCAATAGACATTTTCATATGCAATGCAGCAAGTGCAATAACTAAAGGAATAGAGTTTGTAAAGCAGCTTCCTGGATTAAAATCTGTAGCTAAAGCCACAGCGCATCCAGAATCTATCATAAATCTTCCTCTTGCATATTCTTCTTTTAAGCAAAATGCTGTTGCAGGTAGTAGAGTCGCTATAACATTTGACTGCGATAATTGTTTAATACCTTCGTCTGATGCCTGTAATAAGTGATCAGCAGAAGACATAGAAAGTTCAACAGCAAGTTCTGTTCCACCTAATTGTACAATTTCATCTGCATGTATTTTTAATTTTAATCCTAATTTTCTTGCACTACTTAAAAATTTTCTTGATTGTTCAATTGAAAATACATTTTTCTCACAAAATATATCTGCAAACTCAGCAAGACCTTTATCTGCAACAACTGGCAAAACTTCATTAATCATCATATCAAGAAATTCATTTTCTTTTCCCTTATATTCAGGCAGTACACTATGAGGTCCTAAAAAAGTAGGTACAATATCCATTGCATGAGTTTTATTTAATTCTTTCATAGCTTCTAGTTGTCTTAATTCTGTTTCGCAATCAAGACCATATCCACTTTTTCCTTCTACCGTAGTTACTCCCATTGCCATCATTTTATCTAACCGTTTCTTGCCAATATTAATAAACTCTTCTAGAGATGTGTTTCTAGTTGATCTAACTGAACTAGTTATCCCACCGCCTCTTTCCATTATAGACATATAGCTGTCGCCTCTAAGTCTCCACGAGAACTCATCTGCTCTATATCCACCAAAAATGAAGTGTGTATGTGAATCTATAAATCCAGGTAACACAGCTTTATCCTTAGCATCTATAATTTCATAATCTTGTTCGTTATATTTCTTCAATATTTCTTCAGTAGAACCCACATCAACTATTATTTCATCTTCAATAACAACACAGCCATCTTTTATCATTCCTATATCTGACATATCTTTGCCGTGTTTTGGGCTTTTTCCTTTACAAGTAACAAGTTCAGATGCATTTTTAATAATTAATTTACTCATATCAAAACTCCTTTTTAATGAGCAATTAAGTACTTAGTACTTAATTGCTCACATATAATTTACTCTACAATATATTAAAGTCTTGTTTCTAATACCTGATCCATGCTGAAATTTTCAAGTCTTAAATAATAATCTGCTGTATCAACAAGCGCCTGCATTGGTAAAAGTCCAACTATTTCACTTCCTACAATATTTACTCCATATCTAGCTGCTTCCATTTTTACAGTTTCAAAAACTCTATAAATTGAAGTTTTTGTATAGTCAGTTAAATTCATTGATACTTGAACAATACCTCGATCTTCAAGCTCTATACCCATAGCTTTAACGTATCTAAAACCACCGCTTAAGTGTCTAACTTGTTTACCAATTTTACTTGCTATTTCTAAATTATTAGTTGAAAGATTGATGTTGTATGCAACTAATGGCATTCTTGCACCTATTGCAGTAACTCCTGCTGTAGGATGAATTGTTTCAGGACCAAAGTCAGGTTTCCACTTATCGTCTTTCATTTTTTCAGCCATACCTTCAAATTGACCTTTTCTTACAGTAGCAAGATTTTCTCTATGAGATTGAGTTGCAGATTTTTCATATAGGAAGAAAGGTAATCCATACTTTTCAGATGCTTCTTTTGCAACTTCTTTAGCAAGATTATCAGCCTCATCAACAGTTACATTTTTTATTGGAATAAAAGGTATTACATCAACTGCTCCCATACGAGGATGCTGTCCTTCATGCTTTGTTAAATCAATTAATTCAATTGCTTTACCTATAGCTTCAACCATAGCTTTTTTTAAAGCCTCTGGTTCTCCAACTATTGTTACAACACTTCTGTTATGATCTTCGTCACTGCTATAATCTAATAATTTTAAATCTTGTTTTCCTCTAAAGATATCAAGAATCTTTTCAACTTTGTTTAAATCTCTGCCCTCACTAAAATTAGGAACACATTCGATAATTTTATTCATTTTTTTCCTCCAAATTATATCATGTTTTATTTGTTGTATTTTTTTACTGTTTCTTCTATTAAGTCATCACATGCTACATATGGTATTGTTATGTGATCCTGTCCTGCAAATTGCTTATTATATTCCATTGTAGTTTCTATAGAATGTTCATTTCTTGCCCAGCTTCTTCTAGATACTCCAACCATAGTATCCCAAGGTATTGATTTTTTAAGTATTTCATCTACTCTCTCACTACCATCTAATACCATTCCGAATCCACCATTTATTGACTTACTTATTCCAACTCCACCACCATTGTGTAGAGCTACTAAACTCATTCCTCTTGCTGCATTTCCTGCATAGCAGTGAATTGCCATATCTGCAGTTACATTGCTTCCATCATATATATTTGATGTTTCTCTAAATGGAGAATCTGTTCCACCTGTATCATGATGGTCTCTACCTAACATTACAGGTCCTATTTCACCGTCTCTAACCATTTGATTGAATTTAAGAGCTATATCTCTTCTACCTAAAGCATCTTGATAAAGAATTCTAGCTTGTGTTCCAACTACCAATTTATTTTTTTCTGCATCTCTAATCCATATATAATTATCTCTGTCTTGACCTCTTCTATTTGGATCAATAACAGACATAGCAGCATGGTCTGTTTTTCTTAAATCTTCTGGTTTACCACTTAAACAAACCCATCTAAATGGACCGTATCCATAATCAAACAGCATTGGTCCCATTATATCTTCAACATATGAAGGCCATATGAAACCTTCGCTTGTATCTTCGCCATTTTTAGCTATTTCTTTAACTCCTGAATCAAAAACAGCTTTCATAAATGCATTACCATAGTCAAAGAAATAAGTTCCTCTATCTACTAAAGTTTTTACTGCTCTGTAATGATCCCCTAATGTTTTATTTACTTCTTCTGAGAATTTTTCTTTATCTGAATTTAACAACTCAGTCCTTTGTTCAAAAGTAAATCCTTTTGGACAATATCCTCCATCATATGGAACATGACATGATGTTTGGTCTGATAATAAATCTATATGAATGTTTTTTTCTACAGCATATTCTAAAAGGTCTACTATATTTCCATGATATGCAATTGATATAGTTTGTTTTTTCTCCATATATTCATGAGCAACTCTAAATGCTTCTTCTAGATCCGAAGTAATTAAACTAACCCAACCTTGGTCATGTCTAGTTACAATTCTAGAATAGTCAACCTCAGCAACTATACCTACTCCATTTGCTATTTCAACAGCCTTAGGTTGAGCACCACTCATTCCACCAAGCCCTGAGGTAATAAATAAATGTCCAGCTAGATCTTTATCATCAGGAATACCAAGTTCTTTTCTTCCTGCATTAATCAAAGTATTAAATGTTCCATGAACTATACCTTGTGGCCCTATATACATCCAACCACCTGCAGTCATTTGTCCATAGCTTGAACATCCCATAGCTGTAGCTTTTGCCCAATCATGAGGATTATCAAACATACCAATCATCATACCATTAGTTATTAAAACTCTTGGGCTTGTTTTATGTGATTTGAACAATCCCATAGGATGACCTGACATAACTGCTAATGTTTGTTCATCTGTTAATTCCTCTAAATATTTTTTCAACAATTGATACTGCATCCAGTTCTGACATACCTGACCTGTTTCACCATAAGTAACTAGCTCATATGGATATAAGGAAACTTCATGATTAAGATTGTTATCTATCATAACTTGAAAAGCTTTACCTTCAACACATTTACCTTTATATTCATCTATTGGTTTACCATATATTCTTTCCTTAGGCATGAACCTGTAACCATATATTCTGCCTCTAGTCATTAATTCTTCTAAGAACTCCGGTGCCAATACTTCATGTAAATTTTCTGGCACATATCTTAAAGCATTTTTAAGAGCAAGTTTTATTTCTCTTTCATTTAATGTAAGTTCTCTTTTAGGAGCTCTTCTAACACCTTCCTTAAATTCAGGATATTCTGGCAGTATGTCATCTAACTTTATAGTCATTGCTTTTGATATGTCTAAATTGTTTACCATGATAATTCCTCCTATTTTTTGCTTTTTATAATATAATTAATTATATTATATTTTCGTCGATAATTCGTCTAATATACTACATAAAATACCTTAAATAAAAATAACTATATTAATACTTCAAAAAATACTTTAGTTATAGGTTCTTAAGTTTTCTTAAAGCATGTCTTTTTATAATAAGTTATAGGTTAATTTATAACAATAAATTAACTTACGAATTACCTCTCCCCCTTGTTTTTTTATAAATATTTTTAATTATGCCAAACCATTGTGTTAGGCATAATTTTTTTATATACTTGGATAAAAAAATTATAGGGCAGAATTTATAAAATATCTACCCTATAGAACATTTTTATTTATTAAAACAAACCTTTTATTTTTCCATTAACATCAACATCAATATTTTCTGCTGCTGGTACCTTTGGTAAACCTGGCATCTTCATTATATCACCTGTAAGAGCAACTAGAAATCCTGCCCCTGCTGATATTGTTATATCTCTTATTGTTATTTTAAATCCAGTAGGTCTTCCTAAAATTTTAGCATTATCCGTCATTGAGTATTGATTTTTTGCCATACATATAGGAAGATTTCCAAATCCAAGTTTTTCAAAATTTAATATTTCTTTATTTGCTTTTGGTGCAAATTCTACATCATCGGCACCATATAACTTTCTTGCTATTGATTTTATTTTTTCCTTTATAGGTGCATCTAAATCATACGCAAATTCCATATTACTTTCTGTTTCAGTTAATCTTAATACTTCTTTTGCTAATTCAATTCCACCTTCTCCACCTTTTGCATAAACTTCTGAAAGTGCAACATTAACTCCAAGTTCTTTACATTTATCTTCTATAAGCTTCAATTCAGCATCCGTATCTGTTGGAAATTTATTTATTGCAACTACAGCTGGTAATTTAAATACTTGTGTAATATTTTCAACATGCTTTAGTAAATTAGGTATACCTTTTTCTAAAGCTTCAAGATTCTCTGTTCCTAAATCAGATTTTTGAACTCCACCATTATATTTTAATGCTTTAACTGTAGCAACTATAACTACTGCACTTGGCTTTAAACCAGTTTTACGACATTTTATATCTATGAATTTTTCTGCTCCTAAGTCAGCTCCAAATCCTGCTTCAGTTACAGTATAATCTGCTATTTTACTAGCCATCCTTGTTGCTATAACACTATTACAGCCATGAGCTATGTTTGCAAAAGGTCCTCCATGTATAAATGCTGGTGTACCTTCAAGAGTTTGTACGACATTTGGTTTTAAAGCATCTTTTAACAATGCTGCCATTGCTCCATTTGCTTTTAATTGTCCTGCAGTAACAGGCTGACCATCTCTAGTGTAAGCTACTATTATTTTCCCTAACTTTTCTTTTAAATCTATAATATCGTTTGAAAGACAGAATATAGCCATTACCTCTGAAGCTACTGTAATATCAAATCCATCTTCTCTAGTCACTCCTTCTGTTTTTCCTCCAAGACCATCAACTATATGTCTTAGTTGTCTGTCATTCATGTCGACAGCCCTTCTCCACATTATTCTTCTAGTATCAATATTGAGTTCATTTCCTTGATG
Organism: Sedimentibacter acidaminivorans; assembly: GCF_017873955.1. Taxonomy (GTDB): domain Bacteria; phylum Bacillota; class Clostridia; order Tissierellales; family Sedimentibacteraceae; genus Sedimentibacter; species Sedimentibacter acidaminivorans. The sequence goes on along the minus strand of NZ_JAGGKS010000005.1, from coordinate 181,263 downwards.
AATATGATTATCAATCATTGCTGCTAAAAGATTGTTTGCAGCTCCAATTGCATGAAAATCTCCTGTAAAATGAAGGTTTATATCTTCCATAGGAACAACCTGTGCATATCCTCCACCTGCTGCTCCACCCTTAACGCCAAATACAGGTCCTAATGATGGTTCACGAAGTGCTATAATAGTTTTTTTATCAAGTTTAGTAAGAGCATCTCCTAACCCTATAGTTGTTGTTGTTTTACCTTCACCAGCAGGTGTAGGATTTATGGCAGTAACGAGGATAAGTTTTGCATCTTCATTATCCTTTAACTCATTTTGCAAGTATCTGTAATCAATTTTAGCTTTATACTTACCATAGTTCTCTACAAATTGATCTGGAATATTAGCTTTTTCACATATAGTATTTATTACTTTCATAGTTGCTTGCTGTGCAATTTCGATATCACTTAAAAATTTCATAAAATCCTCCTAAAGCATTTTTAATAATCATATTCAACACTCGTCTAAAAAACGTCTACAGATATATTAACCTTTTAATCTGCATTTTATGAATATCCATTGATTTTATTCTAAATATAATATATCATTAAATGGTATCGATTGTCGATAGGAAAAATATATTAATAATTTATAAAGGAGACATAATCTTGAACAATAATTATTTAACACCCAAAGAAACTTCAGATTCTCTGATATTAACAGGTCAAAATAAAGCTAGAATGTCAACAGAGAAAAGGTTATTAATGAGTATAATGGCTGGTATATACATATCACTAGGAGCTCAAGGATATATGGTTTCATATTCTATACCGTTTTTAAGAGCTGCTATTTTCCCAGTTGGTTTAATGCTTATTGTTATAGTTGGTGGCGAATTGTTCACAGGAAACTGCTTGATGACATTTGCTTTAGTTCAAAAGAAAATAACTAGTGGTGAATATTTCAAAACTTTGGTTCAAGTTTACATAGGAAACTTTATTGGTTCTTTATTCATAGTTATGATGCTTTACTTTAGTGGTATTTACAAGAACCCTAAGCTTTCTGAAGTTATTGTTTCTGTTGCGCATTCTAAACTTTCTCTAACTTTTGTTGAAGCATTTACAAAAGGCATTTTATGTAATATCCTAGTATCATTAGGTGTATGGTTTGCTACTACAGCTAAAGATACAACCGGAAAACTTCTAGGTTGTTGGTTCCCCGTAATGTTATTCGTATTTTGTGGTTATGAACACTGCGTAGCAAATATGTTTTTATTACCAATGGGTGCAATGTTTGATTCATCAATTACATTTAGTCAAATATTTTTAAACAATTTAGTGCCAGTAACAATAGGAAATTTTGTAGGCGGAGGAATTTTAATACCTTTAGTATACAATCGAATTTATTATTCCCATTCATAAATTTCAAAGAAGGTGCAAAAATGAAAAATATTTTAGTTTTATTGTTAGGAGACCCTATAGTAAAATTCAATAATAAAGAAGTATATTTCCCTTACAAAAAATCAGAGGGATTATTTTATTATGTTTGCATTAATAAAAAAATTACTAGGGAAGAAGCAATTAATATTTTTTGGGCTGATAACGATGAAACATCTGCTAGAAAAAACTTAAGAGATGCTATATATAAAATAAAAAAAACATTATGTGACGATATATTTTCATCAGTATCTAAATCTGTTATTGAATTTAATAGTGATATTAATATAGAAATAGATATTGATAGTATAACCCCCTCAAATATTATAAATAAATATACGGGAGATTTCCTAGGTAATTTCTTAATAAAAAATTGTTATGATTTTGAAAACTGGGTTTCAGGAAAAAAAGAAGAATATAAAAAAATATACACAAATTCTGTTTCAAAAAAAGTAAATGAACTAGTGAATATTGGAGACTTCAAGAGCATCCAAAAATATAGCAACATCCTAATCGATAACGATCCTTACAATGAAAAAACCTATCGATATTTAATGAAAATTTATGCTTTATCAGGAGATTATAATAAGGCAATTAAACTTTACTATGATTTAACCGATATATTAAAACGCGAGTTAGATATTGGACCAGAACCGAATTCAAAAAAAATGTTTAAAGAAATACTTAAATTAAAAGATACTTCAATCATGACGGACGATTCTAAGGTATACTTTTATGGTAGATACAATGAACTTTATGCAATAAATAACAACATAAACAATTTCTTAACAACATCTGGAACTTCCATGCTTATAACCGGAGAAGCTGGTATTGGTAAAACATCATTAATTAATAAAATAATTTTATCATTAAACGTAGAAAAGAACATTGTTTTAAGGTCAGTTTGTTATAATGCAGAAGAAGATTTCTTCTTAAAGCCTTGGCATAGTATTTTTTCTATTTTAGGAAATTACGTTAAATCAGAAAAAATACACCTTTCTTCTGCCCAAGAGCAAATAATAAGTTATGTATTTCCAACATTTAACAACGAGATAATGAGTACAAAGTTTGATAATATTGAGCAAATAGATACAACAAGATATGAAATTGCAGTTGATGCCATAATACATCTTCTAGAAAAATTATCGGATAAAAAAAATATAATATTTGTATTTGATGATTTACAATGGATGGATAAAATGAGCCGATTATTGCTTTCTAATATTGTCTTTCATTTCAAAAATAAAAAAGTATTATTTATAGGAGCATATCGTGATGATTTTGAAAATACATTATCTTCTTTTATAGTTCCATTAGCTAGTAAAGACTTAATAACAAAAATAAAACTACATCGTTTTTCATTTGAAGAAACTAGAAATATAGTATCTGAATTTCTTTCTCCAAATAGCATAGATAATAACTTAATAACTAATATTTATAACGATACCGAGGGAAATGCCTTATTTCTCATTGAATTATTAAAGGTAGTAAAAGAAAAAGGATATACACGAGAACTATCGTCAAAAGCTACAAATATAATAAAAAGTAGAATCATGGATTTAACAAAAGATGAAAAGACACTATTGAACAATATTTCATTATTTTTTGACAAGGTAAGCATAGATTGCTTAAAAATTTTAGTTTCATTTGATGAATTGTATATTTTTGATATAATAGAATCATTGCAGGAAAAGCATCTAATTCAAGAGCTAATTACTGATAAAGACATTTTTTACAGCTTTACACACCAAAAAATTCGAGAATATATCTATGAATGTCAATCAGTAGGAAAGAAAAATATTCTACATGAAAAAATTGGCCTTTATTTTGAAGAATGCTTTAAATCATCAGGAAATAAGTATTTATATGCTAATTTAATATATCATTTTGAAAAATGTGGAAATGTATATAAGGCGTTAAAATATAAAGTAGAAAACCTCACAAATTACTATACAGTTTATCATGAAACATATCCTGTTTTTTATTCAAAGGCTAATTATTTTACTGAGTCTGAAGACATATTTAGTGTAGAACAAAAACTATCTGAAATTTCTAAAGAGTTAAATAATCTAAGCGAAACTGATACCGAATTTTTAAAAATCAAAATGGAGGTATCTTATTTATCTGGAAGATACTACATATCAACAGGCGAATACGAAATTGGACTAAAAAAAATCGATTCAAGTATGAGAATTGCAGAAAAACTGGAAAACAATATATACTTGCTAAATAATTACAAACAAATGATTTTCTATTGTATTCAGGTTAATGATATTCCCGTAATGTATAAATATATTAATAAAAGTTTAAAGTTACTTGAAAAAAATGATAATATAGAAGAAAGGGGCACAATACTAAGATTAAAAGGACTTTATTATATAAAAACAAAAAAATATGATGATGCAACAAAACTATTAAATGAGTCTCTTGTAATTTTTTCAAGTTTAAATCAAATAAGTAACAAATATACACTAAGTATATCAGCATGTTATAATTATTTAGGACAAATGAACAAAGGTATTGGAAATTACAATATAGCATATGACTACTTTAAACAATCAATAGATTTGTGCACTGAAAACGAAATAACAAAAGGACTAGATATTTTTTATTCGAATTTAGGTCAGGTTCTATACGAAATGAAGAAATATGAAGAATCTGAAGAATATATTTATAAATCCATATCATTATTTAAAAAAAATGGAACTATATGGGGTAGAGATATTGCCGAATGTTATGCAGCAATGATAGAACTTAATAAAAAAAATGTTAACGAAGCTTATTTACACTATAAAAAAGCAAGTGAGTTTGCTAAAAAAATAAATAACCCTAAGTCACTTATTCTATCTGAAAAGGTTAGAAAACTTTTAATTTAATTTATTATTTTCTATGTTTTTTTTCATATCTATCTACTATTTTCTTACATAGTAAGTTAAAAAGTATTATTATTACAACAAAAATAATTGACTTCATTGGATTTTTTAAAAATGACTTTACATTAACTCCTATAAACGAAAGTGATATCATCATTATTAATTTAGCTGGAATTAATGCAGTTAAGAATTTCTTTGTATTCATGTTAGAAAGTGCTGAAGTACCACTAATCAAGAATGATGGTGTAAAAGGAAAGCAATACAAAATAAATAAAACTGAGAAATTTTTCCTTCTAATTTTATCTAGTGTACCTTTGTATTTGCTTTCTTTTATTTTACTTTCTAACCTTTTTCCTTCAACTTTTTTTATAATTAAAAACAACAAAAATGACCCTATACAGCTTCCTATCCATGAATATATGTATCCCCAAAAGAACCCAAAAACTCCAACGTTTATTATTACAAACCCAACTAAAGGCAATATTGGTATAAATGCTTCAAGTATAGGTAAAAATATTCCCACTAATGGCCCACCTTGTTCAACAAATTTTAATAGAAAATCAGTATACTCCATTTTTACCTCTCAATTTCATTTCTAATTTTTATAAATCTACGTATTTAATTAGCAATTTATTATAATAATATAAAAGCTTATATATATTTTCAATTGATTTTTTTATAAAAAAATATATACTTAGTATATCAAAGAAAGGATAAATTATATGAAATACTTTATTGGTTTAAAAATTCCCAAAAATTATAAAAATAAAATAGAAATGCTTCGTGCTGAATTTAAATTTTATACAACAGAACCTCACATAACATTAGTTCCACCGCCTGCTCTACCTGATGATGACTCATTTATAAAGGAAATATCAGAAATATGCAAAAAAAATCACCCTTTTGATATTAAACTCGGCCAATTATGTAGCTTTGGTAACAGAGTTCTTTACATAGATGTTTATTCACCAGAACTATTAAATTTATATGAAACAATTTTTGATAAATTGAATCTTAAAAAAGAAAAAAGGAAGTTTGTTCCCCATCTGACAATCGTAAAGCAAAGACCAAAAAAACACATAGATATTGATTTTATAAAAAAGAGGGCAGAACAAACGCTCATACCCTCTCCTAATTTCACTTCAAATTCAATAATAATCTATCAACAACCTAAAGAAAAGTCAATATATCTTCCCTATATGAAAATACCTTTAGAACATAACAAAACGATGGATTAACAATGAAAGAGCAGCAACAGCTGCTCTTTCATTGTTAATTAAGTCTTTCTTCTATTAAATCAGCTAATTCTTTTGCATATTGATTTAATTCTTCTTGATTTTTACCTTCTATCATAACTCTTACAAGTGGCTCTGTTCCTGATGGCCTAATCAGAACCCTACCATTTCCATGAAAGTATTTTTCTATTTCATCTATTTTATTCTTTATAATTTCATCTTCAAGATAACCATTTCTTTTGTCTTTATCAACTTTTGCATTAACTAATACCTGCGGCATAACAGTCATAACAGAAGCCAATTTTGAAAGCTTAGTACTTTTTTCCTTTATAACACTTAATATTTGAATTGCAGTCAATAACCCATCACCAGTAGTATTGTGATCTAAAAATATTATGTGCCCAGATTGTTCTCCCCCTATAGAATGATGCCCTTTTATCATTTCCTCTAAAACATATCTATCTCCTACTTTAGTTTTAATTATTTCAATGTTATTTTCTTTAAGACATATATCTAGCCCCATATTAGTCATAACAGTTCCAACAATTGTATTGCTTTTTAATTTTCCTTTTTCTTTCATATGCATTCCACATATAGCAAGTATATGATCACCATCAACTATATGTCCATTTTCATCTGCTGCAATAAGCCTATCTGCATCACCATCAAAAGATAGGCCTACATCAGCTCCGGTCTCAAGTACTAGCTTTTCAATTTCTGAAGTATTAGTTGATCCACAATTAACATTTATATTTATTCCATTAGGATCATTGTGCATAACATATACTTGTGCTCCAAGCTCACTAAGAAGTTCTGGTGCAGCCTTATATACTGCTCCATTTCCACAATCGACAGCCACTTTTAAGCCTGCAAAGTCAACATCTATGGTTTCTTTTAAAAAGTCCATATACCTTCTAACTGGATTTTCGATTCTAATTTTCCTTCCAACATCACCACTCTCAGGTATGTATTCTATATCTAAATTATTCAATATATATTCTTCTATTGTATTTTCAATTTCATCCGTTAATTTATAGCCGTCATTATTAAAGAACTTAATACCGTTATATTCAACTGGATTATGTGAAGCAGAAATCATTACTCCACCATCTGCATCTAATATCTTAATCATACATGCTACAGCAGGAGTAGGTAACACACCTAGATAAAGTACATCAATTCCAGCAGAATTAAGCCCTGCAGATAAAGCTCCTTCTAGCATATCTCCTGATATGCGAGTATCCATACCGACTACCATTTTAGGTCTTTTTTTACCTTTTGTTAAAAAAAATCCCCCTATACGGCCTAATTTATATGATAATTCTGCTGACAAATCTTTATTTGCAATTCCCCTTACTCCATCAGTTCCGAATAATTTTCCCATATTTCCTCCAAATAATAATTATATATTAGTAATTTATTGTATCACATTCGATGATAAAATAAAAGATATCATTACAATTTATAAATTACAACAATATCTTTTTACAATTATTTTTTTTTGCCAATTTCACTTATGTTATATGGTGTCTCTTGATAAATAATGTTTATCCAATTTTTAAAAAGTAAATTAGCATGACCTCTCCATTTAACAAATGGTGGATTTTTGGGATTATCATTAGGATAATAATTTTTAGGAACATTTATTGATTTGCCTTGACTAATATCCCTATCATATTCATTTTTTAAGGTTTCAGGATCATACTCTGAATGCCCCATGATAAAAATTTTGCTGTAATCATCAGTTACTGCAATATGCACACCAGCATCATTTGACTCCGCTAAAATAATTAGTTCATCCACTTTTTTTATATCTTTAGTAGTTATTTCAGTATGCCTTGAATGTGGCACATAAAAAATATCATCGAATCCATTTAATAGCATACAGGTATCATCTCTTTTTTCATGTTCAAATACTCCAAACATTTTTGCTGGAAGTTCTTTTTTTTCCAACCCATAAAAGTGATGCATAGCAGCTTGTGCTCCCCAGCAAATATACATAGATGAGGTTACATTATTTACAGAAAAATCTAATATTTCCTTTATTTCATCCCAATAATCAACATCTTCAAAATTCATTAGTTCAACAGGTGCACCTGTAATTATCATACCATCAAATTTTTTATTTTTGACATCTTTTATACTCTTATAAAAACTTTTCATATGACTTTCTGATATATTTTTCGATTCATAAGTAATCGTCTGAATAAATTCTACATTTATTTGTATTGGTGTGTTTGAAAGAAGCCTAACAAATTGTGTCTCTGTTTGAATTTTCGTAGGCATAAGATTTACTAGAGCAATCTCGAGGGGTCTTATATCTTGTTTTTCGGCTCTCTCTTTGTCCATAACAAAAATATTCTCTTCTCTCATTATTCTATTAGCTGGTAAATTAGACGGTATTATCACTGGCATAAATATTCTCCTTTAATATAAAATAAAAAGGCCCTCCGAAGATAGACCTTACAAACAACTATCCTCTCATCTATCAAAGTTAAAACCTTGTGGGAATTAGCACCTTTCAGTCTTGCTGTAGGTTGCTGAGATTTCAAAGGGCCAGTCCCTCCATCTCTCTTGATAAGAAGTATTATTTAATTTTTAACTTTATCACTACTTTATATTAATGCACATTATTTGTCAATGATTTTTTCCTTTAGAATTTCTTTCCTCAATTTAAATTATACATCTTTTGACTAAAAAATAATTTCAATAATGAACTATATAATATTTCATACGTCATTATAATACAGTTGTCCATATTTTTCTTTGCAATTTTTAAATCTCTATTCATTGTAGTTAACAGATTTTTATAATTATCTTGCATATCCATGATATGAAACTCATCATAAAAAAATTCTAGATTTTCATATTTAGGTACACAATGCCACAAATCATAATACTTTTTTATAAAATTATAATATTCATCATGGTTTTTAATAAATTCATAAATGCTTAATAAAATGTAAGGAAATTTTTTATTACTATCTACTTTATATCCAGCATGATATTGACCAAACCAAATATACCAAGAATTACTCTCAACATCTATTTTTATATTTCCTTCAATACAACCCACTACTGTAGCTAGTAAATACCTATCACAGCAAAAATTATGGTTATTATTATATTTATATTCTTGATTACGTAATAAACTTTCATAGTTTTCATAAAGATCATCAAAATTGTAAAATTTTACATAACCATCTGAAATTAAATTGGTATTACAATTAAATTTTTTCACATTAAATACCTCCTTTAATAAAGTTAGTAAATATTTTATTAGTTGCTATGTACCCAATAAAATATGCTCAACTCTAGCAATGCTAAATTTCTATATAAATAACAAAGTTATATAAATTATAAAATCTAAATTTGTCTTATTTTGTAAAAAGCATTATATTAATATATTAAACTATTCTTTGCAATTTGTCAACTTTTATCGTACCTATGTTCTTTTACTTTACTAATTGTAATAATTTGGATTGCAATTTTTTTCAAGGTATGTTGATTTTAACATATCTATCTATTATAATGTAGTAAGTATACTTACGTATATTATTATAATTAAAGTTGGCGGTATTATGGAATTAAATGAGAGAATACGACAATTACGTTTAGAGCACAATCTGACTGCTAAGAAGCTTGGTGAAATACTTAATTTATCAGAGTCGTCAATATCTTTGTACGAATGTGGCAAAAGGACACCAAACAAAGATTTAATTCTTAAAATGTCATATTATTTTAATGTTTCAACTGATTATTTGCTAGGTAAATCAGACGTGCCTAACGCTGAATTTCTATGCAATTTCCAAAAAAAGGAATTATATGATGTTTCCAAAGAACTAAAAAAAATGCTATTACAAATTAAAAGAAATGAAAATACTGTATTTAACGAAAAATTAATTAATTATGAAACAAAGGTTTATTTAATTAAATGCCTTCAACTTATGATGGATTCACTTTCTTTAATGAGCAATGACATAAGAAATACCATAAATAATAAAGAAGATGTATAGTAACTTTACTTTATTTTATAATTGATTAATTTATGAAAGGACTGTTTTAATGATTATTTTATCTTGCAATAATATATCCAAGGCTTATGTAGTTGATAATATTATTGAGAATGTTTCATTTGCTATTAATGATAATGAAAAAGTTGGTTTGGTTGGATTAAACGGAGCTGGCAAAACAACATTATTTAATATATTAACAGGTTCATTAGACTATGATAAAGGAACTATTTTTAAAGCAAAGGGGAAAAAGCTCGGTTATCTAAAGCAAAACACTCATATTGAAAGCTCAAAAAGTATTATGGATGAAATGCTTTTAACTTATGAATATGTTATAAAATTAGAAGAAGAGCTTCATATAATGGAACATGAAATCAGCAGTTTCACTGAAAGTGATGATGCAGAAAAACTTGAAATTTTAATGAACTCCTATGCTAAATTAAACGAACAATTTGTTGAAGCTGATGGATACAGTTTCAAAAGCTTAATACGTGGTGTATTAAAAGGCCTTGGGTTTTCAGAAAATGAATTTGAAAAACCTATTAATTTATTGAGTGGCGGACAGAAAAGTAGAGTTATGCTAGCCAAATTACTCTTAGAAAAGGCAGACATACTACTATTAGATGAACCTACTAACCATTTAGATATAGATGCTATTTCATGGTTGGAAAAGTATATAAAAGATTTCAAAGGTACTGTTATTGTTATATCTCATGATAGATATTTCCTTGATAATACAGTAAACAGAATTTTCCTTATGGAAAACTCAAACTTAAAATCATACAGCGGTAATTATTCTCAGTTTATGAAAAAACGCAAAGCAGAATTAGAACAAGATATGAAGAAATATGAAGAATATGAAAAAGAAATAGAAAGGCAAGAAGAAATGATTAATCGCCTCCATAATTATGGAAGCAAAAGAAATATAAGACAAGCATTTAGCAGACAAAAAATGTTAGACAAAATTAAAAAAATGGATAAACCTTCTATTGACAATAGAAAAGTAAAACTGCGATTTACTCCTAAAGTTAAAAGTGGAAGAGATGTTTTACTCGTAGAAAATTTATCTAAAAGTTTTAACGAGCATACAGTTTTTAATAATATTAGCTTTAATATATATAAAGGCGAAAGAGTTGGAATAATAGGCCCAAATGGTATAGGAAAATCCACATTACTAAAAATAATTGCAAATAAATTATTATCCTATACTGGAGATATGACTTTGGGACATTATGTTAATATTGGATATTACGATCAAGAACAAACTAGTCTGAATAATGAAAATACAGTTATTGATGAAATTTGGGATGAAAGTCCTGATTTAAATTATTATGATATAAGAACAATGTTAGCTAATTTCTTATTCAATGGTGATGACTTATTTAAAATTATTAGTGATTTAAGTGGTGGTGAAAAAAGCAGATTATCTCTTTTAAAACTTATGACCTCCAAATCAAATTTTCTATTAATGGATGAACCTACTAATCATCTAGATATAGATTCTAAGGAAGTTTTGGAAGACTCACTACTAAACTATGACGGAACTATTCTTGTAGTTTCTCATGACAGGTACTTTTTAAACAAGGTTACAAATAAAATTATAGATATGTCAAAAGATGGTGTTTTTGAGTATCTAGGAAATTATGATTATTACCTTGAAAAAAAGGCTGAACTTAATGAAAAAGACGATGAAGAAATGATATTAAAAACTAAAACTCAAATTAATGCAGAAAAGAAAAAGGAACGAGAAATAATTAAGGATAGAAAAGCTCAGCAAAAGTTGATAAAAGATATTGAATTCCAAATTGAAATGCATGAAAATGAAATATCAGAATTGGAACTAGAATTATGTCAACCTTCAACATACGACGACAAAAATCTAATTATTAATATAAATGAAAGATTAAACATTTCAAAAATAAAATTGGAAGAATTATATACTACATGGTCAGAACTTCAAGAAAACTAAAAAAAGTTATCCACCTAATGTTGATAGTTTGTGGATAACTTCTTAGCTATATTACTGTATCAACAGCTTTATGCACAGCTGTTGATAACTTTTTCAATTTATCTGTTAATCATTTTGCAAGTTCTAAATTTGGCATTGCATTTAATGATGAATTTGAAAATTCACCTTTTAAATATTTATAATATGATGCACTCCCTATCATAGCACCATTATCAGTACAAAAAATCGGAGATGGTTTGAATAATTTATAATTATTCTTATTACATTCTTCCTGCAATATTTCTCGAAGCCGACTATTAGATGCAACCCCACCAGCTAAAGTAATAATATTACAATTTTTATATTGTGCAGCTTTAATTGTTTTCTCCACAAGAACATCTACAACTGCTTCCTGAAAACTTGCCGCAATATCTTCTACAACTATTTTTTCTTTTTTTTGTTCACTGTTGTGTATGTAATTTAATACTGCTGATTTTAGTCCGCTAAAACTAAAATCTAAAGTATTATCATCTATAACAGCCCTTGGAAATCTTATAGCTTCTCTATTACCCAATTTCGCAACTTTATCTATCAATGGTCCACCAGGATAGCCAAGTCCTATCGCTCTTGCTACTTTATCATATGCTTCACCAGCAGCATCATCTCTTGTTTTTCCCATAATTTCATACTCGCCATAAGCTTTTACAAAAACTAAATGAGTATGACCTCCAGAGGCTACCAAACAGACAAATGGTGGCTGAAGTTCTTTGTTTTCAATATAATTTGCACATATGTGTCCTTCTATATGGTTTACACCTATTAATGGTTTTTGCCATGCGTATGATAGTCCCTTAGCAAAGTTAATACCTACTAAAAGTGCTCCTACTAATCCAGGACCATATGTAACTGCTATTGCATCTAGTTCATTATAAGAAATATTTGCTTTATATAAAGCTTCCATAACTACATCATTTATATTTTCTATATGTTTCCTCGATGCTACCTCTGGTACTACCCCTCCAAATTCTTTGTGAATTTCTATTTGAGATGAAATAATATTAGATAATACATTTCTTCCATTTTCAACTACCGATGCAGCTGTTTCATCACATGAGGATTCAATCGCTAATATTAGTATATTGTTATCTTTCATTTTTTCCTCCATATACAACTTTGTTTTGATTATACTATGTTGACATGTTTTATGCAATTATTTTATATAGAATAGATATTACTAATTTAAGCATACCTTTTATATAATATTCATCTAAAACAAATACACTAAAAGGGATAAAAACTCCTTTTAGTGTATTATTTAATTATATTTTATATTTTTATAAAAACATCATTGTAAAAAACGGAATAAACGTTATTAGTAACAATACGATTACCAACGCTAATATCATTTTCATAATTTGTTTTGACATATTTTCCATAGATACCTTTGATATAGCAGATGCAACAAACAAATTTATTCCATATGGAGGAGTACAAAATCCAATAGCCAAATTCATTGTCAGCATAATACCAAATGTTACAGGAGACATCCCTAGAGATTTAACCACTGGTAGTAATATTGGACTCAGTATAATTGTTGCTGGTATATTATCAATAAACATTCCCACAACTAATAGGAATATGTTAATTAGCAACAATATTATTATACCATTATCTGTAATTCCTATAATAGTATTAGCTATCATAGCTGGTATTTGCTCCATAGTTAAAAATACCGCAAATGCTGTTGAAAGCCCAACCATAAAAGTTGTTGCTCCATTAACCACTATCGTATCTTTAAAAGAATTGTAAGCACCTTTTATATCTAGTTCTTTGTAAACAAATACACCAACTATGAACGAATAAACAACAGAAATCACAGCCGCTTCCGTAGGTGTAAAATACCCAGAATAAATTCCTCCAAGTATAATAACAGGTGATAAAATAGCCCAAAATGAATCTTTAAATGCTATCCATCTTTCTTTCCAAGTAGCTTTTTCAGCTTTACCTTTGTATCCATATTTCTTAGATACAATATAACAAACAAGCATTAAAGCTCCGCCCATCATAATACCTGGCAAAAATCCTGCAGTAAATAAATCAGTAATTGATGTTCCTGATACTACACCATATATTACGAATGGTATGCTTGGTGGAATAATTACCCCTATAGTTCCAGCCGCAGCTGTTAAGGCAGCACTAAAAGATTTATTGTATCCATGACTAACCATTTCTGGTATCATGAAAGCACCTACTGCTGAAACTGTAGCGACTGCGGAACCAGAAATAGCAGCGAAAAACATACATACTACAACGGTAACCATTCCTAACCCACCAGTTTTATGTCCTATGCAACTCTCAAAGAAATTTACTAATCTTTTAGCTATACCGCCACTGCTCATTAGGTTACCCGCTAACATAAAAAACGGAATCGCCAATAGCGGAAAACTATCTATTCCAGCAATTGAATTTTGTGCTATCACCAATAAAGGTATATTTGAGTGTATTAATAATGACAGTAAAGTAGCTATACCAATTGAATACCCAATCGGAACAGACAAGAATAACAAAATAAAGAATGAACCAAATAATGTTATAGCTTCCATTACACGTTACCCCCTTTTGATATATTATCATCAGGAGTGATAATATTTTTAATATTAGCATAAATTTTTGGTATCAATCTAAGGCAAACAAGCGATGAGCTAATCGGAAGTACAATATATACAAATACCAACGATATTCTCATTCCTGATGATAGAGCATTTCTACTTGCCATAGATTTAGTAAGTTTCCATCCAATATATACAAGAAATAAACTAAAAGCAAACCAAATCAAATAAGCTAAAATTTTAAATACTTTTTTAATTTTTTCATTTTTAACAAGTGTATATATAAGATCTACTTTTATGTGCTGATCATATTTTAAAGCAGTACTCGTTCCTAGCCATGTTTGCCATATAAATATGTACCTAGAAAGCTCTTCTGTCCAAGAAAGAGAATAGTTAAATACTGATCTCATAATAACTTGTGAAAAAACAATTATAACATTTATTATTAAACTGCTAACCAATAGATATTCTTCTAATTTGTCATAGAAATTTTTAATTTTAATCATATACATCTTCTTTCTATATTGCCTATAGCAAATTTTGATTAATTATCTAGCAAAACCAATTACTTATTATATTGCTCAGCCATGTCAAATAAATTTTGTCCAAATTCACTTCTATATTTTTCATACATAGGCTCTAATGCATCTCTTAGCTTTTGCTTGTTCTCAACAGATACTTCATTTACTTCTAACCCGCCTTCTGTACCTAATAATTTAACATATTTGTCTGTATCATCAAGTTCCATTTTTCTTTGTAAATCAACATAATTTTTAGAGGCTTCCGATATAATGGTTTGTTGTTCTGCTGAAAGCGAGTCATACAAATCTTTATTCATGATGAAAGCTAAGAAATTATTAACATGTTCAGTTAAACTTATATATTTTTGCACTTCATAAAATTTATTTGAATATATTAGTGATGGTGGATTTTCTTGTGCCTCAACTGTTCCTTGTTGTAAACCTGTAAACAATTCATTGAAGCTCATCGGTGTAGCATTAGCTCCTAAAGTTTCAAAGAAATCAATAAATACAGGGCTCTCCATTACTCTTACTTTCATTCCTTTTAAATCTGCTGGTTCATTAATTGGTCTTACACTATTTGTAATACTTCTAAGTCCATTGAAAGAATATCCTAAGTTTTTAATCCCAACTTCTTCTAACATGCTGTTAAAATGATTTCCAACTTCTCCATCCATAGCAGCAAATGCATTTTCAGTATTGCTGAAAAGATATGGCATATCTAGTATACCAAACTCAGGAGAATATGTCACTAAAACTGATGTAGCAGGTAATGCCATATCTAATGTACCCATTGCAACTGATTCTGTTAATTGAACATCTCCGCCTAATGCACCATTTGGATGTATTTCTATTATAATACTACCATTTGATTTAGTTTCAACTTCTTTTTTAAATTCTAGTAAAGCTTGATGAGTAGATCTATCTTCAGGTTCAACATGCCCAACTTGTAATGAAATAGTTTCTTCTTTACCCTGTGTCTTATCTACATCTGTTGACTCACCAGCTTTAGAATTAGAACATCCAAATGAAAATACTGATATTAACGTTACCACTAAAACTAAACTAAAATACTTTTTCATAATATTTTCCTCCAATTTTTTAATTAATTTAAAATTTCTATTACACCATTAGTTGCATCTACCTTAATTCTGTCACCATTTTTTACAACTTCATAAAATTCAGGATCTACTTTATCAACCATAGGAATTTCCATGATAATTGCACTAGATACTAGTACTGTTTCTGGATGTTGTAAAATCATAGCTTTTGGTGCATTTCCTCTTTGATTCAATTGATATAATCCATCAGCTTGCACAACAGAACTTCCTTTTCCACTTGGAAAAATCAATATTTTTTTTGCCATTGATTTTCCTTCTAAATCATGAGCAGGTTCTATAATTTTACCTGATTCAGGTTCAATTAAATAAAACATTATATCATCTTTTGAAATTATTGCTTCTGCTTCTACAACACCTTCAGAAATCTTGTGACAACTAAATATTTTTTTATCCATTTACTTCACCTCCCCTGTTAAAGCTGCATCAATACAAGTATCCAAATCCCTAATTACAAAATGTATTCCTCTCCTTTGTGGATAGTACGCACATTTTGGAGATTCAGTTATTCCTATTTTCCCATTTAAATGACCCCAACAAGGTTGGTCAGGACAAGTATCTGGAACAATATAACCTCCTGATTTTGAGATTATATCATCAAATCCCATTCTTACAGCCATTTCCTTAACATGACTTGATGTTAATATCCACATTTCTTTTTTAAGCTTTTGTCCTTGAATTCTGTCAGCAATATATTTAACCTCTTCTAAAGTGAAGTGTGGACATCCAAACATTGCAAAATCAATTTCTCTATTACCTTCTAATGATATTTCTTCTAAAATAGCAGCCATATCTTCATTAGTTATAACTACTTTTCTCTTTGGTTCATTTCCTCCAAATGCAGCCTCAATAGTTGGTGCTTCAGGAGTAAAACCAACTATATGATACATTCCATATGCTCCAGATGTATTTAATTGAGCTCCTAAATTTCTTAATGCTTCTTTAGAAATATGTTTTGGCAATCCCGTAAATACAGGAATTCCATTCCCTATTTTCTTTCCAAGCATGCCCAAAATATGATAATCATAATCTGTTTTCATATCAGCTTTGACTTCTACTAATATATCACCTTTTCTATTCTCATCAAACAGCAAACCATATTCAGGTACATAACCTGTAATAGCCGCACACAATGCGCTATTCGCACCTTCTCTATTACTTCTTGCTCCCCATACTGAATTTACATATGGAGTAGCACTTGATTCTGAAAATGCAACTACTTCACCGAAATTAGGTACATTTGTATCTATATATGGTGTACAATTATAGCTTAATACTGCTCCTAACCCCTTGTATGCATCATGGGTCCTTTGCATTAAATCCGCATCTTCCTTAGAGACCATATCTTTATTTTTAAAAAACGATAAACAAAAACCCGGATTTACTGTTGGAGCAATTCTACATTTAGCTCCTGCATTTAATAATTTTTCTGCAAACCAAAGGTCTGCCTCTTGATTACTCAATGCAACATGAGCTCTTGTTATTGGAACCATTTTTTTTGCATCGAAAGATTCGCCAATAGCTACTTGAATTTTCATTGCAAAAGCTGTACCTTCTCCATATTTGCCATCTAGCATGTCCTGTTGCTCTTGTGTTAAAATCACTTTTCTTCCTCCTAAATTACTCATATAATATTTATTTAAAAGATATAAACTTGAATTTATTTATATCCACTTAAAACAACTGTAATTAAAAAACATAATAATTCTTAAATAAGATTTTTAGTTATGCTAATCAACTAAAGATAATCTTTTATTACTATCAACAATATCAATTAATGATTCAGATACATAAATATATTCTAGGGACAAAGTATTTTTGATTTTTACAATTTTTAACTTTTTCTTATTTATTCCTCTACATACTTTTATTGCAATTTTAATAGCTTCATCTTCATTGCTTGAAACTAGAGGTATTCTAACATCTTCAATACACTTACAAGCTATAGCATTAGCGTACATAGATTCTAAGTCAAGCTTTTCGTATACATTTCTTGTTATTATGTCAAACATTCCTACTCCAATAGCATTACCATGAGATTCATTGGTAATATCTAGTAAAATCATTCTTTTGATTTTAGGAACATCTAGAATGAACGTTTTCAAAACTGAACTTTTTCCTAAAATGTTTGGATCATAACCAGCACCTGAAATATTTTTACCTATCTCTTCCACTACTAAAATATCTATATCAGGTATCATCAAAGTAGGCATATTGTCTCTAGCTATTTTTATTAATTCTTTCTCCCTGCTAACCATGGTTTCACTTGGAACAGTTTCAATCATCAAAGTTTCATCATATGCATTTTCCAATATTGCTACTCCAAATCCTATAGTAGCTTTATCAATAATAATATTTGCTGCCTCTTCTAATATTTTGGCAAATTCATCTGGATCCTCCTCATGAATAGAAGAACAACCAATTTGATTGCCTAAACCAATAACTAACATCTTACATAAACCACTTTGTAAATCTCCAACAAAATCTGTATGCAGTTTAATTCTGTTAATAGGAATAACTAAATCTGCATTATAAGCCGATTTATCAAAATATACATCTAGCCCTTTACTTGTTTGAGATAGTTTAACGACATCTACTATTGTAACTACTTCAACACCTAAATTTTCTTTAGTAATACCATAACTTTTTAAAACTTCTTTTTGTCCCTCTTCAGACCCATTTCCATGACTGCCCATTGCAGAAACTATATAAGGGCAAGCCCCAAGAGACTTTAATTCTCTAACAACCGTTTTCACAATTAAAAATAAATTTTTAATTCCTCTACTGCCTACTGCTACAGCAATCTTTTGTCCAGGATAAATTTTATCCTTTATAACATCTTTATGGATTTCATCTATTAACGTTTTCTCAACATTTAATAACTTTTTAGTATCAAAGGATTGCTTTACCTTATACATTTTTGGTAACTTGATATTCATATCTTCTTCTAACAAAATTGACAACCTTATCCCTCCTCTTTAACATTTGTTGTGTATAATAGATGTATATGTGATGTATACATCTATTATACATGTAAAATTAAATTTGTCAACATCCAATTTTTTTAACATATATTTTATTAAAAACTATCAATAATATGATAACATACATTTTAAAGACCAATCAATATGATTATTTAGTGTAACAACCAATTTATCTATTTCTTTATTTCTTAATAAATAAATTATTTCTAAATGTTGCGATATACTTTCGGTTGTATCATTTAAAGATTCATAAGACAAATATTGATATTGCTTAATTTTTAATTTTATTTCTTCGAATAACCCTTTTGCATAATTGTTATCACATCTATTAAAAATTAATTCATGAACATTCATATCAACTTCATTGAAATCTTCTTTATTTAATTTGCCCTTTTCAAGTTGTATTGAGATATTCTTAAAATTTTCTTCTAATTTTTCTATATCATTTTCAGTAATTCTATTCACTGCAGTTTTTACTGCAATAACTTCCAAAGCTTTTCTAACCTCAAATATATCCTTAATATCTTTAAAAGATAACATTTTTACAAAGGTCCCAACACCTTCTCTAACCTCAACAAGATCCTCACTAGCTAACATTTTTATTGCCTCACGAACAGGTGTTCTACTAATTCCTAATTCTTCTGATAAATCAACTTCTTTAATTAAATCACCAGGTTTTATATGATTTAAGTAAATCCTATTTCTAATCTCTTTATATGCATACTGAGATAAATTTTTCCTTGTATGTTTTTTATTTACTACATTTTCCATTAAAATTATACTCCCTTTTAAATTGTGTTATATCTGTATACATCTATAATACATTTAGAGTTTGTTAATGTCAATAAAATTTTCTTTTCTAATTTAATTAAACTTTCATAAAAAAAAAAAAGATTTGAATCTTTTTTGACTCAAATCTTTAAAATAATTCTAAATGTTCTTTATTTGCGCATGTAAGCTAATATTGCAAGCTATACATATCGCTTACGTTTTGCTATTCTAATGTTATTCTGGATTTTTTGTTAGTTTTCCATACATATAATCCAAGAGCAAGACCTATAACTCCGTATACCATGAATGTTCTAAAGTATTCACCTAATAGTGCATTACCAAACAAAGCTTTACCTATATCAGGAGACATTATAAACATAGAGTTAAATAGTAAAACACCTATTATAGCATGCCTATTGCTTGCTTTTGATGTTGAAGCTCCACCTACTAGCAATGATGCTACTGAAAACATACCAATTTGAGTATGTGCATTGTATGTATTCAACGTACCCATATTTTGCAAGAAAACAATCTGTCCCCATGCAGCAAAAACCGTAGACATTACTGTAGCAATAATTCTTGTTCTGTCAACATTTATACCTGAAACAGCCGCTATGTGTTGATTTTGTCCAACACTTCTAAAATCCTGTCCAAGCTTTGTTTTCATAATAAGTTCGTTGAATATGCATAATGCAATTATTAAAATAGCCGTAACAACAGGAACTTTATTTACCTGCATCAAACTATTGTTTGTAACTATAGAAAAAACACTAATAAAAATCATAATAGTACAAGCAGCCACATTTAAAAAATACATAGGTGTTTTTTTTGACTTTTTCTTTTTATTATTGTTACTAAGTACTATTATAGCCAAAATAAATACAGACACTATTAAAACTGCCCACATAAATGGAATTTTCATAATATTGTCCAATGCATATTTAAGTCCACCATCTTTAACAGGAAATAAATCAACAGTCATTCTTACTCCAATACCACTAGGGTTAATCATTGGATGTGTAGGATTAACTTTTATTATCGCTCCTACCGTGTACAAGAACAGAAACTGATAAATTCCATTTGCAAAGTACCCTACTATTAAACTGGCTATCATTTCCTGACCTCTTGTCTTATTATACAAAAGACCTGCGAAATATCCAAATAACGCTGCTATTGGAAGAGCTATTAAAAAGCAAAGAAATAGCCCCGATACTCCACCAATTGTAAAATATCTTACAATTGCAATTGCCATTTGCCCTGCCATTGCACCTATAACTATTCCAAAGTTTAGTCCAAGACCTGCAAGTACTGGTATTATTAGAGATAATACTAGAAATGCATTTCTAAACAGCCTACTTGTAAGTTCGTTTAAAAAATAATTTAATGAAACATCTTTAGAAACAATAAATCCTACTACTGTAAAAACAATGAATATTATTGTTACTATATTATCTAAAATCCAAGAAGAATCTTTTTTATTTTTCAATCTTTCACCTGTTGTATTCTGCATTATTTTTCTCCTCCTTTAACTTGAGTTAAAGCATAAAGGATTATCCCATTCTGAACTACCATTCTCATAATTTCAGACAAATCTAAACCAACAAAAATTTTATTTGCAACAGGAAGTGCAGTTGTTAATAAACCCTGAAATAAAATTACTCCAATAATTACATGAGAAACCTTAGCCCTTGAAGCTGTAGCTCCTCCAATTAATATTGCAGCTACCGCTGCAAAAGCCATAAGCAAAGGACCGCTATATAACTGTGCATATCCATAACTTTGTGAATAAACTATTATTCCTATGGCCGCTAAAACAGTAGAAAGAATGTTTGCAATTATTCTATTTTTATCAATATTAAGCCCAGATGCCTTCGCAAATTTAGGACTTATTCCTCCAGCAGTTATTGCTATACCTGATTTAGATTTAGTGAATAGCCACATTAACAAACAAAAGAATAGAAACACTAACAAAAGACCTGTAGGTATAATAAAATCGCCTATTTCAAACCTAAGAAAATTATTGAGCAATTGAGCAGCCCCAACACCGTCAAGTTGTATTGTTTCCCTAAGACCATTACCTATAAACCATCCCATTTTAGGATTTTTATATGGTATCATAAGCCAAATCAAGCACATAAAAGCAACTATTGAAAACCCTGTATAAGTTGCTATAGTCATTTCTGAGCCTTTTACGGCATTAAGAAGTTTACCATAAAGATATCCAGCTATTGTTGCAATAGGTATTGACAATAAAATCGAAACTGCTAGCCAAGATACTCCAGTAAAGCCAAGCTCTATTGCAGTTACAAGTGAAAACAATCCACAAACAATCCCTACTGGTAAAGCAAAGTTTGGTCCAGTACCGGATTGAATAGATGGAACCATAGCAAGTACAAGTATACCATTCATCCCAGCTCTTTTTAATGTATCACTTATTAGAGTCCCTGTTGAAATATCCAAAAACGCGCCGGCAACTAGCGTTAAAATCCAAAAACCTGCAATTATAAGTGTAGGTAGACCTACTTTAGAAACAATATCTTTTAAGCTGCTTTTTTTTCTATCTACTCCTGTCATTTAAGAATCACTCCTTACTACATCTCTTTTTCGACTACCCGACATCATTAATCCGAAGTCAGCATCTGGTGCGAGTGGAGAAAGAACACCCTCTACTTTTCCTTCACATATTATAGCTATTTTATCACAAATACTTCTTAGCTCGGCAAGTTCTGATGATGTCATTATTATTGTCATACCATACTTTTCATTTAATTTTAAAAGTTCGTCAAGAACTAGCTTTTTTGCACCAATGTCAATTCCCCTTGTTGGTTCAGAAACAAATAACAATGTAGGATTTTGCGTTAATGCTCTTGCTACGCAAACCTTTTGCTGATTACCGCCACTTAATCTTCCTGTAGCCTGAGTTGGAGATGTGCACCTTATATCAAGTTCCTTTATCATCTCTAAAGCGTGCTTTCTTATTTCTTTGGAATTTTTTAACTTAAAAGGACCATAATTTGTTAAAAACCCATTATTTATTTGCATTGCTGTAAATGCTATGTTTAACTCAATTGATTCATCTAATAAAAGGCCAATTCCTTTTCTATCTTCACTTACAAATCCCAAGCCAGATTTAATTGAAAGCATTGGATTATTTAAAGTCAGTTTGTTACCATTAAATATAACTTCACCCTTTGAAGGGTATACACCCATTATTCCGTTTGCTATACCAAGCTTGCCTTGACCTGCTAATCCACCAATTCCAAGAATTTCACCCTTTTTTACTTCAAGACTAATTCCCTTTACATTTTCTCCAGGCATTGCTACACGTAAATCTTTAATACTTAAAATTATTTCATCAGATTTTTTTCTAGCTGTTGCTTCACTCCTATCAATAGATACCTTTCTACCTACCATTAGTTGTGCTATTTCAACAGCACTTGTATCCTTAATATCTTTAGTAACTACATGTTCTCCATCTCTTAATATAGTTACTTTATCTGCAACATCAATTATTTCATCAAGTCTATGACTAATAAAAATAATTCCAATTCCTGATTTCGCGAGCTTTCTTATTGCTTTCATTAAATTTTGTGCCTCAGCCTCTGCTAGTACCGCTGTAGGCTCATCAAATACTAAAATTTTTATACCTGTCTTGTCAATTTCACGTGCAATTTCTATAAACTGCATATGACCAACCGGAAGACCTGCAACTGTTGAATACTCTTCTATACCCATATCTAAAGTATCCAATGCTTTTCTTGCATCTTTATCCATCTTTTTAAAATCTAAATTTTCATATCGTTTTCCAAAAATTCTACTTATAATATTTGTATTAGTTATTTCTCTATTAATTTTAATATTTTCTGTAATAGTAAACCCAGGAATTAACATAAATTCCTGATGAACCATACCAATGCCATGGAGCATAGCTTCATGTGGTGTTTTTATATTAACCTCTTTGCCATCTATCTCTATTGTACCTTCATAACCCCCTGTTGTATGAATAACGGACATTCCAAAAAGAATGTTCATTAAAGTAGATTTACCTGCACCATTTTCTCCTATAAGTGCATGTATTTCACCCTTTTTAACTTCTATGTTGATATTTTTTAATACTTTATTGCCGTAATATTCTTTAGAAACATTTTTAATGTTTAGAAGGTTATCACTCAAAATATTGCCTCCTGGTAAGTTATTGTAATAATTGTATGCGTAAAGAGGAATGTGACAAAAGTTCCTAAACAGAAATTCTGAAACATTCCTCAGTTTTAATATTTTAATAATTTATTTTTTATCTATATGTTACTCCCCGTAAGTTAAAAAATCCATTATAATTAATCTATAATTATCATATGTAACTGTATCTCCATTTGCTGTTTCTGCATATGGACTTGTAACAACTGAAACTCCTGCGTATTCAGCCATACATTCTTCTAAAACTTTAATATCAAGAGTAT
The DNA here is from genome assembly GCF_017873955.1 of Sedimentibacter acidaminivorans. GTDB lineage: Bacteria > Bacillota > Clostridia > Tissierellales > Sedimentibacteraceae > Sedimentibacter > Sedimentibacter acidaminivorans. Next base: position 157,328 of record NZ_JAGGKS010000005.1, on the reverse strand, counting down.
CTTTATCAGCAATTTCTCCTGCCATCCATTTAATAGCATATTCTGTAGATGCTACTGTTCCCATCATAGCAACTGGAACTGGCCATGTAGAAAATCTTCCAAGAACACCTTTTTCATCAAGTATTCTAGTAGTTTCATCTATTACATGTTGTAAACTATTTTCTGAATAGTCTCCTGATTCAATACCTAGTGCTGTTGGGAATCCATGATATGGTGATGGACAACAAGGTTGAGGATATATTGCACCTTCATCTACACATGCTTTTATCAATGGTATTTGCATTGAACAGTTTGTTGAGAAGAATGCTGTATCTTTACCATATTGCGCTACCATTTTAGGAACATCTTCAAGTATAAATTGTTGTGCTCCTGTTACACCTGAGTCACCTGTTGGATCTGGAGCTGTAGCATCAACAAATTCTATTCCTAATTCAGCACATTTAGCCTTCATAAGCTCTCTTCTTGTAGAAAGCAATACTTGAGACATATGTCTTGGGAATGAGTAGTGTACAAACGTTTTAGCACCAAGTTTTTGTGCCTGTACTGGAATATTATCTCCCATTTTCAATTCATCAGGCTGTAATATTAAATCTGCTCTTGATGAAACATCTGGTGGGTTTTCCTGTGGTGTACAATATACTATAAATATATCATCACGGTTTTCCAACAATTTGTCTACTGCTGCATTTGTTCCTGGAACTGCTTGATTAATAATCAAAGCTTTTACTTCAGGATCAGAAGCTATTTTAGATACTATACTTACCATTTGCTCTTGTTCTGCCATAAAGTTGTCTGGCCAAAGAACATGTAGTATTTTTTCTTCACCATATTTATCAACCATTTGTTGAGCTGATCTATACTCTTCTTCGTTTTGAGAAAGAGTATTGGTAACAATTGCAACCTTTCCATTACCATCATATGGTATTACATCACTAACTTCAGGTGTTTCCGTTGCTGGAGTTTCAGCAGGAGCTGGAGTATCTCCACCTGTTGCAGGTTCAGTTGGCTTGTTACATCCTACTACACTTAGTAATAAGCATAGTACTAAAAAAATGCTTAAAAACCTTTTCATAATTTAGTTTCCCTCCTAAGTTTTGATATAAGTATTAAAAACACTTACATTGACTTGTACATTATAACTGAATATATATAAATTGTCAACTAATAAATATTTATACATATTTTGGTTGTATGGAAATTTTATTTTTTTGAAAACGATTCTATTTATTGATATTTTATTACAATATTTTGCATTTTATACACAATGATGTAATTTATTGATAATTTAATAAAAAAATATCGTTTACATGGCGATTTGTATTTTTTTGTGGATTTTTTTAAGTTTTGCAAGATTTTTCTCCACAATCTATTATTTCTTATTTTTATGCATTAATATTGATTTTTTATGAATAAATTTAAATTGTTATTTATTTTAAATAGTTAATTATAAGCACGAAAATTTTAAAAAACAAAAAATCGTCTTTAAACGATTTTTTGCAGTAATTATTAGATTAATGATACACATTATTTTAAATTTTCTAGAAATTTTTTCATTTTTTTCTTTTGATCTGGATTCAGAAACATTTCAAATTTTTTTAAATCTTCAATTTTTTTATTGTATTCTTGTTCACCATATTGTTCTTTAAGTTTATTCCCATATTCTTTTGCATCTTTTAATATCTCATCATCTGATCTGTTCTTATACTTTTCTTTAAACTGAACAAATTGTTCATTGTCTACAAAATTTTTAACATTTTTATCATTTACGACCTTTTTAAATTGCTCGCTATTAGTTATGTCTTTTATATTGTCATCATCAAAGTTTTTAAATATATTTGACATTAATAACCTCCTTATTTCCTAATACATTGTGTCTTTAAATAATATGCTATTACAATGCATATATTACAACTATATTTTTAATATGTTTTTTTTATTCTGTAACACAATCATCGTTAAAGCATAAAATGTAATATTGAAATGTTTGTTTATTTTGAGAAGGTGATATTATACCAATTACAATATTTTTATATCTAATTGCAGGAAGATACATTCTAGGAAGCAACAAATTTTCTGGAATTACAACAAAATTATCTGGAGTTACTAAAACATTTACTTCAGGTTTATTATCTGATCCTAGCAGAATAGAAACAATTATTGGCTTAGTTAGAACAGCTGCTCCTCTAACATCAGTTCAAACAGTTTCTAAGGTCAATACATACTTACCATTATTTGAAAAAGCAAGCACATTGCTTGGAATGTACGCATTTTTAAATAGAGCACAAAATTACTCTCCAATACAATCATTGAGTGCAAAAACTCCAATGGAAAAGGTGACTGCATTAGTATCAAGTGGGAATCTTCCTATAGGAAAAATGATAACACAACCACTTATAGCTAACAACATGGATAAAATAATATCGGCTGTATCCAAGGATTTAATAGCTCCAATGATTAGGAATGGGAACTTAAATTTAAATTTAAATGATATGATTTCAGCCATGTCAAACCAACTTCAAAACAATAATGATAATAAATCTCCAGGTAGCGAAGATGACAAAGGTGAAAATAGCGATATGGATATAGGTAGTTTATTTGAGACTTTTATGCCATTAATGAATAATATTATGTCAAATAGCTCGTCAAATTCAGATAATATATCTCAAGATGAAAACAACTCCATACATAGCAACGATAGTACAAAAACTGAAAATATCCAAGATACAAAAGAAAAAAATTCTCCTATTGAACCAATTGCTTCACAAGAGATTTTAAACGAATCAAAAAAGTCGTCAGAAAATATTAATGATAATACCACGCCTTTAGAAATTAAACCCCGTAACCGCAAGAGAAGATATTCCTGACGAACTAAAACAAGAGGATGGCACTCGCCCTCCTCTTACATTTTTTTAACCGATCTCCAATTACCCATATAGTCAATCAGGGTTATCTTACTCCATGCTGTTATTCTGTTATTCTTTTATTTCTATTGCTTCACCTATATCAAATAAGTACAAATAGCAAGATTTAACTTTTCTATTTGTTATTTTTTCAACGGCTTCTTTATATGATAATATTTGAGGTTTATACTTTTCTTTAATTACTTTTAATCCCATTTGTGATATATCATCAGTTTTATAGTCTATAATAACAACTTTCTCTCCTTCATAAAAATAACAATCTATGATTCCTTGAATCAAAATTATATCATCTTTATCTAACGAGGTAATTATTTCATCAGCTTTCTTTTTTATTACAAATGGAACTTCTCTTTTCACAGTAGGAGATATTTTCATTCTTCTTCCAATATCTATGTTGAAAAATTGAACTATTTTATTAACTTCAACTACATTTGCCTCTTTTTCTGTCAACAATTTTTTCTTTATCATTTCATTTATTTGATTTTGAATATTATCATATGATAAATCAAGATTCAAATCTAAATGCTGCATAACAAAATGGACTATAGTACCGATTTCGGCTTTTGTAAACTCTACATCATTTTCTTTAAATGCAGGAATATCTTTAAGCAGAGGAATTTTATATTGCACATGTTCAAATTCATTATCCTCCAACATTTTTAAATCTGTTACAGATAACTTAGAAGGTACATTAACAGATTTAACATACTCATATCTCCAATTTAAACGTTCTTGTATTGCCTCATTATACGGGCTGTTAATTTTATTTTTAAATTCTAATATCTCATTTATAATTTTTATTCTATCATTTGTTTTTGCAGAATCTTCGTAATTAATATCCGACATTGTCAATCTATTTACTTTCCACTTTGATGACAAATCATTTATTTCAAACCTACAATCATTATCTCCAAAAATTTGCTTTATTTCTTTGAAATCTCTATGCTTATATAAACTTGAGCAAATCCAATCCATAAAAGTTTCACTCGTATATATATTGTACTGGGTAGACCCCTTTTTCCACCTCTTAGCCTTTGACTCAATTTTATTCACAGTTCCTATTAGTATCAACTTGTCAACCGCTCTTGTCATAGCAACGTATAAAACCCTCATTTCCTCAGAGAGATTTTCAACTTTTACTACATTTTTAAGAGCCAACCTTGGAAATGTTTCTTTATATATTCTTTCATCAGGATTAATATACTTAGGAGCAATACCATATGTTTTATGTTTAAGTATGTTTTTAGCAATATCTACCCTATTAAATTTTTTATTTAGCCCACAAATTAAAACTACAGGAAATTCAAGACCCTTACTTTTATGAACAGACATAAGTCTTACTACATTATCATTTTCTCCAAGCGTTTTAGCTGTACTTACATTTCCAGATGATACATTTAATTTTTCAATATATCTTAAAAAATTAAACAATCCTCTCATAGATGTTTTTTCAAACTCAAATGCCTTATCAGTTAACAATCTTAAATTGGCTTGCCTTATATTACCCTTTGGAAGAACACCTGAAAAATAATAATAGCCTGTTTCCATTAGTATTTCCCATATGAAATCATTCAAATGCATATACCTACTCTTTTTCTTCCATGATTCTACCTTTTCAATAAAATTTTGCAACTTATCTGATAAATAATCATTTCCTTTATTTTTATATGCATATACTGCTTCTATATAGTTAAGTTTTGGACTCATAATTCTTATTTTAATTAGCTCTTCCGCTGTAAATTTTCCAATTGGTGACCTAAGGACACTTAAAAGAGGTATATCCTGCCTAATATTATCTATTATTTTAAGCAAATTAATAATTATCTTTATTTCTATAGTTTCAAAATAACCTGCTCCTCCATCGAAATAAAACGGTATTCCTTCTTCTTCAAATACTTCTTCAAATATTTCTGACCAATTAGAAACAGACCTCATAAGAATGACTATGTCCTTGTATTCAATCATTCTAAACTCTTTACTTTGTGGTATATACGTTTGTTGTTTAACTAGTTCTTTAATTTTTTTCACAACAAATTTAGCTTCAATTTCGGCAGTTTTCATCGACTTAATATCATCATCTAAATCTTCATCATCTTCAGTATTTTTATCTATTATATCTAATTCAATATAACTTTCATCGCTTATATTAAATTCTGTACCAGAGTTTAGAAAACTTTCTTCTGTATATTCTATTTCTCCTATTTTTTCAGACATAATTTTTTTAAACACATAATTAGTTCCATCTAAAATTTCTTTTCTACTTCTGAAATTTTTCATTAAATCAACTCTTACATTTATTTCATTTAAGGTTTCTAATGCTTCATTATTTTTTTGATACATCATATATTTTTTAATAAAAAGACTTGGGTCTGCTAATCTAAACCTATATATGCTCTGTTTAACATCACCCACCATAAACACATTGTTTTCTCTTTTTATTTGTTCTATTAATGTTTCTTGCAATCCATTGCTATCTTGGTATTCATCTATAAAAATATAATTATATTTTTTTCTATAAGTTGCTCCAATTTCCTTATTTTTTAAAATCTCCAACGCATAATGCTCAACATCACTAAAATCAGCTATTGCTTTTTCCATCTTTTTCATCTTAAATGTTTCACTTAAATTAACTACAATATCATATAATGATGCCATAGGAAAATACATGTAATTTATTTCTTCAGTAAATTCCTCCAGTGTTTTATTTGGAATAAGTTTCTTTATAGAATCAATTAGTTTTTTATATTCATCTCTTAGGTATTTCACCTCTAATTGTTTTTCTTCACTGCAATTTTCCTTGTTTTTTCCTCTTAATTGTCCTAATCTAGGATGATTAATACAATGAACGCTATGAACGAACCTCTCAAAATCATTATTCAAGAAACTATTTAGATTCTCAACATTATATAAATCTTCCGTCAGGGCATCTACATAAGGAAGTGGCCCATCTGATTCTTCACTTAACTCTTTCGCCTGTTTTAGAGATTCCATTGCACCATCTAAAAGCATTGATGCATTTTCCCTAACAGCTTTCATCCATAATGAACTTTCTAGTTCCTTATAGTCTACCTTAAGCATATCTACAGACTCTTTTAACCAATCCAAAGGATTAGGGAAACTTAGTGTAAAATGATACATATCTTTAATTATTTCACAAAGCTCGGAATCTCCCCTGTTTTTTGTAAATCCTTCAACCAATTTTATAAAACTTTCAGATTTTTCAGTATAAGCTCTTTCTAATACCTCATCCAAAGATTCTTGTAGTAATATATCTATTTCATTAGGGTCTCCTATTCGAAAATTTGGGTCAATTCCAATTATGTGAAAGTTTTTCCTAACAATATCTATACAAAAAGCATGTATAGTAGATATATTCGCTTTATTTAAGAGGTTTAATTGTTTTTTTAAATGTAATTTATTCTTTTCACCTGACTTAATTGATTTTATCAAAGATTTTTGTATTTTTTGCTTCATCCCATTTGCAGCAGCATTAGTAAATGTAACTATGAGAAATTTATCTATATCTTCATTTTCATTAATTACAAGATTAATAATTCTTTCAACCAAAACTGCTGTTTTTCCTGAACCTGCAGCAGCTGAAACAAGTATGTTTGAATTTTTCAGTTCAATTATTTTTTTTTGCTCTTTAGTCCATTCCATTACTTGAATCACCACCTTTATTTAACATATCGAATAATATTTCTTCTTTTGATTGTTTTGTAATTTTTCTATAGTTATTTCCATGAATAGACACATCAAATTGACATACAGCACTATAATCGCAGTATGTGCAAGGTGTTTTGTTACCTAAATCTTTTTTATAAGGTTTAATGTCTATTTCACCATCTAATATTTTTTTACTAATCCCTTTTGTGACTTCATCAGTTTTATTAAGAACCGCTCTGTATTCTTCCTTGCTTAGCGTTTTTGAAGTCTTTTTTATATTGCCATCTTTATTAAAAGCTACAGGAATTATATCCGAAGTTTTAGCATCTTCTAATTGGTTGTCCATATTGTAAATAACATCTAGTTCTTCTAGTACATAACCTTTCAAAGATAACTTTTTGAAAATTTCATCTTCAGCACATTTCCCTGATAGATTGTCCCCATCAACTAAAGGATCATCTATACAAAAATAATATGCTCCGCCTATTTCAGGCTTTGTTTTTATAATATTTTCACCATTTTTCATAACAGACGACAAATACACCAAAAGTTGTAGTTGAAGTCCCTGGACTGCATCCGATAAATCTATATCTTTTTGTGATGATTTATAATCAATTATATTAATGTATGACTTGTCATTTTTTTCCATTGTGTCTACTCTGTCTATTCTTCCCTGCAAATAAATACTATATTCATCAGATATTTTTATTTCAACAGGAGCAATATAATTTGAACTACTAGAACTTCCTATTTTTAGCTCAGTGAATTCAGGTCTGAAATTACCTCTTTTCAATTGTTCAATAATTGTATATGATGCCCTATTTACTAGCCTCTTAATTTTATTTTTCATATATTTATTGCGTTCATTAGCTTCAAGTGCAGTATTTTCTTGTTCTTTTTCTAAAAGTACTTTTTCAGTACACATCTGAGACAAATTTAAAATATCTGCTTTATCTAAATTATTTATATCAATTTTTTTTATAGAAATTTCATTTGTAAATTCTTCTACAGCTCTATGATAGATGTTCCCTAAATCATAGAACTCTACCTTTTGAACATATCTAGGCTTAGGCTTTACAACTGTTTCCATAAAATATTTAAATGGACATTCTGCAAAATTCTCTATTTTAGATACAGTCATAGATACTGGATTTTTATATATTTTTTCTACATATTCCTTTTGAATTTTATCTACCTTATTATCATAAATTATGCCATTTGTAATTACATCAAAAACATCATTATGATTTTTTTCATACCAAGAATATACATCTTTCCAGATGTCATCGATAACACGACCTTCCATATAGTCCCTAAGTTTTAATACAACTTGCTCTATTGTTCCTGTCGCATTTGAAATATAATTAATTTCATCTATGTTGCTTAAATCCGTCTCTTCTTTAACCATTGGAAATAATTGTTTCAATCTATCTACATACGTAGAAACTTGCATAGGTCTTCCTTCAACTGTACCAAGTGCATAACTTATATATAACTTATCCGTTGGACTCGAAAACACTCTGTATAATGTATGTTTTTCTTTATACGTTGCAAAACTTGAACTACTTATTAGTTTCATTCCCGATTGTACTAGAACATCTCTTTCATCGTCTAACAAAAGACCTTTTTCATTGCTCTTTGATTCTAATTTCCCCTCATTTGCACCAATTATAAACAATGCCTTTGATTTTCTAAAAGAAATCCTGTCCATTCCACCAATTGCAACTTTATCTAAGGTAGGTGGAATTACACTTATTTTTACTTCTCTAAAACCAGCTTCAATCATTTTTCTATATTCTTTTGGTGTCATTTCTACATCTGAACCCACTAATGTTATTTGATCGAATAATTCAATAACAGAATTCCAAACTTGAGCATGCTCACTAGACTTTTCGTACAAACCTGTTTTTTTAAATACCTCAACTTGTTTTTCTATTTTTTCTTGAATTTTATGTTTTTTTATAAAAGCAAAAAGAAACATAGTTATATCCAAAGCATTAGATAGTTCTTTAAACTCTTTTCTTTCTTTAATAAAATCCTCAGATGTTTTTCTCCTCAACTCATTATAATAACCAATATTTTTTGCTTTAAATTTAAAATCTCTAAACCATTTACCACCTTCTATTCCATATTGAAGAGCAAAATTTTCTAATTTACTCATTTCATTATAGTTTATTGGTGAAAATCCAGTTTTTAGATATTCAAAAACATTGTCATGCTTAAAGTTCCATATGAACATGTCAAGAATGGACAATACATATTTAGTAAATGGATTGTCCATAATATCTCTTTTAGCGTCTAAAAAATAAGGTATTTCATATTGAGTAAAAACTTTTTTTATATTGTTGCTGTAACTATCTATATCTCCGACAGCTATTGAAATATCTCTCCACCTATAGCCATAATCCCGTACAAGTGATACAATTTTAGATGCAGTTTTTTCCGTTTCTGTATATGGATTCATAGATGAATAAATTTTTATATTATCAGTTTTTTCTATAAATTTTTCTTCATTAACTGTAAATAAATTTTTTTCTAAAAATTGAATTTCATAACTTGCATTTTTGCATCCATAAATAGGTATTACCTTTACTTCTTCTATTTCCTCGGTAATAATCTTATACGTATCATAAGTAGTTTTAAATGATTCCCAATCTTCAAAATTTTCTAATCCATTTAAGCATTTAACATCTATATTTAACGAAATAGAAACGTCATTTGAATATTTTATAAGATTATTAATCACTTTATATCTTTGACCGTAAAAACTATCAAAGCCGTCAATCCAAATTACTGAATTTTTAATGTAACTTGATTTTTCTATTGAAGAAATAAACAAATCCATTTTATCTTCTTCATCATAGAACCGGCCCTCTGTTTTACAGTTAATTTCATCGTATATTTTTATAATGTCAGCTAACTTTCTTTTTAATAATTCATTCTCTATTTTATATTTATTAATATTTTTAATAAATTCGATACTAATGCAATTTTGTTTTAATTCTTTAATAAGATGCTCAAATTCTCTTAAGAAGCCATCCTGTTTAGATGCTTTTTTGAACATCTGAAGTTCATTTATATTTTCTTCAAATGTTTGTTTCAAAAGCATAATTTTACCGTAATTATTTATTTCCTGAACCTTTAAACCCCCAACTTCCTCAAACACTTTATAAGCAAGACGTTTAAAACTAAGTATTTCTACATCCATAATACCATAGTTATTAAATCTATCTATAATTTCATATTCAGTCTGATATGTCATTTGTTCAGGAACAATCAATATTAAATTTCTACCAATTTGTTTTTTAATATAAGAATTGATCTCATCGTAAATATATGTGGATTTACCAGTTTTTCCTCGACCTGCGATTATTTTAAGCCCCAAAAAAATCCCTCCTATTGTTTATATAGGTTTCTATTGTCTAGTAGCCAAATTTTATCTGTGAATGACCCTGGTTCCACACCTTGCAATGCATGTTCAAAATCAAACATTCTTGCATCAATTACATCTAAAAAATGAAGAATTTCAGCTTCTGGTGTCATAGGTTTCTTAGGACTTCCAAACTCAGGCTCATAGTGGTGTGACAGCACCATGTGTTGAAGTATTACGCTTTTTTCTCTATCTATACTAATTTTTTCACCTTCTATTTCTATTTCCTTAATGCCCTGTATTATATGTCCTAATAACTTTCCTTCCATAGTGTAATCAGAAACCACACCATACTCATCAGAATCCATCTCTAAAATTTTGCATACATCATGAAGAATTACTCCAGCAAATATGTAATCCATATTCAAAAATTTATATATTTGTCCTAGCTTTTCTCCAGACTGCAGCATCCTCATACTATGATATAAAAGACCTCCCATATATGAATGATGATTTTTCTTTGCAGCAGGATAATATAAAAGTTTAGTATTATATTTGTCTAGTATATTGTTAACTAAAAGCTTAATTTGAACATCTTCAATTTTCTCTACATACATTTTTATTGTTTGGAGCATTTCTGAAGATTCTACAGGAGCTGATGGAATTAGTTCAGATATTTTTAAAGTTTCAGTTGGAAGTTTTGCTCTGATTTTATTAATTTTAAGCTGTTTAGTTCCATTCCATTCCAGTACTTCTCCTCTAACTTTTACAATGCTACTTTCAGAAACTAAATTGTCTGTTTCTTTGGAGTATTCCCATATTTTAGCGTTTATTTCTCCGGATTTATCAACTAAATTTATATCTATATATTGCTTGCCTGCAGTTGTTTTTTTTACATCAAAACTTTTAATAAGATAGAAAGCATCTATTTTTTCACCTGCTTTTAGCTCTATTATTTTTTTCTGTGTTGCAACTAAATTTCTCATTTGTTCTTTTTCTTTTTCCTTTAATATATCACCTATACTCGCCTGTCCCATTAATTTACCTCTCATTAATTATTTTATATTTCTATTATTATACATTATTTAGAATTATTCAATATGAATAACATAAACTCTTTACAATTAATAATCCAAAACCTTTAAAAACATTGCATATGGTAATATTAAACTAGCCATTGCAATAATTAAATCATAATAAATATATTATACCATATTATCTTGGATGTATAAATAAATTTTTAACATAACTCATAGGGTATATGAAATTAGTTATATCTATTAAAAGAATTGCTACGCGACTTACATTAGGATGATCCTATGTTCATCTTCTTAGTATCAATATTTTGTATACTATGATAAGAGGTTTCCTAGTATACAAAAAAGAGGGATAGAACCCTCTTTTTGTATATAGACTATTAAAATGGTCCGAATTGTATATAATGAGCAATGAATACAAATATTCCACCAACAAGATACTCTAATAATATCATAGGTATAATCCACTTTGCCCACTTATTCCAAGGTACTTTTGCAAGAGCTAATCCAGCCATAAAATAACCCGATGTAGGTGTAAATATATTGGATATTCCATCACCAAATTGATATGCTAAAACAGCAGTTTGTCTTGTTACCCCTACTAAATCTGCCAATGGCGCCATTATAGGGATTGAAACTGCCGCTTGCCCACTTCCAGACGGAACAATGAAATTAAGCAAGCACTGAAAAATATACATTCCAAGAGCAGTAAGAGAGGAAGGCAAATTCGATACAGCATTTGAAGTAACATATAATATTGTATCTAAAATTGTACCTTCAGTCAAAACTACAAGTATGGCTCTTGCAAAACCTACTACTAAGGCTCCACCTGCCATATTTGCCATTCCATCAACAAGATTTTCTGCAAATCCGTTAAATCCTAGTTTACCTAACAAAGCAACTACAATTGCCATTCCTAAAAATAAAGCAGATATTTCTTGTATGTACCATCCATACTTTACAACACCAAATACAAGCAAAACTATTGTCAAACCCACGGCTAATAATACAAGTTTATCATTTAAATTTAAATCCCTAATTTTATTTAAATCTAAAATATCTTCTCTAGTTTTATCGAATTCATACATACTGCTAAGTTCAGGATTTTTCTTAACACGTCCCGCGTATATATACATAAATCCAATTGCTACAGAAACTACACTTAAATAAGCTATTATTCTAAAACCCATTCCAGAAAAAAGTGGAAGTCCTGCTATTCCTTGAGCAACTCCTACAGTAAAAGGATTCATAAACGCGCCTGCAAATCCAGCACCTGCTCCAGCTAGCACTATTCCAACTCCTGTCAAAGAATCAAATCCTAAAGCAATAGATAAAGTAACCATTATCGGTATAAATGGCAATGTTTCTTCCGCCATGCCAAAAATAGCTCCTCCTAGTGAAAAAACAAGCATTACAATTGGAATGATTGCTTTCTCTTTTCCTGCCATGGTCTTTGTAATTTTTCCCAGCCCAGCTTCAATAGCACCAGTAGCTTGTATTACTGCAAATGAGCCACCTACAATAAATATAAAAAATATTATTCCAGCAGTCTCCACCATTCCCTTTGGTACAGAGTTTAATACTCCAAAAAAGCTAACTGGTGAACTTTCAACATAATGAAAAGAATCAGGATTAACTACCATTCTACCATCAGCATTTTCTACCATATCATATTGACCAGCTGGTACAAAGTATGTCAAAATCGCACAAATAACAACAACTGTTAACAAAATAACGTACACATGTGGGAATTTTTTCTTTTTTTCTTTGTTTATAACATCAGACATTTTACTCCTCCTTATTTATATTATATTTAAGTTTTTTCAATCCTCCTTTTCTAAGTAATTTTTATACTTAATATATACATTTATTTACAATACTCTATTGCAATTAAAGCATATATTAGTGTCGCAGGTAATATTTGTTTTATTTCTAATTGTTCAACAGAAGAATGGGCTGTTGTTAAATCGCCAGGAGCAAATACAATCGTTGGAATATTCCCATAACTACTTAAAAGCCCTCCATCTGACCATGCTGGAAAATATGTAATCTCTGGTGATATATTAAAGACTTCATTGGTTATATATTTCGTAATATTTACTATTGGATGATTTATATCTGTTTCCATTGATTCATGAACATATCCCTCTTTCATTACACTTTCATCAACAACTTTAAGTGTACATTTAAAGTTATTATCATTATTTGAAAGTTCTTTTATAACATCCTTATATTCATTAACTACATCATCATATTTAACTCCTGGAACCCATCTTCTATCAAACTTCATAACACACTCACCAGCAACAGTGCTTGGCTGAGTTCCACCATTTATAGTTCCATAATTCATAGATGAAGTTCCTATTATACTATGGGTTTCCTTCTCTATTTTAGGAATTAGTATATCTTCAGTTTTCTGAATAAATTTAGATGCTGATAGAATAGCGTTTATACCTTCCTTTTGTGCTCCACCATGGACAGTCTTTCCATGAAACTGAAGTTCAAACCACTCCAAACCCCTATGAGCAACACATATATTAAGATTTGTAGGTTCGCCCACTATAGCTGCATCTGCCACAACTCCTCTTTCTAACAAATCTATCGTCCCTAGACTTTTTTCCTCTTCATCGATTACACCAGCAAAAATTATATCGCCATCTAATTTAACGTTTGCCCTTTTTAAAGAAATCATACTATATATCATGCATGCTAAAGGACCTTTCATATCAACAACCCCTCGAGCAACTAGTCTATCTCCGTCATTTTTAATTTCAAATGGTTCTGTCATATCATATGGTGGTACAGTATCCATATGCCCTGTTAGTAATAATGTTTTACCTTTACCATTTCCTTTGATTTTAGCAATTACATTACTTCTACCGTCTATTACTGGTACTATTTCTGAATCTATTCCCTCTTTTAAAAATATTTGTTGAATATGTTCAGCAACTTTGGTTTCTTGATTTACAATTCCATTATAACTTGGTATTTTTACTAAATTCTCAATGAAATTTATTAATTCCTCCTCAGATATATTGTTTTTTAGTTTTTTGTATATGTTTTCATTCATAATTCAAGCCTCCTATTATGATTTATTGAAAATTCCATGAAAAATATATTATCAAAGAATATACTTAGTAAATTCTTCTGAATATGACTTTAAAATATTTAAGATTTTTTCAATTTTTACCATATCACTTTTTTTATTACTACCTTTAACAAACGATACAGCTACACATGCTTTAACCTTCCCTTTAGAATTAAATACAGGAACTCCAACTCCTATTGCATATGAAGTAACTTCACAATAACTGACTACATATCCTTGTTCTCTAATTAATTGATACTCGTTGATTATTTCATCTGGTTCAGTTAATGTATATTTAGTTATTTTTTCGAATTTTTGATTTTGCAAAATTTTTCTTACTAATTTTGGTTCGTTATAAGCCATCAGACATTTCCCATAACATCCTCTGTTTATAGGATAATATAGACCTGGTTTATAATTCATTTTTAGCGGTTGATTTATTTCAATTTCATATAAAGATAGAACTGTATCGCCTTCTAAAACCGCATACCCTACAGATTCTTCAGTTTGTTTAGAAATATCCTCAAGGATTTTTAAAATCATATCTTTATAATTAAAATTATCAAGATATATACATCCCATTTGATATATAGATGGTCCAATTTTATATTCCTTAGTATCTTCATTTCTAATAACAAATTTTGCTTTTTCTAATGTTGACAAAAGCCTATGTACAGTAGTTCTATTTAATCCTGATAAATTACTTAACTCAGTAACCTTATACGAATATGGAGGTTTTTCCAATATTTCTAATATTTTTATAGCTTTTTCTAAACTAGTTATGTTATCCAATGACTCACCATCCATTATATAATGTAATTTTATATGTTCAACATACGAACATAACGTTCATATATTGATTATTCATATTGTACAATACTTAATAAAAAAAGTCAAACAAAAAAAGGATTATTTAATCCCTTTTTTTGTTTGTTTATATATTCTACATCTATCAAATACATATTTTTTGATTTATAATATGTGTTTTTATGATTTTGTCTTGTTTTTTCTAAGTTTAATCCATACTATAACTAATATAATCAAAGCCGGAACTAATATTGGTGTTACGGAAATTAATGATATAATTATATTCTCTGTAACATCAACTATTCCATTTATAGTATTAACAAATCCTTCCTTTGCTCTTTCCCAAACATTATCTCTATCTGACATACTTAAGTTTGCCTTCAATACTTCTTGAACCTCTAATGAAATTGTAGACATCGATGCTCTATCATCAATATCTGATAAATTAATGTTTAGTGCATCAATTTCTGTCCTTACTCTTCGTAATTCATTTTCTATAAGAAGTGTTTCTTCAACTGTTTTTGCATTTGCAAACAACTCTCTCAAATGAGTCTCTTGAAGTTCAAGGTTTTTAACTCGATTATCCTTCTCATAGTATTCTTTAGTCATATCAGTAGATGTAACATTTTTTTGATAAACATCACTTTCTGTTTCTAGATAAATAACCAATTCTTCAAAGTATTCATCTGGTACTCGCAATTTTAAATAACCAGATTTGATTTTTTTATCCCTGTCTCCATACCAATTGTTAACATCTGTATTGTTTTGTTCAATATAACCACCAAGACCTTCAACTTTTGATATTAGGTTGTTAATAAACAAATCATAACCTTCAGTTTGAGTTGTAATTTTTCCTGATTTAATTATTTTAATTTTACGCTCTTCTTCAATTGATAAACTTGCCTTCATCAATGTATTATTACCACCAGAAGCCGATTCTTGTTCTTCAATTTTAGAATCATTTGTGCCTAAACCATACATCTCTGCACCTTCAGACGGTGCAGCAGGGGACTCAGTTGCTTGCATATCTCTATCATAAGCGACACTATTTTCATTTTTAACAGAACTTCCCATTCTCAAATTCGAAGATACATAAATAACTGATACAACAAGTACAAAAGCAGCTGCGATACTTCCATATTTTACCCATTTTGACCTTGCAGAAATTTTCTTTTGTTGCTTAGCTTTTAATAATTTTTCATGAAGCCTCTTGCAGTAACCTTTAGGCGGTTCTTCTTCAATTAAATTTTGTAAAACATTTATGATTTTTTGATATTGTTCTAACTCATTTCTACAGCTTTCACAGATTCCGACATGTTCTTCGACTGTTTTTTTCTCATTTTCATCAAGTTCTCCATCAATATATAACGAAAGCATATCCTTTATCTCATTACAATTCATTATTATCACCACCTTAGTACTGAATTTTTATTTCTTCTTCAATAATTTGTTTTAGATTTTTTCTAGCTCTACTCAATCTAGATTTAACAGTACCTAAATTACAAGACAATATTTGTGAAATTTCTTGATATGAAAAGCCTTTAATATCTCTTAAAATAATAATTGTTTTAAAATCATCATCAAGTTTATTTACTGCATCACTAACCATTTTACTATCAAAATTTTTTTCAATCATCACGTCGGGATTATTTGTGTTATCTTCAATTTCTTTTTTTACTTCATTGTTTCCATCAAATTTAATAGTTTCATCAAGGGAATATGCATCAATTGTTTTTTTGCGTTTAAAGTCAAGGCATGCATTTACAACTATTCTGTACATCCAAACCTTAAAGGTAGATTGCATATTAAAATTTTGTATGTTTTTAAAAACTTTTATCAATGCTTCTTGAGAAATATCTTCTGCATCTTCTACATTTCTAAGCACTCTAAGTGCTATTTTATATGCACTTTTTTTATGTTCCTTTATTAATTCTTCAAATGCTTCAACATTTCCCTTCCGACTTTGTTCTATTAGCCATAGCTCATTGTCTTTCATTTTTCCACCCCGTTCGCTTATTTATTAGACGATAGTTTTTCTATAATTGTTCCATAACATAAATAAATATTTAAAACTCTAGTTAAACAATAATTTAATTATAGCGTTTTAATATATTGAACAGCACTTCTACCAGTCCTTCCACCATTTTGCATTGCAAATTTTTTAGCATCAGCTAGAAACTCTTCCTTACTATCATAATGAATACTATATGATTCTGCCAAGCCTAATACTATTTCAAAATATTCATTTTGATTTGGTTCACTATATAATATCGTCAATCCAAATCTATCGGATAATGATGTTTGCTCATTTATTGCATCTCTCAAATGAACTTCATTTTGTCTATCAATCATGCTTTCTTTAATTAAATGCTTTCTGTTTGAAGTAACATAAAATAAAATATTTCTAGGCTGCTCATATATACTTCCTTCAACCACTGATTTCAAATACTTATAACTATTTTCATTGCTTTCAAATGACAAATCATCAATAAATATTATAAAATACATTCCACGATTTTTCAATGTTTCAACTATTTTAGGAATGTAATATAAATTATCCTTTTCAACTTCTATCAGCCTTAACTTCTTATCTTTGAGCATTGGTATGAGAGATTTTACAGTAGTTGATTTACCAGTTCCACTATCTCCAACTAATAGTGCATTAAGTGCATATTGACCCGAAACAAATTTTTGAGTATTTTCAATAATTTTATGTTTCTGACTTTTGTAGCCATAAATGCTATCCATTTCTACTGGATTAAAATTATCTACCGATACTATTTTCCCATCAGCATCAACACTAAAGGCATAATTATTCCTATATTTTCCACAACCACTTATTGTATATTCATTTTGTAGATAATCGTATATTTTTTCTATATTGTTGTTCTTAATAATTTCTGTCAATCTTTCTTTATTACTGAAATTAATAAAATTATTCATGTCTGAAGCATAGTTTGCCATACCTTTTATAGGCAGTTCAAAAAACTTCTTTAAAACAGATACATCATGATAAACTACCTTCTTTATTTTGTCATTTATTAATACGCCTTTTTCACAATCTAAGCTAAAAATGTTTTCATCTGAAAGTATTTTATCAGAAACATAATCAAATATGGAATCATATCCCTTACAAATAATTAAACTAGACAATTCATAATATTTATTTAAATAACTATCCTTATTCTCTAAACTATTAAATTTCAAGTACTCTAGATATAAATTATTATACCTTTTTACAATTTCATCATTCAAAAGATTTCTATAAACTATTAAATTAGCTAATATATTTTCTGCCATATTACTATTCCTTTCACCTTTATGATTTGTCCTATATTATAGCATCTCAAAAAATTTTAATCAATATTATATAATTAAAATTACAAAATACTGGAACAAAAAAAGGATGCAATAGATTGTCTCCACTGCATCTTATTTATTGCTAAATATTTTTAAAACTCAATTTTACCAGCATCTTCTTCGCATGCCTTTATTATTGTTTCATTTATTATTAATTCTTCACATCTATTAATATCTTCATACAATGGCCTATCTTCAGTAAGCATTGGAACAACTTTTCTTACAGCTTCGTATACTGGAGCTGTACCTTTACCAAGACCTTTGTTACCTCTTAAATCAATTCCTTGACATGCACACATAATTTCCATTGCAATAACTCTTCTAGCATTTTCTAATATTTCTCTTGCTTTTCTTGAAGCTATTGTTCCCATAGATACATGATCCTCTTGATTAGCTGACGACGGTATACTGTCAACACTTGCTGGATGGGCTAATACTTTATTTTCAGAAACTAATGCTGCTGCTGAATATTGAACAATCATAAAGCCTGAGTTAAGTCCACCATGCTCAACTAAAAATGCTGGAAGTCCACTTAATGCAGGGTTTACAAGTCTCTCAAGTCTTCTCTCTGAAATATTGGCAAGCTCTGCAAGTGCTATTGCCAAGAAATCAAAACTTAATGCCATTGGCTGACCGTGGAAATTACCACCTGATATTCCTTCTAGTGTTTCTGGGAATATAATTGGATTATCAGTTACTGAATTTATTTCTATTTCAACTTTTTCTTTTACATAATTTATAGCATCTTTACTCGCGCCATGTACTTGAGGTGTACATCTCAATGAATAAGCATCTTGTACCCTAATATCACCTTGTTTTGTTGTCATGTGACTATCCGCTAAAAGTTGAAGCAATATTTTAGCTGAATCAATTTGCCCTTTATGAGGTCTAACATCATGTACTTTGTGATCAAGAGCTGTAACAATTCCATTTTGAGCCTCAAAACTAAGTGCTGCTGCTATATCAGATGCCTTAACCAAATTAATAGCATCATAAATAGCCAATGCTCCTACAGAAGTCATAACCTGTGTTCCATTTATTAATGCAAGCCCTTCTTTAGAAGTTAATTCTATAACTGGAATACCTGCTTTTTCCATTGCTTCCTTGCCATCCATAATTTCCCCATCATATTCAGCTTCTCCTAAACCAATCATAGGAAGAACCATATGTGATAATGGAGCTAAATCACCACTTGCTCCAAGAGAACCCTTCTCCGGAACTATAGGATGAACTTTTTTATTTAACATATTAATCATAGTTTCTATAGTTTCAAGTTTTGCACCAGAATAACCCTTAGCTAAATTATTAATTCTAAGCAAAATTATTCCTCTTACAATTTCAGTAGCAAATGGTTTACCTGCACCTACTGCATGTGTAATAATTAAATTTTTCTGTAGCAATTTTGATTCTTCCTTAGAAATAATTACATCACTAAATTTTCCAAAACCTGTAGTTATACCATATACTACATCTTCATTATCAACAAAATCGTCCACAATTTTTCTTGATTTCAAAACTTTTTCTTTTGCCAATTCTGATAATTCAACTTGATCATATTTTCTACAAACACCAACAACTTCTTCTAATGTTAATGTATTCCCCGTGATTACTACTTTATTCATAATAAGCCTCCTTAGATTTTGTTTAGAAAAAAACAAAAAGCGAATCTTGGCATAACAATTACACCAAAACTCGCCTCCTCATATCTTATATCTATAGGCTGTCATATTTTTTTCTAATTTATTAAATTGTATTCTATGAAAATGTTTTTGTCAATATCTAAATTTTACCATATTGGAATTTTTATTCATATTTTTAAAACTTATTCATACTGAGTATTATATTTACAAAATAACATCAATTATTTAATTCTAGCATAATAATATATTTATTTATTTAGGAAAGTTTCTAAAAATGTTTTATTAACTTCCTCTGGAACCAAGCTCCCTCCTGTGGCCCATGCTATATGGGTGGAATTATTCATTTTATCTTGCAACCCATTTTTTTTAATATATTTTTGTCCTTCCTCTGAAGAATACAACATTGCTAATCCTTGAAATGATGCACATGCCGATGGCTCTATTTTAATATTTTCCGTTTCATAGAGACTACGCATATTGTCATAAAGTTTATAATCATCAATTGTGAATATACCACTTAAAATATGATCCATCATTTTTCCTATTAGTTTTGATGGTCTTCCTACAGCTAAACCATCTGCATGTGTTATGCCATCAAGTCCTAAATCCTGAACACTAATTTTATCATGTAACCCTGATACCATTCCTATTAACATACAGCAAGCGTGTGTGGGTTCTATAAAAAAGCAATGAACATTATCTTTATATATGGTTTTTAATCCATATGTTATTCCACCAGGTGCACCTCCTACTCCACATGGAATATAAACAAATAAAGGATGGTCATCATCGACATTTATGTTAATATCCTCTAACTGTTTATCTAATCGCCTTGCTGCAACGCTGTACCCTAAAAATAAATTTATTGAATTTTCATCATCTACAAAATAACTCATAGAATCTAAATCAGATATTCTACGTCCTTCTTCAACAGCTTTAGAATAATCACTATTGTATTCAATAACCTCTGCCCCTTTAGACCTTAACAAGTCCTTCTTCCACTTTTTTGCGTCAGATGACATATGTACTTTAACCTTAAAACCAAGTGCTGCTGATGTTATTCCAATGCTTAATCCCAAATTTCCTGTTGAACCAACCTGTATTGTATATTGACCAAAAAAATTTTTATATTTTTTCTCTGCTAATATAGAATAGTCATCCTCTTCTGTAATTAAATTATTTTTCAAGGCAATAGATTCAGTATATTTCAAAACTTCATAAATTCCACCACGAGCCTTAACCGAACCGGCTATCGCAAGATGACTATCCATTTTTAACAGTAAATTTCCTGAAATCTGCACATTGTTACAAATTTCTAATTTTCTTTTCATATTTTTTATTTCTTTTAATGGCGATTCTATAATACCATTGGATAATCTAGTTTCAGGAAACAATTTTTCGATTAATGGTGCAAATTTATTCAACCTTTGTTCTGCATCATCAATTCGTTCAGTACCTATATTTATTATAGATTCTGCTCTCAAATAAGGTTTTTGTTTTTCATTAATCCACAATGTTTCCTTTAATTCTGAAACTAATTTAAGATATTTATTACTTTTTATCAATTCATTTTTATCCAGAATAATTACCTCCTCAATTAAATTCCATTATATCGCTTATATTTAACAGAATTATATCATTTGCAAGATAATTATACACTAATTATTTTTCAGCCATAACAATTAATTTTGCATTAACCACGGCTGGTACATCTCCTGTCATCTCATCAGGATAAACTATTATCTTATCATTGACCTTTAAAGATGAAAGAGCAAAATTTGTTACAGTCTCTGTGTCCAGCCTAATATCATATTCCTTATTATCTAAAGCAACTGCAAAAATCATCATCATACCAGATGCATCTCTTGATATTTCTTTAACATCAACATTGATTTTAGAAGCTTCATCATAATATGATAACATTTGATTTCCGTCTGGCAACTCTATGTAATCAAACATTACTTGAGAGCCACTTTCTAAATTAAAATTTCCTTCATGTGATAATTTCATATCACCCATTTCTGTTACTGCAGTTACAAAATTATCTTTTACTTCTCCAACGGTTCCTGTTACTCTTTTAATTGAGCCGCCTGTTGGTGTAACTCTATTCTTATAATCGTATGTTTCATCTGCAAAGATATCATAATTATCCCCATCAAGCTTGTTCAGTCCTACATATTCACCAACATAATGATTGCTAGCTCTCTCATTTGCAACATTATATTTTTCAACTTTATCATTAACTTGCACGTGAATTCCACTTTCATCAATTTTAACTATTCGTCCCTGAGTATTATATTTACCTAATATAACATCCTGTCCTTGTGAACCAATACTGTTTTCTCCAGTCTGTTCGTCTCTATTTAAATTATTTCCATTTCCATTATTTTCTTCTCCGTTGTTTGTACAACCTACAAAAACAAGGTTTAGGGATAATATAAAAATTAATATAACTATTGTTTTTTTCATGTTTCTCATGTAATTCCTCCAAATTTATTATATATTTACTCCTATAATTTCCTAAAACTAATTTTTTATCCATATACAAATTTTAATTTATTATAATTCAAAAAAATTAATAATTTTATAGTATAGTACTATAATAATAAAAAAATTTTTAAAAGAACATTTACAAAATGTCATTTTATATGGTATATTATGTCTGTTCGTATGATTTGAAACATATAATTTTACGATTTGAATGAAATACAAGAAAGCGAGGAAACAATTATGGACTCATTAGATATGCAAATTATAAATATTATTGAAAAAGAAGGAAGAATTTCACACGAAGAATTATCAAAACGACTAAATTTATCTAGACCTGCAATTCATAACAGAGTCAATAAATTAGAAGATCAAGGTATAATATCTGGATATAAAGCAAACATAAACTGGATTAAGCTCGGATATGTTACAAATGCAATGGTTTCTCTAAGAGTAAGAACTACTAATTATGATAAAATGCTTATAGAATTAAAAAAATTAAAAATTCCAAATTTAATAATTGAGGAATGTCATATTGTAACAGGTACTTGGTGTATCCTAATGAAAATTCGTGCCACAACTCCCCTTGAATTAAAAACACTTCAAGATGAATTATATAAAATTGATGGAGTTAAAGAATCATCAACTGTATTGATATTATCTTCATTGTATGATGAAGTGTAAATGTAAGAGACTGCCTCAAAGCAGATAAAATTTCTATCTTGAGGCAGTCTTTTGATTAATTCAAATCAATTTTATCTAATATTCCAGCTAAGTAAGCAATTACAACACCATAGTTAGTCATAGGAACGCCTTGCCTGCTTGCTCTTTCAATACGTGACATAACATATTTTCTATTGAACATACATGATCCACATTGAATAATTAGATCATAAGAAGTTAAATCATCTGGAAAATCAGAGCCACTTACCACTTCAATGGTAAGATTTTCACCTACCTTTTTACGCAACATATTAGGAATTTTTTCTCTACCTATATCCTCAGATAATGGTGCATGAGTACATGCTTCAGCAATTAATACTTTAGACTTTTCCGTAAGCTTTTCAATTGAATTGGTCCCTTCCACAAAAAAATTCAGATCTCCTTTATAATTTGCAAACAATACAGAAAATGAAGTTAGTTTACTTTCATGAGGTTTCTTATCATACACTGTTTTAAATACTTGTGAGTCTGTGATAATTAAATTAGGAGGCTTAGAAAGACTGTCTAGTGCCTTGTCTAAACTATCCACAGTAGAACTTATTACAATACACTTTTTATCCAGCAAATCTCTAATAGTTTGTACCTGTGGCAATATAAGTCGTCCTTTTGGTGCTTGTATATCTTGAGGCATTACAAGAAGTACAGTGTCACCAATATGAGCTAGCCCTCCTGTTATACTCTTAACTTCATACCCTTCTGGTAATACCCTCAAAATTTCTTCTCTAATTTTTTCTAAGCCTATTTTATCTTTTGCACTTGCTATAATTGGAGATAAATCATATTTAAGTTTTACTTCATTGCACATATCCTCAATATTATTTATAATATCTATTTTGTTTAATATTGAAATTAAAGGAATTTTACGCTGCTTTAAAATTTCTATCCATTCTAATTCTTCTTTAAGTTCACTATCATTTAACACCATTATAGCAATATCTATTTTATCAATTGCTTTCTTAGTTTTATCAATACGTAATTGACCTAGCTCACCTATATCATCAAATCCTGCTGTATCAATGAAAACACATGGACCTATACCGTGAATTTCCATAGATTTATAAACTGGATCTGTAGTTGTACCCGCTATATCCGATACAAGTGCAACTTCTTGATTTGTGAGCGCATTTATCAATGAAGATTTTCCACTATTCCTTTTTCCAAATATACCAATATGCAGCTGATTGGCTCTAGGCGTATCTGTAATGCTCATATATTTTCCTCCACTTTTGATTATATATTATACATTTCCTTTTATTATTTTTGAACAAAGTCCCCTCTGTCAACCACTATTTCATATCCAATTTTCTTCATTCTATTGCTCAAGCACTCCTTGCATTCAGCTGCTTCTTCACCTGTACAAATTTTATTATCATATAATTCGTACTTTTTACGCACATTAACAGGTGATAAATTTGGCATTACAACATTGGCACCAGCTAATATTCCTTTTTCACGTCCATTGGGATCTACAGTACCTAATGATGTAGTTGCAGGAATAAGTGCATTTGGAAACATAAGTCTTAAAATTCCTATTAAAAATAAAGTTAAATCTAAACTACCTGTTTTTTCATCACTAAATGGAGTATCATGGTGAGGTATATATGGCCCTATCCCTATCATCTGTGGGTTTAATTCTTTCATAAAAAGTAAATCTTCTACTATGTTTTCAACAGTTTGATATGGAGAACCAACCATAATTCCTGTCCCAACCTGATATCCTATTTTCTTAAGATCTAAAAGACATCTTTTACGATTGGATATTGTTAACTCCTTAGGATGTAGCTTACCATAATGAAATTCATTTGAAGTTTCATGTCTCAACAAATATCTATCAGCACCGTTTTGAAAATACTTCAAATAGGATTCATAAGATTTTTCACCAATAGAGAGTGTTACCGCACAATCAGGATATAATTTTTTTATTGAACTTACAATATTAACAATATCTTCATCCGTATAGTTTAAATCTTCTCCACCCTGTAACACGAAAGTACGAAACCCTAACGCATAACCATTTCTACAGCAATTCATTATATCTTCATAATTCAGACGATATCTTTCTACTTTACTATTGCTTCTTCTAATACCACAATAATAACAATCATTCTTGCAATAATTTGTGAATTCAATCAGTCCTCTGGAATATATTTTATTTCCAAAATGCTTTTTAGATACCTCCCTAGCTACTTCATAAAGATATTGACTTATTTCCTTAGTAAAGGAATTCAACAATGTGACAAATTCAACTTTATCAAGCATTTGTTTTTGAAGTAATTTGTTAATTAAATCTATATTTTTTTGCTTTGTCTTATCTACTATTGTCATCTCCATAGAATGTTCTCTCCTTATTTAATGAGTATATCTGTAATATCAACATGATTATCAATCATCTTATTATCAAATAAAAATTGTTCTGTTTTTTTCATTCCCTCTATATCTTTATCAGTAATCTCCATAATAAAATCATACATAGTATACATTTCCTTTACTGCATCAATGCTAAGTTCTGTTTCTTCTGCTGTAATTTGAACAATTTCATCATAATTTTTTCTCATGTAATCCAATGTAAAT
Organism: Sedimentibacter acidaminivorans; assembly: GCF_017873955.1. Taxonomy (GTDB): domain Bacteria; phylum Bacillota; class Clostridia; order Tissierellales; family Sedimentibacteraceae; genus Sedimentibacter; species Sedimentibacter acidaminivorans. The sequence continues at coordinate 131,658 of NZ_JAGGKS010000005.1, read as the reverse complement.
TTTTGTGCTTTTAAATACGTATCTACAAGCACCTTATTTTCATCATAAAATTTCTGACTTGTTGCAACTACAATTGTTGCATCTACCAACCCCTCGCCAGTAGTCAACACCATGTTACCAGCTTTTTTAATATTATATGCTGCTGGACCAGCTAATAAAGCAGCATCCACTTCTCCAGATACAAGTGCAGCTTGCGAATCTGGAATACCTAATGATATAAATTCTATATCTTTTTCAGTTAGCCCTGCTGTTTTTAGGTACGCAATCAATAGTTCGTGCAATATTGTCCCCTTTGGACCTGCAACCTTTTTACCTTTCAAATCAGCTGCTGTCTTAATTTGACTATCATTTGCAAATAACATGAAGGCTTTTGGGGAACGACTATACATGCTTATTATCTTGATATCGCTACCATTAGATGCTGCCAATATTACAGATGTTGCACCAACTGCGTTCAGAAACTGTAAATCACCAGATGCCAGCGCCTGTGTCTGTTCTGGGCCTGTTGTCAAGTTTGAATATTCTACTGGTAAGTTGTATTCATCAAAGTGTTGCTGAAAAAAACCTTTATTTTTTTCAATAATAGAAGGAACATTAAGTGGTGATTTAACATAAGTTACTGCTATTTTGCTCGCATTGTAAAATTTCGCTTCTTCTGATGTTCCATTGCTTGGTATTTCATTTTTTGTGCTGCAACCTGTTACAGTTACTACTATTAAAGCTAAAACTAATGTAATTAATAAATTTTTTTTCATTTTAATCTCCTTTTTTTAATGCAGTGTCAAACACTCATATTTTTTTTATTATATTTATTTATATATTTTCGAGAATTTCTTTCTTTATTTTAACAAAATTATCATTTAAAATATCCCTTGGATATGTATACTTTGACAAATTATAGCTATTTGAAACTTGACCATCCTTTAAAACAACTACATTTTGACCAACAATTAGCGCTTCATCAATACTATGTGTCACTAATACAATTGCTTTTTTGCTTTGTTTGTAAATATTTATTAATTCTTTTTGCATGGTTTCTCTAGTAAAATAATCAAGAGAAGCAAATGGTTCGTCCATCAAAATAATAGAGGGCTTATATGCTAATACTCTTGCAATTGCAACGCGTTGCATCATACCACCTGAAAGTTGGTCAGGGTATGCCATTTCAAAACCTTTAATTCCAACCAAACTAATTAAATTTTCAATAAATTCCTTAGTATATGTCCCCTTATTGAGACCAAACGTAATGTTATTCCACACTGTAAGCCAAGGCATTAATCTAGGCTCTTGAAAAACCATTCCAAGTTTTCCTTTAACATCCAATGTTATTTGACCTCTATCAGCTATTTCTAATCCAGCTAGTAATCTAAGTAAAGTAGTTTTACCACAACCACTTTTCCCAACAATAACTGTTATTCCTTCCTCTTCTATATTCAAATACAAATTCTTTAATACTGGAATTTCTTTTCCATCAACAGAGAAGTTTTTATACAGGTTTTCAATTTTAACTCCAGCTATCTTTAACACCTCCATGCAAAAGTTTATTTATTAAAATTGCAACTAATCGATCACATAAAACTCCGACTAAACCAATTGTGAATATTCCTACAATAATTTTGTCTGAACGTGACATTTGTTGAGCATCTAAAATTAGGTATCCAAGACCACTTGCAGCAGCTATCATTTCAGCTCCAATAATAGCCCTCCAACTATATCCAAAGCCAATTCGCATTCCAACTAAAATATCTGGCAAGGCATAAGGAAGTACTATTTTATAAAATTTTTTAAGTTTAGAAAACCCTAAGGTATCTCCTACCTCTAAAAGTTTTAAATTACAAAAGGCTATTCCTTTTTTTATATTTAGAAACATTGGAAAAAATGCTGCTAATACAATTATTATTATTTTAGATTTTTCTCCAATACCAAACCATAAAATAAGTAGTGGTACTAAGCTAAGAGGTGGCACGTGGCGCATAAATTCAACAATCAAATTGTAATATATTGTTTTTTTTGGTGACAAACCCGCATAAACTCCAATTGCAAAAGCAAATAAAAATGCAATAGTAAATCCAATCATCACTCTTGATAAGCTGGATAAAACATGTTCAATTAATTCACCAGACTTAATCATTGTTATAAAAACCGCAAAAACTCTATTAGGACTTGGTAATACATAATCATTCCATAATTTTAAATAACTACCTATCCACCAAACGAGAACTAATAAAAAAGGAATTAGCAGTGTCTTAATAACATTATTAAATTTCAAGCTTACACCTCCACAAAAAAATAACCCTTGTGCAAAAAAAGCACAAGGATAGAATATATCTTTACTATGATATCCATCGCCTTCCCATTCAGGACAAACCCTTATGCGCTCCGCACGATTCTTATCTATAAAATTAAATTGTAAATCCTTCCCTCAGAACTTTCTTTAGGTAAGATTATTGCTTAGTTATTATTTTAACATAATCTTGTTATAAGTGCAACACCTTATAGTGTTTACCGATTATTTCCATGTGTTACAAATAAAGATTCTGTTAAGATTTATAATGCAATATTTACACAATCTTAGCAACATATCTCAATTCTTAACATCAATTTTATACAATAAGTGATAAAATAAAAATAGATTAAACAAAAAATGTGAGGTGGAGAATAAATGGATTTTATTATAGTCATCTCTATGATTATTATATTCTATTTAGGTTTTATCTTTATTGATAAAATCTGTGTACTACTAAATCCAAAAGATTTCATAATTGATGATAAAAACTCAATTTTAAACACAAATAGTTCGCAAGATATCTTACTATTTGGAGACAATGAAATTTCTTTTGATATAGCAAAAATCCTAGAAAATTATAACATCTCATATTCTATGATTACTAAAACAAACGAAATAAATGAATTTAAGTCTTACAAGTTTATATTTGCAGTAGATAAATTTGATCTAGAAAACTTAATGATTTGTTCACTAGGAAAAAAAATGATGAATTCTACAGAGTTTATTGCGATATGTAACTGTCCATATAACAAAAAGATTTTTGAAGACAATCATATTCCATATTTATATGGAGATAATATCCAAGCTTCACAAATTGTAAAAATTTTATTTTCATCTTCAATGAGACCAGGGGGAATTTCTGATGTTCATATTCAAGAGACTTAAATTATCATATACACAAATAATAGCCCTAGGTACATTAGTTATAATTCTTATTGGAAGTATTCTTTTAAGTTTTCCAATCGCATCTAGAAGTGGCGAAGCAACTCCTTTTTTAAATTCTTTTTTTACTGCTGCATCCGCTACATGTGTAACTGGTTTAGTAATTTATGACACATATACACATTGGTCTATATTTGGACAAATCGTTATACTATCACTTATACAAATTGGTGGTCTTGGTTTTATGACAATTGTTACACTTTTTTCAATGTTTCTAAGGCGTAAAATAGGTTTAAGAGAAAGAAGACTTTTAATGGAATCTGCAAACACAATGAGAATTGGCGGTATTGTTTTGCTTATTAAAAAAATATCCATTGGAACACTTATATTTGAAGGTATTGGAACAATTTTACTTGCAATTAGATTCTGCCCTGAAATGGGTCTTAAAGCAGGTATATATAACGCATTATTTCACTCTGTTTCTGCTTTTTGTAACGCTGGATTTGATATTATGGGCAAGTATGGACAATTCACATCACTCACTAGATATTCTAATGATATAATTGTAAATTTAACAATTATGATACTTATTATTATTGGAGGCATTGGTTTCCTAGTGTGGGATGACATTGCAAAAAATCGTTTTTACTTTAGAAAATATCAATTGCATACAAAGATAGTTTTGACAACTACAGTTATTCTTATTACATGCGGTGCTTTACTCTTTTATATACTTGAGATGAATGGTATTTTTTATAAGAAAAGTATCACTGAAATAATCCTAGGATGTTTATTTCAGTCTGTGACTCCTAGAACTGCAGGATTCAATACTATTAATATTTCAAATCTTTCGGAAAGCGGAATCTTCTTAACCATGATATTAATGATTATCGGTGGTAGTCCAGGTTCCACAGCAGGAGGTATTAAAACGACTACTCTTGTGGTTTTAATAATTGCATCTATATCTTCAGCAATGCATATTACGGACCTTACAATTTTTAAAAAAAGATTAGAAGATAATGCACTTAAAAGGGCTAGTTCGATAACAGTTATATACATGTTTACTGCATTAGTTTCAACAATAGTAATTTGTGCTACTCAAACTTTTTCTTTAAAAGAAGTATTGTTTGAAGTGTTTTCAGCAGCAGGAACAGTTGGTTTATCACTTGGTATAACACCACATCTAAATAACCTTTCAAAGTTAATTATTATTTTCTTGATGTATGGTGGCAAAGTAGGTAGCTTATCAATGGCACTTGTGTTAGCTGAAAAAAGAGAAATAGTGCCACTTAGTAGACCTGTTGAAAAAATAATAATAGGTTAAAAAATAAAGATATGGAATGGTGAATAAAATGAAATCTATTTTAATTATAGGTATTGGTGCATTTGGAAGGCATCTAACTGAAAAAATGGTTGATTTGAAAAACGATGTCATGATAGTTGACCGAAACGAGACTATTATTGATGACATGTCAACTATAGTTACAGATGCACATATAGGTGATTGCACCAAAGAAGAAGTTTTGCGATCTCTCGGAGTTAGTAACTTTGATATTTGTTTTGTTACAATTGGAGATAATTTTCAATCGTCATTAGAAATTACATCTCTACTGAAAGAATTAGGAGCTAAATATGTAATTTCTAAAGCAAGCAGAGATATTCAAGCTAAATTTTTATTAAGAAATGGAGCTGATGAAGTAATTTACCCTGATAAAGATATGGCTAAAAAATTAGCTATACGATGCAGTGCTGAAAATGTATTTGACTTTATAGAAATCACTCCAGAATACTCAATATTTGAAATACCTATCATGAAAAGCTGGATTGGTTCTAGTTTACAAGGGATTGATGTTAGAAAAAAATATCACATCAATATTCTAACGATTAAAAATGGTAATAATATTATGGCTGTACCAAAAGCAGATTATATCTTTAAAGAAAAAGACATCATTATTGTACTTGGTAAATCTAATGATGTTATTAGACTTGCAAATCAAATATAATATTATATAAATTAATAAAAAGAATCCTAAACAAAATACACACATTTATCTTAGGATTCTTTTAATAAATTTAAAAATAAAAATACTGTATGTTAAAAATTATTTTTATTCATCAGCGAATCTATATCCTACACCAATTTCAGTTAGTATAAATCGAGGACACGATGTATCCTTTTCTATTTTTCTTCTTAAACTTGCCATAAATACCCTTATGCTTTTTGAATCACCTGCTTCGCCATATCCCCAAACTTCTTTTGAAATTTGACTGTGAGTTACAACCTTCCCACGATTTGAAATTAATAACAACAATAATTTATATTCTATAGGAGTTAAATGAATTTCAGTATCATCAATAAATATCTTATACTTTTCACTATCCACTGTAAGATAGTCAAATTTATAAACACTTTCTTGCAAATTCGAATCCTTTCTATCAATAAACCTCTCCATAACACGAATACGAGCCAAAAGTTCACCCATTGCAAATGGTTTTGTAACATAATCATTTGCACCTGCATCTAGAGCAATAATTTTATCACTCTCCTGTTCTCTAGCGGATACAATAATAATAGGTATTTCCGAAACCGCTCTTATTTCACGAATGATTTCAACACCATCTATATCAGGCAGTCCTAAATCCAATAGAATTATATCCGGATTATCAGTACAAAAACTTAGAATACCTGAATTTCCATTTCTAGATACTAAATGTTGATAACCCTTAGCCTTTAATGCCATAGACATAAAATTTGCTATTTTATTATCATCTTCTATTATTAGTATTTTTATATTTTTATCCACATTAAATCTCCTCTATTGGCAATAAAACTTTAAAAATTGCTCCACCATTTTTCTTATTGGATGCAGATATAACACCATTATGTGCAGTAATAATTGCTTTACAAATTGCAAGTCCTAGACCAACACCCCTGCTACCATCAACAATATTCTTATGATATGTAACAAATCCATCAAAAAGCGTATCCATAATAGTTGGATCAATACCATCTCCATTATCAGACACTTCAAAAACTACATTATTACCCGATTTATATACTTTAAGTTGTATTTGAGTTTCCTCATTAGTATGCTTGTATGCATTATCTAAAATATTAACAAGTACTTGAACTATTAACCTACCGTCAACCATTACAATAATTATATCATCTGGTACAAAAACATGGAATCTACAAGATGATGTAAGATGTGGCATATGTGTTAATGCTTGATTAATAAGATCATCAACAGCTTCATAATTTTTATTAACAGTTAGCTTTCCCTCACTAATTCTAGTCATATCCAAAATATTCTGCACTGATTTAATCAGCCATATTGACTCTTCTTTAATATCTGATACTAATTTCCTTATTGATTTTAAATCTAAATTATCATAGCTGTCTAATATAAGTTCACTTGAACCAACAATCCCTGTAAGTGGTGTTCGCAAATCGTGTGAAACACTTCTTAACAATGTGCTTTTCAACCTCTCACTTTCCATAGCAATTTTAATTTTCTCTCTTTCATCATATATAAATTCTCTATCCAAAACAAGGGCCATCTGATAGACTATTGTCTTAATTATCATATTGTTTTCAGATGACATTGGCAATTTTATATCTATTATACCCATAGTTCCAATTTCTTTAGCAACGCCTTTTATTGGTATTTTATATAAGTCTTTTTGATTTGTTTCAATATAATCAGCATCTATTCCTGGTGTGAAAAATATTTTTTCTTCATCATCCAACTTTACATAACAATAATAACCCACATAATCACTTATAAAATTTATACCCTTAAGTATGATATTTTCTTTACCAGTAACATTCAAAAAACCTCTAGTAATTTCATATAATAGACGTGCAGTTCGTTCATTATTCTTTGCAACCTCTGTTTGATATTGAAATTTAGAAGTCATAGTACTGGAAATTAACGATGCAATAAGAAAAAATACAATAAGAATAAAATCTTGAGAATAACTTATAATTAATGTATGAATAGGCTGAGTTAAAAAATAATTGAACAACAATACACTTAAAACACCTGCTACTGCACCATAAATATATCCCCTAGTAAATGATGTCACAGTTAAAACACCCACTAAAAATACCATTAATGCATTTTCTTTGCCGATTCCTGCATTACTCATAGCAATTGACAGTATTGTAGAAATGGAACAAATTAAAATTAACCTTATAGAGTAATTTAAATGTTTTATCATGAAGTTCTTATGTTCTTCATATATTACTTTATATTTCATACTATCACCTGCATTTTTTTAATAATTCTTTATTAACTAATTCTAACAATAATATTATACCACTACACCATGATTTTACAATTAGAATTTTCTACAACCTAACTTCAAATAAAAACATAGTTTTGTCACAATTATTTTTTTCTTTATGATATAATAAATACAACTAATGAAACAAAGACATAAGTCTTTGTCTTGATGTATTTATTGAATCGTTGTGATGCAAGCCGTTATCTGGCTTGCTTTATGATATAATAAATACAATTAATTATTAAATTAAAGAGGTGTTACTATGCCAGTTATGCTAATTGCAGATGATAATAAACAAATTACATCTATTTTAGAGGAATATGCTAAAAAGGAAGGATTTACTACTAAAATAGCTCTAGATGGTCGTGAGGCACTGGATATTTTTGAAAAATTTCATCCAGATGTTATATTACTTGATGTTATGATGCCATTAGTGGATGGTTTTGAGGTATGTAGAAAAATTAGAAAAACTTCAAATGTACCAATCATTATGATAACAGCAAGGGGTGAGGACTTTGAAAAAATCATGGGTCTTGATATCGGTGCTGATGATTATATATTGAAACCATTCTCGCCCGCAGAAGTTATGGCAAGAGTAAGAGCTGTTTTGCGAAGAATAACTCATATAGAAGAAGAAAAACAAAATTTATTTTTATATGATAATTTAAAAATTAATATAGATGACTATTTAGTTATGATTAATAACAAAAGTATTTCTCTTACAAAAAAAGAAATTGAACTTTTATGGACACTATCTACAAATAAAAATAAAGTTTTCTCACGTGATAGCTTGTTAAACAGTTTATGGGGTTACGATTATTTTGGTGATACCAGAACAGTTGATTCTCATATAAAAAGACTTCGCTCTAAGTTAGATGAATTTGATCATCCTAATTGGGAAATTAAAACAATTTGGGGTGTAGGGTATAAGTTTGAGGTAAATATTAATGAAAAATAAAATTGCAATTAAATTAATTATGTATTTTTCAGCCACACTCATTCTTTTTTCTATTATTATTGGTAGTATCTTTATGACATTATTTAAAAATCACACACTCAACATTTATAAATCAGATTTAGAAAAACGTGCAATTTCTATTGCTAGCACTCTCAATGATTTCATGGATGTTTCTAAAAAAGGTGCTAATAATAAAGGTGGAATGATGATGGGTGGAATGCAAAATGGGTACGGCTCATATATTCATTCATTAGATACTATTGCCATGGCAGATGTATGGATAGTTGATGAAAATTTAAATCTTATAACAATTGGTCATATGACAAATAAGCAGTATAACTATACTGATTTGCCTAAAGATGCGGAATCTGTAGTTGATAAGGTTTTTGAAGGCAATACAACTTTTAGCGAGGGATTCAGTAACCTATTAAACATACCAACGCTAACCGTCGGAACTCCTATAAAATCAAATAGAAACGTTATAGGAGCATTATTGTTACACACACCTGTTGAAGGAATGAACAGTGCAATTAACCAAGGTTTTAAAATTTTAGGTATAAGTATCATATTTGCACTTATATTATCAACTATTTTATCTATAGTATTTGCTGTATCATTTACTCTTCCATTGAAGAAAATTAAAAACACAGCTATGGAACTTTCTAAAGGAGACTATACAGCAAAAACTGGTGTAGTACAAAGGGATGAAATTGGTGATTTAGCTTCTACAATGGATGTATTAAGTTGCAGATTAAATACAGCAAGTCAAGAAAGTGAAAAGCTTCAAAAATTACGTCGTGATTTCGTTTCTAATATATCACACGAGTTGAGGACACCAGTTACAGTAATTAGAGGTTCTCTAGAAGCCTTATGTGATGAAGTTGTTATAGAACCAAAACAAATTAAAGAATATCATCAACAAATGCTTAATGAAAGCAAATTTCTAGAAAGGCTTGTAAATGATTTGCTCGATTTATCTAGATTGCAAAATGTAGATTTTAAAATTGAAATGCAGGAAATTAACATGTGTGATGTTGTGAGTGATGTAGTTCGTAGTGCTAGAAATATAGCTAAGTTGAAAAATATAGATATAAAGTATAAAAAAGATAGCGAAGTATTATTGTTTTTAGGTGACTATGGAAGACTCCGTCAAATGATTATGATACTAGTTGATAATGCAATAAAATTTTCAAGTATTAATGAAATAGTTATGATAGATATAAATGATAATATAATTAAAATTAAAGATAATGGTATAGGAATATCTAATGATGATTTACCATTTATATTTGATAGATTCTATAAATTGAAATCTGAGGATAACAAAGATGGAACTGGACTTGGATTAGCTATTGCAAAACAAATTGCAGATAGACATAATATCAATATTTCAGTTAATAGTATTCAGAATAAAGGAACTGTATTTAAGCTTGAATTTCCTAACAAATAACTTACCTTGCAATTTTAAAAAACTTTAAGTATAATAAATATAAAGCTAAAAAAGTGAGGTATAGAAATGAAAGTTGTTGCATTTAATGGAAGTCCGAAAAAAGAGGGAAATACGTATCACGCTATAAAATTTGTAGCTGACGAACTAGAAAATCAAGGAATTGAAGTAGAGATAGTACATGTAGGAAATAAAATTATACGAGGTTGTACCGCATGTAACAGTTGCTCTAAAACTCGTAATGAAAGATGTATAATCGATGATGAAGTAAATGATTGGATTCAAAAAATGAAACAAGCAGATGGAGTAATATTTGGTTCTGCAGTTCATTTTTCATCTATAACTGCAACTATGAAAGCATTCTTAGATAGAGCTATGTATGTAGGAAGCGCAAACAAATACATGTATAGGCACAAAGTTTGTGCATCAGTTGTAGCGGTTAGACGTTCAGGTGGATTACCAGCTTTTAATCAATTAAACAATTATATAAATTATGCTGAAATGATTATGCCTAATTCTAATTATTGGAACGTTATTCATGGTGCAAAACCTGGAGAGGTGATGCAGGATGAAGAGGGCATTCAAATAATGAAAGTACTTGGTAAAAACATGGCATGGATTATGAATTTAATTGAGTGTGGCGAAGATAAAATAGAAAAGCCTGTACTAGAAAAAAGAGTTTATACAAATTTCATTAGATAAATAAAAACACAGCATTAAATTTTAAATTTAATGCTGTGTTTTATTCATAAAACTAAAGCGCACCATATATGTGATTTAATCACTGATACCTCTTTTTTTTTTGATATAATGAATACATAATATGATAATTAAGAAAAGGAGATATAAATTATGAGTACATTAAAAATAACTAAGGAAAATTTTGAGAAAGAGGTTATAAATTCTGATAAACCAGTTTTACTTGACTTTTGGGCAGCATGGTGCACGCCTTGTAAAATGGTATCGCCTATAGTTGAAGAAATAGCAAGTGAAGTTACAGATGCAAAAGTTGGTAAAGTAAATATAGATGAGCAACCAGAACTAGCTGCAGCATTTAATGTAATGAGCATACCTACATTAGCTGTAATGAAAAATGGTAAAGTTGTAAATAGTATAGTAGGTGCTAGACCAAAATCAGCTATACTAAAAATGCTTGCTTAATAAATATTATACAGGTAGTAGAGTGTTAACCTCTACTACTCTTTTATTTTGTCATATTACGAATAAACATATTATCATTTTCTAAAAGGGATTCAATAGTATCATATCCCAATTTTTTAAGAAGTTCCATTACATATGGATTATCTACTGGTGTATTATATACTGCTTCTTCCCCATATTTATTAACATAGTTTGTACCTTGATCTTTATCAATTATTATTTTAGGTCCTCCTACACATCCACCTACACATCCCATTCCTTCAAGAAAGTTTTCAGTTATTTTTCCTTCTTTTATTTCATTTAAAAGCTCTCGGCACATTGGAACACCATTTGCCTGCTTTGACTTTAATGGAATTGTTCTATTGGGTCGTAAATAATCTAAGGTGTTTTGAATAGCCTCACTAACACCACCAGTTCTAGCATAAATTCTTCCCGCTTTTGAGGAATGGTCCCTTAAATCTTCTTTGAGATTTTCTGGTTTAATATTTGCAATCTTAAAAATATCACTTACCTCTTGAAATGTTAAAACAAAATCTACAGCATCAGCAATATCCTTTTCTCTCGATTCCGCTTTCTTTGCAACACAAGGACCAATAAAAACTGTTTTTGCATCTGGATATAATTTTTTTATTGAACGTCCACATGCTACCATAGGAGATACTGATGGTGGCATATGAGGAATTAAATCATTATAAACTTTCTTTATCATTCCAATCCACATAGGACAACAACAACTTGTCAATAAGTAATCACTATCAGTTTTTATGGCCTTATCAAATTCAAGAGCTTCTTTTAATGTAAGTATGTCTGCAAAAAGTGCTACTTCAATCATGCCAGTGAAACCTAATTCTTTAAATGCACTTCGGAGTTTTCCTGGAGTTACATTTTCACTAAATTGACTCGAAAATGCAGGTGCTATCATAGCATATACTGATTTATCACTATTATTTAAAAGATCAAAGACTGGTAATAAGTCTTTCCTATCACTGAGATTATGTTTTATACAGTTTGCGATACATTTTGAGCACCCTACACATTGATCATCTAACACAACAAAATTTCCACTACTATCTTTAGTTACTGCACCAAAGTCACATATATTTTGGCATTTTTCCTTTTGCTCTTCATCACAATCACAGTCACCCAATCTAATTACAGTGGGATGCATGTTTGGATTTAAAAGGCAATCTAAATGATGCGGATCAAATTTTGTTAATTTTTTAAGCTCGTCATCTATTTTTTTATTTATAGCAGCATTTAAAAGATGATCATATAGCGAATAAAAAGATTTCATGTATTTTAACTCCTTAGTAGAATAATTTTGCTAACTAAACTTAATGATATAATATAAAAATATTTTGTTAATCATCTTTATTACCCTCTACAGATGAATCTGTTCCTTCAGAAAAATCAATAATTTCTGACTGAGACAATATTTGTCCATCTGGAAATTCTATAATTTCATCATCCTCTAAGCCTTCACCTTCGGGCATTTCTGTCTTTGTTTTTTTATCTTCACTTATTTGATGCTTAAAATTTCCTTCTTCATCAACTATACGATATTTTGTATAAGGTGAAACCCCACCTTCTTTTAAATTGTATTTTTCAATTTGATCTTGGTTAATTTTAACATTTCCATTTTCAGTTGCCAAATATAATTCTTTCATAAGTTCCTCCATAATTTACCTGTTTTTATATTTAAAAATATATTAAGTTTCTTTTATAAAGTACGTAAATAATGATAATTAATACTGGTATATAAAAACAAATTTATTATAATTTAACTTATACATAAATAATTATTTTTATTATTATAACCTTGAAGCTAAAAAAAATATAAGACTGGGATTTTCCCAGCCTTATATTTTAAACTAATATATTCATATTAAATTTAACAATTATTATATACTCATAAATCCTAATACTAAATATCCTACCAATGCAACTCCTCCGCATATTAAAGCGTATGGAATCTGAGTTTTAACGTGGTCAATATGGTCAGCTGCAGCACCTGTTGATGCTAATATAGTTGTATCTGATAATGGTGAACAATGGTCACCAAATACTCCTCCACCTGCAACAGCTGCAAATGATGCTACTACCAATGTTGTTACATCTCCACCAGTAAGGTTAAATGCTAATGGAAGTGCTATAGGCATACAGATTGCAAAAGTACCCCATGATGAACCAGTAGAGAATGCCATTATTGCAGAAATTATAAATATGATAGCTGGAAGTAATTGTGGAGTTAATAATCCTTCGCTTACTGAAATTATATAATTTGCTGTTCCCATTGTTTTACTTAATGAGTTAATTGAATATGCTAATGCTAATATTATTATAGCTGGCACTGCACCTTTAACTCCGTCTGTAAGTGTATTCATAATTACTTTAAATGGAATTCCTTGTACAAACATGCTTATTCCCATAAATATAAGAACAAATAAGAAAGCTTCCATTGTTTTTGCAGATTTAATTGTTAAATAAGTTCCCATTGCTATAACAACTATCATCATTACTGGTAATAAGAAATTTAAAAATACTCTTGGTTTTATTCCTGGATATGGTTCCATTTCAGTTAATTCTTTACCTATTAATGGTTCTGCTCCATCTCTCAATACTTTTCCTTCTTTTATAGCTCTTTCTTCTGCCTTTTTCATAGGACCAAAGTCTTTTATTACTCCACCAGCAATCAAGCCAACAAAAATAATTGTAAATACAGCATAAAAGTTAAAAGGAATTGCTTTTATAAATAAATTCATTGCATCTTCTTGTGTTGCAATTACTCCTACACCAATAGCTAAACTGCTAAGATATGCAGCCCATCCAGTTATAGGAACTAAAACACTTACAGGAGCAGCTCCTGAGTCTGCTATATATGATAATTTTTCTCTAGAAACCTTTGCCTTATCAGATATACTTCTCATAGTTGTTCCAACGAATAAAGGACTAAAAGAATCACTAAAATATACAAACATTCCTAAAAACCATGCAACTAACTGAACAGCTTTTCTACTTAGTTTCTTGTCTTGTATATATTGAGAAAATCCTTGTATTGCTCCAGTTTTTTGAAAAAACGCTACTATTATACCGATAAATGTGTTTAAAAGCATTACCCAAGCAAAACTTGTTGAACCTAAACTTGTTTTTAACAATGTTGGAAATCCTAATAATCCTTGTCCTGCAATAAGTGTTCCTGTCAAACATGCTAATGCCAAAGACACTACTGTGTTCCTTGTTACAAATGATAGTACAATCGCTATCACAGCAGGTACTAACGATAAAATTCCTAAATCCATTACTTCCATTTTGTCCTCCTAATATTTTTTATCATGTAGCCTCATATATAAATATATTTATGAGGCTACGAAATTTAAAATTTATTTAAATTATTAAATTTTCAAGAAGTTATTTGACCTTGTTACTGTTGCTGTTGGTGCATAATCTAATTTTTTGTCGGCTATTTCTAATATATCTTCTGGTCTAATCCACGGTCTATTTTGTAATCCACTAGTTTCTTCATGTGTCAAATATCCATTATACGTAGTTAGACTTCTTCTTAAAAAGCCATCCTTAATACAAGCTTCCTTTACACCAAGATTTAATATGTTTCTAAAATGAGGTAAAACCGAAGCTGCATATGCAACTGAAGTTGAATTAGATATCGCTCCTGGAATATTCCCAACACAATAATGAACTACTCCTTCTTCAATATATCTTGGATTTTCATGTGTAGTCTCACGGAATGTTTCTATAACGCCAAAATCATTACTTATATCTACTATTACTGATCCTTTTGGCATAGATTTAACCATTTCTCTATCAATTAAAAACTCTTTACTACCTTTAGGCCATTTTACGCAATTAATTACCAAATCTACTTCAGGCAGCATTTTTTTGATATTGTATTTTGTTGATATTTGAGTATTAACATGCTCATTGTAAATCTTTCCCACTTCTCTTAAAGCTGCTATATTTACATCCATTACCGTAACCCATGCACCTAGTGATTGAAGAACCTGCAATGAACTCCTACCTACTATACCTGCACCCAATATTAAAACTTTTATTCCTGGTGCTCCAGCAAGTCCACTAACAAATTTACCGCTCCCTCCATTTATTGATAATAGAGATTCTAAACCCATTAAAGCACCTTGTTTACCAGCTGCTTCGCAATTAGGCGAACCATATCTATGGGAATCCTCAGCAGTAAATGAAATTACTTTTTTTTCTAACAATGCGTCTACTTCTTCTCTATGTGCAGCTGGATGAATACATGTAAATATTATTTGTTTATCTCTTAATAAATTATACTCACTTGATTCAATTTCTTTTACTTTAGCAACTAAATCACATCTTTGATAAATTTCTTCCATAGTACCTACAATTTCAGCGCCTTCTTTTTTATAATCCTCGTCACTAAATCCTGCATTTTTACCTGCATCTTTTTGAACAAGTACTGTATGACCATCTCCAATAATTGTTGATACTTCTGACGGAGTCGCTATAACCCTATACTCACCATTTTTAATGTCTTTTAATACTCCAAAAATCAATTTATTGCCTCCTAATAATATATATGCTTATTATATAAGCAATTTTAGTGCCAAGAATTGCTTAAGCATTAATTATAAAAAATGCTAGTATTTTCAACGTTTATTTTATAATTAACAAAAAATAATTTTTTATATATAAACAAATCGCTCATTTATGGTCATACAACTGCTCATATATGAACTATAATCTAATGTTATTAATAAAAATAACCCACCTTAACGCAAAAGTGATACTATTATTTTCATATAGTACCACTAATTTTTATATTAAATTATATTGTTTGGCTTTCCTTTGCAATGTTTGTCTTGGAATATTTAGAAGTTTTGAAGCTTTAGTCACATTATATTCTACATGTTTTAATGTTTTTTCTATTATACATCTCTCGTAATTATTAACCATTTCTGTCAATGGCTCAATTTTCAACTCAACATCCTCATTAAATTGTATTAATTCATTGTACTTATCCTCTATATCTCTAAATTCTAGTTTTTCTTTTGTTTTATCAACAACGCTTAATCCATGTATTATTACATTTTCTAACTCCCGTATATTACCTGGCCAATCATAATCTCTTAACTTATCATATAGCTTATTAGAAACATATTTAATATTTTTATTAAATACTTTGTTATATTTTGCTACATTAAAGCTCACAAGTAGTGGTATGTCATCTTTTCGGTCTCTTAATGGAGGTATATTAATATTTAAAACACTAAGTCTATAATAAATATCTCTCCTTAAATAACCTCTTTCTATTGCTTTTAAAGGTTCTTCATTTAAAGCTGCAATAACTTTAATATCAACACTTTTCGATTCTTTAGCACCTATACTTCTAAATGTACCATCTTGCAATACTCTTAATAATTTTGATTGCAAATGCAAAGGCATGGAGTTTATTTCATCTAAAAATAAGGTTCCTCCATCAGCAAGCTCTAACAATCCCTTATTATCAACAGCTCCTGTAAATGCACCCTTTGATGTTCCGAACAAAATACTTTCAAGTAATGTATCTGGTATTGCTGCACAATTTTGAGATATAAAAGGTTTTTCTTTTCTTTTACTTGCATTATGTATTGATTGTGCGAAAAGTTCTTTTCCAGTACCAGTTTCACCATATATCATAGTTGGCAAGTCACAATCAGCAACAACATTTATATGATTTTTTAATTCAAGCATTCTAGCATTATTTGTTATTATGCTTTCTGCAACATATTTAGCTTGATTACCAACGGAGTTTAATTTATTCATATTATTTTTTTCAAAAATTTCGCTATCTATTTCTATATTATCTTCACTGTTTTTATCATCATTCTCACTAACTGATAAATCAATTGCACCTACAATTTTATTTCCTGATTTAATTGGTACAGACAAAGAGGTAATTTTAATTTCTTTTTTTCCTTTAGACTTGAGTATTTGATTTTCAATATACAATGGCACACCAAGTTGCATAGATTTATAAGTAGAACTATTTTCATTATTTAAGTTCTCATAAACATCTAAGAAATTTTTACCTACTACTTCATAGTTTTCATTATTTTCTGAATTTAACTTATTATTAAATTTAGCAGTAAAGAGAATTTCACCTTTTATATCAATTATTGTAATACCGTCAATATACCCCTTGCCATTAAATAGATTCTTGTTTAACTCCATTTCTTCACCTCAAATATCATGAAATATATCTATAATACATAATACCAAATCATTTAATAATATACAACCATTATAAGTTTTTATATATACTAAAAATTTATAATAATTCCTTTGCTAAAACAAAAAACATCATTCATTCTTTAGAAATCAGATGTTTTTTATTACAAACTATTTTTATCTATCTTATAATTAAATACTATTAATGGTCTCCGCACTCGTCGCTATGTTGATGTTCGTGGCAAACAGAACCTGTTGATTTTAATTCACCTTTTAAATAGCTAATTACAACATCTTCAGCATTTCCTTTTGCACCAGTTATAACTTCTATGTTTTTTTCATTGAATATTTCTATGGCACCGCCACCCATTCCTCCTGATATTATTACATTTACTCCTTTATCATGTAAAAAGTTAGGTAAAAAACCAGGTTTATGTCCAGGATTTGGTATAAGTTCACTTTTTACTATTTTACTATTCTCAGTATCAAAAATCATAAATCCTTCACAATGGCCAAAATGTTCAGTTACCATTTTATTTTCACTTGCTACAGCTATTTTCATTTTATCTCCTCCAACATTTTCTATATTTTCAGAATCATTTAATTTCTCAAGAGAATCCGACATATTATCTAACCAATCGTTGGTATAAAGTTCTATCATTCCTTTATCAACTGACAACGCAATTTTAGGGTCTATAGGGAATTTAGAAATTACTTTAATTCCATGCTTATCTGCAATTTCTTCAATATGACTTTCACCAAAAATTTTATATTCCTTATCACAATCAGGACATTTAAAATATGACATGTTTTCAACTATACCTAATATTGGAACATTCATCATTTCTGCCATTCTCACAGCTTTAGAAACTATCATTGAAACAAGTTCTTGTGGTGAAGTTACTATAACTATACCATCAATAGGAATAGATTGAAAAACGGTAAGAGGTACGTCCCCAGTTCCAGGAGGCATATCAATAAACATATAGTCTATATTATCCCATACTACATCTGTCCAGAACTGTTTAACTGTATTTGCAATAATAGGACCTCTCCATACAACTGGATCAGTATCATTTTCTAAAAGCAAATTAATTGACATAATGTCTATTCCTGTTTTACTTTTAACTGGAATAACTCCTCTTTCACTACCTGATGCTTTTCTGCTTATACCAAAAGCTTTTGGTATAGATGGTCCTGTTATATCAGCATCAAGGATTGCAGTATTGTATCCTTTTCTATTCATAGCAATAGCTAACATTGATGTTACTAGTGATTTACCTACTCCGCCTTTTCCACTTACAATCCCAATAACCTTTTTAATACTACTATGCTCATTTGGCTTTTCTCTAAAATCCACTTCTTTTCTTTCATCACAGTCTTCACTGCATGAACCACAATTTTGATTACAATTTTCGCTCATTTTTGTCTCCTCATTAAGTTAATTTAAAATTTTCATAATTTTATTAAAAACATCTTTTGTAGCATCACCTGCATCACAATCGATATCAATAATACTTTTTCCATTGTTTATTGCTTTTATAGCATTGGAATCATAAGGTATTTTACCTACAAAAGGAATTTGATTTTTTTGGCAATACCGTATAATCTTTTCCGAATTTTCGATATTTGTATTGTATTTATTAATACAAACTGCTGTTTTAGTTTGAAATTTATTAGAAGTTTCTATTATTCTTTCCATATCGCTTATGCCTGAAATAGATGGCTCTGAAACTATTAAAACTAAATCAACACCACTAATAGAAGCTATAACTGGACATCCTATTCCCGGTGAACCATCAATTATAGTTAATTCTGTATTTTTAACTACATCTTTAAGTTGACTTTTAACCTCAGTAACAAGCATTCCTGATGTTCCACTTCCCATTTTTAATTTTGCAGTTGAAAATACAATATCATCATTATATAACATTAATTCTCCAGATACAACAGTTTCAAGGGATATTGCTTCAGCCGGGCAAATTTCTTCACACACACCACAACCCTCGCATGCAAAATTATCAACATGATATTCATTATTCCTTTTATTAACTTTAATTGCATCAAACCTACAGTTTTTTCTACACATATCACAACTTATACAAATATCTGTATTTATTTTAGCCTTTGGCATACCATAGTAATCTTTCGTTCTAGGCTGAAATTGTTGTTTCATAACAAGATGAAGATTGGGAGCATCAACATCACAATCTGCATAAGCCCTAGCGTTAGAAAGCTTTATAAAAGCACTTGCTACAGTTGTTTTACCAGTTCCACCTTTGCCACTAAGGATTAACAATTGTTTCATTTCGCACCTCCTCAGTTACTTTTTGAAGTATTTTAGAAAACATATCTTTATACCTCTTATTTTCTCTAATAGAAATAAGAGCATTAGAATTTAATGTTCCAAGTTCACTTTCAAATGGAATTTTTCCTAAAACCTTTATATTTCTATCCAAACAAAACCTCTCAGCAGGATTTTCTCCATCCATACACTTATTCAATACTACGCCATATGGTTTATTAAACAATCTAACAAGTTCATAAACCATCTCTAAATTATGAACACCAAAAACTGTTGGTTCTGCAACTAATACGCAGTAATCTGCATCTTTAATACTTTCCATAACTACACAAGCACTACCAGGTGGACAATCAATAAAAGTTAGTTTATCTCCTACAGTATTTTCATTATCCTCAATATTATAACTCAATAACTTTTTAATAATTGGAACACCTGATGCTTCACCAGTATTTAACATTCCAGTTACTACTGTAACATTATCAGAAATACCTTTTTGAACTTCTCCAATTTTTTTATCTTTTTCAGATATTGCATTTGTAGGACAAAACAGCATACATCCACCACAAGAATGACAAACATCATCAAATACCATAACTTTATTTTTAATGTATGCTAACGCATTAAACTTGCAAAATTCAACACATTTCCTACAACCATTGCAAAGATTGTAATCTACTAATGGAATTTTAATATTAATATCTTCTGTTTTTATATGTTTAGGCTTAAAAAATAAGTGTCCATTTGGCTCTTCAACATCACAATCAATATAAGTTGATTTTTTAGCTGAAGAAGCCAAATTTACCGAAACAAGTGTTTTGCCTGTGCCACCCTTACCACTAAGCACAGCTATCTTCATACTATTTACCTCCGTGATTATGAAATCCAGCATGAATTTCTGAAAGTAACTTTAATTCACCTTTATTAAAGGCATCTATATTATCCTTTAACGAGTCATTAATAGTTTTATATATTTTTACATTGCCTGCATTTATAACATCTGCAGCATTTTGTCCGCATCTAGGTGTAAGTAATGCATCAGCCTTGTTATCAACTATAGTTTGTGCTGCAAGTATACCTGCTCCACCTTGACTAGAAGCAGCTGCATTATCTAAAAAAGTACTTTCCTTTGATTCCGTATCATAAATAAGGAAATATGGTGTTCTACCAAATGATATACAAACATCTGTATCCATTGTTTTATCGTTAACTGGAATTGCAATTTTCATGTAAAATCCTCCTGTAATTTTATTATTCTAAATATTTTCCAACTCTTTTTTCAATAGATCTTTATATGTATCAAGACCTGTAACTTTAGCGGCTAATTTAGTTAGTGGAATTATGTCACTTCTATCAATGTATTCTAAAGAAAACTTGCGATTAAGTGCCATAAGTTGTTTTAATCCCACTGAAATCCTATTAATAAATGAATATAAACCTATTGCACCAGGAGAAATATTTTTTACATCGGTATATAGTCCTTTCAATTCTCTTATATCTCCAAAAATATCCTCAACAGTTGTTCCAAATCTTTGGTACTCTTTTGGTACAATACCATTATTTATTAAATCTCCAACTTGCTTTCCTACTAAAGCTGCTGCCATAGCAGCTCTGCCTATACCAACTAAATTAATATATGGAGCGCCTAATGACAATCCCTTATATACTTGATCTTCCATAGCAAAACCACCAGCTATTGCTATTTGCGGAATAGCATAATTTTTTTCTTTTAATTTTCTTAATATATCATACAATATACTTTCTAAATAAACTGTGGGCATGCCCCATTCATTCATCATTTTAGTAGGACTATTACCTGAACCTCCACCTGCTCCATCAAATGTTACTAAATCCACACCTGCTTTTGAGGCTATTTTCAAAATTTCAATGAGGTCTCTTGGGTCGAATGGTCCTGTTTTAAAGCAAATATGTTCTGCTCCTAATTCACGAAGTTCATTTACCCTCTTAATCAATATATCCTCATTCCACATAGGTAACTTTCCTATTTTTTCAAAAACTTGACCAATACCTTTTTTATAGTTTTCTGCTATAACCGGATCTGAAGGGTCTGGATAAATTAAATACCCAATCTTTTGAAAATGAAGAGCATCATCAATAGATTTAACTCTTCCCATTCCTTGAATACCTTTAGATGCCTGCCCGAATTTAAGTTCAACCGACCTTACTCCTAATTTTTCAATAGCATAATCTAATACTCCCAAATTTTCATCATCATAATTCGCTTGAAGAATTATATCTCCATATCCTCTATAATATTCTCTAAATGATGAAACCATCTCCTCTATAAGTGGTGATGAAACTACTTTGCCATTTTTTAAAACTAAGTTTTTATCCTTTGCTACAACATCTTCCCCAATTACAACTAAAACACCTGCAAGTGCTGCACCAGCATAATAATCTTTCCAATTTAATTTTGCCATAGCTGGTAAAATTATTGGTGCCTTCAAGTTTATTTTATTATTTATTCCAAAAGAAGTTTCTATGTTTACTTTAGGAAATGTCGCAACATCTGAATCTTCAAGACAACCTAAAGCTCCAAATACTCTTCCATTAATATTAAATTGAGAAAAGTCTAATGGATAGTCTTTTTCAGAAGCAAATTGACTTTTATCTGTTTGGTATGGATATATAGCTTCCGAACCTCTTATAGCTGATAACCCTATTTCACAACTACCTATACAATTTGCAGTGCACACTGCACACATACCTGAAAACCTAGAAGTATGTTCTGGAGTTCGCATTTTAGTATTAGTTATTGAACTTCCTAATGATGGACTGTAAGACATAATAAACCCTCCTAAATATAAACTATTTTTTTACTTCAATATCAAATTCTATACCGCATCTATTTCTACAACACCCTTTTCCACACGATAACTCATTACCATCACAAAGTTTATAATCCCCGCCTTCAATTCTTAAAACTTTTCCATTAACAAGTGACTCTGCAAGTTTCCTTCTTGCATCAATATAAATACCCTGTACAGTTGTACGTGCTATATTCATTTGATTTGAACATTCTTCTTGAGTAAAGCCCTCTAAATCAATTAGACGAATCGTTTCATATTCATCTACAGTCATTATTACAAAATTTTCTTGATTAACATGTGAATTAAGCGGTCCAAACCGATTGCTCTCAGGTAAGCTACACACTTTTCTCCATTTCCTAGGTCTAGGCATAATTAATTCACCTCATCTACATTTTATTGGTAATAGCAAGAGCGTCCTCCTGCTAATTAAATAACTATAATTTTTCCAATTGTTCTTTAACAACTTTTAGATTTTTTTCAAAAATTAATTTTTGCTCCTCTAAAAGTTCTTTTTGTGACTTGGCAATATTGTTATTGCTTATGAAGTTTCTTCCAAAACCACGTCCGCATCCAAATGCTCGGCCTCTTCCAAAGCCAAAGTTAACACCATTAATACCAGCACAAATTCCAAGACCTCTTCCAGTCATTGATCCCATACTATTAGGACCAGTTCCATCTCTATTAGGCATAATAGCTACCTCCTTATATATTATTGACATATGTCGCTTTCATTTTCATTATACTCCTTTTATGACATATGTCAATAACTATTTTTAAAATAATCCAAAAATTTGCTACTCAACTTCCGCTAGTAGGACTGAAAAAAACTTTCTTAATAAAAAAAATCCTACTAGTTATAAATTAGTAGGATTTTCATAATTCTATTGATTTAAAGCTTTTGTATATATTTCTTTTCTTTCATCTTTAGCCAATAGTCTTTCCGTAAAATATGCAATTATTCCAATTCCAAATAAATCTAACACTAATCTCAACAATGTAAATTTCACCCCCATTGAAGATGCTTCAAACAATAACAAAGGAATTTTAGTTGTTGACCAAGCTCCTAGCATAATAAATACATTAGATAATTTACTACCTTTTTTCAACAGCACACCTGCTACTGGAAAAGCTGCGTACAGTGGTCCAGCTGCAGCAGAACCAATAAAAAAAGCTAGTATTATTCCTATGAATCCAGAACCTTCACCCATATATTTTACCATTGTTTCTCTTTTAACCCAAACGTCTAATAATCCTAGTAAAATAAATATTGGTGGTATAACAGACAACATTTCAAATGTGTTTTTCAATGATAATTCCATTGACTTTTTTCCTATACTAGGATAAAGGAATAATATAATCAAATTTATTGCAAAAAGCAAAATAAAAATTTTATAACGTTTCAATATTTTTATTAATTTTTCCATTACATTACCACCCCCATAACAAATGCTACTACTAAAGAAAAAACAAATGCTGATACATTTCTTGTTATAGTAGCTTTTCTACCAAAATATTTCATTTCAACTGGTAGGGTTACTATCCCAACCATCATAAGCGTTGAAATAAAAGCAGCAATTTGCATGTATCCCGCTCCATTTTGCAATAGTGCAGCGGATAAAGGAAATGCTACAAAGCCAGGTATTAATGTAATAGAACCAATTATGGCTGCAATTATTACTCCTAGCCACCCAGAACCACTCCCTACTAAATGTGAAATTTGTTCAGGTGTTAATATTGCAAGCATAACTCCTATGATTACAAGTATTGAAAGAAACTGTGGCAATATATTTTCAAATGACTTCCATGCTTTTTTCAAAGAAAGCATAGTTTTATCTTTGCTCTTTAGAAAAGAAGCAAAAAGTGCTATAGTAGCAATAATGTATAAAGCAGTTACCATTATATATCCTCCATGTTTTTAGACTGACATAAATGTCACAAATCTATGAAATTTTATTCATTATATCTATTAGTACTGGAGTTATCTGTGATTTAATCACAATCTAAAATTACATTGACATATGTCGCGCATGATTTTATTATACAGTATTTATGACATATGTCAATAATTATCAATAATATTATTGGTTTTTCTTATCTTTATCATTATTACTTATCTCTTCAATTAATTCATTTGAATACTCTGCCGGTATTATTGATTGATATCTTTTATTGCTGAAGGTTCTATCATTTCCATAATCATTTTTTCTTTTTAAGCCTCTATATGTTTTCATTACCATATAAATTGTTGAGTATACAATTGTCATAATTACACCTACTACAAGCCCTGATGATTGACCAGACACAAATGGCATACTAAATATAATTCCTATCATACTAATTAAAACAATCCATGATGAATATGGATATCCTTTAACTTGACACTTCCCCTCAGGTGGACAACCATTTATTTTTCTAAATCGTATATGTGTAGCCATAATTACGCAATAAGTAAATAATATTGCAAACCCTCCTGAACTAATCAAAAACAAGTAAACTCTTGGAAAAACATAACCTAATGACAATCCTAAAATCATAGAAAAACCAGAAAACAATATACCTCTATAAGGTACATCAGTCTTATCTTTAAGCCACTTTGGTGCATCACCTTCATTTGCTAAAGAACGCATCATTCTTCCTAATCCAAACATAGCTGCTAGCATGGTAGATAAAATAGCTGTTATCAAAACTACACTAATAAAAGTACCTGCCCATCCCATTCCCCACCTATTAAGGGCAGCAACCATAGGACTCACATCTTCGCTTAAACTAGATGTAGGGATTAATGGCAAAAGCACTGCTATGGAAAGAATATAAAATCCTACTAAACAAATTACAGTATAAGCTATTGCCTTAGGTATTGTTTTTTGTGGATTTTCTGCCTCCGAAGAGGCTAAACCAATTATTTCGAAACCAGCATATGAAAACATAACAATAAGCATACTTCCTGCAATACTCTTGATACCTCCAGCCATTAGTGGTTCTCTAGCTAATTCACCAAAACCAATTGGTTTATTACCAGTAATTACACCTATAATTAATAATATTGCTATAATTATGAATGATATAATAGCAAAGATTTTAACAGCTGCTAGCCCGCTTTCCAATTTACTTAACTTATCAGCACCTAGCAGGTTAAGCAGTGTTACTCCAACAATAATTAAAGTACCAAGAAAAGCTATAGATACATTAGGATACCACGCACGTACAAAAATTGATACTGCAGTAGCTTCACTAGACATCGCAAATATCATCCCAGTCCAATAAACCCATCCAACAACAAAACCAACTCCTGGTCCAAATGACTTCGATGCAAAACTTTTAAAAGAACCTGTTTCTGTACTTGCTACAGTCATCTCAGATAGTGCAAAAAGAATAAAATATACTAAAGCTCCTCCAATTATGTATGAAATTAGTATAGATGGTCCAGCTGCATTAATGGCTACTGAAGAGCCAAGAAAGAACGAACCTCCAATTACGGTTCCTAGCGCCATCATTGTAAGCTGCCACGCAGATAAACCTTTTTGTTTTTTTTCCATAATTTTTCTCCATTTATTCTAAATTTTATAATCTAATATAAGATTAACAAACTAATGTATATAATTAATTTGTTCAAAATTATTGTTTCTTATTATTAGAATTATATCCTTTAAAACTATTTTAGATAAATGGATAAAATTTTTTAAACTATGATTTTAAATAAATTGTGTAATCAATTTTCCTAATATAACTCCTGATATACTTAAAAATAAATTTAATCCTGCATTAACCATTCCTAAAATATAACTTCCACCACTAAAAAGAGCAACTGTTTCATAACTAAATGTGGAAAATGTAGTTAGTCCACCCATTATGCCTGTTGTTAGAAACAATTTTAAGCTTTGAGACATCATATTATTTTTTATACTTAATTCCATTATAACACCAATTAAAAATCCTCCTAAAACATTAACTATTAAAGTTCCATATGGTAGTTGTGTACCTAAAATTCTTGATGAATGTAATGAAATAATATATCTCAATGAAGCTCCAATGAAACCGCCTAATCCAACATATAAAATATTTTGCATTTTCTTATTCTCCTTACAGTGCTGTGGTATTGTTTGTTAGATTTGTTATTTTATCACCAAGTCACCCTTTAATGATATGTTCATGAACAAATGATTTAGCTGAACTAGGACATTTTTGTATACAGCTACAACAATTGATACATTTTTCAGCATCTATATCTCTATAATTATTAAAACTTATGGCTTCCATAGGGCAGTTATCAGCACATATTCCACAATTGGTACAATTTATATTTGTTTCAGGTGCACATTTTACTCCTAATTTTCTCTCTTTATATGGGAAATTCCCTTTTATGAAAAGTTTATTTGCATTCAATAAGTCTTGTGAAAAAGATATTTTTTCTTCTGCTTTAACACCAAATTCTTTGGCTTTTTGCAAATCCTTAGTGTCTGGTCTATTTGTTGCAACTTTATCAGTATAAGAATGCTCTCCTATAAATGCACTAGCTGCAAAAACAATAAATCCATTTTTCTCAACAATATCCCTAAGCTCAACCAAAGAATCATCATAATTTCAATTACCATAAACAGCAACTAAAATAGCAGCTGTATTATTACCTTTTACTCTATCTAAAAATCCTTCTAAAAATTTCGGAATCCTACCGCCATAAACAGGAACTCCAATAATAACTACTTCATCTTTTTTAAAGTTAATATCATATTCTCGATTTTTAGGTAATGTAATATTGTATTCTTTAATTTCTCTGTTCATTCCATCTGCAACAGCCTTAACAACTTGAGCAGTTCTGTCAGTTGCACTAAAATATAGCAAATTAACTTGTTTACTCATCTTAATTATATCTCATCTTTCTATGAATTTCTTTGTTGAATATATACTAACTTAAAAACTATAATTTTAATACGCTAATATATGGTATCCTTAAAATTTGACATGCTAAATTTATTATTTTCCATTCAAATGTTGCGCGAATTGAATTTTTATACCATTTGGATCGTGTATTATAAAATACTTCAAACTTGGATTAGGTTGTACTGGTCCTGTTTTTATTGAAATACCTCTTTTATTTATAAAATCAATCATATCATCTAAGGAATCTACTTCAAAGCCTAATGTAACAGCATTTCCTGGGTCCATATTTTTAAGTTTCTCACTACATATTAATTCAATTTTAGTTTCACCCTCACCCAAGAATGTAATATTCATATCAGGTCCTGCACTAATCTTATCAACAACCTTTAATCCTACTACTTCTTCATAAAACTTAATTGATTCCTCCATATCCTTTACAATAATTGTAGTCCATAAAAATTTCATAATTGCCTCCTTAAAATCTTATTTTTTAATTTTTAAAAATTTTCTTGCTACTTTTACAACAGGCTTAAACAAAATACCTTCCATCTCTTTACTAACTATTTTAAGTTCTTTTCGTATTTGAATATTTTGAGGGCAATGGCTCTCACATTTACCACACTCGACACATTGAGATGCAAAAGCTGGTTTCTCTGACATAGCTCCTAATGTTTGCATATACTTCCACCTCATGAGTTTATCTTCTAACAAATATTTATCATTATAGCTAGAAAAGCAACCTGGAATATTAACTCCATATGGACATGGCATGCAATAACCGCAACCAGTACATGGTATTTTTGTTTTTTCCAACATTACTGATTTGACTTTATCGAAAATTTTATTTTCTCCTTCTGTTAGAGAGTTTTCTCTTGCATCACTTGCAATTTTTATATTTTCCTTCATTTGTTCTTCAGTGCTCATACCTGACAATACAACATTTACTTCAGAGTGATTCCATATCCACCTTAATGCCCATTCAGCTGGAGTTCTTTCCGAATCATAATTTTTAAATGTTTGAATTACTTCTTGAGGTAAATTATTAACTAATTTACCTCCACGCAATGGTTCCATTATAATGACGGGAATTCCCAAAGATGATGCCAAAAGTAAACCTGATTTCGTAGCTTGATTATTTTCATCCAAGTAATTGTATTGTATTTGGCAAAAATCCCATGGATATGCTTTTACAATTAATTCAAAATCAGTTTTTCCTCCATGAAATGAAAATCCTATATTTTTAATGGTGCCATCTCTTTTTAGTTCCTCTAGCCATTCCATAATTCCTAACGAAACTAATCTATCAAACATAGGTTTATCAGTTAGCATATGTAAGAGATAGTAATCAATATATTCTGTTTGTAATTTTGAAAGTTGAGTTGACATAATCTTTTTAGCGCCATCTAAATTTTTAACCAAAAAAGGAGGAAGCTTAGTTGCAAC
This sequence comes from Sedimentibacter acidaminivorans, assembly GCF_017873955.1. Classification (GTDB taxonomy): domain Bacteria; phylum Bacillota; class Clostridia; order Tissierellales; family Sedimentibacteraceae; genus Sedimentibacter; species Sedimentibacter acidaminivorans. Next base: position 102,969 of record NZ_JAGGKS010000005.1, on the reverse strand, counting down.
TTTAACCTTTTCTCTATAGCCACCTGATAGTGCTTTACCAAGCATTGATTCACTTTTTCCACCATGATAAAAATATGCCGTATCGAAATAATTTACACCTTTTTCTATAGCATCGTGAATCATTTCTATAGTTCTTGTCTCATCTATTGAATTTCCCTTCGTAGGTAATCTCATGCAACCAAATCCTAAAATAGAAAGGATATCACCATTTTTTTGATTTGCTTTTGTAAGCATTTATACTCTCCTTGATAAATTTATTTATAAATAAAAAATATGTCTTTTATTTTAGAGCTCTACTATTAATGGATCATGTCCTGTATAAGGTAAAAATTTATTTAATATATCAGATATTTTTATTTTTAGACTAGAAGTATTTATACATGGATGACAACCAAAATACTCTGATTCAACTATTTCCTTATCAATTAGCAATTTAACTTTGCACTCCTTATCGTTCATAAGCCCAAGTATACTAACAGATCCAGGTGTAATATTCAAAAACTTCTCCATATACTCACCGCCAGCAAAAGATAGCCTTGAACTTCCAATTTGCTTTGATAAATTCTTTGTTACAAATTTTTTATCACCTGGCATTAAAAGTAAATAGAAATCTGTCTTTGATGCGTTACACAGAAATAAATTTTTACATATTTGTATTCCCAAAAGGTCTTCAACCTCAATACAATCTTCTATAGTTGCAGTCTCATCATGGTCTATTCTAATATATGAAATATTAAGTTTATCCAACAAATCATATGTAACCATTTCCTTTTCAAGCCTATTTTCATCCGTAGGTCTTAAATTATATAACGTTTTATCTATTTTTATCATTGTTTTATTCTCCTATTAATCCTTATTACGCTTGTACATTTATGATAATATTTTATCAGATTCACTTTATTGTTATCAATATCTATTCTTTAGATATCCAAGTGTAAACATATTCCCAATCATTTGGTACAGTTATACCTTCTATTATATCCCAATTGCCATCTAACCCTAATTCTTTTGTAGCTAATTCAAAGTGACATTTTGCTATACCTAAATCATTCTTCTGCATATCAAAATCCACAACACCATAGCCTTTTGTTCTACATAGGAAAAAATGGTATAATCCCTTTTCTTTTATAACTCTCCATGGCTGCTTGTTTGAAGCAGAAGGTCCTAATCTAACCATTTCTAACGGTATATTATATTTACCAGCACTAGTTTCTGTCAATGGTAAAGACATATCTTCATTGAAAAACAATTCACTCCAAGCTTTTCTTTTATTAGCTCCTACAAGTGCTCGCATCGTAACCTCAAGGACTCTTGATTTTTCCTTTTTTATCCCTACTGGGGAAATGATTGGTATAAACTCATTCTCAAGCAAATTTGACTTTTGTTCAAAATTACTCTTATTAAATGTCCCGCCGAGCCAACAGGTTTTTAAACCTATATCGGTAGCAAATAAAATTATTTTTTCAAACCAATAACCAAACTCAAGTGCTCTTTTATCATCTTTATCTAAAATTCCAACAATAAATAAATTAGCACCTGATATTACACCATATGTTCCGAGTTTTTCTGATGTTTTTCCAGTTATATTACTATCTTTATTGCTGATTATTATAAACCTTGCTTTAATTTTTGTTGTCTCATTATTAACTTCTGCAATATAATCATTGAGTCTTTTTAAAGTATCTTTATCTATATCATTTGTATCAAATGTCCTCGTAGATTTTCTTTCTTTTATAAGTTCTGTAGCTAGTTTTTCGTATTCCATATTAGCTCCTTAAATTTTTATTAATAAATTAATTATAACACATTATTATTATTAAAGTCTATGTTTTACAAAAATGTTATATATATGCTAATTAATAGTAATTTTTCTTTCCATAAAAAATATGCCCACCTCTACTATTAACAATTTATAATTAAACTGCTAATAGTAAAGATGGGCATATCACTAGAAATTATTTGACATATGAGGGATCAAACTAAAAAGTAAATTTTCTAAAATAATAATAACCATAAACTATATATAAAAAAATATGATGTTTATATAATTTGTGTAAAATTTTATTCACAGCTCTTTACTTTCTAACTACATATCTTCAATAGACTTTTCATTTGGCAATATTAAAGTGGTAAAAACTACTAGAACAAGAGGTATCAACAAATATGATGCACTTGTAAGCAGTCCATGTATATCTGCTATTTTACCAAATGCTAACATTATAAGTCCACCTAATCCACCTGAAAATCCCATAATTAATCCTGTCGCAACATTAATATTTTTAGGCATTAAGCCTTGTGTCATTACTATATTAGCTGTACTTGAACCACTTAAAGCAAACCCCATAAGCACAAAGCCAATCACCATAAATATTCTAGGCATAAATACAATTAAAGACATACAAATTAAAACAAACAAATTAAAGATTAACAATACTCTCTTGCTTCCAATTAAATCATCTAAAAATCCCCCTATAATAGTACCTAGTGAATTAGCCAGTAAATATGCTGACAATACTACTCCTGCAACTTCAACGCTAACTTGTTTTAGTAGCATTATTTGTGCTCCAAATGTAATCAAAAAACTCCTAACAAGAACTTTATTTGATGATATAAAAACTAATATAGAAATCCACTTTGCACAATGAAAATCAAATTTCTCGCTTTTTTTCTCTTTCTTCTCAATAGATTGATTCAATTCAACCTTTTGTACTTGTGCATAGTAAAGAAAAAATGCAATCAGAATACCAGGAATCATAAACAAGACTAGCGAACTTAAACCATAACTTTTTACTATTGGAATAGCTACCATAGGTGATACTGAAGCAGCAAAACCCCCAATAGTCATAAAAATCGATAAACTTTTACCCATTGACTTTTTTCCCAGCCTTACAGCCATTGCAGACCCCAGCGGATGAAACAGAGCAGATGCCAAAGAGCCTAATCCTAATGCTATAACTAATAAATAATAATTTGAGATTATTCCAGAAATGGACATCCAAAAAGATATCCACATCAAAGAATAAATAATTAAATATGGTTTCCCTCGTTTATCTACTAAATATCCGATAACTGGCTGTGCAAACGAACCACCACTTGTAATTACAAAAGCAATAAATGCCTGTTGAGCTAAACTTAAACCAAGTGCTTGAACGAATAAAAATAAAATAGGTGGGATCAAATTCATGTAGAAATCATTGAAAAAATGCCCGATAGAAACTGCTATCAACTTAGTATAATAACTAGTTGTTCGTTGCTGTTTTTGCTCTAACAATATATTTTCCTCTCTATCTTTAATAATTATATAGATATGGTAATTTATTAAATTATTCTGCGTAAATAGATTGATTTCTCTACTTTTTAATATTTACTAATTATATCATAGTTTGTATGGAACTTACCTCATTCATTTAATCAAAATAATTAAAATCCTAATAATGTTAATAAACAGGAATATTATAACTTTCGTATCCATTATATATCTAATCATATTAAATAATCAATCATTTTAATAAAAAACTAACCGTTTCCAACTAAACATTACAATTTTTTATTAGCCTTTAAATATACATCCGAAATTGTAGCTATTGGACAAATTACACACCATGTTTTAGGTTTGTATATAAGGGCCAAAACTAAACCAATGACAGTTGTAGTCATCATCATAGAGTAAAAACGATAAGATAAATGTGTAATCCAAGGTAATATATTATTTAATTCTATAAGTTGTATCATTTCAAATGGAACTGTAAATAAAATTAAAAATCTTAAACTTTTCATTGGCATCATTAATCCTGATGAAACTCTAATAGTTGACATCATAATAAAAAACAAGCTAATACCAAAATATGATAGCATTATCCATTTCATATTTCCATTAATGAAATACTTTGGTGTTTTACCAGAATATTTATTAGTTGATTTACCAACCTTTGTATAAAGATTAGCCCTAGGGCAATAACCTTGACAGTAGGTTTTCTTATTTGTTTTTATTAGCAAATACATAGGAAGCATCATACAAATAAATCCTAAAAGCGCAAAATTTATATTCACAATTCCAAGTGCAAAATATAGTAAATTGATTACAAATAGATATTTATTGTTTTTAATATTTTTTATAAAATTGTTCATAAACCCCTCCGATTTTTTAATCTTTCTGCAAAAAAATATACAATCAAATAATTTTAGATTATTTATCTTAGAAGTGATAACTTCTGGTGTTAATATATCAATACAATTATCAATTGTAATATTTTTATTTTATATTATGGTTTTCTATTTATATATAAATAGGTTTCTATTTTTTATTCAAATCCAAGCGCTCTAGTTGGACAATACCTTACACACTTCCCACATTTGATACATTTTTTCAAATCAATTTTTGGAGCTTCAAATTTACTTTGTGATAAAGCATCAACTGGGCAAACCCTAACCGCTGGACACTTATGATTTTGTGGACATCTTAATTTTTGTACACGTAATGTTTTATTACTTAAATCTTTAACTTTTTTATCGTTTTTTTCAAATAATCCAAATATAGACATAACTTAATTCCTCTCTAAAATTAATATATCGCTATTATAAATATTATTTACGGCTTTTTCAGTGATGTTATCACATAAAAAAACTATAAGAAAATTTCTTATAGTTTTAAAAAAATTGTTTATAACTTATTTATCAATTCTTGTAACAGTATATGGTTTAAGTACTGCATTATTTACTACATTTTTTACTAACGACACCAACTCTTTATTGTTATCATTTATGTTAGGCATAAAAGTTACATCATTAATATCTTTTTTTTCTTTGTCCCAATTTTTAACTATTAAAGTTTCGAAGTATGTTAATCCAGCTATATATCTTCCAATATCTTCTTCTAGATGATATCCATCAAGAGTTAACTCATTTCCAACAGCTCTAAGCAAAGAGTTTGTCCTAGCATTTTGAATGGCAGTAGCACAGGGTATAATAATGTCTATATTAGAGTCAAAAGAAGCTTGTTTATATGAATTAATTATTGAATTATACATGATTTTTTGGTCGCTATTATATGTTTCAAAATTTTCATTTGTGCTGTTCTCTGCATATGCCCAAGTCATATTAAGTGCTAATTTAACATTTTTATTTCTTGATATGCCTTTTGTATAACCAATTAAATTATTTAAATATGGTTGAAATGTACTATATATACCTGAATCTGGAGATGCTTGTTGAAAAGTTATAAAATCCCATCTTTCATCAAGTATACAAGACTTCATAGTTTGCTTTTCCAATTTTTCCATTGTAGAAGATGTCCATTTATAATATGTATATGTTGCATTGTTGTTAGAAGCATTATTCCAATGTGTTTTTAATGAGCATCCACTAAAATATACATTACCTACAATTACATCCACTCCAGCTGATTTAGCTATATCATAAAGCCAATATGCTGCATCTTCTGAAAAAGAATTTCCTATAGCAAGAATTTTGACAGTTTTTGGATTAAAATCAATATCAATTGTTTTATATATTAATTCTTTTTCAATATTTTTTATTAAGTTTAATACTCTTAATAGGCTTTGGCCTTCATCAATAAAAGACTGTATAGTATTAATATCTAAAGTTTCTGTATAATCTCTTTCCAAAGCATATATATCATTAGGAATAACTATTGAAAAAGCCATTATACAAATAATTAGAAACGAGATTGTTTTTTTTATCATTACGTCCACTTCCTTTTGCTTGCTTTATATTTCATTACCATAATTCATCCTTTTTTCATTAATTCCTTATATTTATTATTGCATTTTTAAATTGAAAAATCAACTAAAATTACTTAACTTTAGCTTAAAATATAAACTGGCCTACTAGAAAATCATATAATTATGACTTTCCAATAGACCTGCCAAATTCTCATTATTATCTTTCTTCTCTAAAGTAATTTACCCCACAGCTTGCTGGTTGTGAATTTTCTTTTGACTTGCGAATTGAAGTAATTACTAATACTAGTGCAGTTATAATAAACGGAAGCATATCATAGAACGCATTTGGAATAGTTATTATACTTTTCGGAAAATAATATTTCAAAATATTAAAGCCTCCAAAAACAAAAGAACCAAATATAGCTTTCGTTGGACTCCACGAGGCAAAAATAACAAGCGCAACAGCAATCCATCCCATACCATTTACACTATTACTCATCCAAACACCACCATTTATTATCATTGAGCAATAAGCTCCACCAATGCCACAAATTCCTCCACCTAACATCACATTAAAATATTTAAGTTTTGTAACTTTAATTCCAGCTGCATCTGCAGCACCTGGATTTTCTCCAATTGCTCTAACATTTAATCCTAGTTTAGTATGATTTAAATAAATTCCACATAATATTGCTGTCAGGATTCCCAAATACACGAAAGCATTGTAATTAAAAAGCAATGGACCAATAACTGGTATATCAGTTAAAAACGGTATATTAATATTACTTAGCTGAGCTGTAATTTGCTCTGGTAGCTTTAATGAATTAGTTTCCGAATGAACAAGCATATATTCACCAAAAAAATTTGAAATACCTACTCCAAAAATAGTTAAAGTAAGTCCTGTAACATTTTGGTCTGCCATAAATGTTATTGTTAAAATAGCATAAATTAATGCGCCTATCATTCCAGCAGCAAACGCAGCTAATAATGCTATTAATAGGTTATTGCTCATGAATCCTGCCATAAAACCTGCGCAAGCACCCATAGCCATCATCCCTTCAACCCCTAAATTTAAATGACCAGCTTTTTCATTCATTATTTCTCCAATTGTACCAAATAAAAGAGGTGTTCCAGCAAGAACTGATGCTATTAAAAAATTTAAAAATATATTCATTATTTAACACCACCCTTACTTCTAAATACAAACTTGTAACGAATATAAAATTCACATCCTAATATAAAAAACAGTATTATTCCTTGAAGTACACTTGCTGAATAAGTTGACAATCCATAAGTTGACTGCATTACGCTGCTACCCTTTTCCAAAACACTAAATAAAAATGAAACCATCAAAATTCCAAATGGATTTAAATTAGCAAGCCATGCAACAATTATTGCAGTAAAACCAACTCCACCTGCGACAGATGCTGCCAAAGTCATATCTGATCCTGTAGCTTGAATCATTCCAGTTATACCACAGATACCACCACTTAAAATCATAGTACGAAGAATAATTTTCTTTACATTCATACCGCTATATTTTGCAGTAGCTTGACTAACACCAACAACATTTATTTCATAACCTTGTTTTGTATTTCTTATATAAATAAATAAAACAACAACTAAAATCAAAGCTATAATCCAACCAAATTGAACTCCAAATATTTTATCTATATGTGCATTTGCATTAAATCTCGCAATTTTAGGGAATCCCGATGAACCAGGATCTTTCCATGGACCATCACGCAAAAATGATATAACATGCAATGCTATATAATTTAGCATTAGTGTAAATAATGTTTCATTAGTATTAAATCTAGATTTAAAATATGCAGGTATCAAACCCCACAATCCTCCTCCAATAAATCCAGCTACAAACATTACTAAAAGTAATAAAAAATGTGGCCAATTACTGTGAAACAAGGCAAAATATGAAGCAAATATAGCACCCATTATAATTTGACCTTCAGCGCCTATGTTCCAAAACTTCATTTTAAATGCTAATGTTATTCCAAGTGCAGAAATAAGGAGTGGTATCATAAATTTTATTGTTGCTTGAATTGCCATCTCACTGCGAAATGCTCCAGAAATAATTGTTCCATATAATTGTGCTGGGTTATACCCTATTAAAAGAATAAATAAGCCACCTGCAAATAAAGCAAGTACAAATGCAATTATTCTTAGTTTAAGTATATCCATTTTAGAACGCTCAGCCCTTTTAACAGTACGCATCAAAGGTTGTTTTGATTTATTATTTATATTATTCATCTATATCAACCCCCTGTAAACTTTTCCCTGTCATCATGAGTCCAAGCTCTTCTTTAGTTGTTTCTTTAGCGTCTACTATTCCTTTCAACTCTCCATGACACAACACCATAATTCTATCGGACAACTCTAATAAAACGTCTAAATCTTCACCAATAAATAAAATTGCAACACCTTTTTTCTTTTGTTCGTTTAATAAATCATAAATCATATAAGAAGAATTAATATCAAGCCCTCTCACTGGATATGCAGTTATTAATACATTAGGATTCGACTCTATTTCTCTACCTAACAATACTTTTTGAACATTTCCACCAGACATCATTCTTACTGGTGTCTCAACATTTGGTGTTACAATACCTAGCTTCTTAACCAATATTTCTGATAATTTTCTTGCTGGCTTTTTATCTATAAAAAATCCCTTATTAATTTTATAGGATTTTAACATCATGTTTTCTACCATTCCCATAGTTCCAACTAGACCCATACCAAGCCTGTCCTCTGGCACAAAACTCATACTGATTCCTAATTTTATAATCTCATCAGGGGTTTTACCTATAATATTTTCTTTATTGCATAAAACTGCACCTGTTTTTACTTTCATAAGTCCTGCTATTGACTCGCATAATTCCTTCTGACCACTTCCTGCAATTCCTGCGACTCCTAATATTTCACCTTTTTTTAGTTTAAAATTAATATTATTTAAACCCATTGTCCCATCCTCATTCATAACAGAAAGGTCTATTACCTTGAGAATAGTTTTTTTCTCTTCCACCTCTGGGCGTTCAATTTTTAAACTAACAGGTCTTCCAACCATTAGCTCCGTTAACTGTTTTTCATTTGTTTCTTTTGTTTCAACAGTATCAATTAGCTTACCCTTACGAAGAATTGCCACTCTATCACTAATTGATAAAACTTCATGTAGCTTATGAGTAATAATTATTATTGCACTTCCTTGATCTTTCATTTTACGTAATATTGCGAATAATTTTTCTGTTTCTTGGGGTGTAAGCACTGCTGTTGGCTCATCTAAAATTAAAATTTCTGCTCCTCGATATAACACCTTCATAATTTCAACTGTTTGTTTTTCACTCACCGACATATTATATACTTTTTTCTCAGGCTCTATTTCTAGCCCAAACTTATTACTAATATTTAATATCTTTTCTTTTAACACGATTGGTTTTAGATGTTTTTCCTTTGTGCCAAGCACTATATTATCCATCGCATTATGAACTTCTACCAATTTAAAATGCTGATGAATCATTCCTACTCCATAATTAATTGCATCAGTAGGTGATGTAATTGCAACCTCTTCACCTGAAATAGATATTGAACCAGCGTCAGGATAATAAATTCCCGACAACATATTCATCAAAGTTGTTTTACCTGAACCGTTTTCTCCAAGCAAAGCTAGAATTTCGCCATATTTTATTGAAAGGTTGATGTTTTCATTAGCAACAACACTTCCAAAAGTTTTTGTAATATCTTTAAGCTCAATTGCATATCTTGTTGTACTAGAATCTGACATAATACCTCCTATCTACATATTTTAGAAGACTTTTCTGCCTCCTAACAATAATAATGGGTCAGCCTCCTTTAGTACGCATGCGTAAATCAAAGCTAACCGACCCATCTTTTTACTATTTTAAATATCTTTATTATTTAACTGTTACTGTTTTGAAATACCAGTTAATTCCACCAGTAATTGTTGCATCATCTAAAGTTTTACCTTCTTCTCCCACAGTACTTCCATCGTTAGTTTCAATCACACCATCAAATACATTAAAGCTACCATCAAGCATAGATTTCTCTGCACTTTCTATTGCTTCAATTGTACCATCTGCTACTATACTTTCATTAATAGGAGAAATAGCAATTAATCCTTCTTTCATACCACCATAATAGTTCTCGCCTGTCCAAGTTCCATTTACAGCATTTTCAACTGCCCAAGTATAATATGCTGCCCAGTTCCATACCGCTGATGTCAATGTTGCTTTTGGAGCATCTTTAGACATGTCTGAGTTATATCCAATACCAAATGCACCTGCTTTTTCAGCTTCTAATTGTGGATTTGGAGTATCGCAATGTTGTGCAATTACGTCACAACCTTCACCTAACAATGCTTTTGCTGCATTTGTTTCTTCTTCTGGAGAAAACCAGCTATTTGTAACTTTTACATAAACCTTAGCATCAGGATTAACAGAATATACTCCTAATGCAAATGCATCAAGGCCTCCTGTTACTTCTGAATTATCTTGGCCCATAGCTGCTACATATCCAATTAAGTTAGATTCTGTTTTTAAACCAGCAGCAATACCAGTTAAATATCTAGCTTGATATATTCTTCCAAAATAATTATTAAAGTTTGCATCGTTGCTCTTATATCCTGAACCATGTGAGAATATTACATCAGGATATTCTGCCGCTAAAGCTTCCATTGTATCCATGTATCCCCAGCTTGTACCGAATATAATATTACATCCTTCTTCAATACATTCAAGTATTGCAGTTTCTGTAGCTGTTGGATCACTATCGTTCACATTATTTTTACGAATAATTTGGCTATCTTCAAGACCAATAGCTTCTTGCATTCCTACAATTCCTTGATCATGTGCATATGTGTAACCAGATCCATCTGCAGGGTTACCAATATGAATAACACCTACTTTAATATCTTCTTTTGCTATTGCTGGAAATTCCTTTGTTTCAGATGGTTCTTGTGCTGCAGGCTCTTGTGCTGCTGGTTTTTGTGCACAAGCAGTAAATAATGTTAATACCAATCCTAATGTTAAAACAATCTTAAATAACTTTTTCATTTTCTCTCCTCCCGGACACGGGGACGTTTCACCTGTCCTATTGTCCTATGTATTTACATTTACACTAAATAATATTGACAATATAAAAAAGCGAATAGTAAACTATTCGCATCATATATAATATAATAAAAATCAAAAAAACTTCAATAGTCAAACAATTTACGGTTGTTCGGTAGAGACTTTGGATCCATATTATCCATATTATATTGATGCAATAATTATTTAATTGTAATTTTATCATTTGTATTATAACTTAAATATTTAAAATACGCAATACAATATTTAACCTAATATGTAATTAATTGTCGTGAACTAAATTGCAATATAATTAAAATGGTGCAAATTCTTGATAAGACCACCATTCTTCTTTCAATAATTTATATTGTTCATTAAATTGAGTCAAATGAACATTTTCCCATTTTATCAATAAATCAAACAATTCTTTACCTGCTCTAGATGATAATTTCGATTTAGCATCCTCATAAAACTTCACTGAATGCTGTTCCATTTGCATGCCTACACTAAATACAGACATAGTAGAAGATATACTATCTTTGTCAACTTTTCCCCATTGATAGATTTTTGGAGAAGGAATTTCTATTCCTGTCTCAAGTACACTTTCAATATCAAGTTCTGATCCACCACTTAGTTCATTCCATAATTTTTTAAGATATTCCTCGTGTTTTCTTTCTTCATTAGCTAATTCTAGAAAAGCTTGCTGAGTACCATTTGAAGTAGCTTGTGCACTAGCCATCAAATAAAACTCACGACCTTCAACTTCATTTAATATAGCTTGGGAAATTATTGCTAATTCTTCTTTATACACCTTTTTTCCTCCTTAGATTAATAAAAATTTTCACTGTTATTTTAATATATACCATATCTTAATTTAATTTAAACATTTTTTAATAATTAATACATATTAAAATAAACTTTAGTAAAAATATCACTCAAACTATACTATTTTATCGCCGTTATATTTTTCACCACTAGCATTTGGATCTATGTTATATCTTTCAGTCCACAAGGTTTTATATTTTACAGCCTGAGCATGTATGCTATCAAACTTTTCGGGAATACTTTTGATAACTTTGGCTGGTAAACCAGCAACCATAGAGTAAGGTGGAATTTCTTGATTCCCTAATACAACAGCTCCTGCCGCTACAATACTTCCTCTTCCTATTATGGTACCATCCATTACAATAGAGCCCATTCCTATTAAACAATGATCTTCAATAGTGCACCCATGTACTATTGCTCCATGACCGACAGTTACATAATCTCCAATTATTGTTGAGTACTCATCAGAAACATGAACTACTGAATTATCTTGAATATTAGTATATTTCCCAATTTTAATACTATTAACATCTCCCCTTACAACTGTATTATGCCAAATGCTACTGTATTCATCCATAGTTACAGCACCAATCACCTTAGCACCTTCAGCCAAATAAATTTTTTCATCTAACAAGGGATTTTTACCTTCAAACTCTTTAATCATTTATAATACTCCTACTTTAATTTACATTAATCTAATACATTATGTCTCTAACCTTTTATATCTTTAACCCATATTCTACATGTGGTGTAAAATCCAATCCCCAATATCTTTGTAAACTTTTTCTCTATCTAATTCATTTAGGATTTCGTGTCTATCTTCCTTATAGAGTATATATGAAACATCTTTTATTCCTAGTTTTTTATATTTATCGTATAGAATTACAATATCCTTTCCAAAGTTTCCTACAGGGTCTTGGTCTCCAGATAATAATATAATAGGCAAATCTTTTAACATTTTCTTCAAGTTATTATCATCATATAAAGTAAGCATTCCTTTAAACATATTGTAATATGAATTTAGTGTAAAAATAAATTTAATTTTTTTATCTTTTATGTATTCATCAACAATTTTCTTATCTCTACTAAGCCAATCCACATTTGTTCTAGATGGTTGAAATTTTTTATTGTTATTACCAATAGCTAGATTATTTACAAATTTACTTCTGTATCTCCAACCTTTAAAAGTTGCTATTAATTTTGTAATTATTAATCCGGTCTTCAATAAAGCATAGGGTTGATGTCCTGTTCCAACTATTATCGCCCCATTTATGCCACTATTATAAATAGTAATATATTGTCTTACTAAAAAAGACCCCATGCTGTGACCTAATATAAAATATGAAGCATTAGGATATTCTTCTTTCAAAATAGTATTAAGTTTATTCATATCATCTATTACAACTTTATTTCCATCACCTTCACTAAAAAAACCTCGGCACTCCTCATTTATTAAAGAAGAGCCATGACCTAAATGATCATTTCCTGATACAACTATTCCTAAATCTGCCATTGCATTTGCAAATTCATCATACCTTTCAATATGTTCAAGCATTCCATGAGCGATTTGTAAAATACATTTTATTTCACCATCTGGCACCCACTTAATTGCATGTATTTTAGTAATCAAATCAGCTGAATCATAATAAAATTCCACTTTATTTGCCATCACACACCTCTAATTATGACTATTCTAGTTTAATAAATCAATTAAACTCTGAAAATTTATCTGCGATATTTTCAATATTGTTTGATTTCATATCTTCTTGAAGAAGAGGTAATTTAAATATTTTTTTACCTTTAAAAGTTTCCATAATAATATCTAAATATTTTTGTTCTTGTTCTTTTTTACTTTTCCAAAAATCATCCTTCATATTTTCTGGAAGTATTTTATTTACAACAATACCATCAACTAATACATTATATTTTTCTAAAATATTAATAGCTTTAACAGTTTCATCTATAGGTAGCTTTTCTGCATTTATAACAAATATAAATGATAAAAGCTTATCTTCCATCATTATTTTTTTTGCTTTATTAATTTTTTCATATCTTTTTCTTAATATTTTAATTACTTCATCATTATCTATATCTTTTTTATCAGTTTGCCCGTGATGATTAGCCATAGACATTAATGTAACTGACTTACTTCTTTTCTTTATTAGCGTATCAAGCCAAGCACCTAAAAGTTCTGGTAAAGTTAAAAGTCTTACTGTATGACCGGTTGGAGCTGTATCAAATATAATTCTATCATATTCATCGTTCTTTTCGGTTATAATTTCTATCATTTTATCGAACAATGCTGCTTCTTCTGTTCCAGGGGATATTGAAGCTGCATCTATCTGCTTATTTATTTCCTTTACTATAACTGGACTTACAACATTCTTTAAGCTAATTTTTACATTGTCCATATAAATTTTACTTTCTTTTTCACCACTTATTTCTATAGCATCTAAGTTAGGAAGAATATTGGTTATCTCATTTTTAATTTTCTTCTCAAAAATATCTGAAGTTGAATGAGCTGGATCTGTAGATACAAGAAGTGTTTTTAATCCACTTTTTGCAGAAAAAACTGCATATGAAGCACTACACGTAGTTTTACCAACTCCTCCTTTTCCGCCAAAAAATACTATCTTATTCATAATTTCCTCCTTATGCGTCTAAATCAAAATCGCCCCATTTTTCTCCCCAGATATATAATCTGCTGACCATTCTTCTCTGCCAACCATCTAAATCATCAGCTATTAATGGCAAAAGTTCTAAAGAGTAATAACTTGTAGGTATTGGAATACCCAAAATATCGCCAAAGCAAAGAAGTATAAAATCATCCATCTCATTATGGGACTCTTTCATTAGTAAAGATTGTGATTTTCTATTAAAATCAGTAGCTCCTTGAAAGAAAAGTTTAAAATTATTTAAAAACTCTTTAACTTTTTCATTATCCAAAACAGTTCCTCCTTCTTGTAAAAAAAGAGCTAACAGCTTTTGTTAGCTCTTTTATAAATAACGTCAATAATTATCCTTTAATTTTTTCTTCAGTAGTTTCTGTCAAAGTTTTATATCCAAATCTAGCAAGAACTACAGCTAAAACTAATAGAATAGCAGCTATTATTACTAGTATCCAATTTGTTGCAAAATCTGCCGATTTTTGAATTATTAATAAAACTAATGCAGCAAAAGTAACAACAAACATAAATATTGTTGGAATAACTGCAACTTTGTTGCTCTTTCCAGATTTTTTTAGATATGCTGCCAATGTTAGTAAAGCTAAAGCTGCTAACAATTGATTTGCAGATCCAAATATTGGCCAAACTTTTGCGTAACCCATAACTGCAAGCAATCCACCAAGACCTGCTGTAATTACAGTTGAAACATATTTATTTGTTAATACATTTGCTTTTTCATCAGCTGATTGTCTATTGTCAAATAATTCTTGGAATATAAATCTACCAAGCCTAGTTGCTGTATCTAGCGATGTTAAAGCAAAAGCTGAAATAGCAAGAGATGTAAATACTTTACCAGTTTCAAATGGTATTCCAAAAGATTGCATGAAATTACCTATTCCTGTTGCAAATACATTCATAGGTCCACCGTCACTTAATAATTCTCCAAGTTCTGGTGTTGCTATATAAGTTGCAGTTATAATTGCTATAGTAGCAAGTACACCTTCTATTAACATTGATCCATAACCTATTAATTTTACATCTTTTTCATTGTCTATTTGTTTTGAGGTTGTTCCAGATCCAACTAAAGCATGGAATCCAGATATAGCTCCACATGCAACAGTTACAAACAACATTGGGAATAAATAATTCATGTTTCCTGTATTAAATGCTACAAAAGATTTAGCTTCTATTGTTGGGTGAAGAATAACTAATCCTAAAACCGCACCAATAATCATAGCATATAGTAAAAATGAATTTAAATAATCTCTAGGTTGAAGAAGTATCCAAACTGGTGCAACGGATGCAACTGTAATATAAGCAACTAATATAATTACCCAAGTGCTTTTAGTAAAACCAGCTGTAAATTGAAATCTCATTCCAAGCCATATGCATGCAAACAATAAAACAACACCAACAACTGTACTTACACCAAGTCCTGCCCCTTTTCTATAAACAAAGAATCCAAATGCAATTGCTAAAATTATAAATAAGATTGAAGTAGAACCTGCAGCTGGAGTTGATACAAATAATCCAGCGCATATAGCTGTAAATGCTGCAATTACTAAAATAAGAGTGAGCCAAGCAAACCAAGAGAATAATTTACGACCTGTATCTCCCATAGTTGAATGAATAACTTCTCCTAAGGACTTCCCATCATGTCTTACAGATGCAAACAAAGCACCCATATCATGAACTCCTCCTACAAATATAGATCCAATTACAATCCATAACATAACTGGAAGCCAACCAAATACTGCTGCTTGTATAGGTCCTACAATAGGTCCTGCACCTGCTATAGAAGCAAAATGGTGTCCAAGTAAAACTGGTGCTTTTGCTGGACAATAGTCAACTCCATCTTCCATTGTATGAGCTGGAGTTTGTTTTTTCGGGTCTAATCCCCAAGTCTTACACAAATATGAACCGTAAGTTGCATAAGCAATAATAAAAATAATAATAACCGACAAAACTAGTATTAATGAATTCATTGTATTTCCTCCTTAAAAATATAATTATTTAAGAAATATAAATCTTTTTTTCTCCCTCCTTCCTAATGAATTGGAGTAGGCTTGGTTAGTTTTCAAATTAACTAAAATTAACTTAACGTTAACCCACCCTTTAAAACCCCAATCATACGACTTATAAAACTTAAACTTTTTTACTGACTTTATAGTATCATTGTCAATATCTTCCTCAGACGATATCAGTAAAGTTATTGCACTTGACATAGTTTCACTATCTCTTATCACAATATTATCAACATTGTCTTTGATATATTCCTTTAATTCATTAATGTAATCAACATCTAAGTTATTGCAATTATGATAAAGAACATACTCGTTTATTTTAAAAGAATATACTTCAAATTTTCTTAATGCAAAATACTTAGAATTTCTGGTGTAATACCTACCATACAAAGAAAATTGTCTTCCACCCAATTCTTTATCTAACTCAATGTCAAAATATTTTGTTAAACTACTTTTTAATTTGTTTAAATATTCATTACTGTTCATATGATATCATCCTTGCTGTTCTTTTAAATTGATTATATTCCTCGGATTAATGAATGTCAATACGTTTTCAAATATTTTTTTGGTAATTGTTTATACTTTATAATAATTATTTAATAAAACTATTATAAATATTAACAATTTTGTAAATAATAAATATAAAGCAAAGATGAGTTATAGGAGTTTAAATTTATGAGTAAAAAAGCAATTATTATTGGTGCTGGAATTGGTGGTTTGACAACCGCTTTAAGACTTTTAAAAAATGAATATGAAGTTGTTATTTATGAAAAGAATAAAAAAATTGGAGGAAGAGTTAATATATTAGAAACTAAAAACTTTAATTTTGATTTGTCAGCTTCTATTTTGATGATGCCTGATTCTTATAAAGAAGTGTTCTCCTATATTGGAAAAAACTATACAGATTATTTAGAATTCATAGAAATTGACCCTACTTATAAACTTTTTTCAGGTGATACAACTATTGATTTTAATAACAAGTTTTCTTCTTTAACAAAAACCTTAGAGAAAATTTCAAAAGAAGATTCATTAGGATACTTCAAATTCTTGTCTGATGTTTATGAAAAATATTTAATAGCAAATAAATATTTTTTACAAAAATCTCAAGATGATATTACAGATTTCTTCAATTTCACAACATTGATAAAAGCATTAGAAGTCAATACACTTTCTACTTCATACGATTTTATTTCTAAATATGTAAAAGATGAAAGACTTCGTCAATTTCTAGCCTTCCAGTCAATGTATGTAGGTATATCTCCTTATAATGGTCCTAACATTTACACATTAATTCCTGTTGTTTCTCAGCTGTATGGTTTATGGCACCTTAAAGGAGGTATGTACTCTTTTATTAATGCTCTATCAAAACTAATATATGAACTTGGCGGAAACATAATTACAGAAGTACCCGTAGAGGAAATTCTATTTTTAAATGATAAAGCAATTGGTGTAAAGTCATCTAGAGGAATAGAAAATGCAGATATTATCATATGTAACGCAGATTTTCCTTATTCTATGAAAAACTTAATTAAAAATGAATATTACAAAGATGATTATACTGATAAAAAATTAGCTAAAATGAAATACTCATGTTCCACTTTTATTATATATTTAGGATTAAAAAAAAGTTATCCTCAATTAGCAGTTCACAATATATATTTAGGTGAAAATTTTAAAGAAGGCATTGAATCACCATTCAAAGGTGTTATACCAAAAAATCCAACTTTATATATTTATTGCCCTAGTAGGATAGATAGAAGCATGGTAAAAAATAATGGAGATTGTATTAATGTTATGGTTCGTGTACCCAATCTCTTTTTCAAAGAAATAGTTTGGGATAAAAATACAATTAATACTCTAATGAATGATATCTTTAAAGAATTAAAAACTATAAAGGGGTTGGATGATATAGAAGAAAACATCGTATATAAAAACTACCTTACTCCTCTAGATATGGAAAGTACATTTAATGCTTACGGTGGGACAGCTTTTGGTCTTAGCACTACCTTAACTCAAACAAATTATTTTAGACCAAAATTCAAATCCAATAAAGCTAATAATTTATTTTTTGTGGGAAGTTCTCTACATCCTGGTCCTGGGATATCCTTGGTATTAAATTCTAGTAAAATTGTAACCGAAGAAATTTTAAATACTATGTAAAATGGTAAATATTTGTGAATAAGAAAGCCGACTTAAGTAACAAGCGCTTAAGTCGGCAATTCTAAGTATAATCAAATTAAACTTCTATTTAACAGATATCCTTTTAACTAGTTTTGCTAAAGTTTCTCTATCTACTTCATCTCCAACATCCCATAATTGCTTTAATAATCTTTCTTGATCATTTCTTGGGTCTACGTTGTTTGTAAGAAATGTCCCCACTTTTTCAGCCGTTTTATTTATAGTATCATCTGACATGCCTACAACTTCACCAAGTTTAACAGCTTTTCCTAACGTTGCCTTCCAAGCACCCCAATCATCCATATTGCTCATATAATCAACTCCTATAGAATATTTATTATATAAATTATTTACAATTATTATAATAATATTCTAATATAGCGTACATTTTGGTTGTAAAATAATGAATCAATTCAATAATTCAATCTTAGCAGGATTGTATACTTAAAAGCGTCTAGTTTTCAATCATTAAGCTAATATACTTACTTGCTGCTTTAATTGACCCCATTAAAATCCTAATAATATTTTTTATACCAAATTTTTTTATCATTTCAGTATTTTTGTTTACAAATAAATTTACATATAAATTGGTTTTTAAAAGTTCATAGTAATATGTTCTCAAACTTATTTGAGATGGTTTTATCATCACTTGCCCAAAACTCCACTTTTCATAATCATCTGCACTATATATAAGTCTATTTTCATATTCCTTGTACATTGGCAAATTAGGAAATGGTGTTAATGGACTGATAGAAGTTATTTGTGGTTTTAAATCTTTAATATATGTTCTAAATAATTTAAAATCTTTTTTACTCCAATCAGGATGAGCCATAAACGAGGCCCACACATCAATCTTAGCTTCTTTTAATATTTCTGCTGCCAAATAATTATCTGTAGTGGTTGACTTCTTTTTATATTTAATCAGTTCATTATCATCAAAGGTTTCATAGCCAACTAATAATGCCTTTAACCCTAATTCTGCTAATTCTTGTACATATTCCTTATATTTTATTATTCCTGCTACTGAAGCATACATTATATAATTCTTTTTTAAGTTGAATTCTTTGATAAGATTTATAAGAGTTTCTATTTTTTCTTTGTTTGTAAAAAAATCATTATCCATAAACATTATTGTAGGTTCTTTGATACTTGCTAAATCTTTTTTTGTAAGGTTTATATCAATTAACTTTTCTTTTGCACCTTCTATCCTCCACCTTAAACAAAAATCACATACTTTTTCACAACCCGTTCCAAATTCCATAATCGCAGCTGGTCTGTATCCAAAGTACGAATATTCACTACGATATTTTTTTGTAGATGTCCTATCTGGCAGCATATACTCGTTTCGTCCTGCTTTTCCTGTAGATTTATATCCAAGTTCTTTTGATCTAATTCCGTCAACTAATTGTATTTTACTACTGCAAATAAAACTATAAAAAATTTCAAGGTTTTCTTTATTTGTATATTCAAAAATATGATCCACATCATCATTAAAAAAGGATTCTGCATTAAGATAAGTTTGTGTACCTCCAACTATGGTCATTATATTATTATCTGTTTTTTTCACTTCCGTACATAATTCAATTACTTTTTTTACATCTATACACAAGCTAGTAATACCTATAGCATTTGGTTTATATTCTTTAATTTTATCTGATAATATCGTACTTTCTATCATCATATCAAATATCTCTACTTCATAATCCTCTTTTAGAACACCATAAACCATTTCAAGTCCAATTGGTTCTGAAAACATGAAATCACTTAAAGTTATTGCTTGTTTAATTCTTGGTGGTCTGACTAACAATATTTTCATATATACAATGCCTTTCTAAAATATATTAGGTGTAATTTTTCTTTTAATTTGATATCTATAATAAAGATTTACTATAGAATAAAATAAATATTTACCTGGTTTTTTTAAAAATTCTTGTCTTAAAATATTTCTCTTAACAATTGATTTTATAGTAAACAATTCTTCATACAACTCCCAATAAGCATTTGTTAATTCATCAGGTGTCATATTCACTGGCTTATGAACTGCTTCTGTACCATCAAAGGAATAAATATTATCTTTTATCAAACGCCCTGCATCTGTCATATCAGTAAAGAATTTAGTTCCTGGTATAGGAGTTAAAATATAAAACCTTGGAACAGAAATTTTATTATCCTCAATAAATTTTTTAGTCATTTTAATGGATTGTAAAGTATCACCTTCTCCTCCTACAACCATTTCTGTTGATACATCAATGCCATATGATTGAATATTTTTAATTAATTCAGGATATTTCGATGGATTTGCCCAGCCCTTATTCATAGCAACTAAACTTTCTTTTGAAATACTTTCAAGTCCAAAACTAAGTGTAGTGCAACCACTGTCTGCCAGAGTTTTTAATAGTTCATTTTCTTTACCAATGCGAATATCACACTGGCTCATCCATTCCATATTTAAATTTTTAATTTCTTTCAATAGTTTCCCTAAATACTCTCTATCTGAAAAAATATTATCGTCAAGTAGCAGAAATTTTTTGTATCCTAAATCTTTTACCTGCTTAATATCTCTTACAACTTCTTCTAGAGGTTTTTTTATATATTTGCCCTTATATAAACATGCTACAGAACAAAAGCTACATGTATTTGGACATCCCCTTCCTGCTTGTACAGGTAAAAAGTCCCCAATATTTTTATTTATAATTAAATCAAACCTTGGAATAGGAGTGGAAAATACTCCTTTATCTAAATTTCTTTCATATATTTTTTTAAGTTGACCTTTTTCAAAATCATCGAGCAATTCTTTCCATACTAACTCTGCATCTCCAACCACAACACTATCGCAATATTTAGTAGCTTCTTCTGCCATTATACTTGCCATATAACCACCAAGTACAACAGTTTTTCCCTTATCACGAAATGCTTTTGCAATATCAATTGACCTTATTACACCATGACCCATGGTACTAATTCCAATTAAATCCGCATCTGTATCCATTGGAATATCTTCTAATATTTCTAGTATTATTTCTGTTTCCCAATCTTTAGGCATCATAGCTGCTAAAAGTGGCATTGCAAGTCCCACAAAATATAATTTCTTTTTCTTTATAGGTTTATGATTTTGGTCATATGGGCTTGGTTGAATAAGTAATATTTTTTTCACTAGTAACCCCTCACAATCTTCTGAATATACTGAAAGCTAACAAAACTACTGCCAACAAGCATTTTTAAATTAGATTTAATGCCATATTTCTTTATTAAGGCTAATACATGTTTTGGTCTCATAATTATTCTATAATATGATATCAACAGTTCAAAATAAAATTTTCGTATACTCATAAATTCTGGCTTTAGAACAACATGAGCCATATCCCATAATTCATATTGTTCTCTTTTTACCAATAAATCATCTAGGTATGATTCAAATATTTCAGTTCCAGGTAGCGGAGTCAGTGGCTGAAGATTAACAAATCTAACATTAAGTCGCCTTAACCATGATGTAAGTTCTCTAAAATCATTTCTAGTAAAATCTAGCGGAATAATTAATGTAGCGTAAAGCTCTATTTCTAATTCTTTTAATATATTAATACATTCTTCATTAATATTTTTAGTAGTTTTTTTATTATATTCTTTGAGGTCTTGTTCTCTAACCGACTCAATTCCAACTATTACAGCTTGTAATCCATAATTTTTCAATTTAACTAATATATCCTTATTTTCAGCTATAAAATCCGCTCTACCATAAACTAAAAATTTCTTCTTTATATTTTTTCTTTTAAGTCCATTTATAAATTCAAGTAAATATTTAGTATCATGTAAAAAATCATCATCTACTATATATACTTCATCTTCTTTAATTATTTCTAGTTCTCCTAACACATCTTCTATTTCTCTTCTAAAATATTTTCCATTTGTAATTTCCTTACAAAAACAAAAACTACAATTGTATGGGCACCCAAATGAAGTTTTAATTAAGGCACAAGGGCTGTGAAACATGTAGTAATATTTACTTCTATATTTTGAAACTGAACTTCTGTCTGGATATTTATAGTTAAATATTGTCTTTTTAGGTCCTAACTTACCAAGCTCCATATTTATTTTTTCAACAGTTTCATTTTCAAGCAACATATCTAATGTTAAATTAAAACCATCAATTCCATTTTTATCATAAATAAAATCTATATATTCGGACTTAAAATCTTCTGACACAACCTCTGAATGAACACCACCTACACCCGTAATAATTTTAGGATATAATTCTTTAGAAATACTAGCTAGCTTCTTAATAACCCCAACATGAGTTATATAACCTGTAAATAACACAAAATCAGGTTTTTCTTTTATCATAATTTCTTCATACGATTTTTTTTCTACTATTAAATCGATAATTTTAATACTTATCTCTGTTTTTATTTTTTCAGGTATATTTGAAACTAGGTACTCTAACTCTAAAGGTTCGCATATCATTACATGTTGAAGACCAATTGTTTCTTTATGAGGTTTTGGTCTAATAAGTAAAACCTTCATACGCGCACCTTCTTTAATGAGTATATGGCAATCCTAGGCATGAAATATTTTTCCTTTATTATTTTTAATTTTTCCACTTTGAAATATGGTTGACTTAATCTTCTGAAATTTTGATCTGAAGGATAATTAGCAGACCCTGTTGTAATCTTTACAAAACCCAATGCAAATTTATCATATAAATTATCTCCACTTGCAAAGCCAATGTATATTATTCCATCATCTTCTAATAATCTAAACAGCTCTTTCATTACCTTTTCTGGTTCTTTGTAATATGGAAAAGAATGAGTACAAATAATTATATTATATTTATCTTTTAAGTTCTGCAATTCAGCTACATCCATTTTTATATGTTTAGCTTTAGGGTTTCTTTTTTTGGATATTTCTAACATTTTCTCCGAAAAATCAACACCTGTTATTTCTACATTTTTAAATTTATCAGAAATTTCCCCTATTAATTCACCTGGTCCACTGCCTAAATCTAATATTTTAATTTTTTCATTGTAATTACTATTATACTTTTCATAGATTTCTGAAACAACCTTTATAATATAATTTCTCGTTGGTGTTAATGAATATTTTTGAACCCACAATTTATCATATTTTCCTGCCCAAAAATTCCATATGTCTGATTTTTTCATTTTATCTCCTTGCAATATATCGCCAAATTCTCATTGATTTTAACAAACTAATATGTGTACCGTAAAACAAAATGTAAAACTTCCATTTTGGAATTTTAGATTTAAGTACTAAATGCATGAAATCAAATTTTCTAGGATCTTGTGTTGTCAAATTTGGCTTTGATTGTTCATAGATTTTCGTACCTTTAATAGGTGTAAAAATTGATATACTAAATACATCAATTGAATTATTCTTAATAAATTTTCTCAAATTTTTAAACTCTTTTATTCCATAATCAGGCTGTACCATAAAAAGTGCCGTTAAGTCAATATTATTTTCCCTAAGAATACGAATAATTTCAGGGTAATCAAGTGCATTTGTTGTTTTTTCATATGCTTTTAATTCATCATTATTTGTTGCTTCAAAACCTACAATCACCTCAACTAGGCCAACTTCTCTCAAATCTTTCAGCAAATCTCTTTCCTTCAAGATAAAGTCTGCTCTTAAATATGCTATAATTTTAATTTTTAAATTTCCCTTTTTTATTATATCAATCATTTCTAAGGCATCACTTCTAGTAGAAAAAAGCACATCATCAACTATCCAAAAATAATTAGCATCAATACTTTTCATTTCCTCAGCCATTCTTTTATAGTTTGCATTTATATAGTGATTAGAATTAACTTCTTTACAATAACAATAAGAACAATTATATAAACATCCTACACCACTTTTAATTAAAGCAACTTTTCGTTTTTCAAGATAACGAACTTTATTAGATATTTGGTAAAATATATTTCTATCAGCAACAACTTCTTCATTTTGATATATTATTTCATCATCGCCTATATACCAATATCCACCACTTGAATTTTCAACATAAGAATCTACTCCAGTACTTAGAACTTCTTTATTATTCCTTAATATTTTTTCTATTAATAATTTAAAAGTATTTAAACTTTGTGAATGAAATACATAGTCAACATCACGAACTCGAAAATCATTACGATTCCCTTGAATATGAACTCCCCCTACTATAATTCTAACTCTTGGATATTTTATTTTATATTGACGTGCTGATTTAATAATTTCTTTTTCTGATACATTATACCCAGTTAAAACTACTATATCTGGTTCAATGCTTTTAGGTTGTTTTAGTCCAAACAGTATATCTATTAAATAGTTTTCTACATTCATATTATTTAACACGGTTTTTATATAGCAAAGTTCTAAAGGTTCTACCTTTACTGGTTCAAAAACAGAAAAAATAGTTTTTACTCTAACCTTTTCTAAAAAAACAATCATATATTTCCCCTCTTTGCTTTAATCTTGTTTGAACACGTGATGTTCTATATTATATGGTTTGTATGAAAACAATGGAATTAATTTTTGAATAGTGTAATTTAAAATTGGGTTGCTGTGATGTACATACAAATACTTAGGCACTTCCTTACACCCAACTTTCAATTTGCATTCCTCAGCAGTTTGACCAAAATCTATATAGTGAATTCTTTTTTCAATACCAACTTCTATAATTTTAAGAATCATATTGTAGTAAATATCATATCTCCCAACATCTTCCTTTCTAAATCCCCCAAATAAGAAATATAATTTATCCTTTATTACTTTCAACTGAATAAACCCAATTATTTCCTTTGTTGTTTTATCGAGAAATTCATAAAGCTCTGATTCATAATCAACAAAAAATTCAATTGGTAGTGTTTCTAGAGGATTTTCAGTTCTTTCCATTATACTTAAATATAATTTGTAGTGATTAGTGGTAAAACTTTTAGAATCAAATTTTCTTATTTCAATATTGTTTCTATTGAATAACGCCTTGTTAATTCTTCTTCTATAATTACTTCTAAGTGCATTTACATACTCATCAAATGAAGAAAATTTATTTTCAAAAACAAATGTTGATAAAGTCCTACCACCATTATTAAATTCCATATCATCATTAAGTACAATCTTCAATCCTTTTCTATTTTCTATAGATTTCATTACTAATGTTCGGTCTCCAAAGTATCCTTTTTGACATATGGATATAGGAAAACCAATAATCTGAACTTTTACATTTAGTGGAAATATATTTTTAAAGTTAAGCAAATTAATTTTAAATTCATAAGAAACAATAATACAATTATTTGACAATTCATATTGTTGACCACATGGATTTATTCTTTCTAACAATTCTAATATGTTAATTGCTTCTTGATTAAATTCATTGTATAAATTTATTACATGCGATTTATTCAATTCTATAACTAAATCATTTACTGAATTTAATTTTATCATACGCTTAAATCCTTAATGTAAGCTTTGTAATGTTTTGATTCTCCATCTGCCCATTTTATACCGAAATTCTTTGACTTTGTATTTTCTGATAATATCCAACCTGATTCAAGATAATCAAATTTACCTTTTGTACATTTGAAGCAATAATCAAATAAAGCTAAAATTGCGCCTCTACTTCTTTCTTTTGGTATAACTCCCATTTCTACAATTTTAAAAGTTTTAATTTTATTAGAAAATAATTTATTTTTAATTACAGTTTTTATTCCTACAGTTTCTGATGGTTTAATCAATTGATTAAAATCAGGATACCAAAGCATAAATCCAACTGGCACTCCATCTTTTTCTACAAACAATAAATTTTCTGATTTAAGTAGGAATCTTAAATCTCTAAACAGCTCTAAATCTTCTTCTTGTTTTCTAGTATAATAAAACAAATGTTCACTAAATGCTTCATTATTAATTTTTGTATAAATGCTAGCTTCCTTTTTTAAATTACTAAAATCAACTTCTCTTACCTTATATCTTTCCTCTAATTTCTTTTGTGCCTTGCTACTTAAAAGGTTGTCCATATTAGTAATATTTTTCTTATAGCTTACCATATCTATTGTGTTAAAACCATTTTTTATAAAATATTCATTATAAAATTCTGGATTATGAGCCATACCAAAACTTTGCTCTTTATCAAAATCACTAGCTAAAAAACCTAATCCATAATTGACATGAATATTTAAAGAGCCTGATATTTTACTAGCATTTTTACTTTTAGCCATTTGCTCTGCCTTATCCATAATTAAATTAAATGCTTGCATATTTAATTCATCAGATTCAAAAAAACCTATTTGAATGTAATCTGGCATCCTATGTGCATGAGCTAAAAGGCATATCATAATGATTTTATTTTTATCTAATACTATTAAAGGTTCTAAATCAACTGATTCACACAATGAAGATTTCCCATATAACAACCCCTTTAGTAGGCTTGATAATGAATCTCTTTTCAAAGGATTATCTAAATATTGTTTTTTATAGAAATTTAAAAAATCTTTTTTATTTTTATTTTTATTTTCAACGCTAATAAGTTCCATGTTTTTCTCCAAATTCCAATCATTTTATTACGTTATTATATCACAGCCACTTATTTATTACAAAAATAAATAACTCAATCACTCCTCAAGTTTTCTATACAATGTAGCTATACTAATGCCAAGCTGTTTTGCTACCTCTTTTTTAGATTCAAAATTATCACCAATTTTTTGCATTTTATTCTGTATAACAGATTTTTCATAGGCCTTTGTTAAGTCTTCTAATTTTATATTATCTATTTCTTCATAAGCCCCCATTTTTCTTCTTAAATTTTCCGCTCCCACAAAACTACCTTCCTCAAAAATAACAGCATATTCGACAAGATTTCTTAATTCTCGAATATTTCCGGGGAAATTATATCCCATTAATAATCTTTCCGCATCAGAAGTAAATCCTTTCAATTCCTTGTTGTAAACAGCTGCAAAACGATTTAAAAAATATCTCGAAAGAACTATTATGTCATATCCACGTTCTCTCAAAGGTGGAAGAAATATAGGAACAACATTGAGCCTATAATATAGATCATCTCTAAATAAATTTTTCCCAACCATTGAATACAAATTCTTATGTGTTGCAGAAATAATCCTTGGATTAACCTTTATAGAAATATTTCCTCCAACTCTAGTTATTTCCTTTTCCTCTAAAGCCCTATTAAGTTTTACTTGCATCATAAATGGCAAGTCCCCTATTTCATCAAGAAAGAGAGTTCCATCTTTACATGTTTCGAACTTACCAGGTTTTCCAGTATTGTTTGCTCCTGTAAAGGAACCTTTTTCATAACCAAACAATTCACTTTCAATTAAACTTTCAGTTATCGCTCCACAATTTATTGCCATAAAAGCGTCATTCCTTCTACTACTTGCATAATGAATTGCTCTTGCGAAAACTTCTTTACCAGTTCCTGTTTCACCCATGATTAATACCGAAGCATCTTTTTCAGCTACCTGTATTGCTTCTCTTCTAGCTTGTAGCAACAGTTCACTCTCTCCCACTATATCATCAAATGTTATCAAGTCTTTTTTTCTATTAGATTCTAAAACTGATTCTCTCATTTTATTAAAATCTGATAACAATAGTACTATCCCATCTTGAATATCACCTATCATTATTGGGCATGAATTAATCATAAACTCAATTCCATTAAGCTTAACAGGTCCTACTTCTCCATTGAAATTTTGATTTACTAATTTATTATATATTTTATCTGACAACAATTCCCATATAACTGGCATTTTGTTAGGGTTCAAGTTTAATTTTTCATTAACATAATTATTTGTAGTAATTATATCTTTATTATTGTTTATAATTACTATTCCGTCTTTCAATGAATTTATAAGTGTCATTAGTTTAGAAGAACTGTACTCAAGCATTTTAGCATTATTTTTTTCGCTTATTATAGTGGAAATAATATCACTTAACTGATTTTCAAAATTCATATAACTATCTTTATTAGCAAGAAGATTTTCCTTTGCTATTTCATCATAAGCGCACATTCCCAAAACACCAATAATTTCGTCTTTATATTTTATTGGAATACAAAATTCAATCAACTCTTTACAGTTTTCAAAATTTTTACACTCAGTACATATAGGATCGACTTTGGGATTTTCTAAAAAAAATTGTTCCCCAGTAATAATACTTTTATGAAAAGCAGAATTTGTTGGAGCAATTGTACCAAATTCATACTCTTTTTTAACTGTAGAAACAATTCTTTTAAGGTGTTCATCAACTACAATTATATCAACATTTGTAACTGCATTTATAGCCTCTACAATATGTTGGAGCTCTTTTTTTATACTTAGCAATAAACTCATTTTAACCACCTGTTTTATTTTATTATTTATTAATATATAATTATTTTGTTAAGAATTTTGTACATAGTTATTTATCAATAATGATAAATAACTATCAAATATAATAAATGTATATAATCATTTAATTATAGCATATTTTATACAATATTTGATATCTATTTATCATATTTAATAAATTTTTAATATTTACTATTCGCTTAAATTCGCAATAACGCCATAGATACTACATCTCTATATTTTTTATATATTGGTATGAATTTTGCAAATTATCTAATAAAAAGTAAAACAAGGAGATAGCATTATGGATGATAAATTACTCATTGATATATTAAAAAATCAAGTAACCAAAGCTTTGGGTTGTACGGAACCAGGAGCTGTTGGTTATGCGGTCGCTAGAGCTAAAGAAATATTAGGTTCAGAAGTAAAAAAAATAAATATTGAAGTTGATAAAAATATTTTAAAAAATGGAATGAGTGTAGGAATTCCAGGAACAAATGAGAGAGGTATAATATTTGCTGTTGCACTTGCCCTTGTAGTAGGTAAATCAGCATATATGCTTGAAGTTTTAAAAGATGTAGATGATAAAAGTATAAAAAGAGCATTGGAAATTATGGATTCAAATATTATTACATTAAATTTGAACGAATGGATGCAAGGACTATATATCAAAGTTGAGGCAATAGGTGATACTGATAAATCAACGGTTATAATTAAAAATTCTCATACAAATATAATACATGAAAGTAAAAATGATGAAATTTTACTCAACGAGACAACATCAGTTTCAAACAATTTCAATGAGGAAAAGTCAAAACCAACTTCAAATGAAATTAAATATGAAATTAAAGAGTGCTCCATCGAAGATTTAATTGATTTTGCTAATAATGTTTCAATAGAAGATATCGCATTTATCCAAGATGGAATTAATATGAACATTAGAATTGCAAATGTAGGATTGTCAGAACAAATCGGTCTAGGTATAGGAAAGTATTTAAAAAATAAAGCTACTGACGTTTTTTCAATGGCAAAAGCATACACTGCAGCGGCATCAGAGGCACGTATGTCAGGATATCTCCTTCCTGTAATGAGCAGTGCTGGATCTGGCAATCATGGATTGGTTGCAATTATTCCAATATCATATATTGGAAAAGAAAAAAATATTTCAGATGAAAAAATTATACGTGCTGTAACACTAAGCCACCTTGTTACTATATTTGTAAAAGTACGTCTAGGAGCTCTTTCCCCTATATGCGGATGTGGTGTAGCTGCTGGAGTTGGATGTAGTGCTGGACTCACATATTTACTTGGCGGAAATAAAGAACAAATAAAGGGTTCAATAAATAACATGGTTGCTGGCATTACTGGCATGCTATGTGACGGAGCAAAAATTGGATGCTCATACAAACTCTCTATTTCTGTAGATGCTGCTGTTGACTCTTCAAAAATGGCTTTAGAAAACATATTCATTCCAGATGATAACGGCATCCTAGACAGCACTCCGGAAAAAACCATTATAAATTTAGCACAGGTCTCAAACGTAGGTATGATGAGTACCGACAGTACTATACTTGAAATTATGCTAAATAAATGTTAGTATAAGATTTTTAAAAATATTACAACATAAATATTAAAATTAAAACAGATAATTAGTTCTTAAAAAACTAATTATCTTTTCTTTTTTTTTTCTAAGCTACAATTTCGGAACACTACTAATAAAAATAATTATAGTATTTGAACCCATAATTATTAGATAGTTCTTTATGGATAATATAAATGTTTTTTCCTTATCTTGAACTTTGTAAAATTTATTAATGTTTTTTTGAACAAAGAATAATGTCAAAAGTGATATTAAATATAATGGTGATAAGAATTTTAAAACAACCATTATTATTACAGAAGCATATGACAAATAATACAATCCAGCATATAAATAAAGTGATTTATGTCCTAAATAATAGGGTAAAGTATATCTTTTAACTTTAATATCTTTTTCTAAATCACAAATATTATTTGCAAGCATAATATTTGCAGTGGTACAAAAAGGAACAATTGAGAATAGCAAAAGTTTCAGTGTTGGCATAATTTTTAAATTAATGCTAATTGATTGATAATCAACATTTAATGTGATAAATGTTCCTTTTGGCATATTTATGTATAATAATATAAACGGTATTAACAAACCATAAAACAAACCAGAAAACAATTCACCTAACGGCTGCCTTGATATGGGTAAAGGGCCAAAAGTATAAAATACTCCACATAAGAAACATAAAGCACCAAGTAAAAGCACAACCAAATCTGTAAGATATGCTAAATACAATCCAAGTGTAGCACTAATTAAAAACATCACATATATAATAATTAGTGCAGTACTTCTTTTAAATTGTAATCTTTCGTTATTCGTTTTGGTATCAACATAATTATTAATCGCAGTTGTAGTTAAATCAAATATAAACATAGCTGCAAAAAAGATAAGTGTCAATTTCCAATTAATTGATTCCTTCATATAAAATAGTAAGGCAATTGAAATTAAAAATGCAAATATACTTGTAATTTTAGTCCTTACTTCTACATAGTTAATAAAATTTTTAAACATCTGTTATACCAACCTATTGAATTTTTTCATGATACAAATTTTAATAGTAATATTTCATATAATATATTTTCAATAAAACAAATTCCTATAGTCTAATTTCTCCACAAGCAAGAATAGAAGCCATTCCTCCAACCTGAATCTTTACATTACCATCTATAAAGGATAGTTTGCTCATAATTCTTGAAGGACGATTCATAGCTTCGCCTTGAATAAATATATTATCTGTACCTTCATTTAAAAGACCATTTTTATACAAATAAAAAGTTAATGCACCATTAGATGTTCCAGTTGCCGCCTCTTCATCAATATCATAAAGTGGTGCAAAATTTCTACAATGAACTGCTCCATCCTTGGTGTTTACTGTAAAAGCATGAACACCTACAACTTTATATTTTTCAGATAATTTTGATAAAGCTTCAAATTCTGGATTAATTTTAGCCAATTCTCCTTCGTTTTTAACGGGCATCATTATGTCTGGAAGTCCTGTAGAAATCATTTCTGGTAATAAGTTAAAATCTAATTTTTCACCAGTAAGGATTTCTCCTTGTTTTTCGTATGATAATCCCATTATACTGTAAAGCTCATCTAAATCCTTTGAATCCGATATTTTATTAATATTTTCAGGCAATCCCATATCCATGAGAATAGAATTTTTTAATACTTCAATATTCAATCTTCCAGCCTTAGTACTATTAATATAAGAGCATCCACATTCTACAAGCCCTAAGTCAGCTAAAGCACAAAACGATCCAATAGTTGCATGTCCGCAAAGGTCTACTTCTGAGGCAGGCGTAAAATATCTAATATTAAAATCTTTTTCCCCAATTTGTTTTATGAATGCAGTTTCTGAATAACGAAGTTCTGCTGCTGTTTTACGCATAATTTTGTCATCTGGAAAATCTGATCCCTCATCAATTATTACAACCCCAGCCGGATTACCACCAAATAACACATCAGTAAAAGCATCTACAATATAAAATTTCATTTTCACATTCGTATGATATTTCTTATAAATAAACCATACTCCTCCTCACTTTAATTTCTAAAATTTCTTATATCTTTCTTGTTACGACCTTAAAAAACACTTTAAAAGTATCGTCTTATATCATATGTCATTTGGATCCTATACCATTGAACATAATATCTATAAGAAAATCTATGTCTTTATCAATATTATCATCTTGCTCAACATTTGAATACAAAGAATCCATATTTCTTTTTAAGATGAACATAAATATACTTCCTACAATACTTGAAAACACTATTTTAGAAGGCAGTTGCCTTGCAGTACCATTTCTAACCATCTTCTCATAGTAATCATCAATAATAAATGTAGCTCTAGAAATCAATTTATTATAAACTACACCTCTTATATCTTCCTGAAATAGAGCTTCCGAAACAATTACTTTAAATAGTTTAAAATTGTTATTGACAAGATTCATTCTATCTATAATAATTTCTTTGAAAATTTCTTTATCATCTTTGTTAGTTTCATTTTGAAGAATTTTTTCAATTGGAGGAAGTGCTATATTCTCAACGACAAGCTCAATTAATTGAACAAGTAGGCCCTTTAAAATATGATTTTTAGTTTTAAAATATCTAAATATAGTACCTTCTGAAACACCAGCCATCTTAGCAATTTCTTTGGTAGATGTTGCATTGTAACCCTTTTCAGAAAAAGTTTCGCATGCTGCCTTCAAAATAAGCTTTTCCTTTTCTGATAACTTACTATTGGGTATATCAATAAATTCATCCATTGTTAATCCTCCATTTATAACTAATCTAAATTCTTTTTAAATTTTTTTACAGCTATCGTAAATATTACCATAAGAAATATAACCAATGCAATTGTGTCTTGCCATATATATTCAATTCCAACACCCTTTAAAATAATACTTCTATCAATTCTCAAAAAGTATGATAGCGGCAACATCATGCTTATGAATTTAATTGAGTTAGGCATTGCTTCAACAGGAAACATAAAACCTGAAAGAAGAACACTGGGCAAAATAATAACAATTGTAAACTGCATTGCTTGAAGTTGATTTTTTGAAAATATTGAAATCAGCATTCCTATAGAAAGTGAGCAAAGTACAAACATCATTCCAAGACCTAACAAAAGGTATATGTTGCCTTGTATTTCCACTTTAAACCAAAATCGACACAATGCCAGAGCAAGAAGAAAACTAGCATATCCCAATGCTATATAGGGGATAAGTTTTCCCAAAATAAGTTCGTTTGGTTTTACAGGAGTAACTATAAGTTGTTCTATCGTCCCTCTTTCTTTTTCACGAACCATTGCAAATGCGGTGAGCATTATGGTTATATTTTGTAAAATAAGTCCCACAAGACCCGGTATCGAAAACATATTACTACTCATATTAGGATTATATCTCACTCTTGTATTTAAATCAATACCTGGTGATTGCATATTGGAAAACCCCTTGATTTCCATAAATTTTTGCCTTTTATTAATTGAATATGTATTGGAAATTATAACTCCACTATTTAATGCAGTTCTTGCAACGGTTGGGTCTGTACCATCTATGACAAGTTGTGGTTGTGGACTTTTATTTTTCTTTAGCATTACAGCATAATCAACTGGTATTATCAAACCAGCCTTTGCTTTTCCCTCGTCAATTAGTATATTAAGTTCATCCAAACTGTTTACATTATAATCAAATACAAAATAACCAGTACTTCTAAATTGGTCAATAAATTCACGACTCTCTTGTGTTTTACTTTGATCAAATACAACTGTTGAAATGTTGTCCAAATCTGTATTTACAGCATATCCAAAAAGCAACATCATACCAATCGTCATTAAAACAGGCATTCTAAGGCTTATTTTATCTACAGATATCTGTAAAAACTCCTTCTTCATTATTGCCATAAATCTTCTGAAATTAAATTTTGTTCTCATACTATCACTCCAAAAACTTCATTTCTTTATATGAATTCACCTTTTTATGTGTAACATTTTCCACAATTGTGATAAATACATCTTCAAGATTATTTGCATTATACTTTGCTATAATATCATTCGTAGGTGCGAACTCCATTAATTCACCGTTAAAAATCATACCTATTACATCACAACTTTCAGCTTCATCCATATAATGAGTTGTTACCAACACAGTAATACCTTGTCTTGATAGGCTGTTGATAATCTCCCAAAAGGTTCTGCGTGATACAGGGTCAACCCCACCTGTAGGTTCATCGAGAATCAATAGTTGAGGCTTATGAATAAGAGCACATCCAAGAGCAAGTCTTTGTTTCCAACCTCCCGAGAGAGTTCCTGCATAGCTTTTTTCTTTACCCTCAAGATTAGCCATTGTAATAAGCTCTTTTTTTCTCTCTATGGCAATTTCTTTTGGTACTGAATATATTTGAGAATAGAAATTTAAGTTTTGCTCAACTGTTAAATCCTCGTACAAACTGAATTTTTGTGACATATATCCTATGTTTTTCCTTACAAGCTCAGTATCTTTAACTATATCATATCCCATAACCTTTGCACTTCCGCTAGTAGGAGAAATAACACCACAAAGCATACGGATAGTTGTTGATTTTCCAGACCCATTTGGTCCTAAGAATCCAAATATCTTTCCTTTTTCAATGTTAAAGCTTATATCATTCACTGCAGTAAATGCTCCAAACTTCTTAGACAAATTATTTACTTCAATTGCATATTCCATATTATTCAACTCCTGTTATTATAACATTTGCAATCATACCTGCACTTAAATCACTAATATTGCTATCAATTCTTACCTTTACTGCTATAACTGTATCATTTTCCTTTGCTTTAGTTGTTTCTATATTTTTAGGAGTGAACTCCGCTTTTGGAGATTTATAAACTATCGTACCCGCAATATCATTATTTGGCAATGCAGAGGTTCTTATGATAACATTTTGATTTAACTTTACTTTTGAATTGTATTTTTGTGGTACATAAACTTTAATCCAATACTCATTGTTTTCTTGAACAGAAATAATATTTGTTCCTGTTGTTACAACCTGCCCAACGTCAATAGCTTTGTTAAGCAGTATACCATCAACTGGTGATTTTATAGTGCATTTTTCAAGTTGAAGTTTTGCACTGTCAAGCGAAGCTTGAAGCTGCTCAACATTAGCCTCCCCTATTTGTATTGCTTGAATTGTAGCTCCTTCATTAAGTAAATTATACTGAGCAAGAACTGATTCATAATTTGCCTCTGCAACAGAAATAGCTTCAGGTGTTGACCCACTTTTTACCAAATCTAACTGCGATTTTGAAACATCAAGATTGTTATTTGCATTAGTCAGCTGCTGTTTTGCTTGATCAAGTGCATTCTGTGTATCATCAAGCTGTTGTTGTGATACAACTCCTGTATCAAAAAGCTCCTTTGTTCTTTCAAAATTGCTGCTTTTGTAGTCATAATTTGTTTGAGATGATTTGACGACATCCAAAGCCTGTTGATACAATGATTCAGCCTTTGCAATTTCTTCAACTCTTGCTCCTTTTTTAATCTCGTCTAATTTAGCCTTTGCTCCTTTTACTTCAGCCTCAGCTTTCTTTAGTGATTGTGCCCTGGTTCCACTTTTAAGTTCATCTAAAGTAGCTTCCGCTACTTTTAATAATGCCATACTTTTTCTTACCTGTATCTCATTTGATGTTGCTTCAATTAAAGCTATAACATCATCTTTATGTACTATATCGCCTTCTTCTAATAAAATTTCAATAATTTTGCCACTTACCTCTGAATTGATGTCAATTTGTGTGGCTTCTATAGTTCCACTTAATTCCAAATCAGTTTTTTCTCCACAAGCCGAGAGGCTTAATGTAAAAATAAACAATAATAAAAAAAATACCTTTTTCATGATAACTTTGCTACCTCCTATGTTGCTTCGATTATAAAATGTTTATGATACTCATTATAATCACACCTGCCTACTAAAAGTATAATACCTCTCTTAATATATAATTTCTGTTATATAATGAAATCCAAGCTATATAATGAGTGAGTACTCACTCATTATATAGCTAAAAAAAATTCTTGTCAATTACTTACAAGAATTTTTTATAAACACTATTATTAATTTGTATATAATTTAATGTTAAAGTTAAAAAAATTATACTTATCTTATTTAACAATAATTAATCGTTTATGAAATATTTTTACGAATATAACAATACTACTAAACATAAAACTAAAACTACTCCAAAAATATATATAGAATAAGTTATACTATTCATCTTATATCTTGCCTTTTTGGCTTCATACGTTATATCTGTTGGATATTCAAAGGTATAATCATTTATATCATTAATAATATTTACTTTTCTACTGAATAAAGCTTTTGATTTTCTTTTATAGTATAATGGCATTTTTAATAATGAATTCATGCAATTACTAATTAATGTAATTAACTTCAAAAGTCCAACATCGCAGAATTTTAAAACAACAGAACTTATTTTAAATATAACTGTAAATATTGGTATAAATAAATCATTTTCTAAGCTAAACCAATTAAGAGCGGTATTTTCATACCACCAATTTTCTCCCGAGCCCTTTTTTAATACTCTTCTTATAAAAAATACATATATTAATGTACCCAATGATATAGATAAAAGAGATGATTTTATATTTTCCAAATTATAAAAATGTGTATCTATCTTATCGTATATATAAAATGATTCTGCTGCCTTATAAATTATATTCATTGTAAAATTTGGATTTAAACCTATAAAAATAATCATTGCAGCCAAAATGGTCATAGGAATTAAAGCCCTACCAGTTACTTTCATTTTTATATTTTCGATATCATGATCACTTTTTTCAACAAACACTGCAATAAATAATTTTAAAAGATAAGCCGTAGTGAATGCACTACTTATTACAAATATTAATTCACCAATATATAACCATATACCACCATATAGATGAACAGCTTCTGCTAAAGCATGATGTAGTAAATTCTTACTTATAAATCCGTTGAATCCTGGCACACCCATAATAGCACAAGAGCCTATAAAAAAACATATTTTTAACGTTTTTCTTTTTCGTCCAAATCCACCGATACCATTTATACTTAATTCATGCAACTTCATATATATTACACCAGCACTCATGAACAATAAAACCTTAAATATCATATGATTTATAATATGATAAATTGTACCATATAAAGCTATAGCCTTATGCTCATGAAGAATACCCATAAGCCCTATTCCAACTATAATATATCCCATTTGGCTCATACTGCTGTATGCAAGAATTCTCTTAATATTTCTTTGATACATTGCTAAAAATCCACCTAAAAACATGGTTATAAACCCTAGTACAATCAATGTGTTTGATATATATATATCACTAAAACCCATTATTTCAGACGTTACTAAAATTCCAAATATTCCCGTTTTCAAAAGAACTCCAGACAATATAGCACTTGCAGGTGCTGGAGATGCCGGATGTGCTTTAGGAAGCCATAAATGCAATGGATACATACCCGCTTTTACACCAAATCCAGCTATAATAAGTCCAGCAATTGCATATTTTATATTCCCTATATCTTGTATAACATATTTAATTTTATCTATATCTAAAGTTTGTGTAAAATCATATAACAAAAATAATCCCATTAATAAAACAAGTCCACCTGATACCGCCATAATTAAATATGTTTTACCTGCATCATGAGAATATTTGTCCTCATCATGTATGATTAAAGGATATGATGATAATGACATAATTTCAAAGAATGTAAATAAATTTATTAAATTATTTGATAAAAATATACCCAATGTACTCCAATAAGTAGTCATAAAAAATAAATAATACCTATTTCTATTTTTATAACTTAAAAGATACTGTGTTGAATATATTGTTATTAAAAACCAAATTAAAGATGTAAGCCATACAAATATATATCTAAACATATCTAACTTTAAAAACAGTCCTGTCCCCATTATATTAGGTATGAAAATATCTACTGTACCATTCATAACATTGAAATATAAGGAAGTTATGATAAAAAAATTAGCTCCAGTCATTGTAATATTAAAAACACTTCTAGCTTTTTCATCTTTTATCCCAATAATAAAACTTATAAAAGAACCTATAAGAGGTATAAGTATTATAAAAACAAGAATTATTTGTGGATTCAAATTATTCACCTTCCTTAATTAATTCATAATTTCCGATGCCATAGCTCTTAAAAAATCCAATACAAAGTTAGGAAATAACCCTAAAAATACTGTAATAACAGTTATACAAACTATTGGAATTAACATTTTTATGGGAGCTTTCTTTTTTTCTAAAACATTAGATTCATCTTTTGTAAAAAAAGCTGCAATTGAAATAGGAAAAAGATACATAGCCGTAAGTAATGCACTCAGTAAAAGTATCACTGGAAAACCTATTTTTCCTTCAACAAGGGACCCTTCAGCTAATAGCCATTTACTTATAAATCCATTAGTTGGTGGTATCCCAATAAGAGATATAGATGATATGGTAAAGCAAAACATAGTAATATTCATAGACTTGCCTATTCCATTTATTTCAGATATTTTTGTTTTTCCAGTAGTATACATTATGGCTCCTACACAAAAGAACAAAGTTATTTTTATTACCGCATGGTTCAATAAATGCATCATCGCACCAATAAAAGCATTTTTATTTAAAAGAAGTATTCCAAGCAAAATATATCCTAGCTGACTTATGGTTGAATATGCTAGTCTTTTTTTTAAGTTTTCTTGATGTAGTGCAAGAAATGAACCCATCAATATTGAAATTATTACTAAAATGATTAAATACTTATTAGCTCCCGTAAATCTAACTGCATTTGCTCCAAATATATAAAAAGTAACTCTAGTTATCGCAAATATACCTGATTTAACCACCGCAACTGCATGAAGTAAAGAACTAACAGGCGTTGGTGCTACCATTGCAGCAGGCAACCATGAATGAAATGGAACTAATGCAGCCTTTACTCCAAAGCCTATAAACATAGAAACATAAATAATGAAATATAATGTTTTATTATCCAATAAATTAGCATTTATTACTCCTCCTGGAACAAATGTAAGATTATTAGTCAGACTAAACAAAATTAGCATCCCCAAAAGTGCTACCGTTGCACCTGTAAATGAATATATTAAATACTTCATCCCACTTTTTAACGCTTCTTTACTTCCTGAATGTATTACTAAAGGAAATGTTGTCAATGTTAATAATTCGTAGAATAAATAAAGTGTAATAAGATTACCCGCAAAAGCTATACCTAATGTTACACCGAGCGTTAAAATAAAATATGCGAAAAATCTTTTTTCCTTCCCTTCGTGTTTCATGTATTCCATAGCATAAATACTTGTAAATAACCACAAGACAGATACTAAAAGTGAAAAAAATACACTTAATTTGTCCACTTTAAAGTATATATCTAAGAATTCGTTCATTTTAATGACATGCATACTAATTCCATTAAAATTTGCTACAATGTAACTCACAAAAATTAAATTTAAAAATATAATAGATCCTGCAAATATATTTCTTCTTTTTTCAGTAAAATTACATACTGCTATTATAATAGCAGCTAAAAAAGGGAAAATTATAGGCAACAAAATAATATTATTCATGGTCTTCCTCCTATACAAATGTTGTCTTAATCAAATTAATTATCCCTTCAGAATTAACCCCAACATATAACATTGCTATAACAAGTATTGTAATAGGCATTAACTCCTTTACAGATTTTTCTTTACTTTTATATAATTTACTACTTGATTGTTCTTCATTAAAAAAACCATGTATAGAAATAGGTAAATAATATACTGCATTCAAAAGACTACTTACAAGTATTATTACAATAAGATATAACTTATTTACTCCTATACTTTCAATTGCCAAGTACCACTTGCTTACAAACCCAGGTAATAATGGAATTCCAACCAGTGATAATGAGGATATTAAAAAAAGCGATAAAGTATAAGGCATTTCTTTACCAACACCTTTTAGATTTGCAATTTCTTTTATACCAGTTTTCTCTATAATAGAACCTGAACATAGGAAAAGTGCTGACTTTGTTATTGCATGACCTATAATATGGTAAATGGCAATTACAAATCCTAATTCAGTTCCTAAACCTATTGCAAAATAAATATATCCAATTTGTGCTACACTTGAATAAGCAATAATTCTCTTTAAATTCTTCTGAAATATAGCTAATACAGAACCCATAATCATACCTAAACTTCCAAGTGCTAACAATACAAAAAGTATAGGTGTTTCAGAAATAATTTCGTTACCCATTACTCTATATAAAACCTTAATCAAAAATATTATATATGCCTTTAAAACTAGGGATGACAACATTGCACTGGATGAAGTTGGAGCATTTGAATGTGCATCAGGTAGCCACGTATGAAGTGGAAACAAAGCACTTTTAACTCCTATTCCTACAGTAAATAACCCTAATGTTATAATTATTGCTTGTGGATAATTCATATAACTATTTATTAAATTTTCATGAATAAATGTCATATTTAGATGACCTGTCATTGAATATAAAAAGGCAATTCCCATAAGTACTAATCCAGAGCCCAAGCAACTTAAAATAAGATACTTAATACCTGCCCTTATATTTTCTTTTTTATCCTTAACTACTACTATTCCGCATGATGCTAAATTACTAATTTCAATAAATACATATACATTAAACATATCATTAGAAAATATAATACCTAACAGAGATCCAACAAGAATATTTATTAAAAGATAATATAAAGGAACTTTACTTTCATTTACATCATGCTCAATACTATAGCATGAGTACCAAGATATTATAAGAGATATAAATGCAAATAAAACAGCCATAATACACTCAATAATTCCTATGCTAAACTCAATGCCATAAGGAGCAACAAAATGTCCTATTTTATAAAAGTAACTTCCGTTGTGTATTACATAATTAAGAGAAACTACAAACAACACTAGACATGTTGAAAACGAAGCAATGCTTAAAAATTTAACTACACTGTTCTTTTTTATTAGTGGCATAATAAAAGCTATTAAAAATAATATTAATACACCTATTAAAGGAAAGCTTTTAATTATTGTCAATATTATTCATCCCCCTTTTCTAATATCTCATCTAATTCAATTGTTCCATATTTCTCATACATTTTTATAGTAAGTGCTAACGCAAAAGCTGTAGTACTAACAGCTACAACTATACCTGTAAGCATAAGAGATGTAGGAATCGGATTAACATATTCTGAAACTCCCTTAAATTCTCCAACCACTATAGGTGAAGCTTTTCCGTGTATATAGCCTTTCGCGATTAAAAATAAAATTACAGATGTGTCCATTATATTCATTCCTATAATTTTCTTTATTAAATTACTATGCAATAAAAGTGTTGCAAACCCTATTCCAAATAAAATAATAGAAGATGTTTCATAATAATTAGTTAGCAGCCTTTCCATTTTAAATTTCTCCTTCTTCAAACAAACAATAAAAAAAGTACATTGTTACAGAAACTACAGTACCAACTATAATATTAAGAGGAAGTAAAAAACCTCCACTTATAATACTTCCAGGAATTCCTAAAGGTGGCGTAGCCCAATGCAAATCACTACCTCCAGATATAAAAATATATCCTTTCATTACACCATATATAAAAACTCCAATTGTTAAAAACCTAATCAATAAAGAAAACCTTAACTTATTTTGAACAAATTCTTTTCCAAATATAATTCTATAAAGTATAAAGCTTACTCCAATTATAGTTCCTCCAGCAAACCCTCCACCCGGACTTAAATGCCCATGAAAAATAACATATAATCCAAAAATTTGTATAAAGGGGATTAAATTTTTACCAACAGTATTCAATATCTTGTCCTTCATATAAACCTCTCAAATCACTAAGATTTTTCTTTTTTTAGCAATATCATAACAACTATTGCAGCGGTAAACAAAACACTTGATTCTATAAACGTATCAAAAGCCCTATAGTCTAATATAACCCCTGTGACTATATTTGTAGCACCAGTGTCTTTTATAGAATTTTCTATATAATATTTAGTTAAATCATTATTAGCAGGTGTGTTTTCTGTACCAAATTGCGGTAAATTTTCAGAGCCAATAAGTAAAATAATGGTTATTCCTAAAGTTATAAAAACAGCAATTATTTTTCTCATTTCTTAATACTCCTTATTCTGCTTAAAGTTAAAATTAATAAAACGGTCGTAATTCCTGCACCTACTGCTGCTTCTGTAATAGCTAAATCAGGTGCTTCTAACTGCTCCCACAGTATTGCCATAATTAAACTATAAACTGCAAAAACAATTATTGATCCAAGTTTGCTCTTCATAGTTGATACAGCTATAGAAGAAAATATTAAAAATATAAGCATTATAATACTAAAAACTTTCATCTATTTAACTCCGTCCTTTTTATTATGTAAGTTACTTCTAATATATTCAACTTTACCAATTAAATGAGCAGCTGTAGGATTTGTTACCCAAATAAATATGAGTACTAATATCATTTTCAAAGATGTCATATTACACCCATTAAAAATTATAAGTCCTACTAAACAAAGCAACGCACCGAGAGTATCACATTTAGCTGCAGCATGAATTCTTGATAAAACTTCTGGAAATCTAAGAATTCCAACAGTTCCAACTAAAAAGAAAAACAATCCTCCTAATATAAAAATTCCACCTACTAAGTTGATTATCATTAGTTCCCCCCTATTTTTTCAATGTAATTTGCAATAACAACCGAAGCTACAAAGCTAATTAACGCATAAACTAAAGCAACATCTACAAAGTAATTTTCCCTAAATACTAATGATATCATAAGTATTAACACTATAGTTTTAGTACCAATTACGTTAATTGCTATGAGCCTGTCTGCGGCACTTGGACCCTTAATAGCTCTATACATAGACCCTATGATAACAATAGACAAAAATATTATTGCAAAAACTAAAATCTTAGTCATTACTTATTTCCTCTTTCTTTAAAAGAATACCTTCAAAGCTGTTATTTTCTAAACCATTTGCCGCTTCCTTATCCAAACAATGCACAATTAGTTTGTCATCATACATATCTAAAGTTAATGTTCCGGGAGTAAGGGTAATAGAATTTGCTAAAATAGTTTTATTTAGTTCGCTTTTTAATTTAGTATTTATGATTACTATAGAAGGTGAAATGTTGAGTTTTGGACTCAACACAATTTTTGCAACATGAAAGTTAGACTTGAATATTTCTTTAATTAAAACTACAAAATACAAAAGGTAATATTTTACATTTGATATTGAAATGAATATACTACTATTCTTCCTTTGATTGTTCAAAAGTTCCTTATTGAATACAAAAATTATCGCACAGACTACAGTCCCTACTACAATTCTCTCGAAATTAAAGTTTTGGGATAAAATAAGCCAAAACAAAACATATAATCCGAACATTTTGTAATTCATTCGTTTTCTCCTCATATAAAACTATTTATTTCTCCACTATATATTACTATTTTCTGATATATTAGTCCACACTTTTATTCATTATGAAGCTTACAATATATGGAATTGCATTTCAATTATAAATTCTTAAATATTACTATAAGTTTGTTTTAACTTGCATT
The DNA here is from genome assembly GCF_017873955.1 of Sedimentibacter acidaminivorans. GTDB lineage: Bacteria > Bacillota > Clostridia > Tissierellales > Sedimentibacteraceae > Sedimentibacter > Sedimentibacter acidaminivorans. Next base: position 58,937 of record NZ_JAGGKS010000005.1, on the reverse strand, counting down.
ATTTGCATATTATAAATTTTGTATTAATTTAAAAATCAGTTTTGAAATTTTGTTAATTTTATATCAAATTTTAGCTGAAGTGTTTACGAAGATAACTGCCTTATTGAATTGCATGAATATATGTTTTTATGATTAAGTATAATACTCGCTTCTATTTTACATTAATTATTAATAATTTTCAATTTATTTTTATAAAAAAAGGTAATTTTTCTTTCTTGCACTTTATATGGATTATAAACTCTTTATTAATCTGTCAAGCAAAATAACATTCCCTAGATTAAAAAGAGTAAAGCATCTGCATAAGTAGATACTTTACTCTTTTTAAAACTCAAACGTATAGTTATCAATTGAATAATTCTGTAGTAATTTTTCTTTTTACTGCTAATTTTTCGCTAAATACCCTATATAATTTTAGTGCTTTTAAATATGTAAGATATGGCAAGCTGCACTCGGAAATAAACTTTAAGTTCCTATAATAAACTCTACTAACTTCTTCTATTGCTTCATATACTAATTGTTTTAATGATTCTTTTGCTTTGTTAAAGTTGAATTCTGTTTGCTCATAATTATAATGCATTATTTGATTAAATTTAGATATATACTTTTCAGCCAAACTACTATCATCAAATATTTTTTTTAATATAACAACAATTGTTCTTCTTAGTTTTACAAATTCCAAATCATGAATATTGATAACTTCTAAATTAAGCATTCTATCAACTGAGTTAATTAATATATTTAATCTTTTATCAATATTACGATATTCACTTATTATCATTAGACTTTACCTCCATATAATATATTTCATCGCCTCTAATCTTTTACTCAATCACTCAATTCAAAATATTCTATTATGGTGAATACCATTCGATTAAAATTATTGTTTATTCATAATCTACCTCTTGGCTTTTAGCTAGATTATTATATTTTTTAATTTTTGTTTCTACTATTTTTTCAGTTAATAGTTTGTTCGAAAGCGAAGTTGTAATAGAAGAAATAGCTAGCTTGTCATAATCAACTCGTCTTTCATCTAGTACATAAGTATTTTGTTTTTGTAAAATCGGAACAAATACTTTTCTCATAGATTCCTCTAGGGCTTCTGCAAAAGCATCATAAGCCCTCTCTTTTCCATGCAAAACTATCTGTAATTGTATGCCATACTTTATTTCTGAAATAGGTAATATCTGTTTGAGTATCGTAATAACAATCACATGTGCAATGTGCAATCTTTCATACTTTTTCTTTAACGGCTTTGGCATCATGCCCCATTTTACATAATTATTAACCATGCTCTTAGTTATAAGCTTTTCATCTCCAATTTGCATAAAAGACAATTCATCTTTCACAATTTGTAACAGGTTGTCACAATATATCGGAGATTTTGGCAAACAACACCATTTAATAAGCTTTGCTTCACTCATTTTCTTACTATATTCATAAAGCTCTAAGTTATCATCCATATCTTATCCTTTATTATCAAAATTTATAAGTAGTTATCATAACTACTTATATCATAATGCAAATAAATTTACTTGTCAAGCATAAATAAATATAAAGAATCATTATAGTGCTCCTTAATTATATATGTTTATTCCTTAATATTTTTCATTCTAAATGATTTGTTATCAAGAGCTCTCTGAACCGCCAATATACCATGAATATGATCATATTCATGTTGAATCAATTCAGATAAATCTCCTTCAAATTCCATTTCGCAATCTTTCCAATCCAAATCCTTGTAAAATACTTTGCATTTTTTGTAACGATTCACCTTAACCTCTAAGCCAGGAAAGCTCATACAATCATCCCAAATTTCAAACTGTTTATCGTTCGTAAATTCAATTCTCGGATTTATAAAAGCTATTGATTTGTCATCATAGTTCATATATATAATTCTATAAGCTTCATTAATTTGAGGGGCTGCTATTGCTCTTCCAAACCCGTTCTTTTTTCTAAAATCAAATAATGTATCATGCAAATCATCAATTACTTGCTTTGCCTTACATTTATCTTGTTTATTTGTTTCTTCGCTGAGTTTATATAAGTTTTCATTTCCTAACAACAAGATTTCTCTTACAGCCATAATTTTGCCACCAACCTTCTTATCTAATTTAACCAACATTACAAATGTTAATTGTTGTACTACAATTTACATTATACACCAAATTTTACTTCTTTCAATTATAATTCAAATTTCATTCATATCTGATTAATCAGTATATTTACAAAAAACATACAGTTGCTAAAAAAAGCCAACTGTATGTTTTTTGTAAAAAATTTTATTTTAAATCAAATATTAAATGATAAAATACAACGGAACACGTTTCATGGGTGAAGCAGGTGAAAAAATTGACAGTTAAATATATAAACTGTAATTTCCCATCATACGCCTACTTCATCAAGTTCTTTTAAATTATATCTATTTATTATATCAATAAGTTTTATTGAATATTGAGAATCAGTTGCATATCCGCATCTTCTCAGCGCCCATGCACCTTGTGTGCTGTCAAACATAACTGCTCTGAATGGTGCATATCTTTCTTTTGTAAGAAGAAGTGCATTGTGGTCCTCCCAACTTTCGCTTACATTGTTATATGCTCTAAAATCATCATCAATTCTAAATGATACTCCATTATATTCTTCCCAAGTATTTGAAGTAACTGAGCCTGCCGTTCCCTTACCTTTTATTCCAAATAAGTTATTTGAGAATTGACCAGTATACTTATCAACTGGAACACTTTGTCCCCACCCTGTTTCTAAAATTGCCTGTGCTGTCTGTAGTGCAGCTGACATTCCAGTTTTTTCAAGATTATCTATAGCCAACTTTGATGAAAAGCCTAGAAACTGATCTTTTGCTACAACTGGAAGAGCAGTGTATAATTTGTTTTTATAAATCGTAAATTTAACTGATTCCGTCTTTAGTGTCTGTCCACCATATACCGCTTCAGCTCTTAAACTCCACAAACCTGCATCTCCCTCACTAGGAGTATATGTTTGTCCAGACAAAGTATTGCTAACTCCCGTTTTTAAATTAGTTAAAATATATTTTACACTGTCTAATTTTACATTACTTTTTACATTTAGATTAAATGTATCCGTTACAACTTGTCCGGGTCCTACACTCTGTAACAACACTTTTGGAGAACCTACAACATTAACTTTTACTTTGCTACTTGTATAAGAGTTGCCTAAAGTATCTTTTACTTTTACATAAAGTAATTTGCTTCCCTCCATATCAGGACCTGGAAACCAAGTATAGTTACCGTAGCCAGCTTTATACAATACAGTTTCATTGCCTATATTGTCAACTGAAACATATTCAGTTTCTGAAACATTGAAGTTTCTAGATGTTCTCAACGTAACAGAACTGTTGATTGTCTGCCCCTCTGTTATTCCACCAAGGTTTATATACCTGTTTACATCAACCTTAACATTTACATAATCTCCATAGTATGCTTTTCCACTCATATCATATGCTATTACTCTTAAAGACATGTTACCATTGTCCTCCATAACAGGAATCATAGTAAATCCACCTAGTGGATCAAGACCTGATGAAATGTAATATGCATCTGTATCTGGATTAATTATTTCATATTTTACATATGCTGCTAAAAAGTTTATGTCGGCTCCAAGTGGCACGCTACCAGCAGTAACTAATTCTCCTTCAGTTAATCCTGTAAGTTTTATTTCAGGAACTATACCAATTTTTACAGGAATTGCATCTCCAGCTAAAAATTTATCATTACTATCATAAATCGCAGAAACTAAAATTTTATTTCCGTTATCCTCCATAGAAGGTTTCCATTCATAAGTTGAAGTTACATCACTACCCGTTGCAATTACAAAACCTTTTTTTGTATCTGAATTAAGTAGAAAATATTTAATTTTTGCAGCACCTTTTGGTATATCTTTTAACTGCGTATTCAAACTTGTAGTCCCTGTTATAGCCTGTCCGGATTTTACAGATGAAATTTTAACATCAAAAAAAGATTCTATTTCTGATACTTCTGATGAATTAATTATAACTGTTCTTTTAATATTGTCCCAATTAATCCCAACACCTAAAGCATTACTCACTAATCTAATAGGTACAAATGTACGATCTTCTTTTATTAATGGTGCCACATCGCTTAAATTATAAATTGTTTCATTATCAATTGTATATTCAATTAAATTGCTATCTATAGATAGTACAACATGCAAATCTTCCTTAGAAATATGTACTGTTCTACTAATATTATCCCAAGTTACTTCTGCATCTAACTCTTCAGCAATTACCCTTAATGGTACTAAAGTCCTGTCATTTTTTATAAATGCTTCTGGTCCATCACTAACTTCTTTTCCATCAATAATTAACTTAATTGGGCTCTGTGCATAAGCATTAGGAGCAATATTAATGAGCATGACAATCATAACCAACATCATGATTGATTTCCAATTAAATACTTTTTTCTTCATAAATACACCTCAATTTTAATTTTTCTTTATTTTATCACATATTGTAGCACGAAATTATTACATATACATTAACATACCATTAATTATTATATACAAAATACCCCCTCTTTAGCAGTAAAGAGGAGGTATTAATAATTTTACTTATTTAATGTTTCTTCATTATGGTGTGTTTATAACAATAGTTGCTGATGCTCCGCCAGCTAAAGCTCCTACTGCTCCAGCACGTGTTATTCTAACAGATAACAAGTCACATTGGCTTACAGGTAAGTTTGCTGCTGAAAAAGCACAACAATTTGGAGGATTTGGACCTGTTACTGTTGCCGTAACTCCCGTTGCTACAGGAGTAGCACCACAATCTGTGCTTGCATATACCTCAGCAGTTACAGTGTCAGCTGCTGTTAATGTTTGATCTCTAATACTAAGAACCAAGCCAGCAATTGTTGAATTAAGTGGTATTACTACATTATTTCTAATAAAAGCACTTGATGAGGTACCTAGTCCTAGAAAATCGTTATTAGCAACAGATTGATCCGAACCTAAATAGAACGAATTTCCTCCCGGGCCAGTTGGACCTACTGGTCCTGTTGGACCTATCGGTCCTGTTGGACCTATCGGACCTGTTGGACCTATCGGACCTGTTGGGCCTATCGGACCCGTTGGACCTATCGGACCTGTTGGGCCTATCGGACCTGTTGGACCTATCGGACCTGTTGGACCTGTTGGACCTATCGGACCTGTTGGACCTATCGGACCTGTTGGACCTATCGGACCTGTTGGACCTATTGGACCTGTTTCTCCTGTTTCTCCCGTTGGACCTACTGGGCCTGTTGGACCTATTGGACCTGTTGGGCCTATCGGACCTGTTGGGCCTATTGGACCTGTTGGGCCTATCGGACCTGTTGGACCTATCGGACCTGTTGCTCCTGTTGCTCCTGTTGGACCTATCGGACCTGTTGCTCCTGTTGCTCCTGTTGGACCTATCGGACCTGTTGGACCTATCGGACCTGTTGCTCCTGTTGCTCCCGTTGGACCTACTGGGCCTGTTGGACCTATCGGACCTGTTGGACCTATCGGACCTATTGCTCCCGTTGCTCCCGTTGGACCTATTGGGCCTGTTGGACCTTGTAATCCTATTGGTCCTTGTGGACCTATTGGTCCTTGCGGTCCAATTGGTCCACGTGGGCCTGTTGGACCTATTATACAACAAGGATAACAGCAATGTGTTGGACACGGCGGAAAACATCTACAATGACTATCGCAATCTCTATTAATGTCTCTTTCAAAATGTCTATCAAAATCTCTTTCAAAATCTCTTTCAAGATCCCTTTCAAGATCTCTATTGCAGTCTCTTTCATAATCTCTGTTTCGTTCTCTTACATTTGTATCATAATATAAATAATTTTTCATTTCATCACTCTTTATAATATTTTGGACACTGTCCACTATTATTATATTCAAATAAGTTTATTGTGATAATGATTATAAACAAATTTAATTACTAATTAATTATTTCAACATAACTTTTTACACCATAACTATTGTTAACTAACAAAAAGCAATTAGTTATACTAAATATTATATAAATATATTTAGTATAACTAAACATTATATAAATTCTGCCGATAACATAATATAGTATAGTATTTATTATAATTTTTCTAGCTATAACAAATTAAATCAAAGGAGCGAACAATGAAAAATATACTAATAAGAAAAAAAAACCATAAGACCAAAGGTTTAAGTAGCAGGATTTTGAGAGCAATAGTTATTTTTGTTATATGTGCAATTGTAATTACAGCTGTATCATCATTAGCTTCTATGAGTGCATTGATTAACAACATTACTAATCATCAGGCAGCAGCTTCAGCAAATATTATGAAAGAAGAACTTAATATTACTAGTAAAACACTTGAAATTTCTTCTAAGACTATTGCACTTAATCAAACTATTATAGATGGAATTTTGAATAACCGTAGAAATAAAATTTTAGAAGAATCTAATAAATTAAAAGTTGTATTAGAACTTGATGATATTACAATAACCGATTTCAATGGTTCCATATTATCAAGTACTCAGGGTGCCAAAAAAGCTGGTGATAAATTTTCTAATCAAGATGCCATAAAAAGTGCCATAAATGGCAATGTATATTCAATAATTGACAGTGAGACTAATTCTAAATATGCAGTTAATGTAACAGCCCCAATATACAATAAATCAGAAAACATCATTGGAACTGTTACAACATCTTATAACCTTGATAATACAGATTTAGTTGATAAGCTTAAAAAAATAACGGGTGATGAGTTTACTATTTTCGAAGGTGATAAACGAATAAACACAACAATTACTAATAATGGCGAAAGGGTTATAGGTACTAACCTAGATCCTGATATTACAGATGTTGTAATTAATCAAAAGCAAAATTATACAGGAAGAGCTAAGCTATTTGGAAAAAATCACATAACTGCATATTACCCGATTCTATCAAATGACGGAAGCAAGGTAACGGGCATTATATTTTCAGGAAGAGATAATACTGATGTAGAACAAAAAATATTTATAAATATATTAATAACAATATTTATAGCTATACTTGCTGCTTTAATAGATGTGATAATAGGCTCGATTATTCTAAAAAAGGGTCTAAAACTTCCACTTGAAAAAGTAGTAAATGCTGCAAAAGCTATTGAAGTTGGTAATATAAACAGTGAAGTTATTAACAATATTAATGAAATTAATAGCACAGATGAAATCGGTCTATTAGCACGTTCTATCGAAGGTGCAATTAATTCAGTTAAAACAATGTCCGATGATATAGGTATATATCATAATGCATTAATTAAACACGACCTTACTGTAACTGTAGACAAGAGCAAGCACAATGGAATCTATAATACCACTGTAGAAATAGTTGAAAGTTTGTTTTCAGAATTAAAACTTGTAATGAAAGAAATAAAAATTATGGCAGATGGCATCGAAAGTGGTTCATCACACGTATCAGCGGCATCTCAATCATTAGCACAAGGTTCTACCGAACAAGCAAGTTCTACAGAAGAGCTTGCAGCAACAATTGAATATATTACACATCAAATTAAGGAAAGTGCTAATAGTGCTAACATCGCCAATTCTATTTCAACGGATGCAAACACAGAGGTTAAAGTTAGTAGCAATCATATGAACGAAATGATGAAGGCAATGAACAATATAAATATTATATCTGATGAAATTAGCAAAATAATAAAAACTATTGATGACATCGCATTTCAAACAAATATACTAGCACTAAATGCTGCAGTTGAGGCTGCTAGAGCAGGTTCACATGGCAAGGGTTTCGCAGTTGTTGCAGACGAAGTAAGAAATCTTGCTACCAAAAGTGCAAGTGCAGCAAAAAACACTGCTGTTTTAATAGAAAATTCAATTAAAGCTGTAGAAGAAGGAAGTAAAATTGCTAAGACAACTGAAAAAGCACTGCATAATGTAGTGGAAAACACAAATAAAGTCACTAATATTATTTATGAAATTTCAGAGGCAGCAAAAAGCCAAAGTGAAGGAATGAGTCAAATTAACATAGGAATAGCTCAAATTTCAAACGTAGTGCAATCCAATTCTGCTACATCTGAAGAAACAGCTGCTGCAAGTGAAGAACTTGCTGCTCAAGCACAATCACTGCATGAGATGGTTGATATATATAGAATGAATAACTAAAAAACTTAATTTATAAAACATAAAGGCGATTAAGCTAAAATTTGCATAATCGCCTTGTATAAAAAAATAATTATGCTAACAGTCCATATAAAAGAGGAAGTATAAGCGGTACAGTAAACGTCAAGATCACTCCAGTAATTAATGTCACCAAGCCAATCTCAACCCCTACAAACTTTGTTATTGGAACAAGCATTGTATCCATATTTCCCGCCGCTCCTCCAGCAATTGGACTTCCCTTACTAATTTTAATTAGCAAAGGCAAAAGCAAAACTGTAAAAAACTCTCTCATTACATTAACAATAAACCCATATGTTCCAGTTTCAATACCATAAACCTGAGTCATATAAGCACCCGTTAAACTATAATAACTCATACCACCTGCTGATATTATTGAAACATGTAATGGTAAATGAAGTAATATTCCCGAAACTAATCCACCAATAATGCTTCCTGCAAAGATTGCAACAGAAATATATACAACCCGAAAACCAAGTTTTTTTATATATTCAAAAATTTCTAAATTAGAACCTAAACTAATCCCTACTCCTGTATAAAGTATCACTAGAGAACCAATAAGTAAATAGTCAAGAATAAAAGTCAAATTACTTGGCATGAAAAAGTAACCTATTATTACACCAACAACAATGCTTGCAGGCATAATCCAAATCAATGGCGAAGATTTCTTTATATACTCATCCGAAATATCAACCTTTTTGTTTATACTAATATTTTCTGAACGAATCTTCTCTTTTAACATCTCTAACGGAAGTATCGTTTTTTCTAAAATTACTGTAAATAAAACGCTAAAAGAAATAGCAAACAAAGCAATAATTAAACAATTTAATCCTATTGAATGCAAATTCAACATAACATACTTATTTATACCGATATTCAATCCTATTGTCATCATCAATATAACCAAAGCAATATTTATGACGAAATCAATTCTAATTAATAATATTTGGGATAAATTGCGAAATCCAATAAAGAGTCCAACACCTAGGCATAAAAAGGGCATCCAAGTCATTATAATTTAACCTCCAATTTTTTTATTGTCATACATATAATTACACTTTACCATCATACTACATAATTTACCAATTGCATATAAAAAACATTCTATTTTTTCTCAAAGTTTTATACTAATACTATGAGTTTTAGCAAGATAATTGTTTCAAAAATACATTGAAAAGTTTGTAGAATTAAGGTAAAATTACATAAAAACAAATATAAGTTGATAAATGAAAGGATTGATTTCATGTTCACAATAGATAAATATATAGTAGCAGATAATCTGCAACAAGCTTATGAATTGAATCAAAACAGAAGGAACGTAATAATTGGTGGTATGCTTTGGCTTAAAATGGGAAGAAAAAAAATAGGAACAGCAATTGATCTTTCATCATTAGGCCTAAACAACATAGAAGAAGATGAAGATAACTTTAAAATAGGATGTATGTGCACGTTAAGAGATATTGAACTTCACAGAGGATTAAATGATTGTTATCCTAACTTAATTTCAAAGTCAGTCGAACATATTGTAGGAGTTCAATTGCGAAATATGGCTACAATTGGAGGAAGTATTTATTCTAGATTTGGTTTTTCTGATGTCTTAACAGCCTTTTTATCTCTTGACAGTTATGTAGAACTTTATAAAGGTGGTATTGTTTCTATGGAAGAATATGCTCAGATGCCACTTGATAATGACATACTAATTAGAATAGTGATAAAAAAAGATTCAAGAAAAACATGTTATAATAGTTACAGAACAAGCTCTTCCGATTTGCCAGTACTAACATGTTCAGTTTCAAATATAGACAATACATGGAATGTAGTTTTAGGTGCAAGGCCACAAAAACCAGTAATAACAAAAATTAATGCAAATTCTAATCCAACAGATGAAGAATTTAACCAAATTATATCTCAAGCTATTAATAATTCATCTTTTGGTACAAACTATAGAGGAAGTAAAGAATACCGTGAAATACTAGCACATGCTCTTATAAAAAGAAATTTAGAAGCAATAATAAGCGGAGGCAACTATGCAAATTAAATTATGGATAAATAACAAGGAATTTAGTGACGATATTGCACCAGATACAATACTTCTTGATTTTTTAAGAGCTAAAGGGTTTTACAGTGTAAAGCGTGGATGCGATACATCAAACTGTGGATTATGCACTGTCTTGTTAGAAAACAGACCAATACTTTCATGCTCAACCCTCGCAGTACGTGTAGATGGTATGCACGTAACTACTATAGAAGGATTAGAAAAAGAAGCAGCTGAATTTGGAGCATTTTTAGCTGACGAAGGTGCGGAACAATGTGGATTTTGCAGTCCTGGGTTCATAATGAGTGTTTTATCAATGAAAAACGAATTAAAAAATCCAACAGAAAATGAAATAAAAAAATATCTAGAAGGAAATCTATGCCGTTGCACTGGATATATGGGACAACTAAGAGCTATCAAAAAATATTTAAGCAAGGAGAACTAGAATGAAAGCAGTAAATAAAAACATTAGAAAAAAAGATGCCATGTCAATAGTTACTGGTAAACCTATTTACACAGATGATATTATTCCAGAGAATTGCTTAATTGTTAAAGTATTGAGAAGTCCACATGCACATGCAATTATCGAAGATATATATACAGAAAAAGCAACCATTGTACCTGGAATTGAATGTATATTAACACATGCAGATGTTCCAAAATCAAGATTTACGACTGCTGGTCAATCATATCCTGAACCAAGTCCTTACGATAGGCTTATACTGGATAAATTGATTAGATGTGTTGGTGATCCCGTTGCAATAGTTGCTGGATGGGATGAAAAATCAGTAGATAAATCATTAAGCTTATTGAAGGTTAAGTATAAAGTTCTTGAGCCTCTACTAGATTTCAAAGATGGCAAAGACAATAAAATAATTGTTCATCCTGAAGAAAATTTTAAAGCATTAATTGATATCGGCTCGGAAAACAAAAGAAATATCTGTGCATCCGAATGCTTTGAGTTTGGAAACGTGGAAAAAGAATTAAAAAAATGCTCTCATATAATAGAGCAAACATATCATACTAAAGCTAATCATCAGACAGCTATGGAGACATTTAGAACATACACAAGCATGGACGCATATGGAAGACTAAATGTTATAACATCTACACAGGTTCCATTTCACATAAGACGTATTTTAGCAAACGCCCTTGAAATTCCTAAATCGAAAGTCCGAGTAATAAAACCTCGTATAGGTGGTGGATTTGGTTCAAAACAATCTGCAATAAGTGAAATGTTTCCTGCTATAGTTACTTGGAAAACTGGAAAGCCTGCTAAAATGATATATTCACGTAAAGAAAGTTTAACTAACGGAAGCCCTAGACATGAAAGCGAATTAAATATTCGTTTAGGTTCAGATGAAAATGGAATAATAAAAGCTATACACATGAACACAATTTGGAATGCAGGAGCATATGGTGACCATGGACCTACTACTGTTGGATTAGCAGGCCACAAAGCTATGACAATATACAACAGTGCAAAAGCATTTAAATTTGATTATGAAGTAATTTACTCAAATACTATGGGAGCTGGTGCTTTTCGTGGATATGGTGCCACACAAGGATTTTTCGCACTGGAATCTGCTATAAATGAATTAGCAGCAAAACTTGAAATGGACCCTACTGAACTTAGAATGAAAAACATGCTTACCCAAACTCAAGTTGGAAATATCATGCCTACCTATTATAATGAAGAATTAAAAAGCTGTACACTAGATAAATGTTTAGAAAGAGCTAAGGCAATGATTGGTTGGGATGAAAAATATCCAGCAAGGGATATGGGAAACAACAAAGTTAGATCTGTTGGAGTTGCAGTTGCAATGCAAGGCTCTGGGATTTCAGATATAGATGTAGGAGCAGTAGAAATTAGGTTAAACGATGATGGTTTCTACACCTTAATGATTGGAGCTACAGATATGGGCACAGGTTGTGATACTATACTTTCACAAATTGCAGCTGACTGTTTAGATTGTGAGATGGATAACATTATAGTTCATGGCGTAGATACTGATTTATCTCCATATGACACTGGCTCATATGCTTCAAGTACAACCTATATCACTGGTATGGCAGTTATTAAAACATGTGAATCCCTTAAAAAGAAAATAATTGCTGAAGGAGCTAGACTTTTAGATTGTTCTGAAGAAAATATGAATTTTGACGGTCAAGAAGTATTTTCATTGAAAAATGAAAATAAAAAGATAAGCTTAAAAGATATTGCAAACAAAGGTTTAATTGGAATGAATAATTATTTAACAGCAAGCGAATCCCACTATTCTCCTACATCACCTCCACCTTTTATGGCAGGTATAGTAGAAATTGAGGTTGACATGCTTACAGGAAAAGTTGATATAATTGATTATGTTGCAGTTGTAGACTGTGGAACACCAATTAATCCAAATCTTGCTAGAGTTCAAACTGAAGGTGGTATAGTACAAGGAATTGGTATGACTTTATATGAAGATATTATTTATGATAAAAGCGGTCGTATGATAAATGATTCATTCCTTCAATACAAAATACCTACAAGAATTGATGCAGGTAACATAAGAGTTGAATTTGAATCAAGTTATGAACCTACTGGACCATTTGGAGCGAAATCTATAGGTGAAATAGTAATTAATACACCTGCTCCAGCTATTGCAAATGCAGTATATAATGCAACAAAAGTCAACATTAGGACACTACCTATTACTGGAGAAAAAATAGTAATGGGAATGATTAAAAATAACATTACTCCGCTTATTTAAGCGGGGTTTTTTATTTATAATTATCTTATGTACTCTTTTTCCATCATACTAGATTTTAACAAAAAATCCGCTGTAGATACATTCATTGCAACAGGTATGTCATATAGAACTGCTATTCGCAAAAGAGCTTTAACATCTGGATCGTGCGGTTGAGAGGTCAATGGATCCCAGAAAAAAACCATAAAATCAACTTTACCATCTACTATTGCAGCACTTATTTGTTGATCTCCACCTAGCGGACCACTTTCATAAGCTCTAACTGGTAAAAGTGTTTCAGTTGCAATCATTTTAGCTGTTGTACCTGTACCACAAAGAAAATGCCTTGACAATAAACTAGTATGTTTTTTTACCCATTTTAACAAATCATTTTTTCTGTTATCATGAGCTATTAACGCTATATGTTTTTGCTCACCAATGTTTTTTATATTCATAAAACCTCCTCAAACTTTCTTATTATTGCTTTTATTAAATTATTTCATTTTACTTCTATTATTTTTTTGAAATAAGGTAAACTTGATAGCTTACATTATTAGAAATTATAGCAAATATTTAATAATTTGTACACTAATTTTTAAATAAAGTACTTGACAAAATTGTATTTTAATATTATTATAATATTGTAATAATTACAATATAGTAATTGACTTAACATTGTAATAGATAGATATATAAAATTGTCTATGATAGGTGATGAAAATATGAAAATTGAATTTGATAATTTATTAGAAAAATTAAAAACAAAAAATATACGTCTTTCTCATCAAAGATTAAAGGTGCTAGAATATCTTACCTTAAATCAATGTCATCCAACTGTTGACCAAATTTATAACAGCTTACACAACGAGGTGCCTACATTATCAAAGACAACTGTTTATAATACACTAAATTCATTAACAGATGTAGGTTTAGTAAGAGTAATAACTATAGAAGATAATGAAACTAGATATGACATACGAACTGATAATCATGGTCATTTCAAATGCGTGTCTTGCAAAGATATATTTGATTTTGATATAGATATAGATAAATTCAGTACTTATGAATTAAAAGATTTCCATGTAAAGGATAAAAATGTATACTTTAAAGGACTATGTCCTAAATGTGTTCAATTCGAAACATTAAACAAGTAAATACCGGTACGCGTTAAATGCTCACACTACATTTCTAAATTACTATTGCTAAACTTTTTGTAGTCAAGCGTTGTACGCATTCCGACTAATATTAATAATAAAATTGGAGGTAATAAAATGGAAGAACAAAAAACACTTAAAAATTTAATGGATGGATTTGCAGGAGAATCTCAAGCAAACAGAAAATATTTAGCTTATGCTAAAAAGGCTAAAGCAGAAGGAAATACTAATGCTGCTAAGTTATTTATTGCGGCATCAGATGCAGAGGCAATTCATGCCCAAAAGCATTTAGAAGTTGCTGGTAAAATCAAAACTACTACAGACAATCTAAAAGATGCGGTTGCTGGTGAAACATATGAATTTGAAAGTATGTATCCAGAATTTCTTAAAGCAGCAGAGGCTGAAGGAAATAAGGCTGCAATAAATTCATTCACTTATGCCATGAAAGCAGAAGAAGTCCATGCAAAATTATATAAAGATGCATTAGAAAACATAAATAATACAGAAGAAGTATTCTATTATTTATGTCCTATTTGTGGAAATATAGAAAAAGCTGTTCCTGATAAATGCCCAATTTGCAATGTGCCTGGATCTAAATTTATAAAATATTAAATTAAATTAACCACCGACAACGTCGGTGGTTTTCTATTATATAAACTTAGCTTAATTTAAACTTTCTTATTAGTTCGTTTAATCTTTCTACTTGAGCAGCTAGTTCCTCGCTATTCGCTGCTGATTGCTCAGCTGATGCTGCATTTTCTTGAACTACTGATGATACCTGTTCTACACCTATTTTTATTTGTTCTATAGCTACAGCTCCATCATTAGCCATTTCAACTATATTTTCTATTAAACGGCTTGCATCCTCTGTTGCTACTACTACTTCCTCTAAATGCTTCCCTGTTTCTCCAGCTAATGTTGTTCCTGTGCTAATTGCCGAAAGAGAGTTTTCTATTAAATCTGTTGTTTCCTTAGCTGCTTCTGCTGACTTTCCTGCCAAGTTTCTTACTTCATCAGCTACAACTGCAAATCCCTTTCCTGCAGAACCTGCACGTGCAGCTTCTACTGCAGCATTTAAAGCTAAAATATTTGTTTGAAATGCTATATCATCTATTACTTTGATTATTTTCCCAATTTGTCCAGAAGTTTTACTTATTTCATTAATAGCTATTAAAAGCTCTTGCATCTTCTCATTTCCATTTTCAACTTTGTTAGAAGCTTCTAATGATTTATTGCCAGCACCTTTAGCTTCATTTGCAGTATTTTTTATCGCATCAGCCAATACATTTATTCCTGCTGATAATTCTTCAATTGAACTTGCTTGTTCTGTAGCTCCTTGCGATGTTGCTGATGCTCCGCTTGCTATTTGTTCCGCTCCACTATTAATAGCTTCTGATGAATCTTTTATTTCTCCTATCACCTGCTTTTGCATCTCACTAACGTTTACTAATGCATTCTTAAGTTTTTCAAATTCTCCAGTATATTCATACTTCAAATTTAAAGTTAAATCTCCATCTGCAAATTGATTCAACACTTCTGAACTTTCATCTATATAATCTATATATTTCTTTAATCTGTCTGTTAAGCTGCTTATTGAATCTGCTAATTTTCCTACCTCATCATTTGACGATACATTAATTTCAACATCAAGGTCACCATTAGCTAGCTTGTCTGATACTCTTTGTATTTGAACTATATGTTTTGTCATTTTTGTTATTAATATAAAAATCAATACTAATAATAACATTCCTACAATTAAAAATATAAAAATAATTTTATTGGATAAATCTTCTGTAGCTTGGGAAAACTCATCTTCACTCATTGATGATACTAACTTCCAACCTGTATCGCCTATAACACCTAAACTACCAACGTGTTTTTCTCCATTTTCTTCATATTCAATTAAATCAGTATTGTTTTCTTTAATAGCAGATACCAATTTCTCATCAAATCCTACTTCTGTAATATTTTTTAATAATTTATCTGCATCTTTACTATAAGCTATATTATTATCACCAGTTAAAAGAGTAAAATATCCACTTTCGCCAAATTTATTGTCACCTGTCATTTGTTCAAGTTTATCAATTAAAATATCAGCACATACTTCCCCGATAACCTGTCCATTCACTTTTATAGGAACTGATATCGTAACTGCCATGGAACCAGTATTCGAATCTTTATAGATTTCTGATACATGCATTAATCCATCTTTCAAAGTTCTATAATACGCCTTTTGAGTTAAATCTACATTTTCTTTAACAACAGTTTTTGACGATGTTACATAGCTTGATGGACTTTCTTCAGCTACATAAACAGAACTAACAACTCCATCATAACCCTTTTGAGCATCCTTTAATATATTAATCACATTTAGAAAGTTTTCATTAGTTGTTACACTTGTTCCATTTTGAGTACTCATTAAATAATTTTGTACTGTTTTGTTGTTTGACACCATTTCTGCAACAACTGTATAACGATCAAAAAATTCATTAGCTTCGCCACTTACTCTTAGTGCTTTTTCTAATAACAATTCTTGTTTTGTACTTTCGTATTCCGTACGAACATTAGTAGAAATTACAACTCCGCTTATAGTCAATAGTACCAAGCATGCTAAAAATATTGCACTTACAAGTTTGCTTCTAATTGTAGTTGTTCTTTTACTCTTGCTTACTTTCATATCTTTTTTAACAATTTTATCTAGTTTGATAAATCCCATTTTTTCACCTTTCTTAACATTATTTTTTTCTTACAAACATATATCGTCACTTTGCGAAAAACGTTTACAAAATTATTAAAATAATATTACTATACCTAAAAAAATTATTATAATTAAAGAAATACTATAATAAACTTTACATTTAACAATAAAATTAGAAGTAAAAAATGAAGAAATACTTAAGAATTTAATGGATAGTTTCTAAGGAAAATCTCAAGCAATGCTAAAATATCGAATTAAATTTTATATTTTCCACAATATAATCTCTGAATTTTTTTGCAACAGGGGACATAAATCTATTTTTATGCCATATCATGTATAGATTACGTTTTGAATCACAATTTTCAATACGAATAGCTTTTACATCATAAGTATTCAACCCAAACATTTTAGGCATAATTGCTATACCCATATTTGCAGAAACTATACCAGCTACCATTGTGTCATTTGAAACCTCTGATACGATTTTTGGTTTTTTATTCAGTACTGAAAGGATATTATCAACATAGATTCTAGTACCACATTGATGTTCATATGTAATTAATTTCTGGTCAACAATTTCACTTAGTTCAACTGATTCCCTATTTGCCCATTGATGTTTATTCGAAACAACTAAAGCCATTTCTTCCTCACATATATTATAAAATTCCAACTCTGGAGCTTCCATCTTAGAACCAAACCCTATATCAAACTTCCCATCATTTAATCCAGTTATAATTTTTTGTGAAGTATTCTGGTCATATTCAAATTTAATTTGTAAATTTTGTTCATCTTCATAAAACTGCTTAACCACATAAGGTATAAAATGAGTACTCAAAGAACTAACAAAAGACAAAGAAACAATTCCCTCATCAGGATTAATCATTTCTTTAATGGCATATTTACCTAACTCTATTTTTTCTAAGGCCTCAGTTACAAAAACTAAGAATGTACTGCCATATTTGGTAAGTTTAATATTTCGTCCTTTTTTATAAAACAATGGAACTCCTAACTCATTTTCAAGGTCTGATATAGAATGACTTAAAGTGGGCTGTGAAACAATCAGCGCTTTTGATGCCTTCGTGTATTGCTCATATTCGGCTATAGTTTTAAAATAATACAATTGCTGCAAATTCAATTTATACACCTCATTTTAAAAAATAAAAATAGTAATTAGTAAATTATACATTAATAATTTATTAATTACTATTTTTTTTTACAATTTATTAAATTAGCAAGCTACACTAAAATTGTAATTAAAATGTTACCCTTCTTCCTTCTTCAGCTGACAAATATGCTGCATAAATTACCTTTATAGTTTTATATGCCAAGTCAAAATCTGAGGATGGTTTTTTATCATAAGCAATTGTTTCAACAAAATCCTGCAATTCACCCATATATCCTCTAATTACCTCATCTGACACAAATGCTTTGTTCCAACCTAATTTAGCAGGTAGCATTTCAGAAATTACAACATCATCCATACCTTCTTCATCTAAAAAATAAGTGTTTAATATATCAGTTGGTGTTATGTTACACATTAAGGCATTATCATTGCAATATATTTCAACATAATTTTTAGTTCCACCCAAAACAGTATCTGTAGATATTACTAATGCTTTGGTTCCATCAGAAAAAGTAATGGTCACTGTTGCAAAATCCTCCACATCATTTGGTTGTGCACTGATATGTCTGTGTTCATATTCAGTTAAACAACTTGTAGCTACACCTGTATCTGCCATAACACTTTTTATAGTTATTTCTTCACCTCTAGCAATTGCTTCTTGTTGTTTTAACCATAACACTCCTGAAAGAGGATGGCACCCAGCTCTTACGAGTGTTCCTCCACCTGTTCCCTTCCACTCTCCAGCAACAGGAGAACTTGAACCTTTTAAGCTCTCTTCACCTTTTAAAAATAGAATTTTACTTTTTCTCGCAGAAATTATTTCTGCTGCTTTTCTGATAGGGGTTGAATACACATAATTTTCAGCATATAAGAATTTTTTATCACTTGCATCAACTATTTTTTTTAGCTCATCCATTGATTTTAATACTTCTTCATACATTTTTGATTTAGGAACATTCTTACCAATTGGCGAAACATCACCATCCTGACCGAAATATCCAGTTAAAGGCTTTTCACATATAACGTGCTTACCAGCAGCTAAAGTCTTTTCTATCATAATTGGATGTAAAGATGGTGGTGTTACTATATCTACTACATCTATTTCAGGATCATTCAATAATTCCTCAAAACTTGTAATTGCTTGTTCAAATCCATATCTAGCTTTCACTTGTTCAGCCTTAGCTAAGTCAATATCAACAACTGTCTTAAGTCTAACAGGAACACCACTTACCTTTTCATATCCATTTCCATGTAAATAAGCAGCATATCCACTACCAACTAAACCAACACATACAGGTTTCACTTGCTTCATATATAAACATCCTCCTTAACATTCTATGTATTTAAATTATAATACATAAATATAGTAAAAACAAATGCTTAATATTTATATAATGTATTAATTTTTTCTATACTTTGCATACTTTGCGCTTCTGAATTAAAACATATTATTATGCGTACATTTTTGTATAGAAATCTCTTAATGTTTTACTTTCTCTTATAATTTGTAGCGCAACCTCAGCATGACCTCTAGTATATCCATTTCCTATCAACATGGTTATATCCTTGCCAACACCCTCTGCTCCTAAGGCAGCTTGTGTAAAACTCGTAGCCATACTGAAAAAATAAACCGTTCCTGAATCCTTGGTTGAAAGTATAGCTCCCAATTCACAATTTGGTCTACTTACATTACTTATAACTAAGTCACAAAGTTTTCCATCTGTAGCTTCCATAACTTGATTATATACATCTACTGCATTAGTAGCATCACCTTGCATAAAAATATCTGCTACCCCAAGTCCTTTAACTAATTCTAGAGTCTCTTTGCTATAATCAAAACATATGACCTTACCTTTAGGTCCTGCAATTTTCTTTGCTTCATATAAACAAAGTATTCCCGATTTACCCGCACCACCAATTATTAAAACAGTATCTCCTTCTTTAACAAGTTTAGCCGTCTGAGCTGGTGCCCCTGCTACATCTAACACCGACAAAGCAAGGTTTCCTGGTATATCTGTAGGCAATTTTGCATAAATTCCACTTTCAAATAATATTGCTTTTCCTTTTATATCAACTTGATCAATATCTTCTCTTACAGCCCCTATCTCATCTATCCTTAAAGGAGTCAAAGATAATGATACCAATGTTGCAATTTTGTCCCCTACCTTTAAATCTATTTTCCCTTCAAGAGCATGCCCTATTTTTTCAACAGTCCCTATAAGCATTCCTCCAGAACCTGTAACTGGATTTTGATGTTTTCCTCTTTCCAGAACAATTCCCATCATTATTTCCTTAATTTTTTCTACGTTACCTGCTGCTTGATCATGAATTTGAGTGAAGCTTGCTGAATCAATATTTAATGTCTGAACATCTATAAGTATTTCATTGTCATATATTTCCATATTATTGTCAATTTTAGTAGCTGGTTGTGGCAAAATTCCTTTTGGTTCTATTACTCTGTGTGTTCCGTATAGATTTCCTCTTCTCATTTTTGTTACCTCCTAAGTTTATTTTATAAGTTCTATTAACATACTTGCAGAAAATATAATTATATTCATCTAATTATTACTCCAATTAATTATTAAAACTCAACAAATACATTGCAATTTTTGTGCCAACATATCAAAATTGCATATTAATATTTATTTTTCAGCATTTACAGATATATCACAACTATCAGAAATTATTACGTGCCAAACATTAAGCACGTATTTACTACCACTATTAATATTTTAACCTTAGATAATACTCTTTATAAAATTTATTTATATAATTTTAAAAATAGTTATAATGTACTAAAACTGATACAATATAACTATCTTATAATAAAAAAAATAACTTATGCCTAATTTTAGGCATTGTGTGCTTAATTTTAGGCGCGTTCTTTATACTAAACTAAACCAAAGATTGTTGCCCATGCTCCAAACTCTATTTTTATTATATCAAAAGTATCTACAACTTATAATAATACAACACAAATGCATAAATAATTGTAATTTCATTTTTCAGAATGAACATAAGCAATTTCAACGTCTAGATGCATTTTTTCTTGAAATCATAAAAATAAAAGTACTTTTCATGGCTATACGATCCTTTTCATGGGTTTTTTATATTATATTTTTTGAATATTATTCATTAAGATAATTGTTTAAAGTTGCTTCTATATACTATATATCAAGTACTATGATTATATATTGATTTTAAATTCCCTATATTATAAACTCGTTGGGTTTTTATTTTAACGGTATTTATTTTTGAACTAAATCAGAAAGATAAGCATTATATACTATAAAGTATAAAAATATTTATCTTTCTAATAATATTACTTTAAGCTCTTTTAAAAATGAAAATATCAAATATTAAAATATAGATTAATATTCAGGAGGTGGGTTATTATGACTACGAGTAATAAAATATTAAAAAAATTTGAAGGTTTGTCTGCAATGATAGGTGATACTCCAATGCTTGAAATATCTATAAGATACAAAGGTGAATACAGAAAAGTCTATGCAAAAGCAGAATATTACAATTTTACAGGAAGTATCAAAGACAGAATTGCTTACCATATAATGAAACAATCATATGTAACAGGTTTGATTAAAGAAGGTGATCATATCTCTGAAGCGACAAGCGGCAATACTGGAATATCATTTTCTGCTATTGGTTCATACTTAGGTAATCCTGTTACAATTTTTATACCAGATTGGATGTGTAAAGAACGTATAAATTTAATTGAAAGTTTTGGAGCAACAATTCATTGTGTTTCAAAAAAAGAAGGTGGTTTCGTAGGTTCTATTAAGCTAGCAGATGAAATAGGATTAAAAAATGGCGCATTTTTACCTCATCAATTTTCCAACCCTGCAAATGTAGATGCTCATTACAAAACAACAGGCAAAGAAATTTTAAATCAATTGAATAAATTAGGAAAAACTCCAGATGGTATAGTTGCAGGTATTGGTACTGGCGGTACACTCATGGGAATAAAAAAGGCCGTTCAAGAAGTTTATCCGAAATGCAAGGCATTTCCACTTGATCCAGCTAATTCGCCAATAATGGCTTCTGGTGGTAAAATATTTGGCCCTCATAGAATTGCTGGAATTGGAGATGAATTTATCCCTGAAATTGTTAAGCTAAATCAACTTAACGAAATTATTATGGTTGACGATGGCGATGCAATCAACATGGCAAGAAAGCTCTCCAGTGTTTTAGGTTTAGGAGTTGGTATTTCTTCTGGTGCGAACTTTGTAGGTGCAATAAAGGCTCAAGATATTCTTAATAACAAAGATGCAGTTATTGTTACTGTATTTGCTGATGATAATAAAAAATATTTATCCACAGACCTCATGAATGAACAACCTATAAAAACTGACCACATATCTAAAGATATTGAGTTAATTGGATTAACGGCCGTCAAATAATGCATATTAGTTATGCATATACAATTAAATAAAGATAGCATCTAATTTTCATGTTAATTAGATGCTTGTTATTTTTTATTTATTATTTTCTAAATTTACAAAGTAAAACCAACCTTGACCATTATATTTTTCTTCCTCCAAATATTTAAGCTTAATGTTTGATTTTCCTTTTAGTTGTTCAACATATTTTTTTGCTTCTTCTATATATTTATTATATTCTTCAACTAAAGATATTTCTTGGTTATCAAAACCTTTATTATTTGCGTCATATATATATCTTACACTTTCTTTTATACCAAAGTTTTCTATAATACTTGATTTTTTGTCATAATCTTTATGTCGCCATTTCCCCGTTTTAATATCCAAAACATAATCATAAAGAAATAGATATCCAAATTCAGCTATAAACTCAATAGCACGACATATAAATTCTACTTCTTCTTCACTCATAATGTAATGAATGCTAAATCTAAGCCACCCCGGTTTTACAGATGAAATACCGTCATCTACAAATTGCCTGAAAATTTTTGATGTTTCATCACTAATATCAAGTAGCCTATGTCCATAAGGTGCAGCACATGAACAACCTGCTCTAGTCTGAATTCCAAATAAATCATTTATTAGTTTAGCAACATATTTGGGATGAATATATTTATTATTATGTTTAATTTTAATAGAAATTATGGGCAATCTAATATTTTCATCTAATGGGCCAAGAATTTCTATATTTGAATTTTCTTTTAATCTGTTAATTACTTTTTTAGTATAATACTTTTCCTTTGACATTATATTATCTGTTCCAACTAAATCTTTAAGTTCAATAGCTAAAGCTGCTTTTATAATTTGTATTATTCCAGGTGTTCCCGCCATTTCTCTTTCTTCGACATTTTTTATATAATCATGTGCAATAGAACTTACATAATTAACAGTTCCTCCCCCAGGAACTGTCGGCGGAATTGTTTTATCATATAATTTTTTATTAATTACAAGTAATCCAGATGTCCCTGGGCCTCCTAAAAATTTATGTGGTGCTAAGTAAACTGCATCAAAGTATGAATTAACACCATAATTCATGTCGATTTCTAAATAAGGAGCACATGCAGCAAAGTCAAAGCATGCTAATGCATTATTCTCATGTAAAATCTCTGCGATTTCAAACACAGGTGTAATTATTCCGGTTACATTTGAAGCTGCAGAAAAAGAACCTACCTTTAATCTATTTTTATATTTTTCATCTGAAATTTTTCTTTTTAATTCATCTAAATCTATAGAACCATCTTTACTTAATCCTATCTCAACTAACTCTGCAATTCCTTCTTTCCATATAAGTATATTTGAATGATGTTCATATGGCCCTATAAATACTACAGGTAAATATTGCAATGATTCATTTGATTCATTTATAATATCATCAATACATTTATCACATTTTATGTAACTTTTTATTATATCATCTATTTTCATTTTAGTTGCGGGAGAAATGTATATTCCAATAATTTTAGCAAATCTTTCAATTGCTCCAGTTGCTCCAGTTCCTGATGGAATCAAATAACAGTTTTCTTCAGCATTTAAATGTTTTTTAATAATAATTTCAGATTTATGTAATAAATTAGTCATTACATCCCCAGTCATGTCATCTTGAGTATGTGTATTAGCATAACATTTATAAATTTCAAGTAAATATTTTTCTATAAAATTTAATACTCTTCCTGAAGCTGTAAAATCTGCATAAGTCAAAACTCTAGTTCCATAAGGTGTTTCAAACTTGTAGTCTTTTCCTACTAATTCATTTCGAAGCATTTCAAATGAAATTCCCATAAAAACTTCCTTCCTATTTATTTCTTTCTTTTATTAATTATCATTCACAAATATTGTTTCATAGATACTTGTTATTATTCTTTAATAAAATTTTTTACATTTTAAAACATTTAATATGATTGAGAACAATTGAAATAAAATTAACAATATATATTATTTTATTTTATAATATGTGCTATAATAATAAAATAAAATAATAACAAATGAGGAGGTTTTATTATGATTACTACTTTAGATTCGGCTAAAAAGTATTTCGATGATTTAAAAAACGGATGCAATAATCTAATTGATTGTCAAAATTTATACAAAAGTATAGGTGCAAAGGAAGATTTATTTATACTGGACATTAGAAAAAAAGATGATTTTGCTAAAAATTTTATAGAAGGTTCGATTCATTGTGAGTGGAACGAAGTATTTGAGTTTATAGAGGAAGATATTTTGCCTAAGGATAAGAAAATAATTGTTGTTTGCTATACGGGTCAAACTGCAGGTCAAGTTGTAGGTATACTTAAATTATTAGGATATGATGCTTGCTCTCTTATGGGCGGAATGGTAAACGGTTGGTTGAAAAACTCTATGCCAATTGAAGCTGCATGTTCTACCTGAATATAATATTTTCTCTTGTATAGAGATACACATTAACAAATGCGCTAGTTTTAATTACCAGCGCATTTGTTTATTTTTACTCTACTGTTACCGATTTTGCCAAATTTCTTGGTTTATCTATATCACAGTTTTTTAACAGGGCAGCATAGTATGCTAAATATTGTGTTGGTATTATTGTTGCTAATGGTGCTAACAATTCATTTATATCATCAATTACAATTTCATCAGTTTCCTGACTTAGGCTTCTCATAGAAATTACCATTGTAGCAGCACCTCTTGCTTTTACTTCCTTTATGTTACTTCTTGTATTTAGATTAATGCACTCTTGTGTAATCACTGCTATAACTGGTGTATTTTGTTCTATTAACGCTATTGTTCCATGTTTTAATTCTCCAGCAGCGAAACCTTCTGTTTGGATATATGAAATTTCTTTTAATTTAAGTGATGCCTCTAGGCAAACAAAGTAATCCATACTTCTTCCAATGTAAAAGCAATTTCTACTATTCACCAGATACTTTTCTGCTAATTCTTTATAATTTTCTTTATCATCGCAAAGAGTTTCCATAGTATATGCAATTTTACTTAACTCTTTAAATATATTTATATTAATTTTATTATTAACAAGTGACGAAAGTATTGAAAGAACTGCTATTTGTGCAGTATATGCCTTCGTTGAAGCTACAGCAATTTCTGGTCCTGCATACAATAACAATGTATTATCGGATTCCCTCGAAAGAGTTGAACCTTTTACATTTGTTAAAGTCAATGTTCTGTAACCCATTTCTTTAACTTTTACTAATACTGCTCTGCAATCTGCAGTTTCTCCACTTTGTGAGATAAACATAAATAGAGGATTTTTAGTTAATAGTGGCATATTATATATAAACTCGCTTGCTATTACAACTTCTGTTGGTTTATCTGATATTTTTTCAAAAAATTGCTTTCCAATTAGACCTGCATGATAACTAGTTCCACATGCTATTATATATAATTTATCACAATTTCTTACATTATCTATAATGGAAGAATCCATACACATTTGTCCTTTTTCATCAGAATACTCTGACATTATTTTTCTAATAACAAATGGTTGTTCTTCAATTTCTTTCATCATATAATGAGAATAAGTTCCTTTTTCTGTATCTGAAGCATCTATATCAGCTATATATGGCTCCCTCATAACTTGATTTCCGTATATGCTATATATTTCTATACTATCTTTAGTTATTTTTAAAAACTCTTTATCTTCAATTTCATAAAAGCTGTTTGTATGGTTTATCATAGCCATAGCATCGCTTCCTATCATATTAAATCCCGAACCCCTTCCAGCTAATAGAGGAGTTTTATTTTTAGCAGCATATAGTGTTCCCATATCTTCTCTATCAAGTATAGCAAGTGCATATGAGCCTTCAAGTTCACTCATAGTATGCCTTATTGCCAACTCTACCGATTCACCATCATTTACAAACTTCTCTATTAATTGTACTATAACTTCTGTATCTGTATCGCTTGTGAAATTAGTTCCATTAAGATATTTTTTCCTTAATTCATTTTCATTTTCTATTATGCCATTATGAACAAGAGTAAACCTCATTGAACTACTTTGATGAGGATGTGAATTAATTTTATTTGGTTCACCATGTGTCGCCCACCTTGTGTGACCTATACCTATTGTTCCTGTTACATTTTTGTCTAAACAATCTCTAAGTTTTGCAATACGACCTTTTTCTTTACAAACATAAACTTGGTTATTATTAACTATCGCTATTCCTGCTGAATCATATCCTCTATATTCTAATTTTTCAAGACCTCCAAGGATAATTTCCTTTACATCATCAAATCCTATATAACCTACTATTCCACACATAATTTAAGCTCTCCATTCTAAATTTTTATTTTTTTCAAAACAAACTAACTTGAAAATATATTTTTTTTCAAGCATTAAAAATTAATAACTAATTTTATTCATATTATTGGGAAACTTAAACTAGACAGAAATGTTATTTCATTAAAAAGATATGAAAGCTTGTAAGTTTTATTTTATTATAGTAGTCTCCCACTATTTTTGTAAAAACCTTATCGATGAAGCTACACCGCAGAGCATCCGCCGAATTTTCGATAACTCTGTCCTCGTCAACTTATATGAATATAAGTTCTGGCGCTATAATATTATTGTCTTAGCAAGTTTCTTTATTTTAACCTCCTTATTATAGTTCAGTACTAATTTATGTAGTTATTAAAAATTAGTTACATCATTTTTAATTTTACCACAATAAACGCAATAAGTACATCAATTTTTCATTATTGCGTCAAATATTTTTTAATATTTGTTATCCATATCCTATTGTTGATAAATTTGCCATGTATTATTTCATAATCTAAACACATAATAAGCTTATAGAAAGTCAGTAAAGATTTTCTAGTTGAAAATTTAATCTGTGTATATAATATATTAGCAAAGTAACATATAGTTTACCAACTATATATAAAACTTTCTAAATTATTGGCTATGTACATTAAAATGAAATCAGAATTAATTGCCAATAAATCTATAACTTACATGATTAAATAATTTTCAAAAGACAATAATAATAACATCTTAGAGAAAGAAAGGAGTGAATATTAATGGCAAACTCAAATAACAGCGGCAGCAACAATATAGTAGTTCCTGAGGCAAAACAAGCATTGAACCAAATGAAAGCAGAAATAGCAAATGAACTTGGTTTATCAAATTATGAACAAGTGGATAAAGGTAACTTAACAGCAAGACAAAATGGTTACGTAGGCGGATACATGACTAAGAGATTAGTTGAAATGGCTCAAAGACAAATGAGCGGTAGTTCTGGAATGAACGGAAGTATGAAATAAATTAGCAGAAAATAAAATTGAATAAACATAAAAAAATCCGGATTTTATAGTCCGGATTTTTTATATATATTATTTATTTACTACTCTTCCTTCTTTTTTAAGTTCTTCGATTAGTGCAGGAACTACTTTAAATATATCTCCCACTATTCCAACATCAGCAACTTCAAAAATAGGTGCATATTCATCTTTATTGATTGCTATAATATAATCAGATTCTTCCATTCCAGCTAAATGCTGAATAGCGCCCGAAATACCACATGCAATATATAAATTTGGTCTAACAGTTTTTCCTGTTTGTCCAACTTGTCTATCTTTAGGAACCCAACCAGCATCAACTGCTGCTCTTGATGCAGAAATTGTTCCACCAAGTAAATCTGCCAATTCTTCTAGTATTGGATAATTTTCAGGTCCTCTCATTCCTCTTCCGCCTGAAACAAGAACATTAGCATCTTCTATATTCATTTTTTCTTGAATTAT
This sequence comes from Sedimentibacter acidaminivorans, assembly GCF_017873955.1. GTDB lineage: Bacteria > Bacillota > Clostridia > Tissierellales > Sedimentibacteraceae > Sedimentibacter > Sedimentibacter acidaminivorans. Next base: position 30,830 of record NZ_JAGGKS010000005.1, on the reverse strand, counting down.
TTTTATTGTATCTAATATTTCAACATTTTTGCAGCCTGCTGGCATATTTACTTTATATTCTTCAATATTTACTTTATTATTTTCTGTATATTCAGCTTCTTTCATAACACCTGGTCTAACTGTTGCCATTTGAGGTCTAAAGTTAGGGCATGCTATAGTAGCCATTATATTTCCACCAAATGCTGGTCTAGTCATCATAAGATTTAATTTTTCTTTGTCATCATCATCTTGTGCTATATCCAAACTAGTGCAGTCTGCAGTTAATCCAGTATGAACTCTAGCTGAAACCCTAGGAGCTAAATCTCTTCCTATTGCAGAAGCTCCAAAAAGTACTATTTCAGGTTTTTTATCCATAACTACAGTGTGTAATGCATGAACATATGGCTCTGTCATATATACATCAAGTGCATCATCATCAATATATATTACTTTGTCTGCACCTGCATAATTTAATTTTTTTGCTTCATCAAGCATATCTTTTCCAAGTAACACTGCTGTTACTGTAGTTTGTAAATCCTTTGCAAGCTCTTTTCCCTTACCAATTAGTTCAAGGGCTACTTTTTGTACTTTACGGTCTCTTTGTTCTGCGAAAACAAAAATACCTTTGTATTCTGATAAATTCATTACTGCTTCCTCCCTCTAACTATAATATGAATTTTTCTTTCATTTTATTTACTATGATTTCGGCTGATTCTTGAGGATCTACGTTATAAACTTTTCCTGCTTGTTTAGCGCCTTTTGTAAATGACTTTTTAACTTTAGTAGGAGAACCTTTCAAACCAATATTGCTCATATCTACGTCTAAATCTTTTAATGTCCAAATTTTAACTTCTTTTTCTCTATATGCATCAAAGATTAATCCCGGTTTCATATATCTAGGTTTATTTAATTCAGCAAGAGCTGTTATTAATATAGGTAATTTAGCTTTTAATAAGTCATATCTATCTTCATATTGTCTTTTTACAACAATTGTATCACCATCAACTTTAATTTCTTCAGCATAGCTGATATTTGGTAATTTTAAATGCTCAGCTATCTGAGGTCCAACCTGTGCTGTATCGCCATCTATTGCTTGTCTTCCTGTTACTATTAAATCATAATCAAGTTTATTTAATGCAGCTGCTAGTGTTGAAGAAGTTGCCCATGTATCAGCTCCACCAAACGCTCTATCTGTTACTAGTATTGCTTCGTCTGCTCCCATAGATAAAGCTTCACGAAGTGCTAAATCTGCTTGAGGTGGTCCCATTGATACTACAGTTACATGCGCACCCTTTTCATCTTTTAACCTTAAAGCTGCCTCTAATCCTGCTTTATCGTCTGGATTTATAATGCTTGGAACACCATCTCTAATTAATGTACCTGTTTTTGGATCAAGCTTAACCTCTGTTGTATCAGGTACTTGTTTTATACATACTACTATATTCAACGTTATTCCCTCCTATTTCAACATATTTGCACTGATTACCATTCTTTGAACTTCTGAAGTTCCTTCGTAGATTTCAGTTATTTTTGCGTCTCTCATCATTCGTTCAACAGGATAATCTCTAGTATATCCATATCCACCATGTAACTGAACTGCCTTAGTAGTAACTTCCATTGCAGTTTCAGCTGCAAACAATTTAGCCATAGCTGCTTCTACACTATATGGAAGTTTATTGTCCTTATTGCATGCTGCTCTATAAACTAACAATCTAGCTGCATCAACTTTTGCTTGCATATCAGCTAATTGGAATTGAGTATTTTGGAATTTAGATATTGATCTACCAAATTGTTTTCTTTCTTTTGTATATTTAACAGTTTCATCTATCGCACCTTGAGCTATACCTAAAGCTTGAGCAGCGATACCAATTCTACCACCGTCAAGAGTTTTCATAGCGATTTTAAAACCTTGTCCTTCTTTGCCAAGAAGATTTTCTTTTGGAACTACACAATCTTGGAATATTAGTTCGCTAGTTGCAGAACCTCTAATACCCATTTTTAACTCTTTTTTACCTACAGTAAAACCTGGGAACTTTCTATCAACTATAAATGCTGATATACCTCTTGTTCCTTTAGATTTATCTGTCATTGCCATTACAATAAATACATCTGCATAATCAGCATTTGTAATGAAAATTTTATTTCCATTAATTATATAATTGTCACCATCTAATACTGCTTTTGTTTGTTGTCCAGCTGCATCCGTTCCTGCTCCTGCCTCTGTCAATCCAAACGCTCCTATTGCTTCTCCTGATGCAACTCTTGTTAGATATTTTTCTTTTTGTTCTTGAGTACCAAATTCGTTTATAGGAGAACCACACAATGATGTATGTGCGGATAAAATAACACCTGTAGTACCACAAACTTTAGACATTTCTTCAACAGCCATGATATATGTTAATATATCACAACCTTGTCCCTTAAATTCCTTTGAAAAAGGAATTCCTAAAAACCCAAACTGCTTAAACTTCTCTACTGTTTCAGTAGGGAATCTTTCCTCTTCATCAACTTCCTGAGCTAATGGTTTTACTTCTTCAATAGCAAATGTTCTGAACAACTGTCTTGCCATTTCATGTTCTTTACTTAATTGAAAATTCATCATTATCACTCCTATTATTTTTTGACATATTCATTCCGTCACTATAGAAATCTTTTCTATTTTTGCCGTTTGTTAAATAATAAACAATTTTAAACCCGAAAAATCATTTCTTAACCCACTATATTATATAACACTTGTATATAAAATATCAAGCATAATTTATATTTTTTTATTTTTCTACAATTTTCTTCTATTTTCCCTTGAAATTTGAACTTCTTTTTTCTATAAAGGCTGCCATTCCTTCTTTTTGATCTTCAGAAGCAAAGCACAAGCCAAATAAATTTGATTCATATGATATACCTGTTTCTATGTCAGTTTCTATACCCTTGTTAATTGATTCTTTGCAATATTTAACAGCTATTCTTGCATTTGAACTGATTTTTTTCGCCATAGCATAAGCTTCATTCATAAGCTCTTCTGGCTCTACAACTTTATTGACAAGACCAATGTTATATGCTTCATCAGCCTTAATTATATTGCCTGTATATATTAATTCTTTAGCCTTTCCAACACCAACTAACCTCGGTAGTCTCTGAGTGCCTGAAAATCCAGGTGTTATACCAAGTCCAACCTCTGGCTGCCCAAATTTAGCTTTTGATGAAGCAATTCTAATATCACAGGACATACAAAGTTCACAACCTCCACCAAGAGCAAATCCATTTACTGCTGCAATCACCACTTTATTGAGTGTTTCAATTTTTCTAAATATTTTAGATCCATATTCACCAAATCTTTTGCCTTCTAGAACATTTAAATCCTTCATATAAGCAATATCCGCTCCAGCAACAAAAGCTTTTCCTTCACCAGTTAAAATTACCACGCTAATTTCGTCCTCATTTTCAAGATCTTCAAAAACCATTTCAAGATCTGAAAGCACATCTGCATTTAAAGCATTCAAGGAATTAGGATTATTGATTTTCACAGTACAAATTCCTTCATTTTTATCGACTAATAAATTTTTAAATTCCATAAGTTAACACTCCTCGCATTTATTATTTCATATATACTATATCACTATATTTTAAATATAATATTAATTTTTATTAATATTTATATTTTTTTATAGATTTTTAATCGGTTTTTATTTAATAAACAATGTGATTGTATAAATTATATTAATATTTTATGTTTTTATATGTTATTTTATAAACAAACTTTTGCCTAATATAAAAATTACTTTATTAATTAAAATAATACTTAATTTATTTCTTTAATCATTTTGGTATAGATTATATACGTACTATTACAATATTTGCGATTTCTTATGTTACACAACTAGAGACTTGAAATTCATTTGCGAAAGTAATCTCAATTTTAAAAATACTTTTAAATTTTGTTCATATGATAAGCCATCTACAGTAGCTTCGTTTTTTTTGCTACATCCATCAACAGCGCCTTTTTTCAACATTTCGTTGGATATTTCCTCATACGTTTCTTCATCATACATAACCATGTCATTATTTATAATGCTAAGGGCTGCACAAATTCCATAAGCACCCCAATTAGAAACCCCTGCTATTAATAAATTATCCGTCTCAACTTCAGCACATATTAAATTCCCTTTATTTACATACTTTGATACAAGTTCTCTAACCTTACCCATTCCTACTTCATTTCCACCATCTCCAATAGCAGAAGTAGGAATATTATTATCCCTAGCTTTTATAAATAATAAATCTGTATTCGAACAAAAAAGCGTTATATCGTCTCCATTCATAGAATAACATTTATTATCAACACTTCTACCAGGACGTTCTATACCAATTATATGATTTGGTCTATATTTTTTTATAATCTCAGAAGCTTGTTCATTTTCTTTATTTTCTTCAAATATATAAATTTCTGAATTTAAATTTAGAATTTTAACCCCATCTCTTAAAAAAACCTCAGAATATTTATCGGTTACAATTATTACTTTTTTATTAAGATTTTCAAGAGCATAAGCCAATGCTAAAGCACCTGGTGGACCATCTGTTTCACCAATTTTAGCTGATTTTATTGCAAACCCCGTTACAATTACAACCGTATCACTTGTATTTAATGAAATTACACATGATTTAAGTTGTCCTTCCAGTTTAATTTTGTCCATTCCCCTATTTTCAAGATTTAGTGATATAATTTCCTCTATTTTCTCAAACGCATTAATTACATTTAAATTATTGAATTCATCTAACTCATCAAATTTATTATAATAGATAGTTTTCATGATTATCCTAGTCACCTTTTCTATAGCAGCTTGTTAAATAATTTTAATTAAATCCAACATATTTTTCAATACATATTTAACTTCATATTTTTTTGCTAATTCATCTGAGTTTTTTTGCCATCCCACTAATACTGGTATTGCCTTAGCATTTATTGCACACTCCATATCAAACTTAGAATCACCCACATAATAAGTTTCACTAGCACTACTATTCAATTCATTTATAGCTTTTAACAATGGTTCTTTATGTGGTTTGTGGTTTACTGTATCATCTGCAGTAACTACAACATCGAAATATGAATCTATATTGAGATATTTTATAGCATCTAATGTTGATTGCTTCATCCTTGACGTTACAATCGCCATTTTAATATTTTTTTCTTGTAAAGATTTTAGAGTTTCCAATACATTATCATATAGATAAACTTCATCATTAAATCTTTTTAGTTGATAATCTCTATAGCATTTTAAAACCTCTTCTATATTATGACCACTAAAATCTCTATTCATTGTTTCCATTAGTGGTTCACCAAATGTGCTCAATACATGTTCTTCATCACATTCCATACAAAATTCATTATATGTATGTTTAAACGAATTAATAACAAGTTGATTTGTATCAGCTAAAGTTCCATCAAAGTCAAATATTACTGTTGTTATCATTTTATTCTCCTATTTTTATAATACAATGTGGTTTAAGACTCCTTACTTTTTGTTTTTCATACTTAAACCAATTCTTTGTTTTTGGGTATCTATACTAATTATGGTTACATTTATTATGTCTCCTACCTGAACTACTTCCATAGGACTTTTTATATATTTATCGCTCATTTCTGATAAGTGAACAAGTCCGTCTTGTTTTACTCCTATATCAACAAATGCACCGAAATCAACAACATTTCTAACAGTACCACTTAATTTCATACCAACTTCCATATCTTCCATCTTCATGACATCACTTCTTAATATAGGCTTTTGCATTTCATCTCTTGGATCTCTTCCAGGTTTTTTCAACTCTTCAATTATATCTGTAAGCGTTGGTATCCCTAAATTTAATTCTTCTGCTAAAACTTTTATTCTGTCATTATACTTTTCTTTAAATGATTTCTTCTCTTCTTTTACATTTAATTGTGATAAAGCTTCGAGTCCCTTAAGCCTTGTATTTTTACTACCTATTTTAACATTTTTCTTATCTTCTTTTACTTCTATTTTCATTATTCTTTCAGTTATGTCTTTTAATCTATCTTGTTTTACATCTTCTAGTGTATACCCTAATTTTCGAAACAATTTTTCAGCTATTTCATAGACTTCAGGATGTACTGCTGTTTTATCTAGCGGATTATTTCCATCTGTAATCCTTAAAAATCCTGCACACTGCTCAAAGGCTTTATCTCCTAATTGTTTAACTTTTATTAATTCTTTTCTATCCTTGAATTTTCCATTTTCTTCTCTATACTTAACTACATTTTTAGAAATTGTTTTTGATATACCTGATACATATTGCAATAGTGCTGTTGAAGCTGTATTTAAGTCTACTCCAACATTATTAACAGAGTCCTCTACTACCCCATCTAACGCAAGTCCTAATTTTGCTTGATTAACATCATGCTGATATTGACCAACACCTATACTTTTAGGATCTATTTTTACAAGTTCTGCAAGGGGGTCTTGTAATCTTCTACCTATTGATATTGCTCCTCTAACTGTTACATCTAAATCTGGATATTCTTCTTGTGCTAGTTTTGAAGCAGAATATACAGATGCACCTGCTTCGCTTACAATAATATAAGATACGTTCTTATCTATTTTAGTAAGCATATCTGAAACTACTTGTTCTGTTTCCCTAGATGCTGTTCCATTTCCTATAGTAATAACATCTATATCATATTTTTTTATCCAATCCATCAAGAATTTTTGAGATTTTTCTATTTCATTTCTAGGCTCATTAGGATAGATAACTCCATGGTCTAAAAACTTGCCAGTTTCATCTATAACTGCTAATTTGCAGCCAGTTCTAAAACTTGGGTCAATGGCAAGAACACGTACATCCTTTACAGGAGGAACCATCAATAGATTTTTAGTATTTTTACCAAATACTTTAATAGCTTCTTCTTCTGCTCTTTCTGTGAGCATATTTCTAACTTCTTTTTCTACAGATGACGAAATTAATCTTTTATAGCTATCTTCAATTGCAGAAATAAGATAAGTCAATGTTATTGCTTCTTCATTTATTATTTCCTTTGATTTTAAGTAACTTACTATACTTTCGTCAGGTGTACTTATTTTTACCTTTAATTTTTTCTCTTTTTCTCCTCTGTTAATTGCTAAGACCCTGTGATTGGCAACATTTTTAACAGCTTCTTCATATTTATAATACATTTCATAAACTGATTCTTCATTTTCATCAACAGCTTCGGATATAATTATTCCATCTGCAAAATATATTTCCCTTATATGCTGTCTATACTCAGCATTATCTGAAACCTTCTCTGCAATAATGTCACATGCACCTTGATATGCGTCCTTAGTATTTGCTACACCTTTTTCTTCATCCACAAAAGGTTTTGCAATATCTTCTAAGTCGCCTTCAACTATATTTTGTGCTATAATTATTTCTGCAAGTGGCTCTAGACCCTTTTCTTTTGCTTTTGATGCTCTTGTAGATTTCTTCTGCTTAAATGGTCTATATAAATCCTCCACACGCTGCAAAACATCTGCATTTAGTATTTTTTGTTTTAACTCTTCTGTTAATTTACCTTGTTCTTCTATTAATCGTATTACTTCTTCTTTCCTAGATTCAAGGTTTCTTAAATATATGAGTCTATCATATAAATCCCTCAAAACAATATCGTCTAATGAACCTGTTTGCTCTTTACGATATCTTGCAATAAATGGTATTGTACTTCCTTCATCTATTAATTTTACTGTATTTTCCACTTGAAATGGCTTTATTTTAAATTCTTCACATAATATTTTGTTAATATCTACCATTACCGTCTCCCCTTTTTTTCTTTAGATTTGTTATATAATTTAGTATGGCAAAAATTCTCATCTTACTATATTAAATGTATACTTCATTTTAATTTGTAGTGTTTTCGTTCCTTGATTTCATTTTTAGATATTCATTTATAAATATATCAATATTACCATCCATGACTGATTGCGAATTACCTGTTTCTGCGTTCGTTCGGTGATCTTTCACAAGATTGTATGGATGGAATACATATGACCTAATTTGACTGCCCCAAGCTATCTGATTATATTTACCTTGTATATCTTCAATTTTTTCTTTATTTTCTATTGCTTTTATTTCCAAAAGCTTAGATTTAAGAAGTTTTAATGCTGTTGCTTTATTTTTGTGCTGTGATCTTTCGCTTTGGCATGAAACAACTATTCCAGTTGGAATATGAGTTATCCTAATTGCAGAATCTGTAGTATTTACATGCTGTCCACCAGCACCAGTTGCACGATAAGTATCAATCCTTAAATCTACTTCATTTATTTCTACATCTTCATCATCATCCATTTCAGGTACAATATCAACAGACGCAAAGGAAGTGTGTCTTCTATTAGAAGAATCAAATGGAGATATTCTAACTAATCTATGAACACCTTTTTCTGATTTTAAATACCCATATGCATTTTCTCCTTCTACCAATACTGTCACACTTTTTAATCCTGCTTCTGTATCAGGAAGAATGTCTAGCACCGACATTTTATAACCATGTCTTTCTACCCACCTAGTATACATGCGATATATCATTTCCGCCCAATCTTGTGCTTCCGTTCCACCTGCTCCTGCATGTATTGATAAAATTGCATTATTTTTATCATACTCTTGACTTAATAATGCTGCGATTCTTGTGGCCTCTAATATTTCTTCAACATCATTTATATCTTTAAGTAAATCCGGCAATTGGCTATCATCATCTTCTTCAACAATCATTCCAATTAATATTTCTATATCTTCTACTTGAGATTTTAAATCTAAAAATCCTTTTATTCTATCTGTATTATTTTTTAGCTTTTGTGATACTTTTTGTGCATTCTCTTGATTATTCCAAAATCCAGGCTCTTGGATTTCAGACTCTAAAAGCAAGTTTTCTTCCTTTAACTTATTCAAGTCAAAGGGAACCACCTACTTCATTTAATATTTCATTGAATTTTTTAAGTTTTTCCGTAATTTCATACAAATCTACCAATTTATCAACTCCCTAGTATAATAATGTCATAGCCACTAAATCCACAAATATTTTATTGTTTATTTTCTCCACAACATTTTTTATATTTTTTACCACTACCACATGGGCATGGATCATTTCTTCCAATTTTCTTTTCTTTATGAACTACAGGTTGAGGTTTTCCACCACCTAAATCCCCTCCACTCATACCAGTTATTTTAGCTACTTCTTTACGCTGCATATTTTCTTGTGGTCTAACTCTCATTATCATCCTAACAGTATCTTCCGAAATAGCGGCAGTCATATCTTCAAACATATCAAATCCTTCAACCTGATATGCTCTGACCGGGTCCTCATTACCAAGTGCTCTTAACCCAATACCTTGTCTTAGTTGGTCCATATCATCTATATGGTCTATCCACTTAGTATCAACATTTCTAAGAAGAACAATTCTTTCAATCTCTCTAAATGCTTCAGATCCAAATTCATTTTCTTGTCTTTCATAATGTCTATCAATAGCATTAATTGTTTTTTGTCTTAATTTATCCCTTGTAATATCATCTATATGTTCAGTATCAAAACCAATCAAAATTCCGAAGGTTTCAGCGATATACTTAGTATATCCTCCAATATCCCAATCCTCAGCATCCTTTAATTCTGAAGTGTACATTTCTATACCCTTGTTGATTGAATCGAGAATCATTTTTTTAATATATTCCTTCAAATTTTCTCCAAGAAGCACCCTTCTTCTCTCAGAATAAATAACTTCTCTTTGCTTGTTCATAACATTATCATATTGAAGTACATGTTTTCTTATATTAAAGTTTCTTCCTTCTACTCTTCCTTGGGCAGTTTCTATTGTTCTAGTGAGCATGCCAGCTTCTAGAGGTTCATCTTCAGGCATTTTAAGAGTATTAATGATTGCTTTTACCTTATCACCAGCAAAAAGTCTCATCAAATCGTCCTCTAACGATATAAAAAATCTTGTAGAACCTGGGTCACCCTGCCTACCAGCACGACCTCTTAACTGATTATCTATACGTCTTGATTCATGGCGCTCAGTTCCTATGATGTGAATTCCACCCGCATCTAAGACTTTTTGATGCTCATCCTTTAACTCTGCTCTTGAAGATTCAAGATATTCTTTATATGTTTTTCTAGCCTCGATAACTTCCTCATCATCTGTTTCATTAAAACCATCTGCAATAGCTATAAGTTCATCTGAAAATCCTTTTGATTTCATTTTATGCTTTGCAAGAAATTCTGGATTACCACCTAGAACAATATCTGTACCTCTACCAGCCATATTAGTAGCAATAGTAACAGAACCAAATCGTCCAGCCTGTGCAACTATTTCTGCTTCCTTCTCATGTTGCTTTGCATTTAAAATTTCATGCTTTATTCCTTGTTTTTTTAATATTTTACTTATTAATTCAGATTTTTCAATAGAAATTGTACCTACAAGCATAGGCTGACCCGTTTTGTGCTTTTCAACAATTTCATTTATTACTGCCCTGTACTTTTCAACTTCTGACTTATAAACAACATCCTGAAAATCTTTTCTTATAACTTCTTTATTAGTTGGTATTTCAATTACATCGACACCATAAATTTCTCTAAATTCCTCTTCTTCTGTCTTAGCAGTACCAGTCATACCCGATAGCTTTTTGTACATCCTAAAATAATTTTGGAATGTTATTGTTGCAAGTGTCTTTGATTCTTTTCTAACTTCTAGTTTTTCTTTTGCTTCAATTGCTTGGTGCAACCCATTAGAATATCTTCTACCATACATCAAACGTCCAGTAAATTCATCAACAATTAAAATCTCGCCATCTTTAACAATATAATCAATATCATTTTTCATCGTATTATGGGCTTTTAATGCTTGATTTATATGATGAGTAATTTCCATACTTGATTGGTCTGCTAAGTTTTCTACATTAAAGTAACTTTCTGCTTTTGTTATACCTCTGGCAGTAAGTGTTACATTTTTACCCTTTTCATCAACAATGAAATCTACAGTATCATCGTCATCAACATCTCCCATAATGAAATCCATTTTTGATTTTTTTTCATCTGGGTCTTGAACCTTTCCCGTTAATGTTTTAACAAAACTATCAGCTTTAGAATATAATTCTGTTGTTTTTTCTCCTTCTCCTGAAATTATAAGAGGTGTTCTAGCTTCATCTATTAATATGCTATCAACCTCATCTATTATACAGAAGTTCAAATCCCTCTGCACCATTTCTTCTTTTCTTATTACCATATTATCCCTAAGGTAATCAAATCCAAACTCGTTGTTTGTTCCATATGTTATATCACAATTATAGCTTGCTCTTCTTTCAACTGTTGAGATACCATGAATAATACAACCTACAGAGAGCCCAAGAAAATTATGGATCTTTCCCATCCACTCACAGTCACGCTTTGCAAGATAATCATTTACAGTTATAACATGAACGCCTTTACCTTCTAATGCATTTAAATATACTGGTAATGTAGAAACTAAAGTTTTTCCTTCACCAGTTCTCATTTCTGCTATACGTCCTTGATGTAGAACAACACCACCAATCAATTGTACCCTATAATGTTTTTGTCCTAAAACCCTCCATGCAGCTTCCCTAACTACGGCATAAGCCTCAGGCAATATATCTTCCTTAGTTTCTCCGCTAGCAAGTCTTTGCTTAAATTCATTTGTTTTTTGTTTAAGTTCACTGTCAGATAAACTTTGCATAGTTTTATCTAAAGCTATTATTTTATCAACAGTTGGTTCTATCCTTTTTACCTCTTTTGCGCTATACGAGCCAAAAACTTTTTCTAAAAAATTTTTCATTAACAATCATCCTTTCTAAGTATATCCCTTTATTTCATAGAACTGAAATATCCTGCTGTGTAGCCCGAACTCCATGCCCACTGCAAATTAAATCCTCCACAATCACCGTCAACATCAAGTATTTCTCCAGCAAAATAGAGACCACTAACCTTTTTTGACTCAAGAGTTTTTGATTTTAATCCAGATAAATCAATTCCTCCTGCAGTTACTTGTGACTGCTGCCAAGTATTATGACCTTTAACTGTAAATTTCCATTCTTTTAAAATATCGATGATTTTATAAACTTCTTTTTTATTTAATTTTTTACATTTTTCTTCCTTATTATTAAACCCAGCTTCATTTAAAACAACCGGAATAAGTTTTTTATTTATAAATCCAACCAAACTATCCTCAAGCGATTTATATCCTATTTTTGAAAATCTATCATTCAAAACATCATATAGCTCATTTTTACTCATAGCAGGAAACATATCTACCGATATGTATACTTTTTCGCCCTTTTTTATTTTTTCTATTATCATTCTGCTAATTTGTAGCACTGGTGGGCCGGAAATTCCATACTCAGTAAAAAGCAGTTCTCCTACTTCTTCTCTAATTATGTTTTTATCAGTAAAGCCTTTTACAACTCCATCAAATCTAATACCTGAAATTCGCTTAAAAAATTGACCCTCTAATTTAAGCTGAACTAAAGCAGGAAATGGGTCTATAATTTCATGACCAAATGATGATGCCAAATTGTATCCACTTCCATCTGAACCAAGTTGGGGACTTGATTTTCCACCTGTTGCCAATATTACCTTATCAGCATATAACGTTTCATCTATTCCAATAATACTAAATTTTTCTTTAATCTTTCTTAATTCTTTAACTTCAAAGTCAGTTTTTTCATCAATATTTAATCTTAATACTTCATACCTTAGTACATCAAGAATACTTGATGCCTGAAGAGAATTAGGATAAACTTTTCCACTTGAATCTACATATGAATATATTCCAACATCCTCAAAAAAGGACAATGTCTTATTCAAATCAAAGAATTGCATCACTTCTTCTGCTTGTTTTATATTCTTACCATGAAAACAAGCAGAAGACATGTTCATATTAGTATAGTTGCACCTTCCATTGCCAGTAGCTAATATTTTTTTTCCAACACGATTCATTTTTTCAAGAATAATTACATCTGCCCCAGCCCTACTTGCAACTATAGCAGCAACTAAACCTGAAGCTCCTCCACCAACAACAGCGATTCTCATAAGCTCATTCCTTTTTATTTTACTTTTTACTATTTATTTTTTCCATAGGTTTATATGTTTTAATAATAAATTCAGCAACCTTTAGTCCATCTATTGCTGCTGACATAATGCCACCTGCATATCCCGAACCCTCTCCGCATGGATATATTCCTTTAATATTGCTCTGCATATCTTCCTCTCTAACAATTCTAACAGGAGATGAAGTTCTAGTCTCTACTCCAGTCAAAACCGAATCTGGCCTATCAAAACCTTTAAGCCATGTTCCAAATGCAGATATTCCTTCCACTAAACTTTCACATACAAAATCAGGCAAACAATCCCATAAATTTGCAAATGTTGAACCAGGTCTATATGTAGGATAAATATTACCAAAGCTATTTGAAGCTTTTTTATCTACGAAATCTTTATAAAGCTGTACGGGTGCACGATAATTACAACCACCAATTTCAAAAGCCTTTTGTTCAAGTTTCCTTTGAAATTCAATCCCGGCAAGAGCATCATCTCCGCCAAAATCCTGTGGATTAACAGTTACAACAACTGCGCTGTTTGCATTTTCTAAATCTCTATCGTAAAAGCTCATTCCATTAGTAACAACTCCACCCTTTTCTGATGACGAACCTGTTACCATCCCTCCAGGGCACATGCAAAATGAATAAACAGACCTTCCATTTTTACATTTATGAACAAATTTATAATCTGCAGGACCGAGATTTGGATGTCCTGCCAGTTCTCCATACTGTCCCTCGTCTATCATGCTTTGAGGATGTTCAATCCTTACTCCTATTGCAAATGGCTTAGGTTCAATTTTTACTTTTTTATTTAGCATTTCAAAAGTGTCTCTAGCACTATGACCTATAGCTAAAACTAATATATCTGTATCAATTATATCATTCTCAGTAATTATACGATACAAATTATCATCCTTCGCACATATATCTGTAACACACTCTTCAAACCTAAATGTTCCACCTAAATCTATCACTTTTTTTCTAATATTAACAATTACATCTCTCAACAAATCCGTTCCAATATGTGGCTTATTCACATAAAGTATTTCAGAGGGGGCACCAGCTTCTACAAATTCTTCCAATACTCGCTTTCCTCTTTTAGACCTATCCTTTATAAGTGTATTTAATTTTCCATCCGAAAACGTTCCGGCTCCACCTTCACCAAATTGTATATTTGAACTTTCATTTAGAGTTCCATCTTTCCAAAACTTTTCAATATCTTTAATTCTGTCCTTAACCTTTTTACCTCTCTCAATTACTATAGGATTATATCCTTTTTCAGCTAAAAGCAATGCACAAAATAGACCTGCCGGTCCACTTCCAACTATGACGGGTCTTTTATTAATAAGTTTTTCTCCACTTACCTCTATCTCATATATAAATGGCTCCACCACTGAAATATTATTATTTCTCTTTGAAATTTTTATATCATTATATAGTTCAACATCCAACGCATATATAAACATTATATCATCTTTTTTTCTAGCATCAATTGACTTTCTAAATATTGATAATGACTTTATCTGCTCTTTTGTAACTTTTAGTAACTCAGCAGCTTTATCTCTTAAGTCATCTTCACTATGTTCAATAGGTAATTTTACTTGCTGTATCCTAATCATTTTGCACCTCTTATAATCTTTAAGCAATATAAAAATAATACAAAAACAAATTCATTTTTTAATCTTTTCCATATTATATTATTTTTATGTAACTTAAACATTATACCACAAATTAAAAAATATTCTATCACAATTTTTAATTTCACTATTATTAATAATAAAATTAATTCTGAGTAAAATAAGAAAATACAAAAACGAAGAATTTGGTAGTAGAATTCTTCAATAATTTTAAAAAAATATAGTAATAAGAAAAAAATTTAAGTTTTTTAAAAAAAAGAAAACCGAAAATTTCTTTTATATCGCTCTATTTTCGGTTATTTCGGGGTTGTGCAATGTATTTTTGCAATAAAAATAATAAAAGCAATAAAAAAAATTAAATAGGCTTATCTTCAATCGGACTTGACATTATTATATAAGTTTCTGTGTTTCCATAAGATTGAACTTTGCCAACAAGCTCTTCTAAATGAGACATTTCTCTAAGATAAGCTTTCATAATCATGCTATATGGTCCCGTAACATGATGACATTCAACAATATCTTCTGATTTTCTTGCAAAGTCCCAAAAATTTTCTTGTTTTTCAGGCTTTATAGTGGCATTTATATATACGCATATTGGTTTCCCGACTTTTACATTATTTACAATAGCTTTGTACCTTTCAATTATGCCTGTATCTTCTAGCCTCTTAACCCTTTCTGCAACTGCTGGTGGGCTCAATGAAACTAGTTTACCTAGCTCCTTCATTGAAATTCTACCATCTTTTTGCAAAATACTAACAATTTTAACATCTGTTTGATCCATTACTTTACCACCTTGTTTTATTAATTACAATTAGCAAATTAACTTTAAATGCTACGTGTTTTTTAAAAATATATCATTTTAATTATGTACAAATGCATATTTTCATGTTATTATAACATAATTATAATAATCAAATCAAGAAAAACATTGTTATATTTTTGTTTATTTTATTTAAATTTAAGGAGATTACTATGTCTAAATTAAAGATTACAGAAACATCCCTAAGAGATGGTCATCAGTCTCTTATAGCTACAAGGTTGACTACAGATGAAATTCTACCTATTCTTCCAGAAATGGATAAGGCTGGTTTTTATTCTATGGAGGTTTGGGGAGGAGCAACATTCGATTCATGTCTAAGATTTTTGAATGAAGATCCATGGGAAAGACTCCGTAAAATTAGAGCAAATGTAAAAAACACTAAACTACAAATGCTTACGAGAGGCCAAAACTTATTAGGTTACAGGCATTATGCCGATGATATAGTTGAAACTTTTTTAAAAAAAGCTATATACAACGGTATTGATATTGTTAGAGTATTTGATGCACTAAATGATTTTAGAAACTCAAAAAAATCAATTGAGGTTATAAAAAAAGAGGGTGCCCACTGCCAATGTGCCATTTCTTATACAATAAGTCCTGTACATACATTAGATTACTATTTAAAACTAATAAAAGACTTTGAAAACGCCGGAGCAGATTCTATATGCATAAAGGATATGTCTGGTATATTATTGCCTCAAAATGCCTATGAACTAATTAAAGCAATAAAAGAAATAACAAATTTACCTATAGAACTTCATAACCACTGTACAAGTGGAGTGGCACAAATGACTATGCAAAGAGCAATAGATGCTGGAATTGATATCGTAGATACTGCAATTTCGCCATTATCTTCTGGTACTTCTCAACCTTGTACTGAATCATTAGCTTTTACTCTTCAAGGTACTGAAAGAGATCCAGAACTTAATATTGCTAGTTTAAATAATACAGCAGATTATTTTAAACCAATAATTAGCAAATACATAGATAATGGAATATTGAGCCCAAAAGTTTTAATGACAGAGCCTAAAACATTATTATATCAAGTACCTGGTGGAATGCTCTCAAATCTAATTTCACAAATGAAATCACTAAATGCTAGTGATAAATTCGAAGATGTTCTTGCAGAAATACCTAAAGTAAGAGAAGACCTTGGTTTCCCTCCTCTTGTAACTCCGATGAGTCAAATGGTTGGCGCACAAGCAGTTTTCAATATTATTTCAGGAGGAAGATATAAAATAATTCCAACTGAAATAAAAAATTATGTAAAGGGCCAGTATGGTAGACCTGCAGTTTCAATTTCAGAAGATATTAAAAAGAAAATTATCGGAAATGAAGACGTGATAACAACTAGACCTGCAGATTTGTTATCCAATGAGTATGATAAAATGGCAGCAGAAATCGGAGAATTAGCACACTCTGTTGAAGATGTTTTATCTTATGCTTTATTCCCACAAGTAGCAAAAACCTTCTTTGAAAAAAGATAATCTACATAATACTTAATAAATTCAAAATTCATCTTGAAATGTTAAAAAGCTGAAAACAATATTATCCATTGATATTGTTTTCAGCTTTTGTTAACTTTTTTAATATATTGAAAAAAATTGTAGCATATTGTATAATGGTGTCAAATGCATACGGAGGTAATGTATGGACAATTACAGGATAGCCGTCTGTGACGACAGCAAGGAACATGTTGAAATAATTTACAACATGATAAATCTTATTAAAGAAAAACATAACCTAAACTTAATATTGTACACCTTTACATCAAGCAAGGAACTAGTAGCTCATCACGAAAGGCAAAATTTTGATATAATATTTCTAGATATGGAAATGCCAGAACAAAATGGAATAGAAACAGGGTTAATTATTAGATCGTTTTCAACAGATACAAAGATTATATATGTAACTGCTCATAGTGGTTATGCATATGAATCATATATGGTTAAAGTCGAAGATTATCTATTGAAACCTATAGATTATTCAAAACTTGAGCAAAATATATTGTTGTGTTGCGATAGTTTAAAGAAAAAAAAAGATAGAAAATTTCTTGATATTAAAGATGTATCGAGAAACTTTCAACGAATTTTCATTGACAACATTATTTGTTTAGAAAGACATCGCGATAGAAAAATACATATTAAATGTATATATAAAAAAACAATTATAGTTAATGAAACCATATCAAATTTAGAAAAACACTTAGCTGATTACAAAAATATTGTAAAAGCAAATCAAAGTGTTTTAATAAACCTTAACAATGTTAGAAAAATTACTAAAAATATAATCACTTTTTGTGATGATAGTACTGTAAAAATAAGCGAGGGTCGATTGGCTATTGTAAAAAAAGAATTTCACAACACATTATAATAATCTACAGGAGATAAAACAGTGATAATAATTTGGAAGGCAATAGAAATATTTGTTAATTTTTTTCAAATGTACATAATATATAAAATCTTTGATTTGTTTTATGAAAGAAAAATTAATCATAAACATGCACTTGCTAATACAATAATTACAATGACTATATTAGTTTCATTGGTAAATTTATTATCATCAATTAAAGATAATATTATAATTTACCTCATGCTTTACTTATCTATTTATTTATCTACCATATTTATTTTCAAAGGCAAAGCAACTACAAAGGCTATTTTGATTTTTGGAATATTATTTATTTTAGCTCTCTGTGAAGTTGCTGCTTCAGCAATAGTTATGCTCTTGATGGACACTGAAATATCAAAGGGATATGATTATGGTTTTTATAGGTTGACAATAATGACCATATCTCAAACAGTGTTTTTTTACATTTATTCATTTATAAAAAATAAATATAATAATAAACCTATTAAATTGGTTAATAAAAGCTATTATATATTAATAGGATTGATATTATTTGTAAATATAATAGCCCTAACAATTGTTGTTTGGATGTATGGTAATTCAGCTCTAAAAAATAACTTTTACATCTTTTTAATTACCATATCTATTTCAACATTATCTGTACTTCAAATAATTTTGTTTCTTAATATATTAAAAAATGCAATTAAAGAATCCGAAAAAGACAAGCTATTGTTTCAATATGAGATTGGAAACAAATATTACTCTCAAATTAATGATATATTAGAAGAAATGAGAATTATAAAACATAACTTAAGAAATAGTTTAATAATTATTGATACATATAACAAAACTAATCAAAATGATAAATTGCAAAAATATATTGATGATCTTATGGGAGAAACCGATGTCTTTATAGTTCCTAAAATAGATGAAGAAAATATAGTTACTTCATACTTAAACTATAAAGTAGAACAAGCTAAATTTAAAAACATTAAAGTACATATTGAAAACTGTTTAACTAACGAAATTGTTATAGATAAAACTGATATATGCCAAGTTATAGGCAACATAATGGACAATGCTATTGAAGCTAATGAAAACAATAACAACAAAACTATAAACATATTACTATATAATAATGAGGATTATATGATAATAAAATCTCAAAATCCTATAAATTCACCTTTGATTATAAAAAATAACGAAATAATTACAACTAAGAAAGATACCAAAAATCACGGACTTGGCCTTAAGAGTATTAAGAAAATAGCAGAAAAATACGAAGGTAGCTTAGAGGCAGAAGTAGTCAATGATTTATTTGTAATTAAAGTAGTATTTCTAAATACCTAATTCGAGCATTGGTTTTATGCATATATATTCACGTTTCATACATTGTCATAAAACTAAGTTTTTATCAAAAACTTTTTTCAGCTTGCTGCCAATCTTATATAATCATTTAAATTACAATGATATATGGGATTTTTTTTATATATTTCACCTGGCAAATAGACAATAAAAACACGATAATAGACCAATATACCAAATTGTCATTGAATACGAGTTGAATGTCTTGTATAATACTGTCATAAACAGAAAGGAGGAAAATAAAATGAAAAAATTTAATTATAGCAAAATATCATTATCATTATTAACTTGCTTAACTATGGTTTTAGTAACAACCGCTAAAGCTACAGTTGGTACAACATGCTTGTTTTTTGTAAACCAACCTAAAATACCAAATTGCTTGATCGAAGATGATAAATAAACTATCTTGCAAATTGTCTAACATTCTTGGAAATAGCATAAATTCTACTGATCAGGAAAAAGAAATATATACATACAGCATTGAAGTATTATTATCCTTAATGCTAAATATAGTAATACTTTTTGAAACAGCATATATAATCGGAAAAATCCCAGAATTTATTGTTTTCATAATATTTTTCTCTGGACTTAGGACATATGCTGGAGGATATCATGCTAAATCTCACATAGAATGTATGACTGAATCACTTGTTATTTTTTTTATATCTGCTATGAGCAATTCTTGGTTTAGGTCAGATGGGGAATTATTTTTAGCAATAGGCATTGTTGCTTCTATTTTCTTAGTATTTAAATATGCTCCTTCAGAAAGTGGAAACAAACCTTTAAGTAGTAACAAGCAAAAAAAATATAAAACAATTAGTAAAAATATATTAATTTTATACTGCTCGACAATTATAATTTTATACTTTTATAGAGTTCAAACTAATTACATATTTTTAACAGCTGTTGTTGCAATGCTAATTGAGTCTATAAGTTTAATCATCCCAGAAAATCACAGTTATTCAGAACTATGATTTAAGCTCCAATATAGATACACTGTTTGTTTCATTTTTTTCAGCAATATACATAGTTATGACATCGGTGGGGGAAAAGCAAATAAGCCTCTATAAATTTAAAGTTATATATTTATACAGGCTTATTTATTTCGGATCATTTGAATTATTAACGTCAATTAAAAACATCTTTTACAACTTCTCTTAAAGTTTTAAGCTCCATTACTTTAATTTTATCAAATTTTACTGGTCTAGCGAAAGCATTCTTTGCTACATAAACCTTTTTAAAGCCCATTCTATCAAGTTCCCTAATTCTAGCTTCAAGAGATGGAACTTTTTTTAATTCTCCAGTAAGTCCTACATCTGCAATAAATACAACATCGTTTGATATCCCCCTATTATGAACAGAAGATACAATACTCATTATTACTGCTAAATTTATAGCTTGTTCCCGTAACCTCAGTCCACCAGTAATTTTTATAACAACATTTTTATTAAATAAATTAAATCCACCCCTTTGTTCAAGGATAGAAATTAAAGTATTCAACTGGTCCTTACCTAAATTCTCTCCAATTCTAGATGGATATGGTGTAAAAGAGTTTGAAACTAAGCTTTCTACTTCGACTATAATAGGTCTAGATCCTTCTCTAACTACAGTTAACGTACTTCCTGATACAGCCTCTCCATCTTCTCTTTTAGTCATAAAAAATTCTGATGGATTATCTATAGAAACCATGCCTGTTTCTGCCATACCAAAAAAACCAATTTCTCCTGTTCCTCCAAATCTATTTTTTGAACTTTGTAGGGCCCTAAGTTCTTCTTCATTTTCCCCTTCTATAATTAGTACTGTATCTACAAGGTGTTCAAGTGCTCTAAGACCTGCAATTTCTTCATTTTTATTCATCTGCCCTACAAGTATAACAGCCCTAGGCTTTTCACTATTTTTGGCAACCTTAAGCAATTCATTAGCACATTCCATAGTTTGTGTTGGAGATCCTGCTCTTGATGGCAAATATTCATCCAGCGTAAATGATTGTATGCTATCTATAATTATCAATGTTGGGTCGATATCATTTATAGAATCTAAAACATTATTTAAATTTGTATCTGATATAATCCAGATATTATCATTAATTTTACGCAATATTCTATCTGCCCTATTTTTAATTTGGCTATCACTTTCTTCTCCAGATGCATATACTACTTTATATCCTTGAGAAGAAACATCATCTGCTACTTGAAGTAAAAGTGTTGATTTCCCAGCACCTGGTTTTGCTGTGATAATTGTAATTGAATCTTTTACAACACCACCACCCATTACCCTGTTAAATTCATTTATATTAGTTACAATTCTATCGCTATTACTGGAAGTAACTTCTGATAATTTCTTTATAGTTTTTCTTTTTACCGTTGACCTGCCATTACTAGAACCCTTTTTAGAATCAATAATAGTTTCTTCTAAACTATTCCATTCATCGCAGTTTGGACATTTACCCATCCATTTAGCACTTTCATAACTACAATTTGTACATATATATATAGTTTTATTTTTAATTATGAACACCACCTAACTTAAACTTTAGTAATCTATATATCACAATAAAACCTTTATTTTAAATTTTTTAAATCCGCTATTATCTTTTCTAGTTTTTTTATTGTATTTTTTCTATTTATACTACCTACAATACTATCTAAATAGTCCCAAAATGCTGCAGTCATATTGCTTTCATTAATAGCAAAAATGACAGGTGGAAATGAAGTTTTCTCTATAATAACCCCTATATCTTCCTTTACATATAGCGTATATCCATTGACCGAACTATTATTATTCTGTATGTATACATTGTAATTATTGTAATTTCTCATAAGAAATAATATATTTTCTAAATGCAAAATATATTCCTCTGTATTATAGCATATATTCTCTTTTATAACTATATTAGAAATAGCTGTTTTGACTTGTCCTGATTTTACTGAGTATATATCTGAAATTTTTATTATATCAATAAATTTGTTAATATGTAATTTTTTTTCAAAATTTTGTCTGCGAAGCTGTGAATATGTTAATAATCCATCGTAATTATAATTTTCGACAGTTAAACGTTTGCTTATTTTCTCTGCTACACACATGGGCATTGTTAAAACAGAAAGTGTATCTGTACTAATTAACGAATTCGATTCTTCATTTTCAAATTCATGAAGCTCTTCTAAATATTTATCTTTATCTCCCAATGTAAATATTTTCATCAGAGGCCTGCAAAGGGACAAATAATCATTAAACTCACCAAGCAAAGCCTTTATTGTATTTTTTTCTCTAAGTACGAAATTTGCTGCGTTTTTTGTCATGCTACTTATAGAGGATGACGTTACAGCTGCTGTATCAGGCGCTATAAAAAGAGTTCGTTTAAAAACGCCATCTCTTTTCTTTGGATAAAAAAACGGTTCTATTGCACCTGTCATATATAAAGGAAGCCACTGACTTATGGCAGAAAGCATTTCATCTAGATCCCTACTTACAGTATGTATTATTTTTATTTTATTTCCACCCATAATGACTTTCGTCATTAAATTTGCCCACTTTTCCGTAAATGTTAAATCACCAAATAACCACTCTGTATTTTCATCACTAAAAAGCAATAATGTTTGTGGAATTTTATTATTAATTACAATAGATAGAAATTGAATTACAGCTTCTCTCTTTCCATCCACTCCATAGTATACTTTTGGTTCTATGTTATTCCAACTTACCATATGTACATCTTCATTATTTTTGATATTTGGTTTTCTTTTATAACTAAAATTAGAAATCTTATACAATAAGTCTTCTACTGGCTTTTTTTCATCATCATTTTTCAACATCCACTCATATATTACTTCAGCTGCGGATTCGTTATCTAATATTACAGAAGTTTTAACTTTTATGGTTTCGCTTAATATTTCAATTTGATATTTTTCATTACAATGTTTAGAAAAATACACTGCCATAGGCATTATGTAATTTCCATTTTTTGCAGGTTTTCTATCCCCTCGTCTTAGTCGGCTCACATAGGAAGCATCTAAAGAGGTATATAAAGCAAGTGAGCTGTTTGTTGTTTTTGTAATTTTCATCAAATAATCAAGTTTTTCATTAAACTCCATAATATCACCTCAAATAAATAATATCATGTTTTTTTTACTCTTACAATATTTTTGTCACAAATCATGTCACTTATTTGTCAATGACAAATAATATTAGGTATTTTATCTAAATAAATTAATTTTGAAATACATCTATCAATTTATATATGTATTTTTTTTAAAAATTTCAAGAATGTTTAGTAATTATAAACTTATTATATAGTAATATGACCCTAAAAAACAAATAAAATATTTTATTTATTTTTTTTATTTTCCGTATTGACATTACTATTAGCTATATATATAATAAAGCCATATGTGAAGTTTAATAATTATAAACACAGAGTTTAATAATATAAACAAAATACGAGGGGTTTCTTATGGATATTGGAGAGAATATTAAAAGACTTAGAAATGCCAATTCTTTAACTCAGCAGGAACTAGCAGATAGGTGCGAATTGACAAAAGGATACATTTCACAAATAGAAAGAGATTTAACCTCCCCTTCTATTGCTACATTAACAGATATATTAGAATGTTTAGGTACGGATTTAGGTACCTTTTTTAACGGAGCAGTAGATGGCAAAATAGTTTTTAAAGAAGATGACGTTTTTGTAAAAGAAACTGATGATAACTACATAATTAATTGGATTATTCCAAATGCCCAGAAAAATAAAATGGAACCAATTTTAGTTGAACTTGATAGCTATGCAAAAACTAAAGTGGACAATCCACATGAAGGAGAAGAATTTGGCTATATATTATCAGGAACTATTATGCTTTACTATGGTAATCATGCTTTTAAAGTCAAAAAAGGTGAATCATTTTATTTCAAAACAAATAAAAGCCATTATATAGAAAACACAAGCAAAAATGCCGCACGAGTAATATGGGTGAGTACTCCACCTAATTTTTAATTTTTAAGGAGAATTTATATGAGCAATGCAATTATAGAATTAAATAATATTACTAAAAAATTCGATGGTGAGACAGTTCTTGATGACATAACCTTATCTGTTAAGGAAAATGAATTTGTAACCTTGCTAGGTCCTAGTGGATGTGGTAAAACTACAACATTAAGAATAATAGGAGGTTTTGAAACACCAACATCAGGAGAAGTATATTTCGATGGTCACCTAATGAATGATGTTCCTCCATTTAAAAGGCAACTTAATACTGTCTTTCAAAAATATGCTCTATTCCCTCACATGAATGTTTTTGATAATATTGCATTTGGATTAAGAATTAAAAAAATGGATGAAAAAATTATTAGTAATAAAGTATTAAAGATGCTTGAACTTTTTAACCTTAAAAATTATGGCAAGAGAAGAATTGATCAGCTTAGTGGTGGACAACAGCAAAGAATTGCAATTGCAAGGGCATTAGTTAATGAACCTAAGGTACTCCTTTTAGATGAACCTCTCGGTGCTCTTGATTTGAAACTTAGAAAAGACATGCAAAACGAATTAAAAGCAATGCAAAAAAAGTTAGGAATAACCTTTGTTTATGTAACACATGACCAAGAAGAAGCATTAACTATGTCTGACACAATAGTTGTAATGAATGATGGCATTATTCAACAAATGGGTACTCCAATAGATATATACAATGAGCCGGAAAATGCTTTTGTTGCTGATTTCATTGGAGAAAGTAATATATTAAAAGGGGTTATGCATGATGATTACTTAGTTGAATTTCTAGGTAAAAAATTCGAATGCGTAGATTATGGATTTGGTAGAGGTGAAGAAATCGAAGTTGTTATTCGTCCAGAAGATTTGGTTTTAACAGAAAAAAGCATAAGTCCTCTTGAAGGAATTGTACAGTCAGTTACATTTAAAGGTGTACACTATGAGATGATAGTTGCTGTTTCAAACTTTGAATTTCTTGTACATTCAACTACAAAGGCTCCTATAGGCACAACAGTTGGCTTATCTTTTACACCTGATGACATACATATCATGGAAAAGGGGGAGTAAAATTGAAAGATAGAACTAAATATTTTTCCTACCCTTATATTGTTTGGATGACCATATTTATTATATTGCCGTCTTTCCTAGTTTTGTTATACAGCATTACTTCTAAGGAATCAAATGGAATTACTACAATTAACTTTACTTTAGAAAACTATAAGCTGTTTTTTGACCCAATGTATATAAATATTTTGTTTGATTCAATGACACTTGCAGCAATATCTACCTTAATTTGTTTAATTTTAGGTTATCCAGCTGCATATATAATTTCAACTTCTAATATATCAAAAAGAAATACATTACTTTTTTTATGTATTTTACCAATGTGGATGAACATGCTTCTTAGAACATATGCATGGATGACTATTTTAGGAAATAATGGTTTAATTAATAATTTTTTGGAGATGATTGGTTTTCAAAAAGTTAATCTTCTATATACTAGGGGTGCTACTGTGATGGGTATGGTCTATAACTTTATACCCTTTATGATACTTCCTATTTATACAGCATTGAGTAAAATGGATATTGGACTTATAGAAGCTGCTGATGATTTAGGTGCAGATAAAAAGACTATCTTTAGAAAAATTATTTTACCACTTAGTATGCCCGGAGTTATATCTGGTATAATAATGGTGTTTATGCCTGCTGTTAGCACATTCATCATACCACAGCTATTAGGTGGTAACAAAAATATGATGATAGGAAATTTAATTGAAAAATTGTTTATATTAAATGGAGATTGGAATTTTGGTTCAGCAATTTCTATTATTATGATGATAATTATTTTAATTTCTATGTCTATTATGAATAAATTTGATGTGGATAAAGAAGGTGGTGCTAGGCTTTGGTAAAAAAATATTTATCTAGAATTTATATGGCAATTATATTCATTTTTCTATATTCCCCAATTATCGTTCTAGCCATATATTCATTTAATGAATCTAAATCTAGAGGTAACTGGACTGGATTTTCATTTAAATGGTATTTAGAATTGTTCCAAGATAGGGATATAAAAATGGCTCTTTATTATACAGTTTCCATTGCATTGATATCTGCCATAATATCAACTATATTAGGAACAGCAGCAGCAATCGGCATAAATAGCATGAAAGGGAAAATAAAATCTATTATTTTAAATATAAATTATTTACCCGTTGTAAATCCTGATATAGTAACTGGTATTGCATTAATGATACTATATATATCGTTAAATATTAAGTTAGGCTTTAACACTATGCTTATTTCTCATATAATATTCAATACTCCATACGTTATTTTATCTATACTTCCTAAACTAAGGCAATTAGATACACATATGACTGAGGCAGCTATGGATTTAGGTGCAACTCCAATGTATGCGCTTAGAAAGGTTATTATACCAGAGATTAAGCCGGGAATAATAACAGGGTTTTTAATGGCTTTTACTTTATCAATAGATGATTTCATCATAAGCTACTTTACAAAAGGTGAAGGCGTAACAAATTTGTCAATTGTAATATATTCAATGGCAAGAAGAGGTGTCCGTCCTACTATAAATGCATTATCAACAATAATGCTCACTGTAGTATTATTGCTTATGATTATTGTAAATAATAGATCAAATGCAATAGAAAAATCAAAATAAAATAAAAAAAATTTTTAAAAACGAGGTATTTAAATGAAAAAAAGAAATTTATATTCACTGCTAGTAGTTCTAGCATCCATTCTTATTTTTGTAACAGCATGCGGACAGGAAGAAAAAGAGGTTTTAAATATTTTGAATTATGATATTTATATTGACAAATCATTGTTAAATCAGTTCGAAATAGAAAATAATGTTACAATCAAATATGATACTTATTCAACACCTGAAGAAATGTATATAAAAGCAAAAGCAGGTGCATCTAATTATGACTTGATAATTTCTAGCGAATATATGATTGAGAGAATGATTAATGAAGGCATGGTTAATAAGTTGAATTTTGAAAATATTCCCAACTATAATTTCATAGGAGAAGAATTCAAAAACCAGCCATATGACCCAAACAATGAGTATGCAGTCCCTTATTTCTGGGGTACTTTAGGTATTTTATACAACAAAAACACAGTTGATGTTTCTTCTAAAAGTTGGGAAATTTTGTGGGATAAAAATCATGACCAAAGAATTATAATGATGGATTCACAAAGGGACTCTTTTGCAGCAGCACTAAGACTTTTAGGATATTCATTAAATACTGTTAATGAACAAGAACTTGATGAAGCAAAGGAATTACTTTTAAAACAAAAGCCTTTAGTTATGGCTTATATAACAGATGGTGCCCCTGATATTATGATTAATGAGGAAGCCGATATGGCATTAGTATGGTCTGGTGAAGCAGTCTCTGCAATGGAAGAAAATGAAAATCTTGATTTTGTAATACCAAAAGAAGGTAGCAATATTTGGATTGATGCTATGTTTATACCTGCAACAACCAAAAACCAAACATTATCAGAAAAATTTATAGATTTCTTATGTTCAAAGGAATCAACTCTTAGAAATATCGATGAAGTATGGTACTCAACAGTACACACAGATGCAATTAAAGAAGTTGATGAAGAGTTATTAAACAATGAAGCTTTCAATATACCAGCTGAAGATATTAATAATATGGAAATGTTTAGAGACCCAAAAGAGTTCATAGATTTATACAGCTCTAGATGGACAGAAGTCATGGCACAAGAGGCTAATTAAATTAAAGAAATTAAAAAATCACTATTTAACAAATAGTGATTTTTTAATTTATCTATATTAGTATCATGATTTACAAGGTTTCTTTAATATTTATTAAATGCAACGTAGATGAAACTGTTATTGTAATCAATGTTGCAAGTACTAAAAATGACATATGTATTCCTCCCCATAGTATTTATATATTAATCATCGCAAAATGCTATATTCATTTTATATATCTATTTTACGATATAAAGCTTAGTATTTCCTTAAATATGTACGCCCAGAGGGCGTGTTGATTTATACTAGCTCGCAAAATTTACACCCTTTGCATATTTCAACTTTATTCTCAAATATTCTCTTTATAATCTCAATTGTATTTTCTGACTCTTCATCCCCCTTTTCTACTTTAGTATGCATTATTATTTTTTTAGGTGAAATATTTAATAAAATATTTATTATTAACTCATTATATTCTAAAATTTTTCCGTCTAGCTCTTGAGAAATTTCAATGGCACCTATATAATTCAACTTTTTCATGTTGCTGTCATATATTTGTAGCTTGTGATTATTGTACATAATATTAACAACATCCTGCTCTTTTTCATCTACATCAGATATATATCTTATGACACTTATAAAATCAAGATATTCCTTTTTCATTAAATAATTATCGATACATTTCTCCACAATTTGAGAAGCATACAGACTAATAAACTTTAATCTAAATTTAATAAATCCATTTAAATTAATTGATTTTGAATTTTCTAGAACTTCTTTAAGTTTGTTTTTTATTACAAGCTGTACTTTAATATCATTTTCTACCTCTTCCTCGATTATTTCTTTTATTTCATTGAATTCATCTTCATCGAAGTAAAAATAATTTTCTTCAAGATAAACACAACTTTCATGCTTAGTGTACGCTTGTAACAGTTTAGTAATTTTACTAACTACTTTTTCTAAACTATCTTTTCTATTTATTGTTTCCTTTGTAAAATATTTTATTCTTATATTTCCTTCATCAGTAGAAGAAAATTCTATTTTAATATCACTGTTATCTACACTTGTTATAATTTCAATATTTTTAGTTATTTCAACATTTTCATTTCCACTAATCTCTAATGATAAAAGCTCCATTTAGTCACTCCTCTCGCAGGGAGGTTATATTATTGGTATTATTGATCCCAAATCTATTATTTGTTGACTTGAAGCTTCTTCATACAAATATCCTGAGGACTGTATAAATTGTTTAAATGCATCAATAATAATTTTATCAAAAATTTGGCCAGTTGATAAAAAAATTTTTTCATTTATTAATCCCGTACAGCCACCTATAAATCCACAATTATACCCTTTTAGATAAACTACTTCAGGATTTATAAACATACAGTCTATATTATATGATTTAATTTTTTCATGTATTAACAAATCAGAGGTTACAGCCTTATTTTTACCAACTGCCGCTAATGAGCATTTTGTATAACCCTGATTTACATGAATAAACTCTATATTCGCTTCTTCCAAATAATACTTTAAAACCTGGTCTGTATGATGTGTGTTGTGCACAGCATATCTCCCTATTCTTGCTACATTATATGCTATATCCTCAGGATAGTTTCTACATAGAGTTTTTCCACCTTTAATAACTTTTATTCCTATGTTATTTAAAACACTTCTATAATAATCATATACATTTGGTGCGACAATAAAAGTTTTTTCATCAATTGGATGCATTACCATATCAGGATGACCATCAATAGGTTCATGCAAATCGCAACATTTAACAGTTTTAATAAGATTAATATTTAATTTATTTAAATATTTTTTTATTTCATCGCTTGCCCTGTAATCTATTATTGCATATCTGGGTGTTGTAGTTGGCACAAATGGATTCATTTCTTCTCCTAAATATTTTTTTTAATTATAACATTCATTCTTTTATATTTCCAAGTATCTTGTCACCTTTTTTAACTTTTTATGAATATATTTCATTTATTAATTAAAGTTATGATTATTTCGAATATTTAGTTTATAGTGTTGCAATTATTATCAATTTTGGTAAAATGTAAATATACTACTTATTTTATTTAAATAGTTCGGGATGAATAAAAATCCCTCCAACAATAAGCTTAGGAGAAAATTATGGAAAAACTGCATTTAACATTAAGAATTCGTTTAGCAAAGGAGGATATTTTTTTCGGACCTGGAGTAGTAACGCTTCTAACTCTTACAAAAGAATTCGAATCTTTAAATGGAGCGGCTAAAGAAATGAACCTATCATATACAAAGGCATATAAAATGATTAAGGTTGCTGAAAAAGCTCTTGGATTTAAACTTTTAGACAGAAAAATCGGTGGTATAGGTGGTGGAGGTTCAAGCTTAACACCAGAATGTATTGAATTTTTAAAACAATATATCGCATTTGATAAAGAAATAAATTCAATTTCAAATGAATTATTTAACAAATACTTCAAAACCTATTTATAAAAATCTATATTACTCCAAAAGCAATATAGATTTTTGTGGTATTTTAACATACAATTTTTTTATATTATTTTTTTTATTATTCCAAACCTCTTTTTTTATTTTGAACCATATGTGAGAATTTAAATTTATATTTTCGCTTTTTTTATTATTAAAAATTATAGTATATCCATTTATCCCTTCTACAACTTCATTTACTTCACACTTAATCGTGTTTTTATCTTCCGCTTTATCAGCAAATTCAAACGAATGAGACTTAATTCCAACATACTTAATGTTATCAGAAATTTTATCACTTGTTTCTAATAAAATATCCCAATCAGTTGCATAAACAGTATACGGTGATATTACCTTGCAAGGTGATATGTTTTGACAGCCTGTCAATCT
>NZ_JAGGKS010000004.1 GCF_017873955.1 Sedimentibacter acidaminivorans | reverse complement strand
ATTTATTGCAATAACTTTAGATATCAATGGGGACTAAAAAAGATGACTCCTGTTCAATACAGAAATCATCTTCTTGATGTTGCATAGTCTTTTTTAAATTGTCCTTGACAAAGGGTACATTTTATATTGATATGGTTTTTTTATTATTTATGTTGAAGAAAAACATAACTTAGTGAAGGTTGATTTCAAAAATTTTTGAACTCAAAGAATAAGTGTTTTATACAATAATTAAAAGATGTAATATCAAAATACCAAGTTATAAAAATTTGCTGTTATGAAACAAACAATGAATGCAATTGATGTTGGTAACAAAAATGCAACAACAGTCCATTTAATGCTGCCCGTTTCTTTTTTTATAGTCCAAAGAGTTGTGGAGCAGGGCCAATGTAATAAACTAAATAGCATCACATTAAGTGCTGTTAGATAGGTCCAACCATTACTTATAAGGATTTCTCTTAAGTATTCTATACTCGGAAAATCAGTAAGTGTTCCTGTTGAAAGATATCCCATTAATAAAACAGGTAGAACAATTTCATTTGCAGGAAGACCTACTATGAAAGCCATGAGAATAAATCCATCAAGACCTATGACACGAGCAAGTGGGTCTAGAAAATTAGATACATGAATTAGGATGCTTGCATCTCCTATATAAATATTAGCTAATAGCCATGTTACTGCTCCAGCAGGGGCAGCAATGACTACAGCACGAGAAAGAACGAATATGGTTCTATCGATAATAGATGAATACAATATTCTTCCAACTTGAGGTGCTCTATATGGTGGTAGTTCTAAAGTAAATGTAGAAGGTACTCCCTTCAGCATAGTCTTTGATAATAAGTATGATACTAACAATGTTATGCAAACACCTATTATAACCATGAGAGTTATAAAGAATGCAGGTATTATACTTTTCCCTGTTTGAGTATTAGAAGCTGAAAAAAAAGCAGTTGATATAGCTAAAAGTGTTGGAAATCTACCATTACATGGAACAAAATTGTTTGTTAAAATGGCAATTACCCTTTCTCTAGGAGATTCAATAATTCTACATCCAATTACACCAGCTGCATTACAGCCAAACCCCATGCACATTGTGAGCGATTGTTTCCCATGAGCACATGCCTTTTTAAACATATGGTCTAAATTAAATGCTACTCTAGGCAAATAACCTAAGTCTTCAAGAAGTGTAAACATAGGGAAAAATATTGCCATTGGAGGAAGCATTACAGAAACAACCCAAGCTAAGGTTCTATATAATCCAAGCACTAAAACGCCATGTATAAATTCAGAAACACCTAATGCAGTAAACCACATAGTTAATTTTTCTTGAAATGCAAATAATATTTCAGCTAATATTTGTGATGGTATGTTAGCACCTTGAATTGTAATCCAAAATACTAAACCTAATAGACCTAGCATGATTGGTAAACCAAATAACTTTGATGTTATTACATCATCTATTTTTTTATCTCTATTCATTTTTTTAAAATCTTCTGTTACATATTTTTCTTTTATTATTTTTGCGTAATTATAATTTTTTTCAGATATTTTTTCCCTTGTTTCGTGTTTGTTTATATTTAGGTTGAGCGAATTATTTATTTCAAGAGCTTGTGATTTAGTTAGCAGGTTATCTGAATTGTGATAAAATATGTCAGTATCACTATCTATAAGTCTCAGTGCAGTCCATCTAACTTTAGAAACGCCTAATTTTTCTAAATAAGGTGTTAATTCATTAACATAATTTTCTATTTCTTTATCATATTTTATTATGTTTGGTTTATATGATTGTTTATTTGTAACTAATTCTTCTATTTTCTCTTGCAAGTCTTTCATTCCTGTGCCATTTCTTGCAGCAGTTAGGACTATAGGTATACCTAGTTCTTTTTCTAGTCCTTCTTTGTCAATAGTAATATTCTTTTTTTTAGCTTCATCAATTAAATTTACACAAAGTATAACATTGTTTGTAAGTTCTGAAATTTGAAAGGCAAGGTTTAAATTTCTTTCTAAGCAAGTTGCATCTGCAACAACAACAACGGCATCATGGTTGCCATAACATATAAAATCCCTTGCAACCTCTTCATCCTTTGAAGAGGTAAATAGTGAATATGTCCCAGGTAAATCAACCATTATATAGTTCTGATTGTTGTATTTGTATTCGCCTCTAGCGTTAACAACCGTTTTACCAGGCCAATTGCCTGTATGCTGTCTAAGACCTGTTAAATAATTAAATACAGTGCTTTTTCCAGTGTTTGGGTTACCAGCTAGTGCAATTATATATTTGTTATCTCCTTTACTAACATTAAATATATCTTCCATTGATTCCTTTTTAGTAGATTGTGCTGTCAGTCCCAATATAAATCCCTCCTAACTAAATAATCTCAATGTATTTTGATTCTTCTTTTCTTAGAGCAATCATGGCACCTCTTATTCTAAAAACGGTTAAATTGTTTTTGGGTCCATTTCTTAATACTTCTATATTAGCACCATTTGTTAATCCAAGTGCGAGAAATCTTTCTTTTAAAGAATCTTGAGCATCATTTTGTATTACTTTTACATAATCTCCTACTTTTGCATCGGATAGTTTTTTCATATATATTTCACTCCTATTAAAATCAAATTTAGTTTGTAGCATTAATATATAGCTAAACAAATATTTTAGCCTTAGCTAACAATCATAACTTA
The DNA here is from genome assembly GCF_017873955.1 of Sedimentibacter acidaminivorans. Taxonomy (GTDB): domain Bacteria; phylum Bacillota; class Clostridia; order Tissierellales; family Sedimentibacteraceae; genus Sedimentibacter; species Sedimentibacter acidaminivorans. Next base: position 305,264 of record NZ_JAGGKS010000004.1, on the reverse strand, counting down.
TATTATGAAGAAATTCAAAATTTGACACATTGCGCACGAAATTATATGAAAAAAAAATAAGATATTTATAGTGATAGTGGGGATGTAGTGTTAATGTAATTTAGATTTAGCTGAAACTATGTCTAAAAATCATATTATTTTTTTTATAGCATAATATATAGTTAAGTGTAAATAATTTAAGGGTGATATTATGAATGATAGTAATTTTTATACTTTTAGAGGGTATAGTTTGAATAATGAAAAATCATTATCTCCTTCAATGGAAGATTACATAGAAATGATTTATAGATTATCGTGCGAAAAAAATAATGTTAGAGTAAATGAGTTATCAGGCGCCTTAAATGTGCAACCTCCGTCATCAACAAAAATGATAAAAAAGCTTTCTAAATTGGGATATGTAAATTATGAGAGATATGGATATGTTAATTTAACGGAAAAGGGAATAGAAATAGGAAAATATTTATTGTATAGACATGAAGTTATATCAAATTTTATGAAATTGATTGGCGTAAATCATAACTTGCTAGAACAAACAGAAAAAATAGAACATGCAATAAATGAGGAAACAATTGAAAAAATGAATAATTTTATTTTCTTTATTAATGATAATCCTGAAATTTATAATATATATATGAAGAAATATTTACAAAACAGCAATAGTTAATAAATATTATTAAGTAAAGTCCCCCTCTATTGTTTAATATTATGATTTTTACTAGACTATGTCTAGTTTTTTATTGCGCTAATCTAAATACTTTAGATTTGGAAATCCAATAAAGAATTCTACTTTTCATTAGCATCTACATCTTCTTTTCTTTCTTTTACTTCAAGTTCATTAGGAATATAAACATTGCCTGGAGTATTTTTTTTTGTCTTACCAAATTTCATTTTATTTAATAAGTTTTTCCACATAAAATCACCTACCTTTTTTATTCTAAAATTAGTTTTCCGCAAATTCATAATATTATTTAATTATTAAGTTAAATTTTAAGTTTTAATAATTGAAATAATCATTAACTTTATAATGAATTTTGAATAATATATTGTATGTTGTTGAAGCGTTTTTTTATTTTTAACGGAGGTAAAATGATGGAATATGTATGCGAGTTAAAAAATATTTCTAAAAGATTTCATACGATAAACAATGAAACAAAGGCTATTGAGGATATATCATTCAAGGTTGAAAAAGGTGAAATTGTATCAATTGTAGGTCCATCAGGCTGTGGGAAATCAACTGTTTTATCAATATTAGCGGGACTTGAAAAACCATCTGGGGGTGAAGTTGTTGTAAATACAAGTAATATAGGGTTTATGTTTCAAAAAGACCAACTATATGAATGGAGAAGTATTTTAAAAAATTGTATTCTTGGATTGGAGATACAGCACAAGGATACAGAAGAAAATGTTAATAAAGTTTTAAAAATGCTTAAAAAATATGGTTTGTACAACTTTAGAAACTATTATCCTAGGCAACTTTCTGGTGGAATGAGACAAAAAGCTGCATTGGCTAGAACTCTAGCAATTGAACCTGAGTTATTACTACTTGATGAACCTTTTTCAGCACTCGATTATCAAACTAGATTATCTGTAGGAAATGAAGTTGGAGAAATATTAAGAAAGGAAAAAATATCTACAATTTTAGTTACCCATGATATCCCTGAAGCGGTTAGTATTTCTGACAGGGTTATTTTATTAACTGAAAGGCCAGCAAAAATTAAGAAAGAATACATTATGGAATTTAGCATGTGCGAAGGAGAAAGGACTCCTATGAAGTGTAGAAATACTACAGAATTTGGAGGATATTTCAGGGAGATATGGAGGGATTTAGATGTATCAGGAAAGTAGCAAGCTTCCTAAAGTAGAAAACAAAGACACTATGAAATCGGATGAACATGTATCAAAAGAACAGTTAGAATATTTACAATCAATAAAAAGAGAAAAGAGATTTATAAGGGTATCGCAAATATTATTTTTAATAATATTTTTTTCTTTGTGGCAGTATGCAGCATCTAAAGGAATGATTGACACTTTTTTAACTAGTAGTCCTAAAGCAATTTGGGATCTTATGTTTAAGTTTATTGTAGATGGAAGTTTGTTCAATCATTTATATGTTTCAACTATGGAAACAATAGCAGGCTTTTTTTTAGGGACATCAATTGGAATATTAGTAGCAGTATTTCTTTGGTGGTCTGAAAAAGTTGCTAAGATATTTGAACCATATTTAGTTATATTAAATAGTTTACCAAAAACTGCACTGGCACCAATAATGATATTATGGGCAGGAACAGGGTTTTCTGGTATAGTTGTAACGGCTGCATCAATATCTGTAGTTGTGACCACAATGACTGTTTATACAGGATTTATGAGCGTAGAAAATGATAAAATTGTTTTGCTGAGAACTTTTGGAGCTAATAAGAATCAAGTACTAAGAAAGGTAATTATACCAGCTAATCTACCATTAATAGTGAGCGTCATTAAAGTAAATATTGGTTTATCATGGATTGGGGTTATTGTTGGTGAATTTCTAGTATCAAAAGCAGGTATTGGATATCTTATTGTTTATGGAAGCCAAGTATTTAAGCTAGATTTAGTTATGATGGGTGTATTTGTTCTAGCAGTAATTGCTGGACTAATGTATTTCTTTGCAGCATGGATTGAAAAGAAGTTAATTAAATATTAAATTGAAAAGAGGGGTTTTTACCTCTCTTTGATTTTAACGTGTATAGATATTACATATTGAAGTATTAATAGGTGTACTGTATAATAATAAATATATTAAATCTAAAATGCAGGAGATTAAAATGGATGCATTCAAATTAAAAGATGGTAGCCAAGTAATAATAAGACAAGCTGAAAAAGATGATGCAAGAGAATTGATTAGTTTTTATAATGTAGTAGGAGGAGAAACTAATTTTCTTTCTTTTGGTAAAGATGAATTTATGGCGGATCTAGATGCTGAAGAAAAATATATTGAGAGAATAAAAAATGAAGATAATTCAAAATTTATTGTAGCTACTATTAATGAAAAAATTATTGGAGCTGCATCTATTACTTCAATTCAAAAACGTAAAATGAAGCATGTGGGAACATTAGGTATTGTTATAAAGGAAGAATATTGTGGCTTGGGAATTGGTGGTATACTAATAGATAATCTTGTTAATTGGTCAAAACAAAATTGTATAACTAAAAAAATATCGCTGTTGACACGATGTGATAATTATAATGCAATTGAATTATATAAAAAGAAAGGTTTTAAAATTGAAGGTACATTAATAAGAGATAATTATGAAGATGGCAAATATTATGATACATATACAATGGGTTTGTTATTTTAATTAAATATAATGTGTTAGACTACAAATAATTGTAAAGAGTGGTTGAGCTTTATTATTATGGCTATAATATAAATGTACGTTTTTCAATACCTGAACGCTTGAATTTTAAATATGCATATGATATACTTTACCATGCAATAAATTCATACAAATGAAATAGAAGGGAATGACTATATGAACGATATTACAATAACTTCTTTGCTTTATCCTGTTATGATAATAGTTTGTTTGATTATTATATATTCAAATGAAAAGAAACGAAGACAGTATAGAAAAGAGAATGTGGAAATTTTATATTTCCTTAATGAAGATGATAAAACAATGAGATTAACAAGTAGATTGTTGCTTGCTTTTATGATGTTATCATCAGTAGCAGTATTGTTAGACAGTATTAAAAGAACAGGTCTATATTCAATAGAAACCATAACAATGATAGTTTTACCAATTATGTTCGTTGTTTTGTATGTTCCATTATCTAGGAAAACTAAAATTACTACTTTAGGTATATTTAAAAGGTTAAATCTTGTTAGATGGGGAGATATTAAAGGTATTGATTATATAAAACCAGATATAAAAGGCAGACAAAAGGCTAAAATATTATATAAAACTTCATATAGAGATATGACTATAGAAATTGTATTTAAAAAAGATGATGAACAACTAAATGAGTTTAAAAAAACAGTTAAAGAATATAGAAATAAGAAAAAGGATAAAAAAAGTGGAAGAGAAAAATAATATGTTAATTGATAGTCATGCTCATTTTGACGATGACAGGTTTGATGAAGATAGGGATGAATTAATACAATCTCTTAATGATAATGGTATAGAACTAATTTTAAATCCTGGAGCAGATTTGTTAACGTCTAAAAACGCAGTAGCTTTATCAGAAAAGTATAGTTGTATATATGCAGCAGTTGGGTGTCATCCTCATGATTCCAAGGATATGACAAATGATACTATAGATATTTTTAGTGAACTATCAAAGAAAAAAAAGGTTCTTGCAATTGGAGAAATTGGACTCGATTATTACTATGATAATACAGATAGGATTACTCAGAGAAAATGGTTTAGAGAACAGATAAAGCTTGCCAAAGAACTAGATATGCCGTATATAGTTCATGATAGGGATGCACATGAGGATGTGCTGAAAATTATGAAAGAGGAACATTATAGTGGCGCTAGGGGCATACTTCATTGCTTTTCAAGTAGTGTTGAAATGGCTAGAGAATTCATTAGATTAGGTTTTATGATTTCAATTGGAGGGCCTGTGACATTTAAAAAGGCTAAAACTCCTAAAATGGTTGCATTTGAAATACCATTAGAGCATCTTCTTATAGAAACAGATTCTCCATATTTAACTCCGGAACCTTTTAGGGGAAAAAGAAATGAACCATCATATGTTAAATATGTTGCTGATGAAATTGCTAGAATAAAAAACATTCCAGTTAATGTTGTCGCTAATAAAACTAATAAAAATTTTAAAGAATTGTTTAATCTTTAAAGTTATATCATATGGAACTGAGCATATGAAAAAATTGACAAGAGAATTCTATAATAGAGATACTTTAAAGGTAGCTAGTGAACTTATTGGTAAAATTTTAGTACGAGAGTATGGCGGTGATATTCTTTCAGCAAGAATAGTTGAAACGGAAGCATATATAGGTGCCATTGATAAAGCAAGTCATTGCTATAAAGGCGAAACAGATAGAACTAAGGTTATGTTTGGACCACCGGGATATGCATATGTATATTTGATTTATGGAATGTATTATTGCTTTAATGTAGTAACTGAAGGAGAAGGCTGTGGAAGTGGTGTTTTAATTAGAGGAATCGAACCTATTGAAAATATTGAAATTATGTCATTTAATAGGTATGGTAAGCGTTTAAAAGATATTACAAAACAACAATTAAAAAACATATCTAATGGGCCAGGAAAGCTATGTAAAGCACTTAATATTTCAAAGAACGAAAATAAATTAGACTTAACAAAAGATGAATTATATATTATAGATGATGGATTTAAGGATTTTAATTTAGAGAGAAGTAAACGAATAAATATTGATTATGCAGAAGAAGCAAAAGATTTTTTGTGGAGATTCACAATGAATAGATTATAAGAAGGGGGAGGCAAGAGGAAGCCTCCTTTTTTAATGTACCTATAATAAAAACGCTTGACAAAAAAGTGTTTTGCAAATATAATTTGACTATCAAAGTATTTGAGGTGAATATTATGGGCAATCATGAATCGATTAATGAAATACTTGTAACGCTCTTTGCTGATATCTTATATATTGAAGAAAAATGTTTATGTACAGGCGATTTTTCTGACTTGTCAATAACTGAAATGCATATTATAGATAATATAGGTATAGATAAAGAACGAAACATGTCAAATACAGCTAAAGACTTAAAAATTACGTCTGGTACACTTACTACAGCTGTTGACAATCTAATAAAAAAGGGATATGTAGAAAGACGTCGTTCAGAAACTGATAGGCGTGTAGTGAAAATAAAGCTTTCACAAAAGGGTGCTAAAGCATATAAAGCTCATAAGGATTTTCATATAGACTTAGTTGCTGGAGCAGTTTGGGGTTTGAATGTAGATGAAGAAGAAGTTTTAATTAAAATCTTATCTAATATAGATTCATTTTTTAAATATAAATATAAGTCTTAAATTTATCCCGAATATTTCGGGATAAAAAATTATATAAATACTTTTATAATCAAACAATTTGATATAAAAAATAAATTTCAAGGAGTAATTATGAGTATAAAAATAGTAATAGATAGTACATCAGATGTAACACAAGAAATTATAGATAAATATAAACTTAAGATGGTTCCATTAACAGTAAATTTTGAAGATGGTTCTTATTTAGATAAGGTTGAATTAAGCACTGAAACTTTTTTCGATAAATTAAGCAAAGCAGATAAACTTCCTACTACATCTCAAGTTTCACCGGGCGTTTTTATTGAAACTTTTAGTGAAATTTTACTAAGGGGTGATGAAGTATTGGGTATATTTTTAGCTTCGGAATTCAGTGGTACATATGAATCAGCTCGTATTGCTAGAGATATGATTGGAAGTGACAGGATTCATCTGATAGATTCAAGAAGTGTTTGTCTTGGAACATTTTCATTGATAATGGAGGCTATAGACTTAGTGAATCAAAATAAAGATATTTATGAAATTGTAGAAATATTAGATTCTTTAAAAAATAAAATTGTAGTTGCAGCAGGATTAGATACTCTAAAATATCTTGAAAAAGGAGGAAGACTATCTAAGGGTCAAGCTATGGTTGGTTCACTTCTTAATATCAAGCCTATTATTACTATAAAAGATGGTCAAATAACTGTTATAGATAAAATTAGAGGTAAAAATAAAACTGTAAAATGGTTTGATAGTTGGATAGAAGAAAACAAATTTGATTTGGCAAGTAAAACTGTTATATTATTTCATGCACAAAATACTGAACAACTAAAAGTGCTTCGAAATACTATTGAAGATAAATATCAAATTAAAAGTATTATTGAAGCAGAGGTCGGGCCTGTAATTGGTACTCATGCTGGTCCTGGAGTCCTTGCCATAGCATTCTTAAATAAATAGATGATAAAAAACAACTTTGGTATTAGTTTACCAAAGTTGTTTAATTTTAAATATAAATTATATAATAATTAATTCTGTTTTACCTTCACTATCAACAGTAACATTTACTTTACTATTTTCCTTTAACATACCTTTGAGATATGCTTCTGAAACTTCATCTTCGACATATTTTTGAATTGCACGTCTTAGTGGTCTAGCTCCGTATTTAGAATTGTAACCTTTTTCAAGTATGAATTTTTTCATTTCATCAGTTACAGTAATAGATATTTTCTTATCATTTCCTTCATTTGCAACTTCTTGAAGCATTAATTCAATTATTTTACTTAACTCATCTCGTGTTAATTCAGCAAATACAATTGTATCATCAATTCTGTTTAAAAACTCTGGTCTAAATGTTTGTTTTAAAGCATCTTTAACTTTTGCTTCCATAGCTTCATATTCTTTGTTATCAAAGCCAATTCTATTTCCTTTTATATTGGTTCCAGCATTAGAAGTCATTATTATTACAGTGTTTTCAAAATTAACAGTTCTTCCTTGATTATCTGTTAATCTTCCATCTTCAAGAATTTGAAGTAGTATATTGAAAACATCTTCATGTGCTTTTTCTATTTCATCAAGAAGTATTACTGAATATGGCTTTCTTCTTATTTTTTCTGTTAAAAATCCAGCTTGGTCATATCCTACATAACCTGGAGGAGCACCTATTAATTTAGAAACTGTATGTTTTTCCATATACTCAGACATGTCGAGTCTAATCATGGCATCTTCATTTTCGAACAATTCATAAGCCAATGTTCTTGCTAGTTCAGTTTTACCAACGCCGGTTGGCCCTACAAATATAAATGACGAAGGTTTTTTCTTTTTCTTAAAGCCAGAACGGTTTCTTCTTATAGCTCTAGCTAAGCTTGTAACTGCTTGAGATTGACCAATAACTCTTCTATGAAGCCTATCTTCTAAATGAATTAACTTTTCAGCTTCAACTTGATTAATTTTTTGCACAGGTATTTTAGTCCATGCTTCAATTACATATGCAATATCTTCTATTGTTAAATGGACATTTTCACATTCTTTAGATAATTCATTTATTTTAGATTCTATACGTATTTCACTTACTTTTAATTCAGCTGCCCTCTCATAATCATCACTTTCAGCAGCTTCTTCTTTTTCTACTCTAATTTTAGAGATTTCTGTTTTGAGAGCTTCAAGTTCAACAAGTCCTTTGTTTTTTAAATTTGCTCTTGAGCCTGCTTCATCTAATACATCTATAGCTTTATCTGGAAGAAATCTATCTGTAATGTATCTTTCTGACATTATTACAGATTGTTCTATTACTTCATCTGAAATTTTAACTTTGTGGAAATCTTCGTAGTAATCTTTAATTCCTTTTAAAATTTCAATTGAATCTTCAACAGTTGGTTCATCTACAATTACAGGTTGGAATCTTCTTTCTAGAGCAGTATCTTTTTCGATATGTTTTCTATACTCATCAAGAGTCGTTGCTCCTATCACTTGGACTTCTCCTCTTGCTAGGGCAGGTTTAAGTATGTTTGCAGCATTCATAGCGCCACCTTCAGCTTCGCCTGCACCTACAATATTGTGGACTTCATCAATAACAATTATAATATTTCCATTTTTCTTAGCTTCATCTATAATTGCTTTCATACGTGATTCAAATTGACCTCTAAATTGTGTACCTGCAACAACAGCAGTTAAATCAAGCAAGTATATTTCAGTGTTAAAAAGTTTAACAGGAACTTGCTTTAGTGATATTCTAACAGCAAGTCCTTCAGCTATAGCTGTTTTACCTACTCCAGGTTCGCCTATTAAAACAGGATTGTTTTTAGATCTTCTATTTAATATTTGAACTACTCTATCTATTTCTCTTTCTCTACCTATGATTCTGTCAATTTCTCCATATCTTGCTTGTTCGGTAAGATTTGTACCATAAGTATCAAGATACTTTAATTTTTTTCTTTTAGTTTTTTCTCTTACCTTAGTTCCAATGCCAGAACCTGTGTTAGGTGTACTATTGTCATTATCTTCATCTTCCTCAGGCTGGAAATCTTTATTATTTGAATTAGAAATTCCTGAAAATGCTGTATTCATAAAATTTAAAAGAGAATTCATACCTTTTCCATCTTTATCATCATCTAAATTTTGAGCATCTTGAGTTAGTTCATTAATATCCATATCACCTATTATTTCAGAAAGTTGATTATTTATATTATCAAAATCTTCTGGTTTCATACCACTTTGCTTCATTATTTGATCCATAGGTGCAATACCTTGTTTTTTAGCACAAGGAATACATAAGCCCATAGTTTGCATCTTACCTTCTATAATTTTATTTACATAAATTACAGCAACATTTTTTTTACATACTGAACATAACATTAAATCATCTCCTTGAATTACTTTTTAATATATCATCTTGATTAGGATTTTATTCATAGTCAAATTTAACATATAAAATCTATATTATGTGTAGAATTTTAATATTTTTAACAAATTGATAAATAAATACTTAAAATTATAATTATTGTGCATTAGTTGATTATAATATATCTTTCTTAAAAAATCATTAAAAACTTCTTATTGTAACATAAACTTAATAGAATCATATAAAAAGGCAAATTACTCTTGACATATAATTGTATGGGGGCTATAATTAACAAAATTAAATATTTCGTTAGGGTATATTACAGAGGTTGCGAAGATCAAGAGTAGAAGCTATGCTTTGAAAGGGTGATTCGCCGAAGGAAGATTTTCTTCCTGGGCTTACATTTAATAGATGTAATACTGTTTTTATAGGATGCCTTCCCAATTCTATAAAAAGGAGCTGTAATATGCTGGGCAGAAGGTTCAGTGTTTTTATTATTGTATAATTGCGTCTGAGAGCCCTTTTGCTCTTATGTCGCTTTTTTTATACCATTTTTTAACTTTAACAAAATATGGTAAGCGGCATAGAATTTATTTAAGAATATTAAATAATGAGGAGATAAGGACATGAATGAAATTGTAAGAGGATGTGGAGTAGCATTGGTGACACCATTTGTAAAAGGAGAAATAGACTATAAAACCCTTGGAAAGTTAGTTGATTTGCATATTGAACATTCGGGCTCAATAATTGTAGCAGGAACAACATCGGAAGCATCAACTATGACAGATGATGAATATCATAGTGTAATTAAGTTTGTAATAGACAGAGTTAACCATAGAATTCCAGTAATAGCGGGTTCTGGTAGCAATTGTACTAAAACTGCAATTGAAAAATCAAAATTTTGTGAAGAATCAGGAGCAGATGGACTTTTAATTGTTACACCTTACTATAATAAAACCACTCAGAGCGGTCTTATAAATCATTTTAAAATGATTGCAAAAAGTACAACTTTACCGATAATTGTTTATAACGTACCAGGAAGGACAGGAATGAATATCGAACCAAAAACTGTCTTAGAACTATCAAAAATAAATAATGTTATAGGAATTAAAGAAGCAAGTGGAAATATTAGTCAAGTAGCAGAAATACTTAGGATTTGTCCTAAAGATTTCTTAGTTTATTCAGGTAATGATGATATGATTATTCCTATGATGTCCTTAGGCGGTCATGGGGTAATTTCTGTTGTTGCAAATATATTACCATCAGAAACAAAAAAAATGGTAGATGACTATGCTAATGGGGATGTAGATTGTGCAAGAAATGCTCAATTATCAATGAATGGATTAATTAACGCACTGTTTATTGAAACAAATCCGATTCCAGTTAAAGAGGCTATGAGTATATTAAATATGTGCAGTTCTGAGGTTAGAGCACCTCTTTACAGAATGTCTAATGAAAACAGAGATAAACTCATTAATGAAATGCAATTATATGGAATAGGTGCTTTAAGTGAAACATGTTAGAAAACTTCTGAAAGGATGAGATAAATGATAAATATAGTAATTTGTGGCATAAATGGTGCTATGGGTAAAGTGATAAAGAGAGAATTAGAAACTTATGAAAATATTAGACTTGTTGGAACACTATCGCCGAGAAATGGGAATACGGGAGAAGATATTAAAGATAAGGTTGATGTAGTAATTGATTTTTCAAATCCTGCTAATATTGATTATCTTATAGATTATAATATCGAAAAAAATTCAGCTCTTTTAATTTGTACAACGGGATATAATTTAGAGCAGAAGAATAAAATAATTAATGCTGGGAAAAAAATACCTGTAATGTTATCCTCTAATACTTCACCTGGTGTAAATGTATTTAGAAAAATACTAAAAAATATATCTGCTGAGCTAAATAGTTTTGACATAGATATTATTGAAAGACATCACAGCAAAAAGATTGATTCACCAAGTGGAACTGCTAAAACATTGGCAGAAGATATTATATCAGTTACGGGTAGAGATAAAATTGAAACACATGCACTAAGAGCTGGTACAATACCTGGCGAACATACTGTTGTATTTTCTGGAAATGGAGAAACATTGGAAATTAAGCATACAGCATTTTCAAAAAATATATTTGCAAGAGGAGCCTTAGATATTGCCTTGAAGTTTTATAATAAACCAGCTGGATTTTACACTACAGAAGATATTTTCAACAACTATGATGAAACATTTGATGAAAAATTTCACGAAAGAGAAACTTCTAAATGTTTAAGAAGACTAGCTTGAGATTGGATTGAAATTATTAAGACTTTCAAAGATGAAAATTAAATATAAAAATTAGGAGGATTAAAATGTTACAAGATGCTTATGAGATTGGGAGATATATAAAAGAAGCAAAAAAATCAACCCCTGTTAAACTTTATATTTCTGGTAATATAAACAATGCTGAAAAGTATAATTTAAAAATTTTTAAAACGGGTGAAATGGCAATACTCATTGGTGAATATTCTGAAGCTAAAAGGCTTTTATCAGACAACTCACAAATAGTGGATTTTCACATAGAATATGATAGAAGAAATTCTGCAATACCAATGCTTAATACCAATGAAGTACAAGCAAGAATTGAGCCTGGAGCAATTATAAGAGATATGGTCACAATAGAGAAAGATGCTGTTATAATGATGGGAGCGGTAATTAATATAGGCGCTGTAATTGGTGAAAAAACTATGATTGATATGAATGCTGTTGTTGGCGCTAGAGGGATAATAGGTAAAAATGTACATGTTGGTGCTGGAGCAGTTGTTGCAGGAGTTTTAGAACCCCCAAGTAAAACACCAGTAATAATAGAAGATGATGTGCTTATTGGTGCTAATGCAGTGATATTAGAAGGAGTTAGAGTGTGTAAGGGTGCAGTAGTAGCAGCAGGTAGTGTGGTTACGGAAGATGTACCAGAGATGGCTGTAGTTGCTGGTAGCCCAGCAAAGATAATTAAGTATAAAGATGATAGAACTATTGAAAAAACAAAACTTTTGGATGATTTAAGAGGTTAAATTTAATTTGTGTGCATTTAAATTAAAGAATAGTATTTTAATTTATTCGCGATATAAAGACATCTGTATTAAAACTGTTGACAAATAATTATGTATATGATATTGTTTAAAAGTTATAATATAGAATTGGAGGACAAAATGATAGTTGCTAAATTTGGAGGTACTTCTTTAGCTGACGCAAAGCAGTTCAAAAAAGTGTATGACATAGTAATAAGTAACGATGAAAGAAAATTTGTGGTAGTATCAGCTCCGGGAAAAAGGTTTAAAGAAGATAATAAGATAACAGATTTATTGTACTTGACACACGCACATACAAAATATTCTGTTCCGTATGACCCTGTATTTAAAATAATAGAAGATAGATTTTTAACAATAAAATACGAATTAAATTTGTCTGTTGACTTGAAACAGGAATTTGATATTATAAGAGAAAACCTTGATAATAAATGTGATGAAGATTATATTGTAAGCAGGGGAGAGTATCTTAGTGCCTTGCTATTAGCAGATTATTTAGGATGTAAGTTTATAGATGCTAAAGACATAATATTTTTTAATTATGATGGATCTGTAAATTCTGAAAAAACAAATTTGAAAATAAAAGAATTTACAGAGGATTGTGATAAAATAATAATACCAGGGTTTTATGGATCTTATCCTGATGGAAGTATAAAGACATTTTCTAGAGGAGGATCAGATATTACAGGGGCAATTGTTGCTGGTGCTGTTAATGCAAAAATGTATGAAAATTGGACTGATGTTTCAGGTTTCTTAATGGCAGATCCTAGAATAGTAAAAAATCCTAAGCAAATAAAAAGAATCACATATCAAGAATTAAGAGAGCTGTCTTATATGGGTGCTTCTGTATTACATGATGAAGCAATTTTTCCAGTTAGGGAAGCAGGAATACCGATAAACATAAAAAATACAAATGAACCTGAAAATCCTGGTACTATAATAATTGGAAACGACCAAATAGAAGAAAGTTGTGAAAATGATTATATTATTACAGGAATAGCTGGTAAAAAGAATTTTACAATTTTTTATGTTCATAAAGAACATATGGCAAATGAAGTTGGAATTATAAAAAGAGCGTTGGAAGTATTTGAAGATAGAGGTATTAGTATTGACCATATACCATCTGGTATAGATAGCTTTTCAATTGTACTTCCTACAGAATGTGTTGATAAGTTTTCTCATGAAATTGTAGAAGAATTAAAATTAAAATGTAAAGCAGATTTTGTTAATGTTAACAATAATTTAAGTCTTATAACAACGGTTGGTATTAATATGGCTTCTAGGCCAGGTATTTCAGCCAAAGTGTTTTCAGCACTCGGAAATAATAATATAAACATTAGAATGATTGATCAAGGTTCCAGTGAAATTAATATTATTGTAGGCGTTGAAAATAAAGATTTTGAAATCGCAATAAAAGCTATATATGGTGCTTTCGTTAATTGTTGATATAGCATAGAAACTAGAATAATAAAATAATATCTTGAAATTAACATGTAATATATGGGGTGTACGATGATTAGTAAAAGGGTTATGAAGATAATTCCATCAGTGACATTAGCACAATCTGAAAAGATAGCAAATTTAAAAAAACAAGGTATTGAAGTTATAGGCTTTAATGTTGGAGAACCGGATTTTAATACCCCAGTAAACATAATTAAAAAGGCAGAAGAAGCATACCAGCTTGGATACACTAAATATACTCCTGCGGCTGGTATGTTAGAGCTTAGAGAAGAGGTCTGTAAAAAGTTTAAGAATGACTACGGTCTTGATTATTCAGTAAGAAATGTAATTGTTTCTGCTGGAGCAAAGCAGTCTTTAATTAATGCATTAATGGCAATTGTAAATCCAGGTCAAGAAGTGATAGTACCAGTGCCATGCTGGAATAGCTATATAGAAATGATTAAACTTACTGGCGCAACTCCAGTTTTAGTTAATATGGATGAAAGAAATGGATTTGATTTAGATGTTGAAAAGATATCAGCACATGTTACTGAAAAAACCGTAGCTATTCTGATTAACTCACCTAATAATCCTACAGGAGCAGTATATAAAAAAGAATATATGGAGAAACTAGGAAACTTAGCTGTAGAAAAAAATTTTTATATAATTTCAGATGAGATTTATGAAAAGTTAGTATATGATGGAAACATCAATTGTTGTATGGCTGCTTTATCCAAAGAGATAAAAGATAAAACAATAACTATTAATGGTGTTTCAAAATCATATGCGATGACAGGCTGGAGGATTGGTTTTGCAGTTGGACCAGTAGATGTTATAAAAGGTATGAGTGATTATCAGGGACATACAACAACGAGTCCAAATGCGCCTGCTCAATATGCATCTATAGAAGCATTGGCAAACACAGAAGAGTTTGTAGAAAGTATGAGAAAAGAGTTTGCAATTAGAAGAAAATACATAGTGGAAAGATTAAATGCAATGGAAGGTATAACATGTAGCATTCCAAAAGGTGCTTTTTATGTAATGCCAAATATTAATAGCTTTTATGGTAAAAAATATAAAAATTATGTAATCAAAAACTCTATGGATATGTCGGATTATTTGCTGGAAGAGTGCAGAATAGCAGTAGTGGCTGGTGAAGCATTTGTGGCACCAGATAATTTGCGCTTATCATACTCTAATTCCTTAGAAAATATCAAAGAAGGAATGGATAGGATGGAAACAGCATTAAGAAAATTAAAATAAAAATGAGAAAAACAGCTTCGTTTGACAAACAGTACTATGAAGATGTAATATCAATGAAAAGAATATAATTTAAATGATGGCATATATATATGTCATCATTTAAAATTTGGAGGTAAATATATGGAAAACAATTTATTAAAAGATTCAAATGAGTTTATAAGCAATATAAAAAGTGGAAAAGCGTTTTTAGTGACAAAAAGCGAAAGTAATGTTAATGCAATGCAAATAGGTTGGGGTTATATTGGATTTATGTGGGGTAAACCATCAATTATCATAGGTGTAAGACACTCGAGGTATACATATGAACAATTACAAAATTCAGATGAATTTGTAATTAGTATACCAAAGGCTGGTGAGTTTGCTGATGAACTAAAAATTTGTGGAACTCAATCAGGTAGAGCTGTTAATAAAATAGAAAAATGTGGGTTTGAAATGATAGATGGTCAAAAAGTTAATGTACCTTACATAAAAGGTTGCCAGTATCACTATGAATGTAAAGTAGACTACAAGCAATCAATCGATCCAGAGCTATTAAATAGAGATATTCTAGATAAAAGCTATAAGAAAAATGACTATCATGTAATGATTTACGGAGAAATTTTGTCATCTCACGAATAAAAAAAGTGCTGTCTCTGGTAAGTATTGAGACAGCATTTTACATTAATTGATATATTATTATTTTTTTACAAAACCACCCATCATTGACTTAATGTCATTTATTGAAATGTAAGCATTAGGTGTATTTTCTTTTATAATACTAATAGCTTCATTAATTCTTCTTCTTTTTAATTGAATAAATAATAAATTTTTCTTGCTGTCGTTTTTACCCTTTCCATTAATTATTGTTACACCAAAACCTTGCTCTCTAAGAACATCTGCTAACATTTGTCCTGATTCCTCATTTACAACTGCTTGAATGGAAGCAAGGCCAACAGCTATTTTAGATTCAATTGTAATTCCTATGTAATTACCTAATGAAAAAGCAGCAGCGTATACAAATGCTTTCATAGGGTCTTCTGCAATATTAGTAAGAACTGAGCTTACAACAACAAGCCAAATTGAAATTTCAATAAATGCAAGAATAGTACCTTTTATTTTTTCACCTTTATTTATGTATACTAATCTAATAGTTGAGATTGTTACTTCTATAATTTTTGCAAAGAAAATAACAAAATATAAAACTGGCCCTGATAAGCTTGATAAAAAATCCATTATTCACCTCATAATTATTTTTTGTTAACTAAGTCATTAATATATACTATCTATTAATAAATATATTACTATCTTTTCTATCTAAATGCAATAGATAAAAGGGTTTTCTTAATAAAAAGCAGTTGAACGAAAATTATCATTGTTAAAATGCATAAAATGTTGTAAAATTCTAATATAAAACGTGAGGAGCAAATATGAGATTAAGATATGTACCTGGACAGTATGAATATTTACAACAACATGATAAAGCAATTACTGAACCGGAAAAAATGAGCTATAAGTTAAATGATGTATTTAAAAATAATAATCCATTACATGTTGAGCTTGGATGTGGAAAAGGTAAATTTTTGAGGGAAACAGCACTTAAAAATCCAAATATAAATTATATAGGTTTTGAAAAAAGTGTTAAAGTTGCATATAGGTGTGCAAAGTCTGTTTTTGAAAATGACCCGGACAATTATTATATAGTATATTCAAATGGAGATATTATAAAAGATGTTTTCTTTCCAAACTCAATTGAAAGAATTTATTTAAACTTTTCAGACCCATGGCCAAAGCCATCCCATTATAAAAGAAGGATGACACACAAAAATTTTCTTGATGTCTATAGGTCGGTTTTAACTAAAAATGGTGAAATACATATGAAAACAGATAATGATGACCTGTTTGAATATTCTGTTTTACAGTTTCAAGAAGATAATTGGGATTTAATTATGGTAAATAGAGATTTGCATAATAGCCCGTACAATGAAGAAAATATTATGACTGAATATGAAGAAAAATTCGCTGAAGAAGGCAGACATATAAATAAGTTAATAGCAAGAAATAGAGGGTAGGATAATACTATGAATTATAAAGAATATATATTAATATACGCCCTTTTTATAAATTTTTTATCCTTTGTATTGTTTTTTTTAGATAAAAGAAAAGCGATTAAGGATAAATGGAGAATAAAAGAAAGAACACTACATATATCATCGTTTTTAGGAGGAGCATTAGGGAGTATTTTAGCAATGTACCTCTTTCATCACAAAACTAGAAAAATTAAATTTTGTGTTATTACAGCAATATCTTTTATTTTTAATATTTTTATAATATATGTCTATTGCTATTATATTTACAAATAAGTAGGTGATAAAATGAAAAAGATCAATAAAACAAATGCAATGAGAATACTTGATTCAATGAATATTGAATATGATTATATTACATACGAGTGTGAGGATGGAAAAATAGATGGTGTTTCAGTAGCCCTAAAAACAGGTCAAAATCCTGAAACTGTATTTAAAACACTTGTTTCTGTAGGGCATAGCAAAGAATTGTATGTGTTTTGTATACCTGTGGAGTATGAACTAGATTTGAAAAAAGCAGCAAAAGCATCAAATGAAAAAAACATAGAATTATTACCATTAAAAGAATTAACTAAAAATACAGGATACATAAGAGGTGGATGTTCACCAATAGGAATGAAAAAACATTACAAAACATTTATAGATGAAACTGCCAGTTTAAATGAAAAAATATTAGTTAGTGCAGGATGTTTAGGTGTACAAATAATAATTAATCCAAATGATTTAATCAAGGCATCAGAAGCGAGTTATGAGGATTTAATATAGAGTTGACTAGAACGGTTTTAAAATATTATTAATATAAAGCAAATCATTTAAAGGAAAGTAGTTCTTTGTGATTTGTTTTTTTGTTTAATAATGTTTAATAAAAATTATATAAATCAATCATACGTTGACTAGTTAGTCAATATAATATATAATGTTATTGACTAACAAGTCAATAACAATAAATTGTAAAATTATAAGTAGGTGTTAAAACGATGCTCGACAATTCAAAAAAACAAAAAATTTTAGAAGCAAGTCTTGAAGAATTTTCGGAATATGGGTATGAGAAAGCCAATACAGATAGGATAAGTAAGAAAGCAGGAGTGTCAAAAGGTCTTATATTTCATCATTTTGGTTCTAAAGAAAATCTTTTTATTATAACAATTAATAAATGCATTGATGATATATTATTTGAATTTAATGACATCAATATTCTTGGTGAAGATTTTATATCAATAATTATGAAATTAATGCAAACAAAATATGAATTTTTTATAAAAAATCCCATGCATTATAAATTAATTATAAATGGATTTTATAATACACCCAAAAAGTTGAAGGCACAACTACAACAAAGATACTCAGAAATAAAGCAAATTGGATTTGATATTATTGTAGATATAATTAAAGGTCTACCGCTTAAAAAAGATGTTTCTATAGATCATATCGTATCAGTTATAGCAGTAATAACTAATGTTGTTGAAAGCAAGTATCTGACTTACTTTACTGAAGAGGAAACAAGTTTTGAGAAATTTTATGATGCTGTGAAAAATGAATATATAGAATTAATGAATATAGTACTATATGGTATAATAGATAGCTATGAATAATTTGGAGGTAACATTGTATGAGTGAAACTATACTAAAGGTTGAAAACCTTAGTAAGAATTACAAGATGGGCGAAGTTACTGTAAAGGCTCTTGATAATGCGAGCTTTGAAGTATCAAAAGGTGAATTTATTGTAATATTAGGTCCTAGCGGGTCTGGTAAAAGTACATTATTAAATATTATGGGAGGTATGGATACACCATCTAGTGGTAATGTATATTTTAATAATGAACTTTTGACAACTATGAATGATAAAGGGCTTACCCAGTACAGGAGAAATAAAATAGGTTTTGTATTTCAGTTTTATAATCTCATGGCATCTCTTACAGCAAGGGAGAATGTTGAACTTGCAACAGAAATATGTGAAGAATCAATTGATATAGAAGATGTTATAGAATCTGTTGGATTAAAGGATAGAATTGATCACTTCCCATCTCAAATGAGTGGTGGTGAACAACAAAGAGTTGCAATAGCTAGAGCTGTAGCTAAAAATCCTCAAATTTTACTTTGTGATGAACCTACAGGTGCTCTTGATTTTGAAACAGGTATTTCTATACTTAAAGTTTTAAAAGATGTAAATATAAAATATAAAAATACAATTGTAGTTATAACTCATAATTCACCAATTGCACAAATGGCAGACAAAGTAATCAAAATGAGAAGTGGAAAAATTATTGAAATTATAGAAAATAAAAACCCTATAGAACCTGAAAGGATTGAGTGGTAATGAAAAAGCTTGATAAAAGACTTTTCAGAATGATAAAGAATACAAAAGGTCAATACTTTGCTGTGTTATCTATCATTATTACAGGTATATTTGTATTTACTGCAGTAAGCAATTCTGCTTTAAATTTAAAAGATTCACTTAATGACTATTATAAAAAAACTAACTTTGCAGATATATTTGTGTCGGCGATGGGTTTGCCAGAAAAGATTGAAAGTAGTTTGATAGGGCAAGCTGATATAAAAGAAGCTGAAGCTAGACTTGTGTTTGATACATCATTTATAACAGAAGAAGATGATGAAAAGGTAAATGTTAGAGTAGTTTCTATAAATAAAAATGAAAATAAAATAAATAAGTTATTTATTAAGTCAGGAAAAAGAGAATTAACAGAAAAAGATATAATTATTATTGAACAATTTGCTCTTGCAAGAAACATACATGTTGGAGAACAAATAAAAATCCAGATAAATGGAAAGCAGTATAAATTCAATGTATCTGGTATTGCGTCTAGTTCGGAATATGCTTATATAATGGAAAATGAACAAACACTGTTACCTGATCCTGAAAATTTTGGAATAGTATATATTGAAGATAATTATCTTAGGCAAATTTATGGGTCTAAGGGCAATTATAATGAAATACTTATTAAAATTAATAATGAAAACAATTTAGTTCAAACAAAAGACTTTTTAGAAGATGCTTTGGATAAGTATGGTGTAAAAAGAGTTATAAAAAAAGATGAACAGTTAAGCCATAGCATGTTGAGCCAAGAAATTGAAGGTCTCGAGATGATGTCACAGTCAGTTCCATATGTATTTTTAATATTTGCTGGAATAATGCTATCTTCCATGCTTTCAAGAATCGTAAAAAAAGATAGAACTTCAATAGGTATTTTAAAGGCACTTGGATATCAAAGTAGTGAGATAATTTCTCATTACTTAAAATATGCGGCTTCTGTTGGAATTGTTGGAGGTCTGTTAGGTTCGATAATTGGTTCAGCTTTGTCTGGAGCAATGACAAATTATTATTTAGTTTTCTTTAATATTCCAACACTTACAATTAAGGTTTACTATAATAGAATTGTAGTTTCTGTAATTCTTTCGTGTATATTTTGCATAATATCAGGTTATTGGGGAGTTAAGGGAATTACAAAAATTAATCCTTCTGAGTCTATGAAACCTGAATCACCCAAAAAGGGTAAGAGAATTTTTATTGAAAATATAAAATTTGTATGGAATAATGTGACCTTTTCATGGAAAATGGTACTAAGAAGCATTTTTAGAGAAAAGAAAAAATTTGCTTTTATAGGTGCTGCTGTAGCTATAACTTGTGGGATGATGATAATGACAATTTGGATGATTGATGTTATGGATGCAATGTTTAACAGACAGTACACTGAATTTATGAAAATGCAATACAATATAAGCTTCTCGGGTTTTCAGAATGAAAATATAAAAAAAGAGGTTGCAAAATATATAAATCCAAAGGATATGGAAGGTAGAATAGAACTTCCATTTGAAATTGAAAATGGTAGAAACTCTAAAATTGTAAATATTATTGGACTTGACAAAAACACTGAATTCTATGGCTTTCAAGACATGAAGGGCAATTCGTTAAAAGTGCCAGAAGATGGAATTCTAATATCTTCAAATTTAGCAAATAATCTGCACGCTAAAGTAGGAGATGAAGTGTTGATTAAAAACTTTATTCCTAACAAAGATGATCGTTATGTTAAGGTGAGAGGGATTATTAAGCAAAGTCTTGGAATTAATGGGTATATGAATATAGACTATTTAAATGATAAACTTTTAGATAGAGAAATCATAAATGGTATATACCTTAATTCAGATGATGATGTTCAAGAAAAGTTAAAGGATATAAAAAATATTAGTTCTATTCAATCTCAAGCTGACATGAGGGGTGCGTTTGAAGAGTTTACAACAATTACAGCAATATCAATGGGTTTTATGGTGATGTTTTCAGGATTGTTAGGATTTGTAATTGTGTATAGTATGACCTTAATGAGTATAAATGAAAGAACATTAGAATTTTCATCTCTAAGAGTGATGGGATTTTCAAAGAAAGAAATTTTTTATATGTTGATTAGAGAAAACATGATAATGTCTTTTATAGGAATAATTATTGGTATACCCTTAGGATTGTGGCTTGTAGATTATATGGGTAAGTCATTTACTACGGATGTTTACACAATGAATGAACCTGTTAGAACAAACAGTATTGTAGTATCTATTATATTAACTATAGTTTTTTTATCATTAGCGCAATTTATGACATATGCAAAAATTCACAAATTAGATTTTATGCAAGCGCTTAAAAATAGGATATCATAACAATTAAGTATGGAGGGTAAAATGAAAAATAAAAAGAAATATATTATTTTAGCAATTGCAATAGTTATAGGTTTATCTGTTATAGCTTCTGTTTATTTCAAAGGACAGAACAAAATTGAAGTCGAAAAATCCGAGGTAAAGCTTGGTAGTATAGCCAAGACAATAGAAGAAACTGGCACTGTTTATTCTAAGAGAGTTAACTCCTTTTATTCTGATATGAGTCAAACTGTTAAAACCCTTAATGTGTCAATAGGTGACAAGGTTAATAAAGGTGACATAATATTATCTTATGATAATAATTATGATTTAGAAATAGAAAGAGCAAAAAAACAAATAGAGGCTATTACTGCATCATACAATGAAGCTAGTAAGGGAGCAGATTTTCAAGAGATTTCTAATGAAAAATTAAGTATTAATACAATAGAAAACAACTTGGAATTTGCAAAAAACAATTTTGATAAAATTAAATCCTTATATGAAAATAGTGTTGTTAGTAAAGTTGATTATGATGAAGCTGAAAATAATGTACTAGTATTAGAAAATCAGCTACAAGAAGCAAAGAATAATTATGCGCTGTTGCTAAAAGGCGTTTCATCAAATATAAAAAATAAATATGAGGCACAAATAGAAGAAATAATGGTTCAAATAAAAATATTGGAAAAAAGTAAAGAACAATCATCAATTATTGCGGAATTTGATGGTATAATAACGGAGCTTAACGTCCATCAAGGTGGAATGACACAGTCAGGTGTAGTTGTAGTTGAAATGCAAGATGAAAATAACCTTGGTGTTTATGTGGAATTATTGTCTGATGAAGCTATGGAAGCATCTAATGGAATGAAAATGGTAATAAAATATCAAAATTCAGAAGAACAAATTGACGAACTAAAAATTGATAGAATTTATCCTAAAGCTTTATCTACGGTTTCGGAACTTGGTGTTGAACAAAAACGTATTAGAGTAGAGGCTGATATTGATAATAATAAAAATAATTTAAAAATAGGAACAGAAGTTGATTCAGTAATTATTTTAGAAAAAAAGGATAATGTTATTTTAGTTGAAAAAGATGCTGTATACGAGATGTCTGGAAAAAAGTATGTTACAGTATTAAATGGGAACCAACCAGAGGAACGAGAAATAACTACGGGTATAAAGGATGATAAATATTTTGAAGTTCTATCAGGTTTAACAGAAAGTGAAATATTATCTATGGAATAGGTAATGTCAGATTTTTTAATAAATTGAAATATTATAAATTTATTATTGTTTTATATACAAAAAAATAATATAATAAGGCAGTAATAACGACTTTTGGAGGGATAATTTGAAGATAGATTTAGTTATAACAGCAATAACACCAGGTATAGCATTGGGATTAGCTTTGTATTTTGTTGATAGGCATGATAGAGAGCCTCTTAAGATGCTCATGAAAGTATTTTTTATGGGTGTTTTTATTGTGATACCAACAATACTTGTAGAAAATATTTTATCTTCATTTAATGTTTTTTATGGTTTAGCAGGTGTTTTTTATAGAGCTTTTATTGTTGCTGGATTAACTGAGGAATTTATGAAGAGAAAAGTTGTTTTAAAAACGGTGTATTATAATCCTGTTTTTAATGAAAAACTTGATGGTATTATATATTGCGCGTTTTCTGCTCTTGGATTTGCAACTATTGAAAATATAATGTATGTTGTATTTAGATTCTCAGATGTTGAATTTGTTGGTTTATATAGAGCTATAGTCTCTGTACCAGCTCATATGCTTTTTGCTGTAACTATGGGATATTATTTGTCTTTAGCCAAATTTGCATCTACAACTGAAATGAGCAAATATTATTATAAAAGGTCTTTAGTTGTACCTACCATTTTACATGGTATTTTTGATTTTATCCTTATGTCTGAAATTCAAATTTTAATGATTCTTTTTGTACCATTTGTAATATATCTTTGGATTGTAAACCTAAGAAAGTTAAATATATACTATAAAGATTCAAAAGATAACAATGATTTCAATTAAGGAAGGGATTAATGGTTAATATTAAATATGATTTGAGAACTATAAATGAAAAAAGAGAATTAGTTAAAAATAAACTATTCGAGAAGTCAAAATATGTAAAGACAGTTAATTTTAAAGAAATAGCAAATAGTGATTTGGTTTTACTATATAATTTATATGATGAATTTTTTTTAGATTCGTGGTTTAAGAAAAATTTCAAAGGTAAAATTACATTTAAATTATCTAAACAACTTTCTAGAGCGGCTGGAAATACTAAAACACAAAAAAATATTGGTGATATTAAAGAAGAGGACATTAAATTCGAAATAAAAATTTCAGTAAATCATTTATTGAATTTTGATAAAATAGATAGAAGCAAATCTGTAGGAGGAATTGAAGTTAATAGCAAACTAGATAGCTTAATTCTTGTATTTGAGCATGAATTATGCCATGTTATTGAGTTTCTAATATATAAAAAATCAGATTGTAGTAAACAGGTATTTAAAGATATAATATATAATTTGTTTGGACAACATGAAACAACCCACAAGCTTGTATCTGAAAAAGAAGCAAATTATCAAAAATACAAGCTTCTTGTAGGCAACCGTGTGTTATTTAATTATGAAGGAAAAGAAATCTATGGTATAATAAATAGAATTAATAAACGTGCCACTGTAATGTCACCAAGTCAATATGGAAAATATGTTGATAAAAGTGGACAACACTATACAAAATACTATGTGCCGCTTAGTGGTCTTACAAAATGCGAATTATCAAAGTAATATGAGGAAGAGGAGTTTATTATGAAATATGATTTAATAATAGTAGGGGCAGGGCCATCTGGAATTTTTACTGCTTTAGAGTTAATAAGAAAGGATAAAAATAAGTCTATTCTTTTGGTTGAAAAGGGTAGTGCTATTGAAAAAAGAAGATGTCCAAAGGATAAAACGAAAAATTGTGTCAATTGTCAGCCTTATTGCCATATAACAACAGGGTTTTCAGGAGCTGGTGCTTTTTCTGATGGGAAACTATCCTTAAGTCCAGAGGTAGGTGGAGATTTACCTGATTTAATAGGGTACGAATATACAGAGGAATTAATAGATTATACTGATAAAATATATCTTGAATTTGGAGCAGATACTAAGGTTGAGGGAATTGAGGACAAAGAAGAAATAAAAGAAATAAGAAGAAAAGCAATTGAAGCTGGATTGAAACTTGTTGATTGTCCTATTAGACATCTAGGTACAGAAAAGGCACAAGAAATCTATCAGAAAATAGAAGAATACTTAATAGATAATAACATTGAAGTTAGATTTAATGTTCAGGCCAAAGATATAGTAGTTGAAAACGGACAAATAAAGGGAGTATTATTAACAGATTCTTTAAAACATGAAAAAGAGGAAACAGTTTATTCGGATAATGTGGTTATATCTGCTGGTAGAAAGGGTGCTGATTGGTTAAAATCCCTTTGTGTGAAACATGATATATCTCACAAAGCAGGTACGGTTGATATTGGAGTTAGGGTAGAAGTAAGAAATGAAGTTATGGAGAAAGTAAATAACATTCTTTATGAATCGAAATTAATTGGATATCCTGCACCTTTTAAAAACAAAGTGAGAACATTCTGCCAGAATCCAGGAGGATTTGTTAGTCAAGAAAATTATGATAATAATTTAGCAGTTGTTAATGGCCATTCTTATAAGGATAAGAAATCTAATAACACAAATCTTGCTATACTTTGTTCTCATAATTTTAGTTATCCGTTTAATGAACCAATTAAATATGGTATCAAGGTATCAGAATTATTGAATATGCTTGGTGATGGCAAAATTTTAGTACAAAGATATGGTGATATAATAGATGGTAAGAGGACATGGCAAAAAGAGTTGTCTCGTTCAAATGTAACTCCGACACTTCAAGATGCTGTAGCTGGGGATATTACTTCTGCAATGCCATATAGAACTATGACAAATATTTTAAATTTTATAGAGGCTTTAAATACTGTAGTGCCAGGCTTTGCTGGAACAGAAACGCTTTTATATGGGCCAGAAGTTAAGTTTTATAGCAATAAAGTTGAATTAAGTGAAAATTTTGAAACAAATATAAAAAATCTGTACTGTCTTGGAGATTCAAGTGGGTGGACAAGAGGGCTGATGATGGCATCTCTCATGGGTGTTAGAATGGGACAGATACTAGGAGAATAGTAATGATGGGAAGATGCAGAATTTATTTCAAAAGAAAAAGTTGACTGTTAAAAAATAGTGAAAAAAATTTACGTTTAATAAAAGGGTTTGTGTACTATCACAAATCCTTTTTTATATACTAGGAAAGTTATTTTTGATTAATTTTCTTGATGTTGAATATTTGAGCATTGATTAAAAATTGAGCACGCTACCGTGCAAAAAATTAACGGATAAAATTATTTAATAAATTTAATACAGCTTTATCTAAAAAAATATAAAATTCGCTCGTAAGTTTACAAAAATAAATCATTTATTTTGGCATGAATATTGCATTGTTCTATTATATAAGTAAATTGTTAAAATAAATTAGGAAGGATGGAAATGCATATCACAAGATATTATTGTAATGATGCTTAGTACAGTTATGGAATATGACAGAATGAAAAAAACATGGTTAAATTTTCATGCTAGCGGAATTGTTGATGATAATTTATCAGAGAAAATTGTAGATTCATGGTTGAAATCAAGGGAGATGGGGGTAGATCCTATTGAGGTGGATTTAGAAAGAAACAGCTACACAGATGAGCAATTGGAAGTATTTCTAAATAAGAATGAGTCGATTATTAAAATTGCTGAACCTGTATTAGAAGAATTGTTTTGTCAATTTAGTAATGAAAACTTAATAGTTACATTGGTTGATGAAAAATTTTGCGTTTTGTCAGTACAGCAAGCAAAAGAATCTAGCATGGAAACGATTTTTAAAGATTTAATTAAGCCTGGCATTTGCTTTGGAGAAAATATAGTAGGAACTACAGCCTTTTCTCTTTGTAAAAAGACAGGACAAATTGAAGTAGTATCAGGGTATGAGCATTATTGTAAGGAGTACAGCAACTTGATTTGTGTTGCGGCACCTATTTATGATGAGGATAAGATAATAGCATATATAGGTACTGTTAGTGTACTAAAAAACACGAGCGAAAACTTAAAAATAGTGTTATCAATTATGAGTAAAATGATAAGTAACAGTATTAAAAGGCTTAAGGTAGAGGGTGAATTAGTAAAAAAAACATATTTACATAGTCTTATTGTTGATGCTACTTCTGAGGGTATGCTAACTGTAGATAACAATGGTATTATAACATTTATTAATCCTGCAGGTATGCGTATTCTAAATGTAGATAGAAGTGTTATAGGAAAGCACATAACAGAAGGAGTAGATTTTGAACCAACAATATTACATGTGCTAGAAACTCAAGAAGGATATACTGATAGAGAGTTTAGACTTGAGAGCAAGAGTGGAATAATCCACTTTGTAAAGACAGCTATTCCTATGAGAGATGATAAGGGCGAAATGATTGGGGTTCTAGATATATTTCGTAGCATTAATGAAGTTAAATATATGATAAATAAAATGACTGGTGCTCAGGCTAAATATACTATAGAAAATATTGTTGGAGAGTCAAGTGAAATCCAAGAAATAAAAAAGATGATCAAATTGGCTGGGATGAACGAAAGTGTGGTGTTATTGCAAGGAGAAATTGGTACAGGTAAGGAATTAATTGCACGAGCTATTCATACATATGGTCTTCGTAGTGAAGGACCGTTTATCGATATTAATTGTACAGCATTACCAAGAAATTCAATAGAAGGAGAATTGTTTGGCTATGAAGAGGGATCATTTACAGGAACAAGCAAGGGAGGTTACCCTGGAAAATTTGAAATGGCCAATGGAGGAACGTTGCTGCTTGATGAAATAACAGATATGCCTCTAGACATACAAAGTAAACTTCTTAGAGTTTTAAGGCGTAAAAGCGTTGTTAGAATTGGGGGATTTAAAGAAATACCTATTGATGTTAGAACTATTGTAACCACTAATAAAGATTTACAACAAATGATAAAAGAAAAAAATTTCATAGAAGATTTATATTACCAAATAAGTGTTATAGATATAAAAGTTCCACCATTGAGAGAGAGGGGATATGATATAGAGTTGATTGCAAATCATATGCTTGAACAATACAATTTAGTTAATGGTACACAAAAAATTATTTCTGAAGAAGTACTTAAAATTTTTCAAACCTGGGATTGGCAAGGAAATGTAAGGGAGTTGGAAAGTTCAATAGAATGTGCTTATTACCTTTGTGAAGGCAACATCATTGAAGTAGAGCACTTACAAAATAAATTTAATAAGGATGTTATGGATTCAATGGATTGTAGTATGTTGACTATTAGACAAGCTGAGATAAACGCTGTTAAAAGGGCGCTTGATTATGCTAATGGAAATGTATCAAAAGCAGCGAAATTATTAGATATTGGGAGAAATACATTATATCAAAAAATTCGTAATTATGGATTAGAATATGATGGTATTTATAAAAATAATAAAATTTGTTAAAGTGAAAAAATAAATTGTTCGAATTACGAACAATTTCATATTATATTAATTTTTTTTATTACAATATATAAATCTTAATTGAAATTTGGCATAAGAATTGCTAACACATTTAGTGACTGTTAAATTTACAGACAACTAAATAGTATAAATTATTAGAAAGGTGGTATATATTTTGGAAAATAAAAAATATTCAAAAGAAATGATTCTTGACTTATATCAAACTATGGTAAGAATTAGGAAATTTGAAACTGAGTTATCAAATTGCTTTACTAAAGGTATGCTTTTTGGAAATATTCATACTTCCATAGGACAAGAAGCTGTTGCAGCAGGTGCTAATAAAGCTTTGGAGAAAACAGACTTAATTACTACTACACATAGAGGACATGGTCAAATAATTGCTAAAGGTGCAAAAACCGATAAAATGATGGCTGAACTTTTTGGTAGAAAAACAGGTTATTGTGGTGGTAAAGGTGGTTCGATGCACGTAGCAGATGTGTCATTAGGAATATTAGGAGCAAATGGTATAGTTGGAGCTGGTATTCCTATAGGGGCTGGAGCAGCATTGGCTTCAAAAATAAAAGGTACAAAAGAAGTTACTCTAGCAATTTTTGGTGATGCTGCATCAAACGAAGGTACATTTCACGAGGCAATAAATATGGCTGCTGCTTGGAAGCTTCCAGTAGTATTTCTTTGCGAAAACAATAACTATGGTGTATCAGTAAATATACATAGTGTAACAAATACGGATAACATTTCAGTTCGTGCAAAAGCATATGATATTCCAGGGGTTACTGTAGATGGAAATAATCCATTGACAGTATATGAAGCTATAAAAGAAGCTGTAGAGTATGCTAGAGAAGGAAATGGTCCATCGATTGTTGAGTGTATGACATGGCGTATGAGAGGACACTACGAAGGTGATCCTGCTTCATATCGTTCAAAAGAGGTTACGGAAGAGTGGGCTAAAAAAGATCCAATAAATAATTTTAGAGTATACCTTTTAAATGAAGGAATAGAGGAACAAGAAATAGTAGAAATAGAAAATCATATGGATAAAGAAATTGAAGATGCATTGCAATTTGCACTTGATTCTCCTTTCCCGGATCCAAGTGAAGTTACTACAGATGTATATTCCAGCGATAATGAAAGGTGTGTGTTGAGATGAGAAAGCTAAGTGTGAGCCATGCCATTAGAGAAGGTATGCATGAAGAAATGTTAAGAGATGAAAGTGTAATAATGCTTGGTGAAGATGTAGGAAAAATGGGGAATGTTTTTGGAATAACTCTAGGTTTTATTGAGGAGTTTGGAGAAAACAGAGTAATAGATACACCAATAAGTGAGGCAGGATTTGTAGGAATGTCAGTTGGTGCAGCAATGTGTGGAATTCGTCCAGTTGCAGAATTGATGTATGTAGATTTTATCAGTGTTTGTATGGATCCGGTTATGAACCAAGCAGCAAAAATGAGATACATGACTGGTGGTCAAATAAATGTACCAATGGTTTTGCGTGCTCCAATGGGATCAGGAAGAAGAAACGCTGGACAACATTCACAATGTCTTGAATCATTATTTACAGCTATACCTGGATTAAAGGTAGTTTGTCCTTCAACAGCAGCAGATGCAAAAGGATTAATTAAAGCAGCTATTCGTGATGATGACCCTGTAATGTTTATAGAACATAAGCTTCTTTATGCTAAAAAAGGTGAAGTTCCTGAAGAAGAATACATCATACCATTAGGAAAAGCAGATATTAAACGTGAAGGCAAGGATGTTACTATAATAACATGGTCTCGTCAAGTATTCTTTGCTTTAGATGCGGCTGAAGAACTTGCAAAAGAAGGTATTGATGCAGAAGTATTAGACCTTAGATCTCTTGTTCCGCTAGATTGGGAAGCAATTAAAGAATCAGTTTCTAAAACACATAACGTTGTAATAGTACATGAAGGTGTAAAAAGAAGTGGATTTGGTGGAGAATTATCTGCACAAATTACAGAAGAATTATTTGATGAACTTGACTCTCCAGTTGAGCGTGTAGCAGCTTTAAATGTAGTACCACCGTTTGCACCTACATTAGAAGATGAATTCTTTCCACATGCTGAAGACATTGTAAAAGCAGTTAAGAAAGTATTAAATAAATAGGGGAGGACGAATATGGCAACAAATGTGATAATGCCCCAATTAGGACTAACTATGGAAGAGGGCACTATAGGAAAATGGATTAAGCAAGTAGGAGATATTGTAAAAAAAGGTGATGTTATTGTAGAGATAACTACAGATAAATTATCTACTGAGATAGAAAGTGAAGTTGACGGAACACTTCTTAAAATAATTGCACAAGAAGGTGAAGATATACCTGTAAAGGGATTAATTGCAATAATAGGAGAAGAAGGCGAACAAATAGACACTCAATTACTAAAAGAAGCACCAACATCCGAAGAAAAAGAAGTTGACAACACACCAAAAATTGAAGAAAAAATTCAACAAGAAATGCCAGTTTCAAATAGCGGAAGAATAAAGGTTTCTCCGCTAGCTAAGAAAACTGCAGCGAAAATTGGTGTTGATTTGTCAACGGTAAAAGGATCTGGGCCTAATGGTCGCATTGTTCAAAAAGATGTATTAGCAGCTGAAAGCAAATCATCAACAGAGTCTAAAGTTGTTAAAGAAGAAATTAAACAAGTACAAGCGGTAAGTGCAGATACTATTATACCATTGACCAATATGCGTAAAGTTATTGGAAAAAGAATGGCTCAAAGCAAACAAACTGCACCACATGTTACAATAACAACAGAAGTTAATGTAGATAAAACTGTTGAGTTAAGAAATAAGTTAAATGCAAAAAACACAGATGTTAAATTTAGCTACACTGATATATTGGTAAAAATGACAGCAACAGCACTTAGAAGCTATCCAATAATAAATTCATCAATTACTGATGATAGTATAATAATACACGACAAAGTAAATATAGGTGTAGCAGTAGCTCTTGATGATGGATTAATAGTTCCTGTAGTAAGAGATGCAGATAGAAAAGGATTAAAAATAATAACTAAAGAAACAAAAGATATTATATCAAAAGCAAGAACAAATACACTTTCAAAAGATGAAATGTCCGATGCAACATTTACAATCAGCAATTTAGGTGGATATGACATAGATGGATTTACTCCAGTTATTAACCTTCCTGAAAGTTGTATTTTAGGTGTTGGACGTATAGTTAGAAAACCTATTGTAAATGAGAATGATGAAATTGTACCTGCTTCAATGATGGTGCTTAGTATGTCATTTGATCATAGGGTAGTAGATGGTGCTACTGCAGCAGAGTTTTTGAAAAAATTAAAGGGATACTTAGAAGATCCTGATAATATGTATGTTTAATATAATATAGTGTTAAATGGCCGCTATCTCAAGCAATTAATTGCATAGGGGGTAGCGGTTTTAAAGTGAAAAGTGAACAGGAGGAAAATATGAGTGATAAAATAAAAGTAGTTGTAATTGGAGGAGGTCCTGGCGGATATGTAGCTGCTATAAGGGCTTCGCAACTTGGTGGAGATGTTACTTTAGTAGAAAAAGAATATTTAGGTGGAACTTGCTTAAATGTTGGTTGCATACCAACAAAAGCATTGCTTCATTCAGCAGAAATATATGAAGAGGCAGTAGAAGGTGCTAAATATGGTATTTTTGCAAATGATATTAAAATAGATTTTACAAAGGTTCAAGAAAGAAAAAAATTAGTTACAAAACAATTAGTAAGTGGAGTAAAAGGGTTATTAGCGGCAAACAAGGTAAAAGTAGTTTTTGGAGAAGCAACATTTACTGGTAAAGATTCAATAGCAATAAAGACAGAAAAGGGTACAGAAACAATAAAAGCTGATAAATTTATAGTTGCAACAGGTTCAATACCTGCTAAACCCCCAATACCAGGTATTGAATCAACAAAATGTATAGATTCTACAGGTGCACTTGAACTTCAAGAAGTTCCAAAAACAATGATTATAGTGGGTGGTGGTGTAATAGGTGTTGAAATAGCAACATTATATAGTACACTAGGCTGTAAAATTACAATAATAGAAATGTTAGATGAAATATTGCCAATGATGGACGGTGAACTTACAAAATCTATTCGTTCAAAATTAGCAAAAAAAGGTGTTGAAATTAATACTGGTGCCAAAGTAATGTCATTTAAAGATAATGGTGACAATGTTGATGTAACTGTACAGATGAGTGATGGAAAAACTAAGGTGTTTTCAGGTGATAAAGCATTAATTTCTATAGGAAGAAGAACTAATACGCAAACTATAGGATTAGACAAAGCTGGTATTGTAAATGATAGAGGAAGAATAACAGTAAATAACAAAATGGAAACAAATGTACCAGGAATATATGCAATTGGGGATTGTGTAGGACAAATTATGCTTGCTCATATTGCATCTACACAAGGAGAAGTAGCTGCAGAAAATGCATTAGGACATTGCAATGTATTTGATAGCAAAACAAATCCATCATGTGTTTATACTAAACCCGAGTTTGCTTCAGTAGGATTGACAGAAGAAGAAGCAAAGATTAAAGGAATTGATTATATAGTTGGAAAATTTCCTTTAGCTGCAAATGGTAGAGCTATGATAATGGGTGAAGATGGCATGATAAAAATAATTGCTGGAAAAGAATACAAAGAAATATTAGGTGCTCATATACTAGGACCTAGAGCAACAGATTTAATACAAGAATTGGCACTTGCAATTCAGATGGAGGCTACAATTGATGAGGTTATAGCTACAATACATGCTCACCCAACTGTGGCCGAAGCAATAAAAGAAGCGGCGTTATCAGTTGATAAAAGAGCTATTCATATTCCTAATAAATAATTATTATACTTAATCAATATGGAATAGAATTTAAATTCAACTAAAATGTTCATTTTTTAATCATGAAAACATTTTAAACGAACTATTAATTGACTGAGTATCCTTATTATTGTATAATATTAGTATAAGTAAAATTAATTTAAAATATGATATATGGTAACTCGATTTAACAATTTTTAGTTCAAGGAGAGTGATTCAACTGAATAACGTATTGACAAATGAAAAATATATTTCAGATGGTTGGAAAAGATGCGAGTCATTAAATACGAATAAGGATAGTGATTTATGTTATTACAACATTTCAGCTTTTGATTTAAACATTTTGTTAGATAAGAATAAAAGTTTAATAACTTTAACTAATCCTTACATAGAACAATTAGAAATATTTTTAAAAAATTATATATCTATATTACTTGTCAATAAAGAAGGATATATTTTAAAGGTAGAAAATGGCAGCAATTCAGACTTTGAATGTAATGAAAAATTAAAATTACGTGTAGGCGGAAGGTTTAGGGAAGATTTTAATGGCAATACATCAATGAGTACTGCTGTAATTGAAAATAAACCCATAGCTTTAGTTGGAGAAGAACATTATTGTAGTGTATTCCATGAATATGCTACTCTTAGTGCACCTATTTATAAGGATAAAGAGATTATTGGCTTGTTGTCTATGATTGGGTTTGCAGATAAGACAAATAATCATACTTTAGGTATGTTAGCATCATCAGCTAGGGCAATAAGTGTTGGTCTTGAATCGGAAAAGATTAATCAAGAATTAATGGTTCGTTACAAATATGAAAACGCTATAGTTGAATCTATTACTGATGGACTTTTGATTGTTGATAAGGATGGATTTGTTAATTATTTAAATCAAATTGGTTCAGAAATACTATGTGTTGATAGAGAGAAATCAATTGGTAAGCATATAAATCAAGTAGTTGATTTTAGACCTGTCATATTAGAGGTTTTGAGTACCGGAAAAGGTTATGTAGATAAGGAATTTATTATTAAAAATGCGGCTGGTATCAAGCTACATTTTATTAAAACTGCTGTTCCTATTAAAGATGAAGATGGCAATGTAGTAATTGTTGTTGATACGTTTAGGAAGATAAAGAGGGTTCATAAGCTTGTAAATGAAATGACAGGTGCATATTCTAATTTTAATTTTGATGATATTATAGGAAAGAGCAGGAAGTTAGAAGAATGTATAAAGACTGCAAAAATTGCAGCTAGTAGCATGTCAAATGTCTTAATAACTGGTGAAAGTGGTACGGGTAAAGAATTAATAGCACATTCTATTCACAGTTATAGTTCGAGAAACAGACAACCTTTTGTTACGATAAATTGTGGTGCTATACCTAGAGACCTTTTAGAATCTGAACTTTTTGGGTATGAGGCAGGTTCTTTTACAGGAGCTTCTACTAAAGGAAGAATAGGAAAATTTGAATTAGCTGATGGAGGAACGATATTTCTAGATGAAATAGGAGAAATGCCTATAGATATGCAGGTTAAGCTACTAAGAGTGATACAGGATAGAAAAATCACTAGAATAGGTAGCAATAATGTGTTTGATGTAGATGTAAGAATACTAACAGCAACAAATAAAGATTTATATGACTTGTGTAAGAAAGGTCTTTTTAGAGAAGATTTGTATTATAGAATTAATGTGTTAAATGTGCATCTTCCTCCTTTGAGAGAACGAAAATCTGATATTCATGAATTGACTGAACATTTTCTACGAAATATAAGCAGGCAGTTAAACAAAGAAGTTTATGAAGCATCAATCGGTGCAATGGAAATAATTATGAAATACGATTGGCCTGGAAATATAAGAGAGTTAGAAAATATTTTAGAAAGATCAGTAAATATATGTCAGGGGAGTATTATTACAGAGAAAGAATTAGATGATTATTTAAATACTCACGGTGAGCCAGTTAAAAATAGCAAGCATAAAATCGAAAATTTTGAAAATGAAATTGAGCCATTAGAGACTTTAGAGAAAAGAGCAATACAAAACGCATTGTTTGCTGCAAATGGAAATATAACTGCTACAGCAAATCTTTTAAAAGTTACAAGGAATACTATTTATAATAAAATGAAAAAATACAATTTAGAGTTTTAGTGAGTCTTTCGTTGGTCTGAGAGTTTAATTTTTGAGCATTGCTAAAAAAATAAACACTGTTTAAAATATGAGCGTAAAAAACGTGTAAAATATTAGCAGGTAAAAATTATATATAATAAAAGTAAAAGAAAAAGTTTGTTATAAAATTAACTATTTTGAAAAGATTAGGTTTATTGAATATCGTAGTAAGTTTGGCATAGCAATTGCATAATAGCTCCTTATAGGAATGTGCAAGGAGGTGCATTATTAGAATATCAGCATTAAATGTTAGTAATGCTAAGTAGTAAAAGAAATGTAACAAATGTAAAAAATATTTATTAAAATTGAACAAACTTAGGAGGAATATAAAAAATGAAAAAGATACTATCTTTAGTTATTGTATTGGCTTTAGTTTTAAGTTTAGGATTAACAGGTTGTTCACCTAAAGAAGAACCAGCAGGTGAAGCTCCAGCAGCAGGTGAAACTCCAAAAGAAAAAATAACTTTGAAAATGAGTGTTACTACTGCTGATACTTCATCATGGGTACAAGGTGCTAAGAAATTTGCAGAATTAGTTGATGAAAAATCAAACGGAAATATAGAAGTTAAAGTATTCCCTAATGAGCAACTTTCAGGAGGAAGCCAAAGTAAAGGTATAGAAATGCTTATGTCAGGTGCAATTGATTTTTCTTACCATTCAAATATTATTTACTCTATTATGGATGAAAAATTCGGTGTTATAAGTTTACCATGGTTAATTCCTGATACAGAAACAGCGGACAAGTTGCTTAGTGGATCAGGTGGAGAAGCTATAAACAAGTTATTATTTGAAAAAAATGTAGTAGGACTTGGATTTGGTGAAAATGGTTTCAGACAGCTTACTAATAGCAAAAAACCAATTGAAACTCCAGAAGATTTATCAGGTTTAAAAATAAGAATACCTGGAATCAAGATGTACATATCTTTATATAAAGCTTTAGGAACAGATCCAATATCTATGAACTTTAGTGAAGTATTTACAGCATTACAACAGGGAACAATAGATGGACAAGAAAACCCAACAGATGTTATCTCATCTTCGAAAATTAATGAGGTTCAAGATTACATGACTGTTTGGAACTATTCATATGATGCAATAATTCTTGGTGTAAACAAAGATAAGTTTGAAAGTTTTGATGCAGAAACTCAAGCAATAATTACAGAAGCTGCAACTGAAGCATGCGCTTTCCAAAGAGATTTAAACAGAGAATTAACATCAAAACAAACGCAAGAATTTATTGATGGCGGTATGAATGTTAATGTATTAACACCGGAACAAATTGCTCCATTTAAGGCTAAAGCTCAATCTGTATACGATGAATATGAACCAATAATGGGTAAAGATCTTATAGATGCCTTTAAATAGGATATAGGTTAGAAATTATATAGGTCCTGCATAATGTGGGACCTATATTAGAACTTATATAAGATTTATATAGGTAGTAATAATGGAGGTAATTAATTTGAAAAAGTTTTTTGATAATTTCGAGAATTATTTTATGGCTGGTGGATTATTTATAATGACATTTATAACAGTAATCAATGTTATGTCTAGGAAGTTTTTAGGTTTATCAATGTCATTTTTAGAAGAAATAACAACAGCTATGTTTATTCTTATAAGTTTATTAGGTGCTGCTGTAGCAGCAAAAAGAGGTGGTCACTTAGGATTAAGTGTACTTACAGATTTGATACCAAAAAAATTCCAGAAATATGTAGCCTTATTAACTTGGGCAGCAGCAGCGTTTTTTTCATTCTTTTTAATAAAGTTTGGAGTTGTAATGGTTCAATCAGAAATAAAAATGGGTATGACAACTGCAGCGTTAGGTTGGCCAGAATGGATATTTGGAACGTTCTTACCAATAGGAGGAATGTTTATATTTGTGAGATTTACTTTGTGGACTATTAGTTTCTTTATATCATCTAAGGAGGTAAAATAATATGTCTATAGCAACAATATTATTTTTATCATTTGCTATTTTGCTATTATTAAATGTTCCTATAGCTTTGAGCTTAGGAGTATCATCAATTATTGCAATGTTAATTGCCGAGTTACCTCTCGATATGTTCCCAATGCAAATCTATGCAAGTATAGCTAAATTTACTTTATTGGCAATACCTTTCTTTATGTTAGCAGGGAATACTATGGAAAAAGCAGGTATATCTGATAAGTTAATAAACTTAGCTAATAAGCTTGTTGGACATAAAAAAGGTGGTTTAGCAATAGTTGGAGTTATAACTTCTTGTTTTTTTGCAGCGATTTCAGGTTCAGGACCGGCAACCGTTGCATCTCTAGGAGTAATTATTATACCAGCTATGATTAGAGCAGGTTATGATAAGGGAATGTCATCTGCTTTGATGGCATCAGCAGGAGGAATTGGAATTATTATTCCACCAAGTATACCTTTCGTTGTTTATGGCGCTATAGCTGGTGTATCAATAGGTAAAATATTTATTGCAGGTATTATACCTGGTCTTTTAATGGGTGGAGCATTAATAATTGCAAGTTTATTTTTAGTAGGAAAAATGAATATAGAACCACAACCTAAAGCAACTTCAAAAGAAAGATGGACGGCTTTTAAAGATGCAATATGGGGATTAATGATGCCTATTATAATATTAGGCGGTATATATGGAGGTATCTTTACACCAACTGAAGCAGCAGCAGTTGCAGCAGTTTATGGTATTTTAGTAGGTATGTTTATATATAAGAAAATCAAGTTTAAAGATTTGTATGAATTATTAGTTGAATCAGCAGTTGGGTCAGCAGTTGTTATGTTTATAGTTGCTACTGCAAGTTTCTTTGCTTGGTTCTGTACAACAGAAGGTATATCAGATATGGCCAGTGACTTATTGTTGAACGTAGCTGGAAATAAGTATGTATTTTTAATGATAATAAATGTATTGTTACTTATTGCAGGCTGCTTTATCGATGCAACTTCAGCTTTATACATTTTCACACCTATTATGCTTCCAGTTGCACTTCAACTTGGATATGACCCGGTAGCCCTAGGTGTTATTATGACAGTTAACCTTGCTATAGGTCAGATTACACCTCCAGTAGGAGTTAATCTATATGTAGCATGTGGTGTATCAAAAATAAGCCTTGGAAAAATATCGAAATCGATTATTCCATATTTAGTTGCGTCATTGATAATTTTATTATTAATAACTTATATACCGACAATTATTACATTTTTACCTGATTTAATGGGAATGAAATAATATTTAAATAATAAGGTATTAAATAATTTTAAAAAAGAGGGTAATAAAAATATGAATGCAAAAGAACATACAAAAGAATCAAATATAGGACGAGTCATAGTAGGAAGAATTCCAAGAGGTGTAGATTTAATAACAGGAATTAAAGAAATTTGTAAAGAGTATTCAATAAAATGTGGTTATATTTCAATGTTTATCGGTAGTCTTGAATCTGGGAGATTTATATATGCACAACCAGGAAAAGAGTCGAAAATAGGGTTTAAGTACAGTGAACCAGTTGATTTAGAAGGACCATTAGAAATGCTTTCTAGCCAAGGACTTATAGGATTAGATGTAAACGGAGATTTATCTGTTCATTTGCATATGCTTGTAAGTGATAAGTATATGAGAGTATATGGAGGACATTTTGTCGAGGGCGGGAATATTGTTGCCGCTACAGGCGAAATAGTAATTCATGAAGTAGAAAATGTTGAATTAAATAGACAATTTGATGAACAAACTGGCTTTGAATTATTTAAGGTAAAGGCTGTATAATTAGTTATGCTAACATATATCCTTTATTGTTTATAAAAATACTATGGAGGATTAAATGTTATATATAATAAATAATTCGACAGATCCTTGGTTTAACCTTGCATTAGAAGAGGTTTTAATGAAGGACAAAAGCATTAATGATGATATTGTTATGTTGTGGCAAAACGATAAATCAGTTATCATTGGTAAACATCAAAATACGGTTGAAGAGGTAAATCAACAATTTGCCGATAGTAATAATATTAAAATTGCTCGTAGAACAACAGGTGGTGGAGCAGTCTATCATGATTTGGGTAATTTAAACTATACTTTTATTACTAATTACTATGACAAGAAAAATGTTGACTTTAAAAAATTTGCTATTCCTGTTGTTAAAGCCTTGCAGAGTTTAGGGCTAAATCCAGAATTATCAGGCAGAAATGATATACTGCTAGATGGTAAAAAAATATCAGGAACTGCTCAAGCGTGTATTGGTGATAGGTTTATGTTTCATGGTACATTACTTTTTGATATCAATATCGAAATGGCATCGAAGGTATTAACTGTAAAAGCAGATAAAATAGAATCAAAAGGTATTAAGTCTGTAAAAAGTAGGATGACAAACATAAAACCATATCTTCAAGGTTTAAATATAAATGATTTTAAAGAAAAAATAATTAGTAGCTTTGAACAAAACAGTGTTGATTTTATTAAGAGAGATATGAATCAATCTGAGATAGATAGAGTGTACGAATTATATAATAATAAATTTTCAAAATCAGAATGGAATTATGGGTATTCTCCAAAATGTAATTTTCATAAATATACAAAACAACCATGTGGGGGAATAGACATTAATTTAAATATTCAAAATGGTTATGTTACAGAATGTAAAATATTTGGTGATTTTATTGGTATTAGAGATATTAGTGATGTAGAAAATATTATAAAAAATAAAATGTATAGCATTAATACAATCAGAGAAGAAATCGATAAATTGAATTTAGATCAATATTTTGGTATAATTACAACTGAACAATTAATGGACTGCATATTTTAAAAAAATAAGTTTGCATTACAACTACTAGAATGATTGAAAGGACAAAGTATGATAATAGTTACACTAATTAATAGCATAATTTTAATGGCTATTTTAATGCTTATAGGGTTTTATCTCAGAAATAAAAATATATTAAATGATGAAGCAGAAACTTCTTTCACTTATATATTAATGAATGTAACAACCCCTGCAATGATTGTAAACACACTAGTAATTGATTTTTCAATAGAGCAGTTCAAAACGGGATTAATTTTAATATTTATTGCGGTGTTATTTGACTTATTTCTTATAATTTTGGGAAATATAGCTGCACTTAAATCTGGAGACAAGGAAAAGAAGAAAATTATTAAGTATGCGGTAGCCTTAATGAATGGTGGTTTCATGGGGTACCCAATTGTATATCAAATGTTTGGAACAGAAGGTATGTTTTATGCTACCATGTTTCACACACCTAACATTATTTTTATGTGGACATATGGCATGGGAGTTTTACTAGATGGTAAAAAAGATAGAGCAAGATATAAGCAAATGTTTTTAAATGCAGGTATGATTGGCGTTTATATTGGAGTTTTTATTTACTTCTCACAAGTACATGTACCTATATTTGCAAAGAATCTGCTAGGTTTATTAACTGATGTTACTACTGTTCTGTCTATGATGATTATTGGAAGTAAAATAGCTACTATTGGTATTAGTAATTCATTCGTTGATAAAGAAGCATATTACACAACTTTTTGGAGATTGATAATTTCACCAGTTTGTATGCTTATTATATTGAAGTTTTTAAATTTTGATGAAATGATAGAACAGATTTATCTAATATATTCAGCATTACCCGTTGCTGTATTGATGCCAATTATGGCAAGAAAATATGGCAGTGATGATGCTTTTGCTTCAAAAGTTGTTGTTATAACGCATCTTGTTTCTTTAGTTACAATTCCAATTTTTGTATGGATATATACAGTTATATAATTTAAGGTTGCACCAGGGCAAAGAAGATACAAATCCCCAATCCCCCTCCAATTTTCTTTGCCCTTTTTTTTATTATTTATAAAAATTATTATATTAAAATATAAAATTGAGGTATGATATGAAGATATTATGTGTTGGTGATAGTTTAACATATGGTTTTGGAGTTCAAAGGTCTAAAACTTGGGTTTCTTTATCAAAAAAGGAGCTTGGAATAGAAATATTAAATGAAGGTATAAATGGAGACACAACAGGAGGAATGATTAGTAGGTTCAATGATTCTATTAAAAGAGAAAAACCTGATGTAGTATTTATAATGGGTGGAGCAAATGATTTAATAGCAGGTGCTAGTTTAGGTATTGTGCAAGCAAATATTATGTCTATGTCTCATCAAGCAATAAGCAAATTAATAACACCAATAATAGGAATACCTATTAAGATGGATATAAAAAAAATACGCGGTGATTGGTATAGTTTCACAGATTTTAATAAAATATCTAATGAATTAGAACAATATAAAGTATGGATAAAGAAATTTTGCAAAACATTTAATGTTAAATATGTAGACTTTGATTTAGAAATAGACAATTTATCTAAGGTAAATGATTTGTATTTAGATGGATTACATTTAAATGAAGAAGGACATAATATAATGGCAAAAATTTTTTGTGATTCAATTAGAAGCATAATATAAAATGCCCACTAAAATTTATTTAGTGAGCATTTTATTAACTAATTATTAAAAAGGGTATTTCCTAAAATATCAGTAAATTCTGATATTTCATTTATATGGATACCACTGTAATTTAAGGAAAAAATTATTTTATCTCCGTTAATATTAACTATGTTTAGAAGAATATTGTTTTGTTTTGAATCACTAATAATTTTATTTATGTTCTTTGATGTTTTAACTTCACAAACAATATGTAGACCTGAATCAGAGTTAATTATTTCAATGTTATCATTATATTTTTCTTTTAGGTTATTTGTTAATAATAGATTTTTCTTTCTATAAATCCTTTTTATTTTTCGTAGATGTTTTAGCATATACCCTTCCTTCATAAAACTAGCTAAAACTAATTGATCAATTTTGGAAGTTGATTGAGTATATCTAGATTTTATGCTGTAATATTTTGATAACAGATTTTGTGGGATAATCATGTAACTTATTCTAAGAGATGGTAACAACATTTTAGAAAAGGAACCTAAATATATTACACAATCATTTTTATCTAAACCCTGTAAACATGGAATAGGCATACCTCCATATCTTATTATGCCATCATAGTCGTCTTCAATTATTAATCCATTGTTTTCATATGCCCAATCAAGTAGCTCCATACGTTTGTTTATAGGCATAACATTACCCATTGGGTACTGGTGAGAAGGACTTATATAAACTAGGTTAGCACCGCTATTTTTCAGAGAGGATATTGGAAAACCACTTTCGTTAACGGGTATATGTTTTACATTAAACAAATAATCCTCAAATATATATTCAGCCTTACTATATCCAGGAGTTTCTACAGCAACAGTATTATAGCTATTCTTTATAATTCCTATTAATATTCCTATGAGATATTGAACACCTGCACCTATTATTACTTGATTAGCTGAGGTGTTTCCACCACGCATTGAATTAACAAAATCCGCAATTTCATTTCTTAATTCAATCTCACCTTGGATAGAACCATTGTTATATATATATGTTTCGCTATCTGATATAATTTTATTATACAGTCTTTTCCATGTTGATATATCAAAACTTGTATTATCAACTCCATCATTTACATATTTAAATTCAGGAAATTGATCGGTATTGTTTTTATAGTAATTAGAACTTTCTTTAAATTTATATTCAATTAAATTACACACGAAGTATCCTTTTTTAGGAAGGTTATCTATATAGCCTTCAGCAACGAGTTGACTGTATGCATTTTCAATTGTGGTTTTACTTAACTTCAGGGTTGATGATGCTTCTCTAATAGATGGAAGCTTAGAATCAGGTTTTAATAATCCCGTAGTTATCTCTAATTTTATATATTCATAAAGTTGTATATAAAGAGGTACATTACTATTTTTGTTTAAAATGGGTGAAAAAATCATAGAGTTATCATCTCCTTCATAATTATCATAATTATACTATAAAAAAAATTAAATGTAAAAAAAATATAAAATAATAGTAAAATGTTTTGTAAGGACACTTTTTAAATATACAAGAATTTTTCTATGTGATATAATTACATAATAAAAACATTAAAATTAAAGATACTTTAATACTAATATGTAGGGCTAGCGTTTTATGTACACTGAATTAACTACAAAAATAAAATTAATGGAGATAAAATGGAATTAAAAATAATATACGAAGATAAACATATCATTTGCATTGAAAAGCCACAGGGAATACCATCGCAAAGCGATAAAACAAATGATGAAGACCTAATGACATTAGCTACAAAATATATTGGACAAAAAACAGAAAATCCATATTTAGGATTAATCCATAGACTTGATAGACCAGTAGGTGGAATTATAGTATATGCAAAAAATGAATTTGCTAATAAAGAGCTTTCAAAACAAGTTCAATTAAGACAAACACAAAAAGAATATATTACCGTAATATGTGGTAGACCAGAAAGTGAATCAGGTTTGATTGAAGATTATTTAAAAAAACTTAAAACTATTAATATGTCAAAAGTAACAACCAAAGATGATAAACTAGGAAAATTAGCTAGCCTAAGCTATAAAGTCATTGAAACAGTTGAAACAGAAGAATATGGTTGGCTTTCATTACTAAGAATTAAACTATTAACAGGAAGACACCATCAAATAAGAGTTCAACTTTCAAATGCAAATATGCCAATTTGGGGAGACAATAAATATAATAAAGTATTTGTAAAGAAAAAAGGCTGGACACAAATTGCGCTATGGTCATACAAGTTTGGTTTTCGTCACCCAAAAACAAAGGAATATATGGAATTTAGTTGTATGCCAGAAAATATATATCCATTTAAATTATTTGAATCAATATTGCAACAATAAGTGAAACTATATGGAAG
Source organism: Sedimentibacter acidaminivorans (assembly GCF_017873955.1). GTDB lineage: Bacteria > Bacillota > Clostridia > Tissierellales > Sedimentibacteraceae > Sedimentibacter > Sedimentibacter acidaminivorans. Next base: position 261,043 of record NZ_JAGGKS010000004.1, on the reverse strand, counting down.
GTAAAATATGTATAAAATAAATAAAAAAGATAATTTTAAATATTTAACATTTTCTTCATTAGAAAAATATCCAAGTTTATTTCATTGCTTTACGACAAGACTAGGTGGAGTTAGTGAGGGTTGTTTTTCATCAATGAATCTTGGCATGAGTACAGATGATAAGAGGGAACATATTGTTAGAAATTATGAAATATTATCAAAAAGACTATCGCTTGATTTATATGATATGGTAAAAACTTGTCAAACACATACATCGAACATTAGATATGCAACAGATGAAGATAAGGGCAAAATATATCATGAAACACCAGGATACAAAGATATCGACGGTCTAATAACAGATAAGCAAAATATTATATTATCTACATCTCATGCTGATTGCACACCTATATTTTTTTATGATCCTGTTAAAAAAGTAATCGGTATGGCACATGCTGGGTGGAGAGGTACCATAAAAAACATTTCAGGTAATATGATACGAAAATTCGTAGAAGACTTTAATTCAAACACTAAAGACATAATTGCAGTTATAGGACCATCCCTAGGTCAATGTTGTTTTGAAGTAGATAAAGATGTAGCTGAAATTATACTATCAGAAAATAAGGATTACCTTCAATTCATGGAAGTTCGAGGAATAAAATATCATTTTGATTTATGGGCAATAAATAAATATATATTACTAAACGAAGGATTAAAACAAGAAAATATAGAAATATCAGGGTTGTGTACAAAATGCAACAATGACCTATTCTTTTCACATAGAGGACAAAAAGGTAAAAGAGGACTAATGTCTGGAATTATAATGATGAAATGAAGTATGTGTAAAATGGTTAGTTATCAGTAATTCTAAATATTCATAATATTAAATGATCTAACAGAAAGGAAACTAAATGATTACATTCGAAGATATAAAAAATAGTAAATAAATACAAACTTATATAAAAAGAGCAGATGAATCACTAATAGAACTAGGTTATACAGAGCATTCATTTGCACATGTAGCAAAGGTAGCACATAAAGCAAATGAACTACTATTAAATCTTGGTTTTGATGAAAGAACAACGGAACTAGCTAGTATAGCTGGATATATGCATGATATAGGAAATGTAGTAAACAGAGTTGATCATGCCCAAAGCGGTGCAATAATGGCATTTCGTATACTAGATAAAATGGGCATGGAGGTTTCAGAAATAGCAACAATTATATCTGCAATAGGTAACCATGATGAATCAACAGCAGTGCCAGTAAACGAAGTTGCGGCAGCCCTAATACTAGCAGATAAATCAGATGTTCGCCGCTCGAGGGTCAGAAATAGGGATATTGCTTCATTTGATATACACGACAGAGTAAATTACTCCGTAGAATCATCGGACCTTATTCTGATAAAAGATACTAAGGATATAATTATAGATTTAAAAATTGATACAAATATGTTTGCAGTAATGGATTACTTTGAAATATTCCTAGGAAGAATGCTACTTTGTAGAAGAGCAGCAAACTATCTGAAACTCAGGTTTAAATTGGTTATTAATGGGGTTGAGTTGTTGTAGTGGGAAGAGGAATAATATTATTTTTAAAGCAGAGTCAGTATAAAGTAATTTGATTAAGTTATTTTGACTTTGATTTTTTGGGTATAAATACATTCTTAAATAAAATTTGAGGTTTGACGATAGGTAAGTTCACTTAAGTGTTCTGAATTTGTGGATTGTTATTTAATTTTTACTTACTATTGTGGATAACTTTTTTTAATCACAAGTTTTCAAAAATAGGGAAACTCAAGTATTAAAGGTATTGAAGAAATGATAAAAGTTGCTTTTTTTCCATCTGTTGTTCCGATGAACCTTAACGAGTATTTCTATGTACAGAATAAAGTTATCATTTTAATCAATTTATTAAATGTTTGAAATGTTGCATAAACTGAATATTAATTTTAAAATGCATTTAACAAAATTCTTGTTGCTAAAAGTTGTAGGCTGATGTAGAATGTAAATATTAATTTTACATACAGATGAGGAGAGACATTATGGAAACAAAGTTGGAGAAGAAATATGGACTTATAACTGCAATAGCTATGGTTGTGGGAATTGTTATTGGTAGTGGGGTGTTTTTTAAGGCTGAAAAAGTATTGACAGCAACAGGTGGTAATCTTCCCCTTGGTATTTTAGGTTGGGTTATTGGAGGTATTATCATGATATCTTGTGCCTATACTTTTGCTGTTATGGCAACAAAGTATGAAAAAGTAAATGGTATAGTAGATTATGCTGAAGCTGCTATGGGTGAGAAATATGGTTATTATGTTGGATGGTTTATGGCAATTATTTATTACCCAACATTAACATCTGTATTAGCATGGGTATCGGCTAGATATACCAGCGTGTTATTTGGTTTTAATATAACTGGTGGGGAATGTATGACTATTGCTTGTTTTTATTTAGTAGGTAGCTATGCTTTAAATGCATTATCACCAGTTTTAGCTGGTAAATTTCAAGTTAGTACAACCATTATCAAACTAGTTCCGTTATTTTTAATGGCAATAGTAGGTACAATTGTTGGTATTAGTAGTGGTATGACTGTACAAAACTTTACAACAGTAGTAAATGAAGTAAATACTGCAAATGCATTATTTACAGCTGTTGTTGCTACCGCATTTGCATATGAGGGCTGGATTATTGCTACTAGTATAAATGCTGAATTAAAAGATGCAAAGAAGAATTTACCTCTTGCTTTAGTTGCTGGTACTTTTATTATTATGATAGTATATATCTTTTATTATATAGGACTAGCTGGTACAGTAACAAATGAAGTTATGATGGCAGGAGGAGAAGCTGGTGCAAAAACTGCATTTCAAACAATTTTTTCTTCTGTTGGAGGTTCTTTAATCTTTGTATTTGTTATTATTTCTTGTTTGGGAACATTAAACGGATTAATGCTTGGATGTACTCGTGGTATTTATTCAGTTGCAGCTAGAGGATTTGGACCAAAACCGAAAGTATTTAAGCAAATAGATAGCGAGACAAATATGCCAACTAATTCATCAATATTTGGATTGCTTCTTTGTGGTATTTGGTTATTATTTTTCTATGGAGCAAATTTAACTGAACCTTGGTTTGGATTTTTTTGTTTTGATTCTTCAGAATTACCTATAGTTACTATTTATGCTTTATATATTCCTATATTTATTATGATTATGAAAAGGGAAAAAGATTTAAGTGTATTCAAGAGATATGTAATGCCTACAGTATCTTTAATGGGTTGCTTTTTCATGATAATAGCTGCTTGTTTCTCCCATAGAATGGCAGTTGTTGCATATTTAATTATTTTTGCATTTGTAATGGTAATTGGCAGCATGTTTGTTCGTAAGAAAGAAAACATATAATAACGTATATAAATTTGTGGTATTAACTTAGACAAAAACTCCTTTTAATGGGAGTTTTTTTATTATAATAATATATCTTGATATAATATTCTTATTATTTCTACTTAATATATGGTATAATAAATACACAGAGGAAACAAAGATATGAGCCTTTGTCTGATTGTATTTATTGAATCGGTATGATGCAAGCCGTTATCTCGCTTGCTTGATGATATAATAAATTATTATATTTACATATTTTGAAAGGTAATAAAATTTATGATACTAACTTTAAATAAAATAAGTAAAAACTATGGAGAAAAAATACTATTAAATAATGTTGACTTATATTTAAATGAGAGTGACAAGGTTGGGCTTGTAGGTGTTAATGGCACAGGAAAATCAACATTGCTAAAAATAGTTTCACAAATAGAAGACCCTGATAGCGGAGAAATTATAAAGCGTAATAATGATAGGATATGTTATTTGCCACAAAGTCCTGTTTTTCAAAAAGATACTACAGTTTTGGAACAGGTATTTTTTAATGCAAGCAATGAAACTAAAGGATTAATGGAATATGAAGCAAAAACAATATTAAATAAATTGGGAATAACTGAATTTGATAAAAATGTAAATTTGTTGTCAGTAGGACAAAAGAAGAGAGTTGCTATTGCAAGTGCATTGGTTAATCCGTGTGAATTGTTAGTTCTTGATGAACCAACAAATCATTTAGATAATGATATGATACTTTGGTTAGAAAAATATTTAATTAAATATTCTGGTTCTATACTAATGGTTACTCATGATAGATATTTTTTGGATAGAGTGACTAATAAGATAGTAGAATTAGATAAGGGAAATATATATTCATATGAAGGAAATTACTCTAAATTTTTAGAACTTAAATCATTGAGAGAAGAAAATGAATCGAGCAGTGAAAGAAAAAGACAGAGTTTATTTCGCAAAGAATTAGCATGGATACAAAGAGGTGCAAGGGCTAGAGGTACTAAAGCAAAAGGAAGAATTGAACAGTTTGAACAGTTAAGCGAACAACTAGGAACTGATACTAGTGAAAAACTTGAATTAAGCTCTGTGTATTCTAGATTGGGTAAAAAAACAATAGAGATTAAAAATATTTCTAAAAGTTTTGGAGATAAAAAAATAGTTGAAAATTTTGAATACACATTAAAAAGAGATGCTAGAATTGGTATTGTAGGAAACAATGGTGCAGGTAAGTCTACGTTATTAAATATTATAGCTGGGAGAATCGAACCAGATAGTGGGATAGTAGAAATTGGAGACACCGTTAAAATGGGTTATTTTTCTCAGGAGTCAGAAATTATGGATGACTCTATAAAAGTTATTGAATATATAAAAAATATAGCAGAAATTATAGAAACAGTTGATGGAACTGTTACTGCATCTCAAATGTTGGAAAAGTTTCTATTTTCATCTGATTTACAGTATAATATTATTCGAAGATTATCTGGTGGTGAGAGGCGAAGGCTATTTTTATTAAGCATTATTATGAGCTCTCCAAATATATTATTGCTTGATGAACCTACTAATGATTTGGATATTCAAACACTTACTATTCTAGAGGATTATTTAGAATCATTTAGTGGTGCTGTTATAACTGTTTCACATGATAGATTCTTTTTGGATAAGGTTGTAGATACAATATTAGAACTTCCAGGAGATGGTTTGGTTGAACAATATAATGGTGGATATTCAGATTATTTAGAAGGAAGAATTTATAATGAGGGGAATAATAGTTTTGAAAAAGTTAAAGAAACTAAGGAACAAAGGCATGATAACAAACCGAAAACTAAAAAACTGAAATTTACTTACAAAGAACAACAGGAATATATAAATATAGATGAAGATATAGCAAAACTTGAAAATATAATAGAATCTTTAGAAAATGATTTAGAGAAAAATTCAACTGATTATATAAAACTTCAGGAATTAATGGAGAAAAAAATAGAAACGGAAAAACTATTAGAGGAAAAAATGGATAGGTGGGTATACTTAAACGACTTAGCAGATAAAATAGAAGAGCAAAACAACAACCTATAAATTTGTATTAGTATAATTGTTCAGTAAAATAATAAAAAAAACTTTCATATCTCGTCAATGTATCTAATATAATTATATATATAAAGGCGTGAGGAGGGTGTGAAATTGGCTTATAAGAAAATTATATCTATTACGATAATCATTTGTATGGTGGTTAGTATTACAGGATGCGGAACTTTAGATATTATGAAGGGATTAAAGTCGGATACAAATCCTGATATTTCAGATGTATCTGATTTATCAGATTTCGCTATTGTAGATGATAGCATCGAACAGGGAACATCAGAAGAATCAGTTGAAACTATAACTGTAAATGCCGCTGATACAAAATTAAAAGAGATAGTAGCGTACTATGAAGATGAAAATGGATTTGTTGTGCCTGTTAACACAGAAATTCCATGGGAAGAAGGAATAGCTAAGGCAACAATTAGAAGTATGGTAATAGGAAATGAAATTGAACAAAGAATTGCTCAATCCGGTTTGCATGGAGTATTACCTGAGAACACAGAAATTAAAGGTATGTCAATTAAGGATGGATTATGTAGAGTAGATTTTAGTCAAAATATTCTAAATACAGAATCCTATGAGCAAGAGCAAAACATGGTATCTGCACTAACATACACATTGACGGAATTTCCTACTATAGATAAGGTTGAAGTATTAGTAGAAGGTAAAGAATTAGCATCATTATCAAAGGGATATGCAATTAATACTGCTTTTGAAAGAAAAAATATAAACTTGTTAGGATCAGAAAATGGTTCTAACTATACAGTTTATTATAAATCTCCGGATACAGAGGTTGCAGGATACTATGTACCCATTACTTTCTCAGCAGATAAGGTTGAAAATCCAGTTGTAACTGTTATGGAAAAATTATTTAATGGGCCACCAGCTGATTTACAAGTTAGCAACAAAATTCCATATGGAATAAATCTTCAGGGAGTTAATATTCAAGGTGATACAGCTGTTTTGAATCTTGGAATTGGTGCAGTAAATTTATCTCAAGAAGAATATGAAGATATGAATAAGATAGTAGTTCTATGTCTAAAACAATTTGGTGATATTGCAAATGTAGATTTTCAAATAGAAGGCTTGTCATTTGAAGAGGCTGGACTTAATTTTGAGGATAATAATGTAACTCCAGTTTTTAATCAGTATTAAAGTAGTAATTATATCACTATGTAAAACCTAAGCTTTTGTAAGAAATAAAAGCTTAGGTTTTATTATGTCGTTATTTTACTGTTTCCATTGCTTTTATTGCAAATTCCGTAGTAACAACTTTTTCATATGGAGCCCCTTCATCTAGTTCTCCTGCAGTTTTTATTATATCTATCATTCGATTATATCCATCTTCTTTTAAAACTAAATCTGGTTTCCATGTATCTTGATCTTTGTATCTTTGTACAACACTAGCTAAGAATTCTACATCAGAATCAGGAAACTGCGGTAAAATTGTTTCTGCAATTTCTTGTGCTGTATGTTCTTGTACCCAAACCATTCCTTCATAAATTGCATTTGTAAAATTTTGAATTAATTCAGGATTTTTTTCAATAAAACTTTTTGTTGTTGAATAACAAGTGTATGGGATATAACCTGCTTCAACACCTAATGAACCTACTACATAACCTTTGCCTTCTAATTCGAATGTTGAAGCAACTGGTTCAAATAATGTTGTAAAATCTGCCTGACCAGAAGCAAAGGCTCCTGCCATCATATCAAACTGTATATCTGTACGAACATCTACATCTACACCAGGGATTAATCCATGCTGCTTTAATACGTATTCTAATGTCATAAGAGGCATACCACCTTTTCTACCTCCGAGTATAGTTTTACCCTTCATTTTCTCAATAGTAAAGTTATCATCATCTTCTCTTCCAACGATAAAAGAACCATCTCTTTGTGTAAGTTGTGCAAAATTAATTACATAATCTTCTCTGCCCTGCTTAAAAACATAAACGCTAGCTTCTGGACCCATAAATCCGATATCAGCTTGATTACTTAGTACTGCTGACATACATTTGTCAGCACCACCGCCATTAGTAAGCTCTATGTTAATGTTATATTTTTCAAAAAATCCTTTTTCTATTGCAACGTACTGAGGTGAATAAAACACAGAATGTGTTACCTCTACAAGTCGGACATTTTGTTTTTCCTTTTGTTTTTCACACCCAACAAGTAGTAGGGATGCAACTAGGACCACAACAAGTAGTAAAGAAATAAATTTTTTCATTAAAAAACCTCCTGTAACGATATATTTGTTATTATATTCCTAGCAATATGAATTAGTTACTGATTTATTTGATCTTAAATTTAGGCAAGATAAAATTAATAAAACAAGTTATAAAAATTGTTTTTGAGACTATACCTTAATAAAACCAAGTAAGTAGTAGCATTTATAAGATATGCAAACTTAGTGAAAGATTTAACAATAATTCGTTGTAAAAACTTCAAATAACATTAATATACATAATTGAAAGTTTATATTAATAGATGTAAAATATAGCCGGGTAAATTAATACTATTTTTTATTTTAATAAAAGACTGTAAATTAGCACTATGCTAGTTACAATAAAATTAAGGAGGACTTATTATGTTTAAAAAATTTACTAACGGTTGTGTATATGTTATGAACAGATACCTACCAGATCCATTTTTATTTGCTATTATTCTTACCATCATTACTTTTTTAGGTGGTATGGTATTAACGGCACAGACACCGCTTCAAATGTTGCTTAATTGGGCAGGGGCAAAAGGATTTTGGGGATTGCTTGCATTCTCTATGCAGATGGTACTAGTGTTAGTACTTGGTAGTGCAATGGCGCAGGCTCAAGTATTCAAAAACTTACTTAGTAAAATAGCGAAGACTGCAAAAACACCAGCAAGAGGTATTATGATTACAGCATTTGTAGCTGTAATAGCATGCTGGATTAACTGGGGATTTGGATTAGTAATAGGTGCGTTATTGGCAAGAGAAATTGCTAAAGAAGTAAAAGGTATTGACTATAGATTACTAATAGCATCTGCTTATTCAGGTTTCGTTGTATGGCATGGTGGTATATCCGGTTCAATTCCATTAAAGGTAGCTAATGAAGGTGCACTTTCTGCTGTTGCTCCAGATATATTTGATAAAACATTTACTATATCAACAAGTCAGACTATATTTTCACCAATGAACTTATTTATTTCAGGAATTATAATATTTGGATTGCCATTTGTTTGCAAAGCCATGATGCCTGACAAGGAACATACAGTTGAAGTAGATCCAAGCAAATTAATAGATGAACAAGCTATTACAGAAGATGTAAGTAAATTTACGCCTGCAGATAAATTGGAACGCAGTAAAATTATGTGGGTAATTACATTGGTTTTAGGTTTCGCTTATATAATATATAACTTTACAAAAGTAGGGTTAAATTTAAGTCTTGATTTTGTAAACTTTATATTTATGTTTGTAGGTATATTATTACATGGAAATTTAAGAAGATATATTGATGCTATAACTGAAGCAGCATCAAGTTCTGCAGGTATTATACTTCAGTTTCCTTTCTACGCTGGAATAATGGGTATGATGACTGGTATGAATCCTGAAACAGGCATATCTTTAGCAGGGGTTATATCAACTACATTCGTAAATATTTCTACAGAAACTACTTTTCCATTGTTTACTTTCTTAAGTGCAGGAATTGTTAATTTCTTTGTACCATCAGGAGGAGGTCAATGGGCAGTACAAGCTCCTATAATGATGCCAGCTGGTTCATTGATCGGTGTAGATCCAGCTAAAACAGCTATGGCTATTTCATGGGGGGATGCATGGACTAATATGATTCAACCATTCTGGGCACTTCCTGCACTTGGTATAGCAGGATTGAGTGCTAAAGACATTATGGGATATTGTGTAATTACATTATTGTTCACTGGTGTAATCATAACAGCTGGATTTCTCATATTCTAAATAATAAACAAAAAACTTTCTGCTGTATTTTAGGCAGAAAGTTTTTTGTTTGGTATAAAAATATATAATAATAAAAAAATTGCACAACAAATGGTAATATAATAATAAATATTATGTATAATAATTAAAAATTAATAGATAAGTTTGGACTAATTAAAAAATAAAAGTAAAAAATACTGATAAAAGGTAAAAAAAATATTGCAAAGGTATGCAAAGATTGTTAAAATATATTCAGGAGGGTTACTATGGAAAAGAACGGAAAAATTTCATCTGCAGTAATACGAAGATTACCAAAATATTATAGGTATCTTGGGGAATTGAAAAGAATGGGAGTCAATAAGACCTCTTCTAGAGAATTAAGTGAAATGACTGGTTTTTCTGCATCTCAAATACGTCAAGACTTAAATAATTTTGGTGGGTTTGGTCAACAAGGATTTGGTTATGATGTTGAAAGTTTAAGGTTTGAAATAGGAAAAATATTAGGATTAGATAAAAAGTATAAGGTTATTATTGTAGGTGCTGGTAATATTGGAGAGGCTATAGCTAATTATACAGGATTTTATGAAGCAGATTATGAAGTGGTATCATTATTTGATAAAAATCCAAAGCTTATAGGTTTATCTATAAGAAATGCTGTAATACGAGATATTGATTATATAGAAGAATATCTTAAGGCTGAAAAAGTAGATATTGCAGTAATTTGCACCCCTAAAAGTGTTTGTCAGCAAATAGCAGAAAAAATTGTTGCATGTGGAATAAAAGCCATATGGAATTTTGCCCCAAAAGATTTAAAAATGCCTGAAGGAGTATATGTAGAAAATGTACACTTAAATGAAAGTTTGTTTTCATTAACATATTACTACAACAAATTAAAAGGTGAATAAAAACAGGGTTTATATAGCTCTGTTTTTTTTATGTATTAAACTTAAAAAAAGTGGTATATTAAAAAATGTGTAGATATTTATGTAAATATTACATTTAATTAACATATACTTAACTTTAAATTAAATAAATTAAGAAATAGTTAAGCAAATTATTAATTAAGTTATTAATTTTAGTATATTTTTTTTATATTGACAAATAGTTAATATAAAGTTCTTATTTTAAAGTTGTAATGTATATGAATCCTGTTATAATTAGCAATAGGATTACTATTTATAAATTTTGGAGGGTTAATAGATGAACGCTTATATCGAAAAAGTAGTAGAAGAAGTAAAAAAAAGAAATCCAGGAGAACCAGAATTCATTCAAACTGTTGAAGAAGTTTTATATTCACTAGAACCAGCTATAGAAAAACATCCTGAGTATGAAGCAACAGGATTGTTAGAAAGATTGGTTGAGCCAGAAAGACAAGTAGCTTTTAGAGTTACATGGGTAGATGATAAAGGAAAAGTACAAGTTAATAGAGGATTCAGAGTACAGTATAGTAGTGCTATAGGACCATATAAAGGAGGATTAAGATTCCATCATACAGTATATTCAGGTATAATGAAATTCTTAGGATTTGAGCAAACATTTAAAGATTCTTTAACAGGTCTTCCTATAGGTGGAGGTAAAGGCGGTTCAGATTTTGATCCAGTAGGAAAATCTGATGCTGAAGTAATGAGATTCTGTCAAGCTTTCATGACTGAATTATATAGACATATAGGACCAGATGTTGACGTTCCAGCAGGAGATTTAGGTGTTGGAGGAAGAGAAATAGGTTATTTGTTTGGACAATATAAAAGAATAAAAGGTGCTTATGAAAATGGAGTACTTACAGGTAAAGGAATATCATTTGGCGGAAGCTTAGGAAGAGTAGATGCAACAGGATATGGTGCTGTATATTTTGCACAAGAAGTATTTAGACATTTTGGAGAAGAAGTTAAAGGAAAAACTTTTGCATTATCTGGTTTTGGAAACGTATGTTGGGGAACTGTATGCAAGATAGATGAACTTGGTGGTAAAGTTGTTACAATTTCTGGACCAGATGGATATATATATGATCCAGATGGAATAACAGGTGAAAAGATAGATTTTATGTTAGAAATGAGAGCATCAGGAAGAGATAAAGTACAAGATTATGCAGACAAATATGGAGTAAAATTCTTCCCTAAACAAAAACCATGGAATGAAAAAGTTGATGTTTGTATGCCATGTGCTACTCAAAATGAAGTAACTATGGTAGAGGCTGAACAAATGGTTGCAAATGGAGTTAAATACTATGTAGAAGTATCTAATATGCCAACAACTAATGACGCGTTAACATATCTTCAAAAAAGTGGCGTAGTAGTTGCTCCTTCAAAAGCAGTTAATGCTGGTGGTGTTGCAGTTTCAGCATTAGAAATGAGCCAAAACTCTATGAGATACTCATGGTCAGCAGAAGAAGTTGATGAAAAACTTAAAAATATTATGGTAAATATACATAATAATTCAAGAGATGCTGCTGAAGAAGTTGGATTAGGCTACAATTTAGTAGCAGGTGCAAACTTATCTGCATTTAAGAAAGTTGCAGATGCTATGATGGCACAAGGATTAGTTTAAAAGCATTATAATATATAAGCAAGGCTAACAATGAAAATTGTTAACCTTGCTTTTTAGTATTCTAATTCTGAGTTCTTTCTGGGTTGACTCGCTTGTAATTGCGTGATATAGTAAGAAACTAGAATATAAATAATATTTAATAAATAAAATAATAATTAGTGTAAAGTACAAATATTTTATGAGGAGGACAATTCCTTATTATGGATAAAATAACAGAGATGCTTTTAGATGCACTTCCTATTGTAGCAAGAGTAACTGCTGGATATGCTACTCTAACCAATAAAAATGGAGAGCGAATAAAGACTGTTGATTCATCTGGTAAAGAAATAGATGGGTTAAAAGGGGTTTGTTTTGATTTAGCTAGAGAAACAGCAGAAAAAAAACATGCTGTGTACGGTATGTCTCAGCTCGAGGCAGGGGCTGAAACATGGTGTATTCCTTTTGGAGATTATGTAATATGTTGTAGCAATGTTGAACGGGTAAGATATAGTAATACATTAAGAAATTCACTTATTGAAGCACTACCTTTTATTGCGAGAGTAGCTGGTGGAGAAGCAGTAGTTTTTGATGAAGAAGGTAAAAGGATGGCTTCTGTTAACTCAAATGGAGAAGAAAGTACAGAATTTTTAGGTGAAATAAGTAAACATGCTAGTGAGGCAATGAAAAAACAAAAACCAATTATTGGTGAATCTAATTATGTAAGTGGTGCTAGTGCTGTTAGGATACCAATAGATCGTTATTTTGGATTTGGATTTAATAATGAAGACCAAGTGCGTAAGAGCCAAAAGCTTTTAAAAGAGATGAAAAAGTATCAAAATGTAAGGTATAATTTTTCTGATATAATGGGTAATAGTATAGAAATGAAGCGAGCCAAAGAAATTGCATATATTGCAGCTCAATCGAATTCCAATGTATTGATTTTTGGCGAAACAGGTACGGGTAAGGAAATGTTTTCGCAATCAATACACAATGCTAGTAGTAGATTTAATAAGCCTTTTGTACCAATAAATTGTGCCGCTATTCCACAAAACCTTATGGAAAGCAATTTTTTTGGGTATGAAGAAGGTTCTTTTACTGGGGCAAAAAAAGGAGGGTCAGTTGGAGCATTTGAGCAAGCTAATGGAGGTACATTGTTCTTAGATGAAATTAGTGAAATGCATTTGGAACTACAATCAAAGATATTGAGAGTTCTTCAGGAAAGAGAAGTTACAAGGATAGGTAGTACAAAGACTGTAAAACTGGATATTCGTGTTATTTCAGCATCAAATAAGGATCTAGATAAATTAATAAAAGAAGGTAGTTTTAGACAAGATTTATACTATAGATTAAATGTTTTGGATATACATATTCCTTCTTTAAGGCATATTAAAGAAGATATTCCAACTTTAATACAGAATTCTATTCAACAAATGAATCGCACATTTGGAAAATTTGTTGAAGGAATAGATGAATCTGCATTAAATGTGTTAATTAATTATAACTGGCCAGGTAATGTAAGAGAACTTATGAACTGTATAGAAAAAACATTTAATATAATTGGAAATGAAAGAATTATAAAAGTGGAACATTTGCCTAGGAATATACGAGATAAAATAAGTAATGATGATGCAAATGGAAGTGGCCTTGATGAAATGCTTCAAGGATATGAAAAAGAAATTATTGAAAAAGCTCTTAAGCTAAATTGTGGAATAAAATCAAAGACGGCTGACTATCTAAAGATTAGTACAACTACTCTTTGGAGAAAAATTAATCAGTATAATATTGGGATTGATTAGCATTTCAACAATGAAATGCACCATTACAAAATTGAAATATAAAATACCTTGTTAAATATCAATTAAATAGTAAAAATAAAAAAAGTGTTTCAACTATGAAATATTTTTTTTATTTTTATTATTTGTATAATTATTTAGGTATAATTAAGTTTAGCATTGTTAAAGATGGGGTATTGAGAAAACACAACCTTTTATACTAATTTTCATTATATATTTGCAAGAAAATTGTTAATAATAAAAGTAACTTAAATTTTGGCAAGCTTATTGCAAGAGATAATGTTGTTGAAAATTTAAAATTAAAAGTTAATTATTTTTCAAACTTTAATTTAGTGGAAATTTTAAAAGGAAGAAAATATTGAAAAGGAAGGAAAATTATGAAAAGATATGATTATTTTTCACCAAAAACAGTTTCTGAAGCGCTTGATATCTTAGAAAATGCAAATAATGATACGCATATTATCGCTGGCGGAACTGATATTGTTTTGGATATTAACAAAGGTCGTATAGAGCCAGATGAAATTGTAAATATCAATAAGTTGCAAGAACTAAAATATGTAAAATGTGAAGATGGTTTAATTAAACTTGGATCAACTATGACTTTTAGTGAAATAGAAAGTGATGAGTTACTTAATAAAAAAGCTAAGGTTCTTGTTGTTGCATGTAGAGAAATTGGATCTACACAAATAAGAAATCTAGGTACAGTTGGAGGCAATGTTGTAAATTCTTCTTCTGCGGCTGATTCTGTAGCTGCATTAATTGCACTAGATGCAAGTGTAGTATTGAAAAGTAAAAATGAAGAAAGAACAATGAAACTTATAGATTTTTATGACAATGGAAAGTCAAAAATAAGAAAAAATGAGTTGCTTACAGAAATATTTTTTGATGAACCAAACCAAAATACAGCAACAGCATTTACAAAATTAGGTAGAAGAAAAGCTTTGGCTATAGTTGTTATGAGTATGGGAGCCTTGTTAGAAAAAGATGAATCTAATATATGTACAAAAGCACAATTTGTTTTAGGTGCTGTTTCTAGACATCCTAGCAGGTTATATGAAATAGAAAATCAAATAATTGGACAAGAAATAAATAGAGACAACTTGTATGAATTAATAGATAACATGTCTACAACTATTTATAAGACAATTGTAGAGGGATCCCCAGGATCATTACGTAGGTTGAATAGTGCGAAGTATAAAAGCAAAAGCATTAAAGGTATTGCTAAAACAACTTTTGAAAGCATCCTTTCAGATTTAGAAATTAAATAATATAAAGTAGGAGGCTAAAATAAATGAGTAAGGTAAAGATAAGTTTTAATTTAAACTATGAAGATATTGTTGTAGAAGTTGAATCAAATAAAAGATTATTAGATATGCTAAGAGAAGATTTAAACATGAAAAGTGTAAAAGAAGGATGTGGTGAAGGAGAATGCGGCGCATGTACAGTTATAGTAGATGGTATAACAGTAACTTCTTGTACGGTTTTAGCACCACAAGTAGATGGCTGCAGTGTAATCACACTAGAAGGACTTTCTAAAGATGGAGAGTTAGATAAATTACAGGAAAGTTTCATGGAAGCAGGAGCGGTTCAATGTGGATTTTGTACACCAGGTATGATTCTATCGGCGAAAGCTTTATTTATGAAAAATCCAAAACCTAGTAAAGATGAAATAAAAAGAGCTATGTCTGGTAATTTATGTAGATGTACTGGGTATAAAAAAATAGTTGAAGCAGTTGAAATAGCTAGAGATAAGTAAATGAAAGGAGGAATTAAAATGGGTAATTTTAATATAATTGGTAAAAGTGTTGAGAAAAAAGATTCGTTGAGTAAAGTATTAGGAACAGCACAATTTGCGGCTGATATAGAATTTGAAAATATGCTCTATGGCGCAGTAAAGAGAAGCGAAGTGCCTTCAGCTATTTTAAAAAATGTAGATGTTAGCAAAGCAAAAGCTTTGCCGGGTGTTGTATCAGTGTTGACTTATAAAGATATAACTGGAGGAAATAGAATAGGTATTATTATCAAAGATGAGCCTGTACTAGTTGATGATAATATAAGAAGAATAGGTGATGCACTAGCTATAGTTGCAGCTGAAACTAAAGAAATTGCTGAAGAAGCTTTGAAATTAATAGAAGTAGAATATGAAGAATTAGAACCAATTCTCAGTATAGAAGATGCATTAAAAGAAGAGTCACGTAAAGTTCATGGTAAAACTAATGTCCTTCAAGAAAAACATCTTATAAAGGGTGACGTTGATGAAGCTTTTAAAGAGTGTGATATTATAGTTGAAAATACTTATAAAACTAATTATGTTGCGCATATGTTTATTGAACCTGAAGCTGGTGTTGCTAAATATGAAAATGGAATAATGAGTGTTTGGTGCTCAACTCAAAATCCTCATTTTGACAGGGGAGAAGTAGCAAGAACTTTAAATATGCCACAGAATAAAGTTAGAGTTATACAAGCGGTTACTGGTGGAGGATTTGGTGGTAAGCTTGACATATCAGTACAATGTCATATTGCATTACTGTCATATTATACTGGAAGACCTGTGAAAATTGTTACAAATAGAGAGGACTCTATGAAGGTTTCTTCTAAGAGGCACCCTATTGAAATGAAGGTTAAGACAGGGGCAAAAAAAGATGGAACAATACTTGCTTATGAAGCTAAATTAACATCAGATACTGGTGCATATGCATCATATGGTCCAGCTGTTGTTGCTAGAGCGATGACTCATATAAGCGGTCCGTATCGTATACCAAATGTAAGAATAGATGCTACTTTTGTATATACTAACAATCCAATGGCTGGAGCGTATAGAGGGTTTGGAGTTCCTCAAGCAGCAATAGCGCACGAGGGACAAATGGATGCACTTGCTGAAAAGATAGGAATGTCTCCTATAGAAATAAGATTAAAAAATGCATTGAGAGTAGGAGACTGTACTCCTACAAATCAAAAGTTAAATGATAGTATAGGAATAGTTGAAACCATTGAAAAGGCAGTGGAAAAATCAAAAGAAGTTATTTTCAATGAAGGAGAGGTGAAGTAGGATGAAGAAAAAAGGTACTGGAATAGGCTGTATGTGGTATGGTATAGGAAATACTGGTTTGCCAAATCCTGCTGCAGCTTTTGTAGAGGTGCATAGTGATGGCTCAGTAACGGCTTTAGTTGGATGTGCTGATATAGGTCAAGGTTCATCGACTGTTATGGCTCAAATAGTAGCTGAAACATTAGGAGTTAAATATGAAGCTGTAAATGTAACTGCTGCTGATACTGGAGTTACACCAGAAGGTGGAGCTACATCAGCAAGTAGACAAACATATATTTCAGGTAATGCATGTTGTGAAGCTGCTAAAGTGGCGAAGAAAATTTTAGTTGAAGTAGCTGCAGACGCTTTTGGTGTTGAACAAGATGAAGTTGAGATTAAGAATAATAATGTTTTTGTTAAGAATGATGAATCAAAACAAATGGACTTTTTAACATTAATGGGAGAGTTGAAAAAAAGAGGTAAAATTGCATTAGGAAGTGGTTCCTTTAATCCGGATACAACATCGTTAGATCCTGTCGATATGCATGGTAATCCTTATGCTTGTTATGCATTTGCAACACATATAGTTGAAGTAGAAGTTGATACAGATACAGGTCAAGTGGATGTGTTAAAAATTGTTGCAGCTCATGATGTAGGTCAGGCCATAAATGCTCAGATGGTAGAAGCACAAATAGAAGGTGGATGTGCTATGGGGATTGGTTTTGCCGTATTAGAAGAATTAGAGTTAGAAAAGGGAGCTATAAAAAACCCAGGATTTTCAAAATATTTAATAAATACAGCTATGGATATGCCAGAAATATATCCAATAATTGTAGAAGACCCAACTTCAACAGGGCCTTTCGGTGCTAAAGGAGTAGGTGAACCAGCTTTAATACCAGTTGCACCCGCAATTTTAAATGCTATTTATGACGCTATTGGAGTTAGGTTTACTGAGGTTCCTGTCACACCTAGAAAAATAATAGAGGCATTAAGCGAAAAACAAAATTAAAGAAAAGAGGGTTTGAAAATGAGTAAAAATGAAACGACAAAAAACGAAGTAAAAAATGAGACGAAATTCAAAAAGTTTTTAAAAAGAAAAAATATTGAAATTTCGGTTCAAAGATATTTAATTGATGCTCTAGGTTTAATGGCACAAGGTCTTTTTGCATCGTTGTTAATTGGTACTATAATGAAAACTATAGGCGTTAAGTTGCATATTCCATTCTTAAATGAAACTATTTGGCCTATAGCTCAACAAATGACAGGTGCAGCTATTGGTGTTTCTGTTGCTTATGGATTAAAGTCCCCGGCTTTAGTATTATTTGCTTCAGCAATCACTGGTACAGCAGGAAATGCATTAGGAGGACCGGCAGGTGCTTTTATAGCAGCAATATTAGGTGCTGAGTTTGGTAAAATTGTATCAAAAGAAACTAAAATTGATATAATAATTACTCCTGCAGTTACAATTATTGTCGGAGTTTTGGTTGGAACAGCGGTAGGACCTGCTATTGGTGCATTTATGACCGCAACTGGTAATTTAATTATGTATGCTACAACTTTACAACCATTCATAATGGGAGTGTTAGTTTCAGTTATAGTTGGTATAACATTAACTTTACCTATTAGTAGTGCTGCTCTTTGTATGATGCTGGGTTTAACAGGAATAGCAGGTGGAGCAGCAACTGCAGGATGTTGTGCTCAGATGGTAGGCTTTGCAGTAATGAGTTATAAAGAAAATGGTTGGGGAGGAATTGCATCTCAAGGATTAGGAACATCAATGTTGCAAGTACCTAACATAGTTAGAAATCCAAAAATATGGATACCTCCAATGTTAGTTGGGGCTATTACAGGACCAATGGCAACAATGATTTTCCAAATGGAAAATAGCCCAATTGGTTCAGGAATGGGAACTAGTGGATTAGTAGGAATTATCGAAACTATACCAGCGATGGAAGCAGCTGGAAAAGGTGGCGGAATGATGTGGATAGGTATATTGTTATTATATATTGTTATACCAGTAGTTCTTACTCCAATAATTGCTAACTTTATGAGGAAAAAAGGTTGGATTAAAGAAAACGACCTAAAATTGAATTTGGAATAATTGGAAAGTTTCGTATTAATCAATCTTTTAGCTGCTATTAGTAAATAAAAATTTAAATAGTGCTCAAGTAAAATAGAAGTGTACTATGTACGCTTCTATTTTATGTAATTCTAAAGCATTTCAAAACTGAACATTCGTTTCAAATTTGAAATGCTTTAGAATTGCTTTTCTCTCTATTTTAGCGAATATTTTAGAAAAAGCATTTCAATTTTGAAACATTAAGGGTAAAACAGTTGCTATTTTACCCTGTTAAACAGGGCGTGAAGTTGGCATGAAAATTGCTATAAATATATAATGTATAATAAAGAATATAATGTTATAAAAAATAGGAGGAAACAAAATGAAAATAGGTTTTATAGGGTTAGGAGTTATGGGTAAAAATATGGCTACTAATTTAATTAAAAAGGGTTATAATCTTAAAGTTTCTGATTTAAACAAAGATGCTGTAAATGAATTAAAGGAAATGGGAGCAGAAGAAGGACAGAGTGCTTCAGAAGTAGCTTCGGGGTCAGATATAGTATTTACTTCTCTTCCTAATTCACAAATAGTTGAAGGTGTAGTTACAGGCAAGGGTGGTATTTTAGAAGGCGCTAAGGAAGGTACTATTTATATTGACTTAAGTAGTATAACGCCTAAAACTATACAAAACATCGCTAAAAAAGCTAGTGAAAAAGGTGTAAAGGTATTAGATGCGCCGGTAAGTGGTGGATTAGCTGGAGCACAAAAAGGTACTTTAACAATTATGGTTGGCGGAGATGAAGAGACATTTAATAAAGCACTACCTGTATTGAGTTGCATAGGTACAAAAGTATCTCATGTTGGTGATATTGGAGCAGGTGATACAATGAAATTAGTAAATAACCTTTTATTAGGAATTAATATGGTAGCAGTATCAGAAGCACTTGCATTAGGTGTAAAGGCAGGGCTAAAACCTGAAGTAATGTATGATATTATTAGTCAAAGTTCTGGATCATCATATGCATTAACTGCAAAGTATAAAAACTTTATAGCAAAAGGCAATTTTACACCTGGTTTTTCTACTGATTTACAATATAAAGATTTACAACTTGCTGTAGATACAGCTAAAGATTTGAAAATGCCATTACTTGTTGGAAATGTAGCTCAACAAATGTATGAAGTTGCAAGAGCTAAAGGATTAGGTACTGAAGATATTTCAGCAGTAATAAAAGTATATGAAGAATTGGGAAATATTGAAGTAAGAGAGGAAGTTTAGTTATGAACATCACAGATATGATTAAAGAAAAAATGCCATTGACACTAAGTGAGATAGTGGAAATAGCAGATAAAAACAAATTAAGATTCGTTGATGTTGTATTAGCAGAGACAGAAATTCAAACAGGAAAAACAAAAGAGGAAATATTAGAAGAAGTATTAAAAGAATTTGAGCATAATTTAAATGCTGTAGAAATAGGATTGACTACTGGAAGTAGTTTGTTACTTGGAACTACTGCAGCACAATTAAATAATATTGAAGGAACAAAGTTATTTAAAGATGAATTTGTTGATAGAGCTTTGGTAAATACTATTGCAGCGCAAACAGGCAACCATAGCTTAGGATTAAATCCATGTGCTGGTACTGGTGATTCATGTCCATATACTGGATTTATAAGAGCTATGTTTGATACAGGATATGAAAGAACTAAAGTAGCAGAAGTTGCAGCAATATTATTAAAAGTTGGTTCAATGTTCAGAGTAGGAAAAATTACAACAGGATGTAACATGGAGGGCTTTGGAGCTGGTGCGGCAGCAGTTGCAGCAGCAACAGTTGAGTTGTATGAAGGAAGTCCAAAAGCTACAGAACGTGCAATGGTTATGGCGATTTCACCAACAATAGCAGTTCCATGTACCCCTCGAGTTATGGTTCCAGCACTTTGTGCAACACATATTGGAGGCGCTATATTAGTTGGTACAATGTCAGCAGGATTAGCAGTACGTACAGACATAGAGGTTAATGTACCTATTGATGTAATGTTAGCTATGGCAACGGAAGTTCATCCTATTTCAGGAAAAACTATAGTTCCTACTGTAGTAGAATTTATGCAACCATTCTTTAAAACTAAAGAACCAGTAGAAAAACTTATAGATCAAACAATTAAGGATGAAGAAAAAGAAAATATTGATAAAACACTTGTTAAAGCAAAAGAAATAGCAAAAAGATTAGCAGAAGGTTCTAGACCAATCACTAATACTTTGGGAGAAGCTGTTGTAGGTGGAAGTAGCCAAGCCGTTGGTTCTCCAACAAATACAGGAAGAATAGCACACTTCTTAACAAAAGGTAAAATTAATAAAGTAAAAATAGAGCTTTATCCTGAATTATTTGCTCGTAGAGGAATAAATGTTCCTGGAGTATTAATGGGCGCTGTTTATGGTTCATCTACGGCTGATGGTAAAATGTATAAGGAAGTAATGGAACTTGTTGAAAAAGAAAAAATTGAAGTAGAAATAGTTAAGGATGAAGAATATCAAGTTCAAAGAGTTACTATATATACTGATGAAGGGACATACATGGTAGATGCGTTGAATAGAGGTGGAGGAAGATTAGTTCTTAGAGATGCAAGTCCATCCCGACAAGACGCTGTTGATGTAGCAAATAAATTAGGTATCGTTCTAATTGAAGAATAGAAAGTAGGTGAAGTTAATGAATATTATAGAAAAAATCATTGCTAAAAAGTCGAATAAAGAAGTTGTAAAAGTGGGTGAAGAATTAAGTGTAAAAGTTGACTTAGTTATAGCTCATGATGTTACTGGCCCTATAGCAGTAGAACAATTTAATAAAATTGGTGTTAAAGAAGTTTATGATAAAGAAAAAGTAGTATTTGTACTAGATCATAATATTCCATGTTCCTCAGTAGACTCAAGAATTCAACATAGAGCAATACATGAGTTTTGTAATGAATATGGATCAAAAATTTATGGAAGAGCAGAAGGGGTTATTCATCAAATAGTGCATGAAGAAAACCTATATAAAAAAGGTGATATTATAGTAGGTGCAGATTCTCACACTTGTACAGCTGGAGCTTATGGAGTAGTTGCAATACCAGTTGGATCAACAGAAATGGCAGCTGTTATGGCACTTGGTGAGATTGACTTAGAAGTTCCTGAAACATATCTTATAAATATTGATGGAGAATTATCTCCTGGTGTATATGCAAAAGATATTATATTATATGTTATAGGAAAATTTGGAACAAATGGTTTTATAGACAAAGCAGTAATATTTAGTGGAAGCACTATTCTTGGATTGAAAAATGATGAGAAGATGACTATAGCAAATATGATGATTGAAATGGGTGCTATGATAGGTTATATAGACCAAGGAGAAGAAGAGATTGGTCAAGTTAAAGAAACGTATTGTATAAATGCTTCAGATTTAGTTCCAGTTGCAGCATGCCCTTCATCACCTGGAAATGTTAAACCTATTAGTGAGATTAAGGGTCAGAAAATTAATCAGGCTGTTATTGGAAGCTGTACAAATGGAAGATATTCTGACATGAAGGTAGCTGCTGAGGTGTTAAAAGGTAAAAAAGTTGATAAAGGTGTAAATATGATAATAGTACCTGCTTCGAAAAAGATATTAGATAGGATGGAAGAAGAAGGGTTAACTAAAATATTTAGAGAATCAGGAGCAATAGTTACTAATCCAGGATGTGGTCCTTGCTTTGGAGCTCACCAAGGGTTGCTTGCAAAAGAAGATGTAGCTATATCCACTACAAATAGAAATTTCCCAGGTAGGATGGGACATAAAGAAGCTAAAATATATTTAGCTTCACCTAGAACAGTAGCTGAAAGTGCAGTAATGGGATATATAACTAGTCCTGGAACTGTAATTCCATTGGAGGGTTAATAAAATGGGTAATATAAAAGGGAAAGCATTTTTGTTAAATGAAAATGTAGATACTGATCAAATTCTCCCTGGATATGCTATGTCATATCCAGTTGAGGAGCTTAAGAAAGTAGCACTTTGCGGAAGTATTATTCCTGATTTTGCAAATCTTGTAAAATCAGGTGACATAATAATTGCAGATGATAACTTTGGATGTGGTTCAAGTAGAGAACAAGCTCCTGTTGCTTTAAAAAGTGCAGGAGTTGGAGCTGTAATTGCTAAGTCATTTGGAAGGATTTTTAGAAAAAATGCTATTAATATAGGTCTTCCTGTGGTAGTTTGTGAATATATAGATAAAATAAAAAGTGAATCAAAAGAAGATGATGAATTTGATGTTGATTTAGTAAACAGTACAATAACAAATCTTAGAACACAAAATAAATATGTTCTTAATAGTTTATCAGAAACTACACTGGAAACTTTACAAGCAGGTGGCTTGATTAATAAAGTAAGAAATAAATTAGTTGAAAGAGGTGCCCTATAATGGCTAAAGCAAGACCAAATACAGAAAGAATCATCAAAGAAGATATTGATAGAATAAAAGCATATGAAAAAGCATTTGGAGTAAAAATGCCATATGTTGATGAAAATGGAGATGTTCAAGGATTGCCTGATCCTTATCCAAGAGAAGTTAATGGTGTAGTTAGAAGTGGTTATAGAATAGCTGAACTTGGAAGACAGGCTGTAAAAACTGGAAATCCTATTTTAAATCCTATACTTGGAAGAAACAGTGCTGAAGAAACATATAAGGAATCACAATATATGTATGACATGGCTGAAAAACATGGAACAACATTATTCCATTTTGTACACTCTGAAGCTACAAGACATATAGACCCGCTTGATGGAATAGAATTAATTGAACAATCAAGAGGTAAAGGTGGAATTACACCTGCTGGAGAAAGAGAATACGTTCAAATGGGCGGAGGCTCAAAACATCCAATAAGAATAAATGCTACAGGTGATACAACACATATTAATATATTAAATGGACTTATAGCTGGATTTGATGGTACAGATTTAGGACCAGTTATTCACGTTCACTTTGGTGGAAGAGGAATTCATGATTTTAGAACAAAAGTAGTGAATGGACTTAAGGCAATTCAAATATGTGCAGAAAATAATATATTTGTTCAACTTGATACTCATAAGCATATAAACAACATTATGGGTACAGATGGTATGGCATTAGCTATGTGTTTATTATCTGAAGGATTAGCAGTTAAAGCTGGATTGGACAGAGCATTAAGCGCTATTCAAATGAATGTAGCTGGAATTAATATTCTTGCTGATTTAGCATTAGTTAAAGCTTTTAGAGAAACTATATGGAGTGAATTTATTATAGCTGTTCCTGAAACATTCCAAAATCCACCAGCAGATCTTATAGCAGAGCAAGCACATTTTGCTAGAATGGCAGTTTCTGCAAAACTTGCAGGAGCTAACTTCTATAGACCTAAGGCTGCAGAAAATGTAGGAATTCCTACAGGTGAATCAATGGCTAAAGCTATATGGGCTTCACAAAATGTATTTGAAGGAACATATAAAGTAGATATTCATGATTCATTTATAGATGAAAGAAAAGAAGAAATCAAAGCTGAAGCAATGGCAGTATTAACCGCAGCATTAAATAAAGACAAGATGTTAAAACCTGAAGATATAAATGTGGAGTTCTGGAATCAATATGATGAGCATGAACTTATAGATTTAATTGTAGAAGCAGGTAAGAGTGGTATTCTTGATACACCTAGAGCTGGTGGATGGGATCTTAAGAGGTTTGTTAAAACTCATAGAGATAAAGATGGTATCAGAAGATATCTTCCAAACTATACTCCATTAGGGGTAGATGAGAAGTATATGCCAGTTACTAAGGAAGATGTTGAAGTGCCACAAGATTACGTAGTAACAAAAAAAGATAAGGTAGTATTAGCAACGGTAGGAGCAGATGCTCATGTTGTTGGAATTAACATGGTTAAGGAAGCTTTTCAAAAAGCTGGATATGAAGTAATATTTTTAAGAGGTATGAATTTGCCAGAAACAGTAGCTGATGTAGTTGCAGAAACTAAGGCTAGTGTAGTAGGAGTAAGTAATCTACTTGGATTAGGAATGACATTATTCCCAAGAGTAGAAAGTAGATTAAAGGAGCTTGGTCTAAGAGATGAAGTTTTAGTAATTGCTGGTGGAAGGATTGCTGAAAAAGAAGAAGACCATGCTATGTTTGAAAAGAAAATCAAAGATGAAGGCGCAGGTTTCCTTGGTGTTGATGAATTCTTTGGACCTGGTACTGATCTTGATGAATTTGTAAAATGGGTAGATGAAAGTTTAGCTAATAAAAAAAATAAATAGTAAAATAATTATTAGCTTTAAATTGAGGAGGAACTATTATAATGGAACAAAGAGAAACTCATGTAGTAATTATGAGGGCGGGTACAAGTAAAGGTATTTTTATTAAAGAAGAAAACTTACCTAAAGACCAACAAGAAAGAGATGAATTAATATTAAAAGTATTTGGAAGTCCAGATGTTAGACAAATAGATGGTTTAGGTGGGGCAGATCCATTAACTAGTAAATTAGCAATTATTGGACCCGCAACTAGAGAAGATGCAGATATAGACTATACATTTGCTCAAGTATCATATGTTGCACCAAAAATTGACTATTCAGGAAACTGTGGAAATATATCTGCTGGTGTTGGACCTTTTGCAGTAGATCAAGGACTTGTGAAAGTTGAAGAACCTTATACAACGGTTAGAGTTAACAACACAAATACAGGTAAAATATTAGTTGAAAGAGTAGAAGTAGAAAATGGTAAAGCTAAAGTAACCGGTGATTATAGCATAGCAGGAGTTCCTGGAACAGGTTCGGAAATTACTATTGATTTTTCGGATACTGCTGGATCATCAACAGGAAAATTATTACCAACAGGAAATACTATAGACAAAATAGATGTAACTGGATATGGTGAAATAGAAGTTTCCTTAGTAGATGCTGCAAACCCAGTTGTATTTTTAAGAGCAAAAGATTTGAATTTGACAGGAATAGAAACTCCATCACAAATTGATGAAAACAAAAAACTGTTAGCTACATTAGAAGAAATAAGAGGAAAAGGTGCAGTATTAATGGGTTTAGTAAGTGATTGGAAAGATGCTGTTAAAGAAATACCTGCATTTCCAATGATAGCTTTCATTTCTCCTGCGCAAGACTACAGTGATTTTACAAAAGGCAAGAAAATAAATGAAAATGATACAGATTTTGTTTCAAGATTGATGTTTATGCAAGTTGTTCATAAAACTTATGCAGGAACAGCTACAATTTGTACAGGTGCTGCAGCAAGAATTGAAGGTACAATTGTAAATGAAGCAATGAATGCAAAAAACAGAGGAAAAGACAGTGTTCTTAGAATAGGTCATCCAGCAGGCGTAATAACAGTAGACGCTTTGGCTAGTAAAGTAGGGGATGCTTGGAAATTAAATAAGGCAGCTATAAGTAGGACAGCTAGAAAGATAATGGAAGGAACTTGTTATACTGTCGAAGGAAGGTAATTACATGAGTAACTATGACTACCTAATAATAGATATAGGGAGTACTTATACAAAGCAAAGACTATTTAAAGATGGTGAGTTGATGGCTACTGTTCAGTCGCCTACAACAGTAGATAATGTTTATCAAGGAATAAAAGCTGGTCGAGATAAGATGAAAGAGCTTCTAGGCGAAGAAAAGATTGAAGCCAAACATGTGCTTTCTTCTAGTAGTGCAGCTGGAGGGTTAAGAATGGTTGCCATAGGATATATGGCAAGAGTGACAGCCAAGGCAGCAAAAGAAGTAGCAATGAACTCAGGCTCTAAAATACTTGAAATAGTTTCCAATGAAGATCAACCTGAATATAGAGTTGATATTTTAAAGGAAATAAATCCTGACATCATACTTTTAGCAGGTGGAACTGATTATGGTGACGAGTCTTCACTTATAGAAAATGCATATTTAGTAGTTAAGAGTAAAGTGAAATGCGTTGTTGTAATAGCAGGAAACATAAACGCTCAAGTTGAAGTTGCAAGGATATTAAAAGAAGGAAATATATCACATATTAGAGTTCCTAATATCATGCCAACTATTCATCAATTAAAAGTTGATGAAGCTAGAGATGTAATTCATAGAGAATTTATAAAACAAATTACTAAGGCACAGGGTTTAAGCATATTACAAGAAGAGATTACAAATGACAAAATTATACCTACTCCAGGTGCTGTTCTAATGGCTTCGGAGCTCTTAGCAAAAGGAACATACCTTGAAAAGGGAATAGGAGACATAATAGTAGTTGATTTAGGTGGAGCTACAACTGACGTGCACTCAGTAATACCAGGTCTTGAAAATCTTGAAGACGAAGAAATAGGCTTAATAGTAAGTAATGAAAAACAAATTTCATATAGAACTGTTGAAGGTAATTTAGGAATGCGTGTAAGTGCTATGGGTATAATCGATACAGTAAATCCAAAGACAATATTCCATAAAAGAGGAATAAAAGATGATAAGCTTCTAGAAGAGTTTGTGAATTATTGCGAAAGCATGGAAAAAAATCCAATGCATATAGCAGAAAATGATAAAGAGTACATGTTTGATACTTTTCTAGCAGAAACAGCAGTAGAAGTTGCATTAAAAAGGCATTCGGGATATATTTCAACTGTAGCTGATCCCATAACAGGAGTTTCGCCAGGTATGCCTGTAGGAAGAGATTTAAGAAATGTAAGAACAATAATAGGTGTCGGTGGCATATTTGCTTATAGAACACCACAAGAAAGCAAGAACATCATAAAAAATGCGTTAAAGGATAAAGGAATTTCTCTTTTACCAAATGATCCAAAGATATTAATCGACGAAAAATATTTGTTATATACTGGAGGTATTATTTCACAGATTGATAGTGAATATGCATTCGAAGTACTTAGCAAACAATTTAAATTATAAAATTATTAGGAGTAAAACTATGAAAATGACAACTATATTAAGACAATTATTAAATTCTAAAGAAATATTAGTAGCACCAGGAGCACATGACGCTTTGACTGCTAGAGTTATAGAAAAATCAGGTTTTAAAGCAGTTTATATGACAGGATATGGTCAAGCAGCAAGTGCATTAGGAAAACCAGATATAGGTTTGTTGAGCATGACTGAAATGTTAGATAGAGCTAGAAAAATGGCAAGTTCTGTAAAAATTCCTGTAATCGCTGATGGAGATACTGGGTTTGGTAATGCAATAACAGTTATGAGAACAGTTGAGGAATATGAAGCAGCAGGAGTAGCAGCTATTCAATTAGAAGATCAAGTAGCTCCAAAAAGATGCGGTCATATGCTTGGAAGAAAAGTAGTAAGCATGAATGAAATGGTTGGTAAAATTGAAGCAGCTAAGGCAGCTAGAAAAGATGAAGATTTTGTTATAATTGCAAGAACAGATGCAAGAACAGTTCTAGGGATTGATGAAGCAATAAAAAGAGCTAAAGCATATGAAGCAGCAGGTGCTGATGTAATATTTGTTGAATCTTTGGAAAGTGAAGAAGAAATGAAAAGAGTTCATGATGAAATAAAAGTTCCAACATTAGCTAATATGGTGGAAGGTGGAAGAACACCACTTCTTAAAAATAGCGAATTAGAAAAAATAGGATATAGTTTAGTAATATATCCAACTGCATCAACTTATGTTGTGTCAAAAGCTATGTTTGACCTTATGGAAGCTTTAAAAGTTGATGAAACTACTGCAAATTATACTGACAAAATGATTACATTCCCAGATTTCAACAACTTAGTTGGGTTAGGTGAGTATGGCGAACTTGAAGATAAGTATGTTAGAGAATAATTAAGTTGAACTAACTATAAGGTAATTCGTTAATTTACAAGCAAATATTAATATAGGTAGGAGAAAGTTTATATGATAAACATAATTGTAGATAAGTGTAAAGGTTGCAGTTTATGTGTTAAAAACTGTCCATTAGATGCAATAGAAATGATAGACAAAAAAGCAAAAACTAATAGTAAATGTGTATCTTGTGGCATTTGTTTTAGGGTATGTCCTTTTGGAGCAATTGAAAGGACAGAAGAACAAGAGAAAAATACAGTTAAGTGTAAAAATTGTCCTGTTAGCTGTGCAATACCAACTGGTAGCACAGGAGCTTGCAAGAGATATACAAATGTAAATGGTGAAATAAAGAGAAATAGAAAGCTTGTAGTTGAAGCTGTTACTAAAGAACCAACAAATACCAAATTACCATATAAACCATTGATTACAGCCACAGGTAGCGGAACAAATTATCCATGCTGCCGTCCAGCTCCATTTATAGTTCAAGATAACGTAAATGGCGTAGATGTTGTAACAGTTGTTACTGAAGCACCATTAAGCTATAGTGGAGTAAAAGTTAAAATTGATACAAACATGCATATTGGAGAAGAAGGCGCAAATATAAAAAGAGATGGAAAGGTAGTAGGACATATTACTACTGAAGAATATGGTTCAAAGATGTTATCAATTGGTGGAGCTAACTTGTTAAGTCATGGAAATGATGGTTTCGTAGTTGCAAGAACAATTGTTGATTTGGCTAATGGACGTAGGGTAACTTTAAAAGTAGAAAATGGAAGCACTTTGGAAATTCAACAAGGTGAGGCACCTATTATAGATGGTTTAAAAGAGAAGCTTATGAGAGTAGGTTGTGGCAGTGCTACAATAGGAATGTTTGCTAGATTTATGTCTGATGTTGTAGATGAAGCAATAGTTCTTGACTATCATGTAATAGGATTACTTTCAGAGCATTTTGCTGGTGAAGAAGTTGGAATGAAATATAGCGGAGTAGTACCTGCTGGAGTTAGAAGTACAAGAGGAAGATATTTTGGAGAAAGTGGACATGGTTGGGGTGGAACTACAATCCTAAACCCTATTGATGCAGTAAAATCAGTAGATATGAATACAGCAAAACCAGGATATAAAATATTAGTTACAGAAACTACAGGGCAGAAAGCTTCATTATTAGAAGTGCAAGAAGATGGAAGTATAAAAGAAATCTCAATTACAGAAGATGTAATAAACGTTGTTAAACTTATTTCTGACACTTGTGAGGAATCTAAGGTTTCGGTTATATGTACAGGTGGTACAGGTGGAAGTGCTAGGGCAGGTGTTACAAAATTCCCTAAAAAATTAACAGACGCAGTTCATGACGAAGATATTCGTATGACAGTTGCTGGGGCTCCAGTATTTATTCTTCCTGGAGGAGGAATAAACTTTATGGTTGATGTAGCAAAAATGGTTCCAGAATCGACTACTTGGGTACCAACGCCTGCTACAGTTGTTCCTATAGAATATACTATGACAAGAGATGAATTTGAAAAACTTGGAGGACATACAGATCATATAATCGGTATGAAAGAACTCCTTGAAAAATTAGAAACAGAGGAATAATTATGATTCAACAACTTCCAGACAACAGAGTATTTATAGATCATGGACCGACACAAATGGTAATAGATGTATATGTTGGAGACAAGCGAGTTCCAGAAATTGGAGTAATAACTGCAGAGCGCGTGATATCTCAACTTGAGGAATTAGCTGTGTATCTGCCTCAACTAAGCAAGATGCGAACTTATAGAAAAACAAGTGATGAGTTTCCAAAAGTTTTAAATAAGATGATTGTTGCAGTTGAACAGAGTGGATATCAAGAGCTGAATACTCTAGGTGCAGTAGCAGGTTCCTTCTCAGACCTCGCACTAGAATATGCATTGGAATTAGGCGGGACAAGAGTAATTATTAATAATGGTGGAGACCTTGCACTAACTGATTTGACAGGGAAAGATATTAAGGTTGGAATCCCACTATATAAAGATGCAGATAAAGGACAACTTATATTAACAATTACAAAAGAGATGAACATCCATGGTATATGTACTAGTGGAATTGGTGGAAGAAGTTTTACAAAAGGTATAGCTACGGCTGCAGTCGCATTAGGAGAAAATGCGGCTATAGCCGATGCTTGTGCCACATATCTTGGCAATATGACAAATATTGATGATGATAATATAGTTCGGTGTTTAGCTGAAGAAATAGATTCAGGAACAGATATACCTGGACAGATGGTGACATTAAAAGTAGGGCAAATAAATGAAAAAAATAAATATAAAGCTCTATTTAACGGGTTAAGTGCAGCGGAGGATTTGTATAAAAGAGGTATAATAAGCGGTGCAATTATATGTATAGGAAACGATATAGTCAAATTCCCAGATAATTTGAATGTTAGTTTTGTATAAATTTAAAAAAATTTGGGGGAAATAATGAAAAGTATAAAGTTAAAAATCGTAACGTATTTTTCAGCTATTATTATAGCTATTTGTGCAGTTTTAGGTTACATATCATATTATGAGGCATCTAGTGTATTAAAAAGTTCTACAAAATATGATTTAGAGATTATAGCTAGTCAAGCATCCAAAACAATTGAAGCGAGGATGCAAGAACAGTTAGGAAAACTAGAAACATTGGCATCTCAACCAAGAATTTCTGATCCAGAAAATTCAGCAGAAGATAAGTTAATTCTTCTTAATGAAGAATTAAAAAGAAGTGGTCATCAAATAGTTGATCTTATAGACGTTAATGGACATGCAGTTGCAACAAATGGTAAAATATACGAATTAAAGGAAAGATTGTTTTTCCAAAAAGCATTGAGTGGCGAAAGTTATGTATCTGATCCTTTAGTTAGTAAGGAAGATGGAACGATCATAATTGTTTATTCAGTTCCAATTAAAGAAAATGGAAAAATTACTGGTGTAATTGCTGCAGTAAGAGATGGTAGTGATTTAAGCAATGTTGTAAGTGATATTAACATTGGAGAGAATGGCGAAACTTTTATTATTAATAAAGAAGGGACGTTAGTAGCTCATAAAGATAGTAATTTAGTACTTGATAGTCATAATTTATTAAAGAGCAGTACAGAAAATGATAGTATAAGTGAACTTACTGAGATAGTTAATAAGATGATAAATGCTGAAACTGGATCAGGAGAGTATCATGATGGTACTAAGGATCGTCTTATTGGGTATACACCTATTAATGGAACTGATTGGTCTTTAGCTGTTACGGCCCATAATGAAGAAATATTGTCAGAATTATCACAATTAGCCAAAAATTCGATTTTAATTTCTATAGTAATGATAGTTATTGCATTTGTGCTTGTTTTGTTAATAGGAATTCAAATTGCAAATCCTATATCAACTGTTACAAAGCATATAAAGTTAATTGCTTCTGGAGATTTTACTAAAGAAGTTTCAAAATCTTATCTTAATAAAAAGGATGAGACCGGTGAACTTTCAAGAGCTATTGACACGCTTAATAAGAGTTTTATCAAACTTATAGGGAATATAACTAATACTTCTGAGCAAGTAGCAACGTCTTCTGAAGAATTAAGTGCTACAGCTCAACAAACTACAGCTTCATCTGAAGAAGTAGCAAGTTCAATTGAAGAAATTGCTAGAGGGGCAAGTAATCAAGCTCAAGATACAGAAGTTGGTTCTATTAAGGTTAATGAATTAGGTGATTTGATAGAAACAAATAATCAAAATATGGAAGAGTTAAACGAAGATACTAATATAGTTATTAAACTAATTGATGACGGTTTAGAAATTATGAATGACCTTACATTGAAGACATCTGATAATGAAATGTCAATAAAAGAAGTATATGAGGATATTATAAAAACTAACACAAGTGCTAATAATATTGGTAAGGCAAGTGAGGTAATTGCATCAATATCACAACAGACAAATTTATTAGCTTTAAATGCTGCAATTGAAGCAGCGAGAGCTGGGGAACATGGAAAGGGATTTGCAGTTGTAGCTGCTGAAATTAAAAGGCTTGCTGAACAATCAGCGGATTCAACTAAATTAATAGATGAGGCAGTTAATGAGTTGCAAATAAACTCAACTAATTCTGTAAATACTATACAAGAAGTTTTAGTCTACTTTAAACAGCAAATAGAAAGTGTGTCAAATTCAGAAAATAAATACAAAGAAATACTTAAGGCTATGAATAATGCAGAGAATGCTATTAAACAATTAAATATTTCAGGCAAAGATATGGAAGAAAAAAAGGCTGAGATATTAGGCATTATTCAAAATTTATCTTCAATAGCTCAAGAAAATGCGGCGAGTACAGAAGAAGCTTCAGCTTCAACAGAAGAGCAAGCAGCTTCTATGTCGGAGGTAGGTAAATCTTGTGAAGATCTTGCTCAAATTGCACTTGAATTAAAGAATTTAGTTTCAGTTTTTAAAATATAAATATTAGTATTTTTCTAATATATTATAGATAATTACTTCATAAATGAAAGGATTGTTTCATTTGTGAAATATATGTTACGCAAGTTTATTAGTGTATTATAGTCATTCAAAAGAAATAACATTACAAAATTGAAATGTTGTGTTACTTTATGTTTATAATATTATTTAATTATATGCGGTAATGTTCTAAATATTAACTTGTTAAATAAATGGCATGAAATATGCTAGGTTTAATAAGTATAATAATAAATATAAAATTATAGGAGGTAAGATAATGTCAACTTTAGCTATTAAAAACATAGGTATTTTAATTACAGGAGATATAAATAATCCTGTATCAAAAGCAAATACAATTATTGTAGAAGATGGTAAAATAAAAAAAGTAGGAAATGAAAGTATTTTAGATAATTGTAAATGTGATAAGGTTATTAACGCAAATGGTACAACCGTTGCACCAGGATTCATAGATTCACATGTCCACCCAGTGTTAGGTGATTTTACACCAAGATTAAATACATTAGGATTCATTGAGGGTTCAATGAATGGTGGCGTTACATCAATGATATCAGCTGGAGAGTGTCATACACCAGGTAGACCAAAAGATGCTGCAGGTACAAAAGCATTAGCAATGCTTGCACATAAAAGTTCGCAAAATGCTAGACCAGGTGGAGTAAAACTGCATGGTGGAGCATTGATTTTAGAAAAAGGTCTAGTAGAAAAGGATTTTGAAGAACTTGCCAAAGAAGGAGTTTGGTTAGTAGGTGAAATAGGACTAGGTTCAGTTAATAACCCAGAAATTGCAGCACCAATGGTTAAGTGGGCTAAGAAAAATGGATTTAAAGTAATGATGCATACGGGTGGAACATCTATACCTGGAAGCAGTACAATAACTGCTGATGATGTAATAAATACTGATCCAGATGTAGTGTCACACATCAATGGTGGTCCAACAGCAATAGCTCCACAAGAAGTAGATAAGCTTGTTAATGATACAAAATTAACTTTAGAGATAGTACAATGCGGTAATTATAAAATAATGAAGCATACAGTAAATGCAGTTAAAGCAAAAGGTGAATTAAATAGAGTAATCGTAGGAAATGATTCACCATCAGGTACAGGATTTATACCATTAGGAGTATTAAGAACAGTATCATATATAGCTTCAGAGTCAGAAATAACAGCAGCAGAAGCATTGTGTTTTGCAACTGGAAATACTGCAAAGGTATATGGTTTAAACACAGGATTAATTGAAGAAGGAAAAGAAGCTGATTTCGTAATAATGGATACTCCAATGGGTTCAGTAGGAGAGAATAGTTTAGAAGCATTAGAAGCAGGAGATTTGCCAGGAATTTCAATGGTAGTTGTTGATGGAAAAGTAATGGTTACTAAGAGCAAAAATACACCACCACCAAAAACAAAAGCAGAAGTTTGCTAGTATAGTTTGTTAATTATTTGTTTATTAAGAATTATTAAGAATAAAAAAATATAATTATGGAGGAAATGAAGATGGATGTTAAAATTAGAAAGTATTACACATTTGTAGAAGATATCAAAAGCGATGGTGGAAAAGAAGTAGAAGGAAGCCATAAAAGAGCAGCTATAGCAGTAGTATTTGAAAACCCATATGCAGGAAAATATGTTGAAGATTTATCAGCATTCTCAGATTGGAGTGCATCGATAACACTAGATCTAGTTGATAGAGCATTAAAAGCAGCTGGAATGGACAAAAACGAAGTAGAGAGCTATGGTAAAGCAGCAATTATTGGGGGAAATGGAGAGCTTGAACACGGAGCAGCTTTACTACACCCAACATTAGGAAAGCCTTTCAGAGCAGCTATAGGAGGAGGAAAAGCACTTATACCTTCTGCTAAAAAAATGGGTTACCCAGGAGTTGCAATAGATGTTCCACTTGGCTTTAAAGATGCAGCATTTGTAAGAACTCACTTTGATGCAATGGAAGTAAGAGTTCCAGATGCACCAAGAGATAATGAATTAGTATTAATACTTTCAGTAACAAACTGTGGAAGACCTCACCCAAGAGTAGGTGGACTTACAAAAGAAGAAGCTAAGTGTGAAGACGGCTTAAGATAATTATACAAGAATATAAACAAATTAGAATATTTACAATGAATTAATTTTTAAATTCTTGATATAAAAGTTTAATAATATCTTTATTTTTGAAAATCATCTAAATAATCGTATATGTGATGTAATATAAATTTTCTCATAGCGGTTTTTAGGTGATTTTTTAAAAGAAGTTTATTTAAAGGAGTAGGAAATGAAAGGTCTTAATGAAAAATTATGTAATATGAAGTTTGGTTCAATTTTAGATATTGCAACAAGAGATGGTGCTTTTATCAAACGATTAGTTAATAATTTGAGTGGGTATGATGAAATTACAGGAATAGATATTTCCAATGAAGGATTTGAAAAAGCAGAAGCTGAATTTGCTGGAAATAATAAGATAAGGTTTCAGGTTATGGATGGATGTCACACAAATTTTCCTAATAAATATTTTGATTTAGTTTGCATATCTAATTCTTTGCATCATGTTAATGATATACCTGCGTTGCTAAAAGAAATCCTTAGGATAAAAAAAGATGATGGGATTATCCTTATTAGTGAGATGCCTGCTGATGGGCAATCGGGTTCTTCCTTGACGCATGCTTTAATACATAATCTTGATTGTTTAATCGACACATATTCTGGAGTTTACCACCATCAAACATATTCGCATAAGGAAATATTAGAGTTTATTTCAGATGCAGGTATGAGGGTTGAAGATGATTTCGATGACTTAGAGGTTAACTTATTAAAAAATGAATCAATAGCAAAAAGAGTAGATAAGGCTTTAATTAAAGTTAATAAATGGAAAGATTCAGAAAATTATGAAGAATTGCATAAAGTGGCAATGAAGATTAAAGAAAATTACAACAATTACGGAGCAAGTCCAGCAATTCAATATATTATATTTGCCAAATAAATAACTTTAGCATACAAGATTCTCGTTTATGATATTGACAAATTAGAAAAATAGTCATATCATAGCCATATAACATAGTTATTAAAACTATATAAGGAAGGTGCTAAAATGAATAAAGATAAGAAAGAAATAACAAGTGCTCTTACGCACTTAGGCGGTGCTATATTTGCTATAATAGGAATGATTATGCTATTGTATAATGCAATAAAATCTCAAAACACAATGAGTATAATTGCTTTTATCATATTTGGATTAAGTATGATTTTATTGTATTCAACAAGTACAATATATCATTTTATTGATGCATCTAAACAGAAAGCCAAACTTGTTATGAGAAAACTAGATCACATAATGATATTTGTATTAATTTCAGGTACATATACTCCTATATGCCTTCTTGCTTTAAAAAGTGTTGTAGGATATACGCTTTTAGGTGTTGTTTGGACTATTACACTTATAGGTGTATTTATAAAAATTTTTTGGATTAATGCTCCAAGATGGGTAAGTTCGGGGTTATATATAGGGATGGGTTGGATTTCAGTTTTAGTATTTGCACCTCTTGTTAAAAGTATGGCATTAGGCGGAGTGATTTGGCTTGTTCTAGGTGGGGTTATGTATACTGTTGGTGGAGTGATTTACGGGTTAAAAAGGCCTAATATAGACAAACCATGGTTCGGTTTTCATGAGCTCTTTCATTTGTTTGTTTTAGCAGGTACATTTTGTCATTTTGTAATGATGTATTTTTATATAGCTTAACATGTCATAAAAAAATCGTGAAGAAAGTAATTCTTCACGATTTTTTTTATTACTTATAAAGATGTATTCTACCAGTATCATTTAAATGTTTTATCAAAATTGAAATCATAGGGGCTAAAATAAATCCAGCAAATCCAAACAACCTTAATCCAGCATACATTGCCGTAATTGTAACAACAGGGTTAAGGCCAATTTGATGACCAACGATTCTTGGTTCAATAGTATTTCTGACTACAGTAATTACTATATAAATTATTATCAGTCCAAAACCCATACGATAATCCTTTAAGATTAATTCAATTATTGCCCATGGAATGAGAAATCCACCTGTGCCCAATAAAGGTAAAATATCTAACACTGCTACAATCGCAGCAATAGGTAATGCATATTTGACTTTCAATATGGACAATCCGATAATCATTTCAATGAATGTAATTGATAATATTATAGTGTATGCCCTAATCATTTTTAACAATGTGCCAGATAAAAAACTACGTGCTTCAACTAAATTTGAATTAAATTTATTAGGAAGCTGGCGTTTTATAAACGAAGTAATATTTCTATAATCGACACTGATGAAAAATGAACAAACAATAGAAAAAATAACTGTAATTAGGTATAGTGGTATATTTGATATTAATCCAGTTATTGCTGAAACCAAGTATATAGATAAATTTTTTACGATAGATGCAACATATTGTAAACCACTAATTATCATATTAGAAAGAGTATTAGCAAATTCTGGTGAAAGCAATTTAGCCCTATCTACAATCCAATTGTTAATATTAAGTAATAAAGGTTCAATTTTATTAAAATATAAGCCAGGTACAATTTTTATCAAACCCGATATTTCATTCCATAAGAAAGCAGATAAAAACCATATAGATATTACTATTATGAAATAAAAAATTCCTATAACAAATATTGATACTCCATTTCTTTTAATATGAGTAACTTTTGTGATAAACTCAGTAATAGGTTTTAAAATAAATGCAATTAAAAAACCAACAAAAAATGGCATGACCCATTTTATTGCATATTTAAAAATAAAATATGCAACTGCAAATACTGTTATGATATAAACAATGTTAACTATAAATTTCTTTTTTTCATCATATGTCATTTGTAAAAATCCTCATTTTTTTTATTTTTAATAAAGTATTTTTTATCATTATAATATTAACAACAAGTTATTGCAAGAAATATTATTATAAATAAAGGGCTTATTATTACTATTACTATTATTATTATTCACAAATAAATATTGTCATCATATTGAAAACATACAAACTTTTTTATAAACGATACTTATACAAAAAAACATGTAATTTTATAAATTTTGTGCTATAATAAATACAATTAATGAAACAAAGACATAAGTCTTTGTCTTGATGTATTTATTGAATCGTTGTGATGCAAGCCGTTATCTGGCTTGCTTTATGATATAATAAATACAATATAAATTGATATACTACTAAATCTACGTTAAGGAGTGAAATTTATGAGTTACAGAATACTTGCAATCAACCCAGGTTCTACAAGTACCAAAATAGCAGTATTTGATGAGGAAAAAGAAATTTTCTCAAAAAACATTGAACATTCTGTTGAGGAACTTAGTAAATTTTCAGAATTAATAGAGCAATTTGACTATCGAAAAGACATAATTAGAAAATACCTAAGTGAGGCAAAAATAGATTCGTCTACATTGTCTGCAGTAGTTGGACGTGGTGGAATTATAAGGAACCTAACTACAGGTGGATATATTGTTAATGAAAAGATGAGAAATGAACTTGAAAACAATCCAATATTTGTGCATGCTTCAAACTTAGGTGGACTTATAGCTGACTCTTTTGCTAAGCCATTAGGAATTCCAGCTTATATTTATGATGCGGTAACAAGCAATGAATTGCTACCTGTTGCTAAGGTTACTGGTTTTAAGGAAGTAGAAAGAGAAAGCTTTTGTCATGTGTTAAATTCTAGGGCTATATCAATGAGATTGGCAAAAAGTCATGGTAAAAAATATGAGGATATGAATTATGTTGTAGCACACATGGGTGGGGGCATAAGTATTAGTGCACATCAACACGGTAGAATTATAGATTCTGTTAGTGATGATGCAGGTCCATTTTCGCCAGATCGTTCTGGAAGCCTTAATTTATTTTATGTTGTTGAAATGTGCTATTCTGGAAAATATACGAAAAAAGAAATGCTAAAGAAAATAAGGGGAGAAGGTGGGCTTAAATCCTTATTAGGAACTACCGATTGTCGTGAGATTGAGAAAAGAATTTCAGATGGAGATGAATATGCTAAGTTAGTATATGAAGCAGAGGCACTTCAAGTTGCAAAGGGCATAGGAATTCTGTTAGCAAGCTTTGAAGAAAAAATTGATGCGGTTATATTAACTGGTGGTATGGCATATTCGAAAATGCTTACAGATATGATAAAAGTTAGAATTGATAAGCTTGTACCAGTAGAAATTGTTGCTGGTGAAAATGAAATGGAAGCATTAGCATATGGAGCACTTCGTATTCTAAGAGATGAAGAAAAAGCAAAAGAACTTTAATAAATATAATATATAGACAAGAACAGACATGGTATTAACCTTGTCTGTTTTCTTGTGAGAAAAAATAATTCAATTAAAAATACTAAAGAGAACTTAGCAATTTTTTATTTGTCACACAAAAAGTTATTACTATTTAGATTAACATAATATAAAACTATTTATATTATAAAAAATGTATGATAAGATGTAATATAATAAAAAGGATGGTAATATAATGGATGAATTTAGAAATGAGTTAAAAAAACATGAGGATTATATTGGAAAAAAATATTTCCTCAAACAAAAATATATATCAAAATTAATAAAAAATATGTATCTTGATATGGTTATTATATTATCTTTTTTTGTAATTTTTAATATTTTGTTTTCCAAATCATCAAGTTATAAAAGCATAAGAATAACCTTAGTTGGGCTTTTTGCATTGATTGGAGTTCTAAATACAATTTTGTGTACAAAATCAATATCTAAACATAAAGCAATATATTATCAGGTAACTAATAATGCACTTATACACTTTAATGGAAAGAAGAATTATATTTATCCATGGTCCGATTTCAAAAGCAT
Source organism: Sedimentibacter acidaminivorans (assembly GCF_017873955.1). Classification (GTDB taxonomy): domain Bacteria; phylum Bacillota; class Clostridia; order Tissierellales; family Sedimentibacteraceae; genus Sedimentibacter; species Sedimentibacter acidaminivorans. The sequence goes on along the minus strand of NZ_JAGGKS010000004.1, from coordinate 221,164 downwards.
AGTTAAAGATGCGAATAAGTTAGATATGTTATATCCTATTGTTTTCAAAACATCAAATAAACTACTTGTTTTAAATAAAAATATTGATAAAAATTATAATTTGATTGCAGATATTATTAAAAATACTAAAGATATTGCGGAAATTGATTTTAAGGTGCTTGAAGAATTTAAAAATTAATGAAAATATTCTTGTTGTTATTTGAATAAACAAAAGAACTTAATGTAAAATAAAATTTAGTAAGTTCTTTTGTTTTTAATTTTGGTGAACCATGAGGGATTCGAACCCCCGACGCCTGGAATTGAAAAATAGCTTTCTGATGTATACTAAACTTTTCTAAAAATATTGAAATATCAACAAATATCTTACTGATGTTTACTAAAATTTTCTAGTATTATTTTTCTCATAGTGGCGAACTTTTGGCGAACTTTTTTATCTTCTAATAAAAAATAGCATCTAAGCATTCAACTTCTTTAGCTTTTACTTCTTCTAATACATGAGTATATATTTCAGTTGTTCTGGTTGAACTGTGACCGAGTAATCTTGACACTGTCAAAATGGAAGTTCCGTTCTCAAATAATCTTGTGGCATATGTATGCCTTAAAGCATGAAATTTCTTCCTAGGGACTCCTACATTATCTAAAGCACGTTCCCATGACCTTCTTAGATTTTTAGCATCTATATGAGTACCTGTCAATGAGGGGAATAAAAGATTGTTTGCAGTATATGCAGGTCCGAGTTTTAATTTTTCCTCCATATTTAGCTTATCTAACTTTTTGAGTTCTGAATGCAATTTAGCGGTTATTGGTATTTCTCTATTGGAACTCTTTGTTTTAGGTTTAGTTACTTTCAATTCATGTGAATAGTTTTCTTCATCATCAAATATCTTAACATTACGAACACTTTTATTTATTTTAATAACATCGCCTTTTATATCTGATTTTTTAAGAGCCAATATTTCTCCTTGTCTACACCCAGTCAGCAATGCAAAGACGATTATATATCGTAATTTTACATTTTCTAGACTAGCAAGTATTTTGTTTATTTCTTCATTGGTGAATGTTTCGACAATCCTATCATCTTCATCAAGGTCTTCTTCATTACCTTTAGGCAGTTTCAATCCTACGAGTGGATTTTTGATTATATATCCTTCGGTTTCGGCATACCTATAAAATTTATTAAGTAGTTTGTGAAGATTTTTAACCTGTGATTCGCTCTTACCTTCATTTACTAATGAGTTATAATATTTCTGTACAGGTAATTTTTTTATTTCAGACACAACCAATAAACCAAGTTTTGAATTTTTTATATAATTTCTATAGATACTCTCATATCTTTCGAAACTGGACGATTTATTGCCGTTATATTTCTCAATATCCCACAACCATGTATACATTGCCTGACTTAGTGACTGTGATGCTAAGTCAGGATTTAAACCGTCCTCTAAATCATCTAGATATTTCTTTTTCATTTTTTCAGCATCTGATTTAGAAGAACCGTAAAAATTTTTATAAACTGGACTTCCTTTACTGTCATATCCCATTAATGCACGTACACGAAAATAGTCATGTCCTTTTGCATTTGCATTTGTCTTTGGTTTGTTCGCCATTTATTACACCTCACTTAAATAGCTTTTTAAATACATCAAATATACTAAATGTTGTTTTGTTGTACACTTTGTTGTACATAGCTTTTTTAGGGTCACGTATCCACCCCATGCCCTTTTTACCATACAAAGGATTAATAGTTCCTTTGATTTCCCTTTTAATTCTTCCAGTAGTGCGAGCTTTAATACTCTTCTTTAAACTTGGTTTTCTTAGTCCTATTTTCATTATATATCCCCCAGATTTATTTAGACATTTTATTTGATTCTTTATGTATATCATTATTTAATAGAAATTTAATATATTCTAGAACCATTTCTTTTGCTTTTACATTTAATTGTCTTGTAAAAAAAATAAGAATTTCTTTAAGAACACTATGAAATACTTCATTTTCGACTATTTCAGATATTTCAAGTGACATATCTTCTATAAATTTAACATAATCTATATTTTCAATAATTGGTTTTATATTAAAACTATCTTTTTCTGAATTGAATATATCAAAAACTGAAGTTTCAATATCATAAACATAGCTATAAATATCATAAAATGTATTTATGAATTTACCTTCTATAAAAGATTTGATTTCATAAAGTATATCTATATTTTTAATTTCTTTATGTATATCACTAATAGTAATTGACTCTTTATATTTTTCTGTATTTTCAATACACTTATTAATAATATCCATATAGAAGTCATAGTCTATTTTTTCTGAGATATCTTTTGATATTTCATATGATATTTCCATAAAATATTCATCTGTCAATTTTTCATTGAAAATCAATAGTTCCTTACATACATCATTCAAATAATTAATAAAGTTAGGAATGTTTTTATTAATAACTTTATCAATATCGTCATCAGGAAATAAATTGCTACCTTTTAAAGAGTCTTTAAATCCCATTAAATATGCTACATCAATATTTAAATAGTCAGAAATATTTAGAATAAATTCAAGTCTAGGTTGTTCTTTACCATTTTCCCATTTTGAAATCATACCTTTATTAATGGTTGTGTTATATTTTCTATTTAAATTAATAGACAACTCTTCTTGAGTTAAATTTTTTTCTTTTCTTATTTTTCTTAAACGTTGTCCGAATTCAATATTCATAAAAATATACTCCTTAAATATAATAATTTGATTATAGCAAACAAGTTTCGAAAAAGCAAATATTATTTTTGAAATAATGCAATAAAGTTATTGACAACGAAACTTTATTTTGATATACTTAATTTAAACAAAGTTTCGAATCAAATAACAAAGGAGGGGTGTTGGTGAAAATAGATAGAACACATAAACCATATTTAAAATTAAAGGGGTTTTTAGTAGAAAAGGATATCAAACAATACGAAGTAGCTAAATTATTGGGGAAAACTAAATCTACTTTCAATCAGAATCTTAATGGAACTGGTTCAGATTTTACTCTAAATGATGTAAGAATTATTTGTAGTTCTTATAATATAAGTGCAGATGAATATTTTTTTAATCAAAAAGTTTCGAAAACGATATAAAAAATAAAAGGAATATACAATTAATTATTAATTAAAGGGTAACGATATTTTTATTAAACAGTTTAGTCTATGTTTGAATATAAATATAACATTGAAAATAAAGATGGTAATTAAGAAGTATATAAACGCCTTTATTTGTGAAATTAGTTTTCTTGCGCATAATAATTCAAAATCATATAATTTAGTATAATATAGAAATGAGGTGAATGAATTGGAAAAGAATCAATATATGTGCTCAATAGCAGAAGGGACTATTATTTTTAATATGGGAAGGGACAAGCTCTATCAGCTTGCAAGGACAAACCAGATTCCATGTTTTGTGAAAATTGGAGCTATTACTAAAATAAACATTCCTTTAATGAAGGAGTTTTTAGACAATGCAGCTCGAGAAGGCAGACAATTATAATGAAGGTGTAAATTATTGAATGATTTAGTTGCTATAAAAGGAAATGATGTTTTTACAGACAGTTTAGTTATTGCAGAAGGTACAAACAATAAACATATTAGTATAAAAGAGTTAATTAATGACTATAAAAATGATTTTTTAGATTTTGGAACTTTATCGGTTTTAAACCGATAAAGTACTGGAGGTAGACCAGAACAATATTATCAATTAAACGAAGAACAAGCTACATTTTTAATGACACTTTTAAGAAATAACAACATTGTAGTAGCATTTAAAAAAGAATTAGTCAGACAATTCTATGCAATGCGGAAATTCATTATTGAAAGACAATCTAAGGAATGGTTTGAAACGAGGAAACATAGTAAATCAACACGCATGACAGAATCGGATACCATTAAAAGATTTATTGAGTATGCAAGAAGTCAAGGAAGTGAACACCCTAACAATTATTATAGGCTGTATTCAACATTAGTAAATAAAACTGTAGGAATTAGTAAGAGAGATGAGGCAACTATAGTGCAGCTTAATAATTTAACATTAGTTGAAAGCATAATATTTCATACAATCGAGGAAGAAATAAGCAAGGGAATTCATTATAAAAAAATCTATGATGATTGCAAGAAGAAGATAGAAGTTTTTAAAAGTTTGGTATTTGTACAAAACAATAGCTTGAAGATTAGTTCATAGGAGCATTTTTACAAAAAAAAGTGTGTCTGTAATGTAAATATACTAGAGCGTTAAAACAAAAGGGCTCCATGTATTCATATAAGCAAGAGAATAAAAAATATTAAGGTCTAGGAGGTCAAAGTACATGATTAAAAAAATAATTTGGAAAAACGAAAAGAAACCATGAAAAATAGTTTAAAACAGATTGCAGATTTACAAGATACAGAAACAGACATAGTGAGTGATTGATTATGAAGCTAAAAGATTAAGACTTTATACTAACAGAGCAACAGTCATGAATAGATTAGAGCGATTGGGATATGAACACAGCAAACAAGATACGATTGACGGAAAGATATACAGCAGGAGTTATGAATTTGATACAAGTGAAATAGGTAGTTTTTTAAGAACTGGTATATTTAAATTTGATTAGTTATAAGTGTATATGAAGATGTTTCGTAAAATTATTATGCTAAAGGTGTAAATATACCATAGACATAAAACAACATACTCTCTTTTATTCATACGAGCATGAGAGGTAAAAATATCAAGGTTAAAGATGATAGCATATTGATAATATTAATAACAGTTGAGGTGAATTTTAATAGAGGAAATTAAAAAAGAATTGATTGAAATGATTGGAAGCATTGAAAGTGAAAAAGCTATTAGAAATTTAAGCTTTATTGTTAAGGATTACTTGGAAAGTGAAAAGACAAAAAAAGGAATGCAGTAATAAAATCTTATTAGTTAATAAGTGATTAGAATTGAGGTGAATTAAGTGCAAATACCAATTAGTTGTAATAAATGTAAAAGAATATTAATGGATTATGAAACAAATGAGAATCAAAATGTTACAGAAGATGGAAGATATCTTTGTGATAGATGTTATGAAAAGGAGAATGGTGTAAATGATAAAAAGGTTTTGGACAAGGTTCTTAAACGATACTGATTTAATAAGATTTAAAGCAACAATAATTTTTATATTGTTGGTAATAGGAGGTAAGGTATTGTGAAACGAAATAGAAAAGATTATGACAAGTATATTTCAATTATAGATGAAACTATTAATGTTAATTGGAATTTCAGAGAACAATACGAAAAAATTGTTGATGGAATAATAGAAGCTTATGAAAAAGAAAAAATTGAATCAAGTAATAATGAAAAAGAGGTGATACTGTGAAAGAACAATTAATTAATATAATCGAAACATCAAATGATGAAAAGTTAATCAGAAGGTTATTTGCACTTGTAAGTGGTTATCAGAATCAAAAACAAAAAGAGCTATCTCAAGATGAAACAACTCTTTAACGCAAGCCCACAATTTTTTATACAGCCGACACCGACCAAAGTAATGGCTATTATATATAGGCATATTCTAAATAAAGTATATCCTATTTTATAAATAAATGCAATAAAAAAATTTGAAGGGAGTATTACAAATGAAAAATATAATGTTAAAGATTGAAGAAGCAAAGGAAATTATTGATAAAAGATACGATTTAAGACTAGGAGATCTAGTTGAAATTATGAATAACAGCAATGGAGACTTTGATTCTATACTTAATGGTTTTAGAATTGGTTATCTACAAGGAATTAAGGCAGAAAAAGCAAGGAGAAAAAATGTAAAACAAACAGTAAAACTTACAGTAAAACTAAAGGAGTTAAGAGGTGATAAGACTCAAGAAGAAATTGCTAAAGATTTAGGTATAAGTATTAAAGCTCTAGCAGCTTATGAAAATGCTGAAAGAGTACCCAGAGATGAAATAAAATTAAAAATTGCTAATTATTACAATACAAGTATTCAAAGTATTTTTTCAGCTAGTAATACAATATTATAAAAAAAATCTAAAGGAGAATAAAAAAATGATAAAAAATACATTTGTAAGTTTAAATGGTGCAAGAAATAAGTTGATAGGTAAAAAATTTGAATTAATAGACATAGAAGAAAGCGGTAAGGTTTTATATCTGCAAGATAATGAAGGCAGGATATACGCTATTGATAGTACTGGAGAAGGTGGGGCTAGAGTTTGTATACAGAAAACAGATAGTGAAGAATTAGAAGAATTGCAAATGAAATTTAATACACTTGTGAAAATGTTAAATGTTGATTATGATGAATTAGAAGATAATGTGCTCAAACAATATTTTGAGTAGCAATTATTTATTTTAAATAGTGCATTAAGTTATTTAAAATAAGCCTGATGTAAATGCCAGGTTTATTTTAAATTATTTTAAAGTATTAATTTTAAAGTTCAATTTTGTTTAATTACTTGCATGAAATAATATGTTACAAAAAATTAATATAAATTAAATTATGCATATCTGCAATAAAATATTGCATTTCTACAATTATTTAGAGTATGTAAATCGATGAAAGTATTGAAATTTAAATATAAAATTTAGCCTTAAAATGCAAATGTGTATGTAAAAAAGTTGTGTTGAATTAATATATCTAATTTGATATAATGCACATGTAATAAAAAAAAGACCTTGTAAATGCTGCGAACATTTACAAGGCATGAACTTTTAGTTATAAGGGCTGCGAAACCAAAATAACTATATATTCTTTCAATATCATTTTACATTCATAATATGGTCATGTCAATAGTAAAAAATGTATTGTCTGCAAAACGATACAATATTTTTGCTAATGCTGGCGTATTTAATATATTGAAAAATCATATAGAATTTATGGATATGTCTATAACTAAAGGTTATAGGCATATTTTTTTTATTTTAATATTGTAGCAATGTACATGAAAGAGAGGTGAGAATATGAAAGATAATAAATTAAGGGAAATAAGAGCTTCAAAGGGATTAAGTCAATTTGATTTAAGCATGATGACAAGAATACCACCTTCAGAAATATCACGCTTAGAGAATGGAAAAATTTATGCTTACCCAGGTTGGAGGAGAAAAATTTCAGATGCTTTAAATATCCCTGAAGAAAATATTTTTTTAAACGAATAAAAACAGAGGTGAAAATTCTATATGACAAATGAAAATGCCTTATTAGCTGAAAGAATTGCAATGTATTATAGACAACCGGAACGAACATCGTATTTTGATAAAGAGATTTATTTCGAGGTAATTACAAATAATCCTGAAATACATTTTGAAGCTTTAAATATAAATAGGCAGATATGGGAAAAAAGAAAAAAGAGAAAAAACAAGAGGTGAGGTGATGTGAATGACGTACAACTTGAAAATGGATTTACAAGAATAGCAAATGAAATATTAGATAACATTGCAAAACTCAAATTAAGCTCAACACAGCACAGCATAATTTATGTTATTTGGCGGTATACATACGGGTTTAATCGCAAGGAGCATATAATATCATTATCCTTTTTAGCTAAAGCAATAGATACCGACAAAAGAAATATTCAAAGAGAGTTAAAAAGGCTTGAAAATAGGCAAATTATTAGACAAACATTAAACGGACAACAAAGGATAATTGCTTTTAATAAAAATTATAATCAATGGGATAAATTCAACGGTGAAATAACCAACGGTGAATTAACCAACGGTGAAATAACCAATAGTACTGACGGTGAAATAACCAATAGTACTGACGGTGAAATAACCAACCAAGAAAGAAAGAAAGAAAATATTAAAGAAAATAGTACAAGCAATTTAATAAATGATTTATTTGAAGAACTTTGGAAGCTCTATCCTAATAAAAAAGGAAAATCAACTGTAAGTAAAAAAAGCAAACAAGTTATATATAAAATAGGCATTGATAAGATGACAACAGCAATCAATAACTATAAGCAAGACTTACAAGCTAATACCTGGAAACAAGCAATGAATGGTTCGACTTTCTTCAATTCCCGCTATGAAGATTATTTTGAAATAAACCATGTGTCCGAAGAATTAGAAACAACAAGTATATATCCTGAATTGTAGGTGAAATTTATGAGAGAAATTCAAAAATCATTGTTATCAACAGCTATTCTTTATGAAGAACAAAGATATTTAATCTTTGGAGAACTGCAAGAAGAACATTTTACAAATGAATACAAAACAATTTTTAAAGAAATGAAAAAACTTTATAGTCAAAGACAAGATATAGATCCTGTAATTATCATGCAAAACTTAGGTGTTGCTTATAAAGATTTAATAGCTGATTTAGCAAATCCAATTTTTATTAAGCCTAATACAAGTCAATATATAAAGCGTTTAAAAGAAAGTTATTACACTATACAAGCGATTAGTCAAACGGAAGAGTTGCTATCGAATTTAAGGCAAAATAACAGCGATGCAGAGGTTTTACAAAACAAATATATTGAAATAAGTAAAATGTTTAATTCAAATGCGAATGCATATAAAAGTTACAACATGACAGAAACGTTAAACGAAGCCTATGAAAATTATAATTCAAAAGAAAACTACTATAAAACAGGATTTAAAAAGCTTGATGATACCGTACTTATAAGTCCTGGAGACTATATCATTATAGGTGGAAGACCTTCGAGCGGAAAAACGACATTTTCAACGAATATAATGCAAAACATGGCTACGAAACATAAGATATTATTCTTTAGTTTAGAAACAAATAAAATTAATATAGCCAATAAATTAATATGTTCAGCTGGAAAAATTCAATTAAACAAGATATTACATAAAAGTTTAAATGACGAAGAACAATCAAGATATTTAAATACTTCAAGCGAATTAATGAAGCTTAATCTTGAAATTATAGAAGCTGGTGGCATGACGGTAAATCAAATAATTACAAAATCACTTCAAAGACAAGCGGATATAATTTTTATTGATTATTTGACTTTAGTAAAAGCTGAATCAAAAAGTTTGTATGAAAAAGCAACAAGGATATCAAACGAACTTCATACAATGGCACAAAAAAATAAAATAACAATAATAGCATTAAGTCAACTAAAAAGACCAGATTCAGGTAAAAAAGTGTCAGAGCCAGCAATGAATGATTTAAGGGAATCGGGAGCTATTGAACAAGATGCAGATGCAATATTTTTACTTTATGATCCAGTTACTTCTTTATCAGATGCAGAGCAAGCAGAAAAGAAAATAAATATTGAAAAACAAGAGCGAAGCTTAATTGTAGCTAAAAATAAACTTGGTAGAACCGGCAAAATAAACTTGAATTTTTATGGCGGAGTACAAACATTTTATGAAACATAAGACAAGAAAGCAGTTCAAGAGGTGAATCAATGAATCATCAAGATAGTAACGAACATCTTATTGAGTTAATAAAAAAAGGCATTGATACCGAAGAAAATTACTTACAACTATATGAAAAAAATCATGGCTTTATATACCAAACTATAAGAAATAGAGTTCATGGAATAAATGAAATAGATGATTTAATGCAATCAGCATTCCTGGCATTAGTGAAAGCTGTTGAACGGTACGATATAACAAGACCGCTTGAGGAAAGTAATTTCTTACAAATACTTAAATTCTGTATATGGAATGAAATAAGAAGTTTAGAAATTGATTTACCAGCTCATATGATACAAAAGATAATCAAGTATAAAAAAGTCTACAATCAACTCCGTAATGAACTCGGGTATGAGCCTAAAGGTAACCAAATAAGGCTTGAAATGTGTATCAGCTTAGATGAGTTAGACAACATAAAAGCAGCAATGCAGATAAAATCACCAACAAGGTTAAATGAGCCCATCGGCGAAGATGGAACAGCAACAAGAATGGATTTAATAGCTAATAGTATATCTGATGATTCAGAAGAAGAATGCAACGATAATTCAGAAAAACAAGAACTTAAAAGAATAGTGCATGAAAAAGTTGATTCATTGCCTGATGCATCGAGAGATATTATAAATATGAGATACTTTGAAAATAAAACACTTAAAAGTATCAGTGAGGAAAAAGGTGTATCCGTTGAAAGAGTTCGACAGCGTGAAAAAGAAGCAATGTTGAAACTAAGAAGAGATGTAAAGTTTAGAGAAAAAGTAATAGATTATACATCAATAAATATGTATAAAAATGTTGGCTCTAGACGATTTAACAACACTTGGACAAGTTCAACTGAATTAGTTGTATTTGATAGAGAAAGAATTAGAGAAAGAGAGGTGAGAAAATGAGTTGTGAAGATATAAAAACAGGGACCATAAAATGCGTATTAAAAGAAAAGAACTTTGGTTTTATTAAGCCTGATGATTCTGAAAATGATATATTCTTTCATGAAAATCAAGTTGTAGATCCAGGATTTGAAGATTTAAAAAAAGGAATGTCAGTAAATTATTTAATAGGCATTGATAATAGAAAAAGACCTATGGCAACAAGCGTTGTGGCGATACCAGACAAATTATAAAAATTAAAAGGGAGAAATCAAATGAAAATAAGAGAACAACTAACAGAACAACAAATTAAGGAAATGGAATCATGGGTTGAAAAGAAAAAAACTAACTCTATGCTAACAAAGTCAGAGAAAAAAATGATTGATACAATTGAGGACTTTAAAAAAAATAATTGGCAAGGGTATAGACTTTCAGGAACGAGACCAATTACTAAAGAATCAGCACAAAAAGATTTAGATGAGTTATCAAGAAAAAATATTTAATGGAGATGATTAATGACTAAGAAAATTGAAATCAAGGGAGTAATTGTATCAGATGATGAAGCTTGGATTTATGAATGGATAGGAATATCAGCAACAAACCCAAAGAAGGTAAATGACTTAATAGAAAAGGCTAATGGTGAAGATTTAGAATTTTATATTAACTCACCTGGTGGAGATGTATTTGCTGGAAGTGAGCTATATACCGTACTAAAAGAGTACAAAGGCAAGACAACAGGAAAGATTATAGGTTTAGCTGCAAGTGCTGCATCAGTAATAGCAATGGGGTGTAAAGTCTTATTTATGTCTCCTACAGCTGAAATGATGATACATAACGTATCGAGTGGAGCTCAGGGAGATTATAGAGCAATGGAGCACAGTGCTAACATGCTAAAAGATTATAACAGCACTCTTGCAAATGCTTATGCTATAAAAAGTGGCATGGATAAAAAAGATATACTTGAAATGATGGACGCTGAAACATGGTTGACACCTGAGAAAGCCTTAAAATACAAACTAATTGATGGTATATTGTTTGATGATAGATTAGAGATAGACAATACTAAAGAAAGATTTGAATTATTAAAGAATAATAAAACTGATACTAAGGCTGCGGCTTTAGCTAATGCAAAATTAAATCTACTAAAATTAGAAGGAGAAAGAAACTATGAGTAAACAAAAATTAACAGATGAACAAATATTATTAGCAGAGGAAAATCAAATAGAAAGTAAGAAATTTTTTCAAGAAGTTGAAAAAATAGAAAATGTAAAAAAACAATTATTGAAAAAGAAGGTAACAGCTAATCAAGAGATTGAAAAGTTAAAGATACAACTTGCAGAGTTGGACAAAGAATACTTATTTGAAACTGATTCAGCAAAGATTAAAGAGTTGGCAGAAAAGAAAAAAAGTATTCGTTACGAGATTGAAGAGTATGAGAGCATTAAGGCTACAAAGTATAATCCAATAATTAAGGACATGCTCAAAGGAATAGAGCAGCACAGAGATAATGCATCAAAAGAAAATGATATGTTTCATACTTCAAGGATAGCATTAGAGAAACAATATAGAGAAGAGTGGGACTCTTACAATAAAGCTATGCAAGAGAAACTTGATAACTTAGATAGCTTACAGTATAGTCACATGTTCAATCAAGCTTATGCTAAATACACAGGTATACAATCAGATAAAGGCGATTGGTAAAATAAATATACATCAAGAGGATATTAAATAACTTAGTGTCCTCTTGTCAATGTACTCAAATAAAATTGTAAAGATAGAAGGTGATGCAATATGGCACGTCCCTTTTGCTAAGAAGTTTTACGATAGCAAGACATGGAAGAAGTGCAGACAATCATTCATAGCATATAGAATATCTATTGATGGTGGCATGTGCGAACACTGCAAAGATAAGTTAGGTTACATAGTGGACCATAAAGAAGAACTAACACCAGACAATATAAACAATCCAGACATAACATTGAATCATAATAACTTTCAGTATCTTTGCTTAGAGTGCCATAATAAAAAAACATTTGGAAGAGAAAAAGAATCTAATTATTATTTTGATAGCGAGGGACAGATACAACCACGCCCCCCCTTCGAGAAAAGCGGTGTATTAAAATGAAACTACCGATGGCAAACCTTCAAAAAATACACAGGGTCCACACGTGACCCCCCTACCTATTAAAAGAGGTGATATATGAGTAGATTAAAAACCATTTAGAAAAAGATATAAAGATTTACTAGAAAATACAAGTAAAAGAAAGGAGATGATTAAAGTATGTTTAATATTTAAAATATTGATAAAGAAAGGTGCATTATGGAGAAAATACGAGATGTTTTAAAGGTGGAACTTGTAAATATTGAAGGTGTTGAAAATTATAATATTATATTAAGTGACGAGCCCGAAGAAATAATATTATCTGTATATCATTTATTAAATGATTTAGCTTATGAAATTAACTCGGACGTATCAGAATTAATAGATTTATTATATACTTTCGATGAAGAAAAAATTAAGGAAATTAACGAAAAGAAAAAATATGCACATTTAAAAATTATAAAGTGAGGTGATTATTATCGAGATTTTTCGTTTGTTCGGAACGGTGTTATGTGATACCGCAAAAGCCGAAGCATCATTATCAAAGACGGAAAAACATGCAGATAGCTTAGGAACTAAACTAGGTAATGGAATAAAAACTGCTGGTAAATGGGGACTTGCTATAGGGGCAGGAGCAACAGCAGCAGGGGCGGCATTACTTGGAGTTGCAAATAAAGCAGCTGAAACTACGGACCATATAGATAAAATGAGTCAAAAGCTAGGCATGAGTAGAGAGGGTTTCCAAGAGTGGGATTTCATACTCTCGCAAAATGGCGCATCTATTGATGGCATGCAGGCAGGCATGAAAACACTAACTAATCAAGTTGACGAACTTAGCAAAGGCGGTAAAGTAGCTACAGATGCATTTGGACAACTAGGACTAAGCTATGAAGATATGGCAGGATTAAGCCAAGAACAAATATTTGAAAAGACTATAGTTGCATTACAAGGCGTAGAAGATACTACAAAAAGAGCTGCTATTGCAAATGACTTGTTAGGGAAAAGCGGTTCAGAACTTGCACCATTACTAAATGCTGGTGCTGATTCCGTAGAGGCTATGAAAAAACAAGCAAAAGATTTAGGTCTTGTAATGTCAGATGATGCAGTAAACGCTGGTGTAAAATTTACAGACACAATGGATCAACTGAAGCGGAGTTTTGGTGCAGTATTTACACAAGTAGGAACAGCGGTAATGCCGATGTTTACAGACTTTGCTAATTGGATAATAAAAAACATGCCAGCAATACAATCAGTATTTAAAAATGTATTTACTACAATTAGCACAGTTGCAAGTACAGCTTATGAATGGTTTAATACTTATTTATTGCCTATTCTAGTAACTTTATATGGTTGGATAGAGGAAAACATGCCAGCTATAAAAAAAGTAGTAGAATTTGTATTTGAAGCTATTGGGAAATACGTTAAAACTGTATGGTCTATCTATGTTGAATTATTTTCAATATTACAAGCTTTATGGGACTTTATTTCTCCAACATTTCCATTAATACAAGAGGTTGTAGAGGTAACATTTGGAGCTATAGTCAAGTCGGTTGAGTTTGTAGTTGATGTATTTGATAGAGTTACAGGAGCTATTAAAACAGCTATAGATTGGTTAGGAAGCTGGAATGATACCGATGCAGAGGAAAAAAATGTAGGAACATCATCTAGTAGCAGCAAAAAGGTAAATGGCAGTCATGCAAACGGACTCGCTTATGTACCGTTTGATGGTTATATTGCGGAATTGCACGAAGGTGAAAGGGTCTTGACTAAAGAACAAAATCAAGGCGCTGGAGGTAATATAACAAATAACATTGAAATCAATTTAAAAGATGCAACAATCAGAAATAATGAAGATGTTTCTAGGTTAGCGAAAACTCTTTCAAGAGAATTACATAAATTACAATTCAATGCACAAAGAGGAACTATGCCGTCAACGATTTAAAATATAAAGATACCCGTATTATCAAAATATGGGTATCTTTTTTTATTTGATTGCTCAAAATAGAGCTGCGAAATTAATAAAAAGGAGATGGTGTAGGAATATAACAGATATTTTTATATTAAGGAGGGGAAATTAAAAAGTATAATTAAGGAAGCATTAAGAAAATTATTTATATAGTGTGGGATGGAATCGAATCGAATAAAATGATATAATAAAACTAAATTTTAAAATTAGGAGTGTAAAAATGGCAAAGAAAAAGAAAGAAAAAGAACCAATTAAAATAACGCATGTTATGGCTGATGGTTCAGTTAGAGACTCAATCGAAGGTTATGTAATACCAGGCAATGACAAATTTAAAGTAATCTATCAAATATTAGCCGGAGTAAAGGTTGTATAAATAAAAATTAATAGTTTAAAAAATACAAATAGGTGTTTAATCAGATAATATAGGAGGTTTAACATGGCGAGAGTAAAAGGTAAACTGCAACTAGAGAACTGGGTAACAGTAGAAAAATTTAGAGAGCATTATGATTTAAGTCCTAGTTATGCATACCAACTTGTTAATGCAAAGGGGTTTCCGTCAAAAAGGCTAGGAACTAAAAGAGGAATAAGAGTTGATTTAAACAAGACGGATGAATACTTTGATAAAAAATTTAACTAGGGAGAAAAAAGGAACTTACTATTTATATTTTAGTAAGTTCCTTTTTTCTTAAATTAAAATTTATTGTGGCGAACTTTTGGCGAACTTGAAATTTTAGTTTCGCGTAAAAGTCTTACGCCTATTGCATATGGTGAACCATGAGGGATTCGAACCCCCGACGCCTGGATTCGAAGTCCAGCACTCTATCCACTGAGCTAATGGTCCATGATTAGTTATTATTTTACTACAAATTTATAAGATTTTCAATATATTAAAGTTAATAAAGCTTAAGAAGCGATTAACAATTAACAGTCAAAGTTATAGAGCAGTCAAAAAATATATTTATTAAATTGCTATTAGAATTATAGTATAAAAAATAGTAATTATCAATATATTTATTTAAAATAAAAATATATTTAAAAAATGTGTCTCTTGGTTATTAAATATGCTATAATATTCTCTATACAATAATGATTTAAGGTTCTATTAATTTAAATAGGATAAAATGGTACATCACAGCATATAAATAAGTATAAGTATTGGGCAACTTGTAGTTATCCTTCTTATACGAGCTGTAAATTGGCTTGACATTAATTATCGGGAGTGAGTATATGATATCAAAAAAAAAATATATTCTAACAGTCGTTATAGCTGTTTTTGTGACCGCATTTCTTTCAATGACATTAGGAAATGTGCTTATGGTCGAATTCGGTCAAAAGGTTGTTATATCAGAAGCAAGTTATAATGATATGAAGAATATTGTACACAAGTATGCAAAACAAGAAAGTGTTATGGATTATGCAAAGGAAAATTTTTTGTATGATGCAGATGAAAGTGCTATGCTTGAAGGTGCATTAAAAGGCACACTTAACGCATTAGGAGATCCATACACGCAGTTTATGACCAAAGAGCAATTTGATGCGCTTATGCAGGATACTGAAGGTTCTTATGAAGGTATTGGAGTTTACATTACTGCAAGTGATGACAACAAAATTCTTATTGTTTCACCCATAGAGGATACACCAGCTGAAAAAGCAGGGTTGAAAACAGGTGATAAAATTATAAGAATTAATGGTACAGATTTTTCTGCTGATGAGATGGATGAAGCTGTTAAGTTAATGAAGGGTATGCCAGGTACGAGTGTAAACCTAACTATTTTGAGAGAAGACAAAGATGGTATTAATAAAACTTCAGAAGTTGTAGTAAATAGAGAGAAAATTAAAATAAAAACTATAAAACCAGCAATGTTAGAAAATGATATTGGATATATTAGAATAACAACATTTGATTTGCAAACTGCAGATGATTTTAATAAAGCTTATAATGATTTAAAAAATCAAGGCATGAAAGGACTTGTAATTGACCTTAGATATAATCCTGGTGGGATTATAGATGCAACTGTTGATATTACAAATAAATTCTTAGGAGAAGGCATAATTACATATACTAAAACCAAAGCTGGAGAGATGGATTATTATAAATCGGACAGCAAGGCAGATGATATACCTCTTGTTTTGTTAGTTAATGATGGAAGTGCCAGCGCATCTGAAATTATGTCAGGAGCATTGAAAGATACTAAGAGAGCAACTCTTATAGGAACTAAAACTTTTGGAAAAGGTATAGTTCAAAGAGTACAAAAATTTGGCAATGATGGAGAAGGAATCAAAATGACTATTTCTGAATACTTTACTCCTAACGGAATTAATATACATGGAATAGGTATAGAGCCAGATATAGAAGTTGAATTACCAGAAGATGCTGTTGGATATGGAAGTGAGTATTATGATACTGATGTTCAACTTCAAAAAGCGGTTGAAGTAATTAATGAAAAAATATCTCAATAAATAAACAAAGTTCATGTAAATATAAATCTATAAATTAGATTTGATGAAATTGCCTTCTATGATAATATAAAAATCATTGGAGGCTGTTTTATTTTTACTAATAATGAATTAATAATATGTGGGGAAAATTTACCTGCGAAAATTTTCAAGAAAAGTATTACATCAAAAATTTAAAAATGTTAATATATATGTACAACGTGTAGTTTTGATAACGTAAGACCAGTTGCCAAATCTACACCTTTTTTATATAGATTTATAATATAAACTATAATTTAATTTAAAGAAGAAACATATAACAATGTTGTGATATGTAAGTGAAAAAGATTGGAGCTGAATTTATATTATGTTTAAAGTTAATGAATTAATTATTTATGGTAATGATGGTATTTGTCGTGTAGAAGATATACGCAAGATGGCTATGGCGAATACAGATGTAAATAAACTATATTATGTTTTAAAGCCTTTATACCATGATGTAATAATATATTCGCCAATTGATACAAATGTTTTTATGAGGCCAATAATTACATATGAAAAGGCTTTGAAAATCATAGACAAGATACCTGATATGAAAGTTGAAATTTACAATAATAACGGTTTACGAGAATTAAATGATTATTATAAATCACTAATTCAGACTCACAAGTGTGAGGATTTAATTCAGCTAATTAAAATGGTATATATGAAAAAAAACAATGCAATTAATAATGGGAAAAAACTTGGGCAAACAGATGGGAATTACATGAAAGTTGCTGAAGATATACTTTACGGGGAATTTGCAGCATCACTAGAAATTCCAAAAGAAGAAGTTATAAGCTATATTGAAAACAGAATAAAAGAAATAAAGAAAAATTAATTAATTATGGAGGGAATATGCCATGGAGTGATAATCATAAATAAAATGCTAACTATTTTTATTAATGTTACAGTAGAAAATAAATAAAGGGGTATATAATGGAAAAAGAAAAAGCTCTTGAGCAGGCGTTTGCTCAGATTGAAAAGCAATTTGGAAAAGGTTCCATAATGAAACTTGGAGATAATGTAAAGTTGAATATTGAATCTATACCTACAGGTTCATTACCTCTTGACATTGCAACGGGGATAGGCGGTGTCCCCAAGGGAAGAATTGTTGAAATATATGGACCTGAATCATCGGGTAAAACTACTGTTGCATTGCATATAATTGCTGAATCACAAAAAAAGGGAGGTATTGCAGCGTTTATAGATGCAGAACATGCCCTAGATCCTAGATATGCAAAAAAACTAGGCGTTAATACAGAGGAATTAATTATATCTCAGCCTGACACAGGAGAACAAGGCCTTGAAATAGCAGAAGCTTTAGTAAGAAGTGGTGCTGTTGATGTTGTAGTCATCGACTCCGTAGCAGCGTTAGTGCCTAAAGCTGAAATTGAAGGAGACATGGGAGACTCTCATATGGGATTGCATGCAAGGCTAATGTCACAGGCTTTAAGGAAGTTGGCTGGTGTAATAAATAAGTCAAATACTGTGGTGATTTTTATTAACCAATTGCGTGAAAAAATTGGAATTATGTTTGGAAATCCAGAGACAACTACAGGAGGTAGAGCCCTTAAGTTTTATTCTTCCATGCGTTTTGATGTAAGAAAAATTGAAACTTTAAAAAAAGGTGATGATGTCTACGGCAGTAGAACAAGGGTAAAGATAGTTAAAAATAAAGTTGCGCCTCCCTTTAGACTAGCAGAATTTGACATAATATACGGCAAAGGTATATCCAAAGCAGGCTGCATTGTAGATGTAGGAGTGGAAGCAGAAATTATAGATAAATCAGGATCATGGTATTCTTATGAAGGAAACAGAATAGGACAGGGTATGGAAAATTTGAAATATTATCTTGAATCAAATCCCGAATTTATGGATCTGATTGAATCAAAAATTAGGGAAAAATTTGAAATGAAAAGTATAGTTTTAAATGATAAAGATGTAAGTGATGATCTTGAAAGTTTTGATAACACTGACAATAATAGTAGCTCAGTGTTGTCGGATAATTTTTAAATATAATTATAAGGATTCGCATTTATAAAATAGGGGTTATATTATAGTTACTATAATATAACCCCTATTATTTTTAAAACTAATATATTAAAATTGTTTTATTTAACTCATCCCAAATTACTGTTTTATTAATTGATTCGCTAATGAATCTTAATGGAACCATAATTCTATTATTAACCAATTTGGCAGGTGCATCTAATTTTTTGGCTATGCCATTAACATATGCAATTTGACTATTTGGCGATATAACTATTTTAGTAGAATCATGTTGAACAACTGCTGAATTGTTTTGGTCGTTCCATTCTACGTTACAATTTAATACTTCAAATACAGCTCTTATTGGAACTAAAGTTCTATTATTATCAATAAATGGCCACTGATTAATTGAACTAAAATCAATGTATTTGTTAAAAACCATTACATTTATAGAATTATCTGGTTTTTTATCTGTGATATATTCAAATCCTTTGGCATTAAGGGCAGTAATATTAACTACAGCTTTTTTTCCCTCAAATTCAAATATTAGATTATGAGTGCCACAATTATTAAAAGTTAAGGAATCACCAGATATATTTAAAAAATTCGAATCGTATGGATGAATCATAACATCTTTTGTTATATTTATTTTTCTAGTTCCATAATTTGCATAAACATTTAAATCTATTTTAGTTGCAGTATTATAAATTTTATCAGATAAATTAGTAGTTATACTATCAGGAATTTCTTTATATTTTATGTATAAATTTAGAACTTTGTAATCACCAGTGTTATCTTTGGTTATTTGATCGTAGCTTATTTCAGATATAGAATCAATTTTAAATAAACTAGACATTGCACTGTTAACATTATCATTAGTTATTGATTCACTAAATCTTATAGAAATATTTGATGGATGATTTTTTATTTTTTCTTTTAATATTCTACTTAATTCTTCAATTGTAATAGCAGTATTTTCTTCATCATAAATGTTTAATCCTGTTTCAATCAATAAATTAGTATAAACATAATTTTTAAGATTAGTTTTTGATTTAGACAAATTACTTAGGTAATTATAATATTTTATTTTTGTTAAGGGCAGATTTTGGTTTTCTTCTATAACATGGTCTTTTGTTATTTCTTCATCGGTTAACATATAGTAGTTGTATGATGAAGTGTTATCCCTGTCGGGTACAGGATCGTTCCATGTTGTATCGAGGTGGAACCAATACTCACCTAATTTAACCATGTTCCAAACATGAGATTGTGAATTACTTGTTCCAAATACAAATTCAACTGGAATATTAAGTTTTTTTAGCATATTGTAAGTTAATAGAGCATATCCATTGCATACAGACTTTCCTTCTGTAAGCAAATCATAGTCTGAATAGAAAACAGATGATGTATCATATTTTGAATTTTTTACTATGTAATCATGAACCACTTTAACCTTTTCATCATCAGATATATTTGGTTTAATTATATCTGATAAAATATCATCTATCTTTTTATCAGTTTCATTTCTTTTGGAAGCTGATAAAATATGTGTTGCTTTAATATTTACATTATAAACACCATTAATTGTACTTGAAGTACTCCATTTAATAGAAGTAATTGTACATCTGAGATATGGATCTTTTTTTAAAATGGTTTTCATTATATTTTCTATATCTTCATATTCACCGTAATAAGTAATATTAAAATTAGCATTTGTTAAATTCAACTCTTTTAATATTATATCTTCAAACTCGTTAATATTTGATGATTCATATGTAACAGCATATACAGTAAAGGAAAAAATACACATAAACATAAGTATGACACTTACAATGATTTTAAAGCTAAATCTTTCCATTATTCCACCTTCTTTACATAATATTGGTACTTAATAGATTATACACGATTTTAAACAATAATAAAAGTATTTTAAAAAAAAATAACAAGTAGTATAATTAGATATATAGATTCTTAATGTAATAAAATATCTTATTATTGCTATATTATTATATATGACGTATTATATAGAAATAAAGTTCCAAAAGATAAGTTTTTTTATAAAGGAGAAAAATGTATCAAAAAATATTAAATGACATACTTTTGAGTGAAAAGCCATCTCATGGTATATATAAATTAATTGAAACGGGTGAAATGAAAAAAATAATTCCAGAAGTTTTGAAAATGAAGGGATTCAATCAACAAACGCATTATCATGACAAAGATGTGTTAGACCATACTATGGCTGTTTTGGATTCAATAAAGCCTACATTAAAACTAAGAATGGCGGCACTATTACATGATATCAGCAAGCCAGATTGTTTTACAGTTGATGAAAAAGGGCGTGGACATTTTTATGGCCACCATATTAAATCAGCAGAACAAAGCGTTATTATACTCAAAAGACTTGGATATGATGATGATTTTATACAGGAAGTAAAAATTCTAATTAGATATCATTACATAAAAGATATGAAAATAGATGAGAATAGAGTAGAAAAATTCATAAATGAGGTAGGCAGAAATAGACTTAATGATATGTTTGAATTAAATATAGCAGATATTAAAGGAAAAGCAGATCCTAACAATTTTGATTCTGTTGATAGGATCAAAGATATGTGCCTAAAATACCTTAGAGAAAATGAAACTAAAATTCATTGTGAAGATAGTATTATAATTAAATAATATAAAAATTTAATACTACATGGGCATTATTTAATAATACCCATGTAGTATTTCCATTCCAAAATTTTCAAAACAGATTCATTTATTCTCTCTTCTGAAATTTCACCATTTTTTACAGCAGTTAGTAGTGAATTATAGCTTGTTATATAATCGGTTACAATTAGCATGTCATTTCCTGCTTGAACAGCAATAACCTCAGGGGCTTGAGATGTTTCTAATTCCTGAATAGCTCCCATAGACATATCATCAGTCATTATTACTCCAGTAAAATTAAGTTCATTTCTTAAAATATCATGTGTTATTTTCGATAGAGATGCTGGTAAGTTAGCATCAATTGATTCAACTACATTATGAGAAATTAAAATACTTTCAACATTAGATTCTATACCAGCTCCAAAGGGTAAAAAGTCATTAAGAATAAAATTTT
Source organism: Sedimentibacter acidaminivorans (assembly GCF_017873955.1). Classification (GTDB taxonomy): domain Bacteria; phylum Bacillota; class Clostridia; order Tissierellales; family Sedimentibacteraceae; genus Sedimentibacter; species Sedimentibacter acidaminivorans. The sequence goes on along the minus strand of NZ_JAGGKS010000004.1, from coordinate 199,276 downwards.
CATAAGGTCTTTTATCATAGGCAGAACCTGTATGAGTATCAGCATTATTTCCATAACCGGGGAAATGTTTTAAAGTTCCAGAAATTCCACTTTCCTTCATTGCATTTACAACAGTTCTTACATACTCAGAGGTTTCACCTGCAGATTTTCCAAAGGAACGTTGATTTATGAAATCTGTATCATTAGTTGATACATCAGCTACAGGTGCTAAGTTAAGATTTATTCCTAGTTCTAATAAAAACTTTGATTTTAATATAGTATCTTTTTTGATTTCATCAAATCCATCTATTTCATATAATTCTTGTGGAGATTTAAACCTTTCATTTGAGAGCAATGGGTTAGAACTTGCTCTAACTACTGTTCCACCTTCTTCATCAACACCTATAATCATTGGCATTTTACTAGCAGATTGATAGCCTTCTATATTAGAGATAATTTCATCCCTAGTTTTATCAGCAAAGTCTCTTCCAAATAATATGAATCCTCCTGGATTCAAAGATAGAAATGAATTGAGATCTTCTTCTAAAGGACATCTTGCTAAAAATATTTGACCAATTTTTTCTTCTAAAGTGAGTTTTTCTAAATATTTAAGGGCATCCTCATTATAATCTTTAAATATATTCTTATCATCTAAATTATTTTCAGTTATATTATCACTGTTTGATGGGTCTTCATTTGGTGGTTTGTTATCATTTGTATTATTATCATTTGATTTGTTACAAGCTGTCAATAATATAGTTAATACTATTGATATAAATAGCAATTTTTTCATTGTTTTCTCCTTGCATAATGGACTAATTTAATTCCATTAATTTTTAATTTTGATTGGTTTTTATATAATCATTTATAAACTCTGTGATTAATAAACGTGTTTGTAAAGAATAATTATAATTAATTATACTTTATTTGTCCTTAATTTCAATTAGTTTTAAAATAACTTATTGAAATTAAAGCATTTAACGAAAAAAATTTGACATAATTGCAAATTGATATTATAATTAAGAAAAATGCAAGAAAGAAAGGAATATAGGAATGATTAGATAATTCACTTTTTAAATTATGTAAATGTTATTGATAAATTTTAAAATGGACCTTAATAAAGGTTTGTTTTGATGCATTTTACTTAATGAGAGTGGATAATTATATTTCTATATTGCTATTATAATCTAAAATTGTTATATTATTTGTTGTTGCAATTTTTATAGTGCTTAGAACTATATTCTCTCTCGTTACAAGGAGGGATTTTTTTATGTCATTAATTAGTGTGAACAATTTAACTTTTTGTTATGAAACTAATTATGAAAATATATTTGAAAACACATCTTTTGATATTGATACAGATTGGAAACTAGGATTTATTGGTCGAAATGGACGTGGTAAAACAACATTTTTGCAACTTCTCATGGGAAAATATAAATGCAAAGGAACTATAACATCATCTGTACAATTTGATTACTTTCCATTTAAAGTAGTTAATGAATACAATACGCTAGAAGTAGTTAAGAATATTATAGCTCCATTTGCTGAATGGGAGTATGAAATGAATGAGTGTATTGCAGAAAATACAGAAAAATCAATAAATAGATATGGGGAACTTCTTGACTTATTTATTAGTCACGATGGTTATATTATTGAAGAATTTATTGAAAAAGAAATTAGAAAACTTGATGTTAGCTTAGATGTTTTGACGCGTCCATTTATTTCTCTTAGTAATGGAGAAAGGACTAAACTCATGCTTGCTGCATTATTCTTGAAAAAGAATAACTTTCTTCTTATTGATGAACCAACTAATCACCTTGATTTTGAAGGAAGAAAATGTGTGGGGAAATATTTGAGCAGTAAAAAAGGATTTATACTTGTTTCTCATGACAGGTATTTTCTCGACAATATAGTTGATCATATAATTTCTATAAATAGAAATAGTATTGATGTGCAGAAGGGAAACTTTTCTAGTTGGCAGGATAATAAAAATAGACAAGATAACTTTGAAATTAAACAAAATGAAAAATTAAGAAAAGATATAGTGCAGCTTGAAGAATCATTTAGACGAACTGCAGGGTGGAGTGATAAAATTGAAAAATCTAAAATTGGAGAGCATGCTCCAGATAGGGGGAATATAGGACATAAAGCAGCTAAAATGATGAAGAGAGCAAAATCAAATGAATTGCGTAAAAAAAATTTAATTGACGATAAAAAAAAGTTTCTAAAAGATATTGAGAAAAATGACGCTTTAAAAATACATCCTTTAAAATATTCTAAAAGCACCTTAATTAATATTGATAACCTTTCAGTCTATTACGATAATAGAATAATATTTGAGGATGTAAGTTTTGCAGTCAATCAAGGTGATAGAATTGCATTAAGAGGGAAAAATGGATGTGGTAAATCCAGTATTATTAAACTTTTAATTGGAGAAAATATAAGTTTCAGTGGTAACATCAATATAGGCAGTGAATTAAAAATTTCCTATATTTCACAGGATACCTCATTTTTATCTGGAACATTTAAAGATTACTCTCAAAAGGAAAACATTGATGAAACTTTATTTAGAGCTATACTATCAAAGCTTGATTTCAGTTCTAACATTTTTGATAAGGATTTAAAGGATTTAAGTGGTGGTCAAAAGAAAAAGGTATTAATCGCAAAAAGCTTATCACAAATCGCCCATGTATATATTTGGGATGAACCTTTGAACTTTATTGATGTATTATCAAGGATGCAAATAGAACAACTAATTAAATCTTATGAGCCTACAATGATTTTTGTTGAACATGACTATATGTTTAATGAGAGTATTGCAACTAAAGTAATTAATTTATAGTTTAATTTAAAATAGCATTGATTTCATATATGAAATCAATGCTATTCTTTATTTTTATTATTCTACAACTGATTCTTCGTCTATTGCTGGAGCTTCAGGAGCATCTAGAACTTCTTTTGGTATTTCAAAATCTTTTGATTGATTAATATTGATTATATTCATAATCATTGTTGCTTTCATATCTTTTAACATGGATAAAGCTTCTTTGTCTTCAGCAGAAAGAGCTTCACTATCAGCCATTCCTGAGAACATTGAAGAATAAATAGAGCTTAAATCCATTTCATACTTAACTAATTCACCAGTTTCTTCATCAATATACAATACGAATTTAAAATCACCTAGGCTTTTTAGCATTTCAGAAGTCATAATATCTTGAGTATTAGTTGAACCAGCTAATTGTTCTATATATTTGCCTAACAACTCGCTGTATATTTCTCCAGAAAGAGTATTTTGAATTCTTAATAATGTTTTACCGTTTTCATCAGTATATTTACCAAAGTATTTAACATCTTTAGTATACTTTTCTGTTAATTCTAAATTTGCTTTAATATCATAACTTGCTAATTCTGACAATAATGCATCTTCTATAGTTGATTTAGTCCAAGTTATTTCACCATTTGCATCATACATACCCATATAAGTTACAAACTTATCAGCATCAATAGTAATATACATATCCATTACAGGTTGCTTTATGTTTTGACCCGCAAAGTCCATTGTCATATCTGAAGTTAATTTGATTTTATTAGGCTTTGTAAATGCAGTCATGTACATGTTCATCTTCATTGCCATTGATACAGTTTCGCCATTTTCTCCAGGTATTGGCATAGTCATGTCCATAACTATATTTCCATCATAGTTTTTCCATTCAGAAGATTTAGTATATGAATCCATTAAGATTTTTTTAGCATCAATTGGTGTAGATGTAATAACTACAGTATTTAGTGCTTCATCCCATTGAATTTCAGAACCAAAAGCTTCAACTACTGGTCTAATAGGCAAATAAGTTTTACTGTTTACTATAATTGCTGCAGTGTCCGTATCAATTTTTTCACCATTTTTAAGTATGTAGTTTTGATCTACTGGAACTTCAACAGTTATATCACCTTTAGTTGCAATTGCAACACGAGTATCATTGTTCCAATCAATTGTAGCTCCGAATTTTTCAAGAGTTGCTCTAAAAGGAACTTGAGTTCTGTTATTTTGGTCAATAAAGGGTGCTCCACTTTCGCTATTAAACTCAACTTTATTTGAATCAACAGCAACAATAATTTCTTCTTGTGCAAATGCCACAACTGATGACATAACTAGCAACAAGACAAGTGTAATTGTAAAAATAATTTTTTTCATATTTCCTCCATATTAAAATCTTTTTTTACTATCTAATTTATCTTACTATACAGTAAGATAAAAATCAACATTTATCTGCTACTAATTGTAATTAATTTCCAACATAAATATAAGGTCTAATTTTAATATATTGTTAGTATAGCAATTTTGTATCATTGATTATTTTGTTTGATTAATATATAATAAAGCAAACGAATTATAAAATTATGAGGGGTGTGAAGTTTTCATGAGTAAGAAATACATACTAGCATTGGATCAAGGTACGACAAGCTCTAGATCTATAATTTTCGATAGAAACGGTTCTATAATTAGTTCATCTCAAAAAGAATTCACACAAATATATCCACAACCAGGTTGGATAGAGCATAATCCTGTGGAAATTTGGGAAACTCAACTAGCATCTGCAAAAGAAGCAATGAAAAAAATAAATGCAGACCCTTCGGATATAGCAGGAATAGGTATAACTAATCAAAGAGAAACAACCGTTTTATGGGATAAAAATACAGGAGTTCCTGTATATAATGCTATTGTATGGCAATGTAGACGTACCGCTGATATTTGTGATGATTTGAAGGAAAAAGGATACTCTGATTACATAAAGGAAAATACAGGTTTAATAATTGATGCTTATTTTTCAGGAACTAAAATTAAATGGATATTAGATAATGTTGAAGGTGTTAGAGAAAAAGCAGAAAATGGTGATATATTATTTGGTACAATTGATTCATGGCTTGTTTGGAATTTAACAAAAGGAAAAGTTCACATCACTGATTATTCCAATGCCTCTAGAACCATGATTTATAACATAAAAGATTTAAAGTGGGATGATAGAATTTTGAAAGAATTAGATATCCCAGAATTAATTTTACCTAAAGTAGTTCAATCATCAATGTTTTATGATAACACATACAAAGAATTATTTGGAGAAGAAATACCAATATCAGGTATGGCAGGAGATCAACAATCGGCACTTTTTGGACAATTATGTTTTCAAGAAGGAATGGTTAAAAACACATATGGTACTGGTTGTTTTATGTTAATGAATACTGGAGAAAAGGCTGTAACTTCAAATAATGGTCTTTTAACCACTATAGCTTGGGGTATAGATAATAAGATTGAATATGCACTTGAAGGTTCAATATTTGTAGCAGGAGCATCAATTCAGTGGTTAAGAGATGAACTTAAAATTATAAATGATGCTGCAGATTCTGAGTATTTTGCAAGCAAAGTTGAAGATACAAATGGAGTTTATGTAGTTCCTGCATTTACTGGGCTTGGAGCACCGCATTGGGATATGTATGCTAGAGGAGCGATACTTGGTTTAACAAGAGGTGCAAATAGGAATCATATAATTAGAGCAACTCTTGAATCTATAGCATATCAGACTAAAGATGTAATAGGCTCAATGATTGAGGATTCAGGAATTAATTTAACAGTTTTGAAAGTAGATGGAGGTGCAACAGCAAATAACTTCTTAATGCAGTTTCAATCTGATATACTTGATGTAAATGTTGAAAGACCTGAAGTGACAGAAACTACTGCCCTTGGTGCAGCATACCTAGCTGGACTTGCAGTTGGATTTTGGAAATCAAAAGGTGAAATCTCTCAAAATTGGAGTATTAATAGAAAGTTTAAACCAGATATGAGACAACAAAAGAGGGATGAGCTCTACAATGGTTGGAAAAAGGCAGTTGAAAGGTCTAAAAATTACGCATAATATTACTTAAGTAAAACCTAACACATTAATTAAAGTGGTTTTTAATAATATAAATTGGAGGAAGTATATGAACACAAGTTTTTTTGTTAATAACAGAAACAATTTTGCACAACAAATGGAGGATAATTCTACGGCGGTATTTTTCTCAGGAAAGGCACCAAGGCAAAGTGCTGACCAGGAATATGAATTTTCTGTAGATAGAAACTTTTTTTATTTAACTGGAATCAATAAAGAAAATATGATTCTATTAATAAATAAAATAGCAGGTAAAGTAACAGAAGAGTTATTTATACCACCTGTAAATGAAATGTTTGAAAAATGGTTTGGTATACTTCTTCGGAAAGAGGAAGCAGTAGAAATTTCTGGCATAAAAACAATTCAAAACAGCAATGAATTTAATGTTTTGTTTGCAAAAAGATTATGCTCAGCAGATAGACCAGATAATGTGTACATATTATCACATATAATAGATATTAGTGAATCTTATGATGAGTATAGAAAACTTGCTTCTATAATAAGAAAGCAATTCCCAACTGTGAAGCTTTTGAATTACCTTGATATTGTAACAAGTTTAAGAGGTTCAAAATCAGAAGAAGAAATAAAAGAAATTAAGACAGCTATAAGTTATACAAAAGATGCATTAGAATTTGTTATGAAAAATTTAAAACCAGGAAAATTTGAGTATCAAGTAAAAGCTGACTTTGAATATCAACTTATGCTTCGTGGCTCAAGTCCTAGTTTTAAAACAATTGGAGCATCAGGTAAAAATGCAGTTATACTTCATTACATAGATTTACTAAATAAAATAGAAGATGGAAATTTAATACTTTTAGATTTAGGAGCTTTATCTAACAATTATGCTTCGGATATAACAAGGACATATCCAGCTAATGGTAAGTTTACTCAAAGACAAAAAGACATTTATAACATTGTTTTGGAAGCTCAAGATGTTGCATTTGATAAAATGCATGTAGGTGCATTTGAAGCAGAAGTAAATGATGCAGTTAAAGCACATTTTGCAAGAGGATTAAAAACCTTGAAGCTAATTAAAGATGATTCGGATGTTGAAAAATATTACTATCATGGAATAGGACACCCACTAGGACTTGATGTACATGATTTGAGAAGAAGAGATAAAATCATGCAAGCAAACAATGTATATACAGTTGAACCAGGACTGTATATAAAAGAAGAAGGTATAGGCATTAGAATCGAAGATGATATTTGGGTAACAAAAGATGGTAATATCAATCTTTCAAAAGATATAATAAAAACGATTAATGATATAGAAAATTTTATGAAGTGATATTAACTATAAATAGAAAAAAGAACAAAAAAATTATTTAAATTTTTTGTTCTTTTTTAGTGCCACAATTCTTTAATTCCATAATCACCTATTTCTGCATCCCATGTGGTTAACTCAATTCCATGCCAATCAGTTCCACCAGTTTTTATTAAGTCGTTCTTGTCTGCAAAGTCTTCATATCGCTTGATTAATTTTTCGTCGTGATAGGGATAATAAACCTCTAAACCACTAAGACCATATGGAAGGATTAGTTCCATTTCCTTTAAATCATCATTCCCTATTCGGGCCGGGTGAGCAAAAGACGATATGCCACCTGCGTTTTTTATAACTTCAACAGCTTCGGAAGGATGAATTGGGAAATTCTCTATAAAATTCACTGGATGTTGTCGCACTTTTGTATTATAAAATTCAGGCCAATCTTTAAGAGTATAGGGTGCTCCATCTGCTATCATTGCCTTTAATATATCTGAAGGGGCAACAGCTTGCTTATAGCTTGCAAACATGAGTATTTTATCTAAGTCGTAATCTACAATATGATTCTTATGAAGCCAACTATACTGCTCACAGAAACATTTGGTGTAATAAGTACCTATTATTTTCGAAAGTTCCTTTAGTTGTGAATTATCTATGTCTATATTATATCCTAGTATGTGTATCATATGATTATTTGAAACTGATGAAATTTCTATGCCAGGGATTACTTTAATGTTTATTTTTGAGGCTTTATTGATTATATCACTAACTCCGAATGTAGTATCATGGTCAGTTAATGCTATGGTAGGAAGGTTTTTTTCTTTAGCAATATTTAAAATATCATCAACAGAATCTGTACCATCTGAAAATATAGAATGAATGTGTAAATCAATCATTTTTATCCCCTTTTAATTATGATAATATATTATATCATTATTATAAAAATAATTAAACAAAATTTAGCGTAAATGAGTATTAAGATTTTATTATTTTAATCATATTCTAATAAATTATTAAGAACTTTTAAATGAATTAAGTATAAAATTGTAATATAATATAGTAAAGTATAAAATTTTATTAGGAGAGTTATGATGGAAGTATTATTAGGTGTTGTTGTTTTCTTTGTTTTTATAGCAGCTGCATTAACTGCGGGTGTTGTATTCTTTAAAATATTGTTTACAATTCTAGGCGCATTGGTGGGGTTAGTAGTATTTATAATGTTAATACCATTAGGTATAGGTCTAATAACAATATTATTAATACCTGCAATTATTATAGGGATAATAGTTGCTATAATTAAGTGCATAGCATTTATATTTTAACTTAAAAAGTAGGGTTTAAGCCTACTTTTTTGTGCGTTTTTTGCTAATTGAAGTGAAAACAAGCAAATTGCGTAAGTTTAATATAATTAAAAAAACATATCACATTTTTTAGGATAACTATACTATAGTATAGTTATCCTTATATAAATTGTTTAATTGATGTATAAATATAAAAAAACACATAATAAAAAAGGGCATGAAAGGTATTGGAATTGGATGAACGTGATAAAATTTTTAGAAAATTATAAAAATAATTGGTATAAAGCTTAAACTTAAAAGAAAACTGCAAATGTTGAAAAATTACTAATATTTATTCATTTAATTCATTAATAATTATAAGAGCTAAGATAATATAAAAATACTAAATGTCAGAATCTATAAGTAGTAAAATTAAAATAGTAAGTATTTTGAAATAATATTTACAACAAATCCAGATTGTGATACAATTAGATAAAAGTTACAACTCCGAGTATAATTACCTAAGAATTTTTTTATGGTAATTATACCGATAGGGTATGATTGGAAACGGTCATGCCTCCTGATGGAAAGGAGAATTAATATGTTGTATGTAGCAGCATTTCCATTAGGGATGCTGTTTTTTGATTTAAATTTAGATATCTAAATTAAATAAATAACTATTAAAATGGAGGAAAATATGTTTGGTAAAAAAACAAAATTAATTACACTAGTATTGGCAATAGTGCTAGTATTGTCACAAGTATCGGCATTTGCAGACGCAGGAAATTATGCAATTTCAATTGGTGGAGTTGGAGTAGGTACAGAACTTAATTTAACTATGGATGATTTGAAAGCGATACCAGCAGAAGGTCAAATTGAAGATGAATATATTTATAACAGCAAAACTGGAGAAAAATCCGCTAAAGTTAAAGGTGTGAGCTTGTCATATCTTTTAAGTGAAAAAGCTAAAGTTGTTGCTGATAATGCAGAGGTTATATTCGAAGCATCAGATGGTTATCCAATAGATCCACAAAATCTTATGGATATTAAGAATAGTGATTTAAAATATGTTTTAGCTTTTGAAATAGATGGAGAACAAAAAGATTCTATCACTATTTATAGAAAACAAAAAGAAACAGGTGAATTTGGAACAGTTTTTAAATATATATCAAATATAACTATTGGAGAAGCGATAGAAGTTGTTGAAGAACCTGCAACAACAGAAGAACCTACAACACCAGAAACACCTACAACAACTGAAACACCAGTAACACCAGAGGATATTACTGATGCAGTATTATTTACAGATATAACCGATGAATATAAATTTGCAGAAGAAGCAATCAATGCATTAGTTGAAAAAGGTGTAGTTAAAGGAATGGGTAATGGATTATACATGCCTCAAGGAGAATTTACAAGAGCACAATTTTGTACAATGATGGTAATGGGCATGAATCTTGAACAAAAAGATTACACTGGCGGATTTAGTGATATAGCTAGTGGAGATTGGCATGCAAAATATGTACAAGCAGCTGTTGAAGCAGGTTTATTTAAAGGGAATACTGATGGAACATTCCTACCTGATAAAACAATAACTAGACAAGAAATGGCATCTGTTGCAGCAAGAGCAGCAGTAAAATTAGATAAAGTTTCAGAACAAAAACTAGGAAAATTTGTTATGGATAAATCAGCATATGCTGACAAAGCTGAAGTTGCAGAATGGGCAGCATCTTCAGTAGCATGGTTAGAAGCAGGGAAAGTTTTTGTTGATATAACAGGTGAAAACTTTGAACCTGCTAAAAATGTAAATCGTGCAGAAGCTGCAGTTGTAGTATTTAGAACACTTTTTAAATAAAAATTATCTATAATAATTGCAATGAGCGACAGCTAATAATTAAATAAAGCTTTCGCTCATTTACATATAAAAATATAAGGGGGAGGTTACATGAATATTAAAAAAACAAGAATTATTACTTGGATAATAGTAGCTGCTATGATATTTTCACAGGGTACATTAATAAATATTACTTCTGTGGAGGCAACTGTAAATGCTAGCATGTTAATAACAGGAACAGGTATAAATCAAGATATAAATATCACACCATCTGATTGGTCAAAGTATAAATTAGTTGAACGAACTTATTCTACTAACAACAGTCTTAATTTTCATAAAATTATCAAAACAAAGGGTTATGATTTGTTTGAACTCATTGGAATAGATAATTTAAAAACTGATAAGGATTACGAAATAAAGTTCACTTGTTCAGATGGAGCAGAGTTTAAGAAAAAAATTAGTGAGCTAAAAAATACATTTTATTATAGTGATTTTACAGAAAATTTTAAAATAAAATCTTCTCCTTTAATTGCTATGTATACAGCTGTTCTAGCGGATTTTCCAAAGGATAGCTTTAATCCACCTGTTAAATGGGATGATAAAGTTATAACAGAAAATGATTTAGATAAGGATTTTCCTAAGTTTGTATTTGGACAAACAAGTATTGATGATATGAATATGTCTCAATGGGGAAAAAGAATTGTTACTATAACTGTTGGTGATGAAAAAACAAATAATACTGTAGATGATGATAAAGGTGTAGATGATAAATCCACATACAAACATATTAGTTATAGTGGGGCTCCTTACAATATAGATGCCATAACAAGTGCAACTCTTACTATTGAAGGACCTGGAGTAGAAGGATATAGAGCTATATCCATGAGACAAATAGAAGAGGAAACTGCTGGTCAAGAAAAGGGTATTTACAATGAAAAAATAAATACCAAAGTTGTTCGAAATTCCTATGAAGGAATAAATGTTAAATATTTAATTGATAATTTTGTAAAAGCAAAAGACAATGCAGGGAATATTATTTTTAAGGATAAATCAAGAAAAACAATTCTTACATGTCCTATAAAAGATGCAGAAAAATATATGGTTGCATATGGTATAAATGAAGTTCCCCTTGTTTTTTTAGATAGCGATGTTGGATATAAGGATGAAAAATATAATGATAATGGTTGCTTTAAGCTAGTAACAGAACAACAAGAGTCTATAGCAAAAGAATTTTCAAATGTAGCATATATTTATATAGAAGAGCGTGATGCGAAAAATATCTTCGAACACTCATATGCTCCTTATAACGATTCAAAGTATAAGAGCTATGAATTAGTTATACATGGGGATGGAATAGGTAAAGAAGTAAGGTATAAAGTATCAGACATAGAAGCTATGAAAAACTTACAGATATCAAAAGAATATAGCTTATCAAACAGTGAGTATTTTTGGTATTACAATACATACAAGGGAGTACCATTGTGGGATCTGCTTTTAAAAGCAGGCATGAACCCAAAAATAAATGACAATACAAAGGTTCAAATTATAGCAGCCGATAATTATAATTTTCCGCCGATGACAATCAAAGAAATCAAAGATGATTCATTGTATGGTTACTACGAAAAAAGTGTATATGATAAAGGCGATGGAGAATTTAATGGCAAGGATGTTAAACCATTATATACTGGTGCACCTGTATTAGTAGCGTATGGATTTAACGGATACCCTTATGTTACACGTCCTAATGATGCTGGATATAATGCAGGTATTGGAAATGATGGTGGTCCACTAAGAATAATTTTTGGAAAAACAAATTATCAACATACAAATGGATCTAATCAAGTTCAATTTGTCAAAGAAATAATTATAGGTGAAGGAAAAGCATTAAATAATGAAGTAGAAGGTACAGAGACAACTGCTGGTGGTGAAAAAACTCAGATACAAGTAGATGAAAATTCAAGTTGGAAACACAATCAAGGAGTATATGAAACTTACAAAGATATGCCTGTTTTAAGAGTTACTGGTTCTCAAGTAAAAGAACCAATGACATTCACTTTAGGTCAAGTGGAAGCTATAACAGAGTATGCTCTAAGAGATGTGTATACAGGTGATGGAATCCATGAATTTGAAGGAATAAATTTGTGGGCTATCATATCAAAGGTTGTAGGCGTTAAAGATGAGGTTGATGTACCTAGTATTAGGATTTTTAGTGGGGTTAATTACAATCAAATATTAAAAAGCAATGAACAAGTTGTGAATGGAGTTACAAATTCACAGGGAAAAATAAAGGACATAATTTTGGCATATGCTGTAGATGGTTACCCTCTTGTAGGAAATGAAGGAGATATAGGATATGCAAATAATAACGCACATGGACCATTGAGACTTATAATTGAAGAAAACAAATCAATGTGGGTTAAGTGGGCAGATTGTATTGTAGTTGGAACTGGAGATTATGAAGCACCAGATATTAAAGATGTAAAAGATTTAACTTTTGGTGAACAAGAAAAAGAACAGGATGTTTCTTTAAATTCTACTTTAAATAAAATATGGGTTACATTTAGAAATGATACAGGTAAAGAGCTCCCAGAGGCTAGTGTGAGAAGTATGGAGTATGACTCACAAGGCAATATGTGGATTGGTACAAACAATGGTGGTGTTTCTGTTAGAAGTCCAAAAGGTGAGTGGAATTTATACAAAGAAATAATTACAGAAAAAGGTGAAAATGTTAAAGTTGACACATCTTATGCTATAGTTCAAAGAGAAAACGGTGAACTATGGATGGCTATAGGCGGACCTGAAACTCCAAAAGGTATATTGGTTAAAAAAGATAATAATTGGAATTTAATTAATACTAATAATTCCAAATTGCCTTCAGATTTTGTTCAAGAAATAGAGCTTGATGGCAATGGAGGATTGTGGATAGGAACAGGAATTGGAGCAGTACATGTGGATAAAGATGAAAATTGGACCATATATGATAAGACAACTGGACTTTTGTTAGATTCAATAGATGCTATTGAGTTAGATGGAAAAGGCGGAGTATGGTTAGGATTTTTTGTTGAAGCAAACGGTGAAGGCACAGATATGGTATGTAAAGGTGCATATCAACATATAGATGTAGATGGTAAAATTACTACTTACACAAACTTTGAGAACAAAAGCTATGGAGGAAATTGGGTTAGAAGTATCTCAATTGATGATAAAGGAGGAGTTTGGGTAACTAGGTCTGGAAACTACACTGGACAAGGACATGGAGAAGTAGATTATGTATTAGATGGCGTTAGAACAGTTTATACAGCAGAGCAAATTTATCCAGGAATTAGCACTGATGATGATATAAGACTTGTTCATGTATCTAAGGATGGGAAACTATATGTTGCAACAAAATTAAGTGGAGTATTAGTTTGTAATAAACCCGGAGAAATTGTTGAAAAATATAACTCAACAACAGTTTTTCCTAATAAGAAATGGGATAACATTTATTATTTAAAAGAAGTTGATGGCGAAACAGTAATTGGATCTAATGGTGGTTTGGCAGTACTTAAAGAAGCGAAAACATTAGAAGATATTAAATTTAATTGTATAAAAGAAAGTATAAATAAAGTGTCAACAATGGTTGTTATGCTATTTAGATTATTTTAATATTAAAAGAATTAATATTCAATAGGAGAATCAACAATTCTCCTATTGAATTAAGTTGTAAAATTCCTTAGTGGGAGGAAAATATGAATATATTAAATAAACTAGCTGTTATATTTTTAATAACTTTAATTGTAATTTCAGGGTGTGCCCCTAAAAATAATGTTGAAACTTTAGAAGTTCCTAATGCTTCAGAAGAAAATACAACTAATGAGGAAAAAGAATTAGAATCAGCAAATGAAATTCAAATGGGCAAATTAAACCAAGCAGAAACAGAAAAGGAAATAACAGATGATACCTTAAAGACAGATGAAAAAAAGCAAGAAGATGAAGCAATTGAAAATAGTGAAGTTGATAAAAACATAGAATCTAAGATACAACAAACAACAAGTGATACAAATAGCGTTGAAAACAACATAACAGAAGAAATAGTAAGTACAAATAACAATGAAAAAGATAATATTATAAACCAAGAAATAAATCAGGAAGAACAAGATTTAAAAACAAACGAAGAAGATGAAGGCATAACAAAAGATGATAAAGATGAGAAACAAAATAATGATGTCTCATTTAGTGTTGAAGGTAATGTAAAAAATGAAATACAATTATCTGTAAAAGATTTAAAATCAATGGATGATATAATTTTCGAAGCAGATTTTTTTGCTTTAAATAGCTTTGGTACAAAAGCATATTTTCATTTTAAAGGTGCAAAGCTTTGGAATTTATTAGAGCAAAAGGCTGAAATATCTGAAGATGCAACAAGTGTAACTATTCAAGCAGAAGATGGCTATAAAATGGTGTTTACTTTAGAACAAGTAAAAAAACAGGATTATATAGATGAACAAAATGAAAACATGCTTTATCCTATGATAATTGCATGGGAAGAAAATAATGTAGAATACGATGATTCAGAAGGTGCCCCATTTAAATTAGTGGTAGGACAAAAGGAAGCAGGAGATGTAAATAAACCTCAGTGGGTTTCAAATATAAGTAAAATAATTATAGAATAAAAAAATATAGAGGTATGCTATGAAAAATAAGAAAGTTTACTTAGGTTTAATTATAATTATAGTGGCTGTTATTGGAGTTTTGTTTTTTTTCAATGATGAAGGAAAACAAGAAAAATTGCAGGTAAAAGCATTTTATCCGAATGCGAAGGAAATAAAGCTCATAAAAAACACAAGTGACAATTTGTTTATATCTCTAAATTTTCCCGCTGTTAAAAGAGCCTATGAAGTAGACGGGAAAATATCAGCATATATCGTTAGTAGCGTAGGATATAATGGTCCAATAGAGTTATTAGCAGCAATGGATATTGACAAGGATACATTGAAGGGAATAAAAATACTTTCACATGTAGAAGCTTTAGATTATGCTGAACATATTGAAAGTGATTGGTTTTTAGAGAGATTTATAAATATGGGTTTAAATAAATATTTAAATCTAGTTGTATTAGACAAAGAAAAACCTGAGGATATAATACAAGTCACAGGAGCAACTGTTAGTTCCCAAGCAGTTGTAAATGGTGTTAATTCTGCAATTGGAGCATATCAATATCTTAATAATAATGTGGAAATGGAAAAAGTTTCAGATGTTGTTTCACAAGAAATGTGGCAAAAGGATGAAAACAGTTTTTCTATTAATTGGGAAGGTGGAACAGTTAGGTTAAATTCAGATGATCTTAAAGAATACGAACAAATTGAAGAAGATGTAATTTTAATTAATACCACTGGTACAAAAACAAATATGCATGTGCAAGGTCCAACTCTTAGTGAAGTTCTACAAAAAGAAGGAATAGAATTAGGTGATTATCAAGGAATTGGGATAAACGGTAGAGATGGATATTACACAATGGTGGATAAGGAAAAACTTGATGCAAATCAAGTAATTCTTGGGTGGAAATTTGATGGTAAGGAAATTAAGAAGGATGAGAAACCTATAAGAGTTGTTATTCCAAACGAAATGGGTCCATATTGGGTTAAGATGGTTTCCAATATAGATTTATATTTAGAAGTTTCTCCAAAACAAATAAATAAAGTATATATGTTTGATGCGTTGACAAGAGATATCGAACCGTATTATTATGAATATTATGGAAGCAAAGACAAATCTATAGAAGTAGGTAAAATTCTTAATAAATTTGATTCAGTTGATTTAAAAGGTTTTTTTACTATGGTTTCAGAAGATGGATTAATTAAAAACGAAACTATATCTTTGGTTAGACAAAGGTATTTTATAAAAGTTGAAGGTGAAAATGCTCCTATGAATATAGCACCAAACTTTAAGCTTGGTATGAATGTAAAAAAAATGAGCCATTTTTCTACAACAAAGGACGCCGTAATTTTCCCTGATAAAATGAAAGAAGTAGTAAGAACCAAAGATATCAATGGATCAGAAGGTTTGCTATTAGAGGATGTTCTGTTGACAGCTGGGATGAGATGGGATGATAATAGTAAATTTACAGCAGTTAATCTAGATGGAGTAAAGAGTGTACTTTCTTTAGATGAATTGTTAAAATGCTATATAATAAATAACAACAATCAAGTAATATTGTTTAATGGCACTGAGGAAGTGTTAAAAGATTTATTGAGGATTGAGTGTAATGAAGCTAAAACTTCGTAATGTTATTCAAATTACAATAACGCTAGCAGTAATTGCAATTTGTTTTATATATTATTTGTATATAAGAGATATTATAAGCATGAAAATTTTATCTGTAGGTGATATGAATCCATATGGAGGTTGGAGTGCTTTAAAATCAGCGTTTATAGATATATCCTACCGATTTCGGGGAATAAGCAAAAGTATTGCTTTGACAATTGCCATCTTAAGTACATCTCTATTGATGGGTAGATTTTTCTGCGGATACATTTGTCCAATTGGTGCGTTGCAGGATTTTTTTAAGTATATAGGTAAAAAATTAAATATTAAAGAAATTCATTTGGGCAGAAGCAGACATTTTAATCCTGAAATTATTAAATACTTAATACTAATTTTTGTATTAGTGTTAAGTATCTTAAAAATGGGTATGGTTGTATCAGTTTATTCACCTTGGATAGCTTATTTGAATATTTTTATGGGATTTAAATTTATCAGGGGTACTTGGATATTATTTCTTATTATAATTTTATCACTATTTGTAAAGCGGATTTTTTGTAGATTCTTTTGCCCTCTTGGCGCAGTACAAGCATTATTTTATGCAATTGGCCCATTGAAGATAGTTAGTAGTACAGGTTGCAAAGAATGTAATAAGTGTATAAGCGATTGTCCTGTGAATATAGATAATGCAGAATATGTTGAAAAAACAGGAAATACATCGAATTTTAAAAATATAAATCAAACAAAAAATATTAACAATATTAAAGATATAGAAATATCGCCAGAGTGCATAAATTGTTTAGAATGCACAAATTCAAAGTGTTTCAAAGGAGGGGAAGGGTACACAATAAAATTTGCAGGTAAAACAATTAAAAGCATATCATATGTAATAATAAGTATGATTATATTACTTGGAATTTATTTTATTTTACCCATTGTACCATTAAGTAGAAATAACAATATAATAGAACAAATAGGTACAATTGAAAATGGGACATACATTGGAGAGAGTATGGGTTTTGGCGGTAAAATAATTATTGAGATATATGTAAGCGACAATAAAATAAATAAAATATTTGTAGACAAACATAGTGAAACTTCGGGATATTATGAGGAAGTATTTAAAATTATTTCCAGGGAAATAGTCGAAGAACAGAATATTAAAGTAGATTCTGTCAGTGGTGCAACTGTATCTAGTAGGGGTATGATTAATGCAGTTAGAGATGCTGTGAGCAAAGGTATTGATAGAAATAAATAAAGTACAGGTGGTATTAAAAATGAAATTAACTCTTTTAAAAAATAAGAGATTAATTGTAACAATATTTATTATGATTATATTTATTACTTCATGTACAAACAATGAAAATAAAACATTTTTATTAGAAATTCAAGATGGTACTACTTTTTATAGTGTTGGACAAGGTCATATCCTTGATTTAGATTCTGTGATAGAATTTCCTTCGGTTATTAGGAGTAGTGGAAATAAACCAGTTGAAACCAAATTTACAGGAATAGAGCTGACAAAGTTGTTTGATTCATTAAATATTAATTTATCTGGTAAAAGTAAAATCACTTTCAATGCATTAGATGGATATATGGTTGTATTGGACATAGAAGAAATTTATGAACCTAAAAATGTTTATTTAGTTTTAAAAAGAGATGGTGAATATTTAAAATCACAAAAGCAAGGTGGAAGTGGACCTTATCAAATTGTTATAAGGCGTGATCCTTTTAGCCAGCGTTGGTGCAAACATGTGGGTGAAATAATCATAGAATAATCTTATAATTAATCAATAAATTTATAAAGGAAAAAATATGTATAAGAAAAAAACATTACTATATAACTTTTCAGTTTTTAATTTAACTATTATAGCCATTGTTTCAGCTTTAGGAGTAGCAACTAAACCAATAGTAGTACCATTGGTACATATTATTACAGGTCCATTGTTTATACCAGGCGGTGCTATAGCAGGCGGCTTTTATATGCTGTGGATTGTCATAGGAGCAGGTTTGGTTAAAAAATTTGGTACAGGACTACTTATTGGCATAGTGCAAGCGATATTGGTAATTGCTACTGGCGCTATGGGGTCTCATGGAATTATGTCAATTGTATCATATACATTACCAGGTTTTTGTGTTGACCTAGTGTTTATGCTTGCTAAAAATAAAAATTACAATATTTTGCATTATGTTTTTGGATGTATGTTTGCTAATATATTAGGAACATTTATATCTAACATAATGTTCTTTAGACTTCCTGGTCTAGCTGTTATGATTATGTTATCAAGTGCTGCTTTTTCTGGTGCTGTTGGAGGAATCATAGCTAGCAGTATTATTAATAGTTTAGAAAAAATGAATATAAATATATAGAGGGACATACGTATGAATAAAAATATGAAAATTATTGTTGCTGATCTTTTTATAATATTTGCTATTGTGATAGGATATCAAATATTTTTAAGTATGGGTTATAAAGAAACAATTGAAGATACAAATGTAAAACATAGTATAAATATATTTGATGATAATCGAAATTATTTACTAAACTATGAGCCTCAAATTGAAAAGGACATTTTGCTAAAATCCATTGTTAGTGATGTTTCAATTGGAAATATAACTGTAATTAAAGCAGATGGAGAATCTTTCAAGATGACCTCGGATGTGTTTATAGGTAAAAATAAAGATGGAGTATATTGTGCTACCATAGATAAAAAAAATATTATAGAAAATATTGTGGGTATTTATTTATCAGATAATTATAAAAGCATTACATATGTTTATTATCACATTAAAAATTATATAGATAATGATAAAAAGCTTATGGTAGTTTTGTTAGATGGGTTTGGATACAATGAGTATAAATTAGCAAAAGAAAAAGATTATATACCATTTTTAAGTCAGTATTATAAGCATACAGCTCTTAGCGTTTATACTCCAGTTACTAATGCTGGATATGCAGCCATGATTACAGGTCAAACACCTAATATAAATGGTGTTCACGATAGGAGTGTGCGTGAAATGAATGTAAATAGTATATTTGCATATGCTCTAGAAAAAGGGGAAAAAGCGATATTGTTAGAAAGTGATATAAAAATCCTCAATACGGAAATAGAACCAATTCTACATTTAGATTTAAATAAGGATTCTGATACAGATGATGAGATGTTCAATAGCTGTCTAGATGCTGTAAGTGGTGATAATGATTTAATATTTATACATTTTCATGGAATAGATGATAGAGGTCATGCCTATGGTACTCAATCTGAGAAAACATTAAGCTACATAAATAAAGTAGATGGTTATATACAAAAACTAAGTGAAGTATGGGGTAAATCTATAATTTTAACAGCTGATCACGGTATGCATGATACAGAAGATGGTGGAAGTCATGGTGAGTGTAGGTCGGAAGATATGATAGTTCCATATTTTATAATAGGGGAATGATATGAATAAAAGAGTGTTTGTAGTTTCATTAGTGATAATAGTGTTATTTGTTATTATGATTGTTTCAATAAAACTGTCGCAACCGTCAATTCAAAAGCAAAAAGAAATTCTTGCAAATGCAGAAATAGTTTTAGTAGATGGAGATAATGAGGTAGTTGTTGGAATTAATGAAATTAACAATATCACAGTAGGAAATTTTAAGGCAGTTCTAGATACATCTACAACTGACCCAGTTGAACATAATTATACAGGAGCACAATTAAAAGATATCTTCAATAAATATAATATTGATTTATCTGATAGAAAAGCTGTAATATTAAGCGCAGTAGATGGATATTCTGTTGCATATTCAATAGAAGAGGTGCTATTAGATAAAAATGTCTATATTACCTATAAAAAAGATGGGAAGTTTTTAAAAAGCAGGAATGAAGGTGGAAGAGGGCCATATGAGTCTATAGTTGTATCTGATAAATTTAGCAATAGAAGATGTAAATGGCTAACTAAAATTGAGGTAATAAAATGAATGCAGTAGAATTAAATAAATTAAACTTTAAATATAAAAGTGTACAAAAAAGGACATTGGAAAATGTAAATTTAATTGTAAATCAAGGAGAGATACTTGCTATTTGCGGGGTGAGTGGATCTGGAAAAAGCACACTATGTAATTGTATATGTGGTTTGATCCCTAATGTATACGAAGGTGAATATAGTGGAGAGGTCAAAATATTTGGACAAGACATTAGCCTTATGTCAAGGGCAGAAATAGCTACAAATATAGGAATAATATTTCAAAATCCATCAACACAGCTTTTTTCACCAACTATTGAAGATGAACTAGCATTTGGACCAGAAAATCTTTGCGTGGATAGAAACGAAATAGCCATGAGAATAGATGAAATACTTAAAATAATAAATATGGAAGAATATAGATATGAAAATCCTAATTCATTATCAGGTGGACAACAGCAATTAATAGCAATAGCTTCTGTTTTAATGCTAAATCCTAAAATAATAATTTGTGATGAAATAATGTCTTGGATTGATGAAGGTGGTAAGGAAATCATCAAAAACTTGTTAATGAATTTAAAAAAACAAGGTAAGACAATAATCATTGTTGAACATGATATAGAAAACTTGAAAATAGCCGATAGGGTAATTAATATATAAAAACTGGTGGTATCCATGAATACTAATATTAAGAAAAATAATATTGAAATAAATGAAATTACATATAAATATCAAAAGGGAAGATGCGTATTTAATAACTTTTCATTACAACTGAATGTTAATGAATCAACTGTAATTACAGGGAAAAATGGATGCGGAAAAACAACGTTAACTAAACTTATAATGGGTATATTAAAGCCAAATAATGGTTATATTGAAATATTTGGACAAGAAACAAAAAAATTAACTCTTGGGCAAATAGGTGAAAAAATAGGATATGTATTTCAATATCCTGAAAGACAACTTTTTTCTACTTCTGTTATGGATGAATTAGTATTTCCACTTATACTTAAGGGTTATGATAAAGAAGAAGTAGATAAGCGAGCAGAAAAAATGCTTAAGCTGTTTGAATTAAACCAGGTTAAAAATTCTTACCCATTTTTTTTAAGTTATGGAGAAAAAAGAAGGCTTGCCATAGCATCTGTTTTAATGAATAAGCCTGAATATATTATATTAGATGAGCCTACAGCATCCTTAGATAGTGAAAGAGTAGAAATTTTATCTCAAGTAATGGATAAATTAAGGGCTGAAAAAATAGGTTTTTTAATAATAACTCACAATGATTATTTTATGGAAAGGCATGGAGATAGAATTATAAATATGGAGGAAGGGGAAATTATAAGTGATAAAAGATTATAAAATTGATCCTCGTCCAAAACTTGTCATAGTGCTATTATTATCTACTTTAGCTTTGATATATAATGAAATATCGATGCTTTTTATAATTTTGTTAATATCCCTTTCAGTTTCACTGCTAATCAAAAGTGATGTAGCTGTTGTGTTTTTTAAATTAAAAAAAGTATTTATTTTAATGGTTTTTATAGCAATAGCTCAGAGTATGTTTATAAAAATGGGACAGCCTATTTTAAAATTTCATAATATTGTGATTATTACAGATTACGGTATTAGGAGTGCCTTGCAATTTATTCTAAGGATAAGCATAATAGTTGTATCAGCTACAATAATTACAACATCTACTAGCAGAGAAATAGTACAGGGGTTAGTTCAGTGGAAATGTCCATATGAAATAGCATTCATGGTTTCGATTGCAATTAGATTTCTTCCAATTTTAAAAGAAGAAATGTCCGATATGATAATTGCAATACAACTTAGAGGAATAGATATAAAAAAAGTTAAACTTATAAAGAAAATAAAAATTTATAAATATATAATGCTTCCAATTGTAACTAATTCCATATTAAAAGCAAGAGAGTTGTCATTAGCTATGGAAATGAGAGGGTTTAGAGCATATTCAACTAGAACAAGCTATATGGTTTTAAAAATGAATAGACTAGACTATTTAATTATAGCTTCAAGTATAGTAGTTACTATTTTATTTATTTTAATTAAAGCAATGTAAAAATTAACTACAACTTTATAAATAAAGAGGTGTAAAATGAAAGGTTTTTCAGTAATAGGCACATCAAGTACAGGCAAGACCACAACTATAGAAAACATAATAAAAGAACTAGTAAAAAGAAATTATACAGTAGGTACTATAAAAGAAATTCATTTTGAAGAGTTTAAAATAGATGCAGATGGAACAAATACAAGCAGACATAAAGAAGCAGGATCTAGCTTAGTTACTGCAAGAGGTCACTATGAAACAGATATAATGTACCAACATAAATTAAGTGTAAATGAAATTTTGAAATTTTATGACCATGACTATGTTGTTATGGAAGGTGTTAGAGATACATCGGCACCAAAAATTGTAACAGCACATGATATAAAGGGTATAGAAGATAGAATTGATGAAACTACATTTGCAATTTCTGGACAAATATCGAATTCTATGACAGAATATAAAGGAATACCAGTTATAAATTCAATTACACATGTGGATAAATTAGTAGATTTAATAGAAGAAAAGGTATTTAAATTGTTACCTGATATGAAAGATGAATGCTGTCAAAAATGCGGACATACATGTAGAGAATTAAGCTCATTAATATTAGGAAAAAAAGCAAAAAGAAGTGAATGCTTATTGGATAATCAAGAGGTATCACTTAAAATAAATGGAAAAGAAATCAAAATGGTTCCCTTCGTACAACAAATATTACAAAATACAGTTGAAGCTGTAGCCAAAGAATTAGATGGATATTTTGAAAATGGAGACATAGAAATATGTATCAGAAGATAAAACTACTGAGTAAGAGAAATGATGTTTATAGAATTATAGATGGTGATAAAAAATATATTTCAAAAACATTTATGAATATATCCGATATGAGAAAAGAAGAAGATTTCTTAATTTTATTGAAAAATCAAAATATTAATGTTCCAAATATTATTTCTAAAGAAAATAATACACTAGAATTGGAAGACCTAGGAGATTTAACTTTACTAGATTGGTATGAGCAAATTGAAGTAGATAATTCATGTGATTACAAAAATATAATTATAAAATTGTGCATGTGGTTGAAAAAGTTCTATGATGTAACTTTTAACTATTACAAAAAACGAATTATTATTTCTGATGTAAATTTTAGAAATTTCATTATAAAAAATGGAGAAATATATGGAATTGACTTTGAACAATCATGCGAAGGTAAAATAGAATCTGATTTGGGAAAGCTAGTAGCATATGCCTTAACATACAATCCCATAATGACAGAATGGAAATTGAGATTTGCTGATGAACTAATCAACATGTTAGAAATAGAACTAAAAGTGAATAAAAAATTAATCATAGAAGAAAAAGAAAAAGAACTGAAAAAAATAATAGAACGTAGAAAACAATAACAGTGTCGAGACAATAATTAGAATCTAACGTAGGGGCGGGTTTATATACCCGCCCTTCTGAAGCTTATTTAATATAAAGTAGTACCGTGATCAACATATAAAATTTGGCCAGTAATTGCTCTTGAAGCATCACTAGCAAAAAATAAAATTGCTTCAGCTTGATCACTTGCCTGAGCTTCTGGAAGTTCAACATCTATATGTTTTGCACAGGCTGCTGCAAATTCTTGATTAAATTGCTTGAATTGTTCAGCCGCATTCAATGGAGTTGGTGTTGGCCCTGGTGCAACTGCGTTGCAACGAATTTCTGTAGGAGAATATTGAAGGGCTACATTTTTAGTCATACTGTTTACTGCTGCCTTAGCTGCACTGTAAGAAATACCTGCTACACCCTGACTGCCTATAGAAGATATGTTTACTATTGAGCCTTTTCCTTCCCTTTCCATATATTCTAATACATATTTTGTCATATAGAAAACAGAAAACTGATCAACCATGCACACATATTCATACCATTCTTCAGTGCAAAGATTTATAGGCATATGCTTGTCTGCAATACCAGCATTATTTACTAAGACATCTATGTGTCCATATTTTTTGATTGTTTCATCAACTATCTTTTTACAGTCATCTTTTTTAGAAACATCAGCCATAATAGCCATAATTTCTCCACCTTGAGATGTGATTTCATTTACTGTCTCATTATTTTTTTCAGAACGTCTTGATGCTATTACTACTTTAGCACCTTCTTTACAAAAAAGTTCAGCAGTTGCGCGTCCTATTCCTGAATTTCCACCTGTAATTATGGCAATTTTGCCTTCTAGTTTTTTCATTTTTTATACCTCCTATGGGATTCTAAATAAATTTTGATGTTAGTATGTAATATAAATTCTAGATTATCATTATAGCAAAAGTAAAATGGATTGTATAATGCTAATTTCGTATGGATAAATATCCATGTACATTATAGAAAAGTTAAGAATATTCTGCTATAATAATTAAGATGTTAAATTTAGTATTTTGAATTAAATATATTAACCTATTTTAATGATTATAATATAAATACTATTTTATATTAAAATAAAAAAGGAGATTCAAATGGACAATAGCCTAAGGATAAATAAACAAAATATCATTAAATTTCATCGTATAGGAAGTTTGATTATTTTAAGAGATTTTAATAACGTTATTAAATATATTGAAGATGAGTATTTTTCAAAAGAAGTATTTGAACATAAATACTATACTGCAGCTGATAATTTTGTATTTAGGATGGATATTACAGGATTAACTTATAGTAGTATTTATAAAATGGCTTGCAGGGACTTAGAGAAAGAAGATTTTGTTCAATACTTATTAGGATTAAAAATTATAATTGTAAAGTTAAAGGGAAATCAGCGTTATACATATTATGACAGAGATGATATTAAAGGGGTTTTGAATTATATAGAGGAGGAGTATTCACTATCAGGTTTAAATAAAGAGGAAAAAGATATCTTAGATATAGTTGATGATCAAACTATAAAGGATAAAATTGTTGGATTTGAGGAACTAAAATTTGAAACGTATGTTCAGGGTTCAACAATTTCTATATACAAGAGAGATAACGATATGAACGAAAAGTTTTACGAAGGGGAGCTTAAATCTGCAGTGAACAAAGGAATTATTTATCATTATATTGTGGAAGTTGATCATTATATAAATTTAGATATCAGTAGTACAGTTCATTATGATTGGGTTTTTCTTGCTAAACTTTTATCTCTTTATTATGCAACCGAGAAAAAACCTTGGTCCAGTGATATGACTAGGGATATGCTAAGAATATACTATGGCATAATGGGTTGTTGTGAATTACAAAAATTTGAAGAAATAATTTATCAGATTACAACAGTAAATTTAAAAATGGTAATTAAAAAAAATTCTAGGCAAATGTATCAAACTAAGTCAGAGGAAATAAGTGAAGTTATTAATTATTTGATAAATGTGTATTCCCTTCATATGGATGAAAGGTATATTGTTTATATAAAGGACTTCCTTGTAATTTTAGAGGGATTAGACCAACTGGAGAAAGTAAACACTGTAAAAGGATGGCTTGAAAGAATTTCATAAAACAAAAAACTACCTTTTATAATCTAGGTAGTTTTTTAAAATGGTGTTTTTTTACTTCTTTATTGTTCTAATGAGCAAATTTTCGCTTCTGTTGACGAAGCTTTCAATATCTTCGGGTTCTAAAGCCTGTTGGTTTAATAAAGCTAAATCAAACAGTTGATTAATAATAATATTCAGGAGATCTTCATTATCTGAGCAAAGGATAAATCTAACAATGTCATTATTCAGGTTTATGAGCAGAGTGCTTTTGGATTGAAGTTCTCTAGCTGTAAAATCTGTAGCATTAATTAAACCATAAATCTCCATCATATCTGCCAATCTTCTTGATTTTTCATCATTGATTATTAAAATGGATATACTTTCATGTTGAAGACTAGAGGCTTTTAATCTTATGTTTCCAAGCCTGCTGCCAAGAAACTTTTTTATCTTGTTCGTAACCACTTCTGCATTTTCTTTGTCTTCCTCCTTAATTTCTCCATTGAAAAGGGCTTCAATATTAGAATCAATTCTTATAAATTTCAGGGAAGGATTTATTACTTCATATTTTCGCATAAAAGGCTGGTCAATCACATGGTCAAACAAAAGTGCATTTAGACCGCAACGCTTGAAAATTCCTATATAGTATGATTGTTCAACAGCATCAGATGAATAATATACTTCCTTTGTTTCAGTGTTTTTACTTTTTTCGATATATTCATTGATAGTATAGTATTTTCCACTTAAATCCATAAATATAGCTTTTTTAGCCATAACAGATGCAAATATTTTGTCTTGAAGTATGCTGTATTTTACAAATGCATTGATATTTGGCCAATAAGCTTCATACTTATCTCTGTGCTGTTCAAACATATTATTAAGGTAAATAGTTACCTCTTGTGAAAGGCATTCATTTATAAGATCTACGATGTTTTCTTTAGAATTTTCTTCACGAATTGAGTTTCTTGATACTACAAGAGGAAGGTTATCACATTCAATAATTCCGTTTTGAAGATTTACGAATTTTGGTATGAGTTCGCTTATGTTTTCTCCTATGTATACTCCTTTACTGAAAACCTTTATTTTTCCATCTAATTCCTCTGTGTTGTTTTTTGTATTTCTGAAAAATAATATACCTTTTACGCCTATATCGACACTTTCAAATTTAAACCAGAATAAAGGATCAGATATGTCACTAAAGAACTCACGATAAAATGAATTCATTTCAACTTGATTTATTAGATTTTCATTTAACCTAAAAATTGGCTCAGTGATATTTACAAGTTGCTTTTGTATATTAGGAGCTTCAAAGTAAATTTCTGTTTTAGACAAAATGAAATATTTTTTTATTATATCAAATATGAGCGTTGGTTTTTTAAAATACGGGCTACTATCATTTAGATAAAGAATGACATCTGTGCCAGTTTCTGATTTGCACCCTTCCTTCATAGAGAAGGACATGTCTACAAGACAATCCCAACGTACAGCTTGTTCATTTTCTTGATAGGATTTTGTCTCAATGGCAACATGATCACTAATCATAAATGAAGAATAAAAACCAACTCCAAAATGACCAATTATTGTATCGTTTCCAGTTTGATTATTATTATTTATAAAATCTGTTGCTCCTGAAAAAGCAATTTGATTTATATATTTTTGAACTTCTTCCTCTGTCATTCCTATTCCATTATCGCTTATTATGAGACAGTTTTTATTAATATCTAATTTTACAGAAATATTACCTTTATATACTGTTGAACTTCTCTCTTTTTCTTTAATCTTTGATAATTTTTCTATAGCATCGCAAGCATTGGATATTAATTCACGAAAAACGATATCTTGTTCTGTGTATAGCCATTTTTTTAGTATGTTAAATACATTTCTACTTTCGATAGAAAGCATTCCTTTTTGATCCATATAATTTTACCTCGCTTTTTAGATTCTTTATCAACTATATTATTATAGCAAATAATACGACATAAATAAAACAAAGTATTTGAAATTCACTATGCATAATTTGAATTGTACAATCCATAAAAACGTTTTTATAATATTGATATATTAAAAACAGCTGTTTTAATTAATATTTGTGAGGATAATATGTTAAAAGAAAGAATTACTAATGAAAGATATGTAAAATGGTCAAATTTAGAAGAAATTCATGAAATATTTAAAGAATAAATTTATTATTACATGCTAAGCTCTTTGACAATATCCACAAAGCTATTTAGTAATCCGGAAGTCATTGATTTCTTATAAAGCATAACAATAGTGCCATTTGCAAAGTTATCAAGCTGTATATATGAGATGTTTTCCATACCACTTTTAGATATTGATACACAAGTTGGAATGATGCTAAAGCCTAAGCCTAATGAAACATCAAGCATAACGGAGTCTGTAGTATTAACGTAGTTTGTTTTGATTTTCTTTACTCCTGAATAATGTTGAAGTTCATGTATTATGCGTTTTAAAAAAGGAGGTTCTGTGTAATAAGGCAAAACCATGGGCAATGATTTTACAATTTCTGATATTGAGTCAATGGATGGATTAGGGAATAACTTAGATGATACAGCCAAGGAAAATACATCCGTCCCTATAGGAATGCTTTCAATTTCGTCTTCATATGTTGTGGTAGCAAAATCAAAAGTAAATCCAATATTATATACACCATATTGAATGGCAGTGGGAATTTCATTGAAATCATAAGCTTCAACAACCAGTTGAACAGATGGAAATCTTTCCTGAAATAAGATTAAAGAATCATAAAACGTTTTACATAAATCACCTGGTGATGTAATTCTAAGGGTTCCAACATTTCCTTGGGATGCAGCTTGTACATTTTCCGTTATGACCTGCATGTGTTTAATAAATAAATCACAGTCCTTATTGAATACCTTACCCGCATCAGTTAGCTCTATATTTTTATTATTTCTTATGAAAAGTTGGGTATCAAGCTCACTTTCAAGGGCCATTATTTGGCGACTTAAAGTAGACTGACTGATAAAAAAATGTTTTGCAGCTTTAGTGATATTCTTGTATTTGGCAATATATTGAAAATACTGAAGAGTCTCAAGATTCATGGTATAATCCTTTCATAATTGTAGTAAATTAACAATTTATAATTATATTGTTAATTTTAGAACATTTTATCATGTTTTACTGATGAAATCAATATGAACTTATTCCAATACCCTGCAGATATTATTAAAGGGAAGAAACTAAATAGAACTAATAAATTAAAATTTCAATTGATTTAAATAAATATAGAAGTAGTAAATAATTTAATTAAAAATTGAAGTGTCCATTGGATACAATCTAATAAAAATGGAGGATGTTAATATGGTTGTAAAGAATTTAAACAATTCAAATAATAAAAAAGGCACTGAAAAAATAAGTAATAACTTTGGTAAGAAAGGTTGGGGTGTAATAATTTATGTAGGATTTTTGTACTACTTTATGACTGGTATGACTGTGGATGGTTTAAATGTATTAGTGCCAGGGCTAAGTGAACTACATGGTATGGATTATAATCAAATTTTAGCAATGTCTACACCAGCAGGCATTATTGCCTTAATTTCATGTATGTTTTATGGATGGTTGGCTGCTAAAAAAGGGGCACAATTTACAGCGATATTATGTCTTGTATTAGGAGGTTTTGCTACTATTTGGTATGGTAATGCCAATACTCTTACTACTTATGCTATTTCATTAACATTAATGGTTTCACTAATTAATGGTTTTAGTAATATAGCAGGTAACGTATACATGGCAAACTGGTTTCCAAGAACTAAAGGATTGGCACTTGGATGGTCTACTATGGGGATGAATATGGCATCTGCTACAATAGTTATCGTGTTAAACGCTCTTGCAGTTGCATTTGGAGGAATTAATACGTCAGTTACAATTATGGGTATAATCATGATATTATTAGCTATATTTACTAAGATATTCATGAAGGGAACTCCTGAGGAAGCAGGGTGTACACCTGATAATTTGCCTTCTGATCAAGTAAGTGAAGAAATAATAGGAAACTATGAACATAAATTAACTTATATGAAGGTTTTTAAAACAAAGGAAACTTGGTTAATGGCAATTGCGTATGGCATTAATGGAATGGTTACTATTGGTATTATGTCGCAGTTAGTTCCAAGGTTAATGGAAAGAGGATATGAACTTAACACAGCTATTATGATGTTAACAATAGCTGCGGTAATAGGACTATTAGGGAGTTACGCTTGGGGAGTTGTTGATCAAAAATGGGGTACTAAAACAGCATCATTGTGTTTCGCTGTTTGGTATATAGTAGGTATTGGGTTTAATTTAATTGATAATACAATTTGTTTATATATTTCACTTATCATGATAGGTGGTGCTATAGGAGGTAACGCTAATTTTCCTCCATCTATGGTTACAACTATATTTGGAAGAAGAGAGTTTCCTATGGCATTTACAGTAATGAATACTATTCAGGGTGTAATTCGAAACATGGCATTTTTAGTATTAGCGGTAGCTATTAGTATTACGGGATCTTTTACCGGTGCATATATTATATTTATGGGAATAGAAGTGATATCAATAATTGCTATGCTTTTATTAAACGATAAACCAAAAGAAATTTAGTTTATTAAAAGTCGTTATAATATTAATAATATGATATTGAAAAACAAAGTATGTGAAATTTTATATGCATATTTTGAATTGTACAATCCGCAATAATTTTTCTATAATATTTGTATAACAGAGAAACTGTTGTGATTAAAATTTTGGAGGTTAAAATATGTCAACAGAAAGAATTACTAATGCAGGCTATGTAAATTGGCCAAGTTTTGAAGAAATTCAAGAAATGTTTAAAGAACATTTTATAATTACAAGAAGAGAAGACGGAGTTGTAACAGTCCGTATGCACTGCAAGGGAGGACCTTTAATATGGTCAATGGAATTGCACGATGCTATTGGAAAGATGTGGAGAATGCTCGGTACTGACCGCGAAACTGAAATGATAATATTTACAGGTACAGGTAACCTCTGGGTAACTGACTTTGAAGCTGCAAGCTGGGCTCCAGAGGGAGATGATCCTGGACAAACAAGATACAATCACATGTTTGTTGATGGACGTCGTATGATTATAACTATGATTCAAGATGTTGAGGTTCCAACTTTGGGTGTATTAAGCGGATCTGGTGGACATACTGAATTAGCATTGATGTGTGATTTAGCTATTGCAGCAGATGATATCGTTGTACTTGATCCACATATGTTGCCAGGAACTAATAATGTACCAGGAGATGGAATACACAGCTGCTTTATGGAGCTTATGCCTCCAAGATTTGCTGCATGGTATTTGATGACTGGTGATAAAATGTCTCCAGAAGACCTTTTAAGGTTAGGGATGGTATCTGAAATAGTTCCAAGAGAAAAACTTATGGACAGAGCTTATGAAATTGCAGATATGCTTATGGCTCAAAATAGAGTGGCAAGAAGATTAACTACTCAGTTAGTAAGAAGACCTTGGAAGAAAAGGATTGCAGATGATCTTGATATGGCATTTGGAACTGAATTATTTGGAATGTTCTGTGCTGATGAGCTTCATTCAGAACTTTTATCAATGATTAAATATTTGGGACTTGAAGGAAAAATCGACCCACCATTAAAGGGAAAAATAAGATAACATTAAAATTTGCGTGGAGAATTCAATAATTCTCCACATGCTTTAAATAATAGGTGGTGATATAAAATGAAAAAAATTTTTACTATAAATTGTGGTTCTACTTCAACCAAGGTAGCTTATTTTGAAGACGATAAGATGATGAGCAAGATCTCACTTACAATAACTGCAGAACAACTGAAAGAGATGCCAAAAACATTGGATCAGCTTGAATTTCGAACAAATCAAGTCAAGGAGTTCTTAGAAGAAAATAATCTTAATCCTTCTGAATTTGATATTGTTGTTTCAAGAGCAGGAACTATACCTTCAGTTCCATATGACGGTGCATATGAAGTAAATGATTTGATGATTGCATCTGTTACATATGCTCCTGAGGCGCAGCATGCATCGACATTATCATGTTTAATTGCTGATAAGCTGGTAAAAGGGCTTGGAGTTCCTGTAATTATTTATGATCCAACCTGTGTAGATTCAGCAGATGAAATTGCAAAAATTACAGGTATCCCTGAAATTATTAACATGCCGATAGCACATTTGCTTAATACAAAGATGGCAGGAATAACATATGCAGAATCAATCGGTAAAGAATATAAAGATCTTAATCTAATTATAGTACAGCTTGGTGGGGGTATAACTCTTGGTTTTCATGATCACGGTCGTATAGCCGACTGGGTATATGATGATGAAGGTCCTATGTCACCTCAGAGGGCAGGAGCCATTCCAACAAGATACTTAGTAGATTATTGCTATAAAAGTAACAAAACTCTTCAGCAGATGAGGATGCATCTTTGTGGACAATCTGGTGTGGTTGCATATTTTGGCACTCAAGATGTTAGAGATGTAGAAAAAATGATAGATGAAGGCGATGAAAAGGCAAAATTAATTCTAAAGGCTATGGCGTATGGTGTTTCTAAAAGTATAGGACAACTTTCAGTTGTTAGGGGCGGAAAAGTTGACCAGATTATACTTACTGGTGGTGTTGCATATAGCGAAAGAATAACTGACTGGATTAAAGAAAAGGTATCCTTTATTGCTCCAGTTTCAATTATTCCAGGTGAACGTGAAATGGAAGCACTAGCAGCTGGGGGACTTAGAATACTTAATAATGAGGAAGAGGTACACCCATATATATATTATCCAAGAGGATATAACTCAATAGAAGATATATTTAGTAATCCCAATGAACTTGCTTAGGAAAGCAACAACACTTTTTAAGATGGAAGACAATAGGAGGTAATAATGGAATTAGAAAATAAAGTTATAATAACAGCTGCCTTAACAGGGGCTATGACACCTAAGAAATTAAACCCAGCAATACCACTTACTCCAGAGGAAATTGCAGAGGATGCATATAATTGTTGGAAGGCAGGTGCTGCAGTTGTGCATCTTCACATGAGAGATGAAGAAGGTTTGGGCACCATGGACAAAGAAAAATTCAAGAAAACTGTTGATCTAATTAAACAAAGAACAGATTGTGACGTTGTTATTAATTGTACAACTTCTGGTGATAATAGGGCCAGCTATGAAGAAAGAATGGCACATTTACCTTATGTTATGCCTGAGATGGCTTCCTTTGATGCGGGTTCTTTCAACTGGATGCCTTTTGGTATATTTGATAATGCCCCACAGTTTCTTAAGTCATTAGGACTTAAGATGAAAGAGCTTGGCATTAAGCCTGAACTTGAAATATTTGATTCAGGATTTATGAATATTGTTAAGTATTATGTTAAAAAGGAAGTTCTCATTACTCCATGTCATTATCAGTTTGTACTTGGAGTAGGTGGAGGTATGGAGGCATCCGTTAAAAACTTACATTTCCTCTGTGATATGCTTCCTGAAAATGCTACTTGGTCTGCTTTTGGTCTAGGAAAACAGCATTTACCTATTATGTATGCCACTTTGGCATTAGGAGGACATATTAGGGTTGGACTAGAGGATAATGTTTATTATAGCAAGGATAGACTTGGTACTAATGTTGAGTTTGTAGAAAGAGCTGCAAGAGTAATTAAGGAATTTGGAAAAGAACCAGCTACACCTGATGAAGCAAGGCAAATACTTGGTATAAAGAAGAATTAAGGTGAACAGCATGTATAAAAATTTTGATGAACTGATGAATATGCTTATTAATTCAAATGGTCCTATAAAAAGAGCTGTTGTAGCAGGTGCTGCTGATGAGCACGCCCTGGAAGCTGTATTTCTTGCTCAGGAAAAGGGTTTTGTTACACCGGTACTTGTGGGTGTACAAGAAGATATAATTAATAAGCTTCATAAAATGAATTATTTAGATAAGAAGTATAAAATTGTAAATTGTGAAAATGATATTAATCCTTCGGAGATAGCCGTTAAGTTAATCCACAAGGGTGAGGGTGACTTCATCATAAAAGGAAAGTTAGAAACCAAAGACTTGTTAAAACCAATACTTAATAAAGAAACAGGACTTAATAAAAATGGTTTTATTACACATTTTGGATTTATGCAGCTTAAAGGATATCATAAATTGTTATCAATAAGTGATTGCGCAGTAATTCCATATCCAACGTTAGAGGAAAAGAAGAAGATTATTATGTCATGTACGGAAGCCCTTATAAAATTAGGTTATAATAAGCCTGTTGTGGGAGCTTTATGTGCAGTTGAGACTGTAAGTGAAAAAATGCCTGAAACTGTTGATGCTTTGAAGCTTAAGGAAATGTCTATGAAAGGCTTGCTTGGAAATTGTGTTGTTGAAGGTCCCATATCTTTTGATTTAGCAACTAGTAGTGAATCGGCAGAGATAAAAGGATATAAATCACCATATGCTGGAGATGTAGATATGCTACTTGTACCACAGATGGTTACTGGAAACGTGATGAGTAAAATATGGAATGCGGATCCTGATAATATTATGGCAGGTTGTCTTGTTGGGGCGGATATTCCTATTGTTCTAACATCTAGGAGTGCAAGCATGAATGAAAAGTTATATTCAATACTTTTATGCACCATGCTAAGTTAAGGTTTGAAGTTGATTAATCTTCAAATCTAAAAATGATTATTAACAATTTAACTAAGAAAGGAATCTTTAAAATGGAAAATTGCGTAATAGTAGCTTATGGCCGATCGGCTATAGGAAAAGCAGGCCGTGGATCTTTGTCAACAGTAAACCCTATAGATTTTGGAGCAGAGGTACTTAGGGGAGTTGTTGAAAGGGTGCCTCAGTTAAAATTAAGCGATATTGATGATGTTATTGTAGGATGTGCTATACCAGAAGGAAAAATGGGTTTGAATCCTGGGAGAAACCTAACTATAAGAGCAGGTTTCCCAGTAGAGGTTCCTGGTCAGACAGTTAATAGATTTTGTGCATCTGGAATTCAGTCGATTGCAACAGGAGCTTCGATGATTATGAGCGGCTTGCAGGATGTTGTTGTTGCAGGTGGAGTGGAATCTATGAGTTGTCCTGTTCTTTCAGAGTCTTCTGAATTTTTAAATACATGGCTTTTAGACCATACTGATATTTATATGCCCATGGGAATAACTGCTGAAAATGTTGCTGAAAAATTTGGAATAACGAGAGAAAGAATGGAGCATATGTCTGTTGAAAGTCATGCAAAAGCATCAGAAGCTGTGGAAAATGGTTTGTTTGATGATGAGATTATTCCTGTAAAAGGTTTTGATAAAGAAGGTAATGCAGTAGTTTTCAAAAGAGATGAATGTTATCGAAAAGGAACTAATAAGGAATCTTTAGCTAAGTTGAAACCTTGCTTTAAGGACGATGGATTAGTAACTGCTGCTACTTCCTCACAGAGAAGTGACGGTGCTTCTTTTGTGGTATTGATGTCCAAAAAAAAAGCACAGTCATTAGGTATTAAGGGTATAGCTAAATTTACAACCTTTGTCGTTGAAGGTCTAGAGCCCTCATATATGGGTTTAGGACCAATTTACGCCATAGAAAAAGTCATTGATAAATCTGGTCTAAGTTTAAATGACATTGATGTTATTGAGTTGAATGAAGCCTTTGCATCTCAGGCAATTGCAACCATAGATGAACTCAATCTTGATAAGAAAAAGGTAAATCCAAGAGGTGGAGCGCTTGCATTAGGACATCCTTTGGGAGCTACAGGTGCGATATTACTTGGTAAAGCGCTAAATTATTTAAAAACTGTTGATGGTCGTTATGGTCTTGTCAGCATGTGCATAGGCGGAGGAATGGGAGCAGCCTGTATCGTTGAAATGATAAAAGAGTAATCTGTAATAGCTTCATGATAAGTTTAATTACGTATTAACATAGAAGGAGACATAAGAATGGATTTCAAACAAAAAAGATGGAAATATTTGGCGGCAGCCATGCTAATGGCACTATGTTCAGGAATAGGATATACTTGGAGTGTGTTTCAAAAGCCACTTATGGAAGATTTCAACTGGGCGCTTAAGACCATTTCTCTAACATTTACGATACAGATACTTGTATCAACCCTTGCACCTGTTTTTTTAGGAAGATATCAAAAGGTATTAGGGGTTAAGAAATACCTGTGGATTGGTATAGGAATTTACTTAACTGGTCTAGTTGCAACAATGTTTACAAGCTCAATTGGCTATTTGTATATTATGTATGGAATTGTTGTAGGTATTGGAATTAGTATGCTCTACCCAAGTCTGATGGCATACAGTACAAGTTTGTTTCCAGATAAGACAGGAATGGCTTCGGGTATGCTGGCATGTGCCTATGGTGGAGGATCAATTATCTGGGCTCCATTAGCAGCTTATTTTACTAAGCAGTATGGTGTACTTTATGTATTTGGAATATTAGCTGTTATATTTGCAGTCGTTATGATACCTACATCTTTTTTGATAAGAAGTGTACCGGAACATTTTAATCCTCAGGCTGAAAAAAAGAGTAAAAAAAATCTGAATGTAGTATCTGTAAAAGATTATACTTGGAAGGAAATGCTGAGGACTGGAAGGTTTTATATTATTTTAACTGCATTGACACTGGGTGCAACTTCAGGACTTATGATAACCGGACATGCATCTTCTATGCTTCAAGAAATTCAAAAAATGACAGCTGAACAAGCTGCATTATTAATAGGATTTATTTCGATTTCAAATGCATTAGGAAGGTTAACCTTTGGCTTTGTTTCCGATAGGTTAGGAAGATACAATATTATGTTATTGTTGTTTTCGGTAATAGGATGTTCAATGGTATTACTTACAAAGTCAGAAGGTATGGTTTTTGATGGAGCACTTCTGGCAATTAGTGCTTGCTATGGAGGTTTCACTTCCATGTTTTCGCCTATTTGCGCAGATAACTTTGGTATAAAAAATCTTTCGTTCAATTACGCGTTTTTGTATGTTGCCTATGGAATAGCTGGTGTTATTGGTCCTCAGCTAGCTGCATGGACAAAGACGGTAAGTGGTGGATACAATCTTGCATTCATAGCAGTAGCGGTAATGAGCGCAGTAGGGTTTGGTTTAACATTTTTGTTGAAAATAATGGCTTCTGGTAGATACACTGCTATAGTAAGGAGTAAATAATGAAGAAAATAAGATTAAAAATTGATGGCTATAATATTGAAGCGATTGAAGGACAAAATCTTCTTCAGGCGGCTTTAGATGCGGGGATATATATTCCTCACCTATGTTATCATCCGGATTTAACACCAAGTGGTAGTTGTAAGCTATGTGCTGTTGAAGTAGAAGGACAGTCTGATATCGTTCAATCGTGTGAAACAATTGTTGAGGAAGGTATGGTAGTCAGTACGAAAACTGAAGAGGTGAATAAGCTTCGTATGTTATCTCTTGAACTTATGTTGGCAAGCCATCCAAAGGACTGCACTTCATGTGATAAGTATCTAAATTGTGAACTTCAAGCTTTAATGCAGTATATGGGCGTATCGCATTCAAGGCTTCGTGACATTGAAAAAGAAAACACGAGGATTGCTGTATCTGATAATCTTATAAAAAAAGAAATGCAACGTTGTATTCAATGCGGTCGTTGTGTAAAAGTATGCGAAGAGTATCGTGGAGTTAAGGCCTTGTCTATAAATAAGAAAAATGACGAAACTTATATAAACACTATTGGTGATAAGTTGATGATTGATTCAGATTGCAGATTTTGTGGGGCTTGTGTTGAAGTTTGTCCAACAGGAGCAATACAGGATATGAAGGGAATTTTCTCAAAGGATTCACCTAAAAATATGGCATTAGTTCCATGTAAAAATGATTGCCCTGCACACACTGACATACCTGAATATATAAGGCTTACAAAAGAAGGCAGGTATAGCGACGCTGTATCAGTAATAAGAGAAAAATTAACATTTCCGCATTCTTTGGGATATATTTGTACTCATGTTTGCGAATCAAGTTGTAAAAGAACGTATCTTAATGAACCTATTTCAATAAGGGAAATTAAAAAATTTGCAGTAGAAAATGATAAGGAAGAAACTTGGAAAACTAAGGTTAAGAGAAGCAAATCTAATGGTAAAAAAGTGGCAGTAATAGGGGGAGGCCCTTCTGGAATGACAGCGGCTTACTATTTGGTTAAAAAGGGATATGAAGTTGATGTATATGAGCGTCAGACTCTTGCTGGTGGTATGCTGTCCTATGGAATTCCGAAATACAGACTTTCACAAAAAATTGTGGATAATGAAATTAATATATTGAAAGAAGAGGGAATAAATATTCATCTTAATTCAAATATAAGTTCTCTTGATGAATTGAAGGACAAGGGATATGATGCCCAGCTTATAGCTTTGGGTGCTTGTAATGGAAAAAGACCTCCCGTATATAACAAGAAATGGTTAAATGCAGTGGATGCAGTAGACTTCTGTAGAATGGCTAACGAAGGAAAGCTTATTGAACTTGGAGATACTGTTACAGTGTATGGTGGAGGAAATGTTGGTTTTGACTGTGCGCGCACAGCTAAAATGATGGGTGTAAAAACTGTTCGTGTTGTATGTCTTGAATCTAGAGAGGCAATGCTGGCAGACAAAGAAGAAATAACAGCAGCATTAGAAGAAGGAATTGAAATTTTAAACAGCAAATCTATGTTAACAATAGAAGATGATGAGGAAAAAATTAATTCATTAACGTTAATTGATATCAAAGGCTTTAGTTTTAGCAATAAAGGTCTAGAGTTAGACGTAGTAGATGGATCAGAAACAGTTCTTAATACCGATATGCTAATTTTTGCTACAGGACAACAGCCAGGGTTGAGTGATGACTTTGGAATTGAACTTGTTAAAGGTAGCTTTGCCAAGGTTGATGATAAAATGAAAACAAATATTGATGGAATTTTTGCTTGTGGTGACGTCTCCTATGGAACTAAATCTGTGGTTCAAGCTATTGCTTCCGGACGTGATGCAGCTATAAATATAGACCTTTATTTAGGCGGTGATGGAGATATATCAGATATTCTTTACGAGAGGCAAAAGAAAAATCCAAATATAGGTGTTAAGGAAAATTTCGCAAAATTAAATAGAATCGAAACTTTTCATAATAAATGCGAAGCTTTAGAGGAAACAGATCGTTGTTTGCAGTGTGACTTAAGGTTAGATATACAAAAAGTTAAATATTGGGTAGATCCACATTATAAGAAGGTTAAGGAGGTGACGGAATGATTTGTGATAAAAAATTAGAATTCCCTAAATGGGATGAATCTGATCTTAACTCGTGTGTAGTGGATTACTGTGTTCATATTATGGATACAGCAAGGAGAGAATCTTGTGGAAAGTCTGTGCTTTGTCGTGAAGGAACATGGCAGGCTTATGAAATAATCAAGTACATTGCCAAAGGAAATGGTAGGAGTGATGATATTGAGCTTCTACAAGAGCTGCTTGAACAGATAAAAAGACATGAAAGTTGTGAAATGGCAAGAGATGCTGCATCTATATGTCTTGAGCTTATAGTAAAGCATGAGGATGAATGGAGTAAACATATCCGAAGAAAAATTTGTTCAAATATGATATGTAAAGGAATGTACACTTTGTATATTGATCCACAGCTTTGTGATGGATGTGGGCTATGTCTCAATAGTTGCCCTTCCAATTCTATTGCAGGAGGAGAACAAATGATTCACGTCATTGATACAGAGTTATGCAATAAGACATTAGCATGTGTACATGTATGTCCGAAAGGGGCAATCAAGAAGGCAGGAGCGGTTAAACCGAGAATTCCTAAAGAACCAATTCCTGTGGGAAATGTTGGAGAGTCATCAGACGAACAAATTGGCAAAACTACTAGGCGTCGAAGACGTAAGTAACAAGGAATGTTTTTTAGTAATTGTAAATAAAGTTATCAAACTTTATATAAAAGTGAAAGGAGGAAACAAAGAAATGAGTAAGAATTACGAAGCTGATGTTATTGTTATTGGAGGAGGTGCCTCCGGAATTACAGCTGCTGTAGCATCTGCTGAAAAGGATGCAAGTG
Source organism: Sedimentibacter acidaminivorans (assembly GCF_017873955.1). Taxonomy (GTDB): domain Bacteria; phylum Bacillota; class Clostridia; order Tissierellales; family Sedimentibacteraceae; genus Sedimentibacter; species Sedimentibacter acidaminivorans. Next base: position 159,195 of record NZ_JAGGKS010000004.1, on the reverse strand, counting down.
TAATAGTTCTTGAGAAAGGAAGTACTACAGGTGGAGCTGCAAACATGGGAATGGGAATTTTTGCGGTGGAATCAAAGTACCAAAAAGCTCAGTTAGTTGACTTTTCAAAAGAAGATGCTTTCAACTTATTAATGAATTACACTCATTGGAGAGTGGATGCTAGACTTGTAAGAAAATATATTGAGCAATCAAGCAATACCATTGAGTGGATGGAATCCCTAGGAGTCGAATTTTTAGGAGCATATAAGTATTTTGAAAAATCTACTCAAACTTGGCATATTGTTAAAACTAAAGGAAGTAATGCACCAGCTGAAAGATCAGCATCAAACATGTTCCGTGCATTAACTGAAAGGTCTGAAGAATTGGGTGTTGAAATTCTTTATAACACAAAGGCTACGCAAATTCTAATGGAAAACGGTTACGTGACTGGTGTTGAATTCGTTGGAGAAGATGGTGAGAAGGTTATAGCTGAATGTAATGCTGTTATCGTTGCAACAGGTGGATTTGGCGATAATCCTAAAATGATTCAAGATATTCTAGGCTATGAATGGGGTAAAGATTTACATTCCTTTAGAATACCTGGAGTACAAGGAGAAGGTCTCAGAATGCTTTGGGAAGCAGGAGCTGGAAAAACAGTTCCAACAATGGAATTAACCTTTACTACGCCTGGCGTAACAGATGTATTTAAAACCCTGAGCGAAACAATGCGTCAGCCAAACCTTATGGTTAATCTTGATGGTAAAAGATTTTATAATGAAGAGTTAATGAGCAATACTGTTTATACAGGAAATGCTATTTCTTTGCAAAGGGAAAGAATGGCTTTCACAATTATTGATGATAGTATTCTTAACACTTACCGAAAAACTGGACTTGATTATGTAACAATTCATCACAATATTAAGACTGTTGATAAGTGGGATAAGGAACTTCAGACATATTTAAGCGGAGGTCAATCTGAAAAAACAGGATTGAGCGAACTTCATAATGAAGAACAGAAACACCAGGTGAATATATATGAGGCAGATACCCTCGAAGAGCTTTGCGAAAAGACAGGAATATGCTTGGAAAACCTTAAGCAAACATTAGAGGAATATAATGAAAGCTGCACTACATCAGATGAAATGTTTTTTAAAAAGCATAAATATATGAAACCCTTTAAAAGTGGTAAATTCTATGCTGCAAGACATTATCCTGCAGGGTATGGAAGTCTTGGCGGTGTTAAGACTAATGATAATATGGAAGTGCTTAATGATGCAGGAATTAAAATATCAGGTCTTTACGCATGTGGTACAGATGCTTGTAATATTTATGGTGACAGCTATTGCTTCTTCCTTCCAGGGAACACTATGAGCTTTGCAGTTAATAGTGGAAGAATAGCAGGCTATAGCGCAGTGGAATATATGGACTCAGACGAATTTAATTAAAATAATATTAAGGTATATATCAGTAATGAAATTTTGTTTACAAAAATAAAAAATTAAAATCTTGGAGGATTAGAATGTTTAAGAACAAGCAATTTATAAGATATGCCTTTACATTTATCATTATCGGAATATTTTACAACTTTTTTTATTCAGGACTTCAAAATGATCATTTGAATATATTGACTCCATTTTTGCAATCAACATATGGTTGGGATGACTTGACTATAACAAATCCTGTAACTATAGGTGCACTCGTAACCATTGTTGTTTACTTGATAATAGGTACTGCCTTTGTTAAGTATGGCGTAAGAAAAATTTTAGTGCCAAGTATTCTTTTGCTAGCATTAGGATGTGTAGGTATTTCATTTGCAGGAAAAAGTTATACAATTTATGCAATCAGTATTTTTATAGTGAGAATTATGGTTGTTCCCCTTCAGATGGGTGGCTTTATGCTTGCTGCTAACTGGTTTATTAAGTACAGAGGCAGAGTGTTGGGGATAATAACAGCTGGAAGTCCGTTGGTATCTGTAGTAGGTATTGGTCTTTTGACATCTTTGGTAGGCTCCTATGGTTTAAATACCTATATGATGATTGCAGCAGTCTTAGTTGTTATGGCTATTATAACAGCATTTGGTTTAAAAGATAGTCCGGAAGAAGTTGGCTTGTATCCAGATGGTGCAGTAGTAGCACCTGCTTCAGAGAATGATGAATCAGAAGAAACAGTATCACTTAAAACTCTTTTAGCTGATTCAAGAGCTTGGAAACTTATAATTTCATATGGTATATTCCAGTTTGTAATTACGTGTATGATGTCTTATATGGCTATGAGATATATAAGCTTAAGCACGCCAGAAGACATACCTAACCTTTTTGTAAGCAAAGCATTATTTTGGCTTTCAATTGGAGCAGCATCAGGAATTCCTATGAGCTATGTGCTTGGGTGGATTGACGATAAGCTTGGCTCAATCAAGGCATCTATAGTATTAAATCTAATGTTTATTTTGGCGGTTGTTCCTCTTGCGATTATGCCTCAAGGAGGAAATGGTGTCTTAATGGCAGTTTGGGCATTTGGTGTTGCATGTATGACAGGAGGAGTTCCTACAATGCATCCTTGCGTAACGTCATATGTGTATGGACGTAAAAAATATATGGCAGCAAACAAGTGGATAATGACTATACAGGCAATTCCTATGGCGTTTGCCCTCACATTTATGGGTGCATTTAATCAGGCAGGACAGCTGACAACAGCGTATTATATACTTATAGGATTGCTAGTTGTATCTTTTGTTACAATTCTTTCAATGAAAAATATTCCAGATGCGAATGCTGCTGATAGAGACTACACTAAAGTAGAAGCTAAATAAGTAATTTAAATATAATAATAGAAATAAACTAACAGGTTATAATAACCTGTTAGTTTATTTCTGAAAAGAGGTATATATGAATAAAAAATATCAGAATTTAATGAGTCCGATTCGAATCGGAAAGCATATGATTAAAAATAGAATTATAGCTGCTCCTGTAACACTTCATTCAGCTTCAAACGGAGAAACCTACCCTAATGAGTCAGCTATGGACTTTTTTGTTCAAAGGGCAAGGGCGGGTGCAGGTATTGTAGTATGCGCTGGTGCAAAGCTTTTGCCAGTTAAGGATGACGGGGAGCATGCAGGCTGGGATTTATATAAGCATAATTCGATGAACAGTCTTGCTGAGCTGGCGGAAAGAATTCATTTTTATGGAGCAAAGGCTTCTATGGAGCTAATAGGAATTTTCGACGATGGTTATGTAGCATCTGAAGGGGGATTGCTAATGGATATGGTGACTTCTGGACGTGAAATTCCCATAAGTGAAATGATGCGTTACAAAGAAGGCTATGCACATTGTGCAGAGATGCTTATGAATCTTGGTTTTGATGGCATTCTTCTTCATTTTGGACACAGCATACCGATTGCTCAATTTTTGTCTCCATTGACTAATAAAAGAACTGATAAGTATGGTGGAAGCTTTGAAAATAGAATGCGCTATTTAGTTGAAATACTTGAAGCAATAAGAGAAAAAGTCGGCAATAACATGATTATTGAAATACGTATGTCAGCTAATGAATTTAAAGAGGGTGGGATTGATTTAGAAGAAGGATTGAAGATTGCAGAAGTATTTCAGGAATATGCAGATATAGTTCAGGCAAGCTGTGGGATGATTACTCCGGATCTTATGTGCCGTACTCATCCTTGCGATTTTCTGCCTCCTAATCCTAATGTTTATTTGGCAGAATCTTTTAAGAAATCAGGAAGAATTAAATCATTAGTAACAGCTATAGGAGCAATAGGAAGTTTTGAGGATGCAGAGAATATTATTGCATCAGGCAAGGCAGACTTTATAGCCATGTCAAGGGCATTAATAGCTGATCCTAATCTTATACCAAAAAGCCTTGTTGGTAATGCGGAGGATGTTGTTGTTCCCTGCATAAAATGTATGAGGTGCCATGATAGCGCTGTTTACGGTCATTTTTTCCAATGCTCGGTAAATCCTACTATTGGATTGATGCATCGTTTAGACAGCATGATTAAGCCTTCAACCGAAAAGAAAAGGGTGGCTGTCGTAGGAGGAGGCCCATCAGGTATGTATGCCGCTTTGACAGCTTCAAAGCGTGGTCATGATGTGACACTTTATGAGAAAACTAATAGCCTTGGTGGAACTCTTAAATTTGCTACAAAGGTTGATTTTAAATATTCATTGGCTAAATTCATGAATTATTTAATTTCACAGGTGGAAAAATCCTCAATTAAGATTTGTCTTCAGTATGAGGCAACACCTGAGCAGATTAGGTTGAAAGGTTATGATGTTGTCATTTCTTCTGTGGGAGCTGAGCCTTTAGTTCCTCCTATACCAGGTATTGAGAACTGTATTCATGCGACAGAATCCTACGGTAAAGAGGATAGACTTGGAAATAATGTTGTTGTCATTGGTGGTGGACAGGTGGGTTGTGAAACATCTTTGCATTTAGCAAGACTGGGCAAACAAGTTACTGTAGTTGAAATGCGTAAGGAGTTAGCACCAGATGCATCAATAACTCACAGAGGAGATATAATGGCGGAAATTGCTAAGGAAGCTAATTTCAAACAGTTAACAGAGGCGAAATGCACAAGTGTAGGTAAAGAAAGTGTTACATATGAAAAAGAAGGCAAAAATCATATGCTTACAGCTGATAGTATAATTTTAGCAGCAGGTATGAAGCCGAATACTGTTTTATCTGATAGTTTTGCTGGTACTTCAGACTCTTACTGGGCAACAGGTGATTGTGTAAAAGCTCGTACAGTTGAAATGGCAGTAAGAGAAGGTTATTTTGCCGGAATCAATATTTAATTAGAGTAGAGTGAGCTAATCTTTATAATATCTTCCTTTATTTGTAAAGGTAGATATTATTGAAGAAATAAATTATTGACAAATCTATGATATTTATGTATAGTTTTACTATTGATACAAATAATATAATAAATAAATAAAAGCAATGAAAAGAAGAGTAGTTTTAAAATTATGATATAGAGAACTGGGTTTGGTGGAAACCAGAGATTGATTTTAAAATGAAGATGGTCTTGGAGCTTTGTACTCGAGCAATATACGTTAGAGTATGGCGGAGTAACCGTTAAATTACAAGGTTAATAACCTATTGAGACACATATCGTGAGGTATGTGTAAAAAAGAGTGGTAACGCGATAATCGCCTCTTAGCTATTGCAGCTAAGAGGCTTTATTATTTTATTATGTTGTGTAAGACCTTAAAAATAAATCAGGAGGATAAGATAATAATGAATAAAGGTAAATATTATATAACTACTGCAATTGCATATACATCAGGTAAACCCCATATTGGTAACACATATGAAATAGTTTTAGCAGATAGTATTGCTAGATTTAAAAAGCAAAATGGTTATGATGTATATTTTCAAACAGGAACAGATGAACATGGAGAAAAAATACAAATAAAAGCACAAGAAGCAGGAAAAACACCACAACAATTTGTTGATGAAGTTGCAGGGGAAATCAAGAGAATTTGGGATATAATGAACACTAGTTATGATAAGTTTGTTAGAACTACAGATAAAGAGCATGTTAAAACAGTACAGAAAATATTTAAAAAACTATATGACCAAGGAGATATATACAAAGGTCACTATGAAGGTTGGTACTGTACTCCTGATGAATCATTCTTTACTGAATCACAATTAGTAGATGGCAAATGTCCTGACTGTGGCAGAGAAGTTAAAAAAGCAAAAGAAGAAGCATATTTCTTTAAAATGAGCAAATATGCAGATAGATTAATGAAACATATAGAAGAAAATCCTAAATTTATTCAACCAGAATCACGTAAAAATGAAATGGTTAATAACTTTATTAAACCAGGATTACAAGATTTATGTGTTTCCAGAACATCTTTTAACTGGGGAGTTCCAGTAACTTTTGATGAAGGTCACGTTGTATATGTATGGATAGATGCATTAAGTAATTACATTACATTCCTTGGATATGACACAGAAGGAAATCACGGTGAATTGTATAAAAAATATTGGCCAGCAGATGTTCACCTTATAGGAAAAGATATACTTCGTTTCCACACTATATATTGGCCGATACTACTGATGGCACTAGGAGAAGAATTACCTCTTCAAGTATTTGGTCACCCATGGCTTTTGGTTGGGGAAGGAAAGATGAGTAAATCTAGAGGAAATGTTATATATGCAGATGATTTAGTTAATTATTTTGGAGTAGATGCAGTTAGATACTATGTACTTCATGAAATGCCATTTGCTAATGACGGAACTATTACTTATGACTTAATTATAGAGAGAATAAATTCAGATTTAGCAAATATACTTGGAAATTTAGTAAATAGAACAGTTTCAATGACTAATAAATATTTTAATGGAGAAATACTTTCTCCAACTGAACATGAATCTATAGACGAAGAATTAATTAAGCTCGCACTTGATACTTCTAAGCGTGTTGAAGAAAGAATGGAAACACTTAGAGTATCAGATGCATTAGATGAAATATTTACACTTCTAAGACGAAGCAATAAATATATAGATGAAACTCAACCTTGGATACTAGGTAAAGATGAAAGTAAAAAGGAAAGGCTTGCTACTGTTCTTTATAATTTACTTGAATCCATAAGAATAGCAGCAGTGTTAATAGAGCCGTTCTTACCTGAAACAGCACAAAAAATATATAAACAGTTGAATACAAATAAAACAAATTGGGAGTCATTGCAGGAATTCAATGGTATGGTACCTGGTAATAAAGTTGGAACACCTGAAATTTTATTTGCAAGAATAGATGTTGCTAAAAAAATAGAAGAAATAAACAAGCATTTAGGTATAAGTGTAGAGGATAATAAAACTCAAGAAACAACTAATAAAAAAGAGGAAAAAGAAGAAAACTTAATAACAATTGACGATTTTTGTAAAATTGATTTAAGAGTTGCGGAAGTAGTTAAAGCAGAAAAACATCCAGATGCAGATAAATTATTAATTCTCCAACTTAAACTCGGAGATGAAACAAGACAGGTGGTTTCAGGTATAGCAAAATATTATCAGCCCGAAGATTTATTAGGTAAAAAAGTTGTAATGGTTTATAATTTACAACCTGTTAAACTTAGAGGGGTTGATTCCTACGGGATGATATTAGCAGCACAAAAGGGAAAGAAATTAACATTGGTTTCTACATTAGAAGATCTTCCTGGTGGCGCTAAGATTTCGTAATAACGGCATAACAATATAAGGTATATTGAATTTAATAATTTAATATAAAAAATGGATTTAAATCGTTTTACGACTTAAATCCATTTTTCGTATAATTATATTTCTTTTTTCCAAAGACCATGAAGATTGCAATATTCATATACTTCTATAGCCTTGTCGCCTTCTGCAAGTGCAAATACTGCAACAGGTTCTTCACCTGGTTTTAAGCATTTTCTTTGAACTCCATTTTCAGTTTTAAGATAAATCCATTGTATGTAATGTTCTTCAACCATTGGATGAGTTACACTTCCTACTTTAACTGTTACTTTATTTCCTTCTACTTCTACTACTGGAACGTGTTTTTCTTTAGCAGCATCAACAGTATTAGCAACTAATTCTTGCATTTCTTGACCACAGCATATCATTTTAACACCTGAATCATTAACCATTTCTACTAAGTTTCCACATTCTCTACAAATTACAAATTTTGTTTTACACATAATCTATTTTCCTCCTGAAATATTTAATTACTACCAATAATTATTATATACCCAAATATTATAAATTAAAACATTAAAATAAATATAAATTTTCTAACGTTTATATTTAATTGGTAATTTAGATGCGACAAGACTCATTAATGCCATTGCAATAGCCATTGCTCCAATGTTTAAAATTGTTCCAACCCCTATTTCTAATGCACTAGATAAATCATCTTGAACAAATGATAGCATTGTTTGATACAAACCTAAACCAGGTACTATAGGGACAACAGCTGGAAATATAAATATTGTAGCAGGCATTTTAAACAACCTTGCACAAATTTCACCTGATATTGCTATTACTAAAGTACCTAAGAAAAAGCCAATCATTATTTGATTAATATTAACACATAAATAATATATCATATAACCTATAGCTGCAATAAAGGATGAAATAGGTATAACCTTTTTAGGCGAATTCATTATTAATGCAAAAAAACATGTAGCTACAAAACAATAAATCATATTTAAAAGTAATTCTTTTATCATAATAAACTCCTATTAATATTTTATACAGTTAATAAACCTATAGCATAAGACAAATATATAATGACACCAGTTCCTGCTGCCAGTGAATATGCCGTAAATATGGCATCAGCACCTCTAGTTATACCTGATATAAGGTCTCCCCTTATAGTATCTCTAATTGCATTAGTCATAGCTAAACCAGGTAAATGAGGCATTATACCTCCTACTATTATATAATTGTAATTTCCAAAATGTGCTATATGTGTACTTAGTATGGCAAATAAAGCAATAATAATACCTGCAAAAATGCTTGAGTAAAATTGGTAAGAGTGTATATTTTCGAATTTTTTAGTTACAAGAGCAACTACGATCCCTGATAATAAGGAAACAATAAATTCAAATACTCCTCCTCCAAATATTAGTGTGAAAAATGCAGCAGAAAATCCTCCATAAAAATATGAATAAAATTTATGTTTAATTCCCGAGTCTTCTCTTGTTTCTTCTAATTGGACAATTGCTTCGTCAAGTGTTATATTTTTTTGAGTAAGCTGTCTTGATATATTGTTTATTCGGTTAAGCTTAGCAAGATTTATAGTTCTTTTAGAAATTCTTTTAACAACAGTATTATTTTCTTTGCCATCAACTGATATTGTAATATAAATTCCCGTTGGAGTTGCAATGCAATCCATTTCTTTCACTCCTAGAGCTTTGCAAATAAAATTTATAGTTTCCTCTGCTCTATAAGTTTCCCCACCATTTTCAAGTATTATTTGAGCAGAGAGTTTTATAGTTTTTAATAATTTTTCAACATTGATTTCCAACTTATTCACCTCAAGATAAATATTTCCCTTAATTCAAGAAATTATATCATGGCATAGTAAATCAATCAAATGTTTTGTTTGATTTACTATTTAATGTTATAAACAGTGTGCATATAATATGTACTATACAATATATGATCTATAATTATTTATAAAATTACTACTAAAAAATTAACTACTATGATATAATCTATTAAAATAAACTGGAGGCGTAATCAATGAGAGAAAGGGAAGTAAAGGTTCTTAATATTGATAAAGATGAAATAGAAAAAAAATTAAAAAAAATAGGAGCAGTTCTTTTAAAAGATGAAGAGCAAACAAATATAAGATTTGATACAGATAATAACTATTTAAAAGAAACTTACAATGGTTATTTGAGAATAAGAACAACTAAGAATTTACTTGATGGTAAAGTTAAAAATACATTAACATTTAAAAAAAGTATAAGTAGAGATAAAATGAGGGTTAATGAAGAAACGGAAACAGAAATTTCAAATTGCGAAGAAACTATAAAAATACTTGAATTTCTTGGATACAATAAAAAAAGACCAGGGTATAAACATAGAAGATCATATTCATATGATCATATAATTTTTGAAATAGATACATGGGATAAAGATACATATTCAAAGCCTTACCTTGAAATAGAAATGTCTTCAGAAGATGAATTAGAAAAAGCAATTAAACTTTTACAACTTGACAGAAAACAAATTACTACTAAATCTATTTTTGAATTAAGAAAAGATTAAAAAATATATGCAAAAATATTGCTGATATCTTAATGTCAGTTGTTAAAGTTTATAAGAAAGTTAAAAAACAGGAGGATAAAATGGTTTTAGTTGTCGATATAGGAAATTCTAATATAGTTTTTGGTGTTTATAAAAAAAATAATCTTATTGGTAGCTGGAGGATGGTTACTAGAAGTGAAAAGACATCTGATGAATATGGTATTTTTATTTTGAATTCGTTAGAATATAATAGTATTGATTATAAAGGAATTAAAAGCATTATAGTTTCATCAGTAGTTCCAAATTTAATACATTCATTTCAAAATGCAATGAAGAAATATTTTAAAATAGATCCATTAATAGTAGGGCCTGGTATTAAAACTGGAATTGTTATTAATACTGAAAATCCTCGTGAGGTTGGTGCTGATAGAATAGTTGATTTAGTTGCCGCATATCATCAGTATGGAGGACCTTTAATTGTAATAGATTTTGGAACTGCTACAACTTATGATGTTGTTAGTGAAAAAGGTGAATTTAAGTATGGTATAACATCTCCTGGAATACAAATAACTGCCGATGCATTATGGCAAAGAACAGCACAGCTTCCAAGCATTGAGATTAAAAAGCCTAATTCCATACTTGCCAAAAATACTATTACTAGCATGCAAGCAGGACTTGTCTATGGATACATAGGGCAAGTGGAATATATTGTAAAAAAAATAAAAGAAGAAATGCACAACGAAAATATGAAGGTAGTTGCAACCGGCGGACTTGGAAGATTGATGTCGGATGAAACAGCTGTTATAGATATATATGATTCACAGCTGTTGTTAAAGGGACTTAAAATTATACACGATAAAAATATATAAATAATAAGTAAAAATTAGCAGAAAATCAATGTTAATACAAATTTTTATGATTAGAGAGGTGAGCGTATTGAGGGAAATAGATTATATGGCAGAAGAATCAAAAACAGACAAAAATACAATGGAAAAATTTATTGTACAAAATGAATTTTTTATTTTAAAATGTGCATCCTCAGTAGCTCGAAACTATGTTTCTAAAAGTGATGATGAATGGCCTGTAGCATTACTAGCTTTTACAGAAGCAGTTAAAAATTATTCCATGGAAAAAGGGAGCTTTTTTAATTTTGCTGAATTGGTAATACGTAGAAGACTTATTGATTTTATACGAAGTCAGTCAAGATATTCTTCTGAGATTCCTGTAAGCCCTTCGCTATTTAATTTTGATACAGACAATGATGAAGATGAAACAAATATAAAAATTGAAGTATCTGAGAAAGTATCACATGTAACTGATAATTCTTTAAAATTGGAAATAGAACTTGCTAATGAAATTTTTTCTTCATATGGTTTTTCTTTTTTTGATTTAGTTGATTGTTCTCCAAAAGCTAAGAAAACAAAAAAAGCATGTGCCAAAGCAGTTGTATATATGATGGATAATCCAATTTTAGTTAGTAATATGAAAGTTAAAAAATTATTGCCAATGAAAATTATTGAGAATAATGTAAATATACCCCGAAAAATATTAGATCGTCATCGAAAATATATAATAGCAGCAGTAGAGATTATCTCTGGAGATTTTCCTTACCTTGCAGATTATATACGATTTATTCGAGAGGAGTTTTAAATATGAAAGCAGTTGTTGTAGAAATTAGAGATAAATATGTTGCAGTCTTGTCCAATGATGGTCGTATATATAAAATTAAGAATGATGATTACAATATTGGACAGGAGATAGAAATTAAAAAATATTTAGTAAATAATAATAGATTTATTAAAACAATAGCAACAGTTGCAGCATCAATTATGTTGTTAGTAGTGCCAGCATGGGCTTATTTAACTCCATATTCATATGTTAGTCTTGATGTAAACCCATCTTTGGAATACACGGTAAATATATTTGACAGAGTTTTAAGGGTAGAGGCTGTTAATGATGATGGTGAAATGATTTTAAAAGAAATGAACTTAGATGAATTAAAAAATAAAAATATAGAAGTAGCAGTACAAGAAGTGGTAGATGATATTATAGAAGCTGGATTTTTGGAAAAGAGTGAAGAAGGTGGAATTGTAATTGCTACTTCAAGTAAAAATGATGAAAAATCTCAAGAGCTAGCAGATAAGTTAAAACTTCAAGTAGAAGAAAAAATTAAAGAAGAATTTATTGAATCTAAAGTAGAAGTTGAAGCAATTGGTGTTGGTGAAGAACGTGTTCAAGAGGCAAAAGAACTTGGCGTAACACCGGGTAAACTAAATTTAGTCGAAAAATTACAGGAAAGCTCAGAAAATCCAGATGATATTATTGTAGAAGATTGGTTAAAGAAACCGGTAAAAGAAATTATGAAAGCCACTAAACAAAATAAGAAAGAAGAAAAAGCTGTAAACAAAGAAATTGAAAATGGACAGAAACTAGAGGATAATGAAACTGAAGAAGTTTATGATAAAAAAAATGTAGAATCAAAAGAGATGGATAAAGAAATTAAAAAAGAAGAAAAAGTCGAATCTAAAGAAGAAAATATATTGGATAAAGAAACAAATAAAGAAGAAAAGTTAATTGATAAAGAGGATAAAAAGGAAGGAAAGGAAGGAAAGGAAGAAAAGCCAACGGGTAATGGAAACAATAAAGAAGATAAATCAAAAGGAAAAGAAGTAAAAAATAAAGATCACTAAAGTAGAAAATCAGAAGTTAATATAATTCTAAATTTTATTTATTGACATTTCATATATCATATGGTATAATTATACAATTCTATTTGCGCTGCAAAAACGTATTTATACGCAAAATGTACAGTACAAACTGAGCAGGCGATGAACTTTTATTGTTCGTGGGGCTGGGCCTATTTAGGCAACAGGTTGATAATTATGGTACCTGTGGGACGGTAGTATGTTCCACAGGTATTTTTGTATATAATTTTAATAAACATATTAAGAAAAATAGATGGTTTAGTGAGGAATGTAATGATAGAGATAGGAATAAGCAATTTAACAAAATTATATGGTGTTGATAAAATATTTGAAAATGTAACATTTGACGTTAAAACAAAAGATAAAATTGGTTTAGTGGGAAGAAATGGAACCGGTAAAACAACACTAATGAAAATCTTAGCAGGTTATGAAAATTTCCAAGGTGGACAAATAAATAAACGAAAAGGATTAGTAATAGGTTATTTAGAGCAGATACCTAATTATGAGGATGTTAATACAGTAGCAGATGTTTTAAATAAAGCATTCCAAACTTTATATGATATTAAAAAAGAGATGGAAAATTTAGAAATGACATTTGATTGCTTAGCAAGAGATGAATTAGAATCTGCAGTAAAAAAATATAGCTTTCTGCATGATTCCTATGAGATAGCAGGTGGATATGATACTAAAGAAAAGTTGAATAAGATATTAAGTGGATTAGATATAAATGAAGAAATGCAAAAAAGAGAATTTAATACACTTAGTGGTGGAGAGAAAACAAGAGTTATTCTTGGAAAAATCTTATTAGAAAATCCTGATTTATTGCTTCTAGATGAGCCGTCAAATCATCTTGATATTAAATCAGTTGAGTGGCTTGAGGAATATTTGAGCTCATATGAGGGGACTATAGTAATTGTATCTCATGATAGATATTTTTTGGATAGAGTAGCAAATAAAATTATAGAGTTAGAATCAGATGGGGTTCAAATTTATAATGGTGGATACTCAAAATATGTAGCAGAAAAGGAACTTAGGTTTTTGCAAGCTATGAAAGAGTATGAAAGTCAGCAGAAAAAAATAAAAAAAATGGAAGAACAAATACAGCGATATCGTATATGGGGTGAAATGCGAGATAGCGATAAAATGTATAAAAGAGCAAAAGAATTAGAAAAAAGGCTTGAAAAAATAGATAAAATTAATAAACCAATAGTAGATAAAAAGAAAGCTAATTTTGAAATCAGTGGTGTTGAAAGAACAGGAAAAGAAGTTATTAAATTAAGTAATATAAGTAAATCTTACGGTAGAAAAAAATTATTTAGCGATGTTAATTTTAATTTATTTTATAGCGATAGTATGTGTATATTAGGTGAAAATGGAACAGGTAAATCTACTATATTAAAAATAATAATAGATGAAATAAAAAGTGATGGTGGAGAAGTAAAAATAGGTTCTAATGTTAAAATCGGTTATCTACCACAGGAAGTAAGTTTTGATAGAGAGGATATTTCTATAGTTGACTATTTTTCTTATTATTATAGTATTTCCTTAGGCGAGGCAAGAAAAGAATTAGCTAGTATTTTATTTACAGGTGATGATGTATATAAACATATAAGCACACTGTCAGGAGGAGAAAAGTCAAGGTTGAAGCTAGGTATGCTCATATACGAAAAAGTTAATACTTTAATACTTGATGAACCAACTAACCATTTAGACATAGATTCAAGAGAAATTTTAGAGGAGAATCTTATAAATTATGATGGTACTATATTGTTTGTATCACACGACAGATATTTTGTAGATAAAATATCAACATGCATAGGAGAAATTGAAAATAGGTGTTTTAAAACATATAATTTTAATTATGAAGGATATAAACAAGAAAAACAAAGAGTTGCACAAATGAAGTCTGATTCTATACTTATAGAAGAAAAGAAAGAAAAATCAATAACTCAAAGCAAAGAAGATTATTTGAGAAAAAAAGAAGAAATAAAAAAAGAAGAAAAACAAAAAAGAGATTTACAAAAACTAGAAAGTAATATTTTTGAATCAGAGAACAAATTAATTGAACTAGAAAAAATATTAAATACAAATTCAACTCAATGGGATTTGGATGAATATAATAATAAATATAACGAATATAATAAGTTAAAAGAAAAAATTGAATTGATGTATATGGATTTAGATAAGTACGAGTAATGTAAGAACAGAGAGGTAAGTGGGATGACTAATTTTATAATTAAAAAATTTATTAAAGATTACGAAAACACTAAAGATTCATCTGTAAGAGAAGCATATGGTAAATTAGGAAGCATAATTGGAATAATATCAAATGTATTTCTTTGTGTTAGTAAAATATCAGTAGGACTAATATTTAAAAGTATTTCAATAACTGCAGATGGTGTAAATAATTTATCCGATGCAGGTTCTTCTGTAATTACCCTGATAGGATTTAAAATGGCAGGTAAACCTGCTGACAAAAAACACCCCTTTGGCCATGAACGTATAGAATATATATCAGGAATGATAGTTGCATTTGTAATATTATTATTAGGACTAGAGCTCGTGAAATCATCATTTGACAAAATAATAAATCCGGAACCGATAAACTTTAGCTATATAATGATATTTGTATTGATATTATCAATAGTTGTTAAGCTTTGGCTCAGCTATTTTAACGGAAAAATCGCTGATAAAATATCTTCAACAACTATGAAGGCAACTTCTATGGATAGTAGGAATGATGTTATTGCTACTTCTGTTGTTCTAGTTTCTATTATAGTATCTAAAATTACGGGTTATCAAATTGATGGATATATGGGCATGATAGTTGCGTTGTTTATAATGTTTTCAGGAATTAATATATTAAAAGACTTAATGAATCCATTATTAGGAGAATTACCAGATCCTGAATTTGTTGAGTCCATAGAAAATAAAATCATAGAATATGAAGGTATATTAAATATACATGATCTAGTTGTACATAATTATGGACCAAGCAAATATTTTGCAACAGTTCATGCAGAGGTTGATGCAAAACAGGATATTTTAATATGTCATGATTTGATAGATAATATTGAAAGAGATTTTGCCAGAGATTTAGATATCAATTTAGTTATACATCTTGACCCGGTAGTAACTGATGATAAAGAGATAAATAAACTTAGAGAACAATTAATAGTCATTATTAAATCAATAGATGAAAGGCTATCAATGCATGATTTTAGAATAGTAAAAGGTAAAACGCATACAAATTTAATTTTTGATGTAGTAATTCCTGTTGATTTTAAAATTCCACCTAAGGAATTAATAAATCAAATAGAAAGATCTATAAATGAAGAAAATAATGCAGATGAAATATATTATTTAGTAGTTACTATAGATAAAAATTATGTTTCAACCTGTTTGAATAAACCCAATATGAAGTAAAGTTACTGCTTGACCAAAAA
Organism: Sedimentibacter acidaminivorans; assembly: GCF_017873955.1. Taxonomy (GTDB): domain Bacteria; phylum Bacillota; class Clostridia; order Tissierellales; family Sedimentibacteraceae; genus Sedimentibacter; species Sedimentibacter acidaminivorans. The sequence continues at coordinate 143,324 of NZ_JAGGKS010000004.1, read as the reverse complement.
TGTTTTTTGTATTACTATGTTAGATAGAATTTCTGATACATTAAGGAGGTAATTATGAGTATATTTGAAATGTTGATGCTTCTTTGTTTTGGGGCAGCATGGCCTTTTTCCATTTATAAATCTTATAAATCAAAATCAGTAGCGGGGAAAAGTCCATATTTTTTATTAATATTGATACTTGGTTATATATTTGGAATTTTAAATAAAATATTATTTAATTATGATGGAGTAGTTTATTTATATATTCTTAATTTAGTTATGGTAACAACGGATTTTATACTTTATTTAAGAAATATAAAATTAGTAAAATTAGAGCAAGAATAAAAAGGGACTTGGGTCAATAAAATGACTCAAGTCCTTCAATTTTAATTATTTTTTATTACTGCATCCCAATACATTTCTCATTTTATGTGAAACCATATCTCTAATTGCATCTCTTCCAGGTCCTAAATATTTTCTAGGGTCAAATTCGGAAGGATTTTCAACTAAAATTTGTCTGATACATGCTGTCATGGCAAGTCTTAGATCAGTATCAATATTAATTTTACAAACTGCCATTTTAGAAGCCTTGAGAAGCATTTCTTCAGGGACACCAGCAGCACCTGGTATTTTCCCACCATATTTATTACATAAATCAACAAATTCCTTTGGTACAGAAGATGAACCATGAAGAACTAGAGGAAAATTAGGCAATAATTTGCTTATTTTTTCTAATCTTTCAAAATCCAGACTAGGGTCACCTTTGAATTTATAAGCTCCGTGGCTTGTTCCTATTGCTATAGCAAGAGAATCTACACCAGTTCTATGAACAAACTCTGCTGCTTCATCAGGGTCTGTGTAGGTAGCATCTTTAGTATTAACTTTTACAGCATCTTCAACACCTGCAAGTTTTCCCAGTTCTGCTTCTACCACTACACCTTTGTCATGGGCATATTCTACAACTCTTTTAGTTAGAGCTATGTTTTCTTCAAAAGATAACTTTGATCCATCAATCATTACAGAAGAAAATCCACCATCAACACATGATTTGCAAATTTCAAAGCTATCGCCATGATCTAGATGCAAAACTATATCTAGTCCAGAATCTTCTATAGCAGCTTCAACAAGTTTTCTTAAATAAATTGGATTTGCATATTTTCTAGCACCAGCAGAAACTTGTAAAATTAGAGGTGCATTTTCTTGTTTAGCCGCATCTACTATACCTTGAATAATTTCCATGTTGTTTACATTAAATGCACCAACTGCATAATTGCCTTCATAAGCTTTTTTAAACATTTCTTTTGATGTAACAAGACCCATTTTAAACCTCCTAGAATATATATGATTATATGTGATATATTAATTGTAATATTTACTATACTATATCAAAATATGTAAAATTCATCAACTGTTTTTTGATAAAAGAATAAACCCTTTGTTTTTTTTATAGTAAAAAATGAAATATTAAGTAAAATAAAGAAAAAAAGATTAATTAAAAGTATAGATATCAAATTGCAACAATATAGTCACATAATGACTTTAAATGAGAAAAATCATGTTAAAATAGCACTTGAAAACAATACTACTATTGAGTATTATATAAACACTAAGTGTTAGCACTCTATTGAGACGAGTGCTAACAACCCGAAACAAATTTATTAATATTTCAAGTAAATATTAGCATTAAATAAAAAATAGGAGGAAATATAAATGGCAGTTAAACCACTTGGTGAAAGATTAGTAATTAAAATGGTAGAAGCAGAAGAAAAAACTAAAAGCGGTATAGTATTACCTGGTTCTGCAAAAGAAAAACCACAAATGGCAGAAATTTTAGCAATAGGTGCAGGAATTACATCAGACGAAAAGAAAAAAGATGAAGTTAAAGTTGGAGACAAGGTTATATTCTCTAAATTTGCTGGAACTGAAGTAAAGATTGATGGGGAAGAATTAATAGTTATAAAATTAGCTGATGTATTAGCAGTTATTGAATAAAAATAAAAGAGAAGAGGTATAGACATGGCAAAGATAATTAAATTTGATGAAGACGCACGCCGCGCAATGGAAAGAGGAGTTAATGCCTTAGCAGATACAGTAAAAGTAACTTTAGGACCAAAAGGAAGAAATGTAGTATTACATAAATCATTTGGTTCACCTGTTATTACAAATGACGGTGTTACAATAGCAAGGGAAATAGAATTATCAGACCCATATGAAAACATGGGAGCACAATTAGTAAAAGAAGTTGCAACAAAAACAAATGATGTTGCAGGTGATGGTACTACTACAGCTACATTATTAGCTCAAGCTATAATTAGAGAAGGTTTAAAAAATGTTGCAGCTGGTGCCAATCCAATGGTTCTTAAAAGAGGTATTCAAGCCGCAGTAACTGCAGCTGTTGAAGAATTGAAAAATACAACTAAAAAAGTTGAAACTTCAGAAGAAATAGCACAAATAGCTTCAATATCAGCTGGAGATGAAGAAATTGGTAAATTAATATCTGAAGCAATGGATAAAGTTGGTAAAGATGGTGTTATAACTGTAGAAGAATCAAAAACTATGGGAACAGAGCTAACAGTAGTTGAAGGTATGCAATTTGACAGAGGATACTTATCAGCATATATGGTAACTAACACAGAAAAAATGGAAGCAGTATTAGACAATCCATATATACTAATTACAGATAAAAAAATATCAAATATTCAAGAAATACTTCCTATACTTGAGCAAGTTGTTCAAAGTGGAAAGGCTCTTGTTATAATTGCAGAAGATGTAGATGGAGAAGCTTTAGCTACATTAGTTGTTAACAAATTAAGAGGAACATTTAACTGCGTAGCAGTAAAGGCTCCAGGATTTGGTGACAGAAGAAAAGAAATGTTAAGAGATATTGCGATATTAACAGGTGGAGAAGTTGTGTCAGAAGAATTAGGATATGATTTAAAAGATGCTACAATGGAGATGCTTGGTAATGCAGGAACAGTTAAAATAGATAAAGAAAATACAATAATAGTAAATGGTTCTGGAGATTCAGCACAAATCCAAGAAAGAGTAAATCAAATTAAAGCTCAATACGAAGAATCAACTTCAGAATTTGATAAGGAAAAATTACAAGAAAGATTAGCTAAATTAACAGGTGGAGTAGCAGTTATTAACGTTGGAGCAGCTACAGAAACTGAAATGAAAGAAAAGAAACTTAGAATTGAAGATGCTTTAAATGCTACGAGAGCAGCAGTTGAAGAAGGTTTAGTATCAGGTGGAGGAGTAGCGCTTCTTGCAACTACAGGAGTTGTTGCAAAAGTTGCAGAAAGCTTGACAGGAGATGCTAAAACAGGTGCTAGAATTATTGAAAAAGCTCTAGAAGAGCCAGTTAGACAAATTGCAATTAATGCAGGTCTTGAAGGATCTGTAATAGTTGAAAAAGTTAAAAATAGTGAAAAAGGCATAGGCTTTGATGCAGCTAATGAAGTTTATGTAAATATGATAGAAGCAGGAATAGTTGATCCAACAAAAGTAACTAGATCAGCTCTTCAAAATGCAGCATCAGTTGCTTCAATGTTGTTAACAACTGAAGCAGCAGTAGCAGAAGAAGCTAAAGAAGAAGGACCTGCAATGCCTCCAATGGGCGGCATGGGCGGAATGGGCGGCATGATGTAATAAATCTGTGAACTCATTGAATTCAATGGATTTATAGATTGAAAAAATCGTAATGTTGCCAATATGCTAATGCAGTTTCAAACAAAAAATAAATCGGGATTAGTAGTCCCGGTTTTATTTTGCAAAAAATTAAGTAAGATAAAATAATGTCGAATTTAAAAATTGTATTGTTAAAATACGATTTTTTTGTTACAATTTAATAAATGTAACTTAATTTAAAGGAGCTTTAACCAAATGGGAAAAGTAATTTCTATATCTAATCAAAAAGGTGGAGTGGGAAAAACCACTACAACAGGGGCTATTGCGGCTGGATTTAAACTTAAAGGTTTTAAGGTTTTATGCGTAGACCTTGATTCACAATCCAATTTAAGTTTTAGTGCAGGTGCTGAAACTGAAGATTGTCCTACAATTTATGAGGTTTTAAAAGAAGAAGTTAAAACTTCCTTTTCAATACAAAGAACAGAATCATTTGACATTATTGCATCTAACATACTTTTAAGTGGTATAGAATTGGAGTTTACACAGACCGGAAGAGAGTTTTTACTTAAGGAAGCACTTAGTTCAGTAAAAGATAAATATGATTACATATTTATCGATACACCTCCAGCATTAAGCATTTTAACTGTCAATGCATTTACAGCTTCAGATTATATAATAATACCAATGTTATCTGATATTTTTAGTTTGCAAGGAATTGCTCAGTTGTCAGAAACAATTAAAAGAGTTAAAACATATTGTAATCCTAATTTAAAAATAGAAGGAATTTTGCTAACAAAGTTTAATAAGAGAACGATATTAAGTAAAGAGATAAAGGGTACAGCTGAACTAATAGCAACAGAGCTTGGAACAAGTTTGTATAAATCAACGATACGTGCTAGTGTAGCAGTAATGGAAGCGCAGACAAGCCAGCAAAATATTCATCAATATTCACCTAAAAATGGTGCTACCGAAGATTATTTAAGCTTTGTAAATGAACTTATTAAGAGAGGAATATAACGATGGCTAAGGCAAAAAAATCATTTGATAAGGAATTGATGTATAAAAAAATAATGCCCACAAATCTGAAAAAAAATAGTGAAAAGGATTCAGATGGCGTTAAAGATAATTCCGACAATGATGAAATGTATCCAGAAGGGCTAGTATCTATAAATGCAAATAAAGTATATTTAAATGAAGTCCAAAAATCAGAGGATGAAGATTTAAACTCAAATGATATTAAAAAAACAGAACAAGATGAAAGTGCTTCTCAAAATATAGATAATAGCGTAATTGATATAATTCAAGATGACGAATATTGTGAGGAAGAAAAAAGTGGTATTATAATATATAATGTTATGGAGGGTTTAGTCATGGAAAAACTAGATATAACTCTTCAAAAAATGAATTGTTGCAAATGCGATCGCTGTAGAGATGATATAGTAGCTTTAGCATTAAACAATCTCAAGCCTTTGTATATCGTAGCAACAAGAGATGAAATCGAAAGTAAAAAGCAGGAGTTCAGTAAATCAGGGTTAGAAGTGACAACAGCTGTTTTAAAGGCAGTACTTTCGGTTAGAAGAAACCCAAGGCATTAACTAAAATAAAAGTAATAATGTTATTTATTATTAGAGGACGGTGAAATATATGTACGATTTGTCATGTATTTCTGATACAGTTCAGAAATATGCAAATATTACTGCTGAAATTGCTAAAGTTGATGTTGAAGTTGTCAATTTTAAATTGATTAGAGTTGCAGGTACAGGTATATTTAGTGAAGATGTTAACAAGGACGTATCTGAAAATTCACATGTATACAAGCATGCTATAAAAACAGGCAAGAGACAGATAATTTATGAGCCTCGAAAAGATATAAAGTGTAAAAATTGTAAAATTAAAGATGAGTGTAAAGAAACGTTTGAGATATCTACTCCAATCATAATGAATGATGAAATTATCGGAGTTATTGGTATGGCATGCTCCAATGAAAAATCAAGAGATGTCATAGTAAATAATTTAGATAGCTATTTAGCATTCTTAGAGCAAATATCTGATTTTATAGTAACTAAAGCACATGAAGACGAAGAAGAAAAAAGTAAAGTTGCAATGTTTGATATGCTAAAGATAATTATTAGGAGCATGGATGAAGGTGCAATTATTATCAATAAGAATGGTAACGTTGATACTATAAATCCAAGTGCTAAAAGGCAATTGGGAATAAAAAGGATAATTAATAATGAACATATTGATATAACAGAAACTGGTGACATGGTTAACAACAGCAAAGAGTATAGAATTAAAATAGGTGAAAATGTGGATACTGTAATTGGAGATATTTTTGATATCCCAGAAAATCCAGTATACAAGCATGTTTTACTGTTTAAAGATTTGAAGGGAATTCAATCTGAAATTTATGCTATGACTTCTACAGTTAATACATTGAACTCGGAAAATATTGTTGGTAGCAGTCAGGCAACAAAAAAACTTAAAGAAGAAATAAAAAAAATATCGGATTCATTTTCAACAGTATTGATTACAGGAGAAAGCGGTAGTGGGAAAGAAGTTGTAGCAACAGCTATATGGCAAAATTCCGATCGAAGAAAAAATAGGTTTGTAGCAATAAACTGTGCAGCGATACCAGAACCACTTCTTGAAAGTGAATTGTTTGGTTATGTTAAAGGAGCATTTACTGGTGCTGATCCAACAGGTAAAATAGGAAAATTTGAGCTTGCAAATAATGGGGTTATATTTTTAGATGAAATAGGAGACATGCCTATATATTTACAGTCAAAATTGTTAAGAGTAATACAAAATAAAAAAATAACTAGAATAGGTTCAAATCAAGTCATACCTCTAGATGTAAGAATTATAGCCGCAACAAATAAAAATTTAAAAGAAATGATTACACAAAATAAATTTAGGGAAGATTTATATTATAGATTGAATGTAATACCTGTGGAAATTCCACCATTGAGAGAAAGAAAAGAAGATATAGTAGATTTGATTTTTTATTTCATTCATTACTATAGAAAGCTTTTTGGTAAAAATTTCATTAAAATTGAACAAGAAACAATGAAAAAGCTAGTTGAATATCCATGGTATGGGAATGTGAGAGAACTCGAAAATACTGTAGAGTTTATGGTAAATATGATGGAAGATGGTATAGTTGATAACAATGCAATACCAATTAATATAAGAAAACACAGTAGTAACTCAGATACTAAAAGAAACGATAAAACCGGAGGTATTAAAACACTTAAAGAATTAGAACAAAATGAAATAAAGAAGGCTATAGAGCATTTTGGTGATACGACAGAGGGTAAAGCATCTGCTGCAAAAGCACTTGGAATAGGAATTGCAACATTATATAGAAAATTATAAAATTTATAAAAAAAAGAACTGAGCTGTTAATAGCTTAGTTCTTTTTTTATCAAAATGATAAAAATTTGATAAAGATTGAAATTATGGCTAAATATCAGAAAATGCAAGTTTATCAAATTGATAAAAAAATATCAAATTGATAAATTTGTTTAATTGTTGTTTTGTTTATTTAAATTAATAATTTTTATAAAAATGTGTACAAGTTGATTTTTCAATGAATATTTTAATTAAAAAAAACAACAATAATAAAAATAAAAAAACAAGTTGGCATAGAAATTGCTTATTGAACAAGTATATATAATTTATTGAAAAGAGGTAGAAATGTGTTAGAAATGTATGAGTTAGTGAAAAATGATGTCACTAAAAGAAAAAAGGTATCATTAGATTTTTTAAATGAAGAAGTTGCAAAAAAAACACTTAAATTTCATTCGAGCTTTGAACAATATACAGAAACCCCTTTAGTAGAATTAAATGAATTGTCAAAATATATAGGTTTAAAGGATTTTTTTATAAAAGATGAATCATATAGATTTGGTTTAAATGCGTTTAAAGTTTTAGGAGGCAGTTTTGCAATTGGTCAGTATATAGCTAACAGATTAGGAAAAAGTATAGAAGATCTCCCTTATAAAGTTTTAATGTCAGATGATATTAAAAAGGAACTAGGAGAATTAACATTTATAACTGCAACAGATGGAAACCACGGAAGAGGAATTGCTTGGACTGCTGAGCAGCTTAAACAAAAAGCAATTGTTTATATGCCTAAAGGAAGTTCTCTTGAAAGAAGAGATAGAATTAGAGCTCATGGTGCTACATGTGAAATAACAGAGTGGAATTATGATGATACTGTTAGGTATTGCAACGAATTAGCAGAAAAAAATGGTTATGTAATGGTTCAGGATACATCCTGGGAGGGTTATGAAGATATTCCAACTTGGATTATGCAAGGTTACATGACAATGGCATACGAAGCATATTTAGAGTTAGAAAAGCTAAATAAAAAACCTACACATATTTTCTTGCAAGCGGGAGTAGGTTCACTTTCATCGGCAGTTACTGGATTTTTCTCTTCGGTTTATGAAGATGATAAACCTATAATTACAATAGTTGAGCCTGATAAAGCAGCATGTTTGTATAAAACTGCAAAAGCTGATGATGGTAAACTCCATCCTGTTACAGGTGAAATGAACACTATTATGGCAGGTCTAGCATGTGGTGAACCAGTTACAGTTGGATGGCCTGTTCTTAATGCAAATGCTGAAAACTTTTTATCGGTGCCTGATTCAACAGCAGCCCATGGAATGAGAGTTTTAGGTAATCCACTTAAGGGTGATGAAAGAATTATTTCTGGTGAAAGTGGAGCCGCTTCAGCAGGTGTTGTATCTCAAGTTATGACGTTAGAAGAATTGAAAGACATTAAAGAATCTTTAAAACTTGATAAAAATTCTATTGTACTTTGCTTTAGTACAGAAGGCGACACGGACTTTGCAAATTATAGAGATATAGTGTGGAATGGATTACATTCAAACAAATAAAAATATACAATAAAAAGACAATAAAAGGAGAATTATTAATATGAATATGGATTTTAATAAATTAATGGAAACACTTAAAGGATTAGATTGTGAGAATCTTTACCATGATGATTTTTTCTTAACATGGGATAAAACTCAAGATGAATTAGAAGCAATATTTACAGTAGCAGATACATTAAGATATTTAAGAGAAAATAATATCAGTCCTAAAATATTTGACTCAGGTCTAGGAATATCTTTATTTAGAGACAATTCTACAAGAACAAGATTTTCTTTTGCATCAGCATGTAACCTTTTGGGATTAGAAATTCAAGATTTAGACGAAGGAAAATCACAAATAGCTCATGGTGAAACAGTAAAAGAAACATCGAATATGATTTCATTTATGGCAGACGTAATAGGTATTCGTGATGATATGTATATTGGAAAAGGCCATACTTATCAAAAAAGTGTTGCAGAATATGTTGAAGAAGGATATAAAGATGGAGTTTTAAATCAAAGACCAACAATAGTAAATCTTCAATGTGATATAGATCATCCAACACAATCAATGGCGGATATGCTTCATATAATCCATGAGTTTGGCGGAGTTGAAAATCTTAAAGGTAAAAAAATAGCTATGACTTGGGCATATTCACCTTCTTATGGAAAGCCATTATCAGTTCCTCAAGGTGTAATAGCTCTTATGACTAGATTTGGTATGGATGTTACACTAGCTCATCCTGAAGGATATGAAGTTATGTCAGAGGTTGAAGAAGTTGCTAGAAAAAATGCAGAGCAATATGGTGGAAAGTTCACTAAAACAAATTCTATGGAAGAAGCATTCAAAGATGCTGATATAGTATATCCAAAGAGCTGGGCTCCATTTGCAGCAATGGAAGAAAGAACTAATCTTTATGGAGAAGGAAAACATAAGGAAATTGAAGAATTAGAAAAAAAATTATTAAAACAAAATGCAGAACATACAGATTGGGCTTGTACAGAAGAAATGATGAAGTTAACTAAAGATGGTAAAGCTTTATATTTACATTGTTTACCAGCAGATATAACAGGAGTAAGCTGTGAAACAGGTGAAGTTGATGCATCAGTATTTGATAGATATAGAATTCCTTTATACAAGGAAGCTAGTTATAAACCATATATTATAGCTGCTATGATATTCTTACAAAAAGTTAAGAACCCAGAAGAAACATTACAAAAATTACTTGATCAAAATAAAGCAAGATTAATCAGATAAGAAATAAACAAAGGGAGGAATTTTGAAATTGAAAGCAAATTTAGATTATAATAAAATACAAAAAGCTGCTGAAGGCTATGAAAAAGATATGACTAAATTCTTAAGAGATTTAGTTCGTACTCCAGGAGAAAGCTGTGATGAAAAAGGTCACATTGATCGTATTGCAGAAGAAATGAGAGCGGTTGGATTTGATAAGGTTGAAATAGACCCAATGGGAAATGTTCTTGGATATATGGGAACAGGAGAAACTTTAATTGGTTTTGATGCACATATAGATACAGTAGGTATTGGAAATAGAGCTAACTGGCAATTCGACCCATACGAAGGAATGGAAAGTGATACTGAAATTGGAGGACGTGGGACATCTGACCAATTAGGAGGTATAGTGTCTTCAGTTTATGGTGCAAAAATAATGAAAGATTTAGGTATGCTAAGTGAAAAATATACAGCTTTAGTAGTTGGAACAGTTCAAGAAGAAGACTGTGACGGACTATGCTGGCAATATATTATTAACGAGGATAAAATTAGACCAGAATTTGTAGTATCTACAGAACCTACAGATAGCGGTATTTATCGTGGCCAAAGAGGACGTATGGAAATTCGTGTTGATGTTCAGGGAGTTTCATGCCATGGTTCTGCTCCAGAGCGTGGAGACAATGCTATATACAAAATGGCTGAAATACTTTTAAATATCCGTGATCTTAATGAAAATGACACATCAGATAGTACTGAAATAAAAGGTTTAGTTAAAATGTTGGATGAAAAGTACAATGCTCAATATAAAGAGGCTGCATTCTTGGGACGTGGTACTGTAACTACATCTGAAATATTCTTTACTTCACCAAGCCGTTGTGCAGTAGCAGATTCATGCTCTGTTTCATTAGACAGACGTATGACAGCAGGTGAAACTTGGGAAAGTTGTTTAGATGAAATACGTGCACTTCCAGCAGTAAAGAAATACAATGCAACTGTAAGTATGTATGATTATGAAAGACCAAGCTACACAGGTTTAGTATACCCAATTGAATGCTATTTTCCAACTTGGGTAATTCCAGAAGACCATGCTGTTACTAAAGCTATGGAAGAAGCATACATGAACCTTTATGGATCAACAAGAAGTGGTTCTAAAGAAACTGATGCAATGAGAAAAGATCGTCCACTTACTGATAAATGGACTTTCTCAACAAATGGTGTTTCTATTATGGGACGTAATGGTATTCCTGTAATTGGATTTGGACCTGGAGCTGAAGCTCAAGCTCACGCTCCTAATGAAAAAACATGGAAAGCAGATTTAGTTAAGTGTGCTGCAGTTTATGCTGCACTTCCAACAATATATGTAGAAAATAGGTAATATTAAAAATGAAAAACTAAATGTATTTATAAAATATATATTTAGTTTTTCGCTGTTTTAAATTTTAATTGTTATTAAGGAGAAATTTATGAAAAAAAAGATTGTTTTAGCTTTAGGTGGAAATGCTTTAGGTAGTACACTTAAAGAACAAATGGATGCAGTAAAATATACTTCCAAGGCTATTGCTGACCTTATTGAGGAAGGCTATGATGTAGTTGTTGCACATGGTAACGGCCCACAGGTAGGTATGATAAATAATGCATTCACAGAATATGGAAAGGTAGATTCTAAATTTCCCTATATGCCGCTATCCATGTGTGTTGCTATGAGTCAGGCATATATAGGTTATGATTTACAAAATGCACTTCGTGAAGAGCTTTTAAATAGAGGAATAAAAAAATCCGTTACATCAATAATTACACAAGTTGTTGTAGACGAAGAAGACCCAGCATTTGAACGTCCAACAAAACCAATTGGACCTTTTATGACTGCAGATGAAGCAGAAGTTAATCGTGCTAGAGGAATGGTGGTAGTAGAAGATTCAGGACGTGGTTACAGAAGAGTGGTTGCATCACCAAAACCACAAGATATAGTGGAGATTGATACGGTTAAATCACTTCTGGAAGCTGGAGAAATTGTTATTGCATGCGGAGGTGGGGGAATTCCTGTAGTAAGAGAGGGAAATCATCTCAAAGGTGTAGGAGCAGTTATTGATAAGGACTTTGCAAGTAGCTTAATGGCGCAAAAACTAGATGCAGATAGCTTTGTAGTTTTAACTGCAGTTGAAAAAGTAGCAATAAAATTTGGAACACCTGAACAAGAATGGTTGTCAGAATTAACATTAGATACTGCTAAAAAACATATAGAAAACAAAGAATTTGCAGAGGGCTCTATGCTACCAAAGGTTTTGGCTGGATTATCATTTGCATCATCAAAACCTGGAAGAAAAACATTAATAACATCTTTGGAAAAAGCAGCTGACGGACTTGCAGGTAAAACAGGAACATGGATTAAATCTTAGTAAAAACAAAATAAAGAAGAAGAGAAAATGTTATTACTAAAATTCTAAATATTAATGGAGGATTTTAATGGGTGAAAATATGAGACTTATCTCTTTTGAACATTTGGTAGATTGGTGCTTAGAAGAGTATAAAAACGAAAGAGCAATTTTTGGAATTAAAGAAGACAAATTTTATAGAAACAAAAGTGGTAATTATTTAAAAACTGTTTTTGGTGATAAATTAGGTTCAGCTATAGGACCTGCAGCAGGTCCTCATTGTCAATTAGCACAAAATATAATTGGTTCATATTTGGCAGGTTCTAGATTCATCGAATTAAAAACTGTTCAAATTATGGATGGTGAACAAATACAGCATGCTGTTAATAGACCATGTATTTACGCTGAAGATGAATGCTATAACTGTGAATGGTCTACAGAATTAACTGTGCAGCAAGCATTTGCAGAATATGTAAAAGCATACTTTTTAATACAGGTATTAGCAAAAGAATTAGGATTGGCTGATTATAAGGATTTTGCTTATAACATGAGTGTAGGATATGATTTAGAGGGAATTAAATCTGAAAAAATAGACAATTATATTGAAGGTTTGAAAGATGCATCAAACACAGAAGCTTTTAAAGCTTGTAAACAATTCTTAAGTGATAACTTAAATAAATTTTCAAAGTTCAATAAAGAAGATTTGGATAAAATATCACCAAATATATGTCAATCAATTACACTTTCTACATTACATGGTTGCCCGGCACATGAAATTGAAAGTATATCCACTTATTTATTAACAGAAAAGAATCTAAATACATTTATAAAATGTAATCCAACATTATTAGGTTATGAGTTTGCTAGAGAAACAACTAACAAATTGGGTTATGATTATATATCATTTACAGATTTTCACTTTAAAGATGACTTGCAATATAACGATGCAGTTGCAATGTTTAAAAGATTAATGTTATTAGCTAAGGAAAAAGACCGTTCTTTCGGTTTGAAGCTTACAAATACATTCCCGGTTGATGTAAAAAGAAATGAATTGCCATCTGAAGAAATGTATATGTCAGGAAGATCTCTTTTCCCATTATCTATTACATTAGCGGCAAAATTATCAAAAGAATTTGATGGGAAATTACCAATAGCTTACTCCGGTGGAGCGGATGCAGCTAATATAAATGAAATTTTGGCAACTGGTATCCAGCCAGTAACTATGGCTACTACAATTCTTAAGCCAGGCGGATATGAAAGATTTAAGCAAATAGCTGAGGTTTCTGAATCTATGCTTACTCCTGAATTTAAGGATATTGATACTAAAAGTTTAATATCATATGCAGAGTCTGTAATTGAAGACCCTAGATATCAAAAATCTTATAGAGACAAGGTTAAATCTAGAAAAACTGAAAACAAGTTACCTTTAATAGATTGTTTTATGGCACCATGTAAAGATGGCGGATGTCCTATTAATCAGCAGATACCTGAATATTTAAAATTAGTATCTGATGGAAAGTATGACGAAGCAATAAATGTTATAGCTAATGACAATACAGCACCTAGTATTTTAGGAACATTATGTAGCCACCCATGTCAAGATAAATGTACAAGAGTTGACTATGACAAAAGTATTCAAATTAGAGCTATGAAATTCGTAGCAGCTGATAATGCTCAGCAAAAATTTGTTGATGCAATTAAAAAATCTGAATTGAAGTCAAATAAAAAAGTTGCAGTTATTGGAGCAGGTCCTGGTGGTGTTGCAGCAGCTTCTTATTTAAGAAGAAATGGAATGGACGTTGTAGTATTTGAAAAGCTAGATAAACCATATGGTATTGTAAGATATATAATTCCTGAATTTAGAATCGCAGAAGAATTAATTGAAAGAGATTATCAAATAGCAGTTAAGCAAGGTGTAGAATTTAAATTTAATACGGATGTAACTGATAGCTATGAACAATTGAAGAAAAAATATGATTATGTTTTAGTTGCAACGGGAGCATGGATGAAAGGTGATTCACCTGTAAAAGAAGGTCAAGAAAAAGTGTTAGATGCCCTAGATTTTTTGTGGAATGCAAGAAATGAAAAGTCAGCAGAACTTGGAAAGAAAGTTGCTGTAATAGGTGCTGGAGATGTTGCTATGGATTGTGCTCGTACTGCTCTAAGACAAAAAGGTGTAGAAGAAGTTCATGTAGTTTACAGAAGAACAGAAAGTTATATGCCTGCTAGCCAAGAAGATGTTAATGAAGTTAAAGAAGAAGGAATAAAGATAGATGAATTATTAGCACCAGCTAAATATGATGGAAAAGTTTTAATTTGTGAAAAGATGTCTCTTGGAGATTTTGATTCAAGTGGAAGAAAATCTGTTGTTGGAACAGGAAAATTCATAGAATTAGAGTTTGATACGGTCATTGGAGCTACTGGAGCAAAGGTTGATACTAAACCGTTTAAAGATAATAGTATTAACATGGATGATAGAGGACGACTTAAGTTATTATCTAGTTTGGAAAGTAATATTGAAAATGTTTACTTTATAGGAGACTGTAAACAAGGACCATCTACCATAGTTAAAGCGATGGCAGATGCTAAAACAGCTGCATTAGATATTTTAAAGAAAGAAAATTTAAGTAACGACTTTAAAAAGTTTAATGTACCAATGGAAAATGAGCAAGTTTATACAAGAAAAGCAGTTTTAGCTCCTATTGAGAAGGGGAAAGAAGAAGGCGAAAGATGTTTAAAATGTGATCAAATTTGTGAAATTTGTAAAGAGGTATGCCCTAATAGGGCAAATGTAATAATAAATGTTGAAGGGTTTAATAATTTACATCAAATTCTTCATATAGATGGAATGTGCAATGAGTGCGGGAACTGTGGAGTTTTCTGCCCTTATGAAGATAGACCTTATAAAGATAAAGTAACTTTGTTCTGGTCAAAAGAAGAATTTGAAGATTCATCTAATGTTGGTTTCTTGAAGTTATATGATGATAAGTTCCTAGTTAGAGCTGAGAATGGAAATGTAATAGAGCATACTCTTGGTGATGGAAAAATATCTAACGAACTTGAAAAGTTTATTAAATCAGTGTCATCTGATTACAAACATTTCTTGAATCCTACAGTAATAGGATAAAGAAAAAAGGAGAGGATAAAATGATTATAGGCAATGGAAAATTAATAACTAATGATTCAGCCAGCACATATTTAGAAAATGGAGCGGTATTAATAAAAGACAATATTATCGAAGAAGTTGGATCTTTTGAAGATTTAAAAAAATCATATCCAAACGAAGAGGTAGTAGATGTTAAAGGTAGAGTAATAATGCCTGGTATGATATGTGCTCACAGTCATATTTATAGCGCATATGCAAGAGGTATGTCAGTAAGTAAACCTACTAGTGATTTTTTCGAGGTTCTAGAAAATTTATGGTGGAGCTTAGATAGAAAGCTTACATTGGAAGACGTAAAATTAAATGCACAAACTACCTATATAGATTCAATTCAAAATGGAGTAACTACACTAATAGATCATCATTCAGGTCCAAATTCAGTTACAGGAAGTCTTTTTGCCATAGCTGAAGCTGCAAAAGAATTAGGAGTTAGAACATCATTATGCTATGAAGTTTCTGACAGAGACGGTCATGAAATTATGTTAAAAGAAATAGAAGAAAATATTAATTTTATTAAAGCATGTCAAAAAGATGATAACAACGATATGATAAAAGGTTTGTTTGGACTCCATGCATCATTTACGGTTTCAAACGATACTCTTAACAAAGTAAGAGAGGCCATGGAAGGTGTTTATAATGGTTATCATATACACGTGGCTGAAGGTATTCAAGATGAGTATGATTCTCTTAAAAAATATGGAAGAAGAGTTGTTGAAAGACTACATGACTTTGATATATTAGGAGAACAAACTATTGCAGTTCATGGTGTTCATGCAAACCAGAGAGAAATTGAGATTTTAAAAGATACAAATACAAGTGTAGTGCATAACCCAGAATCAAATATGAATAATGCAGTTGGCTGTCCTCCAATAATATCCATGATAAAGCAAGGCGTGAGAGTAGGACTTGGAACAGATGCATATACTAATGACATGTTTGAATCAATGAAAGTAGCAAATATTTTACACAGTCATCATTTATGCGACCCTACAGTTGGTTTTATGGAAACAAAAGCAATGCAATTTGACAACAATCCAAAAATATTATCAAAATATTTTAAAAAGGATTTAGGAGTAATACAAAAAGGTGCTTATGCTGATATTATAACACTTGATTATGACCCTCTTACACCTATGAATGGTGATAATTGGTTTGGTCATGCATTGTTTGGAATGACAGGTAGAATTGTTAATGACACAATTATAGCTGGAAAGTTTGTCATGAAGGATAGAGAAATTTTAGTAGCTGATGTAACTTCGATTAAGGCGAAATCAAGAGAAAGAGCAAAACAAATTTGGCCATTAATGTAATTAATTAAAATGCATATCAACCATTCTATGGGATATTATCTATCTCGTAGAATGGTTTCCATACATGTATGAGGGTGGATATGAACCTGTACACTTTATTGTTCAAAGCATGCATGTGTACTATATTTATTACAATAATTTTAGGAGGAACAAATTATGAAAAGTAATCAAACACCGGTTAATTCTTCGCTTTTTAGCATGGAAGGAAAACCAAGTCTTGGAACAGCAATGCCTATGTCTCTTCAACATCTTTTAGCAATGATAGTTGGTAACGTATTACCTGCATTAGTATTATCAGGTGCAATTGATTTAGCAGCAGAACAAAGGATTCAATTAGTTCAAGCAAGTATGTTTATAGCTGCTATAGCAACTTTATTGCAGTCATTTCCAATATTTAATATTGGAGCTAAATTACCAGTTATAATGGGTGTAAGTTTTGCTTATATTCCTACGATATTGGCAATTGGAGTTAAATTTGGTATAGGAGCAATTTTTGGTGCTCAATTTGTAGGTGGTATAGTAGCTTTTATAGTTGGTATATTCATAAAGAAAATTAGAAAATATTTTCCACCAATGGTAGCTGGAACTGTTGTATTTACAATTGGACTTTCTCTTTATAAGGTTGCAGTAAACTATATGGCAGGTGGATTTCAAGCAACTGACCCAAGATATGGTGGTTTAGTATACTGGGGTATTGCATTATTAACATTAGCAGTAGTTTTAATTTGTAATATGTTTGGTAAGGGATATATCAAACTTGCAGCCATTTTAATAGGTATAATAGTAGGATATGTAGCAAGTTTGGCGGCTGGTATAATAACATTTGATGCTATTGGCAATGCTTCGTGGTTTACTTTACCTTCTATATTACCGTATAAATTAGAATTTCCATTAGCCGCAGTAGCCACCATGGCAGTAATGTTTGTTGTTAACTCCGTTCAGGCAGTAGGTGATTTATCAGGAACTACTGTAGGAGGTATGGATAGAGAAGCAACAGACGAAGAATTGTCAGGCGGTATAAAAGCAAACGGGGTAGTTAGTTTAGTAGGCTCGTTAATAGGTGCCTTACCAACTGCTACATATAGCCAAAATGTTGGTATAGTAGCTATGACGAAGGTAGTAAGTTTATCAGTAGTTAGGATAACAGCTGTTATGATATTTATAGCAGGATTTATACCAAAATTTGGTGCAGTTATGACTTCAATACCACAATGTGTTATTGGGGGAGCAACAATATCAGTATTTGCTCAAATAACAATGACAGGAATGAGATTAATAATACAAGATGAATTATCAGTAAGAAATACTACCATAGTTGGTCTTGGTATAGCATTGGGAATGGGTATAACTCAAATAAATCCAGCAGGACTTCAATATTTACCAGGATGGTTTACAATGGTATTTGCTAGTTCTCCAGTAGTTCTTGCAACTACAGTGGTATTTATATTAAATATTATACTTCCAAAGAAAACAATAGCAGAAGAAAAAGCAGAAAGAGATGCAATAGAGAAAAAGTAATGTTTTTATAACTTGATTCAAATGGGGACGATACTATCGTCCCTTGATGAGTGCAGTTTGGTTTTACTTTTATTTTAAAACATGATAAAATATTAAAAATAATAGCAATTCATTCAGGAGGAAATTTTGGGGCTTATAATTAGAAATGGATTAATAAGTAATTGTGAATATAGTTATAAAGCTGATATATTAGTTGAGAATGGGGAAATAGCAGAAATTGGTCGTAATATACCAAGTAGTATACATGATGTAATTGATGCTGAAGGCAAGTTAGTTTTACCAGGTGGGGTAGATGTTCACACTCATATGGATTTAGATTTAGGAAAATATAGGGCAGTGGATGATTTTTATACTGGAACTAAAGCTGCAGCATATGGTGGTACTACAACAATAGTAGATCATATCTCATTTGGACCAAATGGATGTACGCTTCATCATCAAATTAACGAATATCATAAATTAGCAAAAAATAAGTCCATAATCGATTACAGCTTTCATGGAGTAGTTCAGCATGTAAGTATGGATATTCTAGAAGAGATGGAAAGCTTGGTTAAAGAAGGAATAACTAGTTTTAAAATATATATGACATATGATAATATGCTTCATGATGAAGACATATTAAAAATACTTTTAAGAGCAAAAGAATTAGGAGTTGTGATTGCTGTTCATGCGGAAAATCATGGTGCAATACAATATTTAAGGCAGTATTATAAGCAAATTTATAAAACAACACCAATATATCATGCTTTGTCAAGACCTGACTCTACAGAGGCAGAAGCAATTAGCAGGATGATATATTTAAGTGAAATAGCAGGATATCCTCATCTTTATTTTGTTCATGTATCTACAAAAAAAGGTTTAAATGAAATTATTTCAGCTAGACAAAGAGGAGTTAAAAATATTTATTGTGAAACATGTGTTCAGTATTTAACATTAACTGAAGACTGTTATAAAAAAGAAAATAATGAAGGATTAAAATATATTATGGCACCTCCTTTGAGAAAAAGTGAGGATGTTGAGTTTTTGTGGAAAGGTATAGAAAATAATGATGTTGATGTAATTGCTACAGATCATTGTCCTTTTTACTTAAAAAATAAATTAGATGGTAAAAATGATTTTAGTATTGCTCCAGGTGGAGTACCTGGTGTGGAGGAAAGAATGGAAATAGTTCTTACAGAAGGAATAAAAAGAGGATTAACCATCAATAATTTAATTAATAAGCTATCAACTAAGCCAGCAAAAATTTTTGGGCTGTTTCCTACAAAGGGCTCTATACAAATTGGAATGGATGGAGATATAGTAATATTAAAACAAGAAGAAAAAATAATTAAAAATGAAAATAGACACAGTGCTGTAGACTATACAACTTACGATGGTTTTAAGGTAAATTATGTAGTCGAAACAACTATCCAGAGAGGAAACATTATTATTCAGAATGAAAAAATGTTAGCTAATAAAGGCGATGGAGAATTTCTGAAAAGAAGTATGAAGAATAATATGGAGGGTTAGTAATGTATTCATTAAATGTAAATGGTAAATTATATGAAGTTGAAAAAGATAAAAGTTTAATGAGCTATTTAAGGGATGACTTAGGACTTACTGCAGTTAAAAATGGTTGTGATGAAGGTGCATGTGGTGCATGTTCGGTTATAGCAGATGGTAAAGTTATTAGAGCTTGTATAATGAGAGTATCAAAAGTAGAAGGAAAAAAAATAGTAACAGTAGAAGGATTAACAGAAAGAGAAAGGGATGTTTATAGCTATGCATTTGCAAAATGCGGAGCTGTTCAGTGTGGCTTTTGTATACCTGGAATGGTTATAAGCGCAAAAGCACTAATTGACCAAAATAACAATCCAACTAAAATTGATGTTAAAAAAGCAATTAAAGGGAATATTTGTCGTTGTACAGGTTATGTAAAAATAGAAGAAGCAATAATGTTAGCAGCTCAAATTTTTAGAAATAATGAGGAAATTCCTTATAACGAGGATGCAGTAAATATAGGAAAAAGCATATTCAGAGTTGATGCTAGAGATAAAACATTAGGCGAAGCTAAATATGTTGATGATATAGTAGTAGAAGGCATGGTATATGGAAAAGCAATAAGACCACCATATGCTAGGTGTAAGGTAATTTCAATAAATAAAGATAAAGCTTTGAAGTTAGATGGTGTTATAGGAGTTTATACTGCAGAAGATATACCAGGGGAAAGATTTATTGGTCATATAAAAAGGGATTGGCCAGTAATGATAGCTGTTGGGGAAGAAACAAGGTATGTAGGTGATGCAGTAGCTTTAGTTGTAGCAGATACAAAAGAAAAGTTAGAAGAGGCAATTAAACTTGTAGAAATAAAATATGAAAAATTAACACCTATAAACAATCCAAAAGAAGCAGCAGCAGATGGAGCACCATTCATTCATAATGGAGGAAACTTATTATCACTTCAGACACTTAAAAGAGGAGATGTAGAGGTTGCGTTTGAAAAAGCAAAATATATTTCAGAATATAACTATAAAACACCTTTTACAGAACATGCCTTTTTAGAACCTGAATGTGCCATAGGTGTACCTGATGGAGATGGAGTAAAAGTTATTACAGGTGGTCAAGGAATATATGATGAATATAGAGAAATAACTGAAATGCTAGGTATAGATTCTAGCAAAGTTAGAATACAAAGCGCATATGTAGGTGGAGGATTCGGTGGAAAAGAGGATATGAGTGTGCAGCATCACGCTGGGTTACTAGCATATCTTTCAAAAAAACCGGTGAAAGTTTTGTTATCTAGACAAGAAAGTATAAAAATACATCCTAAAAGACATGCAATGGAAATTTATATGAAGGTTGCATGCGACGAAAATGGAAAGCTTTTAGGTATGATATCAAGGATTATATCAGACACGGGTGCATATGCATCACTTGGTGGACCTGTTTTACAAAGAGCATGTACTCATGCTGCTGGGCCATATAATTATCAAAATGTAGATATAGAAGGAAAGGCATATTATACAAATAATCCTCCAGCAGGTGCATTTAGGGGCTTTGGTGTTACTCAATCATGTTTTGCAATGGAATCCACATTAAATGATTTGGCAGAAAAGGTTGGAATTTCACCTTGGGAAATTAGATATTTAAATGCTATAAGACCTGGAGAAGTGTTACCTAATGGTCAAATTGCAGATGAAGGTACAGCATTTGCTGAAACATTAGAAGCAGTAAAGGAAGTATATGAAAATTTATCACAAGATGAAAGTAAATTCGTTGGTATAGCTTCAGCTATGAAAAATGCAGGATTAGGTGTTGGAGTCCCTGATATAGGAAGATGTAATATTTTTGTTCAAGATGGAATTGCAAGGATTAGATCTAGTGCTTCAGGTATAGGTCAAGGTTTACAAACTATTATATATCAAGTAGTTTGTGAAACAACAGGGTTAAATCCTAAACAAGTGGTGATTGAACAGCCTGATACGAAATATACACCAAATTCTGGTACAACTACGGCATCAAGACAAACAGTATTTACTGGAGAAGCTACAAGACGCGCATCGTTGAAACTTAAGGAAGCTTTAAAAGAAAAATCTATAGAAGAACTAGAAGGAGAGCTTTTCTCTGGAGAATACAGTTTTGAATCTGATCCTATGGGAAGTGACAAACCAAATCCAGTAAGTCACGTTTCATATGGATATGCTACACAAGTTGTAATTCTTAATAAAGAAGGAATTGTTGAAAAAGTAGTAGCGGCTCATGATATAGGGCATGCTATAAATCCTGTAACTGCATCGGGACAAATAGATGGTGGAGTAATAATGAGTTTAGGTTATGGATTAACAGAAGACTTTCCACTTAAAGATGGTGTGCCACAAGCTAAGTTTGGAACTTTAGGGTTGTTGAGATCTGTTCAATCTCCAGAAATAGAAACCATATTAATAGAAAAAAATAAAGAAGAATTAGCATACGGAGCAAAAGGTATCGGTGAAATTGCTGCTATACCAGCTGCACCAGCAGTTCAAAATGCTTATTATAAAAAAGATGGAAAATTTAGAACAACATTACCTTTAGAAAATACGGCATATAAGAAATAAAATAAAAAATAGAAATGTAGGCTGTAAATTCAATTTACAGCCTTTTGGTGATATTATGAAATCAAAAAAAATAAGTGAAATTTTCAATATAAAAAAAGGTGACATTATATCTATAGTTGGTAGTGGTGGAAAAACCACATTGATGTTTGAGTTGGCAAAGGAGCTAAAAACACAATATAAAGTTTTAGTTACCACCAGTACAAAGATATATGAACCTTCATGTAATAATTTTGATTATCTTTATACTAATATTGAGCAATATACTAAATCCAAATATTCACATAAGCAAGAAGAAAATTCGGTTACAGTTATATCTAAAGATATAGATTTAAGCAAAAATAAGTTAATAGGAATTAACGATGAGTGTTTTGATTTAGTAATTAATGATTTTGACATAGTTTTAGTAGAATCAGATGGGTCTAGAAATTTGCCATTAAAAGGCTGGAAAGAGCATGAACCTTCTATACTGTTGAAGACTAATAAAACCGTAGGAGTTATACCAATTGATATGATGAATAAAAAAATTAATAAAGAATACATATATGGATTTGAAGAATTTACAAAAATAGTTGGAGACACTGATTGTTTAGATAAACAAGCTATAGGTAAAATATGTTCCAGTGAATTAGGAATATTTAAAAATTCACGTGGGAAATTATATCTTTACATTAATAAAACTGATGATAAAAAGTTTATAGAAGATTCATTAAATCTTTCTAAATATTTGAAAAAAAACATAGTAGGTAGACCTTATGATTTTGAAATTTGTTTTGGGTCTTTAAAGTTGGGGGAATTTTATGAAAATTAGTGCAATAGTTATGGCTTCGGGTTTGTCTAGAAGAATGAACACAAATAAGCTACAAATGGAAATAAACAATAAAAAAATATATGAATACATACTAGAAACAATAAAAAGTAATGAATTTCATGAAGTTATAGTTGTTACAAATGACCAAAATATTAATTCTAAGGCTGAATCATTAGGATATAAAACCTTAAGTAATCCTAATGCTTATTTAGGACAAAGTGTTTCAATTAAAATAGCCCTAGAAAATTCTAGCGAGTCTAGTGGATATATGTTTTTCGTAGCCGACCAGCCATTTGTTTCATCAAATACAATTAATATAATATGTGACATATTCAAGAATAACCTAGACAGAATAATAATTCCAAGCTATAATGGTATAAATGGCAATCCGGTATTGTTTCCATGTAGTTTGAAAAATGAGTTAATGTCTATTAGTGGTGACTCAGGGGGAAAGGCAGTCATTAAAAATAATCTTGACAAAGTTATAAATGTAGAAATTCATAATGTTAATGAACATATGGATATTGATACACTAGAGGATTACGAAAAAGTATTGAAGATGAAGGTGATAGAATGAAAGGTGATATTATAGTAGTAAAAGGTGGAGGAGATGTTGCTTCAGGCAGCATTCAAAAACTTCATAGGTCTGGTTTTCGAGTTTTAGTTTTAGAAATAGAAAATCCAACTTCAATAAGAAGGACAGTTTGCTTTTCTGAGGCGATATTTAATGGTGAAATGAGTATTGAGGGGATTAAATCAGTTTATGTTAAAAACGAAGAAGAAGTTCTTAGTGCTTGGAAAGATAATAACATTCCTGTAATGATTGATCCGAAGGGAGTGTATATAGATAAATTAAAGCCAATTGCAGTGGTGGATGCAATTATAGCAAAGAAGAATACAGGTATGAAAAAAGACATTGCACCAATTACAATTGCTATAGGCCCTGGATTTGAAGCAGGCAAAGACGTTGATATTGTTGTAGAGAGCAATAGAGGACACAATTTAGGAAAACTAATTTTTAGTGGGTATGCTGATGAGAATACAGGAAATCCAGGAAATATAGAAGGATTTACTATTGATAGGGTTCTATACTCACCTTGTGAGGGAGTATTCAAGTCCAACCATAAAATTGGAGATGTAGTAAAAACAGGTGAAGTGGTTGCATCTGTTAATGGAAAAAATATATATGCTAAGATAGATGGATTAATTAGAGGTCTTATTAGAAGCGATACATTGGTCACAGAAGGCTTTAAAGTTGGAGACGTGGATCCTAGGGTCAATCAAATTAATAACTGCTTTACAATATCAGATAAAGCCCGTGCCATAGGTGGGGCAGTATTAGAGGCTGTAATGATAAGTAGAAATAAATTTAATTATGAAAACTAAGATAAAATACAAATATATAAATAATTTAAATAGAAGGTTAATGGTAATAAACAATATTATTATATAGCTTTCTTTTTTTTACATAAAAAAGATTTAATTTTAAATTTTTGCTAAAGTTTTATAAAAAACTGTCGATATCTATTTAAAGCTACAAAAGTTTTTAAAAAAATGATTTAGTTGAGGTGGAATTATGAGAGATAAAATAAACAATTTGAGTGAGGAAAATTATAATATAGAAGAGGATACGTTAAAGGATAAATATCTTACGTTTTTTACAGACAATCAACTTTTTGGCATACCTATTGCCGATGTAGTTCAAATTGTTGGAGTGCAAGAGATTACGCCTGTTCCTGACTTTCCTAATTATGCAAAAGGAATTATTAATTTAAGAGGGACTATTATTCCTATTATTGATGTAAGGTTAAGATTACACAAAGAAGAAATAGGATATACTGAGAGGACATGTACTATAGTAACTAATATAAATGATGTATCAATTGGATTTATAGTAGATGCAGTAAATGAAGTTACAAATATAGAAAAAAGTAGTATTTCCCAACCTCCGAAAATGGGTAAAGATTATGTAAATACATATATTACAGGCGTTGCTAAGCTAGGTAATAAAGTTGTTTTGTTATTAAACACTCAGAAAATGTTGAGTGAAAGTGAGCTTGAATTAATTACTAATATACAATAAATTATTGCAATAACTTGAAAGTATTATTAAAAAATGCATAAAAAGTTGGAGGGACTAAATTGAAAAATTTAAAAATAGGTAAAAGATTAATTGTTTGTTTTAGTATAATAATATTTGTTTTAATTATAACTATTGGAATTTCAGTTTTTAATATAAATGTTGTATCTACAAATATGGACCGTTTTAATAAAGAATGTTATGAGTCTGAAAGCATTAACTGGACGGCTATATTAGCTATTGATTCAGTAGAAAAATCCATTTATAAAGCTTCATCTTCTTCAAATAGAGTTTTAGTTTTGCAATATATAGAAGAAATTAAAGCAGGTGTTATTTCATTTGATAATTCAATTGCACAGTTAAAGGGAAAAAACGTAGTAACTAATGAATATATATCGGAACTTGAAAGTGAAATAGAAAAGGCAAAACCTAATATAGATGAGTTGATAGATTTGATTGATAAAGGAAAAAGCACTCAAGCAATGCAAATAATGTATTTGAAGTTAATGCCATCTATGGATTCAATACATGCTTCTTTAAGAGCAATAAGCAGTGAATTAGATACTAATGCTCAAAATTTTGTAATGGAATCTGAAAATGTAAAAATGACTGCAATTGTTACTTTATTAGTAGTTCTTTGTATAAGTGTTATAATATCAATTTTACTAGCTTCTTATGTAACTAGAAGCATTGTTAAGCCTATAGATGAAATTTCAGAAGCAGCAAATTCAATGAGCATAGGGGACTTTGATTTTGAAATCAAATATAATTCAAAAGATGAGCTTGGAAAAGTTGCAAAAGATATGGCTAATACCGTTAGTAAATTAAAGCTATACATAGGCAATGTAGATTCAATTCTAAACAAAATAGCATTAGGAGATATGACTGCATCTATAGATATAGAATATGAAGGTGGATTTGCGTCCATTAAAAAATCAGTTGAAGTAATATTAGAATCATTGAATGATATTTTTTCACAAATAAATGAAGCTTCAGATCAAGTAGCAAGCAGTTCTGAGCAAGTATCTGGAGGGGCACAAGCTTTATCTCAAGGTGCTACGGAACAAGCTAGTTCCATTCAGCAGTTATCTGCATCAATTAATGAAATATCTGAACAAGTTAAAGTAAATGCAAACAACTCGAATATGGTTAGTAAAACTACAAACAATTTAGTAAAAGAAGTTAAAGATGGTAGTGAACAAATGAAGCAAATGACAACTGCTATGGTTGATATAAAACAATCATCAAATGATATAGCAAAAATCATAAAAGCAATAGATGATATAGCTTTCCAAACAAATATACTTGCTTTGAATGCAGCAGTAGAAGCTGCAAGAGCTGGCGCTGCAGGTAAGGGATTTGCAGTAGTAGCAGATGAAGTTAGAAACCTTGCGTCTAAAAGTGCAGAAGCTGCTAAAAATACAACTGTATTAATAGAAAATTCTATAAAAGTAGTTGAAAATGGAACTAAAATAGCAGATAAAACAGCTAAATCAATGAATAATGTTGTTGATGGAATTAGTGAGTCTATGTTATTAATTGACCAAATAACAGAAGCATCAAATGAACAAGCTGTTTCTATAATGCAAGTAACTCAAGGTATTGAACAAGTATCAGCAGTAGTTCAAACTAACTCTGCAACAGCAGAAGAAAGTGCTGCGGCAAGTGAAGAACTTAGCGGACAGGCACAAATGCTTAAAAGCTTAGTAGGCAAGGTTAAAATAAAATCTTCTAGTGTAATGTTTGAAAAGGATGAACTTAATGAAGATGAATTAGGTATGTATGAAAGTGATAATGAGGAAGTATACTCAGAATCAGAGCAAACTATGAAAATATAGTGTGAACATTGCATGCATCCTATAACGTAGAATGCGTAATATTAAATAATTGATTTAAATGGAGATAATTATGTATAACGATGATATAATAGAAGAACAAGAGAAAATAGATTTTCCATGGCTTGTGTTTAAACTTAAGAATAATTTATACTGTGTTAATAGTAAAATAATAACTTCTATAGTTATTATGCCAGAAGACATGACAGTAGTACCAAATGTCCCTGATTATATAAAAGGTCTTATACATCTAAGAGGTAGCGTAATACCGCTTTTAGACTTAAGAATGTTATTTAAAGTTAAATCTGTAAAAGAAGAGTATGAAGACTTTAAAAATATGATAGATGAAAGAAAAAACGATCATATACATTGGGTTAATGAATTTGAACGTTCAATAAAAAATGATGAAAAATTTAACCTTAATACAGATCCTCATGAATGTGCATTTGGTAAATGGTATGATAATTTTACAACAGACATTGAAATAGTAAATTTTAATTTAAAAAAATTAGATGAGCCTCATAAGTTAATTCACAAAGCTGTTGAAAATGTTAATAATTGTTCTAAAAATCACGATAGCTGTGAAAGAGATAAATGCTTAAAAACCGTATTAGAAGAAACAAAAGAAAAGAATATGCCTTATATGATGCAACTGCTTGATGAAGTTAAAGATATATTTAAAATGCACTATAGAGAAATGGTTGTAATACTTGAAAAGGATAATTCGTATGTTGGTATAACAGTAGATGAGGTTTTATCAGTTGAAAATATAATACCTTATGATGATACCGAAGAAGTGAGAAAAATGTGTAAGGATAAGTATGTTTGCGGAGTTGCAAAAAGTGAGAAAAACAATGACATATTACTTATTTTAGATGAAGAAAAAATAATGAATATCTCAGAAATTCAAGATATTAGATTATAATATTAATAAAAAACTAAACTTTGTCTGAAAAATGACGATTATAATAGTATGATAACATAATAGGGGAGAAAATAAATTATAGGGGTGATTGATATATGAAAATCCAAAATATTAATAATTATATAAACTATAATGGCAATAAAAAGCCAATTAAGCATGAAGAAGTTGCAAAAAATAAAAATTATGATGTAATAGAAATAAATAAAAACAATATAAATAAAGATGCAGAAAAAAGTGAAATTAATTACGATAATATAAAAAATAATATTGTTTCAGAAGTAAAAAAAGAAGCAAGTAGTGAAAAAATAGATATGCTTAAAGAAAGCATCAAGAATAAAACTTATCAAATAGATGTTGATGAAATTGTTAGGATACTATTAGATAAGTAGAGTGAGGATATATATATGGGACTTACAGATTCATTATGTGATATACTTAAAGAAAGTACCGAGACTTATGAGAACCTTGTAAAACTTGAGTATGATAAATATGATTTAATGATTAGAGATGATATAAATAGACTTGATGAAATTATTTCAAAAGAGCAAGTGTTTTATTTGAAAATTAAAGGACTTGAACAAAGAAGACAAAAAGCGACTCGAAATATAAATATGCAGGATAAAACGCTAAAGGAAATAATAGAATCGTCGTCAAATGAAGAAGAAAAATATAAATTGAAATTAGAATACGATAGATTGTTTAAGGTGCTTTTAGATTTAAAAAAGGTTAATTCTAAATGCAAGACATTAATTGAAATTAGATTGCACAGAATAGATAATGCAATAAGTAAAATAGGTGAAAAAGAAAATACATATACAAATGTAGAAAATCAGAAAAATAAAATTAAGAATTACCTGATATCTAAAAAAATTTAAAGAGGAGATTAGCATGTTACGATCAACTTTTTCAGGATATAAAACAGCAAGTAGTGCGTTGAGAGTTAATCAAAATCAGCTTGATATAGTTGGCCAAAATATATCGAATGTAAATACACAAGGATATACAAGGCAAAGACTAGATATAAATGCGGTGTCACTTAACACTAATAATTTAAAATATGGAATTGGTGGACCAATTATAGGACAAGGAGTTACTGCAACAGGTACAAGTCAATTTAGAGATTCATTTCTTGATTTAAGATATAGAAAAGAAGCAGCAAAATCTGGTATTGAAAGTGTACAGAGTAATGCTTTAAGTGATTTGGAAACTATTTTTGATGAAATAGAAAATGATGGTCTAGATGCACAATTTTCTGATATGATTCAGCAGCTACAGTCATTAACATCAAGCCCTTCGGATCCTGTAATAGAGGGTGTTGTTAGATCATCAGCTTCAATGCTTACTCAATTGTTTAACAATTATTCAGTAAGAATTAATACTGTGAAAGAACAGCAAACTAATTATCTTAAAAATGGAGCAGTAGCTGATACGAATAAACTTATAGAAAATATAGCAGAATTAAACGAGCAAATAAAAGAAGATAATGTAAGTGGCAACCCAGCATTGGAACTTAATGATAAAAGAAATGTTTTAATAGATAAACTTTCTTCATATCTTGATATAGAAGTAACCTTAACATCTATTTCCATAGGTGGAGGCAGAACTGTAGATGAATTGTCTATACAACTTAAGGATAAAGATGGTGCAAATTTGCTTGATCTAGTTGACAATGACAAATGTGTAACATTAGAGGTTTTAGGAGCTAACACTGATTTAACAGATGTAAGTGTAAAGAAAATTGATGGTTCTAGTGCTACAATAGCAAAAGATATAGATAAAGGTGAAATTGCAGGATACCTTAACATATTAAATGGTAAAGGTGAATATTCTACAGGTACTGAGAATAGCTATAAAGGTGTTCAACATTATCAAAAGCTGTTAGATACATTAGCTGGCAAATTTGCAGAAGTAATGAATGAAGCTAACAAAGCACCGGATGGATCTGATAAACCTCTTTTTACTGCAAGGGGATCATCGGAGAGTACTACTGGTATAACAGCATTGAATATTAAAATTTCTGATGCTTGGGCAGATGCTAGCGGGTCATACATAACTAATACGAAAACAGTAGAAGATACTACAACGGGAGACCTTTCAGGTGCCACAGACAATATATTGTACATGATATCTTTATTTCAAAAAAACATGACATATACAACTGATGGTACAACTACAGGTACAGGATTATTCACGGGTAAAATGCAAGAATTTCTGTCGCATACAACTACAAATTTAAGTTTACAAGTGGCTAATGTAAAAAATTCTTATGATATTTATTCTGAAGCACAGTTTCAAATAGATTATTCAAGAAGTAGTATAGGATCTGTTGATTTAGATGAAGAAGGTGTGAACCTTTTAACATATAGCAAATCATATAATGCCGCTGCAAGATTAATGACTACTTTAGATGACATGTTAGATACACTAATTAATAGAATGGGGGTATAGAGTCTTGAGAATTACGGGAAGTATGATAACAAATAAATATAAAAAGAATTTAAATAGCTCTGCTTATAAAATGAACTATCTTAATGAGAAAGTAACTTCGGGAAGAAAATTTTTTAAGGGTTCGGAAGATCCTATTAGTGCTATCAAAGCATACAAACTTAGAAGAGAGTATAGAGAAACTGAAATGTATGATACAAATATAAGTGATACAGATTCATTTCTTACAACTGCGGAAATAAACCTTACGGAAATAAACGATAATTTAAGTAGAATATATACTTCTTATTTAAGAGGTGTCAATGGTACAATGTCCTCTGATGAAAGAGAGATTGTAGCTAAAGAAATTGATAATATTCAAGAATCAATGTTAAATTCTTTGAATTCTAAAATTAGTGATAGATATGTTTTTGGTGGTACAAGTAAAGATGAAATACCATTTACAGTAGATACAAATGGCGATTTATTATATAAGGGAATTTCAGTTGATGATAATGCAAATCAAATAAATTTAGATGCTTTGGCAAGCGAAAATTTAAACATAGACCTTGGACTTGGTATGAAATTTGATGGAAGCGGCGAATTAATTAAGGATACTACTTTTGATTTGTCTATGTCAGGAATAAAAATTATGGGATATGGAACAGCTACAGCAGCTGATGGAGTAACAGAAATACCAAATAATTTGTATTCTCTCGTGGGAAAAATAAAAGATCAATTAAGAGATCCAAATTATTCATATGATAATATCAGTCAATATATTGGAAAGTTTGAAACTCAGAAAACAAGTGTATTAATTAGCGTTGCAGATATAGGTACTAAAACAAAGTATTTAGACTTTCTGAAAACGAGGAATGAAGATACCCAATTAAGCTTAAACGAAAAAATAGATGGTGTTGAACACATAGATACTGCAGATGCAATAATTGATTTTAAAATGCAGGAGTATTCATATAATGCTGCTTTATCTATGGGGAATAAAATTCTTCAAAACAGTTTTATTGACTTTATGAGATAATAATAATTTTATGTTAAGAGGTGATAATTGAATTATGAAACCACTTTTAGAAATAAGAACCATACCAATGTCAGTAGAATACAAAATTAACAAAGCTCGCTATGAAATAATTAATACGGATGCATCTGTAGAAATAACACACAATAAAAGTGGTATTAAAATGCAGATGAAACCTATTAAACTAAAACTAGATACGGTAGAAACAAATGGGTTAGATGGAGATTTTTTAAGAAATGGTATAAAATCTACTTATGTGGCTAAAGTAAACTATGCAGAGGAAAGCAACATGATGCTAAATATAAATATAAGAGATAATCCAATACCAGAAATTTTGTTAAATAAATTTAGTAGTGATGTAAATTTTAATCTTGAGTTCGTTCCAACGGTTGGGTCCGAAATGTCATGGGACCCTCAAGAACTATCAATAAAGTATGAAATGGATAAATTAAATTTCGACTGGAAAATTAATAGGCCGGAAATAAATTTCATACCAGGAAATATTGAAATTATAATTAAAGAATACCCAAGAGTAGAAATAAATTATACTGGTAAACCAATATATGTTCCTGCTAGTGCAGACCCCGATTATAAACCTATAGATACTTTTGCCTGAGGTGAATTATGAATATTAAAACAAGAAGTTTTGGAGATATATCAATTAGCGAAGATGATATAATAATATTTACAGAAGGAATGTATGGATTCGAAGAATACAAGAAATACATTATATTAAAAGATACACCCGAAGATGATATTATGTATCTTCAATCGGTTGATAACAAAGACTTATCATTTGTACTAATTGACCCTTTTGTAGTTATAAATAATTATGAGCCGAATGTTGAAATTGATGATTTAGAAAAATTAGATGTTCAAGAAAAATCCCAATTAAGATTTTTATTAGTAGCAATAATTAGTAAAGAAATAGAAAATTCAGTAGTTAATTTAAAAAGCCCAATTGCTATAAATACAGATTTAAATATAGCAAAACAGATTATACTTGAAAATTTAGAATATCCCCTTAGATATCCGATGTTTAATAATAAGGGGGATGGAAGATGCTAGTAATAAAAAGAAAAGAAACAGAATCTATTCTAATAGGAGATGATATTGAGATAATAGTATCAGAAATATCACTAGGTAAAGTGAAAATATGTATAAATGCTCCAAAGGATGTTAAAATTTATAGGAAAGAATTAATAGAAACATCTGATTTCAATAAAACTGCATCTGAAAAAATAAACCAAGATAGTATAAAAAATTTAAATATTAAATTAAGGAACCACAAAATAAATCTTTAGATAAAGAAAATGTATAACTATATAATGTATAGGTATGCTTTTTTTTTTGTATTTACAAGAGTTGTAAATTAGTATCTAAATATGACAAGTATGAAAAAACAAAAGCATAAAGATACACAAAAAGTGCAAAGCATACTATTTGAATATATTTGTTAGATATATAGTAATTCGAAGGACATATACTTTAAAAATTACATTAATTGACAAATACTTATAAATATTCTGTATCAAAAATTGTCGAAATTACTTGCATTATGTTTAATTGTATTATATAATGCAAAAGAAAAGAAATTAATAACGACGTTGAAATATTTTGTAATAAAATATCAAGTAAAGGTAAAGCCATCTAAAGGTGGTGACACAAAGCTATAGGGCCTAAGGATGTATTCTATGGTTGCCAGTTTCCAAAATATTTATTTTTGTGCGTTTATTATATACACTTATAGATTTTGTTTATGTGTATGCAAACAATAAATGAAGCTACTAGATAATATTTTGGAAAATAACCCTAAGCAACTGCTAAGAGGTTATTTTTATGTATATAGAGGAAGGGGAGTTCTAATGAATAATATAAGTCTTAATTTATTAGTAAAAAATTTGGATGGATTGTGGCTTAGACAGAAATTGACTATGGATAATATAGCTAATTATTCTACGCCGGGGTATAAAAGTAAGGTTGTTGACTTTGAAAGTAATCTTCGGGATAAGATTAAAGATATAAACTCGGAAAATGTAGTTAATAAATCATTGTTTAATGAAGCTATTGAAAATAGCAGTATTATAGTCAGTGAGAGCGATGATTTGTCTTTGCGCTTAGATGAAAACAATGTCGATTTAGAAAAAGAAAATTTAGATCTTGCAAAAACACAGCTACAATACATGTATACCGTAACAGAAATGAATTCATATTTTTCCAAACTTAAATCAGTTATTTCTGAAGGTAAAAAATAAGGGGGTATAATTATGTCATTTTTACAATCACTTAATATTAGTGGATCAGGTCTTACGGCACAAAAACTAAGGATGGATGTAATATCTGAAAATATTGCAAATATTGATTCAACTAGGACAGAGACAGGCGGTCCTTATAGGAGAAAAATGATTGTACTATCATCAACAGGAGATTTCAAAAAGATGTTGGTGAAAAATTTAAATAGTAGTGAGATTAATTTGGGGGTTGAAGTTACTGATATAGTTGAGGATCAAAGCGATTTCAAACTAGTATACAATCCTGAACATCCAGATGCCGATGAAAATGGTTATGTTAGTATGCCAAATGTTGATTCGCTTAAGGAAACTGTTGATATGATGGAAGCATATAGAGCATATCAAGCAAATATTACTGCATTAAATACTACAAAACAAATGGCTGTTAAAGCTTTGGAAATAGGGAGGTAACTAGATGTTTATTGAACCAATTCAACCATTGTACGGATTACAAGAATTAAATGAATTAAACAAAAACAATAATACAGATGATAAAGACAATAATTTTGGTTTTAAAGCAGTCTTTGATTATGCATTAAATAATTATATAGATGCTGAAAATGAAGTAGACCAAGATATATATAAACTATCTGTTGGGGAAACTGATGATTTACATAACTTGATGATAAATACTAAGAAAGCAGAAATGTCGTTAGATTTATTTCTACAGTTGAGAAATAAAGCCCTCGATGCATACAATGAAGTTATGCGTATGGGTGTATAATATATGAATATATTATAAAACCTTATAAAAAATACATTAAGCTAATATTCATATACTATATAGGAGCTTTTAGATGAATGATCAAATTATAAAAATTGCAAAAAACATTAATGAGTTTTGGGCTAAATTAAGCAAGAAAACCAAAAGACTGGTAGTTGGTGGTTTTGCTAGCTTAATAATATTAGCATTAGCTATAACATTTTTATTAAATAATAGGGATTACGTTGTTTTATTTAATAATATTGATGAAACAGAAACAGTAGAAGTAATGCAACAGTTACAGGAGAGCGATGTAGACTATAAATACCAAAAGAATGGAACGATTCTAATACCTGAAGAACAAGAAAATGCATTAAGGATGAAGTTAGCAGAATCAGGACACCCTCGTAGTGGTGCGAACTATGATTTGTTTACTAATAGTATAGATTTTATGACAACAGACTATGAAAAAAAAGTATATGAAATCTATCAACTTCAAGAAAGATTGCAATCATCTATAGAAACAATTGAAGGTGTAGATGATGCTATAGTAACTATAACGGTTCCAAAAGAAAAAAGTTTTGCTTGGGAAACTGATAAGGAGGAGGCATCTGCCTCAGTTAAAATCAATCTTGTAAATGGCAAAACAATAACTGCTTCTCAGACCAATGGTATACTTCAGTTATTATGTAAAAGTGTACAAGGATTAAAAGAAGAAAATGTAGCTATTTTAGATACAGATGGGAATAGCTTGTTAATAAATCCCGATATGCTTCAAACAAATTCTATTAAATTAAAATTAGATATAGAAAAAGAATTTGAAAAAGATACTGAAAATAGTGTAAGAAGTTTTCTTTCTGCGATGTATGGAGCAGAAAATGTTCAGGTATCAGCAAAATGCACAATAAATTTTGATAAAAAAATTAGTGAGACACTGCAATATATACCAGATGAAGAAACTAAAACTGGTGTACCAAGTGATACACAAAGTGAAAGGGAAATTACAGGACCAGGTCAAACTGTAGGGGGAATTGCTGGAACAGAAACGAATGCAGAGTTGCCAACATATCCTGGTGTAACAATAGAAGGAGACAATATATATTTTAAGGATACTAATGCTATAAATTATTTAGTAAGTCAATTAAAGGAACAAATAGAACACAATCCTGGTAATATTGAGAATTTAACTGTTGCTGTAGCAATAAACAAGTCCAATATGGCTGAGGAAGAAGCTAATAACGTCAAGGACTTAGTAGCTTTTTCTGCTGGTATTGAATCTTCTAAGGTTGCATTGCATAATATGCAATTTTATGATCCTGATTCTCCACCTGTTGTAGTAACTGATCCTTTAGAAGAATTTCCTAACATTACACGACAGATACTTATTTACGGGGGCATAGCACTAGGAATTCTAGCAATATTAATATTTGTAATAAGTATTATTTTAAGTAAGAAAAGAAAGAAAAAATTGGAGCAAGCTGCACTTCAAGTTGCAAATGAAGGCGATGATGATAGTTCGTGGAAAAACATACAAGATGAAATAAAATTACAGGATACAAAAGAGCAGGTTATAAAGAGACAATTAAAAGAGTTTACTAACAGTAGTCCAGAAATAGCTGCTCAATTAATAAGAACTTGGATGAAGGGGGATGACGAATAGCATGGCTGAAACAAAATTAACTGGAAAACAAAAGGCTGCTGCAATAATTATTTCTCTTGGTGCTGAAGATGCTTCAAAGATATATAAATTTTTAAAAGAAGATGAAATAGAGTTCCTTACATATGAAATTGCTAGATTACAGCATTTAGATCCACAGGTGATGGAAGATACACTAAAAGATTTTTATGATATATGTATAACTCAAAAAGTAATTACAGAAGGTGGACTAGAATATGCTAGAAATGTTTTAGAAAAGGCTTTTGGATCTCAAGCTGCAACTAATATGTTAGAAAGAGCAACAAAGACTTTAAGAACTAAAGCATTTGATTTTATAAGGAAAGCTGACTATAAAAGTCTTTTGACAATTATACAAAATGAACATCCTCAAACTATAGCATTAATATTGTCATATGCAAGAGCAGATCAAGCTTCTGCAATAATAGCAGAATTACCAAAAGAAAAAAGAATAGATGTAGTAGAAAGAATTGCAAAAATGGACAGAGCATCACCTGAAATTATAAAACAAGTAGAAGATGCTTTAGAGAAGAAATTTAATTCTATTATATCCGTAGACTTTACTGAGGTTGGCGGGGTTAATTATATTGCTGACATTATGAATAATATGGATAGAGGAAATGAAAAGTATATATTTGATGAATTGAGTAAGAAAGATGTTAAATTAGCAGATGAAATAAGAAAGAGAATGTTTGTATTTGAGGATATTGTCATGCTTGATTCAATGGGTATACAAAGATTCTTGCGTGAAGTTGACAGTAAAGATCTTGTATTTGCTATCAAAGGATCAAATAAAGAAGTTGCAGATGTATTATTTAGTAACATGTCTACAAAGATGGTAGAAGCAATACAATCAGAATTAGAATACACTCATAATTTAAGACTAAGAGATGTGGAAGAATCGCAACAAAGAATAGTTTCTGTTATAAGGCGTTTGGAAGAAGAGGGAGAATTGTATATAGCTAAAGGTGGAAAGGATGATATTATTGTCTAACATTATTAAGGCTGAATATGTATTATATGATAGTAAAAAAGAATGTGAAAAGGTAGTAAGTGCCGAAATAAGTTCATCAAAAGAAGTGCTATATGAAATTTATAATCAAAGAGAAACTATAATAAAAGATGCTACAGCAGAAGCACTTAGAATTGTTAATACAGCAAAAAGAAATGCACAGTCGGAAGTTGAAGAAATAAAAAAGAGAGCTAATGAAGAAGGATATAATGCAGGATTTGAAATTGGTAAAAATAAGGGATATGAAGAAGGTTGCCAAAAAGGGCTAATAACAATAAGAGAAGAGCTTTCTAAAAAAAATGAAACTAGGGTAAATGAAATTAATAGCATGATAGAGCTAATAGAAAATGAGAAAAAAACAATTCTATCAAAGTATGAAAATGAAATTTACAAATTATCTATAGATATTGCAGAAAAAATACTGAGACAGAAAATTGAATTAAAG
Organism: Sedimentibacter acidaminivorans; assembly: GCF_017873955.1. GTDB lineage: Bacteria > Bacillota > Clostridia > Tissierellales > Sedimentibacteraceae > Sedimentibacter > Sedimentibacter acidaminivorans. Next base: position 105,919 of record NZ_JAGGKS010000004.1, on the reverse strand, counting down.
GATAATTTCATAGCTAAAATTATAGAAAGTGTAATTAATGATTATAAAAATGTTGAGTGGGTTAAAATATATATTTCAAGTAATGAAGATGTTAAAATGTTAGAAGCTGATAAATCATTAATAGATGAACTAAGTAAAATATCAGATGACATAAAAATTGAAGTAAAAAAAGGGTTAGCAAATGGAAGTTGTATAGTAGAAACACCAGATAATATTGTTGATGCAAGCCTGGATACACAATTAAACAATTTAAAAGAAATTTTGCTTAGTAAATAGGAGATTGAATGAAATTAAAAAAGCTACAAGATACTCTTGAACAGGAAGATTTTTATACATATATAGGTAAAGTGAAAAGAATATCGGGTATGATGATTGAGGCTACTGGGAGTAAATACAGGATTGGTGAAGTCTGTATGATTAGTACTGATATTGTTGATAAATATGTATCAGCAGAAGTAGTTGGATTTAATGATGGAAGAGTTTTATTGATGCCATATGAAGATATAAAAGGTATTGGGCTTGAAAATATAGTTAAATCTACCAAACATAAGTTAAAAATTCCTGTGGGAGATTTCCTAATAGGTAGAATAGTTGATGCCAAGGGACAACCTATAGATGACGGTAAAGATTTTCAAGCAGAAGATTATTGTTATGTTGATAACGAATATATTAATCCTTTGTCAAGGCCAAGAATAGATAGTTGTTTAAGTTTTGGTATTAAAACAATAGATGGAGTTATGACAATAGGCAAAGGGCAACGTATGGGTATATTTGCTGGAAGTGGAGTAGGTAAAAGTACTCTGTTGGGGATGGTTGCAAAAAATGTAAAGGCAGATATAAATGTAATAGCTCTAGTAGGAGAAAGAGGCAGAGAAGTAAGAGAATTTATAGAAAAGGATTTAGGTGAGGAAGGATTAAAAAGATCTGTATTGGTGGTAGCTACTTCAGACCAACCAGCTATGCTTAGAGTAAAATGCGCTTTAGTTGCAACTACAATTGCTGAGTATTTCAGGGATAAAGGAAATGATGTTCTTCTCATGATGGATTCACTTACAAGATTTGCTATGGCACAAAGAGAGATAGGGTTAGCTACAGGTGAACCACCAGTTGCTAGGGGATATACACCATCTATATATGCAGAATTACCTAAACTACTCGAAAGAAGTGGCAAATTTAACAAAGGTTCTATAACTGGAATTTATACAGTGTTAGTAGAGGGTGATGATACAAATGAGCCAATTGCCGATACTGTGAGAGGAATTGTTGATGGACATATTGTACTAACCAGAAAACTTGCAAATTCTAATCATTTCCCTGCTATAGATGTTAATGCTAGCATATCGAGACTAATGAATGATATAGTGTCAAATGAACATAACAGTAATGCAAAAAAAATAAGGGATATATTATCATTATATTATGCAAACTACGATTTAATTTCAATTGGAGCTTATAAAAAAGGAACTAATTTGCAATTAGACGAAGCTATTAGTAAAATTGATCAAGTAAATGATTTTCTAAAGCAAGAAATAAATGAGAACTTTACATTTGAAGAGACGCTAAGTATTATGGAGAAAATTTGATAAAATAAAAACTGCTAATTATATAATAAGGAGATAATATGAGAAAATTCTACTTTTCCTTACAAAAGGTTTTAGAAATTAAAGAACAAATTCTTAAGAACTTAAAAAGTGAATTAAATAATTTTAATCAACAGCTAAAGAACATTGAATATGAAATAGTCAGTTTATTAGAGAAATACGATGAAACAAATAAGGAATTTAACGAAAAGTCATCCGTATCCATATCAGTTGGAGAAATGTCATATTATAAAATGTATATGAGTAGCATGTTAAGATATGTTGAAAAAAAAGAAGATGATAAATTACAGTTAAATAAAAAGATAGAATCAAAGAGACGTGAAATAATTAATATGAACATTGAGATATCAAGCCTTGAGAAATTAAGAGAAAAAGAATTAATGAAGTATAATGAAGCATTAATGAAAAGCGAAGAAATTTTTATTGATGAATTTGTTGCTAATTCGAGAATGATAAAACAGTATATGTTTTAACATAAATTAAATTATAAGTTAAAGGAGGTGAAAATAATGAATGTTATCAATTTAAATAATGCTAAAAGTATTAACAATCTACTATTTAATTTGACAAATGGCACATTGGAAAAGAATGGATTTAATATTTCTGAAGGTAATAGTAGTCAAAGTTCATTTTCAAAAATGTTAAGTATGATTCTTGGCGGAACGATTGAAGAACAATCGATCACAACCGGTGAGTTTATTTCTAACGAAAGTTGTACCAATATGATGATTTTCTCTAGCAAAGATGATAAATCGACAGATCAAACTGAAGTTGACTATGGCAGTATAATGAACATACTTTATGGTTGCGCTGCACAAGAACCAATATGTGAAATAAATACTATAGGAATTGAATCTAATGATATAAATTCTGAAAATTCTATAAATGAATTTAATTTAAGCATCCAAAATCCTATAAATGGTTTACACTTGACAGAGGTAAATAACTTAGTTGAAGAATCAGCTAACCAAGATTTAAAAGGATATTCCATCGTTGGTGAAAAAACATATCAAGAACTACCTGTCATCAAAGAAATAGTAAATAACTCATCGCATAGTAGTAATAAGACAATACAAAGTAGTATTGTGCCAAGAAATAGTTTGATATTAAATAAAAGTGACAGTAATATACAACACAATGTTTTTGATAAAACTGCACCAATTATAGAGAATTTTAATAACACAAACGAAATAAAATCAGAATTTAACAGAATTAGCATATCTAAAGAAGTTCTACCCAAAGAATTGGATGAAAACCAGAATGATGTTAAGTCAAATATGGAATTTGGCAGCAACTTGTTAGAAAATAAGCCCCCTATATTTAATGAAAATAACAAAATAATAGAAATAAGTGATGAATCCACTAAAATAAAAGATACTGTATTATCACAAGTAGAAGATAAAATTATTTTTATGGCAAAGGATAAAGAAGGAATCCAGCAAGTAACGATGGAACTTAATCCTAAAAATTTAGGGAAAGTTAGTGTTAAGATGTCTGTTGAATCTGAGAAAATTTCTGTTGTAATAATGGCTTTAGATCAAAAAACAAATAGCATCTTAATGTCAAATGCTCAAGAACTGACTAGAGCACTGCAAAATCATTTTAACAATGGAAGTGTTACTGTAACTGTAACAGAAAATGTTTTAAATCAAAATAATCAAAGTAATATGAACTACAGCCAACAAAATAGTCAAAGAGAACAAAATCATAATAACCAGAATTTTTATAACAATATTGACGACTTAGAGGAAGGTAATTTTATAGCTGAAATGATAAATTTAAGAAACTTTAAACTAAATACGATAGTTTAATAGGAGGTTGTATAATGGAAATAAATGCTTATAACGTTAATTCTACTACTTTAGCAACAAATAGCGTATCTGCTAATAGCTCTTCATTAGGAATGAATGATTTTCTTAACTTGTTAGTTGCTCAAATGAAAAATCAAGATTCATTGAATCCTATGGATAACACAGAATTTGTCTCACAATTAGCTCAATTTTCATCATTGCAAGCTATGAGCAATTTAGAAGAGAGGTCTAAGCAGTCTCAAGCGACATCCTTAATAGGAAAAACTGTTGTTATGGCAAATTATGACAATAAAGGAGATCTTGAGATTACAGAAGGGGTAGTAGAAAAGGTTACAATATATGGTGGAGAAACTTATTTATATGTAGACGGAGAAGCCTTCGATTTATCAAATATTATGGAAATAAAGGCTAAAGAGGATTCAAATGTAGTTGAAGAAACATTAGGTAATATTTTAGATGAAATGATTATAATGAATTCAAAAGAAACTGAAAATGAAACGGGTGTTGACGCAGAGAACTCAGAACAGAGTGAATAACATATTGTTTATGAGGAGGGTGTATAGATGACAGACATAAATTTTATAAGAAGTATTAGTAATTTAAATAAGAACAATCTTTCAACTCCTGTTATAAGAAATAAAGAATTTGATGTAAATTCAACATTTAAAGATATTTTAAACGAAAAATCTAAGAAGGTTGAAGTATCATTTTCTAAGCATGCAAATGAAAGAATAGAAGAGAGAAACATAGGTATAGATGAAAATGTAACTAATAGACTAAATGAGGCAGTTTGTCAAGCTAAAGACAAGGGTCTTAAAAATGTACTTGTAATGATAGACAATTCAGCTTTCATAGTTAGTACAGTGAATAATAAAGTAATAACAGCAGTAAACAGTAATGAGTTAAAAGAAAATGTATTTACTAATATTGATGGAGCTGTAATAAAATAACTGGTCCTTTTGAGGAAGTTAAAGTCTGGATTTTTTTGAAAGACAATACAGCTAAATAAAAAAGGAGAAATGATTAATTATGATGAAAGCACTATATTCTGGTGTAGCGGGATTAAGAAGCCACCAGACAAAAATGGATGTAATAGGAAACAATATAGCTAATGTTAACACATCAGCATATAAGGCTCAAAGGGTTAATTTTGCAGATGTATATTATAATACCTCAAACGTAGGTTATGGAGCTAAGGTAAGTTCAGTAGATACAATGTATTCATTATCAGGTTATTCACCCACAGACAGTTCTACAGATTTATATATAAGCGGAGATGGATATTTTACAGTAAAAGATCAAAGTGACAATATATTTTATACTCGTAATGGTGCATTTAAATTTGAAGCTTCTGGTGATCTTATAGATGCGAGCGGATCAAAAGTTTTAGGATGGAATAGTACGGATTTATCAACAGTAGATTCAACTGGTGATCCTGTAGCAATTAATATTGCACCAGCATCCACGGATGTAACCTATACAAATATAACAATAAATACAGATGGTACAATTTCTGCAACATATAATTATAATGGTACAGGAACAGATGCTAAAGATAATACAATTGTAACTTTAGGTTGTGTAGCTGTTGCAAATGTGCCTAATCAAAATGGATTAGTACTATCAGGGAACTCGTATTATTCTGAAGGAAAAGATACTGGAAATATAAGCTATTATACACCTGGAAAACCAGGTAGTGGTACAGGTTCATTACTTACAAATGCTTTGGAAATGTCAAATGTAGATTTAGCTGGTGCCTTTACAGATATGATTACTACACAAAGAGGATTTCAAGCTAACTCAAAAATAATAACTACTGTAGACCAGATGTTAGAAGAACTTGTAAATCTTAAGAGATAGCTAATATTGGTAACAATGGGCGGCAAAGCCGCCCTATAAAAATATTAACCATGGTTAAAAAAATGTTTTGGTTATGGCTAATATTTTTATAGAATGTTCCAAGGAGGATGAATATGGTTGAAGTTACAAGCTTAAATAATGAAATGGTCATAATTAATTCAAATTTAATAGAAAAGATTGAATTTATACCTGAGACAAAAATTACATTAACAACAGGAAGGTATTATTTAATCAAGGAGAGCAAGCAAGAAATTGTTGATATGATAATTAATTATAATAGGAAAATATTTATAGGGTTGACTACTGAATAACATAACAAGGGGTGTAAAATGAATTTTTCGTTTATAATAGGACTAATTTCTGGATTCGGGTTAGTTATATACGGTATGTGGAGTAGTGCATCAAGTACTTCGCAAGCTGTTTCAAGTTTTATAAATCTACCAAGTGTTTATATTACTATTGGTGGATCCATAGCTGCAACTGTAATGTCAGTTCCGCTAAAATACCTTAAGGACGTACCTAAAAATGTTAGACTTTTGATGAGAAAGGATAAAATAAATCTTGAGCAATATATAGAAGCTATTGTAGAACTTGCAAAAGAGGCACGACTTAAAGGGCTTTTAGTTCTTGAACAAAAAGTAAACAATATAGAGTTGCAAGATGATTTTTTGAAATTGTGTACAATGCTTATAGTTGATGCGATAGAGCCTTCCAAGGTAAGAACACAGATAGAAAATGAAATTAATTGTATAGAAGCACGACATGCTTCTACGTGGAGTGTATTTGACAAATGTGCAGCTTTTGGACCAGCTTTTGGAATGATGGGAACATTGGTAGGGCTTATAAACATGCTTGCAAATATGGACCCAACTGGAGGGGCAGATGCACTTGGAAAGGGTATGTCTACTGCACTTGTAACTACATTTTATGGGTCTGTTTTGGCTAATTTAATATGCATACCAATATCAAATCGATTAAAGGCTATGCACGAGGAAGAAATGATAGTTAAGGAATTAATTATGGAAGGTGTTCTTTCAATTCAATCTGGTGAAAATCCAAAATATATTGAGGGGAAATTAAAAACGTATATTAGCTATAAAGATAGAGAAACTTCAGGTAGTGTTGAAGATCAAGTAGAAGGAAAGAAAAAATCAAAAGCTAAAAAAGTTAAAAAGGAAAAAAAATCTAAACAAGGTGAAGTAAATAATGCATAAAATAATATAATTGTTTTGAAAGGGGTTGGTGAATTGACGAGAAAAAGAAAAACCAGTGGATTAGGCCATGCAAGTTGGCTTGAGACATACAGCGATATGGTAACATTACTTTTAACATTTTTTATTATGCTTTATGCTATGTCAACTATAGATGCTCAAAAATATTCTTTGATAGTGCAAGCCTTATCAAAAGGTGATGCGATTGTAACTCAAGATGATTTACCAATAGATGATGACTTGTTAGATGAGGGGTCAATTGAGGAAACTCCTATAATCGAAGAAGAAGATACTGATGATATTGATAAATTGTACACTTTGCTAATGGAATATATATCTAAAAATAATTTAAACGATAGCGTTGAAGTTAGTAAAACAGAAGAGTATGTTTTTATTAGATTCTATGATGACATAACTTTTAACGGTTATAGCAATCAACTAAAAATTAGTGGTAAAGCAATTTTAGATGTTCTTGCTGAAGGATTAGGATCAGTTGATAATTACATAGAAGAAGTAATTATTGCGGGACATACCGCAGAAGTTGAAAGAGATAAGAGCACTATAGATAGAACTTTATCAACTGAGAGAGCTAATGCCGTATTACAACATTTAGAGGCGAAAAATGTAATTAATCCTGCTAAGTATTTAGCAATAGGATATGGGTTATACAGTCCAATTGCAGATAATAATACTCCCGAAGGAAGAGCTAAGAATAGGAGAGTTGAAATATATATTAGCAGAAAAGGTCATCCTATAAGTTATACAAATATAATAAAGGATACTTTAAATGGAATAGAAAATTCTGACGTAGATAGTAGCGTAAGTAATAATATTGTTAATAAACAATCCTTAGACTATAAGAATAAGGTAAATTTAGAATAAATAGTAAAAAATGGAGTGAGGGCCTAATATGGCAGAAGTATTATCACAAAGTCAAATAGATGAGTTGTTAAATAATCTAAATAGTGGTGAAATAGATATACAGGAGATTGAATCACATAGCAAAGAAAAAAAAGTTAAAGAATATGATTTTAGAAGTCCAAAAAAAATCACAAAAGAAACTGTGAATTTACTAAATGGAATTTATGAATCATATTGTAGAAGCATATCTTCTTCTTTAACTTCAATGCTTAGATTTATGTGTGATGTAACTGTTGAACAAATTGAAGAAAGCATATTTCATGAGTATAACAATGCTCTTGACGATTATGTATTAATGGGACTTATAAATGTAAAATATCCAGATGAAACTGTTTCCGACAATCAAATTCTCATAGAGGTTTCAAAGTCGTTGTCATTTGTTATTATTGATAGGTTGTTAGGGGGAAGTGGGGAAGAAAGTAATTTTACAAGAGATTATACAGATATAGAGTTATCATTATTAGGTAATTTACTTAAACAAATTATTTCTCCTATGGGAAATTCGTGGGAGAGTACCATAGGTATGAAAACGGAATTAAGTAAAATAGAAACAAATTCTAGATTCATACAATCTATAAATTATAATGATACAGTATTAATAATAGTCCTTAATGCGACGTTAAGTCAGGCAACTGGAAAAATAACTATATGTATACCAACAAATATATTAGATGAAATATTTAAAAAAGCTGATGCTTTTTCAAAAAGTAATATTAAAAAGAAAAATTCAGATCAAAATTATGAAAATCAAAAAGAAGCCATTATGAAAACATTAAAAGTTTCAAAGCTAACCGTATCAGGAGTTTTGGGCAAAACTGAAGCCTCATTAGGTGATATATTAAATATGAAGGTTGATGACGTAATAATTCTTGACAAGAACTATAATTCAGATATAGATGTTAATGTTGATGGTGAAAAATGGTTCGAGGGAAAATGGGGTACTAAAAAGAGTAAAGGTGTAATAAAAATAAGTAAAATTATACATTAATGAAAGAGGAGCTATATATGGCAAATGAAATTATTTTTTCTGATATGGAAAAAGATGTAATAGGCGAAGTAATGAATATAAGTTTAGGCTCTTCAGCTACATCCTTATCTACATTATTAGGTAAAAGGGTAGAGATAACTGTACCTAAGGTAAATGTTATTAATGCTGGAGAATTTAGTTTTGAGGGATTAGAGCCTGCCATAGGTGCTGAGATAAGGTACGTAGAGGGTTTAGATGGTGTTAATCTAATGATATTAAAAAGATTAGATGCCAAGGCTATTATAGAAATTTTAATGGGACAAACAATACCAGATGAAGAGTTTCAAATGGATGAAATAAGTATAAGTGCAATATGTGAGGTTATGAATCAGATGATGGGTTCAGCTGCTACGGCACTTGCAGATTTTTTAGGAAAACCAATAAATATTTCTACACCTGTAACATATGAAATAGAAGATAAGGTAGATTTTAAGAATAAGTATTTTAATGAAAATGATATTATAGTAGCAGTCAGTTTTAATTTGTTTATAGAAGAAATTGTTGATAGCAAGTTTGTAAATGTTATGTCATTAGAACTTTCGAGAGAAATAGTATCAATGTTTTTAAAAGGAACTGGATATAGCATGGATGAAAATGAATCAAGTATTGAAGAAGATACTTCTTCTTTGAAAAAAAACGAAGATCATTCAAATAGTGTTGTACCACCAGTATCTGAAAAAAGTGTTATTCAACAAAATCATTACAATGAACATGAAGAGGATGAAGAAGATGAAGAGGAGGAAGAAGAATATATTGAAGAAAAGCCATCTGTAAGAAAACAAAGTAATAATAGGACAAAGACAAAGCAAAGATCACAAAATATAGTTAATGTCAGTCCTATGAAATATGAAAATTTTGATGATTATGAAGAAGATTTATCCCAAGACTAACTTTCAAATCTTGAATTAATAATGTCTGTACCATTAGAAGTTAGTGTTGAAATAGGAAAAACCAAAAGACAAATAAAAGATATACTAGAATTTTCTCAGGGTACAATAGTAGAACTTGATAAGCAAGCAGGTGCATTAGTAGATATTATAGTAAATGGACAGATGATAGCGAAGGGAGAAGTTGTTGTTGTAAATGATAACTTTGGTGTTAGAATCTCTGAAATAGTTAAAAAAGATGAAATTATAAAAATATCATTATAAAAATATAAAAAACAATAAAAAACACATAAGTTTATGGAGGTAAAAATGAAAGGTAAAATATTAATAGTAGATGATGCTGCATTCATGAGAATGATGCTTAAGGATACATTGAAAAAAAATGGATATGAAGATATTATAGAGGGTGCTGATGGAGAAATTGCTGTTCAGACATATAAAGCAGAAAAACCAGATTTAGTAATAATGGATATAACAATGCCAAATAAAAATGGACTAGATGCATTAAAAGAAATAAAAGCATATGATTCTAACGCTAAAATAGTAATGTGTTCTGCAATGGGACAAGAGTCTATGGTTGTAGAAGCAATTAGAAGTGGAGCAAAAGATTTTATTGTTAAGCCATTTAAAGCAGATAGAGTATTAAAAACAGTTGAAGGTATAATTGGTTAATAGGAGTTGATTATCATTAAAGATATAATATCATTGGTAATATCTATTTTAGGTATAATATTTGTTCTGTTTTTAACTTATTTTTCTACTAAATGGTTGTCTGTAAAGGCTACCAGTATAACAAAGTCTAAGTATATGAACATAGTTGATAGGATTGTACTGGGTCAAAACAAATATTTAGCAATAATAGAGATTTCTAATAAATATTATCTGATTAGTATTACTGATAACAATATAAATATAATAAAGGATTTAGATGAATTTGAGTTAAAAATTTCAGAAAATACTGGCGAAAGCATTGAGTTCAATAAAATATTTTCTAGATTTTTTAAAAATAAGAAATTGTAGCGAGAGGGGCAAAAATGAATAATAAAAATAAATATATATTTAAAATTTTGCTCTTAATTTTATTGATTGTTCCAATCTATAGCGCTAAGGCATATGGAGGCGTTATTAATATGGATATCAATGGAAGCTCTGTGGAAACAATAGAAATAATAGCCTTGCTTACAGTTATGTCATTACTTCCATCTATATTGATAATGATGACATCATTCACAAGGATAATAATAGTGTTGTCATTTTTAAAGAATGCTTTGGGGCTTCAACAAACACCTCCGAATCAAGTAATGGTTGGTATTGCATTGTTCCTGACATTATTTATAATGTCACCTGTTATTGATGAAGTTAATGTAGATGCTTATCAACCATATAAAAATGAGGAAATAACGCAACAAGAATTTTTTACAAAAGCTTCTGAGCCGATTAAGGTTTTTATGTTAAAGCAAACTGGTGATAGTGAATTAAAAATGTTTATGGATATGTCGAGAGATGAGAAATTAAAATCCACCAAAAATCTACAAGAGCTTCCATTAACTATAATAATTCCTTCATTTGTTACAAGTGAGTTGAAAAGGGCATTTGTCATAGGTTTTTTACTGTTTATTCCATTTTTAATAATAGATATGATAGTATCAAGTATTCTTATGTCTATGGGAATGATAATGCTTCCTCCTGTTATGATATCCTTACCGTTTAAACTTTTGCTGTTTGTGTTGGTGGACGGGTGGTCTCTTCTATTTAAAACTTTAATAACTACATTTAATTTTTAACATAGGAGGAATATATGACTACATCAGTTATTATGGATATTATGCAATCAGCTATGGTAGCGGGAATTAAGATAGCAGCTCCAATATTGCTTATTAGTATAGTAATAGGTCTTGTTATAGCTATTTTTCAAGCAGCAACGCAAATACATGAGCAAACACTAACCTTTGTACCAAAATTATTTGCTACTGCTATAATTTTAATAATTCTTGGACCATGGATGACAGAGGTTATGTCTGATTTTGTTTATTATATATTTGATATTATGACAACAATTTATTGATGAGGTAAAGCCATGGCATACGAAGGAGATTTAACATATTTTTTATTAGTATTAGCACGTATGAGTGGTTGTGTCTTTTTTAATCAAATATTCGGTAGAGGAACTTTGCCTGCAACATTTAAAATAGCATTAAGCTTAATGCTTACAATTACAGTTTATGGGATTATTCCACCTACAGATGATATTTTAATTTCTTCTATATTAGAATATGGGTTAGTTATTTTAAAAGAAGTATTTATAGGTTTTTTAATAGGATATATAATAAGTATGTTCTTTTCAGTAATTGTAATTGGCGGAGAGATAATAGACATGCAAATCGGTATGTCTATGTCTAAGATTTATGATCCTAGTAGCAATATTTCAATGGGTGTATCAGGTAGTTTTTTAAATGCATTTATAATATTATTGTTTTTTAGCGCGAGAGGGCATCTATCACTGATTCAAATATTTATAACTTCATGTAAACTTATAGAAATTGGATCATTTACCATACCGCAAAATTTATTTTATAATATGGTAGAGATGTTTTCACAAATATTGATTTTTTCTATAAAATTAGCACTACCAGTATTAGCTGTAGAAATAATAACTGAAGCTGGTGTAGGAATATTGATGAAGGCGATTCCTCAAATACAGGTTTTTTCTGTAAATATTCAACTTAAGCTTTTTGTAGGATTATTTATTGTTATGATTCTTGTTCCATCTTTTTCAGTATTTCTAGAAAATATATTGACTATTATGTTTGAAACAATTCAAAGAAACTTAAGTTTGTTAATTAGCTGAAAGTAGGGTAATATGGCTGGAGAAAAAACTGAAAAAGCCTCCCCCAAAAAGAGGAAGGACGAGAGAAAAAAAGGTAATGTATTTCAAAGTAAGGATGTTATAACGGTAGGGGTAATAGCTATATCTTTCTATATATTGAAATTATGGATGCCTTATATATACATGGTTACAAAAACGTCATTGATTAAATATATTTCATTGATGGGAACAACATTAAGTTTTAATGAAAGTTTTGTTTCGCAGACATTTAGAGACATTGCAATAGCAGTATTTGGATCATGCGGAGTACTGATGGTTGCTGTAATAACTGTTACAATAATATTTACCGGTGCACAAACAAAATTTTTAATATCAGCAGATAGCATAAAGTTTAAGCTTTCAAAGCTAAATCCATTATCTGGAATTAAGAAGATGTTTTCGATTCGTTCAGTGGTGGAACTTATAAAGAATCTTATAAAAATTTCAATTTTAGGGTATGTAGTTTATTCAGTTATAAGAAAAAACTTATACCTAGTTCCACGCTTGATGTCTATGGACTTAATAGCAGGTTTAAGCTTTATAATTACAACCATTATGTCACTAGTTAATAGTATAATAATAGCATTTGTTGCCATATCGGCATTAGATTTCCTATATCAATGGTGGGAATACGAAAAAAATATTAAAATGTCTAAGCAAGATGTAAAAGAAGAATACAAACAACAAGAAGGCGACCCACAACTTAAGGGAAAAATGAAAGAAAAACAACGAGCTATATCAATGTCAAGAATGATGCAACAAGTGCCACAAGCAGATGTAATAATCAGGAACCCTACACATTTTGCAATAGCAATAAAGTATGATTTAAACAGTAATGGAGCTCCAATTGTTCTAGCTAAAGGTCAGGACAATATAGCAATGAAAATAATCGAGAAAGCAATGGAACATAATATAAATTTAGTAGAAAATAAGTCATTAGCAAGAGCATTATATGAAAATGCAGAAGTTAATATGGAAATACCATTAGAGTTTTATGAACCAGTAGCAGAAGTATTAGCATGGGTTTATAAACTTAAAGAAAAAGGAAAACAATAAAACATGAAAAAGTTTTTAAATAATTCTATATCATTATTTATAATAGCAATAGTATTAATGCTTATAATTCCACTACCGGCATTCTTTTTAGATTTGATGTTTATAATTAATATATCTTTATCACTGATAATATTACTTACTACAATGTATATCAAAGAAGCCTTAGAATTTTCAGTATTCCCTTCAATGTTGTTGATTACAACACTATTTAGATTATCGTTAAATGTATCGTCTACGAGACTGATTTTAACAAATAGTGGTTCGGCAGGACAGGTCATAGCAACATTTGGAAATTTTGTATTGCGTGGAAATGCAGTAGTAGGATTTATAGTATTTTTAATAATTGTTTTAGTACAATTTATTGTAATTACAAAGGGAGCTGAAAGAATTGCAGAAGTATCTGCAAGGTTCACTTTAGATGCTATGCCAGGAAAACAAATGGCAATAGATGCAGATTTAAGTTCAGGGCTTATAACAGAGGATCAGGCAAGACTAAGAAGGTCAAACATTCAAAGAGAAGCCGATTTTTACGGAGCCATGGATGGAGCTACAAAATTTGTAAAAGGTGATTCTATAATGTCTATAATTGTCACCGCTATTAATTTTCTTGGTGGTGTAATTATAGGAATGGTGCAAGGGGGTACAACATTTGCACAAGTTTTGCAGACATTTTCTATAGCAACAGTTGGAGATGGTTTAGTATCACAAATACCAGCACTTCTAATATCTACAGCTACAAGTATGATAGTAACAAGAGCTGCATCAGAATCTAGTTTAAATGTTGAGCTTTCAAATCAATTAAAGTCGCAACCTGTAGTTCTTATAATTTCAGGTGTAGTACTAATTGCTATGGGATTGATACCAGGTTTTCCAAAACTACAAGTATTTACACTTGCAGCAATTCTTATTTTTCTAGGTACTAGATTATTAAAGAGTAGTGTAATTAAGTCTGAAAAAGACATTTTAAAAGATGAAAGTTTGCAAGAAAAACCAGCAGAATCAGAAGAAGAATACTTTAGAAATATCGATAATATTTATGAACTAATACAAATTGATCCAATTGAAATGGAAGTTGGATATAGCCTGATACCACTTGTTGATGAATCAAGTGGAGGAAGTTTTATAGATAGAGTAGTAATGTTTAGAAGGCAATTTGCATCTGAGATGGGTATGGTAGTTCCATCAGTAAGACTTCGTGACAATGGCTATTTAAATCCTAATGAGTATTTAATTAAACTTAAAGGAGAAGAAATTGCAAGAGGTGAAATACTTGTTGATTATTATCTAGCTCTTAATCCAGGGGCTATAACAGGTGAAGTAGATGGAATAGATACTATAGAACCTGCATATGGAATACCTAGTAAGTGGATAACAAAGGATAAAAAAGAATTAGCTGAAATATATGGTTATACTGTAATAGATCCATTATCAGTTTTAGTAACTCATTTGTCAGAAATAGTAAAATTACATGCACATGAGCTGTTATCAAGACAGGATGTAGAACAACTACTAGAAAACTTGAAGAAAACTAATGATTCATTAGTATCTGAAGTTGTTCCTTCAGTTGTATCATATGGTAACATGCAAAAAATACTGGGAAATCTGCTTTACGAGGGAGTACCAATAAAGGATATGGAAACAATAGTAGGAACAATAGGTGATTATGGTTCATCTATAAAAGATACTGAAATGTTAACAGAATACATTCGACAAGCATTAAAGAGGACTATAACCAGGAAGTGGTCTGAAGGTGGACAAATAAAGGTAATTACACTAAGTACCGATGTAGAAAAACTAATAATTGGTGCAATTAATAAAAATGATAGAGGCTCTTACTTATCAATAGATCCAGAAGTAATGCAAAAAATTGTAGGAGAGCTATTGGAACAAATTAAGAAGCTAAAAGAGGAAATAAATGTACCAATAATCTTGACATCTCCATTTGTAAGAAGTTATTTCAGAAAATTGGTAGATCAATTTTATCCAAAGGCGGTAGTATTATCATTTAATGAAATTGACAACGCTGTACAAATACAAGCAATAGGTAACATTTCAATTTAAATAAAATGAGAGAGTGATACAGATGATTTGTATGAAAGAGATACAACCAGATAATGAAAATCTATGGGAGCGATATGCTGAAACAAAAGATATAGCTATTAGGAATCAGATAATAGAA
This sequence comes from Sedimentibacter acidaminivorans, assembly GCF_017873955.1. GTDB lineage: Bacteria > Bacillota > Clostridia > Tissierellales > Sedimentibacteraceae > Sedimentibacter > Sedimentibacter acidaminivorans. The sequence goes on along the minus strand of NZ_JAGGKS010000004.1, from coordinate 90,500 downwards.
AAGTATAGCTACCTAGTGAAAATAATAGCACTAAAAATAAGAGGAGTTTATGAGCAATATGGAGACGTTGATGATGTCATAAATGAGGGAATTATTGCTTTGATAGACATTATAGATAAATTTGACATATCAAAAAATGTTAAATTTGAAACTTATGCTACAATTCGTGTGAAGGGGGCCATTATTGACTATGTTAGAAAACAAGACTGGACTCCAAGAAAGGTAAAGACTGATGCTAAGATTCTAAGCCAAGCAGAAAAAGAATTAAATATTAAGCTTGGAAGAACACCAAATGATAATGAAATTGCCGAATTTTTACAAATTGATATGGAGGAATACAATCAAATTGTCAGAAATACATTGGGTACAAGCATAATGTCATTTGAAGAATTAGTTGGAGAAGCAAATTTAAGAGATCGTGAAATTAAATATGATTATGAGCTTCCAGAAGATATATACGAAACAAAAGAACTGAGCAAAGTGTTGAAGGAAAGTATTAATCAGCTTAAGGAAAAGGAAAAGCTTGTAATATCATTGTATTATAAAGAAGAAATAAAACTTAAAGACATTTCGAAAATTTTAAATATAAGCAATTCTAGAGCATCACAAATACACTCTATGGCCCTAGAAAAGTTAAAAAAGAGTATTAAGGAGTATCTGCAAGATAAAATATGATATGAGGTGAAAATATGTCAAGAGGGTTCTATGCATTAACATCAGGTATGCTTACTCAACAAAGAAAAATAGATATTTCAAGTAATAACATTGCTAATATGAATACAGCAGGTTATAAAAAGGAGCAGGCAGTTACTACAAATTTTGGTAATTTATTAATAAGTAAATATAAGCAAAAAGGTATCTATGAAGAAGCTACACCAATAAATAATGTTTCAATTATTAGAGCGATGGAAGATAACAATACAATTCATTCACAAGGTACTTTAGAAGAAACGGGATTAGCAACAGATTTTGCTATAATTGGACCAGGTTTTTTTAGCATTGATAATAATGGTGAAACTGTATATACCAGGGATGGTAGCTTTAATATTGATTTAGAAGGATATTTAACTCTAAATGGTGTTGGTAGAGTTCAAGGCGAGTATGGAGACATCTATGTAGGTACTGATAAATTTGACTTTAATGAGGATGGAAGTATAGTTGTTGATGATGAAGAAGTTGATAGGATTGCCTTATATGATTTCTTTGATTATAATAATTTAGAAAAATCAGGAGAAGGGATGTTTACTTCAGGAGAAGTACCAGACTTATTGGAGTATTCTAAAATTTTAAATAAAACAATTGAAAGGTCAAATGTAAATGTAACAGAAGAGATGACTGGACTAATCTCATCTCAAAGAGCGCTTCAAACGGCATCACAAGCTTTAAAAATATATGATATGGTACAGGATAAGGCAGTTAGTGAAATTGGAAAGATTAATTAGTAAAAGGAGAGATTATAATGATTAGAGCTTATTATACAGCAACTAATGGAGCAACAAGCAATCAAAATTACTTAGATGTATTGTCAAATAATATAGCCAATGTACAAACTGTTGGATATAAAAAGTCAAAAGCTGAATTCTCAGATTTATTATATTCAAACATTAAAGGAGCCGGCGATAGTGATACTAGAGTTGGAAGTGGTTCAAAGTTAAGTAAAGTAGATACTGTATTCAATCAAGGATCCTTTTATTTTACTGGTCAAGAGACAGATTTTGCAATTGAAGGTGATGGTTTTTTTGCAGTACAGTTTGAAGATAATACATATTTTACAAGAGGCGGAGAATTTAAGGAAACAAATGTTGACGGAGAAAACTATCTAATGTATCAAGGTGGATATGTACTTGATGAAAACGAAGAGCCAATCATTATTGGCAATGAGTATGATGAGTATAATGAGTATGAAGAGCAAAAAGTAGGAGTGTTTACACTAGAAAACAATTCTGATTTAAGGGCTGTAGGTAACAACTTATTTGAAATAGCTAATGAAGATGCAGAATATAATTTATCTGAAAATTTAAAGCCTATAAAAGGATTTTTGGAGTCTTCTAGTGTGGAAATGTCAGAAGAAATGGTTAAAATGTTGCAAATACAAAGAGCATTTCAATTGAATTCAAAAGTGATACAAACATCAGATGAAATTGAACAAACAATAAATTCATTAAGGGGTTAACTATAAAATAAAAGATGAGGGTGGCATTATGGATTTAAATAATAATACAGTTGATAATCGTAATCAGTTAGAGGAGTTTGATAATGAGGAGAAAGAATTATTAAAGTACAAAATAAGTCATCTTGTGTCAGCAAATAGATTAAAGTTATATATCAGAATTGATTTAATAAACAATGAGTCAACCGTGGATTATGAAGATATAATGAATTACATAAAAGAACAAGATGTAGTATATGGTATAGATGAAAAAGAAATTATTGAATATTGTAATAAAATGGAGTTTTCGAAAGAACTCGTAGCTGCATCAGGGCTAGACCCTGTTGATGGTAAGGATGCAGAATTAATATATGATTTTGATACATCAAATGAAAACAAATTAAAAGAAAAAGAAGATGGAACAATAGATTTTCAAAATTTGAACAATGTAGTGAATGTTAAGAAAGGTGATGTACTCTGCCATATAATACCAGAAAAAGAAGGCACTGACGGTATTGATATATATGCAAATGACGTTAGTTATAAAATAGGTAAAAAAGTTTACTTTAGCAATGGAAAAAATACTTATATATCTGAGGATGGGTTGCAACTTTGTTCAAGTGTTGATGGATGTGCAAAAATAATAGGAAATAAAGTTGTTGTTGAAGATGTTTACACAGTAGATAATGTGGGAAATGAAACCGGTAATATAGATTTTCCAGGAAGCGTAGTTATAAATGGAGATGTTAAGGCTGGATTTTCAGTCAAAGCTAAACAAGATATAAAAGTTAGAGGATTAGTTGAAGGTGCATATATTGAAGCAGGTGGAGAAGTTATAATAGGCAAGGGCATGAATGGTATGGGCAAGGGTACAATTTATGCAAAAGGTAATATAACTAGTAAATATATAGAAAATGCATCTGTTGAATCTGAAAAAAACATTTATTCTGAAACATTAATTAATAGCAATGCTATTGCTAATGGCTCGATAATATTAAAAGGACATAATGCATCCATAATAGGTGGTACAAGCAATGCAAAAGAAATGATTTATGCTCCAACAATTGGTTCTAAAGCAAACTCAGAAACTAATTTAATTATTGATTTGAGCAATTATAAACAAAATGAAGATGCAATAAATAAAGTAAAAAATAAAAAGTTAGATTTAAAAAGAGAATATAATAATAAAGTTAAAGAACTTGAAGATTTAGAAGATAAAATGAAAATCCTTATAAATAGTAGCATAGAAAATAGAAATGTATTACGTAAAAGTCTTATTTTTAAAAAAGCTAAAGTGAATAAAGATATTTGCGAAATAGCAAAGGAACTAGAAGAAGAGATTCCAATAGACAACATTGCAAACCACAAAATAATATGCAAAGGTATTATGTATGTTAATACAAGAATTAGTATTGGCTGGCTGAAGTACAGGGTCAGACAGGATATTAGTTACAGCAAAATTTATAATGATGGAAGTGATATTGTCGTAGTGCCTTTGAAGTCATCTGACATAATATAGGAGGTAAAAAGATTGTTTAGTTATAATGAATTAAATGAAATGCATATAGATGTACTAAAAGAAATTGGTAATATTGGTGCAGGAAACGCAGCTACATCACTTTCACAAATGCTTTCTAAAAGAATAGATATGAATGTACCAGAAGTTAGCATACTTAACTATGATGATGCAATTCAATCCATAGGTGGTGCGGAGAATGTTGTAGTGGGAATATTAGTTAGCTTCGATGGAGATATAGAGGGTGTAATATTATTCTTGTTGAAAAAAGAATTTGTACATTTAATATTAAATTCGTTGATGGGAACAGAGCTTAGTAAATTTGAAGACATATCAGAAATGGAGCTATCAGCACTATCTGAAATTGGAAATATAATGGTGTCTTCTTATGTTAATTCCATTGCTACGCTTACAAATATGAAAATTGACATATCTGTTCCTGGTTTAAATATAGATATGGCTGGTGCTTTATTAGATGCTGTTGCAGTAGAATTTGCAGAAGCTGCAGATAAGGTTATATTTATAAAAGAAAAATACTTCTATGGAGAAGAAACAGTATATAGTAATATGCTATTGTTACCAAATATGTCCTCGCTTAATATTTTATTAAAAGGATTTGGAATTGAAATATGAGCGATGAACTAAATGTTGGAATAGCAGATATGAAAATAGCATATTCACCAAAAGGGTTAATATCTTATGCATTAGGCTCCTGTGTTGGTATCTGCATTGTAGATCAAGTTAAAAAAGTTGCAGGAATGGTGCATATTATGCTACCAACTAATAATAATGTAAGCGATAAGAACAATGTATTCAAATACGCAGATACCGGAATACCTGAAATGGTAAAACAAATGGAATTAATGGGATGTATGAGATCAAGAATGATTGCTAAAATAGCAGGTGGAGCAAGGATGTTTGAAATTAAAGGTAATTCTAGTATTGGTAATATTGGAGAAAGAAATACCATAGCAACGAAAGAAGTACTAAGTAAGTTGAATATAAAACTTATAGCACAAGACGTTGGAGCAAATTATGGTAGAACTATAATTTTTGATAGTGATACTGGAAATTTAACAATAAAGTCTTTTGCTAAAAATATAAAAATTATATAATAAAAAAAGGAAATAATATTCAATAATTTCCTTTTTTTATTATATAATTTTATTAGTTAATCGTGTCTTTTGTTTTTTGAAACATACTCAATGGCACTTATCACTTCTTTAATAACCTCAGTATTATTCTGTATTTCAAGGGAATTATATTCTGCATATACCTCGCCAGTCTTTGATGTGATGTAAAAAGGTTTAATATTATTTAGTGATTTTGCCAAAATATCATCGATACATTGTTCACATTTGCATATATGTGAATAGTTCGGGTCAGTTTTTAAGGTATTATCTAAAAACCGTTTAACACATAATTCTACATAATTTACTACCATTTTCAACAATCTCCTTTTAAATTAATTTAATTTTTCTCTATACATACCTACTATTGAAATAATAATATCATCATAATATTTATTATTAATAATATCTCTGTAATTGTAGTACTTTTTATAGATGGAATTAATATAAGCTAATTCACTAGCAGTAGGGTTTAGATTGTAAAGTTTATTTATGGCATGTACAACTTCTGCTCTTGTTATTGGCTTGTCTGGATAAAAGTGACTGTTGTTACCAACAACTATATCTCTACTTGTAATTTTAATTATTTCTTTTTGTGCCCAGTGACTATTTATATCAATATAATCATAATTGCTTGTAGCAGGAAGTGCTGAAACTTTAGACTTAAAAGCACTTATGTTTGAAAGCATTTTACAAAATTCAGCCCTTGTTACATTATTGTCTGGTCGGAATGTTTTATCCTTGTATCCAGATACGTATCTTTTACTACTTCCCATAGAAATATAATCTCTTGCCCAATGATGTTCTATATCGGTAAATTTATTTTTTAAAAACGCATTTGTATCATAAGGAAGATCGGTTATTCTACAAAATAAAGTAACTATTTCAGCACGAGATATATTCGAATCAGGATAGAAGTATGAAGAATTACTTCCGTTCATATACGATGGTAGGATAATTTCATATAAATCTGAATTATCATCATTGTTTTTATATAATATACCAATGTTCTCAAATAAATCCTTGGTGTATTTATAATTGTGAACACCATAATCAATAGAATGCTTTCGAGATTTGATTCTGGAATCTATATTAGTTATATAGGCAGTTCTATTTCCTGATTTATCAACAACTGTAAATACATAGTCACCGTTATATGTTACCTTTGTGTTATGTTTATATACAATTTTTGTTCCAGTATTGCTGTTTCCGCCAAGTGGAACATATTTACCATCAAATGTAATCATATAATCTAGTCCAAAATCATCCTCAATTTCTAATTCAAATGTATAATCAGAAAGGAAAGATGATTCAACGGATGGTCTTCTGAAATCAATTCCATCTATATTGAAATTAAAAATTTCTTTTGTGTTAGAATCTGATTGAATCATGACCTCGTAATTTCCATTGTCATAAAAAATACCTTTATTAGGAAAAGTCTCGAAAATTTCATTAGTTGTAAAATTATAACCTGAATAATGTACAATTGAGCTGTAATCATCATAGTCAACAGGTAATAGAGAAATTAAAAGATAAAATTCACCCTGTCTAATTACTTTATAACGATAGATTACATCATCAATTGTAAATGAAAAATCAATAGGATTATTATTTTTTATGTTAGTTATATAATAATTTACACTGCTTGATATTGTAGTTTTTTTATTAGGTGCAGTTATTGATCTGATTTTATCTAGTTCCATATTAAATAAAATTTGTTTTTTTTCATAATCATACATTAGGGTATAATCAAAATTAATATCCTCTTCATCATCGTCTATATTGTTATTATCGGTCACATTGCTATCGATATCCTTTACAGTATAGTAAAGGGTTCTTCTAGTGTTACCATAATAAATTGTAAAAGGATATACACCATTTCTATCTGCAACGTAACTTGCACTTTTTCCATTAACAAGATACCCTGAAGGAAGATATATGTAATACTCATCATCAGCATCATCTTCAATAAGTTCTCCATCATCATATCTATGGGGAGTTATTGTAATTTCCTTAAAGTTCCTACTAGAAACATCTTTGGTAGAAAAATCAGCACTTATAGATTTGTTTACCGATGATACCCTGACTGTAATGCTAGATTTTTTCCCATTCAATTCAGCAGTAATAGTAGTTCTTCCGACTTTTTTAGCTGTAACATTTCCTTTGTAATCTACATCTGCTATTGTTGGTTTGGATGATGAAAATTTAATACTATTAGAGCTTATGCTAGTAGGATTAATTTTAATATCTAATGTTACAAAATCATCAACAGCCATATTAAGCGTTTTACCACCATTTATAGATATTGATCTAACTACAGTTTCACTTCCATAGATTGTATTAGAATAACTAAATATAATTGTAAAAATTAATAATATTATAATTGACTTTTTTATCAAAAAATTCACCTCTGAAATTATTTATTTCTGTATAATTGTAGCTGTCTATCAAATAAGTACTGCAAAATAACAGCTTCATCACTACTTGACATACTTAGAAAATAGCAACCATAATTTTTAGCTTCATTACTGTTTTCATTTTCTGTTTCACATTCATCTTTTAAATTATCAATTCTAATTATTTTTGCTTCTAAAGGAATTGATTTATATTTATAATACTTAAAATAGTATGTAATAACATCTCCTATTATTAGGTCTATATTGGACGAAATAAGCATACCACCTATGCTCAAATTAAGTATATTTATCTTAACATTTGGTAATTCATCAGTTATATCATCACCATTCCTATGAATTTTACTTACATAAAAAGATAAATCAGTCCGAACTTTCAATGCATTTCTTCGCTCAATAACAGGTTCTTTTCTAAGAATTTGTGCAGTAAGCTGATGCTTAGATGCAACACTTACATTGCATAAATAGGGAGAAATTCCCACAAGCTCGTCATAGACTTTTACAATAATATTCATACCAGAATCTAAAATAGGTAAATTATTTCCTTTTACTATTATTGCATTGCTATTTAAACTTAAAAGGATACCTCGTCCAATATTAATTTCATCTAAATCAAATATTCTAACTAATAAAATTCTCTCGTTCATAAAATGCTCCTTTAATAAAAAGTATAAATCTAAAACTAGTTTAAATCAGAATCCCATTTTATTATAATAATATCATTGCTATAAATCAAATTGGTGTATGAAGCGTCTTTCCCATTATGAAGGATTACAATATTACCTTTGGGGTTTGTTGGATCAATATCAGTATAATTTAACATATCTGCAAAAATATATGGTTCATCTTTGTTAGGGAGTTTCACCTTTTTATCATTAATAGAAACTTCAATATATAAGTCTTCTTCACAAATTGTTTTTACTTCATCAATTAAATCTATTTCTTCATTAGACTTAATTTCCACATCAACATTAGCTTTTTCTTCAGCTGGCTCTTCTTCTTCTTTTTTAATTAAATCTATTGTATATCCGTTACACAATTTATAATCGAGATCTGCCATTTTCCCATTTGCAAAAAAGTTATAGAAACTTTTGTCTATTTCATAAATTTGAACTAAATCTTTAATTGTTTCAATTTTTACTATTTCAATTGAATCAGAGTTTCCTATTATATAATCATCTCTAACGTCCACTTTATTAACATAGTATTTAGTTCCAAAATCAACTTTGATTCCGTTGAAATAAACAAATCCCTCTATTGAATTACTTGCAATATCAGAAATTCTAACTACTGGTGAAGTTCCATCTATTGCTGGAATAACATCTATACAGTCACCAGGTTTTATGGTAGTTTCAATATTTGCTACACTAGAATTAACATAAATCTGAGCAGGTGTAGAAAATTCACCTGAGTAATATCTTTCACTTCCATTAAGGTTAAATCTCAAACTTTTGCCTGAAAAACCAATAAGTTTTTTAGAATCAAAACCAGACATTAAAATTGCATCCATAACCTTCATTTGTCTTATGCTATAAAGTCTAACTTTCGTTCCATTTACACTTACACTAAAGAAATCATAATTTTTATTTAATATTACGGAGTATGCAATTCCAACTGGAGTGATAAACTCTGGACCAAAATTATCTAATATAGATAAATCAACATTCTTTATGCTAGACTTGTTAGAAATTGCTATTCTTGATTGTGGAATATTAAGCAATTCAGATAAAAATTCTTTGATAAATGGAATCTTGCTTCCGCCACCAGCTAAGAAAACAGCAGCAGGAGGCTCTTTATTTAATTTTGTAATCTTTGAGGCTATTTCTACACATAAATCATAAACAGAAGTTTTTATAGTTTCTAATACTTCTTCCTTTTTTAAAGTTTGTGGGATACCTAATATATTTGTTATCTCTAAATTCCCACTGTCTTTACTCAAAAGAGTTTTAATATTTTCAGCTGAATTAAAATCAACTATGTAGTTCTTCATTATGCATTCTGTTATTTCATCACCAGCAATTGTAGCCATATCATATCCTACGATACTTCCACCTTTTGAAATGGCAATATCAGATGTACCAGCTCCAATATCAATTAAAACTAAATTTAATAGCCTTAATTCAGAAGGTATTATTAAATCCATTGCTGCAATTGGTTCTAAGGTTAAATTTACAACTTCCAGATTGTTGTTATCCATGCAAGAATAAAGTCCCTCAATTACAGTATGAGGTAAGAAAGCTGCAATAATTTCAATAGAAATTTTATTTCCTCTGTGACCAACTATATTAGAGATGCTTTTTCCATCCAAAGAGTAGCTCAATACACTATATCCAACACAATAAAACAAGTCATCTTTATTAGAAGTTTTAGAAAAGATATCCTGAGCAAGCTGTAATGCTTCAATTTCTATTGCATTTTTGAAATCAACATTTATAGGTTTTCTAATGTCCGAATCTCTCTCCAATATTATGCGCTCTGTTTTTAAAGATCTTCCAGCAGCAGCTATAGAAACTTTATCTAATTTAATACCCAAATTACTTTCAAGTTGATTTTTAACATTAGAAACAACTCTACTTACTTCATCTATGTCTTCAATTTGTCCATCAATCATTGCCCTTTGACTGTGAAATATACTTTCAATCCTTGATACTTTGAGTATATTATCAATATTTTCAGCTACTACACCTACAACAGATCGGGTACCTATATCTAAAGCAAAAATTACGTTATCCATTAATATTATTCCTTTCACAAATCATTTATTCATCAATATTATTGTCATTATTGACCTTAAGCTTAAAGTTTAAAAAGTACAAATAAATTTCTACAATAGCTCCGAACATTTCTTCTGGTATTTCACTCCCTACGTCAAGTTGTGACAATAAAATTGAAAGTGAGTCATCCTTGTATATTGGTACGCCATTTTCTTCAGCAATTTCAACAACCTTATTTGCTATATATCCAGATGCAGAGGCAATAACCATGGGGGCATTGTTTTTATTTGAATCATATTTGAGTGCTACGGCACGCTTGTTGTTATACAATGACATCTACTCCACTTTTCCTTTCTGAGAGATTATTGAACACTTCATTAAACCTTCTTTTTTTTATACATTCATTTATGTATATATCTGAAATAGTTATGTTTTTATCAATTAATATTTTACTTATATCACTTTTTATCGATTTAGTATGGTTTTTGAAAGAACTTGGAACGGAAATTTCAAGAGATACTTTAGAGTCTTTTAATACTAAAATCGTTTCAAAATAACCTATGTTTTGAATATCAAAAGTTAAAAAAATCTTATAAGTCTCACTAGGCTCATATTTATTTTTCTTTTCATTATCCTTGGAATTTTCATAATTTTTACTAATCCATAGTTCCGAGAACATAAACATCCCATTATAATTTAATGGAAGGAACATATGAGTCAAGGGAATATTTACATTTTGACTAAAAAGTAAGGATTCAGTAATTTCTTCCATTACACCTTTGTTCACTAAATTATTACTATCCTTTATGCCAGATTCAATAAGTTTTATAAATGAGTCAATTGAATCATTTTTGATAGTTTTAGTTGTTTCGTAATTGGTTATTAGTGATAATTTTATTTTTTGAAGTTCTTTATCTCCAATATTTAAGTTGAACTTTAAATAATCAAATAGATTATCCAAATCAGTAGAAAAATTTTCTTTAGAACTAGATTCAAGTCTAACCATGTTGTGAACTAAAACAGAAACATAATCTCTGACTGGGCCAAAATCATTCATTTTAGCTATATAACGACCGATAAATGGTATTATTTCATTTTTTAACATAGTTAAATTTATATCTAAACTATTTGAGTAATTATCTAAAATCAATTTATCAACTAAATCACTAAAAGGTTGCTTTAACATTTGTGGTAAAGTATTATATATATTTTTGAGCGACGATTGTATTGAAGTATAAGTTTCATCAACTGAAACAAAGCAATCATAGCTTTTTAAGAAGTTTCTAAGAACACTCTTAAAATCGTTATTGTTTAAATTGCTTTTTAAAATGTTTCTTAGAGAATCGAAAAAATCACCATGAAATTTAGTGTTTGAATTCTGCTGAAATTTCAAAAAATTTAATATTTCATTACCATCCATCTCTATACTTTTTAAAAAATTTTCAAATAAAGTGCTTAAAACGGGGTCAGTTTTAATATTATGGTTGATAAACTGATTATTTAATAGTATTTTTCTTGCGCCTTCAGACAATACAGGAGAATTCTTTAAGGCTTGTATAAATTTTTCAAAAACAGAATCTGAATTGTACTTAAGACCATTATTGTTAGTATTATTACCGCTTTCCTGTTTAGCAGGTTTTGTTACTTTAGTAGGGTCAACTACGTCGAAAGGTAAGCTTTCTTCAGTCTTAATTTTAAGCTTATTAACCCCGTTGTCATTAATAGGGGCATTTGTTTTTATACGAATATCATTATCTATCATGAATACTATCTCCTGTTAATAGTTCTATTACTATTATATCATAAGTACAAGCCGCTAATTGGCTTGTTTCACACCGATACAATAAATACATATCAGACAAAGACGCCAGTCCTTGTTTCATCTGTGTATTTATTATATCATAGTACAAGCCGCAAATCGGCTTGTTTCACAACGATTCAATAAATACATATCAAGCAAAGACGTCAGTCTTTGTTTCCTCTGTGTATTTATTATATCATATTATATTTATAACTAAAATAAAAGATTAATATAATCTATATACATATTTATCGGCAGATTTATAAATTAAATAAGGAGAAAAACAATTAAAATAATAAAATTTATAAAATTTTCGGTGAAATACTTAATAAATTTAAAAAAATGTCGATATAAATAATATGAGTAACTTAAGAAATGAAGGAGACCTGAATATGGATAATAATTTAGATTCTGTGCTGGACATGTATCTCTTTGAAGAAAATACTTTATTGGAACAATTGGATGAAATATTGCTTAAAGCAGAGAGTGAACAAGCATTTGATAAGGACTGTGTAGATGAAATATTTAGAATAATGCATACTATAAAGGGTTCGTCCGCTATGATGCAGTTTAATAGCATAATGACTATATCACATAAAGTAGAAGATTTGTTTTATTATATTAGAGAAAATGGTGTTGAAAAACAATATAATGAAAGATTAGTAAATTTGGTGTTTAAGTTTACAGACTTTATAAAAGGTGAAATTTCGAAGATAGAACAGGGGGAGGCTCTAGAAGAAAATTTAGATGATTTTGAAAAAGAAATTCACAATTTTCTACAGGTTATATCTGGAGAAAAATCTGTAGAAGAAAGTTCTACTGGAAATTCAGCTCCGTTGGAAGAGGCGGCGTTAACAGAAACATTAATTGAAAGCGATACAAGTACTGAAAAAATATATTGCATAAAAATATTCTTTGATGACGACTGTGGTATGGAAAATTTAAGAGCGTTTTTTATAGTTAATCAACTGTCTGAAATGGGTGTTGAATTTACCAATAAACCTGAAAGTGTAGAAAATAATAGTGAAGCGGCAGCAGAGATAGTAAAGGACGGATTCTTTGTTTTTTTAAAAGACAAAGATTCTCTAGATGCAGGAATACGAGTGGTAAAAGGAGCGTTAAATGTAAAAAATTACACTGTTATAGAATTTAATGACGAAAAAAAATCTGATAAAAGTTTGATTAAAAATAACAGTGTAAATGAAAATGAAGGTAGAAATATTAAAAGCCAAGTAAAAAAAGCAGAAAATAAAAAGAATTCAGAAGTTATTGGAAAGCATAACAAGCAGAGTTTAATAACTGTCAATCTTTCAAAACTTGATAGTCTAGTAGATATTGTAGGTGAAATAGTAATAGCAGAATCTATGGTATCATCAAATAGTGAAATCAAGAATTTAAATTTAGAAAGCTTTACGAAATCATCTAGACAACTTAGAAAGCTTACAGATGAATTGCAAGATATTGTTATGTCACTTAGAATGGTGCCCGTTTCGGGAATATTCCAAAAAATGAAAAGAATAGTTCGAGATATGGGAAAAGAATTAAATAAGGATGTTGAATTAGTTTTAATTGGAGAAGAAACAGAGGTAGATAAAACCATAGTAGATGGTATATCAGACCCAATTATGCATCTTGTGAGAAATGCTATGGACCATGGGATGGAATCAACTGATGAAAGAATATTAAAAGGTAAAGATCCTAAGGGAACAATAGAACTTTCTGCTTCTAACACAGGAGGAGAAATTCATATAACTGTTGAAGATAATGGAAAGGGATTTGATACAGAAAAAATATTAGCAAAAGCTAAAACAAAAGGATTACTGCAAAAGCCAGAAAATGAATATAGTGCAAAAGAAATATATCAGCTTTTGATGTTACCTGGGTTTTCAACTAATGAAACTGTAACAGAATATTCTGGACGAGGGGTTGGAATGGATGTAGTTAAGTCAAATGTTGAAAAAGTTGGAGGAACTGTTGTTCTTGATAGCAAGCAAGATAAAGGAACAGCCATTACATTTAAAATACCTTTAACACTAGCTATAGTATCGGGAATGCAGGTAGTAGTTGGAGATTCAGAATTAATAATTCCTATAAAAAATATTCAGCAGTCATTTAAAGTTAAATCTCAGGACATTATACACAATACTGATGGTCAAGAAATGATAATACTTAGGGATAAATGCTATCCAGTTGTTAGGTTACATAATTTCTTTAATATAGAAACAAATGTTACAAATATTGATGATGGTATACTCATATTAGTAGAAGCTGGAGAAAATAAAGTTTGCTTGTTCGTTGATAAAATAATAGGAGAGCAACAAGTTGTTGTTAAGCCTTTGCCAACTATATTCAACAAATATAAAATTAAAGAATCAGGAGTATCAGGTTGCTCAATATTGGGAGATGGTAGCATTAATCTAATATTAGATATTAGCAGTCTAATTGAAAGTTTATAATATGATAAAATTAACTGATGCAGAATTTTTAGAATTTGTGCAGTATATGCATAAAAATTACGGAATTGATTTATCAAAAAAAAGGCAACTTATAGAGGGCAGACTCTCAAATATGGTAGAGCGCAAAGGCATGAAAAGCTTCAGCGAATATATAAAAAGTATAAAAAGAAACGACCAACAAGAAATATCCTTATTAATAAATAAACTAACAACAAATTACACATATTTTTATAGAGAAGAAAATCATTTTAAATATTTAAGAGAAGTAATATTACCATACGAAGAACAAACAAACAAATTAAAAACAATAAATATTTGGAGTGCAGGTTGCTCCTCGGGAGAAGAGCCATACACCTTGGCTATGATAATTAATGACTATTTTCAACTAAAAAGAATGAGCTGGAAGGTACAAATACTTGCAACAGATATTTCACAAAATGTTTTAGATAAAGCAAAAGAAGGAATTTATGCTGAAGAAAGCATAAAAAATTTACCACAGTCATACAAAAATAGATTTTTCAAAAAAACTTCTGACAATAAATATGAGGTAACACCAGAAATAAAGAGTCAAATTACTTTTAAAACATTTAATTTAATGGATCCAATCGTTGCTAGAAATAAATACACTGTGATATTTTGTAGGAATGTAATGATATATTTTAATGCAGCTACTAAAATTGAGCTTGTAAATAAATTTTACGAGGCAACACAAACTTGTGGACATCTTATGATTGGACACGCAGAAACAATACAAAGAGGTCAGTCAAAATACAAATATATTTGCCCGGCAATATACAAGAAGGAATGATAGTATGAAAAGAGACAAAATAAAAGTATTAATAGTAGATGACTCCTTATTGTTTAGAGGTATACTTAGAAAGCAGCTAGGTGAGGACGAAGATATTGAAATTGTTGGTTCTGCCATTGATCCAATAGATGCATTAGATAAAATTGATAAGCTAAATCCTGATATATTGACGCTAGATGTTGAAATGCCTAAAATGAGCGGATTGGTTTTCTTGAATAAAATTATGGCAGAAAAACCTCTTAAGGTTGTTTTAGTTAGCTCCATGAATATAAGTGTATTTGATGCACTGCATGCAGGCGCTGTAGATTTTGTCAAGAAACCAGATATGTCATCAGAAAATGATATGGCTAATTTTTTTAAAGAATTAAAGTCAAAGCTAAAAGTAGCATCAGTTGCCAATTTAAAAACAAATAATGTAGCTGAAAAGGTTGATTTATCATCATTAGATAGTTCAAAAATAAATGTAAGTTCAACAAAGAAAATTATCGCAATAGGGGCATCAACTGGAGGTACTGAGGCAACACTTGAAGTTTTAAAGCAATTACCAAAAGAAACCCCTGGCATATTAGTTACACAGCATATGCCAGCAGGATTTACAAAAATGTATGCTGAGAGATTAAATAAAATTTGTAACATGGAAGTTAGAGAAGCGAAAAACGGAGATAGAGTAGAAGCCGGATTAGTTCTAATAGCACCTGGTGATAATCAAATGAAAATATTAAAAGATGAAAAAGGATATTTTGTAACATGCAGACCAGGAGAAAAAGTAAGTGGTCACTGTCCATCAGTTGATGTGTTATTTAACTCAGTTGCAGAAGTTACAGGGAAAAATTCCGTTGGGATCATACTCACAGGTATGGGTAAAGATGGAGCAGCAGGTCTACTCAATATGAAAAAATCTGGTGCATATACAATTGGACAAGATAAAGAATCCTGTGTAGTTTATGGAATGCCAATGGTAGCATATAACATAGGTGCTGTAATAGTTCAATCATCAATTGGAAATATATCAGACTTACTAATAAAGCACCTAAACAAAAGTTAATTAATTTGTAGGGGCGGGTTCCACCAGCAACACTAGAAAACATAATTTGTAGGGAACGCATTGCATGCGTACCGAAACACTAATATAGAAAATAAAGCAAAACAAGAAAGGAGCAAAACATGTCAATATTATCAATGAACTTATATGGCTCATCAACTAGCAACCGTATAGTCGGAATGGCTTCAGGACTAGATACTGATACATTAGTAGAACAAATGGCAGCAGGTACGAAGAACAAAATAAATCGGGCATACCAATCTAAACAAAAATTACTTTATAGGCAGGAAGCATATAGAGAAATAAGTACAAAACTGGTAGCGTTTAGTGATAAGTATTTATCATTTTCATCAAGTAAGAGTACAAATATTTTGAGCAACAGTTTTTTTGATTCTAGCACAATTAAATCATCATCAGATTATGTTAGTGTATCTGGAAATAGCGATAGTATTAAAAATTTCAAAATTACAAATGTAGCAAGTGTTGCAACAAATGCAAGCTTTACTTCTACTTCTACTATATCAAATAATATAATATCGACTAGCGGCATCTCTTCAGCTGATATTGCAGTAAAATCAACATCTGATATTACAATTGATTTTAACGGAGTAAAAAAAACTATAAACTTATATGATGCCAGTGGCGTTACTAATGCAACGAAACTGCAAGCAAAATTAGATAATGCATTTGGAAAAGATAAAATAAAAGTAAATGTTGATGCTAATAACAACTTTATTACTGGTTTCGAAACAGGAGATGCTGTTTCTAAAGACACAGATGTATTTGGAATAACAGATATTAACGATGTTACATTAGGCGTTACAGAAGGTACATACAATAGGATTTCTAAATCTACTGCAATTGTAGATTCAGGCATAAAAGGTCCTCTTAATGTAGGTACAGATGGTAAATATCACATAACAATAAATGATGAAAAGTTTACATTTGAAACAACTGATTCCTTAAATGATATAATAAGTGAAATAAATAATAATTCTAATGCCGGAGTAACAATGTATTATTCTTCTGTGACCGATAAAATTACGGTAAAATCTGATGACACTGGCTTAGGTTCACGCATTAATATTAGTGACGATGCTGATGGAGGCAGTTTATCAGCTTCATTATTTGGACCATTACCAGTAAATACAAATGGAACTGATACAGAAATTACATATTCATTAAATGGGGTTGATAATTTAACAATAAGACGTAGCACATCTAGTTTCGCGATTGATGATATAAACATAGATTTAAATCAAAATGCAGTTGGTAATATCATTTCATCAGACCCTACAACAGCTACAACTTTCAACGTTACAAAAAACACAGACGATATAATAAAAAATGTAAAACAGTTTATAGATGATTACAATGAAATAATCTCTTTAATTAGTAAAAAGACAACAGAAAGACCAAACCGCGATTTTCAGCCATTAACTCCAGATCAACAGGATGAAATGGAAAAAGATGATATTGATAGTTGGAATGAACAAGCAAAAAAAGGTATGCTTTATGGCGACAGTAAAATGGACAATGTATTGAGAAACTTAAGAAATGTTATGTCGAACAAAACATCAGTGAGCACTTTAACATTATCAAGTATTGGGATAGCTCCAGCAAGTTATGATACAAGCGGAAAACTAGTATTTAATGAAGAAACTTTTAAAACTAAACTAAATGAAAATCCTGAAGAAGTAATAAATTTATTTACCAAAAGTGCTACTGAAACAAATGGTGTGTCGGGGATAGCGAAGCAAGTTCAAAGTATTTTGCAAGCTAATGTAGGAACATTCGGAGGAACAGGAACTCTCATTGAAGAAGCAGGCTTATCAGATGGACTTACAGCGGATAAAAACTTTTTATCTAAAAGTATGGCAGAGTACGATAAAAAAATGGCTAAATTAAAGGATGATTTAGCTGATGAAAAGGAAAGATATTATAAAAAATTTACTGCTCTAGAACAAGCGCTAAATTCTCTCAATAATCAAAGTTCATGGCTAACAAGTATGATGAGCCAATAAAATAGGAAATAAAAAAAAGACAGAGGTACATTATGTTAAATCCATATGAACAATATAAACAAACATCAGTAAATACAATGACAAAGGGAGAATTACTCTTAAGCTTATTTGATGGAGCAATTAAAAAATTAAATCAAAGCAAGATATTAATGGACAATAATGAATATGAACAATCAAGAGTTCTTTTAGAAAAATGCCGAGAAATATTTAATTATTTAATTATAACATTAGATTACAGTTATGAAATGTCAAATGAATTAAAAGAAATGTATTCCTTTTTTAATAGAGAAATAGTAAAAGCAATTTTTTCAAGAAAAACAAAACCTATTGAGGATATTCTCCCTCTAGTAAGAGATTACAGAGATACATGGGAACAAGCAGATAAACTAGCAAGAACTTCTAAGAATTAAGGTGAAATATGATAAATTTATTGCAGGAAAAACTAGAAGCAATTGAAAATTTAAGAAATTATACGAAACAAATTTTGTCGCTTTCTTTTAAAATAGATTTTAATAAAATAAATGAAATGATTCAAAAAAGACAAAAGTATAAAGAATCTATTGATTTAATTGATGCAAAGATTAATGAATTAAAATCTAGAGAAATATTTAGTGAAGATTCAAAAATAATTAAAGACATAAAAGGGGACATTGAAAAGTCTATTCAGCAAGTAATAGAAATGGATAAAGAAATACGTAAAAAAATAAATGAAGAGTTAATAATTATAAAACAAAATAACTTCCAAGATAATGAAACTTCAAGAGTATTAAATATTAAAGTTTAAGAAATATATTTTTTTATTCGTAAGATAACGTGAGGTGCTTAGTAGAAAAATAATATTGTATTATCAAGGAAAAGATAAAGGGGTCGGTGAATTATGTACATTCAAATACAAAACAAAATATTAGAGTTCGAAAATAAATTGGAGATTACTCAACAAATATTGAATAGCATTGATGAACTTTTGAAAAAAGAGAATTTGCAATTTTCTCATTTGATTATTGATGGTGAGGTCATATATGATGATTTTTATAACTATATTAATGAAAATATTAAAAATATAGAAAAAGTAGAAGTTGTTGTTTTAACTCTTGACGAGATGATTAAAGAAATGATTTTGTCATCTTATAATTATGTAAAGAATGCAATTCCAATAATTAATAAACTGGCAGAAAAATTTTATCAAAGACCAAGTGAAAACACTTGGTCTGAATTATCAGATTTATTTGAAGGTATTCAGTGGATTATGGAATCTCAAACTCAGATTAATTCTATTAATAATTTAGATACTGTAGTAAATGATTATGATATTTGGAATGAGTATGTTCAAGAGATATCAAAACTTCATAATATTATTCCTGAGCTAGAGAATGCAATTTTAGGAAAAGACAATATATTAATTGGGGATATTACTTTGTATGAAATAGTGCCTGTATTTGAAGCTATGTTAAAAAAATTAGAATTTTTAACATTTGGAGAGTAGACAAAAATGTTAGCAGATAATATTATATTTCTTAAAAGAAACCACCCAGAATTGTATACTGAATTGAAAAAAATAGAAGAAAATAAAGCTCAAAGTAATATTACCATAGAAAATACTAAAAATAATCAAAAAACAGTAAAAATTGAAAAAGACAATGGGTGTATTTATTTGCATAGCAAATATAATCCCTTTCGAGAAGCAGAGTCAATTATAAATAAATTAGAAGAAGAAAATGTTGATAAAGATACACACGTTATTTTTTATGGAATAGGTCTTGGTTATCACCTAGATGTATTTATAAAAAGGTATCCCAATACATCATTTTCTATTTATGAACCATCTATAGAGATATTTCGATATTTTCTTGAAGAATATAATATTCAAAGTTCACTTTTACGCAATTTAGAAATACTAAAATGCGAGTATAAACAAGAAATTTTAGATGACTTTTTTAAGGTGCTTTTAAAGAAAACAGATAAGAAAATCGTCATAATGGAGTTGCCAATTTATGCAAATGTTTTTGAAGAACAGTATAGTGCATTTTTAAATAAATATAAGGAGTTAATTAAAAATAAAAGAAGATCAATGCTAGCAAATTTTGCTTATCAAAAAAGATGGATAATAAATAGCATGAAAAACCTAAGAGATGTTTTATCAACTCCAAATATAATAATGGAAAAGAGTGGTGAATTTAAAGGTAAAACGGCTATATTAGTAGCAGCAGGACCATCTTTAAATGAAGAAATTGAAAATTTGAGAACTATCAAGGATAAAGGTTTGGCATATATATTTAGCGTAGGTTCAGCTGTAAATACTCTTATTTATAATAATATAAATCCAGATGCAGCTTGTACCTATGACCCATCAGTTATTAATCAAAAAGTATTTAAGTCTATAAAGGAAAAAGGGATTAAAGATATTCCTTTAATATTTGGTTCATCAGTAGGATATGAAACTCTAGAAAATTATTTAGGGAATAAATATCATATTATAACAAGTCAAGATTCAATAGCAGGATATTATTTAAAAAGTGAAAGTGATGAGAGTATAAGTATAGTATATGATGCTCCATCTATTGCAGTAGTTACCATGCAACTATTGTGTACCCTGGGTTTTAGCAATGTTTTGTTAGTAGGGCAAAATCTTGGGTTTCGTGGCAAAGAACGTTATTCAGAAGGAATCTCCTATAGCAGAGACCTTACTGATGAAGAAATAAAAAAGGGTATATGGGTTAAGGATGTTTATGGAAACGAGATACTAACCAATGACGGATTTAATTCAATGAGACTACAAATGGAAAGTTATATTGAACTCTTTTCAAATGTAAATGTTGTTAATACAACTAAAGGTGGAGCAAACATCAAAGGAACAGAGTTTATAGAATTAAAAGAGATAATGGAAAAAAGTTTAAATGAGAAGATGGTAGAAGGAAATTCATTGGATATAAATAAAACAAGTTATGATAAAAAGCATTTAGAGTCTCAATCTAAACTCATGGATAAAGCTTATAATGATGCCTTAAAGATAAACAAAGAATACAAAGAAATACTAAGTAAAATAGAAAAAGCTATAAATAATAGAAGATATACT
This sequence comes from Sedimentibacter acidaminivorans, assembly GCF_017873955.1. Taxonomy (GTDB): domain Bacteria; phylum Bacillota; class Clostridia; order Tissierellales; family Sedimentibacteraceae; genus Sedimentibacter; species Sedimentibacter acidaminivorans. Next base: position 69,373 of record NZ_JAGGKS010000004.1, on the reverse strand, counting down.
AATGTTGAAAATTTATATTTAAATCTTGATAAAGAACTAAGAAAAATTGAACATAATTATTTCTATAAAACATTTATACTTCCTATGAATAGAGTTCAATATGAGATGTTGGCGGATAGTATAGTTAGCTTAAATAATGATAGAAATCCAGACAAAAAAGCCAGAAGAGTATTAGAGGGTTTTGGAAAGTTTATAGATATATGTATTAAGGATATGGATATGATTAAGCCAATTTATGATGAAATGAATTCAGATATTGTTGAATATATAAGTAGTAACAGTATATAATATTATTGATTATATGTTAATTTTTGCATATTTGCTAAAAAAGAAATTAGAGGTTGAATACTATGAATAAAATTCTAGTTACTGGGTCAGATGGCTTTATAGGAAGTCATTTGACAGAAGAATTAGTAAGACAAGGAAAAAATGTAAAAGCATTTGTTTATTATAATTCATTTAATACTTGGGGATGGCTTGATACACTTCCAAAAGAAATCTTAAATGAAATAGAGATTTTTCAAGGAGATGTTAGAGATCCTAATGGTTTAAGAGAAGCGATGCATGGAATTGATGAGGTTTTTCACCTTGCAGCTCTTATTGCAATTCCATTCAGCTATCATTCACCAGATATGTATGTTGATACAAATATAAAAGGGACATTAAATGTATTGCAGGCAGCAAGAGATTTAAACACAAGACGTGTATTTGTTACATCAACATCAGAAGTTTATGGTACTGCACAATATGTTCCAATAGATGAGAATCATCCATTTCAAGGACAATCTCCATATTCTGCTACAAAAATAGGTGCAGATAGATTGGCAGAATCATTTTATAGATGTTTTAATATGCCTATTACTATAGTAAGACCATTTAATACTTATGGACCTCGTCAATCCGCAAGAGCAGTAATTCCTACAATAATCACACAGTTGCTTTCAGGAAAAGAGGAAATTAAGCTTGGATCATTAACTCCAACTAGGGACTTTAACTATGTTAAAGATACGGTTAATGGGTTTATTGAGATATCCAAATCAGATAAAACTGTAGGTGAAGAAATTAATATTGCAACTCAACAGGAAATATCAATAGAACAGCTTGCCAAAGAATTAATAAGGCAAATTAATCCTAATGCAAAAATTAGATGTGATGAGCAAAGGTTAAGACCTGAAAAGAGTGAAGTGAATAGATTGCTTGGGTCTAATGAAAAAATTAAAAAATTAACTGATTGGAAAACACAGTATACATTTGAGCAAGGGTTAGCTGAAACTATAGAGTTTTTCAGAAATAATATAGATAAATATAAATCAGATATTTATAATATTTAATTGGAGGAGATAATATGAGTAAAAAATTTATTCCTCTTTCTGTTCCTAATTTAAAGGGAAAAGAATTAGATTATATAACACATGCCATTGAAACTGAATGGGTATCAACTGGTGGTCCATATGTCAAAGAATTTGAAGAAAAAGTAGCGGAATATGTTAAAGTATGTGGAGCAGTATCGTGCCAAAATGGGACATCTGGTTTGCATATAGCTCTTCAAATTTGTGGGGTAACAAGAGAAGATGAAGTTATTGTACCAACACTAACATTTATAGCTGCTGTTAATCCAGTTAAATATATTGGAGCGGAACCAGTATTCATGGATTGTGATGATTCGCTCACCATGGATGCAGACAAACTGTTAGAGTTTTGTCAAAAGGAGTGTAGCTTTAAATCAGGTAAACTTATAAATAATAAGACTAAGAAACATATCAAGGCAGTGTTAATTGTTCATGTGTTTGGTAATATGGCTGATATGGAAAAAATAATGAGTATAGCAGATATGTATAACTTAAAAGTAGTTGAAGATGCTACCGAATCAATTGGAACCTATTATACTGAAGGCAAATATAAAAACAAATATTCTGGAACAATAGGTAATGTTGGGGTGTATTCATTTAATGGTAATAAAATTATCACTACTGGTGGTGGTGGTATGATAGTTACAAACGATATGGAGTTATTGAACAAGGCTAAACATCTAACTACCCAAGCCAAAAGTGATGAATTGTATTATACTCATGATGAAATAGGATATAATTATCGAATGACAAATTTGCAGGCAGCTCTTGGTTTAGCACAGTTAGAGCAATTAGAAAGTTTCATAAACATTAAGAAAGAAAATTATAATTTTTATAAAGAAAACATTCAGGATATAAAAGGGTTATCGCTTATTTGTTTTAAAGATAATATTAGGAGTAATTATTGGTTTTATGCATTGGAATGTAGCAAGGAATATCCTCTAAATAGAGATGAAATAATTAAGCATTTATCGTCAAATAATATACAATCAAGGCCAATATGGGGCTTGATTAGTGATCAGAAACCATATTTAAGTAGTCAAACATATAAAATAGAAAAAGCAAAGTATTATATAGAAAATGTAGTCAATATCCCTTGCAGTACAAATTTGACAAAAGAGGATTTGTTAAATGTTGTAGATTGTTTGAAAAAACCTCAATAATAATATTTTTTAAACCATAAGAGGTGGGTAATATGGAGATTAGAGATTTTTTAATAGATGAAGAAAGCACAATGATTGAGGCTATGGCTCTTTTAGATAAAGTTGCTAAAAAAGTTCTTTTTGTTGTCAGTGATGGAAAGTTTGTTGCTGCTTTAACTGATGGAGACATTCGAAGGTGGATTCTCAAAAAAGGAAATCTCGAAGCCAAAGTCAAAAATATAGCAAATTATTCACCAAAATTTTTATATGAAAAAGATAAAGATAATGCAAAAGAATATATGAAAAAGTATTCAATAGAGGCCGTTCCAATTGTTGATGATTATATGGAGATAATATCAGTTACTTGTTGGAACGATAAGAAAATCAATAACAGAAAAAAGCTGAATGTACCTGTTGTAATAATTGCTGGAGGTTTTGGTACAAGGCTTTATCCTTATACTAAAATATTACCTAAGCCATTAATTCCAATTGGTGAAATTCCAATAATAGAACATATTATTAATAGATTCCATAAATACGGAAGTGATAAATTTCATTTAATAGTTAATCATAAGAAAAATATGATAAAAGCCTACTTTAGTGAAGTAGAAAAAAATTATGGAATAGCATACATTGATGAAGATATTCCTCTTGGAACTGGAGGTGGATTAAGCCTTCTAAAACATAAAATTAATTCTACATTTATACTTTCAAACTGTGATATTATTATAGACGAAGATTATGAAAAGATGTACAATTTCCATATAAAAGAAAAAAATTTAATTACCATGGTGTGTTCTTTAAAAAAAATTAAAATACCCTATGGTGTAATTGAAATAAGTGAAAATGGTGAGATAGAAAGTATGAAGGAAAAGCCAGAGCTATCTTTTTTTACAAACACAGGTATGTATATAGTAGAACCTAAAATAATTAATGAATTAGAAGATAATATGCCTATAGGGTTTCCTGATATAATAGAAAAGTACAGGCAAGCTGGTGAAAAAATTGGAGTTTATCCAATTGGTGAAAGTTCCTGGATGGATATGGGTCAGTTGGATGAAATGGAAAATATGAGAAAAAGGTTAGAATATGATGAGTAAAAAATTACTTTTAATAGGTGGGGGAGGACATTGTAAATCAGTATTGGATACTCTCTTACAATTAAATCAGTATTCAGAAATTAGTATAATTGATAAATCTGAAAATATCGGAAAATATATTTTTGGTATCAGTACTATTGGATGTGATAATGATCTAGTTAAATTATATGAAAGCGGATATAATTATGCCTTTGTGACACTCGGTAGCATTGGAAATCCTTCACAACGTATTAAATTATATAATATGATTGAAGAAATAGGCTTTGAGATACCTAATTTTTTAGACCTAACTTCTATAGTAAGTCAGTATGTAAAAATGGAAAGTGGAATTTACGTTGGAAAAAATGTAGTTATAAACGCTGGTTCGATCATTGGTAAGGGGTCTATTATTAATACTTCTTCAACAGTAGAACATGATTGTGTTATTGGTGAATTTTCACATATTGCACCAGGTACAGTTTTATGTGGAGAAGTTCATGTTGGTAAAAATGTTCACATAGGGGCAAAAAGTGTAATTAAGCAACAGGTAAATATAGGAGATAATACTACTATAGGAATGGGAAGCGTTGTATTGAATAACATAGATGATTCAATTATAGCCTATGGAAATCCATGCAAGGAGGTTAAACCTAGATGAGTGTTTATATAATAGCGGAAGCAGGAGTTAATCATAATGGAAGCCTTGAAAATGCTAAAAAGTTGGTTGATAAAGCAAAAGAATCTGGCGCAGATTGTATAAAATTTCAAACATTTGTGTCGAAAAATATTGTTACAAAGAGTGCTTGTAAAGCTGAATATCAAAAACAACTAACAAATAATGATGAAAGTCAGCTAGAAATGCTTAGCAAGCTTGAATTATCTTTTAATGATTTTGTTGAATTACAGAATTATTGTAAATTAAAGCAAATCGAATTTCTTTCCACAGCATTTGATTTTGATAGTATTAATTTTTTGAATAGTCTTGATATGAAAATGTGGAAAATTCCATCAGGAGATATTACAAATTTACCATACTTAATAAAAATAGCTAAATTAAATAAGCCAATTATTTTATCTACAGGTATGAGTACCATTGAGGATATTAGAAATGCATTAGAAATATTAAGAAATAATGGTGCAGGTGATATAACAGTACTGCATTGTACGACGGAATATCCAGCACCATATAAAGACGTAAATTTAAACGCAATGATTACTATAAAAAATAGTTTTAATGTTTCAGTAGGGTATTCGGATCATACAAGAGGAATTGAAATCCCAATCGCAGCAGTAGCAATGGGTGCTACTGTAATAGAGAAGCATTTTACACTTGATAGAAATATGGAGGGACCTGATCACAAAGCTAGTTTAGAACCAGGTGAATTAAAAGCTATGGTTAGCGCAATTCGTAACGTTGAATTATCAATAGGTAACGGTGATAAAGTGCCTGCAAAATCTGAACAGAAGAATATGGATATTGCAAGGAAAAGTATAATCGCAAAAAGCAGCATAAAAAAAGGAGAAATCTTTACTGAAGATAATCTAACTGTTAAAAGACCAGGGAATGGTATAAGCCCAATGCGATGGTTTGAAATAATAGGGCTAAATGCAATTAGAGACTTTGAAGAAGATGAGTTAATAGAATATTAAAATTTTAAAAATAATTTAATATTTAATATATGTGGTTTAATTATAGGGGTAATTATGAAAAAGTTATGTGTTGTAACTGGTAATAGAGCAGAATATGGTATATTAAAGCCGTTAATTGATATTATAAACAATGACTATGAGTTAGAATTGCAATTAATAGTAACAGGAATGCATCTTTCACCAGAATTTGGTTTGACTTATAAAGAAATTGAAAATGATGGTTTTAAGATTGATGAAAAAGTAGAGATGCTATTAAGTTCAGATACTGCTCAAGGAATTACTAAATCAATGGGTATATGTATGATAGGGTTTGCGGATTCATTTGAAAGATTAAGTCCAGATTTAGTAATTTTATTAGGGGATAGATATGAAGTATTATCAGTTGCTAGTGCAGCTATGGTAGCTCAAATACCTATAGTTCATCTTTATGGTGGAGAGACAGGGGCAGGAACCATTGATAATATGATTAGACATGCCATCACAAAAATGAGCTATTTACATTTTACTTCAACAGAATATTATAGAAAAAGAGTAATTCAATTAGGTGAAAATCCAAATAGAGTTTTTAATGTAGGATCTCTAGGGATAGAGAATATTAAAACACTAAAATTATTATCTAAGGAAGAATTAGAAAAAGAATTAAACTTTCATATTAATGATAGGACGATATTGTGTACATTTCATCCGCTATCTCTTGAACCTAGCATTGCGTATGATCAATTCAATGAAATCCTATTGGGTTTTGATAGAATAGAAGGTTTAAGGATAATATTTACAAAATGCAATTCAGATACAGGTGGCAGAATTATAAATGACATGATAGATCAATATGTTTTGAGTCATCCTATGAATTCTATTGTATTTTTTTCACTTGGAACACTAAAATATTTAAGTACAGTAAAATATGTAAAAGCAGTCGTTGGTAATTCATCAAGTGGTATTATTGAGGTTCCAAGCTTAAGTACATATACGATAAACATTGGGAAAAGGCAAGATGGCAGAATACAGTGTGAATCCATTATTAATTGTAAGACTAATAGAGATGATGTATATAGGAAACTTAATTTAGTAATAAGGAAATCTAAATTGCAAAAAATAAATAATCCATACGATAACAAAAATACTTCAAAATCTATAATTGATACTATAAAAAAAGAAATAATTGCAAAACAATTACAAGAAAAAACTTTTTATGATTTGCAAATTAATGAATATTTAGATAATAAGGAAAATTAAACTTGCAAGTAAAGAAAGAACAATAGAGGAGTAAAATTAAGATGGAATTTTCTTTAAGAGAATATAAGTGTGGTGATGAAGAATTTATAATTGAACTATTTAACAGAGCATTTAATAGACAATTAACGTATATCTATTGGAAGTGGAGATATTTAGACAATCCTAATATGAATACCAATTTAATAAATCTTGCATGGAATAAGTGTAGGTTGGCAGCACATTATGCTGTTTCTCCTACTGTAATATTTATTGATGGTAAAAAACATAATTCTGCATTAAGTATGACTACAATGACCGATCCTTATTACCGTGGCAAAGGATTATTTACAAAACTAGCAGAGCAATTGTTCGAAAAAAGCACACTAGATGTAATATATGGAGTTCCAAATGAAAATTCAGTTAAAGGATTTACAGATAAACTTAATTTTGAATTAATAAAAGAAATACCTATGTTTAAATCAAAAAAGTTTAATTTAAATTATAAAAAAAATAACAATTGTGTTATTCTTGAAAAATTCGATAAAAGATTTGATGATTTCTTCATAGATATGGTAAATGAATACAGAATTGTTACATGTAGAAATTCGGAATATTTAAATTGGAGGTTTATATTTAATCCAATTAATGAATATAAAATATTTTCATATATTGAAAATGATAAGGTTTTAGGATATTTAGTTACAAAAACTTATACTATTGATTCGACCTTAATAGGAGATATAGTTGACATACTTGTGCTAAATGAAAATATTTTAAAAGAATTACTTAATATTGCTTTTTCATCTTTTCAAATTCAAAATGTTTCGGAAGTTAATACATGGTTTAATGACAATGAACTGTTTAAAGTATTGGAAGAATTTGAATTTTATAAAAGTAATAAGATTTTTCATTTTATAGTCAGAGACAACTCTGAAAAGAATAAAGAAGTTTTATTTGATTATAACAACTGGTATTTAACTATGAGTGATATAGATTTATTTTAGGGGTGAATTATGGATAAATTTTTAATTGTAGCTACTCATCCTGATGATGAAACCTTAGGTTCAGGGGGGTTAATGCTTAGAAAAAAAGCTGAAGGCAATGAGGTTTTTGTTTTAAATATGACTCATATGACTTCATCATATGGGTACAGTGATTTTAATATTAAAAAAAGAGATAATGAAATTAATAATATGATTAATGCCTATGGTTTAAATGGATATTATAATCTTAATTTAAAACCTTCTGGACTAGATACATATTTTGAGTCTGAACTTATTCAGAAAATAAGTAAAGTTTTTAATGATGTACAACCAAGTATTTTGATATTACCTTATTATAAAGATGTTCATTCTGATCATAGAATTACTTTTAAATTATGTTACTCATGCACTAAAAATTTCAGGTACCCTTTTATAAAAAAAGTACTTATGATGGAAACACCTTCTGAAACGGATTTTTCTTTTTATGAGGATGCATTTAAACCAAATTATTATGTTAATATTTCTGAATATATTGATAAGAAAGTAGAAATTGCTAGTATATTTAAGAGCGAAGTATCAGAACATCCATTTCCAAGAAGCGTAAGAAATATAAGAGCATATGGAACTATTAGAGGAGCTGTTATAGGGGCTGATAGTGCAGAAGCTTTTGTTTTAGTAAAATCTATAGAATAATAAATAATAGTATGAGGATGATATCGAATGTATAATAACAAGAAAATCTTAGCAGTTATACCAGCTCGAAGTGGATCGAAAGGTCTTAAAGATAAAAATATAAGGTTATTTAATGACAAACCATTAATAGCTTATACAATTGAAGCGGCGATAAAGTCTAAGCTATTTGATGAAATATTTGTATCTACAGATTCAGAGAAATATGCAAAAATAGCTCGTGAATTTGGTGCGAGTGTTCCATTCCTTCGAAGTAGTTACCTTGCAACAGATGCATCTTCAACTTTAGATGTAGTGAAGGATGCTATAATAAAGTATAAAAATATTGGTAAAGATTTTGAAGTAGTATTTATACTTCAACCGACATCACCACTTAGAACATCGGATGATATAATAGCAGCATTTAATAAAATGAAGGAAAAAAGCGCAAATACGGTTGTTTCGGTATGCGAAGTTGATCATTCTCCACTTTGGTCAAATACATTGTCAGAGAATTGTTCAATGGTAAATTTCTTAAATAAAGATACTATAAACATTCCGAGACAGCAACTACCTACTTACTATAGGATAAATGGTGCCATATATATTGTTAATACAGAATATTTAATGAGTACTGATAATATTTATCATGATAAGAGTTTTGCAATTGTCATATCTAAAGAACATTCTGTAGATATTGATGATGAGATGGATTTTATTTTTGCAGAAACTTTATTGAAAAGATTAGAAAGGCCATATCATAAAGCAGTTGATATATGATTGTATTTATTTGGTTTAAAGATGTTATAAAAAAATAAAAAAATTTTAAAAAACACTAAACAAAATAAAAAAAAATACGATATATGTATTGTAAAGGTATAAAAACAGTTTTTAACACAGGCGCTAGTGTAAAAAATGAAAAAGATTTATAATAAACAAAAGCAATAAAAAACTAATCAGTGAGACATGATGTCCACTTAAAAAATTTCAGGAGGAAATAAAATGATAATTAACCACAATTTAGGTGCAATGAACGCAAACAGAATGATGAACATCAACACAAACAATTCTAACAAATCAATGGAAAAACTTTCTTCAGGTATGAGAATAAACAGAGCTGGGGATGATGCTGCTGGATTGGCAATATCTGAAAAAATGAGAGGCCAGATTAGAGGATTAGATCAAGCATCAGCTAATGCTCAAGATGGTATATCAATGATTCAAACTGCTGAAGGTGCTTTAAATGAAACTCACTCAATTCTTCAAAGAATGAGAGAACTTGCAGTTCAAGCTTCAAGCGATACAAATACTAGTGATGATAGAAATGAAATTCAAAAAGAGAATGCTGAGCTTATTAAAGAAATTGATAGAATAGCTACACAAACTCAATTTAACACACAAAACTTACTTGATAAAACAGGTGGAACATCTGGAGTATTTACACTTCAAATTGGTGCAAATACTACTCAAAGTATTAATGTAACTTTTGCAAAAATGGATGCAGGAGCATCAGGTTTAGGAGTTAGTGGTGTTGATTTAGGTTCTGGTACTGCTGCTTCTGGAGCAACTGCTGCAATTGCTACAATAGATGCTGCTATTAAATTGGTATCTGATGAACGTGCAACTATGGGTGCTAATCAAAACCGTTTAGAGCACACAATCAACAATTTAGGAACATCTTCAGAAAACTTGTCAGCTGCAGAATCTCGTATAAGAGACGTTGATATGGCGAAAGAAATGTCAACATTCTCTAAAAACAACATTCTTTCTCAAGCTGCTCAAGCTATGCTTGCTCAAGCTAATCAACAACCACAACAAGTTCTTCAATTATTAAGATAATTGATAATAAAGCAAAAGTAATAAAAAACTAATCAGTGAGACAGGATGTCCACTTAAAAAATTTCAGGAGGAAATAAAATGATAATTAACCACAATTTAGGTGCAATGAACGCAAACAGAATGATGAACATCAACACAAACAGTGCTAACAAATCAATGGAAAAACTTTCTTCAGGTATGAGAATAAACAGAGCTGGGGATGATGCTGCTGGATTGGCAATATCTGAAAAAATGAGAGGCCAAATTAGAGGATTAGATCAAGCATCAGCTAATGCTCAAGATGGTATATCAATGATTCAAACTGCAGAAGGTGCTTTAAATGAAACTCACTCAATTCTTCAAAGAATGAGAGAACTTGCAGTTCAATCTTCAAGTGATACTAATACAGCAGATGATAGAGGAGAAATTCAAAAAGAAAATGCTGAGCTTATTAAAGAAATTGATAGGATAGCTACACAAACTCAATTTAATACACAAAATTTACTTGATGAAACAGGTGGAACAGCGGGTGTATTTACACTTCAAATCGGAGCAAATACTACTCAAAGTATTGATGTAACATTTGCAGATATGACAACATCTGGTTTATTTGCAACAAGTGGTATCGCTGATTTGGGTACTGATGCTGCTACATCAACTGCTGCAATTAAAATAATAGATGATGCTATTAAATTGGTATCTGATGAACGTGCAACTATGGGTGCTAATCAAAACCGTTTAGAACACACAATCAACAATTTAGGAACATCTTCAGAAAACTTGTCAGCTGCTGAATCTCGTATAAGAGACGTTGATATGGCGAAAGAAATGTCTACATTCTCTAAAAACAACATTCTTTCTCAAGCTGCTCAAGCTATGCTTGCTCAAGCTAATCAACAACCACAACAAGTTCTTCAGTTATTAAGATAATTTATAAACAAGTAAAAGTAGAATTAAAGAGTCAGGGTGAAAGCTCTGACTCTTTTCTCTGATTAGTGGATTATGAGATGTGTATAATTGGCAAAATTTTTCTGTCGTTATTGAGACGGAGTCTATGAAAAAAATATATTATAGTGATTTAGGAGGAAATTATATGGATATCGGAGCTCTATCAATGGTGATGAGCCAGTCAAGAGTACAACAGACAGCTGGAATAGCCTTAACGAAAATGGCCTTAGATGTAAGTAAGGATAGTGCTACACAGATGACAGAAATTATAAGAAATATTGCATTATCTCCCAATATAGGTAATCAGATAGATATAAGTGTTTAGTGGACTTCTAGGGTGTTCTTGTGGACGGTTCTTTTTGTTTGGCAAAACTTTGGATGCAACGGGGACAGTCCCCATTGCATCACTATTAAATAAAGTAAAATATATTAAAGTAAAGGTGAAAAAATGAAATCATTATTTAAAAAAATACATGTTCTTATAATAGGGTACATAATAGCTATGATAGCTATTTTCGTTTTAGGATATATTACTGGTTATGTTGAAATTGCTGTAGCTATAATAATAATATCAACCATAAATGTATTAGTATTATTATATAGGTCAAGACAAATAGCAAAGCCAATTATTGCATCGGTTAAAAGACTAAAACTTTTAGCAGAAGGAGATTTACATACAGAAGCAGAGGTTTCTAAAGGCAGCGATAGCGGAGCGGTTCTTATAAACTCTACAGCAACTATAGTATCAGTATTTAGAGAAGTTGTTGAGGATATTACAAGCAAGTTAGAAGAAATGGCAAAAGGAAATTTTAATGTATCACTTGATAGACAATACAGTGGAGATCTTATTCCGCTTAGCAATTCATTAAATGATATTATAAATTCGCTTAATAAAATAATGATTAAAATAAATGAATCTGCTGAACAAGTATCAATGGGATCATATCAAGTTGCTGAGGGTTCACAAGCTCTTTCTCATGGTGCTACTGAACAAGCAAGTGCAATACAAGAGCTTTCTGCTACTATATCAGAAATTAATGAACAGGTTAGTCAAAGTGCTAGCAATGCATTAAATGCTAAAGAAATATCTAAAAATTCTATGGTAGAAGTTGAAAGTGGAAATCAAAAGATGAGTGAAATGACAGAAGCTATGACAGAAATTAGTCTATCATCAAATGAAATAAGTAAAATTATTAAAACTATAGAAGATATTGCTTTTCAAACAAATATATTAGCATTGAATGCAGCAGTTGAAGCAGCTAGGGCAGGTTCTGCTGGTAAGGGATTTGCAGTTGTAGCAGATGAAGTAAGAAACTTGGCATCTAAAAGTGCTGAAGCAGCAAAAAATACTACTTCATTAATTGAAGGTTCAATTAAAGCTGTAGAAAAAGGTACAAAATTAGTTGATGAAACAGCAGAATCTTTAATTAAAATTGTTGAAAGTACAAAGAAAACTTCAGAATTGATAAATGAAATTGCTGAAGCATCACAAACACAAGCACAATCAATTACACAGGTTACACAAGGTGTTGAGCAGATTTCAGCAGTTGTCCAAACTAATTCAGCAACAGCAGAAGAAAGCGCAGCAGCCGCATCGGAACTTTCAACACAGGCATCAATTCTAAAAGAAGTAGTAGAAAGCATAAAAATAAAAGATGAAATAGAGGTAAGTGAAACTAACTAAAAGCAAGACTAAATTTTGATTTATTATTTCCACTCAATTATTTTGGTTTTATGTCGATATATTTAATATAATGTATAATAAAATCTCATTGGATATTAGAGGAGAAAAAATGAAGAGTATAAAAACAAAATTATTTGCAAGTATTGTTGCTATAGTTGTTATAGCCCAAATTGTTGTTGGAGGGGTATCGGCATTTTTAAATTATAAGTCTACATTTGACACATTAGAAAAGACTATGAGTGATGTAGCTATTATAGGTTCTAACTCTGTTAGAAACAAGTTAGAAGTGTATGAAACAATTGCTAGTAATATAGGTTTAAATGCAAAGTTGACAAACCTTTTCACTACTCAATCTCAAAAAATTGAAATTTACAAACAAATGATAAACAAGTATAATTTGATAGATGTTTATGTTACTAATAGGAATGGTTCAGCAGTATCAAATAGTACAGGAAAAATAAACATTGTAAGAGATACTGATTATTTTAAGGCTTCAATGAATGGTGATACATTTATTGCAAATCCAGAAATAAGTGAAACAGGTCAAATTAATTGTATAATATCAGCTCCATTGTGGAAGGATGGAATTTATGATTCCTTTGTAGAAGGAGTGGTAGTTATTGAGGTTGATGGTCTTGTACTTTCGGATATATCATCAAGTGTAAAGGTTGGAACAGATGGGTATGGGTTTATATTAGATAAAGATGGAAATATTATAGCTCATATGAATAAAGACAAAGTTTTAAACAAAGAAAATCCTATTGCTAATTATGAGAATGATGGTAGTAATAAAAAGTTGGCATTACTATTGCAAAAAATGTTGAAAGGCGAAGCAACATTTGGAACTTATACATATGAAGGTGCAAGTAAATTACTAACATATTCACCAATAGAGGGAACTGATGGATGGGGTTTCTTTGAAAGTACACCACAAAATGAATATTTAGAAAACATGTTTTTCAGCTTAATTGTAACTTGTGTTATAGTAGCATTGTCTATTGTTTTTGCTAGTATTTTAGCAATATTGCTTGCAAATAGGATTTCTAATCCTATAAAATCATGCGCTGAAAGATTAGAGCTTTTATCTAATGGTGATTTACATACAGAAGTTCCTAAAACAACAAGTAAGGATGAAACTAGTTTATTATTAAATTCATTGGAATTGACAGTAAGTAGACTGAATACAATAATAAGCGATATAACATATCATCTCGGTAAAATTTCAGAAGGTGATTTTACTACAACTGTTGAAAATGAATATGAGGGTGATTTATCAGAAATAAATGTATCTATTAAGAAAATAATTAAATTTCTTAATGATATAACTGGTCAAATAGATGAAAGTGCAGGGCAAGTTGCAAGTGGTTCTGAACAGATAGCAGGTGGAGCACAAGCGTTATCACAAGGAGCAACGGAACAAGCTAGTTCTATAGAAGAACTTGCAGCAACTATAAATGAAATGACTGAACATATAAATCAGAGCGCTCAAAATTCTGAAAATGCAAAAAAGGTTTCTGATGAAAGTTCAATTGAGGTTCGAAATGGAAGTAATCAAATTAAGACTATGATGCATGCAATGGATGAAATAAATGAAACATCTCTTAAAATAGGAAAAATAATAAAGGCAATTGAAGATATTGCATTTCAAACTAATATACTTGCTTTAAATGCAGCAGTTGAAGCTGCAAGGGCGGGATCTGCTGGCAAAGGATTTGCAGTTGTAGCTGATGAAGTAAGAAATCTAGCATCAAAAAGCGCAGATGCAGCTAATGAAACTACTCAGCTAATTGAAAGCTCTTTAAATGCAGTATCAAATGGAGTGAAAATAGCTGGTGATACAGAAGGTTCATTGAAGTTAATAGTAGAAAAAACTAATATGACTGCATCGCTTATAGATGAAATAGCTCAAACATCTAAGCAACAAGCCATGGCAGCAAATCAAGTAACAGCTGGAATAGAGCAAATTTCTGCGGTTGTTCAAACCAATTCTGCAACAGCTGAAGAAAGTGCTGCTGCAAGCGAAGAACTTAACGGGCAAGCACAGGTTTTAAGAAACTTAGTAGATGGAATAAAATTAAAAAACAAAGCATATAACGATTAAATTGCACACCGCGACATTTAAGAAATTAGCATAGCTATATAAATTGCTTATAAATAATTATATAAAAAATGCCATAAAAAAGTAAACTTTTAATGTAGAGTGTCGATATATATATAGATAGCATTAAATTTGACGGCGGTGATAATCATAAAAAGAAAAGATGAAAAAATATTTAATAAAGAAGTTAGACAAGTTTTAATAATGTTCATCTTAGTTGCGTTGGGGATTAGTACAGTTTTATCTTCAAAAATCTTTTTTATCCTAAATAAGATTAGTGAAATATCATTTAGAGATATTATATTTCTAGGTATATCCAACATTGTTTTTGTTGTGCTAATTATAGGATTATGTATTATGGGGATTATATTTTTAATTGTTAGCAAAAAATATTCAAATAAGATAAGAGAAATAAACAATTCTAAAAATTTGGATGTTGTATGTAATATAAACAATTTAAATAGCTTTATAATTAATGCAGAAATGGTGTTAAGTAAAAAAAGCAATTACAAATATGCACTTGTGCACTTGGATATAGATAAATTCAATATGATTAATGACAGATTTGGTCATAGTAGTGGTGATGAAGTTTTAATGGAAATAGGTGGTTTCTTAAATGATACACTTAAAAATGAGCAAATATATTGCAGGTCATATGCAGATAATTTCTTAATTCTTTTTAAATATAAAGAAAAACAATCTGAATTATTAAACAAAGTTTATAGTGTATCCATGGGTATAGAAAACCTTAGCATATGGACAATACTAAACATTAAGCCCATAATAACTTCGGGTATATATTTTATTGAAGAAAATTGTGACATTAGATTGGCCATAGATAAAGCAAAACTTGCTAAGAAAAGCATTAAGGGAGGATATAAGAGCCATTATTCCATTTATAACGAGACTATGAGATATATGCTTATTGAAGAGAAAAAAATTGAGGATGATATGTATTATGCTTTAAAAAACAACGAATTTAAAGTATTTTTACAACCTAAAATTAATCTTTCTGATGGATTTATTTCTGGTGCGGAAGCATTGGTACGATGGGACCATCCTACATTAGGGTTTATGGAACCGATAAAGTTCATACCTATATTTGAAAAAAATGGTTTTATTACTATACTCGATAAGTTTGTATTTGAACATGTATGTATTACTTTGAGAAAATGGTTAGATAGTGGTTATGATATTGTTCCTATATCTGTTAATGTTTCTAGATTACATTTCATAAGGGGCAATTTTGTTAGTGATTATAAAGAAATACTGGATAAATATAACATTCCTATAGGATTAATTGAAATAGAGATTACAGAGTCGGTGGTATTTGGAAATACAAATGAAATTTTTTCTACCATGAAAAAGTTTAGAGAGAACGGATTTAATATATCTATGGATGATTTTGGTTCAGGTTATTCAAGCCTTGGATTACTTAGAGAGATACCAATCGATACGTTAAAACTAGATAAAACTTTTTTAGAGCATATTGAAGATTATAATGCTAGGATGATTGTGAGCAATGTAGTTAATTTGGCTAAGAATTTAAAACTGAATGTTGTATCAGAAGGTGTAGATAGTGATGCACAGGTGGAATTTCTTAAAAATATAGGATGTGATATGGCTCAAGGTTTTATATTTTCTAAACCAATCCCAATAGATGAATATGAATGTTTGATTCGAATAAAAAAAAGAAATTTCTTTACATTAGGTAATGTAGCATTAGCTTAGTTTGTAACTAAAAAGTAAATAAAGAGTAAAAAGAAAAGAGGAAGCAAAAAATGGCATATAAATGGGACCAATCATTAGAGACTGGCAATTCAGCAATAGATGAACAGCACAAATCATTAATCAAAGCAATAAATGATTTGTTGGATGCATGTAGTCAGGGAAAAGGACGTATAGAGGTTCAGAAAACTTTGAATTTCTTAAATGATTATGTAGTTAAGCACTTTAATGATGAGGAAAAGCTTCAGCTTAAATCTAAATATCCAGATTATATAGCTCATAAGAAACTTCATGAGGATTTTAAGAAAGATGTTGCAAATATTGTTTCAGAATTTGAAAAAGGTGGAGCAACAATACCTCTTGTTGCAAAAGTTAATAGTAAAATTGGAGACTGGCTTATTAGACATATAAAAACAATTGATAAAAAAGTAGCTGAACATGTAAATTTAAATAAATAATGTTAGTATGGGTGGTAGGTTTACTATAAAGTATTCTGAAGCCCTTTTTATTTTTAAATTTGATATTTGCAATATAATTTTTAATAATATATAATATAATAAAAACATTGTTGAGGGAAGCTTAATGAAGCATATTTTTATAATTAATCCTATAGCTGGCAAAGGTAAATATCAACATAATATAGAAAATAACATAAATAATTACTTTTCAGATAAAGATAATGATTATGAGATATATTTGACCAAATATAAAGGAGATGCAGCGAGATTTGTTATAGAAAAATGTGAGGAAAATTTTCCATGTGTATTTTATTCATGTGGTGGAGATGGAACGCTACATGAGGTGGTTAATGCAGCATGTAAATATGAACATGTACATGTAGGTCTTATACCTTGCGGTACTGGAAATGACTTTGTAAGAAACTTTAGCAATGTAATTAATTTTGAAAATATTGAATTACAAATACAAGGAGAGAGTGTAAGTTTAGACTTAATAAAAATAAGAGATGAGTATGCAGTTTCAGTTTGCAACATAGGTTTTGACGCTGATGCAGCATTTAATATGCATAAGTTTAAAAAGATTCCGTTCATCAACGGAAATAGTTGTTATATATTATCTGTTCTGTATTGTTTAATGAAAAGTTTAGGAAAGAATTTACATATAGAGATTGATTATGAAGAAAAAATAAGTGGAAGGTTTTTACTTTGTGTTGTAGCAAATGGCCATTCTTATGGGGGCGGTTATAAATGCGCACCTTTAGCAAAAGTAAATGATGGTATTATAGATGTATGCTTAGTTGAAACCATATCGAGGCTAAAGATACTTGAACTTATTAAAAGCTATAAAGAAGGAACACATCTTGATAAAAGCAATATACAGAAGTATATCACATATAGAAAGTGTAAAAATGTAAGAATCGAAAGCAATAAGCCTATTAATTTGTGTATAGATGGTGAAAGCTATATATATAATGATGTTAATTTTGATATAGTAAATAATAAATTTAAGTTTTGGGTACCTAAGGGCACTGCTGTACAAAGGAGGAAGTTGAATAAAAATGAGAATATTAATTGTTGAGGATGAAGTTAAAATTACTCAAGCTTTGAAGTTTTTATTTTCAAAGCAAAAAATAGATGTTGATATAGCTAATGATGGAGAGGAAGGACTTATTCTTTCTGAAAAAGAAATATATGATGTTATAATTCTCGACATAATGCTACCTGGTGTAAATGGAATTGAAATTTTAAAGTCTATACGAAAAGCAGGAAACAAAACACCAGTAATAATGCTTACTGCAAAAGATGCTGTTGATGATAGAGTATTTGGACTTGAAACGGGTGCAGATGACTATTTGGTTAAACCTTTTGCTACAAAAGAGTTAATTGCTAGAGTTAAAGCTTTGGCAAGAAGAAAAAATACTGAATTCATAGGTGAAACTTATGAGTTTGAAAATATAAAATATGATGTAAAAAACTATCTTTTGTATATAGATAATGTGGAATATAAAATACCATTAAAAGAAGCAATGCTTATGGAAATGTTTATAAAAAAGCCTAGACAGGTATTTACTAGAGAGCAAATAATAGATAGAATATGGGGATTAGAAGCAGATATTTTAGAGAGTAATATAGAAATTTACGTACATCATTTGAGAAAAAGATTGGAATCAACAAATGCTAAAATTGAAACCGTACGTGGAGTTGGATATATGCTTAAGGAGAAATAATATGTTTAAAAAACTTCATATAAAACTAACGGCATATATGGGGGTTGTTTTAATTGTTTTTATGCTGTTTGTTGCTACTGGGATTTATAATTTTACAAAGGTTGTGTTTGAAGACGGTACAAAGAAGCTTATGCAATCAGAGGCAATTAGAATATACACATACAATGACTCGTTTTTTTCAGAAGGTATTTTCAAGGAAAGGGATACACTTTTTAATTTAGGACCAAAGCTTGCTATTATGGGTTCGGAAAAACTTGAGGCGAGTTATGTAATTTATAATGAAAAATTTGAAAGAGTTTATGAAAAAAAAGGTGAATCTGAGATAGCGGATGCAATAGCTACTTTAGCAGTTGATTCGTTTTGTACTAAAACTGATTCTTATGCAACTAAAAGGGTAAGTGGCATTAATTATAGAATTTACACAAAATATTTTGACACTAATAGTGGTCCTGGGATTGTACAGGTATTCCAAAATACTATTAATGAAGAAATAATATGGTCGTTTTTAAAAACTGTATTATTATTATTTGGCTCTACTGGTATGTTGATTTTGCTTTGTATTAGTTATATTTTTACAGGAAAAGCATTAAAACCTGTAAAAGATACATGGAAGAGACAAAAGGAATTTATTGCTGATGCATCTCATGAGTTAAGAACTCCGCTCACTGTTATACAAACAAATCTAGATGTTGTTTTAAGTGACGATGAAGGAACTGTTGAAGAAAATGAGATGTGGCTAGATAATGCCTATTCAGAAACGAGGGTAATGGCGAAATTAATTGACCAACTTTTAACTCTTGCTAAAGCTGATTCAAATGATGAAAAATTAGATATATCTGAAATTTCACTAACTGAAATTATTGAGAATATATGTGCTAACATGGATATTATAGCAAAGAACAAAGACATTGACTTTGAATTGATAAATAATGAAGACATACTTATAAAAGGTGATTATGACAAAATTAGAAGAATGATTGTTATATTAATTGATAATGCTATAAAATATACAGAGTCTGGAAAAGTTACAGTTAAATTATATACTGAAAAGAATAAAAAGGTGCTAACTGTAGAAGATACTGGTATAGGTATTAGTAAATATGATATGGATAGAATATTTGACAGATTTTATAGAGCGGATAAGGCGCGCCATAGAGAAGGTGGCACAGGTCTTGGCTTAAGTATCGCAAAGTGGATTGCAGACATCCATAAATTTAGCTTGACAGTAGAAAGTGTTATGGATGAAGGAACTAAATTTACATTGAAAATGTAATATAGATTACAATATTAATAATGGATAGTACAATGAAAAAGGATGAACAATTTTATATTTTATTAATATTATCAATAGTTTTTATACCTGCTGCGTATGTGTTTGTTGCAGCAGTTTTTATTGTACAAATTTATAGGGGAGAATATAAAATTATTAGCTATATAAAATCTAATAAATATTTACTTATTGTAATGTTATATATTATTATAGGTGTAGTTTTTTCTAACTATTTAATAATTTCCTTGTTATATGGAATTATAATGCTGCTATGCATGTATTCAGTTGGTTTAACTGCGGTATATATAGAAAGAATTAGTATAAAAAAGATGAAAAAGCTGATTTATATTGTATCTTTAGTAGTTTTTATAATTGGAATAGCACAATATTTAAATCCTCATTTCGTAATGCCACAAAAATGGGTTGATGTTGAAGAATTTAAGTTAAAAAAAAGAATTTTTTCTACATTCTTCAATCCTAATGTTTTTGGTTTTTATATAAATATCATTTTAATAATTTTATGTGGTGAAATTAATATCAAGGATAAAAGTTATAAGGAAATAGTTTTGTTTGCATTGGGTTTAGTATGTATGTTTTTGACTTTTTCAAGAGCTACGTGGATATCTTTGGTAGTTTCTTTAGTTATTTCAGGTATTTTGTTTGACAAGAAATATTTTAAATTTGCATTGTTTGTATTTGTGGTAATTATAGGATTTGATAAAATATTAAATATAGGTCGTTCTAACCCAGTTAAGATGATAGAAGATAGCTCTATGATGTATAGGATTGAAATTTGGAAAGCATGTTTTAGCATTGTAAAAGATAATATGTTAACTGGTATTGGATTTGGTACTCTATTTAAATATATATCATCATATTCAGATATAGTTAAACCAAATATTGAGCATTGCCATAACTTATACATACAAGTTCTAACCGAATCGGGCATAATTGGGTTTGGTGGTTTTATATTTATAATTTTTAAATTAATTAGTAACACATGGAGAGAAGCAAAAAAAAGAAATAACCAGAGATGGATTACTTCTTTTTCAATAATTGTAATGGTTTTGGTTCATGGAACAGTTGATTCTGTATCTTTAACACCTCAAATAATGATGATTTTAAGCGTTTATATAGGCTATATGTTTGGAATGGAACGTATTTATAAAAATTTTTCTTTTATTACATTCCAATAATTATAAGTTCCTGTTGTTAACCTTTTTATAACTTTTTTAGAAGTTCTAAAACTAACATATTCCAACCCATCTATTTCATATGGTACTCCATCAGCTAAAAGGGTTATAAAGTAATCATCTCTTCTTTCTGGAATTATTTTCACTTCGAATTGAGGTGGAACAATAATACTACAATTTAAACATCTATAAGCATTTGAAATAATAGGTGACAAGGGCATTATTTGCAATGTCTTAAGAGATGGATATACTAAGCTTCCACCAGCAGAAAGATTATATGCTGAACTTCCCATAGGAGAAGATATTATTAACCCGTCACCACTTATAGTCTGCAAATGGTTAGAGTCAATATAAACATTTAAATGGATTGTTTTCATATCCTTTCTTTTAATGATTATATCATTAACTGCATATAGTTTTTCAGTACAACCATTTTTATATATTTCGCTTTCAATTAAATTAACTTGATTTGTAGTATAATTACCATTTTTATAATCTTCAATAAATTTTTCCATGTTTTCAGGTGTTATTTCTGGATAAAAGCCTAAGGTTCCAGTGTTTATACCTACAAATGGTATTTTAGAGAAACGGCTATCTCTCACACCTCGAAGAAATGCACCATCACCACCTATTGTAATATTTAGCTCAGCCTTCGGGTTGAATTTTTCGCTACATTTATAACCATTATCATGTAGCATATTCATAAGTTTGTTTTTTATTTCTAAAGTATATTTTTCCTGGTTTGAAGCTATGTTAATAACTTTGTCATTCATAATTATCCTCTTTACATACAATACTTTTTATATTATATTAATAATGTACTATTTAAAAAAAATATAGGAGTACACAATGATTAATAATAACAATGATAACATCATTAACTATACAATACAAGAAAATGATAGAACTGTAAAGAAGATAATGACTGAAAATTTGAAATTTTCTAAAAGATTATCTAAGAAGCTTGAACTTGCTGGTAAAATATTATTAAATGAAAAGCCTTCTAAATTAAATAAAAGTGTTTTTAAAGGCGATGTTTTATCATTGGAATTCAATGATGAAGAAGATGAATATAATGCTGTAAATATTCCCATAGAGATAATATACGAAGATTCGGATATGCTTATAATAAATAAACCACCATATATTGTAGTGCACCCAACTAAATCACATCAAGATAATACAATAGCCAATGGTGTAGCTTATTACTTTAAGCAAAAGGGCATACGAAAAAAAGTTCGTTTCGTTAATCGTCTGGATATGAACACATCAGGAATTGTTATAATTGCTAAAAATCCATATATTCACAATGAACTTGCCAATCAAATGAAATTAAATACTGTAGAAAAATATTACTATGCTATAGTAGAAGGTTTGATTAAAGAAGACAAAGGTACAATAAATGAACCAATAGGCAGGTTAAATGCAGAAGATATAATACGGGTAGTTGATCCTTCGGGAAAAGAATGCATTACTCACTACGAAGTAAAGGGTAGGTTTAAAGATAAGACTTTAGTAAAGTTAAAGCTTGAAACTGGTAGAACTCATCAAATTAGAGTACATATGAAGCATATAGGTCATCCTGTTTTGGGAGATACTTTGTATGGGAGTGAAAGTAAAGAAATAAAAAGGCAATCATTGCATTGCTATGAAATGATATTTGTTCATCCAACAACGGGTAAAAATATGACAATAAAATGTGAATTGCCAGATGACATGAGAAAATTAATTTGAGCATTTTATTAACATATTTAAATATAATGTTAGGTACGAAATCTTTACATAACGGTTTGAACGGTAAATAAATTTCAAAAAATAGAATAGGAGATTATAATGAAAAAGAATATTTTGCTAATTGCTACAGGTGGTACAATTGCCTCAAAAAAAACTATAGATGGCCTAGCACCTGGCATAACATCTGATGAACTCATGGAGTATGTTCCCGAAATAAAAGAGTTTTGCAACGTGGAAACAATTCAACTTTTGAATATAGATAGCACAAATATTCAACCAGAATACTGGACTTTAATTTCTGAAACAATCGAAAAGGTTTACGATAAATATGATGGATTCGTTATATCTCACGGCACTGACACCATGTCATACACAGCATCTGCACTTTCATATCTTGTGCAAAATCCAGATAAACCCATTATAATTACAGGATCACAAAAGCCGATAAATGCTGAGATAACAGATGCTAGAAAAAATTTGTTGGATAGCTTTAGATTTGCACATGATTTAAATGTTAAGGGTGTATATATAGTATTTGATGGTAAAGCTATAATTGGAACTCGAGCTAGAAAAATAAAATCTAAAAGTTATAGTGCCTTTGAAAGTATAAATTTCCCCGTTGCTGCATTAATTGATGATAAAAGGATATCTAAATATATTAGAAGCGAAGAATCAAAAGAAAGTGTAAAGTTCTATAATAAAATTTATTCTAATATTTTTTTGCTTAAACTAGCTCCTGGTATGGATCCAGATGTTCTTGACTATATTGGGGAAAAATATGAAGGAATTGTTATAGAAAGTTATGGTGTAGGAGGATTACCATTTTTAGATAAGAGAAACTTCCTTGAAAAGTTAGGAAAACTTTCAGATAGTGGGAAGATAGTGGTTGTTGCAACTCAAGTTATGCTTGAGGGAAGTGACATGGATGTATATGAAGTGGGAATTAAGGCGTTAAGACAATATAAAATTCTTCAATCATATGATATGACTGTTGAATCCGCCATAACAAAGCTTATGTGGATAATGGGCGAAACAAAAGATTTTGAAAAGGTAAAAGAAAAATTTTATAAAAGGGTTAATGATGACATATTGATATAAAGGGGTAATAATGATAAAAGTTGATTTGCATATGCATACCTGTGCATCTGATGGAACATGGGATATATATGAATTAAAAGAACAATTAATTAAAAATAAAATTAACATATTTTCTATAACAGATCATGATTGTATAGATAATGTAACAAAAATGGATGAAATAATCACCTCAAATGATAATTTAATTCATTTGCATGGTGTTGAACTTACAACAACCTATCAAGGTAGAGAATATCATATATTGACATATAATTATGATGTCAATAATGAAAATTTAATAAAGCTTATGAATTGGACTAATGAAAATAGGATTAATTCAAACAAAGAATATATAAAACAATATGCTTCTTTGTTATATGAAAATGTTGATTATGAGGACTTTGAAAAATATGAATACAATATAAAACGTGGTGGTTGGAAATCATATAACTATATGGTGGATAAGGGGATACACAAGGATTTATCATCTCATCTTGCTGACGTAAATAAATCAGGGTTTAGAGCTAATTTAAAAAGTCCTGAAGAAACAATTAGGATTGCTAAAAATAGTGGTGGAAGGGTAATTCTTGCACACCCAGCATATAATTACAAAAATGCATATATGCCAGAAAGTGAGATGAAGTACTGGCTTGAAATAGGTATTGATGGCATGGAATGCTATTCACCTTACAATCAAAGCTATGTTGAAGGGTACATCGAATTTTGTAAAAAAAATAATTTAATGATATCTGGAGGTTCAGACTGCCATGGTACATTTCTTCAATCTAGAAAGCTTGGAGTTCCACATGTGGAGTTAAAAGACTTAAATATTAAAGAATTATTGAATTAAAGGCGGGACATTATGTATATAGATAAAAAAGTAACTGCAATAATAGTTGCTGCAGGCAGAGGAACAAGAATGAACTCTGAAACACCTAAACAATATATGACTATTGCAGGTAAAACTATTTTAGATTCAACCATATATAAATTTGAAAAAAGTAATTATGTAGATGAAATAATACTTGTTGTAAATAAAGAAGAATTAGAATATGTAAGAATTAATATTGCATGTGATTATGAGAAAATTGTTAAAGTACTTGGTGGTGGGAAAACTAGAACAGAATCTGTATACGAAGGTGTGAAGATGGCTTCTAAAAGTGGGGGTATAATTCTAATTCATGATGGAGTTAGACCATTTGTTTCATATAAGTTAATTAATACATGTGTAGAAAATGCGTATAGATACAAATCTTGTGTTCCAGCTATAGATGTAGTTGATACAGTTAAAGTAGTAGAAGAAGGTTTTGTAAAAGATACATTGGATAGAAAAAAGCTTAAGGCAGTTCAAACGCCGCAAGCTTTTGATTGCTATCTGATTAGAGAATGCTATGATATGGCTATTAATGAAAGTAAGGATGTTAATTTTACAGATGATGCATCTATAGTTGAGTTTTATGGACATAAGGTAAAAGTCGTAGATGGGTTATCGAGAAATATAAAAATTACTACACCTCTTGATTTGAAAATAGCGGAAATATTAGCTACCGTTTATTAAACATAAGGAGATATAGAATATGAAAGTCGGAATTGGATATGATGTTCATGCATTAGTTGAAAATAGAAAGCTTGTAATAGGTGGAGTTAAAATACCATATGATAAAGGATTAGAAGGTCATTCTGATGCAGATGTTTTGATACATGCAATAATGGACAGTCTGTTAGGGGCGATGGGAGAAAAAGACATAGGATGTTTTTTTCCAGATTCAGATAATGAGTATAAAGATGTTGACAGCAGGGTACTTCTTCGACGTGTGAGCCAAATAATTAAGGAAAATAAATATCATATAGGCAATATAGATTCTGTTATAATAGCACAAAAGCCTAAAATGATGGATTATATACAAAATATGAAAGAAAATATTTCATTTGATTTGGAAATAGATATTAAAAATATAAATATTAAAGCGACTACAACGGAGTATTTAGGTTTTGAAGGAAGAGGCGAAGGTATAGCAGCACAAGCCATTTGTCTATTAGAAAATTAGAAGAAAATATATCACATAATTAATTTGGAACTGTAGGGTACGCATTTTATGCGTACTTTTTTATCTGTTGGAAAATTAGGAAAAACATTCAAAATAAACTAACAATTTGAGTATATCCAAAAGTATATCCTTGTGTTACAATAGTGAAACAATAGAGGAACAATAAAAGAGCAATAGTTCAGCTATTGTTCTGTCATATTAATAGGGGGTATACAATGGAAACATATCAAATAGTAGCTGTTTTAGGTGTAATTGTTTTTGTTTATTTTATTTTTTTTAAAAACAAAAAATCAGCCCAAAAAGAAATAAATAATTTAAGTGATATAGAATATTTGAGTTCGTCAACTACAAATTTTGATGATATAGCAGGAAACTATGAGGCAAAAGCTAGCTTGCTTGAGATTGTTGATTTTATTAAAAACCCTGAGAAATATACTAAATTTAATGCAAGAATGCCAAAAGGTGTAATGCTTTATGGATCACCTGGAACAGGGAAAACACTTATGGCTAAAGCATTAGCAGGAGAAGCGGGAGTACCATTTTACGCAGTATCAGGTTCTGATTTTGTACAAGTATATGCAGGACTTGGAGCAGGAAGAATAAGAAGCCTTTTTAAAAAGGCAAAACGATCAGGGAAAAGTGTTATATTTATAGATGAAATAGATGCAATAGGTAAAAAAAGAATGGGTGGAAACATGAGAGGTAGTGATGAGGGTGATAGAACTTTAAATGCACTTCTCACTGAAATGTCTGGTTTTAGCGATGAAACAGGAATTGTCGTGGTAGCAGCAACCAATAGAATTGATACATTAGATTCTGCTCTTTTGAGACCAGGTAGATTTGATAGACAAATTGAAATAATGTTACCTGATAGAGATGCTAGAAAAGATATATTAAAGCTTTATATGGACAAAAGAAATTGTGAAGAAAATATAGATATAGATAAACTTGCGGATTTAACAGTTTATTTTAGTGGAGCAATGATAGAAAATTTGGTAAATGAAGCATCATTGATTGCTATTAGAGATAATTCTGAAGAAATAAGTACAGAACATATTGAAAAAGCATATCTTAATGTTCTTGCTGGGACAGAACAAAAAAATCCATCTGAAAATAAAAATCAAAAAATAGTAACTTCATATCATGAAGCTGGACATGCATTTGTTTCAAAATATCTTATGCCTGAAAATAAAATTATTAGAGTATCAGTTATTCCCACTAGCAAGGGAGCAGGAGGATACACATTAAGCACTCCAAATTCTACAGAAGTTATTACTAAAACAAAAATTAAAAATCAACTTTCAGTTTTATTAGCAGGAAGGGTATCTGAAGAAGTGTTTTTTGGCAGAGATAATGTTACTATAGGAGCACAAAATGATATAGAGAGATCAACATCACTTGCTATAGACTATATTACAAAATATGGTATGGATGATGATACGGGTTTTATAAATTTTAATATTTTAGCAAATGAGCTTAAAATTCCTCTTTCGGGGGTAGAAAAATCAGTAAAAAAATTGATTGATGAATTATATTTTGAAGTAATGCACATAATAGAAAAAAATAGAGATAAAGTTGAAGCTATAGCAAATTTACTGATTGAAAAAGAAGTTTTATATGAGAGCGATTTAAATTTAAGTTGAAAAATAAAATATAAAGTGCTATAATAAGCATATAAATATAATAACTAAATAAAGTACTTGCGCTGTGAATAGCCTTGGTGCAACAAAATATAGATAAGGCCTGCGGTGTTCGGAAGCTTTTTAATTCAACCGACATATTGTAAAAGGGCTTTTGTGTTTAAGTGCCTATGACAGGCCCGCTTTGACGGGAAGTCAAAATCACTTAACAGAAAGCCCACCTGCTTAGATGCGGGTATGAATTAATAGTTTGCGGCATATGCGGGTTTTTTTATACTTTTTTAGGAAAACGGGAAAAAAGCGATTGCCAAAATTGCAAATAACATATATAATAAGTTATAGATGAGATAGTACATACGATTTAAATATAATAACTTATAGGAGGAAAAAATGATAACAATAAAAGATGTTGCCAGACTTTCAGAAGTTTCTATATCTACAGTATCAAGAGTAATAAATGATTCAAAACCGGTCAGTCCAGAAGTTAGGCGAAGAGTGTTAAAAGTTATTGAAGAAACGGGTTATAAACCAAATGATGTTGCTAGAAGTCTTGTAACGAGAAGATCTTATTTAATAGGTGTTATTGTCAACAATCTAGCGCAAAGTTATGTTGCCGATATAGTTAGAGGAATAGAAGAAATAGGAAAGATGTATGGTTATGATATACTTCTTTGCAGCAGCTATTCAAACAAGGAAACTCAGGAAAAATATTTGCAGCTACTTGATAGAAAGCAGGCAGAAGGATTATTTTTAGTAGGAAATAGATTTGACAGTGATGTGTTAGAGTTAGCAAAGAGTTTAGGAAAACCATCTGTCTTTTTTACTAGAGATGTAAATGATAGTATGAATTATATTTCTATAGATAGTTCTGCCGCAATATATGAAATGACAAATTATTTAATTAATGAAGGTCATGAAAATATTGCTTTTATTTCGGATTTTGAAAACAGAACATCTGTAGAAAATGATAAAATATCAGGATATATGAAGGCAATTGAAGATAATGAACTTGATTATTCTAAAGTATTTGTGGCAGGAAGTGGAAAACACAACAAAGCGTATGAACTAGGAAAAACAATTTCAAAAGATTCTGTTGATTTTACTGCTGCTGTATGTAGTAGTGACGAAATAGCAATTGGAATAATGAATAGTTTTTCTGATAATGGAATAAATGTTCCAAATGACGTTTCAGTTGTTGGTTATGGAAATATTAGAGAAGGTAGATTTGTAAGACCTGAATTGACTACTATTGGTGAACCTTATTATGATGTTGGAGCGGTTGGTATGAGAATGCTAATTAAAACTATAAAAGGTGACAGAACTCAAAAAGGCTTAATGGAGTTGCCGTTCACTATAGAAAAGAGAAATAGTGTTAAAACTATAAAGTAAAGTTTTATAAAAAATGAAAACTAATTAGAGGATTTGTGCGTAATGCACAGATCCTTAAGTCGTTTGTGGACACATACAATCGAAGAAACAGTAAATTTGTTGAAAATTAAAGAATAATTTTAGTAATTAAGTGACATTTAATGATAAAAAATTTTCACTTGTATATCTATAATAGTATTATGAAAAATAAATTGAATTAGTATTTTTTTTATAATTATATTTAGGGGGATACAAATGAAAAAAAGTTTTATTATTTTATTAATGATATTATTGTTATTTAGTTATAATTCTATTGGAGCATATGAAAATCATAAAGAAATAGAAGAGGTAGAACATTTGCTTAATGTGCGAATAGATGTAATGAATGATTTTTTATATGGGAGTAAAAATGCAAACGATATAAATGAATTAAATGAAGGCCTTAGTAAAATAGAAATAGACAAGTTGCTCGAAAACGATCTAAGTATATTGTATAAAGTCATAGATAATCCCACAGATTATGAACTAGCTTTAAGTGTAAAGGTAGATGAAATAATTAGTTTAGAAGAAACTGATTATGGGTATAAATTAAATGCAAATTTAAATTGGCTTATGAGTGGTTATGATGGTGAATTTAATTTAGTTAAGAACTATGATATTAAATGCATGCAGATAGAGGATAAAACATATTTAGCTGAATTAAAGTACATAGAGTGAGCATAATAACATAGTAAATCATAAATAACAAGGAGAAGATAATGAAAACTAACGAAGAACTCATATATAAAAAGAAATTTATTTGGGAAAAAATAAGTGTTGAGGAAAGAGGTAAAGTTTTTGAATTAGGGGAAGACTATAAATCATTTATAGATGCTTCTAAAACTGAAAGACTTTCAATTAAAGAAATAATTAGAAGAGCAGAACAACAAGGGTTTAAGCCTTTAGATGAATTTAATGAATTAAAGACGGGCGACAAAGTATATTATGTAAACAAAAGAAAAAGTGCTGTACTAGCAGTTATAGGAAAAGAAAAAATAGAAAATGGAATGAATATAGTGGGTTCTCATGTGGATTCACCTAGGATTGATTTAAAACAAAATCCTTTATATGAGGAACATGGTATATCTTTATTAAAGACACATTATTATGGTGGAATAAGGAAATATCAATGGGTTGCTTTACCTCTTGCTTTATATGGTACTATTGTTAAAGCAGACGGAGAAACAATAGACATATCTATTGGTGACGACGAAAGAGATCCTGTATTTTACATAACTGATTTACTTCCACATCTTGCAAAGGATCAAAAGGATAAAAAACTTTCAGAAGCAATTGAAGGCGAAGGATTGAACGTAATCATAGGTAGTCTTCCAGCTGAAGGTAAAGATGATGAGAAAAAGTTTAAATTAAATGTATTAAAAATATTAAATGAAAAATACGGAATGATTGAAGAGGACTTCCAAACTGCTGAAATAGAAATAGTACCAGCAGGTCGAGCAAGGGATGTTGGTATAGATAGGGGTATGATATCTGCATATGGCCACGACGATAGGGTTTGCGCATATACATCTCTTAAAGCAATATTTGAGGTGGATAATAATGATAGAACTGCAGTTGCTTTGTTTGCGGATAAAGAAGAAGTAGGCAGTATAGGTAATACAGGAATGCATTCGGAATTTTTTAACAATATGGTTGGAGAAATGATATTGTTACAGGGAAATAGTGATATGCTTTCTTTAAAAAGAGCATTGGCTAATTCAAGCATGCTTTCGTCAGATGTAGCCGCTGGAGTAGACCCAACATATCCTCAAGTAACAGAGCTTCAAAACGCTGCTGTTATGGGTCAAGGTGTTGTAATGGTTAAATATACAGGTAGCAGAGGTAAGTCAGGAGCGAATGATGCAAGTGCTGAATATATTGGAAAAATAAGAAAAATATTTAACGAGAGCAACATAATGTGGCAGACTGCAGAACTTGGAAAAGTTGACCAGGGTGGTGGAGGAACAATTGCCTATATAATGGCAAATCTAAATATGGATGTTGTTGATTTAGGTGTTCCTGTTTTAAGTATGCATGCACCATTTGAATTAGTTTCAAAAACTGATGTATACATGACATACAAGGCATACAAAGCTTTTTATAAAGAATATAACTAATAAATAAAATGCATAAAAATACCTTTATATTTTCCATTGCGAAATTTTTAGGTATTTTTTTATTGCCAAAAACCTGTTAGAAAGTGCTATTAAGGTGGACGATAAGAGACCAACATGATAAACAAAAAATGCTTGTTTATATCATGTCATGATGTTATAATTAAGTGTAAATATTTTATTTTGTTTATAAAAGTAATAACACAGGAGGACGAAATGTGTAACAATTGTAAATCGGAGGAAATGGTTAAAAATTTCAAAGATGAAGCTATAGACACTTCACTTTTGAATCCCGTAATTGAAAAATACGGAAAGGTAAAAGGTAGTTTAATTAATATACTTCAAGCAACCCAAGATATTTATGGATATTTGCCATTACAAGCTTTAAATTATATATCTGATAATACGGATAACAAGAAGTCAGTAATTTATGGAGTAGCAACATTTTACACACAGTTTAGGTTAAAACCAATAGGAAAATATTTAATATTACAATGTCAAGGAACTGCATGTCATGTAAACGGTTCAAAAGAAGTTTCTCAAGCATTGTGTGAAGAACTTAAGATACTTCCTGGAGAAACTACAGAGGATGGAATGTTTACTCTTGAAGATGTATCATGTCTAGGATGCTGTAGCTTAGCACCAGTTTTGATGATAAATGGTGAGGCATATGGTAATCTTACACCAGCTGAAGCTGTGAAAATTATTAGAAATATTCGTAAGGAGGATTTAGCTTAGATGAAAGTATTAGTCGGACTTGGAAGCTGTGGTATTGCTGCAGGTGGAAGAAAAGTATTGGAAAGTATAAATGAATCTGTAGCTAAAAATGGTTTAGATATAATTGTTGAACCTACAGGATGTGTTGGTATGTGCTTCCATGAACCATTAGTTGATATAATTGATGGGGACAAGAAGTACACATATGGACATGTAAATGCTGAAATTGCGAATAAGATTGTAGAAAGTCATTTAGTTAATGGAAAACCATTGACTGAGTATTTAATATATACAAATGATGAACCTGATGTTTTTGTTAAAAATCAATTAAAAGTTGCACTTGAAAACTGCGGACAAATAAATCCAGAAAATATAAATGATTATTTGGAAGTTGGTGGCTACAAAGCACTTGAAAAAGTTTTAACTAGCATGAAACAGGAAGAAGTTATAGAAGAAATGAAAATTTCTGGACTTAGAGGTAGAGGTGGAGCAGGATTCCCAACTTGGTTTAAATGGGATGCAGCCTTAAAATCAAAAGGTACAGAAAAATATGTAGTATGTAATGCTGATGAGGGAGACCCAGGTGCATTTATGGATAGAAGTGTGCTTGAAGGAGACCCACATAAATTGATAGAAGGTATGATAATTTGTGGTTTTGCAATGGGTTCTAACCATGGAGTTATATATTGTAGAGCGGAATACCCTCTAGCAATAAAAAGATTAAATATAGCTATAGAACAAGCAACAGAAAAAAATTATTTAGGTGAAAATATTCTTGGTACAGGCTTTAGTTTTGATTTAAGAATTAAAATGGGAGCAGGAGCATTTGTTTGTGGTGAAGAAACTGCGTTAATTGAATCACTTGAAGGTAAAAGAGGAATGCCAAGACTTAAGCCTCCATTTCCAGCACAATCAGGTTATTGGAGAAAGCCTACAAATATTAATAACGTTGAAACATTTGCAAATGTTTCATGGATTATATCTCATGGACCTGAAAAATTTGCTGCAATAGGAACAGAAAAAAGCAAGGGAACTAAAGTTTTTGCACTTTCAGGTAAAATAAAGCTTGGTGGTCTGGCTGAAGTTCCTATGGGTATGACTCTTAGAGAAGTAATATTTGGCATAGGTGGCGGAATTAAAGGTGACAAAAAATTCAAGGCTGTTCAGCTTGGAGGACCATCTGGTGGATGTTTGCCAGAATCACTTCTTGATACACCTGTAACTTATGAAGATTTAAGTAAAACTGGTGCTATAGTAGGTTCAGGCGGTATGGTTGTTATGGACGAAACTACATGTATCGTTGACGTAACAAAATTCTTCCTTGAGTTCACATGCAATGAGTCATGTGGAAAATGTACTTACTGTAGAGTAGGTACAAAGCGTATGCTTCAAATTCTAGAGAAAATTACTGAAGGTAATGGAACTATGGAAGATTTAGATGAGTTAGAAGCATTAGCATTAAGTGTTAAAGATGCATCTTTATGTGGATTGGGACAAACTGCTCCAAACCCTGTATTAACTTCATTAAAGTATTTTAGAGATGAATATATTGCTCATATAGTTGATAAGAAATGTCCAGCTAAAAAATGTACAGCTCTTTTAACTTACAATATTGATACAGAAAAATGTACTGGTTGTACTTTATGTGCAAGAAAATGTCCTGTTCAGGCTATTGATGGTACTGTAAAGAATCCTCATGTTATTATTCAGGATAAATGTATTAAATGTGGCAATTGTTATACTGCATGTAAATTTGGTGCAGTTGAAATAATATAACAGAGAGAGGAGCAAAAAAGTGAGTTTAGTAAAATTTAATATAAACGGTAAAGAAATAACTACAGTTGCTGGTAAAAACATATTAGAAGCAGCTTTGGAAAACAATATAGAAATACCTCATTTGTGCCATGATGAAAGAATTGAAGCTTATGGTGGTTGTGGTTTGTGTATCGTAGAAGTTGAAGGCATGCCTAAATTGGCTAGAGCTTGTTCAACTCCTGCAACTAATGGAATGGTAATAAGTACAGAAACAAAAAGAGTTGTTGGTGCGAGAAACATGGCATTACAAATGCTTGTATCAACTCATAGAGGCGATTGTAAAGCTCCATGTACACTAGCATGTCCTGCACATACTGATGTTCAAGGATATGTTGGATTAGTAGCCAATAAACAATATAAAGAAGCGTTGAAATTAATAAAAGAAAAATTACCATTACCAGCAAGTATAGGTAGAGTATGTCCTCATCCATGTGAAGCGGATTGTAGAAGACAATTAGTTGAAGAGCCAATTTCAATAGCATGTGTTAAAACTTTTGCTGCTGATAAAGATTTAAATGATGATGCAGTATATGTACCAAGTTTAAAACCTTCTACAGGTAAAAAAGTTGCAGTTGTTGGTGCTGGACCAGCAGGGTTATCAGCTGCATATTTCTTGTTAAGAGAAGGACATGAAGTTGAAATATTTGAAGCAATGAAAAAACCAGGTGGAATGATGAGATATGGTATACCAGAATATCGTCTACCTAAAAGTGTAATAGATGCAGAAGTAGCTGTAATTGAAGCTATGGGAGCAAAATTAAATTATGGTGTAAAAGTTGGAGATGATATAACTCTTGAACATTTGCAAAATAAAAATGATGCTGTATTTTTAGGAATTGGTGCTTGGAAAAGCTCATCACTTAGATGCGAAGGAGAAGAAACTCCTGGAGTAATGGGTGGTATAGATTTCTTAATAGATGTAGCTGAAAACAAGCCTGTTAAATTAGGTAAAAAAGTTATAGTAGTAGGCGGTGGAAATACTGCGATGGACGTTGCAAGAACAAGTATACGTCTTGGCGCAGAAGAAGTTAGAGTTGTTTATAGAAGAACTGAAGATGAAATGCCTGCTGAAAAAATTGAAATAAAAGAAGCAAAAGAAGAAGGCGTAATATTCTCATTCTTATCAGCTCCTAAATTGGTTTTAAGTGACGGGGAAAAAGTAATTGGACTTAAATGTGAAAAAAATGTTCTTGGGGAAAAAGATGCATCAGGCAGACAAAGACCTGAACCAACAGGCGAGTTTGTTGAATTTGAAGCAGATACTATTATAGCAGCCATAGGACAAGAAGTTGTTTGTGGTAATATAAATGTAGGCCAAGGCAAAAAGAAAAATATTGAAGTAGACCAATTAACATTCCAAACTAATATCAAAGGTGTTTTTGCAGGCGGAGATGCTGTAACAGGACCTAAAATAGCTATAGATGCTATCGGTCAGGCACAAAAAGCTTCTAAAGCTATAAATAGTTATCTTGCAGGAAAAATTATGCCTGTTTATGACTTACCTCTTGTATATCAAGATGATTTAACAAAAGAAGATTTTAAAGATAGAGAAGTAATTAATAGAGTTGAACATCGTACTGTTGACGCTCAGGTTAGAAAAACTAATTTCCAACCAATTCTTCCAACTATGACAGAAGAAGAAGTATTAAAAGAAGCTTCAAGATGTTTAGAATGTGGATGTAAAGATTACTTTGGTTGCCAGCTAGTTGATTATATCAAAACATATGAAATAGACACAACTAAGGATTATGGAAAGAAAGATAAAAAACAAAAAGAAACAGATCATCCATATATTGATCACAATCAAGACAAATGTGTACAGTGTGGATTGTGTGTAAGAACTTGTCAAGATGTTGTTGGAGCTGCTGCTTTAGGACTTGTAAATAGAGGATTTGAAACTATTATTGCACCTGAGTTTGAAAACAGTTTAAAAGACACTGATTGTATATCATGCGGTCAATGTATTGATGTATGCCCAACAGGAGCTTGGTTAGAAAGAAGACAAAATATTAAAGAGATTCCTCTTGACTTACAAAAAACTAAGTCCGTTTGTAGTTATTGTTCTATAGGTTGTGAAGTTGTATATGAGCATAAAGATAATGTAGTTTACAAAGCTTCTAATTTAGAGGGAATAAAAAATACTATTTGTGGCAAGGGTAAATTTGGTATCGAGCATATTAATGATGCTCATAGAATTCTTGAGCCAAAAGTAAGAATTAAGGGTCAATATGAGCCGGTATCATTTGACACATCCCTTTATGAAGTTTCTAAAAGATTAAGAAGTATCCAAAACTTATATGGTGAAAATCAAGTTGCATTTGTAGTATCACCTAAGTTGACAA
This sequence comes from Sedimentibacter acidaminivorans, assembly GCF_017873955.1. Taxonomy (GTDB): domain Bacteria; phylum Bacillota; class Clostridia; order Tissierellales; family Sedimentibacteraceae; genus Sedimentibacter; species Sedimentibacter acidaminivorans. The sequence continues at coordinate 33,468 of NZ_JAGGKS010000004.1, read as the reverse complement.
ATGAAGAATTAAAAAATATAAGTGCTATAGCAAAAGAAATAGGAACAGATATAAAAGGTTCATTCCTTATTAATCAAGAATCTGGAATTGAAACAGTATTAGGTACAAATAAGTCAACACTAGGATTTGACGAATTAAGTTCATCTGATTTAATTATATCTGTAGGGCAAGTTTATGAGCATCATCCATCATTAGGTATAAAGCTTAAAAAGATTTCTCAAAACACAAAAATGATGTCAGTATCTACTGAATCAACTAGAATGAATGATTGGTCAGAAAAACTTGATGTTAAAAATTATGAAATATTCTTTGCAGGTGTTCTTAAATCATTAATAGAAAAAGGTGCTGTTAAAGAAGAAATATTAAATAAATTTAGTAATGGTGAAGAGCTTAAAAATGTAATTTCTAAAGTTGAAGTATTAACTTCTATGGAAAGAGCAGCTGAGGCATATAAAAATGCTAAGAAGCCAGTTATTGTTGCAGATGAAAACACAGTTCAAAATGAAGCTTTGAAAGTATTAGCTGATATAACTGTATTGACTGGAAATGATAATAAACCTAATAGAGGATTAATAATCACTAAGCCTAAAGCAAATAGTCAAGGAGCATGGAACCTTGGTTTTAGAACTTCAGGAGATGAGATAATTAATTTATTAAGAAATGAAGAAATTAAAGGATTAGTAGTTATTGGTGAAGATATAATATCAAATAATCCTGAATTAAAAGAATCATTAGAGAAATTAAAATTATTTGTTGCATTTGATGTAATAGAAAATGATACTACTAAATTAGCAGAGTTTGTATTACCACTTTGCAGTATAGCAGAAAGCAAAGGAACATTAGTAAGTGCAGATAACTCTGTAAAAGTGGTTGTAGAGGCAATCAAACCATTGAGCGGAAAATCAAATCTTCAAATGTTTGAAAAAGTAGCTGAGCTTTTGAACACTGAAGCATTAGATGATGTGGAAGCAGAGTGTGAAAAAGGGCTATACATTCCTAAATTTGTTAGTATGAAAAAAGAGTATAAGATTTATGATACGGTAGAAAAAGCATATATTTCAAAATTGAAATCAAATTGCGTAAAAGTTCAGTAGTAAGTATAAAACAGAATTAAGTAATTAAGTTTAAGTTGTTTAGTATTTTAGGAATACCCATATTGTGACACTCTAAATTAGAGTTTCAAGTTATGCAGGTTCTAATCTCGATTGTGACGCGTATTAATTAACGACTCGTAATTGAATACTAATGTAATAATAAACACAAAAAAAGTTGCGTAGCAACTTTTTTTGTGTTTATTATATTAATATTACTACAAATAAGATATAATAAATACAATTAATGAAACAAAGACATAAGTCTTTGTATTGATGTATTTATTGAATCGTTGTGATGCAAGCCGTTATCTGGCTTGCTTTATGATATAATAAATACACAAATGAATGAGTACTTTATATATAATAAAGAAAACGGAGGAACAAATGGAACAATATTTTACTAAAAATCCAGAAACAAAAAAAGAAATATATAAATTTGATTGGAATATAGGAAAGGATAGATACTTTTTTTATTCAAGCAATAGTGTTTTTTCTAAAAATGGGTTAGATTTTGGATCGATGCTCTTAATAGAAACTGTAATAAATGAAAATAAAAATTTCAATGGTAAAATTCTTGACATGGGATGCGGATATGGACCCATAGGAATTATAATTGCAAAAGCTATTGCAAATTCAAATGTGACAATGGCAGATATAAATGAAAGGGCACTAGAACTAGCAAATATGAATGCAAAGGAAAATAATGTTGAGACTAAAGTAAAGATAATAAGCTCATCATCATTCGAGAATATAAATGAGAAATATGATATTATAGTTACCAATCCTCCTATTAGAGCTGGAAAGGAGGTCGTATTTTCATTTTATGAGGGAGCATATAATCGTTTAAACGAGGGTGGAAAACTTTACGTTGTTATACAGAAAAAACAAGGAGCTCCAAGTTCAAAGGATAAAATAAAGAGTTTATTTGGTAACTGCGAAGTTGCAGACAAAAAATCAGGCTACTTTATCTTATGTGGCGTGAGATAATGTGACATGTTTCAACTGTCTCATTGCATTTAGTTTGATTTATTATGTATTATAGCATTGATTTCAGCACCTAAAAGGAATATTAAGCATGATAGGTAAATCCATATTAATAAAATGAATACACCAGACAGGTTACCATATATGTTATTATAAAAAATACTTCTTTTATTTATATAAATTGAAAATATAATTGAGCCGATTATACACCCAAATGTTGCAAAAATAGCACCAGGCAAAACAGAACGAATGCGTACTTTTTCATAGTCAAGAAATTTGTATGTAAAAGAAAATATAATAATTAAAAGTAGTAGAGGAAGCACATATCGTAAAATATTAACTATTATGAAAAAAACTTCATTTAATAAAGATATTTTTTGTAGAAATAAAATTAAATGATTGCCTGCAATAACAAAAAAGAAAACAACTTGAAGAGAAAACATTAGGGCAAATGTAAATAAAATTCCTTTTATACGAATAAAAAAATAATTTTTTCTAATAGGATAATCATAAGCTTTATTTATCCCTTTTATAATGCTTACACTTCCAGAAGAAGAAGACCAAACTAAAGCTAAAATGCTTACAGACATGTAGGATTTATTATAGTTTCCGCTTGATTGTTTTACAATATTAAATATTATGTTATATGCGTCTTGTGGTATGATTTGTTTAGATGCATCTAATAAATAATAGAAAAAAGAAGTATAGTATCCAAATATAGAAATAAGCATAATGATAAAAGGAAATATACCTAGAATTATATAATATGAAAATTGTGCGCTTAAAGAAAAGATATCATCTTCTTCAAATTTTTTTAAAAGTTTTAGTATGTTCATGTAATCACCTATGATATATTTTTTTTTAGTATACGCGAATAAATTTCTATTATTAAATTTTATAAAATTCATAATAAAGTTAACATATGAATGTAAATGAAATTATAAAAGTTGTAATTTTTTAATTTCATAAATACTTGATAATATTTCACAAATAAGGTATAATTTAAACATGAAAAATAAGTACGTTATATTGTTAATAATTTAACGTAATAACTTTTAGGAGGAATAGAAATGGAATTTAAACAAATTTGTGTTGTTGGCACTGGAACTATGGGTAACGGAATAGCTCAAACATTTGCGCAAGCTGGTTATTCGGTTGTTTTTAAAGGTAGATCTGATGCTTCTTTAGACAGAGCTATGGGTTCGATTGAAAAGAATCTATCAAAAGCAGTTTCAAAAGGAAAAATGGAAGAATCAAAGAAAACTGAAATCATTGGAAATATAACAAGAACACTATCTTATAATGATTGTAAAGATGCTGATTTATTTGTAGAAGTTGTTGCAGAAGACATGGTAACAAAACATATGATTTTTGGTGATATTGAAGCTGTTGCAAAAGAAGAAGCAATTTTAGCTACTAATACTTCTTCATTGTCAATAACAGAAGTTGCAGCAGGTACTAAAAACCCAGCAAGAGTAATTGGAATGCATTTCTTCAATCCAGTTCCAGCTATGAAGCTTGTTGAAGTAATTAAAGGTCAATTAACTTCATCTGAAGTTCATGAGTCAATAGTTGAATTATCAAAATTAATCGGTAAAACACCTGTAACTATAGAAGAAGCACCTGGATTTGTTGTTAATAGAATATTAATTCCATTAGTAAATGAAGGTGTAGGTATTTTAGCTGATGGTGTAGCATCAAAAGAAGAAATAGATGCTGCTATGAAACTAGGAGCTAATCATCCAATGGGACCTTTAGAATTAGGCGATTTGATAGGATTGGATGTATGTTTAGCTATTATGGAAGTTCTTTATAACGAATTTGGTGATACTAAATATAGGCCACATCCATTGTTAAAGAAAATGGTTAGAGCTAACTTACTTGGTAGAAAAACAGGTAAAGGATTCTACGACTACAGTAAATAAACAATAATAGTATAAAGAAGTAAGAATTTCAGTTATAAAATGCACCCTATAGAATGGACAATAAAAAAGTCTACCCTATAGGTAATGTTATAGAGCTAAGAATTATTATTAAAAGAGCAGAGTATTTAAAATACGATGTTCTTTTTTTTATGTATTTTAGAGATATTATAAAAAGGAAATTAACTAGTAACATTATAATCTTTTATACTTGGCGATCTTCAATTTTTCCCTGAATTTCTACTAATATAAGTGAAAGCCATTTGTAGAAAGTAATAATACTATCTATTTTAAGCTGATATTGTAATATCGATTCTTGTATTTCTGAATCAGCAGATTTCGTTGAAAGATTATTTAGCTGGATTAATAGTTCATTAAATGTTTTTAAGTTTCGTTTAATTACAAAGTTCCATTCATCCAAAAACGTATCTGAGAACACTTTGTATAAATCCTGTTCTACAATGTATAAATCTTTTCTAGTTCCTTTTTTCCAAACTTTTTCAACCATTTTGTTGTCTAACAAACTGTGAATCCCCATACTCATTGATGTTTTACTCATTCCCAATAATTGACTCATAACATCCAAAGTCATTGGATTATTTTCAAGAAACATAATTGAAAACAAACGAGATTCCGATAAGGTTAAATCATAAAGGTTAATTAACTTAGATAAAGTTGAAATTGATTCGTTTTTTATGTTTTCGTATTCATTTGAAATTAATTTGTTGTTGTTTTTTGTCATTGAAGGCAATCCTCCTTGTATTATTCATAACATTATTATAACACGAGATATATTATATAGTATAGTAATAAAAAATAAAGTCAAGAAAAAGATTCAGGATTAAATTGGAGTAATTAAGAGCGATGTTAAGAATACTCTAAAATAATTATGTACAGAATAAACTGTACGTAATTAAAATACTATATAGACGGATTTTACGGTTGTAATTTTATATAAAGTCTAGTATAGTATATAACTGTAATGTGAAAAAAAGATTTTGTATAATAATTAATAATTATTGTATCTTGAATAAATCTTAGAAGTTTAAGTAAAATATAGTGTAATCGAGGTGAATAAAATGTTAAAAATTGAAGTTAAAAAGTTAACCAAGGTATTTGGTAAAAATCCAAAGCTTGGTATAAAACTATTAGAGGGAGGAAAAACAAAAGCAGATATTTTAAAAGAGACGGGTATGACTGTTGGGGTAAACCAAGTATCGTTTAAAGTCTTTTCAGGAGAAATATTTGTGATTATGGGATTATCAGGAAGTGGGAAATCTACTTTAGTTAGATTAATTAACCGTTTGATTGAGCCAAGTGCAGGAAGTGTATTAATTGATGGTGAAGATTTAGCAAAAATGGATAAGGCTGAATTAATAAAAACAAGAAGAAAAAAGTTAAGCATGGTTTTTCAAAAATTCGGATTATTTCCACATCGAACTATTCTAGAGAATACTGAATATGGGTTGGAAGTTCAGGGTTTTGATAAAAGTGAAATGCGTAATAAAGCCCTTAATTCATTAAAAATGGTTGGGCTTTTGGGGTATGAGGAACAATATCCAAGTCAATTATCGGGAGGAATGCAGCAAAGAGTTGGTCTTGCAAGAGCATTAGCTACTGATACTGACATTTTGTTAATGGATGAAGCTTTTTCAGCTTTGGATCCACTAATACGTAAAGAAATGCAGGATGAACTTATAGATTTGCAATCTTCTATGCAGAAAACAATTATATTTATTACACATGATTTAGATGAGGCATTAAAGCTTGGGGATAGAATTGCATTAATGAAAGATGGAGTAATAGTACAAATTGGTACACCCGAAGAAATAATGACAAGTCCAGCAAATGATTATGTAAAAAAGTTTGTTCAGGATGTGGATCGGTCTAAAGTGCTTACAGCTCAGAATGTTATGATACGTCCAGAAACTATACAGGTTGAAAAAGATGGTCCGCGTACTGCATTGCAACGTATGATGCAAGCGGAGATATCTAGTATTTATGCAACTAATAAAAATAAAGAACTCATAGGAATTGTAACTGCTGATGCAGCATCGGAAGCAATAAAAAGTGGCAATAAAAACATATATGATATAATTGAGGCTAATGTACCTTTAGTTAGTCCAGATTTACAATTAAATGACCTGTTTAATGTAATATATAATTCGCAAGTACCGGTAGCGGTTGTTGAAGATAAAAAATTAATAGGAATTATTATTCGAGGTGCCGTATTAGCTGCACTAGCTGGAAATGAGGTGAATCATGATGATACAAATACCCCAAATACCCATAGTTGAGTTTGCTGATATAATTGTAGCTTGGCTAAGGAGTAATGCTCAATGGTTTTTTGAGCCAATAAAGAAATTTTTAGATGTAATTGTAAGTGGTTTAAGTGAAGGGCTGATAGCAATTCCACCATTTATATTTATTTTAATAATGCTTCTTATAACTGTTTATATTACCAAGAAAATAGGTGGGTTATCTATATTCGTTTTTTTGGGATTATTATTAATTCATAATCTTGGTTATTGGGAAGGAACTATGCTGACACTCTCGCTGATTTTAACTGCTAGCATGATATCAATTATAATTGGTGTTCCGCTAGGAATTTGGATGTCGAGGAGTATAGTTGTACAAAATGTGGTAACGCCTATATTGGACTTTATGCAGACAATGCCTGCTTTTGTGTATTTAATACCTGCAGTATCATTTTTCGGTATAGGAATGGTACCTGGGGTTATTGCTTCTGTAATATTTTCAATGCCACCAGTTGTTAGATTAACCAATCTTGGGATACGTCAAGTGTCAACAGAACTAATCGAAGCGGCAGATGCCTTTGGTTCTACACCTAAACAAAAACTATTTAAAGTACAACTTCCCATGGCGAAAACTACAATAATGGCTGGTGTAAATCAAACTATTATGTTAGCACTTTCAATGGTTGTCATAGCTTCTATGATTGGAGCAGATGGATTAGGTGTTGAAGTTTTTAGAGCAGTTACTAGAAATGAAGCAGGACAAGGTTTTGCTTCAGGGTTGGCTATTGTTATACTGGCTATAATACTAGACCGGATAACACAGTCATTGAATATAAAAAGAAAATAAATAAAAACTTGGAGGAAATTAGTATGATTAAAAACAAATTGAGGAAATTAGGTATTTTAACGTGTGTAGTTTTATCTTTAGCCGTTGTAGGTTGCAGTAGTAATGAGCCAAAAAATGACACAGAAAATGCAAAAAGTGAAGAAGCTCTAGGGAAACAGTTAGATTATAAGATAACTGGTATAGATGCTGGTGCGGGAGTTGTTCAGGCAGCAGAAAAAGCTGTTGAAGAATATGGATTGGATTATAATGTACAGACTAGTTCGGGTGCTGCTATGACTCAAGCACTTGCAGATGCAATAGAAAATGAGGAACCAATTATTATAACAGGTTGGTCACCTCACTGGATGTTTGCTAAATATGATTTGAAGTATTTAGAAGACCCTAAGGGTGTTTTTGGTGGAGCTGAACATATAAATACAATCGCTCGTCTGGGATTAAAAGAAGATAAAGCAAATGCGTACAATATATTAGATAAGTTTTATTGGACTTCGGAAGATATGGAGACAGTAATGCTACAAGTTAATAATGGAGCAGATGTTAAAGAAGTTGCAAGACAATGGATTGATGATAATCAAGATAAAGTAAATGAATGGATTGCTGATGCAGAAAAAGTAGATGGTGATGAAGTGAAATTAGCTTACGTTGCATGGGATACAGAAATCGCATCTACTAATGTTATTGGGTTAGTGTTGGAAGATATGGGTTACGATGTTACGCTTACACAAGTGGATGCAGGACCAATGTGGGCTGCAGTTGCAAGTGGAGATGCAGATGCAATTGTTGCGGCATGGTTACCAGGAACTCATGAAAAATATATGTCTGATTACAAAGAACAGGTTGAAGACCTAGGTCCAAACTTGGAAGAGGCAAAAATTGGTTTAGTTGTTCCTGCATATATGGATATAAATTCAATAGAAGATTTAACTAAATAATTTATAATAAAAAATAAGTCTTTTATAGGGCTTATTTTTTTGTATTATAATATATATCAAAAAATATCCTTGAAAAATTGCGAAATTGTGGTAATATAATAAAAAAGATTATAAATATTATAGAAATGTTGATATGCTTAATATATTAGGAGGAATTAAATGAGCGAAAATAATTCGAATGAAAACAATAACAGGGAATCGGTAAACTTTATACAAAAAATTATAAATGAAGACAACATAAAAGGTACATACGATTCAAGAATATGCACAAGGTTTCCACCAGAACCTAATGGATACCTTCATGTTGGTCATGCAAAATCAATTTGCTTAAATTATAACATTGCAAAGAAAAATAATGGTACATTTAATTTAAGATTTGATGATACAAATCCATCAAAGGAAGATGATTCGTTTGTTGAGTCTATAATAAAAGATGTAAAGTGGTTATGCCCTGAATGGGAAGGCAAAATACTCTATGCATCAAATTATTTTGATAAAATGTACCAGTATGCAATAGAGCTGATAAAAAAAGGCTTGGCTTTTGTAGATGACCTTTCAGCTGATGAAATTCGTGAGTATAGGGGAACATTAACTGAACCAGGAAAAGAAAGTCCACATAGAAATAGAACTGTTGAAGAAAACCTAGATTTATTTGATAAAATGAAAACTGGATTATATAAAAATGGAGAAAAAGTTCTTAGGGCTAAAATTGATATGTCTAGCCCTAATATAAATATGAGGGACCCTGTAATTTATAGAATTCTTAAAGAATCTCATCATAATACAGGTGATAAGTGGTGTATTTATCCTATGTATGATTTTGCACACCCTATAGAGGATGCTATAGAGGGGATTACACATTCTATATGTACTTTGGAATTTGAGGATCATAGACCTTTTTATGATTGGATTTTAAGTAATCTTGATGATTTTAAAAAAGCACCTACAAAGCAAATAGAGTTTGCAAAGTTGTATCTTACAAAAACCATGATGGGTAAAAGATATCTAAAAAGAATGGTTGAAGAAGGATATGTTGATGGATGGGATGATCCACGTATGCCTACTGTAACAGCACTTAGAAGAAGGGGATATACACCAGAGGCTATAAATAACTTTTGTGAAGCAATAGGAGTTTCAAAAGCTCAAAGTGTTGTTGATATAGGGATGCTTGAACATGCAATTAGAGATGATTTAAGTTTTAAGGTGCCTCGTACTATGGCAGTTTTAGATCCAATTAAGGTTGTAATAACAAATTATCCTGATGACAAAGTAGAGTATGTTGAAGCTGAAAACAATGCTGACAACCCAGAAATGGGAACTCGAATGATTCCATTTAGCAAAGAGGTTTATATAGAGAGGGAAGATTTTATGGAAAATCCCCCTAAAAAATATTATAGGCTTTTCCCAGGAAATGAAGTTAGATTAAGAAATGCTTATTTCGTTAAGTGTGAAGATTTTGTAAAGGATGAAAATGGGAATGTTTTAGAAATTCATTGCACATATGATCCAGAAACAAAAAGTGGAACAGGATTTAAAGGTAGAAAAGTGAAGGGAACTCTTCATTGGGTATCTGCAAAGCATTCTATTGATGCTGAAGTAAGATTATACGATTATATGATGAATGATGAAGATTATGATAAATCTAATTTCTTAGAGAAACTTAATCCTAATTCTAAAGTTGTATTAAAGAATTGTAAGGTTGAACCAACTATGGCTGATAAAAATGTTGGTGATAGATTTCAATTTATGAGACATGGGTATTTTATTATTGATAAAGATTCAACTAAGGATAATATTGTTTTTAATAGGATTGTTTCGTTGAAGAGTAGTTATAAGTAGTGAAAAATAATATTTTATTCTTCCTGCTAAAATTTTGGAAATTGTAACTTCGAATTACAAAACAATGGCACACATACGCTTCGCTAAATGTGCCAAAACTGTTTTGTAATTCTCGTACAATTTCACAAAATATGCGCTAAGTCAGAATAAAATATTATTTTTCACAAGGCAAGGGACAGGTAAAGGAAGGTAAGAAGGGTTAGGTATAATTTTGAATGTAGAACAAATAATTGAACAATGTATTAGTGAGGGGAAGTTTATATATAGCATATTTACAACTCCAAGAAAAAAGTCAGAAAATCCGTATAAAAAAATAACAGCGAGAGCAATTGAAATAAAAGAAGAAAAAGTGATTCAACTTGAAAAGTATACCGAAACAAAAGTTTTTCATGAGAATTTAAAATATGAAAATGCGGGTGAGATAATTTTTGAATTAATCAAAAATGAGTATAGAAATATTAATTTGTTTACTGAAGATTCTGATTATCAGCTTATTGTTAGTAAAAAAGGTAGTATTAAAATGATAGAAAAGGAACCTTCAAAACAGTTGTTACTGATGGAACATAATAAGAAAAAACAATATATAATTAATGAAGGCGAACCATGTAGCTTTCTTGTTGAACTTGGGGTTATGAATCAAGAAGGTCTTGTATATGCTAAAAAATATGATAAATTTAAACAAATTAATAAATTTTTAGAAATAGTGGATGATTCTTTAAGAGATAGTAAACTTAGCGATAATTTTATGATAATTGATTTTGGATGTGGTAAAGCATATCTTACATTTGCTCTATATCACTATTTTTATAATGTTAGGAATATGAAGGTTAGGATAATAGGATTGGATTTAAAAGAAGATGTAATTGAATTTTGCAATGAAACCTCAAAAAAGCTTGGCTATAAAAATCTAGAGTTTAAAATTGGTGACATAAAGGATTTTGTCTACAAATCAAAAGTAGATATGATTGTTACACTTCATGCGTGTGATAATGCAACAGATGCTGCATTATTAAAGGCGATTAATTGGAATACAGATATAATTTTGTCAGTACCTTGCTGTCAACATGAATTTTATAATAAAATAGAAAATGAAAATTTAGAACCAATGTTGAAACATGGGCTCATAAAGGAAAGAATGTCGTCATTGGTTACAGATTCTTTAAGAAGTTTGTTTTTAGAAACAAAGGGGTACAAAGTTCAATTGCTTGAATTCATATCAATGGAACATACACCTAAAAATATTTTAATAAAAGCTATAAAAACTAATAAAGAAACTTCTAAAGCAAAGCATCAATACGAAGAATTTAAAAAGTTTTGGAATTTAGAAAATTTGTTTATAGAACGTGGAGATATTAATAGATAAACTGTAGAACTAAAAACTATAGTATAATAATATAAATTTCAAGAGAGCAGTTGAAGCAAAACTATGTTTAAAGAGGTGAATATTAATGATTTTTAAATCTAATTTCAATGAACATGACCAAGAAATGTTTGAATATATTTTAGATAATATTCCAGATTCTATAACTATTGTTGATGAAAAATGTAAGGTTATATTTTTTAATTCAACTGCAGAAAAGTACTATGGAGTATCTAGGCATGAAATTTTAGGAAAAGATATATTATCGTTTTTTCCAGGGGCCATTTTACCTAAAGTTTTAGATAAAGGCTCATCATATTACAATGTATACAATAGTCCTAGACAAAATAGCTACATAGTTTTAAGTGCTGCACCACTTCTTGATAAGTCTGGAAATATAATCGGGGCACTGGCTAGGGATAGAGATATTACAGAAATTGTTAAGCTAAGTGATTTGCTTAATAAAACTCAACTTAGTTTGTTACAGTTAGAAAAAGAATTTTCAAAGATATCTTTAACGGGTGAATCTTATTTTAGTAAAATTATAAGTAATAATTCTTCTTTTATTCAGGTGATTAACATTTGTAAGAATATTTCTAAAACTCCTTTGAATATACTTTTAAGAGGGGAAAGTGGTACAGGAAAAGAATTATTTGCAAAAGCAATACATTACGAAAGTGGTCGAAAGGGTAAATTTATTCCTATAAACTGCAGTGCTATACCAAATGAGTTGTTTGAAAGTGAATTGTTTGGTTATGAACCAGGAGCATTTACAGGTGCTAAAAATGTTGCTAAAAAAGGGAAATTTGAAGAAGCTGAAGGAGGAACATTATTTCTTGATGAAATTGGGGATATGCCTATTGAGCTTCAACCGAAGTTGTTGAGGGTTTTAGAAGATGGTGAAGTAACTAGAGTAGGTGGAAACAAGGCAATAAAGATTAATGTAAGAATTATTTCTGCAACTAACAAAGAGATTAGAGATTTAATTAGTGAAAACAAGTTTAGAAGGGATTTATATTATAGACTTGATGTTTTTCAAGTGAATATTCCTCCACTGAGAGATAGAAAAGGAGATATAGTTCTGCTTGCTAATAAATTTCTTCAAGAATTTTGTATGGAACAAGGAATAAATATTATAGAAATTCCAAAAGATATTCTTGATATATTCTTTGCTTACAGTTGGGAAGGCAATGTTAGGGAACTAAGAAATATTATTCAAAGCTCGGTTGTATATGCATCTCAAAGTGGAAAAGGAAAAATTGAAAAAGAATTTCTACCTAGTTATATGCAAAAAATAAAAGTTGATAGAATCGGTAAAATTCTAAATTTATCAGAAATTAAAGACTCGGAGAGCGGTTTAGAGGAATATATGTCTAGTATAGAAAAAAGAATAATATTAGAAACTATGAAGGATTTAAATAATAATAAATCAGAAGTAGCTAAAAAACTAAAGTTACCGAGGGCAACATTATATTATAAACTAGAAAAGTACAATATAGCAGTGAGTGAAAAATAGAGGGGATCCTTGTGGTCTTATGATGTTAAACAATAAAGAACTTTTTTTTAAAAGAAAGGAAAACTATGAGTAAAATAAAATTAGCTGCAATTTCAGCCTTTGGATTGGAAGCAATAGTAAAAAGGGAACTACAGGGGCTTGGTTATGAAAATGTAAATACTGACAATGGATGGATGTATTTTGATGGAGAAATAGAGGATATTCCAAGGACAAATATTAACTTAAGATGTGCAGATAGAGTAATGCTTGTTATGGGTCAATTTGAAGCACTTAGCTTTGAAGAACTTTTTGATAAAACATATGAATTACCATGGGAAAAATGGATAACAAAAGATGGAAAGTTTACAGTTAAAGGAAAATCAGTTAAATCAAAACTTTATAGTACTCCAGATTGTCAAGCAATAGTAAAAAAAGCAGTATCTAAAAAGTTATGTGAAGAATATGATGTGCAATGGATGCCAGAAACAGGGGAAGAATACACTATATTAATATCAATACACAAAGATATTGCAACAGTTTCTATTGATACTACAGGAGCTAGAGAAGGATTGTTTAAAAGAGGTTATAGAGCAAGATCAACTGAAGCCCCACTAAAAGAAACTATGGCAGCTGCCCTTGTAATGCTAAGTTATTGGAATAAGGATAGGATACTTTATGACCCAATGTGTGGTTCAGGAACAATACCAATAGAAGCCGCTTTAATAGGTAGAAATATTGCACCTGGCTTAAATAGGTCATTTGCATCTCAAAAATGGCCAATTGTAAAAGAGGAATATTGGAAAAAGGTTAAAATAGAAGCAAGGAAAAAAATAGATCTAGATTCAGAAATAAAAATCTATGCTTCTGATGTCAGTGAAAAGGCAATAAAAATTGCTAAAGAAAATGCAATAGAAGCAGGTGTAGATGATTGTATAGAATTTTTTGTAAAAGATATTAATCAAATTGAAAAACCTATTTGTGAATATGGTATACTGATTACTAATCCGCCATATGGGGACCGTATAGGAGATGTATTAAATATTGAAAATATACATAGAAAGTTAGGTCAAGTTTTTGGTAAAGATAATACTTGGTCTAAATATATAATTACAGCAGTTGAGTCTTTTGAAAATGAATATGGTAAGAAAGCAGATAAGAAGAGGAAGCTCTTCAATGGTGATTTAAAAGTTAACTATTATCAGTATTTTGGAAAAAGGCCAGATTAATTGTTTGATTTATATTTATATACCTAATATTAAATAATTAATGATAAATTTTATGTTAAAGTAGTTGAAATATATTTGCTTTTATTGTAAACTATAAATATATGTTTTATTTTTAATAATATTGTGTTATTATAATAACTACGATATTAGGTAGCGAGGCAATTATATGGTTGAAGAGGTTAGTGCAGGTGGCATTGTTTTTTTTAGAAATAATATTTTGATGCTAAGAAAATTCAATGGAGATTGGGTTCTTCCTAAGGGAAGAGTAGAAGAAAATGAAACAATAAAAGATGCAGCTATAAGAGAGGTCCTCGAAGAAAGTAAAGCAAAGGTAAATGTCATAAAATATCTTGGTAAAATAAATTATGAATTTAATAGAACTTGTTTTAAAGAAAAAGTTAGAATAAACAAACAAGTATATTGGTATCTTATGGTGGCACGAAATATGAACTGCACTGCTCAAAAAAATGAAGGCTTTAGAGAAGCTAAGTTTCTTCCTTTTGAAAGAACATTAATGATTGCTCGTTATGATGATGAAAGAAAAATCATAAAAAAAGCTATAGAGGATATTAAATTCCATTGTTATAAATAAGGGGAGAGAACATGACTTTTTCTTCAGTGATAAAAAATGAATTATCTAGAACAGAAATAACTGATATGTGTTGTGCTAAAGCTGAAATCGCAGCATTATTAAGAACAACAGGGTATATTACACTTAAAGGATTTAACAAAATTGAAATTGAACTTGTAACAGAGAATGCTGCTATCGCAAGGAGAATTTTTAGATTGTTAAAAGTATTGTATAATATGTCAACAGAAGTAAGTGTTAAAAAAAGTAACAGGCTTAAAAAACACAATAGTTATGGTATTAGAATTGAAGAAGAAAAGGTTAAAAGTTTTCTAAAGGATATTAATCTAATAAAAGATGAAGAAATAAACTTTATGAACTTTGATTATGGAGTTCCTTTAGGTATATTGAAAAACGATTGCTGTAAGAGAGCGTATGTAAAAGCTTCTTTTATGGGATGTGGTTCAATTAGTGACCCTGAAAAATCATATCATGCAGAGTTTGTAAATAACAAAGAAGAACATAGTCAAGGTATTTGTGAACTTTTAAAAACTTATGATATAAATGCAAAAACTATATTTAGAAAAAATTATTATATTACATATATAAAGGAAGGTGAGCAAATATCTGATTTAATGGCAGTTATGGGCTCTCATAATGCACTTCTAAATTTTGAAAATGTGAGAGTAATAAAAGAAACTAGAAATAGAATAAATAGGGTTATTAATTGTGAAACAGCTAATCTTGACAAAATAGTAGATACATCAATGAGGCAAATTAGACAAATAAAAATTTTAAAGAAATACAAAGCCATAGATAAGCTACCTGAAAATTTAAGAGAGCTAGCATATTTAAGATTAAAACATAAAAATGCAAGTTTAAAAGAGCTTGGTGAAATGTTAGACCCGCCCCTAGGTAAATCAGGTGTGAATCATAGATTAAGAAAAATTGAAGAAATTGCTGAAGAATTATTAGAACAGGAGAAGAGAGGTGTAAAATATGAGATCTCAAAAAGTAATATTAAAAAATAAAATTGGATTGCACGCTAGACCGGCAGCCATATTTGTTAAAAAAGCAAGAGTTTTTGATAGTGAAATTATTATTAAAAAAGGAATACAAGAGGCTAATGGAAAGAGCATCATTAGTATAATGGCACTTGGTGCTATGAAAGGCGATGAGCTGATAATATTAACCAAAGGTTCAGATGAAGATAAATGCATAACAGAATTATCAACATTATTAGAATCAATGGACGAAGAAGAATAAAAATAAACTAATCAAAAAGGGGGGTCTTGTGCCCTCTTGTTTATTATATAAGCAAAACTAAAATACAAAATAAAAATTAGGAGTACAAATGGATAATAAGTTAATAGCAGTTGTAGATGGAAGAGAAGTAAGAGAGTCAGATTTTAGGTTGTTAATGAATAATTTAGGACAAAATGCACAATATTTTCAAGGTGAAGAAGGAAGAAAAAAATTAATTGAAGAGCTTGTGATGCATGAATTGGTGTATTCAGATTCAATTGAAAATGGTTTGGATAAAGATGAGGAATTCATTAAAGCACTTGATACAATGAAAAAGTCAATGCTTCAACAATATGGATTGAGCAAAATGTTAAATAAGGTTACTGTATCAGATGAAGAAATAGAAGAGTATTACGAAAAGAATAAACATTTGTTTAAAACAAATGAAATGGTGAAAGCAAGCCATATTTTAGTTGATACAGAAGAAAAAGCAAATGAAGTTTTAGAAGATTTAACAGATGGTTTATCATTTGAAGAAGCAGCACAGCAGTATTCAAGTTGTCCTTCTAAAACAGCTGGTGGAGATTTGGGTCAATTTGGCAGAGGACAAATGGTAAAAGAATTTGAAGATGCAGCTTTTGCAATGAAAAAAGGTGAAATAAGTGATCCTGTTAAAACTCAATTTGGATATCACATAATTAAATTAATTGACCATGTACCTGCTAGAGATTCAGAATTAGAGGAAGTTAAAGAAGACATAAGAAAAAATTGTGTTATGGCAAAGCAAGATAAAGTTTATATAAACAAAAAAGAAGAACTAAAAAACAAATATAAAATAGAAGTATTTGAATAATAAAAAGGTCCAAAATTTGGGCCTTTTTCTAAAATTGTTTATAAAATTCATTGCTAAATAAGCAGTATTGTGATAATATATTTTTTAGTTAAATTAATAAAATAGAAATTGCGGATATGGCGAAATTGGCAGACGCGCACGGTTCAGGTCCGTGTAGGGCAACCTGTGCAGGTTCAAATCCTGTTATCCGCACCAAAATATAAGAAATTATGACAGCTACGATAATAACATTCTCATAGCTGTATTTTTGACTAGTTTTGTGACTTTTGTAGCTACATCAACAGCTTTTTATTTAGTTCAGATATTAGTTGCAGTAGTATTTAAGAAGGGTCAATTACATTTTGTAGGAGTGAGTATAGTGGAAATAAATTATACAGCAATATTTATAACGTTAGTAGTAATGTTTTTTGTGATAATCATTAGTATTCAGTATACTTTAAATAAAATTTTTGTGGTTTTAAAGGAAATAAAGGCAATTTTAATTTTAAAAGGTGAAAAGAGGGAATAATTTTTTCGTTTAAATACATAATATTTATATAAAGATATTATGGAGGATAACATGGCGAAAAAAAAGAAAAAAGAGCTTACACCTAAT
This sequence comes from Sedimentibacter acidaminivorans, assembly GCF_017873955.1. Classification (GTDB taxonomy): domain Bacteria; phylum Bacillota; class Clostridia; order Tissierellales; family Sedimentibacteraceae; genus Sedimentibacter; species Sedimentibacter acidaminivorans. The sequence continues at coordinate 16,250 of NZ_JAGGKS010000004.1, read as the reverse complement.
GACATTATGAAACTTGAAATAGCTAAAGAGATTGGCTTGATGGATAAAGTTGAAGAATTGGGGTGGGGTGGCTTGACTGCAAAAGAAACAGGTAGAATAGGAGGAATTATGACCTCTAAAAAAAAGAAAAGGAAGTTGGAAGATGCAAAAAAACAGCTATAAGGAATTCTCGCAAATATATGATTTGCTTATGAATGATATAGACTATGAAAAATGGACATCTTTTTTAATAAGTAAAATAGGTCTAAATAAAAATAAGATATTAGAAGCTGCATGTGGTACAGGTAGTATTACATGTATTTTGTCTGAAAATAATTATAAAGTTACTGCATTTGATTTGTCTGAGGACATGCTTATGAGAGCTTATGATAAACTCGGTAGAAACAGAGGGGTCAAACTTTTAAATCAAAACATGATAGATTTTGAAATTGATGATAAATTTGACGCTGCAATTTGTTGTTGTGATGGTATAAATTATTTAAAACGAAATGAAATATTGTTATTCTTTAATAGAATAAATAAGCACCTTAATAGTGGAGATAAATTTATTTTCGATATTAGTACAGTATATAAATATAAAACTATGTATAATGAAAATTATGTTTATGATGATGGAGAGGTTTTTTATGTTTGGGAAAATATGTTTAGTGAAGATAGTAATTCTGTAGACATTGAAATTAATTTTTTCATTAATGATTCAGAAGAAAAATATGATAGAATAACAGAAATACAAACTCAATACATATATTCTGTTGATGAAATACAAAATATTTTAAGAAGTACTGGATTTAATAACATAGAAATCTATGATGACTATAATGATGTAGCTTATAATAAAGAATCACTAAGGGCAGTTTTTTGTTGCATCAAAATGTAGATATTTTAGATTTTATTTAACTAATCGAGCAATTGAAAAAGGAAAGGAAAAAAATAATGGATTACATGATAAGAGCAATGGATAAGAAAAAATCTTTTAGAATTTTTATGGCGAAAACTACTGAAACAGTAGAAAAGGCTAGGAAACATCATAATACAACACCAACAGCCTCAGCAGCACTTGGAAGAACTCTTACTGCGGGATTAATGATGGGATATATGATGAAAAACGATGAAGATAAAATTACTATTAGAATAAACGGTGGAGGACCTATTGGTAATATCCTAATAACATCGGATAATAAAGGTAATATAAAAGGATATGTAGATAATCCGAATGTTGACGTAGATACTAAAGAAAATGGCAAGCTAGATGTAGGTAAAGCAGTTGGTATAGATGGAAAGGTCACAGTAATTAAAGATATAGGAATGAAAGAACCGTATGTAGGTAGTACGGATATTGTAACAGGAGAAATAGCTGAAGATATTACAATGTATTATTGGTTATCAGAGCAGCAGAATTCTGCAGTAGCACTGGGTGTTTTAATTGATAGAGATTATAGTATAAAGTCCTCAGGTGGTTTTATAGTTCAGACATTGCCATTTATTGAAGATGAAGATATAGCTTTGATAGAGAATAAATTAAGCAGCATTAAATCTGTGTCTGAGTATTTTGATAATGACAGTGATATAGAAGATATTGCAAAGGAAATTTTCAAAGAGTTTGATATTGAAATAATGGAAAAAATACCAGTTGGTTTTAACTGTGATTGCTCTTATGATAGGATGGAAAAGGCACTTATATCATTAGGAAAAGATGAATTAAAAAAAATAATCGAAGAAGATGGTCAAGTAGAAGCTGTTTGTCATTTCTGTAATGAAAAATATTTGTTTGAAGGTGAAAAATTAATAGAGTTGTTAGATAGCATTGAGACACGATAATTCGTGTCTTTTTCATTTAGTTAAACACATATGTTTTATTGAAAAAATAACATAAAATTACTAAATCCAAAAATGTTACTAAAAGTAATAATGGGTAGGCCTTAAATTACACAATGATGTTGAATTTAATATATTAATCAACTATAATATTATAGAAGGTTTATTTAAAATTATTATAGTTGTTTTAAAAAAATAATTTGAGGAGGTAATGAATAAATGAAATATTTAGCGAAAGACGATAGTAAATGTATTCAATGCGGTTTGTGTGAAGAAATATGTTCTAGTACTTATTTTAAAACTAAAGATAAAGCTAAATCATGCATACTTATTGCAAACGATGGCAAACCAGAAATTAACGTCTGCAATCAATGTGGAAAGTGCATAGATATATGTCCAGTAGAGGCAATAAAAAGAGATAAGCTAGGTGTGGTGAGGATTAATAAAAAGGATTGTGTTGGATGCTTTATGTGTGTAGGCTTTTGTCCCGAAAATGCAATGAGACAGCACGATGATTACATAGAAGCTTTTAAATGTATAGCTTGTGGATTATGTGCTAAAAAATGTCCTTCAGGAGCTATTTTTATTGCAGAAAAAGACGATTCAGAAGCAAAAGAAAGAGTATGTGCTGACTAAGCAGGAGGAGATGATAATATGGATATTAATACTTTAAAAGAAGGTAGAAAACTTTTAACAGAATACAAATATGAGCTGGGAAAATTAGATAAAGGCTATACAGATAGAAGTTTATATATAAATATTTCTGAAAATAAAATTGATTCAAAGCCAGTAACTCAAATGATGAAAGATAAATTTGTAGGAGGAAAGGGGTTTGGACTTTGGTATTTATGGAATGGAACAACACCTACTACAAAGTGGAATGATCCTGAAAATGAAATTATAATTTGTGGAGGTCCTGTTTGTGGAATAACTCAATATCCAGGTTCAGGGAAATCACTAGTATGTAGCATATCTCCTATGACTAATATTCCAATTGATTCAAATGTTGGCGGATATTTTGGACCATTATTAAAGTTTGCTGGTTGGGATGCATTAGAATTACAAGGAAAAGCAGAAAAAGATATCATAATATACATAGATGGTAACAAGGGTGTTATAACAATAGAAGAAGCTCCTCTTGAAGCAATAGATTCACATGTTTTGGCTGAGCAGCTTACAGAAATGTATGCAGACAATGAGGCAGATAAAAGAAATGTATCAGTTGTAACTGCTGGAACCGGGGCAGAGCATGCTAAAATGGGTTTATTGAATTTCTCTTTGTATGATACAAGACGAAAAGTAACTAGATTTAAGCAAGCAGGTCGTGGAGGAATAGGTAGAGTTTTTAGAGATAAAAAAGTAAAAGCAATTGTAGTTAAATTTAGTGGAGTTAAAGGAAACTTAAATAATCCTGTTGACCAAGCTATTATAAATAAAGCAGGAATAAAAATGCATAAAGAAATGCATAATTTAGATGATAAACAAAACAGAATGAGAAAAGTAGGAACGGGCTATTCAGTAGAAATTATGAGCGCATATGACTTGCTACCTGTAATGAATTATCAGTATGGTGGACATGAAGATGCTAAAAAAATTGGGCCAGACATTTTAATTAATAATTATTTAACACAAGGTCTGGAAGATGGATGTTGGTATGGGTGCTCTATGGCATGTGCTAAAACTGCTGATAATTTTGAACTTCAAACAGGTCCATACAAAGGACAAAGAGTTACAGTAGATGGTCCAGAGTATGAAACTACTGCTGGAGTTGGATCTAACTGTGGTATATTTGACCCAAGAGCCATATTAGAAATAAACTTTTATTGCGATACCTATGGAATAGATACTATATCTTTTGGAACTTCAACGGCTTTTGTTATGGAATGTTACACTAGAGGTATTATAAATAAGGAGATAACTGGTGGCTTAGATCTTAAATTTGGAAACTTTGAAGCATCAGTTGAATTATTGCATCAAATGTCAAGAGGCGAAGGCTTTGGAGTAGTAGTAGGCCAAGGTATTCATCAGATGAAAAAGATTTTTTCAGAAGAGTATGGGGCAGACCCAGATTTCTTATTCGATATTGGAATGGAGCAAAAAGGATTAGAGTATTCTGAATATGGTTCAAAAGAATCCTTAGCACAACAAGGTGGATTTGGTCTTACGAACAAAGGACCACAGCATGATGAAGCATGGTTAATATTTATGGATATGGTTAATAATCAAATCCCAACATTTGAAGATAAGGCAGAAGCACTTTATTATTTCCCAATGTTTAGAACTTGGTTTGGGTTGTATGGTTTATGTAAACTTCCTTGGAATGATATAGTTCCAGAAGGAAATAAGTATACATCTGAACCTGCTAAAATTCCTGAGCATGTGCAGAATTATTTAGATGTAGTTTATGGCGTAACAGGTAAAAGGTTAAATACAACTGATATGGTTAGAGAATCGGAAAGAGTTTATAATTTCCAAAGAATATTTAATATTAGACTTGGTAAAGGATTAAGAGCAAATGACAGAGTTCCATATCGCTCAATGGGTCCTGTAACAAAAGAAGAATATGAATCAAGACAAGAAAGATATGATGGACAATTAAAAGAGATTTTAGGATATGATACAGAAGGTAAATCTACTGAGGAAAAAATGGCAGTTCTAAGAAAACACAGAGAAAATCAATATGAGAAACTTATAGATGCAGTTTATGCAAGAAGAGGCTGGAATTCTAATGGAGTACCAACACTAGAACGTTTAAAGGATTTGGGAATGGATTTACCAATACTAGTGGATGTAGTTAAAGATTTACAATAATATATTTATATTATTATGGATTGAATCAAGTTGAGGTGATACAAATAATTAAGCTAAATGGAAGAGATTTTCCTTGGGAAGCGGGAATGACAGTTGAAGATATTATGAATAAAAAAAATTTCATATTTCCGAAGATTATAGTAAAAATTAATAATCAACATATAGAGGTAGAAGATTATCCAACAACTATTGTAAACGATGGTGATAATGTACAAATGATTCATCTTTTAGCTGGGGGATAGTATACAATAAAAAAATCAATTTATACAATTTGTATAAGTTGGTTTTTTTATTTAGACAAAATGCCACATTTCGTGTTATACTAATATAAAAATTTTTGCATTTATAAAATTATCTTTAAATTAAATAATAACAGTTTGTATTTATATAGTTTTGAAAATGTTTTAGAAGCTTATTTATGAGGAGTATGCTATGAATAATCTAGAAATAAAATTTTTGGGAATTCCTTCAATTAAATTAAATGGAACTGAAATACATCTTCCATTTGCAAAGGCAGAATGCATTATTTATATTTTAGCATATGAGAAAAATATAATGAGAAATAAAATGTGTTCATTTCTTTGGGGAGATGTAAAGGAAGAAGTCGCAAAAAAAAGTTTGAGAAATGCTGTATACACAATAAGAAGGAATCTTTATGATAATATTGTAATTTCTCCAAAGAGATCTTTGCTTCAAATAGATGATGATTGTGATTTGTTTACAGATATAAGGGAGATAGAGAAATTTACTATAAATGAAAAAACAGAAGAAAACGATATAAATAATTATATAAGTTTATATACGGGAGAATTTTTAGAATGCATTGAAAATAAATTGTCACTTGAATTTGAAGAATGGTTAGTTGTTTTAAGAAATAAATATAGAAAGTTATTTGTAGAAAATTTAAAAGAAATAATTAGTTTGTTGATGAAAAAAAATGAGTATAGTCTATGTGAAAAATGTTGTATAAAACTTATCGAAATCGAAGAATTTGAGGAAGCTGGATATAGAAATTTAATGTTAATATACAGCAAACAAGGAAAATACAGTGAAGCAATTAATACATATAATAAGCTGGATAAAACATTAAGAGAAAACTTGTCAGTAAATCCATCAGTAGAAACAAGAAAAATGTTTGATGATATACTTAAAATGCATACAGCTATTAAGGTAGTAAAAAAGAAAGCAGATTTTTATGGTCGTAAAAAAGAGATACAAATATTAAAAAATAATTTTATGAAATTTCTGAGTAATAAAGATTTCAGTTCATATATTGCATATGGAGAAGCAGGTGTTGGAAAAACAAGATTATTAGAAGAAGTAACTGAAAATTTATATAAAGATTTTATTCTAATCAAAGTATCTTGCTATGATGTTGAATCTGAGTTTATGTTTAAACTATGGGATAAAATATTTGAGAACTTAACATACTTAATCAAGTCGATAAATATAAATATACCGTCTGATATAATTGATTATGTTCAGCAAGCATTTCCAACACTAAATATTGAAACTAGTGATTTTGCACTAGATACAAACATAAAAAGAAATTATCTTTTTATGGAAAATTATATATGTGATATGTTTTCGATTATAAGCAAAAGAGAAAAAATAATATTTGTTATTGATGATTTGCAATGGGCAGATAAAAGTAGTTTAGAACTCTTGTGCAAAGTAATATCATCAAATAGATATAAAATAATGTTTGTAGCATCGTGTAGAAGTGAAAATGTAAGTTCTGTTGAAAAATTTTATATGAATTTATGTCCATATAAAAATGTATCTAAACTTGAATTAAACAGATTTTCTAAATTAGAAACTAAAGAATTTATACAATTAATTATGCCGGAGGTTGAAAGCGACAGCGAACTTATTTATGATGAGAGTGAAGGAAATCCTTTGTTTATAACAGAGATGATGAACAGCCTCAAGCAAGGAATGAATGAAAAAAAAATTACAGATAAAATGGCATTTTTAATTAATAGTAGAATTTTAAACCTTAGTGAAGGGGCTAGAAAACTTTTGACTATTTGCTCTATGTTCTATGAAGCTTTTGATATTAAAATTCTTTCAAAAGTTACAGGTATTAAAAGTATAGAATTAATGGATTTAATAGAAGAATTATTATTGAAAAATATTTTAAAAGAAGAGAAATATACAGACAGTAGTTATATGTTGATTTTTACCCACCAAAAAATCAGAGAATATATATATAACAATGTTTCTAATTCAAAACGAATGGTTTTGCATGAAATAATAGGTGAATATTATGAGAGTAGGCTAAATAATAATAAAAACGACAGACTATTTCATCCTAATCTAATATTTCATTTTACTAGATCCGATAATAAATATAAGGTATTTAAGTATGAAATGAAAGGAATGCAAGTTATACTTGATGTTAGTCATGAAATATTTCCTATAGTAGATGATAAAAAGACTGCTGGAGTTTTTGAATACTATACTGATGAAAAGGTTTTGGAAGAAAAATTTGAAAAGTTAAAGGAAATGTATGAAGATTTAAAGAGTCAAAGTGATGAGGAAATATATGAGCTAGGTTTAATTTATCTTCACTTATATGGTAGGTTTCATAAGGATATTGGCAATCCATTGAAGGGATTAGAAGCAATTAGAAATATGATAGATCTTTCATTAAAAAAGAAGTATTATTTATATGCGTTTGAGGGATATCTTCAACTTATCCAATATGCAATAAACACTAATGAATTAGATTTAATGTCAGACACTATTGAAAATGCAGAAAAGGTTGCAAATATTGCAAGTGATAGAGCTAAATTTGGTTTGTTATTAAGATATAAAGGATATTTAAATGTTTTGGAAGGTAAGTATGAGGATGGAGAAAAGTATATTTTGCAAGCAATAGATTTATTTAATTCTTTAGCGGATAGAGGAAAATATATTTTAAATTTAGTTGCAGCTAGTTTTTATTTAGGAGAAAGTAGGAGACTTCAAAAAAAATATAGTAAAGCTATAAGTTTTTACTATAAGGCATACGAGCTATGTGATGATGATGAAGATTTTCCAGCACTAGCACTGATTTTTTCTAAAATTGGTTATACGAAATTTGAACTTGGGATTTATGATGAAGCACAGTTTTATTTGTTGAAATCCTTAAAATCATATAATAAAACTATATTTGCTTGGGGTAGAGCTGAAGTTTATTACTGCCTAGCACTTATATATGATAAAAAGAATCTCAAAGATAAATCAAGAAATTATATAGAATTAGCGATTCTTTATTCTAATAAATATTGTAATAATGGTTTAAACAAAAAGTCAAATCAGTTTTTTGAAAGTATTAAATAAAAATATACAAGTCAAATAGTCTTTTAATATAGATTATTTGACTTTTTTTTGACTTCTATGTTTTATAATATGAAAAAGGGCAGATGAACTATCGTTTGGAGGACATATGAAAATAGAAGTAGTAGTAAATAAAAAAAAAATAAAAATGGATGTAGATCCAACAACAAGATTAATAGATTTTTTAAGAGATGATTTAAATTTAACTGGTGTCAAAGAAGGCTGTTCAGAAGGTGAATGTGGTTCGTGTACAGTAATATTAGATGGAGTGGCTGTAACATCATGTACTATACTAGTAGGACAGGTAAATGGTTCTGAGATAATAACAATAGAAGGCTTGGAACAAAGTGGAGAACTAGATGTTATACAAAAATCGTTTATAGAAAATGGTGCTATACAATGTGGATTTTGTACTCCAGGAATGATACTGTCTTGTAAGGCTTTATTGATGAAAAACCCTAACCCCTCAGAAGAAGAAATAAAGAGGGCTATAGAAGGAAACCTATGCAGGTGTACAGGATACAATAAAATTGTAAAAGCTGTGCAAGATGTAGTTGGAAAAGAGGTGTAAATATGGCAAGGTTTGAAGCTCCATGTACAATTGAGGAGTTGTGTAATTCTCTTAAAAACAAGGATAATAATACCTATATAATAGCAGGTGGTACGGATTTAATAATTCATTTTAATAAAAAAGGTATTTTTGGTTACAACATAATAGACTTAACAAAATTAAAAGAACTTAAAGAAATAAACGAAACTGATGAAGAAATCATAATAGGTTCATGTGTAACTATGACTGAAATAGAAAATAATCCATTAATAAATGCGCATGTGCCTGCCTTAATAGATGCAGTATACAACTTAGGTTCCCAACAAATAAGAAATAAAGCTACCATAGGGGGAAATGTTGCAAATTCGTCACAGAGTGGAGATACAATACCTGTTTTATTTGCATATGACGCAAATGTTGAAATAATTGATCCATTAGGTAATAGAAGAATTGAAAAGGTTGAAAATGTGGTTGAAGGACTAGAAAAAAACAATCTAAATTTTGATGAGGTAATAACTAAAATAATTATTAAGAAAAATAACGCTAAATCGGCATTTTCAAAGATTGGTTCAAGAAAAGCAGTTACAATTTCAAAGTTAAATTGTTGCGTTAAAATTAAAATTAATAACAATATTATTGAAGATTCAGTAGTATATCTAGGCGCAGTTGGTCCTAAACCTATTAGAGCAAAATCTATTGAAGAGAAAATACTAAATAAAAACATTAATAATATAGTTTCTGCGGATATACATGATGCAATTTACATGGAAATCGAAAATGCTATACCAAATAGAACCTCAAAACACTATAAAAAATCAGCAGCAGAAGGTTTAATAGATGATATATTGAATAAGTTGAGGAGATAGATATGGAAGAGTTAAAATATGTAGGTAAAAGTATAATTAAAGATGACACATACGATAAAGCAACAGGAAAAACGAAATTTATATGTGATATGAAAAGACACAACATGCTTTATGCAAAGCTTGTATTAAGTGAAAAACCTCATGCTGAAATTGAAATGGATAAAAGTGAAGCATTAAACATTGAAGGTATTGAAGCGGTATATACTTATGATGATATTCCTCATGTTTTATATAATTCTCATGAGTGGTTTGCGGGGGGTAATCAATACAAAGATGAATATTTATTGTGCAACAGAGCAAGATTTGTAGGAGATAGAATAGCATTAGTAGTAGGAAAAAGCAAAAGAGTTGTAGAAGAAGCTATATCGAAACTAAGTATAGGGTACAAGGAATTAGAAAGTGTTGTAGGTATAAAACAAGCAAAAGAAAATAAAGCGATTATAAAAAATGATTCAAATGTAGCATTTTCTAAAAGTATAAATTGTGGAGATTATGAAGAAGAATTTAAAAAAGCGGATTATATAATAAAAGATTCAGGAAAAACACAAAAAATTCATCACTCTGCAATTGAGCCGCACATATGCTTAAGTGAAATTGACGAACATGGTAGTTTAGTTGTATGGAGTCCTTGTCAAACTGCATTTCAAATACAATACCATGTAGCTAGCGTTCTTAATATACCATTTAATAAAGTTAGAGTTATAAAAGCTGTCATGGGAGGTTCGTTTGGTGGAAAAGGTCAAACAGTATTAGAACCAATATGCGCATTTGCAGCATATACACTAAATCGTCCTGTGATGCTTTATATGGATAGAAAAGATGCTATATTAGGAACTAGAAGTAGAAATGCTACAGAGATTAGTGTTGAGACTGCAATTAGTAAAGAGGGTAAAATATTAGCTAGAAAAATAATTGCAGATATTGATGGTGGAGCATACCACACTAATTCTACAGCGGTAGCAATGGCTATTGGAAAAAAATTATTTAGGATGTATGACATTCAAAATCAATATTTCCAAGGTAATTCGTATTATACAAATACTATACCTGGAGGTGCATGTAGAGGATATGGATCGCCACAAGCACATGCAATAACAGAAATAAATATAGATAATGCAGCTAAAAAGATAAGAATGGATCCATGTGAGTTTAGGCTTAATAATTTAGTAAAAGAAGGAGCAAAGGATCCTACTGGCGGAACAGATATAGGAAATACAAAAATCAGACAGTGCGTTATAAATGGAATGGAAGATTTTGACTGGAAAAACAAAAGACAAAATATTAAAACAAAAGATACAGATAGGTATGCTTATGGTGTTGGAATGGCATGTGCTGTCCATGGAAATGGGTATATGGGAGCTTATCCAGACTTTTCAAATGTGGATATGAGTATATTTGCTGATGGAAGTGTTCTCGTAAAAATAGGGATACATGATCAGGGTTGTGGTACTGTAACAACTATGCAGCAAATAGCTGCAGAGTCTCTTGATATAAATGTGGATAAGGTAAGAGTTTTAGAAGTGGATACACTTGCAACTCCATATGATTCTGCTGGAACACAAGCAAGCAGAGTTACATTTGTATGTGGAGGGGCTGTTAAATCAGCAGGAGAAAATTTAAGAAAAAAGGTCATAGATTCTTTCTGTAAATTAAAGGGTTATAGTGAAGACGATGTAATTGCATCTAATGGATTTGTATATCAAAAAAATTCAGATAAAAAATATTCATATGGTGATGTTGCAGTGGAATTAGAAACAAAGCATTCCCAATCAATGTCTGTCTTTGAAAGATATGAATCACCAGCAAATCCAGCAACACACGCAGCATCTTTTGCCGAAGTAAAAGTTGACAAATATACAGGATATGTTGAAGTAATTGACTTACTGGCAGTACATGATATAGGTAAATCGATAAATCCACAAATTGTAGAAGGTCAAATACAGGGTGGAGCTCACATGAGTCTTGGGATGGCTCTTTTAGAAGAAATAGATATAGATAAAAACGGATATGTTAAATCAACAAATTTCTCAAAATATCACTTATTAAATGCTCCTCAAATGCCAGAAGTGAGAGTTATGACAATAGAAGAAAATGAGCCATTTGGTCCATATGGAGCTAAGAGTGTAGGAGAACTTGCAGCAGTAGCACCAGCACCTGCAGTACTAAATGCAATAAACTTTGCACTAGATACAAACATAACAATTTATCCAGCAACACCAGAAGTTGTTATGAATGCTATAAGTAATAAAAAATAGGTTAGGTGGTTTAAAAATGGAAAAAGTAATTTTAAATGGAAATGATTTAAGTCTTGAGGATGTTTATGAGGTTGCGTATAATCATAAGCAGGTTGAGATTGATGGGAAAGCATTAGAGAAAGCGGCTAAAGCTAGACAGATTCTTTTTGATTTAGCCGCTAAAGGCCATCCTGTTTATGGATTAAATAGGGGTGTTGGTTGGAATAAAGATAAGGAATTTGATGTAGATTTTTTTGAAACATATAATCGGAACCTTCTCAACAGCCACAGTTTAGGAGTTGAACCATTCAGCACTGATGAAGAAGTTAGAGCTATGATGCTCATTAGATTGAATACTGCACTTTATGGTTGTACAGGTATTTCAGTAGAAATTCTAGAACATTATAAGGATTTTCTTAATAAAGGAATACACCCTCGTGTACCTAGGAGGGGATCGATTGGAGAGGGTGACATCACTACAATGTCCCATATTGGTTTATCAATAATTGGTGAAGGTGAGGCAAGCTACAAAGGTGAAATACTAAACTCTATGGAAGCCATGAAAAGGGAAGGAATGAAGCCCGCAGTATTAGGTCCTAAAGATGGTTTGAGTATAGTTTCTTCTAATGCGCAGGGAACAGCATATATTGTAATGCTTGTTAAAGAAACAGAAGAATTAATTAAGATGTCTAATTTGATATATTGCTTAGGAATGGAAGGTCTTAATGGCGTAGTTCAGTCTTTAGATGAGAGTGTAAATAATTTAAGGAAATTAAAGGGGCAAATAAAGTGTGCTAAAGAATGCAGAGAATATTTAGATGGAAGTTATTTAAATGAACCTCATGAAGGTAGAGCACTGCAAGATTCTTTGAGCTTTAGATGTTCGTTTGCAGTTAATGGTTCTATATATGACGCGTTAGATTATATTAAGAAATTTTTGATTGTTCAAATAAATTCTACAGATGATAACCCATGTATAGTTACGGATGAAGAAAGAGTTTCAGTAAGTGCAAATTTTGAAATAACATCATTAGTTTTAGGTGTAGAGATGCTTGGTATTGCCTTGTGTCATCTTTCAAAATCATCATGCAATAGAATGATTAAACTTTCAGACCCATCATTTACAAAGCTTACTAGATTCTTAACTCCAAATGAAACTAAAACAATAGCGTATGGTACTATTCAAAAATCATTTACTTATTTGGATGCAGAAAATAGAATGTTAGCTAACCCATCATCAATGGATTATTTTGCATTAGCAGGAAATATAGAAGATAGAGCTAGTAATGCTCCATTAGCTGCAGATAAAGTAAAAAAGATTATAGATAATTTAAGATATATAATAGGGATGGAAGCAATACATGCCGCACAAGCCGTTGACTTGAGGGGAAGTGTGAAAATGGGCAAAGGCACTCAAACAGCATATAAAGCAATAAGAAGTGAGATACCATTTTTAGATAAAGATAGGAATTTGAGCATTGACATTCAAAAATCATATGAGTTGATGAAGTCTGGAAAATTGTTAATATAATTAAATTATTTTTAAGGCTTATTAGATATTTATTAACATAAATGAAAACGATACATTTTGACTTTTTTTTGACGATTGTATTATATAATCATGTTGAAATTAATTATATATACTAAAGGAGGATTTACATGAATAGTAAAGTAAAGGGCTTGGACAAGGTAGAGATTAGAAAAATAGTTTTCATACCTATGGTAATTATTTATATAGCCATAATAGTTCTTGGTTTAGTATCACCAGCTTCATTTGCATCAGCAGAAAGTTCTATAGTAAATTTTGCAGGTCAATGGTTTGGTTGGCTTTATGACTTGGTTGCTTTAGCAATGATGTTCATATGTATTTGGTTATTATTTTCAAAAAAATATGGAGATATAGTATTAGGCGGAAAAGATGCAAAGCCTATAATGAGCAAATGGAATTGGTTTGTTATTTCACTTTGTGGTGGTATCGCAACAGGCATAGTATTTTGGGGAATTGCAGAACCTTTAACACATTTAATGTCTCCAATACCTGGATTTGGATATGAAGCAGCAACTAAAGAGGGAGCTTTATATTCATTGAGTACATCTTACATGCACTGGGGACCTGCACTGTATGCATTTTATTGTGTAGCAGGTATTGGTATTGGATATGCAGTATATAACATGAAACTTCCATATCGTGTATCATCTTGCTTGTATCCTGTAATTGGCAGCAGAGTAAATGGTATAGCAGGAGATATAGTTGACATTCTTTGTTTATTTGGTCTTGCTGGAGGAGTTTCAGCTTCGTTAGGAGTTGCATCAATGCAATTAGGAAGCGGAATGAACTTATTGTTTGGAATTCAACCTACTACTTTAGTTTGGGGAGTTATACTATTGACGATAGTTGTTACATTTATTATATCAAGTTATACTGGTATTGATAAAGGTGTAAAATTCTTATCCGATAAAAATGCAAAAATATATATTGGATTGATGATTTTCGTTCTTGTATTTGGACCTACAAAATATATACTTAATATGACAGTTGAAGCTATGGGATTCCATCTAGACAATTATTTTACACAAGCTACTTATCTTGGAACATTTGATGGAGATCAATGGCCAGTTTGGTGGACAATTAACTACTGGAGTTTTATGATAGCGTATACACCATTGATTGGTATGTTTTTAGCTAAAATAGCAGTAGGAAGAACCTTGAAAGAATTTACTTTATTTAACTTCTTATTACCAGGTATGTTTGGAATAGTATGGTTTGGTGTATTTGGCTCATCAGCAATTAATCTCCAAATGAATGGTGCTCAGTTATGGGAAGGTATACAAGCAGGTGGCTTAGAATCAGCAGTATTTAACTTTTTCTCTAACTTCCCATTGAGTAAATTATTAAGTGCATTGTTTATGATAACAGCATTCTTGTCAGTTGTAACTTTAGCTGATTCAATGACAACTACAGTTTCATCGCTTTCTATTAATGCTAAAAATAACTCTACAACTGAACCACCTAAACATATAAAGATGTTCTGGGGTATAGTAATGTCATCTGTTGCATTTATTAATATAGCAACAGCAGGTAAAGTAGGAGCAGTTAGTGGTATAGATGCAACGAAACAGCTTGCAATAGTATCAGCATTCCCATTATTGTTTGTTGTTGCCCTCATGGTTTACAGTACAGTTAAAATGTTGATTAAATATAAAGAATATGACGTAGTTGACAGTCCTTCTACAGCGATTGTTGATAAAAATTTAATACAAGATTAAAAAAGTTGAAGAATTATAAAAAGAGATGTGTTGTGACATCTCTTTTTAACTTCAACTTAGTTTTTGTTTTCGTTATGTTTTACAATGTATAACGTGTTTGTTTTAATATTATGGTTTACTATTTAAATTGTTAAAATATTAAAATAATATTGAAATTAAGTATAGAATGAATTATAATATTATAACGTTATATTTTTAAAAAAATAACGAATAATAAATTATTTATTATTAAATTGTGGAGGTTATATGGATTTTTACGAAATTTTAGAAAAGTTAGATAAGAATAAAAAAAATATTGTTATTACAATTGTATCTGGTGATAATATAGGTTCTAAGCTTATATTAGCAGATGGAGAAATTATTTATAATACTAATAATAAAGTAGATTGGGAGTCAGTAATAAAAATCATTCCACAAGATGAAAAAAGTCAATTAATTAAATTTGGTAATGATATTATATATATTGAATTTATGAGGCAAAACTATAATTTAGTTGTATGTGGTGCTGGTCATATTTCAATCTCGATTATACAAATGTGTAAGCTCTTAGATTTACCTGTAACTGTGATTGATGATCGTATGCTTTTTGCTAATAATGCTAGAAATGCAGGTGCTGATAATGTAATTTGCGATAGCTTTGATAATGCTTTGGACCATATAATTGGTGATAAAGGAACATTTTTTGTAATTGTTACAAGAGGACATCGATATGACCAAACATGTTTGTATAAAATTATTGAAAAGGAAAGTGCTTATGTTGGAATGATAGGTAGCAGACTAAGAGTTGCCAAGGTGTTAGATTATTTAGAGGAAGAGGGTATACCTCGCGAAAAATTAGACAAAGTATACACTCCTATTGGATTAAAAATTGGTGCAGAAACACCAGCAGAAATTGCTATTTCTATAATGGCACAGATTATTGAAATGAAAAACAAAGGTGCCTTGAGTGGAATGTACAGTGATGAAGTGATTGATTGTATATTAGGTGGAAAATATATAGATGTACCTAAAGCAATAATTACCATTGTTTCAAGAAAAGGCTCAACACCTAGAGGGGTAGGTACAAAGATGGTGGTATTAAAGGATGGCACTATGATTGGAACTATTGGAGGTGGTTGTGTTGAAGCTTCAATTAGGCAAACCGCACTTACTTGTATGGATAATAATAAATCGAAATTAGTAAAAGTTGATATGACAGGACAGGATGCAGAGGATGATGGTATGGTTTGTGGAGGAGTAGTCGAAATATTTATAGAGCCAATAAGGAGGAATAAATGAAACAAATTAGAACAGTGGATGCAGTAGGGCAAGTTTTATGCCACGATATAACACAAATAATCAAAGGTGTGAAAAAGGATGTAGCATTCAAAAAAGGTCATGTAA
>NZ_JAGGKS010000003.1 GCF_017873955.1 Sedimentibacter acidaminivorans | reverse complement strand
AATAAAAAATCCTATTGCAAAATAGGAGGAAGTAAAAAAAGGGTGACAAGGTAAAACCTTGCACCGACTAACTCGGAGTATTCCGAGAGACTATTAGAATGAAAGGAGTTAAGAAACTTGAAAATTGAAATATTAGGCTCTGGTGGAGCATCCATCACACCTAAACCATTATGTAATTGCAATTTATGTAAAAATGCTAAATTAAAAGGAATTCCTGAATCAAGGTTAGGACCATCAGTTTTTATACATGATGCAGGAATTTTGTTTGATACTCCAGAGGAAATAAGTTACATGCTTAATAGAAGCAATATTACAAATCTAAATGCTTGTTTTTATTCGCACCATCATCTCGACCATACCATGGGATTAAGAGTATTTGAATGTAATTTTGATTATCGCAATAGTTTTGTAAAACCTACACCTTATGATAGAAATATAGATGTATATGTGCCTACATTTGTAAGAAAAGTGATGGAGTCTAATTTTTCAATATGGGAGCATTTATCAAGATACCAAAATTGGGGCTTAATAAACCTACATACAGTAACTGAAAATGAAAAGATTAAATTAAATGACTATATAGTAAGTACAATACAACTTGCACAAACATTTGTTAGTGGGTATATTGTTGAAAATTTAGATAAAAGAGTGCTTGTTCTTATGGATGAATTATTAGATTGGATTCCAGAAAAATTAGGGCATTTCAATTGCGTTATATTACCTATTGGCCTATTTACGGTCAATCCATTTAATAACGAAAGACGTTGGGATGAGAAGCATCCTCTTTGCAGAACTGAAGCAGATTTTATCGAAATAAAAAATATTATCAGCAAATTAGATACAGACAAAGTCGTGTTTATTCACATTGAAGAAGTTGATGGACTCGACAACGAAACATTAAAGCAATATGTGGAGTACTATGCAAATGAACGAGATTGGCAAGTTGGATTTGATACGATGATTATAGAAATATAAGTAAAGCAATTGTAATGTAGTAGTAGAATATTACTTGCTTGTTTATAACCAAACTTAAAATATAGGTGTCGCATTTTTCAAATTTAGCGTCCTAACAGTATTAAATAACGACTTAAAATAATTAATTTATTCTACATGTTAAATACTGATGGATAATTTGTAAACATTCAGTTTTAAATAGCATAATAATCGACATATATGAGGAGGGAGGAAAGATTTATAATGAAAAATAAACTTAGGAAATCCTCAACGGATAAAGTTATAAGTGGAGTTTGCGGTGGTATTGCAGATTACTTTGATATATCCTCGCTTGGAATAAGATTAATCTTCATAATTTTACCTGCCAATCTATTAATTTATATAATCCTTGCAAATATTATGCATGATAGTCCATCTACATTGTAAAAAGGTATGCTTGTTACAATGAAAATGCCACTTTCAATAAAATTTACGACACATTATTCAAATTTAGCGTCACAAACAAATAAATGAATGTTATTTGGGAGGTAGATTATAATGAAAGTTAATGTGGTATCAAATATCTTGAAAATACTCCTAATCCTATTTGCTATAGGAGCTATTTTCTTTGGGGCCTATGTATTACCTATAATAGCAGAAGAGATGGCCTATATTTATCCTGAGCTTGAACATGCAAAGATGTCTATTTTGATAGCTTGTGAATTACTATTAGTGATATTATTGATAGGGATAGGAATTATAATGTATTTACTTGTAGTCTTTGATATGGAAAATACTTTTAACCTGAAGTTTACTAAAGGCTTAGAGATTTTAATTGGTATGTGCATCATTGCTTCAATTGGCGTGATACTTTTATTCTATTATCTCGGTACATATGGAGGGCCTGGTCCCCTATTATCACTCGTAATGATGGGAGTAATATTTCTAATATGGATAGTAGCGGCAGTTATGATGTTAATTAGAAGTATCGTGAAAAAAGCATAAGACAGAGGTAAGACAGAGGGACGTTTAAGACGTCTTAAACGTCCCTCTGTCTTTCTTCTTTTTAAATTTAATATTTATACGAGTTTTTTAGTTTTGTTTGGACTTTTTCACTGGTCCCGAAACGTCCCTATGTCTTTCCTATGTCTTTCATTTAGCATTTGAAAAAGAAGAGGATTAAAAATATTTTAATTGTCGGGGGGATTTAAATGTACGGAGAAGGATTTAAAAAATTTTATTGGGGGTTTTTACTTGTTTTAATTGATTTTAGATTGCAAGGAATTGATATTTTTCCAGATATAATAGGATTTATCTTTTTGCTAGTGGTATTAAACTTCTTATGGAGCAAAGTACGTTTTTTAATAAAGCGTTACCATATAATTACATTATGATTGTATTATCTATATTTTCAATATATGATGCACCTGTTAATGGCGGAGGACTAAATATCCAATCAGGTTCACTAGGACCTTTTGCAATATTGATAGCTATAGCTTCTTTTATTCTAACATTATTAGCTGTGTACAATATATTTATGGGAATAAAAGAGATTGGTCAGAAAGCAGAAAATTCGTACATTTCTGAAGAAGCAAGTAATCGCTGGACACAATTTTTATATTTGCAAATTGCAGGTATGTTTACTTTTGTTTTAATATTAATACCAATTCTTGCTATAATTAATATAATTGCTCTGTTAATAATAAATATAATTTATACTATTAACGTTCTTGAATTTATGAAGAAATGTCAGGAAACTTTGTAAAGGTTCATATCATACTTCTAAGTACTATTTCTAGTTTGCATTTTTATTAAAGAATAAAAAGTGAGGTTTTGAACATAATATAAAAAATTAACAAGGAGATAAATATTATGGAAAAGCGTAAAATTGCACTAAAAGCACCTATAGCAGTTCAATTAAAAAAAGGTGAAACTTATTATTATTGTACATGTGGAAAAAGTTCAGATCAGCCATTTTGTGACGGATCACATAAAGATACTTCTTTTACACCAATGGAGTTTACTGCTACTTTAGATGGTGTATCTCACTTATGTGCATGTAAACATACTAAAAATCCTCCATATTGTGATGGAACTCACGATAAACTTTAATAATTTGATTTTATTTATAAATTTGTTTAAAAACTGTGATTCTAAATTAGAATTAGCAGTTTTTTTATTATATTAATAGTTTCTATATGAATTGACAATAATTCATTGCCATGATAATATGTATTGGAAGTAATTGGTATATTTCTTTTGTAATATTATCAGAAGTCGCAAAGGGGGAGATTCAAAGTGACAATTACTTATCCTAATGGAGCAAAGTACAATTACATATAATATAGGAGAGATTATCAATGAATTATTATGAAATTCAAAAATTATATAATAAAGGGTACACCTAATAGAGATGAAATTATAATATTCCACCTCATCCGCGAGATGAAATTATAATATTCCACCTCATCCGCGAGATGAATTAATAAATAGTCAATAGTTATTAACATTATTTATATATAAAAAGAATACCAATTATATAAAAATCAATAATACAAATCTTTCATCAAATACTGTAGCACAAATGATTAAAGAAAAGTTTGTACTATAATTTTATATAATATTTATTAGAGAAATAATATTTATGGAGAAAAATAAAATGAAAATCATAGAACCTAGCATTATAACAGAACTTGATATTGTTTTAGATTTATTGCCTTTAATTAATTTATCTAAATCAGAGGACAGTGATATTTACGAAAAACATATAAAAGGAATCACTCTTAATAATGAGGATATATCCAAAATTTGTTTCAAAGAGGTCATTTTTGAAAACTGCAAATTTATTGATTGCTCGTTACAAAAATCAGAATTTATAGATGTAATTTTTAAATCATGTGATTTATCTAACAGCAATTTTAATGATGGTTATTTTAACAAATGTCAATTTAATTCCTGTAAAGCAGTAGGGGCAAATTTACAAAACTGCAATTTAAAAAATATTTCAATTATTGATAGTAATTTTAATTTTGTAAACTTTGATACCTCTAAATTAAATAATATAATTATAACCGAAAGTGAATTAAGTAATGCAAATATTTCAGAATGTAAGTTGTCAAAATTACAATTAGAATATGTAAATTTTATTAATACAAGCTTTTTTAAAACACCTCTTAAAGGTATAGATTTTACAAAGAACCAAATAGATGGAATCATTGTATCTGGAGGGGAATTAAAAGGTGCTATAGTTAGTGCTAATCAAGCAGCCGAGTTAGCAAAATTATTAGGATTAATTGTAAAATAATAGTTCACTTCATATAAAATCGAAATTTTTATCGACGACAACCCATAATATGGTATAATGTAATTAATATATAAGACTTACAATTATGAAAGCAGGAAAAATGTATGAAAGAATTAAAAAAACCTAATAAATTAAATAGAGGTGACAAGGTCGCTTTAGTAAGTTTATCATGGGGTGGAGCTGGTGATAAAGAAATCCTTTGGCGTTACAATCAAGGAAAAGAACGATTAGAGAATATATTTGGGTTAGAAGTTGTAGAAATGGAAAATACTTTAAAAGGAACTGAATATGTATACAATCATCCTGAAAAGCGTGCAGAAGATTTAATGAATGCATTTCAAGACAAAACAATAAAAGGGATTATTGCTTGTATTGGTGGAATTGAAAGTATAAGAATGCTTCCATACATAGATTTTGATATTATCAATAAAAACCCAAAAGTGTTTATGGGATATTCTGATTCAACAACTACTCATTTATTATGCTTTAAAGCTGGTATTTCAAGTATATATGGTCCAACTTTATTAGTGGATTTTGCAGAAAATATTTCAATGCATCCTTATACTATTGAACATATTGAAAAAACATTATTTTCTAATAACCCTGTTGGTCAAATTTTAGCTGCACCAGAATGGACAAGTGAATATCTTCCATGGTTAGAAGAAAATAAAAATCGTAAAAGGATGTATAATATAAATGCTGGATATGAACTTGTACAAGGTGAAGGTATTGTAAAAGGAAGATTAATTGGCGGTTGCATGGAGGTTTTTGACATGCTCCGTGGTACTGAAATATTCCCTAATATAGAAGATTTTGATGATTCTATTTTATTTTTAGAAACATCAGAAGAAAAGCCACCAGTTTGGTTTGTAGAATGCGGGTTGAGAAATTACGGTATAACAGGAGCATTAGACCGCATTTCTGGTATCATTTGGGGAAAACCTCAAGATGAAGAAAATTATAATGAATACAATATAGTTATAAAAAAAGTTATGAAAGAGTTCGGAAAAGAACATTTACCAATTATATGCAATATGAACTTTGGACATACTGAACCTAAAATATGTATTCCTTATGGTGCTTTAGCTGAAATAAATTGTAATGATGTTACTTTTTCAATAATTGAATCAGCAGTAAACTAAAAAACAAGAGTTGAACACAGAGAATATATTTTTTATTGATAATATTTCTAAAAAAATAACAAACCGGAGGAGTGCTATGGGTGAATTATCAAAACTACTGAATATTGGAAAAGTAGTAGAAGAACAACTAAATCAAGTTGGAATAGTAGATTTAGAACAATTAAAAAATATTGGTAGCGAACAAGCTTGGTTAAAAATTAAATCAATAGATGATTCTGCTTGAATTAATAGATTATATGCATTGGAAGGTGCAATTCAAGGAATTAAAAAAAATAGTTTATCAGCTGAAACTAAATTGGAATTAAAGGAATTTTATAATTTCTTTAAATAAAAAATTAATAACTCATTAAAAAACGAATCCATTTATGAAGAAATGTTAAGAAAAGCAGAATAAAAATGGAATAGCAAAGGAATGCATTTTAATAAATAATTTAAAAATAATTTTAAAATTTGATTTAAATCATATATTTTAGATAATCCTATTGTTATAATTAAGAAAATTAATTATAACTAATAGGAGGAACAAAATGAATAAATTTAATAGTTCTCAAAAAATTGGTGAGATAGTAACTAAATTTCCAAAAGCTGCAGAGATATTTAAAGAATATAAAATTGATTTTTGTTGTGGCGGAGATAGACAATTAATTATAGCTATAAAGGAAAAAAATCTAAATGAAGCTGAAGTACTAAACAAATTAAATAATTTATATGAAAATTATGAAAAACACTTATATTCAAATGATAAAAACTGGACTGAAGCACCTTTAGAAGAATTAATTGATCATATCATAAATAAACATCACGCATATTTGTGGGCAGAGATGCCGAAAATAGGTGAATTAACTACAACAATATTAAGAGTTCATGGTCAAAATCACCCTGAACTTTCTAAAGTGCATAAATTATTTAATACAATAAAAATGGAATTAGAATCACATTTGTCAAAGGAAGAGACTACTCAATATCCTGCAATCAGAGGATATGTAGAAAGTAAATCTGAAAAAGATTTAGATAATGCTATTAAAATAATAAAAGAATTGGAAGAAGAGCATACAGGTGCAGGAGATATTCTCAAAGAACTTAGAGTCGTAACCAATGATTATGAAGTTCCAGCTGATGGCTGTAATACTTTTAAATTGACTTATGCTAAACTTCAAGAAATGGAATCAGACATATTTCAGCATATACATTTAGAAAATAATATACTATTTCCAAGGCTTTATGCTTTAAAAAAATAAGTTTTTACTCTAATATTTATAATATTTAAAACAAGACATGGGGACGTAAAAGACGTCTTAAACGTCCCCATGTCTTTCTTATGGGAAGGAGTGAGTGCATGGCAAATATCATAACAGGCGTCAGAATTCTGTGCAGCATTGCATTGTTGTTTTCTCAGGCACTTTCTCCAGCGTTTTATTCGCTGTACTTAGCTGCAGGATTTACCGATATGATTGATGGAACGGTTGCAAGAAAAACAAATACTGTTAGTGAGTTTGGATCTAAGTTTGATACCATTGCAGATTTTGTTTTTGTTGTTGTATGCCTAATTAAGTTGATTCCGATAATGGATATTCCAACTTGGCTTTATATATGGATAGGCATTATTGCACTAATCAAGGGTATTAATGTCTTTTTTGGATTTGTCGTGCAGAAGAAGTTTGTAGCGGTTCATACTGTTATGAATAAAGTTACCGGAGTATTATTATTTGCCCTTCCGCTGACATTATCGGTGATTGATTTTAAATACAGTGCAATCTTTGTTTGCTCTGTTGCAACATTTGCTGCAGTTCAGGAAGGACATGTTATTAGGACTAGAAAAGTATCTGAAAATATCTTTTCAATTTCATCATACGCAAATGGATGGAGCCCATGGAGGCAGATTTTTGGCAAATTTACAAAATGAAATCGACAGATTATAATAGACAAATTGTAGTTTACAATGTCTTGAAATGGCAAATAGCCTACATATGTGAGATAATAGATTAGATGTCTGGGTTCTTGCTTATTATAAAAGAATTGAAGAGTTAATACAAGTTTGATAAGACATGGGGACGTAAAAGACGTCTTAAACGTCCCCATGTCTTTCCCATGTCTTTGTTATAAATTAAATAGTTCAAATTTTATTAAGTAGAAATAAAAATTAATTGATGGTATAATTAGGTAATTAAAATTAATAAGCAATTAGCAGTTTTCTTAAGTAATATGGCTTTATAGGTGTTCTTTAATGGAACAATTTGCTTTATTAATAGTCTTATAATATATAGTTTCTTTGTTGGCTTAAGACAAATTAAACATCTATATAAATAAAATTAGTAAAGGTGTGCGGATGAATAAAGTTTGAATATCTTTATATCATACTATATCTTGAAACACTGAATTATTTGGGAGGAGAATATCATGAAAAAATTACTAAAAGGACTTATTATTATTCTTATAATATCCTCATTTACATTAGTTTTCGCAAACTCAGGACCTGTCTACTGGCAGGGGTACCCTTCATCAGATATAATGGCAATAGACAAAAATACTCCTATCGAAGTAAAAAGCGAAAATCTAACTTTTGATTTTTCTGATAACAATAATGATTCATATTCTGTTACTGCTAATGTAACTGCAGAATATGAGATGACTAATCCTACTTCAGAAAATCATTTTGTTCAAATGGCGTTTCCTTATATTGAAAGACTAACTAATACTAATTATGATGACATAAAAATAACTTCTGATGGCAAAGAATTGCCCTATGATTTTTATATAGGTAAATCTCTTAATAGTTATGGAAGTAGTTTTGAGGAAAATAAAGAAAAAAACTATAATTTTGATGAAATCATTAATTCTTTATCCAATGATATTTATGAAGCCAAAAGTTTTACAGCAGATGAAATCGGTAAACTTTATTATATCGAAATAAAACCAACTACAAATGAGGGAATAGATTTTACTGTTGATTTTATTTACGATCAAGAAAAAACTAAAATCTTTGTAAAAAAATTTAATAGCTTTAACCGTAATGATGGGAATGTTAGGATTGCTTCTGGTTGCTTCGATACTCAAGTTGCAGAGATTTATGTTTTAGGAGAGGACATTGATTTAAATATTAAAGGATATACTCTTGGAGCATCCAAGGAAGAAACAAATTTATTTACTTATGAAAAAAATGAAAAAGAGGTAGATGTTAAAACTTATTTACTTGATAATATAAAAACTCATTCTTATGCTAATTTTGAACACATTTCAGATATTCAATTATATAATCTTTATTCTAGTGTATTGGATAAATATTTTATAAATAATCTGGGATTTTGTTCAGAAGATGATATATTTGCTGAAAATAATATAGTAAGAATAATTACTTTAGTTTATACAGTTGAATTTCTTCCAGATTCAGACCAGAAGGTAAGTGTTAGCTACAGAACAAAAGGCACTATGGATAAAAGAAATACAACACATTCTCAGTATTTATTTGAATATATTTTAAACCCTGCAGAAAATTGGAATAGTTTTAATAATTTGAATATTAAGATAATAACTCCGAAAGCAGCCCCTTTCATAATTAATAGCAGCATTGATTTAATAAAAGAAGAAGGTAATATTTACACAGCTGAATTAGAAAAACTGCCAGAAGATGATTTGTCATTCACACTTTATTCAAAAGAAAAAGTAACACTAATAGATAAGGTTGAAGGAGGAATAAACAGAAGTTTTGGATATTTTGCTCCTATTGTTATTGGAATAATAGGGATTATTGCTTTATTAGTGGTTATATCAATTGTAAGAAAAATCAGGAGAAAAAGGAATAAATAATTACAAGTATTTATTTTATCTTTTACCATTAAAGGATCAGTTTGACCAACAAAATAATGATCTTGCAATGATTCATACAGATTCTAACTTAATATAAATAATATGAAAAGACTAAATAATATAATAAATTGCAGTACATGCTATTCACACAATTACAATATATGAATACATTAAGCTATACAAGTTCTAAGTCAATGCATACATAATGCATAAAAATAAATAGATTAGTCTTAAAAGATACAATGAAAATACACTAAAATCTAACAGGGTACAGTTATTATATAAAATTATTTTAAAATATCACTACAATGGTTGAAAAATAGACATAAACATATTTTGCTAAACTTGCTTATATTTAGTCATGTTTTGCATAAAATTAAAAACGAGGATGATTAAATGATTACCATAGGAATATATGCTGATTCAATTGATAGAAAGAAAATCAGCATAGCAGTTATTCAGTTTTTAAAGGAAAACCAGATCGAAGGAAAAGTTAGTTATATAAGAAAATCCCATGAGATATTAAATGTTTTTGATCAACACTGTAAATATAATATTATAATAATAAGTAAAAACAATGAGTTGACCTATATAAAAAGGAATTCTTCACACTACGTAAAAAAATCATTGCAATTAACAACAGGATTGTTAGTCAGTCCTTTGAATAGTGAAAATTTAGGTGAAATAATCATATCTGAAAATAATTATAATTGTCCACATGGTTTTTATAAAATAGATACAAACAAAACTATGAGGCTTGTACCATATAAGGATATAGAATATTTTCATTGGTCAGAAGGAAAATCAATACTATACTTAACAAATAATGAAACTGAAGATATTTCAAATACTGTAAAGCGCATAAAAACTGAACTATCTGAAGATTATTTTGTAGAGTGTGCCAGAGGGTATATAGTTAATCTATACAATGTAAAGAAGATAGACAAAATTAATCAGGAAATAACATTGAAATCAGAAAATAAAATTCCAATAAACAGAAAAAAATTTCAGCACACTTTTAAGATGCTAATTAAAGATATATATGGAATGGAACTCTAATTCACTATTAGGTTTTAAGGAACATGGAGAGGAGTTATTGTATGGAAGATAAAATTATAGCTGATTTGAAAGAAAGTTATGGAATAACTTTTCTTTAACTCTCGTATGACAAAATGTTCGCCGGATGCTAATGTTGAATATCGGAAAACTTTGCTTGCGGTGTTCGTTCAATAATAGATGAAGATGCAAGGGTAGGGCACAAAAGTAAAACACAAGATTTTTTTGGCTATAAGACAGAATTTATTATGACAACAGACGAACGAATAATTACATCAGTAAAAACAGCAGATTGAGCATATGTAGATGGAACATATGCAAATGAATTTCTTTCCACTTTAATTATAACACAAAAAAAATTGTAAGTATAGACTTTTAGTTCTTATTTGCAAGTGCTATAATGCATAATAAGTTAATGCGATTTGGTGGAGGATTTGATAATGTATGTATAATACTCCGGTAAATTGTTTTAGCTCGAAGGTATAATTAAAAAAATATAAAAGGAGTGTATCAGTATGAATGACAAAAAAGATGTTTTAGATAATGGTCCTTTTTTTCATGGCACTAAAGCAGAACTAAAACTTGGAGATTTATTAGAGCCACAACACTTATCAAATTACCAGGATAAAAAATCAAACTATATTTATTTTACTGGAACATTAAATGCTGCTAAATGGGGGGCTGAATTAGCGAAATCTAACTTAAAGGAAAGAATTTACATTGTAGAACCATTAGGTGAATTTGAAAATGACCCGAACTTAACTGACAAAAGATTTCCCGGAAATCCAACACGTTCGTATAGGTCTAAATCTCCTTTGAAAATAATAGCCGAATTAGGTTCATGGGAAAGACATTCCGATGAAGAAATAAATCAAATGCTTTCATCTTTAAAAAAGTTAAGTGATGAAGGAAAAAATGTAATATACGATTAATCTATAAAGATACAATTCTCAAGCGGGCAGATAAATAGGAATTTGTAGGGTAGATTATTTATATTTGATGAGGTGCACAAAATGAAAACTATAACAATTTGTGGTAGTATGAAATTTGCAGAGAAAATGAAACAGATTGCTTGGAGACTGGAAGTTGAAAAAGGGTTTAACGTACTTCAATGCATCTATAATGAGCAGAATGAGCCTATAACTAAAGAGGCACAAAAGCGTCTTGTTGCAGCACATTATAGGAAAATAGATATTTGCGATGCCATTTATATTGTTGATATTGATGGTTATATTGGCACATCGGTTGCTGATGAAATTTTATATGCAAAAGAGAACGGAAAAGAGCTTATTTTTCACAGCGAACAGTCTTAAATAACTTTGGGTAATGAGCATAACACGAAGTTCACAAATTCCAATTTATCTATGAGATTATGAGATAACTGAGAGAGTTGTAATAGAGGGTGTTACTAGAGAGCCAAAAAGAGATTGGCTCATATAGCATCTTTTTAAAAATATAATTAAATTTAAATTTTAAATAAAAGAATACATGCGGGTATAAAAGAAGAGGGGGTGAGTGATATGAAAAAACTAGTATTTTTGTTTGTTTTGATATTAATAATGACATTAGTTTTCATAGGGTGCTCCAAAAATTCAATTAAAGAACCACCAGAAATTTCTATCACTATTAAAGATAAAGAAATATATTATATTACAGCTAAAAACAAATGGAATGGAAATATTTATGACAGGGAAGATACATTTATAACTATATTAAAAGAACAAAAGGATATTCCTACATTTGAGATTGGAAATATTGTTAAAATTATTTTCAAAAGCAATCCTCCAGATGAATTTAAAATCTTGGATATTTTAATTGATGAAAATGGGCGACAAATATATACTGATAAAGAAATTAAAAATATTCCGGCTGTATTATATGACGGTAAGTATACCTTTGAAATAGAACATCATTTAGCGTCGGCGCTAAGTTCACAGTATGAACCAGAGAAAAAGGATATAAGAGGATTTAGAATGATTGCTTCCTGGGGTGAAAATGAATGTGAATATGCCTTTGTAATTAAAACATATACCAAGACTGATGTAAATCAAAATGAACCTCAACCAATAGGTAATGACATTGACAGATCAGAATATATAACCGGTGAAATCATAACAGATGGTGATTACACAATTATAGAAAGAATTGGTAGTAATTTTATTACCTTTATTCCAGATAAGGAAAGTCTTGAAATAATTAAAGCTAAATATGGCGAAAAAAAGCAGTATCAATTAATTTATGATGATATAAAAAAAATTCATGACCTGCCAGATAAATTAGGTATTTATAAAGTTAAAGTTAAAATTAATCAAATGGATAACTATGGTTACTTGGTTTTTGATGAGATAATGTTAACTGATAAAATAGGAACGATTCTTTATGAAGGAAAATCGTACGAAAACAATGACTTAGATGACAAAGTTGAAATAAAAGATAGAGTAAGCGGACTGATAGTCAACCATGTGGTTAAAAGTAATGGTGGTGTAGTTGTAGGGTTTGCAGGAGAAATCGAAAGTGAAGGTTACTATTTCATTGATCCCAATGAAGCTTCCATGTATGGTCCAACTGGATTTATATATCCTAATGAAGAGTTTATGGATAACTTTCCTACAATTTATGGTGAAAGAACAATTGATTCTGTATGGTTTTCTAAAACCAATGAATTGTATGATGAATTAAAAAATAATTCATTGTTTGGAAAGGGAAAATTTAAAACATCTGGTTATTTCTTGGTTTATAATTACGGCATGGGTTGGGGCCCTGGAGGAGTATTGAATGAAATTATTTCATTGGATGAAGAATATAAGAATTTATTTTCTGCTGAAGATGGCAAGACTATTGGTAATTCAGGCATAACAGATGATTTTGTAATTGTAAATTACACTCTATACGATGAAGAGTCTAAATTAAAGGAAAGAGAATACTACTATATTAATAATGAAAATCTTGAAAAAATAGTAATACCTGTTGAACATAACTATTATTATCATTTGAAGGAAGTATTAAATGATAATGAATTTATACTTCAAACGGAAGGTTACGATGAAGGGGCGGATCAGAATAATGAAAGTAACCCTCATGAAATAAAATGTACAATTACACCAGAAGGTATATTAACTGAGAAAATTAACTAAAAATTATTATCTGGAGGTAATACAGTGAATGATTTACAGATCATACGGAATTATATGAGAAATATAGTTACACCTATTTGGAGACGTGTAAAGACTATTGGAATGATGAGATAAGAATATACTATAAGAAACTCTAATAAAATAAAGAATATGATATTGCATTTGTAGTAGAGAAATATAAGGAGAAGATATGATTAGAAAGTTTAATATTGATGAATTAGAAACAGTTATGAAAATATGGCTCGAAACTAATATTGTAGCACATGTTTTTATTAGCGAAGACTACTGGCAAGGGAATTATGAGCAGGTTAAAATGATGTTGCCTGATGCAACAGTATTTGTTTATGAAGAGAATAATTTAATTCTGGGATTTATTGGGTTAACAGAAAATTATATTGCCGGAATATTTATTGATACAAATAGTCAATCCAAAGGCATAGGGAAAGTTTTGCTTGATTACGTTAAGAAATGCCACTCAGAATTGTTGTTGCAGGTTTATAAAAAGAATTCTCGTGCTGTCAGATTCTACCTGAGAGAAGGTTTTGTTGTGTCAAATGAACAAATAGATAAAAATACCGGCGAAGCAGAGCTTGTAATGAATTGGACAAAATGAGTATACTTATCAGTTCGGCCAGAAGTATGAATTTCCTATTATGTTTATATTACGTCACAACAGTAAAAAAAGTGAACTACCTTATTTATTTGTAGAGGAGGGATTTTTTGAAGTTAGTATTTTTAATCGGAGATGCAGCTGTAGGGAAAATGACAGTGGGACAGGAGCTTATGAAAATTACGGGTTTACGCCTATTTCATAAAAGAAATATTACAGAAAATCGCTTAAAGCATAAAGCTTCAAAACAAGATATTGAAAACTCTAATCAAAGGCTTATCAATGATGATAGGAAATACCGTTGCGTTAGTAACGATGATGAGATTCAATTTGAAAACTATATCAAAATTGACAATTCTAATCTTTCACCAGAACTTGTAGCAAAAATGATAAAAGAATGCTTTAATTTATGATTTTAAACCATGTGGATAATGGGGAAGGTTCTTTTTATTTGTTTTAAATGCGAATAAAAAGAACCTTCCCTATAAAAAGTATTAATTGATTATAGCAATAATGGGACATTGAAAGTATTTGAGGAGGAAAAACTGTTATGGAAATAGGGAATATAGATAAAATGTATGACTTATGCTTAAACTTTGGCCTTGGGAATGTCATTGCAGATCCAATTGAGGTGAAAGGTGGTTTGTTGCATTCCATGTGCAAAGTCACCACTGATAGGGGAGCTTTTGCAGTTAAGTGCTTGAATCCAGCCATCATGAGTCGGGAATGCGCATTAAACAACGTGATAAATTCTGAGAAAATATCAGAAATTCTTCTTGAATTAAATATTCCAGCTATTACTGCAAAAAAAATTTATACCAAACATGTGCATCAGTATAAAGAACAATATTACATGTTTTTTAATTGGTTTAATGGAAAATCAATATATCCACCTGAAATTAATGAAAAACATTGTAATGCAATTGGTGACATAATCGGAAAGATACACAATTTAGATATTTCTGTTGAAGGGGTGGAAGATAAGGCGGAGATTTCCACATTTTATAAGTGGAAAGAGTTTCTTGAAATGGAAAGAAAGAAGAAAGTTATATGGGATTCTGTATATGAAGAATCACTAGAAGATATTATGACTTGGAACCAGAAGGTATTGAATGCAAAAGCGATACTATCAAAAGAAAAGGTTATTAGTCACAGAGACTTGGATCCCAAAAATGTGATGTGGCAGGGAAACTGTCCTTTTATAATTGACTGGGAAGCTGCAGGGTATGTAAATACTTATCAAGAATTATTGGAAGTACTGAATTATTGGGCTGATGATGGAAATGGTGGCTTAGATAAAAGGTTATTCATGGCTATCTTAAATAAGTACAAAACACACAAATCTATTAATAATGTGAATTGGGATGTGGTCTTGGACAGTGGCTATGAAGGAATGCTCGGATGGTTGGAGTATAATATTAAGAGGGCTCTTGGAATAGAGGTTTCGAGCGAAGATGAAATTATGTTGGGTGAGCAGCAAGTTATTAGTACAATAACTGAATTAAAACGATATCAGGAAAAGATGAGTTTACTGAGGGAGTGGCTGTAAATGATTGGGAATGATATTGAGTATAATAATATATCCTAAAGATAGAGCGTTAGGAGAAGCTTCTGAACTTAACAATTTAATATTAGAAAATGGATTTGATGAAATTGTATTAGGAGGAAGCCCTTGCTTTAGTTGTGGTAATTCTCAATCGATAGAGGAGCTTGGTAAAGATAAAAAAGCATGATATAACGGGGACGGTTCTTTTTATATAACGGGTATATAACGGGGACGGTTCTTTTTGTTTGATGCATATAACTAGTCTTAGAAGAGGTAAAATGTTAAGAAGTAATGATAAAGACAAACTTAAAGACCATAATCATGCTTTATATGTATAAAATTGGTAGTGTGGTTATCTGAAATAAAAGAGCGAAAATGTGGATAAATTCTATTCCGAACAAAAAGAAGCACGAAGCCACTTTGTGGCGGCGCTTCGCATATACTGAAGAAATAGTTTATGTTGACAACGATTATTACAACTGAATTGTTAATAGAGCTTGAATTTTGCCATTAGAAGTGATAGTATTAGTTTAAATTAAATATATATGAGGGATTGCTAATTTTAATAAGGAGCTGAAGTTATGGTTAATAATAACGAGACTGCAAGTAAATTGATTGACTTCTTTCAATATGTGTCCGTAGACTATGATGATTTGCCAAGGAGAATTATTGATGGCATCCGGCTGTATTTTGGATACAACGCTGTTTATTGCATTTTTCAGAAATTAAATGGGAAGGAATACGCAATAACTGAGTTGCACGGAGACAGTATATATAAGCGAGATCATGTGTTATATAAAGAACTATGGTCAAAGGATGATATTTTTTTCAAAAAATTGGATGTTATAGTTAATGGCAGCAAGACGATGAAAAAGTATGCTTGGAGATGTCAGGATTTTGGATGGTCGTTAGAAGACTTTTGGAATCAGGATCTGGGTAAGGCAATACGTAAAGGAGGGTTTGGATATAAAGCGCTAATAACCTGTGGTCAGGCGTGGTATAACATGCAGCACACGATCAGTTTGTTTAAGCCGGAGAAGAAGGGGGATTTTTCCGATGAAGAGATGGCGCTTTTCAACAATATTGGGACACTATTTTCTATTATGCAAAATAATTATAGAGAAAAAATAGAAAATGATCAGTTAAAGAGTGTGTTAAATAAACACATAACAGATATGCGTGGGTGTTTTTGCGTATTAAACTGTCAGCTTAATGTTATTTTCCAAACGGATTCATTCAGTGAAATTATCGACGAGCTTTTCAAAGGAGAGTTTTTCAAACATATATTAATGCCGATTGTTGCTCAAATGGGGGAATTAGAGCATTCAAAAAAAAGTGAAACGAGCAAAGAGTACAATTCGGAAAACGTTAAATATACAATGAACATCTCTAAATTCAGTCAGGACAAAAATGAGAGTTATAAACTGCAGTATTTATATATGATTAAGATTCAAGTGATAAAAGACGCCACTCCTAGTAAAAGCAGTCAATTTGATGTTATTGAAGAAGGGTCATTTTATCTTAAGAATTCAGATATTTATTGTCTCACAAGGCGTGAAATAGAGGTTCTGAAGCTTATGATGAATGGTTTGTCAGTTGAGAAAATAATCGAAAAAATTTGTGTTGCTGAAAGTACTGCTAGAACACACATAAACAATATATACAGAAAATTAGGCGTTAATAGCCGTTCAGAGGCTATGGCCAAGATTATAAAAGACTCGACAAGTTGATTTTCTCATTAAAAGTAAGGAGATTAATTATTAAATTAATATAGTTTAATGATTTTTAATTGGACCGCAGGATGATAGATATCTTGCGGTTTATTTATTATCAACATTATGAGTCTAAAAAATAATTAATCGCAATTAGATAAATGATATATCTCGTGTATTGTAGTAAAAATCGAGAATGTTATAATAATGTCAAGATTGCTACGGAACAAACTCAATAAATTCTCGCAGCATCACACAAACTATGAAAGGGGTAATCGAATGATATCCAATGATATGAAGTACACTAAAATGTTTGAACCTGGGAAAATAGGAAAAGTGACGATTAAAAACAGAGTGGTCTTGCCTCCAATTGGGACTGGTCTCGCTTTTTTTTCTGGAGAGGCAAGCCCTGACATTATACGTTACTATGAGGAAAGAGCGAAGGGCGGATGTGGCCTGATAATTACAGAAATCACGCGAATTGATGAAGAGCACGGCTGGGGACTTGCGAGACAGCTTGCAGTCACAAAAGGTGGATATATCAGTGGCTTGCAGAGGCTTGTTGACACAGTGCATAAATATGGTACAAAAATTTTTGTTCAGCTACACCATCCAGGCAGGGAGGGTCACGCTAGGATTAATCCAAGCAAAAATCAAATAGTTGCTCCTACTGCAATGGTAACTGAGCGCTGTGCTGAAATGCCGCACGAGCTTTCGACAAATGAAGTAGAGGCATTGGTGTCAAAGTATGTTCTAGGTGCCACAATTGCAAAGTTTGCAGGAGCGGACGGCGTTGAGCTTCATGCTGCTCACGGATATCTAATTAATCAGTTTCTTTCCCCATTTTCTAACAAACGTACAGATAAATATGGCGGTAGTTTTGAGAAGCGCATGCGCTTTATCGAAGAAATTATTTTAAGTATTCATAAAGTATGCGGTCCAAATTTTCCAATAGGGGTCAGGCTGTCTGTGGATGAATTTATGGGTGATGATGGCATTACTCTTGAAATGGGTATCGAGATATCGAAGTACTTGGAGAAGCTTGGGATAAATCATATCCATGTCAGTTGCGGAATTTATGAGTCGGGACAGAACATCATTCCTATACACATTTATCCTCAGGCTTGCAGAAGGAATCTTGCTCAGGCTATTAAGGATGCAGTGAGCATCCCGGTTATCTCAATCAATAACATTAAAGAGCCAGAAGTAGCAGAACAGCTTCTTGCAGATGGCGTATGTGATTTTGTTGCAGTTGGACGGGGACAATTGGCTGATCCCGAGTGGGTGAATAAAGCACGTAAAGGAGAGGATATTTCTATTAGGAAGTGTATTGGCTGCTGTCGTTGCATAGAAGCAATTTCATATGGAAGACACTTTGAGTGCTCGGTCAACCCCCGCCTAGGAAGAGAACTTGAATTTTTGGAGCTTGAGAAGAACGGCGAAGGAAAGAAAATTATTGTTGTTGGCGGTGGACCAGCTGGTATGCAGGCAGCAAAGGTGCTAGCACAGCGTAACTTTAAGGTAACGTTGTTTGAGGCCAAGGAAAAACTCGGCGGGGCACTAGTCTTAGCGGGTAAAAATATCGATAAGGAAAAGCTGGTGTGGTTTATAGACACAATGAGTTATGAGTTGGAGCAACTGGGAGTCGATGTGCGCTTGAATACAATGGCTACAGAAGAGAGTATACAAGCATTGAATCCCTATGGAGTTTTTGTATGTTGTGGTGGTAATCATATTGAACCGAAAATTCCTGGAATCGAATCGGAGAAGGCTATTCGTGTCATTGACTATTTGGAAGGCAGAGCACAACCCGGCAAAAAGGTTGCCGTTATTGGCTCGGGCGCAACAGGAATTGAGACAGCCGCGACGTTGGTTTCACGCGGACATGAGGTTACAGTTATTGAGATGCTGCCAAAAATCGGCTCGGGTATCATCGACAGGGTGCTGAATGTACTTGTCGCACGCCTTATAAAAAATGGCGTTAGTCTTTTGCCGGGACATAAACTGACTGCCATAATCGAAACTGGAGTTAAGCTTGAGAAAATGGTGGATGGCTCCGAAATGGAAATGGAGTTTGACTCTGTTATTCTGGCGCTCGGAATATGCCCACAACAGGAATATGCAGTTGAATTGGCATCCGTTTTTGATAAGTCGGTTGTTTTGGGTGATGCGTTATTGAGTTCTACCGTGCTGGAAGCAATAAGAGATGCAAACGGTACTGCATGGGTATTTTAATTTTTAATTAATTTAAAGGAGAAAAGATTATGAGAGAATTTAAAAACAAAGTTGCTTTGATTACCGGCGGAGCAAATGGCTTTGGAAAGGCCTTTGCAATTGAGGCGGCAAAACGAGGAATGAAGCTGGTCGTAGTTGATATTGATGAACCTGATCTTATTGGTACCACTGCTGTACTTAAGAACCTCGGTGCAGAAATGCTCGCGATAGTTGCGGATGTTACCCTGTATGAAAATGTGAAAATGATCGTGAATAAGACAATGGAAACCTTTGGACAGATAGATGTTTTGTTTTGCAACGCAGGTGTCGTTCCTTGTGGGGATATTTTAAATCTTCCAGCGCGTGACTGGGAATGGACGACAGCCGCAAACCTTACTAGCCACAGTTATTTTTATCATGAGGTTGTGCCGATAATGGTAAAGCAGGGAACCATGGCCCACATAACGGGTGTTTCTTCAATTGCGGGAATACTTCACGGAATAGGCAACAACGCGACCTATTCGGCTACGAAACACGGTGCAGTTGCGCTGATTGAGGATCTCAGCAATTACTTAAAGATGAACAATATAGAAAATATAGGCGTTTCAGTGTACTGCCCTGGATATGTGCAGACTGACCTGCATCACTGCGAGCGTCATCGCCCAGACCGTTTCAAAGACAAGGATGATCCGTACTATCAGTCCGAGTTTTATAAAGGTTGTCTAGGTCGTGTGAATGTTAGTATCTCAACTGGCATCCCAATTGATAGTGTTGGACCGCGTCTGTTTAAGGCAATTGAAGAAGAGCAGATGTATATCCTAACACACCCGCAGTATCTGCCATATATTGAGTCTCGTCACAGATTAATCGAGAAAGACGCGGAGTTACCCGAAGGCGGACCTGGTAACAGCGACCGCAACTTCAAGAGTCAGGTAGCGCTGATTACGGGCGCAGCACACGGTTTTGGCTATGAGTTTGCCAAAGAAGCAGCCTCTAGGGGAATGAGGCTTGCTCTGGTAGATATCGTAGGTAAGAAGCTTAAGGAAGTAAAGGCCTATTTCGATAGCAAAAATGTGGAATGCATGATCTTCGAAGGTGACACATCTACCTATGAAGATGTTAAGGCGAGCGTAGATGCAACAATGAAGGTCTATGGGCAAATCGATGTTATGTTCAACAATGCGGGAGTAGTGCCTGTTGGCAGCAGTACTACTCTGCACCCCCGCGACTTTGAATGGGTGGTCGGTGTAAACATGCTTGGTCAAGCTTACTATTACCGTGAGGTCTTGCCTATTATGATAAAACAGGGCACACCTGCAAACATTATCACAACTGCCTCGATTGCGGGCCTCATTTCAGGTTTCGGAAAGAACCCAGCGTACTCGGCATCAAAGCATGCTTCCGTGGCGCTTTCGGAATCTGTCTGCGCGAAGCTGAAAGACATGGAAGCCACAAATGTTAAGGTTTCAATATATTGCCCTAGTTTTGTACAAACAAACCTTCATCACTCTGATGAATATCGTCCAGCTCGCTTCGCGAAAGGCGAGGATCCGCATTTCCAGTCTGAGGCCTATCAGAATGGGTTACTAGAACTCGAAAATAACATCATTACTGGCACATCTATTGACCCTATAGGACCGCGCTTGTTTAAGGCAATGGAAGAAGGACAAAAATATATAATCACACATATTGATCGCATGGATGCTGTCAAGGCACGCCATGCTGCGATAGAAGCAGATGCTAATAGGGAGCAGTAGATTATGGAAAGTATAATTAAAATGACTGTTACCTCAAGAAAGAAACTGATAAAGCTTTGTATTGCTACAATAATTGCAATATCGATAGCTTTCATACCTGCTCCATTTGGCCTGGAGCAGGTGGCCATGAGATATGGAGGGATATTCATTTGGCTAATATTCCTAATGTCGTTTCGAATTTTTTCAGAATATCTCTCTGTTTTGTTTACACTATCGGCGCTGCTGGTTTTCAGGGTTGGGACAGCATCTGAAGTTTTTTCACAATTCAGCAGTCCTACACTTTGGCAAATTATCACAATACTCGCTTTGGCTTCAGCCATTCAGAAGACAACGGTGCTGACCCGTGTGACTATGCGAATATTAAAACCATTTCCGCCGACATATGCAGGTCAAGTGGCGGCTCTGATGCTGGCTGCGCTAGCGATGAGTCTGATGATACCAAGCGTATACGCCAAGATTATGATACTGGCTCCTCTGGCAATTAAAGTGTGTGAGACAGCGAACTTTGAGAAATCAAGTAAACCTGCAGCAGGATTGTTTTGCACTATAT
The DNA here is from genome assembly GCF_017873955.1 of Sedimentibacter acidaminivorans. GTDB lineage: Bacteria > Bacillota > Clostridia > Tissierellales > Sedimentibacteraceae > Sedimentibacter > Sedimentibacter acidaminivorans. Next base: position 355,616 of record NZ_JAGGKS010000003.1, on the reverse strand, counting down.
TCGTTACATCATTCATTCTGAGTAACGGTTTTACAACTGGCAATAGTAATGTTCAGGTTATGATGGCGTTTGCTGGCACCACTTTCAGCTTTGTCGAATGGCTTAAGGCAACTTGGCTTTGGACTCTTATTATGACAGTCGGTTCGTTCTTTTTCATAATCACATTCTACCGTCCCAAGGGTTCGATGTCACTGGGCTCAAATTTCATTCAAGAACAAATTGACAATCTTCCTCCTATGGACATGAATGACAAGAAAGCAGCTGTTATAATTGCAATTAGTCTGGTGTTTTGGATGACTGAGTCCTTTCATGGGATAAGCGCACTTGCGGTAACCTTGGTTGCATATTGTGCATTTGCCGCACTGGGAGTGGTAACTCCTGAGGAGTTTTGTACCAAGATTGACTGGAAAATAATAGTTCTTATTGGTGGAATACTGAGTGTTGCAGGATTTATTTCGTCACTTGGAATATCAACCTATTTGGCAAATATTATCGGACCGTATGTAGCACCTCTAGTTAATAATGTATGGATATTTATACCGATTTTTACCGTGCTTGTTTTCTTGGCTCGCTTTGTAATTGTGTCTCAGATTGCAACTCTAACCATATTTATTGCAATCTTTCAAGGGCTTGTTATACCTATTGGTTACCATCCGTTTATAGTTGTATTTTGTGCAAATATGGTTATCCAGCTTTGGGCAACCAACTATAACAATGTTCTGATAAAACCGGCTTATGCTATAACCAATAACAGAATGGTAGAGCATCGAGATGTTGTTCCGATGGCTTATGCGCTACTTGTGCTGAGTATAATAGCATATATTGCTAGCATACCATTTTGGAGGATAATGGGTTTCATGGGCTAAGGCTTATTTAATCATGCAAGCCATAGGTATAGTTAGCACTGAATATCATGGAGTCGAAAAAACTGAAAGCATAACATCACTGCACAAAAGGATTTCATTGTGTATATAAAAAAATACAATGAAGTAGACAGAGGTAAGACAGATAGACGTTTAAGATGTCTTAAAATCCCCTCTGTCTATTTCTATGTTTATACATAAGTTATGATTTTTCATCATACAGTGGTCAAAATATAGAAATATTAGTAAATATTTATGATGAAATTTACCATAAAAGACTATCATGCTCACCTTCAATGTAAAGTAAAATGTTCCAGAAATTCAGCAGCCATACTCTGCATTTTTATTATGCTATAAACAATGGATTTATAATTTACTATTAGGTCTTATGGAACATGTAGCAATATTTTATGCAACTTAGCTCAGTTTTTTGCAACTTACCCCTTAGAGTATTGACTTAATTATTTATTTATCATATTATCCCTATATATTGATTATTACAAGGAGGATTTTATGTTAGGAGTTATGATTATATTTATTTTATTAGTTATTGAATTAGGATTCATGGTTTATAGTTTAAAAACAAAATCAGAACAAAGAAAAGTTAAGCATGTTATACGATTATGTGAGTTTGCACTATTTTGTCTTTTAGTTATGGTTCGAGTTGTTCAATTGAATTTCAGATGGTATATGCTTTTAATCATTCTATTAATTCAAGCATTTATAGGAATTGTATTTTTAGTTAAAAAACCTGAATCAAATAAAGTTTTTAAGAAGAAATATGCAGTATTGTCTTTTGTTAACCGTTGTGTGTTACTAGTTTTTGCAATTATACCATCTATTTTATTTCCACAGTTTGATGATATTGAACCAAGTGGTAACTACTCTGTAGCAACAGAAAGCTATACTTTAACTGATGCTGACAGAATAGAAACTTATTCTAATGAGGGCGACAATAGAAAGATTACAATGCAGTTTTGGTATCCAGACGTAGAATCAGAGAATGAAAAGTATCCATTAGTAATCTTTTCTCATGGTGCTTTCGGATTTCGAGGAAGTAATTATTCAACATTTATGGAACTTGCAAGCAACGGGTATGTGGTATGTAGCATTGACCATACTTATCAATCATTTTTTTCAAAGCAGACTGATGGAAAAACGGTAATAGTTAACAATGATTTTATAAATGATGCAATTGCAGTACAAAATGGTGATTATGATGATGAAAAAACTTATGAACTAACTCATGAGTGGCTGAAATTAAGGACTGATGATATCAATTTCGTTCTTGAAACAATACTGAATAATAAAGATAATGCATATGTTTATAATTTAATTGATACAGAGAAAATAGGATTAAGCGGTCATTCCCTTGGTGGAGCTACAGCTGCTGAGCTTGGAAGGATGAGAAAAGATATTGATGCAGTCATTGTCATTGATGGAACTATGATTGGAGAACAAATTGATTTTGTTGATGGAAAATCAGTTCTAAACAATGATGCATACCCTGTACCAATTTTAAATATTTATAATGATGAACATTATAATGAAGCATTGTCAGATTCTTCAAATTATGCTAACATGGTAGCAAGTGAAAATGCAATTGATTCCCACGATGTAGTTTTTAAAGAATCCGGACATTTAAATTTTACAGATTTACCTTTATTTTCTCCGTTTTTAGCTAAAATGCTTGGAACAGGTAATATAGATAAGGTATATTGTATAGAAAAAATGAACAATGTTGTACTGGACTATTTTAACTATTATCTAAAGGATGGGAAAGAGTTAAATATTATGACTGAATATTAAAGGAAGTAAATATATGAAAATCAATGTAGAAATGATTGACAAGAAAAAAGAAGAGCAGTTGTTAATTCAATGCTATGAAGTTACACAACAAATAGACGAAATAATTAATTTTGTGAAATCAAGAGAAACATCCCTTACAGCCTACTGTGATTCACAAATACATTTTGTTTATTTACAGGATATTTACTACATTGAATCAGTTGATAATAAGGTATTTGCATATTTAGAGAGCCTGGTTTATGAACTTAAAATTAAGTTGTATGAGTTTGAAGAATTATATGGGGAAAGAAATTTCTTTCGCTGCTCAAAATCCGTAATAGTCAATCTCATGAAAATAGAATTTATAAAACCAGCTCTTAACGGCAGATTTATGGCAACCCTTAATAATAGTGAAAAAGTGATTATTTCAAGGCAGTATGTCACTGAACTAAAAGAAAGATTAAAAGGGGGATTATAATGAATTTTAATGATTTCTTAAAAAAATGCTTAATGAATTTCTTTATTATAGTTACATGTGTTTCAGTTGTAATTGGAATTATAGGATTAATTTATGAACCAAACAGAAGATTCGGATATGAAGCATATTTTTCACCTCTTATCTTTGGGGCAATAAGTACTATTTCTTTTTTTGTAACTTATTCTAAAAAAGAATTGACAGTAAGACAAATGATATTTAGAAATTTTCTTCAGCTTCTGGTACTAGAATGTTTGATATTAATAACAGGTTACTCTTTTGGGATAATGAAGGATAAAATGATTTTAACATCAGTTGCTTTATCTATAGTAATTGTATTTATTATTGTACATATTATTTCATGGCTATTAGATTTTAAAACAGCAGTTATACTAAATGATAGTTTAAAAGCTTATCAAAGAAATGATAGCAATACCACTTTATAGTAAATTCACAAGAAAACATATTCAATTTTGTAAATTTAAATACTCCCCCAATCAGGTGTATTAGTATTATTGTTATCTCATGTTTTCTTTATATTTTAGTGAATCATGAAATAATTTCAAAAACAGTACCTTGGTTACCATCAGATACATTCGTAGAGCCATAAACCCCTAAATATAGTCTGGTATTATCTAGATTTGATCCTAAACTAACATAAAAAGACGATTGAGACCCAAAATTGTAATCAGTTTCAATTACACTATAATCATTTAGCTTACAATCTGTTCTTATCCTAGTATAAGCTAAAACCCCTCTAGCAGGAGGTTGAGATTCTTCAGACCTGACAAAATCGGTAAAAACTACGCTTCCCGTTAAATTAGGGATTTCATTTCCCATATATGGCTGCACTCCTGTAAGTGCAGAACCCTCAAACTTATCAGGTCTTGGATCTTTATGATAATAACTTGTTAAAGGCTGAAGACGCAACACTGAAGTTTTTACTGCTTCATTATAATATGTAATTGTTTTTTCATCTAAAGTTGGATTTGCAGAACAGCCACTTATTATTGAAGTTGGAAAAGCACCTTCCCAACCTCTCCAGCCAAGGTTAATAAATCCTTCTTGGGAAGGTTCAAATTTTTGTAAAGAATCTTGAATAAGCTGAGTAACTGGTATTGGATTGTAATAAATGAAAGAAAAAATCGATTCTACCAGATCCTGTCCGACATTTCCCACATATTTTATGTATTGATTATAATACCTTTGATATGAAATGCCAGGTATATTGCGAACCCCTTTTGCAATTACCGTAAGCATTTTTTGTATAGGGATAGGAATTTCATCAAAACGTGTGACTACAGGTGGATTATCGATAAGTGCATTATAAGTTACATCAATTTCAATTATTTTACCGGCAATTTCCATATTATCCTGGCTTAAATTAAATGGATCATATCCTGATCCGCCATCTCCAGTTGTTAAAACAAGTTTTCCTGTTTCAGGTGAAAAGTTTAGGCTATTGACGCCATTATGATTAAAAAAGGGTCTTCTTAAATTAAGTAATGTCCTCTGCTTTTGAGGTTGACTATTCGGTTGTAAAGCCCATTCTTCAACTGTATCAATATGATCATATTGATTTTCTCTATTAATCCACTTTAGAGATAAAGTTCTTGGGTCACATGGATTAGGGGTAAAAGATTGAGAAAGAGCACCTGGACCTTGTGTTCCAGCTACTGAATAATGAAGATAAAACAGTCCATTATAATTAAATTCAGGATGAAAGGCTAGCCCTACTAACCCCCGTTCATCATATCCACCTCTATTAGCACCTAGTTTAATAATGCGCGAGCGAATATCTAAAAAAGTACCTACAACTCCGTTTCTTATGTAAAAAATTTCTCCTAATTGGGTTGCAATAATTATACTTTCAATTGAGTCACCTGGAAGTATAGTTGTTTTCAAAACAGTGGGTAAATTTATATTACTAACAATTGGACGTAAACTAACTTTAACTTTTATCAACTAATTTTACACCCCTTCCTATTATTTTCTTTATAAGTATATGATTTGAACTGGTCTTTTAGTACCAAATTGGGTCTACTCCTAACTTGATAGTGCTTGTAGAGAACATTATTGAAATAATCAAGCATAAAAATATTTTAATATATGGGAATTAGTGTTATAATTTAACAAGCTATTTCACAATTATGGAATTATGTACAATAATTAAAAGAAAAATATTTTCAAAAGATCAATAAGAGTAGAGAGAGGTTAATAGCTGAAAGAAAAGCTGATTATATAAAATCAGAAGTAAAACTTTATATGAAGACAACCGATGAATCAAAGAGCAAAATAAAATATTTTGGTGCTCCATTAGAACCAGAAAAAGGGATAATATTAGGAGCATACGCAGAGGGTGGAGCTTCATATGCAGATCTTGAAACAGGTTTAGATATAACAAGTTATTCAGCAAAGCAAATAAAAGACTTCTACATGTATTTACCAATTAAATACCCAATGTTTATGATGAAAACAATGTTTTGATTTTGACAAGAAAATTCAAGACAACGGTTGAATAGTAATTTAAAATCCACAAAAACGACTTCTGAGAGGTATGTATGGACGAAAGAATAAGGAAAGTAATTTTAAATTTGCAGCAGAATAACATGGCAGGATACTATGTTGAGAATAAAAAAGAGTTGCTTAAATTAATAGATACGTTGATGAGAAGTGGCGAAAAGGTTGGATGTGGAGATTCCGTTACGCTAGAGGAAACAGGTGTATTTGATTTTGTTCGATGCAACGACTTTAATTTTTATGACAAATATCAGTCTGGGCTCACCACAGATGAAAAGCGGGCAATCTACCTAAAAAATTTTGACGTAGACACGTTTTTAACCGGTACCAATGCTATTACGCTTGATGGAAAGCTGTTCAACATTGATGGTAATGGAAGCCGCGTTGCTCCTATGCTGTACGGACCGAAGCAAGTAATCGTTGTAGTCGGTATCAATAAATTGGTAGATACCGTAGATGATGCAGTCTACCGTACAAGGCAAATCGCAGCCCCTTTGGATGCGAAACGACTCAAAAAGGATACACCATGTACGAAGCTGGATAAATGCATTGATTGCAGGCATAAACAGAGGATTTGTAATGATTTTGTTCTTATTGCGGGACAGTTTGTCAAGGATAGAATAAAGGTAATCATTGTAAATGAATCATACGGATTTTAAAACGGTTTTTTGCGTAAGAGTATAAATACCAAAAAAATAAATTAAACTATAGGTTACTAAAAATAAATTTATGCCGTCTGGGGTGAAGTTAAAGTATTCACCATAGTCGGCTATTTTTTATTATTATTAGCTAAGCAGGGAGTTGGAGGCTTGAATGTAAAATTAATTAATAAATATTTCTCTGTATCGTCTAAAATATAATTGACAAATAGTCTAATTAGACTATAATATTTATGAGATGTTAGTCTAATTAGACTAATGATAATTTTGATAGTTTTAAAAACTTAAGAAAATCTACTGAAGCTATGAATTAAATAAGTAACTACTAAATATTTATTGAGAACTGGAAACATTTCTTCATAAATATTAAATAAAAAGAAGGGATGAAAAAAATGGTTAAGTCATTTTTAATGTTAGGACAATCAAATATGGCTGGACGAGGGTTTATTCATGAAGTACCCCCGATTTATAATGAAAGAATACAAATGCTACGTAATGGTAGATGGCAAATGATGACTGAGCCCATCAATTATGACCGTCCTGTTTCGGGAATAAGTCTAGCGGGTTCATTTGCAGATGCCTGGTGTGGTCAAAATGGAGAAGATATTATTGGTTTAATTCCTTGTGCTGAAGGTGGAAGTACACTGGATGAGTGGGCTGTAGAAGGAGTACTTTTTAGACATGCAATAACTGAAGCTAAATTTGCTATGCAAAGTAGTGAGTTAACAGGAATTCTGTGGCATCAAGGAGAAAGTGATAGTGTTAATGGTAACTACAAAGTTTATTACAAAAAGCTGCTATTAATTATTGATGCTCTTAGAAAGGAACTGAATGCTCCAGATATTCCATTTATTATTGGTGGGTTAGGAGATTATTTGGGTAAAGAAGGATTTGGAAAAAGCTGTTCTGAATATAACTTTATTAATCAAGAGCTGCAAAAGTTTGCTTTTGAACAAGATAATGCTTACTTTGTCACAGCCTCAGGTTTAACTTCTAACCCCGATGGTATTCATATTAATGCAATTTCACAAAGAAAATTTGGTTTACGATACTTTGAAGCGTTTTCTAATAGGCAGAATGTATTGAAGCCATTAATTAATGAAAATGAGCTGCTAAATATAATTCATGCTAGAGCGCATACCAAAGCAGAAAAGATATATATAGAAAGTATGGATTTTGCGTTCGGGAAAATATCCTATGCTGATTTCATATCTCAAGTAATGCGGATAAACCAGGACTAAACCTTATAATTATGAAATAACTATTAATATAATTTTTATGAAGAACAAAAAGGAGATGTTTTTTTGATACCATTACTAATTTTAGGTTTATTGAAACAAAACTCAGGTTCTTACGGATATGAACTATTAGCCTTAATGGAAGAGAGACACTATAAATATATAGTAAATTTCACTAAAGGGTCATTCTATTATAATCTTCAACAATTAGAAGAAAAACATTATATTAAAAAAATTGACCAATTAGACAATACTAGAGAGACGAACAATTATATCATCACTGAATTAGGGGAAAAAGAATTTGAAAAATTGATGTATAAGTATGGATCTAAGACGGAGTATGTAAATTTATCTTTTTATTCAGCAATGCTATTTGCTAATGAATATAAAGAAGAGGAACTAATAAAACTAATAGAAATACAAATCGAGCAAACTCAGGTGAAGATTTCTTTATTAGAACAATCTCTAAAGCATAATGAAACAATCCCTATTTATTTTAGAAAAATGCTTGAAAATTCATGTTCTCATCACTTAGTAAATGTAGAGTGGTTTGAAGGATTGTTAAAAGATATAAGAAATAAAAATGCATGATTTTTACGATAATAAATTAAAAAAATTACTTATTTTCTTTTATATAATCATAAACGTCTTTGGTCCTATAAGAAGGACCAATTATTTTTATAACGTGAGAATGATGCAACAGCCTATCTAATATTGCATTATCTAATGTCATATCAGAAAAAACATCACCCCATTTACTAAAAGGCTGATTCGTTGTAATTATTGTTGAATTACGTTCATACCTTTTGGTTATTAATTGAAAGAATAAATTAGCTCCTAACTGATCTACTGGGAGATATCCAATTTCATCAATAACTAGAACCTTATATTTGCTGTAATGTTTAAGCCTTGCTTCAAGTCTGTTTTCATTGTAAGCTTTTCTAAGATTTTGTATTAAATCATGGCAAGTGATAAAATGTGTCAAATGTCTTTTGCTCGCAGCTTCAATAGCAATTGAAGTTGCAAGATGAAGGAAATCCTGCTACACTTATTTGTATTTTAGAGGCCATTTCATTTTTATATATTATTTCTTTTTCAGTAAGATGAACTAATGCATCTAAGACACTAATTTCCTCCTTTGCTACTGTATCTAAATATGTAGGTACGTATGAGTACATCTTTTCTAAATTTAACGTTTCTAAGTTATTTAATAATTTTGCATACATTTTATTCTCCTATCAGCATGTCCATTTTCATCATGTTTTCATGTATAAAAGATGTTGTAGTTAAATTTTTTATCGCTTAATGTATGACAAACTATTAAATCATTGCTATAATATATATTAATATTATTGTTATCCAAGCAATTAATATTGAGTTTCTTACCAATATATTTGGTAGGTACAGAGTATTTTTTACCGTTATAGCTAATCATAGATTCTTTATTTACCTTATATTCTTTTTGAGCGGAGATATATGATAACAACAAATCTATGTTATATATTGGTTTTAAATACTCTTTTTCTTTTTTAAAAAGTCCTAATGGCATTTCATTAGTTGCCTGTGATACTTCTAAATTAATGTCATCTCTAAATTCATTTACTATATCTTCTAAATCTGAATAATCCTCAAATTCTTCGTTATTTACTTTCAATCTATCAACCAATTTTATTCTTTAACTTGGTAGTTGTTTCTTTTGGTGAAGAATTTATTTATCGAGGATATATATACAATAAGTTAAAAGAAAAATCTGTAATTCGAGCTATGATTATCAGCGGAATACTTTGGGGAGTTGGTCACCATCAATACTAAATAATTCTAATATTTTCAAAGAAATACTTCACGAAATCGGTGGAGGTATTTTAAGTGGATGGTATTTTATTTATATTCAAGAAAAGTCAGGAATATCATGGATTCCAATTTTAATACATGCTATTCTTGACTATTCTTATTTATTTTTTGAACCATTAGTTGCAATTGCAACACTTATTTATTATATTAAATTGTCTAAAAATCATAAAAAGAAAGAAAAGGAGGATCCATTTCCTCGGATGATATTAATTGCTCTTTTAACGGCGCACTCGCCCTGTCTTCCCAATTTTGGCTTATGTTACTAAAATTTATTATGATAACTATTTCCCTTGCAAAACAAAAAAAATACAACATATAAATAAACATATTCTTACTATTAGTTGTTATTTTACATATAATTTGTTTTATAGTAGACATTTATTATTTTTACATGTATTATAGTAATGAGAAACAAGCTTAATAGAACTAAATGTAAATACATTTATATAAGCTGTAATATATAAAATAAAATTATATTTTTGAAGGAGAAAACATGAATAACAATATAATAGAAGAAATTAATTTTGTAAATGAGCCTGTGCTGAATTATGATTTAGGAAGTACTGAAAGAACTGAACTTGAAGCTGAATTAGTTAACATAAAAAATGGTATTATAGATATACCTGTAATAATAGGCGGAAAAGAAATCCGCACTGGCAATAAAGGTCTATGCATACTTCCTCATAATAAAAACAAGGTAATTGGAGAATTTCATAAGGCTGGCAAAAAAGAAATTGAAATGGCAATTGAAGAGGCTTTGAACGCAAAAGAAAAATGGGAAAAACTGCCTTGGCAATCAAGAATAGCTATATTTTTAAGAGCTGCAGAATTGGCTGCAGGACCTTGGAGAGCAAAACTTAACGCTTCTACAATGCTTACTCAAAGCAAAACTTATAAGCAGGCAGAGATAGATTCTGCTTGCGAATTAGTAGATTTTTTCAGAAATAATGCAGTTTGCTTGCAACAAATATATTCAGAACAACCATTATCAACAAAAAAGGTGTGGAACAAAACTGAGTACAGACCTCTTGAAGGATTTATTTTTGCTGTATCTCCATTTAACTTTACTTCAATAGCATGCAACTTGCCTAGTGCTCCTGCAATTGCTGGAAACACAGTCTTATGGAAACCAGCATCTAACACTGTATACACATCTTATGTAATTTATAAATTATTCCAGGAAGCGGGACTTCCTGACGGCGTAATAAATTTCATACCTGGAAATGCAGGGGAAATAAGCGATACAGTATTAAGTAATAAAAATTTAAGTGGAATTCATTTCACCGGTTCTACAAAAGTATTCCAAAATATGTGGACTGCAATAGGAAACAATATATATAATTATAAAACTTTCCCAAGACTTGTTGGTGAGACAGGCGGGAAAAATTATATAATAGTACACAATTCTGCTAATATAAACTCAGCTTCACGCGGACTTATTGATGGAGCATTTGAATATCAAGGACAAAAATGCTCTGCGGCATCACGCGCCTACATTGCAAAAAGCGTATGGTCTGAAGTAAAAGAAAATATATTGGAAAAAGCAGCTAATATAAAATTCGGAGATATTGAAGAAATCGACACATTTATGGGTGCTGTTATAGATAAAAAATCATTTGATACAATAAAAAACTACATAGAATATGCTAAAAATTCTAAAGATGCAGAAATAATATTCGGAGGAAACTGCGATGATAAAATTGGGTATTTTGTAGAACCAACTATTATAGTTACTTCTGATCCTCACTTTAAAACCATGGAAGAAGAAATATTTGGACCTGTTATGACAATATATGTATATGAAGATGAAAAATTTTCAGACATGCTTTCATTAGTTGACAGCACATCTAACTATGGATTGACAGGTGCAATATTTGCAAAAGATAGATACGCCATAGAACAAGCACAAAAAGCATTAGTTTATACAGCAGGCAATTTCTATATTAATGACAGACCAACGGGTGCAGTAGTTGGTCAGCAGCCGTTCGGAGGTTCAAGACTTTCTGGAACTAATGATAAAGCTGGTTCAAAAATCAACTTGATGCGCTGGATAAGTCCAAAGGTTACTAAAGAAACTTTAGCTAATTAAGAAGTCCTTATTGGCCTCTTCAAGCAGACTTTAAGCTAAAAAACGAAGTAGAATGGCCGAAACAATATGAACGAGCAAGATTGCGTAAAAAATAGTATCGGTGCTATAAAAAAAATATTATTTTAATAATTGACTTTGCAAACAATTTTAGACAAAAGGCTAAATATAAATGTAACTTTAATTCAGCATTCGAGCAAGCAAAAACTCGAATGCTTTTTTTACCAATTAATTTTATCTATAAATAATACATTGCTTACTGAAAGAAAAATAGTGTATAGTAAAATTTAGCGAAAGAAACATATTTTTGTAGAAAAATTTTTCGGATTGGAGTATAATGTTACTACAAATTATATTAAAAATACAAAGTATAAAAGTGTAAAAATACTAAAAGTTATGATAAATTATTATGGAGGGTAAGAATAATGATGTTGATCAGCAGAAAAATAGGAGAACGTAATCATATTGTTTCTGGAATAAATGAAGTAAATGCAGGAAATTTAAGTAAAAAATTTGTAAGTAGAGGATTAAGATTTAAAGGGCTTGCCGAGGAATTAAATAAATTACTTCTCAACTATAGAAGGGTTCTTGCAAATGTAGGAATGAATTCGGATACTCTATATAATAGAACAAAGAAATTATCTGCTATAACTGTGAAAACCAGCTCTGCCATGCGGGAAATAGCTATGACAGTAGAAAAAATTGCTTTAGGTGCTCAAAGACAAAATGAGATGTCTAATAAAATTGTTGAAAGTAGTCGAAAGTTAGTAAATATAGCAAATGAAACAATTGATAAAGTAGAGCTTACAAAGAATAATTTAGAGCAAACTGTTGTAGGATTTAGGGGTACTAGGGAAGTCTTGCAACATCTTATTGAGAAAATGCAAAATAGATCAAAGGAAAACATTTCGCTATCACTGAAGACAAAAGAAATATCAGAAGGATTAAGAACTATGAACGGCATTATAGATGTAGTGAAAAATATTTCTAAGCAAACAAATTTATTAGCGCTAAATGCATCAATAGAAGCTGCAAGAGCAGGAGAACAGGGAAAAGGTTTCTCGGTCATAGCTAGTGAAATAAGGGAACTGGCGCAGGCATCCAATAAGTCTGCTGATGAAATCAGTGAAATACTCAATAATTTTGAAGTGGAAATTAGGGGGTTAATTAATTGTTTTGATGATGGAGTTAGCCAAGAGCAGGAAGATTCCAAAATATTATCCGAAGTAGAAACAGGATTTAGCGACATAGCAGAAATTAGTAAACTTACAGTAACGTCTATGTTTCAAGTTTGCAGAGATATAGAATTGCAAGGGCAAGAAATTGAGAACATGAATAGTAACTTAATACAAATTACTACAGCGTCAAATGAGATTAGTGGAGCAACACAACAAGTAGCTTCAGTAATTGAAGAGCAATCAAACACACTTGTAGTAATGGCTAAAGAAGCTGAATCTTTTGAGAAAATGAGTGAAACAATGACGAAGGTCATTAAGGAACACTCACAAGTGAAAATTCCAAAAGAGACACTAAATTCCATTAAGAATAAGTGGACTACTTTCGTTAAAAATTTAGTACAAAATCCTGATATAATAAAATTAAATGGAAATGTGCATACAAAATTGTTTAAGGAACTTTCAAAGAAAAATAATGATAAAATAGTTCTCTATACATATATGCCAGATAGTACAAGGGTGGGTTGTAATCTTGATGGTATACCCCCAATAGATTTGAGAGATCGACCTTGGTTTATTGGTGCATTGCAAGGGAAGACTTTTGTTTCTGATTTATACATTACTACTGATACCAACGAAATCGTATTAACAATAGCATCACCTATATATAATAAAAATGAAGTTATAGCAATGTTAGGATTAGACGTAGTAATAGAGAGTTAATATACAGTTATGGTAATGCAATCCAATCCCAAAATAAAAAAATTATCATAAATTAATATTGAGAAATATATGAATATTATTTAATAAAAGATGACACAAATTGTGTCATTTTTTTTGTCATTGACAAATGGCCAAACGCTCTTTTATTTATTAAAATAAAAAGTATAATTATAGATAAAGTTATATAAAGACAAAATTCAACATGAAAAATATGACTTTGTTAGAGTTTTATATTTTTAGAAAAATATGAAAGAGAATGTTATTAAATAACAAGGAGGAATAATTAATGAAGAAAAAAGTTATATCTTGGATTTTGATTTTTACAATGATATTTACCCAGAATTTCTTTATTCCAATGTTAGCTAGTGCGGATTCTGTTGTCCCAAGCCCTAGTGGAACACCAGAATTTAATGGTGGTGGAGAGTCTGATTGGTGTGGTAGTTATCCCAAACCAGGTGATAGCATATTTTATGTTGAGGCAATAGGTAAAAACTTAGGGGAGCTATCAGCAGAAGTATCATCATATGATGGTATTTATACTGCTGTAGCATCACAAAGTGAGCGATGGTATTTAGGCAAAACAGCTCAAGGTGATGAGCGCTACATTTATGAAATGATAATGGACGGCGGAGTAACTTTAAATTCATCAGATAATTATTATGTTCGCCTCAAAGATAATGGAGATACATATTATGATAACAGTGATGCTTATTTTAGTTGCTATTCAATGAGTATTTATGTTAATGAAAATAATATCCCTGTGGAAATAACTGATAGTGTTACTAAAGTGCCATTTGATATTTCATTATATGGTTTAGATAGTGGTGTACAAAAAGAAAATATATCTATCAAATTATACAGTGGAACAAAATCAAGCTTTTGGAGTCCTGTTAGCACAGTAAATTTAATTGCAACTCTACAAGATGATGAATATGATATGGTAGTAATCGGTGGGGAAGAACAATGCATTATAGGAAACTTTACAATTTTAAATCAACCAGCACAGGGGGATAAACTTTATATTGAAATTGAAATTTCTGGAGAAAAATATTATACAAATACTCCTATTAATGTAATTTCGGAATTAACTATAGGACAATTTAAGCTAACAAATGCAGTAGTAGGGAGGCAATCATCAGGAGGTCACGGTGAATCTATGTCTAATTCATATGAGGGTGCTGATGATGCTACATTCTATTTAGGAAGTACAACTACTTCAACAGCTCATAAATTCACATTAACAAGTGGAAATATCAATAATTCATCACTAATTGTAGTCACTGACAATAATGGGAATAGTATTTTAAGACCAGATTCAGTTAATGTTGACGGACCTAAAAATGGAGTCTTTACTACAACTGGAAAGGTAGATGTCCCAAGTGGTGCATCATCAATAAAATTCAATTATGGTGGGAGTTTAGTTCATACCGTTCCTATAGAAAGAACAGATGTAGTAGGTGGCGTTTCTTTAACACCGGTAGACTATGATTTGTTTCAAGGTAATTATTTATTGCCAGCGGATACAACTGATTTTCAGGTAGTATTATCAGGGTTGAATTTACAATCTTCCATAACTAGCTGTTCTGCTATACTATCAGATGATGTAGTTGGATGTAGTTTAGAAAGTTCGGATGGAGAATATTTATTTAACATATCTTCAACGGAACCGCTAAACTATTCATTATATTTAGAAATACTATTGGAAGGAATGAAAATAAGCAGCTTATCATATGAAGAGGGAACGGGCATAAAAGCTAATTCTGATTTTACAATAGGAACTAATATTGCTTTTGGTAAATTGTATTCACCTATTAGTGGATCTGTAGTAGACCCAGCTCTCGCTAGTATATCTGGAAGTAGAGCATTAACGCTAAATGGAGAGGGCTTTAACAGTGGAAAGACGTATACAGCCCATTTCATGGAACATACTAAAAACGGATTGTCTGCAACCCCTCTAGAAGTAGCAGTTAGTTTCGTATCTTCTAAAAAGCTTCTTATTTCATCAGCACAAACTGATAATATGGCACGTGGTTGGTATGAAGTGTACTTAAAAGAAAATAACACACAAATAAATGGCTTTTGTGAAGTAGCACTACTACCAGCTGAGGATGTTGTAACTATTATAAATCCAACTGTAAAAATCAACGATGGTGCACCGTATATAACAGAACAACAAGTCACTATTAATATCACATCAGGAAGTTTTAATCAGGTTAGATTTACTGAAAATTTATCATCACTTTCTACATTGCCTTTTTCTTCCATAGAAAATTCAGTTAGTTTTACATTAAGTGATGGGTTTGGAAATAAGACTATTTATTTTGAATTCAAGGGCACTGGGGGTGTTGTATATAATACATCTGTCTCTGTAAATTACCGCACAACTTTTGCTGAAGCACCGACTATTTGTGGAATAATGGGAAAATATGGAGAAGAAATACTAACATTAAATAAATTTGCAGATTACAATCTCTATATTCAATTAGGTGGTGCTGGTAATGTAGGTATGGTTGATGTATTAGATGAAATGGACAATATCCTTGAAACATATACATTGAAGCGAACTTCAGGTACGGAAGATTTATACACATATTCAAAGTTAATTAATTTTAATGATTCTAATGCAAAAAAATTGTATTTTTATATGATTGATACTTTAGGATTAAATTCAAAGTATAATGAAGTTCTAGTAAATGTCGTTGAAGAACCATATATTACATATTATCGTTCAGACATAAAAACTGAATTCCTTGGGGGAAAATATTATGTTGAAAATCTAAGCAACATAAAATATACCATCAATGGAAAAGCAAACTTCAATGGTATAGCGACTCTTAATTATAAAGATGCAGCTAATGTGGATAAAAGTAAAGATACAAATCTAATAGAAACAAAAAATGGGGTTTATTCAGGTCAAGAATCTATACCATCTGATGCAGCAGAGATAGTTTCTATAGAATATAAAATAGTAGATCCTTCTTTTGTAACAAATTTTGTTTCTAAGATAGAGGAAAAACCATATTCTGTAGCAGCTCAAGTAGAATTTAATGGATTACCAAATACAGGAGATTTCGATGGTAAATATCTTCGAATTTTTAATCATGATGGGAGAAGCAAAACGAAAATAATTGATAATGGAAATACAAATTTTGATTTTAATATTATAAAGCCAGGAAGTTATAACTATTCTTTGCTTGACAGTTTAAACACATATAAAAGTGGTCAATTTGATGCTGTATCTGGTGAAGCTGCAACAATAGACTTGAGTAATGCTCGTAAACCAGCAAGCATAATATTTAATGTTAATGGTGCTGAATTATCTCCTGATGCATACATAAATTATAGCTATACCGTTAATGACAATATTTATAATGGATATGCAAAACCTAATGTAGAAAAAGTAGGATTATATGAAGGTATGGTAATTGATAGTTACAATTTGGTTTTACCATATTCTGATTTAAAAAAATATAGTTTGCCTGAAAAGGTTACAACACCTATAACACTTAACGGGGGAGTGAACTCGCAAAATTTAACTGTAAGTAATATTTCAACATCAACCATTCAAATTACGATAAATGATAGTAATGTGGAAGGAAGAACATTGATAGGAGCAACAGTTAGTTTGAATCAAGTTGTGATCAATGGTCAAATTCATTTTTATTACAATACTTCAGGAGTAACTGATGAGAATGGAAAGGTATTGTTTACAGTGTATCCAAATTTTGATACCGAAATAGTAGCAAGTAAAGAAAATTATGAAACTAAATTTGTAGAATATGCAACAAGTAATGAAGCTAATCAAGAGATTGATGTGGATTTAAATTATGCTGACCAAAACAGATTAAAAATAAATTCATATTCAAGACCTCTTCAAACTAATAATGAAAATTATAATGATATACTATTATTGGAAAATTACAATTCTATATCATATATAAAAATCACTGATACAGAAGGAAATTACATTGTAGGTAGCGGTAACAGTGATACAATAGAATTGGGCAAAGAATTGAGCAATCAAACTATTAGAGTATATCCAAAGTTTCACAATGGATATGTAAATGAAGTTGAATTTTACACAGTTACCCTTGATGAATATGGAAATGGTGCAGTTGATTTAGTAGCGATTCCTAAGGGAGTTATTACAGCGGATATAGTTAAAAAAGTTGAAACTCCTCCTGCTACTTATATGGCAATTTACAATGAATTAGGTAATATTGTTTCATATTTCATCAGTTCAGATGAAAAAGTTACCTCGGATACATATGCTTTAAATGAAGGAGATTATACCGTTTTAATTTTCTCAAGCTATGATATAACAAACTTAAATGGACTTTCAAAAATTGAGACATTCGATTCTTTGGGATGGATAGAAAATACACATTATGTTAAAAAAAGTGTCGTGGTGGAAAATGGAAAGGAATTAAAATTGGGAGAAATTACAATTCCTTCTAACGTTACAAAAGATATGTTAATTCCGTATGATGTACATTTCGATACTAAATTTGTACCTACATCAACAGATGGACGCAGTGGAAAAATATATGTTAAAGCAAAAGTAATAGTTAGTGAACTATTAAAAAACGATTTTACATTAAAATCAATATCTGCATATGATGATCAATATAGGGCAGTTTATGATAAGGCAGTAAATGGTGTTGAATCTAATTTTTATAGTGATAACTATACACCTGATGCAGAAGGAAATTATACTATAACCTACACTGCAGATTCAGTACCTGATAAACTTAAAAATAATTCAATTTTAAATCTTTATTTTAGTCGAAATGGAGTTGATAAAGGAGCAACATTTAGAACTGCTGTAGACACTCCTCAAGTAAGTATTATCGCATCAAAACAAGTAATAAAGCCAGCATCAGATATAACCATTCGTGGTATGGCTTTTGCTAATAGTGACATTGATATATATGACGGAGATGTATTGATTTGTAGTACTAAGGCTAACAGCAAACATAGCTATAGCATTGTTGCATCATTAACTACACCACAAAAAACCGCAGTACATACTCTGAGAGCTGAGATGACTACACAACAAGGCGAGGTATACAAATCAAAAGAAATATTATGTGAAGTAATAGATGGTGAAGACAGGGCAACTGTAAGCAACTATGAATTTATTAACATAGCTCATTACAGTTCATTAGATGACCCTGCTATAAAAAAATATTCCGTTGATACTCTCGGTGATACACCAGAGGGGGTTTGCATATATAATTCATCTGGATTAAGCCGTGTTAGTTTTAGAATAAATAAACTCGTGAGCTCACAGCTCGAAAATGTATATGTTATTAACACTAGTAAAGATGGATATAAAACAAAATATCCTGCTACTTTAGTTCGTGACAACTTAAATGGTCAATATTCTGATTGGAAAATGGAAGCTGTAATAGGTAGAGATATAGGAAATATATCAGTGTTTTACTCTCTGAAAAATGGAGAAGACATGGGGCTTTTGAATGGGTTTAATTCACCGTCAGAAGAGGACTTTGAAGATTCTCTCAATAATCTTGATAAAATTGAACCTGCTAATATTCCGCAACCATATCGAGATACTAATGGTGCAGTAATTGCTGAACAGACACAAAATTCATTAAAAGCTTACAAAAACTTCGGAGATGGAAAAATAGGAATAGAAGTGAACTATGAAGATGTAAATGGTTATTCAGTAGAACAGCTTATAGCACAAGGCTTTAGAAAAGTTTCTGTGGGTAGTGATGGAGAGTATTATTTGTATAAAGATAGTTCTACTGAAACAGGATATGATTTTAGGGTAAATAGAACCATGTATTTTAGTGAAGGATTAGCTAATAAACTAAAAAGTGGTACCATAGATGCAAACATTAATGAAAATCCAAAAATTTTAGTAGGTGCACAATTAAATTCATTGATTGCGAGCAGAGACAATGTATCAATAGTTACAAAAAGTATAAAAGCAGATATAATGGCTAAATCTACAAATTTAGATACTGCAAGGAATATATCTGGTAAAGTTGATTATATGGGATATGTTCAAAACACTGGTGAAATAGCATATGAAGGGTTCCGAAATAGAACAGCTAATCTTGGAAATTATGGAAAGGGAATGCAGGTTATAGGAGGAGTAGCAACAGCAGTACAAATATTTTCAGGACCAGCAAGCATAGATCCTGCTAATTTAAGAAGCTTAACTGATCGTATAAAGAATTCAAATGTACGCAGTAGATTATATGATGAAATTAGGGAATATCAGTATGCAAGAAGAGATAGTCACTCTATTAGTAGTCTAATGGGAGTTGTTGGTTACGGTTCAAGTTTTTTCTCCCTACCAGGCAAATGTTTAAGCTATATAGTATCAACTGGAAACATGGTTTATACTACAAAAATAGATGCAGAATATAATCTATGGGGGAATAGCATAATATCACAAATAATTATGCAGCTACGTTTGGAAGAAAAAGATATCGGCGAAGAAGATGATCCGGAAGACCCTGAATATCTAATGGATCCATCAGGTTATGTATTTGAAGCAATTGAAAACCAAAGAGTTGAGGGTATTACAGCAACAGCGCAAACTGATAATAACGGAAGTTGGGAAGCATGGGACGATGAGTTCTTGACATTGTCAGAGCAAGAAAACCCACAAATTACTGACAATAACGGTAAATATGGATGGGAGGTACCAGTAGGAAATTGGAGGGTTCTATTTAATGATAGTTCAAACAAATATCAAACAGCATTAACAAAATCTATGACCGTTCCACCAATGCATACCGAAGTTAATATAGGCCTTCTTTCTTTAGAGGCACCGGATGTTATAGGTGCAACCGCTGATTCATCAGGTTTAGAAGTTGAGTTTTCAAAATATATGAAAGCTGAATCCATATATGATAAAGAAAACAATGTATCGAATATTCAAGTTTTTGAAACGGTTGGAGGACAAAATATTCCATGTTATGATATTGATTTCATCGTGGCTGCACCAAATACAGGATATGTGGTTGATGGAGTTTATCAAAGTGATGTTATATCATCAGATACATTTGTAAAGCGTATTAGATTTAATGCGGATAATACACAATATCTTGGAGGATTTAAACAATTTGAAGATGATGGAGTAACACCGAAAAAATATACAGTATTAGTATCTCAAAATGCATTAAGCTATGCAGGAGTTCCTATGGAAAGTGACTATACAAAAGATATTGAGATTACAGCAAGACAAACAGTTCTTGAGCCAATTGTAAATATAAGTGGCGGTAAATATGATGATGCACAAGAAGTAATTTTAACCACAGAAACTGAAGATGCAGCGATTTACTACACAACAGATGGAACAACACCAACTCCAACATCAAGAACATATACAGCACCAATTTTAATTTCTGAATCTTGCAAATTAAAGGCGATAGCTTCAAAAGTAGGAATGGATGATAGCACTGTGTTTTCGACAACATATACAATTGGTGAAAAAACATATGACGAAACACCAATTGATGATGGAGATGGTAATAACGGCGGAAACAGCGGTGGAAATGGAAGTGGTAGCAATAACATTGTAAATGATACAACAGGGCAAGAAATTGTTCAAACACCAATATTTAAAGACGTTAATTCAGACGATTGGTATTTTGAAAGTGTAAATTATGTAGTTGCGAAAGGGTTGTTTAAAGGAATAACAGATGAAGAATTCGGACCGCAAATGAGTATGACAAGGTCTATGATTGTAACTGTTTTATACCGATTAGCAGGTTCACCAACAATAAAGGGTACATCGTATAAAGATATAGAAACACAATCTTGGTATGAAAATGCAGTTATATGGGCATCAAAAAATAAAATTGTGGAAGGCTATGGTAACGGATTATTTGGAACACTAGATAATATAACAAGAGAGCAGTTGTCAGTTATACTGTATCGATATGCAAAATATATGAAATATGATGTATTATCGACTGTTGATATTACAAACTTTGCAGATAATAATAATATTTCATCATGGGCCAGTGAACCAATAAAATGGATGATAGCAAATGGTTTATTAACAGGAAAACCTAACAATATTATAGATCCAAAAGGAGAGGCAACAAGGGCAGAAGTAGCAACAATTTTACAAAGGTTTATAGAAAAAATAGTTAAATAAAAATATAAGTAGAAACATTAAAAGTAGTGATGAGCTATAAAGTAGATAGTTCATCACTACTTTTATTGAATTTTTAGGTTCATTCAAATTACATTTATAATAAATTCTTTGAAAAAACAAAGAATTTTAGGTGAATAATTAGTATAAACAAAAGTACTAGAACAAATGTTTGACAGCCTATATTCACTGTGATATAATTTATCTATACTAATAAACAGGTGAATTATGAACGATATAATATTTGAAAAACTGAAAATTTTATCAGATGCAGCTAAATATGATGTATCTTGTGTGTCTAGCGGTGTTGAAAGAAAAAATAAAAATACAGGCGGTATAGGTAATGCTTCAGCAGCAGGTATTTGTCATGCTTGGTCATCAGATGGGAGATGTATCTCTTTATTGAAAATACTTCTAACAAATGATTGCATATATGACTGTCATTATTGTTTAAATAGAGTTACAAATCCTGTAAAACGTGCAAGTTTTACACCAGAAGAAGTAGCAGAACTTACTATTCAGTTTTATAGAAGAAATTATATTGAGGGATTATTCCTAAGTTCTGCTGTAGAGAAAAATCCAGATTATACTATGGAAAACATCTATAAAGTTTTAGAGTTGTTGAGGTATAAATATAATTTTTGGGGATATGTTCATGTAAAGGTCATACCGGGGGCCGATCCAGCTTTGGTAAAAAAAACTGGTGCTTTAGCAGATAGAATGAGCGTAAACATAGAACTACCTACTAGAGAAAGCCTTAAAATTTTAGCTCCGCAGAAAAAAATAGAAAGTATAATTCAACCTATGTCAGTAATTAATTCAGAAATGACTAGAACTATCGAAGATAAAAAAGTTTTTAAAAATACACCTCGCTTTGTGCCTGGTGGTCAGTCAACTCAAATGATAATAGGTGCTACACCAGATAGTGATAAAACAATACTTAATTTATCACAGAATCTATATGATAGATTTAATATGAAACGTGTTTTTTTCTCTGCTTATATACCAGTTATATCAGGTCCGAATTTACCATCTGTAAATACAGTTCCACCACTTGTTAGGGAACATAGATTGTATCAGGCTGATTGGTTAATGCGTTATTATTATTTTAAGTCAGAAGAGCTTTTTACAGAAATAGATTTTAACCTTGATTTAGAATTTGATCCTAAAATGATGTATGCACTAAGAAATATTGATAGGTTTCCTATAGAAATTAATAAAGCATCATATGAAGAATTGTTGAGGATTCCAGGTTTAGGTGTGAAAAGTGCACAAAGAATAATTAGGGAAAGAAAAAATGCAGAGCTTTCATATGATTCACTTATAAAAATGAAAACAGTATTAAAAAGAGCGAAGCACTTTATTACAGTTAAAGGAAAATACTACGGTAATACGAAATTTGAGCCAGATTCAATAAAAAATGAAATTAGATTTAAAGAAGCTCAAAAACAGTTTTCTATTTTTGAGTTTATGTAAGGAGTAAAGTTGTTATGGACTACTTATATGATGGAACATTTGAAGGCCTTATGACATGTATTTTTTATCATTATAAAAAAGAAAAGGCTTCTGGTATATTTGAATATTCAAGATATCAGCAATCTATTATTAACTCTTTTGAGATAGTTGATACTGACTATGAAAAAGCAAAAATAGTTTGTGATGCAATAAATAACAAAATATCTAGAGAAGCCTATATTAATGTTTATTATTGTTACTTATCAAGCAATGAAAATAAGGAAAATACAATACTTGATTTTCTTATTTTTGCTTTTAGATATGGTAAAAATACCATGAACTTTTTCTCACACGAGAAAGTTTTACCAATAAATCAAATTTATCTAAAAGTTGGAGCGGAAACCCATAGATTTCTTGGAATACTTCGATTTTCTGATGTTAATGGAATATTGTATTCTAAATTTGCTCCAGATAACGATATATTAATATTAATTGTAGAACATTTTGCTGACAGATATAAATATGAAAAATTTATAATACATGATGAGAAACGAAAAAAGGTTGTTGTTTATGCAAACGAAAGATGGGAAATAAAAGAGTTAAAAGATTCAATTAATATAGAATATTCACAAGATGAAAAAATGTTTAGAGATCTGTGGAAACAATATTTCACAGACCTTGCAATTAAAGAAAGAACAAATATTGATTTACAATTTCAATTTGTTCCAGCAAGATATAGAAAGAATATGGTTGAATTTATATAAACCATGGGCGATCCCTTGCGGTCGCCCAGTAATTAATTGCGTATATACTAAATGTATGTGGTCTTGTATGCCTTGGTTTTTTGTTAAATTTAAAGTTTTTTTATCTTTCGAGTTTTCTAAATACACCTGCTGCTTTTAAAGCCGGGCGTAAGCTTATTGATAGGGCTAGTGATGCAATTACAGCAATTATTGCATTTGTAGAAGAAACTAGAAATTTTGTAACTGCTACTGCAGAAACTGCTTGCCAAGTGCTTTCAAGAATAATAAGTTGTAAGAAAATAGTTTTACATACATATAATAAAACATATGTTATTGCAGCTACTATAGCAGCTATTAAGTTAATTTTCTTATTTTCTCCATTAAATCCTCTCATGTGAGAAATTTTCCCAGCGATGAAACCCATAGTAAATTTCATTATAAATGTTATCCAAAATTCAGGTGCAAAAGCTGGATCAAACAAGTCATATATGGCTGAACCAAATCCTGCAGCTAAACCTCCTGTAACTCCACCGAAGAAAATTCCGCTTAATAAACACATTACATTGCCTAGATGTAGCATGGTCTTGCCTAAGGGTGTTGGTATTTCTATTCTAAAGTTTGTTGCTACAAAAACCATTGCTGACATTAAACCAATCACAGTTAATTGATATATTGAAAATTTCTTTTTTTTACCTATCATAATTCCTCCTCGAAATTTATTATATTATATATTAATTATATCCAAGACTGTCACTCTGTAAATGTTCAGTTTTGATATTTTGGAAGTGGTCAGATCGAGATTTAATGTTTTGAATTATTTCATAATAATTTAGTATTGAAAAATGTGGTTGAATTGAATAATGGTAATAGAGTATAATAATGTGTGAAGAAAAACTATAAAAATTCAAGGAGAAAATATAATGGCAGAATTAAAATTTGAGGTAGTTAAAGAAATAGCTATACTTTCGGAATCAGCAAAGGGTTGGACGAAGGAGTTTAACTTAGTTAGCTGGAATGAAAGAGATCCTAAATATGATATAAGAGAGTGGTCTCCTGAACATGAAAAAATGGCAAAAGGTGTAACCTTTACAAAGGAAGAAATAAAGATTTTAAGAGACGCTCTCAATAAACTGGACATATAAATACAATATTTTATAATGGATATTTAAAGGGGGAAAAATGAAATATTTAATTGGAATAGATTCAGGGGGGACAAAGTCTGAAATAGTTGCATATGATTTAGAATACAATCCTATTTATAAAAATATTGGAGGATTTGGAAATCCTGCTGTAAATTTAAATGAAACTATTTCAAATGTCAGTGCATTAATTGATTCATGTTTAAAAGAATTAGGTAGAGTTGAATGTCAATTAATTGGTATTGGAATGGCTGCAGTAGAAACTGGAAATTATATTGAAGTAATTCAGAACTACATAAAAAATAAATTCAGAGTAAATACAATAGTATTAAATGATGCTGAAATGACCTGTAAAGCTTATTTGGGAAATAATGATGGAATTCTTGTAGTTTCTGGAACGGGATCATCTTGTTATGTTCAAAAAAATGGAGAAGGTGAAATGGTAGGTGGTTGGAGCCATATTTTAGGGGATGAAGGAAGTGGCTATCATACTGTTATAGAAGCATTTAAAGAAATAGTGTACAAGTTTGATAGGCAAATATCATTTGATAGTTTAAGCGAAGCTTTGCTTGGAAGAATTGGTGGGAGTACACGTTCTCATATTATGAATTATATATATACAAATCAAAAAAATGAAATTGCTTCACTTTTTAAAATAATTGTTGATTATTCTCGAAAAGAAAATCCTGATGCAATTAAGTTGTTAGAAAATGCAGGTAAATATTTAGCGGAATCAACATTAGTTTCATATAAGATAAAAAAATTTGATAAGGAAATAATAATAGGGCTTAAAGGTGGAGTTTTTTATAATTCTAGCTATGTTCTTTCTTCTTATAAAAATGAAATAAATAATGTGATAAATAGATATTCACTAATTGAAAAAGATATATCTGCAACAAGAGGTGTAATTAATATTTATAAAAATGGGATTTTATTATAATTATTGTGATGGTGCGTATAATATTTATCCTACAATAACGTGTATTAGTTATTTAATTGAAATTGTTTATGTATTTCAAATTAATGAGAGAATGGATATTGTAGGGAGTGTATTATATGCATTCTGTATTGCAAATATAAATTTATCATGATATTATATATTATATTGTAATAAACAAAGGGGCATTATAATGCAAAATTTAGACTTGAAAATTGAACTATGGAAAAAACGTCTTTTAGACCTTGGTAAAAGCAATAGATTAATAAACTTTAAGGAAACAAAAAGGTCAAATATTGCAATTAAATCACCATGTTTAGGTGATTTATTTAATTTGCTTGTAAATCAAGAAAAAAGCTTGGAATTTTCATATCCATCGAAAACAATATTTGATGATGATGGTGAAGAACAAAGCATTTTAGTTGTAAAAGGAGACATTGAAACTAATCAAACACTCAATGAGCAACAAAGGACACTGAAGTCATTGAGGGCTAAAGCTAAAACATCAATTGAGGAACAAGGTATAAATACTTTGTATTTAACTTTTGGTATGTTGAATTGGAGGGAAAATAAGAATTCAAACATTACAATCTCTTCACCGATAATACTTGTACCAGCAAGTTTAAAAATAGAATCTATAAATGAGCCATACATATTGAGCTTGCGTGATGATGGAATTTTATTAAATCCTAGTTTAGCTTATAAATTAGAAAATGATTTTGGGGTTATTTTTCCCGAATATAATGAACATGAAGATAGTATAGAAAAATATCTAATGAAGATAGTTGAAATAGCAAATGAAAATGATTGGAAGGTGACTGAAGAAACATTTTTAGCTTTGTTATCCTTTCTTAAAATGAATATGTATGAGGATTTGGTAAAAAACAAAGATAAGATTGTTTCCAATCATATTGTTAAAGCATTAGCAGGTGATTATAGTGAAATAGTTCAAGTTCCAGCTGGTTTAAATAATTACGATCATGATAAAAATATAAGACCAATTGAAACATATCAAGTTGTAGATGCAGACTCAAGTCAACAGGACGCAATATTACTTTCAAAAAAAGGTATAAGTTTCGTATTGCAAGGACCTCCAGGAACTGGAAAAAGTCAAACTATTACTAATATAATCGCTGAAGCAATTTCTGATGGAAAAAAGGTTTTATTTGTATCAGAAAAAATGGCAGCTCTTGATGTTGTAAAGGATAGAATAAAAGAAGTTAAATTAGATGATTTTTGTTTAACTTTACATAGTCATAAAGTTAATAAAAAAGATATTTTAGGACAGCTTGAGAGAACTCTAAATACGCCAAAAATAAAGGTACATGAGGATATCTTGTACAAGCTTTCCGAATTGGAAGAAAAACGTAGAAAATTAATAAATTACAATGAAGAACTTCATACTAAATGTATGTTGTTAAATTCTAGTATATATGAAATCAATGGGAAGTTAGCTAAGTTAGAAGACACAGAAGATGTAGTATTCTCAATTGACGATGTTGATAATACTGATGGGGATAAACTAAATAAATACAAGTTCTTAATTGGAGAATATGCAAAGAATATTGGAAAGAAAAGTATGGATTATTCAGAAAACCCATGGTATGGATGTAATATACAAATATTGACACATGAGTTGAGACATAATATATATGTTATTTTAATGAGGTTATTGCCAAACTATGAAAATTTTATTGAAACATATGAAAAAATAATAAATATTACCGGTGCTAAATTTAATATAAGTATCGAAAATGTAAAAATTGTATCAGATATATTAAACTTATCAATTAAATCTTCACTGTTCCCGAGTGAATGGACAAATTTAGATCTGAATGAATTAATTGCTATATCTAATTCTATGACTTTTAAATGTAATCAGTATTTTGATTTGAGTAAACAGTTAAAAAAGAAGTATGATGAATCAATATTTGAAATTCCTGCAATAGATATAATTAACAACATAGAAAAAGAAGCTAATGAAATTAAAAAACATTTAGATTCTGAAAAATTTAATTCTAATAAAGAAATTGTAGTTAATGCAGAGAATATAAAATTAGAATTTAGCAAATTAAATGACATATTAGAACTATGTCTAAAAAATAGTGAAATTATTGCTCAACATTTAGGTTTAAGGAAGCCGGAAGATATTAATTCTTTATTACTACTTAATGAATTAGTAGGATTTATTCTTGACGATCCAAAGCCATCGGAAAGGTGGTTTAATGATGTACAACTGTGTGATACTATAAAAATATTAGATGATGCAAGAAATCATCAATTAACTTTGAATAAATCTATGCTTGTTGTAAAAACAAAATTTGATGAAAGAATATTTAATATTAATTTTGATGAATTATTAAAGAAGTTTAATGATAAATATAAAAGTACCATTAGAATAATTGCTAATTTTAATAATATAAGTCAATCAGAAAACGTAAACAAAAAAAATATTTCAGATTTTATACAAAATCAAAATTATAAGCTTATAAAAAGTATAAATATAATAGAAACAGCAAAGGAAACTGCACAAAAAATAAGTACTTTTCTTGGTATAAAAAAGATTAAAACTTTTGAAGAATTAATATCTTTAAGCAAATTAGTGGGAGCATTGAATAATAACCTACATGTAACGGAATCGTGGTTTGATAGGAATAAAGACTCTATTTTAGATAAATTGATAAATGAAATAAAACAAAAGCAATTAGAAAATAGCGAATTAATAGATAATATTTCAGCAGAATACAATAAAGAGATATTCAAAATAAATTCTATTGAAATACTAGCTAGATTTAATACAGAATACATTGGAGTATTTAAAAATATAAAAAATAAATATAAAGCAGATAAAAAGAAAATTCTATCATGTAGTAAAGTGCAACATAATAAAATTACTGATAGTGAAATTATTGTGCTTTTAAATAAAATTTCAGAAATAAAGGAAAATGAAGAGTGGCTTTCAGACCATAACCAAACTGCCAAGGAGTTATTGGGTGAATTGTATCAAGAAAGTTATACTAATTGGGAATTAATAGAGAAATCAAGGGAAAAGTTTAATGCTATAAGAGATTATTTTACTAACGAACCGGTACCTGATTTATTAAAAGAAATAATGCTTGAATACAATTATGGTTGTATAAATGATGAGTATAACAATTTAGTTGAATCTAAATTAAATGAGGCTTCAGATGAACTATTTAATATACTAAGCAAGGATTTAGTTGGTACAAATATTGAAGAGGTTTTAGATTTTGCTAATGATATATACAATAATAGTATAGAGTTAAATAATGATTTTAGCTTAATTATGGAATTCAAATTAAATAAAGATGATTTGATTTGTATTAATGAAATCATTGAATTATTGAAAAATATAAAAAATATAAATAGTTGTAAAAAATGGTTTAAAGACAAGCATTATTTGCTTGGTGAGTACTTAGGTTCTAATTATATTGGAAATGAAACAGATTTTGAATTAATAAATAATAATATTGAAATCATTAATAAAATAAAACTATATTTTGATAATGATAAAATTTCAGATGAGTTAGTAAAATCATTAACATCTTCAAATTATCCATACGAAAATATAATATCATATCAATGGAATGTAAAAAAACTTATAGAGCTAAAAATTAGTGAACGTTTAGATTTGGTTTTGCTTAAAAAAAATAATAATTCAAATAATATAAGTGATATTTTGAAGACAATTGAAAATGTAAAAAATTCAATTACAATAATAAATGATAAATACAATCAAATTACAATTTTATCCAAGGACAAAACACAGTATGAAATTGTTATGCAAGATATTGCTTCATTAAATAAAATTCAAAAAATAGAGCAGATGTTTTTAGAAAATAATGAAGAATTGCAAAATAAGTTTTCATTTTACTACAATGGGGTTAGTACCGATTGGAATCAAGTTATTTCAAAACTTGAATATTTCAGACAATTTGTTTCTATTTGCAAACAATATTCTATATCTGAATCATTTATTAATAAAGTTTCTCATGATGACAAAATCACTCAAATATTAGAAGGGTATATGGGCAATTTAATTAATGAGAAAGATACAATTTATAGTGATTTTGATTGGTTTACTCATTTATTTGAAAATCCAGATTTAATGTATAATCAAAATATATTTGAGATTTATGATAAAATAGAAGGCTGTTTAAATTTATCATTATTAGAAGATTATATTGACTTTATTGGTATTAGAAAACAATGCATAGAATTGGGATTGGGAGATTTTATCGAAAAAGTTGAAGAACTAGAAATTCATTCAGATAATATTCTAAATGTCTTCTTAAAAAGATTTTATAAACTGTGGCTTGATGTTGTGCTACCAAAATATCCAGCAGTATTTAGTTTTAGAAGTCGAAATCAACAAGTTTTAATAGATGAGTTTATTAAACTTGATAAAATGCAACTTGAAATTGCAAGTCTTAGGATTAGAGAAAGATTAATTTCTAATATTCCTAATATAGATGTTACTACATCGTCTTTAGAAGAAGTTGGAATATTAAAAAGAGAATTGAGTAAACAAAGAAAAATAATGCCTTTAAGGCGTTTGTTTAATGAGATACCAAATTTACTTACAACTTTGAAACCGTGTATGATGATGTCACCTCTTTCGGTTAGTATGTATTTGAAAGCAGATGGTTATAAGTTTGATTTAATTATTTTTGATGAAGCATCTCAAATATGTACAGAAGATGCAATAGGTGCTATAATTCGTGGCAAACAAGTAATAATTGCAGGTGATAGATTTCAGCTTCCTCCTACTTCCTTTTTTAATACTACATATCATGAAAATAGTTTCGATATTTATAATGAAGATTTTGATGAGAATTATAATGCCTTTGACTCGATACTTGATGAAGCTACAAATGCAATTCCAGAACGCACTTTAAAATGGCACTATAGAAGTAGATATGAAAATTTAATTGCATTTTCAAACGATAAGATATATAAACATGAATTGACAACTTTCCCTTCAAATATTGAAAAAATGCCAAATACAGGGGTTGAATATATTTATGTTAAAGATGGTGTATATGATAGAGGTTCAAGGAAAAATAATATTAAGGAAGCCAAATGTGTGGCGGACCTTGTATTTGAACATTTTGATCATTACCCTAATCGTTCACTAGGTGTTGTTACATTTAGTGAATCACAACAACAAGCAATTGAAAATGCAATAAGACAAAGACGTATTGCTAATTCAATGTATGAAAGTTTCTTTTCAGAAGATAATGAAGAAGAATTTTTTGTAAAAAATTTAGAAAATGTACAAGGTGATGAAAGAGATACAATTATTTTTAGTATTGGCTATGGTAAAGATGCAAATGGAACAATGTATATGAATTTCGGACCATTGAGTCGAAATGGAGGATACAGGAGACTGAATGTTGCAATTACAAGAGCGAAATTTAATTTAAAATTAGTAGGATCAATTCAACCTTCGGATATAAATTTGGAAAAAACAAATTCTGAAGGGGTGAAGATGCTTAGACAATATATTGAGTATGCAATTAATGGTACAAATTATTTAGAAGAAGAGTTGGCATTGACTAATGAGATTCATGTTGAATCATCATTTGAAGAAGCAATATATGATTTTTTAACTAGAAATGGATTTTTAGTAAAAACACAAGTTGGATGTTCTGGATATCGTATTGATATGGCAGTAAAACATCCTACTGTGAATGGGGTTTTTGTCTTAGGAATAGAATGTGATGGTGTGTCATATCATAAAGCAAGAACTGTAAGAGAACGAGATAGACTTCGTCAATCAGTTTTAGAAGATATGGGTTGGAAAATATATAGAATATGGTCAACTGATTGGATAAAAGATGCAAAAATAGAAGGAGAAAAACTTTTAAATGCAATACAAGAAGCAATAATTTCTATGAAAAATGAAAACAATGTTGATGTAGTATGATTTGCATGATATAATCACTATTAAAAAATATTTGAAACTAAAAATATGGAGGAATAATATGAGAATTGAAACACAGTGTTTACACGAAGGATATAGTCCTAAAAATGGCGAACCAAGAGTTCTTCCAATTTATCAGTCAACTACATATACCTATGATTCTACAGAACATATTGGAAAATTATTTGATTTGACAACTGATGGTCATATGTACTCTAGAATTTCAAACCCAACAGTTGCTGCGGTTGAAGCAAAAATCGCTGCAATGGAGGGTGGAGTAGGTGCTTTATGTACTACATCAGGTCAAGCGGCATCATTAATTAGTTTGTTAAACATTATGAAATCAGGAGACCACTTTATTAGTGCATCTACAATATATGGAGGAACTATAAATCTTTTTGCAGTTACCTTGAAGAGATTTGGAATAGAATGCACATTTGTTAGTCCTGATGCTACTGAAGAAGAAATTCAAATGGAATTTAAGCAGAATACAAAGGCGGTTTTTGGTGAAACTATTGCAAATCCATCTATGTGCGTTT
Organism: Sedimentibacter acidaminivorans; assembly: GCF_017873955.1. Lineage (GTDB taxonomy): Bacteria > Bacillota > Clostridia > Tissierellales > Sedimentibacteraceae > Sedimentibacter > Sedimentibacter acidaminivorans. The sequence continues at coordinate 323,338 of NZ_JAGGKS010000003.1, read as the reverse complement.
TTGATATTGAAAAATTTGCTAATATTGCTCATAAAAATAATGTTCCTTTATTAGTTGACAATACATTTGCAACACCGTATCTTTGTAGACCATTTGAATTTGGAGCTGATATAGTAATACATTCAACTACTAAGTACATGGATGGACACGCTGTGCAAGTAGGTGGGGTTATTGTTGATAGCGGTAATTTTAATTGGGGAAATGGCAAGTTTAAAGAATTTACAGAACCAGATGAATCCTATCATGGAGTGATTTATTGTGATACATTTAAGAATGCTGCTTATATTGCTAAAGCAAGAGTACAAATGATGAGAGATATAGGTGCATATCCATCAGCTAATGCAGCTTTTCTGTTGAATTTAGGATTAGAAACACTTGCAGTGAGAATGGAAAGACATTGCAGGAATGCAGAAAAAGTAGCTGAATATTTAAGTAAATCTGATAAAATAGAATTTGTTAATTATCCAGCTTTAAAAACAGATAAATATCATGACCTTGCTAAAAAATATCTTCCATTAGGATGCAGTGGTGTTATTTCACTATCAATTAAAGGAAATAGAGAAAATGCTGTAAAATTTATGGATGCATTAAAACTTGCTTCCAATGAAGTACATGTTGCAGATATTCGTACATGCGTACTACATCCAGCTAGTTCTACTCATAGACAACTTACAGATAGTCAATTAATATCAGCAGGAATTACTCCTGGTTTAGTAAGACTTTCTATAGGAATAGAAAATTTAGATGACATAATCGAAGATATAGAACAAGCATTACAAGAAATCTAAATAAGTGATTTATTGAGACAGAGTATTTAATAATCAAATTTCATAAATTTGAAATTAATATTCTGTCTCTTATTTTTCAAATTGTTTAAAAAAGTTTACACGATTTATTCCAGATGGTCGATTAAATCTTTTTAGCCCATAAAGTTCTTTTTGATTTCCTGACAATAAATTTACTCCGCTATAGCATGAAAGTGTTGCAAAGAAACCAATTTCTTCAAGTATCTCATCACATTCCTTACATATAATCCCAAAAGGGTAGGTAAAAGCTTTTGGAATATATCCTGTTTTTTCTTCAATTTGAGATTGTAAAAATCCAACGTCTTCAATAATTTCTGTTTTGTATTTATCGTAAGATTCACCTTTTATAATACTACACCCCTTACGTTTTGATAGTTCATGCATTGAATATGTATGATTTTGTATTTCTACATAAGGAGAATCTACTAGTTCTTTAACTTGTGACCAATTTATATATCCATTGGTATAAGTAGATTTTGTACTTTCATCAACATATTTTCCAACGATAGATATTACAGCTTTGCAATTGTGTTTTTGTAGGATAGGTAGTATATGTTTACAGCTGCTGTAGTATCCATCATCGAATGTTATCATTATTGGTTTTTCAGGCAATTCTATATCATTATATTCAAATGCAATTAAATCCTCAATAGTTATAGTTGTATATCCTTCATTTATTAGATAAATAATATCTTCTTCTAATTCATTTGGAGATACTATATACTTTCCTAAATTTTTAGTATTTACTTCGTGATACATAATAATTGGTAAACTCACTACAGGACTTGTTGATACAGGATAAGTATCACTAATATCTTTAAAATTCATGCAAGAAATAACTATTAAAAAAGTTATAATTAATATAGGAATAATATTTTTTTTGTATTTTTTCAAATAGACCACCCTCAACACTTTAATAAGTTATATATATAATATATGTTATGCTGAATTAGCTTGTATAATTACCGTTACATTAATTTTAGTAAATGGATTAGTGACTGTTTGATATCAGTTAGTACATATAGTACATACAAATAGTTTGAAAAATATTCAAATGACATGACATGTTTTTTATGCAAAGGTTTATAGAAATATAATATAATAGATTAAATATCTATTTAGAATATTATATGGGGGTGTATATTTTGAAAAGAAAAAGTATAAAGAAAGGCTGTGTATTTAAGTGAATATTCAAAATACCTGCTATAAAAGCTTTTGTTCAATGTTAGACTGCTTAATCGAAGGTATTTTAATAATTGATTCTAAGAATGATTTTGTAGTAAATAAGAGGTTTGAAGAATTTTTCAATACTAAGATTGAAGAAGTATCTGAAGTTTTCGATATTTTGGAAAAGAACGGGCTTATTGATTTACTTAATATAAAGCAAAATATCGAAAAAGAAGTCATTATTAATGATAGAAAATTAATTGTAGAAACACTAGTAATAGATTCTATTGAAGAATATTCATATTTGTTAATTATTTTTAAAAATATAGATAATACAGAAGTTGAAAATTCTCAAATTGATGAGCTGAAAAAAAGTATTAATTCTATAAAAGATATTTTAGATAATGCATATCAGGGAATAGTACTAATTAATAAGGATGGTAATATAATTAAATGGAATTATGAGAAACTTTTTGGAATAAAGGAAGAAGATGTATTAGGTAAGCCCGTACAAGAAGTTATAGAGAATACACGACTTCACATAGTAGTTAAGACTGGTCAAAAAGAATTGTATGATGTACAGAGAATACAAGGACATAATATGATAGCTAGTAGGACTCCAATAATTAAAGATGGCGAGATAATTGGTGCAGTAGGAACTGTATTGTTTAAAGATGTTAAAGAGGTAAAAGACTTGGTAGAAAAGCTTAAAGTTCTAGAAAATACTGTCGATAAATACAAAAGAGAAATAAGCAATATGTATTGTGCCAATTATACATTTGATGATATTATAACTCAAAATAAAAATATGCTTAAGGTGAAGGATATTGCAATAAAATCAGCTAATTCAGCTTCTACTGTGATGATTCAAGGAGAAAGTGGGACAGGTAAGGAATACTTTGCACATGCTATTCATTATGCTAGTCAAAGAAAAGATGCGCCATTTATTAGGGTAAATTGTGCAGCAATACCACCAGAACTATTTGAATCGGAACTCTTTGGATATGACTCTGGTGCATTTACTGGTGCCAAAAAAGAAGGCAAGATTGGTAAATTAGAACTTGCAAATGGAGGGACTATTCTCTTTGATGAGATTAGTTCAATGCCTTATAACATGCAAGCGAAATTATTAAGAGTATTAGAAGAAAGAGAACTTGAAAGAGTTGGTAGTAATATTGGAATAAAAATTGATATAAGAATAATAGCTTGTACGAATGAGAATCTACTAAATTTAGTTAAAGAAGGACGTTTTAGGAAAGATCTATATTATAGGCTAAACGTTGTTAGAATAAATATTCCCCCTCTAAGAGATAGGTTAGATGACATTCCAAATTTATGCGAAGATATTTTAAAGCAATTATTAAAAAATGTAGGTCTGCCTTATAAAACAGTTACTGAAAAAGCTATATTAGCTTTCCAATTATATAATTGGCCTGGCAATGTGAGAGAGCTAAGAAATATCCTTGAAAGAGCAGCAAATATGTCTTATAATAATTACATTGATTTAAATAATTTGCCTGACTATATTAATAATATATTAAATATGGAGGACAATAATAAAGATAGAAGTTTTTTGAAGGATATCGTAGCTGATGTGGAAATTAAAGCTATTATGGAAGCCATAAATATAACTAACGGAAGTAGAACAGAAGCTGCAAAATTGCTTGGAATACATAGGACTGCTTTATATAAAAAAATAGATAATTATGGCATTAATATAAAGGCCATATAATGTAGAAAATAATATACATATTATTATTTTGTCTAAAATTATCTACGTTGCAGCTAAGTATAGTTATATAAAGATAAATATAAGAATAGGTAAGAAATAACAAAAAAAGAATGTAGAAAAGTTGCTACATTCTTTTTTTGTTATTTTTCGAAATTTCATTTTATATTTTGAATGTTCCCTCAAACCATTGGAAAGACAAACCTTAATAATTTTACATCTGGATTTATCAAATATGGCATAGTATTTGCTTTGTGTTAAGTAAGACATCAATTTTATATAGTCATCTGAAGCATTATTTAAACAACAAAATTTAAAGGAATCTTGAAAAAGGGGGAAGTTTAATGAAAGAAGTTGTTATTGTAAGTGCTGTAAGAACTCCTATAGGTAGTTTTGGGGAGGTAAGTAATTTGAATAAGTTGATTTCAGTAGATGATGCTGTCAATATGATAAATGATGGCATGTCAATAATGGTTGGTGGCTTTTTAGGATGTAAAAATCCTTTTAAAATTGTGAATGCATTAGTAGAAAAAGGAGTTAAAAATATAACCTTGATTGCTAATGATACTTCATTTCCTGAAGTTGGAATAGGAAAACTAATTGTTAATAAACAAGTAAAAAAATTAATAGCTTCACATATAGGGACAAATAAAGAAACTGGTAATCAAATGAATGCAGGTGAACTTGATGTTGAACTTGTGCCTCAAGGAACCCTTGCAGAGAGAATAAGAGCTGCTGGGGCAGGCCTGGGTGGAATATTAACTCCAACAGGTATTGGAACTATAGTAGCTGATGGAAAAAAAACAATTGAAGTAGATGGTAAAGAATATTTATTAGAAAAACCTTTAAGGGCGGATGTTGCTATTATAGTTGGAGCAAAAGTTGATAAGAAAGGCAATATAAGATATTCAAAGGCTACGAGAAACTTTAATCCGATGATGGCAACTGCTGCAGATATAGTAATAGTTGAAGCAGATGAAATCGTTGAAGTTGGTGAACTTGATCCAGATGATATCATGACTCCAGGAATATTTGTAAATTATATAGTATTAGGAGGTAATGAATGATGGATAAAAATTTAGTGAAAAATTATATTGCAAAAAGAGTTGCAAAAGAGCTAAAAGATGGCAATGTTGTAAATCTTGGAATTGGACTACCAACTCTAGTATCTAATTTTATACCAGATGATATAGAAATTATTTTGCAATCGGAAAATGGATTTCTTGGTATGGGACCAGCACCAAAAGAAGGCGAAGAAGATCCTTATGTAGTAAATGCAGGTGGTCAATATACAACTGTTAATCCAGGTGGTGTTTTCTTTGATAGCGCTGATTCTTTTGTTATTATTAGAGGCGGTCATGTTGATGTTACAGTTCTAGGAGCACTTGAAGTTGATGAAAGAGGTAATCTTGCAAATTGGATGGTACCAGGTAAAATGGTTCCTGGTATGGGTGGAGCAATGGATCTTGTTACAGGTGCTAAAAAAGTAATAGTAGCTATGAACCATACAGCGAAAGGAAATCACAAAATACTAAAAGAATGCAAATTACCTTTAACAGCAGTCAATGTTGTTAATTTCATTATTACCGAGATGGGGGTTATGGAAGTTACTGCTAGTGGACTTGTTTTAAGAGAAATAAATCCTGAATATTCAATTGAAGATGTTCAAATAGCAACAGAAGCAACGTTAATAATTCCAGAAGACTTAAAGGAAATACAAGCTTAATATTTTTTGATGATAATTCTATATGAATATACGACTATGAAATTTATAGTTGCATTGAAACAGAAAATATAGTTAATTAAATTTATAATTAGGAGGAATGAAAATGTTAGAAAATAAAGTGTGTATTGTAACAGGAGCAGCTAGTGGAATCGGCTTAGCTATAGCTGAGTCATTTACTAATGATGGAGCAAAGGTAGTAATGGCTGATATTAATGAGGAAAAATTAAAGTTAGAAGCGGAAAGGTTAGGCGGAGTTTATTATAAAACAGATTTAAGCAAAAGAGAAGATTGCAAGGGTTTAGTTGATTTTACTTTGAATAAATTTTCAAAAGTAGATGTTTTGGTAAACGTAGCAGGTATTCAAACTGTAAGTTCAATTGAAGATTTTCCTGAAGCTAAATGGGATTTTATGATGTCTTTAATGCTGACGGCTCCATTTTTATTAACAAAGTATGTTTGGCCTTCAATGAAAGAACAAAGTTGGGGAAGAATTATAAATTTAAATTCTATTCATGGACTTGTGGCATCTGAGTTCAAAGTTGCGTATGTTTCAGCTAAGCATGGTATGGGAGGACTAACAAAAGTTGCTGCTTTGGAGGGAGGCAAATATGGTATTACTGTAAATTCAATTTGTCCTTCATATGTTAGAACACCTTTAGTTGATAACCAAATTGCTGATCAAGCAAAAACACATGGTATATCAAAAGAAGAAGTTGTTGAAGATATTATGTTGAAAAAAGCAGCAATTAAAAAGTTATTAGAGCCTAAAGATGTTGGTGAGGTAGCAAAATTTTTATGTTCAGATACAGGCGCATATATTACTGGTTCTATGTTTACAATTGATTGTGGTTGGACTGCTGGCTAATGTTTTGGATTAGTAAATATAGCCTTTTGTGACTTTAGTATTTTAACATATTACTAGAGTTACATAGAATTAAAATTCATAATTTAAAGGAGGAAATAGCATGTTAGGAATTGTTATTGGATTGGTATTATTGATGTTTTTAGCATATAGAGGTTATTCAATAGTTTGGGTAGCTCCAGTTTGTGCAATGGTAGTTGCTTTAACGGGTGGGCTTGAATTACTTCCTGCATATAAAGATACATATATGGCGGGTTTTGTTGGCTTTACAAAATCTTGGTTTCCTGCATTTATGTTAGGAGCAATATTTGGTCACTTAATGGATTATACTGGTTCAGCAAAATCAATAGCCATTTGGTTAACAAAAGTGTTAGGTTCAAAGAGAGCAATTCTTTCTGTTGTAGTAGGTTGTACCGTATTAACTTATGGCGGCATCAGTTTATTTGTAGTCGTATTTGCTATGTATCCATTAGCACTTGAATTGTATAGAGAAGCCAACATTACAAGAAGGCTAATACCAGGTGCTATAGCTCTTGGCTCGTTTGGATATACAATGACTGCTATACCTGGATCACCTCAAATACAAAACTTAATTCCTATGAAATATTATGGAACAACTCCAATGGCTGCTCCAATTATGGGTATTACTGCAGCATTATTGATGTTTTTGTTAGGTATGTTATGGCTTACTATGAGAGAAAAGAAATTTAAGGAAAAAGGAATGTTCTTTGTTGAACCAGAAAAAAAGAATACTGATGAAGTCGTAATAAAAGATTTGCCTAATGCGTTTTTATCTTTTTTACCTTTGCTTTCAGTAATTTTAACATTGAATATTTTCGGATGGGATATTGTTGTTTCTTTAATTTCTGGTATTTTGTTAACAATGATAATTAATATTAAAAAATACTTAGGATTTACTAAAGCAATCAGTGGTGGAGCCGGTGGATCAATAGTTGCAATTATTAATACAAGTGCTGCAGTTGGTTTTGGAACTGTTGTAAAGGCCGTTCCAGGATTCCAAACTCTTACAAATTCTATTTTAAACATTAAAGGTAGTCCTTTGATTTCTGAAGCCATAGCAGTTAACGTTTTAGCGGGAGCAACAGGTTCTGCATCAGGAGGAATGGGTATTGCATTGGAAGCATTGGGAGAAAAATATATGCAAATAGCTTCGCAAACAGGCATTAGTCCAGAAGCTTTTCACAGGATAGCGTCTCTTGCATCTGGTGGTCTTGATACATTACCTCACAATGGAGCAGTGTTGACATTGCTAGCTATAACGGGTATGACACATAAAGACTCTTATATTGACATATGTGCTACATCTCTAGTAATACCTTTAATTGCATCAATACCAGCTATAATATTAGGAAGCTTAGGTATATATTAGGTTAAAAAAATAGTATACATAGCTTAAACTTTAGATTATAGTTAGTTTAGACTAATAAAATTAGGAGGCGTATACAATGAAGTTAGAAAGTATTAAAAAGATTGGTGTTGCTGGTGGTGGAACCATGGGCTCGGGTATAGCTTTGATATTTGCACAAAAAGGTTACGAGGTAGTTGTAACTGATATATCAGATAAATTCTTAGAAAACACTAAAAAAATAATATCAATAAATAACAGGACCTTAATTAATGAAGGTTTATTAAGCGAAGAAGAAGCTCAAGAATCATTGAAATATATAACTTATTCAACGAATAAAAAGGTATTTGCTGATGCGGATTTAATAATTGAAGCTATAGTTGAAAAAATGGATATTAAACAAGATTATTGGAAGGAAGTAGAAGAAATAGCTAGAGAAGATGCAATATTTGCTACTAATACTTCTGGACTAAGTATAAATGGCATATGTGAAAAAGTTAAAAACAAAGGTAGATTTATAGGTATGCACTGGTGGAATCCTCCGCACATAATTCCATTAATAGAATTAATTAAAGCAGATGATACAACTGATGATACAGTTAACATATTAAAACAATTAGTTGACAATATCGGAAAAAAATCAGTTGTTGTGTTGAAAGATGCTAATGGTTTTATTGGTAACAGAATACAATTTGCAGTATACAGAGAAGCTTTGAAGATTGTAGAAGATGGGATAGCTACTGTAGAAGATGTTGATAATGCTATGAAATATGGCCCTGGATTTAGATATCCAGTTTTAGGACCTTTTGAGACGGCAGATTTAGGCGGGTTAGATACATTCTATTTTATTTCTTCTTATCTATTTAACGAATTGAGTTGCGTAAAGGAACCAACTCAATTGCAGAGAGAATTAATGGACAATAAAGATTTAGGTGTAAAGTCAGGTAAGGGCTTCTATGATTACCCTGATAAAAAGGGTGAAGAAGTTATGCAGCGAAGAGATGAAAACTTCTTTAAAATGCTAAAATATATTCATAAAGAAAAGAATAGGAACTAAAAAAAACGTATAGATAATATAAAAATGCATTGGAGACATGACAGTCACCAATGCATTTTTAAAATAAAAAAGTTAAGATAATACTTTTTATATTATGCAAAATATGATATAGTATTAACGAAATTGCATAAAATCTATAAATAAAATCATAGGAGGATATGAATGGAAAAAGGGCATAAAAAAGATACATACAACACATTATCTCATATGAGTAACATTAAGATAAAGCTCTTAATACAGGGTATAGTAGTTGGTATTTTTTCTGGGTTTTTAATTGTTTTTTATAGGATTGTATTAGAAGAGGCAGGTAATATAAGACAATTTATATTCAATTTAAATATGAATAAGGGTATACTTATTCCAATGTGGTTTTTAATTTTAATAGTCTTATCGTACATAGTAGGGCGGTTAGTCAAGAGAGACCCATTAATAAGCGGAAGTGGAATTCCTCAAGTCGAAGGTGTTCTTTTAAGAAAACTCAAAATGAATTGGGTAACTCTAATTATAGGAAAATTTGTCGGAGGTGTAATTTCTATTGGTGCAGGATTATCTCTCGGTAGAGAGGGTCCCTCTATACAGCTTGGCGCAGCTATTGGACAAGGAGTTGGGAAAATTTTTAAACGAAATGCAATTGAAGAAAAATATTTAGTTACTTGTGGAGCGGCAGCAGGGCTAGCAGCAGCATTTAATGCTCCATTGGCAGGCATTATGTTTGTACTTGAGGAAGTTCATAAACATTTTTCTCCTCTTATACTATTACCAGCAATGTCTGCAGCATTAACAGCAGATTTTATATCAAAACATTTTTTTGGATTAAGACCAGTTTTTGATTTTACAGGTATTATTCCTTTAGGACTTGAAACATATGGACTTATCATTGTTTTGGGGATTATTGTTGGAGTGCTTGGTGCTATATATAACAATACTTTATTAAAAACTCAAGATTTATATAATAAACAAAAATGGTTACCAATAGAATTTAGACCAATGATTCCATTTATGATGGCTGGTATTTTAGTTTTTGTATTTCCGGAAATTTTAGGAGGAGGTCATTCTCTTATAGAATCACTAATACATGGTGATTATACAGTTAATATGTTATTATTGATTTTAGTTATTAAGTTTTTCTTTTCAATGATAAGTTATGGTTCTGGAGCTCCTGGTGGAATTTTCTTCCCGTTATTAGTTTTAGGTGCCATATCTGGTGCAATATATGGAGATTTACTACAAAACTTTTTTGGACTTCATTCAAATTATATAAATAATTTTATTATCTTAGCAATGGCAGGTTTTTTCTCAGCTATTGTAAGGGCACCAATAACAGGAAGTATTTTAATTACTGAAATGACCGGTTCATTCTCATATTTACTTTCAATAAGTATTATCTCTTTGGTTGCGTACATTACTGCGGGTTTGTTAAAGTCAGAACCTATATATGAATCTTTGCTTGAAAGATTGCTTAAAAATAATGGAGTGCATGATTCATCAGTAGATAGTAGAAATAAAAGCATATTAGAAATACCAGTTTGTTTAGATTCATATTTAGATGGTAAAGCTGTAAAAGACTTGAAATTAAATCAAAATTGTTTAATTGTCGCTGTAAAAAGAGGTGAAAAAGAGATTATTCCTAAAGGAAACACTAAAACTTTTTCGGGAGATTATTTGTACGTTCTTGCAAATGAAGAAGAAGCTGCGTTAATCAAGGAAGAATTATTGGAAATGGGATCAAATGTGATTTTTTAATAATATAAAAATCAAATTATGTCAAAATTTATAATTGAAGTAGGATAAAAATGGAAAAACATATAGAAATTGAAAGAAGTATCATAAAAAAATATAGAAAGCAAATATGGTCTAGGTTTACTTCTGCAATTAGAGATTACAAACTTATTGAGGCGGGAGATAAAATAGCAGTATGTATATCTGGTGGAAAGGACTCAATGCTTTTGGCCATGTGTATGCAACATCTGAAGAAATACAGCAAAATTCCTTTTGAGGTTGAGTATATAGTAATGGATCCAGGATACAATGAAGAAAATAGAAAAAGGATTGTTGATAATGCGAGGGTTTTAAATATTCCTGTTGAAATATTTGAAACACAAATATTTGATGTTGTAGAATTGTCAGGAGGAGCACCATGCTACTTGTGTGCTAGAATGAGAAGGGGGTATTTGTATAGGTATGCACAAAAGTTAGGGTGTAATAAAATTGCACTAGGGCATCATCTTGATGATATGATTGAAACTGTATTGATGAGCATGCTTTATGCCGGAGAAATAAAAACTATGATGCCAAAATTGCATAGTTCTAATTTTGAAGGTATGGAATTAATTAGACCTATGTATATGGTGCATGAAGAAGATATAATAGCATGGGCTAGATATAATGATTTGCATTTCATTCAATGCGCATGTAAAATAACAGAAAAAATAGAGCAAGAAACAGGTGGTTCTAAAAGGCATGAAATGAAAATGCTTGTAAAGCAATTAAAGAAAATAAATCCTAATTTTGACTTAAATATTTTTACAAGTCTTCACAATGTAAATTTAGACACAGTGATAGGATATCGTGAAAACGGAAAAAGACACAGCTTTTTAGAATATTATGATAATATTATTATAAATGATGCAACTAAAAAATGTTAGATTAAATATGAGATTTATAATTATTTAAAGGCGGTTAAGCATTTTTTGCTTAACCGTTATTACTTTCTTATGATTAATTATTATTTAGTTTTTCTATATAAAGTTCTCAACCTCATACCAAGTTCAGTAGCTGCTAAAGTTTATTTATAAAATAAGTCCAGATGTGATAAAAGGGATTGGTGTAAAACAATATATTTTTATGTGGAATTAATCGTTACCTAAAATATTACCTAAACCTATGCCTCCTAAAAGACTTCCTTCACCTTTGGATTCACCACCAGCTTTTTTGCTAGCAGCAAATATTCTATCAGCCATTCTGCTGAAAGGAAGTGATTGTAACCATACGTAGCCGGGGCCCCTTAAAGTAGCTAAAAACAATCCTTCTCCACCGAATAAAGCACTTTTTATATTTCCTACGAACTGAACATCGTAGTCTACTTCTTTAGTGAATGCTACTAAACAACCTGTATCAATTTTTATCATTTCACCAGGCAAAAGTTCTTTTTTTATAACCATGCCACCAGCATGCAAGAAAGCAAGTCCATCACCAGTTAATTTTTGCATTATGAATCCTTCTCCGCCGAATAAACCAGCACCTATTTTCTTTTGAAAAGCAATTTCTATTGATATACCTTTTGCTGAACATAAAAACGAGTCGCGTTGACAAATAATTTGTCCGTTATAATCTGTTAATTCCATTGGGATAACTTTACCAGGATATGGTGCTGCAAAGGCAACCACACACTTGTTGTTACCCTTATTTGTGAATGAAGACATAAACAAACTTTCACCAGTTATTACCCTTTTTCCTGCTCCCATTAATTTTCCCATTAGCCCTTTTCCTGCATCTTTGTTTGAACCATCACCGAAAATAGAGTCCATTTCAACACTTGAATCCATGTACATCATTGCACCAGCTTCTGCTATGATACTTTCACCATAGTCTAATCCTATTTCTACAAATTGCATATCATCTCCATACAATGTGTAGTCAACTTCATGTGCTTTTTGCATAATAATTCTCCTCTCAAATTATAATATATTATAGAGATTTATAAGAACATCTCTAATAATTTATTTATACAAAATATACTTTCTATTTTATATTATATCAAACTATTAAAAAGAAAGAAAATAATTTTTGTAAAATTTTACTATTTTACTTGACAATTTTTTATCATAGTTAGACAATAAAATACAGTAAATTTATACACAATTTGAAATTTTATTGATTATGTTCTTGTTTGAATAATTTTATAGAATTAAGCTTTTGAATATCATAATAAAATTTATACATCAAACCAGCAGTGGTTTTTTGAGCTAAAGTTAGTATTATTGAAGTGATTTTAAAAAATCTCATATTTTTATTTTTAACTCGTAAATATTTTTTATGTGTATCAATTGCTTTCTTGCTGTTGAAGTTAATATAATATCTTAAATTGTTATAATATATTCCACCTTTGAAAACTTTAAATTCATTGTGGTATTTATATTTTTCGATAACCCAATTTTCATAGCTTCTATGGTTGCTTAATAATTCAACATTAGCGTGCTGTGGAACTGTTAAGTCTTGAATTAAGTGGCAAGATGCACCAAAATAAAACATTGCCTCTTTTATATTTCCATTTGAATATTCATTCAATGCTTTAGTGTAATATCTTATGCATTCTATTTTAGCATCACTGTTTCCGTATAATCCATCGTTTTTTTGGGGGTTGTAAAAATGACTACTGCTTTTTAAATCTTGATCAGCCCAAATCACTCCTTCATTTATATCATTTATATAGTTAGACATAAAACTAAAAGCTTCAAGATGACCATCGTTTTTTATTATTATAATAGACTGTTTGTTTATGAATTGGTGGACGGTACATTCTGTTTTAATTATTCTTTTTTTAATTGGGTTTAGTACTTTTACAATATTTTTATAAACATGAGCATAAGAATTTTCTATAATGTGCATTTGAACCATCCTAACTATTTTTTATTTTCAATTATTATTTTTTACATGTTTGAGATTTTTATTCTAGTAAAAATAGGTTTCTAAAATTGTTTATTAAAATAATATTATCTTAATAAATTTAATTCATTAAGGTAATTAGATACATTAAATTAATAAGCACATATAATGTAAAATAAAGATAATTTGCAGATGGTTTTAAAGGAGGTACATTAAATTGAATTATCATGATATAAGAAAGATATTTAATATAGATGAAACTTACACAAGTTATAGTAAACGTAATTATAAAAAAGTAAATTCTACTTATAGTGTTTTTATGACTGAAACTCCTGTTAATACTGAAACTGGATTTTTAGAAATTTATATAACTAAAGATTTAGGTAGGGAGTTTCCAATAGATGCTGTTATTACAATTTATACCAAACAAGGGGATACCCAAGTTCCTGTTAAAAGTTTAATAGCAACTGAAAATCCAACTATAATTGAATTACCTGTAGCAAATCTCCTAGGAGATTTAATTGAAAGTCCAGAATATTTTTTTACAACTTATGACTTAACAATAGAAAGTTTAGGGTATTATAAAATAACAACTTTAAATATTAGACTTTTTCCAAATATTACAACTAGTTTTTATTATAATTTAAATAAAATTATACAAGGGGAACCTATTGAAGAAGAAATAATAAATCTTCCACCACATCCAAGAGATAAACTAATAAATGATAATTGAAATGCAAGTTGATTTTTTTGTATATGTTTTTTAAATATATAGCTTGATTGGTACATCCTTTTAGAAGTTTTTTTGTTATAAAAAACAATAAATACTATGAACTAAAGCAGCCTTTTATTCATAATATAATTACTAATAACATGCGAGAGGAGAAATTTTTTATGAAGAAAAATGTTTTTTATCCTTATGAAACATATATAGTGCGCCCAGATGATACTTTAAATAAAATAGCACATAAATATAGAATACCATTGAATTTGTTAATGTTAACGAATCCACAAATTATAAAAGACAAATATATTACTATTGGACAAATAATATCTATTCCAAGGCAAATAAAAAATATTCCAAGTCGTGCAATATCCATACCAAGGCAAGTGTTATCTATTATTGCACCGAAACAGTTGGAAACAATTGATATAACAGTAGGGGAAATCATAGATGACATAAATAATCAAAATTGGAATGAAGCTAATAGCAGGTTGGCTATAATAAAAAGTAATTTTGATGAATTAAAGCCAATGCTTGAAGAAAACTTAATTCCACTAAATTTAATTATTAATATAAATGAAGCAATAATTAATTTAGAAAATGCAATAGCTTCTGAGAATGTATATGAGTCCGAGGTAAATGCTAATATTATTTCTCTATACACTTCATTTATTCTTGATTTTTACGAGACAAAATTATCAACTAATATAATTAGATTAAAATATTTGGCTAGATCAATTACACTTAATGCCGAAGTAGGAAATTGGAATTTAGTAAATAATAATTTTGATTTTTTAAATGTTGTATGGAATGATTTGAATCCAGATTTTTCTAGTGAATATAATCAAGCTATATTGCAATTTTCTGAAGCAATAGATTCACTAGGTCAAGCAATAGAGAATCAAGATTTGGATACTACTACTAACATATCTAATGATATTCTTAATCAAATTAATTTGTTTGAAGAAAGTTATATATCTGCTCAAACATTGTATAATTTCTAGTGTTTATATAAGCAAACAAAGGTTGCTAAAAACAATGTTACTTTGAATTACAGATTATTTGTTTTATTAAGCATCTCAGATGAGATGTTTTTACATCATAACTGCTATGGTTATGCTGACAAAGTAATCTATACAGACCAAGGAAAAATTAATATTCAATAAAACAACTGCTGTATTGTTTTTAATATAACCATATAGTATACTAAAAAAAGAGAAAAGAAAGGTGGTTTGTATGATGGGTGTTGGAACTAAACTGTGCTAATAGCAGGGCTATTGCACAGAGAATTAAATTTAAATAGGCGAATGTAATAGCTACTGCTAATCCAATATTTAATCAGGAGGTGCAGAATGGGCTATTTTAAGGCAAATGATATTTTGCCAAATGAGATAATTGAAGAAGTTCAAAAATATATAGATGGTGAGTTGGTTTACATTCCTCGAAAAGAAAACACACGAAAAAAATGGGGAAGTAAAACAGGAGTAAAGATTATTCTGGCTGATAGAAATCGCGATATTTATCAGGACTATCAATCGGGTATGTCATTCGATGAGTTATCAGAAAAATACTATCTAGTTCTCAAAAGCATAAAGCGAATTATTCTTCAACAAAAGAAAAAATAGATATTTATTGTGAGTGTCATAGCAATTGTTATGGCACTCGTTTTATTATAAAAATGTTTGTGGTAGAACTATTACTTTTGTAAATGGTATACTTATAAAAACAAATATAGGAGGAATTTTAAATGGCATATTTTGAATATAAGAACAAAAATATTTATTATGAAGAAAACGGAAATGGAGAACCCTTGGTATTTTTACACGGCAACACTGCTTCTTCTAAAATGTTTGAATCTATAATCAAGTTATATTTAGATAAGTATAGAGTAGTTACGATAGATTTTTTAGGACATGGTAAATCTCAACGACTGGAGGAATTTCCTTTAGAACTATGGTATGATGAAGCAATGCAGACAATTGCCCTATTAGAGTTTTTATCCTTGGAAAATGTCAATTTACTGGGAACAAGCGGTGGTGCTTGGGTAGCCCTTAATGTTGCTCTAGAAAGACCGGATTTAGTAAAGAAAGTTGTAGCAGACAGTTTTGATGGAAGAACTCTGGCACGTGATTTTGCAGTAAATCTATTAGAAGAACGGTGTTATTCTAAACAAAATGAAATTGCAAAACAATTTTATGTTTTTTGTCACGGTAACGATTGGGAAAGTGTTGTTGATAATGACACGAATTGCTTGCTACAATTTGCGAAAGAACATTGTCCCTTAATCAAAAAAGAATTATCAGAACTAAAAGTTCCATTGCTACTTACTGCAAGCAAAACTGATGATATGATTAGAAATGATTTTGAGGATGAATATACTTCAATTTTGGAAATAGTACAATATGGAGAGAAATGTGTATTTTTGAATGGGTTTCATCCAGCAGTTATATCAAATGATATTGAATATTCAAAAATAATAAAAAATTTTCTAAAATAAATAAAGATTTAGGAATTTAGTATTGAAGACTTGAAAAAAATTTTTTCTAGATATAAAGTTTTTTAGTGTAAATAAAAAATATGATTTGTCATCAGAAAAAAAAGAATAAATTATATAAAACAATTATTGATACAAGATATTGATTTAAAATATAAATTTTTTGAAAGGAGATTTTATGAAGACCTATGCAATTACTGAATTTATAATTTTAATAATTGTATTTTTGGTTTCATATAACATAATTGTATTTGCAGATGAAGGCTATGTGAAAATTACAGAAAGTGAAATAATGAATGAAGATGGCACGATCTCTAAATTTAGATATGAAGAAGATGAACGTGAACTCATAATTTACAATGAAAATATAAAATATAAAACGAAAAAAACAGTGCATGATAAAAATAATAATACCGTAAAGGTGTATGAATTACAAGAAAATGAAATGGGCGATGAAGTTTATGTTGAAATTATTTCCATAGATAAAAATATGGTAGAAGAAATCGAACAAATGGAAAGGGATATATTCTCTTATAGAAAATTCAAAGTTTTAAATAGAAAATTAAATCAAGATTTTGATAAGAGTAAATTTCATAAAAGTATACAAATAGATTAATTATAAGAAAGGACTTTATATGATAATAAAAAAAATCAAAGTGAATTTTTTAGTTATTATAATGTTATTAATTCTAACCGGTTGCGTTAATGATAATAATCATATTGAAGTAAATGCCTATGTAGACAGTGCAATGGATGCTATGTATAAAGGCAATTTTATAAAGTACAGCGAAATAACAGGACTAGAGATAAACAAAGTAGAAGAAATATATATGAATGGATTAAATATTGAATCAAATGCTTTTGCTAACTATTTTGATATAAGAAATTTAACAGAAGAAATGCAAAATGAGATTATAAATCTTTATAAATCAATTTATTCAAAATCAAAATATGAGATTGAAAATATAAATGATTCAGGAAATGGTTATCTAGTTGATATATCAATATATCCTATTAACATTATTAGTTTAGCATATAACGATATTTTATTATATATTGATGAATTTAATGTGAAGACGTTTAACGGTGACTTTGATAATTTAAATGATGAAGAGTTTGAAAATGAATATGTAAAAGGTATAATTGAAGTTATGAAGAGATATTTACCTGAAATAGGATATAGTGAAAAAAATTATTACTATAGAAGTTTTACATGACAAAGGAAGAGTTTACACAATTAATGATGATGAAATTTCAAAGATAGATAAATTAATCATTCAATATAATGTCAATGAATAAGGGTAGAAACAGTATCTAAGCACGAAGCCACTTTGTGGCGGCGCTTCGCGTTATTAAAACAAAAACAAAATAAGTAGGGTATAGAGATTCTAACAGCTGACGCTAAAGCGGAAAAGATGTATTTTGGTTAATATTAATTATCAAATTAATAAAAGAGGTTTTTTTATGAAAGAGTATAAATATTTGAAAGAATGGACTAAGAAAAAAAGAAAATTGCATATTATTGTGTTATAATTTTTATAATAATAATAGCGCTATTATTACTATTACTATTTGAAATGTAATTTCCAAAGAAATTTTGAGGATAGGTATATTATTTATTATCAAAAAAAATTACGGAAGTTGCACATCAAATAGTGGAAAGCCTACATGGCTACTAAAATGACAAATTGTTTATGCTAACACGGGAGACGGTTTAAAGATCTATAAGAATGTTTACAACGCACAATGTTTGTAACTGGAGAATCAGGGCGACAGGTGTTTTGGAAAGTGATAGAAGAAAAAAGATATATGAATTGTATGCTAAAAAAATCAATAGAAAAACATTTGATGGTGTTAGACAAGACATAGATAAGTATAATAATAAACCCAAAAACAATAAAAACATAAAAAATAATATTGAAAAACCAAGAAATAAAACTTCAGTTCCATTAGAACAGGAGTTATATATTTTATGGCAGCAGTAATAACATACATCTTCTTCAACATGCATATAATCCAGTTAAATGGTATCCTTGGGGTGAAGAAGCTTTTACAAAAGCAAAAGAAGAAAACAAACCTATATTTTTATCCATAGGTTATTCAACTTGTCACTGGTGCCATGTATTTAATAGTTAATTTCTATAATCAACTAATTCCATGCATCTCCAAATGCACATGCTGTTTGTGTTCCATCATGAACATATACATTTAAAGTATCCCCTGCAGGTTAAAATACTGTTGTATTAACTGTTCTTAATGTTAAAGTAAATACAAAAAATTTCTATACTATTTACGCGGTTGGTTTGGAAAAGATTTTGTAATGACTGATTGCAAATAAAAAAGATTTTATAGTATAAAAAAATTCATTTCTATTCATACTAACGATAAATAAAATAGAAAGGATGACTACTGTGAACGAAGATACAATTAATCTTTTGAAGGAATGTAATGCGGGGTGTAAATCAGCTACAAATAGTATGGAGCAGGTACAACCTTATATTAAAAATGAGAAGCTTAAGTCTATTATAGATGAGTACAATGATAAGCATATTAAAATTGGTGATGAATGCCATCAAAAGTTAAATAAATATAACGAAGAGGAGAAAGACCCGCAAGGTATGGCAAAGGCCTTTTCGTGGATAAGCACAGAAATGAAACTGATGATAAACGATGATACCCATCAAATTGCTGACTTAATGATTGATGGCTGCAATATGGGTATTAAATCAGTCAGCATGTATATCAATAAATATAAGACTGCTTCTAACGAAAGTGTGGATTTGGCAAAAAATCTTATTAAGACGGAACAGGAATTTATGAATGTGCTTCTTGGATATTTGTAAAACTTTAAATTGCATATAGCTCATATTATGAACCATTTGAGACAGTTGATAATATATCTATGACTGATGATGGTAATGAAATTATATTACCGGATTTCATATATAATGGAGTAGAAGTTTTTCTGTAATACAAATGAATGAAGAATTAGAAAAAGGATATTTGGATTTTTTGCATAAAAAAATCAAGCCAGCAGTAAACTCATTTGCTAAAATCCATAAGGATTATAATATATGAAATATGAAAAATAATATATGAAAGGGTGTGATTAAATGACTAACTCAAATAGAGTACCCAATAGATTAATAAATGAGAAATCTCCTTATCTATTGCAGCACGCTAACAATCCAGTGGATTGGTTCCCTTGGGGCCAAGAGGCGTTTGACAAAGCAAAAGATGAAGATAAGCCAGTATTTCTTTCTATTGGGTACTCATGACGTTGGTTATAAAAACCAACTTGTCACTGGTGCCATGTAATGGCACATAAATCATTTGAGGATGCTGAGGTTGCGGAAGCTTTGAATAAGGATTTTGTATGTATTAAAGTCGATAGAGAGGAACGTCCTGATATTGATTCTGTTTATATGAGCGTAGCACAGAGGTTAACTGGTAGTGGTGGATGGCCATTAACTATAATTATGACTGCTGAACAAAAACCATTTTTTGCAGGTACATATTTCCCTAAGCAATCAAGATACGGAATTAAAGGTTTATTGGATATATTGACTATTGTAACGACAAAATGGAAAAATAACAAAGATGAGATACTAGAATCTAGCAGTAATATAACTGATATTATTAAGAAACAAGAAAATATACGTGGAGAAAAATTCAATCTATCTAAAGATATAATAGAAACGGCTAAGGAAACATTTAGGAAAAGTTTTGATAAAAAGTATGGAGGATTTGGTAAAAGTCCTAAGTTTCCTCAGCCTAGCAATATTATGTTCTTAATGAAATATTATGAACTAGAAGATGATGAAAAGGTATTGGAAATAGTTGAAAAAACATTAGATGGTATGTACAGAGGCGGTATTTTTGATCATATTGGATTTGGATTTTCAAGGTACTCAACAGATGATAAATGGCTGGTACCTCACTTTGAAAAGATGCTTTATGACAATGCTGGATTGGTAATTTGTTATATAGAAGCATATCAATTAACTAAAAAAGTAATATATAAAGAAGTAGTAACAAAGACACTTGATTATATTTTAAGAGAAATGACTAATGAAGATGGAGGATTTTATTCTGCACAGGATGCTGACAGTGAAGGAGAAGAAGGAAAATATTATGTATTTACACCTGATGAAGTAATAAGCATTTTAGGTGAAGAGGCTGGTAAGAACTTTAATAATTATTATGATATAACTAAAAGAGGAAATTTTGAAGGTAAAAATATCCCTAATTTAATAGATAATGAAAATTATTTTGAAACAGATGAAAATATTGAAATTATGATTAATAGGATGTATGAATATCGACTTAAAAGAACTAAGCTTCATAAGGATGATAAAATACTCACATCTTGGAATGGAATGATGATAGTAGCATTTGCTATGGCATATAAAGTTTTTGGCGATGAAAAATATCTGCGTGCTTCTGAAAATGCGCTTAGGTTTATTAAAAAAAATTTAATTGGTGAAGATAATAAAATTGGGGTAAGATATAGGGATGGCTCAACACTTGAAAATGGGACACTTGACGATTATGCATTTTATATATGGGCATTGATAGAAATGTATGAAGCAACATATGAAATACATTATTTAAAAAGGGCAGTAAAATTTAATGATAAAATGATAAAATTATTCTGGGATAATACAAATGGTGGGTTTTTCTTGACTAGCAATGATAGTGAAAGTTTAATATATAGGCCAAAAGAAGTATATGATGGGGCTATGGCATCTGGTAATTCTGTTGCAGCTTTGTGTCTTGTAATACTTTCAAAACTTACTGGTAATATAAAATTTGAAGAAATGTCAAGAAAACAAATAGATTTTTATACAAATATTATTTCTGAATATCCATCTGGCTACACGTTTGCTTTATTGTCCATAATGTATGAACTTTATCCATCAAGAGAGGTAATATGTATACTGAAAAATAAAGAAGATATTAATAAATTAAAAAAACTAATTAAAAGTAAATATCTGCCAAATACTGTTGTGGTAGTTTTAGAAAAAACTGAATTAGATGAAGCATCAGAAGTGATAGAGTTTATTAAAAACTATAATTTAAAAGATGATAAATCAACTTATTATATCTGCGTTAATAAAGAATGTGAATTGCCAATAACGAATTTTGCTGAGTTAGAAAAAAAATTATTTAATTTCTAAGTTAAATATATCCTATTATATAAATTGTATATTAGGGCATAATAATTTTGAAAGTTAAATAACTTTTAAAAAGTAAATTTGGAGGCATATATGGAAATAAAAGGAAGCAATATGAGTACAACAAACCCAGGAGTTAAGTGTGTTGTTAACACATGTCATTATTATGCAGATGGAGATCATTGTACAGCACAAAAAATAGAAGTGCAGCATAAAAATGCAAAAAATAGTCAAGAAACTGACTGTGCAACATTTAAACCTAATAATAGCTTTAGGTAATTAATTAAATTATTGTAAAACAAGAATTCGCATTTTTAAAAGTTATCTCTGAAAAGGAGGTAACTTTTTTACTTTTCTATTAAAAAAACACCCTTATAATGATTTTATTATACAAAGGGTGTGTACATATTTTAAATTTATAACTTTATATTAGGTGTTCGACATGTCGAATATCATAATTAAATTTTCATCTAAAAGAGACGAGATAAATTATATCAATTATTAAACATTAAATCTAAATAATACAATATCTCCATCTACCATAACATATTCTTTTCCTTCAAGACGCATTAGACCTTTTTCTTTTACAGCGCTCATTGTGCCAAGTTCAGCAACATCTTTATAAGATGTAACTTCAGCTCTTATGAAACCTCTTTCAATATCAGAATGTATTTTACCAGCTGCTTGTGGGGCTTTTGTTCCTTTTTTTATTGTCCATGCTCTTGATTCCATAGGGCCTGTAGTAAAGTAGCTTATTAATCCAAGTAGATGATAACTAGCTCTGATTAGTTTATCAAGTCCTGATTCTTCAAGACCCAATTCTTGTAGAAATTCTTGCTTTTCATCATCTTCAAGAACGGAAACTTCCTCTTCAATTTTACCACATACAACAATTACTTCAGAATTATCTTTAGAGGCATGTTCTTTAACTATATTTACATATTTGTTTGTTTCTGGAGCATCTAAGTATTCTTCATCTACATTGGCTACATAGAGAACTGGTTTAGCTGTTATTAAATTAAATGTTTTTAATAACTTCATTTCTTCATCAGTATATTCTAAATAACGAGCAGATTTTTCGTTTTCTAATTCTTCAACTATTTTTTTTACAAGTTCAAGCTCTGGCAGGAGTGATTTGTCATTTTTTGCTATTTTTGTTAATCTCTCAAGTCTTTTGCTCATAACTTCTAAATCAGCTAATATGAGTTCTAATTCAATTATTTCAATATCCCTTTTGGGGTCTACTGAGCTTTCAACATGAATTACATTTTCATCATCAAAGCATCTTACAACATGTACAACTGCTTCAACTTCTCTTATGTGAGAAAGAAATTTATTTCCAAGTCCTTCGCCTTTACTTGCACCTTTTACTAAACCTGCTATGTCAAAAAACTCAATAACAGCTGGAACTGTTTTTCCAGAATTACTCATTTTAGTTAAGAAATCTAATCTCTTGTCAGGAACACTAACTACTCCTACATTTGGTTCGATTGTGCAAAATGGATAATTTGCTGATTCAGCACCTGCGGATGTTATTGCATTAAATAATGTACTTTTACCTACATTAGGAAGTCCTACTATACCTAATTTCATATATTTCGTCCTTTCGTTTCATTAAGGCAATTTAAATATTTTGCCATTAATGTTTCAAATATTAATATTTAATTTCAAATTATTATATAACATATGATTTCTAATTTCAATACATTTCTATAAATGTTAACTGTACATGTAGTGGATAACATTTTCAAAAAAACACCAATAAAAAGCATATATTAGTTTTGTTTGAATATTATAAAATATATAAGACAAATTATAGGGGGAAGAAAAAGGTATGAATGATAAACAGATGCAGTCAAATTATATTAGGGTAGTTGGGGCAATATACAGCGATCTCGAGTTTAGTCACGAAGTTTTTGGTGAAAAGTTTTATGAATTTTATTTAGAGGTTCCACGTTTGAGCGATACTAAAGATTTGCTTCCTGTTATAATATCAGAAAGAATTATTAACGACATAAATATGGATATTGGTAATTATGTAGTTATTGATGGACAGTTCCGATCTTATAATAGATATGAAGGTTTAAGTAATAAGCTCTTGCTAAGAATTTTTGTAAGAGACATTAAGGTTCCAGATGAGGAAGAGTTAGAAGAAATTAAAAGGCATCCTAATGAAGTTTTTTTGAATGGTTTTTTGTGTAAGGATACAAAGTATAGAACAACTCCATTTGGGAGAGAAATAACCGACATGTTAATTGCAGTAAATAGGTCTTACAACAAATCAGATTACATACCGTGTATTGCTTGGGGAAGAAATGCAAGATATTGTGAAAATCTTGAAGTCGGAGATCATGTAAAGGTATGGGGCAGAATTCAAAGTAGAAGATATCAGAAGAAGCATGATGAGGATGAATATCAAACTAAAACAGCGTATGAAGTATCAATTACAAAATTAGAGCATATCAAAACAGATAACAATAGAAAGAAGGAAGAATAATATTATACAAAAATAATAAAATAATTGTTAAAATAGTGGAACTACATTTAGTGATAAATTGAAGTTTCACTTTTTTATGGAATAAGATAATAAAAATAACTTGACAAAATTAAAAAATAATATTAAAATATAAAAAACCTTTAATAAAGAAAGAAAATAATGACTAATATTTTTTTACTAAGCTAGCAAAGGTATTCATGTTTAATTAAAAAAGTGTCGAAACTATTCATAGTAAAACTGTTCTGAAATTTATACTAACCAAAAACCGTTCTAAATTTTAATAAATTTAAATAATAACATTAATTTTTGAAATATTAATTGTTTCGAATATTTTTATTTTTGTGTCTAAGTGAAATGCACTGGGACTATAAGTGTATGATGGAGGTAATTATGAGGAAAAAAGTTGTTTTAGGGGCTTCGTTGGGTAATTGTGTGCATGTTGCAGGAATAATTCATTTTTTGCAAATAGCTGAAAAAGAAGGATATGAAACTGTCTTTTTAGGGCCAGCAATCCCAATAAAAGAAATATTTATTAAAATAAAAGAATTAAAACCAGATTTGGTTGCATTAAGCTATAGATTAACTGCAAATAATTGTGATAATCTTATAAGTGAAATAGTTCACATGTCACAAATTGAGAAAGAAGATTGTAAAAATATAAAGTGGTGCTTTGGTGGTACTTCACCAGTTTCACAAGTAGCAATGAAATATAATTTTTTTGATTATATTTCAGATGGATTTGATGATATTGATGATTCTATTGCATTCCTTAAAAATATAGATAGAAAATCAACAGAAAAAGAATATGGTCAAAATATTATAGACAGGATAAATGATAAATATCCGTATCCTGTTTTAAGACATCATTTTGGACTACCTTCATATAAGGAAACATTGACTGGGATAAAAACTATAGCACAAAGTAAAATTTTAGATGTAATTTCAATAGGCCCAGACCAAAATACTCAACAGTTCTTTTTTAGACAGGAAGAAATGGATAAAAACTTAGATGGGGCTGGAGGTGTTCCTTTGAGAACAAAGGAAGAATTTATTTCCTTAAAAGGAGCTACACAGTTTGGAAATAAGCCATTGATAAGATGTTACAGCGGAACAGATGATGTAATGAAATTTGCTGAAATGCTAGATGAAACTATAAGTAATGCGTGGTGTGCTGTACCATTATGTTGGTATAATGAAATTGATAAAAGAGGTACAAGAACTATAGAGGTATCTATAAAAGAAGCATTTGAATTAATAAAATACCACGGCGATAGAAATATTCCTGTAGAAATTAATGAACCACATCACTGGGCTCTAAGAGATGCTCATGATGTTATCTCTGTTGTTATGGCATATTTGTCTTCATACAACGCTAAAAAGTATGGGGCAAAGGATTACATAGCTCAATATATGTTTAATACACCTAATACTTTATCGTTTTCAATGGATTTAGCAAGGGTTTTAGCAATGATAGAGCTTGCTGAAACTATGAAGGATGAAAATTTTAGAGTATATAGGCAAATTAGGGCAGGGCTAAATTTTTTGTCACCAGATTTAGATATTGCGAAAGGGCAGCTTGCAGCTACAACTTTTTTAGCTTCAAGTGTTAAACCCCATATAATTCATGTTGTAGGTTTTAATGAAGCAGAGCATGCGGCAACTCCTGAAAATATAATCGAAAGTTGTAAAATAGTTAGAGGAGTTATTAAAAATCTTGTTGGTGATTGTATTGATATTTCTAATAGTACAATTATACAAAAGAGAAAGTCTGATTTAATAGATGAAGCAAAATTTCTTTTGGATTTTATTTGTGATTATTATAATAATTATGAAGACCCTCTTGGAAATGGAGATGTAATAGCTGATTGTGTAAAAAGGGGCATACTAGATGCTCCACATATATTAAAAAATGAAAAGTTTAAAGGAATTTTAGAAACTAGAGTAATTGATGGAAAATGTGTTGCATATTCTAGAGAGTATTCAAGAGAAATAAGTGAATCAGAGCGAATTGAAATATTGAAGGAAAATGGAAATTTATAAATAAATATATTTTATTATGAAAGGGGTTTTAGTTTGAACGTTGCAATTATTGGGGCAGGTAATGGTGGGCAAGCTTTTGCTGCATATTTTACTCATCTAGGATGTAGAGTGTCATTGTATAATAGAAGTCCAAAAGCTTTAGAGGACATAGATAATAATGGTGGAATAGAATTAATGGGGGTATATTCATATAAGGAAAAAATTTATTTGCTTTCTAGCAATCTTGAAGAAGTGATTAAAGATGCAGATTTAATTATGGTAGCAATGCCAGCTAATGCTCATCATCACGTAGCTAAAAAAATGGCTCCATATCTTGAAAATGGACAAGTAATTGTTTTAAATCCCGGTCGAACATTTGGAACATATAACTTTATGAATGTGCTTAAATCATCTGGCTTAAAAGCAAATGTAGTAGTTGCAGAAACTGATACACTTGTATTTACATGCCGTGTTCTTAAAAATGGAATATGTAGGATTTTTTCAATAAAGAAAGAATTGTATATTGCAGCACATAGCCCAGAGAATACTAAAATAGTGTATGATATGTTAAGCAAATATTTTGATATACTAATTCCAGCTGAATCTGTTTTATTTACGGGGTTATCAAATTTGGGAGTGATATTTCACCCTGTTCCAATCATTTTAAATGTGGCTAGAATAGAATGCAAGGAAACTTTTTCTCACTATCAAGAAGGAATTACTCCTACAGTTGCATTATTGCTAGAAAAGATAGATAAAGAAAGAGTTGAAATAGCAAAACAGTTAAATATTAAAGTTGATAGTGCAATAAATTGGCTCAATCGTATATATAAATCTGAGGGAGAAACATTGTATGAAGCATTGCAAAACAATCCAGCATATACAGAAGTCTTGGCTCCTTCAACAATTCATAACAGATATATATATGAAGATATAGAAACTGGTTTAGTTCCACTATCAGCAATTGCACATAAAATAGGCATAAAAAGTTATACAATAGATTCAATTATCAACCTTGCTAATATATTATATGATTTTGATTTTGTTCGCCACGGAAGAAATGAAAGTAGAATTGATTTAGAAAGTATTATAAAACAAACAGAGGAAAAAAATATAATTTATAGAATAGGTTAATATTATAATAATAAAATATTCTTTATTTCATATCATAGATGAAATGAAGAATATTTTTTATATGTTAGGAAACCTATATTAGAGGGACGTAGGTCTCCTCCTAGCGTATGAGGTATTATTCTTCAAGTGTTTGATAATAATGTTGGGAAACTTGTATAACATATTTTGTATATGCAAGAAAGATATATTGTGATACAATATATTAAAAGATAAAGAAAAGGAATGAAGAAATGATATTAGTATTAGCGGAAAAACCTTCAGTAGGTAAAGATATAGGTAAAGTATTAGGGTGTAGTAAATCTGGTAATGGTTTTGTAGAAGGAAATAAATATATTGTAACTTGGGCTTTAGGACATCTAGTAACGTTAGCAGATCCAGAAAAATATAATCAAAAGTATAAAACTTGGGAAATGGAAGATCTTCCGATTATCCCAAGCTATATGAAAACAGAAACAATAAAAAAGACAAGTAAACAATTTAATACGGTTAAAAGTTTGCTTGTTAGAAATGATGTAACTGAAATTGTTATAGCTACAGATGCAGGTCGTGAAGGTGAGTTAGTTGCAAGGTGGATTATTGATAAAGCCAATATTAAAAAGCCAATTAAAAGGCTTTGGATTTCATCAGTAACAGATAAAGCAATCAAAGATGGTTTTAACAATTTAAAAGATGGAAAATTGTATGAAAATTTATATGCATCAGCTGTGGCAAGATCTGAAGCAGATTGGATAGTAGGTATAAATTCAACGAGAGCACTTACTTGTAAGCACAATGCTCAATTATCATGTGGTAGAGTTCAAACTCCTACAGTAGCAATGATTGCAGCTTTGGAAGAAGAAATAAGAACATTTAAACCAGAAGTTTACTATGGAATTGAAGCCATGAGCAGTAAATTTAGATTTACTTGGCAAGATATAAAAACAAATGATATAAAAACATTTGATAAAGAAAAATCAGATAAAATATTAAATTCGTTAAAGAGTAAGGACTTAATCATTGAGAATATTACGAGAACTAAAGATAAAACTTATGCTCCACTTCTATATGATTTGACAGAACTTCAGCGAGATGGAAACAAAATATATGGATTTTCTGCTAAAGAGACATTATCTATTATGCAAACACTATACGAAAGACATAAAGTTCTTACTTATCCTAGAACAGATTCAAGATATATATCAGAAGATGTAGTGGAAACATTAAAAGATAGGGTAAAAGCATGTAGTGTTGGTCCAAATTCAAAAATAGGGTTTAAAATCTATTCTCAACCTATTAAAGGTAATAAAAACTTTGTAAATAACAACAAGGTTTCAGACCATCACGCTATTATACCAACAGAACAAACTGTTTATTTACAGGATCTAACAGATAAAGAAAGAAAAATTTATGATTTAGTAGTTAAAAGATTCCTAGCTGTTCTTTCTAAACCTTTTGAATTTGAAAAGATAGTGATTAATGGAAAAGTGGGTAATGAAAAATTCTCTACAAGAGGAAAAGTAACTATATCTCAAGGTTGGAAAGAAGTATACAGTCATTATGAAGATGATGAAATATTAGATGACTTTCCTATAGAGAAATTAAATACTATAAAGACTGGTAGCATTATAAAATTATCATCAATAAAGCAAACTTGGGGCGAAACAAAGCCACCTGCACGTTTCACAGAAGCTAGTCTTTTATCAGCAATGGAGAATCCTGTTAAGTATATGAAAGGTGCGGATAAAGATTTAAAAAAGACAATTGGGGAAACTGGTGGATTAGGTACAGTTGCAACAAGGGCTGATATAATCGAAAAGTTATTTAATAGTTTTGTAATTGAAAAAAAAGATAAAAGCATTTATACTACATCTAAAGGAAGACAGCTTTTAGAACTTTCTCCTCAGGATTTAAAATCACCAGTTTTAACAGCAGAATGGGAACAAAAGCTAAACGATATAGCAAAAGGTAAACTTAATAAAAATGCTTTTGTAAATGAAATGAAGCAATATACAGAAATAATAATAAAAGAAATAAAATCAAGCAATCAAAAGTTTGTTCATGATAATGAAACAAAAACAAAATGTCCTGATTGCGGGAATTATTTATTAGAAGTAAATGGTAAAAAAGGAACTATGCTTGTTTGTCAAAATAGAGAATGTGGATATCGAAAAGGTATAGCGCAAATAACAAATGCTAGATGTCCTAATTGTCATAAAAAACTAGAGTTAAGAGGAGAAGGCGAAGGCAAAATATTTGTGTGTAAATGTGGTTTTAGAGAGAAACTTTCGGCCTTTAATAAAAGAAAACAACAAGAAACATCCTCTATTTCAAATAAAGAAGCATCGCGATTTATTTCAAAGCAGAAAAGTAAAAGTGAAGAAAATATTAATACAGCATTAGCGGACGCATTAGCTAAGCTGAAATTATAGTATAATTTACTATTAATTGATAAGGAGTTAATGATGGATTTAATAATAATTGTTGTTGTAGCCTTTATATTATATGGATTTTTCAAAAGGAGAACATTGTTAAAACAAGTTAATGTGTTCAATCAGCTTTTATATATTGAAAAAAGTCCAGAAAAATATATAGATGAAGTTGATAAACTTTTAAGAAAAATGACAACTGAAAAAGAAAAACATATAAATTTAATTCAAAAAACCACGGGGTTATTATATGCAGGGAGATTTAATGAATCTATACAAATTTTAACAGATGAAGTTAAAAAAATTCCACCTAATTGGCAGCATGTATATTATCATAATTTAATTCTTAGTCATTTTTTTAATGGCGAAATAGATAAAGGAAATGAAATATTAGAAGAAGCAACAGATGTGTTAAATGAATATGCCAAAAGGGATTCCAATAAAAAGGCAATAGAATTCATTTATGCTATAGCAGATTTTTATAATGGCAAAGGAGAAAGCCGAATAGAATTTTTTAAAGATTTAACTGAAATTGGAAGAAATGAGTATCGTATAGCTTTTGGATACTATTTTCTTGGAAAAATATATGAACAAGAAAATAAAGATGAAGAAAGTGTTGCTTACTTAGAAAAAGCAAGATATTACGGTAAAGGTAGCTTCCTTGAACAATTTTCAAGGGATTTTGATAAATTGTAATATTAATTAAAGGCATAAATAATGTGTAAAATTATTTATGCCTTTAACAAAAATCCACGATAAAATAATTAATCACTAAAAGTTGTGCATTATATACTCGCTGTACAGAAACTATAAAGCATACTAACTGTCGCCAATTGGCTTATCATTGAATATAAAGCTATGTTTCTACCAAATACTAATAGTGAAAGGATTAGTAAAATGAAAATCACAGAAAATAATAACCAGTTAATAATAGAAAATGTAGAAGATTTTAATTTGACACATATATTTGAATGTGGACAATGCTTTAGATGGAATAAAGAGAACGATGGAAGTTATACAGGTGTTGTTCAAAATAAGGTAATTAATGTATTGCAAAATGGAACAGATTTAATTTTTGATAATATGGGCATTAATGATTATAATACTGTAATAAAAAATTATTTTGATATGGATACGAATTATTCTGAAATTAAAAAAAATATCAATGTTGATGATATCATTGATAATGCAATAAGATTTGGATATGGTATCAGGATATTAAATCAAGATGAGTGGGAAATTATGATATCATTTATGATTTCTGCAAATAATAGAATACCTATGATAAAGAAGGTAATAGAAAACATTAGTAAAGCATTTGGAGAATATATTTGTAATTATAGAGGAAGAGATTATTATTCATTTCCAACTGCAGAAAAATTATCTGAATCACCATTGGAGTTAATTCAAGAATGTAAGGCAGGATTTAGATCTGAGCGAATTAAAGAAGCAGCAGCAAGGTTTCTTAGTGAAAAGGAAATAATATATGCTTTGAAAAATAAAACATATGAAGAAGGTCTAGAATATCTTAAAACCTATAAAGGAATAGGGGATAAAGTTGCAAATTGCATATTATTGTTTTCAATGAAACAATTTGACACATTTCCTGTTGATGTTTGGGTAAGACGGGTGATGCAAACACTTTATGTTGATAAAAATACTAATGATAAAGAAATAAGAAAATTTGCTGAAAATAAATTTGGAAAATTATCAGGATATGCACAGCAGTATCTTTTTTATTATGCTAGAGAACAAGGGATTGGTAAATAGTGTATAAAAATAAAAATACTTAATATTATTTCAAATATAAAAAACATTTATTGACTAAACTTTTAATTTGGAGTACTATTATTTCTATAAATAGTAAAGTTTGAGGTTAAAAATGGATGGAAATAAGGTTAGGAGTCTAAGAAAAAAAAAGAGCATGACAATAGATGATTTATCTTTAAAGTCAGGATTTACAGCTAGCTATATATCTCAGGTTGAAAGGAACCTCATTGAACCATCTTTATCTGCATTAAGTAAAATTTGCAAAGTTTTAGAAATTTCTCCATATTATTTTATAGATAATGATGATAACGTAATTATTACACGTAAAGAAGATAGGCAGAAATTATTGATGGGAGAAAATGATAAAGAAATAGTTTATTTATTACCTATAAATAGTGAAAAAAAATCAAAATTTAAATTTGATGCATATGAAACAAAAATTGAGCCAGGAAAGTGGGATAGCACAAATTTTATTATAATAGATTCTGATAAATTTGTTATAATAAAAAAAGGAACACTGTTAGTCAAAGTTAATGATGATAATGAAATATTGCAAGAAGGGGATAGTATATATATATGTTCAAACACGCCTCATAATATATATAATCCGACAGAAGAAATATCTGAAATTTTATGTATAATTTCTCCTCAAGCATATTAAATGTATAAATACTGATTAATAAATGTATACTAAAGTGTATTAAAGAAATATTATTAATATAGAAAGTGAGAGGAGCATTATGGGAACAATGGAAAAAGTTTTTGAAGATATTAGAGAAGAATTTATTAATGCAAGCTTAGATGATAAAATAAAAATTTATACTACTACACAGGGACTAACAGTAGAGCAATTTAAAGAATTACTTTCCTATTATCCAATAAAACATTTGGATAAATTAGAACATGCAGTAAATAATATATAATAACAATAAAAAAAGCTAAAACTTTAGAAATATTAATTCTTATAGTTTTAGCTTTTTTTTATTATAGAGAATTCGCATCTTTAGTCAATCTTGTATAAAATACTAAAATTTGGACAATAATAAAGTGAGGTGATTTTTATGAGAAAAGAGAAGAAAGCAATAAATAGAAAAATTTTCATTGAAGAAACCATAGGTACGAGACAATATTTTAGTTATAGAGCAGATTTAATGTTATATAAATTGATATTATGCATAATAGTATTCGCTACAATAAATTCTATGACATCTAGTATCGTTTTTTCTTTTTTTATTACATTTCAAGTATTTATAATTTTTACATTGATAAATAAGTTAAACTTAGATAGGAAAGAAAAAGAGGGTAGAAGAAAATTAATTAATAAAACAAAAAAGGAATATTTTAAAAAGAAAATTAATGATTTTGATATAGATTGTTTTGAAAGTTTAATACAATTTTTCTTTGTAAAACAAAATTATGAGAACTACAAAAAAATAGAAGAACATTCATTTTCAGTTGAATCAGAAGGAATAGAATCATACATAAAAATTGTCAAGCTTTTTGAAGGTGCAGAAGTGGATAGAATAGATGTTAAGAATTTTGTAGCTTTATTGAGTCAAAAAAATATAATGAAAGGGTTTATAATTACAAATAGTAAATTAAATGATGATGCAAAAGAACTTTTAAATAAAGTTAATGATAAAATTAATATAGAAATTTTAGATGTTGATGAACTGTTTGATTTGACTTTGAAGTATGATTTACTGCCTCAAAATAGTTATTTTTATAATAAGATTCAAATTGAAAGAGAAAACAAAAAAGATATAAATAAAGTAAAAAATAATATGTTTAGCAGTAAAAAAATAATTATTTATCTATTTTCAGCTGTTTTATTTTATATAGTATCAAAAATAATTTCATATAATGTATTACCATTATATATATCTTATTATTTTATTTTATTAACATGTATTTGTATTTTATATAATATTTATAATAAAATTAATACAAAAAAAGCGAAAGGTGTATAGTTTTTATTTAATATTATTGTTGATTTTATTAGCATAGCTAAATTAATTGTAGAAAAAACCAATTTATATATTGATATTATTTTCAATGTGTATTATAATTTTTTAAGAATTTAAATTATAATAAAATATTTGGAGGAAACTATGAGTAATAGAGTACCAGTTGGATTATCAAACAAACACGTTCACTTATCACAAAAAGATATTAATATATTGTTTGGAGAAGGACATGAACTTACATCAATAAAAGACCTTGGTCAACCAGGTCAATTTGCATGCGACGAAAAAGTAGATTTAGTTGGACCTAAAAGAACTATTAAAGGTGTTAGAGTACTGGGACCAGCTAGAGGTGAATCTCAAGTTGAAATTTCATTGTCAGACGGATTTACACTAGGTATACCTGATGTTCCTGTTAAGGGTTCAGGTAGTTTAGTTGGAACTCCAGGGATAAAATTGGTTGGACCAAAAGGAGAAGTTGAGTTAGAGCAAGGAGTAATTGAAGCTGCTAGACATATTCATATGAACCCTAAAGAAGCAGCAGAATTTGGTGTAAAAGATAAAGATATGGTAAAAGTTAAAGCTGAGGGCGAAAGAGGATTAGTATTTGAAAATGTATTAATCAGAGTTCACGATTCGTTCGCATTAGAATTCCATGTTGATGTTGAAGAAGGCAATGCTGCAATGATACAAAATAAGCAAATGCTTGAAGTAATTAAATAACTTTTCTTGGAGATAAATTACTAATGAATGTAGCTAAATATATTGATCATACAATTTTAAAACCAGATGCAACTACAGATATGATTGTAAAATTATGCGATGAAGCAAAAGAATATGGATTTTTTTCTGTTTGTGTAAACCCTTGTTATGTAAAGCTCTGTGATGAATTGTTACATGATACAGACGTAAAAGTTTGTTCTGTAATAGGATTTCCATTAGGCGCTAACAGTTCTATTGTAAAAGCATTTGAGACAAAAAATGCAATTGAAGATGGTGCTGACGAAATTGATATGGTTATTAATATTGGAGCTTTGAAAAACAAAAAATATGATATGGTTTTAGATGACATAAAAGAAGTTGTTAATGCAATTTATGGTGAGGTTATTTTAAAAGTAATTATTGAAACTTGTTTATTAAGCGATGAAGAAAAAATCAAGGCTTGCGAACTAGTAGTTGAAGCTGGAGCTGACTATGTTAAAACATCAACGGGGTTTAGTATGTCAGGAGCCACTGTTGATGATATTAAACTTATGAGGGATGTAGTTAAAAGTAAATGTAAAATAAAGGCATCCGGAGGTATTAGGACAAGAAAAGATCTAGACTCAATGATATTAGCAGGTGCAGATAGAATTGGAGCAAGTGCTTCCGTAAATATTATAAATGAAATATAAAAGTAATTTTGAGAGTATATATTTATACTCTCTTGTTTTTTAAAAATATAATGTATTTGATATGCATACATTTAATCAATTAATATTTTGACATATTAACAGCAAATTGATATAATAGTATTGGAGGTGGTTTTGTTGAGGAAATTAGAAGAGTTAAAGAAATTATTAGTTACCAAAGAAAAAATGAAATTAGCGGTAGTTTCTGCCGAAGAAGAAAACGTATTAATAGCAGTTGATGACGCATTTAACAATGGTTTAATAATTCCAATATTAATTGGAGATATAGAAAAAATAAGTTTATATGCGAGTAAATTATTGATAGATATTTCTAAATATCAAATAATATCCGCAAACAGTTTTGAAGAATCTGCAAAAATTGCAGTCACTATGGTGAATGAAGGTAGGGCAGATTTTTTAATTAAAGGTTTGCTTGATACTTCAATTTTATTGAAACAAGTATTAAATAAAGATTACGGACTTATTAGTGGTAAGCAACTTAGCCATGTCATGATATATGAAATGCCAAATTATAATAAACTTTTATTTTTGACAGATGGAGGCATGGTAACTTATCCAAGCCTTAGTCAAAAGAAAGACTTGATTTTAAATGCTGTAGAAGTAGCAAGAGCGATTGGATATGAAGAAATAAAAGTTGCTTGTCTAGCTGCAAAGGAAAAAATTAATCCTAAAATGCCTGCTACAGTTGATGCTGGTCAACTAAAAGAAATGTATTTAAATAAACAATTTGAAAATGGAGTAATAGTTGAAGGACCAATATCTTTAGACCTTGCAATCTCAAAAGAATCAGCTGATATTAAAAAATATAATAGTCCTGTTGCAGGAGATGCAGATGTATTATTAGTTCCAAATATAGAAATGGGTAATGGAATAGGAAAATCAATTTCATTATTTGGGAATGGATTAAATGCGGGTGTAATTATGGGAGCAACCTCTCCAATTGTACTTGTGTCAAGGTCAGATTCCTATGAATCAAAATATTATTCAATATTACTTGGAGCAATTGTTTCACAGTATAATAGAAAATAATAAATGAGGTGGCTTTAGTGTATAGAATATTAGCTATTAATCCAGGTTCTACATCAACAAAGGTTTCAGTTTATGAAGATGAAAAAGAATTATTTGTTGAAGTTATTAGTCACAGTGATGAAGAATTATCAAAATATAATAGAATTCAAGATCAATATAGTTTTAGAAAAAGCTTAGTTGTAAATCTCTTGTTTAATAAAAATATTGATATTAAAAGTTTGAATGCTGTTGTAGGCAGAGGTGGGCTTTTGCTGCCTGTAAAATCAGGTGCATATAAAGTTAATGAATGCATGATTAATAGGTTGAAAAACAATCCTATTAGTGAACATGCATCAAATCTAGGAGCACTAATTGCATATGATATAGCAAGAGAAATTAATATCGGTGCATACATATATGATTCTGTTGCAGTTGATGAACTAATTGCTTATGCAAAAGTAACAGGTATACCTGAAATAGAAAGAATGAGTCACGGGCATGCTTTAAACATGAGGGCAGCTGCAATTAAAATTTCAAAGAAATTAGGTAAAAAATATACTGATTGTAGATTTATTGTAGCTCACTTAGGAGGTGGATTTACTACATCTTTACATCTAAATGGTCAAATGACTGATATTGTAGGAGATGAGGAAGGCGCATTTTCACCAGAGCGTCCAGGTGGTATACAAGTTCGCCAATTAGCAAAGTTTATCATGACTTGGACTGGAGATAAACAAGAATTAAAGAAAAAAATTAGAAGTAATGCAGGACTTAAGGCGCTTCTTGGAACTATGGATTTGAGGGAAGTTGAAGCAATGATAGATAATGGAAATGAATATGCAAAACTTGTATATGAAGCTATGGCTTATCAGATTGCTAAAGGTATTGGTTGTCTTTTTGCTGCTGCTAAGGGCAATTTAGACAGAGTTATACTTACAGGTGGATTATCGCATTCTTGTAGATTTACGGATCAAATATGTGAATATATTAAATTTATAGCTCCTGTAGAAATATTGCCAGGTGAAAACGAAATGGAATCATTAACAATGGGGATTTTAAGAGTTTTAAGGGGAGAAGAAGGTGTTTTAGAATATTCTGAATAATAATTTGATAATAATAAAGGCGGTTGATAATGATATGCTACTTTTATGTTAACAGTTAAAAGAATGAGGCTGTTAACATGAGGGGGCTTATTTTTTTTAATTTTTAATACTAATATTTTAACTGTCATTTTTTATAAATAGATGTTATAATGTAATGTATAATTATTTTTAATTATTTAATTGTTATTTGATAAGGAGCTTATGATGGATTTTTTACCTATAAATATAGATGATATGAATAAAAGAGGTTGGGATCAGTGTGATTTCGTTTTTGTAACTGGAGATGCATATGTAGACCATTCATCTTTTGGTACAGCAATAATTTCAAGATTACTAGAAAGGTATGGATATAAAGTTGGTATTATAGCACAACCTAATTGGAAAGATCTAGAATCTTTTAAAATTCTTGGAGAGCCTAAGCTTGGTTTTCTTGTGAATTCTGGTAATATAGATTCTATGGTAAATCATTATACATCTTTTAAAAAGAAAAGACGTAATGATGTATATTCTCCTGGTAATAAACCAAATATGAGACCAGATAGGGCTATTACAGTTTATTCTAATAGAATTAGAGAAGCATATAAAAATGTTCCTATTATAATAGGTGGCATAGAAGCAAGTCTTCGAAGGTTGAGTCATTATGATTATTGGAGTGACAGTATAAAAAGGTCAATTTTAATGGATTCGGGAGCAGATTTACTTGTATACGGAATGGGAGAAAAATCCATAGTTCAAATAGCGGAATCTTTAGAATCAGGAATTCCTATATCTGAAATAACATATATAAATGGTACTGTATATAAAACACGTGATATAGAAAGACCGTTTGAACCTGTAATTTTGCCAAGTTATAATGAAGTTACATCTTCAAAGAAACAATATTCGCAAAGCTTTAAAATACAATATGAAAATACGGATTCAATCACAGCAAAAACACTTGTAGAACAGTATGATAGCATTTATGTTGTACAAAATCCTCCAATGGAAATATTGACAGAACAAGAATTAGATGACATATATGATCTTGAATATATGATGGATTTTCACCCCATATATAATAATTTGGGTGGAGTACCTGCTTTAGATGAAATAAAATTTAGTATAACCAGTGTCAGAGGATGTTTCGGTGGATGTAGTTTTTGTGCCTTAAATTATCATCAAGGAAGAATAATACAATCTAGAAGTCATGAATCAATTGTGAAGGAAGTTGAAAAAATGACAGTAGATAAAAATTTCAAAGGATATATACATGATGTTGGTGGACCAACAGCAAACTTTAGAATAAAAGCTTGTGAAAAGCAAGAAAAGTATGGCGTATGTAAAGATAAAAGTTGTTTATCACCAGAAAGATGTAAAAATCTTGTGGTAGATCATAGTGATTATTTGAATTTACTAAAAAAAATAAGGAAAGTAGAAGGTGTTAAAAAAGTTTTTATAAGGTCAGGCATAAGATATGACTATGCTATATATGATAGTAAAGATGATTTTATAAAAGAATTATGCAAGCACCATGTAAGTGGTCAACTTAGAACAGCACCAGAACATGTTTCGGAGAGAGTTCTTAAGCTCATGGGTAAGCCATCAATTAAAACTTATAATATATTTGTGGATAAGTTTTATAGTGAGAGCAAAAAACAAAATAAAGAACAATATATAGTTCCGTATTTTATATCTTCACATCCTGGTTCAAGGTTAAAAGATGCTATAGAATTGGCGGAATATATAAGAGATATGGGTCATACACCTGAACAAGTTCAGGATTTTTATCCGACACCGGGAACTCTATCTACTTGTATGTATTATACAGGTATAAATCCTTTAAGTGGAGAAGAGGTATATATTCCTAAAAGTATAGAAGAACGTAAAATGCAAAGGGCATTAATGCAGTATAATAAAAAAGAAAATTATGAACTAGTATTAAATGCTTTGAAAAAAGAAAAAAGATATGATTTAATAGGGAATAATTCAAAAGCTTTAATTAGACAAAGAAATAAAAATTAAAAAATAATGGATAAAATTAATGGATTCTTAATAATTAAGTTATTGCAAAATATATAATTGTAAGTTAATATTATATATGATGATACTTGAAACTATATAGTTTATTTAAAATATGAGGTAATTTTTTATGAGAAAAAGAAATAGAAGAAGAAGAAGAAAAAGAAATTTACGTATCTTAATGATGACGTTTATTTTGATAGTTGGTATAGTAGCAGCGGCAATGGTTGCGAATGGAATAGATGGAGAAAGACAAAAATTAAATGAAAATGATATTTCAAATAATAATAATAATGATATAAATGATAAACATGAAAACAATAATGAAAATAACATTGTACAACCTGAACCAGAACCCGAACCAAATCCTGATATTACAATTAGTATAAAGGCTACAGGTGATATTATGTTTCATCCTTCTCAGTTAGACGGTGCATATGATCCTGCAACTGGTACATATGATTTCACAAACAGTTTTAGAGAGGTAAAAAGTATTTTACAAGATGCAGATTTAGCTATAGCTAATTTTGAAGGAACTACTGCTGGTAATAAAGTTTATGCATATCAAGGATATCCTTTGTTTAATGCACCTGATGAAGTTCTAGATGCGATTAAAGGTGCTGGATTTGATGTTTTATCTACAGTTAATAATCATTGTCTAGATACTAGAAAGGCTGGAATAATAAGAACGATAGAACAAATTCAAATAAGAGGTATGGATACTGTAGGAACTTATATTGAAAAGCCAGAGAGTAGAGTATTAGTAAAAGATATTAAAGGTATTAAAGTTGCATTTATGGCATATACTGAAATGGTTAATGGACTTGAAAGTTTGCTAACTGGGGAAGAGCTTGATTCAATGGTCAATATTACAGATGAAACAAAAATGAAAGAAGATATTAAGTATGCAAAAGAACAAAAAGTAGATGTAATAATAGCATTCATGCATTGGGGAAATGAATATTCAAGGGTAGAAAGTCAAAATCAAAACAATGTAGCTGATATGCTATTTAGTGAAGGTGTTGATATAATATTAGGAAGTCATCCACATGTCATACAGCCTTCTAAAATTTTAGATTACAATGGAAAAAAGAAATTTATAACATTTTCTATGGGTAATTTCATATCAAATCAAAGAATTGAAACCCTAGGACCTTATGGGATAGGTGAATCTGTAGCAAAATATACAGAAGATGGAGTTATTGTAAATATTGAAATAGAGAAAAAAGGTGAAACTGGTGAGGTGTCTATAAATAAGATAGACTATACACCTTTATGGGTTTACAAGGGAATAGATGAAAAGGGTAGAACAGAACATGTAATATATCCAGCAATGAACTATATTGAAAGTGATGAGTTAAATGACAATTCTAAAGCGCGCATGAGAAGATCTTATGATGATACTATGATTCAAATGGATGTTGAATAAATTTAATTTTGGGAAGTGGTTGTTATGGGGCAAATTAAGTTAATTTTAAGCAATTTGGGAATAAACAGTATTATAGATATAGCTATAGTTTATTATGTTTTTTATAAAGGTTTTATGCTTATAAGAGATATGCGAGCGAAACAACTATTAAAAGGTATTTTTTTATTAATAATTCTAATTCCAATTGCAGAAATATTTGAATTACATATGGTAAAGTGGATACTAGACCGCACATTTCAAGTTGGTATAATAGCATTGGTTGTGGTATTTCAGCCTGAAATTAGAAGGGCGCTTGAATATATTGGTAGAACATCGATGTTTTCTTTTTCAAATTTAGATAAGAATTCAGCAACTTCAGAATATGTAATAAAAGAAATAGTTTCAGCTACTTCTTCTTTAGCTAGACAAAAGATTGGTGCACTAATGATATTTGAACAAAAAATAGGACTTAATGACATAGTAGATAGCGGTACTAAACTAAATGCTGAAATATCAAGTGGACTTTTGATTAATATTTTTATTCCAAATACACCGCTTCATGATGGGGCCGTAATAATAAAAGATTATTCTATTTTAGCTGCTGGTTGTTTTTTACCCTTGACAGATAATAATTTACTTAGTAAAGATATAGGGACAAGGCATAGAGCTGCAATAGGAATGACTGAAAAATCTGACTCCATAGCACTAATAGTTTCAGAAGAGACAGGGTATATATCATATGCAATAGATGGAAGGCTGTATAGAAATATTCAGATAGAGGAACTTGAACATCTATTGTCTAGCATATATATGGAAAGTGAAAAGTCAAATATATTTGATAAATGGAGATATAGAAATGAAGATAAAAAATGAAAAATTATTTATTCAAATTGCGTGTTTGACCTGTGCGGTTGTTTTATGGGTGATAGTAATGGTCCAAACTAATCCAATATTAGATGAGA
The DNA here is from genome assembly GCF_017873955.1 of Sedimentibacter acidaminivorans. Classification (GTDB taxonomy): domain Bacteria; phylum Bacillota; class Clostridia; order Tissierellales; family Sedimentibacteraceae; genus Sedimentibacter; species Sedimentibacter acidaminivorans. Next base: position 281,945 of record NZ_JAGGKS010000003.1, on the reverse strand, counting down.
CAATTAAAAATGTTCCAGTAACTATTAAAAATTTATCTGCTCTAGAAAGTTCAAATATGGTTTTGATGAATAAAGACAAGGATAATTTATTAGTAAATATAAAGGTAAAAGGAACGGGAGAACAGTTGAGTAAAATCAATAAAACTGATTTTACAGCATACATAGATGTTTTAGGACTTGGAGAGGGCAATAGAAATGTTAAGGTAGAAGTATCTGGACCGAATGAAATAGAAATTGGAGACCATTATCCTTCCCAGATAGCATGTGTCGTAGAAAGTGTAATTTCTAGGGTTATGGATGTAGATATACAGTATGAAGGAAGTCAATTACAAGATTATTTTAGGGCAAGCGGTACGTCTAATCCATCTTCTGTTAAGATAACCGGTCCAAGAAGTATTGTTGACTCTGCTAAAGCTGCAATAGCAACGATTAATGTTGATGGGGCTAAAGACACCGTTATAAAAACTGTGCCTGTAAGAATATATAATGGAACAGATACTGAAATATTTATGTCAGTACCTACTGATAATGTAGAGGTATCAGTACCTATTTATCCTACAAAATATGTTAATATAAAGCCTAATATATCGGGTGTACCACTAGATGGTTATGAACTTGTTAATACGTCGGTATCTCCTACCAGGGTTAAAATAGCTGCTAGACGAGATATTCTTGATTCTATTAACGAACTGGAAATTGAAGAGCTTGATATTACAGATGCATACCATAATATTCTATCTTCGAGAAAAATATTAAATGACAGCGGATTTATGATATTAGGGTTAGACAAGGATCCAGTAGTAAATGTTGTAGTAGAAAAAATCATACAAAAAGAATTGACATATAAAATAGATGAAATAGAATTTACAAATATTATTGATGGATATGAAGTGGACTTAAGTAATACAGATATAAGTGTTATAGCAAATATAGAGGGAGCATCAAGTGCAGTAAATAATTTTAATAAAGAAGAGTTGAAATTAACAGTTGATCTTTCGCAAGCGTCATTGGGTAGCAATAATATTACAATTAAAAGTTTAACAGATAATAAACAAGTAAATGTTCTGTTAAATATAGATACAATTGAAGTGAATATTATTGAGCCAGAAAATCAATCTAGTACTGAAACAAATACAATAAATCTTGATAATCAAACGGAGATGGAATAAACTATAAAAAATTCTTGTCATAATTATTTTATTTTGATGAGGATTTTTTCTGTAATTTTGATATATTTTAATAATAATGAAAATTATTTTTAAAGGGGACTGTTATGAAAAAAAGATTAGATTTACAAATGAATAATTTGAAAGAATATCAGGGGATGTTACAAGCTGTTTTTTTGGCTACACAGGATGCAATAAGCGTTGTAAATGAAAAAGGGGAGCATATCATGGTAAATCCTGCGTATACAAATATAACAGGAATAGAGCCTAAAGATGTAATAGGTAAAAATGCACTTTTTGATATAGAAGAAGGTGAAAGCCTTCACCTCAAAGTTCTTAATTCAAAACACCCAGTATCGAACACAAAATTAAAAATTAAACCAAGTGGCAAAACTGTTGTTGCGCAAGCTGCACCTATAATCGTAGATAATATATTGAAAGGCAGTGTAGCTGTTTTACATGATGTAACAGGAATAAAAGACTTAACTGAAAAACTGGAGGAAGCAGAAAAAAAAATTAGGCAGCTCACATACAAATATTTACCAGAAGATATAATTGGAGACTCTCAAAAGTTAAAAGAAGTTAAAATGCAAGTGTTAAAAGCATCTAAAGTTCCAGCTACAGTTCTTTTAAGAGGTGAAAGTGGAACTGGTAAGGAGCTTTTTGCAAATTCAATTCATGCCCAAAGCCAAAGATGTGATAATAAATTTATAAGGGTAAATTGTGCTGCTTTATCTGATACATTACTTGAAAGTGAATTGTTTGGTTATGAAGAAGGAGCTTTTACCGGAGCGAAAAAAGGTGGGAAGAAAGGTCTTTTTGAAGAAGCTAATAAAGGTACGATTTTTCTTGATGAAATATCTGAAATAAGTTTGAATACACAAGCCAAACTTTTAAGGGTACTGCAAGAAAAAGAGATTATGAGAGTGGGGAGTACTGTCCCAATATCAATAGATGTAAGAATAATTGCAGCTACTAATTTAAATTTGAATCAGGCAGTTAAAGATGGTAAATTTAGAGAAGATTTGTTTTATAGAATAAATATTTTGCCTATATATATACCACCTCTTAGAGAAAGAAAAGAAGATATACCTCTTTTAATAAATGAATTTATAGTTAAAATAAATGATGAATATGGAAGAAATATAGGAAGTATATCATCGGAAGCAGTTAAATTGTTAATGGATTATAATTGGCCTGGAAATGTAAGAGAGTTAGAAAATGTAATAGGAAGGTCAATAATTAATATGAATTTTAACGAGCAGATAATTAGGAAGGAACATCTTCCTCATTTGCATCCACCAATAAATGCAACAAGTAGTTTTGTGGAATTAAAAAATATAGATGAAATTCAAAAACTTAGTTTTATTACTGAGAACGCTGAAAAAGATTATATTCGAAATGTTTACTGTAAATTAAATAAAAATAAAACGGAAACTGCTAAAAAATTAGGTATTTCTATAAGAACCTTGTATTACAAAATGGACAGATATGGGATACAGGAGTAAGAATCATGCAATTATTTGCACAATTACATGATTTGCAAAAAAATGCGTGCAAATAATTGCGTAAAACAAGAAAAAAAAGGAAAAAATTATAAGTTGTGTTAACAGATATTGAAATTTCAATGTCTGTTTTTTCTTTTATTTAAAGAATTTTATGGTATGATAATTGCTAGGTATATAAAACGAGGTGAAAATATGAAAGGATTTAAAGAAATAATTAAATCAGCACAAAAAAAAGGTCCTAAAAGAATAGCAGTAGCTGCATCTAATGATGAGGATGTTTTAAAAGCCATAAAGATAGCATTAGATGAAAACATTTGTATACCTATTCTTGTAGGTGACAAAGAAATAATACAGGAATTATCAAAAAAAATTGGTTTAGATTTAAGCAAAGTTGAAGTAATAGACGAAAAAGATAATAAATGTGCATGTATTAAAGCAGTATCTATGGTTAGCAGTGGTAATGCTGATATTGTTATGAAGGGTTTAGTGGATACTTCAGTAATTTTAAAAGCGATATTAGATAAGGAAATAGGATTAAGGACAGGAAATATTTTGAGTCATGCCGCAGTGTTTGAAATAAAAAATTATCACAAAATTTTATTAGTAACAGATGCAGCAATGAATATTGCACCAAATGCCGATGAAAAAAGACAAATATTAGAAAATGCTATTAAACTTACAAGTTCATTAGATATTGAAGAACCAAAAGTTGCAGTAATTTGTGCAAAGGAGAAGGTAAATCCTAAAATGCAGGCTACTGTAGATGCAAAGGAGCTAGTAGAATTAAACAAGAGTGGTAAATTGTTAGATTGTATAGTTGGAGGACCTTTTGCACTTGATAATGCAATATCAAAGGAAGCTGCTGAACTTAAAGGTGTTAGTGACCCAGTTGCAGGTGATGCTGACATCTTATTAATGCCGAATATTGAAGCAGGAAATGTTTTATATAAATCACTTACATACTTTTCGGATTCTGAAAATGCAGGGATATTGTTAGGAGCTAAAGCGCCAATAGTTCTTACTTCTAGAGCAGATTCTGATAAAGCAAAATTAAATTCAATAGCATTAGCAGTATTGTGTGCATCTAAGTAATAAAGGAGAAATATTATGACGAAAAGACAATTGATTATAAATCCAGGTTCAACATCAACCAAAATTGCGGTTTATGAAGATGAAAATCAAATATTTGAAAAAACAATTAGACATTCAACCGATGAAATAAGTAAATATAAAAAGATTTCAGAACAATTTGAATATAGAAAGAGTTTAATACTTGAAGAATTGAAAATTAATAAGATAGAACTTAATTCTTTGTCTTCGGTTGTTGGTAGAGGTGGATTACTAAAACCTATAGAAGGTGGAACGTACAAAGTTAACGATGAAATGGTTTCAGATTTAAGAGCTGGTGTAACTGGTGAACATGCATCAAACCTTGGTGGGTTGATCTCTCGTTCAATTGCAGATGAGGTAAATGTACCAGCATTTATAGTAGATCCTGTTGTTGTAGATGAAATGCAGGAGGTATCAAGAATTAGTGGACACCCTGATTTTGAGAGAATTTCTATTTGGCATGCATTAAATCAGAAGGCGGTAGCAAGAAGAGCAGCGGTAGAAAAATTTGGAAAAAAATATGAAGACATGAATTTTGTAGTTGCACATCTAGGCGGAGGGATTTCAGTTGGGGCACATAGAAAAGGAAAAGCAATTGATGTAAATAATGCACTTAATGGTGAAGGACCGTTTTCTCCAGAAAGATCAGGCTCTCTTCCAGTAGGTCAAATTATAAAAGCATGTTTCAATAAAGAATTTACACAAGAAGAAATAAACAAGATGGTTGTTGGTAAAGGTGGATTGACTGCTTATTTAGGAACAAACAGTGCACAAGAAGTCAGTAAATTAGCTGATGGTGGAAATAAAAAGGCAGAATTAATTTATACAGCTATGTCATATCAAGTAGCAAAAGCTATAGGAGAATATGCTGTTGTTTTAGATGGAGATGTTGATGCAATAATCATAACTGGTGGAATTGCATACGACAAAAAATTTGTTGACATGATTAGTAAAAAAGTTAGCTTCATTGCTGAAGTTATAGCATATCCTGGGGAAGATGAATTGTTAGCCTTGGCACAAGGTGGACTTAGGGTATTGAATGGTGTAGAAGATGCGAAAGTGTATTAATTAGCAACTGATTAATCTGATTGTTAGTGAGGAGGGGAATTGGTGCTAGATAAAAGATTAGTAATTATTACAGGTCATTATGGAAGCGGAAAGACAGAGTTTGCAGTAAACTATGCAGTTAAAATGAAAAATAGTTATAGTAATGTAAGTTTAGCAGACTTAGATATAGTAAATCCTTATTTTCGTTCTAGGGAGAAAAAGATTTTGTTGGAAGACATGGGGATACAGGTGCTAGATAGTAGTATAAACAATCAGACTTTAGATTTGCCTGCTCTACCTGCTGGAATTATGGGGAGCATAACAAATTTGAATATGAAGGCTATACTTGATATAGGTGGAGATCCTGTAGGAGCAAGAGTTCTTGCTAGATTTTCAGATCAAATTAAAATGATGGATTATGATTTGTTTTATGTAATAAATGGTAACAGACCAGAAACTCAAACTAAAGAAAATGTCATAAGATATTTAAAAGACATAGAAAGTACATCAGGTTTAAAAGTTACAGGACTAATTAATAACACACATTTGTTAAAAGATACTAGTGTATCGGATGTTGAATTAGGTCATGAGCTTTCTAAGGAGGTATCTTGGGAAATTGATGTTCCCATAAGATATGAATCTGCAATGATGAATATAGCAGATAAAATTGTAAGTGAAGAAATAAAGGCTAAGTTATTCCCTTTAAATTTATACATGAGGGAAGAATGGATGAGCTAAAAAAATGGAGGTTATTATGGCAAAAGGAAAAGTTACATTTAATGAAGACATATGTAAGGGATGCGAATTGTGCGTTTCTGTATGTCCTAAAAAAATAATTAGTTTGAATAAAAATGTAATAAATAAGAAAGGTTATAATCCGGCATATGTAACAGACCAAGATGAGTGTATTGCTTGTGGTAATTGTGCAATTATGTGTCCTGATTCAGTAATTAAAGTAGAGAGATTATAAAAACGGAGGTAAATTATGGCTAAGGTATTAATGAAAGGAAATGAAGCAGTTGGAGCAGCAGCTATAAAAGCTGGTTGTAAATACTTTTTTGGGTATCCTATTACACCACAAAGTGAACTGCCAGAATATATGTCTTTAGAACTTCCTAAAGTTGGAGGAGTTTTTTTACAAGCAGAAAGTGAATTAGCTGCTATAAATATGGTGTATGGTGCTGCAGGAACTGGCGCAAGGGTTATGACTGGTTCTTCAAGTCCTGGAATTTCATTGAAGCAAGAAGGAATTACATATTGTGCAGGTGCGGAATTACCATGTGTAATAGTAAATATGATGAGAGGTGGTCCAGGCCTTGGTAGCATTCAGCCAAGTCAATCTGATTATTTCCAAGCTACAAGAGGCGGTGGGAATGGAGATTACCGAACTATTGTGTATGCTCCATCAAGCATTCAAGAAACTGTTGACTACGTCATGGAAGCGTTTGATAAAGCAGATTTATACAGAACTCCTGTTTTAATATTAGCAGATGGAATGATTGGGCAAATGATGGAAGCTGTAGAATTCAAGGAACCTAAAAAAATAGATCTTCCTGAAAAAGATTGGTCAACTACAGGTACTAAAGGAAAAAGAACTCATAACATAGTTAATTCATTGTATTTAGATTCAGAGTTGCTTGAAAAACATAATCTTAAGCTTGAAGAAAAATACAAATTAATAGAAGAAAAAGAAGTTATATATGAATCATTCGGTTTAGAGGATGCTGATGTTGTTTGTGTTGCTTATGGAACAACTTCAAGAATAGTTAAAAATGCAATAAAATTAAGTGAAGAAAAAGGAATAAAAGTAGGATTAATTAGACCTATAACTTTATGGCCATATCCATATGAGATATTTAAAAAGATTAATCCAAATGCAAAAGGTGTACTGACTGTTGAAATGAGTACAGGACAAATGATTGATGATGTAAAAATAGCTGTTGAAGGTAAATTCCCTGTATATTTTAACGGTAGAACGGGTGGTATGATTCCTACTCCAGCAAGCATTTTGACAGATATTGAGAAAATTGCAGGAGGTATAAAATAATGACTATTGTATATGAAAAATCAAAAGGATTAACAGATGCACAATTGCATTATTGTCCAGGTTGTACTCATGGAGTAATACATAAATTAGTAGCTGAAGTTTTAGTTGAGTTAAATATATTAGATGATGCAATCGGGGTTGCACCTGTTGGTTGTTCAGTTTTAGCATATGATTACTTTAGTTGCGATATGCAAGAAGCTTCACATGGTAGAGCACCTGCTGTAGCAACAGGAATTAAAAGAGTGTTACCTGAAAACATAGTATTTACTTATCAAGGAGATGGAGACTTAGCATCTATAGGAACAGCAGAAATAGTTCATGCTGCACATAGAGCTGAAAAAATTACTACTATATTTGTTAATAATGGTATATATGGTATGACTGGTGGACAAATGGCACCTACTACTTTGGTAGGTCAAAAAGCTACAACAGCGCCTTTAGGAAGAGATGAAGCACTTTGTGGCAAACCAATTAAAATATCAGAGATGCTTGCTACTATTGATGGTGCAAGGTTTGTAGAAAGAGTAGCAGTTAATACACCTGCAAACATTAGAAAAGCTAAAAAAGCAATTAAAAAGGCATTTGAATGTCAAATTAAAGGTGAGGGATTTGCAATTGTTGAGGTATTATCTACATGTCCAACTAACTGGGGCAAAACTCCTGTTAATGCATTAAAATGGCTTGAAGAAAATATGATACCATATTATCCTTTGCAAAATTTTAGAAATTTTGAGGAGGTAAAATAAATGGATGAAAAAGTAATAATGGCAGGTTTTGGTGGTCAAGGTATTATGGCAATGGGAAAACTTTTAGCATATGCAGGAATGCTTGAGAATAAAGAGGTTTCTTGGCTCCCGTCATATGGACCTGAAATGAGAGGTGGAACTGCAAACTGTGATGTAATGGTTTCGGATAGTATGATAGGCTCACCTGTTATATCTCATGATGCAACAGCTGCTTTAATTATGAATTTACCTTCTTTATTAAAATTTGAAATGGATGTTTTGCCAGGAGGTAAAATAATAATTAATAAGTCATTAATAGACGTAGAAACTTCTAGAAAAGATATTGATGCTTATTATGTACCTGTAAATGAATTGGCATCAGAACTTGGCAATCCTAAGGTAGCTAATATGGTAATGCTTGGTGCATATGTAGAATTAACTAAAATAGTGCAAATTGAATCTGTTCTTAAAGCATTTGTTAAAGTTTTTGGAGAAAATAAATCACACCTTGTTCCACTTAACAAAGAAGCGTTGCTAAAAGGTGCTGAAGCCGTTAAAAAATAATTTCATAAAATTACAAGCCCTGTTTATTTACATAATTAAACGGGGCTTATCTTTTTTTAAATTAAATTTAGGTTTGATTTATGGATGTTTTGTATGGTATATTATATTTATTAATATAAAGAGGAAAATTTCATGAAACAAAAAATATATGAAGTTGCACATGATATGGGATATGAAACAGTGGGAATAACATCGGTTTTAAATTATGATTATTTAAGACCAATTTTTAATGATCGAATTGATAAAAATTATTATAATGAATTACAAGAGCAAGATATAGAAAAAAGGTTGAATGCAAAAAATGTGTTTCCTGATTGTAAAAGTATAATAGCAGTTGGTTTTTCTTATGCAAGAGGATACAAGAATATTAATAAAAGTGATAAAGGATTAATTAGCTTGATATCATATGGTGAAGATTATCATCATATAGTAAATAAGTCGCTAAAAGAATTTGTAAATAAATTAGGAAAGTATGTAGATTTCAAATATAAAATATGCGTTGATACATTACCGTTAGTAGATAAAGAAATTTGTAGAAAATCTGGAATTGGAAATTACGGTAAAAATAGTTTGTTGATAAATGAAACTTTAGGGTCTTTTATTTATTTAGGTTATGTTTTAACGGATTTAGAAATCGAAGAAAATAGTAATAAATTTGTAGACATATGTAAAGATTGTGATATTTGTATTAAATCATGTCCTAATAACGCTATATTAAAAAATGGCAAAATAAATACTAAAAAATGCATTTCATATTTAACTCAAACTAAAAATTATATACCAATAGAATATAGAGAAAAGATGGGTAATCATATTTATGGCTGTGATGTTTGTCAACTTGTATGTCCAAAAAACGGGGAAATATTATTAGAAAAAACAACTAATGATTATAATTCGTTATTAGTTGACTTAAAAGAATTATTATCTATAACCAATTCGCAGTTTTTAAGTAAATACGGAAGTACCTCTGGTGGTTGGAGGGGTAAAAATATTTGGAAAAGAAATGCTATAATTTCAATTGCTAATTTGGATTTGAAATATATGTTTGATTTGCTAAAAGAAGAATTAAAAAATCCATCTGATATGATTAAAATCTATTCAGCTTGGGCTCTAATAAATCTTAATAGGGAAAAAACTCTAGATATATTGCATAGTAATTTAAAATATGAAAATGATATAATAATAGATGAATATAAGAAGTTATTGGAGGAAAAGATATGATAGTTGGAACATGCCAAATTGAACTAATAATATTCGAGTCAAATTCACTTAAAGAAAAAAGACATGTCATAAAAAGTATTATAGAAAGAATTAAGGCTAGATTCAATGTATCTGTAGCCGAGGTAGATTATCTTGATTTGTGGAATAGATCACTTATAGGTGTTTCGGTTGTATCTAATAGTAAAATTTTATGTGATTCAACTATCAGTAAGATAATTGACTTTATTGATAATGATGAAAGAGTTGAAATTATAAATCATTTTATGGAGGTGCTCTAGAAATGACAAAAGCAGATAAGGCATACCAATTATTAGAGATTGAATATCCAAATGCTAAGTGCAGCCTTGATTATGGAACGCCATTTCAGCTTTTAGTATCAACAATATTAAGTGCACAGGCAACTGATAAAAGTGTGAATAATGTCACTGAAAAATTATACAAGCTATATCCTGATGTAGACAGCTTTTTAACTTTAACTCAAGAAGAAATTGAAAATAAAATCAAAAAAATTGGATTGTATAAAAACAAGTCAAAAAATATATATAATATGTGTAGAGAATTAAGAGATAAATTCAATAAAGAAGTACCAAAGACAATGGTAGAGCTTATGTCACTTTCTGGTGTTGGAAGAAAAACAGCTAGTGTTGTTTTAGTTGAAGCTTTTAAAATTCCTGCATTTCCAGTAGATACTCATGTATTTAGGGTTTCAAGGCGATTAGGTCTTGCAAAAGGTTCTACTGCTGACAAAGTTTCTGATGAAATGATGAAAAAGTTATCTAAAAAAAAATGGCATCTCATGCACCATTTACTTATAACTCATGGTAGAGAAGTTTGTATAGCACAAAATCCTAAATGTGAAATATGCTGTTTAAAGAATATATGCACATATTTTAAAGCCAAGTAATTAATTGTTTAAAATATTTTATAAATTTTACTATTTGTAAATAAAAAGCAAAATATTGTCGCAATAAATAAAATAAGTCTTTATTATATTATCATTAAATGATATAATTTCTTTTATTGATAAAATTAATAATATATAGGAGAAATAAATGCCATTAAATATAGTTTTGTTTGAACCAGAAATCCCACAAAATACAGGCAATATAGCTAGGACTTGTGCCGCTACAGGTTCTAATCTACACTTGATAAAACCATTAGGGTTTTCCGTAAGCGATAAGTATCTTAAGAGAGCAGGTTTGGATTATTGGGATTTAGTAAATATTAAGTATTATGAAAATATTGAAGAATTACTTGAAATAGCAAAAGAAGAAGAAATATTTTTTGCAACAACTAAGGAAAGTAAGTTTTATACTGATGTAAAATACAAAGATAATTGTTTTATAGTGTTTGGGAAGGAAACTGCAGGCTTGCCTGATTATATACATGTGAAATACAATAATAATAGAATAAAAATTCCAATGATTGATAATGTGCATGCAAGGTCATTAAACCTTGCCAATTCAGTAAATATAGTAATGTATGAAGCACTTAGACAATTGGATTTTCCTAGCTTAAAATAAAGTTTAGTTTTTACAATTGGAGGAAAAATGGATATTGCAATTAGTTTAATAGGTGGCTTGGGCTTATTCTTGTTTGGAATGAACTATATGGGTGATGGTCTACAAAAAGCCGCTGGAAATAAAATGAAAAACCTATTGGCAGCCTTGACTAAAAATAATTTTACTGGTCTTTTAGTTGGAACATTAGTTACTGCTGTAATTCAATCTAGTAGTGCCACTACTGTTATGACAATTGGTTTTGTAAATGCGGGTTTAATGAACTTAAATCAAGCTATAGGAATTATAATGGGAGCAAATATTGGAACTACAACTACTGCATTATTAGTATCTTTAGATATAACTAAATTAGCTACATTGTTTGTAGGAATTGGTGTTTTTGTATATTTGTCTTCAAAAAAGAAAAAAATAAAAAATATAGCTGAAGTAATAATAGGATTTGGGATTCTATTTGTAGGTATGGATTTAATGAAAAGCGCAATGGAGCCTATGAAAAATTCTTCATTATTTATTGATGCAATGACTAAATTTACTAATCCACTCTTGGGAATATTGGTAGGCTTTTCTATGACTGCAATATTGCAATCCAGCAGTGCTACTACGGGTCTGTTAATAGCATTATCTGCAAGTGGTGGAGTAACCTTAGGAATGGCGTATCCAGTAATTTTTGGACAAAATATAGGTACATGTGTTACTGCTATGCTATCAAGTATAGGTGCAAATAAAACTGCTAAAAGGGCAGCGGTTATACATTTATTGTTTAATATAATTGGAACACTTATTTTTATAATTTTTTTGAGCAGACCTATTCAAGCGTTAGTACTTGAAATTGTTCCTAGTTATGTGCCTAAACAAATTGCAGTTGCACATATATTGTTTAACATAATAAATGTAATTATATTATTCCCATTCTCGAAATATTTGGTAAGGGCATCTGAAATCATTGTTAAGGGAGGAAATGAAGACGATAAGGAAAATGTAGTAAAATATATAGACCAAAGACTTCTTGCAACACCACCGATAGCATTAACACAAGCATCTAAGGAACTATTAAGATTAGGACGTATGGTGCAAAATCAATTTGAAATATCATCAGATGCATTTGTAAATAAAAATGAAACTTCTGTTTATGAAGTTTTTGAAATAGAAAAAAGAGTAAATGCATTAACAAAGCTAATTCTTGAGTATTTAGTTAAGTTAGACAAAGAGTCATTAACCGACGATGAAAAAGATAAACTTGTAACTATGATGAACACTTTAAACGATCTAGAACGTGTTGGGGATCATGCAGATAATATAGCAGAGCTTGCTTTATATAAAATAGAAAATAATGTTTCTTTCTCGGAATCAGCTAATCAAGAATTTATGGAGATGTATGATTTAACTAATGAAGTATTTGAACTTTCTTTAGATGCGTTATCAACTATTGATTGTGATGACTGTCACATGGTTTTAAATAGAGATAAAGAAATAGATAATATGTTTAAATTGTTAAGAAAAAATCATATTGATAGATTGAATAATCGCATATGTGAACCAAATTCGGGTGTAATATTTTTAGATACTATAAGCAATTTAGAGAGAATAGGGGATCATTCATCAAACATTGCAATTACAATACTTGAAGTAATAAATAAAAAAAATAAAATTATTTTATAAATAAAGCTTGATTTATTATAAAAGGTTATATATAATGAATTTAGTTGAATATATTGGATGAAGTTTACGGGAGAGACTGTTATTATATTAACAGCGCCGAAGGATTAAGTTAACAATATGCCATGTTGTTAATGATGATCTCAGGCAAAAGGACCGTAATCAGACAAAACTCTGAAAAGCGTAGCACCGAAGGAGCAACTCGTAATATTGGAGGAATCTCTCAGGTCAATAACAGAGCAGAAGGCATTGCTTTCTGTTCTTTTTTTATCTAAAATTTTATTTATTAATAAAAATGGAGATTAACTATGATAATAACAAATAATAATACCGTTTATGAGAAGTATAAAAATGATTATAACATTAATTTTATTAATGGTGGATTTAAAGATGTTTTGATTACAACAAGAGATAAAATACATGAAGGGTACGAATTGTTAACACATCCTTTGTCGAGCAGTATAAAACCAAATGAAACTCCATATAAGTCTATAATAATTTCTGATAATAAGGGGAATATTAATTATAACTCACTAATAATTATTGAGAATTCAATAATTGCATATGATAAATTCAATAATATGAAAGTGTATAATAATTATTCTGAAAAGATAATAGAAGATTTTAAACTAATTGATTTAACTGTACTTGAGAGTGCATTAAATACATAAATGATAATAAATAAAATATTTCGGAGGTGATTTTTTTGAAATTAGAATTAGGATACGTTTTTATTAAAGACATTCAGTTTGCTGAAGTATCAAAGGTAGAAAATGGAACACTTTATGTTAGTAAGGAAGAAGTAAGAAAAATAATTCTAGAAGATCAAAATTTTATATCAGCTGAGGTTGAGCTGGCTAAACCAGGTGAAAGTATTCGTATAATGCCTGTCAAAGATGTTATAGAGCCAAGAGTTAAGGTTGATGGGCCTGGAGGTATATTCCCAGGCATGGTAAATAAGGTTGAAACAGTTGGATCAGGAAAAACTAATGTTTTAAAAGGTGCAGCAGTTGTTACTACAGGTAAAATTGTAGGATTCCAAGAAGGTATTATAGATATGACTGGAACTGGATCTGAATACACACCGTTTTCGAAATTGAACAATTTAGTTTTAGTTTGTGAACCTAAAGAGGGTTTAAAACAACATGAACATGAAAAAGCTCTTAGATTTGCAGGCTATAAAGTTGCTTTATATCTTGGTGAACTTGCTAGAAGCTTAACTCCTGATGAAACTGAAACATTTGAAACTTTATCAGTTACTGAAGGAATAAAAGCATATCCTGAATTACCTAGAGTAGCTTATGTATTAATGTTACAAAGCCAGGGCTTAATGCATGATACATATGTATATGGAGTAGATGCTAAACAAAGCTTAACTACAATGCTTTATCCTACAGAAATAATGGATGGAGCTATAGTAAGTGGTAACTGCGTATCTGCATGTGATAAAAATACAACATATCATCATTTAAATAATCCTGTTGTTCACGATTTGTTTGCAGAACACGGAAAAACTTTAAACTTTGTTGGCGTAATAATTACAAACGAAAATGTTTATTTGGCAGATAAGGAGAGATCTTCTAATTGGAGCGCAAAACTAGCGGAATTTTTGGGATTGGATGGAGTTTTGATATCTCAAGAAGGTTTTGGAAATCCGGATACAGATTTAATTATGAACTGTAAAAAAATAGAAACAAAAGGAATAAAAACAGTTATAATAACAGATGAATATGCTGGAAGAGATGGGTCATCTCAATCACTTGCAGATGCAGATGCTAGTGCAGATGCAGTTGTAACAGGTGGAAATGCTAATCAAGTTATAGAGTTACCAGCTTTGGATAAAGTTATTGGTTATTCTAAAGTTGCAGATATAATTGCTGGAGGCTTTGATGGTAGTTTACATGCCGATGGAAGTATAACAGCAGAGCTACAGGTAATTACAGGAGCCACTAATGAAATGGGCTTTAATAAATTAAGTGCACGTTAGTAGAGAAGGGAGGAGAAAATAATGATAAAAGTAGTTCAATATATTAATCAATTCTTTGCTAATGTAGGCGGAGAAGAAATGGCACATATCCCTGCTGAGGTTAGAGAGGGAGTTGTAGGCCCCGGTTTAGCTTTTAAACAAGCATTTGGAGATGAAGCAGAAATTGTTGCTACAATTGTATGTGGAGATTCATATTTTAATGAAAATCTTGAAGAAGCAAAAAAAGTAGTACTAGATATGGTTAAAAAATACAATCCGGATTTATTTATAGCTGGTCCAGCATTTAACGCAGGTAGATATGGAGTTGCTTGTGGAACTATAGCTACAGCAGTAAAGGAAGAGCTTGGAATTCCTTCATTAACAGGAATGTATAAAGAAAATCCTGGTGCTGATATGTTTAAAAATAAAATATATATGGTTTCAACAAAAAATTCAGCAGCAGGTATGAGAGATGCAGTTAAAAAAATGGCACCACTTGCATTAAAACTTGCTAAAGGTGAAAAAATTGGTGCTTCTATAGAAGAAGGTTACATGCCTAATGGTATTAGAGTTAACTTTTTTGAAAAAGAAAGAGGATCAAAAAGAGCAGTAGATATGCTTATTAAAAAACTATCTGGTAAAGAATATGTAACAGAATTTCCAATGCCAGATTTTGATAGAGTAGATCCAAATCCTGCAGTAAAAGATATTACAAAAGCAAAAATAGCATTGGTAACTTCTGGAGGAATCGTACCAAAAGGAAATCCAGACCATATTGAATCATCAAGCGCTTCAAAATATGGAGAATATGATATTGATGGCGTTATGGACTTAACGGAAGCAACTTATGAAACAGCTCATGGTGGATATGACCCTGTGTATGCAAATTTAGATGCTGACAGAGTATTACCTGTTGATATATTAAGAGAATTTGAAAAGCAAGGTAAAATTGGTTCTTTACACAAATATTTCTATACTACAGTTGGAAATGGTACTGCTGTTAAGAGTTCAAAGGGTTTTGCTGAAGAATTTAGCAAAAAATTAAAAGCTGATGGAGTAGATGCAGTTATTCTTACATCAACCTGAGGTACTTGTACTCGTTGCGGTGCAACGATGGTAAAAGAAATTGAAAGAGCAGGAATTCCAGTTGTGCACATGTGTACTGTAGTTCCTATATCTTTAACTGTTGGAGCTAATAGAATAGTTCCTACTATAGCTATACCTCATCCTCTAGGAAATCCTACTTTAACTCTTGAAGAAGAAAGAGATATAAGAAGGAACTTAGTAGGTAGAGCATTAAGAGCATTGGAAACTGAAGTTACAGGTCAAACAGTATTTGAAAAATAATTTACTGTGTATGTAATGCAATATAATTCTCTCTGAGAATTATATTGCTCTGTTTAATTCTAAGAAAATAGATTTTAGTAAAAAATCTATTTTCTTGCCAAACAAAGCATTGAAATTTAAAGATTAATAAAAAACAGAAAAATTAATGTTTTGGAACGTAAATTGCATGGTATAATAATGGTAATAACTTATGTGAAAGAGGTGTGAAATGAGCAAAGTTTATGATGTAATAATTATTGGAGCTGGTCCAGCAGGATTATCAGCAGCGCTATATGCTGGTAGAGCTAGATTAAGCACATTAGTTATTGAAAGAGAAAAAGATGGTGGACAAATAGTACTTACATCAGAGGTTGAAAATTATCCTGGCTGTCTTGAAGGAGAATCAGGTCCTACACTTATAGACAGAATGTCTGAACAAGCAAAGCACTTTGGAGCGGAAAAAGTATACGATGAAATACTTGAAGCTAAACTTGAAGGAAAAGAAAAAGTTTTAGTAGGCAAAAAAGGCGAATATGTAGGAAAAACAGTAATAATAGCCACCGGAGCATCATCAAGACCAATAGGATGCCCTGGAGAAAAAACATTCACAGGAAAAGGCGTATCATATTGTGCTACATGCGACGCAGCATTCTTTGAAGATTTAGAAGTATATGTAGTAGGCGGTGGAGACACAGCAGTAGAAGAAGCTATGTACTTAACAAAATTCGCAAGAAAAGTATCAATAATCCATAGAAGAGATGAGCTAAGAGCTGCGAAATCAATCCAAGAAAAGGCATTTGCAAATCCAAAAGTTAATTTTATATGGGATAGTGCAGTAAAAGAAATCAAAGGCGATGGATTAGTTAATTCAATGGTATTAGAGAATCTAAAAACAGGAGAATTAACAGAAGTAGAAGCAGACGAAGACGATGGAATATTCGGTATATTTGTATTCATAGGATACACACCAAAGACAAAAATATTCGAAGGTATAATAAATATGGAAAATGGATACATCGTAACAGATGCAGATATGAAAACAAATATAGAAGGTGTATATGCAACAGGAGATGTTAGAGTAAAAAGCCTGAGACAAGTAGTTACAGCAGCAGCAGACGGAGCAATAGCAGCAGTACAGGCAGAAAAATTCATATCAGAATAAAATAGGAGGTACAATATAAATGTTAGTATTAGATAAAACAAATTTTGAAGCAGAAGTATTACAAGCAGAAGGATACGTATTAGTAGACTTTTTTGGAGATGGATGCGCACCATGTGAAGCATTGATGCCACACGTAGTGTCATTATCAGAAAAATACGGAGAACAATTAAAATTCACAAAACTAAACACAACAAAAGCAAGAAGAGTAGCAATAGGACAAAAAATATTAGGATTACCAGTAATAGCAATCTACAAAGGTGGAGAAAAAGTAGAAGAATTAGTAAAAGAAGATGCGACACCAGAAAATGTAGAAGCATTAATTAAGAAATATATATAAAATTAAATATATATGACAAAAAAATGAAAATAATTTTAAAAAAACAAAATAAAATAGGAGGAAGAAAATGAGCTTATTACAAGGAAAAAAAGTAATAATAATAGGCGACAGAGATGGAATACCAGGCCCAGCAATAGAAGAATGTGTAAAAAGTGCTGGAGCAGAAGTAATATTTTCATCAACAGAATGCTTTGTCTGAACTGCCGCAGGAGCAATGGATTTAGAAAATCAAAAGAGGGTAAAAGAATTCGCAGAGAAATTTGGTGCAGAAAACCTAGTAGTAGTATTAGGAGCATCAGAAGGCGAAGCATCAGGATTAGCTGCTGAAACAGTAACTAACGGAGACCCAACATTTGCAGGTCCATTGACAGGAGTTCAGTTAGGACTCAGTGTATTCCACGTATGTGAACCAGAAATAAAAAATGAAGTAGATGAAGCTATATACGATGAACAAGTAGGTATGATGGAAATGGTGTTGGATGTTGATGATATAATTTCAGAAATGGCTCCAATAAGAGAAGAATTCTGTAAATATCTCTAGTCGCAACAGCTTACATTAAACTATAGATAAAATTGCTTCACAGTTAAAAAATTGTGGGGCAATTTTTTTAAATAAAGAAAATCATTAATATAATAAGCGGAGGAAAACAATGAATAGTGTAATAAAAGGAGCAAGTTATATACTTGCATTCACACCAGATATGGTAATGCACAATGGAACAACACAAACAACAGAAAGACAAGTAAATCCTGAATCAGAATATTTAAAAAAACTAGAAGAACATTTAAGAACATATGAACAAGTAGTAAAATATCCACCAAACCAAGCATATATAGGAAACGTAACACCAGAAGAATTAGCAAAAATTGAGCAACCATGGCATGACAAAGAAATCGAAGGTGCAACAAGATACGGAAAATATGGGGAAATAATGCCACAAGACGAGTTCATATGCTTAATGCAAATGTGTGATGTATTCGATTTAGTAAAATTAGAAAAGAACTTCGTAGCAGAAACAAAACAAAACCTAGAAAAACACCCATTAGTAGGCAAAGACCTAATGGATAGATTAAAAGAAGGCGAAGAAGTAGAGTTAATAAAAAAATTAGTAGAAGAAGAGCATTCAGAGCCATTATATCACAACAAAGTGTTAGTAGGATGCGTAAAAAGAGCACACGATTTAGATGTAAACCTAAGCGCGCATGTAATACACGAAAACCTAACATCAAAAGCAACAAACGTACTAGCAATAATGAACCTAATAGCAAAAAATGATATAAAAAAAGAAGAAATAGACTATGTAATAGATTGTTCAGAAGAAGCATGTGGAGATATGAACCAAAGAGGAGGAGGAAACTTCGCCAAAGCATGTGCAGAAGTAGCAGGTTTAGTAAATTCAACAGGCTCAGACGTAAGAGGATTCTGTGCAGCACCAACACACGCACTAATAGTGGCAGCATCACTAGTAAAAGCAGGAACATACAAAAATGTAATAGTATCAGCAGGTGGATGTACAGCAAAACTAGGAATGAATGGAAAAGATCACGTAAAAAAAGGACTGCCAATACTAGAAGACGTACTAGGAGGATTTGCAGTATTAATAAGCGAAAATGATGGCGTTAACCCAGAAATAAGAGTAGACCTAGTAGGAAAGCACATGGTAGGAACAGGGTCATCACCACAAGCAGTAATAACATCACTAGTAACACAATCACTAGACAAAGTAGGGATGAAAATAACAGATATAGACAAATATTCAGTAGAAATGCAAAACCCAGACATAACAAAGCCAGCAGGAGCAGGAGATGTACCAGCAGCAAACTACAAAATGATAGGAGCCCTAGCAGTAAAAAGAGGGGACATAGAAAGAACAGAATTAGCAACATTCGCAGATAAACATGGTATGGTAGGTTGGGCTCCAACCCAAGGACACATACCATCAGGAGTACCATATATAGGATTTGGAAGACAAGATATATTAGATGAAAAAATAAAAAATGCTATGATAATAGGAAAAGGAAGTTTATTCTTAGGAAGAATGACAAACCTATTCGATGGAGTATCATTTGTAATAGAGAAGAACAAAGGAAAGACAGAAGAAAAAGGAACAGTATCAGAAGAACAAATAAAAGGATTAATAGCAGAAGCTTTGAAAAATTTCGCAACAAATCTGTTATCAGAATAGGAGTAGGTATATGTCAGAAAAACAAGTAAATCAAATAATAGGAAAAATATTTGATCAGTTAGCTGATACACTTGCAACTGGCGAATATGGTAATAAGCCAAGAATTGGAATCACATCCATGGGTAGCGAACATGGAGAAGAAAATATAATAGAAGCAGCATTAAAAGCACAAAAAAGTGGGATAGAAGTAACCCTAATAGGTTCACAAACAAAAGAAGGGGTAAAACTATCAAAAGTAGAAACAGAAGAAGAAACCCATAAAAGAATGGAACAATTATTAAATTCAAAAGAAATAGACGGTGCAGTAACAATGCATTATCCATTCCCAATAGGAGTATCAACAGTAGGAAGAATAATAACACCAGGAAAAGGTAAAGAGATGTTCATAGCAACAACAACAGGAACATCATCAACAGACAAAGTAGAAGGCATGGTAAAAAATGCAATCTATGGAATAATAACAGCAAAAGCCTGTGGAATTAAAAATCCAACAATAGGAATACTCAATATAGATGGAGCAAGACAAACAGAAATAGCACTAAAAAAATTAAAAGACCAAGGATATGACATCGCATTTGCAGAATCACAAAGAGCAGATGGAGGATGTATAATGAGGGGAAATGACCTATTAATGGGATCATGCGATGTAATGGTAATGGATTCATTAACAGGAAATCTAATGATAAAAATATTCTCATCATATACAACGGGTGGAAGCTATGAGTCAATAGGATACGGATATGGACCAGGCATAGGAGAAAACTTCGACAAACTAATAATGATAATATCAAGAGCATCAGGAGCACCACTAGTAGAAGGAGCAATCAAATATGCAGCAGAGCTTGTAAAAGGGAACTGTTTAGAAATATCAAAAGAAGAGTTTGCAAAAGCAAATAAAGCTGGATTAAAAGAAATATTAAATAGCTTAAAAACAACAAAAAAAGAAGCAGTTACAGAAGAAATACAAGCACCAAAAAAAGAAGTAGTAACATCACAAATTTCAGGAATAGAAATTATGGACCTAGAAGATGCAGTGAAAGCTCTGTGGAAAAAAGGAATATATGCAGAAAGTGGAATGGGCTGTACAGGACCAATAATTTTAGTAAATGAAGCTAAAACAAATGAAGCTATTAAAGCTTTAGCAGATGCAGAATTTATTTCAAAAGAAAAAGTTGATTGCTAAAAAACAGTTTGTGTAAATAATAAATTGTTTATATTTGGTACGCATTATATGCGTACCAAAATTTTACAGATAATGAAATGGTTATTCATATGTAACCATTTTTTTAGTTTTTAAAACTATGGATTGGGGCAGGTATTCTTCCGCCTCTATTAATAAAATCTTCACTTGAAAATTTGCTTACAGCCATTAGCGGAGCTCTACCTAAAAGTCCTCCAAATTCTGCTGTTTCCCCCACTGATTTTCCATAAACGGGAATAAGTCTTACAGCAGTTGATTTCTGATTTATAACACCGATTGCACATTCATCAGCTATGATTGCTGAGATAGTTGAGTCAGGAGTATCTCCTGGTATAGCAATCATATCTAATCCTACAGAACAAACACATGTCATAGCTTCTAGTTTCTCTATATTTATAGAACCATTATTTACTGCAGATATCATACCCTCATCTTCGCTAACAGGTATAAATGCACCGCTTAGACCTCCTACATTTGAAGATGCCATGATACCACCCTTTTTTACAGCATCATTTAACAATGCAAGTGCAGCAGTAGTACCATGAGCACCACAGCTTTCTAGTCCAATTTCTTCTAAAATTCTCGCTACGCTGTCACCTATTTCTGGAGTAGGTGCTAACGATAAATCCATTATGCCAAAAGGGACATTCATTCTTTTAGATATTTCTTTTGCAATTACTTCTCCAGCTCTAGTGATTTTAAATGCAGTTCTTTTAATAGTTTCACAAACAGTTTCAAAATCTTCACCTTTAATTTTTTCTAAAGCATTCTTAACAACACCAGGGCCGCTAACCCCTACACTTAAGCAAGTTTCGGATTCGCCAGCTCCATGAAATGCACCAGCCATAAAAGGATTATCTTCCACTGCGTTAGCAAAAACAACTAATTTAGCACATCCTATACTATCATTTTCTCTAGTAAGATAAGCAGTTTCTTTTATTATCTTACCCATTAATTTTACGGCATCCATATTAATTCCAGATTTAGTTGTAGCAAGATTTACAGAAGAACATACCTTGTTAGTTGAAGCTAAGGCTTGTGGTATTGAGTTGATAAGTATTCTATCTCCTTTAGTAAATCCTTTTTGCACTAATGCGGAAAAACCACCAATAAAATTCACTCCTGCTGTATCTCCGGCTTTGTCCAAAACTTCAGCATACTTAACATAATCGGTATCACTGCTAGAACCAGCTATTATAGAAATAGGTGTAACTGAAATTCTTTTATTGATTATTGGTATTCCAAATTCTTTTTCTGTTTTTTCAGCTATTTCTACAAAATGTTCTGATAACTTTGTTATTTTATCATAAATTTTAATTCTAGATTTTTCTCCATTTGTATCTGCACAATCTAGTAGAGAGATACCCATAGTTATTGTTCTAATGTCAAAGTTGTATTTATCAACCATTTTAATTGTTTCTAGTATATTTTTAGTATTTATCATTTTTACCATCCTTAAATTTAATTATATTTCATACATTTTATCAAATATATCTTCTCTTTGAATTTTAATATCCATAAGTATTTCTTGTCCCTTTTTTACCAATTCATCTTGCAAGTTAGAAAACTCAGTATCTAATTTATCTAAATCAACAAGCATTATCATAGTGAAGTATTCTTTCATGACCGTTTGGTTTATATCTAAAATATTAACATTTCTATTTGCTAAAAGAGTAGATATAGTTGAAATAATCCCTACCTTGTCCTTGCCTATTATTGTTAAAATTGCTTTCATTTCATCCTCCATGATTTTTTTGATTTTTAATAATATTTACTTACTAATTAGTTATAAACAAAAAGAGACTTAATTGAAGTCTCTTTTTAGCACAAAAATATATAATACTATTATGTATTTTATATCTCTGTCCTTTTACCTGAGAGTTTCGTTATCAAATAACTTTCCCCTTCGGTGCTCATAAAGAGTCTCTCCAGAGTTATGTCAGCTGACGGTCGATAAAATCTTCCTCCAACTTCATCCATATTATTAAATTAAGGCATAGTATATATTATATTATTAAAAAAATCAAGCATTTATATTTAAAAAATAAAATTATTAGCATTTATATAATTTTTTTGATATAATGTAATTATGATATTGAGATAAATGTATTATTTGCATATTTAATATATACTTAGAATTGTAAAATAATAAAGATTGAAAAGTAGATAAAATTTGATATAATGTATATAGCTACGTGAGGAGTGATATTATGAAGATGGGATTTGAATTAAATCTAACCCAAACTCAAAAGCTAATAATGACGCCTGAATTAAGACAGGCAATACAAATCTTACAATTTAATAATGTTGAATTGACTGAATATATAGAAAAGCAGCTTGAAGTCAATCCATTTCTAGAATCTATTGATAAAAATAATGAAGCAATCTCCAAAGAGGATAACCATGTAGAGACTAGTAAAAATGATAAAAAAGATGAAATTGATTGGAAAGATGTTATCGAGAAATATGATGATATTAGCTATAAAGCATATGGAAATGCTGTTAATTCAGAAGAAAAACAGACTTTTGAAACGTATACATCTAAAAAAATGTCCTTAAAAGACCATTTGATGCTTCAACTTGGTGTTTCTGTAAAAACACAGAAAGAAAAGAGAATTGGGGAATTCATAATAGAATCTTTAGATAATAAAGGTTATCTTGGGTGTACTATGCAAGATATAAGCCTTTTGTTGAATGAGGATGTAGTCGAAATAGAAAAAATTCTTAGGTTAGTGCAATCTTTTGATCCACTAGGAGTTGGAGCTAGAAACTTAAGCGAATGCTTGATGATTCAACTTAAAGAAAAAGGTATTCAAGATAAGAATGCTTATATTATTGTAGAAAAATATCTTGAAGATGTTGCTACAAATAAGATACAAAAAATAGCTAAAGAATTGCATATAACTGTAAAAAGAGTACAAAGTATTTTTGATATTATAAAAATGCTCGAGCCGAAACCAGCTAGAGGATTTATAGTTGATAGTGATAACATTAGATATATTGTTCCTGATGCTACTATAGAAAAAATTGATGGGGAATATATAATAATTGTAAATGATAGCAACTTACCAATGCTCACTATAAGCGGATATTATAAAAGTATGATTAGTAATTTAGATGATAAGGAAGCAAATAAATTTCTTACAGATAAGCTTAATTCTTCTATGTGGCTAATAAAAAGTATTGAGCAAAGAAGGATGACTTTATATAAAGTAGTAGAATCGATTCTTAAATTTCAAAGGAAATTTTTTGATGAAGGTAATACTGCTATTAAGCCTTTAGTGCTTAAAGATGTTGCAGAAGATATTGGCGTACATGAATCAACAGTAAGTAGAGCTACAAATGGAAAATATGTACAAACACCTAGAGGAATATTTGAATTAAAGTATTTCTTTGCAAGTGGATTAGAAAATGATAATGGCATTGAAGCTGTTTCTTCTACAAGTGTAAAAACTCAAATTCAAGATTTGATAAAAAACGAGAGCACACAAAAACCTCTTAGCGATCAAAAAATTGCTGATATATTAGGAGAAAGCGGTATCAATATATCAAGGAGAACAGTTGCAAAGTATAGAGATGAAATGAGAATTCCTTCTTCTTCTATGAGAAGAAGATTTTAGAGACATCAATTGTGTAAAAAAATGCACATATGACGAAAAAACATACAACATATGACGAAAAACATTACATCTAACTATTGATAAGGTAATGGTATATATAAATGTTATTCTTGTTAATAGTTTTATTTAAAAAAATTAAATAATAAAAATAATCCTAATTTCATACTATATTAATGCAATTTAGATGTATTTATTTAAAAAAACAAATATAAAATATTTACATTAATTCATAATAATTGTAAAAATAATGCCACTTTTTTTAAAGTGGCATTATTTTTGCAATAAAATGCTTAGATATGGTAGACAAGTGTAGGAGGTGATAGGATAAAATAAGAATAAATAGTATCAATTAATTATAAAAACTCAATAGAAATTTTATTGAAATCTGTCGAAATTAAAATGGAGGGTAAAAATGTTAAAATTTAAAAAAATAATATCAATTTGTATGGTGTTAGCTATGTGCTTTTCGCTAGCAGCATGTTCTACACCTGGGCAGAAAGAAGAACCAGCTGGAACAACAGAGCCAACTACAGCACCTGAAACTACAACACCAGAAACAACTACGCCTGAGAAAAAGGTATTAAGATATTCGTTATTAGCAGATGCACCAACATTAGACCCACAATTAATGAATTCTATACCTAGTGCTACTGTAGGGTTTCATATTTATGAAGGTTTGATGAGAAATCATGTTGGAGAAATATTGCCAGGTATGGCTGAAAGCTATGAAGTATCAGATGATGGAAAAACGTATACATTCCATTTGAGAGATGCAAAATGGAGTGATGGAGTTGAAATTAAGGCGCAGGATTATGAATATGGCATGAGAAGATTAGTTGACCCAGCAACAGCAAGTGATTACTCATTCTTGGTTACATCTTTAATAAAGAATGCAGGAGAAATAAATGCTAGCAAAATGCCTGTAGAAGAATTAGGAGTTAAAGCGGTTGATGAAAAAACATTAACTATTGAGCTTAACAACCCAACTGGATATTTTTTAAGCATGCTTTCTATGTCTCAATTGTGTCCAGTTAGACAGGATTTAGTTGAAGAATATGGTAAGGATTTTTCTGCAGATGCAGATAAAAATGTATATAGTGGACCATTTATAGTAAAAGAGTGGAAACATGAAGACAGAATAATTTTAGAAAAGAATCCAAATTATTGGGATGCTGATGCAGTAAAACTTGATGAAGTTCATATATTAACAGTTGCAGACCCTATGACTGCTGTAGCTATGTATGAACAAGGTGAATTAGACCAAGTAAATGTGCCAGCAGAAATATTATCAAACTATAAAGATGACGTAACATATTACAATGATGGTGCTAATGACTTTATGAAATTAAACATGGATGGAAGTTGTGAATTAGACAATAAGGATTTAAGACTTGCCATAAATTATGCAATTAATCGTGAGGATTTTGTTCTTTTAAGCACTCAAAATTTATATCAGCCGAATCCTAGGTATGTATTACCACAAGTAAATGGAGTAGAAGGTGAGTATGGCAATGAATATCCATATGAAGCATTTCCATTAAAAGGCGATACAGAAAAAGCAAAAGAACATTTAGCTAATGCTATGACTGCTCTTGGAGTTACTGATCCTTCAAAAATTGATGTTGAATTATTAACTGCAGATCAAGAACGTACAAGAATTGAAGCAGAAATATTACAAAGTCAAATTCAAACTGCTTTAGGAATAACTGTTACAATTAGACAAGTTCCTTACAAGCAAAGACTAAAAATGGAATCAGATCATGAGTTTGAAATGGTTGTAACAGGATGGGTTCCGGATTATCCTGATCCAATGTCATATTTGGAATTATGGCCTACAAATTCACCATATAATCATGGTTCATACAGCAGTTCAGTATATGATGGCTACATAAATGAAGCTTTATCTAATACAGACCCACAACAAAGAATGGATGCATTGTTTAATGCTGAAAAAACATTATTAGAAGATGGTGGTATAGTTCCTCTTCAATTAAGAAGAAATGCTATGCTACTAAGCCCTAAAGTGCAAGGCTTCGAAACATATTTTGTTGGTATTAACTATGATTACATTTATGCAGACATTATAGAATAATTAGATAATTAAATAATTAATTATAAAGGTGATTCTACTATAGAATCATCTTTATCTTTAGATTAAGTAGAAATATAATAAAAACTTAAAAGAAATAGGAGATAAAAATGTTAGAAAAACTTTTTAATTATTTAAGTGAAAATAAAGTAGAAGGCTTTTTTATTTCGAGACCTCAAAACGTTAGATATGTGAGCAAATATACAGGTGATGATTCATATTTATTCATTACTCAAGATAAAAAGTATTTTATTACTGACCCAAGATATACAGAACAAGCTGGTCAGGAGTGTCCTGATTTTATTATAGTAAATTGGAGAGAACAAGGAAAAACATTAGCGGAAGCAGTTAAATTAATAATAAAAAATTTAAAAATTAAAAATTTTGCTTTTGAAGCAGACTTTGTTACTTATAATATATATGAAGAACTTTCTAATAAAATAGACGCACAAGCTATTCCATGGACAGGTGTAATTGAAAATTTCAGGTCAATAAAAACGGATGAAGAAATACGCAATCTTAAAGTTGCATGTCAAATTGCAGACAGGGCATTTAGCAGAATAATTAAAGATATTAGAGTAGGAGTTACAGAAAAGGAACTAGCATCTAAATTATCGCATTATATGGTTATGGAGGGTTCAGATACAAAACCTTATGGAAATATATTAATTTCAGGAAAAAGAACATCTCTGTTGCATGGAATACCTTCTAATAAAGTAATTGATTATGGAGATTTTGTGCTTATGGATTATGGTTGTGGTTATAATGGATATTTGTCAGATATGACAAGGACTGTTGTGGTGGGAAAAGCTACTGCTGAACAAAAAGAGGTTTATGCTTTGGAAAAAGAAATGCATGAAAGAGCAACATCTTTAATGACAGCAGGAACGCCTGCTACCGATGTTTATGAAGCTTCAATTGAACCTATAAAAAACACGAAATATTTTCAATATCATTATAGTGGAATTGGACATGGTATTGGTCTATTTGTTCATGAAATTCCATTTATGGGACCAAGGTCTAACGATATATTAAAAGAAAATAACGTAATAACAATTGAGCCAGGTATATATATACCAAATTGGGGAGGCGTAAGGATAGAAGATCAAGTTTTAATAACCAAGGAAGGAAATGAAATATTAACTAGTTCCACAAGGGAGCTTATAGAATTGTAGGATTATTAAAAAATAGAGGTGATTATGTGCGAAAATATATTTTAAAAAGATTAGTTATTTCACTTGCCACTGTATGGGTGTTGACAACCATTGTTTTTATTCTTGTAAGATTAATGCCTGGTGATCCATTTTCAAGTGACAAGATGACACCTGAAATAAAAGCAAATATTGAAAGATATTACGGATTTGACAAGCCTATTATTGTACAATATTTTACGTATTTAAATAATATTTTACATGGTGATTTTGGATATTCCATGAAATATGTTAACCAATCAGTAAATAAAATAATTGGTGATTCATTTCCGTATTCTTTTGATTTAGGTATGAGAGCCTTATCTCTATCAATATCATTTGGAATTGTTCTTGGTATAATTGCAGCATTAAATAGGGGTAGAAAATTAGATTATGTATGTGTAGTTATAGCAATAATTGGTACATCAGTACCAGATTTTATAATTGGAGGGTTGTTGCAATTTTTCTTTGGTATAAAGTGGGGACTATTTCCAGTTGCACAATACCATGGAATTAAATATACAGTATTGCCATCTATAGCTCTTGGATTTTATACATTAGCGATGGTTTCAAGGCTTATGAGGGCAAGTATGCTTGAAGTTGTACAGCAAGATTATATAAAAACTGCAAAATCGAAAGGTATATCTAAATTTAGAATAACGTATAAGCATCAAATTAGAAATGCTATTATGCCAGTAGTTACGGTTCTAGGTCCTACGGTTGCAAGTGTATTAACTGGTACATTTGTAATAGAGTCAATTTTTGCAATACCTGGGATGGGAAAATATTATGTTCAAAGTGTGCAAAATTTAGATTATTCTTTAATACTTGGAATGACCATTTTTTACGGAGCTTTTTTAGTTTTAGCTAACATGATTGTTGATATATTATATGGGGTAATTGATCCAAGAATAAGAGTAGCAGGAAAGTAGGTGCAATATGGAAAAAAATATAGATATCAAAAACATTGATATATCTCAATTTAAAACAATAGGTAAAAATATAGAAAAAATGGAAGCAATATCAAGACCTAATTTAACCTACTGGAGAGATGCGTGGAGGAGAATTAAGCAAAATAAAGTTGCTTTTTCAGGCTTGGTAATATTGGTTGTATATATAGTATTAGCCATATTTGGACCAATTATAAGCCAGTATGAATATACTGCAATCGATTCATCTAGGATGAATCAATTTATTTCTTCTGAACATTGGTTTGGAACAGACGAATTGGGAAGAGACCTTTGGACAAGGGTTTGGAGAGGTGCGAGAGTTTCGCTTGCTATAGGATTTATTGCAACAATTTTAAATACAGTGATAGGTGGATTAGTTGGTGGATTATCTGGTTATTATGGAGGTGTGCTAGATTCTATACTAATGAGAATAATTGATATCCTTTATGGAATCCCTTATCTAATAGTATCTATTCTAGTAATGGTTGTATTAGGACCTGGAATTACATCCTTGATTGTTGCAATGGTAATAGTCGGCTGGATAGGAACAGCAAGATTCGTTAGAGGCGAAGTACTAAAACTTAAAGAACAGGATTTTGTTGCGGCAGCTAAAATACTTGGAGTATCAGATTTTACAATAATAATTAAACATATATTGCCTAATGTTATGGGTTTAATTATTACAAACTTAACTATGGCGGTACCAAAGGCTATATTTAATGAAGCGTTTTTAAGTTATATTGGACTTGGTATTGCACCCCCTGAATGTAGTTGGGGAATATTAGCTAAATCTGGCGTTAAAATGCTTAGGATATATCCGTATCAATTATTTATACCATCATTCTTTATATGTACAACAATGCTTGCATTAAACCTCTTAGGAGATGGCTTGAGAGATGCATTGGATCCTAAATTAAGAGGTACAGAATAAAGAAGGGAAGTGAGAAAATGGAAAAGATGCTAGAGGTTAAAAATTTGAATTTTTCCTTTCATACATATGGAGGAATAGTTAAAGCAGTAAGAGGTGTAACTTTTGATGTTAATGAAGGTGAAGTCATTGGAATAGTTGGAGAATCTGGATGTGGGAAAAGTGTTACGGCTCAGTGCTTAATTAGACTTAATCCAGAACCACCTGGTTTTTTTGACGAGGGTTCAATAAAATATAAAGGCAAAGAAATTTCTAAGATGTCTGATAAGGAAATGAGAAAAATTAGAGGGGTTGAAATAGGGTTTATATTTCAAGACCCTATGACTTCATTAAATCCAACTATGAAAGTTGGAAAACAAATAGAAGAAATATTCATACAAAGAAAATTATATAATAAAAAGGAATTAAAAGATAAAGCATTAGAAATATTGAAGATGGTTGGAATCTCTGACGGTGAAAGAAGGTATAATCAATATCCCCATGAGCTAAGTGGAGGGATGAAACAAAGGGTTATGATTGCTATAGCTCTTGTTGGGAATCCAGGCATTATTATAGCTGATGAACCTACTACATCTCTAGATGTTACTATAGAAGCACAAATACTTGATTTGTTGAAAGATTTGCAGAAAAAATTGAAAACCTCAATAGTTTTAATTACACATGATTTGGGAGTTATTGCTAAAATGTGTGATCGAGTTCTTGTAATGTATGGTGGTAAGATAGTAGAAAGAGGTATGGTAGATGATATATTTTATAATACTAAACATCCATATACTTCAGGTTTATTGTGTTCTATAGCAAGTCTAGAAACTGAAAAAGATGAAGAGCTTCAACCTATTGAAGGAACACCTCCAGATTTATTCTCTCCACCACCTGGTTGTCCTTTTGCAGCTAGATGTGAATATGCAATGGAAGTGTGTTATAAAATAATGCCTCCTGAATATGAAATAACTGAAGAACATCAAACAATGTGTTGGTTGCAACATGAAAACTCTTTAGATATAAAGCTTCCTTGCAAAAAAGTAATTAAAGGGGAGGTGTTTTAGATGAATACAGAAAAAGAACCCTTGGTACAAGTAAAAAAGTTAAGTAAATATTTTCAAATAAGTAAAAAAGAAACTTTAAAAGCAGTTGAAGATGTGTCTTTCGATATATATAAGGGAGAAACCGTTGGATTAGTAGGTGAATCGGGATGTGGTAAATCAACTACAGGAAGATGCCTCGTAAAATTATATGAACCTACTAAAGGCAATGTACTTTATAAGGGTAAAGATATATTTGATTCTAAAAAGAATTCAGAAAAACTTGAATATTGTAAAAATACACAAATGATATTTCAAAATCCATATTCATCTTTAAATCCTAGAATGACTGTAAAAGATGTAGTTGGTGAAGGAATTAGACTTCATGAAAAAATATCAGAAAAAAACTTAGATGAAAAAATAGAAGATTTATTGAAAACTGTTGGACTAAATAGAGACCATATGTCAAGATTTTCTCACGAATTTTCAGGTGGGCAAAGACAACGTATAGGAATTGCAAGGGCATTGTCTGTTAATCCTGAATTTATAGTGTGTGATGAACCAATATCAGCTCTTGATGTATCTATACAAGCTCAAGTATTGAATATGTTAAAGAAATTACAGAAAGAAAGAGGACTAACATATTTATTTATTGCTCATGATTTAAGTGTAGTTAAATATATATCAGATAAAGTAATAGTTATGTACCTTGGAACGATTGTTGAACAAGCAAATGCAGTTGATTTATATAAAAATCCAATGCATCCTTATACAAAGGCTTTGTTATCAGCAATTCCAGAAGCTGATCCTAAAATAGCAAAAAGTAAGCAAAGGATAATGTTAAAAGGAGAAATTCCAAGTCCTATAAATCCAAAAGAATGCTGTAGATTTGTAGAAAGGTGTACATATGCTAAACCTATATGCCATGAAGCTATACCTAAGTTAAAAACATATGATGATAATCATAAAGTTGCATGCCATTTGTTTTAATTTTAAGCAAAAAAATATGATGATTTCATCATATTTTTTTGTTGTGCTTTCTCAATTTTTTAGTGAATATACTTGTAAAAATACTATACAATCAAGTATTAGTATGTTACAATAAGTATTATTCATGAAAAAATACATACTAATCGTATATAGTGTGACATAAATACTG
This sequence comes from Sedimentibacter acidaminivorans, assembly GCF_017873955.1. GTDB lineage: Bacteria > Bacillota > Clostridia > Tissierellales > Sedimentibacteraceae > Sedimentibacter > Sedimentibacter acidaminivorans. The sequence continues at coordinate 250,245 of NZ_JAGGKS010000003.1, read as the reverse complement.
CGGCGAACTTATAATAATAATTAAGTATAAATTTTACTTATAAATTTCAAAATTATGACAAAAAAGGTATTGCAAAAATAATAATATGTGATAAAATAAAAATAAAGGGACAAAAATATACGATAGGGACGATGTATATCCCGGGGGCTCATATGGAAGTAAATAAAATTCTCGAAATACAAAATCAGATAGTGCCTGAAACAGTTGAATTGTTTATGAGAAGATACGAAATACTTAGAATTATTAGTGATTTTCAGCCAATTGGTAGAAGATCTTTATCTAAAAAATTAGGAATAACAGAACGAACAATGAGAACTGAAATTGAAAAATTAAGTGAAATTAAACTAATTCATATTGAATCATCTGGCGTTTGGTTATCGGATATAGGTAAAGAAATGCTTTCGGAGGTTCAAAAAACATTTTATTACATAAAAAATTTATCAGAAACGGAATTAAAACTAAAAGAAAAGTTAAAACTTAGAAGAGTTGTCGTTGTAGCAGGAGATGTTAATAAAGATAGATATACTTTTAATGAACTTGGAAAAAAAGCTGGAGAAGTTATTCTTGATCTTATTAAGCCAGATACAATTTTAGGGATAACTGGTGGAACAACTATGGCATGCGTTGTAAATCAAATGAAAAAGAAGAAGAATATAAAAAATCTTTTAGTTCTACCTGCAAGAGGAGCATTAAGTGAAGAATTAGGTATAGAGGCTAACACTATTGCAGCAAATTTAGCTGAAAAATTAAATTCAGAGTATAAATTGTTACATATACCTGATAGTTTAGATATTGATGAATTAAAGGCGCTAAAAAATAATAAAATAATTAGAGATGTTTTAAATGATATAAGGAAGATAAATCTTCTAGTTTTTGGATTAGGAAATGCAAAGGATATGGCTTTTAGGCGAAAAGCTGATAGTACAATATTTAAAAGAATAGAAGAGGATAATCTTACAGCTGAAGCTTTTGGGTATTATTTTAGTCAAGATGGAATTATGAAAATGCAGACAAATTCAGTTGGAATATCACTTGAAAACTATAATCAAATAAAAGATATTGTTGCAGTTGCAGCAGGTAGTTCAAAAGCGGAAGCTATCTATGCCATATCGAAATTTAATAATAATTTCATACTTGTAACAGATGAAGGTGCAGCAAATAAAATTTTAAGTTTATAAATGCTTGGTGAACATTTCATGTTCACAGTAACTAAGAGTATGCTAGTAATATATTATAAATATTATGATATAATAAATACAATCAATGAAACAAAGACATTCGTCTTTGTCTTGATGAATTTATTGAATCGTAGTGATGCAAGCCGTTATCTGGCTTGCTTGATGATATAATAAATACAATTAATGAAACAAAGACATACGTCTTTGCTTTGATGTATTTATTGAATCGTTGTGATGCAAGCCGCTATCTGGCTTGCTTGATGATATAATAAAATATAAATATTTTAGGAGGCTAACAATGGTTAGAGTAGCTATTAATGGTTTTGGAAGAATTGGAAGATTAGCATTGAGGTTAATGATTCAGGATAAAGATTTTGATGTTGTTGCTATTAACACAAATTCTGATGCTGAGACATTGGCATATTTACTAAAATATGATACTTCACAAGGTAATTTTATGATAGATAAGATTTCACATGAAGGTGATGTATTGTATGTAGATGGTAAAAAAATACTTACATCAAGAGTTAAAGAACCAGAAAATTGCAATTGGAAAGAATTGAACATTGATTTAGTTATCGATTGTACTGGAAAATTTAATGATAGAGAAAAAGCAGAAAAACACATTCAGGCGGGAGCTAAAAAGGTATTATTATCAGCACCTGGAAAAGGTGACTTAAAAACAGTAGTTTACAATGTTAATCATGATATTCTTGATGGCAGTGAAACAGTTGTTTCAGCAGCATCATGTACTACAAATTGTCTAGCACCATTAGCTAAAGCTATAGATGATAAATTTGGAATAGTTAAAGGTTTGATGACAACAGTACATGCATATACAAATGATCAAAATATTTTAGATAATTCCCATAAAAAAGGTATAAATTCTAGAAGGGGCCGCTCAGCAGCAGCAAATATTGTACCAGCTTCAACAGGTGCAGCAGCAGCAGTTGGTATAGTACTTCCAAAGTTAAAAGGTAAATTAGATGGTATGGCACTTCGTGTTCCTACAATTACTGGGTCTGTAGTTGATTTAGTTGTTGAACTTGGGAATAATGTTACTGTAGAAGAAATAAATAAAGCAATAAAAGAAGCTTCAAATGAAACATTGAGATACACTGAAGACCCAATTGTGTCATCGGATGTTATTGGCACAACATATGGTTGTACATTTGATGCATTGTCTACTAATATTCTAGATGTTGATGGTAAACAAATGGTTAAGCTAATTGCTTGGTATGATAATGAAATGTCGTTCACAGCTCAATTAGTAAGATTAGCAAAATACTGGTCTACAATGAAATAATGAAAAATTGTTGAGCAATTGATTGGCTTTAGAATAATAATTGATTTTGCAATTGCTATTTTACAGTAAGTCTATTGCTCTTCTATTACTTTAGTAGTATTTATGGAGGTTTATATGAATAAGAAAACTTTAAAAGATATAGACGTAAAAAATAAAAAAGTACTTGTTAGGTGTGATTTTAACGTACCACTTGACAAATCAGGAAATATAACTGATGATATAAGAATAACTAGTTCTTTACCAACAATTAAATATTTATTAAATAATGGAGCATCCTTAATTCTTATGTCCCATCTAGGTAGACCTGATGGAGAACCAAAAAAAGAATATTCTCTTTTGCCAGTTGCTAAAAGGTTAGAAAAATTATTAGACAAAAAAATAATATTTGAAGATTGTGATATAGTGGTTGATGACAAGGTAAAAGCTGATGCATTAAAATTACAATCTGGTGAAGTAATGATACTTCAAAATACAAGATATAGAAAAGAAGAAACAAAAAATGGCGATGCTCTATCTAAAGATTTGGCTGGACTTGCTGATATATATGTAAATGATGCATTTGGAACAGCTCATAGGGCTCATTCTTCTAATGCAGGTGTATGTAAATACTTGCCATCTGCTGTTGGATTTTTAGTTGAAAAAGAAATAGCTGTTATGGGAAATGCTTTAGAAAATCCTAAAAGACCACTTACAGCTATATTAGGTGGTGCAAAGGTTGCTGATAAAATTGCTGTAATTGAGAATTTTTTAAATATTGCAGATAATATTATTATTGGTGGAGGTATGATGTATACATTCCTTAAAGCACAAGGCTACAATGTGGGAAAATCACTTTTAGAAGAAGATAAAATTGACCTTGCAAAAGGTATAATTCAAAAATCAAAAGATAAAAACATTAATTTATATTTGCCAATAGATGTAGTAGTTGCTAAAGAATTTAAAAATGATACAGAATTTTATACTGTTGATAGTGATAGTATTCCAGACGACTTTATGGGACTTGATATAGGAGAAAAAACAATAGAAAAATTCTGTGAAGTAATTAGTATATCTAAAACGATTATATGGAATGGGCCTTTAGGAGTTTTTGAAATGGATAACTTTGCAAAAGGAACAAATTCTATTGCTGAATTTATTGCTAATAATAAGGAAGCTATTTCAATAGTTGGTGGAGGTGATAGTGCTGCTGCTGTAGAAAAAGTGGGTTTAGCAGATAAAATAACGCATATATCAACTGGTGGCGGAGCATCACTTGAATTTTTAGAAGGAAAGGTATTGCCAGGAATAGATGCAGTAGATAATAAGTAAAGGAGACAAAATGAGAATACCATTGATAGCTGGAAACTGGAAAATGAATAATAATATTCATGAGAGTATATCACTTGTAAATAACTTGATACAATTATCTAATGATTTTAATAACAATGTTGAAGTTTTAGTATGTGTACCATTTACAGCACTATATTCAATTAGAAAGTTGTTAAATAGTTCTAATATAAAACTTGGAGCACAAAATATGCATTATGATGAAAAAGGAGCATACACTGGTGAAATTTCTCCACTTATGTTAAAAGAAATTGGTGTTGAATATGTTATAGTTGGACATTCTGAAAGAAGACAATATTTTAATGAAACTGATGAATCGGTAAATAAAAAGTTGAAATCATCAATAAATTTTGCAATTAAACCAATATTGTGCATAGGTGAAACGTTAGAGCAAAGAGAAAGAAAAATAGAAAAAATAACCGTTGAAAATCAGATTATTAATGCATTTAAAGATATAAAGGCTGAAGATGCAGTTAAAGTTGTAATTGCTTATGAACCAATTTGGGCAATTGGTACAGGTAAAACTGCAACAAGTGAAGAAGCTAATGAAATGTCAAGTTTCATAAGAAATGTATTTAAGGAATTATATAATGAAGAACTTGCTAAGCAAGTTATAGTGTTATATGGAGGTAGTGTAAAGGGTGAAAATGCATCAGAATTAATGAACCAAACTGATATTGATGGTGCTTTAGTAGGGGGAGCAAGTCTAAGTGCTGAAGAATTTATTAGAATAATTAATTTTAATCAACAATATGAAAAAGTCAACAAGGAGATATTATGAGAAAATTAACAGCATTGATAATTCTTGATGGTTGGGGTGTAGGTCCTGATTATCCTGGAAACGCAATAACTAAAGCTAAAACACCTAACTTTGATTTGCTTATGAAAAAATATCCTAATACAACATTAACTGCTAGTGGATATGAGGTTGGTCTGCCAAAAGGCCAAATGGGAAATTCAGAGGTTGGACATTTAAATATTGGTGCAGGTAGAATAGTTTATCAGGATTTCACGAGGATAACAAAATCAATTGAAGATAATGAATTTCAAAATATAGAAGAATTTAACAATGCGATTAATAATGTAAAACAAAATGATTCCACATTGCATCTTATGGGACTATTATCAGATGGTGGAGTGCATAGCCATAATTCTCATTTGTATAGTTTAATTAAACTTGCAAAAGATAAAGGAATAAGAAAATTACAAATACATTGTTTTACTGATGGACGTGACGTTGGACCTGCTAGTAGTATAAGTTATATAAAAGAACTCGAGAAAAAAATTAATGAAATAGGTATAGGTCGTATTTCTACAATCATCGGAAGATATTATGCAATGGATAGAAATCAGCATTGGGATAGAACTAAACATGCATATGATGCTATGGTAAATGGAAAAGGTGAAATTTTTGATAATGCAGTTGAATCTATACGAGATTCTTATTTAGAGAATGTTACTGATGAATTTATTAAGCCATTGATAATAAAAGATGAAAATGGTAAATTAGGAACAGTAAATGAAAATGATTCAATTATATTTTATAATTTTAGGCCCGATAGGGCAAGGCAGTTAACAAGAGCTTTTGTAGATGATGATTTTAATAATTTTGATAGAAAAAAAATAAATTTAAAATTTGTATGTATGACTCAATATGACAAAACTATAGAAAATGTTGAGATAGCATTTAAAACTCATTTGGTTAAGAACACTTTAGGTGAATATTTGAGTGAAAATGGGTTCAAACAACTAAGAGCTGCTGAAACAGAAAAATATGCACATGTAACTTACTTTTTTAACGGAGAGTTAGAAGAACCATTGAAAAATGAAGTTAGAATTCTTATACCATCACCATCTGTTGCAACTTATGATTTAAAACCAGAAATGAGCGCGTATGAGCTTAAATCCATGATTTTAGAAGAAATGGAAAAGGATATATACAATGTTATGATTATTAACTTTGCAAATGCTGATATGGTTGGGCATACAGGAGATATGGATGCAGCAATAAAAGCTGTAGAAACAGTAGATAAATGTCTTGGTGAAGTAGTGAATTACATAATTAGAATTGGAGGAACAGCATTAATAACAGCAGATCATGGTAATGCTGAAGAAATGTTAGATCATACTAAACTTAATAAAATGACAGCTCATTCTACAAATAAGGTACCTTTTATAGTGGTTCAAAATACTAATAAAATAGAACTTAGGGAAGGAATTTTAGGAGATATCGCACCAACAATGCTTGAGCTTTTAGAGCTTGAAAAACCAGTGGAAATGACAGGTGAAAGCTTAATTGTAAGAAAAAATAAAAAATAAATACTAATTGGAGGTATTAAAATTGACTATAATATCAGATGTATATGCAAGAGAAATTTTGGACTCGAGAGGAAACCCTACAATTGAGGTAGAAGTATGGACTGAAAGTGGAGGATATGGAAGAGCAGGAATACCATCAGGAGCATCAACAGGAGCATTTGAAGCTGTAGAATTAAGGGATGGTGATAAATCAAGATATCTAGGAAAAGGTGTTTTAACTGCAGTAGATAATGTAAATAATATAATAGCACCTGAGTTAATAGGAAGAGATTCTTTAGAACAAGTATCTATTGACAAAATGCTAATAGAGCTTGATGGAACTCCAAATAAAGCTAAATTAGGGGCAAATGCTATTTTAGGAGTATCTATGGCATGCGCTAGAGCTGCAGCACACACTTTAGGAGTACCTTTGTATCAATATCTTGGTGGAGTAAATGCAAAAACACTTCCTGTTCCAATGATGAACATATTAAATGGTGGTCAACATGCAGATAACAATGTAGATATTCAAGAATTTATGGTTATGCCCGTTGGAGCATGTTGTTTTAAAGAAGCATTAAGAATGGGAGCAGAAATATTCCATAGCTTAAAAAATGTTTTAAAGGCTAAAGGATTAAATACAGCAGTTGGAGATGAAGGTGGATTTGCACCAAATTTAACTTCTAATGAAGAAGCTTTAATCACAATAGTAGAGGCAATAAAAAAAGCTGGTTATGAACCAGGTAAAGATGTAATGTTAGCTCTAGATGTTGCTGCTTCTGAATTGTATAATTTTGAAACTAAAACATATAAACTTGCTGGCGAAGGAAAAGAATTTACTCAATCAGAAATTGTTGATTTTTATGTATATTTAGTAAATAAATACCCAATAATATCCATAGAAGATGGAATGGACGAAGAAGATTGGGAAGGCTGGATTATGTTGAATGAAAAACTTGGTGATAAAGTGCAAATAGTTGGTGATGATTTATTTGTTACTAATACAGAAAGATTAGTTAAAGGAATTGAGCAAAAAGCAGCAAACTCAATTTTAATAAAATTAAATCAAATAGGAACTATAACAGAAACATTAGATGCTATTGAAATGGCAAAAAGAGCAGGATATACCGCGGTTGTATCACATAGGTCTGGTGAAACAGATGATTCGACAATAGCTGATTTAGTAATTGCTACTAATTCAGGACAAATAAAAACAGGTGCTCCATCAAGAATAGATAGAGTTGCTAAATACAATCAGTTATTGAGATTGGAAGATATCTTGGGAGATGCAGCACAATATAAAGGAATGGAAGTTTTTTATAATATTAAGCATTAATTTAAAAAATAAAGCGATAGTTATGCTATCGCTATCAATTTATTTATGCCTTATATATTATTAAATTAATAAATAGGTAATTGTTTATTAAATTTTTATTGATTTTGTAATTCTTTAGTGTTATAATCTTAACGTTATGCAGAGAAAATAGCTCATGGGAGGTGTGTGAATAGTGGAATTAATAGTTAGAATATTTTTAATAATTGCAAGTTTAATTCTTATTGCAAGTATACTACTTCAATCAGGAAAGTCAGCAGGTATGTCTGGTGAAATAGCAGGTGGTGCTGAGTCAATATGGGGCAAGAATAAAGGTAGAAGTTATGAAGGTAAGCTTGAAAAGTTAACAACTATCTCAGCAATTATATTTGTGGTTGCTTCATTAGCATTGATAGTTATTCAATAATAATGTTGTATATTATGCAATAAATTCTAAAGATGCTGATAATTCAGTTGAATTTTGGAATTTATTGTTGTGTAAAAATTAATTAAATTAACAATGGAGGAATAATTAAATGGGAACACTAATAATAGCCCCGATAGTAGGGGTTGTGGCGTTATTGTATGCTTATTACAAAGCTATGAGCATAAATAAGGTTGATGCTGGAACGGATAGAATGAAGGAAATATCTTCATTTATTCATGAAGGTGCAATGGCTTTTCTTACTAGAGAATATAAGTCAGTAGCAATATTTGCAGCGGTATTATTTTTTGTATTAGGTTTTGGAATCAATTGGCAAACAGCAATTTCATTTGCAGTTGGAGCTATTTTTTCTACTTTAGCTGGATTTTTTGGTATGACAGTTGCTACAAAGGCAAATGTTAGAACTGCAAACGCAGCAAGAACTTCAGGCATGAATAAAGCTTTAGAAATAGCATTCTCAGGTGGAGCAGTTATGGGAATGGTTGTTGTTGGTTTGGGTTTATTAGGAGTTGGATCATTATGGTTGGTATTTGGTAATGCTAGTTACTTAACTGGTTTTAGTTTAGGAGCTTCATCAATAGCATTATTTGCTCGTGTTGGTGGTGGTATATATACAAAAGCAGCCGATGTTGGAGCAGACTTGGTTGGTAAAGTTGAAGCAGGTATTCCAGAAGATGACCCAAGAAACCCAGCTGTTATAGCAGATAATGTTGGAGATAATGTTGGTGACGTTGCAGGTATGGGAGCTGACTTATTTGAATCATATGTTGGTTCAATAGTTTCAGCAATAACACTTGGATTAATTGCATTCCCTGAAAGTGGAAGAGGTGTTTTATTTGCACTTTTATTAGCAGCAATTGGTATTCTTGCTTCTATCATCGGAACTCTATTTGTTAGAGGAAAAGAAGGTGGAAACCCACAAAAAGCATTGGATGCTGGTACATATGTTAGTTCATTAATAGTTGTAATAGCAGCATTTTTCCTTAGCAAATCTATACTTGGCGATGCAAGACCATTTGGTTCAATTGTAATTGGATTAGCTGTAGGTTTAATAATAGCTAAAATAACAGAATACTATACAGCAACAGAGTATAAGCCTGTTCAAAATATAGCTGATCAAGCTGAAACAGGACCAGCTACAACTATTATCAGTGGATTATCAGTTGGTATGCAGTCGACAGCTTATCCTATAGTAGTATTAGCTATTGGTATTATTGGTGCATATTATGTAGCCGGATATTCAGGCGGTTCTATGGATTCTGTTCAAGGATTATACGGAATAGCACTTGCAGCAGTTGGTATGTTATCAACTACTGGTATGACTGTAGCAGTTGATGCTTATGGTCCTATAGCAGATAATGCTGGTGGTATTGCAGAAATGTGTGAATTACCTCATGAAGTTAGAGAAATTACAGATAAACTTGACTCAGTTGGAAATACAACTGCAGCAATTGGTAAAGGATTTGCAATAGGTTCAGCAGCTTTAACAGCTCTTGCATTGTTTGCATCTTACACTCAAGTTGTTGGAATTACTTCAATAAATTTAACAGAACCTACTGTTATTGCAGGTTTATTCATAGGTGGTATGTTACCATTCTTATTCTCAGCGATCACTATGAGTGCAGTTGGTAAAGCAGCATTCGCTATGATTGAAGAAGTTAGAAGACAATTTAAAGAAATGCCTGGTATAATGAAGGGAACTGAAAAGCCAGACTATAAAACATGTGTTGATATCAGTACTACAGCAGCTTTAAGAGAAATGATTGTTCCAGGTCTTTTAGCAGTTATAGTTCCATTAATAGTAGGTTTCTTGCTTGGTACAGAAGCTCTTGGTGGATTATTAGCTGGAGGTTTAGTAACTGGAGTTCTTTTGGCTATCATGATGTCAAATGCTGGTGGTGCTTGGGACAATGCTAAAAAATACATTGAATCAGGTAATCATGGTGGAAAAGGTAGCGAAGCTCATAAAGCAGCAGTAGTTGGAGATACAGTTGGAGATCCATTCAAAGATACTTCAGGACCTTCAATCAATATATTAATTAAACTTATGACAATAGTAGCTCTTGTATTTGGACCTACTATAGCAGCTCATGGTGGAATATTGTTAAAATTATTCTAAAAAATATATAAATATGAAAGACTTCCCAAAAGGGAGTCTTTTTTTCTTGCCGAATTATTCTTTGATATGGTATAATCATTTTGCTTGAAAATCATATAATAGTAGTGTAACAATTGGAGAACGATATAAAAACAATGGTAAGAACAATGTAAAACTATTGGAATATATTGTGAGAGAGGGAGTATATGTTTATTAATGTTGATGGGTTAAGTATTAACTATATAGATGAAGGTGCAGGAACTACCGTGTTATTGCTCCATGGTTGGGGTGCAAATATACAAACTATGATGCCAATATTTAATATTTTAAAGGATAAATGTAGAGTAATTGCTTTGGATTTACCTGGGTTTGGAGAAAGTGATATTCCTAAAGAACCTTGGGACTCATATAATTATGCAGAATTTGTAAAAAAGTTTATTGATAAAATTAATGTTAAAGATTTAATTTTATTTGGACATTCCCACGGTGGTAGAGTGTCTATTATATTATCAGCTAAATATGATAATATAGTTAAAAAACTTATTCTCATTGATAGTGCAGGATTGATTCCTAAAAGAAAAATTAAATATTATTTTAAGGTTTATAGCTTCAAGTTTTTAAAGATTTTTTATACAATATTTGTTAAAGGCGATTCAAAAGAAAGTAAACTTGAAAGTTTTTATAAAAAGTTTGGTTCAGATGATTATAAAGCCTCTCAAGGGATAATGAGACAAACAATGGTAAAAGTAATAAATGATAACTTGTCAGATTTATTAACAAATATAAAGGCATCAACATTATTAATTTGGGGAGAAAATGATGAAGATACACCATTATATATGGGTAAATTAATGGAGGAAAAAATTAAAGATAGTGGATTAATAGTGTTGAAAGATGCAGGACATTTTTCTTATATTGATTGTTTTGAACAATTTAAAGCAGTAATATTTGTATTTTTAAAAGAAGATTTTAATAAATAAGTTGGGAGTGAAGATATGATACTTTTTATAATAATATCTTTTGTTGTATTTTGGTTTTTATTATGTGCAGTAAAAATAAAGTATTTTATACATATGATGCAATTAGAGAGCTATAAAAGTAATAAATATATAGAATGGTTGCAAAATCAAAAAGATAGACTACATAGAAGAAATGATAAAATATATGTAATTTTATCTATAGTATTGTTAGTAGTATTCTTATTATCTTCTAGTGCTATAAAAGATAAAACAATTGTATTTGCTTTTATAATTAGTTTTGTGACAATTGTTTTTTTTGTTATTAGCTATAGAACAAAGTATGAATCTAAAAAACCTATTGTTTATACACAAAGGGCTAAACGACTATATGCTATGACATTATTTTTAGTTGTTATTGATTTTGCTATAACAGTTTTTATTGTTCTTTTGGTATCAAGAAATTTAATACTATATTTTCCTTTATGGGCAGGCATACAATCAATTTTATATTATTTCTTAGGATATTATGTTTTGTTTGCTAATTATTTAGTTAAACCAATAGAAAATAAGATTAATAAAAAGTTTTACTTTGACGCTTCTAAAAAGATTAAAGAGTTAAATAATATTATTTCAGTTGGTATTACTGGAAGTTATGGTAAAACAAGCACAAAATTTATAACAGCAACAATTTTAGAGGAAAAATATAAAGTTTTGAAAACTCCTGATAGTTACAATACTCCTATGGGTATAAGTAAAGTAATTAACAATGATATGTCAGATGAATATGATATATTTATAGCGGAATTAGGTGCTACTCATATAGGTGATATAGACGAAGTTGCAGTGCTTACAAATCCTACTATAGGTTTGATTACATCAATCGGACCATGTCATTTAGAAACATTTAAATCTATTGACAACATAATGAGAACGAAATATGAACTAATAGAAAGACTTCCTAATGATGGAACTTCTATATTTAATTATGACAATGAATATGTAAAAAAACTGGCAGATAAAACATTTAAAGAAAAAATACTATATGGAATTGAAAATATAGAAATTACAGATATTTTTGCAACGGATATAAGGGTTAGCGAAACAGGCTCTACATTTACATTGTGCATTAATGAATTAGGTACAATTGAATGTAAAACTAAGTTGCTAGGGAAGCATAATATTTTAAATATACTTGCTGGTTGTGCTGTAGCTAAAGTTTTAGGATTGACATTAGAGCAAATGGCTGCAGGAATATCAAAAATAGAAAGTGTTAAACATAGACTAGAGCTTATTGATCCTGGAACTGGAGTAATAGTTATTGATGATGCATTTAATTCTAATCCAGATGGAGCTAAAGCAGCACTTGATGTACTAGATGAATTTAAAGATAGAAGAAAAATAATAGTTACACCAGGCATGGTTGAGCTTGGAGAAATTGAAGAAGAAGAAAACGAAAAATTTGGTGAATATATTTCAAAAGTTTGCGATGTTGTAATATTGGTAGGCGAAAAAAGAACAGCACCAATAGTAAAAGGGTTTCAAAAATTAAAATATAGTAGTGAAAATTTATTTATTGTTAATTCATTAGATGAAGCAAGTGAGATTCTTAAGTCGCTTACAAAAGTTAATGATGTAGTTCTTTTTGAAAATGATCTTCCTGATACATACAGTGAAAAATAATATTAGTGGAGGTATATAATGAAGATTGTAGGTATAATAATAGGTGGCAAAACAGTTGAACATGAAGTTTCAATTATAACAGGACTTCAAGTTTTGGATAATATTGATAAAAATCTATATGATCCTAAAATAATATATATACAAAAAGATGGAAAGTGGTATTTTGGAAATAGCTTACATAATATAAAAAACTATAAAATGAAAAAATTTGATGATGCATATGAAGTTTTGCCAGGATTTAAAGAAGGGAAGTTGATACTATATCCACATCCCGATTTAAAGCAAGGATTTTTTGGTAAAAAATATGATTCGTGTGAAATAGACATTATATTCCCTGCTGTACATGGAACAAATGTAGAAGATGGAGCTTTGCATGGCATGTTTCAAATGAATGGTGTACCATGTGCTTTTGGTTCAGTACTAAGTTCTTCTCTTGGAATGGATAAAGTAATAATGAAAAAGGTATTTGAAAGCTATAATTTGCCAGTAGTTGACTATACTTGGTTTTTAAGAAGTGATTGGGATAGTAATAAGGTAGAAATTATGGAAGACATTAATAGAATTGGTTATCCATTAATTGTTAAACCAGCAAATTTAGGATCAAGTGTTGGAATTAGTAAGGCTGAAGACGAAGAAGAATTATTAAATTGTATAAAGATTGCCATGTCATATGATCGAAAAATAATAGTTGAGAAATGTGTTCAAAATGTTAGAGAAATAAATTGTGCTGTAATGGGATATGAAAATAAATTATTTGTATCATCTTGCGAAGAGCCTATTGGATGGAAAGAGTTTTTAACGTATGAGGACAAATATGTCAATAAGGTTAAAGATAGTACAGCAAAGAGAAAAATTCCAGCAGATGTTAGTGATGAAACTACAAAACTAATTCAAGATTATGCTAAAACATCATTTACTGCAATAGATTGTTGCGGAAATGCAAGAATAGATTTTCTCTATGATGGAAATGATATATATGTAAATGAAATTAATACAATACCTGGTTCTATTGCTTTTTATTTATGGGAAAGCTGTGGAGTTACATTTACTAATCTTATAACTAAAATACTTGATTTAGCAGAACTTCAGCAAAAACAAAATAGTATAAATATATATTCATATGACATAGATTTACTGAACAAAATGTCTACAAATGGAAAGAGTGGGCGAAGCAAAATAGTATAATATATATGAATTGGTAAGAATCTATGAAAGAAGGTAAATAATGAACATTAAAGATAAGATAATTGAATTTATGAGAGAAGAAGCATATAAGCCCTTAACGTTTAAAGAATTAATGAATGTTTTAAATCCAGAAGGAAATTTAAGGAAGGAATTAATTAAAACATTAAATGAACTTGAAGGAGAGGGTAAAATAATATTTACAAGGTCTGAAAGGTATGGACTTCCAGAAAAGATGAATCTAATAATAGGTACACTAGAAGGTCATCAAAAGGGATATGCATTTTTTAGACCAGATAATAAGGAAATAAAAGATATGTTTATACCACCGGGAGAAATGAACGGTGCTATGCATGGAGATAGAGTAATTGTAAAAAATACAAAATTATCAGAAGATATGAAAAGTCCTGAGGGAAAAGTCATTAGAATAATTGAAAGGGCTAATACATTCATTATTGGAACATATCAAAAAAGCAGGAACTTTGGTTTTGTTGTACCAGACGATAAAAGAATTTCCTATGATATTTTTATTCCAAGAGAAGATTCTAATAATGCTAAGAATGATACTAAAGTTTCTGTTAAAATTACAGAATGGCCAGAAATGAGAAAAAATCCAGAAGGCAAAATAGTAGAGGTGATTGGAAACATAGAAGATACCAAAACGCATATAGAAGCTATTTTGAAAGAGAAAAAAGTTAGACAATTTTTTACAGAAGATGTAATCAAAGAGGCTATAAAGGTATCATCGGAAGAAATACGAGAAGAAGAAATCAAAAGGCGTAGAGATTTGAGAAATCTAACAATAATTACTATAGATGGAATTGATGCAAAAGATTTAGATGATGCTGTATATGTAGAAAAAATTAGTGATGATAAATATAAGTTAGGTGTTCATATAGCAGATGTTACCCATTATGTCAAAGAAGATAGAAAAGTTGATAAAGAAGCTCTAAAGCGTGCAACGAGCATTTATCTAAGCGATAGAGTTATTCCTATGTTACCAAAAGAATTATCAAATGGAGTATGTAGCTTAAATCCTAATGAAGATAAATTGACATTATCAGTAGAGATGATAATTGATTTAGATGGTAAGGTAGTTGATTTTGAAATTTTTGAAAGCATAATAAAGAGTAGTTATCGAATGACATATAAAGATGTTTCAAATATTCTAGAAAACAACGATGAAGAGTTAATAAATAAGTATGAAAAAATACTTCCAATGCTTAAAGAAATGGAAGAATTAAGTCTTATTTTACGTAAAAAAAGAGAAGCGAGAGGTTGTATAGATTTTGATTTTGATGAAACCAAAATTATTACAGATGAATCAGGAAAAGCAATAGATGTAACTAAATATGAAAGAAGAATTTCAAATAGAATAATAGAAGAATTTATGTTAGCTTGTAATGAAACAGTAGCTGAAAATTATTACTGGCTTAATATGCCTTTTGTATATAGAATACACGAAGATCCAGAAGACGAAAAAATGTATGAATTTAGCAAGTTCGTTCACAATTTAGGTTATACTATAAAAGGAAGTCAAGACGTTCATCCTAGAGAATTGCAACAATTGTTAGAAAAGGTAAAGGGCAAAAAAGAAGAAACCTTAGTTAATACTTTAATGCTTAGGTCTTTAAGAAAAGCAGTTTATTCTGCTGAATGCTCAAATCATTTTGGATTAGCTGCAACATACTATTGTCATTTCACATCTCCTATTAGAAGATACCCAGATTTGCAGATACATCGAATAATTAAAGGTCAACTTAATGGTCGAATAACAGAGAAGGAAATGGATAAATTATTTGAACGTACAGCGCTTGTTGCCGAGCAGTCTTCTAAATTGGAAAGAATTGCAGATGAAATAGAACGAAATACAAACAAAATTAAAATTGCTGAATTTATGTCAGATAAAATTGGTGAAGAATACGAGGGCGTTATTTCAGGTGTAACTAGTTTTGGTGTTTTTGTAGAATTAGACAATACAGTAGAAGGTTTAGTCCACATATCAAACATTATTGATGATTACTATATCTACGATAATGAGAAAAAAGAACTTATAGGTCAAAACAGTAGAAAAGTATATAAAATTGGTGATGTAGTTAATGTAAAATTAAAAACTGTAAGCATTGCAAAAGCAGAAATAGATTTTGTTTTTATATAATAATATATAGTATCATGATATGCTTTGAATAAAATTTGAATAGTTTACATAATTATCAAAAAATGTGATAAGTTTAAAAAATGTAATTAATCTGTCATTTGACAACCTAAAAAAATAGTGTTATAATCTGTTTACACTTAATGGTAGGTGATAATTATGGTTCAAAACACAAAAAATGTTGCAAGTAACAAAAAAGCATATCATGAATATTTTATAGAAGAAAAATATGAGGCTGGGATAGTACTTGTAGGAACAGAAGTAAAATCAGTAAGACAAGGAAAAGTTAACTTAAAAGATAGTTATGTAAATATAAAAGATGGTGAAGCTTATGTTTACAATATGCATATCAGCCCATATGAAAAGGGCAACATATATAATGTTGATCCTTTAAGAGTTAGAAAACTTCTCTTGAATAAAAGGGAAATAAGAAAATTAGTTGGGCTAATAACTTTAAAAGGTTATTCAATTATACCTTTAAGTTTGTATCTAAAAAATGGTCTGTTAAAAATGGAAATTTCAGTTGCAAAAGGTAAGAAAAATTACGATAAACGTCAAGTTCTAGCTAAAAAAGATGCAGAAAGAAGAATTCTTAGACGTGACGATTAACTATAGTCGTCAAAAACCTATTACGGGGGCGTAAATGGTTTCGACGGGGGTATAGAAGGAAGATAAGCGAGTCGTTGTCGCCGAACAACGTTAAAAGTGGCAAAAATTATAAACGCAAAAGAAAATAATAATTTAGCATTCGCAGCGTAAGCTGCTAGCTTGTTCCCCTTAACCGACCTGCAGGTTAAACGGGAGCATCATTTAAAGCAGGGAACTGCATCAGGGGTTCTTCGACCTGATGTTGAACAATCGAAGATAGCCAAACCTTCAGCTTGACGATAGGCGGTTGGAGCGGCGAAACTTAAATTATCGTCTACACTCGGAGAAAGTCTTGTGGAAATATTTTCGGACGTGGGTTCGACTCCCACCGCCTCCACCATGAAAATTAAAAAATAACCTAAACTCCTCAAATTTGAGGAGTTTTTTGATTATGGATGTATTTCAAATAGAATTTTTAGATATTTGATTATACTAACTAAAAACGAATTGAAGGAATGTTATACTACTTTTTAAAAACAACAATTCCTGCAATCATCAGAGCTACACCAATTAGTTTGCGCCATTCAAAACACATCTTCTCAGTTCCGAACATTCCAAAACCTTCAATCATGCAAGAAATCACAAGTTGCGCCAATAAAATCAACATTGTCGCATATGTAGGTTTTAAATCTGATATGCTCTTAATAACTGTGAACGTAATAAATGCACCGATGACACCACCTAACAAATATAATTTATTACTGACACTAAAAACCGAAAGTAAATCCTCACGACCTGTGAAAAACCAAATACTTATACTTGTAACAAAGGCAGTTATATGTACCCAGCTATTTGTAGCCCACATATTCGATGAATCCATGACACGTGTATTAAAAACACCTTGAACACTCATTAACAATCCAGCCAACAACGAAAATAAAATACCAACCATATAAATTAACTCCTCTTATTAAAAAATGATATTATAGTTTAGTATTCCTCAAAAACTTAAATTAAACAAAATAACTTCAGTCTCAATAAAGAAAGTTCATAGTCGATAATAGCTTTTCTAATTACCAATAGTATAAATTATGTAGAAACTTAATGTGTATGTTATTCTAATAATGGTTTTTTCCAAAGTTGGTTGATTTAACGTTGTAATTCAAGGCGTAGAACTTTTCTTCTCAATATTTCAAATGTACAAAGTATATTATCTGAAAAATCTCTAGAATTAGCAGCCCAAAAAGAATGACATTATTAAAGCAATTACAGTCAATACTAACATTAAAATGAATGCTTTATTAAGGTTTTGTTTATGGCTTAAAGATTGTCCTCCAAATGAGTTAAGGCTGATGCCCTAAAAAAAGTAGAAAAGTAGTAAATAATAAATTTTTCTAGAAAAATTATTGTAGGTAAAAAATATTTCTTATAAAAAGAATCAATTGATGCATAATATTTGACAAAAAGCATATAATATTGTATCATTGTATTATAAAGGAGTGATGCAATGAATCCACATTACAATCAAAATTATACTTTAGAACAAGTTGAATCTATTTTAGATATAATTCAAGATTGTGTCAAACGCAATCATTATATGATATCTAAAAATGAAAATCGTAAAGAAAATAATGATCTTATTAAAGAATATAATTTAACGTCGGGTAAACAGAAAGATATTATACTTAAAATTGTGGCAAAAGATTTTTGTCACTCGTTACAGAATAAGAAATTAGGTTTTGAACATGAAACACTGTATGTATTTTGCCCACAGATAATATTATTTAATTTTGATGGTGTGGAAGAATTGACAGATATATATACAAAGTTTAATATTATTGAGTATGATTTAGGAAAAAGAGTTATTGCAATATCATTTCATAAAAGGAACAAGCCATTGAAATATCTATTTAGATAGCAATGAGGTTAAAAGGAGGAATTGAAATGATTGAGAATATTATATTTTGCGAGGAATGCAGAAAAGATGTAGCTTACATTGAAACTGAGGAGATTTTTCAAAATGAATTAAAAGGGGAAGCATTTGAATACAAAGGAAAGAAAGCTGTTTGTAATGAGTGTGGTTCAGAAGTATATGTTGCTGAAATTGAGGATTATAATCTTAAGGCGCTTTATGATGCCTATAGGACGAAAAACTCAATTATATCATTAGAAAATATATTAGCGATTCCAGAAAAATATGGAATTGGTAAAAGACCCCTATCCTTACTATTAGGTTGGGGGGAAATGACTTTTAGCAGATATTGCGATGGTGATATGCCTTCAAAACAATATTCTGATATTTTACAACAAATTTACAATGAGCCAGCTTTTTATGACTCTATATTAGAAACTAACAAAAATAAATTAAAATCACTTTCAGCATATGAAAAAAGTAAACGTGTTACGGAAAAATTGTTGGGTGCAAATAATATCCCACTTGCAAAAATTGATGTTGTAATAGAATATTTATTATGCATATGTGAGGACATTACTCCACTTGCGTTACAAAAAGTTTTGTATTATATTCAGGGATTTTATTATGCTTTTATGGATGAATTCATCTTCGAAGAAGATTGTGAAGCTTGGGCTCATGGCCCTGTTTTTCCTAATATTTATCACAGATACAGTTCATATAGATTTGATCCTATTGAGGGTAGCGTAACGTGTGATGAACCAGTCCTAACAATATATGAAAAGACCATTATTGACAGCATTATTAAAAATCTTTGTTGCTATAGTGGAAAAATTTTAGAAAGATTTACTCATTCAGAAATGCCATGGCTAATAACCAGAGGAGATCTTCCCGTTTCTGCTTCATCTAATAGAATAATTCATAAGAAGGAATTAGGTAAGTATTTTAAAGTTGTAAAGGAACGTTTTAATATGATTAACCCAACAGATATAGAAAACTACTCAACAAAAATGTTCGAACAAATTAATTGATTAATACAGACGATAAGTGAAACCTTCGTAAAGCTATGACTGCGAAGGTTTCCTATATTTATAAAAGAGGAGGATGTTTTTTATGCCGAAAATAATAATAAATGAAAAGACTACGGATTACATATTGAAAAAGGGTGGAATAATAACTATTAATAGAGAAATGGCTGGAAGTAGTTGAGCTTCTGTGCCTATGGCAATTGTTCGGTTAGGTGAACCGGAAATATTTAGTAGTTATAATTTATATGAAATAAATACAATTAAGATATATGTGATTAATGGATTAAAATTGAAAAGAGACTATATAAAAATTGAATTAACCAATTTTTTAGGAATTTTTAAAAATCTTGAGGTATCTGGATTTGAACTTTTATAGTGAGTGTAAATGTGTATAAATGATCAATATTGAAAGGAGTATAAAAAATACTGTAAGTGATTTTATGGCATTCATTAGAAAATTATGGTATAATTGATACAATGAAAATTGTTAATGTATATATGAAGTGGAAAATCGTTATTTCAATAAAGGAAATTTAAGAGCTTAATGGTGTACTTGAGCTATTTATAGTAATTATATCTAAATTGTGAGGTTTGAAATGGATGATGGATTGAATGGTTTGAATGGTTTGAATATTTATTTATTTAATACTGTACTGGATAGTATTAAGCAATCATTATGCATAGTAGATAATAATTGTGTAGTAAAGTATTGGAATACAGCTGCAGAAACATTTTACAGTATAAATAAAGAAGAAATCACTGGTAAAGATGTTAGGTTGTTTTTCCCTGATGCACTTTTACCAAAGGTTATTAAAGAACAGCATCCCTTTGAGGATGTTTACAACAGTCCCAAAAAAGATTATTATATAGTTATCAGTGCTGCTCCTTTGTATGACAGTAATAATAACCTAATTGGCGGTATAAGCTTAGAGAGAGATATTACAGATTATATGAAAATTACTAAGCTTTTAGAGAAGACTACTGATAATCTTACGTTATTAAAGCAAGAAATTCATTCAATTAATCATAATAAATATTCTTTTTCAAAAATTATCGGAAATAATGAGAAGTTTAAGAAAACTGTTGAACTTTGTAAAAATATATCAAACTCAAACATTAATATTTTAATTTTGGGAGATAGTGGAACAGGCAAAGAAGTTATTGCCAGATCAGTACATACCCAGAGCAACAGAAAAGGGCCTTTTATTCCTTTTAACTGCAGTGCCATTCCATATAGTTTATTCGAAAGTGAATTGTTTGGTTATGAAGGTGGTGCTTTCACAGGTGCTGATAAAAAGGGCAAGATTGGAAAGATTGAAGCAGCTAATAAAGGTACGGTGTTTTTAGATGAAATAGGTGATATGCCATTAGATATGCAACCAAAGTTTTTGAGGGTGTTAGAAGATGGCATTATTAACAGATTAGGTGGGTATTCAGATATAAAATTAGATATCAGGATTATCGGTGCAACTAATAAGAATCTAAAAGAGTTAGTTTCAGAAGGTAAGTTCAGACAAGATTTGTATTATAGGCTTAGCTCTGTTGTTGTAGAACTCCCTTCATTAAAAGAAAGGAAAGACGATATAGAATTATTTGTTTATCATTTTTTAAAAAGTTTTTGCATGCAATATGGAGTAAATATTCCTGAAATACCTGGAAACATTATGAATATTCTTGTTAATTACAGGTGGGATGGTAATATTAGAGAATTAAAGAATGTTATTGAGCGCATAGTTATTATGCTTAAAAGCTATAAGACAGGTAAGATTATACTGGAATTTCTACCTGAATATATATATGATGAATATGCTGTTTTTGAACCGGAAATAACTGATGATATAGGAATATCGGATTTAAATACTGCTGTAACTAATGCAGAGAAAAAGGCTATTTTAATGGCTCTTAAGCGTTCTAAAGGAAATATAACTAAGGCTACTAAAATACTGAATATACCAAGAACTTCGCTTTATTATAAACTTAGAAAATATAATATTTCAATGGAGAATAAAGTAATTAGTGATTAGAAAATGTCTAATAATAATCATATGTCTAATATTAAACGCAAATTCAGATCGTTTTATACAACAGCTGTCTATTATTAGACGGTTATTATATATGGTGTTTTTAATTATATAAAATACATGTATATAATTTACTGTTTTCAATGATTGCGTCGTTGATCTAGTATTTTGGCACGGTTATTGCTTCTATTATATATAACTATGAATAGTGGAGGCATGTATGAATTTAACAAACCATATTTTTACTGTAGATTCTCATGTTATGGGGGAGCCATTAAGAATTGTTACAGGTGGCATCCCGTTTTTAAAAGGTAATAGTATAACAGAAAAGAAAACATTCTTTGCTGAAAACTTTGATCACTTTAGAAGTGCTCTTATATTAGAGCCAAGAGGACATGATAATATGTTTGGAGCCATTTTCTGCGAACCTGTTAATAAATTGGCTGATATAGGTATATTTTTTATGCATTCAGATGGATATCTGAATATGTGCGGTCATGGAATAATTGGAGCTGTAACTTCTATTATAGAGTTAGGACTTATAAAAAAGAAAATAGATAAGGTTACTGAGGTAATATTGGAAACGCCCGCCGGTCTGATTTATGCCTATGCTAATGTTGAAGATGGGCTTGTTAAGAATGTAGCTTTTAGAAACGTACCATCCTTTGTTTTATATAGCAATTTCAAAGTACCTTTTCCTGGGCTTAAAGATGTAAGTGTTGATATAGCTTATGGAGGTAATTTTTTTTGTTTAGTATCAGCTAGAGAGTTATCTATTGAAGTAAAAAGAGAAAGCATCCAAAAATTGATTTTTTTTGGTATGAAATTATTAGAGATTATTAATGATACGGCATATATTTATCATCCGGATAATAGATGTTTAAGTAAGGTTGAGCTTGTTGAAATATATGATTCATATAGTAGTGAAAAGTTAATTCACAAAAATTGTGTTGTATTTGGGAACAATCAGGTGGATAGATCTCCATGCGGTTCTGGAACAAGTGCTATGCTGGCACTTAAATATTTTAATAATCAAATTAAAATAAATGAGCCATTTATCAATGAAAGTATTATTGGTACTAAATTTACAGGTAAAGTCGTGGAAGAAGTTAAAGTTGGAAACTTTGATGCTATTATACCTGAAATACAAGGGAAATCTTATATAACGGGCAATCATCATTTTATTATAAACAATAACGACCCTTTATGTAGAGGAATTACTTTGAATTAAAGCTTTAGTGATGTGGGAAATCATACTAAAGATTTAATATTGTAAGTGTAATTTAAAATAGGAGGAGTTTTATATGTATGAAAGTTGGAACATTTCAAAACAGGCTGAATTATTACATGAACAGGCTTTTGTTGTAGATACTACACTGCCAATAATGCCAGGTAGTAAATTTTCTAATTTGTTTTCTGCACTTGATAGTATGAAAGGAAATGGGTTCAATTATGTTTCGATTACTGTGGCATCAGATCTTCATAAAACTATGGAAACTATAAAAAATGTCACTATGATAAGAGCACTATTATTAAGCAGATCAAAGGATATAATTTTTGTAAAAAAAGTGGATGATATTAAACGTGCTAAAAAAGAAAACAAGTTAGCGGTGGGGTTTCATTTTCAAGGAACGGTTCCAATTGGAACTAATTTATCCATGGTTAAGTTTTTCTATGATCGAGGTATAAGACATATGCTTATGGCTTATAATGCAAAAAATCTAGTAGGCTATGGTTGCCATGAAGAAGATGACAAAGGACTGAGCGAATTTGGCCGCAATTTAATAAAAGAGATGAATAAGGTAGGTATGATAGTAGATGTAGCTCATACGGGATATCGTACTGCCATGGAAACAATTGAAGCTTCTGAAGCACCGGTAGTTGTAAGCCACGGTAATGTGGCTGCAGTAACTAATCATCAAAGATGCTATAAGGATGATCAAATAAAAGCTGTCGCTCAAAATGGAGGAGTATTTGGTGTAACTGGCTTTGGACTATTTTTAGGAAATGAAAAAAATTTAGTTGAACAATATGTTAAAAATATTGATCATATAGTACAGCTTGTAGGACCTAAACATGCTGGGATAGGACTTGACTATGTATATGATATGGATGCATTTGTAAAATTAGCAGATACAAACCGTGAAAAATATCCTGAAGATGGAGGATATTTTGGTAGTCACTTAAATCAGGTTGAAGTATATCAAATTCCGCAAATTACAGAGGCTCTCTTAAAACTAGGTTATTCTGACGAAAATGTTCGTGATATATTAGGTGATAATTGGTTACGTATATTCTCACAAGTTTGGAAAGATTAATAGTGTGAATGAACAAAAACATTTAAACTCCTTAAATTTGAGGAGTTTTTTATTATGTATCATTTTAATTATGAATTCATTCCATAAGTAGAAGAATTGAACTTGAAGGATAAAAAATTAAATGAAATAATATTGTATAAATACCTTTATCATGATACAATTTTACTTATTTACTAGACATAATACAAAGGGAGAAAAACAATTTTGAGAAAAATATTAAAAATGAAGACAGAAATGCTGATGTTTTTTATTTTAATTGCAGTAGTTTCTTTGGGAAATGGCTTTAGTGATTCGTTATATTCAAATTATTTTAAAGAAGTTTATCATATTACTGCAGTTCAACGTGGATTTATAGAATTTCCAAGGGAATTGCCTGGTATGCTATGTATGGTAGTAGTTAGTTTGTTGGGTTTTTTGGGAAATATAAGAGTTGCCTTGATAGCACAGATTCTATCATTTGTAGGACTTACTATACTGGGATTTTTTACGCCTTCTTTTAGTGTGATGCTTGTATTTCTATTCATTAATTCAATGGGGATGCATCTTTTTATGCCACTTCGTGATTCCATTGGCATGTCGCTTGCTGATCCAAACAAAGTAGGACTCCGAATGGGGCAAATTTTTAGTGTGGGTTCAGCATTTAGTATGATTGCAGCACTTATAGTATTTTTTGGATTCAAGACGGGTTTTTTTACATTCAATACTTCTATTAAAGTAGTATTTTTATTTGGTTCGGGATGTTTTCTTTGTGCTATTATTATGGCATCTATGATGCTGAAAAGGGTAAAGCCACTAAAAGAAAGGCGTGGCAAAGTAAAATTTATTTTCAGAAAGCAATATAGATATTATTATACAGTTACAATTCTTAAAGGAGTTCAGAAACAAATTGCCTTTGTATATGGCACTTGGGTTATTGTAGAATTATTGGGTAAAAAGGCTGATACCTTGGCATTGCTTTATATTATAGTAGGATTCATTTCTATGTTCTTCCTAAATAAGCTTGGAAAAATGATGGATAAATTCGGTATCAAAAACATGATGTATGCTGATGCTATTTCATTTGTTGTTGTCTATGTTATATATGGTTTTTTTGTTTGGGGAATAACATCTGGGAAACTTCCAAAAGAGGGTTTTACAGTGTGGATGATCTACTTGCTATTTGTATTAGATAGACTTTCTATGCAAATAGGAATGGTTAATTCAATTTATGTCCGTTCGATAACATTGGATAAAAACGAGGTTACATCAATTTTATCTACAGGAATTAGTCTAGATCATGTATTCTCTATTATAGCAGGAGTTGCTGGAGGCTTTGTATGGGCAAAATTAGGAAGTCAGTGGGTGTTCTTTATAGCAGCTGCGTTATCTTTGGGAAATGTTTATGTTGCTTATCGTGTGCAGCCAGAAAAGGAGAAAGAGGAAGTTGAAAAAAGGCTACATGAGCTTGCATGTTAACACTAACTGACTTGAGGTGGAAAATTTTTTGATGTGAATTTATTTCGCTGAAAATATTATAATAATCATAAATATTTAAAATATATAATATAAAAGGAGATGTAAAAAATGCAATATATAATTTCAGCATATGACAATAATGATGAACAGGCAATGGATAGAAGGTTAATGGCAAGAGAAGAGCATTTGAATTCTGTAGAAAGAAGATTTAAATCAGGGGAACATCTTTATGGAGCAGCTATGTTAGACGAGGATGGTAAAATGATAGGCTCAGTAATGATAGTGGAATATCCATCAAGAAAAGAACTTGATAATTGGCTAAAGGTTGAACCTTATGTGGTTGGCAAGGTATGGCATAAGATAGATATAAAACCTTGTCGTGTGGCTCCAATGTTTATGAAACCTTAGTAGAAATGGCAACTTACTTGAACTATAAAAAATATATTTATTTTTTATAGTAGTTGATATTTAATTTATAATTCAATGGTATAAAATATTAGTAATTATAGAGGTGTAAAATGACAAAACAATTAAAGGCTGATTTTATGTTAATATTGGTAACATTGGGTTGGGGTGGATCCTATTATATGATTGCAATAAGTTTAGAATCTATGGGACCATTTACTTTAAATACGTATAGATTCTTAATAGCATTTGTTGTTGCAGTAATTCTTGCTTATCCTAAACTTAAAAATGTATCAAAAATGACATTAAAATATAGCGCTTTGTTGGGAACTTTATTAGTTTTTGTTTTTGTAGGTGCTACTTTTGGAGTAAAATATACAACTTTATCAAATGCTGGATTTCTATGTGGATTAACAGTGGTATTTACGCCTATTATATCGTGCATAGTATATAAAAAAGCACCTAATAAAAAATTAATTTTAGTTATTACAATGAGTTTTATTGGAATAAGTCTTTTGACATTGAAAGATAATTTTTCGATTAATTATAAAAATTTAAAAGGAGATATCCTATCTATAATGGGTGCTATTGCTTATGCAGTAGATTTACTTTTAACTGAAAAAGCAGTGTCACACGAAGAAGTAAATCCATTTCAGGTTGGAGTATTTCAATTAGGTGTGACAGGTATCCTTAATTTGATTTTATCCTTTATATTTGAAGCACCACGTGTTCCAACTGAACCAAAGATAGTGGGTTCAGTGTTATTTTTGGCAGTTTTTTGTACAGGTATGGCCTTTATTGTTCAGGCTGTTGCACAACAATATACAACTGCTTCTCATGTAGGTGTTATTTTTTCTTTGGAAACTGTATTTGCTGGAGTTGTTGCATTTGTATTTGCTCATGAGATTTTGACGGCACAATCATATGTTGGTGCAATAATAATGATAACAAGTATTTTCATAATGGAAATTGACTTTAATAAAATAAAATTTAAAAAACCAAAATATTTAGTTCGAAAGATGTAATATCATAAATTTTAGGAGACATAAATGCAAACTTGGAAAACTAACATTATAAATAAATTAACAGAAAAAGCAAAACATTCAAAAGAATTTGAACTTTATGAAACAGCAATTGAACTTGGTTATAAAGACATCCTCATTGCTGAAATACAAGAGATTATAGATGGATTTATCGAGTTAAATCCTAATTATAAAGTATTAAAAGGCAACTTAACAGGAAATGAAATAAATTCTTCTGCCAAGTATTTATTTCCAAGAATAATATTTAAGGAAATGGAACTTGAGGAACTAGAAAAGCGTAATAATCTTGCTAAAATTAGAAATCAAAAAGGATATTCTCAATCTAAACTTTCTGAACTAAGTGGTGTAAATATTCGTATGATACAAAAATATGAAAGTGGTGAACGAGATTTTAAAAAAGCACTAGTTCAAACAGCAATTAAGTTAGCAGATGCACTACAAGTAACTTTGGATGAACTATTTATTCGTTAAGTGTATTACTATTTTATATAAAAAATAGTAAGGGATTTTGATGAAAAATACGGGAGGTTTCGATGAAATTTATGCATTTGTCTGATTTGCATATTGGGAAAAGGGTTAATGAATTTAATATGCTAGAGGACCAAAAATATATATTAAATGAAATAATAAAAATAGCTGACAACATTGAGCCTAATGTTATATTAATTGCTGGTGATATATATGACAAATCAATGCCGTCAGCTGAGGCTGTTGAATTATTTGATGAATTTTTAACAGAGATTGCTAAACGAAATTTAAAATGCTTTGTGATAAGTGGGAATCATGATTCGGCTGAAAGGATAGCATTTGGCTCACGCATTATGGAGGGACAAGGTATATATATGTCAAAAGTTTTTGGTGGTAGGATTGATCCTATTGTATTGAAAGATAGTATAGGAGAAATAAATCTTTATATGCTTCCATTTATTAAGCCCGCTAATGTACGAAGATTTTATCCTGATTCTGAAATAGAAAGCTATGAGGATGCCATTAAAACTGTAATAGAAAATAGTCATATAGATATAACAAAAAGAAATATATTAGTGGCACATCAATTTGTAACTAATTCTGGAATAGAGCCTGACAGATGTGATTCGGAAAATATTTCTGTAGGGGGTCTTGATATGGTGGATGCTTCTGTATTTGACTGTTTTGATTATGTTGCTTTGGGACATCTTCATGGTCCACAAAAAATTGGTAGAGATACCATACGTTACGCAGGATCACCGCTTAAATATTCATTTTCTGAGTCTAGACAAAATAAATCAATAACCGTTATTGATTTTGATAAAAAGGAAAATATAAAAACAGAAAAAATTCCTCTTATTCCATTAAGGGATATGAGAGAAATAAAAGGACCTATTAATGAATTAGTGAATCCTGAAAATTATAAAGGAACTAACTTAGATGACTATATTCATATTACTTTAACAGATGAAGATGATATTATGGATGCTATTGGAAAATTGCGTATGGTATATCCTAATGTTATGCGACTTGATTTTGATAACAAACAATCAAGAGCATTAGGAATTAATCAAGTTCCTGAAAATATTAATTTGAAATCTCACTGTGAACTTTTTAAGGAATTCTATACATTACAAAATAACGATGATTTAGATGATTTTAAAATTAAAATTATATCTGAATTATTTGAAGAACTAGGGGGTGTCATGTAATGAAACCTGAAAAACTTATTATGTGTGCATTTGGTCCCTATGCTGATAAAATTGAAATTGATATGTCCTTATTTGGTGGTAGTGGGTTATTTCTCGTAACTGGAGATACTGGTGCTGGTAAAACTACTATATTTGATGCAATTTCTTTTGCTTTGTATGGAGAAGCTAGTGGGACTAACAGAGAAAGCATTATGTTGAGAAGTGATTTTGCTCTTGCTGAAATAAAAACATATGTTCAATTAGAATTTTTATATAAAGGCCAAACATATAAAATAGAGCGTACACCTAAATATATGAAACTAAAAACTAGAGGTGAAGGAAAAACTTTAGTTAATGCAAATGCAACTTTGACACTGCCTGATTCTAATGTCATAACGGGTAATAATAATGTTAATGAAGCAGTTAAAAATCTCATTGGAATTGATAAAAACCAGTTTTCACAAATAGCAATGATTGCTCAAGGTGATTTTTTAAAATTACTTTTATCAAGCACTGATGAAAGAGGTAAAATATTTCGTAAAGTTTTTAATACGGATATTTATCTTATGTTTCAACATGAATTAAAATCAAAAGCAAATAAGCTAAAATTTCAATATGAAGATTTGCGCAAAAGTATTTTACAATATATAAATGATATAAGTTGTCCAAATGATTCTCCTTTGTATTTAGAAATAAAAGAATTAATAACTGAAAATAATATTAATTCTATAAATAAAGTTAAAGAACTATTGGATAGCTTAATAACTGAAGATGAAAAATTAGCAGAAAATGAAAAAATAGTTATCAAACAAATTCAAGAAAAACTAACAAAATTAAGTACCGCAATTACAATAGCAACTGCAAACAATTCAAGGATCGATAGATTAACAAATTCAAATAAAAAGCTAGAAGAACTTGAAAAATTGAAAGATGTGTATAAAAGTAAAAAAGCAAATTTGTCATCATCTGAAAATGCACTTTATCATGTAAAGCCTGTAGCAGATGAACTAGAAAAGGCAACTAAACAAGTAAATGATTTAAGTATTAGCATATCAAAAAATGAAGAATTTATAAAACAGAAAACTATTGAATTAGAAAAACTATTCAAATTATATGAAAATGAAAAACTAAAAGAACCAGAACATTTATCTCTTAGTAATAAAATTAATTTTGTAAAAAGTGAATTAGGGGTTTATAAAGAGTTAGAACTTTTAGAAAATCAAGTTGATATTTCTAATGATGAATTAATTAAAAAATCTGGTATACTTATAGAAAAAAAGGAAAGAAAGAAAAATCTAGTAGTAAGTCAAAATAAATTACAAGAAGAGTTGAATAATTTAAAGGATATAGAGATTTTAGCAGAACAAACTAAAAAACAAAAAGAAGATGCATTTAATTTATTTGAAAAATTAAATCAACTTAAAGATTTATTTTCTGAACTTGAAAAAAGTAAAAATGTATTAAAGAATGCACAAGGTCTATTTTTAAAGGCTCAAGAAATAAGTATTGCAAAATCAGATGAATATGAAAAATTAGAACAATCATTTTTAAATGAACAAGCAGGAATTATAGCTATGAAACTTAAAGACAATGCCCCTTGTCCTGTTTGTGGTTCTATTGAACACCCATTACCTGCTAAAGTGACCTTGGCAGCACCTACAGAAGAAGAATTGAAAAAAGCTAAACAAGGATTATCAATTGCTAAAGAAAAAGCATATAAGTTAAGCGAAGATTCAAGCAATGCTAAAGTAAAAGTGGATACTATAATTGAAGCGATAATAAAATCCTCACAAAGCTTGTTTGGAACAGTAGGAATTGATGAAATTCCAGTGCTTTTATACAATGAAACTCTAAAAACAAATGTAATGTTATCTAAGGCAACGGAGAAATTTGTTGAAATTGAAAAGAAAGTAATATATAAAAATAAATGTGAAAAGAAAAAAACAGAAATTGAAAAATTATTAAATGATGGTGTAAATGTAATTGAGACACTTGAAAATGAAGTGGGAGATTTAAAAGTTAAGCAAAGCAGTATTATGTCAAAACTTGAGACAATAAAAGGTAAAATTAAGTTTGAAAAAAGAGAAGAAGCCGAAAGATATGTTAAAAACAAAACGATAGAGCTAAATAGGTTAAAAGCTTCTCTAGAAAATTCAGAAAAGTCATATAATGAATGTAATGGAGAAATAGAAAAATCGAAAGCAGTTATTATGGATCTTTATAACAGATTAATTACTTCAAAAGCTGAAATGGATCTAGTTAATGATAAGTTAATTATTGCTTTAAAGTCTAGAGGATTTAATGATATAGAGCATTATAAAAGTATGCTAATAGCTGAAGATAAAATTATTTCTCTTAAAAATGATATTGAAAATTATATTAATGAAGTTAATAAAATTAAAATGGATATTTCAAATTTAAAATCAGAAACTAAGGATACCGTGTATGTGAACATTGTAGATTATTTAAAACAAAAAAAAGAATTGGAAGAACAAAGGGAAAACTCAGATAAAAAATATAATAATATATTTAGTAGATTAAGAAGTAATAAAAAAGTAAGTAATGATATAAAATCAAAACAAAAAGAAATGAACGAAATTGAAGTAGAGTATCTTTGCTACAGAAATTTATCTAATACAGCCAATGGAGATTTAAGTGGAAAACAGAAAATTGCATTTGAATATTATGTGCAGGCAACATATTTTAACCAGATTATTACAGAAGCAAACAGACATTTTTCATATATGACTAATGGTCGTTTTGAACTTACTAGAAAAGAAGAACCAAACAATTTAAGAAGTCAAACGGGATTAGAATTAGATGTAATTGACAATTACACTGGTAAAAGTAGAAGCGTAAAAACATTGTCTGGTGGAGAGTCATTTAAAGCATCACTATCCATGGCTTTGGGTCTATCGGATATGATACAGCGTTTTGCAGGTGGAATACAAATTGATACTATGTTTGTTGATGAAGGTTTTGGATCCTTAGATTCTGAATCTTTAGACCAGGCTATAGATGTTCTAAATGCATTAACTAATGGAGATAGACTTGTTGGAATTATTTCACACGTTGGAGAGTTAAAAGAAAGAATAGATAAAAAACTTGTGGTTAAAAAGGATGTAAGTGGAAGTAGTATAAGTTTAGTAGTATAATACGGTTTAAATTATAAAAAAATGCTAATCGTAGTTTTTTTAAGGCAAGTATACCTTGTCATATATTCATAAACATATATTTTGTGAATATAATTAAAGATAGCTAATATATTTTTTAAAAAAAATATACATAATATCAAATTAGCTATAGACAAGATAACGTTTTTATATTATTATAAATGTAATTGTTTTTTTAAACAATAATATTTTAAGGAGGGTATGCCTGTGGATAAATCAGGAAATGGAAAAAGAGAGAATTGGGGTTCTCGATTTGGTTTTATCATGGCAGCAGCGGGTTCAGCAGTAGGCCTAGGTAATATATGGAGATTCCCATATATGACTGGAGAAAATGGTGGTGGCGCATTTATTGTACTTTATTTAGTATGTGTTTTAGTAATATGTCTTAGTGTTATGATTGCAGAGTTTGCTGTAGGTAGAAGAACAAGTCTTGCTGCTGTTGGAGCATATAAGACAATTGATAACAGATGGACTTTTGCGGGTGTTTTAGGAGTTATAAGTGCGTTTTTTATTATGGGTTTTTATCCTGTAGTTGGTGGTTGGGCATTTGCATATATTGTAAAATCGTTTTCGGGATTACTTAGTAGCGCTGTACCAATTGGAGATGTATTTGGAGCATTTATTTCTAATCCTATACAACCGATATTTTGGATGATTATATTTTTAGCAGTAAATGTAATCATTGTTGCAAAAGGTATTAGTGGAGGAATTGAAAAAGCTGGTAAAATTCTTATGCCAACTCTATTTGTATTATTAATATTAATATCAATTAGAAGTATTACATTGCCAGGAGCAGGAGCAGGATTAGAGTTTTTATTTAAACCTAAATTTGATGTTGTAAATGGTCAAACTGTTTTGGCTGCGTTAGGGCAAGCGTTCTTTTCGCTTAGCTTAGGTATGGGTTGTATGATAACTTATGGAAGCTACCTTGATAAAAAAGAAGATCTTACAAAAAGTGCATTATTGGTAACTATGATGGATACTGGTGTAGCAATATTAGCTGGTGTTGCAATATTCCCTGCATTATTTGCTTTTGGTATGGAGCCAGCAGTTGGTCCTGGTCTGGTTTTTGTTGTAGTACCATCTATATTTGCTGAAATGGGAGGTATAGGAGCTGTTTTTTCTGTATTATTCTTTATTGCTTTAATGGTTGCAGCTTTAACTTCATCGGTATCATTGTTAGAGGTTGTAGTTGCATATTTAATTGATCAAAAAAATATGGAAAGAAAAAAAGCAGTAATAGTTACTGGAGCTATAATGACTTTTACTAGTATATTATCTTCATTATCTATGGGACTTATGTCAGGAGTGAAATTATTTGGAGTAGGTTTCTTTGATTTCTTTGATATTCTTACAGACAAAATATTCTTAGCTATTGGTGGTATGTTATTAGCTATATTTGTTGGATGGTTCATGAAGAAGGAAGATCTTAAGGATGAGCTTACAAATGGCGGAACTATAAAATTTGGATTGTTCGAAATATGGTATAATTTAATTAAATATGTTATTCCTGTTGCAATTGCAATAGTTGCAATCATGGGAATTAGGTCAATTGAACAAACTAGTTTGATGTTATTTGGAATTGGAATAATTGTTGTTTTAGCGATATTCTCTAAAAAACTTTAACATATTAGCTCGATATTAATTCATTTCATATAATAAGTTAATTATTAGAGACGGAGGTATTGCCTTCGTCTTTTGCATGTAAAAATATAGCAAATGAAAATTAAATGAAGAAATTTAGAATTTTTTTTCATTGACAACTAAAAAATAAGGTGGTATAATATCAAAAATTAATCTTTAAGTTCGGTACCGTGATGCTGACAAGATTTATAATATTGGTGTATTTAATTTGTACATGTGTATATAATAATTCTGTCGGTGGTAGGATTATTTTTTTATGTTAGTAAGTAACTTTAATATTTTATACTTGCTTGAAATTATTTTATTTATTATCTTAGGAGGGTTTTATGTCATCAAAAAATGAGGTTTTTGGATATTTGCCAGATGAACGTCCACCAGTTATTGAATTGTTTTTCTTTGCATTACAACAAATTGTAGTAATGTTTCCAGCAACAGTTTTAGTTGCATTGATTACAGGTTTTCATGTTTCTACCACAATATTTGCTAGTGGACTAGCAACACTTGGATTTATATTAATCACAGGTAGAAAAATTCCGCTTTATTACGGTTCTAGTTTTTCTTACATAGCAGCAATTGCTTCTATAATGGGTGCAGAAGCATTTACTGGTTATTCACTTAACGACAAAATTTCAATTGCTCAATT
Organism: Sedimentibacter acidaminivorans; assembly: GCF_017873955.1. Classification (GTDB taxonomy): domain Bacteria; phylum Bacillota; class Clostridia; order Tissierellales; family Sedimentibacteraceae; genus Sedimentibacter; species Sedimentibacter acidaminivorans. The sequence goes on along the minus strand of NZ_JAGGKS010000003.1, from coordinate 216,418 downwards.
TGGTATTGTAATGTCAGGATTTGTCTCAATTGTAGCTGGATTTATTATTAAACGTAGCGGCAAGGATACTATTGATAAGGTTCTTCCACCTACAGTAACTGGAAGTATTGCAATAATAATTGGTTTATCTCTTGCAGCAAATGCAATGGGTAATGCGTCTTCTTTCCCAGCTTCAGTTAGCGAAGCAAATGCTTCATTTGCGGGAAGTTTAGCATGGATAATTTCTGTTATAACTCTTATTTCAACGATTTTGTATTCGGTATATCTTAAAGGTAAATTAAGCCAATTACCAATTTTATTTGGACTCTTAACAGGATATATTTCTGCTTTAATTATCGGGTCTATAACAAATATTCCGTTTGTAGATTTTAATACAATACAATCAGCAAGTATATTAAATCTTCCAACCTTTACATTTCCTAAACCTTCATGGACTGCAATAGCCGCAATAATGCCAATTGCTATAGCAACCATTCCTGAATCTACAGCTCATATATATCAATTAGATATTTATGTAAATGATTTGGCTAAAAAGAAAGGTTCAAATAAGAAGTATGATATTGAAAGCAAATTAGGTATAAATCTAATTGGAGATGGTATGGGTGATATTATATCAGGATTAATTGGTGGACCTGCAGGAACAAATTATGGTGAAAACATTAGTGCCATGGCAATTTCTAAGAACTTTTCAATATATGTTCTTATGCTTGCAGCTGTTATAACTATGATTATATCATGCTTTACTCCTTTGATTAACATTATTTATTCTATACCAACTGCAGTTATAGGTGGTCTTTCAATTTATTTGTTTGGTGTAATTGCTGCTCAAGGAATTACAATAATGATGGACAGAAAAGTTGATATGTTTAGCTCTAAAAATCTTGCAGTTATAGCAGTTATATTAATAGTTGGACTTGGTGGAAGCTTCGGTTATGAAGGTGGAATGATTCCGATGTTTGGTATACAACTGCCAGCAATAGCAACTGCTGCAATAATAGGAATACTTTTAAACCTTATGTTATCTGTAGGAAATAATTAATAATATTTAATTTTAAAGAAGGATTTGTGATAATGCACAAGTCCTTTTTTTAGTTGTCTAGTTTTATAATGCTATTATTTTCTATTTCAACGAGAATGATAGTCAATAATTATTTATCGATTATCAATAAATAATTATTGACAAGAACAAAATAACTGTTATAATAATAAATATAAAAACTTTGGAGGTGTAAAGATGTATAAAAAAAGTATTGTTCATTATATTACTAAAATTTGTGTAGATGTACTTTTTTATATAGGTATATTATGTTGTGTATTAGTCCCATTTTCTTCATCTTGGCTGATAAAATATTTTTATTTTGCAGAAGAAAATATTACTTTTATGATTGTTGTTCTTCTTTTATCTGGAGGTGCATCTGTATATATTTTATGGGAATTAAAAGTTATATTTAAAACTCTTTTAGTAGGAAATCCATTTATCTTGAAAAATGTTGAAAGTCTTAGAAAAATTGCATTAGCAAGTGCTTTTATTTCAATAATATATTTAATTAAATGCCTTTTTTCATTTACCATAGCAACGGTAGTAATAATTATTATGTTTGTTATTGCAAGTTTGTTTTGTCTAACTATCAAGGATTTATTTAAGCAGGCAATTAACTATAAAGATGAAAATGATTTAACTATATAGGAGGTGTTGAAATGGCTATAGTAATACAGCTTGATGTAATGATGGCAAAGAGAAAAATAGGGCTTATGGAATTAGCTGAAAAGGTAAATATAACACCTGCTAATCTTTCTATTTTAAAAAATAACAAGGCTAGAGCAATTAGATTTTCAACCCTTGAAGAAATATGCTCAGTTTTAGATTGTCAACCAGGTGATATAATAGAATATGTAAAGGAGGAAAAGAATGAATAATATAGTAGACAAATCAGTAAAAATAAAGCTTTCATTATATGGATTGTTTTCTGCAATTACTTATATATATTTATTATTACCAGTAATGCCAGGAATAAGTGTTCCTATATTTATTATTTTGCAATTTATTTCAATATATTTTGTAATTAAGGATAGAAGTGAAGTGAAAAATAAATATGGCATTTTAGTAATGGTACCAATTTTTATTTTGTCATTGAATAGATATATAAGCGGAAGTGAATTGTGGAGAACTTCAAATTTTTTTGTTATTTTATTTCTGTATAGTGTTATGATTTTAGTTATAGGAGATAAGTTAAATTTTAAAAAAGATAACCTTATATTTGTAATAAAAATAATTTTTAAAATTTTTGAACCATTTACGAATTTTTCAATTCCTATTAAATGGTATTCGCTAAAAGAAGGAAAAGAAAATAAGCGTATTATAATAAAACGTGTTTTGATTGGAATTGTTGTTTCTATCCCATGTGTTTTGTTTTTGCTCGTTATGCTTTCTTCAGCAGATATGATTTTTTCTAATAAGATGAATTTAATTTTTAATTGGATATTTGATGATTTAAATTTTGAATACATAATTAAATTGTTATATGGAGCTTTTGCTGGTTTATATTTATTTGGTCTTTTGTATTCTTTGTTTAATGAAAATTCTTTGCTAAAAAAAGTTGATAAAACAAATTTAGCTGACGACTTTGGTATTGAAAAAAGAGTTAATGGAGATTTAATAATCTTTAATATTCTATTATTTTCAATATTGATTGTATATTCTCTTTTTATAGTGATACAATTTAAATATTTATTCTCTGGTGCAAAGTTACCATATGGATTAAATTATTCAGATTATGCAAGACGAGGATTCTTTGAATTGCTACTTTTAAGTATTTTAAATATTGGATTGATATTAGTTACTGAATATTTTTTACAAGATAAAATTTATGTGAATAAATATAAATGGGCGCAAATTACAAAAGTATTTATGATGTATTTAGGTTTTTTAACGTTGGTAATGCTAATATCATCATTTTATCGGATGATGCTTTATGATAATGAATATGGATATACAAGATTGAGGGTTTTGGTTTATTTATTTTTGATATTTGAATCGGCAGGGCTTTTAATGACATTTAAGTTCATTTTAAAACCAAATTTTAATATTTTTATAGGATATTTAGTGATAGGACTCATTTACTATTTATCTCTTAATGTGATTCAAATTGATAGAATTATAGCGAGGAGAAATATTGATATGTATTTTAATGGACAGACAGAAACTATAGATGTAAACTATCTAATGACTTTATCAATTGATGCAGTACCTGAAATAATAAGGCTTTCAAATAGTGATAGTGTTGATATTTTAACAAAATATAAGGCTGATACATATCTTGATAATATTAGTTTAATATATAATAATATGGATTTATCATGGAGAAGTAATAATTTATCAATAAATAGAGCAAAAAAATTAATAAAAAAATAAATTAAAGAAATATAAATGTAGAAAAGATTGCAGTTTAAAATATGCAATCTTTTTTTTACTATAATTTTTGGAAACCCGAACCAATAACTTCTTGAACAGTTCTTACAATAACAAAAACATTTGGATCTAAATTTTTGAGTTCTTTTTTTAACAAGAAGTATTCACCTTTAGATACAGTAGTAACTATAACATCTTTTTTTTCTTTTGTATAGCCACCCTCTGCCTTATAAACAGTTACCCCTCTTTCAATACTTGAAAATATAAAATCTTTAATTTCTTTGGGTTTTGTAGTTATTATTACAACTTCGCGTTTTACATTGAAACCATCAATAAAATAGTTTACAACAATTCCATTTAAAAACCAGCCAAAAGCACCAACTATCCCTGTTTTTAGACCATATGTAAACAAAGCAGAAACTACCACTACAACATCAGCTGCCATTAATCCAGTTCCCATATCTAAATTAAAATATTTATTAAAAATTTTGGCTATAATATCAGTACCACCTGTAGATGCATTTTGATTAAATACTAATGAAAGTCCAATAGCAGATATTACAATGCCACAGATTAAATTTAATAATATTTCATCAGTTACTGGCATTGTTGCTGGATATTTGCTTTCCATTAAGAACATGGAAAGTGAAAAGAACACAACAGAAAAAATTGTTTTTCCTCCAAATTCAGAACCAATAAATATAAAACCTACAATTAGTAGTAAAATATTTAAAACAGAGTTGATTACAGAAATAGATAAAGGAAGATAGTTGTTTATAACAATTGCTAAACCAGATACTCCACCTGCAGCTAGGTTTTCAGGAACTAAAAAATAATATACACCTAATGCAACAATAAAAGTTCCAATAGCCACTAAAAAATATTCTTTAATGTTTTGTTTATTTATCAATTTTAACCCTCACTATTTTTTAATATGTTTGTAATATTTTAACCTAATTAATAATAATAATCAATGAAATAATATTAATAATTATATTAATTTATTAAATTATAAAGAGAATCAGTAATCATATAATTCTCACCCTGCGTTATGAGTTATAATGCTATAAAAAGTAGTAGGAAAGTTGTAATACTGTGAATAACGTAGGATTTTAAAGATATAAGCAGTATAACATAGATTTTTAAATTTAATGTTAATTATTGACATACGTTACCACTTTATGTAAGTTAATCTCTTTGATATGAATTTGCTGAAAAAATTTGAAAGTGATATAATATTTATTTATGATACTAAAATTAACCAATAGGGGTGATTCGCTTGGAAGATATAATTAATCAAATTATACAAGTTGACTCTGTCGCTTTTGAAAATAATAAAAAGAATGAGGAAGCTTTATTTATGAAAAAGCAAGAGTATGAAAATAATATAATTAATTATAGAAATGAAAAAATAGCTTTAGCTAAAAAAGACGCAGAAATAATTTATGAAAATGTAGAAACTAATTTAGAAAGAGAAAAGAAGTTACAAGAAGAAAAGTTAAAAAGAATATCTATTGAAATGGAAAAAAGGTTTACTCAAGTTGAAAATGATGTAATACAACAAATTTTTAACAAGTTATTTGTACTGGAGTGATAATATGAATCCGTATATTTCATATGAAGCTATAAATACTAAAATTAAATCAAAAAAAGGACATATTTTAACAAAAGAAGATTGGGAACAAATATTAGGTTTTACAAAAGTTGAACAATTTACAGAATTTCTAAAAAATAAGTCAGAAATAAAAAAGGCATTTCAAGATGTTGAATATAATGATATCCATAGAGATAGCTTAGAAACTATTTTAGGGATATACAAAACAATTGAGATAGAACAAATTTTACGTTATTGTTCTGGACCATATAAAGAATTTTTAATAACTTTGTTAATGGAGAGTGAAATAGCAGATATAAGTTTAATACTAAGGAAAATATCAAGAGGAGAAGATTTAAAGTGGATTGAACAAAGGTTTGTACACTCTGAAAATTATACTAAATTGGATTACACTAAGCTTTTATCATCTAGGAGTGTAGTCGAATTTACTGAAAATTTAAAAGGTTCTCCTTATTATCATGGGTTAAAAACATTAACTAACGAAGATGCAATAAAAAGGGAATTTCATATTGAAATGAAATTACAGGTTGTTTTATATAAAAATCTCATGAAAAAAGCAGAAAAACTCAATGATAAAGATATTGAAACTGTAAAGGAAATTGTTGGTTTTAAAATAGACCTTGAAAATATACAATGGATCTATAGAGCTATTAGTTTTTATAATATTTCTCCAGAAGAAATGTTAATTTATAGTTTGGATGGAGGCAAAAAAATAACATATAGCAGATTAAAAAGTTTATGCTATGTAAAAACAAAAGAAGAATTTAAAAATTTAGTTAAAAATTATATGAATTTTGATTTGTTTAAAGGGGTAAGTGATTCTACTACTGATATTGGAGTAGACTATAATATGAATTATTTTCTTAAAAACAATAAGTATTATAATATAGGATCTGTTATATCGTATATATATAAGTTAGGTATAATAATAGATGACCTAACTTGTATTGTAGAAGGAATAAAATATAAGGTGCCAAAAGAAAAACTAAAAGGTTATTTGGTACATAAGTTTTGATGAACGGAGGAGAGGCAACGGATGGCTATCGAAAAGATGGTATTACTAAAAATAGTTGGATCTTTAGAAGAGATGCATCCTATTTTAAAACAACTGATATTGTGTGAAAATGTTCATCTGAATACAGATATTAACAATGCGTACAATAACAATTATTTTATTCACCAATTTGAATCTGATATAATTAGTTCATCAATGTATAGTCCAATTAACTATGATAATTTACAGAGTGAATGCATAAAGTATGAACAAATTGTTGAAGACTTGTGCAATGGATTGGGATTGGAATTAAAAGTAGATAAAAAAATTTTGTTTGGCAATAAATATTGTATAGAAGATGCTAAATGGGATTTAAATATTATTCAATCAGAAATTGGAAACAAAGTTAAACAAATAAAAAATAAAAAAATACAAATAGAAGAACTTGTGAAATTTAGAGATAATATTGATTGCATTTATGATAAAAGTATAGATTTTGACAAGATTGAAGATTTAAATTTTTTTGAATATGAAATTGGAGCACTCTCTAGTGAAAATAAGTTTCGTTTAAAGAGAAACTACGAAAACCTCACTGCTATTGTACTGAAACTAGGTAATATAAAAGCATCAGTTGAAGATATGTACATAATTATATATCCTAAACAATTTAGAGATGAAACTAAAAATATCCTTAAATCATTAAACTGGAATCAGCTTAAAATACCAGAAGGTTTAAGCGGAAATTCATTGCAAATGGTTGAACAAATTGATAAAAAAATACAGATGCTTCAAAACGAAATATTGGAACTATCAAACATTCTAGAAATCGACAAAGAAGAGAACCAATATATATTAAATAAGATTTTTAATACTCTAATACTTGAAAAAAAAGTTACTGAGTTAGAAAAGAAGGTTGATTATGGACATAATTTATTTGTTTTAAATGTTTGGGTAAAAGAAACTGATAAAATCAGTGTAGAAGAATCAATAGGGACAGTAACTAATAAGTTTGTAATAACTGAAAAAAAAGCTAAAGAAATGAGCAAAAAAGTTAAACCACCAACAAAGCTTAAAAATAATTGGTTTACAAGACCATTTGAATTAATTGTAAAGATGTATGGCATGCCGTCTTACCATGAAATTGACCCAACTCCATTCTTAGCCATAACATTTTGTTTAATGTTTGGTATAATGTTTGGAGATATTGGGCAGGGATTAGTATATTTTGTTGCAGGATTTATCATTTACAATAAATTTATCAAAATGAAAATGGCAGGGTCTTTGCTTATGCGCTTAGGAGGAAGTTCAATTTTATTTGGATTTGTTTATGGTAGTTTGTTTGGACTTGAGCAAGAAGAATTACCATGGTTACCTAGTTTAATAGGAAAACCATTAGACCCTAGAAATATCCCTATGATATTATTAGCAGGTGTTGTAATTGGTGTTGTTTTCCTTACAATATCCTTTGCGTTTGGTATCACTAACAACTTAAGAAAAGGTGATATTGAAGAAGGTCTATTTGGGAAAAATGGAGTTTCTGGTTATTTGTTTTTTATAAGTTTAGTTTTAACTTGTGTTTCAATAACTAAAGTAACTAATTTACCAATAAGCATACCTATAATAGGGTTATTATTAAGCCTATTATTTATGATTTTAAAAGAGCCTATAACTAATATGGTTCTAAATAAGAGGCCGCTAATTCATGGTGGTGTTGGCTCATATTTTACAGAAAGTATTTTTGAAGGTGTTGAAACAATTTTAAATGCTTTAAGTAATGCAATTTCATTTATTCGTATTGGAGCATTTGCATTGAATCATGCAGGTTTGTTTTTAGCATTTCTAGTAATGTCAGAGATGACAACTAATGTTCTATTAAAAATAATAATATTATTTTTAGGAAATGTATTGATTTTAACACTAGAAGGTTTAGTTGTTTTCATTCAAGGTCTTCGTCTTCAATATTATGAGATGTTTAGCAAGTATTTTAATGGTGATGGAATAGAGTATAATCCTATAAAATTAAGTAAATAATTAAAATTATTAAATAATAAATCAAAATCAAAATTTAAATTAAAATGAAGGGAAGTAATAAATATGCAAATCATATCAATGTTATTAGCTACATCAATTTCAATAGGAACTATTATATATGGTTATAAGGCTATGAAAAGTAAAAGAAGTGGAAGTATAAAGAAATCATTATTGACAACTTTATCAGCATTTGCAATTGTAATGGTTGGTGCAATTGTATCAACTTTATTTGGGGGTAATGTATTTGCGGATACTGTAAATGGAGTTCAAGCTGCAACGGGTGTTTCTTTAGGGGAAGGATTTAAATACATTGCAGCAGCGTTAAGTACAGGCTTAGCGACAATCGGAACTGGAGTTGCAGTTGGTTCTGTTGGTTCTTCTGCCGTAGGAGCAGTTTCTGAAGATTCAACTATTTTAGGTAAAACACTAATATTTGTTGGTATGGCGGAAGGTATTGCAATATATGGCATGATTATTTCAATATTAATTTTATTTGTTTAGAAATTAGAACGAAATAAATATAGATAATAATAAAGAAAAGAGAATATATATGAAATCATTTTTAATAAGTGATAATAGAGATACTTGGGTCGGCATGAAATTAGCAGGCATTAATGGATTAATTGTACATGACAGAGAGAATGCTCTTATTGCTATAAAAAATGCAATGAAAAATGATGATATAGGAATAATAATACTAACAGAAAAGGTAGTTGATATGGCAACGGAAGAGGTTATGGAGTATAAATTAAAATCCAAAACTCCTCTTATTATAGAAATTCCAGATAGACATGGAACTACTAGAGGATATGATGCTATAACAAATTACATAAGAGATTCTGTAGGCATTCGGATATGAGGTGATTAATATGGTTACAATTGAACAAAAATTATTGCTATTTTCGAAACTTTTAAATCAATCAATGGATAAAAAATTTCAAGAACAACTAACAGAACTTGAAGAGCAATATAATATTAAACTTCAGAAAAGTAAAGATGAAGTAGATAATGAAGCTAAAAATATCATTGAAACTGCAAGAAAAAAAGTAGAAGCAAGCAGAATAGAAATTCAAAGTAAAACGAAAATAAGCTTAAAAAAAGAAAGAATGGAAGTTAAAGAAAAATATTTTAATATATTGATGGGTCATTTAAGAGATAATTTGAGTGAATTTGTTGTTTCAGAAACATATAAACATTATCTGTTAAAAAATATTTCTCAATTTAATCAAGAAATTGATTCAATTAAAGGAGACGAATTGTTAATATATTTGACAAAAAAAGATAATGACAAATTCGGCTCATTAATTAGGCATGAAATTGAGTCAAAACATAGCTTTAAAAATATTACATTTAAAGTAATAGATGATAGCATCATTGGAGGAATAATCATAGATTTTCCTCAAACTAATTTAAGAATTAATATGACTATGAAATCTGTTTTGGAAGAAAATAAAGCTTATATTATGCAAACATTGTTTGAAGCGTTAGAGGCAGGTGAACATATTGGAATATAGTGAAGGAATTGTTAATATAATAAATGGCCCTGTTGTTAAAGGAACAAATATGAGTTCTTTTAAAGTTAATGAAATGGTTACTGTAGGAGAACAAAAGTTAATTGGAGAAGTAGTTTCAATTGAAGAGGATGTAGCAACTGTTCAAGTATATGAAGAAACAGAAGGGTTAAAGGCTGGAGAAAAAATATATCCAACAGGAAGTCCACTTTCAGTAACATTAGGACCAGGTATGTTAGGAAATATTTTTGATGGTATACAAAGACCACTGCAAAGAATTCAACAAATGTCCAGTGATTTTATACCTGAGGGAATTGGACTTTTATCTTTAGATAGAAGCAAAGAGTGGCAGGTAACAATTTTGGTCAAAGTAGGAGATGTACTTAAATCAGGTGATGTTTATGCTACTGTCCAAGAGACTACAAGTATACTTCATAAACTTATGGTTCCTTATAATATAGGTGGAGCGGTAAAAGAAGTTAAAACAGATGGGAAATATACTATTGAAGAAACAATTGTTGTATTAGAAAATAATAAAGGTGAACAATTAAATTTAACTTTATACTGTAAGTGGCCTGTAAGAAAACCAAGACCTATAGCCGATAGAATTCCTATTTATAAGCCATTGATTACAGGACAAAGGGTAATAGATAGCTTTTATCCCGTTGCAAAAGGTGGAACAGTAGGATTGCCAGGAGGATTTGGTACTGGAAAAACTGTTACACAGCATCAGTTTGCAAAATGGAGTGATGCAGATATTATAGTATATATTGGCTGTGGAGAACGTGGAAATGAAATGACTGATGTTTTAGAGGAATTTCCAGCTTTAATTGACCCTCGTACAGATAGACCACTAATGGAGAGGACAATACTTATAGCTAACACATCAAATATGCCAGTTGCAGCTCGTGAAGCAAGCATATATACTGGAATTACAATGGCAGAGTACTATAGAGATATGGGATATGATGTTGCAATAATGGCTGACTCTACATCTAGGTGGGCAGAGGCACTAAGAGAAATTTCAGGTAGACTTGAAGAAATGCCAGCAGAGGAAGGTTATCCAGCATATTTACCTTCAAGGTTAGCTGAATTTTACGAAAGAGCTGGTTGTGTTAAAACTTTAAGTGGTGAAGAAGCTTCTGTAACAATAATTGGCGCAGTTTCTCCAGCAGGTGGAGATTTTTCCGAACCAGTTACTGAAAATACTAAAAGATTTGTTACAGCGTTTTTAGCTTTAGATAAAAAGTTAGCATATGCCAGACATTATCCTGCTATAAATTATTTAACTAGCTACAGTGGATATGTAACTATGCTAGAAGATTGGTATAAGAAAAATGTTGCTGAAGACATGATAGAACTTAGAAATAAAATGATTAGACTTTTACAAGAAGAAGAAAAACTTAATGAAATAGTACAACTTGTAGGAGAAGATGTTTTACCAAATGATCAAGCACTTGTTTTAGAAACTGCTAGAATGATTAAAAAAGGATTTTTACAGCAAAATGCCCTTCACCCAGAAGATACATATGTCGTTTTAGATAAACAGTATAAAATGCTACAGGTTATAGATTTGTTTTATGAAAACGCCATAAAATGCGTAAAAATGGGAATTCCTATTTCTACAATACGTAGTGAAGATGTATTACAAGACATTTTTAAAATGAAATATGAAATTCCAAATGATAAATTAGAGTTATTAGATGAATTAAAAATAAAAGTAGTAGAGACATATAGTAACCTAAGGCAAAAATATGAGTAGGGAGTGGTGTTTATGAAAAAGGAATATTTGAAATTAGAAAGAGTTGAAGGTCCTCTCATAGTTCTTGGTGGCATAGAAAATGTTTCTTATGGAGAAACAGTTAATATAAAAGTTGATAATGATGAAATTAGAAAAGGGAAAATTATTAAAATAGAGGGCGATAAAGTTGTTGTCCAAGTTTTTGAAGGAACTTCAGGTATATCTACTGTTAATTCCTCAGTAAAATTCATTGGAGAACCATTAATGATCCCCCTATCTATGGATATACTGGGTAGAACATTTAATGGAGTTGGTGAACCAATAGATAGTTCATATCAAGTAGTTTCTAGCTACAGACAGAATATAAATGGTAGACCAATTAACCCTGTAGCACGTAAATATCCGAGAAACTTTATACAAACTGGAATATCGTCTATTGATGCTTTAATGACGTTAATAAGGGGTCAAAAACTACCTATATTTTCTGGAAATGGTATAGCACACAACGAACTTGCAGCACAAATTGTAAAGCAAGCTAAAATAGAAGGAGCAACTAGTGAAAATTTTGCAGTTGTTTTTGGAGCAATGGGCGTAAGACATGATGATGCCGATTACTTTAAGAGGAGTTTTGAACAGGCAGGAGTTTTAGATCACGTAGTTATGTATATAAACACTGCTGACAATCCTATAGTTGAAAGAATTTCAACACCAAGATGCGCTTTGACAGCTGCAGAATATTTAGCATTTAAGCATAATATGCATGTACTTGTAATATTAACTGATATGACTAGCTATGCAGAAGCACTTAGAGAAATATCTACTGCAAAAGAGGAAGTTCCATCACGTAAGGGTTATCCAGGATATTTGTATAGTGATTTATCAACTATTTATGAAAGAGCAGGAATGTTAAAAAGTTGCGAAGGTTCTATAACTCTTATTCCTATACTCACAATGCCTAACGATGATATAACTCATCCGATACCTGATTTGACTGGATTTATAACAGAAGGACAAATGGTTTTAAATAGGGAGTTAAATCAAAAAAGTATTTATCCTCCAATTGACATACTACCATCATTATCTCGTTTAATGAAGGACGGTATTGGTGCAGATTATACAAGAGAAGACCATGCAGATTTATCTAGCCAGATATTTGCAGCATATTCAAAAGTTCAAGATGTTAGAAGTTTAGCACAAATAATAGGTGAAGATGATTTAAGTGATATAGATAAAATATATCTTAAGTTTGGTCGTGAATTTGAAAGTAATTTTATATCACAAGCTACAGATGAAAACCGAAGTATTATAGAAACTTTAGATTTAGGATGGTATGTTTTATCACTTCTCCCAGTTAGTGAGCTTGACCGTATGAAGTCAGAAATGATTGAAAAATACTATATTAAAAATAGGGAGAGATAGTTATGGCTATTATTGTTGCTCCTACTAAATCAAATTTAATAAAAGCAAAATCTTCACTAGCTTTATCTAAAAAAGGATATGAACTATTAGATAAAAAAAGAAATGTTCTAATAAAAGAGATGATGGAATTTGTTGATAAGGCTAGGAACATGCATGATGAAATTTATGATGTTATTACAGAAGCCTATGAAGCATTGCAAAAGGCTAATATTACTTTGGGAGTAAAGAATGTAGAAGATATGTCATACAGTATACCAGCAGATGAGCATTTTGATGTTCTTTTAAAGAGTGTTATGGGAGTTGATATTCCAACTGTAAAATATATAGATAAAAAAATTATACCTACATATGGATTTTACAATACAAATTCAGCACTTGATGAAGCTAGGGAAAAATTTAAAGATGTTAGATTTAAAGTTTATGAATTAGCTGAAATTGAAAATTCAATATTTAAGCTTGCAAAGGAAATAGAAAAAACGCAAAAAAGAACTAATGCTTTACAACATAAACAAATTCCTAGATATAAAGAACAAGTAAAATATATTCAAGAAGTTTTAGAAGAAAAAGAAAGAGAAGATTTCTTTAGATTGAAAAAATTAAAGAAAAAAATATAAACCCAAATGCAATGGGGACAGTCCCCACTGCATTTGGGTTTTATTTTGATGTTATTTTTTTAGTCATTAAATCAAAACCTGTAAAAGTATTTGAAAAAATCTTGGTAGTGTTTTCTATATAATCCTCTGGATTTTTTAAGGACGGGCTGTAATGTGTAAGCCATAATTCTTTTACATTAGCTGCTTTAGCTATATTTGCTGCTTCTGAAAAAAGCATATGCTTTTTGTCTAAAGCATTTTCATATTGTTCATCATCACCATACATTCCCTCACATATAAATAAGTCAGAATCTTTTACAACTTCATTTATATATTTAGTTGGTCTAGTATCAGTAACATATGAAATTTTAATTGGATTTCTTTCTTCTCCTAAAACCATGTTTGGTGTAATTGTATTATCGTCAATCTGAATATTTTCACCATTGTGAAGAAGTCTCCAAAAACCAACAGGTATATTTAATTTCTTAGCTTTTTCAGGAAGAAAATGCGGTTTTAATTTTAATTCTAAACTGTAACCTAAACAACTAATATGGTGTGATAGCGGTATTGACGTAATATTAAGACCAATATGCTCAAACTGAACAGGTTTGTCATCTGAAATTTCTATAATTCTTACTTCAAATGGTAAATATCCACATACCATTAATAAGCTATTTATTATTTCGTAGGAACCTTTAGGTCCCATTATATACAAGGGTTCTGTTCGACTTTGGTTTCCAATAGTTAGTAATAAACCAGGAAGTCCTGTTATATGGTCTGCATGGCAATGAGTTATTAAAATAACTTCTATTTTATTTATGCTTAATTTACCTTTGTGCAAAGAAATCTGACAACCTTCACCACAATCAATTAGTATAGATTTACCATTGTATTCAATTAAACATGAAGCTAAAAATCTGTTGGGAAGAGGTATCATACCACCCGTTCCTATCAAAGTTACATTTATCATTTGAATTCACCTTATCTAATTAGTTAATTTTTCCTTATATTATTTATTATAACTAATTCTTACAGTAATATCAATAAAAATTAAGATGCAACAGGTGCAACAGGGACAGTCCCCACTAATGCAACAGGGACAGTCCCCACTGCATCAAATAATAAAAAGTAGTACGCAGATTAGAGCAGACACAATACCTAGAAGAAACTTTGATTTTATATAATCTAGAATGTTGAAATTTAAGTCGTCTGTTACTGCAATGGTTTGAAAAATAATTGACATTCCAGAAAAGCTTATTAGAAAATTTATTATAATAAGTTTTATTTCTAGTGGGAGTAATGAAGAAGCAATTATGCTGCAACCATTAGTTATTTCTAAAGAACCTACTATTAAAGAAAAAATTATATTTTTTATATTTGTATTTAAAGATGTAAAAATTCTATTTTCTAAAAGTATTGTAGTTACATATTGTGAAAATACAGAAAAGATTACTATAACACCACCGACAGTAAGGATACTTATGATTGCTTTATAAACTGATGAACTAAACACTTCATTAAAATGAGCACTTTTATTTTGAAATCTAATATTTTTTGATAAATTATTTTCTTTATGTTTAAATAAAAAACTTAAAATGATTGCTCCTAAATAGTGTGGTATGGCAATATATACCCATAAATTAAAGTTTCCTAGCATAGAGTAAGAAACCACTGCTGCAATAAATTGAAAACTACAATTATTAGTAAATGTAAGAATATAATTTGCCTCAGGAACACTTATTTTTTTATTATTAGCCATAATATTAACAATCATAGCGCCAGATGGATAACCAGATATAAAGCTAATAAAATATGGAATTAAGGCAAATTTGCTCTTTAGTATTCTTTTAGAAAAAAAAGATAATCTTTCTAAGAGACTATACATAAAATTATATTGGAGTAAAATGTTAGATAAAATAAACATTGGGAATAAATAAGGTACAATGTTGTTAATCCAAATAGCTAAACCTCTGAAGGCCCCTTCTGATACAATACTTGGATTTAGAATAAAAGCAAATATTATTAATAAAATAGATATTGGAATAAAGTTTCTCTTTAACATAATACAACCTCCATATAACATATATTATTGTCAATTGAAGTGTAATATGCTCTTTTTTATTTTACATATATAGCGTTTTGAATATATTCATCATTCGTGGTTTTGTTAGTAAATGGAAGATAATATATATTAGTTGATTTGTTAGTTAAGTTAAAAATATCTAAACTTAAATTATATTTTTTGTAATCTGAAAATTTATTTATTGTATATGTACCTGAATCCTTTGATTGTTTTAATATTGATCTTCCTTTATCGTTAAACGCTAGAACCTTGATAAAATTATTATGACTATTATTGGTAGAGAGAGAGGATTCTAAATCAGTTGACATAAAATCTTTTATGTCAGATTTTCTTATGTTTAGCAATATATTTAGTAGTATTCGTCTTAATTTTGAATAGGTATACCTTTTTGATTTAAGAGACATAATAAAATCATCAGTAGTGTTATATTTGAAAATATTAGAATAAATTTTATTATTTAAACCTTCAGATACCTCGTATATATCATTTAATCCATTTGTGCCCAAATCTAATATTTTATAATATATATAGTTTAAGTAACGGTTTATTGAGTTAAATCCATTATATTCACAGTAAAATTTTTTAATCATTTCGCTGCTTTTTTCTGTTATGGAGCTAGAATACAATTTGTTACTACCATCAATAATACTTTTTCTAATTGCCGTTGCACTGTCATATTTTCCTGATAAATCAATATCATTATGATTTTTGCCTATTCTTTTAACTGGTGTAAAATCCCAATTACCTTTTAAATTAATTGAACTTTTGATATATTCAATTCCTAACACGTTGTTTGGTGAATTAATAATATGACCTATTTCGTTATCAGAAATACTATTTATAGCGTTTGTTAAGGCTTTAGGATATGAAATGCCTTTTGCCAATTCCTCTTTAATTATATGTTTTAAATTTTTATTGTTTATTTGAATTAAAGCGGCCTCTTTTAATAATTCTAAATTATTATTTTCACAACCAAAGCTTAAGTGTGTAATATTTAGTTTTTTTAATTCTGTTAATGCTGCTTTTGCAAAAAGTTCGGCATTTTGACAAGAAAAAGGCATAGGAAGTTCAATAACTAAATCTGCTCCACCATATATAGCGGATTCTGCACGCTTGAATTTATCTATCAAGGCTGGCTCGCCTCGTTGTACGAAATTTCCACTCATAACAACAGCAACATAATCGCAGTTTGAGTTTTCTTTTGCTTTTTTTAAATGATATTCATGACCCTTGTGAAATGGGTTGTACTCTGCAACTATACCAACAATATTCATTTTTAACATACTCCTTTTTACTTGAATAACCATATATCAACACAAACCTCACTTGATATCAAGTGAGGTAAAATTTCTTTTTTTTATTATAACTTGTTTATACATTATTATCAATATTTTATATGAAAACAATAACATTTTAGTATAAAAATAATTAAAATAATTTGTTAATACAAAAAAACAATGAATTTTGCATTTTTTATTGATTTATTTTGTATTAGTGTTATAATATATAGGTTAATGGCAATTAATTGTCAAAGTATTATGAAATGTAGGTAATCTTATGAGTGTGACATTTGTAATCGGTGGTTCTAGAAGTGGAAAAAGTACATTTGCTGAATTAAAAGCAAATGAATATGGAGAGAAAGTATTATACATAGCAACTGCTGTAATAACAGACCAGGCAATGGCGGATAGGGTAAAAAAACATAAAGAACAAAGACCAAAATCATGGAAAACATTAGAGCTGTATTCTGATTTTCATACACTCACAAACTTCAATGAATTTAATGAGTCAGATGTTGTTTTAATCGATTGTATGACTACTTTAATTGGAAACTTCATGTTTGATAGCAAACTTGATTTTGATAATTGTTCAGTAGATGAAGTTAACAATCTTGAAAAGAGAATAATTAACAATGTTATTTCATTAATTGATATTTGCAATGATAATAATAAAAAACTTATTATTGTTTCTAATGAAACTGGTTTAGGTGTTGTTCCGTCATATTATATGGGGAATTATTTTAGAGATATAAGTGGACGAACTAATAATAGAATTGGTCAAGAATCAGATTATATGTATTTCATTTTTTCTGGAATTCCTATAAAGCTCAAACATAAGGGAGAAATGGTTAAATGGCCTCAGGATTTTTAGTTCTTATTTCATTTTTTACACGTATCCCTATAGGCAATAAAATTGAATATAATGAAGAAAGTTTCAAAAAAGCTTTAAGTTTATATTCGCTTATGGGAGTAATTATAGGAATAATCTTATTCATTGTAGCAATAATAGGTAGCTTATTTCGTTTTGATTATGTCATGGGATTGCTTTTGACTATGTGTTACACTATAGTAACTGGTGGGTTGCATTTTGATGGAGCAGCTGACACTTGTGATGGATTGTTTTCAGGGAGAACAGGTGATAGAATATTTGAGATAATGAGTGATTCTCATGTTGGGGCATTTGGTGTATTATGCTTAATATTTGTAGTGTTGTCACAATTTGTATTATTTTCAAATATAGGAATATTTGCCTGTTTCATTATGCCAATAGTTGGTAGAACTTCTGTTATAGTTAGTTCATGGAATAAAAAATATGCAAAAAAATCAAAAGGAATGGGTACGGTATTTATTGAATCAATTAATACAGAAGTGCTTATTATAAATATTTTGATATTGACTATATGTTGTATAATTATACCCAATAAGATTCTTATGATTATTGCATCAGTTGTAACACTTATTTCAGCATACTTGATTTCTAATTGGATAGAGAAGAAAATAGGTGGTATGACAGGAGATACTTGTGGCTTTATCACAGAAATTTGTCAGATTATTTTTATGTTCTCAGTGATTTTACTGCAGGAGTTGATTTAATGTTGTACTTGGTTAGACATGGTGAATCTATAGGTAATTTAAATAAAAGATATTGTGGCATTACAGATGTTGAACTTTCTCTTGAGGGTATGGTACAAGCAAAAATAGCTGGTACTAATTTGAAAAAATTAAATATTTCCCAAATATATACAAGTCCTCTTAAAAGAGCATATAAAACAGCTGAAATAATTTCTGAAGAAATTAGTGTAGAGTTAAGTGCAATTGAATGTTTAAAAGAGATAAATTTTGGAATTTTTGAAAATATGACATGGGAAGAAATGCTTAAGGATTATAAAAGTGAAACTGATAATTGGATTAATCAGGGTTTTGAATATAAATTTCCAAAAGGTGAATCATATATAGATATTATAGAGCGCATATCTGATTTCATGAATAAAATAAATGATTTGGATAATTCTGTTATTGTATCTCATTTTGGTGTAATTCAAAGTATTTTACTATATTATAAATCAGTAAATTATGATAATTTATGGGATTATCAAATTTCAAATTGTGATATTGTTGTATTGAATAATAAAAAAATAGAAAAAATTATTAAATGTAATTATAAAAATTTTTAAGTTCATAAAATCATAAATGATTTTATTATATATTTAATTTACATAACATTGGAGGATAAATAAACATGAATGTATTAGTTATTAACTGTGGGAGCTCATCGTTAAAATATCAATTAATCAATATGAACGATGAAAGTGTGTTAGCTAAAGGTTTAGCTGAAAGAATTGGAATTGAAGGTAGTGTAGTTAAGCATCAAGCAGAAGGTAAAGAAAAGGTTGTAATTGAAGAGCCTATGAAAAGTCATAAAGAAGCAATTAATATTGTATTAAAATCTTTAGTTGACCCAGTTTATGGAGCTGTTAAATCACTAGAAGAAATAGATGCTGTAGGACATAGAGTTGTTCATGGTGGAGAAAAATTTGCTGGTTCAGTAAAAATCACTGATGAAGTAGTAAATGCTATGAAAGAATGTACTGACTTAGCACCACTTCACAATCCACCAAATATTATTGGTATTGAAGCTTGTAAAGAATTGTTGCCAAATGTTCCAATGGTTGGGACTTTTGATACTGCTTATCATCAAACAATGCCTGAGGTTTCTTATATATATCCATTGCCATATGAATTATACAAAGAGCTTGGAATTAGAAGATATGGCTTTCACGGAACATCACATAGATATGTAGCAGAAAGAGCAGCAGCTTTAACGGGTAAAGATTTAAAAGATTTAAAAATTATTACTTGCCATTTAGGCAATGGGGCAAGTGTTACTGCTATAAAAGGTGGAAAATCTGTAGATACAAGTATGGGATTAACTCCACTTGAAGGTCTTGTAATGGGAACAAGATGTGGTGATATAGACCCAGCAATAACAACATTTTTAATGAATAAAAAAAATATGTCAGCAGCAGATTTAGATAATTTAATGAATAAAAAATCAGGAGTTCTTGGTATTTCAGGTGTAAGTAGCGACTTTAGAGATATTGAAGAAGAAGCAGAAAAAGGAAACAAGAGAGCTCAATTAGCACTTGATAAATTTGATTATACAGTAAAAAAATATATTGGTTCATATGCAGCTGCAATGGGTGGAGTTGATGTAGTAGTATTTACTGCTGGTTTAGGAGAAAATTCAAAAGATAACAGAAAAGAAATATGTTCAGGATTGGAATTCCTTGGAATTACAATAGATGATGAAAAAAATAACACTAGAGGTAAGGAAGCATTAATATCAAAAGATAATGGTTCAGTTAAAGTATTTGTTATTCCTACAAATGAAGAGTTAATGATAGCAAGAGATACACAACTTTTATCTAAATAAAAATAAAGAAGTGTAAAATAAACTACTTGACAAAAGTTTTTTTTTCTCATATAATTAACTCTGCTAGTAAAAAGGGTGGTATGATGTTAATAAATTTAAGTAAATATTTGTCATCAGATGATATGTTGTTTATATTTGAAGGCAAATTCATCATTGATGATGAAGAATTTTTAGAAAAGACACATCTTAATAAGGCGATATTATTCAATGGAGAATTTTTCAAAGTTGAAGATAGCATATTGTTAACAGGTATAGTTAAGTATTCTTATGAAGAAACTTGTGCTAGATGCTTAACAGAATTTGAAAATACTTCTGAGGTTAAATTTGAAGCTGTAGTTGGAAAAAATCTAGAAAAAGATGATGAATCTGACGAAATAAAATTAGCCATAGTAGATGGATGTGTTAATTTAGACGAAACAATTAAGCAGATGATTTATTTATCTATGCCAATGAAAGCTATTTGCAGTAAAGATTGTAAAGGCATATGCCCCAACTGTGGAGTTAATTTAAACATTGAAAAATGTAAATGTGAAAACAATATAACAGATCCAAGATTTGATAAATTAAAGAACCTGTTAAAAGATTAAGGAGGTGTTACAATGGCAGTACCTAAGAGAAAAACTTCCAAAGCGAGAAGAGATAGAAGAAGAACAGCTAAAGAAAGATTAACTATTCCTAATGTAATGGATTGTCCTCAATGTCATGAACCAAAGTTGCCTCACAGAGTATGTGGAGCATGTGGATATTATAACGGTAAGGAAGTTATGAGCGTAGAATAAAAAAATTTTTAAGTCTATGTTTTTTTAAAAACTGTTATTCTCAATGCAAAAAAATAGTGCTAATTAGCACTATTTTTTTATTGCATTTGAATTATTTCTAATATATACTAATTACTAGGTTAAAGATAGTAGATTAGAGGTGCAAGTATGAAGATTGTAGTAGACGCAATGGGCGGAGACAATGCTCCGGATTTAATAGTCAAGGGTTGTATTTTGGCTAGAGATGAATATAATGTAGGTGTAATTCTTTCTGGAAAAGAACAAGAAATTAAAAAAATTCTAGAAAGTAATACAACAAATTATAAAAACATTGATATACTAAATGCCGATGAAATAATAACAAATGAAGATAAACCAGTATTGGCACTAAGACGCAAAAAAAATTCATCATTAGTTAAAGCTTTAAATGCTGTGAAAAATAATGATGCTGATGCGATTGTTTCAGCTGGAAGTACTGGTGCTTTGCTAAGTGGTGGACTTCTAGTTATTGGAAGAATTGAAGGTATAGAGAGGCCAGCTCTTGCTCCATTGATTCCATCAATGAAAGGTGGTTTTTCAATGCTAATTGACTCAGGTGCTAATGTAGACTGCAAGTCAAATTTTTTGTATGATTTTGCTATTATGGCAGATATATACATGAAGAAAGTAATGAATATTTCTTCTCCACGTATAGCCTTAGCTAATATAGGTGCAGAAAAGGGCAAAGGAAATAAGTTGACTATTGAAACATATGAACTTCTAGAGAAATCTGTATTACCAATTAATTTTTGTGGAAATATAGAGGCTAGGGAAATACTTAGAGGCGAAGCGGACATAATAGTATGTGACGGTTTTGTGGGAAATATGATTTTAAAAACCCTTGAAGGGACTGTAAAAGAAATTATGTCAGGTTTAAAAGAAGAACTGACTTCAAGTTTTGTATCAAAAGTGGGTGGAGCACTAATTAAGCCATCACTAAGAAACTTCAAAAATAAATTTGATTATAGTGAACATGGTGGAGCACCTTTGTTAGGGGTTAAGGCTCCAGTAATTAAAGCTCATGGAAGTTCGGATGAAATTGCAATTAAAAATGCAATACGACAAGCTAAGGTATTTTGCGACAGTAGAGTTAATAACCTGATAGAAGAAAGTATAATGAGGAGGTAAAAATGTTTGAGAGATTAAGGGATCTTATTTCAGAAAAGCTTGGTGTTGATAGTGATGACATAACAATGGAAACATCATTTTCAGATGACTTAGAAGCAGATTCTATTGCTTTATTTGAATTAATTATGGCAATAGAAGAAGAATTTGATGTTGAAGTTGAAGATGAAAGCATTGAAAATATTTCTACAGTAGGCGATATAGTGAATTATTTAGAAGAAATATTGGATTAGGAATATATAGATAAATAGCAGATCAATATTAGAACAGTTATAAATTATTGTTTGTATTGTTCTGCTATCTACAATAATTTATTTATAATTTTTTCTTATTTCTATGAAGAGGTTCGTGGTAGTAATAAAAAGTTATAATAGTACAAAACAGGAGGAAATTGTGATAATTAATATTGATGAATTAAAAAAATTTGAAAAAATAGTAAATTACAAATTTAAAAATATAGAAATATTAGAAAAATCATTAACTCATAGTTCGTATTCAAATGAGGATAAATTTTATACTAAAGTAAATAATGAAAGATTGGAGTTTTTGGGAGATGCCGTTTTAAGTATTGTTGTGAGTAGGTTCATATTTGATCAATTCCCAGAATATCCAGAGGGTGAATTAACAAAGCTTCGTTCTCAAGTAGTATGTGAAGATACACTTAGTATAGTGGCTACGAATTTAAATGTTGGTGAATTTTTGCTATTAGGAAAGGGAGAAGAATCTTCTGGAGGGAGAGAACGAAAATCAATTCTAGCAGATGCAGTTGAAGCAATAATAGCAGCTATATATATAGATGGTGGATATAAAGAAGCACAAGAATTTGTTTTAGAAAACATAACACAATATATTCAGATTGCAGTTAAAGGAAAAATTATTTCAGACTATAAATCATTTTTACAGGAATATTATCAAAGTAAAAATCAAGTATGTAAAATACGTTATGTTGTAACTAAAGAAGAAGGACCTGATCACGAAAAAATGTTTCATGTTAATGTTTTAGTAAATAAAGTGGTGGTGGGTACTGGAACAGGAAAAAGTAAAAAAATAGCAGAACAAGATGCAGCAAGAAAAGCATTAATTTTTGAAGGACAGATAAATGAGTAATAAAATAAAAATAATTCCTATTTTTGTTCCGCACGTAGGTTGTAAAAATGATTGTGTTTTCTGCAATCAAAAAACAATTACTGGAAAGGGTACGGTTAGAGTAAATAGTAAATATGCAATAGATATTGTTGAAGAGTTTAGAAAAACGATTGATGAAAATACTAATGCAGAAATAGCATTTTTTGGTGGTAGTTTTACAGCAATAGATAAGAATCTTCAAGAAGACTTGTTGAAGGTAGGTAAGTATTATAAAGATTTAGGTGTTGTTAAGCATATTAGAATGTCAACTAGGCCGGATGCAATAACCAATGAAATTTTAAATTTACAAAAAAAATATGACGTAGATATAATTGAACTAGGCATACAAAGTTTAGATGATGAAGTATTGAGAAAATCTAATAGAGGCCATACTAGAAAAGATTCAGAAGATGCTAGTAAGTTAATAAAAGAATATGGATTTACATTAGGTCATCAGATTATGCCAGGTCTTCCAGGGAGTACTATTGAAAAAGAAAAAAGAACATGTTTAGATTCAATTTCAATGAAACCTGATATAGTAAGGATTTATCCAACTTTAGTAATAAGAGATACTGAACTATTAAATATGTTTAAAACTGGCTTATATAAGCCTTTAACGCTGCAAGAAGCTGTTGATATCACAGCATATATGTATTCGGAATATATGGTTAATGGTATTAATGTTATTAGGATAGGCCTGCAGAACACTGATTCTATAAAAGAGGGAGCAGATGTAGTTGGTGGTCCGTTTCATTCTGCCTTTAGACAACTGGTAGAACAAAATTTATATTTAAATTCAATTAAGGAAATAATTAAAGATAAAAAGCTAAAAAATAAGTCCATAAAAATATTAGCCGATAATAAAATTATAAGTGATGTTGTTGGACAAAGCAAAACTAATATAATAAAATTGCAAAATATGTTCAATATAAAAAATGTATTTTTTGGCAATCCAAACAATGAAAATTCAATAGAAATATATGATGGTGATATAAAAATAGGTAGTTTTTTAATGTCAGACATTTATAAAAACTACTTAAATGGCATTAGTACAGGGGTGTAATATGTTTTTAAAAAAGATTTATGTAAATGGATTTAAATCATTTGCTGAAAAAACTGAGATAGTTATAGAAAAAGGCATAACTGCAATTGTTGGTCCAAATGGAAGTGGTAAAAGCAATATATCAGATGCTATCAAGTGGGTTCTTGGAGAACAAAGTGCTAAATCCCTTCGTGGAGGGAAGATGGATGATATAATTTTTGCTGGAACAGAAAAGCGTATGCCCCTTGGTTATGCTGAGGTTAATTTAGTATTTGATAATCAAACTGGAATTATTCCAATAGAATATAACGAAGTTAGTATAAAAAGGAAATTGTATAAAACTGGAGAAAGTGAATATTACATAAATAAACAACAGTGCAGGCTAAAGGATATTAAAGAACTTTTTATGGATACTGGAATAGGAAGAGATGGATATTCTTTTATAGGACAAGGTCGTGTCGAAGATATTTTAAGCCCAAATTCTGAAACAAGAAGAGAAGTTTTTGAAGAAGCAGCAGGAATAGTTAAATATAAAACTAGAAAAGAAGAGGCAATAAGAAAGCTTGATAAAACTAACGACAACTTAGATAGGGTAGAAGATATAGTTCACGAACTAGAACAAAGAATTGAACCGCTTAGAGAGCAAAGTGAAAAAGCAAATAAATATATAGAATTGAAATCTGAATTAAAAAAATATGAACTAAATTATTTTGTTCATGAGTATGAAAAACATAGTGAACAGTTATTAGCATTAGAAGAGCAAAAAAAACGGTCGGTGATACAAAAAGAAAGTTTACAGAAAAAAAGAGATTCCATTGAACGTACAATCACAACGGAAAAAGAAAAAGTCATCATTCTTCAAACAGCCATTACAGAGCTAGAAAACACTCAATCTATTAAAAATAAAGAATATGAAAATTATTTAAGTTTATCTAATGTGCAAAATGAAAAAAGTCTTTTATATCAAAATAACATACAAAATGTAATAGAGGAAATACAAGCACTAGAAAATAGAAATAAGGAATTACAGGAAAATATTCATGCTATAAATTTAGAGAAGGATATACTTTCTGAAAATTTAAAAGTAGAATTAGAAAAATTTAATGAGTTAAACCTTGAGGTAGAAGGATACAAAGCCGAAATTGATGATATAATCAAACTTATTGATAATGAAAAAAATATGTTGTTTGAACTTCATAAAGAAATTAACAAAATGAATAGTTCTAAAAACACTTTGGAATCATTTGTAAAAAATAGCGAAGAAAGAATTGAACAATTATCAAAAGAAATTTTATCAGAAGAATCTGAAAAAGAAAATAAGGAAAATATCATTAAACTTCTAAAACAAGAAAAAGATGATGCTAAAGAACACCTATCCATTAAAAAACAAGAAGGAAATGAAGTATTAGATAAATTAAAAAAGTCAGAAAATCAAAAATTAAACAAAGAAAATGAAATAAAAAATATAAGTAATAAGTTAAGCAGTATAAATTCAAAGCTTAGCATACTTAATAACATGGAAGCTTATTATGATGGTTATTACAAAAGTGTTAAAACGCTTATGAATAACAAAGATAAAAATGAAATGTTAAATAAGTCGATACTCGGTACAGTAGCGGATATTGTTAAAACAAAAAAAGAATATGAAACTGCAATTGAAATTTCACTTGGAGCTGCTATACAAAACGTTATAGTAAACTCTGAGTCAGATGCTTCGGATATTATTGAATACTTGAAAACTAGTAAAATTGGAAGGGTAACATTTTTACCAATAGAGATGATTCAGGAGAGATCATTAAACAATAGTGAGAGATCAGTACTAAATGAACCTTGTGTTATTGATACTGCGGACATGCTTATAGATACAGACCCTAAATTTAAAAAGGTCATAAAACATCTTTTGGGAAGAATCTTAATAGTTGATAATTTAAAAAACGGTTTTAAAATATCAAAACGCCTTGGAAATTCAGTTAAAATTGTAAGTTTACAAGGTGATGTAATTAATTCTGGTGGTTCTGTTACTGGCGGTCATATCTCAAATAATCAAAATCTTTTGGGTAGAAAGAGAGAAATAGAAGAATGCAAAGAATTAAGTAAAAATTATTCAAATGATTTACAAATAAAAAATGATGAATTAAATAGTATTTTAAGTGATATTAAAAATTATAATGAATTAATTGAAAATATAAAAAATGTTATAAATGAAAAAAATAATTTATACAATTTATCTGAATCAAAAATAATTATGCTGCAAGAACAATTAAATAGAACAGAAATTACAATAAAAAAATATTCAGATGAAAAACAATATATTGTAAATGAAAAGAATAAATATGGAGAAGAAATATTTCAAATTGATAAACAAATAGAAGAAAACAAAAAAGTTATAGATGAACGAGAGAAAATTATAGAGAATATTATTTCTCAAAATGAAAGCAATAGAAAGAATTTTGAAGAGTATAATTCAATAATATTAGAAAAAAGAGAACAGGTTTCAGATTTAAGACAGAATATAAAACTTAAAGAAGAAAAAATTATTAATATAGATTTTGAAATTAATAGAAATATAAATACAAAATCACAAAAAGAAGAAAATCTAAAAAATATAGAAACTGAAATTAGTAAAGCCACTAGTTTAATTGAAGAATACGCAAAAAAATCAGAATTATTAAGCAAAGAACTATCTCAAATTAATTCAAAGTACCAAGACGAAAAAGCTAATTTATTAAATTTTCAAAACCAAATATATGAATATCAAAATATAATGAATGAAACAAACAAAAATATCACGTTGTTATTAGATGATGAAAATAATATGAATGTTAAAATTGAAAGAGAAAAATCCAAGGTTGAAGATATTTCAACTAAGTTTTGGGAAGAATATGAGATGAACTATGCTATGGCTCTCGGCTACAAAGATGAAAGCATAAGCTATTCAAAGTTATATAATGATTTAAATACTTATAAAAAAGAAATAAAAGGTCTTGGAAACATTAATATTGATTCAATTGAAGAGTATAAAGAAGTTAAAGACAGATATGATTTTTTATCTGTTCAAAAAAAAGATTTAATAGAAGCTAAAATTCAATTAAATGATGTAATAAAAGAACTTGAAATAAAAATGAGAGACAAATTCTTAGATGAATTTGCAAGTATTAGGATTAAGTTTAATGAAGTTTTTAAAAAACTCTTCAATGGCGGAAATGGAGATGTTTATATAGAAGATGAATCAGATGCACTAAACAGCAACATTGAAATAGCAGTTCAACCACCAGGGAAAAAATTGAGTAAAATATCACTTTTATCAGGTGGAGAAAAATCACTTACTGCAATAGCTTTATTATTTGCAATATTAAAGACAAAACCAACACCTTTTTGTATACTAGATGAAATAGAAGCTGCCTTAGATGATGTAAATATCTTCAGGTTTACTCAATATCTCAGAGAGTTTTCTAAAGAAACACAATTCCTTGTTATAACACATAGAAAGGGTACTATGGAATATGCAGATACCCTTTACGGTGCAACTATGGAAGAAAAGGGTGTAACTAAATTAGTGTCATTAAAGTTATCGGATGTAGATTATTAACAATAGGTGATTGTAAGGAACGCATTGTATATGTTTCGTTTTTTAATTAAAATTAACACTTGGAGGTATCATGGGTACAGAAAAAAAGGGATTCTTCTCTAAATTAAAAGAAGGATTATCAAAGACAAAGAAAAATTTAACCGAACAAATAGAAAACATTATATATTCACATAGAAAAATAGATGATGAATTTTTAGAAGAGTTAGAAGAAATCTTGATAACATCTGATATGGGAGTGGAAACAACTCTTGACATTATCGAATATATAAAGGAGCAAGTAAAGAAAAATAAAATAGAAGATACGGGAGAAATAAAAAATTTAATTAAAACTTATCTTGCAAACATGCTTGAAGAGCATGAAGTAAATGAAGAAGAATCAAATGCGCAAAAAGTAATATTGGTAGTTGGTGTAAATGGTGTAGGAAAAACAACTTCTATAGGTAAAATGGCATATAGACTTAAATCATCAGGTAAAAGTGTAATAGTTGCAGCTGCTGATACATTTAGAGCAGCGGCAGTTGAACAATTAAAAGAATGGTGTACTAGAGCAGATGTTGAAATTATCTCATCTGAAAATGGTTCTGATCCAGCTTCAGTTATTTATGATGCAATACAATCAGCCAAAGCTAGAAAAAGCGATATTTTAATATGTGATACAGCTGGTAGGCTTCATAATAAAGTTAATCTAATGAATGAATTAAGCAAAATGTTTAAAATATTAGATAGAGAATATTCACAGGCCACAATAGATGTTTATCTTGTAATTGATGCAACAACAGGTCAAAATGGTATAATTCAAGCTAAACTTTTTGGAGAGGCTTGTAAAATAAATGGTTTGATATTAACAAAATTGGACGGAACAGCAAAAGGAGGAATTGCATTTCCTATTGTAAAAGAATTAAATATTCCAATTAAATATATTGGAGTAGGTGAACAAATAGATGATTTACAAACATTTGATGCAAAAGAATTTGTAAATGCAATATTTGAATAAATAAGAATCAATGTTATTAACCGTTGGGTACGCATTCCATGCGTACCATTTATTATAATAAATAAAATTATAATAAAAAAATTTGAAAAAACTATTGACAAGTTATAATAAATGCGGTAAAATTCACTGTCAAGCGATATACTTTACAGTGGGTGATTATATGTCAGAGAAAAATTTTATTTTTAGCATACTGTTCGATTACTATAGCGAGTTATTAAAGGACAGTCAGGCTAATATAATTGATTTATATTATAATCAAGACTACAGCCTTTCAGAAATTGCTGAAGAAATGAACATTAGTAGACAAGGAGTGCACGACGCACTTAAGCGAGCTGAAAAAAGCTTGATAGAATATGAAGATAAAATGAAATTACATTATAAATACGATAGATATTATAAGTCAGCAGAAAAGATTATAAAGTTGGCTTCTGGAATAACAGATGAAAAATATAAATATTCAGTAGAAAACATTCAAAAAGAGGCAAGTAAAATAATAAATGAAGGGTAGGCTATTCAATTATGTTTGAAAATTTGTCTGATAAACTTCAAAATACATTAAAAAAACTTAGAGGTAAAGGAAAACTTACAGAAAAAGACATCGATGTAGCAATGAAAGAAGTTAAGATGTCCCTTTTAGAAGCTGATGTTAATTATAAAGTTGTAAAAACATTTATTAATAATGTTAAAGAGCGCTCTCTTGGACATGAAGTTATGGAAAGCTTAACCCCGGGACAGCAAGTTGTAAAAATTGTTCATGATGAGCTCATGAAGATAATGGGTGAAGCAGAAAGCAAGTTAAAATTCAATCCAAATGATATAACATACTTTATGATGTGTGGACTCCAAGGTGCTGGTAAAACTACTGCTACAGGTAAGCTCGCAAAAAAACTAAAAAAAGATGGTAAAAGACCATTGTTAGTTGCTTGTGATATATATAGACCAGCAGCTATCAAACAATTGGAAGTTGTTGGTGCAAGTGTTGATGTTCCAGTATTTGCAATGGGAGATAAAGTAAGTCCGGTTACTATAGCAAAAGAAGCAATGAAACATGCTTTAAAACATGGTAATGATGTTGTAATAATAGATACTGCTGGACGTCTTCATATAGATGATGATTTGATGAATGAACTTGTTCAAATTAAAGAAGAAGTAAAACCAGATGAAATTCTTTTACTTTTAGATGCTATGACAGGTCAAGATGCGGTAAAGGTTGCTGAAACATTTAATAAATATTTAGAGATAACAGGAGTAATACTTACTAAAATAGATGGTGATGCCAGAGGTGGAGCGGCACTTTCAATTAGAAATGTAGTTGATAAACCTATAAAGTTTGTTTCCGTTGGAGAAAAAATGGATCAAATAGAACCTTTTTATCCAGACAGAATGGCATCTAGAATATTAGGAATGGGTGATGTTTTATCAATTATAGAAAAAGCACAAGGTGCATTTGATGAAAAACAAGCTCTAGAATTACAAAAAAAATTAAAAACTCAAGAATTTAATTTAGAAGACTTCTTATCACAATTACAACAAATGAAAAATATGGGTCCTTTAGATGATATCTTAGAAATGATACCAGGTTTAGGTGGCAATAAGAAACTTAAAGGTTTAAAAGTTGACGAAAACGAAATGAAACGTACTGAAGCTATAATACAATCAATGACAAAACGAGAAAGATTAAATCCGACCATAATAAATGGTAGCAGAAGAAAAAGGATAGCCGCAGGAAGTGGTACTTCAGTACAAAAAGTAAATCAGCTTTTAAAACAATATGATGAAATGAAAAAAATGATGAAAAAATTTAGTTCAATGGAAAAAATGGGTAAGAAAAAAGGCGGAATGGGTGGACTTGGTAAATTAGGGTTGCCATTTTAACAAATGCAGATTTAGGAATTTTCCTTTATCATATATAGTTTACTAATATAAATATAAGGAGGTGATATTAATGTCAGTTAAGATAAGATTAAAAAGAATGGGTTCTAAAAAGAAACCTTTTTACAGAATAGTTGTAGCTGATTCTCGTTCTCCAAGAGATGGACGTTTTATAGAAGAAATCGGATATTACAATCCTGTAGTTGAGCCAAAAATAGTTAAAATCAATGATGAAAGTGCTATTAAATGGTTAAACAACGGAGCTAAACCTACAGAAACAGTTGGTATGTTATTTAAAACTAACGGTATTTATGAAAAAAGAGATGAAAATAAATAAGAGGTGATTATAATGGGTGAATTAGTAGAATATATAGCAAAATCACTAGTCGATTATCCAGAACTTGTAACCGTAAATGAAGTTGAAGGCAGTCAATCACTTATAATAGAATTAAAAGTAGCTCCTGACGATATGGGTAAAGTAATAGGAAAGCAAGGCAGAATAGCAAAAGCTATTAGAACAGTTGTTAAAGCCGCTGCTACCAAAGATAATAAAAGAGTAATTGTAGAAATTATTCAATAATAATACCTATTTGGGGGATTAGTATACTAATCCCTATATATTTGCACTAAAATTAACAGAGGTAATTATGAAAGATTATATTAAGGTTGGAAAAATAGTAAACACACATGGTGTTAAAGGTTGTATAAAATGCGTACCATTTACTGATGATTTGGAAAGATTTGATGATCTTGAGTATGTTTATACAGAAAAGGATAATATAAAAAGAAAAATCAAAGAGGTTTGGTATAGAAAAGGAACTGTGTACTTGACTCTTGAAAATATAGAGGATATGAGTACTGCGGAATCCTTTAAAAATTCTTATATATCTATATTTGAAGATCAGTTAAGAGATTTGCCTGAAGATACCTATTACTTATTTGAACTAGAAGGTATGAAGGTATATTCTGATGAGGGTGAATATATAGGCGAAATAAGCGAGATATATCAACCTGGAGCTAATGATGTATATGAAATTAAAAACAATGATAAAACCTATTTAATACCTGCTGTTAAGGAAGTAGTAAAAGAAGTAAATATGAAAGATAGAAAAATTATTATAAATGTTATTGAGGGGCTGTTGGAATGAAATTTGACATTATAACTTTGTTTCCAGAGCTAATTGAGGTTTATGCTAATAATGGAATAAT
Organism: Sedimentibacter acidaminivorans; assembly: GCF_017873955.1. Classification (GTDB taxonomy): domain Bacteria; phylum Bacillota; class Clostridia; order Tissierellales; family Sedimentibacteraceae; genus Sedimentibacter; species Sedimentibacter acidaminivorans. Next base: position 184,556 of record NZ_JAGGKS010000003.1, on the reverse strand, counting down.
AGGAAGAGCAATTAAGAATAATTATTTTCAATTAGATTATACAAACCTTAGAGATTTTTCTGAAAACAAGCATAATAAGGTTGATGATTATCCATATGGCGGTGGTCCAGGCATGTTAATTAAGCCTGAACCTATGTTTAAAGCTTTGGATGCTGTAAAAATGGACAATTCATATATAATATATTTATCACCGAAAGGCAATTTATTTACACAAAATAAAGCTAGAGAACTTTCTAAAAAAGATCATATTATCCTTATTGCAGGACATTATGAAGGTATAGATCAAAGAATTATTGACAAATATGTTGATGAAGAAATATCTATGGGGGATTATGTTTTAACAAGTGGAGAGCTACCAGTTTTAATGCTTGTAGATGCAGTGAGTAGACTTTTACCAGGTGTACTTGGGTCAGATGAGTCATCAATAGATGAATCTCATAGCAATAGTTTGTTGGAGTATCCCCAATACACTAGACCAGAAAGTTATTTAGATTTAGATGTTCCAGAAATTTTGTTGTCTGGTCATCATAAGAATATTGATGAGTGGCGTCGGTATAAATCAATTGAAATAACAATAGAAAGACGTCCTGATATGATTAAAGATAATGAAGTAATCGAAGAGTTTAAAAAGCTTGAAAAAAAATATAAATAAGTACAAATAATGGTTGTCAGCATAATAACATTTATGCTATAATGCAATAGAGTATACGGTGGTCCTCTGCATTTTGTGATGCAAGAACGCTTTGTGAAAGGAGGTATACAAATGGACTTAATAAAATCAATAGAATTAGAACAAGTTAAAAGTGAACTTACACCTTTTAATGTTGGTGATACTATAAAGGTACACGTTAGAATAAAAGAAGGAAACAGAGAAAGAATTCAGATATTCGAAGGTACAGTTATAAAAAAACAAGGTGGAAGCAATAGAGCAACTTTTACTGTTAGAAAGATTTCTTATGGAATAGGAGTTGAAAGAACATTCCCAATTCACTCTCCAAAGATTGAACAAATTGATGTAGTAAGAAGAGGTAAAGTTAGACGTGCGAGATTGTTCTACTTAAGAGAAAGAACTGGTAAAGCAACTAAAGTTAAAGAATTGAGAACATATTAATTGAGGGCGAACGTCCTCAATTTTTTTGTAAATATCTAACATTTTATCCTTCCTGCTAAAATTTTGGAAATTGTAACTTCAATTCAAAAAACAATGGCACACATACGCTTCGCTAAATGTGCCAAAACTGTTTTTTAAATTTTCGTACAATTTCACAAAATGTGCGCTAGTCAGAATAAAATATTAGATATTTACAGTTATTGAATAGAAAATGTGAGTAGGAAAATGCAAAATTTAATTATTCCTGCTAAAATTTTGGAAATTGTAACTTCAATTTTAAAAACAATGGCACACATACGCTTCGCTAAATGTGCCAAAACTGTTTTTAAAATTTCGTACAATTTCTCAAAATATGCGCTAGTCAGAATAAAATTTCACATTTTCTTACCTGTGAGTACTTCGAGGTTGAATTTCATGAAGTATTAGCTAGTAGGTATAAAATATTAGATATTTATAGTTATTGAATAGAAAATTAAGGAAAGTAAGAAGAGGTAAATTATGAATATAAATTGGTATCCGGGACATATGAAAAAAACTAAGGATTTACTTAAGGAAAATCTTAAACTTGTAAATATAGTTATAGAAGTTATAGATGCTAGGATTCCTATAAGTAGCAAAAATCCAGATTTAGATGAATTGTTCAAAGATAAGAAAAGGCTAATTGTATTAAATAAATATGATTTAGCAGATCCAAATATTAATAAAGAATGGGAAGAATACTATAAAAAACAAGGGTGGTCTGTTGTTTTATACAATTCAACCAATAATAAAGAACTTAGAAAATTAGAGATGGCTATAGAGGATGCTTCTAAAGAAATCGTTGAGAGATATAAAAAAAGAGGTTTGTTGCATAAAACAATTAAAGCTATGATTGCAGGCATTCCAAATGTGGGGAAATCTACGCTTATAAATTCACTGGCAAAAAAGAAAAGCACTAAAACTGGTAATATCCCTGGTATTACAAAAGCAAAACAATGGATACGATTGACTGGTAATATTGAGCTATTAGATACTCCAGGTATTTTATGGCCTAAATTTATAAACGAAGATGGTGCATTGAATCTTGCTTTTTCTGGAGCAATAAGGGATGAGGTTCTTGTTCTTGAAGAAATAGCTTTTAATTTTGTTGAAAGAATGAGAAATATGGGATTAGAAAATTCATTGCTTGTAAGATATGGGGTAGAACCTGGTGAAAGAGTAATTGATACCATTGATAATATTGCTATTAAGAGAGCGTGCGTATATAATAAAACAGAAATAGATTATTTAAAAGTTAGCAGGATGATATTAAAGGATTTTAGAGATGGAAATCTAGGTAGAATGTCATTGGAAAGACCAAAAATGCTATAGATATGAATTAGAAGGGGGACATTATGTTAGAAATTGAACAAGAATTGTGGGACAAGGGTTATGAAAACATAGCTTGTATTGATGAAGTTGGCAGAGGTTGCCTAGCAGGGGATGTAGTTGCATGTGCAATAGTAATGCCCAAGGGTTTATTAATAGAAGGTGTAAATGATTCTAAAAAACTTTCACCAAAAAAAAGAGACAAACTATATGATATAATAATGGAATCTTGTGTAGCTGTAGGAATAGGTAAAATTGATTGTAAAACTATAGATGAAGTTAATATAAAAAATGCAACAAAACTAGCAATGAAATTAGCAATAGAAAATTTAAGAGATAAAGATGGAAAAAAAATAATGCCAGATCACCTTTTGATAGATGCAGAAAAACTCGATTTAGATATTCCTCAATTGAATATAATCAAGGGTGATGAAAAATGTCATGGAATAGCTGCAGCATCAATTATCGCAAAAGTAACAAGAGATAGGCAAATGGAAAAACTAGATAATCAATATCCACAGTACAAATTTGCAAAAAATAAAGGCTATGGTACAAAAGATCATAGGACTGCATTGTTAGAATATGGACCTATTGAAATACATAGGAATACATTTCTCACAAAGATCCTCAATAAAAATATAAAAACAACATAAAATAATTTGTTTTATGTTGTTTTTTTTGCTATTCAAATAGAAAAAATTACCATAATCATACGTTTTTGCAAAAATAATAGTAAAATTTACAAAATCTATTGACTTAGTTTGTTATTGTATTAATATATCAATATAATAATTATACTAGCAAAAAGATAATTTAGTTTTGTTTATTCATTCAGATGACATATAGTGAGCATTAATATACATAAAGGGAAATTATAGAAGATTATATCAAATATAAGAAAAGCATCTTTATTTAATTGGGGGAAAATAAAGATTTAAAGTAATACTAAATTTGATAAATCTTATTAAAGCATGTGTAATTAAAATTATACATGCTTTATTCATGAAGTCTATTAGCACTGAATTAGTATTATAAAAAGTAAACTTGAGAAATATTGTAGAATATTGTATAATGATGGTAATCAAAAGTAGATTGGGGATAATTGATGGATAATTATAAGATTGCTATCTGTGATGATGAAGTTGTATGTTGCAATGAATTATGCGATATTTTGAATGAATATGAAAGATATAACAACTTAATATTTGAAATCAAATGCTATGAGGATGGAAATAAACTTGTATCAGAAAAACTATCTGATTTTGATATGTTTTTTTTAGATATAGAAATGGATTGTATAAATGGAATTGACACAGCAAAGTTTATAATAAGAGAGTGTCCTGATGCTATAATTATGTTTGTAACTGGCTTTGATAATTATATAGATTTTGCATTTGATTTAAAGGTAATGAGATATTTGAACAAGCCTGTTGACAAAGATAGGTTATTTAGGGCATTGGATATTGTAATTATGGATATAAACAAAGAAAAACAATATATTAGTGTTAGAGATTACAGAGGACAGTTGTGTGAAATTAAAATCATTGATATTATTCGTGTATTTATTGATGGCAGAAAAGTATCGTTAGAAACATCAGATAATATTTATGAAACAAATAAAAGTTTTTCTGAAATGGAAAAAATCTTAGAAAATTTTGATTTTGTACATACATACAGAAAAAGACTTGCAAATCTTTTATACGTTTCAGGATTTGAAGATGACAAGTTATTATTAAAAAAGGGTAATCAGGAAATTGAAGAATATATTAACACAAAACTTATTGGGAATGTAAGAAAAGAGTGGATGTTATACGGGAGGAAATTTAGATGAAAATTGCTTATGAATTTTCAATGCTTTGTACTTATATTTTTGAAGCCTTAATTGTAAATTTGTTGTTTGCGGTAGTTTTTATAAAAAAATATGGCAATATTAAGCATTATACTATTTTGTTTTCCAGTTATGGTACAATTACAATAATTCATACTTTTAACAGTACATTACTTAATTTAAGTGCTTTTATTATTTTTACATTTTTTATCTCTTTAATATTGTATGAAGGTAAGTTTAGTAAAAAAGTATATTATACAATGTTTTTAATTTTAATTATGACTGTAACAGAAGTAATTGCACTGTTTATCTTGAAAATATTATTTAAGAATTTAACTCTTTCTATGCAAGAAATAATCATATTGGCTATTATATCTAAAACAATGATGTTTTTATTAGTTAAATCTTTTTGTAATAACTTAAATAAAAATACAAATAAAATACCTGAAGATAAGTTTTTGGCGCTATTGTTAATATCAGCAACTATTGTAACTGTATTATATATGTTTATATCTATAACTTCAAATATTAAAATTGATACAAATAAATCTATAGCAGCATTAATAAGTGCAATAGGGCTTATGTTTTCAAGCATGCTTATTTTTTACATATTTGAACAAAGTATAAAAGAGCAAACAAATTTAAAAGAATTTGCATTATTAAAGCAAAAATCAGAGCTAGATATGAAGCATTATAAAATATTGAAAGAGAACTATGACAATGTTAAAATAATTGAGCATGATATAAAAAAGCATATTAGGTTAATAGATGAGTTTGCTAAAATTGGTAACAACCTTGAAATTATTAAATATATTGAAAATTTCAATGAAGACATGCAGTATTTTTCACTAAAACCAATTAGTAAAAACAAAGCATTAGATATAGTTTTAAATGAAAAGATGCAAATAGCACAAAACAAAGATATTAAATTTACATTTCATATACAAAATGTAAATTTGGAGTTTATTAATGACATTGATATATGCACGATATTTTCTAATATATTAGATAATGCTTTAGAAAGCTGTGAAAAAAGTGAAAACAAAGAAATTATATTAGAAATTTACATGGTTAATGGTAAATTCATAACAATAGAACTTGCAAATAGCTGTTATATAGATCCTGTGATTCAAGATGGTGAACTTATTACAAGTAAATTCAATTTAAGTGATCATGGTTTTGGGATGAAAAGTATAGTAAAAACTGTTAAAAAATATAAAGGTCAAGTATTTTATTTTTATAATAATGAAGAACTTAAGTTTATTACTAATATATCTATACCTGTTTAGATTATTAAAACTTAATTTATATATTATTGTAATAATTTACCATAAAGGGTCGTTTTTACAAAATTTAAGTCAAAAATTACAAATATTATTGACATAAAAATATAACATATTATAATGAACTAAAATAAATTTATTAGGAGGAACAAAAATGAATTTAATTAAAACAAATTTAAAGAAAACGTTAGCAAGAACAATGTATAATGTTGCAGTTAAAAATGCAAATACAACTTCATGTATTATTGCACATCAACCAATAGTGCCTACTGATTTAAAAAAACTTAGCAAGATAAAATGATAAGCTCGTTAAGTCAAAGCATATTAAATGGTTTTATAGAACAAAGAATTATAAGTGAAGAAGATAGAAATATCTATGAATATGGTATAGAAATTGCTATTTCTTATTTATTAAACTTTCTCACAATGATTACAATCAGTTTTTTTATGAATATGTTAATAGAATGTATTGTTTTTCTTATAATATTTGTTCCGTTAAAAGGTTATACGGGGGGGTATCATGCTCCAAACTACATAATATGCTTTGTGATTTCTTGTTTAACTGTGACAGCAGTATTATTTGCAACTAAGTATACTTCAATGCAAATAAACCAGTTTATTCTACTTTTAACTATGATAATGGCTGGAGTATCTATATATATATTAGGACCAATTGAAGACAAAAATAAGCCTTTAACAAAAAATGAATATGTTCATTTTAGGGCAAAAATAAAAATTATTTTAATAATAGAATTTATTTTAGCAATAATTATGAATATTGTTGGCTTACATAGGATTTTATTTATATTTTGTTCTAGCTTTGTTATAACACTTGGGTTAAGTTTAATTGGGTATATAAAAAATAGAATAAATGAATTTTAGTGCAACACAAATAAGTAGAGATGATACATCATCTCTACTTATTTGTGTTATTCTAGAATTTTCATATCAATTTATTAGAATTTTATTATATTTACAAAGATATAAATAAAGTTTATAATAATTGTATTCAATTTCACTTCATGGAGGTTAAAATGTATAAGGAAATATCAAAAGAATTATTAAATTTCATAGAGAAAAGCCCTAGTTGCTTTCATGCTATTAACACAATAAAAGAACAATTAGATGAAAATGGTTTTATAGAACTATTTGAAAGTAAAAAATGGCATCTTGAAAAAGGAAAAAAGTATTATGTAACCCGTAATTTATCTTCAATAATTGCGTTTAAAGTAGGTGAAAACTTAGATAATTACAGTTACAATATTATAGCGTCTCACAGTGATTCTCCTACTTTTAAAATTAAAGAAAATTATGAAATTCAATCAAAAAACAAATACATACAATTAAATACTGAGAAATATGGAGGGATGATTTATTCAACTTGGTTTGACCGTCCACTTTCAGTAGCAGGTAGAGTAATTATTGGAAAAGGTGATGAGTTAAGTACAAAATTAGTCAAAGTAGATAGGGATTTAGTGCTAATACCAAATGTTGCAATTCACATGAATAAGGAAGTAAATACTGGAAAGAAATACAATGAACAAGTTGACTTGTTACCATTGTTTGGGTTGTGTGATGATGAAAAGGATAAATTTACAGATATAATTGCAGAATCAGCTTGTGTAGAAAAAGAAAATATTATAGCATCAGATTTATTTTTGTATAATCGTATGAAACCATCTATTTGGGGAAGTAAAAATGAATTTATATCTTCACCTAAATTAGATGATTTACAATGTGCATTTTCTTCATTAAAAGCATTTATAGATGGCTTTAATTCTAAATCAATTGATGTTTATTGTTGCTTTGACAATGAAGAAGTTGGCAGTTCAACAAAGCAAGGTGCTGCATCTACGTTTTTAGAAGATACATTGAGCAGAATAAGTGAAAAATTAGGAAAAACAAAAGAAGAATATCTTTGTGCATTATCTTCATCTTTGCTTTTATCTGCTGATAATGCACATGCGGTTCACCCTAATCATCAAGAATTAAGCGACCCAACTAATCGTGTTTATATGAATGAAGGAATAGTTATAAAATATAATTCTAATCAAAAATATACTACAGATGCTTTAAGTGCTGCGCTAATTAAATCATATTGTAAAAAAGCAGATGTTCCATATCAGTCATACACAAATCGTTCTGATATGCCTGGAGGTAGTACGTTAGGAAATATAGCTTCGACTAAAGTTAGTATATGTATGGTTGATATAGGTTTAGCACAATTATCAATGCATTCTTCTTATGAAACTGCTGGAATTAAAGATACATATAATATGATTAAGGTTATGAAAGAATTTTATAATTCGCATATAGAAAAAGGTGAATATGAAATTCTAAATATAACTAAATAAATATAAATTTAGTAGAGTAAGTTTGAAGAATTGATATCTCAGAATTAATAAAAATTAATAGTAAAATGCAAATTGACATATTTAAATGGCAGGTATAATAACAAATACAGGAGTATTAGCCATGTATAAAGATAATAAAGGTTATCAATATGAAGAAATTGCAAAACGATATTTACTTAAAAATAACTACAAGATTTTAGAGCAAAACTTTACTAGCAAATTTGGAGAAATTGATATTATTGCATTAAAAGATGGAATAATTTCTTTTATTGAAGTTAAAGGAAGAAAAAATATTAAGTACGGTTTACCTAGAGAAGCAGTAACCATAAGTAAACAAAAAAAAATCATATCCTGTGCTAAGTTTTTTCTGTTACAGAGAAAATATTCTGATATACAGTGTCAATTTGATGTAATAGAAATTATTTTAGATGATAAAGTAATAGAACACATCGAAGATGCATTTTGCACATGAAAATTTTCTTTGATAAACTATAAGATATATGTTATTATTTATCTAATTGTAATTTTATTTGATTTTTAGAGGAGAAATTAATTTGGATAAATATAATATAGATAATAAATGTAATATAAATGATAAAAAAAAAGAAACAATGCACACTGTGTCATTTACTACACTTGGATGTAAGGTTAATCAATTTGAAACTGAAGCTATGACAGAACTTTTGGAAAAAGAAGGATTTAAGGTAGTTGCACAACAAGAAAAAAGCGATATATATATAATTAACACATGTGCTGTAACAAAAGAAAGTGAAAGAAAATCAAGGCAGTTTATAAATAAGGCCAAAAGATTTAACAAGGATGCACTAGTTGTTGCAGTAGGTTGTAGTGTTCAGTTAAATAGTGATAAAATAAATAAAGAAACTAATGTGGATATAGTTATTGGTACTAAGCATAAGGGTGATATAGCTAAGCTTATTAAGCAAAAACTAATTAATAGAAATAGTAACATTAATAATATATCTTGTATTGATAAATTTGAGGGTAAAGAAGATTTTGAAGAATTAAAAATTAGCACAGTTCATGATAAAACGAGAGCAAATATAAAAATACAAGATGGTTGCAGTCAATTTTGCTCATATTGTATTATACCTTATGTAAGAGGACCAATAAGGAGTAGAAATTTTGAAGATATAATTGATGAAGTAAAAAATATTGTAAGTAATGGATATAAGGAAATAGTGTTAAATGGAATTCATATTTCATCTTATGGTGCTGAAAATAAGGAAAAAGATTCTTTGTTAAAATTAATAGAAGAAATAAATGACATAAGCGGAATAGAAAGAATTAGGTTAGGATCATTAGAGCCAAATATAATAACAGATGATTTTGCTTGTAAAATTTCTAAATTAGATAAAGTTTGTCATCATTTTCACTTGTCATTGCAAAGCGGTAGTGATGATGTATTAAGTAGAATGAATAGAAAATATACTTCAACTCAATATTTAAATAATGTTGAAATTATTAGAAAGTATATGCCAGACAGTGGCATTACAACTGATATAATAGTTGGTTTTCCTGGTGAAACAGATGAAGAGTTTAAACAAACTTATGAATTTGTTAAAAAAATTGAGTTTTCTAGAATTCATGTTTTTAAATATTCAATTAGAGAAGGCACAAAAGCCGCTGATATGAAGGAACAAATAGATGATAAAATTAAATCTTCTAGAAGTAAGCAATTAATAGAGTTAGGTGATATAACTGCAAATAAATTTATGCAAAAATTCGTAGGTAGAAATTTGTCAGTTTTAGTAGAAAATCAAAATGACAATTTTTTTGAAGGATATACAACAAATTACTTGAAAGTTTTGATAAAAAGTGATAATAATATTAAGAATAAAATAGTTAATGTAATAATTGATAAAGTAAGTAACGATTATTTAGAAAGTGAATACAATGAGGTTTAGGAAAGTAATTTTTTAAAAAAACTAAAGATAAATAGGGGGTGATTAAATGGATTGTATATTTTGTAAAATAGCTAATAAAGAGATACCATCACAAGTCGTGTTTGAAAATAAAAACATACTAGCTTTTAAAGATTTAAATCCGCAAGCACCAGTACATATACTGGTAATACCTAAAAATCATATTCCATCAATAAATGAAATTAATAGTAAAAATAGTTCTATTGTTGCAGAAATTTTCCAAGCAATTAATCAAATTGTTGAACAGGAAAATATTAAAGAGTCAGGATATAGAGTAATTAGCAATTGTGGAGAGGATGGCTGTCAATCAGTTCAACATTTACATTTCCATATTCTTGGTGGAAAAAAATTGTCAGAAACTTTATCATAAAACAGTTGCATTTAATTATTCTATGTTATATAATAAATAAGTGCTATTTTAAACTCGCTGGTGTCTTGGACATACAGTAGTAGATACGAGGGGAGGGTAGCAAATGACAGAGGTAAAAGTTAGAGAAAACGAGTCGATAGATAACGCTCTTAGAAGATTTAAAAGACAATGTGCACTTACAGGTGTTATGTCTGAAGTAAGAAAAAGAGAGCATTATGAAAAACCAAGTGTGAAGCGTAAAAAGAAAGCTGAAGCAGCTCGTAGAAAGAAAACTAAAAAAGCGAGATAAGAATAAGAGGTGAAAGTATGCCTTTACAACAGAAGCTCATGGATGATTTAAAAGATTCTATGAAATCTAAAAACAAGGTCAAAAAAAATGTTGTGACCATGGTTAGAGCAGCTATTAAACAAAGAGAAGTAGATGAAAGAATTGAACTGGATGATACGGATATAATTGATATAATAGCTAAGCAAATCAAACAAAAAAAGGACTCAATACAAGACTTTGAAAAAGGCAATAGACAAGATCTAATTGATCTTACTAATGAAGAAATTAAAATACTTTTAGATTATTTACCGCCACAACTGTCAGATGCAGATCTTGAATCAATTGTGAAAGATGCAATTGAACAAAGTGGCGCTCAGACTAAAAAAGATCTGGGTAAGCTTATGGCTCTCATTATGCCAAAAGTAAAAGGCAAAGCAGACGGTAAGCAAGTAAATCAAATCGTAGCAAAATATTTGCATTAGCTTAAAAGCCCTGATAACTCAGGGTTTTTTTTGATTAAGTTCATAAACATTACAATATAAAAATATGCATATCATAGTATTAATAGTATATGCATATTTTTATATTATAAGGAAATATATTTAGTGTGCAAAAAATCTCAATTGAGGGGGTGCTTCATTGAAATTTAATAATTTAAGAAGCAAGCTAGCTGATGATTTAGAAATTCCAAATAATGTTGTTTCTGATAACTTTGATATGAGAATACAAGGAAATAAAAAAGTAATAATTGAAAATCATTTAGGACTAACAGTTTATGAAAAAGACATGGTAGGAGTTAAAACAAAAGAACAAATTATTATGATTAAAGGTTCTAAGTTTAAAATAGAAGAAATAAATGATTTTAAAGTAATTATTAAAGGGTTAGTAGAAGAAATAAAAATAAATTCAAAGGAGTAGGTATGATAACATTTAAGTTATGGAATTTAATTAGAGGATATGTAATAATTAATATTACAGACACTAATTACGAAAAAACTATAAATGTACTTCAGAGAAACAAAATAAATCTTTGGGATATAGAAAAAAATGATAATGGTGTTAGTTTTAAAATTTCTAATGATGATTATAAAAAATACTATAAAATTATAAGGGATATTAAATTAGAACCTACAAAAAAAACTGGATTATCATTTAAACTAAAAAAACTAGAATTGCGTAAAGGTTTTATAATTGGTATAATTGTACTTATAATATCTTTTTTTATGTTTTCTAACTTAGTTTGGAATATCGAAGTTGTTGGAACAAATCAGATAGTTTCTAGAAATATCAAAGATACATTAAGTAAAAATGGAATAAAAATGCCTTCAACTATAAGTAATTTAAATGAAAAACATATAGAAACACTACTTCACAAAGAATTTGCAAGTTTTAAGTTCGTGGAAGCATATGTAGAGGGTTCAAAACTAATTATTTTTGTAAAAGAAAAAGAACTAGAATCATCTGTTATAAAAGAAAATACACCATCAAGTATTATATCTACAAAAAATGCTATAATAAATAAAGCAATTGTGAAAAATGGTCAGCTTGTAGTACGTGTTGGAGATGTAGTTTATAAAGGGCAAACTCTAGTTATGGGTATAGTAAAAAATAAAAACTCTGATGATTTTATGATGGTTCCGTCAGAGGGTACTATTTATGGAAAAACTTATTATAATTTTGAAATAAAAGAAGAAAAAATTAGAAACATTACAAAATCCACTGATAATACTAAAAATATATATTATATTAAACTAAGTGATAAAAAACATAAAATAATAGGTGACATAAAGCCATTTAAAAACTATAATTATAGTGAGAGGGCAATTAAAATTCCAATATTGTCAAATATAACTGGTATTTCGTTTGTAAAAGGTAAGTTTTTTGAAGAGAAAATAAGTCAAATTGAAATAGATGAAAATTCAGCTAAAAACAAAATGAAAATAAATTTATATGATAATTTAATAAAAATGTGTGGAAAAGATGCAAAAACATTAAGTACATCTTTCAATTATCAAAAAGATGAAAAATATTACTATTTAAATGCGCAAATTGAAGTCATAGAAGATATAGGGGAAAGTATAAAAATATACCCTATTGAAGAAAATGAAGAAATGGACAATAATGCAGAAATCAAGGAGGATTAATGGATAACTTTGAAGAAAGGGTGCTAATAAAAAGCCAAGAAAATGTTAGTAAAATTCTTGGAACACATGATAAGAACTTAAAGACAATAAAAAGTTACTTTGATGTAAATATACTTATTAGGAACGATGAAATTAAAATTACAGGTGATAAAACATCATCTCAGGTAGTTGGTAAAATCTTAAAAGATATTATGGATATTTTAGATTCTGAAGGTGAAATAAGTGAACAGAAAATTGTTTATTTAATTGAAGCTAACAGAGAAAAAAATAATATAAATTTTAATGATATATTAAAGGATATTGTAGTTACAACTTTTTCAGGTAGAGTGATTAAGCCTAAAACTATGGGACAGAAAAGATATATGGATATAATAGCGACAAAAGATATTTCCTTTGGTATAGGACCCGCCGGAACAGGGAAAACATATTTAGCGGTTGCAGCTGCAGTAAATGCATTAAGGAAAAAAGAAGTAGAAAGAATTATACTAACTAGGCCAGCTGTAGAAGCGGGAGAGAAATTAGGATTTTTACCAGGAGATTTACAAGATAAAGTTGACCCGTATCTCAGGCCTTTATATGATGCCTTGTTTGATATTATGGGTATGGATAATTTCCTTAAAAATGTTGAAAAGCAAGTGATAGAGGTAGCGCCATTAGCTTATATGAGAGGAAGGACTATTGATTCGTCTTTTATAATACTTGATGAGGCACAAAATACAACTAATGAACAGATGAAAATGTTTTTGACTAGACTTGGTTATGGTTCTAGGGCTGTTATAACAGGAGATATAACACAAATAGACTTACCTGATGGCAAAAAGTCAGGTCTTAAATCTGTTATAAATATATTGAAAAACGTTGAAGGAATTGGATTTATGTTTTTCGACACATCTGACGTAGTAAGACATAAATTAGTCCAAGATATAATAAAAGCATATGAAAAATATGAGGTGAAAAAATAATGATAGAAGTATTGTTTGATAATAGACAAGACTTTATGGAAATAAAAGAAGAGAACATGAAAGCTGTAGAAAAAGCCATAAATGCTACTATTGAGTTTGAACAAGCTGAAGGAAACTTTGAAGTAAGTGTATCTTTTGTAACTAATGAAGAAATTAAAGAACTCAATAGAATTTATAGAAATGTAGATAGTGACACAGATGTATTATCATTTCCCATGGATGATGAAGAGGATCAAGAGGGTGTTATAATGTTAGGAGATGTAATACTATCTACACAAAAAATAATAGAACAAGCTAAAAATTTTGGACATAGTCTTGAACGAGAAATGATTTATCTTACAGTTCATAGCATGCTACATTTGCTTGGTTACGACCATATGATGGAAGATGAAAAAGAAGAAATGAGGGATAGGGAAAAAGAAGTTATGAAATCCCTTCAGTTATTTAAATAAAATAAAATAATGAAGGAGTACAACATGAAAAATAAAATACTAATTACTATATTGTTATTGTTTGTTATTGCAATTACAGTATCCTGTAAAAAAAATGATAGTGAAGTTTCAAAAGAAGAAAATATAATTATTGAACAACAAAATAAATTAGATTTAGAAAAAACAGAAACTCAAGAAAACAAAAGTGAAGAAACAAATTTAGAAGATGATGTTAATAAAGTAATTTCACCATTAGATGGATTAAAATATTACGAGGAACAGTTACAACGAAGACCAGTAGTAATTTCTATTGATAATCATCCAGATGCTAGATGGCAAGCAGGATTGAACCAAGCAGAAATAATATATGAGTGTGAAGTTGAATTTCCGTATACTAGATATCTTTGTGTTTTCCTTGCATGCGAGCCAGAACGAGTTGGACCTGTTAGAAGTGCCAGACCGTATTTAGTTAATTATGCTCTTGAAAATGATGGAATATTTGTACATGTTGGTGGAAGCCAAGATGCATTTAATGAAATTTACAGACTATCAGTAGCAGATGTTGATGGCCTTTACAGTGGTGCTATGTGGAGATACTACGATACAGGTAAATTTGCTCCACACAATATGTATACTGTGTTAAAATCTATTAGAGATGAAGCAGAAATGCGTGGTTATAGAATTAATTCTCAATTTGAAGGATATAAATTTAATGACAAATCATTTAATATTTCTGAAAAATATAAAAATGTAAGTAAAGCTGCAAAAATTTGTATTAGTTATAATAAATTCAATACTACTGATTATATGTATGATACTGAAAATAGTTTATATCAAAGATATAAAGATGGAGAAAAACATATTGATGAGCTTGATGGTAAACAATTATCAGCAAAAAATATAATGCTTTTAGAAACAACAAAAGAGGTTCTTGATAATGAGGGTCGCTTATTTATAGAAACAGTAGGAAGTGGAGAAGGAATTTACATAACAAACGGCGAAGCAGTTGAAATTACATGGAATAAGAAATCGGAAAAAAGCAGGACGAATTTTTACATAGGTCAGGATGAATTAGTATTGAATCCAGGAAATACTTGGATACAAGTATTAAGTAATATAAATTTAGTGAATATAGAATGACAAAGCAATAAATGGGACATAAATTAAAATTATGTTCCATTTATTGTTTTATTTTATTGACAATTATGATACACTTAAATAAATTCAAACATATCATATCAGGCGGTGAATTATATGGAAAAAAAAGATATTTCAATAATTTTTTATAACTCAAAAATATATACAATGGAAAATGAAATTTTTAATTGGATAGCTATAAAAGATGGAAAAATATATAAAACTGGCTACGAAAATGAATACGTTTCGTTATTAAAACGTTCTAAAATGAGTATTGACTTACATAACAAAATAATTATTCCAGGATTTTATGATTGTCATGTTCATTTGGTTCAAACAGGAATAAGTATGATTTTAGGTGTCGATTTAAGTAATGAAACAAATATAAGTGATGTTCTTGAAAAAATAAAAAACAAGGCTGATAATACAGAAGAAGGACAGCTAATTCAGGGGATTCATTACAATATAAGCAATATAAAAGAAAACAGATTTCCTACAAGAAAAGAACTAGATAAAATAGCACCAGAAAATCCAGTATGGATAAATAGCATAGAATTTCATACTAGTGCTTTGAATTCAGTAGCATTGTTACAGATGAATATGCCATATGATATTGAAGGTGTTCCAAGAGATGAAAATAATATACCTTTAGGTATATTAACTGGAAAAGCAAGTGCATTTGTAAAAAATAGAATTTCAAATAAATTTGATGATAAACTAAGAGGTAAAGCTGTAAAAAGAGCCTTAGATGTTGCAAAATCAAAAGGTGTAACTACATTACATGCCATGGAAGGTGGATATAAATTTAGCAAACTTGATGCAGAATATGTAAAGAATAATAAAAATAAGTTTGAACAAGATATAATTTTATATTATCAATCAATTGATATAAACAATGCAATAGAAAATAATTTAAAACGCTTAGGTGGTGATGTTTTTATTGATGGTTCTTTTGCATCTAAAACAGCTGCAATAAAAAAGCCATATAAAAAAGATAATAATAATTATGGAAATTTATATTATAGTCAAAATGAATTAAATAATTTTGCTGCAGAAGCTCAAAAAAACAACATACAAATAACTTTACATGCTATAGGAGACCGAGCAATAGATCAAGTTCTAACAGCTTATGAATATGCTGCTGAAACTGTTGGAGGAATTAATCTTAGAAATAGAATTGAGCATTTTGAACTTGCATCTGATGAACATATAACAAGATGTAAAAATTTAAATATTATACCTTCAATGCAGCCTGTTTTTGAATATGTATGGGGTGGAAAAGGAGGTTTGTATGAGAAAAGTCTCAGTAAGTCTTATTATTCAAATTCTAATAGATTTAGAAAAATAATAGATGAAGGAGTTATGATAATAGGAGGCTCAGACAGCGATGTATGTGAAATAAATCCAATTTTAGGTATTTATAGTGCTGTAAACCATCCAAAACAAAAAAGTTCAATATCAACATTTGAAGCTGTTCAAATGTATACCTCAAATGCTGCTTATGCATCAAATGAAGAAAATGTCAAAGGAACTATAAAAAATGGGAAAATAGCAGATTTAGTAGTACTTGATAAGGATATATTTGAAATAAATAAAGAAGATATAAAAGATGTTAATGTATGGATGACTATAAAGGAGGGTAATATAATATATAGCTGTGATGAATATTGTAGTTCAGAGGTGATGGACGTTGAATAATCTTAAAGTTAAAATGCTGGGAAAAATTAATATTACTTTTAATGGAGAAGAAATAACAAATTTATTTAGCAGTAAATCCATAGGATTAATATGTTTTCTAACATCAAACAAAGGTATGAAACAAAATAGAACTAAAATAGTAAACTTGTTATGGTCAAATAGCGAAGATAGTTCAGCAAAGTATAATTTGAGATACAATTTATGGTCCATAAACAAAATATTTAAAAACTACAATGTTGATAAGTTTATTATATCAGAAAACAATGAAATATATATAAATAGTTGCATTGAACAAACTACTGATATAGAATTACTAATTAATATAAATGAAAATATAAAAAACAAATCATTTGATATAGATGATTTGTTAACAATACGCAACAATCATTCAGAAAGTTTTTTAGATGGATTTTATATAAAAGACTGTCTAGAATTTAATGATTGGATATACAATAATAGAGAAGAATTCCAAAAAATGTATTCAGATGTTTTAAGAACCCTTATACAATATTATAAAGGTGATAAAAAATATAATAATTGTATTAAAATTATTAAGCAACTATTATTGTTAAATCCATATAACGAAGAGCTATATATACAGTTAATTAAACAATATCTAAATATTAATGATAAAATAAACGCATTATTATATTATAATAAATGTGTAAATGTATTTAGAGAAGAACTAAATATTACACCTACTGATGATTTATTAAAATGGGAAAATATAATAAAAAGTGCTAATATATATAAAAATATTCCAAGGCAAAAAGCTAAGTTATATTTACTAGAGGAATATGAAATTAGCAAAGATGAAAAACAGAATTTCAATGAAATATTAATAAATTGTTGTCCTGATAGATTACAATATAGTTTTTTAGTTGAATTATCAAATAAATTATTAGCACAATATTCTAAACAAAATATAGACTTAATAAATACTAACCTTTGGCAAGATATATCTCAAATCAATCCGTTATTATATAAAAATAAACATATGAATTTCTTAAATGAAGACATATTTAAGATAAGGCTATTTAATTCATTTTCTGAAATATTAAGAATTTTAAATGAAGTTTCGACATTGAAAATTGTAATAAACAAATTTAATTTTATAGATAAAATATCCTTTGAATTTCTTAAATATATGCTATTTTATGATAAATTTAGCGGTCAGATATATATTGTAAATAGTTCTGAATGTTCAGAAATAATTGAAATAGAAAAATATTTTACGTTAATTAAACCTTAAACAATTTACTGATTTTGGGAAATAATGATATATATATATATCATTATATGATATAATAAATACAAGTAATTTCAAGGTAGGTGTATTAGAAATGGAAGATAAATTATTAATTAAAATTGCAATGGAAGCGCGAGAAAAATCATATAGTCCATATTCGAATTTTAAAGTAGGTGCGGCTGTATACACTAGAAGTGGGAAAATTTTTACTGGATGTAATATAGAATCAGCATCATATTCCCCAACTATTTGTGCTGAACGTGTAGCAATATCTAAATGCATTTCAGAAGGATATAAAGACATAGAGAAAATTGCGGTTGTAGGAAGCGATAAAAGCATATCATTTCCATGTGGAGTATGTAGGCAGTTTATACTTGAATTTGGAAAGGATATAAAAATATTATGTGCAAAAAACATTGATTCTTATAAAACTTATACAATTTCAGAGCTTATGCCAAATGGATTTGGACCAGAAGATTTAGAATAAATACAATATTGTGGGAGTCCTTGTGGGATGTCCTTAAAATAAATTACAGAAGATTAGAGAGGAATTAAAAATGTTCAAGTCAGGGTTCGTAACAATAATAGGAAGACCAAACGTAGGAAAATCAACGCTCATGAATAGTATGATTGGTGAAAAAATATCAATAATGTCTGATAAACCTCAAACAACGAGAAATAAAATAAGGACAGTTTATACAGATGATGAATGTCAAATTATATTTATGGATACTCCAGGAATCCATAAAGCAAAAAATCAACTTGGTGAATTCATGAATACAGAGGTTGATGCTGCACTAGAAGAAATGGATGTTCTCATAATGATTACAGACGAATTTAATAAAGTTGGCCCTGGAGATGAATATATATTAGATAAAATTAAGAATATTAGATCAAAGAAAATTTTAATAATCAATAAAATAGATAAATTTGAACTTGAAGATACGTTAAAAATTACTCAGAAATTTGATGAATATAATGTTTTCGATGACATAATGCCAATATCTGCATTAAAAAATATTGGAGTAGATAGGTTAATTAAAGTTATAAAAAAATACATGAAACAAGGTCCTCTGTATTTTCCAGAAGATTATATAACAGATAGGCCAGAACGTTTTGTTGTTTCAGAAATAATTAGAGAAAAAGCATTAATGTATCTTCAAGATGAAGTTCCTCATGGTATTGCCATCGAAATAGAGGAAATGAAAGAAAGAAGAGACAAGAATTTAGTTGATATAAGGGCTACGATAATATGTGAAAAAAAATCTCACAAAAGTATAGTAATAGGTCAAAATGGCAGGAAGATCAAGGGAATAGGTAAAAGCGCCAGAGAAGACATTGAAAAACTTTTAGGTAGCCAAGTAAATTTACAGCTTTGGGTAAAAATATCACAAGATTGGCGAGATAACAATTATCTACTTCATTCACTTGGATATGATAAAAAATGATATTCGAAGAAGAGGTTCTTATTTTAAAAGAAGTTAATTATAAAGAAAATGATAAGATACTTCATGCTTTGTCAAAATCAAAAGGTAAAATACAATTATTATCTCGTGGATGTAAAAAAAACAACTCTAAACTTATAAATGTATCACAATTATTTGCATATTCTAAGTGTATATTATATAAAAGCAAAGATATGTACATAATCGACTCAGCAGAATTAGTAGATAACTTTTACAATATTAGAAATAATATTGATGCATTTTTGTATGCAAATTATATATTAGAGTTGGTGAGTTATGTAGCACAAGAAAATGATTTGGAATATAAAATATTTTATATGACAACAGAAATACTTAGATGTCTATCTCAATTTAATGAAAATTTCGAAAAGTTAACAGCCGCGTATGAATTAAAGTTAGTTTCAATTTTAGGTTATAAACCGGATTTTTATCATTGTATATCATGTGGTGCTAAAATAAAATCTAGTGCAAAATTTTCCATAGTAGAAGGCGGATTTTATTGTTTTGAATGTGAAAAAAATGGTAGTGGTATAAATATGGATTATAATGAAATAATAGTATTACAAAGAATTTTAAAGTCTAAATTCGAAGATATCAGCTCAATAGAAATTATTACTATTAAAGTACTAAGTTTAATAAGAAATTATTTATTTTACCATATAGGTAAAGATAATTTTGTTACTTTAAAGCTGTTGTAGAATTAAAAGTATAAAAACAGAAAAAAGGAAGGAAAATTGATATGGATATGAATAATGATGAAAAATTGAAAAAAATTGATGAAATAGTAAACAGGACCTATGTTAGTTATGAAACTGCGAAACAAGCATTAGAAGATTCAGATGGTGATATTTTAGAAGCAGTTATTTTAATTGAAAATAAAAATAAATCTTTTAATTCAAGCGATGCTAAAATGAAAGGTGAACAAATTTTAGATGAAATAAAAAAAGTGTTGAAAAAAGGAAATGCTACTAAAGTTACAATAAAGAAAAATAATGAAACAATAGTTAACATACCTGTAACAGCTGGTGTAGTTGGTGTAATGTTAGCTCCATTCCTTGCTACAGCTGGAGTAACGGCTGCACTTTTAACACAATGCTCAGTAGAGATAGTTCAAGAAGATGGTAATGTAATAGATGTTAATGAAAAGGTTGAAAAAGGTATGGAAGATGTAAAAAGAAAAGCTGAAGAAATGAAAGGCACATTTTCTGAAAGTACAAATGAAATGAAGGACAAATTTTCTGAAAGTACAAATGATATGAAAGATACAATTTCTGAAGGCGCTGAAGACGTAAAAGATTCATTTAACCAATTTTAAATTAGAAATGAAAAATGCCTTGACACATTAAATATAATTTGGTAAATTATATTTATATTAAGACTGTGATAAAGAAGAGTATTCTACATATTATTTAAAGAGAGTCAGATAAGGTGAAAACTGATATTAATTATGTAGATGAATGGAGCTTTTGAGTCGATTTCGATTAAGAGGATAAGGCATGCCTTATCAAATAGGGTGGAACCGCGGAATTAATCTTTCGTCCCTATATGGGATGAAGGATTTTTTTGTTTATCTAAAAATATACATAAAAATTAATAGTCCATAAAATATTTATATTATAACAGGAGGAAGTTATGGCTAAAACAGAAAAAAGTAAATTAGAAAAATTTGTTGCATTATCAAAATCAAGAGGTATAATATTCGCAGGGTCAGAAATATATGGAGGATTAGCAAATACTTGGGACTACGGACCATTAGGTGTAGAAATAAAAAACAATGTTAAAAAAGCTTGGTGGAAAAAATTTGTTCAAGAGAGTCCATACAACGTAGGACTTGATTCAGCAATATTAATGAATCCAACTACATGGATTGCTTCAGGACATGTTGGAGGATTTAGCGACCCACTTATGGACTGTAAAGAGTGTAAATCTCGTTTTAGAGCGGACAAGTTAATTGAAGACTACATGTCAGAGAATAATCAAGAACAAGTTGTAGATGGTTGGTCAAATCAGGAAATGGAAACATATATATTAGAACATAAATTAGTTTGTCCAGATTGTGGGAAGTCAAATTTTACAAGTATTAGACAATTTAATCTAATGTTTAAAACCTTCCAAGGAGTTACTGATGATTCAAAATCCGAAATATTTTTAAGACCAGAAACAGCGCAAGGAATATTTGTAAACTTTAAAAATATAGCTCGTTCTACAAGAAAGAAAATACCATTTGGTATAGGCCAAATAGGTAAATCATTTAGAAATGAAATAACTCCAGGAAATTTTACTTTTAGAACTAGAGAATTTGAACAAATGGAGCTTGAATTTTTCTGTAAACCAGGGGAAGACTTACAGTGGTTTAATTATTGGAAAGAATTTGCTATGAATTGGCTTTTAAATCTAGGAATGACAAAAGAAAATGTTAGATTTAGAGATCACGAACAAGCAGAATTATCCCACTACAGCAACGCAACATCAGATATAGAGTATTTATTCCCATTTGGTTGGGGAGAACTTTGGGGTATAGCGGATAGAACTGATTTTGATTTAAAAGCTCATATGACAACATCAGGAGAAGATTTATCATATCAAGACCCTGTTACAAATGAAAAATATGTTCCGTATTGTATAGAACCATCATTAGGGGCAGATAGAGTAATGTTAGCACTTATGTTAGATGCTTACAATGAAGAAAAGTTAGAAGATGGTACGGATAGAATTGTATTTAAACTACACCCTGCGTTAGCACCATTTAAAGCAGCTATATTCCCTTTAACTAAAAAATTAAATGAGCAAGCACAAGAACTTTATTCTAATTTGCAAAAACATTTTAATGTTGATTACGATGATGCAGGAAGCATAGGCAAAAGATATAGAAGACATGATGAAATTGGAACACCATATTGTATAACATTTGATTTTGATTCGTTAGAAGATAATTCGGTTACAGTAAGAGATAGAGATACAATGAAACAAGAAAGAATAAAAATTGACGACCTAGTTAATTTTATTAATGAAAAAATACAATTTTAGAGCGATAGAAAGTTAGAATACAACTGCTGTAACAACTGTTGTTTGTTTTGAAATTAATAAGGTATGAACGCAGACCCTATAATAATGAATAAAGAGTATTATTGTAGGGAGCGTACTTTATGTGTCAGCTGTCTTCGTTAAATTATAGTCGTTAGATGAAAGAGGGGATTAATATAAAACTTTCGGATAGACAAAATAAAATTATTCAAATAATAGAAAAAGAACAACCAATCACAGGTGAATCAATTGCCGATAAAATTGGTCTTACGAGAGCTACTTTAAGACCTGATTTAGCTGTTTTATCAATGTGTGGTATGATTGATGCAAAACCAAAAGTAGGCTATTTTCTATCAAATAAAAAGGGAAACAAAGATATTTTAGAAAAATTATCTTCGATTAAGCTTTCTGATATAAAATCATTACCAGTAGCGGTCACTGAATCTACTTCTGTTTATGATTCAATTGTAACCATTTTTCTTGAAAACGTTGGAACCTTATTTGTTGTAGAAAATGATACTTTAAAAGGTGTTGTATCTAGAAAAGATTTATTAAAAGCTACAATGAGCGGTGGAGATTTAAGTACAATACCAATTGGAGTTATAATGACAAGGTTTCCTAAAATAGTGTGCTGTACAGAAGATGAAACTGTAATAAATGCTGCAGAAAAAATCATAGAAAACGAAGTAGATTGCCTTCCAATAGTAGAAATTTTATCTAATGGTAAAATGAAAGCTATAGGAAGAGTATCTAAAACTAATATAACAAAAGTTATATTAGATATATCAAGATAGAGGAGTATCATCATGGATAAATTTGATAAACTAGAAAAGATAAATATATATGCTGTATCAGATTCTATGGGTGAAACTTCAGAGCAAGTAGCTAAAGCAGTTATAAGGCAATTTGATATTGCCAACTTTGAAATTAAAAGAATTCCATATGTAAATGATACGGAAACAATAGATAAACTAATAAAGAAAGCATCTATAGAAAATTCTTTCATTGTATTTACAATGGTTGTAGAAGAACTTAGAAATTATATTGTAGAAAAAGCATATGAAAATAATGTAAGTGCGGTAGATGTAATGACTCCAGTACTAGTTCCGTTGATTAAACAACTTGGACTTGCCCCAAAGAGAGAACCAGGGCTTCTTAGAAAATTAGATGAAAAATATTTTAAAAAAGTTGAAGCAATAGAATTTGCTGTAAAATATGATGACGGTAAAGACACAAGGGGTATACTGTTAGCAGATATAGTACTAATAGGAGTTTCGAGAACATCAAAAACACCTTTATCAATGTATTTAGCACATAAAAATTTAAAAGTTGCTAATATACCATTGGTACCAGAAGTGAGTCCACCTGAAGAATTAAATCTTATATCTTCTAAAAAAATTATAGGACTTATAATAGATAATGAACATTTAAATAAAATTAGAAAAGAAAGATTAAAAACAATGGGACTTAAAGATACTGCAAGTTATGCTAACATGGAAAGAATTTTTTCTGAATTAGAGTACTCACAAAAAGTTATGAAAAAATTAAATTGTAAAATTATAGATACCACAAATAAAGCTGTTGAAGAAACAGCTAATATAATATTAGATTATATTGATGACTATAATAAATAGATATTAAAATCAATAGTTACAATTTTAAAAGAGAAGGGTGATGTAATGAATATAAGAGAAAATTATGAATTGTTTGAACTAGATTATTTGTCTCCATATGCGGCAAAAAGCAAATATTCAAAAGGTAGAAGATATGAAGAAAATCAGTGTGAAATAAGGACTGACTATCAACGTGATAGAGATAGAATAATTCATTCAAAGGCATTTAGAAGACTTAAACATAAAACTCAAGTATTTTTATCTCCTGAAGGAGATCATTACAGAACACGATTAACACATACATTAGAAGTTTCTCAAATTTCACGAACAATAGCTAGAAGTTTAATGCTAAATGAAGATTTAACAGAAGCTATTGCACTTGGACATGATTTAGGTCATACCCCTTTTGGGCATACTGGGGAAAGAATTTTAAATCAACTAGTTGAGTCAGGTTTTAAGCATAATGAACAAAGTTTGAGAGTAGTAGATTTTTTAGAAATTAGAAATGGCAAACAAGGGTTGAATCTTACATTTGAAGTAAGAGATGGTATATTAAACCATCCGCTAAAATATAGTCCCGCAACACTGGAAGGTCAGATAGTAAGCATTTCAGATAGGATAGCTTATATAAATCATGACATAGATGATGCAGAAAGAGCTAATATTATTAAGAAGAGTCAGATACCAGATAAGTATCTAAAACTAATAGGGTATACTCACGGTAATAGAATTAATACAATGATTGTCGATGTTATAGAAAATAGCAAAAATTTAGATAAAATAAAAATGAGTAAAGAAATATCTGAGTGTACTGCAGAACTTAGGGACTTTTTATTTGAGAATGTATATTTTGATAAAATAGCAAAAAGCGAAGACGAAAAGACTACCTTTATAATTGAAAGGATCTTTGATTACTATATAAAACATTTTGATTTATTACCAGAGTTTTATTTAAAAATTTATGAAGAGAATAACTATTCTAGGAATGAAATAATTAAAGATTATATTGCAGGTATGACAGATAGATATGCTATGAAAATTTTTGAAGATTTATATATGCCAAAACCTTGGAAAAGATAAACTATTTTTAATAAACTATTTATAGAAAAAAATTATTGACAATCATATACAAAAATGATACAATACATTTTCAATGTTAGGATAATGGTGAAGTTATGCACTATAGGTTGGATTCCGATGTAATTCAAAGAATTACAAATGCAAATGATATTGTTAACTTAATTGAAGAATTTTTACCGTTAAAGAAGGCAGGGGCTAACTACAACACCAATTGTCCTTTTCACAAGGAAAAGACCCCTTCCTTTGTTGTGTCTCAGGAAAAGCAAATTTATCACTGCTTTGGTTGTGGTGAAACTGGGGATAGTATAAGCTTTCTTATGAAATATAAAAATTATACCTTTGTTGAGGCGGCAGAATATCTTGCGAAAAGAGCTGGTATTATTTTAGAAGAGATAAAAGGAACAAATACTCAAAATGAAAATAAATTCTTATCAGATAAGCTCTATATAATAAATCGAGAAGCAGCAGCTTATTTTTATAAAAATTTAAAAAAACAACAACATGTGTTAAAGTATTTGTATTCAAGAAAAATAGACTTTAATGTAATAAAAATGTTTGGTATTGGATATGCTAACGCTGAATGGGATAATTTGTTAAAATATCTATTGGAAAAAGGTTATAAAGAAGAAGAAATCCAAAAAACAGGTCTTATTATTAAAGTGAAAGATAAAAATAAATATTATGATAGGTTTAGAAACAGGGTTATTTTTCCAATATTTGATATTAAAAAAAGAATTATAGGATTTGGTGGAAGAGTTCTCGATAATTCATTACCTAAATATCTTAATTCTCCTGAAAGTATCATTTTTAATAAGGGATATAATCTATATGGAATTAATATAGCTAAAGAAACTGTAAAAGATAAAAGGTTCTTTTTAGTTGAAGGTTATATGGACGTTATAAAAATGCATATATATGGATATGATACTGCTGTAGCATCATTGGGAACTTCATTGACTGAAAATCAAATCAAGTTAATGAAAAGATATTCTAAGGAATTTTATATTGCTTTTGATTCTGACGAAGCAGGTCAAAAGGCAGCACTTAAATCCATGAATATGTTTAAGAAACACAACCTTGATGCGAAAGTTGTAATAATACCAGATGCAAAAGACCCAGATGAGTTTTTAAACAAATACGGAAAAACAAAATTTGACAAATTAGTACAAAATTCCTTGGATTATTATAGCTTTTTAGAATTTTATTATAAAAGTTTTTTTGAAAATTCTAGTAAAGTTGAATATATAAATAAATTTTTTGATAACATAGTAAACGTAAATAGTGAAATTGAAAAAGAACTTATTTTGGAAAAGTTATCTAAAAAAATGGGGGTATCAAAAGAATCTATAATAAAAGAGTATACTAAGAAAAATTTCAAACAAAAAACTTTTGTTAAAAGTGCGCAGTTACCTGAATACGGATTTCAGGTTGAAAAAATTACTACATCGCATGAATTAGAACTAATTAAATTAATAATTTATAATAACGATTTTGCTTTATATTTAAGAGAGATAGTTAATGAAGATACCTTTAAGGACTTAGATTACTATATTGTTTTTAAAAAAATATATGAATATAAATGTGAAAGTCGAATTATAAACAAAGACAATTTAATAGATATTTTAGATGATAAAATGGATGTAAGTGTTTTTGTGCTAGATGATGAAGTTGATTATAATAATTTAGAGGCTTTATTTAAAGATTGTTTTAAAAGGCTTAAAATTAAATATTATGAAAAGAAAAAATTATTTTTAAGTAAAAGCATTAAGCAATCTGATAATGTTAATGAAAATAATAAAATTATGAATGAAATATATAGCCTTGCTAAAAAAATTAAGTCAACTAAAGAGGAGGTTTGCTAACCCATGAACGAAACTAAAAATGTTTCTATAGGCCCAGAAAATGATTCTGATAAAAATGCTGAAGTATTACAAAAAATTGAATCAATAAAGAATAAACTAATAGAAAAAGGCAAGAAAAATGGATTTATAACTTATAAAGAAGTAATAAGGTCCTTTGAAAAATTAGATATAAATCCTGAATTTATAGATGATTTTTATAAAACTATAGAAGATAATGACCTTGAAATCCTTGGATTTCAAGATGATATGATATTAGAAAAAGTTGAAGATGATGTAGAAGTCGATGTAAAAGATGATCCCGACTTTATAGTTACTCAAAGCGATGATGATATATTAAAAGGCATTAATATAGATGACCCGGTTAGAATGTACCTAAAAGAAATTGGAAAAGTACCATTGCTTTCTGCAGCTGAGGAAATAGAACTTGCAAAGTTAATGCAGGAAGGCGACATAGATGCTAGGAAGAAGCTTGCAGAAGCAAATCTTAGACTTGTTGTAAGTATTGCAAAGAGATACGTTGGTCGAGGTATGTTGTTTTTGGATTTAATACAAGAAGGTAACCTTGGATTGATTAAGGCAGTTGAGAAGTTTGATTATACAAAGGGATTTAAATTTAGTACCTATGCTACTTGGTGGATTAGGCAGGCAATAACAAGAGCCATTGCTGATCAAGCGAGAACAATTAGAATTCCTGTTCATATGGTTGAAACGATAAATAAATTAATTAGAATTAAAAGACAGCTTTTACAAGAATTAGGACGAGATGCTACACCGGAAGAAATAGCTCTTGAAATGGAAATGGAACCTGAAAAAGTTAGAGAAATACTTAAAATTGCTCAAGAGCCAGTTTCTTTGGAAACACCAATAGGAGAAGAAGAAGATAGTCACTTAGGTGATTTTATTCCAGATGATGAGGTTCAAGCACCATCAGATGTTGCGACATTTACTCTTCTTAGAGAGCAACTTTCAGTTGTTTTACATACATTGACAGATAGAGAGCAAAAAGTATTAAGATTAAGATTTGGCTTAGATGATGGCAGAGCCAGAACATTAGAAGAAGTTGGCAAGGAATTCGAAGTAACAAGAGAAAGAATTAGACAAATAGAAGCTAAAGCTCTAAGAAAGTTAAGACATCCTAGCAGAAGTAAAAAATTGAAAGATTATTTAGAATAAAAATAGCTATGGTGAAAAATAGTACAACAATTGGAGAACTGTTAGTTGACAATTGTACAACTGGAAAGAACAATTGTAAATTTTGTGGGACGGTTCATAACCGTCCCTTTTTTTTAGAAAAGGATAATAATATGAATAGATTAGAAGCAATTAAATCAATGGTTTCAAAATGTAATGTTGTTGCAGACATTGGGACAGACCATGGATATGTAGCTGAAATGTTGTTAAAAGATAATACAGTGAAAAAGGTAATAGCAACAGATTTAAATAAGGGACCATTGAATAGAGCAATAGAGTATTTGACAACTAAGAATTTAGATGAGAAATGTGATTTTAGACTTGGAAGTGGATTAGAAATCTTAAATGAAAAAGAAGCAGATTGCATTATTATTGCTGGGATGGGCGGGGAGTTAATAAGAGATATTTTAAAAACATCAAAAAAAGTTTCTTTAGAAGCCAAACAACTTGTATTACAACCTATGACAGCTATAGATAAGCTTAGAAAATATTTAATTGAAAACAATTATATCATAAGTGATGAAATAATTGTAAAAGAATTACATCATTTTTATTTTATAATAAAAGCTAATCCAATTAGCAGTGATATTAATAATAAATCAGAAACTAGTGAAAAAGATGAAATATTTTATGAAATTAGTAAACCACTTCTAGAAAAAAAAGATATCATCATGGGGGAGTATATAAATAAAATAATATCTACTAATAATTTGATAATACATAATCTAGAAAAACAAAATAATAATATGTATAAAGAAAAAATAGAAAATTTAAAAAATAAAAACAATAAAATTATGGAGTTGAAAAAATATTATGAAATTTAATAAAATAATTAATTTGTTAAATAGCGAACTTAAGTTAAAGCAACAAGAAAATTGGGATAACAGTGGTTTGCAAATTGGAAATTTAAATGCTGACATAAAAAATGTTATGATTTTGTTAGATTTAGACAAAGAGATAATAGATACAGCAATTAAGAATAAAATTGACTTAATAATTACACACCATCCATTTTTTTTCAACGAAATAAAATCAATTGATTTTGGTACTTATGATGGAGAAGTTATAAAATATTTAATTGAGAATAATATTAATTTGTACAGTATGCATACTAGTCTAGATATGGCAGAATATGGAGTAAACTATGCTTTGGCAGAAAAACTTAGTATAAAAAGCTATGACATACTTCATAATATTAATGACGATAAAGAGTATGGCTACGGTGGAATAGCTGATATTAATGAAATAAATATACTAGAATATACAAATTCAGTAAAGTTTGCCCTTGGGTGTAATAGTGTTAAATTATTTTGTACAGATACGAGTAAAAAAATATCTAGAGTAGCATTTTGTGGTGGAAGCGGTAGTGAGTTTATTGAAGATGCTATTAATAATAAAGCAGATATATACATAACAGGTGATATCAAATATCATCAAGCACAAGAGGCAATGAAATACGGTTTATCCATAATAGACGCAGGGCACTACTATACTGAATATCACATTATATATAGTATAGAAAAAGCGTTAGTGAATGTAGCTGATTTAAAAATTATTACATTAAATAAAAATACTGTAGACGAAATTGTAATATAAGTATAAAATATAGTCAAAGCTTAAATAACAGGAGTACAATATGAAAAAATCTTATGAATATGTAAGGGTTGCAGTTGCTGTACCAAAAATAAAAATTGCCGATACAAATAATAATGTAAAAGAAATCTTATCAATTGTAAAAAATGCTTATTTAGAAAACGTTAAAGTTATTGTTTTTCCAGAACTATGTATTACAGGCTATACATGTGCAGACTTATTTAATCAAAAAACCTTAATAGAAAGTTCAGAAGATGCATTGAATTATTTATTAAATGAAACTAAAGAATTAAATATATTGATTGCAGTTGGTATGCCTGTAAAAGCAGATAATCAATTATTTAATTGTGCGGTATTAATTCAAAATGGAGATATTTTAGGGATTGTTCCAAAGACATATGTTCCAAACTATAATGAATTTTATGAGAAGAGATGGTTTGCTTCATCAACTTCAAGAGTTAGTGTCAAAATAAATCTATGCGGTCAAGAAATCCCTTTTAGTGAAAATTTACTATTTAAAGATACACGTTCAGAATTATGTATTGGAGTAGATGTGTGCGAGGACTTGTGGGTAAACATTCCACCAAGTTCATATCATACATTATATGGAGCTAATTTAATCCTAAACCCATCAGCTAGTAATGAAACAATTGGTAAGCCTGATTATAGAAGAGATATTGTTAGAATACAATCTGCAAAATGTATTACATCATATGCATATACTTCAGCAGGGGAAACAGAAAGTACTACAGATGTTGTTTTTTCAGGTCATGCATTAATAACTGAAAATGGATCAATTTTAAAAGAAGAAAGATCTCCTGAAGAAAATGAAATGGTATATGCAGATATAGATATAGCAAAGCTTACAAATGAAAGAATAAAATTCAATTCATTTATGAGTAGAAATGAAGAAAGAGATTATCAATATGTAGAGATTAATTTAGGATATAATGAAAATATAGAACTTAAAAGATATATAGATGCAAAACCTTTTGTTCCATCTGATAAAGAAGAAAGATTCAAAAGATGCAAGGAAATTATTAATATACAAGCAACTGGGCTATATCAAAGGTTATCAAAAATAGGAGCAAAAAAAGCTGTAATCGGTATTTCAGGAGGGCTAGACAGCACATTAGCACTTATTGTAACTGTTGAAGCATTTAAAAAACTCAAACAACCTCTCAGCAACATAGTTGCTGTAACTATGCCTGGTTTTGGAACAACAGATAGAACATATAATAATGCTCAAACACTAATGAAGGAGTTAGGTGTTACTACAAAGGAAATATCAATTAAAGAAGCATGCATTTTACACTACAAAGATATAGGACACGATATAAATGTCCATGATATAACATATGAAAATGTTCAAGCAAGAGAAAGAACTCAAATTCTTATGGATTTATCAAATAAAGAGGGTGGAATAGTAGTTGGAACTGGTGATTTATCAGAGTTAGCACTAGGCTGGTGTACATATAATGGCGATCAAATGTCTATGTATGGAGTAAATTCAAGTATACCTAAAACATTAGTTAGATATCTAGTAAAATGGTATGCAGACGAAGTAACAACAGGTAATATAAAAGAAGCACTACTTGATGTATGCGATACACCAGTTAGTCCTGAACTTCTTCCACCAGATAAGGACGGAAATATTCAACAGTTTACAGAAAAAACGGTAGGTTCTTATGACTTAAATGACTTCTTTTTATTTAATATGCTTAGAAATGGTTATGAACCTGAAAAAATATATTATCTAGCTCAAATAGCATTTAAAGATATATATGCAAAAGAGTTGATTTTAAAAACATTGAAGAATTTTTATAAAAGGTTTTTCACTCAACAATTCAAACGTTCCTGTATGCCAGATGGTGTAAAAGTAGGTTCAGTATCCCTATCACCAAGAGGGGATTGGAGAATGCCAAGCGATGCCTCGTATAATTTATGGCTAGAAAAATTAGATAATTTATCTTAAAATATTGAACTAATAATACTAAAAAAGCACTCGAGACGAGTGCTTTTTTAGTATTTATTTGGTAAGTAAACATATAAGCCGAGTTCTGTATCAAACAATCATCTATCTACATTTACTGTTGCCAGTAAACTTTAGCGACCTACCATTTGGACTGTGACGAGCAGCCACTCCAAGGTCCGTTCTTGGTCTTGCTCCAGGTGGGGTTTACATAGCCAATTAGTCACCTAATTGCTGGTGAGCTCTTACCTCACCTTTCCATCCTTACCACTATAAGTGGCGGTATCTCTCTGTTGCACTATCCTTGAGGTTGCCCTCACTGGGTGTTATCCAGCACCTTTGCTCTATGGAGCTCGGACTTTCCTCATGTATTTCTACATGCGATTGTATAATTTACTCTTAGACATAATACAATAAAATTTAAGTAATGTCAATTTAAAAATTTACCAAATTATATATTTTTTAGTCATTATAATAAAAATCTTGGTTTATCTGTGAAGAATAGGGGATATTCTTTTGTAAACTAACAATGTAATTGCTGAAACAACAACACCTTTTAAAATATTAAAAGGCACTACAGCATATAAGATAAAACTTTTTAAATCTATAATTAATGGATTTAAAGCACTTCCCATATCTATAAATGCTTGAATTGGCATACCAAATACTTTGGCATATACAGGTAACAGCAAATAGTAGTTTAATATGGCACCAATTACAGTAAGAGTAAGTGTTCCAACTGCCATTCCAATAACAGCAGTCTTACTACTTTTATGATGCTTGTAAATCAATCCTGCTGGAATAATAAAGGAACAACCAATTAAAAAGTTTGCCAATTCACCTACACCGCCTGTAACAGTACCATTTAATACAAAATTCAATAGTATTTTAATGAATTCAATTACTATTCCTGCAATAGGACCCATAGCAAACGCTCCAATTAAAACAGGGATTTCACTTAAATCAAGTTTGTAAAAATTTGGTGCAAACCACAATGGCATTTCAACTAGCATTAGCACCCCAGCTACTGCAGATAGAGCAGCAATTTTTGTTAAAGTTTTAACATAGCTTCTTTCTTTTAAAACTAATTCATTTTTCATTTTTCCTCCTTGTGCTTTAGCACTATTTAAAGATTACGAGAGGCATTGTACAGCTTTATTTACATAATAATAGCCTCTGAAATCTTCAGAGGCATAATATCGATAGAGTAATAAATTGCTTTATTAAGTAAAAGCTCTTCTACCATCCAGACTTTACTGTCGGTATTGGAATTTCACCAATTCAACCTTTCGGCTCGCGGACTATTACCGCCGGTAGGGAATTTCACCCTGCCCTGAAGAATTTACTCTTTAATTATAACATAAGAATTTAATTTGTAAAGACATTTTTCTAAAAATAATTCACTTTGATATAAAATTATCAATTTTATTTTTAGTAATTGTTATTTTACTGATTAATTAGATTAAAAATCTTATCATATTTTTCTATATTCATAATATTATAGATTAAGAGGACAAGATATTTAAACAAGGGGAGATGAAATAATAATGAACAATATACTAAAGCTTTTGTGCAACAATACTAAAAGTATTGTATCAAGCCACATGAGCTTTTTTAGAGACAATGCATTTGAAATAAGGTTAAGAATAAACTGCCCTGTTGAAGTCAAAAATAATTGCGGCAATTATTTTCTTGATGTGAATAAAAAATCCAGGGATATACTAGATGATTATTATTTAATTAAGAAAAGTGATATTGATGAAACAATTGCAAAATTAACATTAAATTCGATTCATGCTTTTGAAAAAGAAATGCAAAGCGGTTACATAACAATTGAAGGTGGACATAGAGTAGGGTTAGGTGGTGATTGTATATATAATAAGGATAAGTTCATAGGATTTAAAAACATTACTTCTTTAAACATAAGAATTGCCAGAGAGTTTAATGGTTGTTCAGAAAAATATATAAAATACTTTATTAGCAATCATGACAGAGTTTATAATACTCTAATCGTTGGCCCTCCGCTATCTGGAAAAACAACTTTAATACGAGATATTGCATGTTATTTAAGCGATGGAATTAAAGAATTAAATTTTAATGGTTGTGATATTACAATAGTGGATGAAAGGGGAGAAATTTCATCAGTATATAATGGAATTCCACAAATGAATGTAGGTAAACGAACTGATATTTTAGCATATTGTATGAAGAGGGAAGGTTTTGAAATGAGCATTAGAGCACTATCTCCTAGGGTTATAATTTCAGATGAACTTGGTACTAAAGACGATTTTGAAATAATACAATATGCTCTTAAAAGTGGGGTTAATATTATTACTACTGCACATGGGTATGATATTGAAGATATAAAAAGGAACAT
Source organism: Sedimentibacter acidaminivorans (assembly GCF_017873955.1). Classification (GTDB taxonomy): domain Bacteria; phylum Bacillota; class Clostridia; order Tissierellales; family Sedimentibacteraceae; genus Sedimentibacter; species Sedimentibacter acidaminivorans. Next base: position 150,253 of record NZ_JAGGKS010000003.1, on the reverse strand, counting down.
TTATTTAAAGGACATTATAGAAAATAATTTCTTTGAAAGGATTGTAATATTAAATAGTAGTAAATATCCCTCTAAAATTAAACAAATTTATGATACTAATAAGAATAGGATGATTTTTGATGATAGGGCTTAAAATTGCTATATTTTTACTTACTGTTATTTCTGTAAGATATATATTTATATATATAGTTGATGTAGGAGATAAAAAAATAAATAAAATGAAAGAACTAATTGATTTTGCTGATTATTTAAAGATTTATTCATGTGATATGAAAATGTCTCTAGATGAGATAGTTCTTAAGTATAATTATAAAAGCGAATCTCTTAAAATGATATGCCAAAAATTTTCAGATGAAATAAAAAATGAAAGTATAGTTAAAACTGATAAAAAAGACTTATTGAATTTTATAGAAAAAACCATACTAACACCAATGGATTTTAACTCAAGTTTTGTAGAAATAATTGATTATTATGGGAGCACATACTCTGAGGTTTTAAACAGAAAGTTGAACTTTACAATAGGTAATATGTCAACAAAAATGGAAGAATACGAAGAAAGTCACAAAGAGAAAAAAGAACTATACAATAAAGTTTCTGTTTTGTTGGGATGTCTGATGGCTATAATTTTAATTTAGAGAGGAGCATGAGGGAATGAATATGGATATTGATATTATTTTTAAAGTAGGTGCAATTGGTATATTGGTTGCAGTGTTTAATCAGATTTTATCTAGGACAGGCAGAGATGAACAAGCTATGTTTATTACATTAGCAGGAGTTATTGTTGTTATGGCTCTAATCATAAATATGATGAATGACTTATTTATAGAGGTAAAAACAATTTTCAACTTATATTGATAAAGGGGATAGCTATGATACTTACTAAAATAATATTTATTGCTGTAATTACTATAATTTTAAGCATTACAATTTCAAAGATTAATCCTGAATTCAAGGTTTACATCACAGTTATATTTGGGCTTTTAGTCATATTTATATTATTTGGTGAGATAAAAGATAATTTAGTAGGGTTTACTACTATTTTTAATAAATATGATATAAAAATTGAGAATTTCAATATAATTATAAAAATTGTAGGCATAGCTTACATTTGTGATTTTATTTCACTACTGTGCAAAGATTTAAATTACGAGTCAATAGGGAAAAAAATTGAGATGGCAGGAAAAGTAATAATTCTAATTTATTCTTTTGACGTAATAAAAATATTCATAGATCAAATTCTGCTGCTCGTGAACGGGTGATGAAATGAAAATAAAAAAGAAAACAGAAGTAAAAACTAAGATTGTTGTATTATTTATTATTTTCATGTTTTTTAACTTAAATTATGTATTTGGAGATGAAACAGACTACATAAATAAAGCTGTAGATGAAATCCCAACAGATGATTTAGAAAATTATTTAAAGTACAACAATTCATATTTTAGTGACAAAAATATTGATATAAAAAGTTTGATTCAAAATGCTTTTAAAGGGAGGCTTGATATTAGTTTAAAAGATTATGTGCTGTATGAAATACAAATGGAAAAAGATTTTTTTAAAGGTATTTTTAAAACCTGTATAAATGTTCTGGTTATATGCTTGCTTTTAACCATTATTAATTACTTCTCAGATGAAATAAATAATCAGAGCGTTTCAGATATAGTAACATTTTTTTCTGTAATAATTATTTTTACTATTATTTTAAATGACGTCAATAATTTAAAATACATGTTAAAAAGTGATTTTGTTAAATTTAGAACAGTTACAGAGAATATAAATGGATTATTTTTAGCAGCAATGCTTACATTTGGAAAATTAAGCATTTTGCAATTCTTTCAGACGTATATGAATTATATAATTGGAATTACAACACAGCTTATATATAATTTCACCGATATCATGACTGTAATAATTATATCAGTAGTTTTAATAAATAATGTGAGTAAATTAATAAATGCTAAACTACTTTTTAAATTATTAAAAAAGGGGACTCTAATAATTTTAAGTGGATATATAATTATTGTTGTCATAAATTTTTCCGTGCAAGGATATATATTATATAAAACAGATAATATTTTTATTAGTTCTGTAAAGGCTTTGTCTCCATCGTCAATTCCATTTATAGGTAGTGCTGTAACTAGTTTCTTTGGCGTCTTTTTTAAAAGCTTGCTCATGATTAAAGATGTTTTAGGAATTATACTAATTGTATTTATATTTTCTGCATTTGGGGGATCCCTGATAAAAATTTTTGCAGTTTTTATTATGTACAAAGTTACATCAGTTTTAATAGAACCAATAAATGAGAATGTTTCTAAATTAATATATGAAATGTCTGATATATTTTATATTTACTTAGTATGCATGATAACTCCAATTGTAATTGTAACTGTATATTATTCGATTCTTTTAAATTATTTAAATAACATTTTTGGGTAGCCTATGAAAAATACAATTATAAACATCTTAATATTTATATTAATGTTCAACTTAATAATGATAATCTTCCCTGAAGGGAAAACGCAGAAATATTGTAAATTAACTATAAAAATATTTATTATTATTTATATTATAAACAATATTTTCTTTAAAGGCAGCATTATGTTTGATGAATTTATTAATAATATGCCTGAAAATACATATACATACGAAAGAGAAATCAATATAAAAAATATTGATGATAAACTAATTAATTCAATTAATGATGATATTTTTAAAGGAGAGGATGTGATTAAAAATATTGTAATTAATTTTACAGATGAATTAAATATAAAAGCTATTATCACTGTAGATAAATTTTTAGATAATGATGAGATTAACAACTTGAAAAGTGATATTGCTAAAATTTTTGAAATTGATACAGGTAATGTAGAAATAAACATATGATGTATTAGAAATAACTTAAGACAGGAGGGCTTTATGTTTAAAAGCATAAATAACTTTTTAAACATACTTAAAAGCAACAAGAAATTGTTTTATGCTATAAACGTCTTTATTCTATTGGTAGTAATATCTTTGATTTTGAAATTAGATACTTCTAAGTTTTCAAGTAAAATTGATGAGGCGACACCATCAATAAATACAATACAAAACACTGAATCTACAGATAATTACGTATATTCATTAGAAAGAAAAATGGAAGAAATGATTAAACAGATCAATGGTATCAATAGTGTTAAGGTAATGCTATATACAAAAAATACACCAAAACTAGAACCAGTATATGATGAAAATACAACTAGTGAAACAAATATTGAAATAGGAAGTGATGGAATAAAAAGAGAGGTAAAAAGGGATACTAAGCAAAATCAAGTTGTAATGGGAAGTAATAATCAGGTTGTTGAAAAATATTATCAATACCCTGAAATAACCGGAGTACTCATAGTTGTTGATTACTCTGGAGGGAAAAATATAAATACAATTTTAATGAATTCAGTTAAAACTTTATTCAATATCCAAGTTAATGATATTGAAATAATTAAAGCAAATTAGGGGGTAATGTAATGATTATGAAAAAAGAAACATTAGTATTTGTAGCATCTTTAGCAATTATTTTTATTATAGGCTATGTCAATATGAGTATGGCACCTAAAGATGTATTTAATCCAGATGAAAACGAAATAGTGCAAGATGAAAGTGTTGCTGATAATGAAATCTTTGGGGATATAACAGACATAACAGATTTAACTGATTTAGCAAACAACGAAAACATCGAGGATAGTGAAGTTCCTGTAATTCAAACAAATGAAATAAATATTAGTTTTGCAAACTTTAAACTAACAAAAGAAAAAAGTAATTTGGATATAGTAGATCAACTAGAAGAAAATTTGAGCAACAGTCTTATATCTGAATCAACAAAGGAGAAATTTGAGAACTTCTTATTGAACAAAAATAATTACATTGAAAAAGAAAAAGATATAGAATTGATGCTTCAATCAAAGGGTTATAATGAGTCTATTGCTGTTGTTGATGCAGATTTCATAAAGGTCATTACAAATGATACAATTGAACAAGCTGATGCAATTAAGATATTAGATGTAATTGTATCTGAAACTAATTATGAACCTTCACAAATTAAAATTGTAAAATTTGATAATATTGATTTGTAAAATTTTACACTCTCTGATATAATTATTAAAAGGAGGTGCTAGATATGGAAAATGAAAATTTTGAAAATGGTCAAGTGAAAATATCAGATGATGTTGTTATGATAATTGCTGGCATAGCAACAAATGGAGTTAAAGGTGTTTACAGTGCTAAAACTGGTATGACAGATGGAATTGCTAATTTATTTAATAAGAACAATTATTCAAAAGGAATTAAAGTCGAAATAAACGAAAGCACTGTTGTCTTAGATATTTTCATCAATGTTGAGTATGGCTGTAAAATAAATGAAGTTGCAAAAGAAGTGCAATTTACAGTTAAAAAAGAAATAGAGACTATGACCGATTTAATTGTGTCTAGTGTAAATGTACATGTGCTTAATATTGTTACAGAAAAAGAAAAAGATAAGGATAGGGATATAATAGAAACAGAAAATTAACATCAATTGATTAGATTTAAATAAAATTCAAATATTAGATTAAGCATAGATTGACGATTTAGTCAATCTATGCTAGTCTATGTGAATAATTTTTGGCTGTATTTATAAACGGAGGAAAAATGAAACGAAAAGAAACACGAGAAGAAGCTGTAAAAATTGCATATTGTATGGATGTTAATAAGGATTTTAATAAATCTTTACCTAATCAATATATAGAACATTTTGAATTACAAGAAATGGATTTAGAATATTTAAATAAAACTATTTGTGACATGATTGATAATCTAGAAACAATAGATGAACATGTGACAGAGAATTCTAAAGATTGGAAAATTGCTAGAATTGCAAAGGTTGATCTTGCTATATTAAGAATTGCTCTTTCTGAAATACTTTACGATGATTCTATACCATCAAGTGTGTCAATAAATGAAGCTGTTGAAATAAGCAAAAAGTACTCAAGTGAGGACGCACATAAATTTATAAATGGAATTTTAGGAACAGTTGTAAGAGATATAGAGAAATGAAAAATTATATACTTGGGATAGATACAAGTGCTTATACAACTTCGATAGCAATAATTGATAAACAAATGGATCAAGTTGTTTTTGATATGAGAAAAATTCTTCAAGTTCCATATGGACAAAAGGGCTTAAGACAGCAGGATGCAGTTTTTCAACATTTAAAAAACCTACCTGAGATATTTGGTGAAATAGACATAGACTTAAATAGAGTTGATACAGTATCAGTTAGTTCACGCCCTAGAAATGTAGAAAATTCCTACATGCCGGTTTTTACAGTTGGACAAAATTTTGGTAAAGTTATTGCAAAAACATTAAGTTGCAACTATGTTGAATATTCCCATCAAGAGAACCATATAGGGGCATCTTTGATAGAACAATATAAAACGATAAATAATAGTATTCTTGCAATTCACATTTCAGGTGGAACTTCAGAATTTTTATCTGTTTGTAAATCATCTGCGGGTTATAAAGCTGATATAATTGGTGGAAGTAAAGACATAACATTTGGACAATTAATAGATAGAATTGGAAATACTATGCATTTTCCTTTTCCATGTGGCAAACATATGGATAAATTTATAGATGATAATACAAATGTTGAAATGATAAAAACTCCACGAATTAGCGGAGACGAATATATTAATTTATCTGGTATGGAGAATTATTACATTAATTTATATAATAATAAATATGAAAAACAAACAATAATATATTCTCTTTTTAAATATATTTCAGAATGTATTATATATATAATTAACAATTTAAAAAACAAACATGAATTTAAAACAATTATAGTTACGGGTGGGGTAGCATCAAACAGTACAATTAGAAAAATTATTTTAGAACAATTAGAAAATCAATTTAAAATTATTTTTCCTTCAATTAAAAACTCTTCTGATAATGCTATTGGTACCGCATTTTTGCCTATAATTGACAGGTGGTATGATGAAGCTTAAACCAATAAAAGTATCTCAACTCAATCAATTTATAAAAAAGTATTTGAGTAGTAATAGCATACTAAACAATTTAAGAGTTGAAGGTGAAATATCAAATTTAAGAACGAGTAAAACTGGATACACGTACTTCACACTTTGTGATGATAGTTCGTGTATTAATTGTGTTTGCTTTTATACTGATAGTATATCAAAAAATGGGGACAAGGTAGTAATTGATGGTGAATTGTCTGTTTATGAAGCTAGAGGTTCGTATCAGATAATTGTAAAAAGCATTGAAAGAATTGGAATGGGTAAAATACTTCAAGACTTAGAATTACTAAAAGGTAAATTAAAAGCAAAAGGAATGTTTGAGAAAAATAAACCATTACCTTTATATCCTGAGAATATAGGAATTATTACTTCAAAAACTGGTGCTGCAATAAAAGATATACTTAAAACTTTTGAAAGCGTAAAAGCAAATATAGAAATAACAATTTATAATGCATTAGTACAGGGAGATAATTCAAAACAATATATAATAGATGGAATTAAAAAATTTAATGAAGACAATGTTGTTGATGTTATACTTATTTCTAGAGGTGGGGGAAGTTTTGAAGATTTAAATATATTTAATGATATAAATATAGCTGAAGAGGCATTTAAATCAAATATTCCTATAGTTACAGGAATAGGCCATGAATCAGACCGAACACTTATAGATTATGTAGCTGATGTATATTGTCACACCCCTACTGCTGCCGCAGAAAGAATAATCAGGGGATATAAAGATATACAAACTAAACTTGAAAGCCTCATTTATAATTTAAAGTCTAGCACAAAGAATTATATAAATATTAAATCGTCAGAACTTAAATCTTCTAAATATATACTAAGAAGTTACTTACCTTTAGAAGAAGTATATACTAAAAAAAATCAACTTGAAAATTATAAACATTTTATAAAAAATCAATTGGAAACTAAATTAAATAAATTAGACTATCAGTTAAATATTATGCGTGAAAAGATTATTAATAATAACTATAACAAGCAATTAGAAAAAGGACTACCTATTGTTTCTAATGATATAGGAAATATAATTAAAGATATATCACAAGTTAATGAAAAAACTTTGTTGAATATAAATTTTAAAGATTTTATTATTACTGCACGAACTATAAGTGTAAAAGAGGTAAAACATGATGAAAAATAATAATCAGAATTATGACAGCTTTGAAGCTGCTTTTGAAGAATTAAAACAAATTGTACAAAATCTTGAAGATATTGATGATGTATCAATTGATGAAATGTTAAAAAGTTATGAAATGGGCATGTCAGCCTACTCATTTTGTATGGAAAAACTTGAAGATACCCAAAAAAAGATTAAAATAATTGATTCTAACTTTGAATAATAATTACTCTTTTGTAAGATATTAAATAACGCACATTATAGAAATGAATAGCATTAAACAGTTATGATTACAAATGAAATAGTATACAATATTTTAGAACTTCACTATTTGAATAAATCTAATTTTTACTAATAAATATTAAATTAGTAATTGATATTTATAAAATATTATGCTACAATATGTATTGCTATTTTGTTTTAGCAAAATTATTATTACTAATAAACTGAAGGGTTGTTTATTGTTTAATGGAAAATAAAGAAAGATTAGATGTATTTCTTTATTCACAAGGATATACCGAGAGTAGAGAAAAAGCAAAACAATTAATTATTAATAATCATACCTATGTAGACAATATTATGTGTAATAAACCTTCTACTAAGGTTTCAAGTAAAAGTTCTATTTGTATTGTTGATGATAACAAATATGTTGGACGTGGAGCTTCTAAGCTTGAAAAAGCACTAAACTATTTCAAAATACAAACATCACAGATTGTTGCTATAGATGTAGGGGCTTCAACAGGTGGATTTACAGACTACCTCTTGCAACATGGAGCTAAAAAAGTATATGCTGTAGATGTTGGACATGACCAGCTTCATAACAAGCTTATAGAGGACAAACGAGTAATAAATATTGAAAATACTAATTTTAGATATATTGATACTGAAATTTTCATAGAAAGTGTCGATATAATAGTAGTAGATGTTTCTTTTATTTCATTAAAACTTATTTTACCTAAAATTGTCGAAATTAGTAGTGATAAATCTGATATTGTCGTTTTAATAAAACCTCAATTTGAGGCAGGAAAAAGTAATATTGGAAAAAGCGGAATAATAAAAGATAAAAAAATTCACTTAGTTGTTTTAAACAATTTTAATGATTATTGTTTATCAAATAACTTATATGTTAAAAATATCACATTCTCACCAATTAAAGGTGGAAATGGTAACATTGAGTACCTTGCACATATAAAAAAAGGAAAAATAGCAAAATACGATAGCGAAACATTCAAAAGTTTAATAAAAGAAGCTTTTGATTTTTTATAAAAAATCTATGAGGTGGCAAATGAAAAAGTATACAAGGCAATCTAAAATTCTAGAATTGATCTCAAAAAAGGAAGTAGAAACACAAGAAGATTTAGCAGATGGCTTAAAAGCTATGGGCATTGACGTTACTCAGGCTACTATATCAAGAGATATAAAAGAGCTTAGATTGGTTAAGGTAATGGCTAAAAGCGGAAAATACAAATATGCAACAATTGGTCAAAGTCAAGAAGGCATTACTGATAGACTAAATAAAATATTTGAGAATTCAGTTGTTTCTATTGATTCTGCTGTTAATTTAATTATTATAAAAACAATTCCAGGTGCAGCACAAATATGCGCATCGGCAATTGATTATATGGGTATTGATGATATAGCTGGTTCATTAGCTGGTGACGACACAGTTTTCGTTGCAATAAAAAGTGTGGAAAGTGTTGAGTATGTATTGCAGGAGTTTAAGAAAAATATTAGATAATAGGTGATGTTTTATGTTGCTAAATTTGAACATAAGTAATTTTGCTGTATTTGAAAAAGAATCTATTAGTTTTGATAGTGGTTTTAATGTTTTTACTGGAGAAACCGGAACGGGTAAATCAGTTTTGATTGAAGCCTTATTTCTTATTTTAGGTGAGCGTGCATCAAAGGATTTTATTAGAAAAGGTAAAAAAAGTGCTTTTGTAGAAGCTGTTTTTGATATTTCTAATAATAAAAAGCTTAATATTTTTTTAGATGAAAATAATATAGTATTAGATGAGAATGATTTTTTAATTATATCAAGAGAAATATTAGAAAGTGGTAAAACTATAAATAAGGTAAATAATAGAATTGTTCCTCTTAATATAATAAAAGAAATTGGAAATTACTTAATAGATATTTATGGTCAATTTGGACATGCAAGCTTATTCAAAAAAGAAAATCATATTACAATTTTAGATGGGTTGATTCAAAATGAAATAAAACCATTGCTTGAACATTATGCAAGTTTGTATAAATCTTATAATAATAAATGTGAAGAAATTATTTACCTTGAACAAAAATTAGCTAACAAAGATCTCAGAATGGAGCAGTTAGATTATGAATTAAATGAAATAGAAGAAGCAGGTCTAGAAGAATTTGAAGAAGATAATTTATTGAAAGAAATAAAGAAACTTTCAAATATTCAAGAAATGAAGAAATCTCTATACGATATTCATAATATTCTAAGTCAAGATGATAATTCTATTATAAATAACGTAAATGGAGTTTATAGTATTCTCAACAAAATTATAAACTACGATGAAAATTTAAATAATTTTCTATCAAGGATCGACTTAATATTAGAAGATATTCAAAATTTCACATATGAAATCAACGATTATTCCGACAATCTTGATATTGACGAGGAAAGACTTGCTGTTATAGAAAATAGGGTATCCTTAATAAATAGATTAAAGCGTAAATATGGATATACTATAGATAAAATTTTAGAATATAAAAATTCGGCAAGTACTGAACTAGAATTACTTAAAGTGGCTGAATCGAATTTAAAATTGTTAGAAATTGAAAAAAAAGAATTATATGATTCGTTATCTATCTATGCTGAAAAAATTTCTTCTATTAGAAAAAAAGCAAGTTCTTTACTAGAAAAAGAAATATTAAATGAATTATATGACCTTAATATGAAAAATATAAAATTTAAAGTCAGTATTAAAGATAAGCTTGAATTTTCAATTGAAGGTAAAGATTCAGTAGAGTTTTTAATATCTACTAATGTGGGAAGCGATTTGAATTCAGTACAAAAAGTTGTTTCAGGAGGAGAAGCATCTCGTATTATGTTGGCATTAAAAAAAATTAGTAGTGATATGGATAGTATTGAAACAATGGTTTTTGATGAAATTGATGCTGGTATAAGTGGTAAAACATCTCAAATGGCTGGTATGAAAATGAACTACATATCTAACAATCATCAAATAATATGTGTTACTCATTCGCCGCAAATTGCTTCGATTTCAAAAAATCATTTTTTAATAGAAAAGAATGTTGTTGATAATAATACATTTAGCACTGTTGTTAAATTGGATGATAATAAAAAACTATCTGAAGTTGCACGATTGTTGAGTGGCTTCAAAATAACGGAAAAATCTTTGGAAAATGCAAAGGAATTAATTGAAAGTAGCAGTGATGTGATTTTATAGATTCATTAATAACTAACAGTTAACTAAAAAGTCAAATAGTAAAAGAATAAAAAAAAATAATATGGAAAAGTTAAGAGTAAAACATCGAGGAGAGTATAATGAAAAATTACACTAAAAGAGTTTTATTCTTTATTTTTTTTATTGCAGTTCTTATTATTTCTGTTTTTTTTGGTTTAGATTTAAAAACCAATCCATATAAATATTTGACTAAATTGACTGATTATAATGTAGATATTTCTAAAAAATATGTTATACCTGGAGGCCAAGCTATAGGTGTAGAATTAAAGACAGAAGGTGTATTGGTAGTAGGTTTGGCTGATATTGAAAATTCCGATAAAATATCAACTTCACCAGCTAAGTTATCAGGAATACAAATTGGTGATAAAATTTTAGGAATTGATTCTATACAAGTAGAAAATACAGATGATATTGTGGAATACACTAATGCATCAGGTGTTAAAGAGTATTCTATTAGAATAGAAAGAGATGGGAAAATTTCAAACTGTACAATTACACCCGTTCAAATTTATAAAAGTAATGAAATAAAGTTTGGTTTCTGGGCAAGAGATGATATAGCAGGAATAGGTACTGTTACATTCATAGATCCAGAAACATATCGTTTTGGGGCAATAGGACACGGTATAGCAGATACAGATACAGGTAAATTGATAGATATAGAATATGGTTCTATATCAAAAGCTAATATAACAAATATTAAATTAGGTAAAAAGGGAGAACCTGGTGAGATAATAGGATATATATTAAAAGATGAAGCTAGTCTAGGAACAGTAGAAAAGAACACTAGTTTTGGAATATATGGTAATATAAATAAAAATGGATTGAATTTTTTTAGTAATGATTTAATAGAAGTAGGTACTAAAGATGAAATTAGATTGGGTCCAGCAGTTATTTATTCTTGTGTAAATAATGAAATTAAAAAATATAATGTAGAAATAATAAAAATGTTCTATCAAAATAAACCTGCAGAAAAAAGCTTCGTAATTAAAATTGTTGATGAAGAACTTTTGGGATTAACGAATGGTATAATTCAAGGTATGAGTGGTTGCCCAGTAATACAAAATAATAAAATGGTCGGAGCAGTAACTCATGTTTTTATGAATGATCCCAGCAAAGGCTATGGAATATATATAGATTGGATTTTTGATGAAATTTATAATAATAAGTCTGAATTGTAAATATTTAAATTTTTTTTAGAAAAAAAAAGGGTTTTTTATATTTTCTGCGTATATATTAAATATATACTAATATATATACTATATAGATGTATATTACAAAAATTATATTGGGGGATATAAATATGCAAAAGAAAGTTTCAGTAGTAATCGCAGATGATAATAAGGAGTTTAGATTAGTCTTAAATGATTTTTTAATTTCGAAAAATTTGTTTGATGTTGTGGACATGGTTGATGATGGATTAAAAGCAGTTGAAGCAGTTGAAGAACATGAGCCAGATATCTTAATACTAGATATCATTATGCCACATCTTGATGGACTAGGTGTTCTTGAGAAATTACATAAAAAGAATTTATCAAAATTCCCAAAAGTAATAGTATTATCAGCAGTTGGTCACGACAAAGTAACTCAAAGGGCTATAAATATGGGCGTAGATTATTATATTGTTAAACCTTTTAATTTTGAATCATTTGCAGAAAGAATGATGCAAGTAGCTGAATTTGATATATCTAGGGTTCAAAACAAAAATAAAGAAGTCATTTTTAATGAAAAAGTTAAAATGGAATTAAGTTTAGAAGTAAAAATAACAGAAATATTACATGAAGTTGGAGTTCCAGCGCATATTAAAGGATATCAATACTTAAGAACATCAATAATTGATGTTGTAAATAATATAGAATTACTTGGAGCCATTACAAAAGAATTATATCCAAATATTGCAATTAAATATGCAACTACCCCCAGTCGAGTTGAAAGAGCAATTCGTCATGCTATAGAAGTAGCGTGGACAAGAGAAAAGATTGAAACTATTAATAACATATTTGGTTATACAATTCATAATAATAAAGGCAAGCCAACTAATTCAGAGTTTATTGCAATGATAGCAGATAAGTTAAGGCTTGAACAAAAAGTATCATAATATTATTTACATAACTCCTTACATTAAAGATTTGCATAATCTTAATTAAGGAGTTTTTTTAAAAAAATTGTCGTAAAATGATTACAGTCTAAGTAATACATACTACATTCTAGATAAATAAGCTTGACAAAAAGTATTATTATTATTACAATTAAGCCAATAAGCGAATGAAAAATCTTAGAATATATATGATTTTACAAATTTTATTATATGAATAAATACATAGAATTTATGTTAACTTAACAGGAAACATAGGAGGCAATTTTGAATAAAGAAATAACAGTAAAAAGCGAAAAAATTTTCGAAGGTAAAATAATAAACTTAAGAGTAGATACAGTTGAACTTCAAAATCAAAAATATGCAAAAAGAGAAATTGTAGAACATAAAGGTGCATCTGCGATAATTGCTCTAAATGAGAATGATGAGTTAATTCTTGTTAAGCAGTATAGAAAAGCTGTAGAAGAATTTCTGTATGAAATTCCAGCTGGAAAAATTAATGTAGCAGAAGAACCAAGGGAATGTGCACTTAGAGAATTAAAAGAAGAAACAGGGTATGAAGCAAAAGATATAGCTAAAATTTATGAGATATATTCAACTCCTGGTTTTTCCAATGAAAAAATTTATTTATTTAAAGCGGAAGATTTAACATATACTGCTACTAATTTTGATGAAGATGAAAATATTGAAGTTATTACCATAAGTAAAAGTGAGGCTAAAAAGATGCTTGAAACCGGACAAATAACTGATAGTAAAACCATAGTAGGAATATTGTTTTGGCTTAATATGTAAGTCGAAATAAACGTAATTTAAATAGTAATTAGTAATTAAACCTTCTGTACAAGCATATTATTTAATATAGCTAGTCAGGAGGTTTTTAATTATGAACAGAATCATGAAAAAGATTATATTAACAGAATACAAAAGATTAATATATTTAATAATAATTTTTGTTGTTTCATTATTTATATCTGCATTAATATTTGTATTAACAGGTCAAGGAAGTATGAATTCTATTAACTACGAAAATATAAGCCAACTGCCTCTTATGACAATCTTTCTTAAAAACTTCAAACGAAATATTGTTTATTTTATATCTATCATTTGCTTAACCTTTATTGGTCAAAGCAAAATAATTAATGGACTTTTTGGACTTATTTCTGTCTATTATGGTCTTTCTGTAATTTATTTAGTTAAAACAATAAATTTTGATAAAATATATTTTATTTTAACATTTACAGATTATTTTGTTTTCTTTCCGATTCTATTTTATTTTACTTATATTTCAAGTGTTGTATCAAAATATTCCAAAAAATCAAAAAAAGTAGAGACTATTTCATGTAAATTTGATATAATTATGTCTAGTTATATAAAGTTAGCCTTATTGTTTTTAATTATGGTGTCCGCATACAGTTTAGGCTATAGTTATTATATATCAATATTAAGCAGATTGTTGGTGAAATAATGAATAATTATATTGAGAGTTACAAAAAATTTCTTTACACCAAAAACTTAAGGCCAAACACTATAAGTTCTTATATTTATGATTTAAATAGTTTTGAGGTATATATTAGAAATGAATATAATTCTGAATTATCAAAAACAAAAAAAGCTCAAATACTAACATATCTTGTAAGTCTTCAAAAACAAGGTAAAAGTTCATCAACTATTTCAAGAACAATTTCTGCACTAAAAAATCTCTTTGAATATTTAAGAATTGAAAGAGTAATAACGGATAACCCAGCTATGAATATACATAGTCCAAAACAAATAAAAAAAATTCCATCTATAATATCAGAAGATGAAATTAATGAATTAATGTCACTTCCCGATATAAATACGTTTAAAGGAAGCAGAGATAGTGCATTGTTAGAGTTATTATATTCATCAGGTATAAAAGTCACAGAATTAATTAATATTAAAATACATGATGTAAATCTTAATACATGCATTATTAAAATAGAAGGTTCTAAAGAAAGAATAGTACCATTAGGTTATAATGCAAAAATATCAATTTTAAATTATTTAATGAATTTTAGAAATATAAAATGTAAAGATAAGAATAATGATTATTTGTTCATAAATTCTTTAGGCGAATCTATTTCTCGTCAAGGAATTTGGAAAATATTAAAATATTACGAAAATAAGATGAGTGGTAGTAAAGAATTATCACCTCAAATATTGAGGAATTCTTTTGCAGTACATTTATTATCTCATGGTGCAGACTTAGGAACTATTCAGGAGTTAATGGGATTAGTATCACTTTCTGCAACACAAAACTATTTGCATAATTTAGATTTTAAATCGTTAGAAGTATTTAAAAAAACATTTCCAAGAGCATAGAAAAGGAGAAAAAACGAATGATAAAAAGAGCTGTATTAATAATATTAGATAGCGTAGGAGCAGGAGAACTTCCAGATGCATCAGAATATGGTGATGTAGGTAGCAATACAATTAAAAATATTTATAAAAAAGTTGATGGTTACTCTTTACCAAACTTAGAGAAACTTGGACTATTAAACATAGATGGGTTTCAAGATTTAATAAAATCAAATTCAGAATACATAGGTTCAGTTTGCAAATGTAACGAAAGATCAAAAGGCAAAGATACAACAACTGGACATTGGGAAATTAGTGGAATTATTACAGAAAATCCATTTCCCGTGTTTCGCAATGGATTTCCTGATGATTTTATTTCTGAGTTTGAAAAAATAGTTGGAAGAAAAACTATAGGTAATTATGCTGCATCAGGTACGGAAATAATAAAAGTATTAGGAAAGGAACATGTAGAAACAGGAAATCTTATAGTGTATACATCAGCTGATAGTGTTTTTCAAATAGCTGCACATGAAGAAGTTGTTCCACTGGATGAATTATATGATATTTGTAAAAAAGCAAGAGAAATGCTAAAAGGAGACCTTGCAGTAGGAAGAGTAATTGCTAGACCATTTATAGGTAGTGATGGAAATTATACAAGGACAAAAAATAGGAGAGATTTTTCTTTAGTACCAACTTCAGATACTATGCTTGACTATATAAAAAATGATAATAAAGAAGTATTAGCAATTGGTAAAATAGAAGATATATTTGTGAATAAAGGAATTACAAAATCAATACATACAACAAATAATAATGATGGTATTGAAGCTACAATAAGTGCTATCAAGGAAGATTTTGAGGGTTTAATATTCACAAACCTTGTTGATTTTGATATGATATATGGACATAGAAATGATATAAAAGGCTATAGTGATGCATTAAAATATTTTGATAACAAATTACCTGAAATAATAAAAAGCCTTAAAGATGATGATATGCTTATTATAACAGCAGATCACGGGTGTGATCCTACTACGGAAAGCACAGATCATTCAAGAGAATATATTCCTTTAATTATGTATGGAAAAGAAATTAAATCTAACAATAATATTGGTGTTTTAGATACATTTTCGTGTATAGGTAAAACTATTCTTGATATTTTGAATATTGACAACAATATAGAAGGATATAGCATAAAAGAAAAGATAATTTAATTTTCTAGGAAATAGACTAAATATCAATAAATTCGACAAATATAATTCGATATAAAAACAAACTAAATGTTGTATATATAAATAAAATATGGTTATTATAATTCATAAAAGGAGGTAATATTTTATGAGGAAAAAAATAGCCATATTGTTTTTTTTGATGATATTGATTTTAAATTCTATAGGTATAAATACATATGCCGTAGAAGCAGAACAATTGCAATCTAAATCTGCAATTTTAATTAATGCAGACGATAGACAGATTCTTTTTGAAAAAAATATAAATGACAAAATGGCACCAGCAAGCATTACTAAAATAATGCTTTTAGTTCTTATATCAGAAAAAATGGATAAAAACGAAATTGCATTAAATCAAGAGATGACTATATCTAAAAATGCAGCCGGTATGGGAGGTAGCCAAGTATTTATTGAAGAAAATGAAGTTCAAACCGTCGAGAGTATGCTAAAAGCCATATGTATGCGTTCTGCAAATGATGCTTCTGTAGCTATGGCTGAGTTTATGTATGGTTCAGAAGAAGGCTGTATTAAGGCAATGAATGATAAAGCAAAAGAGCTTAATATGAATGATACTTCTTTTGCTAATGTAACAGGTTTACCTGATCCAAATCATTATACAACAGCAAAAGATATAGCAGCTATGACTAGTGAGTTACTAAAGTATAATTATGTAAACCAATATTCAACAACGTGGATGGATAGCATTTATGTAGGAAAGAATAAGGATAGCGAACAAGTATTAGTAAATACAAACAAGCTAATAAACTACTACGATGGTCTAATTATTGGTAAAACTGGTTATACAAATGAGGCAAGATATTGTCTATCTGCTGCAGCTAAGAGGAATGACACTACTTTAATTGCAGTTGTGTTAGGTTGTGATGATTCAAAAATAAGGTTTGCAGAGATACAAAAAATACTTAATGAAGGGTTTGCAAATTATAAAAATTTAATATTCCATAAAAAGGGCGAAAGTATATCAAGTTCAACTGTTTATTGTGGTAAGGAAGAAGAATTTAATGTTGTAAGTAAAGAAAATATTAATTTTTTTACAAATAGTAATTGTAAAGTTGATGATTTTAAATTAGAATACTTAATAGAAGAAAATTTAAAAGCGCCATTATCTGCAGATTCTCCAGTAGGTAAATTAATACTTTCAAAAGATAATCAAATTCTTGGTGAGTATAACCTTTATCCAGAAAAGAATATTGAAAAACTTTCTTTTATAAAATTTTACTTTGATAATATTGCAGATAAAATATTAAAATAATATTAAGAGGTTGATATGGAGTATTCTGTTAATTTAAACATGTTTCAAGGTCCATTTGATTTGTTGTTTCACTTAATTGAAAAGAAAGAAATAGATATATATGATATACCTATCTCAGAGATAACTGAACAATACCTTCACTATTTAGAAGAGATGAGACAATATAATATGAATATAACAAGTGAGTTTATATTAATGGCTGCAACTCTATTGGAAATCAAGTCTCAAATGTTATTACCTTTAAAAGAAAAAGGTGAGGACCCTAGATTGGAATTAGTTAATAAATTGCTGGAATATAAAATATTTAAAGACATATCATTAAAATTTAAAGAATATGAAAATGAAAGCAGCTACTATTTTTATAAGCCAAAGGAAGAAATTTGCCTAACGAGCGACTCTAAAATAGAGCAGCTTTCATTAAATGAAATTAATGTTTATGAGTTGTATAATATTTTTGTATCACTTATGAAAAATCAAAACATTAAAATAGAATATGAAAATACATATAAGGTTTATAGAGAAAATTATAGTGTCAAAGATTTTGTAGATAATTTTATGAAAAAAATAAAAAGTAATGGTCGCATATCATTATTTAGTACATTAAGAGAACAAGGTAAAATTACTAAAGAGTATGTAATAACATCTTTTTTGGCAGTGTTGGAAATTTCAAATAAACAAGGAATTAAAATTTGTCAAGATAACACCTTTAGTGATATTTTGATTATCTCAGTTTAGGAAGGTATGTAAATTGAACAATAATAACTTGAAAAGTATAATTGAGAGCTTGCTGTTTGCATGGGGGGAACCTTTAAATATTAATGAAATATCTAAAATTTTGAATATTAAAACTTTTGTTTTAAATCAAACACTAGATGATATGATAATAGAATATACTGACAATCCTAACAGGGGACTTATAATACAGAAATTTGGAAATTCTTATCAAATAACTACAAAAAAAGATAATTTTGAATTCATACAGAATTTACTTCAAACCTCTGTAAATAAAAGCTTATCGAATGCAGCTATGGAAACACTATCAATAATAGCATATAAACAGCCTGTAACAAAGGTTGAAATTGAGTTAATAAGAGGGGTAAAGTGTTCTAATGTAATTAAAGGCCTTGTAGATAAAAATTTAATAAAAGAGGTTGGGAAATTAGATAAGCCTGGAAAACCTACACTCTATGCAACAACTGATGAATTCCTTAAACATTTTGGATTAATTTGCCTTGATGATTTGCCGGTATTAATTTTAGAAACAGATGAGGAGAAAAAAGTAACATAGTTTATATGTTGCTTTTATTTTAATAAATATGAAAATTTATACTATTATAATAATTATAACATCTATTATATTTTTTATATATTTAAATATATGGTTTTTTTGTAAAATTAATTTTACCAAAGGATTTATTAACATCTATATAATAGTAAAATTATTTAAACATAAATTTAAAATAAACAAAAAAATATACTATATTAATGTTGCGAAAATATTGCTAGATATAAAAGAAGATAAAACAAAAGAAAAAAATATGATAAAATTTAAACATTTGTATAAATATCGTAGGTATTTAAAAATTTTTATAATAAAAAACATTTCTTTTTTTCCAGAGAATTTTGAAAATGATTTTTCTATTGCTTTAGAGTTTTATATAGTAAACATTTTGTTAAAAAAATCTTTCCTAAATGGGTGAGTATTAAATAATTATAAAAAAATGGAATCATATATTTGTATGCTTTCATTTTTTATTGTTATAATTATCATTTTTTGGGGCATAATGTTTATATAATATCAAAAATTGTAGTTATACAATGAAAATGAAATGGGGTTTTATAAATGGGAAAAGATATTGAAAATATAATTAAAGCAACCTTAGACAATATAAACAGCTTAACAGAAAATGAAAAACTAATTAGCAGTAAAATATCCTATGATAATTCAAATTTTTTAGCAATCTCTAAACTAAATATGAACTTTGTAATAGGGGGCAGTGACATAGATAAAAAGTTTAGATCTATAGATTTAAAACCATTTGCTGGTGCTGCATATGTTAATTTATCTTTAAACCCACAACTGCTGATTTATGAAAGCCAAGATGATATTAAAACGATTAATTTAAATACTGGTCAGACAGGTGGTGATTTAACTTCATCTATATTAAACATAATGACATTTATTAAAGATGTAAGGGAGAAAAAAGATAGTGAAACAAAAGATTTTTAAAATACTTATTATTACATTGTTATTAAACATTATAAACATAGAATTTACATTCGCTCAAGCAATTCCTCAGATATGGGCCGAGTCTTATATAGCAATTGATGCAAATTCAGGAAGAATAATAGGTTCAAAAAATTCAAATCAAAAGTTACCTATGGCAAGTACAACAAAGATAATGACATCTATTCTTGCGATAGATAAAATTAAAGATTTAGATAATGAGGTTGAGATCCCTGAATCATGCACAAACATTGAAGGATCAAGCTTATATCTTAAACCTAAACAAAGAGTTAAGATTTTAGACTTGTTATATGGTACAATGCTTCGTTCAGGTAATGATGCAGCACTTGCGCTTGCTAATATTGCAGGAAAAAATGATTCGGATAAATTTATCACTATGATGAATGATAAAGCAAAGGATCTCGGTGCTTTTAACACAAACTTTGTTAATCCTAATGGATTACATGACAATAATCATTATACTACAGCATATGACTTAGCTTTAATAAGCAAATATGCAATGAAAAATAATCTATTTAGAGAAATTGTTTCTGCGAAAAATTATAAAGCTGATAGTTTAAATAACGTATTATATAATAAAAATAAAGTTGTATTTCAGTATGAATATGGAAGTGGAATAAAAATAGGTTATACTAAGGCAGCTGGCAGATGTTTGGTTGCTTCTGCTAAAAAGGATGAAGTGGAAATAATTGTTGTTGTACTTAATGATAACAACTGGTTTGATGATAGCTATAAGCTGTTCGATTGGGCTTTTGAAAATTATAACAGCTACAATATAATTGAAAAAGGACAATACATTTGTGATTCAGATAATGGTGATCATATTTTTGCAGAAAATAGCTTTAGTTATTTGTTGACTAATGAGGAAAAAGATAAAATTAGATTTGAAACTAATATAACAGTTCCCCATATACTAAATGGAATGGATACTATTTCATATGGTGTATACAATATCTATTTTGGTGATAATATTATATTTACAGGTAATCTTATAGGAAATAAATAAAATGTAGTTTAGAGAAAGGATTTGTTGCAAATGCAAATAAATTCTTTCTTTTTTATTTAATAGTCTCCCTAGGAGAAGTTGCTTATTAGAAATGAATTGTTTGCAAAATATAAAATCTATATTATAATATAGATGTAAAGTAAAAAGAAAGGTAAAATCTATGAAAACAGAACGACTACAAAAATATATAGCGAGCTGTGGCGTAACGTCTAGGAGAAAAGCTGAAGAGCTTATTATTAATGGAAATGTAATGGTAAATAATGCTGTAGTAACTGAGTTAGGAATAAAGGTAGATACAGAAAATGATGTTATAAAAGTAAACAACAAAATAATTCACAAAGAAAAAAGGAATATATATATAAAACTTTATAAGCCTGAAGGATATGTTACTACTGTAAAGGATCAATTTGGTAGAAAGTGTGTGATTGACTTAGTTGATATTAAAGAAAGAATCTATCCAATAGGAAGGCTAGATTATGATACATCAGGTTTATTATTACTTACTAATGATGGTGATTTAGCAAATAAGCTTTTGCATCCTAAATATCATATTTACAAAACATACATAGCAGAAGTTGAAGGTTTAATAAATTTAAATTCAATTGAAAACTTAAAGACGGGAGTAATTATTGACGATTATAAAACAGCCCTAGCTAAAGTAACTTTAATGAGCAAAGCAAAAACATCATCCATAGTTCAAATTAGTATACATGAAGGTAAAAATAGACAAGTAAGAAAAATGTTTGAATCAGTGGGATACCCAGTTATAAAATTAAAAAGAATTTCTTTTGGTATGATAACACTAGACTCTTTAAATCTTGGTGAATGGTCTTTTTTAAGTGATAAAGAAATTAATTTTTTAAAAAATTCGGAGGTAAGGTATGAATAATATAAAATATGGTAAAGTTGTTGACTTTGTACATATGCTTATAAGACAGAGCTATGAAGATAAAAGTGAACTTCGTTTTGTAGATGCTACTTGTGGAAATGGATTTGATGCATTATTTCTCAGTAAAGTTGCAGGTGAATCGGGTAAGGTGTTTGCATTTGATATTCAAGATCAAGCTATTGAACGAACCACAACACTCTTAGAAACAAATTCAAACTTTAAAAATTATGAAATTATAAAAGATTCTCATGAGTTGATTAATAAATATATGTCTGAAAAAATAGATGCTGCATTATTTAATCTAGGTTATCTTCCGTTTTCAGATAAAGAAGTAACAACACAACCAGATGTTACTGTTAATGCTTTAAAAAATTTACTTTTCTTATTAAAAGAAAATGGTAGGGTATATATAACAACATACATTTCTCATGATACGGGCAAGGAAATCAAAGAAATTAAGCAATTCTTAAAAGATTTAAGTAAAAAAGAATACAACGTTATTCATATGAAAATAATAAATAAGGATAATGCACCACCAGAATTATTTATTATAGAAAAGACAGAAAAACAGTAAATTTCAATGGTAAATTAAGTATAAAAAATGCATGATTGACAAGATTTCAGTCATGCATTTTTTATACTTAATTGTTATGATAAACGATTTTCGTCGTTGAAGTTTGTCGCAATTTGCATGCAATGAAATTATTCTTGCAATTTTATTTTTTTTGAAATTATTCTTGCAAAAATAATAAAATGTGTTATGATGGTTATGTAAAAAGAATCAAAAATTTTTGGAGGGTTTTAAATGGCTAAAAATAAAAAAAGTCTTGTTCTGAACGTGGAAAGTTGCAAGGGATGTAACATATGTATTGCATTTTGTCCTAAAAAAGTCCTTGAATTAAAAAATGATAAGTGCGTAATTGCACGTCCAGATGATTGTATAAATTGCGGAATGTGTGAACTTAGATGTCCAGATAACGCAATTTACTTAGTAGGAGGTAACAAAGATGAGTAATGAGAAGAATTATAAATTAATCCAAGGTAATGAAGCTTGTGTTGAAGGTGCTTTGGCAGCAGGCATGAAATTCTTTGCTGGATATCCTATAACACCTTCAACTGAGGTTGCAGAAATATCTGCACAAAAACTTCCTCAAGTTGGTGGTAAATTTATTCAAATGGAAGATGAAATAGCTAGTATGGCTGCTATAATTGGTGGTTCATTAGCTGGATTAAAATCAATGACAGCTACAAGTGGACCTGGATTTTCTTTAATGCAAGAGAATCTTGGATATGCATCTATAGCAGAAATACCATGTGTTATAGTTAATGTACAAAGAGGTGGTCCAAGCACAGGGCTCCCTACATCTCCAGCACAAGGAGAAGTTATGCAAGCAAAGTGGGGAACACATGGAGATCATCCAATCATAGCTTTGACACCTAATTCAGTGCAAGAGACATACGAATATACAATAAAAGCATTTAACTTAGCTGAAAAATATCGTACACCTGTTATAATGTTAATGGATGAAACAGTTGGACATATGAGAGAAAAATTAACTTATAAAGATCCTTCTGAAATTGAAATAATAGATAGAAAAAAACCAACATGCAAACCAGATGAATATTTAGCATATAAGGCAGATGAAGATATGATACCACCTATGGCGTCATTTGGTGAAGGATACAGATATCATGTTACAGGATTAACTCATGATGAAACTGGTTTTCCAACAAATAATAATAAAATTTCTGGAGAGCTTATAACTCGTTTAGTAAATAAAGTTGAAAAAAATGTAGATGACATGGCATATTTCGAAGAATATGAAATGGAAGACGCTGAAGTTGTTATTATTGCTTTTGGTGGAGTTTCAAGATCTGCTAAAACTGCAATAGATGAATTACGTAAATCAGGTAAAAAAGTTGGTTTATTTAGACCAATAACTATATGGCCAATGCTTGAAAAACAAATTGATAAGGTTGCAGAACAAGCAAAAGAAATTTATGTTGCAGAAATGAATCTCGGTCAATATTTCTATGAGGTAGATAGAATAGCTGGTAAAAAGTGTCCTGTTAAAAAGATTAACAAGGTTACTGGAGAGCTTATAACTCCTAATGAAATTATTGAAGCAGTAAATGGAGGTAAATAATTATGAATTTTAGCGAAATGACAGAAAAGTATTATAGAACAGACAAGTTGCCTCATATATGGTGTCCTGGATGTGGTCATGGTACCTTGTTAAATACAGTAGTTAGAGCAATTGATAAGCTTGGACTTAATAAAGATGAAGTATGTATTGTATCTGGTATAGGTTGTTCATCAAGAGCACCAGGATATTTAGATTTTAACACTCTTCATACAACTCATGGTAGAGCTCTTGCTTTTGCAACAGGAATTAAACATGCAAATCCCAATTTACATGTAATAGTTATAACAGGTGATGGAGATGCTTCAGCAATTGGAGGTAACCATTTAATTCACGCTGCTAGAAGAAATATAGATATAACAACAATTTGTTTTAATAACAACATATATGGTATGACAGGTGGACAATATTCCCCAACAACTCCAACAGGAGATTTTGGTACAACAGCTCCTTATGGAAATACCGATTCAACTTTTGATCTATGTAATCTTGTTCAAGGTGCAGGTGCAACATATGTAGCAAGAGGTACTGCATATCATGCTCAAGCAATGGAAAAACTTGTAGTTAATGCTATTAGTAACAAAGGGTTCTCATTTGTTGAAGGATTAAGCTTATGTCCAACTTACTATGGAAGAAAAAATAAAAAGGGCGATGCTGTTAAAATGCACGAATTCTTAAAAGATAATTGCATCGATAAAAAAGTTGTAGATAAGAAACCTGAAATGGGCGAAAATAAAATAATAATAGGTGAGATGTACAATAATCCTAAACCTGAGTACACTGAGAACTATAAAGTAGTTATTGATAAATTTCAAAAGTAGAGGAGAATTTATTATGTTTCAAAGAATAGAAATGAGATTAAGCGGTTCAGGTGGTCAAGGTGTAATCCTTGCTGCAATAATATTTGCTGATGCTGCATTGGAAGATGGTTTAAATGCAATTCAAACACAATCTTATGGTCCAGAAGCAAGAGGCGGAGCTAGTAAAGCAGAAGTTATCATTAGCAAAGATGAAATTAAGTATCCAAAAGTTGTAAAAAATGATATTTTATTGTCGTTAACACAAAAATCTTATGATAAATATATTGCATCTTTAGATAAAGATGGTATACTAGTTGTAGATGAAAGTGTTGATGTTAAAGAAGACGTTCCTTACAAAGTTTATAAACTTCCTATATTAAGTACAGCAATAGATAAAATTGGTACTCATATGGTTGCCAATATTGTTTCAGTAGGAGTTTTATATGCAATTATGGGTGAAGGTGTAATAAATATTGAAACATTAAAAAGCTCAATTTCTAATAGAGTTCCACCAGTAACTGTTGAAAAAAACATCAGAGCTTTCGAAGAGGGTATAAAACTTATTCGAGGATGATAATTTAATGAAAAATAATGCTGATCTTATTAATCTTATAAAAAGTAACTATTACAAATTTAGTAAAGGTCAAAAACAGATAGCTCAGTTCATAATAGAACATTATGATAAGGCGGCTTTTATGACTGCAGCTAAAATTGGGGAAACTGTTGATGTTAGTGAATCTACAGTTGTTAGATTTGCAAGTTCTATAGGGTTTTCTGGATTTCCTGAACTGCAAAAGTCACTGCAAGTATTGATAAAAAATAAATTAACTACAGTTCAGCGTATCGGTTTAGATGAAGATGCATCAGAAGATACTGATATGTTGCATAAAAGAATTATACGTAATGAAATTAACAGTATGCGTTATCTTTTAGAAAATATTGATACTGATGCTCTTGATAAAGCTACAGAAGCAATTTTAAATGCAAATAAAGTTTATATACTTGGACTTAGAACTTCTTCAACTCTAGCTAATTATCTTGGTTTTTACTTGGATGTAATACTAGATAATGTTAAAGTTTTGAATAACAGCGGAGTAAACTCTTTGTATGAAGAAATTATTAGAGTTAAGGAAACTGACGTTTTGATTGTTATTAGTTTCCCAAGGTATTCAAACAACACAATAGAAGCCACTAAATTTGTAAAAGAACATAAGGCTAAGGTTATAGCAATTACAGATACTGAAGCATCACCTTTCCACTCGTTATCAGATGTTTCACTTTTAGCAAAAAGTAATATTGTATCATTCATTGATTCTCTAGTTGTACCTATGTGTATGTTAAACAGCTTAATTGTAAATATAGGTATGCAGGAAAAGGATGATATTCTTCAGTATTACGATAGGTTAGAAGAATTGTGGGATAGTCATAGTATCTACCAAAGTGATAATTTGTAATAAACAATATATAATTGTTAAAAAAGGACAGATATTTTTATCTATCCTTTTTTATATGAAATTATAATTTGTTTTTCAAGTAATATATTACTAATATTATAAAATATAACATAATAATAATATTTTTATTGTTATATTTGTATTTTTGTAATATAATAATATGGTGACTTATGAGAAAATGTAGTTTGAAAGGAATTATGAAAAAATGATTATAGCAATAGATGGACCATCAGGTGCTGGCAAAAGTACTATTGCGAAACTTGTCAGTAAAAATCTTAATTTTGAATATATTGATACTGGTGCTATGTACCGTGCTTTAGCATATAAAGCATTTAAGAATAATATTCCGATTATTGATGAGAAAATTGACAAAATGCTTAAAACAACTAAAATAGACTATTTAAACAATAGTATTTACTTAGATGATGAGGTTGTTGATGATTATATACGAAGTGAAAATATTTCTAAAATAGCATCTATGATTTCGTCATTAGGGAATGTTCGTTTAAAAATGGTTGATTTACAAAGGAGTATCTCTAATAATAAAAATGTAATCTTAGACGGAAGAGATATTGGAACTAATGTTTTTCCAAATGCAGATTATAAATTTTTTATAACTGCATCTGTAGAGGAAAGAGCAAAGAGAAGATATAACGAACTCGTTGATAAAGGTATTTGTGTTTCATATGATACAGTTTTGCAAGATATTAAATTGCGTGATTACAATGATTCATCTAGACAAATTGCACCTTTAAAGATAGCAGATGATGCTATTATAATTGATAATACAAATATGAGCATACAAGATATCCAAAATAAAATAATATCAATAGTATCGGAGGGACTTAATGCTTTATAGAATAGCTGTATTTATATTGAAAATTTTAGCATTCTTAATTTTTAACGTAAAAACACACAATTCAGAAAAGTATAATAATTCTGATGGCAGATACATTATTTGTGCAAACCATATATCCATGATAGACCCTGTTATGTTAGCAATTTCTTCTAAAAGAAAAATTTGTTTTATGGGTAAGAAAGAATTATTTAAAAATAAATTTTTAGGATACATATTTGGTAAACTAGGTGCTTTTCCTGTAGATAGGTCTGGGGTTTCGTTATCAGCAATAAAAAGTTCATTAGCTGTCTTAAATAGAAATGAGATTCTTGGTATTTTTCCAGAGGGTACACGAGTTGAAAAATACGATGAAAAAAATGCAAAACCTGGAATTGCAATGATAGCAAATAAAGCAAATTCCAATATCATTCCTGTTTATATAAAAGGAAATTATAAATTTAGAGGTAAAATTGATATTTATTTTGGACAAGAAAAAAATTACTTTGAAAACTATACAGGAAAAATTAACACTGAAAAATATACGGAAATTGGAAAAGAAATATTAAGAGATATATATGATTTAGGAAAAGACAGGTAATCGCTTATGTTTATTGAAAAATCAAAGTATATAGGGTTTTGCTCTGGAGTGAAAATTGCAGTAGAAAAGGCTTTATCTACATTAAACGAAGAAAAAAAGCTTTACAGTTATGGAGAAATCATTCATAATAAAGATGTTGTAAATAGTTTGGAAAAAAAAGGCTTAATTGTTATAAATGATATTCTTGATTATAGTGATAATAATACAAAACTTTTGATTAGGTCCCATGGTGTAGGCAAAAAAGAGCACTTAGAACTAGTTGAAAAAGGAATAAATATTATAGATGCAACTTGTGTAAAAGTTAGAAAAATACATAAAATAGTTGAAGAGTATAGTAATAAAGGATTCAACATTATAATAGTAGGTGATAAAAAACATCCAGAAGTTCTTGGAATAATTGGGTGGTGCAATAATAAAGAATCTGATGTTATAATAATTGAAAGTCAAGAAGATATTGAAGAATTAAAAATAGATCCTGTTGAAAAATATTGCTTAGTATCACAAACTACTTTCAACACAAATGTTTTTTCAAAGATAGTTAATACTATAACAAAAAATAATTATACTAATATTGTAATTAATAACACAATTTGTGATGCAACAAAAAAAAGACAGGATGCGTGTGTTGAATTAGCCTTAAGAAGCGATGTAATGCTTATTGTGGGTGGGAAAAATAGTTCAAATACTAAGAAGTTATATGAGTTGAGTAAAAAAGTTTGTCCGAATACATTTTACATTGAAAATTATAAGGAAATTCCTTATAAATATATAGATAAAAATACCAAGGTGGGAGTTTCAGCAGGAGCTTCAACTCCTGACTGGATAATAGAGGAGGTTATACAAATGTCAGAAAACCTAAACCAAACAAATGACATGAATGAAAATCAAGAAAATCAAAACGGAACAATGCATGAATTGTTCGAGAGCTATGGTGGAGTTTCAAAAATAAGAACAGGTGATATAGTTAAAGGAACTGTAATATCTGTAAATCCCGAAGCCATTTCTGTGAACATCAATTATAAATCCGATGGAATAATCACTAGAGATGAATATTCCTTTGCTCAAATACCTGATTTAACAGAATTAGTAAAAGAAGGAGAATCTATCGAAGCTCAAGTAGTTAAGCTTTCTGATCAAGATGGTAATGTTATATTAACAAGAAAACCATTAGAAGAAAAAAAAGTTTGGGAAGATTTAGAAAAATTAAAAAAAGAAAATGCTATAATTGATATATCAATTAACGAAGCATCTCAATTTGGAATTTATGGAAAAGTTAATGGTGTTAAAGGCTACATTCCAAGAAATCAAATTTCTATACAAAGAGAAGTTGATCCTTCTGAGTATGTAGGTCAAAGCTTAAAAGCTAAAATTTTAGATACAAAAAATAAAAAAGGCAGAAGACAATTAATATTATCATCAAGATTAGTAGAAAAGGCTGAAAAAGAAATAAAAGATAATGAAACTTGGGAGAATATTAAAGAAGGCGAAATATATGAAGGAATTGTAAAAAACCTTCAAGATTATGGCGCATTTGTAGAAATCGATGGAATAGATGGATTACTTCATATAAATGAAATAGCATGGACTAGAATTAAGCATCCTTCAGAAGTTTTAAAAGTTGGCGATAAGATTAGCGTTAAAGTTAAAAGCGTTGACAAAGAAAATAAAAAATTATCACTTAGCTATAAAGCAACTATAAAAAGTCCATGGGCATTGTTCCTTGATAAACATAATAAGGGAGATGTTGTTACTGGCAAAATATCTAGAATATTAGAATTTGGTGCTTTTGTAGTAATTGATGATATAGAATGCTTGTTACACATAAAAGATATTGATTGGGCTAGAACAGAAAAAGTTACTGATGTTTTAAGTGAAGGTCAAGAAGTTACTGCAAAAATATTAAACATTTCTAGAAAAGATAGAAAAGTTAGTTTAGGAATGAAACAACTTATTGAACATCCATTTGACAAATATACTAAAGATTTAAAGAAAGATGACATAATTCCAGTTGAAATAACTCGTATACTTTTAGATGGAGTACATGTGTTGGTTAATGGAAATATAGATTGCTTTATACCAATAGCAAGAGTTTCTACAGAAAAATTAAGAACACCAGCTAAAGTAGTTAAAGTTGGAGAAACCAAAGATGCAAAGATATTATACATTGATACAAAAGGTAAAAATATTAACTTAACTTTTGTATTAGAAAGTAAAGATGAAAATGAATATTCAAACAGTGATATTCCAGTTTCATATAAATCAGAAGATTCTGACTTTACAATTGGTGAATCTATAGGTGATGCACTAGGGGACTTATTGAAGTAAAATACAATTGTTAGATCTAATGATCTAACAATTTTTTTCCAACTATATTTACATTTTTTGGACAAATAACCACATAAAACTCATATAATGAAACAATAATATATAAGTATTTCATATATCACCTCAAACAACAAAATAACTATACAATTAAGTATGCAATTTGCTTTTTTAATCATACTAACCCAGAAAGGAGAATTAATATGATAAAAAACTTTTTATTTGAAGTATGTTCAAATCATTACGTTTCAGGATATGAACATACCAATGGTAATATATTAAAAAAATATTTTCAACCATATACTGACTCGTTCGAAGAAGATAACATAGGAAGCTACATATTCAAATCAACAGGTACAAACTCCACAAAAATAATGTTAGCAGCTCATAGCGATGAAATTGGATTAATGATAACATCAATTCTAGATAATGGATTTCTTAGATTTACATCTGTAGGAGGAATAAATGCAGCATCACTAGTAGCCCAGGACATAATTATTTATGGCAAAGAATCTATATTTGGTGTAATAGGAATCAAACCACCGCATTTGACCCCCGAAGAAGAAAGAGAAAAACCGTTAAAAACAAAAGATTTATTTATAGATACAGGACTATCAAAAAAAGAACTTGAAAAGAAGGTATCAATAGGAGAT
Source organism: Sedimentibacter acidaminivorans (assembly GCF_017873955.1). Taxonomy (GTDB): domain Bacteria; phylum Bacillota; class Clostridia; order Tissierellales; family Sedimentibacteraceae; genus Sedimentibacter; species Sedimentibacter acidaminivorans. The sequence continues at coordinate 119,757 of NZ_JAGGKS010000003.1, read as the reverse complement.
ATAGCAGTTATAAAAAGACAGCCCTTAGCTTTACAAAATAGTATAATTTCGTCAAGACAACTTGATGATAAAGCTGGAATAGCAGTTATGCTAGTTGTTGCTCATGAATTAAAGAAAATTTCTCACAATAGCAATATATATTATGCAGCCACTGCACAAGAAGAAACAGGTTGTAGAGGTTCTGCAACTGCAAGCTATAAAATTAACCCCGATATTGGAATAGTACTGGATGTAGGATTTGGACTTACACCAGATATGCCACCAGAAACAGCATCTTTAGGAAAGGGCCCTGCAGTTGCAATAGGTGGTCGATTTAATCCAAAGCTTACTAAAAAATTTATTGAAGTATGCAAACAATATAATTACGAGTTTCAATACGAAGCTTCTCCATCATCATCAGGAACTGATACAGAATCATTACAAATAAATAGAGAGGGTATCCCTTGTATACTATTGTCTATACCTCTTAGATACATGCATACATCAGTTGAAACTATTGATTTAAAGGATATAGAAACAACTGGTAAGGCAATTGCAAGGTTTATAAATGAAATAGATAATTCTGATTTGGAGGAAATATTATGTTTTTAAAAGAATTAACTGAACTTTCCGGCGTATCAGGTTGTGAATACGAAGTAAGAAACTATATAAAGTTAAAATTAAATGAAATTGGTTGTGAAAATTATGTAGATAAGCTTGGAAATATAATAGCCCACAATAAAGGTAAAAAAAATAAAACAATAATGGTAGCAGCTCATATGGATGAAGTTGGGCTAATTGTATCTCATATAGATTCAAATGGATTTATTAAATTTCAAGCTGTTGGTGGAATAGACCAAAGAGTATTGAATTCAAAAGTAGTTGAAGTTGGTGAATGTAAAATACCAGGAGTTATAGGTTCTAAAGCTATACATCTCATGAGTGCAGACGAAAAAGGCAAGGCTTTACCAATTGACAAATTATATATTGATATTGGTTCAAATTCAAAAGCAGAAACTGAGAAACTTGTAAGCATTGGTGATTATGTTACATTTAAAAGCGATTATGTAGAATTTGGCGATAATATGATAAAAGCAAAGGCATTAGATGATAGAGCAGGTTGTAGCGCTATTATAGAGCTACTTTCTATGAAACTTGATGTAGATTTTTATGCTGTTTTTACTGTAATGGAAGAAGTAGGATTAAGGGGTGCTTATACAGCTGCTTATGCATTAGAACCTGATTTAGGAATTGTTATTGAGGGTACTGTTTGTGCTGATATGCCTGAAATTGAAGACCATTCAAATTCTACATCTATAAATAATGGACCAGCAATATCTATTATGGATAAATCAACTGTATATGATATAGATGAAGTTAGACGTGTAGCTAAAGTAGCAGAAAATAATAATATTCCATATCAGTTTAGAAAATCATCATCTGGAGGAAATGATGCTGGAGCTATACATAAAACCAAAAATGGTTCTAAGGTAGTAGCATTAGCAGTTCCATGCAGATATATCCATTCATCTGTCAATGTAGCAAGTAAAAATGATTACAATAATTTAGTAACACTTGTAAAAATGATTTTATTAGAAGAAAATAAAGAACAATAATAAAAATTAACAAGTGAAAGGAGAAATAACATGGAATTTAATAGTGAATTAATGAAGAAATTTTCAAATTGTTTCTCTCCATCAGGTAGAGAAAATAATATAAGAAATTTAATTAAAGAAGAAATTAAAGATTATGTAGATGAACTCACTACAGACCCTCTGGGAAATCTAATTGCAAGAAAAAAGGGAAATGGCAAAAAAATATTATTTTCAGCACATATGGACCAAATAGGTTTAATAATTACACATGTTGATGAAAAAGGGTTTCTTAGATTTTCAAATGTCGGAGGACTTCATCCTAAGGAACTGCTTGGTCTTAGAATGATATTTGATAATAATTTAGAAGGTGTAATTTGTTCGGAAGAACTAAAGGATAAAGAAAAACTAACAATGAGCAAATTATATTTAGATGTTGCCTCTACATCAGTTGATTTTGTAAAAAATAATTTTCAGATAGGTGATATGTGTGTATTTAAATCAGAATATTATGAAACAGAGGACTGCGTAATTTGTAAGGCAGCAGATGATCGAATTGGTTGTTATATTTTAATAGAGGCTTTAAAAAATCATCCTGCAACAGATAATGACATATATTATGTTTTCTCAGTCCAAGAGGAAGTTGGATGTAGAGGAGCTAAAACTGCAGGCTATGGAATTAATCCTGATATTGCAATAGCTCTTGATGTTACAGCAACTGGCGATTCACCTGATGGAATAAAGATGGATGTAAAATTAGGTGGTGGTGCAGCAATAAAGTTAATGGATAAATCCCTTATAACACACCCACAAGTTAAAGAACTCTTAACAAACTTATCTATTGAAAACAATATTAAGTATCAATATGAAGTGTTAGAATTTGGAGGTACAGATTCGGGAGCTATCCATATGACTAGAACAGGTGTACCAAGTGGTGTAATATCTATTCCAACAAGGAATATACATTCATCTGGAGAAATATTTAACAAAAATGATGTACTAGAATGCATCAAATTAACAATATCAATTACAAAATCGTAGGACGTTTGTTGTCTTACATCAAAATGCAATGGTGACAATTCCATTGCATTTCCTTTTTTTGCTATCTTTTTCTTGTCATTAAATAACTTGTACCAAATAGAATTAAATATATTCTACATGATAAAACTAATATCATGATAGAATACTTGGATTATAGGAAGAGGTTGGAATCAAGAAGTATGGGACGACCCACAGTTTCCTACAAAAGAAGATTTAGATAAAGTAGCTCCTAATAACCCGGTAGCATTAATCCGTACATGTGGTCATGCTACATGGGCAAATAGCATGGCACTTCAGTTCTTTAGAGGCTGGAAAACTTGCAGACTTTGTTATCCTTGATAGAGACTATATGACATGTCCAGAAAGAGATATAAAAGACATTTTACCTCTAGCGACTATTGTAGGTGGAGAAGTTGTATATATTAAAAATAATGAAGAAGTAACTGTAATGTGGAAAGGTATGCCATTGAAATTTGATGTTAAACCGATACTTGAAAATGGTGTAACTTATGTTTCTGCAAAAGTGTTGTTTGATAATATGGGTATAGAATACATTTACGATTCAAATAGTGGCAAAATAACAGCTAAAAATGAATTAACTACAAAAGAAGTATCTATTAAACAAGTAAATAATCAGCTATACGTACCGCTTAGAGAAGTTCCTGAGTATTTTGGATATCAAGTTGATTGGTATCCTGAAAGCATGTCTATATCACTAGGTCTGTAAGCGTTGAAGAATATTTATTAAAATAATAAATTTCTTAATGTTAAATATTATTATAGTATTATTTTTATAGATGTATTGTAATTATATGCGATTACTGTTTATATAATTATTAATTAACTCATAAATTTATCATAGAAAATTATTATAATTAATGTCGAAATCTAGTCCAGATTAATACATTAAAGAATAAAAGATGCTGAAGAAAAAGGATTTAAGGAATATTTTACTTTACAATGAAGGTGAGCATAATTTCTTGTCATAGAATCATGCTTACCTTTATTGTAAAATTAAATATTTATAGGACTAAAATTTAAAATATAAATTAAAACTTTTTGATATAAATTGACGTCTAAAAGATGTAAGTCAATTTATATGTGCATATATGTAAGGAAAGGTGAAATTCGTGCGAATTAATTCAAGTTTAGAAAAAAAGTTAGAAAATTATGTTGTTGAAAATAAAGAAAAACACTATAGGATAGCATATAGTTATGTAAAAAATGTTGATGATGCTTTGGATATTGTTCAAGAAGCTATATTTAAAGCTATCGTATCGCTAGATAATTTAAAAAATCCTGAGTATATTAGAACTTGGTTTTATAGGATATTAATTAATTCAGCAATAGATTTTATTAGGAAGCAAAAGAAAATAGTGGTGGTAGATGATGAATTTATATCGTCTTTTGACTGTGGAACAGTTGATAAATATAAAGATGTAGATTTATATAGAGCATTAGATGAATTACCTGACAACTACCGCAGCATTATTATATTAAGATTTTTTGAAGACTTGAAAATAGAAGAAGTGGCTGAAATTCTTGATGAAAATGTAAATACAGTTAAAACCAGGTTATACAAATCACTAGAGAAGTTACGTATTAAAATTAATGAATAAATTTAGGAGGATTAGTGATGGATGAAAATAAAATAGATCAGCTAAAAAAAGAATACATTAATATACCTATTCCTATGGAACTAGAATTTACAGTAAAAAAATCACTAAAGGAAGGTAAAAAAATTATGAATAAAAAAATATACCTTAAAAGAATGTGTGCTACTGCAGCTTCAATAGCTATTGTTTCAACAGTCTTAACAATAGGGGTAAATACAAATGAAGCATTGGCAGAAACATTGTCAGATGTACCAGTTTTAGGTGGAATTGTAAAAGTATTGACATTTAAAGAATATAAAATTAATGAAGAAACTTATGATGCTAATATAAAAACACCAGCAATAGATGGATTAGATAATAAAGATTTACAAAACAGCCTAAATGAAAAATATTTAGCTGAAAATAAAGAACTATATGAACAATTTACGACCGATATGGAGAGCTTAAAGCAAAATGGCGGAGGTCATATGGGAGTAGATAGCGGATATGTTATAAAAACTGATACAGACAAAATATTGTCAGTTGGTCGTTATGTTGTAAATATTGTTGGATCTTCATCAACAACATTTAAGTATGATACAATAGACAAAGAAAATGAAATATTAATAACTCTTCCTAGTCTTTTCAAGGATGACAGTTATATTGAAATTATCAGCGAAAATATAATAAAACAGATGATAGAGCAAAATAAAGCTGATGAAAATAATATGTATTGGATTAAAGAGTTACAACCTGAAATAAAAGAAACATTTGAAAAAATATCTAAGGATCAGGGTTTCTATATAACTGCTGAAGGTAACTTAGTAATTTCATTTGATAAGTATGTAGTTGGTCCTGGTGCTATGGGAGTTGTTGAATTTGTAGTTCCAACAGAAGTACTATCAGATGTTTTAGTAAGCAATGAATATATCAAATAAAATATTTTTTAAAGTTAAGATGAACTGTATCCGATGATATGGTTCATCTTTTTTAATGGAATAACTTTATAACAAGATGAAAAAAATCTTATGGAACTTATTATAGATAAAATCGTCTAATTATATGTCGACAAAATTAAATAAAACAACTAGGAGCGTAACATGAAAAAAAATAATATCATTAAAAAATTTAGACTTATTTTATTAGGCTGTGTACTATTATTAACATTTGTGGCTTGTTCACCAAGTGAATCATCAAATGGAGATACCGGAAAGGATACTACTGCAAATGAAAATCCTCTTGCAGCGGAGTCACTTTCTTCAATACTTGATAAACTTTATGTAGAGGCAGGGATTGAAACTGCGAAACTTGGACAAACAGAAATTACTACTGAAAATCTAGAATATTTCCTTGGTACAAAAGATATAGAATTTACTGAAGCTATGGCATCTGAGCCTTTGATGACTTCATCAGCACATTCAATAGTATTACTTCGCGTTAAAGAGGGAAGTGACATAGAGAAAATAAAAGAAGATATTAAGACAAATGTAGACCCACGAAAATGGATTTGTGTTGGTGTTGAACCTGAAAATGTCATAGTTGACAATGTTGGAAATATGGTAATTCTTATTATGGATGAGAACTCCACAGAATTTCATAAAGCATTCTTAGAGCTTGTTAAATAAGTTATAAGTTTATAACTAAAATAAATAACACTTCATTTGAAAAATTACAAATGAAGTGTTATTTAAATAATAGAAGTAATTTCAGAAAGGAATTATATATATGGTTTTTTCAAGCATGACTTTTTTATTTTGTTTTTTTCCAATAGTTCTAATATTGTATTTCCTGGTACCATATAAAGCAAAAAACATTGTTCTTCTTATATCGAGTTTGATTTTTTATTTTCTTGGTGAACCTAAATTTATGTTTACATTTATTTTTTCAATAATATTGAACTATATATTTGGTTTATTAATAGATAAATTCAATACGTTATTTTATAGAAAAGTAGCTATTATTACAGCAATAGCTATAAACCTCACTCTAATTGGATTACTTAAGTATTCCAATTTTATAATTGAAAATATTAATTCTTTATTTTCTTCAGAGATATCTTTGTTTAAATATGCATTACCAATAGGTATTAGTTTTTATACTTTTCAAGCAATTAGCTATATAATTGATGTATACAGAAAAGAAGTATCGGCACAAACAAATTTTATTAAATTAGCTTTATATATATCACTTTTTCCACAGCTAATAGCAGGACCTATTGTTCGATATAAAACAATAAACGAAGAACTTTCAATGAGAAAACATAGTTTTGAAGATTTTTCATATGGTGTTAAAAGGTTTATATTTGGACTATCTAAAAAATTAATAATTGCAGATCAGCTTGCCACATTATGGACACTTTCCATAGAAACTAACCAACCTTCGGTAATATATTATTGGTTGGGTGCAATAGCATTTTCTTTACAAATATATTTTGATTTTTCAGCATATAGTGATATGGCAATTGGAATGGGTCGTATGTTTGGTTTTCATTTTTTAGAAAATTTCAATCACCCTTTTTGTTCAAAGAGTATAACTGAATTTTGGCGTAGGTGGCACATTTCACTTGGTAGCTGGTTTAGAGATTATCTTTATATACCTTTAGGTGGTAATAGAACAGGCGTACTAAGATGGGGAATAAATATATTTATAGTTTGGTGTTTAACTGGTTTTTGGCATGGAGCTGATTGGAATTTCATTTTGTGGGGGCTTATGTTTGGAGTCGTATTAGTTTTAGAAAAAATATTTTTATTACGACTACTAAATAAAATCCCATCATTATTTACTCATATATACACTATGTTGATAGTTGTTTTTAGTTTTGTATTATTTAATAATGAAATAATAGATGCTATAGAATTTATAAAATCAATGCTTTTCATGACTGATATTCCATTTTTTACAGTTGAAAGCAATTATTATTTAGGAAGCTATTTGTACGTTTTGATTATTGCAATAATTTTTTCTACAGAAATACCAAAATATATATTTTTAAAATTAAACATTAAACCCTTATGGAACAAAATATTTAATTTTACTGAACCAATAATGTTGGTTATTATTTTACTATTATCTGTAGGGTATATGGTAGATTCATCATTTCAACCATTTTTATATTTTAGGTTTTAGGAGGCATTAAAAAATATTATGAAAAATAAAATAATTTCAATTTCATTTATAGGAATATTGATTACAGTATTTCTTTTAAACTCTATTTTGCCTGCTAAAGCTATTTCTAAAAGTGAAAGGCGAAAATTATCTCAATTTCCTGAATTATCTATTAATACAGTTTTAAATGGTGAATTTACGAAAAAATATGAAAAGTATTTACTTGACCAAGTTGCATTAAGAGATACGTATAGAACAATAAAAACATTATCTAATTTTTATATATTTCATTTTTATGACCAACATGGTATTTATTTAAAAGATAATCATGTATTTAAGATGGAATATCCTTATCATCAGCTAAGTGTAGAAAAGATGGCTGATAAAATTAATTATGTATATGAAAAATATTTTAATGGTATGAATGTATATTTTTCTTTAATACCTGATAAAAATTATTATTCAAAAGATGAAAAATATCTTTTTATAGATTACGATAATATTGAAGTAATATTGAAGAAAAAATTAAAAAATTTGAAATATATATCTTTATTTGATTGCCTTTCTTTAGATGATTATTATAAAACAGATTTGCATTGGAAACAAGAGAATATTAATGAAGTTGCAGAAAAGTTACTTTCAGCAATGAATAAAGATTTTGTTTCCATAGATAATGAATATGATAAAAAATTATATTATCCTTATTATGGTTCATATTACGGACAATCAGCATTACCTCTTAATCCTGATACTATAACATATCTTTCAAATAATGTAATAGATAATGCAACAGTATATTATTATACCGATTATAAATCTTCGCCCATTAAAACAACAATATATAACCAAGATGATTTATTAGGGGTAGATTCTTATGATATATTTCTATCTGGTGCTAAGCCAATAGTTGAAATTAATAATAATATAAGTAAATATAATAAAGAATTAATTATATTTAGAGATTCCTTTGCTAGTAGTCTTTCGCCACTTTTGCTTAGTCAATACAGTAAAATTACATTAGTAGATTTAAGGTATATTAGTTCTGATTTAGTGGGTGACTTTATAAATTTTAAAGATCAAGATATATTATTTTTATATAATACATTAATTATTAATAATAGCGAAATGATAAAATAGCAACAAATGTGAACAACCATATATATATTAATATTCGTTAATATGCAAATAAATGTTACATTTGTCTTACTTGTGGCTTGTCATTTTAATCCTTATAATGTTTTATTTGAAAAAATAACAATTGCAAATCAATATACAAATTTGGTGATTTTATGGTATAATATTTACATGAAATTTATAGCATGTTATATTTTCAATATTTTAAGAGGTAATTAAATGTTTAAAAAGTATATTTTCAAACTTATTTTTCGTGTAAGCATTTTTTCTTTTGTACTTTACATGTATTTATTCAACAATGAACTATTAAGAAATGTATTATCATCACATGTAAATGGGATAACGCCTTTGCATGTGGTGTGGTTAATTCTTATGATTGAAATGATAATACAAATATCCCCTCATAGTAAAATAAGCATGGGCTGTTTAAAACAATTTAGAAATAAATATACTTCACCAAAAAATGAGTATGAGGATTTAGAGCTTTATAAAAATATTCAAAAAATGAATATTACAGCTATAAAAGTTCTTCTATCTTGGTTATTTTTTAATGCAATAATTGGTATACTTTATTTAATGGAGATATTAGATGTTCAAGAACTATTGCTTATATCTATGTTTTATTATGTTTGTGATTTGATTTGCGTAATCATTTGGTGTCCGTTTCAAAGTCTTATTATGAAAAATCGTTGCTGTGTTAATTGCAGAATATTTAATTGGGGCCATTTCATGATGTATACTCCTATGCTTTTTATACGAAGCTTTTTTTCATGGAGCTTATTTTTCATGTCTATATTAATTCTAATTCGGTGGGAAATAGTGTATCTCAAATATCCTGAAAGGTTTTGGGAAGGTTCTAATGAGTCACTAAAGTGTATACATTGCAATGATAAAATGTGTAAAATAAAAAAGCCAGTTTTGAGTAATTTAATTAAAGAATCAGATTGTATCAAAACATATGATCGTACATAGCTTTTGCATAGACATATTTACAACAATTTATTTCTAAAAGCAAGCTAAATTAAGGAATATACATGTCACTACTAAACCATATTATTTATAAAACAGAAAAAAAGACTTACAAAACTATAGATTATATTGAAATGAAAAAAATATTAAATAATTGATGAGGTAAAGATTTATGCATATTGAAAATTTTGTAATTGAAGACTATGAAAATGCGTACAAACTATGGACAAATACTAAAGGAATGGGTATGCGAAGCCTTGACGACTCAAAAGACGGTATTGCTAAATTCTTAACGAGAAATCCTTCAACTAATTTCGTTGCAAAAATTAACAACGAAATTATTGGTGTGATTTTAAGTGGCCATGATGGACGTAGAGGCTATATTTATCATGCGTCTGTGAATGTAAATTATCGAAATCAAGGTGTTGGTACAAAATTACTTGAAGCTGTTTATAAATCAATGAAAGAAGAAGGTATCAACAAAGTAGCCTTGGTAGTTTTTAAAACTAATGATATTGGTAATACGTTCTGGAAATCTTCAGGTTTAGAAGAAAGAAATGATTTAAATTATTACAATATAAGCTTAAATAGCCAAAATATATAATTATATGAAAAACCAAATTAAAATTAAGATGAACTGTATCTGATGATATGGTTCGTTTTATTTTGTATGGTCTAATATTAAATATTATTGATATTATTGTAGAATTATTTTTGCATATGTATTATAATAAAATACAGTTAATTTATACCAATACTATTAATTGCTTCAAGACTAAAGGAGAACATAAATTGATTACAGGAGAATTAAGAAATAAAGTTGATAAAGTTTGGGAAATATTTTGGACAGGGGGTATTACTAACCCTTCAAAGGTGATTTATATGAATATTTGCTTTCAAAAGTTGCTATTTTATCTAACTATAGAATCATATTTTCATAAAATATATTAAGTTATTGAAGGGGAGATAATATTGAAAACTATATTTGATTTAAGAAAAGAACAAGAGGCTGAAATTTATGAGGCTATACAAAGTCTTTATGATGAACCTCTTAAAGTGGTTAGCTTAGCTGAAAAATCAATTAATGAATGTATTGGCTGTTGGGACTGTTGGTTAAAAACTCCAGGTAAATGTGTAATGAAGGATCCAATGGCTGAAATTTATCCTGATTATATAAACAGTGATACTGTAATTTTACTTATGGACGCTGCTCAAGGATTTATCAACCATAAAGCTAAAGCTTTTTTCGATAGGTCGATTCCACATTATCATCCATATATTATAATAGAAGATGGCGAATGCCATCATCTTTCTAGATATAAATCATACCCTGATATGGTATTTTACTATGATACAAAAGGCTTAACTATTCAAGAAGAAAATGTTATAGAGGATTATTTATATCGTACTGCCTACCAGTTTAAATCTAAAGCATACCGCATTATAAAAGATGTTAGTCTTCAATTACGTCTATTGGAATCAAGGAAGGCTAAAAGACAGGCTGTGGAGTTTAATTCAGTTGAACCTATGGAAAAATTAGTGATTTATAATGGTTCTCCTAGAAGGAGTGGCAGCAATTCGACCCTTATTTTGGAAAAAGTTCATGAAGTTCTTGGTAATAAAGTTGAGATTCGTGATTTGAAGAGAAGAGATAAGTGGGAAGAGTGGGCGATGACATTTAAAAATGAGGATCATGTTATGTTCTTTATGCCATTATATGTCCATGCAATGCCTTCACATCTCATGAAATTTATGGAGAAACTTGAACCTTCTAGAGGAAGTATAAGCTTTTTTGTGCAATCTGGTTTTCCAGAAAGTAGCCAATCTTATTATCTAGAAGCATATTTTCAACAATTATCTCTGAGATTAGGAAGAACTTATGTTGGTACAGCTATTAAAGGTGGAGTAGAAGGTTTGCAGATAAGACCTGCTAAGTCTCAAGAAAAGACTATAGAACCAATGGTAAATTCCATTGTTAACTTAATGAGTGAAGGAAGTTTTAATCAAAATGATATTTCCCAATTGGCTAAACCAATTAAGCTAGGAAAAGGCATGGAAATTCTCTTTAAAGTATTTTCCAAGTTAGGGCTAGTAAACTTTTTTTGGAACCAACAGCTTAAGGAAAATAATGCATATGAAAAAAGGTTTGATTGTCCTTATTTATGCTTAAACAAAGGAAGCACTAAGTCCGAAATTCTTTAATAAAAAATATTCTATATTGCTATAACATAAATTATGATAAACAGGATGTACATGAACTAAATATATCAATTAACCACAAAATGAGTAAATATAGAATTTCACAAACCAGTTACAGCGATTATAAAAGAAAGAAAATTTACAAGAGCATTTAGTACTAAGAAAATAGATAAATGTGTGTTGAAAAAGTTTAAGGAGTATACATGTCACTACTAGACCATATTGATTATAAAACAGAAGAAAAAAGACTCAAAGAAACTGTCAATTATATTGAAAAATCTATTGAATCATATAAAAAAAACAAAACTATGCATCAAAAAGAAATAAAAGACGCATATTCAAGCTTAGACCCTACTGAAAGTAGCCAAAGCTATGTTTCAATTATGCTTCACACTAGACTTTTAGATGAGCTAGAAAATAATTATGCAAGGCTTTTAAAGGCTATAGATAATCCATATTTCGCTAGAATTGATTTTCGTGAAGAAGACAAATCCAACATAGAAAAATTTTATATTGGAAAGATGTCATTGCAAAGAGAAGACTGGGATGTTCCAATGATATTGGATTGGCGTTCTCCTCTTGCTAGTGTTTATTATGACGGTAGACTAGGTAATGTGGTATATCAAAATTCTTTAGGCGAATCTTTGTCAGGGGAACTTTCACTTAAAAGGCAGTATACAATTGAAAATAAGCAGCTACTAGATATAATGGATGTTGATATTACAGCTACTGATACCTTTTTACAAGCTTCGTTGGGAGAAAATAAAGATAATCGTTTAAAAGATATTGTATCAACTATTCAATCAGAGCAAAATGCAATAATTCGAGCTGATATAAAAAGGCCTTTGATTGTACAAGGGGTTGCGGGAAGCGGTAAAACAACTATAGCTCTTCACCGCATAGCTTATCTAATTTATACATACGAAAAATCTTTTTATCCTGAACAATTTATGATAATAGCTCCTAACCGCTTATTTCTTAATTATATATCTGGAGTATTACCCGAATTAGGTGCAAATAATGTTATACAAACCACATATGCTGATTATGCATTTAAATTAATAGGCGATAAATACAATCTTACTGATTCAGAAGAAAAATTAGTACATATCATTAATGATGATTATACCCAATTAAATAGCAATAAAAAGTCACTTGTAATAAAATCATCTGCTTTTAAAGGTTCCCTTACATTTATAAATATTTTGTTAAGGTATATAAAAAACATTGAAATTAACTACATACCAAAGGAAGATTTTGAACTAGAAGGGCACTTGCTCATGAGTGTAAAAGAAATAAAAAATATAATTTTAAGAGATTATAATCATCTTCCTTTGTATAAAAGATTTGAACAGGTTGAAAAGCATCTTAAATTTCGTTTAGATAAAGAGAAAGATAGAATATATGAACAAACGAAGTTATCTTATGATAAAAAAATTGAAATTATAAGAAGAAATGAACCTGAAAGTGAAGAGCGACGACTTACAATAGTAGATATATTAAATATAAGAGATGCTGCTTTACAAAAAGTTAAAAAAAATATAAAGATAGCTGTAAAAACCTATATGAGCAAATTTATAAAAAGAGATTTGTTTGATTATTATAAGGACATAATTACAAATGAAGAAAATTTGAATTATTTTAGTCTTGGAAAACTAGATGATAAATTTGCATCTTTTATATGTCAATATTCAAATGACATTTTAAAAGGTAAAATGGTTGAACTTGAGGATTTGGCTCCTTTACTATTTATAAAACATAGAATTATGGGATTCGAAGACGAGATCAACATTAAATATGTTGTCATAGACGAAGCACAGGATTTCAGTCCGTTTCAATTTTATGCACTTAAAAAAATGTTTAATACCGACTTTTTTACAATACTTGGAGATTTATCACAGGGAATACATTCATATAGAAGTATCAAAAACTGGAACATAGTTTTAAATAAAATATTTGATACTGATAACAGTCAATATCTGAAATTAGAACAAAGTTACCGTACAACTATTGAAATTATGGATTTAGCAAATGAAGTAATTAAACTTATTCCCAAAGAAGATTTGATAATAGCAAAACCAGTAGTTAGACATGGAGAAATACCATCAATCGCCAAATTTAAATTTAAAAAAGATATAATAAATGAAGCACAGAAAAAAATTATAGATTTGATTTCAGAAGGGTATAAATCAATAGCTGTAATTTGCAAAACTCCAAAAGAATGTAAATCAGTTCACAATGAACTTAAGAAAAATAAACAATTAAACATTAAACTACTTGAAGGTAAAGAAGAACAATATGATAACACCATTGTAATAGTTCCATCTTATTTGTCAAAAGGACTTGAATTTGATGCAGTCATTATTATAAATATAAATGATATTTATAGTGAAGATGAACTTGATTTGAAATTACTTTATGTTTCAATGACAAGAGCACAGCACAAATTATTCGTTTATTACAAAGAAGGAAAAAATAATTTATTAGAGAGGATAAGCCTTGGTAGTTTTCAAAACTAATGATATTACCTTAAAACAACAAAACGCTTTTGAAACGGGTATGATCATTATAGTAGACAGTATAAATAATAAAATTGTTTACCGTATAGGATCATATCAACCAGTAAAGCGTTTTATTATTTTATCGACAATTATTCGATGTTGGATTGGTATAATAAAAGTAACTTATAAGTAGGGCAATATAGTTTTTATTTCAAAAAATATTTTGGAGGAGAATTATGTCTAATTATTATGAAGAGAATTTAAACTCTGTAAAATTATTTCAGGTTTACCAAACTAAGTATCAAAGGATTAAGCGTTATTTTAATGAAGAAATCGTTTTCATACAAAAGAATTTAAGCAAGAACGATAAAGTATTAGAGATTGGAGCAGGATATGGACGTATCATCAAGGAACTGGGACCATTCTCTGCAAGTGTTGTTGGAATTGATATTTCACAAGCATCAGTGGACCTTGGAAAGGACTACATTAAAGAATGTACTAACTGCGAAATTAAAGTAATGGACGCCTATAATCTTGAATTTAGTGAAGAAGATTTCGATGTGGTACTTTGCTTGCAAAACGGTTTATCTGCAATTAAAGGAGAATCAACTCATTTGATTAATGAATGCTTAAAGGTGCTCAAGCCTGGTGGAAAGGCTTATTTTAGTACCTACAGTGATAAATTTTGGGAGCATAGGTTGGCATGGTTCCAAGAGCAAGCTGATAATGGCTTGCTTGGAGAAATTGATTTTGAAAAAACTAAAAATGGTATGATTGCGTGTAAAGATGGGTTTGTTTCAACTTCTTTCTCAAAAGATGAGCTAATTAAATTAGGTGAGCTTTCAGGATGTCAATACTATATTGAGGAAGTAGATGAAGCTAGCATTTTTCTAATAATTGAAAAACCAAATTAAAAATAAGATGAACTGTATCTGATGATATGGTTCATTTTATTTTGCTTGATTCTTATTATTTCTTTTTACTTGGTTCAATGCTAATGGTTGAAATAAATAACGATCGTAAATTAATATACAATTTTGGAAATTTTATGGTATAATATTTACATATAATGTATTTTACGTTATTATCAATTTTTCAATTTGACACAACTAAATATTAGGAAGGAGATTTCATATGGAATACAAAGATTTAGTTAATTCGTGGAAACGTTTTGGTTCAACTCCTGAGGATGTTTGTCAACAAGTACTTGGAGTTTCTGCTGATAAAATAAATGAAAAAGTAATAATAGCACCTTGGTGGAAACCAGATGTGTTTGATAATCTATGGTATGAAAAAACTTTTTTAAATAATTCTGATGACGCAGATATAAATGTATGGAATATAAAAACAAATGACTATAATATTACATACATACAAACAGGAATTGGCGCACCTGTTCTTTCGGATGCGTTGTTAGCGTTAGGAGGTACCAAATGTAAAAAAGCAATATTTGTAGGATCGGTTGGTGCTTTATCAGACAACATTTATATTGGTGACATCGTAATTCCTAAGTTATCAGTATGTGGTGATGGAATGAGTAGATATCTAAAAGGTAGTCCTTTAAAAAATAATGACGCTTTTGGTGAGGTGAGTTATCCAGATACAGAGATGTTTGAAGTGTTAAAAGGCAATACAAAAATAATTTGTGAAGAAAATAATATAAAATGGCATATTGGAACGACCTTTAGTATTGATACAATTGTTGCACAATTTGCTTATATTGATGAAATACTACAAATGGGTTGCAATGTGATTGAAATGGAAACAGCAGCTGCATTTAGAGCAGCTTCAATTGTGAATATTAAACTTGCGGCACTGTTTAGCGTTTCTGATAATACAATGCAGAACAAGTCATTAATATGTGAAATTAACGAAAAAGATCATAATTATAGAAAAGATGTAAGAAAAAATATTTTTCCAAAAATAATTTTAAAAACACTAAAATGATAAATAGATGCGTATTTGAACAAGTCTTTTTATATCATTTCAAAATTTCACCTATATTACTTTAATATTGCAAACGATAACAATTTGTAATATAATGCAAATAATGGAATTATAAAATAGTAGGGGGACTTTATATGGTTAAATTCGAAAAAATGACTATTAATGATTTAAAAGAACACCTTGTTTTACAAAGAAGAGCTTTTTTGCCTTTGTTAGCAAAATATCAAGACGGTAATTTTAGTCCAGCAAATATTACAGAAGCAGAAATGAAAAAAAGAATTGAAAATTCTCAAGGAATTTATTTAAAAATAATATTAGATAGTTTAGACGTAGGCGGAATATATGCCTATACATTAAATAATGGTAGAAATGAAATGTATTTGTCTACTATATATATTTCAAATAATATGCAAGGATGTGGTCTTGCTCAGGAATCAATAAAGCATTTAGAAGAAATGTGCATTGGCATAAAGACATGGTGGCTAGAAGTACCTGAAGGTGAAAACAAAAATATACACATTTACGAAAAATTAGGATATCAGTATACAGGGAAAAAAATAATAATAAATGAAAAACTTACATTACTTTTATATAAAAAGTAATTTGGATGATATGTGAATAGTTTATAAATATGAACTCCAAAAGCAATAATACAAGTTAAGTATATAATTATCTGAATTTTTTATACAGCTTAGTTACTGAAATTTGATTATGCATTTTGGTAATTAATAATTATATACGGTTTTCCAAAAAAACAATGGAAGTTTTACATTTGAGGTGAATAAAATGATTGAAATACCTGAAGCAGTAGTACTAGCAAAACAAATTAATGAAACTATTGTAGGAAAAAGGATTAAAAATGTCTTAGCAGCCCAGTCTCCTCATAAATTTGCATGGTTTAATGGAGACCCACTAGAGTATAATAATCTACTCGAAGGGAAGTTAATTAATAATGCTGAAGCTGTAGGAGGTTTTGTTGAAATTACAATTGAAGATGTTGTTTTGTTATTTCATGATGGAGTTAATTTAAGATATCATGGAGAAAAAGAAAAAAGACCTCAAAAACATCAACTAATGATAGACTTTGAAGATTTATCGGCGATGAGCGCATCTGTTCAAATGTATGGTGGATTATGGTGTTTTTATAAAAACAAGGTCGATCATTCATATTATTTAAATGCAAAAAAGAGAATATCTCCTATTTCTGATAAATTTGACATTGAATATTTTAATGTCATTTATTCTTCAACAGGTGCGGAAAGATTAAGCGCAAAAGCTTTACTTGCTACAGAACAAAGAATTCCTGGACTTGGTAATGGAACATTGCAAGATATTTTATTTAATGCAAAAATCCACCCAAAGAAAAAAGTAGGTTCATTTACCGAGGATAACAAAGATTTGCTTTATAAATCTATAAAAACTACACTTGAAGCGATGATATTTAATGGTGGCAGGGATACTGAAAAAGATTTATTTGGAAACTTTGGAGGGGGTATATAACTAAACTTAGTAAAAATACTGTTGATAAATCGTGCATAGTATGTGGCAGTCAAATAACAAAAGAAGCTTACATGGGAGGGAGTATTTGACAAAAAATAGCTGAATCGTTAGGTGTTTCAGCTATTTTTAACTAATTCAAAAGAAGTCGCTTTAGAATTGACAGCTATAAAAGGTTCAATATGAGCAATTACTTGTGCATTTTTATTTATATTTGCCTTAATTACTTCTTCTATATAATGAACCAACTCGTGTGATTTTTCAACACTCAAATGAGGATCAACCATAATGTGTAAATCAATATACATATCATTTTGGCTTCCTCTGCTTCTAATATTATGAGCGTCCCTAACCTGTTCAAAACTCATTACTAAGTCTCTTATTACTTCAATATCAACAGTTGATTTGTCAACTAAAACATCACTGTTTTCTTTAAAAATTTCATATGCGGCATGCAGAATGAAACATGCTACAATCAAAGATGCAATTTGATCAATAATAGGTGGTAATCCTAATTTAACCCCCATAAGAGTAGCTAACACACCAAGTGATACATAAATATCGCTTCTGGTATGCATGGAATCAGAAATAAGAATCTGACTGTTCATTTCCTTCCCTTTTTTATATTCTGTTACAGATACAAATAAATTGATACCTAATGTAAAAAGCAACACGATAAGGCTTAAAGTAGTTATATTTGGTATAACAGGATTATTAAATCTATTAATCGCACTAATAATAACCTTTCCGCCCACCATAAAAAGCATAACAGATATAAATAAACCAGAGAGTGTTTCAAATTTGTTATGACCATAAGGATGCTCTTTATCTTCTGGCTTTGATGCTAGCTGAATGCCAATTAAACCAACTATGTTAGATGATCCATCTGAAAGCGAATGAAATCCATCTGCAGTCATACTTGCACTTTTAATCATTGAACCTATAATAATTTTTAATATAGCCACAAGTAAATTGGCTATCAATATAATTAAAAGAACTTGTCGTACTATTTTGTAATTATCTTTTTTCATTAAAACACACCTTTCATTATTATTTTATGTAAAAAATCCATGAGAATCTCGTTTCCGAAATGTCCCATGGATTCTAATCCACTGCCTTATAAAGAGGCCCGGCCTCATGCATACTTACGTTACATCGCCTGATCATGATTTTGAATATTATATTGTCTTATCCAATAGATTTATTTCTTAGTTTAATTCTTATAGATATATTATATGGAAAAAAAAATAATATGACATAACTATTTTATTTTTAAACTAGAATAAATTAAGTTAATGCAAACTTGAGAAATAATATAAAAAAACCCTGTAAATCAGGGTTTTAGTGTTAATGTATTGAGTTTTTGGAAGAATCATCCATGTTATTATTATTCGATATTTCTTCTTTGTTTGACTTATTATTTGCTAAATTTTTTATTGTAGGTGCAACAGCATAAACAGCTGCAGCACTTAAACCTAAGCCAATTAACAAACTTCCAGTAGTTAATGATTTATTCATTTTCATTTTCATATTTTTCACCTCTTTATATTGTAGTTTTTCATAATAATATTAGCATATACATTTTTACTATGAAAATTCATTGACAAAAATGGAAAACAAAAGATAACTTTATAAAGAAATAAAGTTGATATTACAGGTTGAATTTTTACAATTATATCATTTCCCACTGAAAAAATATTATGATATAATTTAAGTAATATTTTTTATGTAAATTGAATAATTTGGAGGTTTTTAATGACAATTATATATTTTGTAAGACATGCAGAACCAGATTATAATATCCATGATGATTTAACGAGACCTTTAACTTCAAAAGGAAAAAAGGATGTAGAATTAGTAAATAATTTTTTAGAAGATAAACATATAGATGTAGTATTATCCAGTCCGTTTTTAAGAGCAATAGAAACAGTAAATAAATTTTCAGAGAAAACAAATACGAATATTATTGTAATAGATGATTTTAGAGAACGTAAGATTGATAATTGTTGGATAGAGGATTTTAATAAATTCTCAATGAAACAATGGAATGATTTTGATTATAAATTAAGTAACGGAGAATGTCTTAGAGAAGTTCAACAAAGAAATATAAATGCATTAAAAAAAATTCTTATTGAGTATGAGAATCAGAATATTGTTATTGGAAGCCATGGTACCGCTTTAAGCACAATCATTAACTATTATGATAAATCGTTTTGTTATGACAACTTTAATGAAATCAGAACGTTAATGCCCTGGATTGTAAAGTTTACATTTAATTCAGAACATTGTGTAGAAATTGAAAAAATAAATGTATTCACATTATAAAGATGATTCTTTTATGATATGACTTTGATGAAATATAAGTAGATAACATAAATTGCTAATTGTAATTTATTTTGATACGTAGTAGAATTAATATAAAAAATTCATGATTATAGATATTATATATATGCCATGAATGAGAGGTGCTACAGTAGTTATGATAAATTTTCATCATGTTGTAAAGGATATTAATATATTAAAAGATTTTTTATGGTCTCTTGAAATACAATCATATGCTAAAGAGGCTAAATCTATTTTTGTACAAGTCTTTTGTTCACATGCCGAACAAGCGTGGATAGAGAGTATTAATAAATCAATTAAAGAAGCGTTTCCCACAGCAGTATTTGTAGGTTCAACAACCGCGGGAGAGATTGCAGAAGGTCGTCTTCTAATTGGTACAACCGTTTTATCTATATCATTTTTTGAAACTGCATTAGTAAAACCTATTGCTATTTCCTGTTTAAAAGGTAATGAATTAACAAGTGGTAAACAACTTGGCAAAGCTATAAATGAGTCTGGATCAGATATTGCTGGAGTTCTAATACTTGCAACCCCACTAAGTATTGATGTGGCAAACTTATTCAATGGTATGCCTCAAAATGGAAATGACTATCCAATATTTGGAGGGGGCGCGGGAGTCTATTCTTTAGACAACTCAATAATAAATAGTTCTATGATTTTTTGCGGAAATAACTTTTATGAGCATGGAGTTATTGCAGTAGTTTTCTTGGGGAATGATTTACATATTAGTTTAAACTCTTGTTTAGGATGGCAACCATTGAGTAAAGAAATGACCATTACTGAAACAGATGGTAGGTTAGTGAAAAAAATTGATGGTGTAAGGGCATTTGAAATTTACAAACGTTACTTAAAAATTAAAAATGATAATAGTTTTTTTCTTAATGTGTTGGAATTTCCATTTCTATTGGAGAGAAATGGTAAAATCATTGCTCGTGTTCCGCATTTTGTAGATCAAGATGGTAATATAGAATTCATAGCAGATTTGAATGTTGGTGAAAAATTTCGAATAGGTTATGGTGACCCAGAGATAATAGTACAAAATGCTGAATTCATGGAAAAAGCTATGAATGATTTCGAACCAGATGTTATATTTTTATTTAATTGTGTCTGTCATCGCTTTTTAATGCAAAACGATGTAGAACTTGAAATACAGCGCTTTAATGACATTTCTCCTACAGTTGGATTCTATACATATAGTGAGTTTAGTGGAGATAATAATAAAATTCAATCACTAAATTCAACAATGATTGTGGTAGGAATGAGAGAAGGAGAAAAACGCATAAATTCGAGACTATCTGATGAGCCAAAGATTGATAATGCAGACAAATCAGTTATTGTAGATCCATATGCTATTAGGCATAATCGTATTATTTCTCGTTTGGTACATTTTATTAGTGTTGTCACATCAGAGTTGGAACAGGCTAATGATGAACTTACAAAACTTGCTGAAATTGATAAAGTCACACAAATTTATAATAGATTAAAAATAGAAGATATTTTTGAATATGAGTTCAAAAAGTGTGGACGATATAATGTGGATTTTTCTATAATTATGATGGACGTAGATAGATTTAAGCAAATCAATGACTTTAATGGACATTATGTAGGAGATGATGTGCTATTTCAAATAGTTAATATCATAAGGGAAAATGTTAGAGAAACCGATTATGTAGGTAGATGGGGAGGCGATGAATTTTTAATTATACTTCCTCATACGAACATTAAAGAAGCTAGCACTGTTGCTGAGAGAATAAGGTCTTCTGTTAGTTTGTGGGAATTTCCGACGTTAAATAATCAGACATGTAGCTTTGGCGTTGCTAGCTATACATTGGGAGACAACCAAGATAAATTATTGGTACGCGCAGACGAAGCTTTGTATGAAGCTAAGAATAATGGACGAAATAGTGTAGTATTAAAGTTTTAATATAAAATAAAAAATTCGTTAATTACTAAAAAGATCAAAATTATTATATGTAGGGACTAATATTCTTGAATTATTTTTGTTCATTTAAGATATAGTCTCTTTTATTTATAGTAATTTCATATTAATTTAATGTATACTTTAGCCATATAGTTAATTTATATTATTTTACCTTTATTATTTTGACGTTGTAAAGAATAGCAAATTGTAATATAATGTAAATATTGGACGTCAAGACACGAATATAGAGGGATTGAGACCTCGAAAATCTACTTTAGAAATATTAGGCGCTACAAGCGACCATATATTAATTAACTCTACTAATGAAACCAACGTAAATGTTGGAGATGTTATTTCCTTTGATTTAAATTATTCTGCTTTACTTTCATCAATGACATCTCCTTTTGTAGAAAAGATTGTTTTATAAATATATACCATTATTTTTTAGAATGATAATAAAATTTAATGAAAAAGAAAATAATTTAAAATGATTAAGATTATAAAATTGTTGATTTATTAATATTGAAACGGAGAAAAACAATGAAATATAGTTTAAATGAAGAAGCTATTAATTTTATAAGCGAAAGTAAAGAAGAGCAATTAGAGCTTCTAATTAGTCTTGCTAAAATACCAGCACCTTCTCATAAAGAAGATAAAAGAGCTGAGTTTTGTAAACAGTGGTTAGAAAAGAATGGTGCAGAAAATGTATATATTGATGATGCAAAAAACGTAGTATATCCAATTAACTGTGAATCTACTGACGAAATTATTGTTTTTATGGCACACACGGACATTGTTTTTGGAGATGAAGATGAAATACTAGTAAAAAATAAAGACGGACGTCTTTATGCACCCGGTGTTGGAGATGATACAGCTAATGTAGTTAACCTTCTTATGTGTGCAAAATATGTAACTCAAAAGAAGTTAAGTCCACAAAAAGGATTTGTATTTATTATGAATTCATGTGAAGAAGGACTAGGAAATTTAAAGGGTAGCAAAAAAATAGTAGAAACTTTTGGGACACGAATTAAGGAATTTATTTCTTTTGATGGATATGTTGGCACATGTACAAATAAAGCTGTAGGTTCACAGCGATATAAAGTAACAATAACTACCGAAGGTGGACATTCCTATTGGAACTTTGGGAACCAAAACGCAATTTATTTTTTATCTTCAATGATACAAACATTGTATACAATAAATCCACCTAAAAAAGAAAAGACAACATATAATGTAGGAAACATTAGTGGAGGAACATCAGTAAATACAATTGCCGAAAGTGCTTCTATGCTGTATGAATTTCGTTCATTGGACAAAGATTGCTTAAAGCAGTTGGAAAATTTTTTCTGGTCTATTATTGATAGTTATAGAAAAATGAATATTGGTGTAGATGTTAAAGTTATTGGAATTCGACCATGTGATGGAGACATAGATAAAATTAAACTTTATAATTTGACAGAAAAGAATAAAGAAATTATAAAATATTATTATGATGGAGAAATAAATTTAAGTGCATCTTCCACTGATTCCAATATACCACTATCTATTGGTATACCTGCTAATACTATTGGAACAGTAAAAGGTGGCGGTGCGCATACAAGAGGCGAGTGGATAGATATTGAAAGTCTTAATATAGGTTTGAAAATTGCATTGACAATGGTATTGTCATACTTTTAGTATAAAAATATTTCTTTAATTAAAAGAGAAGGGTATAACTATGGAATTTAAAATACGTGAAATGAAAAAAGAAGATTGGGATAGTGTTGCTGATATTTATATGCAAGGCATACAAACTAAAAATGCTTCATTTCAGACAGAAGTACCTGAATATGAAGATTGGGACAAAGGACATCTTAAAGTCGGGAGATATGTTGCTGTAAACGAACAAGATAGAGTTATAGGATGGATAGCATTAAGTCCTACAAGTAGTAGATATGTATATAGGGGTGTTGTTGAAGTAAGTATATATATTTGTGAGTCCAGCAGAAATAATAATATTGGGTGCAAACTTATAAATAAAGTTATCGAAGAAGCAGAAAAGAATGATATATGGACTTTGCAGTCTGGAATATTCGCTACAAATGAAGCAAGTATTTCATTACATAAAAAATGTGGTTTTAGAGTCGTTGGGATAAGAGAAAAAATTGGGCGTGACAGCGATGGAATCTGGCAAGATACAGTTCTTATGGAAAGGCGAAGCAAAATAGTAGAGATGTAGATTGTATATAGAAGTATAGTTATATCAATAAATATTATTCAAATAAAGGGAGTTATTTATGAAGGTTATTACAAAAAATAGTGTTTATATTATTGATGTAAAAAAGAAAATTGTAACTGGCGGAGTACTCGCAAATAGAAATTTATATTACGACCATATTGGATCTGTGAATAAAGGACAAAGACTATTTTTTTATGATAATAATAACAATATATTATTAAAGACTTCTCCTATTCAGGATATAACAGCTTCATTATTTGATGATGAATTTGTTAAGTAATACTGCTGAAGTTTAAATGTATATAAATGATTTCGGTATACTTAGATTTAAATCACATCAATTTTAAGGAGAAAATGGTATGAAGATATCACGTGAATGTATATATTGTCTTGCTAGACAAGCAGTTGAAATAGCTGAAGAAGCGACAAAAAATATAACAATGCAAGAAGAAATAATAAAAAAGTCTTTAAAAGAATTAGGTGAAATGAATTTCAATGAAACAGCACCTCAAATAGCTTTTAAGATGCATCAACATGCTAAGAATATAACTGGCATTAATGATCCATATAAAAGATTGAAGGAGCAGTACAATGAAATTGCTAAAGAAATTTACGAGAGAATTAATGAGGAAAAATGGTTAGATAATGCAGAAGATCGCTTTGATATGGCTTGTAGACTAGCTATTGCTGGAAATATTATTGATTTTTCAGTTGGACTAAAGCTACAATATTCAGATATAGTTAAGTCTGTTGAAGATAGTATCAAACATGAAATTTTCGGTACAGGTACAATTGCTTTACGAGAAGCAGTAGAAAAATCAAAAAATATTATGTATATTGCTGATAATTCTGGTGAAATCATATTTGATAAATTTCTATTAGAGAATCTTCCGGTAAACAAGGTGACTTATGTAGTTAAGGGAGGTCCTATAGTCAACGATGCTACTATGGATGATGCCATAAGTACAGGGGTTGTTGATTTAGTAAGAGTCATTGATAATGGGTATAATGCACAAGGAACAGTGTTAAGGGATTGTTCGAGTGCATTCAATGATGAGTTTAATAAAGCAGATGTTATTATAAGTAAAGGACAAGCAAATTTTGAAACATTAAGTGATATTAAAGATAAGAAAATATTCTATCTGCTGCGTGCAAAATGCAGTTCAGTTGCTTCTGCGATTGGATGCAATAGAATGGATTATGTACTGACTAGTTTTAATTGAAATCAAAATGTTAGTGGCACATTTTCCATAAATTAATAGCAATATATATTTACAAAAAAGCAATAAAATAAAGTAGTTGAAAATTGTTATAATCTAATATATAATAAAATAAATTAATAAAAGAAAGGAGATAGTCATGATTCATATAGTTAGTACCTCTAAGTTTACCTTGAATAAACAATGTAAATTCAGTAGTTGTGTTTCAAAAAATGGTATTTTAGTTTTTGACGGGAGAAGTGTATCCATTTTTAGAATAAGTACTGACAATAGTATAAATCCATGATTCTATTTCTTTTAGTAAGATGATTTCAATGCATGTAAATTTGTTGCATAATTACTAATATTAAAGATTTTTGACTCAAGGTTTATATCTTGAGTTTTTTTATATTTTATTTTAATTGGATACTTTTTCTTCCATAAGCCTTTTAATATTTAATTCTTCTAATTATTTAGATTGAAGGATTAGATAGGAGGCTTATTTTATTTGTTAAAAAATAAAATTAACTTTTGGAGGAACAAAATATGATTAAAAAATTAAAACAAAATATATCGATTAGTTATGTATATAACTTTTTTTTGCAACTAAATATAACTTCAGCTATATGGGTGCTGTATCTGGCATTTAAGGGAATGTCACTGGTTGAAATAGGGTTACTAGAATCAATTTATCACATTACAGGATTGATTTTTGAATTACCTACAGGTGCACTTGCAGATTTGTACGGTAGAAAGTTTTGTGTTGTGCTTGGAAGAATTGTTAATGTAATTTCATGTATTCTTATGATTACTTCAAGTAGCTTCTTGGGATTTGCAATTTCTTTTGTATTAAGCTGTGCGGCGATGAATTTAAATTCAGGAGCTGCAGAAGCATTAATTTATGATAGCTTAAAAGAATTAGGAGAAGAAGAAAAATATAAAAAAATATGGGGCGAGTTAGCCTTTGTCATGTCAATTGCTCAAGGTATAGCAGTTCTTTTAGGCGGAATCTTAGCTGATATTCAGTTCCTTTATGCCTATGTATTTGGTACTGTAATACAAATAGTAGCGTTGATTATTTCATTTAGTTTTAACGAACCACATATTGATAATAAAAAAGTTAAAAGCAAAAGAGAAAATCAGAACAAAAAAGAAAAAATAGTTATTAATCAATTGATAACAAGCATTAATGTGCTTAAAGATAGAAAAATAGTATTATACTTAATTATGTTTTCGGCTTTAGTAGGAAGTCTTCAAACTACTGTATTTTTCTACAGTCAGCAGTATTTTTCAGATTTAAATTATACTAAAACAAAAATTGCAATTATTTGTGCTCTAGGTAGTCTCATTGAAGCAGTAAGTTCTAAATATGCTTATAAAATTGAAAACGGATTGAAAATAAAAGGAATATTATTAGGAACCTCAATAATAAATATTATTGCTTTAGCAGGATTAGCATTTATTAAGGAATTATCTATATTGTTTTTTCTATTAACCTCAGTTACAGGAGGCCTAGCATTTACAATATTCAGTGATTATATAAATTCAAGGATACCATCAGAGCATAGGGCAACAATCTTATCATTCGACAGTCTCTGTTTCAGCATATTTATGATATGCATATTTCCATTGTTTGGGTTACTTGCAGAACATATCGGCTTTTCAATAACATTTGGAGTGATAGCAATATTCTACATCCCTGCAATGCTATTCTTGATGTTAAAGCTTAGAAAACACAAAAATTTAGAAATAAATAAATAAAAGCAAATAAAAAGATATCAAATTTTTTAAAAAAATTGATATCTTTTTATTTAAAATCGAATTATTTATTTAAATTTTACAGCTGTTCCATAAGACATAACTTCAGCAGCTCCAGTCATAACTGCTGATGAAGCATAACGAATATTCACCACAGCATCAGCTCCCAAAGCTTGTGCTTCCTCAACCATTCGTTTTGTAGCAAGGGCACGTGCATCATTCATCATTTCATTGTATGCCTTTAGTTCTCCACCTACTAATGTTTTAAACCCTTGAGTAATATCTCTGCCAATGTTTTTACTTTGAATAGTACTACCTTTTACTAAACCTAACATTTCCAATTCTTTTCCTGAAATATAATCAGTATTTACTAAGATCATCTTCTTCACCACTCCTTATTTCTTTTATTCTTTCAATTAATACATAGATGCTAACACTTATAAGTGCTAGGGGAATAAGGGAACCAATAATTTTCCATACTATTGGAACTGATATATAAAAACATGCAAATAAAAATGTACCCAAATAGATAACAAGTAGAATTGTTATAACAATTGGAGCAATAAGCTTTTTGTTGGAATATTTCATAAGAAAATCCCCTTTCTTGAATAAAATTATATCATGTATATAATAAAATTCAAGATAAATATATGTAGAAAAAATGAATAATATTCATTAGAATTACAAATTAGTATAGATATTTATATAATTATTAAAAATCTCAAGTATTATTAGTTCAACTTGAGGTTTTTGCATATTTAATGAAATTAAAATGTTAATTTTTTTATATAACATATTAAAAATTAATTATGACATCCATGCTCATGTTCATGGCAAGAGTCACCAGAATCGACTAAAGTTCCATCGAGCCATTTAAGGGCTACATTTTTTACATCTCCTGAACATCCACGCAATACTTCTATACCTGCGTTATTTAATACATTAACTGCACCTTCCCCCATATTTCCAGCAATCATAACTTTTACACCCATTTTTGAAAGTATTTGTGCAATATTTGATTTACAGCCACATCCCGCAGGTGAAGCTATAGTTTCCTGAGAAGTTATTTCTTTGTTATCATCATTGATTGTGAAAACAGTAAAATATTCACAGTGGCCAAAATGATCATCAATGTTATTCTGACGAGATGGTAATGCAATTTTCATATAATTATTCCTCCAATAATATAGTATAATTTTTTTAAATATTTATGTAATTGATATAAGCTATTATAACATTTTAATAACTTATATCAATAATTAAACATTCAGATATTAAAAAATAATTCAGAAAATCAATATTTCTAATTTGTGTTGAAAAAATTTCATTATATAACTTTAACTATTTGAATATTGAAGTCTACTATCTGTTGCTATATAATGTAAATAAAAAATAAGTTAAAGTCGATTATATTATAGTAATATTAGATTGTTGAGGATATAATTTTCTTTGTAAAATTAATATTAATTTAAATTGAGTTATTTAGCTTTCTTCTTGAAGTCTGAAGTAACTGAGTTTATAATTATCTTATTCATATTAATTTGTGCATTAATTAATTATAACAATAATAAACAGTTAAAAAAACACTAAATTTATTAATGTCGTGAATAACGTAGTTGAACTAGTATATAGATAACTAGTAAAAGGAAAATCGAATTGAAAAGTAATAAGATTTGTTTTAAGTAAATTGAAATTAAGAGGAGGAGAAAAAGTGAACGGAAAGAATAAATCCGATGTTAAAATTGGAGCAAAAGTGAAAGTTGTATTGAAAGCTAACCAAAGAACTGGAAAGCTTACAGAGGGAACTGTTGAAAAACTACTGACAAAAAGTAGCTTCCACCCTCATGGTATCAAGGTAATGTTAATTGATGGACAAGTTGGTAGAGTACAGGAATTTATTTAAACTTGGGATTATTAAGTTTTCACTTTCATTAAGTTTGATAAGATTGAACCAATCAAAATTATATTGGCTTCAAGTGTATATGCTGTTTTATAATAACTTTACATATTTAGGAAAAACTATAACAATAGTAATATATATGTACTATAAAAATGTAATTGAACAAACTAATAGTAACTCGTTTAATTAAATAGAACATAAATATTTTATATACTAGGAGATTATTAAATGTCAATAATAAGTACGTTTATCGTTCCACATCCACCTTTAATTATTCCTAAAATAGGTAGGGGACAAGAGATGAAAATTGAAAAAACAATTAAATCTTACGATAATATAGCTAAAAAAATTGCAGAAATTCAACCTGAAACAATAGTTATAATTTCACCTCATTCCGTAATGTATTCAGACTACATACATATTTCGCCTGGAAAAAAAGCAAGTGGGAATTTTAGAGAATTTGGTGAAACTGAAATAAAGTTAGAAGTTAATTATGATGAAGAGTTTGCAAACAAGTTAGCTCAATTATCAGAGGAAGAAGAAATACATGCCGGAACTTTAGGAGAAAAAAACAAATCATTAGACCACGGAACGATGGTTCCTCTATTTTTTGTAGATAAATATTATAAAGATTATAATATTGTAAGAATTTCTATTTCAAGATTATCATTTATAGAACATTATAATTTTGGAAAATGCATCTCAAAAATTGCAGATGAACTAAATAAAAAAGTTATAGTAATTGCAAGTGGAGACTTGTCTCATATGTTAAGAGAAGAGGGTCCATATGGATTTACAGAGGAAGGACCAATATTTGATAGGGAAACGACAGAAGCTTTATCTAGAGGTGATTTTATGCGTCTCTTAACATTTGATGAGGATTTTTGCGAAATTGCTGCAGAATGTGGATTGCGTTCCTTCATAATAATGGCTGGAGCTTTAGATGGAAAATCGGTTAAATCTAAACTGCTTTCTTATGAAGGGCCATATGGAGTAGGATATTCTGTTGCATCATTTGATGTAATTGGAATAGATGATAATAGGCATTTTGATAAAATTTATAATAAGATTGAAGAAGAACGATTAAATTTAATCATAGAAAAAGAAGATGAATATGTTAGACTTGCAAGAAATTCCCTCGAAAGCTATATAAATGATAAAAAAATAATAGAAAAAACTGATAAATTACCAAATGAAATGTTAACTAATAAATCAGGTGTATTTGTATCGTTGAAATTAAACGGTCAATTAAGAGGATGTATCGGTACAATTTCGCCAACAACAAATTCGGTTGCAGATGAAATCATTCAAAATGCTATCAGTTCAGGTTTAGAGGACCCACGATTCAATCCTGTTAACAAAAATGAACTAAGAAAATTAGAATATTCAGTAGATGTTCTTGGTGTAGCAGAAGCAATAGAGTCAATAAATGAATTAGATGTAAAAAAATATGGAGTAATTGTTACAAAAGGCAAAAAGAAAGGACTTCTTTTACCAAATTTAGAAGGTGTTAACTCTGTAGAAGAACAAGTTAGTATTTCTCTTAAAAAAGCAGGTATTTCTTCAAATGAAAGTTATCAGTTAGAAAGATTTGAGGTGGTTAGGCACAAATGAGTAGAATAATATGTAATATTTGTCCTCACTATTGTAAACTAGAAGAAAGTAATATAGGTTTATGTCGTGCCAGAAAACGATTTTGGTACAGGATTTTCAATTAAAAAATTCTCAAGAGATGCACTGGTGATTATTTCCAATGCATTTTTTAATTATATATAATACTATCACAAGTTTAGATAATACTATGTATAATAATATTTTTTCAGGAGGAAAAAATGAAAGATAAAGATATGTATACACCCGATGAAATCAAGGGACAAACTCAAAAAATTCCTGGTAAAGAGAGTAAAATGAAGCCTCAACCTATATATGACAATAATGATTTCAAGGGTTTTGAAAGATTAAAAGGGAAAACCGCAATTATAACTGGTGGCGATAGTGGTATTGGCAGGGCAGTATCTGTTGCTTTTGCAAAAGAAGGATGTAACGTTGTTATTGTTTATAACATTGCTGACGACGATGCAAATGAAACAAAGAAAGTTATAGAATCGTATAAAGGTAATGTTTTATTGTTAAAAGCAAATATAAAAGATGGTACTGTTTGTAAACAAATAATCGAGAACACTATAAATCATTTTGGAGGATTAGATATTTTAGTTAATAATGCTGCTGAGCAACATCCTCAAACTAATTTAGAAGATATAACAGATGAACAACTTGAAAATACATTTAAAACAAATATTTTCTCAATGTTCTATTTGACAAGAGCTGCTGTTCCATACCTAAAAGAGGGGAGTGTCGTAATAAACACGAGTTCTGTAACGGCATTTAGAGGTAGTAAAGATCTGATAGATTACTCATCTACGAAAGGAGCTGTAACTTCTTTTACAAGGTCATTATCCGCTAATTTAGCTGACAAGAAAATAAGAGTTAATCAAGTTGCCCCAGGCCCTATTTGGACACCACTTATACCTTCAACCTTTGATAAAGAGAAGGTTGATGTGTTTGGTCAAGACACACCACTTAAAAGGCCTGGGCAGCCAGTTGAATTAGCTGAAACATATGTATTTTTGGCATCAGATGGTTCAACATATATTACTGGTCAAACAATACATGTAAATGGTGGAGAAATAATAAACGGATAAAATATTTATTAACAGTGTCATATATAAAACAACCAAATCCTCTTTGAAATATCAAAGAGGATTTTTAACTACTATGAAACTGTAATAAATAAAATTATGAACATAATAGTTATTAAATCGGAGTATTTATTAATGTAATAGAATGTGCGTCATATTCTATTAAACCCTCTTTTCTCATTTTATTTAGTTCACGTGATAGAGAAGATCGTTGAACTCCAAATTTTTCGGCTAAATCTTTTTTTGTCATTTCCAATTTTATTGTTTTGCTTTTTTGTATATAACTTTCATATATTAAAAAATCAATTATACACTGTCTTATAGATTTAAACGACAGTGTTTTTATTTTGTCTGTTAATATTAGTGTCTTATCCGCTAGAGATTGAAGGAAATTCGTTAAAAAACAAGTGTTATTTTGGCAAAGATTTAGAATTAAATCCTTTTTTAAACGAAGAACAGTAACATCTGTTTTAGATAATACGGTCATAGGATAAAAATTTTTATGGGAGAATAGTAAATTGCCCCCTAATACATCTCCAATAGTAAAATCACTTATTGAAATATAATTTCCTTTTTCATCAATTCCTTGGATAGAGACAATTCCATTTAAAACTATATCTAGAGTTGTACATTTTTCATTTTGAAAATATATTACAGAATTCTTATTATATTTATCGATCAAATAATAATCTGCTAAAAAAATATCCTCCATATCATTGGCAGACATACCTTTAAATAAATCTGTATGTTCAAGTATTTTTAAAAATTCTAGCATAAAATTCCTCCTTATTTTAAATTAGTAACCTATGTAACTGATTTATATTATTTAAATAATTATAATACAAGAAAAGCTATTTTGAAAGGAGAATATATGGATATCTTTACAATATGTCTTTGGATTATAACTCTAATATGGTTTATAGGTTCAATTATTAAAGATAAGAAGAAAACTTTTGGTTCAATTAAAATGTCAAGTGGTATGATGAGAAATATGATTGGTGAAATAGTAGGAATTCTTTTTCTTATAGGATTAATAATTACATTTATCCCACCAGAAACAATTAAGCAGTATCTCGGTCAATCAAATGTAGTATTGTCAACAATTGTTTCAGCTTTTGTAGGTAGCATAACATTAATACCTGCTTTTGTTGCTTTCCCACTAGTTGGTTCATTAGTTAAAGCTGGTGCTAGTATAGTACCAATAGTGGCTTTCTTGACTACTTTAACCATGGTAGGATTTGTTACATTTCCTCTTGAAAAACGTGAATTTGGTATGAAATTCGCTTTGGTTAGAAATTCATTAAGCTTTGGATTTGCAATAATTATAGCGCTGATAATGGGGGTAATCATATGAGTTTAATATTAAAAAAAATAAAAAGCAATATATTTTTATCATTAGTTATATTAACCTATATTATCTTATTTATTTTCTTGCCTGATAAGGGAATTCAGTCTTTAAATAATAGTTTATATTATATTAAAGAGATGCTTATAATCATGCCTGTAATTCTTTTATTAACATCTCTAATAGAAGCATGGGTTCCAAGAAAAACAATTCAAAATTCCTTAGGTGAAGGTTCTGGTATTAAGGGGATTTTGTTCTCATTTTTATTTGGCAGCTTTTCAGCGGGCCCTATTTATGCAGCATTTCCTATTTGCAAAATGCTTATAAAAAAAGGAGCAAGTGTAGCCAATATAGTAATCATATTAAGTGCCTGGGCTGTAATTAAAATTCCAATGCTTGCAAATGAAGCTAAATTTTTAGGACCTCAATTTATGTTAGTAAGGTGGTTTTTAACATCATTATCTATTGCAACAATGGCAATTATTACTTCAAAAATAGTAAAAAAAGTCGAAATACCCATGGATGATATAATTACTAGAGATGATGCAGTACTTAATGTAGATAAGAATTTTTGTGTTGGATGTGGATTATGTGTAAGTGTATCACCAGAAAATTTTGTTATGAAAGGTAAAAAAGCAAATACTGCTAAAATAATACTAATATCAGAGGAAAATGATAAAATTAAAACAGCTATAGAAAAATGTCCTGCAAAAGCAATTAAATATATGTAAATATTCGTAACATATATTACAGTAAATTATGTCAGTTTAATATATACTATAAAAAATTATAAAAACAGGAGGAACATACAATGGTAGAAAAAGTTTATAACATGACTTACAGTGATAGTAAAACAGTAGAAATGCTTATATCTGATGAAAATGTACATTATATACACATGATATTTAATAAAGGGGAAGGACTGCCTGAACATTTTTCTAACTCAAATGTATACATGACTGTAATAAATGGCACATTGTCAATTGGATTAGATAAACAAGAAACTCATAAATACAATAAAGGGAGTATATTAAAAATTCCATTCAAAACTAAAATGAATGTTTCTAATACTCATGAAGAAACACTAGAGCTTATAGTTGTTAAAGCTCCTGCTCCAGTTAAATAATAACTATAAAATAATTGTTAACAATTAAAAGAAATT
Source organism: Sedimentibacter acidaminivorans (assembly GCF_017873955.1). Lineage (GTDB taxonomy): Bacteria > Bacillota > Clostridia > Tissierellales > Sedimentibacteraceae > Sedimentibacter > Sedimentibacter acidaminivorans. The sequence continues at coordinate 85,653 of NZ_JAGGKS010000003.1, read as the reverse complement.
TAAAATTGACTTTATTAGTATATCACCTTTATATATTTAATTCATATAGTAAGTATATATATAAATTTAAATATAAAGGAGAATATTAAAATGTTTTTTTACCCATACCCGTATCCATGTTTTATAGCGAGCTGCATGATGCCTAACCGAATGAATTCTTCTGTTAGAGTATTGCATGCATCGCCAAATGCACCAGCGGTTGATATATATGCGAACGGAGATATTATTGTATCAAATCTTGCTTTTTCAGAATTTACACAATATCTTCCTGTACCACCTGGGAACTACAATATTAAAGTATATCCTACTGGAAAAACGACAAATCCAGTAATTAATACAGATATATATATTTCCGAAGGTACAGTTACTAATCTAGCCGCTGTAGGGAATTTGCCAGATATAAGTTTATTCCAAATTTCAGAATCAATAATTCCTGCTAACTACGGTGAGCCTTGTGTAAGATTTGTACATCTTTCACCAAATGCACCAGCTGTTGATATAAAATTAGCAGATGATTCAATAGTTTTCCAAGATGTTTCGTATAAAGAAGTTACTAATTATTTTTGTGTTCCAGCAGGAACATATAATTTTAAAGTTACTCTTACTGGTTCTAACGATGTAGTATTAACGGTTCCTAATGTTAAATTAGACCCAAATTATACCTATACAATTTATGCTGTTGGTTTAGCTGAAGGTAAGCCTGAATTAAAAGTTTTATTAGTTGAAGAAAAAAAAATATAACCCAAGGACTCTTAAGCTAATACCAGCTTAAGAGTCTGTTATTAAATATTTTATGTTTCATATTCTTTAAATTTAATCCATCCACGTTTAGATAGGTATTTTAAATATGTCACTAATCTATATAGTTCTTTATTTAAATCTTCTTTATATATAGCAGACATTATTTTAGCAATATCGTATATAGTTTTCTCTCCATCTATATGTTTCCATACTGCTGAGCATCGATCATCCAAGTCTAAATTAGTCTTATGATTTTTGTGTACCATCCATGCTAGGAACTTTTTTACTGGGTCATTAGTATCTAAACATAAAGTAACTTTTCCGTTTTTTTCTGTCCAGTTTCTATATTTAATTTCTGGTACGAACAAAACAAAGTTATGTTTCGTATCAAAATCCTTGTTTATAGTCGTCATCTTTTGCTGCTCCTATTTCTCATATTAGAGAACATATAAATCCATATGCCTAATAAAATAAACATTGCAAATGAAAATACATTACTTTGAGTTATATTTGTTAAAAAACCTCTTCCAAAAGCGATATCTATATTAGCTGCAACTAAACCAGCAACTACTATACCCATTAAAGCATCTCCAGCAACTAAACCAGAAGCAAGTAACGTTCCTCTTTCAACAACTTCATCCCTTCTAGGTCTATTATTTTTATTTTTTCTTTCAACAGTTTCTCTAATTATACCTCCAACCAATATAGCTGTATTTAAGGTAATTGGAAGGTATATTCCAAGTGCAACCGGAAGGATTGAAATACTTGCCAATTCGCAAAATAGAGCTATAGCTGCACCAATAATTATCAAAGTCCAAGGAAGTTTAGCAGTCATAATACCTTCAACAATCATCTTCATTAATGTGGCCTGAGGTGCAGCTACCTCTGCACTTCCTATTCCATAAGCAGAATCTAGCATATTTATGACAAATGCAGCAAAGGCGCCAGCTATTGCAAGGGCTATAAACATTCCTAACTGAACATCTCTTGGTGTACCACCTATTATAAATGTGGTTTTAAGACTTTGTGCAGTACCACCAGCTACTGCAATAGCAACACATACAACTCCGCCAATTAAAATACATTTATTCATATATTCTTGAGATTCTCCACCAGTTAATTTAATTATAGTAGTTACAAATAGCATTGTCGCAATTGTCATACCTGAAACAGGATTATTGGATGCCCCAATTATTCCAACCATTCGACCTGAAACAACAGCGAAAAAGAAGCTAAAAATTACTGCCAGTATTCCACCTATAATTCCTCCATTTATAATTGGTAGAAGCCATGTAAGTGCAAAGCCAAACGCTGCTGCTAATATAACCCAAGTTAGTGGTGCTTCTAAATCAATCCTGCTAATTTCTTTGTTCCCTCCAGCTCCTATTCCGCTCATAGCTTGTTTAAAGCTTGTTATAATTGTTGGTATAGATTTAGCAAGTGATACAAATCCACCCATAGCAACTGCACCAGCTCCTATATATTTAATATAGTTAGACCATATTTCGCTTGCACTCATTTCAGCAATAATTTTAGTTGCAGGAAATAGTGGTACGGTTAATCCCACGCCTAAAAATTTAATCAAAGGGATAAGTGCAAACCAAGCTATTACTGAACCACCAAACATAAGTAGTGATGCCTTGGTACCAACTATAAATCCAACACCAAGAAGCGAAGCTAATGTATCAGCTCCTATCATTGTACTTTGATAGTTCTTAATAATATAAGTTGCTTGTTCTGACCAAAGTGCAAATCCTCCTGATAAAAGTTTATATCCTCCACCTACACCAAGTCCAGTCATTACTGTTTTGAAGCCTTCTCCTCCTGAACTACCTGTTACAAGTACCTCAGCAGCTGCCATTGCTTCTGGATAAATTAGCTCTCCATGTTCTTCAACTATCAAATATCTTCTAAGTGGTGTAATGAAGAATACACCCATAAGACCACCTATTATAGTAACAACTATTACTGTAAAAACGCTTAGTTTTAGTCCCCAAAGTATTAGTGCTGGTAAAATAAATATAACACCACCAGCTAATGATTCTCCCATAGCAGCTAAAGAAGCTACTACATTTGCTTCTAAAATATTGTTTCTCTTAAACATTCCTTTTAATATCCCAGTAGCTATTATAGCCCCTGGTATTCCGGCGGATATTGTCATACCTACTTTCAATCCAAGATAAGTATTAGCTGCTGCAAAAAGGCAAGCTAATATAATTCCTAATATAATTGAATATCCTGTTGTTTCTGGCATCGCAACCGAAGTAGGCACAAAAGGTATGTAATCTTCACCTCTAATATCGCCATAAGCAGTATTAGATAATTTTTTTCTATCTTCACTCATATTTTTGATTCTCCTATTACTTTGTATTTTCTAATAACTTCTTAATAAATTCCCAAACTCTTTTCACTGAACTAATGCTCATATGTTCTTGTGGAGTATGGACATCGTATAAGTTTGGTCCAAAGCTAATCATATCAACGTCATGCATTTTTTCTTTTAAAAGCCCACATTCTAATCCTGCATGAATAGCGTCAATTTTAGGTTCTTTTCCGTTAATTTCTTTATATGTTTTTACGCAAAGTTCTCTTATCTTGGAATTTTGTTCAAATTGCCATTCGGGATAACTTGAATCAGTTATTACTTCAGCATTAATCAATTTCGCAAGTACTTCAATTTTTTCCAATATTTCTAACTTTAAAGATTTAACTGAACTTCTAACTGCTGATATAAATGTAACTTCTTCCTCATTGAAATCTATAACTCCAAGATTTAAACTGCTTTCTACCAATCCTTCAATATCTTTGCTCATTGTTTGAACACCATTTGGCATTAAGTTTAAGAAACTTATAATTTTGTTTGTTACTTCGCAAGTTAAATGTTTTTGTGATTTTGTTTCTGTGATTTCTAACTGAATATCTGGATCTTCTACTTTTAATTCCATTTTAAATATTTCTAACATATTATTAGCAATAGTTTTAATTTTTTCTATATTTGTGCTTTTGGTAGTTAATACAACCTCTGATTCTCTTGGTATTGCATTATTCTTTGCACCACCACTAATGTGTGCAATATTTACGTTTATTTCTTTGCTTATTGCAAGAAGTAATCTTCCTATGATTTTATTTGCATTTCCTCTTTGTTTAATTATTTCCATACCAGAATGTCCGCCCTTTAATCCTTTAATTTCTAATTTAAGAGCTGTATTTTCATTTTCTTCCCATTGATTTTTTATATTAACATAATTAGTGGCACCACCTGCACAACTTACTAAAAATACACCTTCTTCTTCAGAGTCAATATTTAAAAGTACTTTTCCATTTAAATGTTTTGGGTCTAGCCCAATAGCACCATACATACCCGTTTCTTCCCCTGTAGTAACTAGTATCTCTAAAGCTGGATGTGGGATATCATTTGAATCTAATAAAGCTAAGCCAAATGCTACAGCTATCCCATTATCTGCACCTAAAGTTGTCCCGCTTGCATATATATAATCCTCTTGAACTTGAAGTTTTAATGCATCATTTTCAAAATCATGACTTACATCTTTGTTTTTTTCACAAACCATATCCATATGACCTTGAATAATAACAGGTGGGACACTTTCATAATCTGATGTAGCATTTTTCTTAATAATTACATTTAATGAACTATCTTGTATTACCTCTAAATTTCTTTTTTTTGCAAAGTTAACTAAATAATTACTTATTTCTTTTTCATTACCTGAACCATGTGGTATCTTAGTCATTTCTTCAAAAAAACTAAATACTTTCTTTGGTTCTAAATTTTCTAAAACATTCATTTATATTACCTGCCTTCAATATTTGTAATTTATTTTAAAAATAACTAAAAATTTTAATATTAATCTTAATATCTCTATAATTAATGGAATTATACAATAAAAAATACTTCAAACTTCTAAACTTATTTAACATATACTCCTATGTTTTTTCAAATGATACTCTAATATAAAGGAATAATCTATTTTCATAAATATAATAAAGTTGGATTAGCATCTAAAAATTTAGCAAAATTTTATCAAAGTGTATTGTAAATTAACATTTTTTGGTGTAAAATAATAAATATATAATCGTTTTACTATGTGATTGAAAATTAATAATCACTAGCATTTATTGATGAAATCTTATTTAATTTGGGGAGGTTAACAATGCAATTAAATGAACTAAAAATTTTAATTTGTGATGATTCTATTTTAGTTAGAAAAAAATTCAAAGATATTATTGTAGCTCTTGGCTGTGACAATATAATTGAAGCCGTTGACGGTCAACAAGCAATTGATATTTATAAAGAACAAAAACCAACTTTGGTCTTTATGGATATAGTTATGCCAGTAAAAACTGGGATTGAAGCACTTTCAGAGATAATATCATACGATTTAAATGCTAAGGTTATCATTGTTTCATCTATTGGAACAAATAACAAGTTAAAAGAAGCTATAAAAATAGGAGCTTATGACTTCTTTCAAAAGCCAATTGATGAAGGACAGCTAAAAAAAATTATTATGAATTATATCGATAAAGAAAATCAAATATAATAAATTTGGCCAGAGTAGGCAGCAGGAGGGAAAATGTTTACACAATTTTTTGGAAGTTATCTATTAAATAATAAAATAGTGTCTGACGAACAACTGATAGAAGCATTGGAAATAAGCAAACAAACTCGTGTGAAATTAGGTGTTTTAGCTATTAATGCAGGATATATGACTGCTGAACAAATAGACGAAGTACATGATATTCAAGCTACTGTTGATAAAAAAATAGGTGATATTGCAGTAGATATGGGGTATATTACTTCTTCACAAGTAAATGAGTTATTATCATCACAAAAAACAGGGTATTTATCATTGGGGCAAGCACTTGTTGATAAAGGTTATATGAATAATGCGCAATTTGAGAAATCTATCAATGATTATAAAAATGAAAATAAAATAGAATATATAACAAAAAATGTTGAACAAAATGAAAAGATAGATGAAATTTTTAATCGTTTCTTTAACTTTAATCCTTCACCTAATACTAAATTTTATAGTGAATATATATCTTTGCTTTTTAGAAATATTGTAAGATTTATTGGAGATGATTTTATTCCATTAAAAGCTTCTATAATTCAAAATTATTTTTCAGATTTGTTAGTTACACAAGAGATAACAGGAGATTTTAATGCTTTTATTGCAATAAGCTGCACTGAAAAATCATTTATTAGCTTGGCTTCGAGATTTGCAAATGAAAATTTTACTAAATTAAACGAATATGTAAATGCTTCAGTTGGAGAATTCTTAAATTTGCAAGATGGCTTATTCAGTGTTAATATATCTAATGAGAAAGGTATAGAACTTGACCTCGAGCCTCAACACATACATAATAAAATAGAACTTAATAATCTAAATAATGCTTACCTTATTCCAGTTAGCTTTACATTTGGAAAAATAGATTTTATTATTAGCTCTAAAAATCCATTGATTAATTAATAAATTATTATAATTTTAGGACAAGAGGAAAGATGACGTCATACTGAATTAGCTAAATTATTAAGTTTAATTATACGAGGAGACATCCAATGAACGAAGTTATAAAGTTAATAAAATCACATACTTCAATTAGGAAGTTTAATGAAACAAAAATAACCGAGGAACAAATTGATTCTATTATTGAATCAGCTATGCGTGGTGCTACAGCAGGAAATATGATGTATTATAGCATTATTAAAATTCAATCAAAGGAATTATTATCAAAGTTAGCAAAAAGCTGTGATAATCAACCATTTATAAAAGATTCAAGTTTAGCATTATTATTTGTTGTTGACAATTATAAATGGCATAAATATTTTGAGCAACGTCATATAAGTGAAACATTTTCCAATTATAAAGGTCCTGTAATTAATGATTTCATGCTTGGAATACAAGATGCAATGATTGCTGCTCAAAATTCTGTTATTGCTGCTGAAAGTTTAGGTATTGGTACTTGTTACATAGGAGATATAATGGAAAATTATGAATTTCATAAAGAACTCTTTAATTTACCAAAGTATACTATGCCAGCAACATTAGTAGTAATGGGAAATTATGATACGCGTCCTCAAATACGAGATAGATTCCATAAACAATTCGTTGTTTTTGATGATATATATCCAGAAATTAATACTGATTTTATCAATAAAATGTTCACATCAAGCGAAAAAGGAAACCCTGACTTTGCTGAAAAATTTTATGTTAGAAAAAAGGATTCACTTTTTTTCAAAGAAATGCTTAGATCAATTAAACTATACTTAAATGATTGGACAAAAAAATAATTTTTTTTATATATTAATACATAAGAAGTGCTACTCTAGTTCTTAAACTATCGTAGCACTTCTTATGTATTATACTTACTTTCTCTATTGAAACACTTATATTCCTATAGTATAATCAATCAGGTAGTTGTTTCGTCGACAATTAATCGATGTTGTGTTGATAGAATAAAAGTAACTAATAGGTAGGTGATATAAAATGTTTAATAATAATTATAAAATTGCAGATAAAAATGTATGGAAAGGTCGTATAGATAGCGAAGATAATTATGATGCTTTTAGATGGCATCAGTGGATACAGTTTATTGATTTATCAAATGATAATATACCTGTGTTCAATGGTACATTAGGATTTTGCATTATTGGATTCTGCTGTGATGTAGGAGTACAAATTAACAAAGGTAGATTTGGTGCAGCCAAAGCACCGCAAAGCATTAGAAAAGAGCTCTCAAACTTGCCATGCTGGTTTAAAGAAGAAGTAAAACTCTTCGATGCAGGTGATATACTTTCAGAGGATTGTACACTAGAGCAAAGTCAAGATGCATTAGCACTAGCAGTACAAAAAATATTAAATTTAAATCTTTTTCCAATAGTTTTGGGTGGAGGACATGAAGTTGCATTTGGACATTATAATGGTATATTAAATTATTTGTCTCAAAATAAGTCAAAGCCTAAAATTGGAATTGTAAACTTTGATGCCCATCTTGATATTAGACCATATCCTAATGGTGGCAGTTCAGGGACAATGTTTAGACAAATAGCTGATGTATGTTCTGATAAAGAATTAGAATACTCATATATGTGTGTTGGTGTACAAAAGTATAGTAATACTGTTGATTTGTTTAAAACTGCAAATAATCTTGGTGTTTCTTATATTTTAGAAAAAGATATTTCAATAAGTGATGATTGGAGTTTAATTGAAAAATTTGATACGTTTTTAAATAATCAGGATCATATTTACATGACTATTTGTTCAGATGTATTCTCATCAGCATTTGCACCTGGTGTTAGTGCTCCACAACCATTAGGATTAGACCCTGAAACGGTATTGAAATTTCTAAAATATATAATTAAAACAAAAAAGATAGTGAGTTTTGATATAGCGGAGGTGACCCCAAGATTTGATCAAGATAATACAACTGTTAACTTAGCAAAGGTATTAATTTTTTCAGTGGTCAATACTTTATGTCAAATATATAATTTGTCCATAGATTAACAAAGAAATCTATCTTTATATCCAAGTAGGAGGGGAATTATGTCAAATAGATTCGATAGAAATAAAGAACTTATAAATGATTTTGAGCAAGAAAAGCTTAATAGTTGTACTGTCGCAGTTGTTGGTTTAGGTGGTCTTGGTGGTCATATATCAGAACAGCTTGCAAGACTTGGTATAGGTAGCTTGATATTAATAGATGGTGACAAAATTGATGAAAGCAATCTAAATCGACAGCTTTTTGCCACTGAAAAAAACATAGGTCATTATAAAGCAGAAGCGGCAAAGGAACGCTTAATGTTAGTAAATTCAAGTGCTAAATATATTTGTCATTCTCTATTATTAGACGATACAAATGCTGTTGAAATTATCTCTGGTGCTGATATTGTTTTAGATGCAGTTGATAATATACCAACAAGATTTTTATTACAAAAGGTATGCAAAAAATTGAATATTCCATTAGTACACGGTTCTATAGGTGGATGGTATGGTCAAGTTAGTTTTATTGCCCCAGGTGATGATACGCTAAATCTAATTTATCAGAGAGAAGCAACTCATGGAATAGAAAAAAAATTAGGGAATCCAGCATTTATTCCGGCTACTATAGCTTCAATTGAAGTTGCTGAGTCTCTTAAATATATATTAAACAAGGGAAATTTGCTCCGTAAAAAGATGCTGTATGTGGATTTGCTAAATCAAGATTATACAATTATTGAATTGAGTTAGAAAATTACAATTATATGAATTTATAATGAAACTCACTCTTGAAAGTTTGTGCTGATGTAAATGCACAAGATGGATTAATGTGGGGATTACATTAATATAGAAATAGGGTTATTTGGAATAATATCACAAATTATAGGTAATACTATAATTTGTGATATTTTTATAGGAGGGAAAAATGAAAATAGGAATTCCAAAGGGACTTTTGTATTGCAAATATTATCCTTTTTTACAAACCTTTTTTAGTGAATTGGATGCAGAAATAATTACTTCGGATGACACCAATAAAAAAATACTAGATGAAGGTGTTAAATACTGTGTAGATGAAGCATGCCTACCAATTAAAATTTTTCACGGCCATGTTTCTTCTATAAAGGATAAATGTGATATTGTAGTAATTCCAAGGATAATACAACTTAGAAAAAGGGAATATATATGTCCGAAATTTTGTGGACTTCCTGAAATGGTTCTAAATAATATTCCAAATATGCCGGACGCTATTATAGAACCTATTTATGCAACAAATAAGATAAAACTTTTTAATTGGGCTACAGTAGCTGGAAAAACTATTTCAAAAGACAAATTCAAAATAAAAAAAGCTTTTAATAACGCTATGAATGCACAACACAATCACAAAACAGGAATTAAAGACGAAAGCTATGAATTAAATGTTGCTTTATCTGGTCACCCTTATAATATTTACGATAATTATGTAAATATGAATGTAATCAGGAAACTAAACAAATTAGGTGTAGGAGTTGTAACCGAAGAATATGTTGAAGACAAAATGATTGAGAATGAAGTCAAGAGTCTTTATAAAAAACCTTTTTGGACATTTACACGAAATAATTATGGATTCACAGTAAATGCAATGAAAAGATTAAACATAAATGGAATTATATATATATCTTCATTTAACTGCGGCATAGATTCTGTAACAATAGAATTAATTAAAGATAAAACGAAAGATTATCCATTTTTAATATTAAAAGTGGATGAGCATACTGGCGAAGCAGGTCTTGATACTCGAATTGAAGCGTTTGTTGATATGCTTGAAAGGAGGTCATTAGTTGAAAATAACATTTCCTCACATGGGTAATATATATTTAGCAGCTAAGGCACTATTTGATGGACTTGGTGTAGAATATATAATTCCACCTCAAAATAGCAAGAAGGCTCTTGAAATCGGGTCACTTTATTCACCAGAAGAAATATGTTTACCTTTCAAAATAATGATAGGAAATTATATTCAAGCCATTGAAAAAGGCGCTGATACTATAATATTACCTGGCAGCTGCGGTCCATGCAGATTTGGAGAGTACTGTGAAATGCAAATTATGCTATTAAAAAGACTAGGATATAACCTAGATTTTATAGTAATTGATGCTCCCACAGACATAGGTATTAGGGAATTATACAGAAGATTAAACAAGATATCTTCAAAAAGCAATAAATCTATAAATACAAAAATGAAATCTATATTCGATGCAATAAAGGTGATGAATTTAATTGATGAAATTGAGGCATCTGTACATAATTTTGCAGGTCATGAAAAAATAAGTGGCGAATGTAAAAGTATTTTAAACAATTGCAAAAAAGATGCTTTAAATTGCAATAGCCCCAAAGAAATGATTGATTTGCTTATGAATTATAAGGAAAAAACGAATCATATATCTTTAAACATAAATAGAAACCCATTAAAAATAGCTATAATAGGCGAAATATATACTGTAATAGAGCCATTTGCTAATTTATATATTGAAGATAAATTAATGGATTTTGGAGTATCAACAAAAAGAATGCTTACTCCGAGTTGGTGGGTTAAAAATACTGCTCTTCTTCCTACAAAGCTAAATTCACTTAATATTAAGAAAAGTAGTAAAAAATACTTATCATTGAATATAGGCGGCCATGCTAGAGAATGTATTGGAGAAGCTGTTTTAGTAGAAAGCGATGACTTTGACGGAGCCATACAAATTTTTCCCATGGGCTGCATGCCTGAAATAGTTTCAAAATCAATTTTACCAAAAATATCAAAAGACAAAGATTTTCCTATTATGTCATTAGTAGTTGATGAAATGACAGGCGATGCTGGATATGTTACTAGAATTGAAGCTTTTATAGATTTACTTGAAAGGAGACGAAACAATGTATTATTTAGGAGTTGATGTAGGTTCAGTTAGTACAGATTTAGTCCTTTTGGATAAAAAAATGAATGTTATAGAGAAAATTTATTTAAGGACTAGGGGAAAACCAATCAATGCAATTCAAGATGGTTTTAGACTTCTAAAATCTAAGTATGATGGGATAGAAATAAATGCTGTTGGAGCCACTGGAAGTGGTAGACAAATTGCATCAACACTAATAGGCGCTGATGCTGTAAAAAACGAAATCACTGCTCATGCAATAGCTTCTTTGGAAGTCAATAAAGATGTACGTACTATTATTGAAATTGGTGGACAGGATTCAAAAATAATTATTATTAGAAATGGTATCGTATGTGATTTCGCAATGAATACTGTATGTGCAGCTGGCACGGGTTCATTTCTTGACAGACAAGCAGAAAGACTAGATATACCAATTGAAGAATTTGGAGAATATGCTTTAAAAGCCTCAACTTCAGTAAGGATAGCTGGAAGATGTGCTGTTTTTGCAGAATCTGACATGATACATAAACAATCTCTGGGATATAATGACTCAGAAATTATAAGAGGTCTTTGTGATGCTTTAGTTAGAAATTATATAAACAATATTGGAAAAGGCAAAGAAATTGTACCAAAAGTCTTTTTTCAAGGAGGAGTCGCTGCTAATATAGGAATGAAAAACGCTTTTGAACAAGCTTTAGGTTTTGAAATGTTCATTCCAGAGCACTATAATATGATGGGAGCAATAGGCGTTGCTATAATAGCTAAAGAAATTGTAGAAAAAAAAGGCAATACAAATTTTAAGGGATTAAATTTGGCAGAAAGTAAATTTATAACTAAAAGTTTTGATTGCGAAGGATGTACAAACCAATGTGAAGTTGTTAAAATTACTGAAAACAATAGTACAATTGGCTATTTTGGAGATAGATGTGGAAAATGGTGCAATAAATTAATTATCCCTTCAAAAAAATTATTAGCATAATTTAAATCCTATTAATAATTAAAATTGCAAGTGTTGAGGTAAAACAGATTCCTTAGCACTTGTTATTTTATATTAAAATATAGTTACTAAATATTCATAAAATCTACACAATAATAATGTAAGCTAGAAGTAAAATTTATTGACAGTAATTTTAAAAATGTATTAGTTGTTTTTTTATATTAATGTTATAATATATACTATGGTAAAAATGTATTGTGTCAGGAGGAACTTATGAAAGAAATATGCAATAAAATATTAGTTGTTGATGATGAACCCAAAATAGTTGATGCCGTCAAAGCATATTTAGAAAACAGTGGATATATAGTTTTTACTGCTTTTGATGGAGTAGAAGCATTGAATCAATTTGAAAAAGTTAATCCAGATTTGGTAATATTGGATTTAATGCTTCCTAAGATATCAGGTGAGGAAATTTGTCAAAGAATAAGAAAACAATCAAGAATTCCAATTATCATGTTAACGGCTAAAGTTCTACTAGATGAAAAAATTAGCGGCTTTAATATTGGTGCTGATGATTATATAACAAAACCATTTAGCCCTCGTGAACTTGTGGTAAGAGTAAGAAGTCTATTAAGGAGATGTTCAGATGGAATATCTCCTCTTTATTCTAAAATGAGCTGGAATAACGGAAATTTAGAGATTGATATTGATGAGATGACTGTATGGAAATCGGGTATTCAAATAAATCTAACTCCAACAGAATTTAAAATCCTATCTTCTATGATTAAATATCCCAAAAAAAAATTCACGAGAGAAGAACTCATTGAAATTGCCCTCGGTATAGATTATGATGGATTTGATCGAACTATTGATTCTCATATTAAAAACCTTAGGAGTAAAATTGAAGATGACAGTTCTAATCCAACATATATACTTACTGTTAGAGGAACAGGATACAAGTTCGGTAGTGGTGAAATTTAAATATTTATAATGATATGGAGGTAACTATGAAATTTGGTTTAAAAATAAAGCTTATTTTTTCCTACGTCTTAATATCATTAATTTTAGTAGGTTCACTTTTTTTTACTACCAAATACATGTTTAATACACAGTTTGAAAATTATGTTAAAACCAACTTAGACAAAAGCAGTATACAAATTGTAAATCAAGTTATTTCAGCTTACGATAATAAAGGCAATCCTCCTAATGATTTAATGCTTAAAAACATTGGTGAAGCAGCATTAGCTAAAGGGTTTATTTTGAGTATTAACAATAAAAATGGTGAAATGATTTGGTGCATGAACTGGGTAGAACAACAATTGTGTAGTAGAATGTTAATTGATATTGAACAAAATATGAACAACATATATCTTGATTTTAATGGAGAATACATGGAAAAATCTTATGATATAAATAAAAGCGGAGTTTTTTATGGAACAATAACTTTAGGATATTATGGGCCATTTTATTTTAACAGTGATGATGTAGTTTTTCTGAATATGTTTAACCAAATTTTCTCATTTGGTGCTATTTTAGCTTTTCTACTTGCAATTATACTAGGAATCTTTATGGCAAGTAGAATAGGCAGGCCTATTAAAGAAGTTATAAAGCAAGCGGTAAAAATAGAAGGTGGAGACTACAACAGTTTAATTAAACTTAAATCAAATACAAAGGAAGTTGATAAACTCATTCATAGTATAAACAGTCTTGCTTCTACACTTAACCATCAGCATGTAATTAGAAAAAGGTTAGCGCAAAATTACGCACATGAACTACGAACACCACTTGCTTCGTTGCAAAGCAATTTAGAAGCAATGATCGATGGCATCTGGGAACCTAATAAGGAACGTTTAGAAAGTTGTAATGAAGAAATATTAAGACTTACAAGGATGTTAACCGGAATAGATAAAATAGCAGAAATTGAAGACAGCAATATTGAATTAAACAAAAGTACTTTTAATCTACTTGAACTTACTGATAGAATAGTGTTAAATTTTGAATCGTATTATAAAGAAAAAAATATAACCATAAACGTTGAAGGGGATTCATGTAATTTATATGCGGATAAAGATAAAATTGGACAGGTTTTAATAAATTTATTATCTAATGCTATAAAATATACACAAGTTAATGGTATTATATCAGTATCAATTAGGTGCCATGAAAACGCAATTGAATTTTCTGTACTTGATAATGGCATAGGTATTAATAAAGAAGATTTGCCTAACATTTTCGAACACCTTTATCGAACTGATAAGTCTAGGGCTAGCGCTACAGGTGGAAGCGGTATGGGCTTAGCCGTTGTTAAGGCAATTGTAGAAGCACATCAAGGTAAAATCACAGTAGAAAGTGAAATAGGTTGTAAATTTACAGTTGTATTGCCAAATTAAATTAAAAAAATAGCGCTCCATCAACAACTGGGGCGTTATTTTTCAATAGGGAAACTAATTATTTATACGACATTTAAGTAATATATTAAGTGATATTATTATTTTTTTTGATTATTAGAATTATTTTCTTTATTTAAAGAGCAACAATCCAGAGGTTTATCTCCAAAACTTTCTTCATTAGCCTTAGCTAATTTGTCAATGAATTTTTTAAACCAATTTTTCATTTTATACACCTCTTCCTATATTTCTAAGTTAACATCTTTAAAATGATCTTAATATGATACTATATTATTAATATGTAGATTTTATGTAGAAATTATAATATATTAAAGAAAAATGCAATTAATTTGTAATTTTTTTGTATCATGTCTACATTATACCCATAATTACTGTGATTAAAATATTTTTAATAAAAATTTTTTCATAAGAACTACATATTTATTATGTATAGTTCTTAAAGTATAAGTTTTGTTTTAATTTTCTTACAAATACATTTTAGGAGCTAATATATGAGTATAAAACCAACGCATCTATTTATATTATTATATAAAATTACTTACATATCTCAATTTTTCCATCATCAATAAGTTCGTTCGCAACCCATCTAGCAACTCTACCAGTAATAGTAAAACAATGTTCTTTTCTTCCTTGACTTTTAAAGTCATCACCCTGCCATTGTTTTGTAATTACTCTGCAACAAGTAGATTTATATTCATCTTTAATAAAATCATGAAGTTTATGAGCAACTTCAAACATCTTGTCCTGCATAGGTTCACCTTCAACTCTACCATAAACTATACCAAGAGCCATTTGACCACCTGATACCGCACCACATAAGCATCCTGCTTTGCCTAGTCCTATTGGAAATCCGCTCGCCAATTTAACTACATTTTCATCATAAGGCTTACCTAATAATTCGTTGATAGTTTGCAATACAGCTTCACTGCAAAAATATGTTCCACTTTTAAAAAGTACTTCTGCATTTTCTTGAACTTTATCTAAAATTTCCTCTTTTGTAAATTCCTTTGTATTTATTAATAACATTAATTCGTCCTCCTAATATTTTAAAATATATCTATGTAATTATAATTAATATTTTTATTAATTACTAATGAATAAAAGTTATACCTAAAACTCAAATTATAATATTATTGCATATTTAAAATCTTGAATATATGTTATAATTAATCTTAAATTTAAATTTTAATATGAGGAGAATAATTTAATGGACTTATTTTTAAAAAAATACCCAGTTCCTATAGTGGGACTTATGTTGGGATTAGCTGCTGCAGGTAATCTTATGCAATCTTATGGAGAAATTTGCCGCTACATTCTTGGTGCAATATCTGCAATATTACTTATTTTAACGGTTATAAAAATACTAAAATATCCTGATAGTCTAAAAGAAAACTTAGATAATCCTGTAATAGCAAGTGTTTTTCCTACATTTTCTATGGGAATTATGATTTTGTCAACTTACATTAAACCATATTCAATCTCTTTTGCATTTAGATTGTGGTTTGTAGGCATAATATTGCACATACTTTTGATTTTATGGTTTACAAAAAAGTATGTATTCAATTTTAAAATTAAACAAGTTTTTCCATCATGGTTTATAGTTTATGTAGGTATAGTTGTTGCAAGTGTTACAGGTCCCGCATATAACATAATAAATATAAGTCAATATGCTTTTTGGTTTGGATTTATAACTTATTTGATTCTTTTACCTATTGTCGTATACAGAGTAGTAAAGATAAAAGAGATGCCAGAACCAACACTTCCAACCCTTGCAATATTTGCAGCACCAGCAAGCCTTTTATTGGCAGGTTACATGAATTCATTTGTAACAAAAAACATAGCAATGGTTTGGTTTTTAATGGCCTTATCAATTTTCATGTATGTAATAGTAATAGTTTTGCTATTTAAATTGTTAAAATTAAAATTCTATCCAAGTTATTCAGGATTTACTTTTCCACTTATAATTAGTGGTATTGCAGTAAAACTTACCAATGGATTTTTTATAAAAACAAATCAAGCTATACCAATGTTAACTTACTTAATTAAATTTCAAGAAATAATTGGTGTAGCTATAACATTGTATGTGTTATTTAAATATATCAAATTCCTAGTTGCAAAGGATAATACATATGCGCGAGCATAAATTATATTGACAACTATGTATTTAGAAGGCAATTCAATTTAAGATAAAATTGAATTGCCTTTTTTAATATAATTTTATCGACATATCCTACAATATGGTATAATATATTAATTATAGCCAACCTCAAAATGAAGAAAATCATGAAGAATATAAATATTTTGAGGAATGTACTAATGAAAATAAAAAGAGATTTTCATTTTCATTAGTAATATATTTTTTTAAAGAGGTAGTTATGAAATATAATCGTATAATAATAATTGGCAGTGCCGGTAGCGGTAAGAGTTATTTATCAAAAAAAATTGCTGAAATTACAGGTCATCCATTAATTCATTTAGATAATGAATTTTGGAAACCAGGGTGGGTTGAGACACCACGAGATGAATGGATAGAAAAACAAAAAAATATAATAGCTTCAGATAAATGGATTATAGACGGCAATTATGCTTCTACTTTAGATATTCGTTTTGAAGCTTGTGATGTTATAATATTTCTTGATATCAATCGCTTTATCTGCATACTCAGTGCGATAAAAAGACATGGAAAAAAACGAACAGATTTACCTGATTATTGCAAAGAAAAGTTTGATAAAGAGTTTTTTGATTTTTTGAAATGGATATGGACTTTTCCTAAAAGAAGCAAACATAAAGTATTAGATCTACATAAACAATATGAGGATAAGCCATTCATTATTATAAAAAGAAGACGAGAAATCAACAGCTTAATAAAAACAATTTGTAGCAATGATTTTTAATTCGGTCCTTATCAGATTACTGTTAATTTAATGTCTAAGGCTAAACCAAATGCATTGTTAAATTCTTGCCCTCCGTTCTACAGAGGAGAGGAAGTTTCGTCTGATGTAATTGACTCACCGTACTTTGTAGGATATGAATTTAAAGAATCACTAATATCTGTTCAACAATCTATTATTTAAATTGCATATAAAAGAAACCTGGGTTGTATGAATTATACTATTAAGGAGTGTATATTATGAGAGATATAAAAATTGATTATGGTAAAGTCATAATTAGAAAAGCTAATAAGCCGGATGCTAAAGCATTAGTCGATTATCTTAATATTATTGGAGGAGAATCTGATTATTTAACATTTGGAGCAGGTGAGTTCGGAAAAAATGTTGAACAAGAAGAAGCTTATATAGAAAATGTATTAAAAGAAAAAAATGCTTTGGCTCTAATAGCTATAGTTGACGGGAAGATAGTTGGTAATTTAAACTTTTCAGGAGGTCTAAGACAAAGAACTGCTCATATTGGTGAATTTGGAGTAAGTGTTTTAAAAGAATATTGTGGAAATGGAATAGGTGAAGAACTGATAAAATATCTAATCGACTGGAGTAAGACTACATCAATAATTAGAAAAATAAATTTAAGAGTTAGAACTGATAACGTACGAGGGATTAAACTATATAAGAAACTTGGTTTTATAGATGAAGGAATAATAAAAAGAGACTTCGCAATTAACGGTGAATTTTTTGATTCTTTAATTATGGGATTGATTATTGATTAATTATTTAAATAAAAAAAAATCGATTACACATGAATATACAAAAGGGCCTTCTTATTTTAGAAGGTCTTATTTTGTTATTTATAATTATATTTGTGCAATTATAAATTATAGTCTGAAAAATTTCCCCAGTTTTCTATTCTATTAAAATATGGGGTAGTTGAATTAAAGTAAACTATTATTGGAGCATTATCTAACTCAGGATGTGCGCTAAAAAAGTATTTATCTCCGTATCTAATTGCTTCTAACGCAAGTGGTAACTCTCGTCTAAATATTGCGTTTCGTATTTCTGATTGAATTGTTCCAAATTGACCATCAATATATAAAAACACATTGAAAAAATATTCTTCTTCTATTTTAATCCATTCTCCAATAACTTCATCTCTCATTTCATTTATTTTATCATATGCATAGTTTAATCCAATTGTAAGGAAAAGCTCTGCTGTTATATCAGAATGCGTAAGTGTGTAACGCCTAGGTATAATTGGTTCTTTAGGTGTAACTCCTTCTCTATATTCTACTGTAAGTTTTTCAGGATCTAATCTACTCATTTCATCTCTCCTAAATATCATTATTCATATACACATTATATGGTTTTGGAATAATTGTGTTAATAATTGATAATATATTGAGATAGACGAACTTATGTTGAATAGTCCTTTAACAACATAAAATAAAGGAATCTTAAGTCTGCTAGAGTAGCATAACAGAAAGTGATTTATCATTGACTTATTATATAATTTACTATAAACTGGATATGTCAGAATATGACGACAAATATTTCATATCTTGATATTTACAAACATTAAAAGAAAGGAATTTTACAAAATGAAAGGACTTATTTTTAAAGAAAAAGGTATTGTATCATTAATGGAAGTTAAAAAACCTGAGATAATAAATGATACAGATGCAATAGTTAAAGTATCATTGACATCAATTTGTGGAAGCGATGTGCACCTTATTGCTGGCCATATCCCAACAAAACCAGGCTATGTATTAGGACATGAATATGTTGGAATTATTGAATCGGTAGGAAAAAATGTTAATAATCTTAAACCTGGCGATCGTGTAGCAGGACCTGCTGCACCATATTGCGGACAATGTGAATATTGTAAAAATGGAAACATTGAGCATTGCTTAAATGGTGGAGTTCATGGTAGCGGAAAAGAATTTGGAAATCTTGATGGAGCATTAAGCGAGTACATAAGAGTTCCAAATGCACATGTAAATCTATTAAAAATTCCTGATACAGTAACAGACGAGCAGGCAATTTTTGTTGGAGACATATTGTCGACTGGTTATAGTGCAGCAAAAAATGCTGATATTAAAATGGGAGATACTGTTGTTGTATTTGGTGCAGGACCAGTTGGCTTATGCTCAATAGTAGGAGCTAAATTGTTCAATCCCGGTCAAATTATACTTGTTGGTAACCGTGATAAATTCAGATTGGAAATAGGGAAATCCATGGGAGCAGATTATACAATTGTCTCTTCTGAGGAAGATGTTCTGTCAAGAATATCTGAATTAACTGGAAATAAAGGTGCAGATGTTGCTATAGATGCTGCTGGTAGTAGTAGTACTCTATCTGAATCAACTAGATGTGTAGGTGTTGGTGGAAGAATATCTCTTCCAGCATTATATTCAAAACCAGCTGAATTGCCAATGCAAGAACTCTGCATGAAAAATATTCAAATTAGAATGGGTTTAGGTTATCTTGGAGATATGGATAAATTAATGAAAATGATAGAATTAGGCAAGATAGATACTTCTAAATTGATTACCCATAGAATGCCACTGGATGATGCTGAAAAAGCTATGAATATATTCACAGATAGAAACGAACCTGTAATTAAAATTCTATTAAAACCTTAGTGAACTTAGATTTCATTAAGCTTTTAATAGAAGATAAAATTCAAATAGTAAAATTTTAATGAATAATATTTAAAGTACATGCTAATATTACATATATTTTTTATGATGAAATCTATCAAATACATTAATAAATATTACGGATAGATTTCATCTATAAATAACATCTTAGTTATTCTATAATTTCTTGGTTGATATCTAATGCCTCTACAAGCTCAACATCTTCATAACGATCCTGGAAACTTCTTAGTGCATATTCATTTGTAAACAGAAGTACTGGTCTATCAAAACGGTCATATACTACCATACATCTTGAATTTTGATATTGTTTCAAACTATTAGGATTATCTGTTTTAACCCAGCGTGCAACAGTAAAATCTACATTTTCCATACGAATATCAGTGTTATATTCATTAACTAATCGATACTCAAATACTTCAAACTGCAATACTCCAACTGCCCCTAGTATAACTTCATTATATTCATTTCTATAAACTTGTATTGCTCCTTCTTGAGCAAGTTGTTCTACACCTTTTTGAAAATTCTTTCCCTTAAGAGAATTTTTTGCACTAACACGCATAAATAATTCCGGTGGAAATGTAGGTAATGGTTCGAAAAAGATTTTTTCTTTACCATTTGTTATAGAATCTCCAATTTGGAATGTACCTGAATCATATATACCAATTACGTCACCAGCATATGCAACATCAACAGTTTCTCTTTCATTAGCCATCAAGTGTGTTGATTGACTTAATTTCATTTGCTTTCCTGTTCTAGTTAATGTAACATTCATACCTCTTTCAAAAGTTCCTGAACATATCCTAAGAAATGCAAGACGGTCTCTATGAGCTGGATTCATATTTGCTTGTATCTTAAATATAAAACCGCTAAATGTTTCATCTAATGGAGAAACTTCACCTGTTGTTGTTTTTCTAATACCAGGAGCAGGAGACATGACAAGGAAATGTTTTAAAAATGGTGTAATACCAAAATCAGCTAATGCAGAACCAAAAAATACTGGTGATAATTTCCCCAATTTTATAAGTTCAATATCGAATTCATTTCCTGCACCATCAAGAAGTTCCATTGCATATCTAAGATTACTTAGGTTTGCTGGATTTAGTACACCTTCCAGCTTGCTTCCATGCACACCATCTTCATCTAACTGAATATTATCATCTTTACGGAACAAATGTACTACATTTTCTAATCTATCATATATTCCTTCAAATTCTTTACCACAACCAATTGGCCATGTAACAGCAACTGATGGCATTCCCAAAACTTCTTCTAATTCCTGCATAGATTCAAGAGGGTCCATGGATTGACGGTCTAATTTATTTATAAATGTAAAAATAGGAATTCCTCTCATACTACATACTTCAAACAATTTTTTGGTTTGAGCTTCTATACCTTTAGCTGCATCTATAACCATTACAGCACTATCAACAGATGTTAATATACGGTAGGTGTCTTCACCAAAATCATTGTGTCCAGGTGTATCCATTATGGATATTACCCTATTATCATATTCAAATTGCATTACCGAAGATGTAACAGATATACCACGCTGTTTTTCTATTTCCATCCAGTCTGATTTAGCATACTTTGAATTTTTTCTTGCCCTTACAGTTCCTGCTTCACGAATTGCTCCCCCATGAAGCAGCAGTTTTTCTGTTAAAGTAGTTTTTCCAGCATCCGGGTGAGATATGATTCCAAATATTCGTCTTTTATTTATTAAATCTATATTCATAATTTATTTTATCTTCCTTTCTTTTCTTTCTTAAGTATTTTACATTAAATATTCAAAAAATGAAATAATTAATTTTATTTTTTTCAATTCTACACTGTACAGTCACAGTCACATCTTTAATTTTATAGTTGAACTAATATTATTTAAATGATATAATAGTCAAGATATACATTAATATTACAATGTTTTAATAGAAATTTGGAGGCTTTTTTATGAGCAAAAGAAAAACAGATGTAGTAAGTACTTCAATTGAGGATATAAACCTTACTAACAAAAAAATAATTGAAATAAAAAATAATAATGAACAATTTTTTATGATTAATGGAAAAAGAAAAACTTTTAATATATTAACTTATGGATGCCAGATGAATGAACATGATTCCGAAAAAATATCAGGCATATTAAACTCTATAGGATATGAAGAAACAGAAGATGAAAAAAATGCAGATTTGGTTATTTTTAATACATGCCTTATTAGAGAAAATGCAGAACTTAAGGTTTTTGGTAAGCTCGGAGAAATAAAAGGATTAAAAAGAAGCAAACCAGATATGCTTGTTGCAATTTGTGGATGTATGATGCAAAAACCAGAAATAAGAGAAAAAATATTGAAATCTTTTTCTTTTGTTGATATTATTTTTGGTACTAACACCATACATGAACTGCCTGATTTAATTTATAATGTAGATTTTAATAACCATAGAAGCATTGGAATAATAGATAACACTGAACTAATATATGAAAATATGCCTAAAACGAGAAAATATAATTACAAGGCATTAGTTAATATAACATATGGATGCAATAATTTTTGTTCATATTGCGTAGTACCATATGTTAGAGGTAGAGAAAAATCAAGAGAACCACAAGATATTATAAATGAGGTAACCAAACTGGCTGAAGATGGTTGCAAAGAAATAACACTATTAGGTCAAAATGTTAATTCATATGGTAATTCATTAGAAAACAAATTTACTTTTGCTAATTTACTACTTGAACTTAATAAAATTGATGGCATAGAAAGAATTCGTTTTATGACATCCCATCCAAAAGATTTAACAGATGATTTGATTCGAGTAATAAAAGAGTGTGATAAAATATGTAATCACATACATTTACCTATACAATCAGGTAGTAACAATATTTTAGATAAAATGAATCGTAAATATACTAAAGAACATTACCTTAATATCGTGTCAAAAATAAAATCAGAAATACCTGATGCTTCAATAACTACTGATATAATAGTTGGTTTCCCTGGTGAAACAGAGGAAGACTTTAAAGAAACAGTTGATATTGTTAAAAAGGTAGAATATGATTCAGCATTCACTTACTTGTATTCTATTAGAGAAGGAACAAAAGCCGCTTTAATGGAAGATCAAATACCAGATGAAACTAAACACAAAAGATTTAATGAACTTCTAGATGTATTGTACCCTATTACCTATGAGAAAAATAGATTGTGCATAGGCAAGACATATAGTATTTTAGTTGAGTCTGTGAGCAAAAGTAGTGAAAATTTCTTGACTGGTAGGACTGAGCATTTTAAACTTGTTCATTTTAAGGGTAGTGAAGACTTAATAGGTCAAATAGTAAATGTAAAAATAACAAATGTTAAAACATTCCACATGGAAGGTGTTTTAGAACAATAGAAGAACAATTGGAGGTTTAATAGATGGCAAAATATACACCTATGATGCAGCAATATTTCAGCATTAAGGAGCAATATAAAGACTGCATATTGCTTTATAGACTAGGTGATTTCTATGAAATGTTTTTCGATGATGCACTGACTGCTTCTAAAGTTTTAGAAATTGCTTTAACAGGAAGAGACTGCGGTCAAGAAGAAAAAGCACCTATGTGTGGAGTTCCTCATCATGCGGTAGATAATTACATTTCTAAGTTAATAGAAAACGGATATAAAGTTGCAATTTGCGAGCAAATAGAAGATCCATCCGCATCAAAAGGAATTGTTAAAAGAGATGTAGTAAGGGTTATTACTCCTGGAACAGTAATAGACCAAAGTATGCTCGATGAAAAAGCAAACAATTATTTGTGTTGCACATATTTAGAAAATGGGTTTGGCATGTCATATGTAGATGTTTCAACTGGTGATTTATATGTTACTGAAAATATAGATAATGATAATTTCAATTTACAAAATGAACCTTCATATAGTTTGTTTAAAGAGGAAATAGATAAAGTAAATCCGTCAGAAATTATTTCTAATTCATATACTAACAATGATTTATTAAATAGCAAGATTACATGTACTACTAATATACTAAGTGCTGTAGAGTATAAAGAAATAATTCTTAATCATTTTAATGTTGTTTCTTTAGATTCTTTTGGAATAACCGAAAATAAATATGCAATTATATCTCTTGGAATGTTAATAAATTATTTAAATCAAACACAGAAAATATCTTTAGATCATATAAATAAAATATTTTTTTATAGTGTAGGCGAATACCTTAGTATTGATTCTAATACAAGAAAAAATCTTGAATTAATAGAAACAGTAAAAGGAAAAAGAGGTTCTGGAACACTTTATCATATATTGGATAATACACAAACAGCAATGGGTGGGAGACAATTAAAAAAATGGATTGAAGAACCTTTAAAAAATATTAATCCTATAAATGATAGGCTTGATTCTGTAGATGAGCTATACAATAATGTTATGATATCAAACAATATAAAAGGTTATCTGAAAAACGTATATGATATAGAGCGCCTCATAAGTAGAATTGTTTATGGCAACTGTAACGGTAGAGATTTAATAGCCTTAAAACAATCAGTTTCTGGTCTTCCTGATTTTAAAATGGAAATATCACAATTGAATTCCAAATTAATATCAAGTATTTATACCGACTTTGATATACTAAATGATATTTATGAATTAATTAATAATTCTATTATTGAAGAACCGCCTGTTTCTATAAAGGAAGGTGGACTAATTAAATCTGGTTATAATTGTGACTTAGACGAAATAAAAGAAATAACTATAAGCGGTAAGTCATGGATATCAGAACTTCAAAACACAGAACGTGAAAAGACAGGTATTAAGAACTTAAAAATAGGATATACAAGAGTTTTTGGATATTATATAGAAGTTACTCAATCCTATTTAAAAAGCGTACCTGAACATTATATTCGAAAACAAACCCTTGCTAACTGCGAAAGATACGTCACTCCTGAACTAAAAGAAATGGAAGCAAAAATATTAAATGCAGATGAACAAGTTATGAAACTAGAATATGATTTATTTTTAAATATTAGACAGTATATAAAAGAACAAGTAAAAAGAATTCAAAAAACAGCACATAGTATTGCGATTATAGATACTTTAAATTCTCTATCTATAGCAGCAGTTAAAAATGATTATGTTAGACCTAAACTAAATAGTAAGGGGTTCATCAATATAGTAGATGGTAGACATCCTGTAATAGAACGTATTATTAAAAACGAAAGATTTGTACCTAATGATACCTATATAGATAACAAGGAACATAGGATGTCCATTATTACAGGTCCAAATATGGCAGGAAAATCAACGTATATGAGACAGGTCGCACTTATAGCACTCATGACTCACATCGGAAGTTTTGTACCTGCTAAATCTGCTGAAATATGTGTATTAGATAAAATATTTACTAGAGTTGGTGCTTCTGATGATTTATCTCAAGGGCAAAGTACATTTATGGTAGAAATGTCTGAAGTATCAAATATTTTAAACAACGCCACTGAAAACAGCTTGCTAATACTTGATGAAATAGGTAGAGGAACAAGCACATACGACGGCTTAAGCATCGCATGGAGTGTAGTTGAGTATATTACTAAAAAAATAAAAGCAAAAACATTATTTGCAACGCACTATCACGAATTATCAGAGTTAGAAAGCAAATTGAAAAGTGTAAAAAATTATAGAATTTTAATTAAAGAAGCTGATGATAAAATAATATTTTTACGCAAAATAGCTGAAGGAAGCGTTGATAGAAGCTATGGTATACAAGTTGCCAACCTAGCTGGCCTTCCTAATGAGGTAGTAAAAAGAGCAAATGAAATATTGATTCAACTAGATGAAAGTGATATTAATAAACCATTTGCTAAAAGGAAAAAAGACCGAATAAATGACAATTTCCAGGTATCCCTTTTTGGCAAAGAAGATTCAGAAAAATCTAGACAAAATTTTATAAGTGAAAATTCTAATGATAAAATATATAAAAATTTCATAGAAACTTCGGTGAAAAATATTGATATTAATAATTTAACTCCAATGAAAGCAATGACTAAATTAAATGAAATAATTGAAAAAGCAAAGAAATTAGATAATTAATAAGAAGGTAATTTAATGGCGAAAATAATACACCTATTAGATAATGATACAATTAATAAAATAGCTGCTGGAGAAGTTATAGAGAATCCCAAATCAATTGTTAAAGAACTAGTTGAAAACTCAATAGATGCAGGATCGGATGAAATAATTATAGAAATAAAAAACGGCGGTAAAAACTTAATAAGAATAACTGACAATGGAAAAGGAATTGACAGAGGTGAAATAGAAGATGCCTTTAAAAGGCACTGTACCAGTAAAATTCAAACTTCTGATGACTTGAATTCTCTTTTTACATTAGGATTTAGAGGAGAAGCTTTAGCAAGTATAGCAGCAGTTTCACAAATAGAGGTTATATCCAGAACTATTGATGAACAATACGGAGTAAAACTTGTAATAAAAGGTGGAGAAGTTACATTAAAGGAAGATATTGGTTGTCCTGTGGGTACTACAATATCTGTAACTGAGCTTTTTTATAACGTACCTGCAAGAAAAAAGTTTCTAAAAAGTGATGCCTCGGAAAGCAGTCATATTAATGAAATCGTATCATCCCTTGCTTTGAGCAAGAAAAATATTTCATTTAAATATATTAATAATAACAATATCGCTTTTAAAACGCCTAAAACCAATAATTTTATTAATACTATTTCTAGTTTATATGATAAGGACCTTTATGATTCATTATTATCAGTTAATTATCAAAGTAATCTAATTTCAATACAGGGATATACCAGTAATTTAAACTACTACAGAGGTAATAGAAAAAATCAGTTGGTTTTTGTAAATGGAAGGTATATTAAACATAAAAGAATAAATTATTATATTGAAGCGGCATATTACACACTTTTACCTAAAAATAAGTATCCTGCATGTTTCTTAAAATTAGAAATTAATCCTACACTAGTTGATGTTAATGTTCATCCAGCAAAGACTGAAGTAAGATTTCAAAATGAAGAACTTATATTAAATGAAGTTAAAAATGCAATATATAAATCGTTAAGAACAAATAATATAATTAAAGAAGTAAAAAAAGAAACCATAATTCATAATAATATTGAGAAGAAAAACAAAGAAGAATCAATTTTCGAAGATTATATTGTAATTGATTCTGATACAAATTTAAAAAATCAATCAAATAAATTTTCCAAAAATAATTATAGTGATTATACAAATAATTATAAAAAATCATATGAAAATCATAATGATAATATTAAATATACAGAAATTAATGTGAGTGATAAAGCTAACTTAAACCATATTTTTGATGATATAATAGAAGAATCTGTATTAATGGAAGAAAAAACAGATTTTGAAATTCAAGAAAATAATGTTTCAACAGAAAAGATATACACTACACCTATAGCCCATGAGCTATATTTACCAAAACAGGAACAAGAACAGCAAACATTTATTGAAATTCATGATTATGAAAAAGATGATTTATCAAAAAATAGTATTCCAGAGTTATCAATAGTAGGTATTATGATGGATACATACATTATATGCGAAAGCAGAGATACATTAGAAATGTATATGATAGACCAACATGCTGCTCATGAAAGAATTAATTATGAAAAGTTTTTATATCAATATAATAATAGGGAAATACTAAAGCAAGAACTAATAGTTCCAGAAGTTATAAATCTTTCATATGATGATTATTATTTATCTATAGAAAACAAAGAAATTTTCGAACAAATTGGACTTACAATAGAAGTATTTGGTAGTAATTCTATAATTATAAATAATATTCCCATCATTTTCTCTAATGCAAATATAAAAGATTTATTTTATACTGTTTTAGATTCATTGAAGAATATAAATAAATCTAAATTAAATTTGGAAATAGATAAGATAATAAAAAAAGCATGTGTCAAATCTGTAAAAGCAGGCGATAAACTACACATGTTAGAGGTCAAGAGGCTTATAGATGATTTAAAAAATACACACAACCCTTATACTTGCCCACATGGTAGACCAGTAATTATAAAAATGACTAAATATGAAATTGAAAGAATGTTTGAAAGAATACAAAATTAAATTTTATAAAGGAAATAAATATGAATAATAAAATTATAGTAATAGTAGGACCTACTGCTGTTGGTAAAACTTATGTTTCTGTTGAATTAGCTAAAAAATTTAATACTGAAATACTATCTGCTGATTCTATGCAAATTTATAAAGAAATGGATATAGGTACAGCTAAAGTTACTGAAGATGAAAAGCAGGGTGTAAAACATCATATGATTGATATTATTAATCCTGACGAGACTTTTTCAGTGTCTGATTTTAAATCTATGTCTGAAAATATAATTGATAACATTCTTTTGGAAAATAAAATACCAATAATAGTAGGGGGAAGCGGTTTATATGTAAATTCATTAATTTATGACCTTGATTTTGGAAATGCAAAATCAGATGCTAAAATACGCGATTACTATAATTCCTTGTACAATGAGCATGGAGAAGATTATTTATATGAAATGCTTAAAAAGGTAGACCCTGAATCAGCAGAAAAAATACACAAAAACAATGTAAAAAGAGTAATGCGGGCATTGGAAGTATATAAAATAACAGGTGAAAAATTTTCCGAACTCAATACTGACATAAGAAAACACAGTAAAAAATATGATTGTATTTTAGTTGGCTTAAACATGGATAGAAAGATTTTATATGATAGAATAAATAGAAGAGTAGAAAAAATGATATCTGACGGACTAGTTGATGAAGTTAGAACACTAATGAATAAAGGATACGATAAAAACTTAGTTTCAATGCAAGGAATAGGATATAAAGAAATTATTGAATATATAGACGGGAAAATAAATTTAGAAGATGCTGTAAATATCCTAAAAAGAAACACCAGAAGATTTGCAAAGAGACAATTTACTTGGTTTTTAAAGGATTCTAACGTTAAGTGGTTTGAAATTTCAACTCCAAAAGAAATTGACTTAGTAATTGAAGATATTTACAATTTCATTTTAAACAAATAAAATAACTTCATCAATTTTGCCATTAAAATCAATACGTCTTTTTGATAAAGAAAATACAGAGGAGAAATAAATGCTGACAGAAAATATATTATGTAAACAATTTGGGATAGATAAGTCCGTTTTCGACTATGTAACAAGCATAGAATCAGAAATAAAGAATAAATACTTCGATAAAATAGAACAAACTAGAGAATACAATCAATATAAAGTAATAGCTGCAATGCAGGAACACAAACTTGACTATACTAATTTTTATTGGAATACGGGTTATGGATATGATGATATTGGAAGGGAAAAAGTTGAAAAAATATTTGCTTCAGTATTTAATACTGAAGATGCACTTGTAAGACCATCTATTGCATCAGGTACACATGCATTGTATTTAACCTTATCATCTATTTTAAAGTATGGTGATGAAGTCATTGCAATTTCGGGTAAACCATATGACACACTCTTAACAGTTTTGGGGGAAGAGGGTAATGAACCATGTAATTTAAAAGAAGCTGGAGTTATATATAAAGAAATTCCTCTTTATAACAATGACATAGACTGGGAAAATGCTATAAAAGCAGTGACAATGAAAACAAAGTTATTGATGATTCAGCGTTCTACCGGTTACAGTTTCCGTCCAGCATTAACTATGTCTAAAATAAAAACTGCAATAGAAAGAATACGCAAAACATATCCGAATATATATATAATGGTAGATAATTGCTATGGAGAATTCATTGATACAATTGAGCCATCAGATATTGGAGCAGATGTAATTGTGGGGTCCTTGATTAAAAACCCAGGTGGTGGAATCTCTCTTTCAGGTGGATATGTTGCTGGTAAAAAAGCTATTATTGATCGAGTAGCAAACCGTCTGACAGCTCCTGGCGTAGGAAAAGAAATCGGTCTAACCTTTGGAACTACAAGGAATACAATGCAAGGATTATTTTTTGCTCCTCACATAGTAAGCGAAGCCTTAAAGGGAGCGCTTCTATTTGGAGGAGTATATAAATCACTAGGTTTTGAAGTAACACCTGAGTTAGAAGACGATAGAAGTGACATTGTTCAAGCTATAAAGTTTAACAACAAAGATATGGTTGTTAAAATATGTGAGGCAATACAAAGTGCTTCACCAGTAGATGCTCATGTTTCTCCAGTTCCATGGGATATGCCAGGATATACAAATGAAGTAATAATGGCTTCAGGAGCATTCGTTTCTGGTTCATCTATAGAATTAAGTGCTGATGCACCTATGAGAGAACCATATATAGCATACATACAAGGTGGTTTATTCTATGATCACGCTAAATTAGGTGTTATGTTATCTCTACAAAAGCTTTTAGAATTTGATGACATTGAAAATAAAATAAAATAAATTTAATTAATTTATACCCATCTGAAAAGATGGGTATTTTTATTCGTTTAAATTAAAAATATCATAATACTAATTATAGTTAATTTAAAGCCGTTCTAAATAAAAATTATTGTATTTTTTAACAATTATGCTATTATTAATATGGGAGGGAATATTATGTATAAATATCATAAAATACTTAATAGATATAATGTTAATAATGAGTTGAAAGAAATTATGAATTATCCCCTTACAATAGCAACTGCACCTATGGGTTATGGAAAGTCAACAGCTGTTAGAGAATTTTTATCACTAAATAAAATTGAACATATTTGGATACCGCTTAATGAATCTGCAAAAAATACAGGATACTTCTGGTCTTTATTAATAAATAGGATATCAGAAGTTAATAAAAAGCTTGGAAACATTTTAGATGGACTTGGATTTCCTCAAGATAGCATGCAAAAAACTAGAATAATGGATACGTTAATTTCATATTCTCCTGACAAAGATTTTATATTAGTGCTGGATGATTATCAATTCTCGGAAAACGATAACTTGAACGGTTTGTTAGAAATGTTAGCAAAACAATCTATACCAAATTTACATTTAGTAATTATAAGCCGGTACTTACTTAAAATAGATTTGACTGAACTTATTGTAAAGAATCTCGTATATAAAATTGATCAAAATACATTTAGATTTAATGATAAAGATGTACAACAATATTTTTCAAACATGTCTATATCAATTAATAAAGAAAAAATTAACCAAATTCAAAATATAGCTGATGGCTGGGTTGCAGCGCTTTATCTTATTTATAGAGGTTTATATGATGGAATACCTTTAGAAAATATTACTGCAATTCAAGATTTGCTTAAAAATGCATTATATGAACATTATAATAGTGAAACAAAAAAAGCTCTATGTGCGTTGTCTGTAATTAATAACTTTACAATAGAGCTAGCAGTCTATTCTACAGGTATAGAATCAATTAGAGATATCATTGATGATCTGTGCAGGGAGAATGCCTTTATACAACTTGATTTAAGAACAAATACATATACAATCCATAATGTATTTCGCAGTTTTTTAAAAAATGAAGCTAATAAAGTAGGAATTGACATTAAAGAAATATGTCGCAATGCAGGTAATTGGTATTTACAAAAGCATGATATTGATCAAGCTTTTTATTATCTTTTTTTAGGAGAAGATTATATTTCAATGCTTAAAGAACTTGAAAGACCATCTTTGTACATTAAAGCAAATGACAGACCTATGATGTTTTATTATTTTAATTCAATACCTAAAACTGATAAGGATAATCACCCAATTGCTTACTTAAAATTTATTCTAATGTTTATTATAACTGGTGATAAAAAACTTGGTATTGAACTATTAAAGCAGTTTGAAAATGAAATGCCATATAAAAACTATAAGGAGCAGGAAGAATTAGAAATAAGAGCTGCAATCCATTTAATTAAAGTTTTTCTTTCATTTAACAATTTAGAACTGATGCTTCAACATACTGATTCAGTTCTTAATTTACTTAAAGGCAATGCTTCAATAATCTCCAGTCATCAAGGTCCGTTTTCTTTTGGTAGTCCTCATTTAACATATATTTATTATAAAGAATCAGGATCTTTCAAAAAAATAGCAGAAATGCCATTAGAAAAATATGCAAAGGCATCAGGAGGAGCAGGTTTAGGTTCTGAAGCTCTATGTTCTGCTGAATATGCTTTAGAGACAGGCGATTTTAATCAAGTTGAAGTAAATGCACTTAGAACAATTTATCAAGCGCGACCTAAAAATCAAACATCTATGGTTGTATGTGCTACATTTACTATTGCTAGACTTTATTTATATCAAAATAAATATCAAGAAGCACTTCAAATGCTTAATGATTTAAATGATGAAGTATCATCAAATATTGAATCCATACTTCTAAATACATACGATTTATGTTTGGGTTATATATATGCATGTACCGGTGATTATGAGAAAATTCCAAGTTGGATTAAAAAAGGTGATATGTCAATGAATTCTCTTTTGATGCAAGGCGCAGTATTTTCTTACGTTGTGTATGGCAAAGCTCTTATATTGTCCAAAAAATGGTCAAAATCTGAAGCTTTGTGTGAAACCTTCAACTCTTATTTTAGTATATTTAACAATCAGCTTGGTTTCTTACATAATTATATACATTTATCCATTGCAGTTTTTAAAAGAGGTAACATTGAAAAATCAATAATATGGTTAAAGAAAGCTCTTTTTATTGGTCAAGCAGATAATATAGTAATGCCATTTGCAGAAAATGGCTGTAACTTATTGCCAATACTTAAATATTTTAATAAGTGTGATGAAATAGATATGGAGTATATTTCTAAACTCACTTTGTTATGCACTAATTATTCTGACATTATTTCAAAGCCATCATTTCATAACAATTTATTAACTTCAAGAGAGACTGAAATTTTAAAGTTAATAGCAAAAGGTATGAGCCGAAGTGAAATTTCTAAAAAGTTGTTTATATCTACAGCAACAGTAAGAACTCACATACAAAACATATACATAAAACTTGAAGTAAATAAAAAAAGTGATGCACTAAGTAAAGCTTCTCAGTTTAATATAATATAGTTATATAAATACGTCTTTTTGATGGATACTAAATAAAAAATATTCCCTTATAATGTAAAATATAGGGGAATATTTTTTATGTGGAGGTGATTTTTATACTTTATTTTAACAGCGTAACACCAAATAATGATTACACTTTAAGTATAGTTTTTGATAATTATTATGAAATAAGATTCCCCATGATACATCTATTAAAACAGTTTCGTTTCAGCCCACTTCGTGACTTAAATGTATGGAAGCGTGTGGAATTATTTCCCACTCACCTAGAATGGAACATGGGAACTTTTCAGGTGAACCTTAACATTGAAGAAATAGTTCGCAATTTTTGAAGATTTCAAATAAAAGAAAGGAGGGAAAAAATGTTTAAAAAAACAATTGCAATATGTCTTGCAATAATGATGGTCCTATTAATGATTCCTCTTAATAATGCATATGCCAGTGTAGGAGTAACAAATATGATATGTCCAAAATTGAACGACGGATATCAATATAAAGATATATTATATGATTTTAACAATACTAATACTCCTATTCCTGAAAAAACTAAAGGACCTCTTTATGATGACATTTATTTTACGGATATTTCAACTTGGACGAGAAAAAGTGATGGCACATATAATTTCATAAGTCCAGGCGAAAGAGGTACTGGTTCTTTTGCATTTTGCTTAAACTTGGAAGAATCCAAAATGATTGGAGCAGCAATAAAGGGTCAGCTATCTGCAGAAAGCACTGTGACATTTAGAAATTATGACTATGATGGAGATATAGGCAAGGCTTTTATAACTCCATATAGCAGCAATGGTAGCTGGCTAAATGATAATTTCAGCGCACCCCTTGACTCTAACAATAATTGGAACAGCATGACGGCTACAGCAAATATAAGAAAGGATGCAAAATATGTATTATTCGGAGGTTATGGCGAAAGATTTGGTGGAGTATTAAATAAAGGTTTAAATTTTGATGTACGTTCCTTGTATGCAAAAATAACTGATAAAACTGCCCCATATGTAATTAGTATAGCATCCCAAAATGAATACATCCAGCAAAATGCAGACAAAAATGAACCATTGCTTTATGTTACAATGAGTGAAAATTGTACATTTGGAACTGGAAACAGAGTTTCTTTGGTTAGAGCAATTGATGGATTTTATCCAGAAAGTATTGAAAGATCAGCAAACTTAATTTATGTAGGAGAAAATAATATAGATTATACCAATGGAAATGTAACATACAAATTTAGAATTGATCTATCTCAAGTTAAAGGTCATCATTGGGATAAAGTTAAGTTATCTAATTTAAATGCAATAGATACATTTGGCAATCAAATTTCTCAATCAATTACAGAAGTAGCACAAATAAATAAAATTATCGACTTAAGAGCTCCCTATACTTCTCATCCATCTTCCAATGCAACAAGATTTGGAGATCAATATGGTCTATCAAGCGTTAGTTATAATTTAACACATGAAGGTATTTCAAATACATTTTCAGTTTGGAATTTAGACGATTTGGAAAATCAAAAAATTTCAACAGCAAAAAAAGAACAACTATTTGAAATAGCAGAACCAGAAAAGACTGGACTTTACAATTTATATGCTGAAAGCTTAGATTTAGCTAAAAACAAAACTGCTTTTTATCGGTATAAGATGTTCTTTATATCAAATAATGACCCTGTTAAACTATCTTTGCAAAACAGCGGAGCAAAGTTTGATATTTTGCCTACAAATGTTGTAGATGGTGCACAGCTACATGCTCTTACAACGATGACATTAAAAACAGATGAATCAATAGTTCCTGCAAACCGGCTTAATGGTGCTAAAATATATTACAAATGGGTAAACAGTAATTCTTCCATACCAACAGGAGATGTTAAAACATGGCAAAGTGTTTTGTTCAAGCCAAGCAGCAATGAAACTGAAAAATTAAAAATACCTGTTAGTTATTATTCTGATGGTTTTACAGAATATTTGAAACCTCAATTTAAAAATGGATATTTGTATGTTATTCCAAGCATAGGTGATGATATTTCTATATACCCAGTATTTAGAACTGGTATCTTTGTATCAAAAAGCAGTGACCAAAATGATATAGAAAAAGATGAAGGAACACTACTAAATTTGATTAAAAGCAGCCCAGTTGATGGAGAATTTATAAATAGAGGTTGTGAATGTTCAAATCAAAATTCAAATGAAACAGTTGAATCCCACTACGGGACTATAAGCAATCACATAAAAGACATAGGATTTAATGTAACTGTAAATCAAGCTAATTTTGATAAAATAGAATATTTTATCAGCCCTACTGGTTCAAACACTATACTTGAAAGTCTATACTCTATTACAAAAATTAATGATAACCAATATGATATTCCTATATCAGCAATTAAAAATACAACTGGTAATTACACTGTCACTGTATCACTGTATTCTAAATCTGGAGATGTAACAGTTAAGAAAATTAATGTAAAAATAGAAAGTCCCCTTATAGGAATAAGCAACATTTTATATAATCAATCAACTCAAAATCTTGACTTTACTGTTACCTACAATAAAAATTCAGCAGAACTAAAAGATGTACTTCTTGAGTTATCTAATAAAAATATAGTAGAATTTCAAGAAAATATACTAGCTGAAAATGGAAGTATTTATGCAGTTTCAGAAATGAGCGTGTTAAACAAGGATTTATGGGATAGCAATTTTGGTGATAAAGTCTTCATACGAACGGAATTTGAAGCTACAAGTGATCCAAGATTATTAAAAGCTGATTTTAGGGCATCCTTGACTAATATGGAAAGAGCTGGAGACTCGTTTGTTGCTCATTCGGGAGAGAAAAGAATACACATGAAATATGTTACTAGAAATAATGTTGAAGTATTTAATAACAATATAGCCGTTATAAAAAAATCAAATATACCTCCTAGTGTAACCCTTTCTAATGGAACAGTTAATACATATAAAACTGTTACACAATACAACAGTGATGGTATATCTGTTCATATTGAAGAACCAATAGTATCTCTTAAAAAAGTTAAATATGGCTGGATGGAAAGCCTTAACACATCCTTAATTACAACTAAAGGTGCAATTAGCGGTACAAATGTCGATATTACTTCAAATGAAATTGATTTTTCCGCTTCAATGAATAAAGATTTAGTTACAGGAAATGATTTATTAAAAACATATTACCTTGCAGTTTATGCAATAAATTCAAATGGTAAGTATGCAGAAAAATTCTTCGGGCCATATAATGTATTAAATGAAGAAATAAATGAAAAAAGATTTTGTATTACGGCAACTGACAAGGTTTATAACAATAAAAGCCTATTTGTAGCTATTGACGATAAGTTATATAACATTGAAGAATTAACTAAGGCTGACAAGATGAAAGTTTCATGGAAAGAACAATCGAATGCAGAGAATACTGTTGTTAAGGAATATGATATTAGTTTCATTAATGAAAATGGTGAAAACACCAATGTTGAAGCGTTAAATATTCCATATCCTGAGTTAATTGATACAAATGGGGTAAGTGGAATTTATGAACTAGAAAAAATTGAAATATACAATTCCTCAAATAATACAATAGTATTTAAGTCAATTGTACCTTTTAATATAGTTCAAACTCTTTTGAAGTATTCTGTAGAAATCAATAAAATTACAGATAAAACCGGAACAAAAGTTGTTATAAATCAAAACAATATTGATATATCTTACAGGTGGACAGAAAATATTATTGACTTGCCAGAAAATTGGTCTACAGCAAATATTGGCACTACTGGTACAGATATATTTTCAAACCAAAAGAAAAGCATATTTAATCACAACATATATCTTCTCGTAAAAGCATGGGATAATATATACAGATCAGAAAAAATAAATTTAACCAGTGTTGATACTCTTGAAGTTGTAAATGATACTGTAGTAAATATTGGTGAAACAAATGACGGTTATTACGGTCTTGAAAATGGAATTAAGAGTTATGTTCCAATTAAAATTACTACAAAACCAGAAGATATAAATAAAATAGCAACTGTAGAAGTTTATGATATGTTTAACACCACAACTTCTTCAACTGCGATAAAGTTAGATAAAATGTTTAAATTATCAGACCATGAAATAGCAGGATTGATACCAAGCCTTGTTACAAGTTCTGGAGCAATTAAATGCACTGTTAATGTAAATGGTGCAGATTCGGGTATGATAACTTCTTACTTCAAAGGCAACACAATTTCTGATATGAACTATTCAAGAACCAACAGAATAATTACATTAAATAACATTGATGACTATTCTAAATATACTTTATATAAAGAAAATGGAAAACCACACATTTTTGATAATTCAGGTAAAACGGAAATTTATGACAATGGAGATTATTTGTTGGTATATAATTACAACAACAATTTCTTTGCTGATAAAATCACCGTTAATGATATAGAGTATGTCGCAGAAGATATAAATACATCATTTAATCCTATTAAGCCAACAGTTGGTAAAGTAGCAAGTCCTTTAAAAACTACAATAACAATGCCTCCTGGAGCAGTAATAAACGATAAATATCATGTTATTGATTCTGTAGTTCAAGATGCAAATAATAATGTATCTGCATCAGCAACAATTAATATGAACGGAACATATGTATTTAATGTAACATTTGCAAATGACCAAAGTATTGATTATATATTAAAAATTGATTTTATTGATGAAGTTTATACACCAACTATTGCAACTTCTACCTCATCAACAGCAATAACATATAACAAAGAAGGACCTTCTCTCACAAAAGATGATGTTGATGCAAATTTAAATACAATGTTGATTGTATTAAACAATAATAATTCAAATAATTATTTATTTAATAAAAATGGCAAATACAGTTTTATTGCTAAGGATGCTTTTGGAAATATAAATGAATATGTATCATCAGTCGATTGGATTAACAAGAAATGTCCTGAACCAACCATTGCAAAATATGTGTGGTATGACTTTAATGATGATGGAATAATTGATACGGACATGGGAGAAAAAGGCATTAAAATTCCAGAAGGTTATCAAACTAAACAAAATATTATAGTTGAAATAACATTCCATCATGATAATTTAATGTCAAGACCTGTTAAGTTGAGTGGCTCTTTAAACTTTAAGGCTGAAGATATTTTAGAATCAAACACGAGTTATGCATACAAATATGTTATGGCTTATAAACCTGAAATTTCAGAGGGACTAGAACCAATTTCGATTCAAAATTTAACATTTACAGATACTTTGGGAAATGTTATGAATTACAGCCTAATAATTGATGAAATTAATAAAACTGAATTGTTAACTCAACTAAATTACAGCACCACAAATTATACAAATAGAGATGTTATAGTTTCTATGTTGTCGAACAGGGCAATTAAGAGATTTGAAAAAGTTGATGTTATTGATGTAAATGGAACAATATCAGAAATAGAAAGAGATGCATCGCCAACTTATGTGTTTAAATCAAATGGTTACAAGGATTTTAGCTACAGTCAAATAAATGTTGTAGATGGTGAAGGCGAAGAAGGAACTTTAAAAGCAAATGTTACTTGGATAGATAAAAATGTTCCTAAAGTAACTGTTGAATATTCTAATATTGTTACAAACAAACCCGTTGAAATTAATTTTACTATTGTTAATGGAGTAGATGAAAGTGCAAAACTTAGATATGGAACTGCTCAAATTAATTTGACAGCTTCAGGAAAAGATTTAGTTGGCTCTTTGATAGTAAATGCTAACGGCAAATACAATATAGAAGTAAGCAACAAGTATGGCAATACAGGTACTATTATAGTTCCAATTACTAATATTGATACAATATTTCCGGAAATTAATATTACAGGCAAAGAAGATGTATATATTAAATTGGGAGACGTTTATTATGACAAAGGGGCAACAGCATATGACAATAGAGATTTTGACATTACTAATGGTATATCAACCGTTAACAATGTAAATACATCGGTAGCAACAAATACTAATTTTTATAATGTAACCTACACGGTGACTGACAGTGCAGGAAATACAAGCATAAAAACTAGAAGAGTTCATGTTCTAGACATAGATTCAGCTGTAGCAATTGTAGAAAACAATGTAATTGACTTAACAAGTCTTGTTACAACTAATGTGGAATTGTCAGTTTCTGGCATTACACATATTGAATTTGTTGGAATCGAAGGCAGTTATACCGCAAAGTTTAAAAAAGGCGAAAGTGACAGTTATGACAATGCATATT
The DNA here is from genome assembly GCF_017873955.1 of Sedimentibacter acidaminivorans. GTDB lineage: Bacteria > Bacillota > Clostridia > Tissierellales > Sedimentibacteraceae > Sedimentibacter > Sedimentibacter acidaminivorans. Next base: position 46,331 of record NZ_JAGGKS010000003.1, on the reverse strand, counting down.
TCAAAAGAAATGGAAATTTTTTGTCAAAGGCCGGAACATTTACAGCAGAACAAGGCATATACACATTGTTTGTGCAAGATCAAGAAAGAAACACACGCATAATTAAACTAAATTTCATGAAATAACATTGTGCAGTTGCGGCACAGATTGTTGTGCCGCAACTGTTTACTATACAAGAAAGGAGAGTGGAAATATGAACAAGTTATTTAAAAAAATAATTTCTTTTATGTTGTGCATCTCTATGGTTATCTCTTTAGGAGCACCGTCAATTACTTATGCCCAAACTCTAAATGAAAACTGGGCAGAGCCTGTTGTTCAAATTAATAATAATGTTATAAGAGTAACTGCGGATAAACAAACAGGTCGCTTTATTGCTGAAACTTTAAGCGGTGTACCAAATAAAAATTCCGATGACAATAAAGATTTATTGTATGGCAATAGGTTTCTAGGACCTGAAACTTCTTACACATCAGTTAGAATAGATGGAGAAAATTATATATTCGGTAATTCTTACGGATTTCTTGGATTGGAAGGCCATTATACGACTGCTCCATATATAGACTATGAAACTAATAGCATAGTAAGTGAATGGGCAATTAACGATATCGTAGTTAAACAAAATCTAACTTTAATGAACAACCCCAAGCTTCCAAGCATTGGAAATGTATATGTATCTTATGAAATTATCAACAAAGGATCTGTTCCAAAAAATGTTGGCATAAGAATGCTTCTTGATACAAAAATTGGATTAGTAGATTCTCCTGCTCTTACTATACCTGGGCATGGATTTATTTACAAAGAATCAGAGTTTACAGGTGATGAAATACCAACTGTATGGTATGCATATGATAAATATGTTACACCTCAAATAATTGCTATGGGTATGGTGTCTGGAGAAGGTCTTTCAAAACCTGATAAGCTTCAATTTGCAGCATGGGGTGATGTTTCTCAAACAAAATACAACTATAGTATAAACCCTGACAAAGCAATAATACAAGTTACTGTAAATGGGGTATTATACGACGGTCCTAATGGAACATATCCTGATAATTCAACAGTTGACTATGCCGCAAAAGACAGTTGTGCAGTTATGTACTGGGAACCTACTGAACTTATAAGTGGAGAAACTAAAACTATAGATACAGCCTATGGCATTGGTGATGCTTCAGCTAGCGATGACATGCCAAGTTATAGAATCAGCCTTCAAGGAACTGATAAATTAAACATGAAACAAGATAAATCAGGTTACACAACAGATTTTGTAAATGCAGAATTTAATATTGACAATAATTTTGATACTTCAACAAACTTAGTAAATGCTCAAGTAGAACTAGAACTACCTGATGATTTAGAACTTGTTGAAGGAGATAAAAAGACAGTTATTAGCATTTTAGCAAAAGGTAAATATTATCGAAGTATTTGGAAAATAAAGCCTAAAGTCCAAGAAAATTATACCGTATCAGCTTATTCAATATTATTTAGAGCTGAAGGAAAAGTTACACAAAGAATTACTAAAATACTTATTATGGAAGGTTCAACTGGCACATTGCCTGAGATGACTTTTCTTGATTATGCACCAAAAACACCTTTATATATTCATGATCAGTTGAGAACTGTATCAATTAACGGCAGCGGCTTTAATGTTTTTGGTAACGCTATCGGTCAAGTAATGGAAGCAAAACTCATTAAAGGAAGTCAAACATATACAATTGATTCAAGCTCTTTCATAAAAAGTTCAGATACTGTATTCAGTGTTACACTTCCTGATGGCATTCCACTTGGAAACTATGATTTAATGGTTTCAGTGGCAGAAGCAACAGGTAATAAAAATGATACGAAAACTTTTAAAAATGCTGTAAATATATCTGATAACATAGAATATTCTCATAATCTTGTAAAGACAGTTGAATTCCCAATTATTATGAAAGAAGATGGAAATAATACTCCTGAAGAAACAATAACAATCCATGGTTTATTTATTGATAATAAAAATGGAACATATACCTCTTTAGGTGCAACTAGCAAAGACCCAGTAATAATAAACAGAACACTTTGTTATTCTGGCGGTACATTATCCATAAATACAAATCCTTTAGAAGCTTCGTTAATTTCTAATAACGGGATGCTTTGGTGTGAAATAATTGATCAAAACAAAAGATCAGTTACGCAAACTATAATTGCAAAGTCAGGATTTAAGTTTGAAGCTTCTGGAACAATGGGAGATGAGGATACTAAAGTAAGAATGGTATATGATTTAGAAAGTTCTGGCACAAACTCAACAACTGATGTATCATACAAAAATATGCCAATAACAATTCACAAAGTAATAATTACTCAAACCGGTATCGATATCAATGGTTCCATGGGTATACTAAACCCTCTTACATACATGACAAATTCTGTGCCTCCAAATGAAGATGTAGATAAACTAATAGGTGAACTAGGAGGATTTGGCTATTTCCAAGCTGAAATGGGAAATGTATCATTGGATCAAGATGGTATGAACATTGACGGCAGATTTGCATTTGTAATGCCCTTTGCTTTATCTTTAATTTCAGGTACAGATGCTGTGCTAGAAATTAAGACAAAAGAGGAACATATTGTCGTTGAAATTGGTGTTAGTATAGGTAATATGCTGCCAGTATCAGCTGGTTCGGTAGCTCGTGTAGGATTTAGACGCGGCAGAATAGATGAATTATATATAAGCGAATCTTTCCCTGAAGCTATTCCACTTGCACCACCTATTCCATTTGGTTTAGCTGGGGTTTCTGGCGGATTAAATAATTTATCATTTAAAGGAGCATTTCCAGCTACTATTGTATTAGGATTATCTCTTTCAGATACTACCGGACTTGATTTTCAAAGTTATAACTTGCTGTCAGTAGAAGGAGAAGCTGAAGTATCTGCTTTTCATTATCAAAGCAATGCATCAGCATCTGTTTATATGATGGATTTAGCCGAAGTTAATCAAAGATACGTTTGGTGGACAATGGACCCCAATATAGAAAAAAGAGGAATCAAAATTGATGGTACTATTTTATACTATGTGTTCCAAGGAAAAATTTATGTTTCTTATTTTGAAGGTGAAGGTTTTCTTGGGAAAGGCAATTTAAATGTAATAGTTCCAGATATTGTACCTGTAATTGGAGGTTTAGTCGTTGCTGGTGTAGGAGTTGAAATTTCCGAATACAGCATAGCAGGTTCTGTTGAAGTATTGGATATAGATGTTGGAATAAGATATTATTTCTATACTGACAAAGTTGAGTTTCTTGAGCTTAAAGAGGAACTTGAAAAATCAAGCAATGGAATGGCTTTAGAATATTGTGATGGTTTTATTGCAGAATATGGGTACAATTTTATACCTATACAATCAACACAATATGCTGATGAAAACTCAAAGTACATTACTGAGTTAAATCTAACAAATAACAGCAATACTATGCTTGTAATGAGAATGGATGAAGTTCAATTTAATAATCTTAGTGAAGACAGCATTAAAATTATAAAGCCAGAATCAGGAGGGATACTAAACGTTAAATATATTGACAATAAAGAACTACTGAATTCTGATGGTACAATCAAAGAACAAACAGTTCAAGCAAATGAAATTATTGCTGTTAAACAAATTATTGATAAGTCAAGTGTAAATCTTCCAAATGAATACATGGTTTCAATACCTATGCCATCACCTGAAAATGGGCAATGGACTATTATAACTGATGGTTCCATGGAAGTATTACCTTACTCCTCAATGAAAAATCCAGAAATAAATAGTTTATCATCATCATACAATGAAGATGGTACAATAACTGCTAATTGGGTTTTAAATGGAGAACCTGATAAATTCAGATTGTATATTATAAATGAAGACAATGTTACCGATGAAGCATTAAACAATCCAGCAAAATTATGGGGAACAGGAAATTTGCTTTATGGTCAAAATACTTCAACAAAAGATTACACAAATCCTGAGACAGGTGGAATTATGCAGATAGAAGATAGCATAACTTATATAGCACCAACTAAAGATGGGGAAGAAGGAACATTTACTTCTGAAAAACTTAATCTTCCAACCGGAAACTATTATGTTTATGCTAAAGCAGATAAAGAAAATACCGTTTCAGCATACCGTACAAGCAAAATAGAAATAAACAATCCTGCAACTCCAGATTCACCTACTAGACTTGAAATAAAGGATTTGGGAAACAATTTAATCAGCATATCGTGGGATGCAGATTACAATATGAGCCAATATTTCATTTATAAAAAAAGCAGTGCTGATGAAAAATATGATATAGGATCACCGTATGCTGTATACAAAGTTGACAAATTAAAACAAAATTTAAATAGATTTGAAATAATAATAGAAGGAGATGAACTTGATACTGAAAATAATAAATCTAAAACCTACTATTTTGATGTAAGAGCAGTAGGAACTAAAATACCTGTTCTTTTATCATCATTAAATTATGTAAATTCATATTCAAATGAAACTATAGGTCAGCCATCTTCTGGTTCAGTAAACTTAGGAGTTCCAGAGGAAATTATTGTATATACTGAAATTAAATCTCAAAATGATAAAATTTTTAGACAGCCATATGTAGAAAAAGACAATGATGGAATCGAACAACTATATTACAGGTACATAACTAAATCTGAAAAAGCAACAATAAGTTTCGACTCTGAAAATCCAGTTAAATATAAAATTACACAAAACGGGGGAGAATTAACAAGCTCAGATACAGGATTTGTAACAAGCTTCAATGAAAACATAACATTGAAAGATGGAATAAATTATTTCATCATTACCTATGAAAACCAAAGGGGAGATACTATAGTAGAAGATTACATCGTTGAACTTGATAACAAATCTCCATCATTAATTATTACAAATCCTAAAGAAGGCGCAGTTTCAGAGAACGGTAAATTAACAGTGTCAGGTGTAACCGAACCATTTGCTTTAGTTTCAATAAACAATGTAAATTATAATTCTGATTTAGATGGTAATTTCACTGCTGAAATTGATTTTGGAACATCTTTCTTAGCTGTTTTAACAATTGAAGTTAGAGATATTGCAGGAAATTTAACAATAAAAGAAGTAAGTGTATTAAATGATTTAGCAAAAATTAATGATATTACTCTTGTTCCTGAATATAAAATAACAACTACAGGAATGAAACAAAATCTTTCAACTTACGTTTCAGAAAATGATATACTTGGTGAACAACTACCGAACACCTTAGTAAAATACAACATAACAAAAGGTAGTGACATAGCATCAGTAGACAGCAAAGGCGTTTTGACAAGCATATATACTGGGACTATAATTGTAAAAGCTGACTTTTATGTAATGGACAGCGTTTCATTAAGTGACAGCATGGTAATAGAAATATCAGGTGATGACAAACCTAACAGTTTAAAATATTATCCACCCGTTTATTCAAAAGAAATAATGACTTGGTTATCAGGCGGAAGCATGTCAACAATGGGTGGAATTATTAAAACAAGTGACGGAGTAATTCTTAATATTCCAAATGGAGCTTTGCCATATTATCAAGATAATATTGATATATATGGTTACAATGATATTCAAAGTTTCATTGAACAAATGAACTTGCCAATTGGGGTTTCTACAGCAAGTCAACCATATTATATTAGTTTGCTCACTGATTTTACAAAAGCAGCACAACTTACACTTCCTATTAATAATGTAAATAATAGTGGCCAAGCTTATATTTATTATTATGATGAAGAAATAGGAGCTTTAATTTACAAGGGAGGTAAAATGTCTTCTGATAAATCAGCGGTAACAGCAAATATAACAAAACCAGGAACATATATTGCATTGTATTATTCCAATCAAAATATATTTGCAGATATTGCATCTGATTACTGGGAATATGATTATATTTATGGGCTTAATTATCTAAATATAATTAATGGATACAATGCAAATGGTCAAATCACCTTTAAGCCAAATGCAAAAATTACAAGAGCTGAATTTATTAAACTATTAGTTTCAACTTATGATATAAGCTTAAGTGATTCTGACGGTATTGAACTAAAATTTGCAGACAACGACAAAATACCAGAGTGGGCAGTTCCATATATTAAAGCTGCCGTTATGAAAGGAATAGTCAATGGTAAAAATATTGACAACAAAAACTATTTTGCTTCTTCGGATAACATTACCAGAGAAGAAATGGCTGCAATGATTGGAAGGTCATTAAATTCAAATCAAAAGAGCGGCAGGGTATTTAACGATCAAGGTGATATAAGCAGTTGGTCTATGGAAGAAATTATGAAATTAATAGAACTTGGCATAATTTCTGGCTATGAAGACAATACATTTAAACCAAAAAACAATGCTACAAGGACAGAATCTGCAGTTATGATTTATAAATATCTAAAACAATTTAAATAAAAAAAGTAGCTGTAACATTCTAATTTTAAAGTTAGAAGTTACAGCAACTTTTTAATAGTATTATATAATATTGCTATATTTTTGTATTCTTAGTATTTTCTTACTACTGCTTTTACAACTCCTAATATATATGCTTCTTTTACTAAGATAGGATCCATGGACTTATTTTGAGGCTGTAATCTAATATGATCTTTTTCCTTATAAAAAGTCTTAACAGTTGCTTCATCTTCTATTAAAGCAACTACTATATCTCCATTTTCAGCACTATTTTGTGAATTTACTATTACGAAATCACCGCTTAATATTCCAGCATCAATCATACTTTCACCTTTAACCTTTAAAACATATGATTCCTTATTTCCAACAAAATCAATTGATATAGGGAGGGTGTCATCTATATTTTCAACTGCTAAAATTGGAGCACCAGCTGCTACCGTTCCAATTATGGGAACATTTACGATTTCTTTTCTAGGCATATTTGAGCAAATATCATCTGCATCTATTATTTCTATAGCTCTTCTTTTATTTGTTCCTTTTTTTATATAACCTTTTTCCTCTAAAGTATTCAAATGAGCATGCACAGAGGAAGTAGAGCTAAGTCCTACAGCTTGGCAAATTTCACGTATAGAAGGAGGATAACCTCTCAAAGATAATTCATTTTTTATATATTCAAGTATTTTAACTTGTTTATCGCTTAAATCTTTGTAATTCATCATTTCACCTCTCATGTTTTTTATATTTTAACATGTTTTTTTGAAAAAATCAAACATTTGTTTGAGAAAATCGAAATATGTATTGACATCGAACTATTGTTCTGTTAGAATGAAAGCAAATATATGTTCGAGGTGTGTGAAATGATAATATTAAATAGATACAAAGTAGTAGATATGAATAAATTTAAAAGATTTATTTTTATTTCTGTATTATTGATAAGTATAGTATTATTTACATTATTGTTTACAATAAAGGTTTATTCTAAAGATATACCACAATATAATTATATAACAGTAGAAGAAGGCGACACGATATGGTCTATTGCATCAAACTATTTAGATAAAAGCGATATGGAAATAAGGGAACTTGTTTATGTAATTTCTAATGAAAACAATATATATAATGCTTCCATATATCCTGGTGATGTAATTAAAATACCTATGAATCTAGAATAATAAAACATTTAAACAGCTAAATATTTTTGTTGACAATGACAATTGTAATGAATATAATGAAATAAGGTAGATTTTAATTATTAATTAGGAGATTTTGTATGTCAGAGAGTGTATCTAACCAATAGATTAAATTAATATGTAATAAGCAGTCAAGTGCTGACAATATGTCACGCTTATTTGATTATGCTTATTATCATTGTCTATGGAAGATACAATCACACAAAACTATTGTACATTATAATTATTTTATAATGTTTATGTTCTTAATTAAGAAAAATTAGAGAATATATAGCTGTGGAGATAATATCCGCAGCTTTTTTTGTGCTTATATTATATGAATCTACCTACTTTGTACTTTCATAGCTTATTTTTAAATAAGAAAGGAACTAAAATGAAGAATACAACATTGACAAAATTACAATATGAAGAATTAAAAAATATTATAAAGGATTTTTGTGTAAGCAGTCTTGGCAAAACAATGGTTGATAAGCTCATGCCTTCTTCAAATGTTAAAACTGTAAAAAATAGGCTTATTGAAACATCAGAAGGTAAAACATTGCTAGAAAGTAGCACTGTTCCATTGCAAGGTATAGTTAATATCGACAACATTATAATAAATGTAGAAAAAGATGTAATTCTAAGCCCAGAAGCATTAAGAAATGTTTCTGACTTTTTAAGAGGATGCAGAAAAATCAAGGTTTATATGAAGGATAAAGAATTTTATGCTCCAACACTAATGAGTTACAGTTATTCTATAAAAGAACTTGAAAATATTGAAGAAGAAATTAATAAATCAATTAATAATAATATTATTGATTCAAGTGCAACTAAAGAATTAAAAAGGATTAGAAGGCTAATTGAAAATACAGAAATTAAAATAGAAGATAAATTAGAAGGATTTTTGAAATCATCAGTTAATAAAATTTTAATTCAAGATTTTTTTATAACAAAGAGAAATGGTAGATTTACAATACCAATTAAATCATCCTACAAAAATCAAGTTGATGGTACTTTAATTGATTCTTCATCTACTGGTTCAACGGTTTTTATTGAACCAGCTATAGTAAGTAAATTTACATCGGAACTTATGAAGCTTAAGGAAGATGAATCAAATGAAGAATATCAGATTTTATCTTATTTAACAGGTTTAGTACGTGAATATATTAATGAAATAAAAACAAATGTAGAAGTAATCGGTTTATATGATATGATTTTTGCTAAAGCGAAATACAGTATATCAATAGGAGGTATTTCTCCAGATATAAATGATTATGGTTATATAAAAATAATAAATGGACGTCATCCTTTGTTAAAAGGAAAAGTTGTACCTTTAAACTTTTCAGTAGGTAAGGATTACAGAACACTTATTATTACAGGTCCTAATGCTGGAGGTAAAACAGTTGTATTAAAAGCTGTAGGACTATTGACATTAGCAGTTCAATCAGGTTTTCATATACCTTGTGAAAAAGGAAGTATTATTTCAGTATTTGAAAATATTTTTGCAGATATAGGAGATGATCAAAGCATTGAAAATGCATTAAGTACATTTTCTTCTCACATAAAAAACATTGCAGAAATTATTAATGAGACAAATAAATCTACCCTTTTACTTTTTGATGAAATCGGAAGCGGAACTGAACCTAACGAAGGTGCTGCATTAGCTATATCTATTTTAGAAGAAGTATATCACCGAGGTGCTATAACTATTGCTACTACACATTATGGCGAAATTAAAAATTTCTCATTAAACCATAATGATTTTGAGAATGCTGCTATGCTTTTTAACAGTGAAACTTTAGAGCCATTGTATAAATTATCAATTGGTCAATCAGGCAAAAGCAATGCATTATGGATTTCAAAAAAAATGGGAATTAATAAAGATGTTGTACAAAGAGCAGAAAATTATATTAAAAATAAAGATTATAATTATAACTTTGTAAGTAATAATAAAATAAGATCTGAACAATCAAATTCGGAAAATATTCCATTTGAAAATTATAATTATGAAATTGGAGATAAAGTTTATTTAACAGAATACAAAGAAAGTGGTTTAATTTATAAGCCAAAAAACAAGTTCAATAATGTTACTGTATTATATGATAATAAATTTATTGAAATAAATGTGAGGCAAATCAAGTTGGAATTTAAAGCTGCTGAACTGTATCCTGAAGGTTATGATTTAGATTCTTTATTCACAAGCTTTGCAGAAAGGAAGCTAGAAAAAGATATTATTCGAGGATCAAAAAAAGCTCTTAAAAAATTGCAGAAAATGAGAAAAGAAAGACAATAATTTAAAATCAGTAGATTTCATAAATTCATGGAATCTACTGATTTTTTATATGTCAGACTCTATTATATCATTTAACGGATTTAATTTAACGGCATCTCTTAGCTGTTCTTTATTTATATGAGTGTAAATTTGTGTTGTAGATACACTTTCATGTCCAAGTAGTTCCTGCAAAGCACGAATATCTACATGGCCATACTGATACATCAAGGTTGCAGCAGTGTGGCGAAGCTTGTGAGGAGAGAAGTGATTTCCTGCCAAACCAGATTCATTTAAATATTTGTCTACCATGTGTTGCACGCCTCTTTGAGTGAATCTTGTTTTGCGGTTGCTTACAAACAATGCATTTTCATGGCCAGGTTTTGCTTCAGGTCTTTCAGCCAAATAATCTTCAATAGCTTTTACACAAATATCATTTAAATAAATTGTTCGTTCTTTGTTTCCTTTACCCACAACAGTCAATGTATCACCTTTAATTTTATCTATGTTGATGCTTATTAGCTCTGATAATCGTAAGCCACAATTTAAAAACAAAGTAATTATTGCATAATCACGTTTTTCATTAGAACCATTAATTGAAGAAAGAAAATTTTTCGATTCATCTAAAGTCAAAGCTACAGGTAACCGGCTGTTTTTCTTTGGAGTTTCTAAGTCAATTGCAGGATTTTCTGGAACTAACCTGACAATAGAATACAAATATTTGTAAAAGGAGCGTAAACAAGCAATTTTACGCGCCTTTGTCCTGTTAGAATTATTTCTTTCTCTGTCTATGAAACCTATAAAAGCATGAAGGTCCATAATTTTAACTTTCTTTAAAATATCCAAAGTAACTAGGTTAATATCAATATCATCAAATTCATCAATTTTAGAGCTCAATTTATATCTTATTACAAGGAATCTATAAAAAGTTCTCAAATCAAGAAAGTATTCACTTACTGTCTTTGTGGATCTACCTCTGATAGATAACATATATTCTAAAAAGTCGCTCATAGGGGCAGGGCACAGGGCACTATAATTTACATACATAATTTTCCTCCGTTGAACCAAGAAATGTCGCAAAATCTTTATATGTAAATTATATATAATAATAGAACAAAAGACAAGCTTTATATACTATTTTTTTATAAAATACAATTATAAATGATACTTAATATAAGAATTAAATTAACTTTTGTTAAAATGCATTTTATAGCCTCATTTATTTTTATCTTGTTGAATCAGCTAGAGCTAGTTACAATTTATTGATATAATTATTTTCTATAAGATTTTATTGATTTAAAGGATTGATTATTGAAAATGTTCGAAATTTGAATATTGTAAATATATTCAAAAACCTCAAGGTGTAAATAGTCGATTAATAAAATAACTTTCGTTAAAACGCAATTTAAAGCCTCGGAATTTTAGAGGTGAATACATATTGATGAAAATTATCAAAGTGAAGCTAAAATTTAGTAAGTTTTGAAAAAATAGCTGAAATGTACACAAATTTATAAAATATCAATTATTGTAAAAATCAAAAAATGAATTAATTTAATTATTAAGAATTATTATTATAAAGTAAAATTATAACTAAATACAAAACTCAAAATTAAATAATTTATTTAAATTTTACATATAAGCAAGTAAATAGCTTACGCAAACGTTAATTTAGCTAAAAAGGTTCAAGAGTCATAAACGTTGTAATTTGAGCCAAAACAAGCCCTATCCTCTCAATTTGCAAAGCATTATGTCGCAAAATATCTATTTTGCGACATAAAATCAAGTATAAAACAAGTGGAAATTTACGAAAATTGTCAAATCTCCACTATTGCTTATGAAATAATTTATATACTATTATATTTTTTTACAACCTATATTCTGATTTTTCTAAAATAACCCTGGTTTTCGTTTATTATAGTAGATAATTTAATACATTTAAATTTTTATATATAATTTTCATCCTAATGAAAAAACTTTTTTAATATTATTCAACTCAAATTTAACAAAAGAAATAATTCAATTTCAGCAGCTCGTATATTTATATTTGTAAATTTAATTTATCATTAATCAATCAAGGCGAAATTTCTTTTCTAAATACATAATTTCAATTCCTAAATTAGACATTTTAATATTAACACAATTCAATTCATCAAATTACTATCGAAATAGCTTTTTCATCATTAAATACTCTGCAACATACGTTCCATCCTTAAACTTAAATCCATTATCTCTTTTACCATAAATTTCAAAACCAAATTGCTCGTAAAGATTAATTGCATTACTATTTATACTTACAACTTCTAATTCCACCTGTTCAAATCTAGAATCGGATGCAAACTTTAATATTTCTGTTATTAAAGCTTTTCCAATTCCTAAGTGCCATGCATCTTCGACAATTGCTATACCAAAATTTGCCCTATGTGACGTTTTAATAAAATTTCCAACACTATTTAAACTTGCATTACCAACAAGCCTATCCCCTAAAAATGCTGAAATCATTATGCCATTAGGATTTTCTCTTATTGAATTTATAAATTTCTTTTCCTCTTCAATAGTCATCGTTACTTCTTCCGGATATCGCAACATAAAATTTGTTTCATATGATGTCTTTCTTAAATATTCAATTAGCTCTTCTGAATCTGTTGTGTCAGGACTTCTCAAAGTACACACTTCACCATTTTTTAATATAATTTGCTTTTCGTTAAATATCATTATGAATAGTTCCTTTCGTCATGAATTCTTGTTTTAAAATATCCATATAAACTTCATCCCAATATCTACCTTTAAGGTAATAAGATTGACGTCTTCTCCCTATTTCCTTAAAGCCAACTTTGGTATAGCAATTTATTGCTCTTTCATTAAAAGAAAATACTTTTAACATAATATTATTTAAATTTAAATACTCGAAGCCATAATTTAGCAATAAATTAAGAACCTCTTGACCATACCCTTTGCTTCTATTTTCTTCTTCTCCAAAAAACAAACCAACAACACCGCATTGTCTTATGTGATCTATTTCCTGTAACCCACAGTTTCCTATTAACATATCATCTTCTAATCTGATTATTGCAAGTTGATATTTGCTAGTATTTTGAGATATCCACTCTTTTTCACTTTCTACTGATATAATATTATTAGAAGTTCCTAAACCATCTGTTACATTAAAATCATTTAACCACTTAACATAAATCTCTGCATCTTCAATACTCATAGGCGATAAATAAACCCTTTTTCCAATCATTTTTTTAGAATACTTCATACTGCACCCCCAATTCATAATTAATTTATTTATTATATCATAAAGCAAGCCAGAAAACGGCTTGCATCACAACGATTCAATAAATACATCAAGACAAAGACTTATGTCTTTGTTTCATTAGTTGTATTTATTATATCATAAGTGCAAGCCGATTAGTGGATTGCTTTACAGAACTTTTTTAATCCACGAGGAAAAGGTGTACGAAAAATGTCAAATCTTCACTATTTCCCATAAAATAATATATGGCGTAAATATAATTTTTGCACCTTTAAAAGATTGAATCGTCACAATGTAAATTAGTTTCCCAGCAAATTTGTATTGCAAAATTGCATTGCTCTGTTCTAAAAACTAGGAATTTATTCCTGTACTGTATACAGTTCTCGCGCTTAATCCAAGATGAATTTTGCGTGATCGAATAAGCGAATAAATTTTATTCCATTCTTCTAAATTTTAACTGTAATTGATGTACCTTCACCAAGCGTTGAATTAATAATAAGTTCTCCTTTGAGTTGATCTACAATATTTTTTACAATTGATAATCCCAACCCGAGTCCAGATACACTTCTTGATTCATCTGCTCTATAAAAAGGTACCGTAACTTTTTGAATATTTTCTTTCGTCATACCTATTCCAGTATCCTGAATAATTAACAGTGTATTATGTTTATTTTTCTTGTAGGTTAGGGTGACCGTTCCATACTTATCCGTATACTTAAAAGCGTTATCAAGAAGGTTAAACAGAAGTCTATCTAGCCATATTGGATCAATATGTAATATTGAATCCTCTGTATCACATTGTACTAAAAACTCGACTAGTTTCTCTTGTCGACTAAATATATCTTGTGCCTTTTCTATGCAGGTTAGAATGCTTGTGTTATATTGCTTAGAAACATAATGGTTATTTGACAAAAAGGCATTAATTGAACTTAGCATATTCTCCAAGGTTTTGATAGCATCGGATGATGAATTTAATAGATTATTTCTTTTTGCTTCAGTTTTAAAACTATCACTATGAAGCATTTCATTATTTAGCTTCAAAACTGATAAGGGTATTTTGAAATCGTGATTTATGCCTCTTAATAAATTAATATCCATTCTATCATCGATCTGATTTTTTTTCTTATAACTTATTAAAATTACGAATAGAATAAAAGGAATCAACTGAATTTCTTTATAAAACATAGTAAAATAATCAAACTCATAATCATAAATATGCACAGATAATAATATACTTATCGTTATTAACGTGACTGCAGTTTTATATGTAAAAGTTTTATTTAGTCTATATAATAGCAAAAGCAATACTATTGCAATAAATACTACACTACCAAAGATGAAAATGCTAAAGAGTATCATAAAAAATAGTATGATCCAATGGTATTTCCTTTTTAAGATACTGCCATTTTCGAAGTACATCAGTGTAATTAATACGATTAAACTAGCTTCAAAATCAATTAACATAATTAAGAATGAGCATATAAAAATAACAAACCACTTGTTTTTGTAATTAGCAATTATTCCAAATATTATGCTCACGAATAATAATAAGTAAATAGTAATAGAAACTGTATTATTTAATATAATCAGTTGATTGATTAAAATATCATCACCTGCGAAAAAAGTTGTATATTGATTCTTATCACTCGGTACAATATCTAAGTATGTAATGGCTTCATTTTCCATATAATCACTATTCTCAATAGTATATTTTACATAATTTTGATTCGAATACTTATCATAGTTTTCCATATGATTTTGAACGGCAATGGATTTATTAATGTACATATTCAGTGGTGTTTTTAAGCCAAATTTTACAAAGGAAATGGATTTTTTGCTATCTGAATGTACAGTTATCTCATTAGAATAAAAATGCAACATAGTAAGTCTGTTATCCTCTAACTCATCAACATTAATATAACTTCCTATGTCTTTATGCTCTACTAAACGAAAGTTAAAATAATCGAAGGTCTTAGTTATCCCAATATGGAAGATTACAAGTATAATAATCATACATATAATTTTTTTTTTCACTTCAACACCACCATCCTATAACCTTCACCATATATATTTTCAATAAATACACTTTCACAGCCTATGCTATTAAGATTTTTTCTAATTCTAGAAATAGCTGTATGTACCCTAACACTCATGGTTTTGCTAGCATCCTCATATTCAAGGATTTCCTCTTTTGATAATACTTCTTTATTTTTATATTTCTTATATAGAAGTTTAAAAAGTGCTGTTTGGCTGTAAGTAAATAATATACTATTATTTTGACAAAACAGTTCATTAGTCTCTGTATTAAGAACAATATCACCAACAGTAATCACCTTATCATCTTTAAGAACACGTTTCTTTAAAGCTTTTAGTTTATATCTAATCTCAAAAAGTGTAATTGGTTTAATCATATAATCGTCAGCACCCTTTTTATAAGCTGTAAGCCTTGTAGTTTCTTCCTCTAAAGCAGAAACCATAATTACAATAGGTTCATATTGCTTTTTAAAAAACGGAATAAGGTTATATCCATTTGAATCCGGAAGCATAATATCAAGAAGAATGACATCAGGCTCATACTCATTGACTAATCTAAGTGCTGTCTTTCCATCTAGTGCAGTATATACTATAAAATCTTTTTCTAATGCAGTTTTAGTTGTTTGAGCAAGATTTTTATCATCCTCAACGATTAATATCTTCATGATCATTACTCCTAAAATTATTAATGTAATAGTCTATATTATAATCTTTTATTGATTGAAATTGATTTGATGTACTTATTGCACTGACTATTATAGTCTTATTATATTTTCGGCAAAAATAAATAATAAAATCAATAACTTCATTATTTCGCTCTATATCAGCAAATAGACTGGCATTTATCTCTACTAGATTAATGTCGTAATCTTTTATTACAGAACCATCAACAAGATTATTATCAAAATCAATAAGCGAAAAATCTATTTGACTATTTTTTGAATACCTCAAAATTTCTATTAGCTTTTCATATGTGTCTATATCAACCTTGAGAAATAATTTGGATTTCTTTAGTAAAATCATTCTTTCTTCAAGCCAATTAAAGAAGTTTTCAGAATATAAGGTTTTTTTACTAATTTCAATAAAATAGTTCACATTCATATCAGGCTCTTCATACATAATATCAAATAATTTTTTTAAGATTATTTTATCAAAAATTATTTCTAAGCCTAATCGTGTTACATTTCTTTTCAAATTGATAAAGGATACTTCCCCAAGTTCATCTAGATGGCAACTACAAAAAACATCAAATCCATATAACACATTTTTAGTGCAAACGTATAATCTACAACATCTCTAGTATGTTTGGCATACTGTAAACCAATCTTTAATTCTTTTATTAATTTATCAAAATTATAATAATCATCCTCTGGTTTTAAGCTGACAACATTCATTTGGTAATTATAATTTATATCAAATATTGTAAACCTTTTATGGAAAAGATATTTTAACTGATTCAGAAAAATAATTCTACTTGTTTCCTCCATAGTTTTTTTTATCAATAAGTAATTATTGTTTAATAGTTTAATTACATATTCTTGGTTTCCCATGTGTTCATTAATTGTAGTTATCATATTTTTTTGTGCTTTTTTATATGCATTTTCACCGTATCTTTCAAATATTAAAGTCAAGTTTTGAGGATTAACTAAAAAGTATATATAGTTATTATAGTTAATTTTCAGCTTTGTTCTTAACCATAACTCGTTATGAAACATTGTTTCTTGATCATAATAAAGCAGCCTATTAACATTATCTTTTAGTTTGATGATATATTTTATAAAAAAGTATAGTATTAAGATAAGTAATACAATTAACGAAATCGTATTCATACTCAATTTTTCTTCTTCATCAATCAACTGAGATACCTCTTCATTAACAATTGAGTCCATATTGATCATTAATAGACATTTGTTAATAATTCCAATCAACGTATCTTTGTCCTTGCAGTATATATAGTGAAATTTCGAATTAATAACTCCATTATTTACTAAGCCAGATCTTGATTGTTTTTTACCAAACAAGTCATTTGGTAAAACAGCATAATCAATATTTTTCTTCTCTAATGCCTTATATAAATCTTTGTAATTGGCATATAACCTAATGTCCAAATAGGGCATGATTGATTTTATTTCATTAATAAAAACTGCATCATTTACCATGCCTATTATATAAGGTTCAAGTTCATATATCTCTTTTATACTATTCCAATTCCCGTTTGATACAGCAATAAGATTGTTTGAGAAAATAGGTACAGTGGAGGAAAAAGGTAAGCTGTCAGAACTTACGACAATATCGACATCATCTCGAACAATAAGATTTTCATAACTATCATAATAATAAATAAAATCTAAACCAGTTAAGAATTCAATTTTCGTAAAAAGTGCTGGTATGATTCCATTTGGATAATCATCTCCATAAGCATAATAACTGTAGTCTTTAGGTAACCCTACCGTTATTGTACCATTGTCTTTTATTAAATTTTTTTCTCGATCTGTCAGATTTATTAACTTTGTTTCAATATGAAAATCTAATAAATCTTTCACTTCGTTATCCCATCCAATATTAATAAGATAATTGACTTCTTTTTTCATAATGTTATAAAGGACTGGATAATCTTTGCTAATACCAATATGATTATTATCCATCGAAAGACTATTAATATTAAAATAGAAAAAGTTTAAATTTTCACAATAACTCTTAGATGACATAAACCCATCAATTTCTCCCTTAGTTAATGCCATCTTCAGTTCATCAAGATTATTATAATAAATTTTATCAAACTGTATTTCTGGGTACTTGATTTTAAAGTCATCCATTATGTATACACTTTTTTCTATACCAATTTTTTTTCCTATCAAATCTGAATATTGATTAATTTTATTATCATAGTTAGAATAGATTCCAATATTATGGGATGCAAAAGAACTTGTAAACTGTGCATATTTTAATCTATCATCAGTAACATTCATATTAGCAACCATAGCTAACTGACCACTCTGAAGTAATTTTAAATTATTATCCCATATTTCTTTAAAAGGAAATATGTTCAATCCTGTATCTTGAGATAACTTGGAGCATAGTTTTCTGATGATGAATTCTTCTGACGGTGTATTATAATAACCCATAAAAAAAATATTATCTTTATTATTATCAATAAATTGTTTTTCGTCTTGTGTAAGTTGAAGATTCACAGGTTCTTCCTTTTTTATACTAGAAAATATTAAAAATATCACAATAAGCATTAGAGAAGCAATAGATATTATTAAAATTGTTTTTTTCATAACGCCTCCAATTCTTATTGTGACATGCTAAGATCAATTATAATTAATATGGAAGTGGATTAATTGTAAAATTACTATACGTTACATCGCTGTTCCATGTCCTTACACCAAAACCGCCATCATCCATATATGTATTATCTGAAATACTAATATATTGACGACCATCAACGTAAACTGTAATATCAGAACCGTTTTTTACGACTTTAAGCGTTACAGTATCATCTGTACCAAGATCGTATCCTAGAGAAGCTTCCTTAAGATTTGTCCATTTCCACTGGGATCTCCCAATCATTACAATATCATTTTCTGGAGATAATCCAACATAATAACCCGTGTAGTTATCATTTCCATTTGAAGCATTTTTTAGATTGAATACAATACCACCGTTTCCTTTTTCAGTATTAAACTGCATATCTACTTCATAGAAACCACCATAACCATTAAAACCAATTTGCATATCTGTTCCTACTCCAGCTCTTCCTATAGGACCATTATAATCATTATTATCATATGAATAAGGATACATCCTTAAATAACCTGTACCATCTTCGACATATGTATAGTGATTAGCACTACTAAAGAAATGCATACCTTCTTCTTCTACATTAATTTCACCAGGAAAATTAATTGCATTTGTAACATCGATAGTAAACTTATTTTTTTCTTCATCTATTTGTGTATAAATTTCACCAATTTGATAATTCAAATCAGTCATCATTTCAAGATTACCTATGTATTTTCCATCTCTGTCAAAAGCATACATATCACTTTTGGTTTTACCATATCCTAAAGTCTCAACTGCTACAAAACCATAAAAATCACCAGAGCTAACAACCTTATACTGCTGTACATTTAACGCACCACCGTATGAGGAAGTATATTGATAACAAGTACCGTCTTTAAAATCATAAGTAAACAATCTATTCATACCATCTAAAAAGTATACCTTAGATAAATTTAGATCAATTGTTTTTATATCTTTAAATTGTTCAAAATACATTGCTCCGCCGCCTTTTAAAGGCGTTGCTAGAGTATTACTTATAATGATCTCGCTTTTATTATTGTTATTATATGTAACTTGTAAGCCTTCAGTAGTCACCTTTAATGTATAGCCTTTAGTATAATCATTTGGTTCATTGGACACTTTATTTCTATATTCTTCATACACTCTATTAATTATTATAACTCCTTGCTCTATTGGAGTAGTATCAAGAGGATTAAAGTTTATTCCATCACCTTTCATAAAACCTTTATCAAAAGCAAAATCAACACCATCTACTGCCCATGAAGCTACATTAGCCTTATCTGATACAGTAAGTACGCCATCGGCAGCCGTATAAGTAATACCCATACTATCAATAGCTCTTTTCATCATAATAGCCATCTCTTGTCTCGTCACAGCATCATTTGGGGCAAACATACCATTACCTTTCCCCTTAATAATACCTAACTTAAATGCCATCAGTATATTATTGTCTTCTGTATCTGTAAAAGTTGAATAGCTTGCAGGTTCAGAGTAAGCTCCCGTTGTTTGATAAAACAGATTCATAACAAGTTCTGCAAATTCAGCTCTTGTTATATTTCTTTGATAATTATCATATTCCATAGGTGCAATACCATTTATCATTGCGTTTTCCAGTTCTTCTATTGCCCAATCGCTAGAGTTACTAAAATCCCACCCACCTGCACTTACAGTAGTAGACGTTATAAAAATTAATGTTACTAAAATTACTAATACTTTCTTCATATTATTTCCTCCTTCATTTAATATAGTAATTATAACATATTTTTATATTTATTCTTGAAACCTTACTAAATGGTATGAATTGTAAAATATCACTTTATATGTCTATTTGAAATTAATACTTTTTGGAATAATCACTACACTTGTCTTCCATATATCCTTAGATGTAAATTCATCAAGCTGAGAAAGATTATCTATTAAAACAGTAGGGTATGTAATATGTTTTATATCCTCTAACATTTGTTCCTGAGTTACAAACTCAGTATTAACGTAGCCATCAACCATTCTTTGATAACTATGTTCATCATTAATAAGAACTTCATGATCATAATACATTAGATTAATTTTTTCAGTCATATCTTTTTGAATACATGTAATCGTATACCAACCATCTTCAATAATATGATTAGTCATAATTGAGCCATCTTGTATATAAAATTCTTTAACAATTGAAAATACAGAATTTACTTTCTCTGGTATAGGTGAAACATCAACAGTAACAGTAGAAATAACACCATCTGTTATAACTTCATCCCTAGCATTTATATCAAAACAAAAATCACCTATAGAAGAAGTTATTAAATTCTGGCAGTCTTCTATATATTTTACTCTTATCCGTTTACTAAATTGTTGTCGTTTTTCATAATAGTAGTTAATTGCTGTCATTAAATCACTTTCATTATATATCATTTCAAAAGTCTTAAGTGAATTATCTGTTCCAATAATAAAATTTTGTGCAACAAGTTTTTCTAATGAAATTGTATCCATATTATGTGTCTCAATGATATCATATTCATGGGTTGATTCGTTAAAGAAATATGCTTTAGTCCTATCGTCATATAAATACTCTTCTCCCAATTCGTCATAGTATTTATATGTACTATAAACATTAAACTGATTAAAGCTATCCACTTTCTCCAGTTTATGATCAATAATATATTTAATATTTATCTTAGGTTGAAGAACCTGTTCTTCATCACTATAGCTCACATACCTAGTAGCCATCTGAATAAATTCGTTTTCTATATTATAGGCAATGTCGTAGGACTTATTTATTTTATCATCTTTTATAATATAATTACCTTCACTGAAAAATTGATCACCCTCATTGGCACGAAAATCACTATTAATCAAGCTATATGTATTCTCTGTTGTATCAGTTGTTACAAAAATCACTGGTAGATAAACATTATCATCTTCCCAGGTTACAATAGCTACATCATCATGGCCTTCACCAGTAAAATCAAAATAATGTAGTTCATAATTTTCAAAAATTTTCAATGGCTTTCCCTTTTGATCAGTCATCCTATTTGTATCAGTATCATTTACAAAGTCAATCACTCTATTGACATCTTTAATTAATTCATTTTTAGTTTCTAATTCATTTTTAATCTCATTTTTTTCTTTCTCAATCTTCTCTGAATTAACATCAAATTCTGACAATATTGCAGCCTTTAATTCTTCCTCTTTTTTCAATGTATTATCTATGCATCCTACTAACAAAGTGACGCATAGTATAAATATGGCGTATGATATATGTTTCATGATATCCTCCTTATATTTATTAGCTCAAAAGCTGTTTTAGTATTACTATAACTATATCATTATAGTTCAATTATATTAGGAAATCTTAAACTCTTACCAATTTGTCAGAATCGAAAACAAATGTAAAAAAATACGGTATTGTTGATCGGGATTAATAATATGTAATTTTTAAACATTCAATTCAACATTAACTCCAAGCAATTCCTTGTTTTTATCTAATAGAAATTTTATGGTCTCATTATAAAATTCCTCGACTTGCTGAGGTGCTCTTCCTATGTAGTTTTTAGGATTTATAGTTTCATCTATTTCTTCTTTTGTCATATTTATTATTTTACTATTGTACATTCGTTCTATTAAGTCGTTATGTTTACCAAATTTCTTGACTTGTTCAGCAGCTTCCATTGATAATACTCTAATTTCTTCATGAAGTTCTTGTCTATTTCCACCTCTTTTTACAGCTTCCATAATTATGTTTTCAGTTGCCATAAATGGTAATTCCTCATTTATATGTTTTTCAATTACTTTATCATTTACAACCATACCTGTAAATACATTTATTGCAATTCCTAATATAGCATCTGTTGCTAAAAATCCTTGTGGAATACTAAGTCTTTTAATCGCCGAGTCATCAAGTGTTCTCTCTAACCACTGAGTTGTAACTGTATTTGCCATATTTGCTTCATTTGATATTATGAATCTAGCCAATGATGCAATTCTTTCACTTCTCATTGGATTTCTTTTGTAAGCCATTGCAGATGACCCTATTTGATTTTTTTCAAATGGCTCTTCTATTTCTTTTTGACTTTGTAATATTCTGATATCATTTGTTGCCTTATGCAAGCTTTGAGCTATACCACTTAAAGTTGATAAAACTGAAAAATCAACCTTTCTAGTATATGTTTGACCTGTTAATTTAAAAGAATCTTTAAATCCCATTTTTTCAACTACAATTGCTTCTAGTCTTTTTACTTTTTCACTATCATTATCAAACAAACTCATAAAGCTTGCTTGTGTTCCTGTTGTACCTTTAACTCCTCTTAATTTAACCATATCTATTACATGTACTATTTGTTCATAGTCAATGTATAAATCCTGCAACCAAAGACTTGCCCTCTTTCCAACAGTAGTTAGTTGTGCAGGTTGGTAATGGGTATAACCTAAGGCTGGCATATCTTTATATTTCAAGCAAAATTCAGATAAAACACTAATAAGACTAACAATCTTTTTCTTAATTAGTAGCAACGCTTCTTTCATTAAAATTGCATCGGTGTTATCAACTACATACATACTAGTTGCTCCTAAATGAATTATAGGCATTGCTTTTGGGCACACTGTTCCAAATGTATGTACATGAGCCATAACATCATGTCGAAATTCTTTTTCTTTTTTTGCTGCGAGTTCATAATCAATGTTATATATATTTTCCTTCATCTCGCTTATTTGCTCATCAGTAATATTTAGTCCAAGCTCCTTTTCAGCTTCTGCTAATGCTAACCATAATTTTCTCCATGTTGAAAATCTATTGTCATCGGAAAAAATATATCCCATTTCTTTACTTGCATATCTTGTTATTAATGGGTTTTCATATGTTGATCTCGTCATTTTATACCTCTTTCTTATCTTTAAATTCAGTGAGTTCCGCAGTCTCATTCACAAAAATATTTACTCCCTTTGGTCGTATATTTTTGGAATTCGTTGCGAATGACCTACCGCTATTTTTTAGAAAAAAAACTCTAAAAAATAGGGTTATGGCATCTTTATTTTATATCTAAATTAAAAAGAAGTAAACAAATACTTCGTTTACTTCCATATCTTTCTATTTTGCGTATTCAATTGCCCTTGATTCTCTAATTACATTTACTTTAATTTGTCCTGGATATTCCATTTCAGCTTCAATTTTCTTAACTATATCTTTTGCGATAAGTATAATACTTGTATCATTTGTAACTTCTGGTTTTACCATTATACGAATTTCTCTTCCTGCTTGTATTGCGAATGATTTCTCAACACCTTCAAATGAATTCGAAATTTCTTCTAATTTTTCTAAACGTTTTATATATGTTTCAAGAGTTTCCCTTCTTGCTCCTGGTCTTGCTGCAGATATTGCATCTGCCGCTTGAACTAAAACTGCTTCTACAGTTTGAGGCTCTACATCTCCGTGATGTGCACCTATAGCATGCAATATTGCTTTATTTTCTTTATATTTTCTTGCTAAATCTTCACCTATTGTTACGTGAGGACCTTCTACTTCGTGGTCAACAGCCTTACCGATATCATGTAATAGTCCTGCTCTTTTAGCAATTTTAACGTCTGCGCCTAATTCAGCAGCCATTATTCCTGCTAGATGAGATACTTCTATAGAATGTTTCAAAACATTTTGACCATAGCTTGTTCTAAATTTCAGTCTACCTAGTAATCTTATAAGTTCAGGATGGAGTCCGTGAACACCTGTATCAAATGTTGCTTGTTCACCTTCATCTTTTATTTGCTGCTCTATTTCTTTTTTAGATTTTTCAACCATTTCTTCAATTCTAGCTGGATGAATTCTTCCATCAGCTATTAATTTTTCGAGTGCTAATCTAGCAATTTCTCTTCTAATAGGGTCAAATCCAGATATTACTACCGCTTCTGGTGTATCATCTATTATTATATCTATACCTGTTAATTGTTCAAGTGCCCTAATATTTCTGCCTTCTCTACCTATTATCCTACCCTTCATTTCATCATTAGGTAAGTCAACAACAGATACAGTTGTTTCCGCTACATGATCTGCAGAACATTTTTGAATAGCATATGTAATTATCTCACGTGCTTTTCGTTCAGCAGTTTCTTTGGCTCCTCTTTCAATGTCTTTAACCGCAATTGAAGCTTCTTGCTCAGCTTCTTTTTTAATATTGTTGATTAACATATGTTTTGCTTCTTCTGTAGACAATCCAGAAATTCTTTCTAATTCTTCGTTTTGTTTTTCATGAATAGCAGATAACTTGATTTGCTTAGTTTCAATATCTTTTAATTTCTTTTGAAGTGTTTCTTCTTTTCTTTCAACCATTAAACTTTTTGAATCTAGCATTTCTTCTTTTTTAATTAATCTCTTTTCTGATCTTTGTAATTCATTTCTTCTTTCTTTGTTTTCTCTTTCGTATTCATTTCTTATTCTGTGTGCTTCATCTTTTGCTTCTACAAGCACTTCTCTTTTCTTCGCTTCAGCATCTCTTTTTGCTTCCTCTATTAACTTCTTAGCTTCTTCTTCAGCACTACCTATTAGTTTTTCAGCTATATTTTTACGTATTAAAACGCCTATTAATATACCTATTATTGCAGAGATAATACCTACTACTATATTAGTGAACAATTCAGCACCTCCTATTATTAAATTTTCAAGCTACGAAATATATACATTTATCTTACATTTCATAAATATTAACCTTGAAACGATATAAAATGTTATCTTTTAAGATATATTAAAAAATAGTAAAAGTTATTTCTTTTTACTTGAATACTACATATATTTTATATTTTTTTTGCTATAATGTCAAGAAATAATGTATAAACGCTAAGGTTTTTATTAACATTTTATTAATTTTTTATTAAAAATGTATCTTCTAGACTAAAAAACATTTAATATCAATTAAAATCATACTTTAAACATATTATTGTTTACATAATTTTTTATCAGTAACTTAATTTGTACTTTAAATAAAAAAGATACCACTTTATTTTACACAAATCAAAAGTGATATCTTTTTTTATTTTATAAATTTTAATTTTATGATTTATTATTTATCATCTAATTTTTCTTTATCTTCTGTTGGATCTACTTTTACAGAAACCTGATCGAGTGCATATTTTTCTCTTATTTTTTTTTCTATTTCTTCCAGTAGCTCTGGATTATCTTTCATATAGTCTTTTGAATTATCTCTACCTTGTCCTAATCTATTTCCCTCATATGAATACCATGCACCTGACTTGTTTACTATTCCTGCTTCTACCCCCATGTCAAGAATACAACCTTCTATGGATATACCTTTTCCATAAATTATATCAAATTCTGCTTGTTTAAAAGGAGGTGCCATTTTATTTTTTACAACTTTAACTCTTGTCCTACTTCCGAAAACATCGTCACCCTTTTTTAATGTTTCTATTTTTCTAATATCAAATCTCATAGATGCATAAAACTTTAATGCTCTTCCTCCAGTTGTTGTTTCAGGACTTCCAAACATTATACCAACCTTTTCACGCAACTGATTTATAAATACTACAACACAATTAGATTTACTAATTGCTCCTGCAAGTTTTCTAAGGGCTTGTGACATAAGCCTTGCTTGCAAACCTATGTGGGAATCTCCCATTTCTCCATCTATTTCAGCTTTTGGTACCAAGGCTGCAACGGAGTCTACAACAACTATATCAATTGCTCCACTTCTTACTAGTGCTTCAGTTATTTCAAGTGCTTGTTCACCAGTATCAGGCTGTGATATAATTAAATCATCTATTTTTACGCCAAGATTTCTAGCATACGCTGGATCTAATGCATGTTCTGCATCTATAAACGCTGCTATTCCACCCTTCTTTTGTGCTTCAGCAACAATATGTAGTGTTAAGGTAGTTTTACCAGATGATTCAGGACCATATATTTCAACAATCCTTCCCTTAGGTACTCCACCAATTCCTGTTGCTATATCAAGCGGAAGTGATCCAGTGGATATTGATTCAACATTCATTTTAGCATTTTCGCCTAGCTTCATTATTGAACCTTTTCCAAATTGCTTTTCAATTTGAGCTATAGCAACCTCAAGAGCTTTATCTTTATCTTTATCTTTTACTTTATCCTTATCTTTTTCCATGCCGCAACTCCTTTTCTAGAACATTTGTTCATTGATATTATTATATATAATACATTGCTTTTTGTCAACAACTTCTTTATGTTTAAAATTACTTAATTACATTTAAATTATCATAAATATATGTTGCTCCAGATATAATAGTCAATAAAACAGTTATTATAATAAGTGGTGTTATTGAAGGACTAACAAATCCTATATACCCAGTATAATCCATTAAAAGAATTATTATTAAAAGCATTTGAAATATAGTTTTAACCTTACCCCAATTATTAGCTGCAATAGTAACACCTTTTGATGCTGCTAATGTTCTAAATCCTGATATAAGAAATTCTCTAGAAATAATCAGGACAACAATCCAAGAACTCAAGTAACCAATTTCAACAAATGCTATGAAAGCAGAAGCAGTGAGCAATTTATCTGCTAACGGATCCATGAATTTACCAAAATCAGTTATTAAATTGTCCCTTCTTGCAATATGTCCATCTATAGCATCTGTAACCGCTGCACCTATAAAAATCAAAAGTGGCAAAAATCTAAATACACCTCCACTAATAAAAAGGAAAAAAAGGAACAAAGGAATGAGCAGTATTCTTAATAATGTCAGCTTGTTAGGTAAATTCATTGTTTTTAAATAGTTCATAGAATCACATCTCCTATTAAATCATATTCTAAGGCATCATTTATTTTAACTTTATACATGTTGCCTATAGTTAACTTTTTATCTGATGTTACATATACACAACCATCAATATCAACTGAATCCATATATGTTCTACCTATATATATTTTTTCAATATCATGTTCCTCAATTAAAACATCGTAAACATTCCCTACTTTATTAAAGTTCTTTTCATATGAAATACTTTGTTGCAGTTCCATTAATTCACCATGTCTTATTTCCATCGTTTCTTCACTTATTTGATTTGGAAACTTATAAGCTGGTGTATTTTCTTCTCTTGAATATTTAAATATACCTACCCTATCTAATTTATACTCTTCTAAAAATGTTTTTAATTCCTCATGATTCTCTTCTGTTTCACCTGGAAATCCAGTTATAAGAGAAGTTCTAATTACTGCACCATCCACTTCTTTTTTTATTTTCGTAATAAGGTCAACTATCTGCTGTTTATTTGTTTTTCTATTCATTCTCTTTAAAATATCATCATTCACATGTTGAAGTGGTATATCAAAATAGTTAAGAAGTTTATCATTATTTTTAAATTCGTTTATCAATTCATCATAAATATCTTCAGGATATAAATAATGAATTCTAATCCACTCTATACCTTTTATATCGGATAATTGCTTAATTAATTCATGTAGTTTTTTCTCTTTATATAAATCAACACCATATTTACTTGTATCCTGTGCTATAAGAATTATTTCTTTTACACCTTGTTCTGCGAGTATTTTTGCTTCATTTACAATATTTTCAATTTTTCTACTTCTATATTTACCCCTTAATTTAGGGATAACACAATACGTGCAATGATTATCGCATCCCTCAGATATTTTAAGATATGCGTAATAATTTGGTGTTAACATATTTCTTGGCAAATCTTCTTTTATTTCATAATCAATAGTTACATCACATATTATATTTTTTTCTTTTTCATATTTTTCAATGAACTCGTCAATGTTCTGGAATCCAGTTGTTCCTATAATAATATCTATTTCAGGAATCTCTTTTTTTAGATCTTCACCGTAGCGCTGAGATAAGCAGCCTGTAACTATTATTGATATTTTTTTCTTTTCTTCGCTTTTTATTTGCACTGCACTTATTATGGAATTAATTGACTCTTCTTTTGCATCGTTTATAAACGAACAAGTATTTATTATTATATAGTCTGCTTTATCAGCGTATTCGGTAACTTCATACCCCTTATTTGACAAAATCCCTATTATATTTTCTGAATCCACAAGATTTTTTGAACAACCAAGTGACTCAACATATATTTTTTTCATTATTGGTTTCCTTTCATTTCTTCTAATTCCTCTTTTGTAATTAATACTTTCCTAGGTTTACTTCCTTCATGTCCACCTACGATACCTCTTTCTTCTAACTGGTCTATAATCCTAGCAGCTCTTGAATATCCAACTTTAAATTTTCTTTGAATATAAGATGCAGATGCTTGACCTTCGTTTACTACCATTTCAACTGCTTGTTCTAAAAACTCATCAACTTTTTCTTTTGGAGTTGGTGTCTTTTCTATTTCTTCAATTATTTCATTAGATTTTTGTGTTTTAATTTCTATTTGTTGTTCTCTTATATTATCTACGACACGCTTTATTTCATCATCCGATATAAAAGTACCTTGTATTCTAATTGGTTTTGCCATTCCCATTGGATGATATAGCATATCACCTTTACCAAGGAGTTTTTCTGCTCCACTTGTATCTAGAATGGTCCTAGAATCAATATATGAAGACACAGCAAAAGCAATTCTTGATGGTATATTTGCTTTGATAACACCTGTTATAACATCCACAGAAGGCCTCTGAGTGGCTATAACCAAATGTATACCGCATGCTCTAGCAAGCTGAGCGATTCTTGTTATACATTCCTCAACTTCTGAAGAAGCAACTGCCATTAAATCCGCAAGTTCATCTATAACAATAACAATTTGAGGCATTTTATCAAATCCGTCTTTAACCATTTTATCATTATATGATAAAATATCTCTCACGCTATTTTGTGCAAACAACTTATATCTATTTGTCATCTCTGAAACCGCCCAATTTAAAGCATTTGAAGCTTTTCGTGGGTCTGTAACAACTGGTATTAACAAATGTGGTATTCCATTATAAATGCTAAGTTCAACAACCTTTGGATCAATTAATATAAGTTTAACTTCATCTGGTTTAGCACGATAAAGAATACTCATTATTAATGAATTTATACACACACTTTTTCCTGAACCCGTAGCACCTGCAATGAGAAGATGTGGCATTTTTTCTATACTTGCTATTATATTTTTGCCTGCTATGTCTTTTCCAAGTGCAAATGGTATATTAGTATTTACTGATTTATAATCTTTAGATTCAATAAGATTTCTCAAGAATACACTTGTTTTAACTTTATTCGGAACTTCAATACCTATAGCTGATTTACCTGGTATTGGTGCTTCAATTCTTATTTCTGATGTAGCTAAGCTTAAAGCTAAATCATTTGTTAGACTAGTTATTCTACTAACTTTAATTCCAGGTGCAGGTTGAAGTTCATATCTTGTTATAGTAGGTCCTTTGTTTATTTGTAATATATTGCATTGTATATTGAAGTTAGATAATGTTTCAATAAGCTTTTCAGCCTCTTTTCGAAGATCCTCTTTATCTCCCTTCACATGTCCTGGAGTAGGGTCTAATAATGTTGGTGATGGAAGCTTGTATTTTATTAAATTTTCTGATGGATTGCCAGCGATATTAATAATATCATCTGTAATTTCTTTTTCAACAAACTTATTATCCTTAACAGTTTTTTTTGATCCATCTTTAGATGGGATTTCTTTTTTAATTTCACTTTCAGATTGTTCGATTGGACAATCAACTTTATTTTCATCATTAACACCAAAAGAATCTTTAATTATATCTGCTTTTTTCAATCCATCTATTTTTAATTGAGTAATTTCGCTATTTAATTTTTGATTATTTGAATAGTCAAAAACTCGAATATTTTCATCAGAATCAACGTTATTTTCTATAATTTTATTACTATTTTTATACTTTTTAACTTTTTTATTTAATTTTTCATCACTATCATCATAATCAAATTCAATAAATATAAAGTTATATATAGTTTTTAATATTTTCTTTATACAATTTATTATTTTTGTTGCCCCACCAATAATACTTTGATTTGTAATGAGTATGGTAAATGTAAATATCATGGTCCCTAATATTATTATGGTTCCATTTTTTCCAAGAAGCTTAACACATATGTATGTAAGTATATTACCAAGAATTCCCCCACCTAAATTACTTTTTCCAAAGAAAATTGAACTAGTGATCATTTCTTTAAAATTAACAACTCCAACAAGCATTGTATATATTCTGGTATCCATTAATGCAGTATACATTATATAACAAACAAAAAAACCAAATACTGCTATAATTTGATTTTTATCATCCAATATAACAATATTTAAAAGTCTCATAACTCCTATTAATAATATTGCATATGGAAGTACATTTGCTCCTTTTCCTAATAAAGATATTATAAATACATTAATTGTTTTTCCTATTATTCCTGTTTGAGATTCCTTATGTGTAATAAAAATTAAAAACACTGCAAACGCAATAATAAATATACCTGAAATTTCTTTTTTTAAAAGTTGAAGCTTTGCATCACTAGTTTTTTTAGTCGTGCTTGTACTTCTTTTTTGTGCTGTTTTTTTAACAGCACTTTTTTGTTTTGTTTCATTGTTTTGTGCTTTAGCCATTTCATCCACCTTTAAAAATATTGTCCCCCTAAATATTTCTTTTATATTATGATTATATCATACAATATTGCTAATTCGCAATTATTATTTAATAGTATTCAGTTATATATATTCTACTATTTAATTATTTTGTTGTTGTTCATTATTGTCTATTAAATTACGCAATACACTCATTGCAGCACTAAATCCACCTATTTCATTAATAAGACCAATATCAACTACTTCATCTCCATTTAAAACTGTTCCAACATCATTTGCGATTTCATCAGTATCATACATATATTGCAATAAGGCATCTCTATTTACATTCGAATTATTTACAATAAAGTTAGTTATACGTTCTTGCATCTTTTGGAAGTATCTAAATGTTTGAGGTACTCCAATTACAAATCCATTTGTTCTAATTGGATGTATTGTCATAGTTCCTGTTGGTACAATCATAGAGTATTTCGCTGATACAGCAAGGGCTGTTCCAATGCTGTGTCCACCACCTAACACTAATGACACAGTTGGTTTTGATATGCTTGAAACTAACTCTGAAATAGCTAGACCGGCTTCCACATCACCACCTACTGTATTTATCAAAAGTAGAATTCCTTTAATTTCAGGGTCCATCTCTGCACCTATTATCATTGGTATAATATGCTCATACTTTGTAGTTTTGCTTTGTGGTGGTAAAGAAGTGTGTCCCTCTATTTCACCTATAATACTTATAAAACAAATATCTTTAACTGGATTTACATCAGTTACACTTCCTAATTGTTTAACATTTTCAATTGATTCATCAGAATCATTATTGTTATTATCTCCTTTTTGCTTATTAAAAATTTGATTATTATTTAAACTTTCCTGTCTAGCATTAAATTTTGGCTGTTTGCTAGTATTTTGCATTTGATTATTGAACATTTGTTGATTTGTACTATTTAATTCTTTACTAATTTTGTTGTATATAGATTGCTCAATATTATTGTTTGCCATTATATCCTCCAAATTAAATAATCAGGTTATTCCTTCATGATTATTCTTTGGAATTTTATTTATTTTATACATAATAAAAATAATATATATTAAGCTAAATATATATTATTTCTCTAATTAATTAATATTTTATTCATTTTCAATTATTATCATATCACTACCTATTTTTTTTATGCTTTTCCACATTACTTCTTTTCTCTTTTGTTCCTTAAAAAATCCAAATCCAGTTGATTGTCCTGAAACAAAATTTATTATTTCTCCAGTCTTTTCGTCAATAATCAAATCGCAATCACCAAATATTCCCAAGTTTTCTCCGGTATCAATATTTATTATTTCCTTATTATACAATTCACTCAGCTTCATAAAAATCCCCCTAATATTTTTATACTCCTGTATGTCCAAATCCTCCTGAACCTCTTTCAGTGTCATTCAGTTCTTCTACTAATTCAAAATCTGCCTGTTCATGCTTTATAAAAACCATCTGTGCTATTCTATCACCACTATTAATAGTAAAATCTTCATTTCCAAGATTTATTAAAATAACTTTTATTTCACCCCTATAGTCAGAATCTATAGTACCAATACCATTTACTAAGCTTATTCCATGTTTTATTGCAAGACCACTTCTTGCCCTTACTTGAGCTTCATAACCTTCTGGTATCTCAGCAAACAATCCTGTTGGTATCAACTTTCTTTCCATAGGTTTTAATATTACAGCACAATCAACATTTGCTTGTAGGTCAACTCCTGCTGAACCCTTTGTTTCATACTCTGGCAGTTTAAACTGGTTTTTCTTTACAATCTTAACTTTCATAATCTTCTCCTAGTATTTTATTAATTTTATCATCTAAATCTTTATGTTTATTTAAATTTCCAGTGTAAGTAATACTCAATTTATTAATATCAAACAAATCATTAGTTATTTTTAATACATCTTCATACTTTACATCATTAATACTTTTTATTATATCTTCAGGATATACAACCTCATCGTATATAAGTTCTCTTCTACCAATAGAAGACATCCTACTCGATGTACTTTCAAGACCTAAGATATAATTTCCTTTTATCTGTTGTTTAGCACGATTAAATTCCTCTAAAGTAATATTTCCATTTTTCATGCTTGTCATTTCTTTAAAAATTGTTCTTAAAGCATCTTCTACTTGGTCATAGGACATTCCTGCATAGATACTAAAAATCCCACTATTTGTATAATTAGAAACAAAAGAATAAATTGAATAAACAAGTCCCTTTTTTTCTCTAACTTCTTGAAAAATTCGCGAACTCATAGTACCGCCAAATATATTGTTTAAAACTAATAATGGATAGTAATAAGGATCATGTCTTCCAATAGTTTTATTTCCTATACACATATGAAGCTGTTCTAATTCTTTATTAACCCCTATAATTTTTCTTTCATATTCACCGTCCATATAAATTAAAGAAGCATTTTCATTCTGCCAATGCTCAAATTTATCTTTTATTAATTCTATAAAGTTTTCTTCATCAAAATTCCCTGCAATTGCCATTACTGTATTGTATGGAGAATAATTCTTTCTCATAAAATCTATAACTTTTTTTGTATTAAATGTTCTTAAGTTCTTTTCTGTACCAAGGATACTATATGCCATTGGACTTTTATCAAAAACAATTTCAGTTATTTTATCATGAACCACATCCTCTGGTGAATCTTCATACATCTTTATTTCTTCTATTACAACTGAAATTTCTTTTTCTATTTCTTCTTGTTGAAATAAAGAGTTAAAAAACATATCAGATAATACATCAACCGCATCATTTATATTTTCATCTAATACTTTAACATAAAAGCAAGTGTATTCTTTGCTAGTAAATGCATTTATTTGACCACCTATATTATCTATATCTTCTGCTATTTTATTAGCTTTCCTATTTTCTGTTCCTTTAAAAAGCATATGCTCGATAAAATGAGATAATCCATTCGTATCATTATCCTCATTATTAGAACCAACCTTAACCCATATTCCAATAGAAGCTGATTTTACATAATCTATTTTTTCTGCAACTATTCTCAATCCATTATCTAGTGTATATTTGTTTATCATATTTCCTCCGTATGTAAATTCTAGTGTATTAATCTTATTATTATTTTTTTAACATTTCGCTTATAGGTAAAATTTTATAATGTTGTATTAGTAATTCTCCAATTATATTACTTAGAGAATCTGAAGTACTTTTAGTAGGATGTATCAAAATTATATCTCCACCATTAATTTTATTTAGAATATTTTTATAAACATCATCTGCTGTAATATTTTTTTTCCAATCCATTGTATCAATAGATGCTATTACTATTCCTGGGTATCCTAAATTAATAGCTGCTTTTATTACATTATCATTATAAGAACTAGACGGCGGTGAAAAAAGCTTAATATCATATTCTGTCAATTCCCTAAGTAATTCATCTGATTTTTTTATATCTAAAAGTGCATCATCATATGATAAGTTCCCGTATGATTTATTATAATATCCATTATTACCTATTTCATGACCACGGGAAGCAATTTTTTGAGCTATACCTGGATATTCATAAGCCCACCTTCCAGTAATAAAAAATGTAATTTTAACATCATATTTATCAAGCATGTTAAGTATTGAATCTATATACTCATTGCCCCAATCAACATTGCATGCAAATGATACTATTTTATCATCACTAGTTCCTCTTTGAATAACAAATCCATCATTTACATCTTCGTTGAATACCCTCATTTTCTTTGAGTTTATTCTTCCAATTATAAGCAAAATAATAATTATGATTATAAAAACTATTATAATAATCCTTCTTATAAATACTATACCATTACAAAAAAATCTCATAAAAATCCCCCTTTTAATTATATGTATTATTAATAGAGTTTATTTATGATATATAATATTTTTTATAACATAGTTATTTTATAATAGCAAATTTTTACATAAATTACAATAAAAAATAACAAATTTCATATACATTAAATGATATTTGTTATCTTATGTTTAATAATTATTTAGACTATTTATTTTCTTCTTTTTCTTTAAGAGCATCTTTTCTAGAAAGTTTAATCTTTCCTTGCTGATCAATTTCAGTTACCTTTACTAGAATTTCATCTCCAATGTTCAATACATCTTCAACTTTATTTATTCTCTTATCAGAAATTTGTGATATATGAAGCAATCCATCTTTATTATCAGTAAGGGCAACAAATGCACCAAATGTAGTTATTCTTACTACTTTACCTAATATTATTTCGCCTACTTCAATTTCTTTTATAATATCTTCAATAATTTTTTTAGCTTTATAAGCGCTTTCAACATTTTCAGCAGCTATTAAAACTGAACCATCATCTTCAATATCGATTTTAACTCCAGTCTCTTCGATAATTTTATTAATTACCTTGCCACCAGCACCGATAACATCTCTAATTTTATCAGGTTTAATAGACATTTTGATTATTTTAGGTGCATACTGGCAAACTTCTTCTCTTGGTTTATCAATACATGCAAGCATTTTTCCAAGAATAAACATTCTTCCAACATGTGCTTTATCTAAAGCATTTGTTAATACTTGTTTATCTATACCATGTACTTTCATATCCATTTGTATCGCAGTTATACCTTCGGCAGTTCCTGCAACTTTAAAGTCCATATCACCTAAGAAATCTTCCATACCTTGAATGTCAGTAAGGACTACAACATTGTCGCCTTCTTTTACAAGACCCATAGCAACACCTGCTACTGGAGCTTTAATAGGCACACCTGCATCCATAAGTGATAAAGTACTTCCACATACGCTTGCTTGTGATGTTGAACCATTTGAGCTTAATACTTCTGATACTAATCTTATCGTGTATGGGAAATCATCAATGCTTGGTATAACAGGGACTAATGCTCTTTCTGCCAATGCTCCATGACCGATTTCTCTTCTTCCAGGACCACGTGATGGTCTAGTTTCACCAACTGAATATGATGGGAAATTATAATGATGCATATATCTTTTTGAAGTTTCTTCAGAAATACCATCTATAGTTTGTTCATCACTTGAAACACCAAGTGTTGCAACAGTTAATACCTGTGTCTGTCCTCTAGTGAAAAGTCCTGAACCATGAGTTCTAGGAAGCAAACCAACTTCACATGATATTTTTCTAATTTCATCTATTGTTCTGTTATCTGGTCGTATACCTCTAACAAGAATATTTTCTCTAACTTTTTCTTTTACTATTTTGTATAAAGCATCATCGATGTCAACACTATTTTCAGGATATTTTTCTAAAAATATTACTTTAGCATCTGCTTTAAAAGCATCAATTTTTGTTTGTCTTTCAAGTTTATCTTCAACAATTATAGCTTCATTGATTAAAGGAGAAGCATATTCTCTGATTTCTTTTTCAATATTTTCGTCACATACATATGCAACATAAGTACCTTTTTCTTTTCCAACTTCAGCTTTGATTTCTTCAATGAAATCACATATTTTTTTGATTTCATCGTGTGCATATAATATAGCTTCAAGCATTTTAGCTTCTGAAATTTCATTAGCTCCTGCTTCAACCATCATTACTGCATCTTTTGTTCCTGCTACTGTTAAGTCTAAATCTGTTGTTTCTCTTTGTTTGCTATTTGGATTTAAAATTAATTCACCATTAAGTAATCCAACATTTACAGCTCCTGTAGGGCCATCAAACGGTATATCAGATATAGTTAAAGCTATAGATGATCCTATCATACCAGCAATTTCAGGTGAGCAATCTTGATCAACAGATAATACTGTTACTATAACTGTTACATCATTTCTATATCCTTTTGGAAATAAAGGACGAAGTGGTCTGTCTATAAGGCGTGATGTAAGTATTGCCTTTTCACTTGGTCTTCCTTCCCTTTTAATAAAACCTCCTGGAATCTTGCCTACAGAGTAAAGTTTTTCCTCATAGTCAACACTCAAAGGAAAGAAATCTATACCTTGTCTTGGCTCCTTAGATGCAGCCGTATTTGCCATTATAACTGTATCACCATACTGAACTATACATGAACCATTTGTAAGTTCTGCTATTTTACCAGTAGTTACTTTCAATTCTTTTCCAGCAAGCATGTATTTAAATATTTTCTCCATTAGTACCTCCTTATTTTTTATAAACAACGGAGCGGGAATAATCCCCCGCTCCAGTTTTTACTATCTTCTTAATCCTAATCTTGCAATAATACTTCTATATCTTTCAATCTCAGTATTTTTTAAATAGTTAAGAAAACCTCTTCTTTGACCAACCATTTGTAAAAGACCTCTTCTTGAGTGGTGATCTTTTTTATTTGACTTTAAATGCTCAGTTAAATTATTGATTCTATAAGTCAATACAGCTATTTGTACCTCAGGAGATCCTGTGTCCTTTTCATTTAATCTGTACTGCTCAATTATTTGTTGTTTTTCTTCCTTTGTCATAACCATTGTTATGTACCTCCATATTATTATTTTTTTCACCTTAACCCAAGTATTACGTTGAGGAATCATAAAACATAGATTAAGGAAATACAATAAATTCTAACACATTTTTATATTTTTGTAAATACAATTTTAGGAATATTTCAATAAAAAATACATTTTTCTAACATAAAAATATAATATCTTTATTTTTTTCAATTTCTTTATTGAAAGTAAAAACACTACCTTCCTTATTTGTGCATATAGTTAAAAATACAATATCTTGCCCTATATTTACTTTATACCTACCATCAGATGGTATTATTATGCTGCTATTATTATCTACAAAACCGATATTTTTATTATAATTTATGTCAATATCTTTTGAAAAAATTGTGTAATTATTAATTAAAAGTTTATTAGCATCATGTATTTTACCCTCTTGAATCAAATTTCGAACAAGCGTACTACTAACTGCAATACCATTAAACTTTACAGGGGGAATTTCTTCAACTTTATAGTCATAAACACACTCAAATTGCTTAAGAGTATTTATATTTCCCATAGCTTTGTATCCAAAAGTAAAATTGTAGCCCACAACAATATTTTTGGCATTAAATCTGTCAATTAGAATAGTTTTAATAAATTGTTCTGGTGAATATTTAGATATGTGCTCATCTAGTTCAATTTCAACTATGTCAGTTACATCATATGACTTTAACAACAATATTTTAGTATTAAAACTATTTATATATTTTAAGTTTTTTGTTGATTTTTTCAAATCTTTTTTAATATATTTAAAAGTAATAATAATACTATTTTGTTTTTTTTCCCTGCTTAGCTCTATCATTCTTGTTATTAATTTGTCATGTCCTATATGTATGCCATCAAAATTACCTATGGCTACACATGCTGCATCAAACTTCTCAACCATCTTATCCACCTAATTTACATTAACATTTTGTTTATTTTAACTTCATTATTTTTAGTTTTATGCCCTAAACCAATAAGCATATCCTTACAATATATGAAAAATTCATTACTATCTAATATAGTTGTATCAAACTTTATTTCATTTCCATTAATAAGCTTATCATAATATTCATCTTCCACAAATATTTTATCCATTTTAAAAATTTCATCAATCGGTATAAGACATTCACTAAGCCTATTATTATTATATAGAAATTTAAGTTCATCAAGAGACACTGAATCCTCTATTTTCAAACCCTTTGCATCCGTCCTAACCAAAACACCCATATACCCTAAGGTTCCAAGATGTTCACCTATGTCATTACAAAGAGTTCTCATATATGTGCCTTTAGTACATTTTACTTTCATAAGTACTCTATCCTGGTTAAATTTTATAAGCTTAATCTCTTTTATATTTACAGGTTTGCCCGGTTTTTTTACCTCTATATTTTCTCTAGCATATTCATACAATTTTTTTCCGTTAAGCTTTACTGCCGAGTATGCAGGAGGAATTTGAAGTTGTTCTCCTTCAAATGATTTAAGTACATCACAAATATACTGTTCATTGAAACTAGGTATACTATGTTCTTCAACTATTTTACCATAGCTATCTTGGGTATCTGTCTTTTTACCCAAGATTAATTCACATATGTATTCTTTGTCACCATTCATCAGTATTTCACTAAATTTAGTTCCTTTGCCAACACAAATAACCAGTACTCCAGACACATTTGGATCTAGAGTTCCTGCATGTCCAACATGTTTTGTATTTAAAATTTTTCTAACCTGACTCACTACATCATGTGATGTCATTCCTGTTGGTTTCAATATATTTAATATACCATTTATATTATTTACATTTCTAGCATTGTTTAAATTATTCATTACTCACCAAAATATTTTCTAAATTCATTTATTATTATTTCCTTAGTAGTTTCAACATCCTTACTTATTTCAAAGCCTGCTGCCTTAGCATGACCACCACCTGAATACTTAAGAGACACTTCAGAAACATCTATATTATTTTTTGAGCGAAGGCTAACTTTCGTAGAATTTTTGTGTTCTTTTAACACACAAGATACTTCAACTTCTTTTATTTCTCTTATAAATTCAACGACACCGGCTACATCTCCCATTTCAACACTATTTTCAATTATTGTTTTTTGAGTTATAGAAGCAATGCCAAGCTTACTCTCAAAAAATAAATTAATTCCCGATATACAATCTATATATGCTTTCACAACATTAGAAGGTTTAGAATTAAAAATTATATTATCTATTTCAGATACATTTATACCCTTTTCCATTAAATTCGAAGCCACTTTATGTGTGTTTGAACTTGTGCTAGAATAACTAAATTTACCAGTATCTGTTAAAATAGCTATGTAAATAAATTCAGCTATTTTCTTTGTTATATCTTTATCTTTACCGGCTGACAATATTATATTATAAAGCAATTCACCCGTTGAACTAATATCAGCATTTATAATATTTATATCTGCAAATTTCATATTTGTTTTATGATGGTCTATACATATAGTCTTTTTAGTATTAATTAAAATATCTTTATATTTTCCAAGTCTTTCCACATCGCTACAATCAAGAACTATTACAACGTCATATTTCGAACCATCATATTCTTTTGCTAAAATGTCTTCATCTACAAACGATTTATAATTGTATGGAATTGAACCATCAAAACAAACAGTAATTTTTTTTTTCGTAGGCTTAAGAAGCTCATATAGGGCCATTACAGACCCTATACAGTCACCGTCAGGACCTTTGTGCCCCGCTATGCAGATATCATTTGATTTATCTATGATTTCAAAAATTTCTTTGACATCATTCTGATTCAGTTTCATTGTCATCCCTTTTACCCGCTTCTTTATTTATTACTTTATCAATTAAACTGCTCATATATATACCTTTTTCAATGGAATCATCCTTAACAAATATTAATTCAGGAGTTATTCTCATTTTTATATTTCTTCCTACTTCTCTTCTTATGAATCCTTTTGCACTCTGCAATGCTTCTAAAGTAGGCTCACTATCACCGTATACAGAAATATATACTTTTGCAAATTTTAAATCTTCTGTAACATTTACATCTGTTACACTCATTAAATCAGATATGCGGGGATCCTTTACTTCTTTTCTTATTATATCAGCTATTACTCGCTTCATTTCCCCTGATAGTCTATTATTTCTATTTTTTGACATGTCATACCTTCTTTCTGCCATATATTATTTATCTTTTTATTTCTTCCATAACATAGGCTTCCATTACGTCGCCTTCTTTGATATCATTATACTTCTCTAAGCCTATTCCACCCTCAAAGCTAGTGTTAAGCTCTGAAGCGTCATCTTTAAATCTCTTAAGTGATGTGATCACTCCATCATGTATAACTATATCGTTTCTCAATAATCTTATTTTAGATTTTCTAGTAACCTTACCGCTTGTTACATATACTCCTGCTACTATACCTACATTTGGCACCTTAAACGTAGCTCTAACTTCTGCTCTCCCCATTATAACTTCTTTATATATAGGTGCAAGCATACCTTTAACAGCAGACTTAATATCCTCTATAGCATTATAGATTATATTGTAGGTACGAATATCTACATTTTCTCTTTTTGCAACTTCCATAGCTGATACAGATGGTCTTACATTAAATCCAATTATTATAGCATTTGAAGCAGATGCTAACATAACATCATTTTCATTGATTCCACCAACACCACCATGTATTGGATTAACCTTAACTTCATCTAAACTTTGTTTTTGAAGTGACTGTTTTACAGCCTCTATTGAACCACTAACATCTGCCTTAATTATTATATTAAGGTCTTTAACTTCACCTTTTTGAATTCTATCATATAAATCTTCTAATGATACCTTAGAAGTAGTATTCATATTTTCGATATGCCTTCTATCTTTACGCTTTTCAGCTATATTTTTAGCATCCTTTTCAGATTTCATTACTATTAAAGAGTCCCCTGCCAAAGGTGTTTGTGAAAGTCCAAGTATTTCTACTGGAACTGATGGTCCTGCCTGAATAATTCTTTTTCCTTTACTGTTAAACATTGCTCTAACTTTACCATAAGCACTTCCAACAAGAACAAAATCACCTTTTTTCAATGTTCCTTTCTGTATCAAAACAGTCGCTACTGAACCTCTTCTTTTATCAAGCTTAGCTTCGATTATTGTACCTTTTGCACTTCTATTTGGATTAGCTTTTAATTCTTGAACTTCTGCAACAAGTAAAATCATTTCCAATAAATCTTCAATTCCTATACGATTTTTTGCTGAAACAGGAACAAATATTGTGTCTCCACCCCAATCCTCAGAAATTACTCCATGTTCTGAAAGTTCTTGTTTAACTCTATCAATATTTGCAGCTTCTTTGTCAATTTTATTAACAGCAACTATAATTGGAACTCCTGCCGCTTTTGCATGGTTTATAGCTTCTACTGTCTGTGGCATAACACCATCATCAGCAGCAACTACAAGAATTGCCATATCTGTAACTTTAGCTCCTCTTGCTCTCATTGAAGTGAAAGCCTCATGCCCTGGTGTATCTAAAAAAGTGATTTTCTTACCATTTATTTCTATTTGTGATGCTCCTATATGTTGAGTGATTCCGCCTGCCTCTTGACTTGTTACAGCAGTATTCCTCATTGCATCAAGGAGTGAAGTTTTACCGTGGTCAACGTGTCCCATAACAGTTACTATAGGTGATCTAGGAACTAAATCTTTTTCGTCATCAATATCATCCTGCTCAATTGAAGCTTCAATAACTTGTAATTCGTCAACAACTTCTTTTTTAGTTAAGTTTACATGAAGTTCTTCACATATTAGTAATGCTGTATCAAAATCAATTTCTTGATTCATGTTTACCATAACACCTAACAATATAAGCTTTGATATTAATGTGTTTGCTGGAACGCCTATTTTATCAGCTAAGTCTCTTACAACTATAGGTTCTTCAATTTCTATATTTTTAACCTTAATTTGCTGAACTTTTTTTTCTGTTTCTTCAACAGGTTTGTTAGAATTGTTATTATTATAATTTTTATTTTTATTCTTACCTTTATAATTATTGTTTTTATTATTAGTATTGTTGTTATTTTTGCTTTTATTGTTATTATTATTGTTATTGTTATTGTTACTATTTCCGCCTGATTGCTTGTTTTGGCCAGGTTTTGATGTAACTGTTTTTGATTGGGCAGGTTTACTCATAGGAGTAATTAATTTTTTGTCAATTTTTTTAATTTTAGCATCGTTTATATCTATTTTTTCGTCTACCAATTGGTCCTCATCTATAATAGTATTTTTACTTAATTTATCCACCTTTGTTCTTTTTCCATTGTTAATTGCATTTAAAGCTTTTTTAACTCTTAAAGTCTCCAAATCAGAAATAGAGCTCATATGGTTTTTAATTTTAACCCCTAACTCTTTTTCTGCCACAACTACTAAATCTTTACTATTCATTTTTAATTCTTTTGCTAGTTCATATATTCTCATGTAGCCACCTCCGGATTATATGTTTGATAATACGTACGATACTATGTTTTCATCATTTATTGACAATACGCTCACCATTTTTTTCCCCAGACATTGTCCAAGGAGTTCCTTTTCTCCATATTCAATATATTCACAATTATACTTATCGCAAACAAATTGAATATTTTTTTTAGTTTTCTCTGATGCATCAACTGCAATCATAACTAATTTACTTTTATTTTTTTGAACTTCTAAACAAGTTACATCAAAACCTATTGAAATTTTGCCACCTTTTCTAGCAATTCCAATCATTGAATATATTTTATTCATATTTTGATATCTCCTGTTTAATCTCTTCATATATATTTTCAGGAATTTCCATTTCCAAGGATTTTGCTAAACGCTTAGTTTTTATTGCTTTCTCAAAGCAATCTGCATTTTTGCAGATATAAATTCCTCTACCGTTTACTTTTCCTGTTAAATCTAATTTTACTTCATTTTCCTTATTTTTTACAATCCTGCACAATTCTTTCTTAGGGAAACTTTCCATGCAACCGATGCATTTTCTCATAGGTATTTTTTTTGTTTTCATTATTCCACCTCTGAATTTCTCTGTACTTCCTGCAACTCACTTATAATGTCAATTTTCCAACCTGTCAATTTTGCTGCAAGTCTCGCATTTTGACCTTCTTTACCTATTGCAAGAGATAGTTGATTGTCAGGTACAACTGCAACAGCACTTTTTTCTTTTTCACTTACCGTAACCTTTAAAATTTTAGCAGGTCCGAGACTATTTGCTATAAATTTAGCAGGATCTTTATCAAATATTATTATATCAATTTTTTCTTGACATATTTCATCTATAATATTTTTTACCCTAGATCCTTTATTACCTACACACGATCCAACTGGATCCACATTTGAATCATTTGTTGATACAGCAATTTTAGTTCTTGAGCCAGCCTCTCTAGATATAGCATGTATCTCAATTGTGCCATCATGAATTTCAGGCACTTCAAGTTCAAATAATCTCTTTACAAGATTTGGATGACTCCTAGAAAGCACTATACTAGCACCTTTTCCAGTGTTTTTAACTTCTACAATAACTGTTTTTATTCTATCACCCTGATTATAAATCTCGTTAGGTATTTGTTCTGTTTGTGTTAAAACACCCTCAATTTTTCCAAGATCAACATATACATTTCCTTTGTTAACTCTTTGTATAACTCCAGTCAATATATCTGATTCTCTTCCATAATATTCACTATATATAGATTCT
Source organism: Sedimentibacter acidaminivorans (assembly GCF_017873955.1). GTDB lineage: Bacteria > Bacillota > Clostridia > Tissierellales > Sedimentibacteraceae > Sedimentibacter > Sedimentibacter acidaminivorans. The sequence goes on along the minus strand of NZ_JAGGKS010000003.1, from coordinate 2,166 downwards.
CTTTCAGCTTCACGAATTTTTTGAAGTATTACCTGCCTAGCAGTTTGTGCTGCTATTCTGCCAAAATCTTTTTTTGGTTTAATTTCAATTTTTACTATGTCACCCAGTTCATAATTAGGATTAATATCTCTAGCTTCCGGCAAAGTTATTTCTTGATTTTTGTTCTCAACATTTTCAACTACTATTTTATCCGCAAATAATTTATATTCTCCATTTTTTTCATCTATATCAATAGAAAAATTATTTGATTTGCTAAAGTTTTTTTTATATCCTGATTCTAAAGCAGCTCTAATTGCCTCTAATACAACGTCCTGATGAATTCCCTTTTCTTTTTCAAGTTCACTTAATGCACTTAATATATCCTTATTCATTTCTCAACCTCCACTAAAAGTCCTCAATAGTTCTATTTATTTTAGATATATCTTTTAATTCTATAGTAATAATTTGATTTTCCGAATCAATCATTATATTATTTTCTTGTTTTTCTAACAATATACCTGTGATAACTTTTTTACCATCTAAAGGTTTATACAACTTTACTTCAACCTTTTCATTGATGTTTTCCATATAATCGGACTCTGTTTTGAAAGGTCTCTCAAGTCCAGGTGAAGAAACTTCTAAAAAGTACTGTTCACTTATAAAATCTAACTCATCAAGTTTTTTGCTTAAAATGTGACTTATTTCCGAACAATCATCAACTGTTATACCCTCTGGTTTGTCTATATATACCTTTAAGTATTTAAATGGCCCCTCTTTTACATATTCTACATCTACTATTTCATACGCTGTAGATACTATAATATCTTGCATAATTTTATAAACAGATGATTCAATAGAATTTTTACTCATATTATCTCCTTTTTTTTAATTATCAAGCAAGTTGATGAACAACCATATTTTATTACAATTGTCTACAATCAGAAAGAGTGGGAAAAAACCCCACTCTTTCTGTCAAAAAACTTCTTTGTGGTATTATATCACATATTCTTATTAAAATCAAACACTAAAATTAATTTATTTTTATTTACATTAAATAAGAACAAAAACATTGCTTGTATAATATAATAAAATAATTATTGAGGTGAATAAAGCAATGATGAATGAAGTTGATATAGAATTTAAACGCTTAATAGATTTTATAAAAGAAAGAAATGTTTCACAAATCAATGACGATATTAAAACAAACCTTCTATATTTTAGAAATAAGGACTATCCTAATTACACTGCTACAATAAACTACTACAACAAATATAAGCTATGGGGTTCTTTTTACCCTGAAAAAGGAATCTTTGAACTTTCAGACAATCGAGCTCGTGCACTTGTAGAGCATATACAAGACTTTGAATGGCTTTATAGCCATCTATGTGACTACCGCTCTAAAAAAATACTGGTTAATATCCTCTATTACTGGCTTTTATCAGATTTCAACAAAATAAAACAAATACAAGATAATTTATTCCATCAATATTTTGATCTGGATATAATTAAATGTGACAAAAATGAGGTTTTTTTAGATATCGGGGCTTATATTGGAGATACATTAGTTAGTTATATAAATACTTTCGGCAAGGAATGCTATAAAAGAATCTATTGCTATGAGATTATGCCTTCAAACATTGATTACATTGAAAAAAACATTGAATTATTAAACTTAAAAAATGTAATCGTAAAATCAAAGGGCGCAAGCAATAAAAGCAGTTCTCTATTTTTAACAGACGATACATTTTCCTCAACTGGCAAGCTCTCAGAAAGCGGAAAAATTAAAATTCAAACTGTGGCAATTGATGATGATATAAGTGAAAAAGTTACTTTTATTAAAATGGATATCGAAGGTGCAGAAGAGCAGGCACTGATTGGATTAAGAAAAAAAATTCTAAAAAATCACCCAAAGCTTGCTCTCAGCGTCTATCACAATCATGAGGATATATGGAAACTAGCACGTATAATTGATGAAATAGACCCAACTTACAAATTCTATCTACGATATTACGGTAATGAATTACTTCCAACTGAGTATCTGCTTTACGGAGTCTAAATATACGCAGTTCAGGGGACGGTTCTTTTTGTTAACTCAGGGGACGGTTCTTTTTGTTAACTCAGGGGACGGTTCTTTTTGTTAACTCAGGGGACGGTTCTTTTTGTTAACTCAGGGGACGGTTCTTTTTG
>NZ_JAGGKS010000002.1 GCF_017873955.1 Sedimentibacter acidaminivorans | reverse complement strand
AATAAAAAATCCTATTGCAAAATAGGAGGAAGTAAAAAAAGGGTGACAAGGTAAAACCTTGCACCGACTAACTCGGAGTATTCCGAGAGACTATTGAATATTTAGGAGGACCAATATTTATCCCTGTGGGACAGCCACATCCAATAAGTGGAGATGTTGCACCAGTAGTTTTAGGACACGAGTTTTCAGGTGAAATAGTTGAAATAGGAGAAGGAGTTTCAAATTTTAATGTAGGGGATAGAGTAATAGTTGAACCAATAGTAGCTTGTGGTAAGTGTGATGCCTGTAGAGAAGGAAAATATAATCTTTGTTCATCTTTAGGATTCCATGGTCTTTGTGGAGGAGGCGGGGGATTTGCTGAATATACAGTATTTCCAGCTGAATTCGTTCATAAGATGCCAGATGAAATGACATATGAAAATGGAGCTTTGGTTGAACCAATGGCGGTTGCATTGCATTCTATAAGAATGGCAAAGTTCATGACAGGAAATACTGCATTAGTATTAGGTTCAGGACCTATAGGGCTTGCAACAATAGAGTGTTTAAAAGCAGCGGGTGCAAAATTAGTTATAGTGTTACAAAGAAAATCTGTAAGACAAGAGTATGCAAAAAGAGCTGGAGCAGATGTAGTTCTTGATCCTAATGAAGTTAATGTAGTTGAAGAAGTGAAAAAATTAACAGGTGGCATAGGGGTAGATGCATCTTTCGAAACAACGGGAGCTCAAATTGGTTTTAATATAGGACTTGATAGTCTGAAATTTGAGGGGACTATGGTTATAACTAGTATTTGGGAAAAAGAAACAAGCTTTAATCCAAATGCTTTAGTATTTAGTGAAAAGAAAATAGTTGGAACAATAGCTTACAGACATGAATTTCCAGCTACAATTGCTCAAATGAGTGATGGCAGAGTAAAAGCAGAAGGATATGTAACAAAGAAAATAGCCTTAGATGATATTGTAAAAGAAGGATTTGGAGCTTTAACTGGACCAGAGAAGAAAAAACATGTAAAAATACTTGTTACACCAGACAAAACACTTTTATAAAAAATAGTACTTTAGTGCAAATATAAAAAAACAGAAAAACTTAATGAACAAGCAGCCATGTGGCTGCTTGTAGTGTTTGGTGTTCATATTTTATTCGGATTATAAATTATAGTACATTTTAAACTCTTCTGGATGAGGCATTTCATTTATTTTATAGTAATCTTTTTTAATTTTGTTTATTTGACTCATTATTATGTTTTTGCTAAATACATTTCCTTTTAATAAAAACTCATGGTCATTTTCTAAAGCATCAGCTGCTTCAATTGGATTAGTAGGGAGAGCTTTTATTAATGATTTTTGTTCATCGTTAAGATTGTATAAATTGAAGTCAAATGGTCCAAAGCCTTCTTTAACTGGGTCTATTTCATTTTCTATGCCGTCAATTACAGCCATTAACACTGCTGAATATGCATAATATGGATTACAAGTAGCATCAGGGAATCTTACTTCAAATCTCTTTTCCATTGGGCTAGTCGCATAATCTGGTATCCTAATTACTGCACTTCTATTTGCTGTTGCAAAACATAAACTTACAGGTGCTTCAAATCCAGGTATTAATCTTTTGTATGAATTAGTGCTAGGGTTTGTGAAAGGCATTAAAGCAGGTGAATGTTTCAATATTCCACCAATTGCATATAATGCTGTTTTACTTAGTTTTGAATATCCATTTTCATCATAGAATAAAGGTTCGCCATCTTTAAACAAATGTATATGAATATGAAATCCACTACCACATTCGCCAACAAATGGTTTAGGCATAAAAGTAACCGTTTTATCTTGAAGAGCTGCGTAACTTCTCAGTATGTATTTAAGTTTCATAGTTCTATCTGCCATTTCGCTAATGTCCCCATGACATACTTCTATTTCCACTTGTCCAGGTCCACCATTTTCACAATGATGATATTTTATTGGAATATTGTTTTCTTCAAGATATAAAGTAACCATATCCCTAAAATCAGAACTTGCATCAAATGGTTTATCTAAATGATAACAATTTGAGTTTCTAAGAGTATAACCTTTGTTGCTGCTATCTAAACTACTAGAATTCCATTCCCCTTGCTTAGAATCAATAAATACTTCCATATGATTAATATCATTCTTTACTGATACTTGATCTAAAATATAAAATTCAAATTCAGGGCCAAGGAGGGCCGTGTCAGCAATATTTTTGTCCACTAATAGTTTTTTTGCCTTTTCAATTAAATATCTTGGATCATCTTCAAATCTTTCTCTATTTTCTTTTATTGCATATATGTTTCCTATCATTGTTAAAGTAGGTATTTTTGAAAATGGAACAATAAAAGATGTAGATATGTCTGGTATAAATACCATATCTGATTTTTCTACCTTTAAGAATCCATAACTTGATGCATCAAACCCGATACCATCTTTTAGTATGCTCTCATTAAATCTTGTTGCAGGAATAGTAAGGTGATGCCATCTTCCACTCATATCAACAATTTTAAAATCAATTATTTTAATATTGTTTTCTGAAATATAATTTTTTACCTCTAGATAATCTTTGAACATATTAGCCTCCGTTGTTTTATATTAAATGTTTTTAAATTGTTTTATGATTTTAATGAGCAAGTATTGTGCCAAACTAAATATTTTTATGCAAATTTAAATTCGTTAGTATTCTAATGTTTGTTGAGTATATGATTTTTAATTTTACTAAATATAAAAATAGAAATGGGAATTAAACAAATTACAAACTATTTTGTTCCCATTAATTGAGGAATATGCTACAATATATAACAGTAGGGGAGATTCAAGTGTTCACACGCAAATTTATTAATTTATTAGGGAGTGGTTTTATTGAAAAAGAGAATTGCTGTTTTGGTTATCGAAGATAAGATAGGGAATTATTTTTTAGAGGAGCTTAAATATATTTTTGAAAATACAGTTGAAGTTGACTATTTCACTCCAAATATGATAAACAAGCCTTTTATATACGAGACAGATTTAATTCTGTACACTGATCCTAGTATTCTAATTGAAATGATAGAATACATCAAGTGCAGTGCCCCTATATTAATGATGAAGCGTACAATTTCAAAGCAATCAGTAGAAAAACTTAGAAAAATTGATTCTGATAAAAGTGCTTATATAGTTAATATTAACAGTTTTATGGCTAATGAAACTCTTGCAACATTGTATAGCCTTGGAATAAAAAACATGAAACTACTTCCATATTATGAGGGTGCATCAAATATTAAAAACGTTGATTATATTATTACACCTAACGAGTTTGAATGTATGCCAAATATAGATGCAGAGGTTATAAATATTGGAAATAGGGTATTTGATTTATCTACAGTTTTGGATATTATAGCTTATTTAAATATAGAAAAAAAACTTTCCGAAAAAATCATAAAAAAATATTCTTTAAAAGTACCTACATTTTGGAAGGGTCTTAATAGTACTTTATATGATAAAAAAATGCTTGCAGGTCAACTAGATGTAGTATTAAATGAATTCGATAATGGTATTATTTTATGTGATGAAAAAGGACTTATATTGTTATCAAACAATAAGGCATCACAAATATTAAATATTAGCAAGGAATATATAGAACAAGATTATTTAAAAAATTTATTAGAAAGAGATACTATTTTAAATGTATTGTTAAAAAAAGACGAAATACATGATGAAATTATTGATTTTAGCAACAAGAAACTTATTGTTACAATGAAGAAGGTTATTTATGATGAGGTTTATTTTGGTAAATTGATAATATTAAAATATTATAGCGAGCTATTAATAAATCAGCAAAAACTACATGATAAATTAGTAGGAAAGGGATATTATTCTAAATATAGCTTTGATAGCATTAAAGGTTCACATCCAAAACTTATGGATGCAATAAATATTAGTAAGAAAATCGCACATTCTTCTTCTACAGTTTTGTTATTGGGAGAAAGCGGAACAGGCAAAGAGTTATTTGCAGGTGCTATACATAATTTTTCTGATAGAAAAAACAGACCATTTATAGCTATTAATTGTGCTACCTTACCAGAAAATCTTCTAGAATCAGAATTGTTCGGTTATGAAGAAGGTGCCTTTACAGGTGCTAGAAAAGGTGGAAAAATGGGTGTTTTTGAGAAGGCAAATCATGGTACACTTTTTTTAGATGAAATAGGAGAAATACCTTTGAATTTACAGGCAAGATTATTAAGAGCCTTGCAAGAAAATGAAATTATGAAAATAGGCGGAGATTCAATAATTAACGTAGACGTTAGAATTATTGCAGCTTCAAATAAAGATTTGTTTGAAATGGTAGAACAAGGTACATTTAGAAACGATCTGTTTTATAGGCTTAATGTATTTCAAGTTAATTTACCACCATTGAGAGAACATAAAAGTGATATAGAATATCTAATTAATTATTTTCTTGATATATTTGGAGATAGAAGAAGTATAGATTATAGTTTTTTTAAATTTTGTCAAGACTATAATTGGCACGGAAATGTTAGAGAGCTTAAAAATACAATAGAATATATGTTAAAAGTGTCAAACGATTCACTTAAAGTAGAAAATTTACCAAACTATTTTAAAAAAAAAGAGAGTTTATCCTATAACACCTTTGAGGATATTGAAAAGATTGTGTTGGGAATAATTGAATCAAGGGCAAAAAAAGGGTTAGGAACTGGTAGACGTTCAATATATGAAGAGTTTTGCAAAACCTATTACAAAATTTCAGAAAAAGAAATTAGAATTATTATAAAACGTCTTGAAGACAATGGAAATATTGTTGTTTCAGTAGGAAGAAAAGGATGCCAGATTAGCAAATAAAATATTAATCATGTAATATAATTTATTTAAGTATAAAAATACTATGCAATTATCTCTTTATATTTGTATAGTATTTTTATATAAAATAAAAAAGTTAATATTAAGGGTATGAAATTATATATAAAAATAACAAGCCTTAAATGAAATTACTGTTTTGAAAATAAGTATCTACTAAAGCGTCATCTCCAATTATTTCACGAATTTTTTCATATAATGGTAAAGCGGCTGACTTCATTGCTTGTTTTGTTTCTTCTGGCAAATCTATTATAGTCATACCGTTGTCAATGAGTATTTGTTCCCTTTCTTCAAAGCGTTCAATTGCCATTCTACATGTATACAATGTTGCAATAGTTGCAGCTTCATCAATTATCGCCTTTTCGGCTGTGGATAAACTATTGTAAAGGTTGTTGCTCGTTATTAGAGAAATTATATGTGGCAGATGTTTTGTGTTTATAAGATAATCTTGTACTTCATATAATTTAAAACCAGCTATAACTTCATATGAATTTTCCTCGGAATCTATATATCCAAATTTCAAACTTGGGTATATTTCGCTAACAGGCAGTGGTATTACTGTTGCGCCAAGAGATTCCCAGAAAGCTATGTGATTGGGGTTTTGTATTGTTCTGATTTTAATTTCATTGAAATCATCTATGTTTTGAATTGGTTTATTTGAAGTCATTTGCCTGAACAATATGTCTGATAGACCAAGCAGCTTATAACCAGAATCGCTGTATGCATTGCTTATTTTCTGAAAAAATACATCATTTCTGATTGTATTTCTTAAATTATTAACATCAGAGTAAACCATTGGCATGTCAAATACAGACAATTTAGGTACAAAATCAACTTGTGGAGCAGTAGTTTGAACTATAAAATCTGGATAGCCATCTTGAATTATAGATTTAATCATTTCGCGATCAGCTCCCAATTTTGCGTCAGTAAATATTTCTATTTTAATTTTTCCATCACTTAACCTGTATACCTCGTCAGTAAACTTTTTTGCATACAAGTAAATCAGTGTATCTTCTGGACTATCAACGCCTAATGAAAATGATAGATTCCTTACTTCATCTTGCTGTAATTCCAATATATTTTGAATATTTTGTACACTTTCGTATTTTGGCAAATTTATTATTTGATCATGATTTAATACTTGATTTTTTAATGGTATGGGATTTAAATTGACGTTTAATGTGCATAGTGAACCAGGACGAAATTGTACGTTGTTTATTTTAGTTGGGTAATACCCCAATGCATTAATGTTTATTATAAATTCATTGAATTCATCAGGCGCGGATATTTTTATATATGCATTTTTTATAGGGGTCCCATCTGATGTAAATATTTTTATATCTAAATATCCTTTTGGCATTTTATTAAACTTTTTAGGTGAAGTATCAAGACTTATAATACAATTTTTATCTCTTGAATATATATAATCCCAATAATACAATTTTAACACTTCCTTTTGTTTTATTTGAAATTCATATACTAATATATTCAGTTATAACAAATTTGTAACAATAAATTTATAGTTCATTTTGAAAATAAATACAATAGTTTTTAAACTTGAGAATAATTAAAGACAAAAATCAAATAATAAATTAAGAAACTATTTTTAAGGAGTATAAGTATATAATGAATAAAATAATTGAATTTATAAATCAAAATAAATTTGGAAATTTAGCTACATGTAGTAATGAAAAACCTGATACAAGACCATTTGAATTAGTTTTTCATGATGATAAAGGGATGTTTTTTTATTCATCAGCAGAAGAGGAGTTAACAAATCAGTTAAAACAAAATCCTAATATATGTTTTTGTGCTACTGATTCAAATTATAACTATGTTAAAGTTAAAGGTAGTATCGAATTTAGTGAAAATAAGGATGATAAAATTAAAATACTAGAAAAGAGTAAATTTGCTAAAAATATATTCAGTGATTCTAATATTGATAAGATGAAAGTATTTTCCTTGCCCCATGGAAAATGTATGTTGCATATGCATAATGATGATAATGTAATAATTGAGGAATTTTAATAAAAAAAAGATTCACCTGGATTTGAATTATTAACAGAAATTCATCTGCAGGTGAATCTTTTTTATTACAAAAAAACTTAACTATGTTTTTTTGTAGAAAATTGTGTATAATAAGGTAAATATATATAATATTTGTATTTAAGGAGAATAATAATAAAAATGCAGGAAATTTTTACGCAAATAAATATTTTTTTTGTAACAGGTATTTTTGTTCTATCATTGATAGTTATATTGAAAACAACAGATATTTTAGTAGAAAATGCAGTTGTTCTTTCGGAAATATGGGGTCTTCCAGAAATGATAATAGGAGCAACTATAGTATCATTGGGAACTACATTACCAGAACTTTCATCATCTGTTATAGCCTCTCTTCAAGGAGGTGGTGGATTTGCCATTGGAAATGCAGTGGGTTCCACAATAACAAATACAAGTTTAGTTTTAGGAGCTGGAGCATTATTTGGTAAAATTCCAGTAAGTAAAGAAACATCAAGAAAGCTTAGTTTGTTAATATTTGTAGTATCATTGTTAGTTTTACCAACTTTAATAACTAAAATTGGTAAAGATAGTGGGCTGTTGCCTCAATGGCTAGGAGTTGTTTTTTTAATTTTAATTCCTGTTTATATTTTTATTTTAATTAGGCAAGAAGATAAAACAAAAAAATCAAGTGTAGATGCTGAGTATTATGAAGAACTGAAAAAAGATAAAAATAATAGTAAAATTTTCATTACATTTATTAAAATATTTTTATCTGCTATTATCATAGCTCTTAGTGCTACTTCTTTAGTTGATTCCGCAGAAGTAATAGCTAAAAGAATAGGAATATCTGATATAGTTATTTCATCAACAATTATTGCTTTTGGAACAAGTGTTCCAGAAATCAGCACAACTATTTCGGCGGTAAAAAGCAACCATGGAGGATTGGCATTAGGAAATGTTATGGGAGCAAATATATTGAATATCTTATTTGTTCTTGGTGCATCACTTGCACTATCACCAGGTGGAATAATAGTTGTAAATAATTTTTATAACATTCATATTCCAGTTTTAATAATAGTATTAGCTGTATATGGATACTTTGCTTACAATAAAAATAAAAATGAAATTAGTAAGAAGGAAGGGATATTAATGATTGCTATTTATTTATTATATCTAACTGGCAATCTAATAAGCATTATTTGATAAACATAAAAATATATATGAACAAAATAATTTAATTAGGTGAAGTGAATATGAATAAAAACATTAAAAATATAGTAATAACAGCTATTTTGATATTTGCATGCATATCGATGTTTATAATAGAAACTTATATTAAGCCTGCTTACATACTTAAATCAGTATATAAGATATTACTATTTGCAGGTCTTCCAATGTTTTATTGTGCAATAGACAAAAATTTTAAATTTAAGGAATATTTTATAGTTAGAGATAAAAAACAAATATTTATTTCAGTTGCATTGGGGCTTGGAGTTTATTTTTTTATTTTGATAGTTTATTTTATTATTAAAGAATTTATTGATTTAGATAATATTACAATGCAACTTGATAATAATTTAAATGTTAATAAAGATAATTTTATCGTTGTAGCATTTTATATTTCATTTATTAACTCCATGCTAGAAGAGTTGTTTTTTAGAGGATTTGGTTTTTTAACATTAAGTAAAAGCACATCAATAGTATATTCATTCTTCTTAAGCGCATTAGCATTTTCAGTATATCATGTATCAATATTAGCAAATTGGTTTAATGTAATAATATATATAATTTTTATTATTGGATTATTTGTAACAGGGCTATTTTTCAATTGGTTAAATTTAAAATATAAAAATATATATAATTCTTGGATCGTTCATATGTGCGCAAATTTATCAATTAATACAATAGGCTTCATTATGTTTGGTATAATATAAAATGTCTGATGGTGTATTTGTAATGGTTATAGAATAATTAAGGGTGTGTATTGTATGAATAAAGTAGTGTTAATTCCAGATTCGTTTAAAGGAACATTAAGTTCAGAAATGATTTGCAATATAATGGAGATAAACATTAAAAAGTTTTTTCCATCATGTCAAGTCGTTTCTATTCCTGTTGCTGATGGTGGTGAAGGTAGTGTAAATTGTTTTTTGTCGGCTCTTGGTGGAGAAAAAATATATAAAACTGTAAAAAATCCCTATTTCGAAGATATGCAGTCATTTTACGGAATAATATCTAATGGCGAAACTGCTGTAATAGAAATGGCAAGCTGTGCAGGTCTTCCGCTTGTTGAAGACAGAAAAAATCCCCAAAAAACTACTACTTATGGAGTTGGTCAACTTATTTTAGCTGCAGCAGAAAGTGGCTGTAAAAAAATAATAGTTGGTCTAGGAGGTTCGAGTACAAATGATGGAGGAGCTGGAGCTGCAACTGCAGTAGGTGTTAAATTTTACGACAAATATGGAAAAAGTTTCATACCTTTAGGAGGTACTTTAAAGGATGTTGTTAGTATTGATTTATCAAAGCGTGCCAAGAAAATAGAAAATATTGAAATAGTTACAATGTGCGATATTGATAATCCCATGCATGGACCAAAGGGTGCTGCTTATGTTTTTGGTCCACAAAAAGGTGCTGATTCTTATATGGTAGAAGAACTTGACAAGGGGCTTGTAAATCTTTGTGAAGTAATAAAAAAAGACCTTGGAGTTGACTTGAAAGATGTACCAGGTGGTGGAGCTGCTGGAGCTATGGGTGCAGGCATGATTGCTTTTTTCAACTCTAAGTTACAAATGGGAATTGAAACAGTTTTGGATACTGTAAATTTTGATAAAACAATTGAAGATGCGGATATGGTTTTTACAGGTGAAGGAAAAATTGATACACAAAGCCTAAGCGGAAAAGTTGTAATAGGAGTTTCAAAGAGGGCTAAGAAGAAGAATGTTCCTGTAACTGTTATAGTTGGTGGTGCTGACGAAGATATGGAAGAAGCATATGATATGGGAGTTACATCTATATTCACAATTAACAGGCTTCCACTAGATTTTCAGCTAAGTCGATTAAAAAGCAAAGAAAACATGGATGCAACCATGGAAAATATACTAAGACTAATTAAAAGTATAAATAAATAGTATAACTATCCTAAAAAACTGCACCTCAATTTGAGAGTGCAGTTTTTTTTCGGTATATAAATATTATATTTAATGATTATTATTTTTCATCACGAGTAAACATTTGAGTCCAATATGCTTTCCCTGTAGAATTTGTGGCATATCCTACACCTATAAAAACAAAATTACGCGATAGTATATTTTCTCTGTGTGAAGGCGAATTCATCCATGCAGATACAACCTTTTCTGGAGTTGATTGACCTGATGCAATATTTTCACCCCACGCAGACCATGTGATTCCATATCTCAACAACATGTCACCAGCACTTCCATAAGTGGGTGATTGGTGGCTAAAATAATTGTTATCAGCCATATCCTGCGACTTTGCTCTTGCTACATTAGAAATTGAATTTACTAAATAAAGAGCAGGTAATCCATTTTTTTCTCTTTCAACATTTACAAGTTGAACTACTTTTTGTTCATATGATAAATTAGATTGCAAAGCAACATCAAGATCATTTGAAGCAAATGCAGATACAGATGATAAAGCTAAAATTGTAATTAATGAAAATGTCATTACTTTATTTTTCATACATATTCTCCTCTTTGTTAATATTCAATATATAATTATATACTTTAAATTAAAACAAAATATATTTTGTCTCATATATATTATATCAATTTAAAAAGAATATAATCAGCATTTAATTTTGTTTTTAAAAATAAAATAAATTAATTTTAACAAATAAATTAATATTAAGGTGAAATGCAACTACGGTTTTGTAAGATTAAATGCAACTACTTTAGTTTGAAAGAGTTGCATTAAGTTGTCAAGTTACAATAGAAAATATTGAATAAAAAAATATAAAAAATAAAAAAATATGAAAAGGACTTGACAAATTTACAATATAAGCATACAATACGTGATAATAACAGCAAAGGCGCTGTAGAGCTTGGACTCTACGCGCCTTTGTTTTTTATTTTATGAATACTGAAGGTGTTTTAGGGAGAATGATTATGTAATAATAAATAATTTATTAGCATACTATTTAGAGAATTGCATATTGAGGCGAAACTCATTTCAGTTTATATGCTAGAAAGATTTAACTGCCCAATTTAATGGGTGTAAAAACCTACATAATATTGAAAAGGGGTCAAAGATTGAAATGAAGAAAATCATTAGTTTTAGAAAACAAATAAAAGGAAATATTCATACTCATACTACTCGAACTGATGGAGAATTCTCAGTTGATGAAATTATAAAATTGTATAAAAAGAATGAATACAGTTTTTTAGCAATTACAGATCATAGAATATATTACAGTCAAGAAATAGACTATGAAAACTTTATCGTTTTAAATGGATGTGAATACAATTGTTATTTAAAAGATGAAAAATTAAATCAAGATATACACTTTCATATTCTTACTCTAGAAGATAACCTAGTAAAAGCAACTAATCCGATAAAACACAATGATAATCTATACAAAAGTTTATTTTTTGATTCACTCAGTCAAGTGCAAGAATTAATAAATGAATTAAAAAGTAGGGGTAACTTAATAATAATAGCTCATCCGAAAAATAAATTAATTCCATTGTACATGCTAATTAATTTAGTAAATTACCATGGAATTGAAGTTTATAATACTAAAGCTAATAGTGATGCATCAGATTATAGTAATGAGCTATTAATTAATAATAAAGATATCTTTTTAACATCTGTAGATGATTCACACAACTATTATGACGAAAATAATAATATTAATTTTTTTAGAGGTTTTATTGTATTAGCAGATAATATTTTAAATAGAAAAAATATTATACAAGCTATTAAAGAGAAAAACTTTTACGCATCTAATGGACCTTATATTTATGAAATCATTATAGACAAAGAAAGAGTATTAATAGAGTGTTCTAATGTTAGAAAAATAGTTTTGTTTGGTTATGATAACAATCATAATGTTAAATTAATTACAACTAAAAGTGAAACATTTCTAAATGAAGCTATATTTATGTTACATGACTCATATGAGTTTATTAGATTAGAATGCATAAACGAAGAAAAAAAGAAAGCATGGACTAATATTATAAAAATGCATTACTAACTATTAAAAAAATATAATAAAGGAGACAAAACCTGCATATATATATTTAACATTAGATTAGCATATTTAACATGAAAGATTAAAGCACGAAAATGAAGTTATTCTTATATTATTTAACAATGTATTGTATTTGTTTTGAAAAGATATCATTTTTTAATAAAGTATTAAAATAAAATTTGTGGAGGAGAAAAAAGATGAAAAAACTATTATCAATTTTATTAGTAGTCACTTTGGTTATTGGACTTGCTGCATGTGGAGCACCTACGGACAATAATACGGGAGGAGAATCGACGTCAGAACCAGATGTTAAACATATTCTCAACCTTGGTATTACTAGTTTTCCAACAAACGTTAACCCGTTTTCTCAGAGAATGCAACAAGATCATGATGGGTTAAGAATGTATGAGACATTGGTAAATCACGATGCTGAAACTTTAGAATTTGAAGGATTACTAGCTGATAGTTGGAATGTATCAGATGATGGACTTGTATGGACACTTAAACTTCGTGAAGATGTAACTTGGCAGGATGGTGAAAAGTTTGATGCAGAAGACGTAGTTTTTACATATAAAACTATAGTTGATAGCAAAGCAAATGAAGCAGCAGCTTTCACTCGTAAAGCAGAGGTTAAATACATTGAGAAAGTTGAGCAAACAGGTGACTACGAAGTTAAACTAACTACTAGTATACCAGTAGCAAACTTCTTAATAGAAACATTAGGGGTAATATACATAGTTCCAGAACATATTTGGGGACCTATGGAAACACAAGCGTTATTAGATTATCAAAATGAAGTTCCAATAGGTACGTCACCTTGGAAGATAGTAGGGGAATTCAATCCTCAAAATACTGAACTTGAGTATGAAAGATATGATGGATATTATGGCAAAATGCCAAAAGTCGACGGTTTATTATATATAATGTTTGAAAATAAAGATACTATGTTCCAAGCATTTAAGGCAGGAAATATAGATATGTTTTCTCCAAGTGGAACACAGGTTACTGAATTAGAAGGAACAGAAGGTATAACAGTTGTTAAGAATTTGCAACCAAAACTTACACAAATCGGTATAAACATATGGGACCCTGAAAAGACTCCAATTGAGGGACAACTAGAAAATCCAGGAAATATAATACTTAGGAGAGAGAAAAACGTTCGCCAAGCAATTGACTTCGCTTTAGATAAACAAAAATTAGTAGATGATGTACTTAAAGGTGCTGGATATGCAGGAAGTACTTTAGTACCTACTTCAGCAGGAAAGTGGCACCTAGATATACAACATGACTACAACCCAGAAAAAGCTATAAAATTGTTAGAGGAAGCTGGATTTACAAACTTTGAAACTGTAGAAATATCAGGAAGAGAAGTTCAAGTTAGAACTAATGATGCCGGAGAAAAATTATTGTTTAGGTTTGCATTGTTAACAGATGGATATGCATGGCATTATAGAGATTCTACTCCTTACATAGTAAATAATCTTGAGGCAGTAGGTATAGGCCTTAATATTGAGCCTATGGAAGGATCTATGTTAGGAGCTACTATGAAGCTTGACTCTGAAACATGGTGTGATTATGATATGTATATTTGGGGATGGACTCCAGGGTATGATCCAAACTACATATTGACAGTACTAACTACAGAGCAGATAGGCAACCGTCAAGAAGTTATGTACTCTAATCCAGAATATGATGCATTGGTTGAAAAGCAAGTACAACAAGTTGTTGATGAAGAACGTTTAGAGACTGTGTATGCGGCACAAAAAATGATATATGATGAAGCTTGTTATATACCATTATACTATCAAGGATACTACGATGCTTACAACTCGGATAAATGGGAAGGAATTATCCAATTTGGTGGAGATGGAACTATATTTAATAGTGATTGTTACAAGAATATAACACCTAAATAATATATTATATTTATATTAAGATAAAAATTTTAATATAAGGGGCTAAGCCTAGCTTATGCTAGGAGTAGCTCTTTGTAATATAATACTTAATGTGTAAATTTAGGAGGTAATTTAGTGAATTATAAATATTTCATGAAAAAGGTAGTTCAAAGCTTAATAACTATAATGATAGTTTTAACTTTAACTTTTATTTTATTTCGAGTAATGCCAGGAGATCCAACAGCTATGTTTGTAAAAAGTGGAATAGATCCTAGTGTTGCAGAAAAAGTAAAAGAAGACTATGGTTTGAATTTACCTATATATCAACAATATTTTGTTTATTTGAAAAATATGTTTAGGGGTGATTTTGGAGATTCCTTTTCCTTTAGAAAGCCCGTTATGAAAGTAATAGGAGATAGATTACCAAATACGATTATATTAGCTCTTTGTGCTCAAACATTAGCAATAGGGTTTGGAATAATATTTGGAATGATGGCAGCAGCAAATAGGGGAAAGAAAATAGATGTAGGATTATTAGGTTTTTCTCTGTTTATATATGCAATACCTGCTTTTTGGTTTGGTATGGTCCTTATAGTTATATTTGGAGTTAAACTTGATTTAGTACCGTTATTTGGAATGATGACGCCAGGCCTTAGAAATGTAACTAAACTTGTTTATATAAAAGATGTAGCTAAACATTTAATATTGCCAGTATTTACATTAGGATTAGCTATATTTGGAAGCTATGTAATGATAATGAGAAGTTCATTGCTTGATGTGTTTACAGAAGATTATATAAATACTGCAAGAGCTAAAGGTTTTGATAGAAGGTATATAATTAGAAAACATGCTCTACCAAATGCAATGTTACCGATGGTAACGGTTATAGCTACTTCGATAGGTTTTATAGTTTCAGGTGCCATACAAACAGAGACAGTATTTACATGGCCTGGAATAGGGACGTTAATGCTTAAAGCATTAGTTGCTAGAGATTATCCCTTACTTCAAGGATCTTTTATAATAACTAGTTTTGCCGTAGTCACAGCAAACTTTTTAGCAGATATAGTTTATATGTATATAGATCCAAGGATAAAATATGAGTAAAGGAGTTATAAAATGAGTAATTTAAATAAAATTAGAAGAGAAAAATATGAAGTTAGAAAACGAAACTTTAAACAGTTTATTAAGACGTTTTTTAACAATAAAATAGGAACATTAGGTTTTATTATGTTAATGTTTTTTGTAGTAGTAGCATATGTAGGGCCAAATTTTTACCATTATTCTCCAGTTGAGGTGTCTAAAGGTGCTTTGCTTGCGCCACCTACAGAGGGATTTATATTTGGAACAGATCATTTAGGAAGAGATATATTTGGAGCAATTATTTATGGGACAAAGACTTCATTAATAGTAGGTTTTTCAGGAGCACTTATATCTATATTTATAGGTTCAACTATTGGATTATCAGCTGGATTTGTAGGTGGAGGATTAGACAATGTGCTTATGAGAATTACTGATGGAATGATGGTATTGCCAAAACTTGCACTTATAATGGTTGTATCTGCTGTATTAGGGACTAATATACGTAATATTATTTTAGTTATAGGACTTACTGGATGGACGGGAACAGCTAGATTAGTAAGGGCACAAGCACTTTCCTTAAGAGAAAGACCGTACATTGAGCGAGCTAGATCTATAGGTGCAAGCAAGTTTTATATAGTATATAAACATATATTACCAAATGTATTTCCTGTTATTTTCGCACAAACAATACTAGCTACTTCTTCGGCTATATTATCAGAAACATCACTTAGCTTCTTAGGATTAGGAGATCCATTGTCAGTTAGTTGGGGTCAAGTTCTAAACGGAGCATTTGTAAATGGTGCTGTAAGTGTTGGAGCATGGTGGTATTTTGTACCTGCAGGGGCAGCAATAGTACTAATGGTATTAAGTTTCACATTTATAGGTTATTCATTTGATGAAATACTTAATCCAAAATTAAGGGGCAGGTAGGTGAAAATATGAGCGAGAATAAAAAAAAGGCGTTAGAGGTTAGAGATTTAAATGTATTTTTTAAAATTAGTACAGGAACTGTTAGAGCAGTAGAAAACGTTGATTTTGATTTATATGAAGGAGAGTCTTTAGGTCTGGTAGGAGAATCTGGTTGTGGAAAAACAACTACAGCATTGTCTACTATGGGCATGCTTCCAGACAATGGGTACATAGATAATGGCTCAATAAAATACGATAATAAAGAATTAGCTAATAATTCAGAAGCAGAGTGGCAACTTTATAGATGGAATGACATAGCAATGGTGTTCCAAGGGGCAATGAATGCTCTAAATCCAGTTAAAAAAATCAGCTTTCAAATAGCTGAGGCTATTTCTTTACATTACCCAAAGGCTAAAGATGATGAGATAAAAAAAAGAATAATAGAATTATTTAAGTTAGTTGGATTAGACTCTAGTCGTATAGATGATTATCCCCATGAATTTTCTGGAGGGATGAGACAACGTGTAATGATTGCAATGGCACTTGCCTGTAATCCAAGAATATTAATTGCTGATGAACCTACAACAGCATTGGATGTTATGATACAAGCACAAATAATTGATTTAATAAATGAACTAAGAAAAAAAATTAGCATGAGTATGATAATTATAACTCATGATTTATCTATAATATCAGAAACCTGTGATAGAATTGCAGTTATGTACGCAGGAAACATAGTTGAATTAGGCACGGTCAGAGATGTAATTAAAAATAGTAAACATCCATATACACAGAAGTTAATTGGTGCATTTCCAAATATATATGGAGAGAAAAAACGTATAGAATCAATACCAGGAACACCTCCAAACTTATTAGATCCTCCTTCGGGATGCCGATTTCATTTAAGATGTAGTGAAGCAAAGCAGATATGTAAAACTGAAGTTCCTAAATCTGTAGACTTTGGAAATGGTCATTATGTAGCATGTCATTTATATGGGGGTGTAACTAATGAGTAATAATATAGTTGAAGCAAAAAATTTAAAAGTATATTTTAAAATAAGACAAGGTTTGATAAAAGATATTTTTTCTAAAAAAGAAAGATATGTTAAAGCTGTTGATGGAATTGATTTAGGAATAAAAAAGGGCGAAATAGTATCATTAGTAGGTGAATCTGGCTCAGGTAAAACAACTACGGGTAGAGCAATCCTTAATTTAGTTCATCATGAGGGGCTACTAAAATTTGATGACGAAATATATGATTTAAAAAATAGAAAGTGGCTTAGTTCTTTTAGAAAAAGAGCTCAGATGATTTTTCAAGACCCATATCAATCACTTAATCCAAAATATATGATTATTGATGCTGTTTCTGAACCATTAAGAATGATAGAAAAAAATTTATCAGAGTCAGAAATAAAAGAAAGAACTATACAAGCTTTAGAATTCGCAGGACTTAAGCCAGGGGAAGATTATTTATATCGCTATCCACATGAGCTAAGTGGTGGGCAACGTCAACGTGTTGCTATTGCAACTGTATTTGTTGTATCTCCTAATTTTATTGTTGCTGATGAGCCTGTTTCTATGCTCGATGCATCAATAAGAGCGGATATAGTTAATTTGATGTACGAGATGAAGGAACAAAAAGGTACATCATATTTGTTCATTACTCATGACTTGTCACTAGCATGGTTAATTTCAGATAGAATTGCAATTATGTATTTAGGAAAAATTGTTGAAATAGGTCCATCTGAAATAATTTCAGGCAATTGTAGACATCCTTATACACAAGCTTTAGTAAGTGTTTTAGCTAACGTTGATGTTGATAATAAAAGGCAGAAAATCGTGCTAAAAGGTGAAACACCTTCTCCAACTAATATACCCACAGGATGCAGATTTCACCCAAGGTGCCCTATTGCAAAAGATAAATGTACCAAAGAGGAACCGCAACTTACTGAAATTGAAAAAAATCAATTTGTTGCATGTCATTATCCAGAAGTAATACTTAGATTTGTTGATGAGAAAAAATAAAACTAACGGTATATAATGTTGTGTATGGAAATAATTAGTGGTATAATTAGATAGCATACAAACGGTATATATTTCACACTTTTTACAGCGAATCTTTGATTATATATTATTTCATGATGACGTGGGATTGTGGATAACTTTGGAGGAAAAATGTCAGAATTAAAAAGAAAATCATTAGATGTTCGAGTAGCTTGTTTACAAATGGATATTAAAATAGGTGATATTACAGCAAATATAAAAAAATCTGTAAGAATGATTAATGAGGCTGCAGATAATGGTGCAGTATTGGTAGTAATGCCTGAAATGGCTAATACAGGTTACTCATTCAATAACAAGAAAGAAGCTTTAGAATTAGCAGAGAATATACAAGATAGTAAGAGTATAAATGCTTGGATTAATGTGGCACATGATAGAAATATACATATAGTTTCTGGAATAACAGAAATCGATGGAGCTGATTTATATAATACCGCGGTACTAATTGGACCAAATGGTTTAGTAGGCAAATATAGAAAGCTTCATTTATGGGAAGAAGAATTTCTGTGGTTTGAACAGGGGAATCTTGGACTTCCAGTATTTCATACACCAATTGGCAGGATTGGTATAGTTATATGCTATGATATGTGGTTTCCTGAGACATTTAGAATACTTGCAGCACAAGGGGCTGACATAGTATGCGTTCCTACTAACTGGGCTTCAATAGATGCGTTGCCCGATAATATGAAGAATTTTGGACCTGTTTTAGCTATGGCAGCATCTCATAGTAATGGTATATATATTGCAGCTGCTGATAGAGTTGGAACAGAGAGAGGTATGGTCTTTCCAGGAAAAAGTTTAATTGTTAAAACCTCAGGTATTCCAATTGTTGGTCCTGTAGATGATACAGAGCAGATAATATATGGTGATTGTAATTTCGCAAAGGTTAGAGCTCATGGTACAAATAAATATAATTCTACTAAGAAGGACAGAAGATTAGATGTATATGATGAATTTTTAGGATATAGTCCAGATTCTACTAGAATCTAACAAAACTCTAAAAATCGTGCAATTGAAATTTAGAACATTTATGTTCATTAAATTTTGCATAAAATGCAACTCTGCTGGTAAGAGTATTAAAAAGATTTAAATAATAGGGTGTTCAAAATGAAGAACAGTGATCTAATCAATAAGGCATATGAAATTAGTAGTAAATACAATGTTATATTAAAAGGGCATATTAAGATTTGTGAAAATGTTAATTGTATATTGTTCGCACATTATTGCAAGAGTACATTATTTTATAAAGATTTTTTTAATGTTTCCAGTGCTACTTTCAACGTCAACAGAGTTGCAAACAAAAACTTAAAGGAAATAAAAAAGCTTATAAAATTGTATGGTTATAATAAAATATGGACCAAAGGTGTATTTTCTTTTTATGGAGATTTACGACCTTTAGCTGTAGAGGCGGGATTTGGAAAATGGTCAGAAAACGGGTTAATTACAAATGAAAAATACGGGACTAATTTTTTAATTACAGCAATATTCTACAAGTAGCAAATTATTTAAAGAAATATTTAATAAAATGTTTTGAGCATATCTTTATTAATATCATAATTTTAAACTTGAGGTATAAGAACTTTAAATACAAAAACATCAGCGAAATATGCGATTATAAAATACCAAAGTATACTAATCACTTGCTTGGATAAAAATTTATCTAAGCAAGTGATTTTTTGATAAAAATGATACAACAATATCACAATTGATAGGGGCTTTTTCTCCATTTGGCAAAAAGAAATTATAAAATATAAAAATACAATGGTAATATTTGTAGAATAATGTTATAATGTGACATGGGAATTATATGTAAATAAAAAGAAGAAATAAAATTATTATTAAGAAACAAAGATACATAATTATAGCATTATAGGAGCATGGGGTATGTCACTACATAATGGGTTTTATGAATCAGTAATTAATAAAATAATCAATGAAGAAATAATAAAAAAACTTGATAGCAATGATAGTTATATAGATAAAAAACAAATAGATAAAGAAGAAGCAAATGCAGTTTTATCTAAATATATGTCTATAGTCATCAATAAATCTCTTCGTAATATTTCTGGAGATGATAAACATTATAGGCAAGTTGAATTATGCAATAAAATAGTTAGTCTTTTAAAAGAAGAATTAAAATTAGAAGATTTAGATGATTTTATTATAAACGAAAATGCACAATTATTACTTGCAATATTAAATAATAAAGATAGTGCATTAATAGATAATTATAAAGATAAAAAAATAAGACCAATTACCTCCATAGCGACCAATTCGCTTTTTACAGGAGCTCAAAACGAACCATCACTGGGCAGTGAATTAATCAAAGAAATAAATACTGCAGATAGAATAGATATGCTCGTCTCATTTATAAAATGGAGCGGACTAGTTCAAATATATGAATCATTAAAAGAATTTACAAAAGAACATAAACTACGAATTATAACCACATCATACATGGGCGCAACAGATTACAAGGCTATAATAGAGCTGTCCCGTTTACCAAATACAGAAATAAAAATATCCTACGATACCCAAAGAACAAGACTACATTCCAAATCATATATGTTTTATAGAAATACTGGATTTTCAACAGCATATATAGGTTCATCAAATTTATCAAATTCTGCACTCACCACTGGTTTAGAATGGAATTTGAAAATATCAGAATATACTTCCAAAGATATGATAAAAAAGTTCAATGCAACATTTGAATCATATTGGCATGATAATGATTTTTATCTGTTCAATAAAGATGATTTACTTGACAAACAAAAATTAGAAATAGCATTAAATACAAATAAAATTTGCAGTAACGATACTGAGTCCCAGTTCTATTTTGATGTAATTCCATATTCATACCAAGTAGAAATACTAGATAAACTCCAAGCAGAAAGAGAAATACATAATAGATATAAAAACTTAATAGTTGCAGCAACAGGAACAGGAAAAACAGTTATATCTGCATTTGATTACAAGAGATTCGTAGGAAATAATCCCAATGCAAAAAATAGATTACTATTTGTAGCACATAGAGAAGAGATCCTAGTGCAAAGTAGAGATTGTTTTAGAAAAATCTTAAAAGATAGAAATTTTGGAGACTTATGGGTTGGAAAATATGACCCATCTCAAATAGAACATTTATTTATTTCTATACAAACGTTTAATTCAAAAGAATTTACTGAGAATATCAAAGCGGATTACTATGATTACGTTGTAATAGATGAATTTCATCATTCAGCAGCACCAAGTTATAGAAAATTGTTAGAGTATATAAATCCTAAAATATTATTAGGAATGACTGCAACACCAGAGCGTATGGATGATAAAGATGTTACCGTTTACTTTGATAATAGGATAGCTGCAGAAATACGATTAGGCGAAGCCATAAATAGAAAAATACTTTCATCATTTAATTATTTTGGAATTACAGATTCTGTAACTCTAAAAAATATTAAATGGCGTAATGGCAAATATGATGCAACTGAACTAGAAAATATTTACACAAAAGATAATCAACGTGCGAACTTAGTAATTGACAGCATTAAAAAATATACAAAAGACATTTTAGAAGTTAGAGGACTAGGGTTTTGCGTAAGCAAGTTACATGCAGAATACATGAGCCAGTATTTTAACAAGGTAGGAATACCATCAATTTATTTAACAGCAGATTCTAATGACAGTGAAAGATACAGTGCAAAAAATAAGCTTGAAAATAGAGAAATAAATTTTATATTTGTTGTAGATTTATATAATGAAGGCGTTGATATCCCTTCGATTGATACTGTGCTCTTTTTAAGACCAACAGAAAGTATTACAGTATTTCTTCAACAATTAGGGAGAGGGTTAAGGCTCAATGACGGTAAAGAATGCTTAACGGTATTAGATTTCGTAGGTCAAGCAAATAAAAACTATATTTTCCATGAACAAAAATATAGAGCTTTAATAGGAAATACTCATAATTCTATTGCAAAAGAAATAGAAAATGAATTCCCAAACCTGCCAAAAGGATGCTTTATTAAGCTAGAAAGAATTGCAAAAGAATATATTTTAGAAAATATAAAAAATACCTTAAATAATAAAAGGACAATTATTAGAAAAATCAAAGATTATGCATCAAGTAGAACAACATTAAATGTTATAGAATTTTGCAAAAACCACAATGTCAAGTTAATCGACATATATAAAAACTACAGTTTTACATACTTATGTTCAGAAGCAGGAATTATCAAAGATTTTGATTACGATAAATATAAAAAAGAATCAAAGGGCATATCAAGATTGCTGCATATAGATTCTAAGGAATGGATTGAATTTATTCTAATGATACTAAAATCTAATAGGTTTAATTATATAGATTTAAATAAAAATGAAAAATTAATGTTAAATATGTTTTATTATACTATATGGCAAGATACATTAGAAAAAATGAATTTCAACACAGCAGAGGATAGTATAAATAAATTAAGAGAATGTAAACCACTAAACAAAGAAATAATTTCAATTTTAGAATATAGCTTAGAAAATATTAGTTTCAAAGAAAAAAGTATGAATTTAGAATATCAATGTCCGCTGAAATTACATTGTAAATATTCTATGGCAGAAATATTAGCAGCATTTGAAGAAAATAAATTGGACAAGAAGTCTTCCTTTAGAGAAGGTGTATTATATCTAAAAGATAAAAAGACTGATATGTTCTTTATTACATTAAATAAATCAGAAAAAGATTATTCAGAAACAACAATGTATGATGATTATGCCATAGATGACAAATATTTTCACTGGCAATCACAAAGCGGAACATCAGATACATCACCAACAGGACAAAGGTATATCAATCACGAGTCTATGGGTAGTAAAGTTGTATTGTTTGTAAGAGAGAAAAAGAAAGTTAACGGAATAACAGAACCATATTATTGCTTAGGGACAGCAAGATTTGTTAGTTATGAAGGCAGTAAGCCTATGAGCATAGTGTGGAAGCTAGATAATAAGATGCCTGAGTTTATTAAGAAGAAGGCTAGTGGGAATGTTATGGTGGGGTAAGGCAAGTTAGAACTTTTTATTTTAATCTGATAAATAATATTAGTTCAAAATATAAAAGTATAAATATTAAGAATAAGTTAAAAATTTGGAAATTTTGAGACGAGTGTTTGATTAGATATTAATCATTAAAAGAGTGTAATTTGAATTAGTATTAATAGATTTTAAACTGTCAGTATTTGTAGAATCGTAGTATAAATGATTATACTTATATAAAATAAAAATATATAATCATTCATTTGAAGTTATTATTAGTATTATATAATAGTGAAAATTTAGTAAGGTAGATAGAGGTGAAAATGATAGAATTATTATGTCCAGTATGTAATGTACCGATGAAAACAGATAGATGTATAAAAGAAGAATGCAATACAAAAACTGTTGTTTCTACAACTATTTACTGGTGTCATGAATGTAACATACCAGTGTTTAATAAGTTTTGTGATATTTGTGGGAAAGAGGCTAGATATATTTCTACAGATATTAGACCTGTTTTTCCAGAAGAAAAATTATTGTTGGCAATAATTTTGGAAAAAGAGGATCCTTTATGTTTTAATAATGTTTCTATATGGAATGGAAGTAATGCTTATTTTATTAATGGACAAAAATTGAGGTTGCAGATAAATAAACTGAACAAATTACCATTTACTAAAATACAAAAAATAAAAGAAAAATATGATTATTACATAGATAAGGTTAACCGAATATATTTTAATGAAAGTATTAATAAGTTTATAGAAGCAAATAAAATAAGATATAATAATATAAATGATGAGGCTGTAAAATTTATTCAAGGATATATTGATAAGTATAATATCGAAGATATGCTAGTATCGTTTAGTGGTGGTAAAGATTCAACTGTAACATCACATTTAGTAACTAAGAGTTTAGGAACAAAAAAAGTATTGCACATTTTTGGAGATACTACCCTTGAATTCGATAAAACATATGAATATAAAGATCGTTTTAGGAAAAATGAAGATACAAAAGGCATACAAATGATTACTTCAAAAAATAGAGAAAAAAATTTTGAAGATTTATGTAAAGTAATAGGTCCACCAAGTAGGGTTATGAGATGGTGTTGCACTGTATTCAAAACTGGCACTATATCTAGAACAATATCATCTGCATTTAGAGATAAAACTAATATATTAACATTTTACGGTATTAGAAAAAGTGAATCTGCTAGCAGAAGTAAGTATGAAAGGGAAAGCGATAGCCCTAAAATAACAAAACAGACTGTTGTATCACCTATAATAGATTGGATTGATTTTGATGTTTGGTTATATATATTTACTAATAAGATAGATTTTAATGAAGCATACAAACTTGGATATACAAGAGTAGGATGTTGGTGTTGTCCTAATAACGGTGGGTGGTCAGAATTTCTTTCTAAAGTACACATGTATGATAAGTATATAAATTGGAGAAATTTGTTGGTTGATTTTGCAAAACAAATTGAAAAACCTGATCCTGACGAATATGTAGATAGTGGTAACTGGAAAGCCAGGCAAGGTGGTAATGGGCTTGAAATGGCACAAAAATCTATGGTATTCTTTGAACCTTGTGCTACGGAGGATAATGCTTTTAATTATGAGCTTCAAAGACCTATTACTGAAGAATTGTATGAATTGTTTAAGCCTTTTGGATATGTAAATAAAGATCTTGGCAACAAAAGATTAGGAGAGGTATATATTGTTGATAGAAAAGGTAATCCTGTCTTAATTTTGCAAGGAAGATTAAAAAACACGCATTTAAAGGTAACTATAAAAAAGAAAAGTATAGCAAAATCTAGAACTTTGGCAATTGCTGAACGTAAAATACAATGTCAATTGACAAAATATCAAATGTGCATGAGTTGTAAAGCTTGTGAAAGTGTATGCAAGCATAATGCAATTTTAATTCGTGAGCTAGAAGATGGACAAATTTCTTATAGAATTGACGATGAAAAATGTGTAAGATGTGCAGAATGTGTTTCTCATTTTAATGCCGGGTGCTATATGAGAAAAGTTTTAACTATAAAGAGAGGTTGATAATATGTCTGAAAAAAAAGTACCATTCAAATTGAGAGGGCATGAGAAGTTTGTTCTTAGAGAAGGGTGGCTTAATAAAGGTTTAATTGTTGTTGAAGATGATCCGAGGATATTTTTAGATTCTGATGGTCCCGACAAACTTGGTGTTGGTAACAATATGGTAAGATCGATAAGATATTGGCTTAAAGCATTTAATTTAATTAGCGAAAGGCCTAGCCGAGGGGCTAATCTTACTGAACTTGGTAAAATAATCAAAGAAAATGATATATATTTTGAAGATGTCTTCACCTTGTGGGTTTTACATTCTAATTTAGTTAAAAATATAAAAAATGCTACCTCGTGGTACATATTTTTTAATAGATGTGACATAGAAGAGTTTAAAAGAGATGAAATTAATAATATATTGATTAATGAATTAAAAAAATATATAGGAGATGAAAAGTTCTCTGTAAATTCTGTTAAAGACGATATTGATGTAATATTAAATATGTATAGTAGTCAAAGAGGAAATAACGAGGATCCGGAGGATAAAAACATTAGCCCTTTTTCTATATTAGGATTACTTTATAGAAAAGAAGACGTCTATTACAGGAATCAACCCGATTTAAGAAAGATAAATTATTGGATAGTATTGTATGAATTATGTTGTTTGTTTGAAAGAGAAGATTCGATTAGTATTGATAGAATATCAGTTGGGGATGAAAGTTTAGGGAATATTTATAATTTATCAAGAGTTACTGTTAATGAGTTTTTAGATAGATTAGATTCTCTAAATTATATAAAAGTTGATAGAACTGCGGGACTTGATATGATATACAAAAAATCAAACATAACAGCAGAATCTGTTATTAGAAGTTACTATAATGAACATAAATAAGGTGGTAAAATGACAATAAATAATTTAAGTGAAATAATTAAAGTTAATAATAATTTTAAAAATGCAATTAACTTATATTTAAATTTGAATAATATAGATAAGATATCAAGCTATATTCCCACAAAGTCATCGGTTGATGTTCTTAAATTATATCTAAATTCTATCGAAAAAAATGAAAATCAATCTTCAATATTAATTGGCCCATACGGTAAGGGAAAATCCCATTTACTGTTAGTGTTATTAGCCATTATTTCGTTAAAAAGAACAAGTGAAAATGATAAGATTGTTAACAAGATAATAGCTTCTGTTAATAATGTTGATGAAACTGTTTCTAATGCAATTAGAAATATTTGGAAAGAAAAAGGACGGTTTTTACCAGTTTTAATTTCAAGTACTTACGGCGATTTAAATCAATCGTTTCTTATTGGGTTAAATGAATCATTAAAAAGAGAAAATTTAATAGATTTAGTTCCTAATACTTATTTCACATATGCTCTTAACAATATTAATAAGTGGATGAATAATTATAAGGAAACATATAATCACTTTATAGAAAAATTAAAAGAGAAAAATATTTCTTATAAAGAAATGGTTTCTAGATTACTAAATTATGATTCTAAAGCGTTAAGCATATTTAAGGAAATATATCCTGAACTAACATCAGGAAGCATATTTAATCCTTTAGTAAATTCTGAAGTATTGGAAATTTATCAAGAGATTGCTCAAGAATTATCTAAAAAACATGGATATAGTGGTATTTATGTTATATTTGATGAGTTCAGTAAATTTATTGAAAGCAGAGATAAAACATCAGTAGGCAATGATATGAAATTACTACAAGATATATGTGAATTATCTCATAATTCAAAAAAATCATCACAAGTATTTATTTCTTTTGTTGCACACAAAAGTATAAAGGAATATGGTAAATATCTTTCTTCTGACTTAATTAATTCTTTTGCTGGGATTGAAGGTAGAATTGAAGAGAGGTATTTTGTAACCTCTTCAAAAAATAATTATGAGCTAATTAAAAATGCAATTTTTAAAGACATTAATGAGATAAAAAAAATTTCTAATTGTAGTAAGCATTTAAGTGATGAAATATCTAAAAGTTATTATGATATTCCTGCATTTAGAACAACCTTTAAAGAAAATGACTTTAAAAAAATAATTGTAGATGGTTGTTACCCATTAAATCCGATAAGCTCATACTTGCTATTAAATGTTAGTGAAAAAGTAGCACAAAATGAACGAACGTTATTTACATTCATGTCAAAAGATGAACCACATAGTATGTTAAGATATATAAAAAACCATAATTGTATGATGCAATGGGTTATTACTCCTGATTTAATTTATGACTATTTTAAAGGAATATTTAAAAAGAATGTTGCTAATGAATATGTTCATAGAGAATGGCTAAAAGCAGAATATGCAATATCCAGTGCTACTACTCCCAATCAAGTTAAGATTTTGAAGATAATGGCTTTAATAAATATAGTTAATAAACCCGATGAGCTATCTACTATAGAAAAATATTTATATTTAGCTTCTGAAATAGAAGATGTAAATGTAGTGTTAGATGAATTATTAAATAGCCAAATTATTTATAAAAAAAGTACAAATGATAATTATGTATTTAAAACTAGGATAGGGACTGATTTAAAGAATGAAATAAATAGAAGAAGAATTATCAAGTCTGATAAGATTAATATTGGGAAGGTTTTTTCAAATATAGCAAGTAATAAATACATAATTCCTAAAAAGTATAATCAAGAATTCTCAATTACAAGGTATTTTAGGATGGAATATCTTCATTATGATGAATTTATGAACATTGATGATTTTTCAGTCCTTTTCGATAACGAAAATTTTTGTGATGGAAAAGTAATAGCCTTAATTTGTACAAAAGAAGATCAAAAAAAGAATAAAATATCTATAATTGAAAAATTGAATAAATTTTCGAATGAGAAGATAGTGATTATAAATCCAACCAAAACATTTGAAATGATAAAACAAGTTCAAGATTATGAAATCATACAAGAATTAAAAAATGACACATTGTTTTTAGATAATAATAAAGTTTTAAAAAATGAATTAAGCATATTTGAAGATGATATTATAAATGAATTATTAATATACTTAAACCATGCTTATGATTTCCAAAATGGGTGTAAAGCATTTTATTATAAAAATGGACAATCAATAGAATCAAAACATATAAATTTAAATAAACTGATTGATTATGTATGTTTTTCGTATTATCGTAAAACCCCAGTTATAAATAATGAGCAAATAAATAGACAATTTATAAAAACGGCACCAATAAGAAGAGCTAGAAAAAATATTATTGAGTATATCCTTAATGGGAATGATGATAAATCTTTTTACGAAAAAACTAATCCTGAAGCAACAATATATAGGTCGTTATTTAAAAATACAGGTATTTTAAATGGAAAATTAAGTGATAATATGAGGGAATTTTTATCTAATATAAATGCTTCTATTTCTTTATGCATAGAGAAGAAGATATCATTGAGTTCTATTATTAATAATGTTGTAAATGCTCCATTTGGAATTAGAGGTGGGGTTTTGTCAATTTATTTAGCATACATTCTGAGAAACAGAACTGAGGATATCATTATATACTTTGATACAAAAGAAGTACAACTTACTTCTGACATTATTTTAAATATGTGTGAGAATCCATCGGATTATTTTTTATTTATGTCGGCACAAAGTGCTAAAAAGGAAAAATATATTATTGGTTTGCTAGATACGTTTTCCAATGGAAGTGTATACAACTTGTCAGGATCAAGAATTAATAACATATTAATATGTATGCAAAGGTGGTTTAGGGCACTACCACAAGTTACAAGAAATTTTAGAGATAAATTTATAACTTTTGAGGATGAAAAAGCATATCAAGCAATGTTAGTTATAAAGCCATTATTACAGAGGGTTGATGCTAATCCTTATGAGATTATATTTGATAAAATTCCAGCGGCTTTTGGTGTAAATGATGATTATGAAAAATGTTTAAATTACATTAAACAATTTAAGTATATTCTTGATAATTATTTAGATTATATTATAAATAATGCGATTTTAGAAACAATTAATATTTTTAAGTCTAAAGAAGACTTATATCATACTTTGAAAAATTGGTATGATAAGCAAAGTTCAATGTCTAAAAAGGGTATTTACAGCAATCAAATAACAAATCTAATGACTTGTATCGCAAATATGACAATTTATGATGACGTAGAGATAGTAAAAAAGGTAATTAAATCAGTTACTGATGTGTATATTGAAAATTGGAATGATAAATCATTTGAAGATTATATTTATGCTCTTAGTGAAACAAAAAAAGGAGTAGAATCAATTAAAGATGAAACCATAGAAGAGAAACATGAATTAGTTTTTAGAAATAAAGAAGGTAAATTAGTACAAAGATATTATGATAAAGCAGATGAAAATACAGGATCTATATTAAGAAATATAATTGAAGATACAATAGACGATTTTTCAGATCTAAGTGTAAATGATAAAGTATCAATTCTGGTAGAAATGTTAGAAAAAGTATTGAGCTAAAAGGGGGTGTAAGAGTGAGTGATGTAATATATTTAGATAATGCAGCAACTACTTTTCCAAAACCAGAAAATGTCTATAATGCAATGGATGAAGCTAATAGAAATTATTGTGTAAATGCAGGTCGAAGTTCTTATAAATTAGCAAAGAAGGCAACGGAAATAATTGAGGATACGAAAAAATTATTATTAAAACTTGTTAACGCTAAAAATTCAGCGAATGTTGTTTTTTCTCCTTCTGTTACAATTTCCTTAAATCAAATTTTGAATGGATTAGACTTTGTAAACAACTCGACAGTGTATGTATCACCATATGAACATAATGCAGTTGCTAGACCACTTAATTTAATAAGTAAAAAGAATAGTATAAATATAAGAGAATTACCTTTAAATGAAAATACACTTGAAATTGATATTGAAAGAATGAAGTACATGTTTGCTAAAGAACATCCAGCTTGTGTGTGTTCAACATTTGTAAGCAATGTAACGGGCTATATCTTGCCAATAGATGAAATTTTTAGAGAAGCAAAAAAATATAACGCTGTTACTGTTTTAGATGCTGCACAAGCAATTGGTTTAATTGATATTAACCTTGAAAAATTAGATATTGATTTTTTAGCTTTTGCTGGACATAAAACATTATATGGGCCTTTTGGTATTGCAGGTTTTATAGACAATAGTAGCATTTATTTAAAGGAATTTATTGTTGGTGGTACGGGTAGCGATTCACTAAATTTGGATATGCCTAAAAATAGTCCTAATAAATATGAATATGCTAGTCCTAATATTGTTGCTATAGCTGGGTTAAAAGCAGCATTAGATTATATAGATGTTGATAAAATTCATAGTCACGAAAGATTATTAACAGACTATCTTATAAAAGGATTAGAAGATATAAAAGGGATTAAAATTTATCTACCACATAACCTAATAAACCATATCAGTATTGTATCATTTGTGGTAGATGGTTATAAATCTGAGGATATTGGAATGATACTAGATGAAGACTTTAATATCGCAGTAAGAACTGGGTATCATTGTGCGCCATTTATACATAAGTATCTAAAAGATGAATTTTCATTAGGAACAGTAAGGGTTGGATTAAGTTATTTTAATTCTAAAGAGGATGTAAGAAATTTGATCAATGCAATAAATGATATTTTATTAATATAGAAGAGTGAGAGCTTAATGAAAAGGTATGAAATTGTTTATGTATAAATATTGAAGTTTATATATTACTAAAACGGTGATTACATAATAAAAATATATATATTTTCATTAATGTACAATTAAATAAAATTCAACTTAAGAAAACATCATTAACTTAAAATAAAAAGGAGCAAAATTATGGGGATTAAGTTAAAAGATATATTTAACAAAAATGATGAAAATAAGTTGGTTCTACCTGACTTTCAAAGAGATTTTGTATGGGACAAGGATCAGCAAAAAAATCTATTAGCTTCATTTATGACATGTTTACCTGTTGGGAGTATATTGCTTTTAGATGGAACAAAAGACGACTTTGCAAATAAAAAAATGTGTTTTCCAAAAGATGGTTGCTCACCTATGGATGAATGCACATATTTACTTGACGGTCAACAAAGAGTTACGAGTTTAAAAAGTATGTTTACTGATCTTTTTTTAGATTTAAATGACTGGAAATTCACTTGGGATAGTATATATAAGGATCTTAGAAATAGATGGTTCATTAGAGTTATACCTAAAGAAAATGAGGAGGATATTTTTGGATATGATACATTAATTTTTAATGGCTTAAATTCATATGAGCCAAATCAAATTGTTGATTATATTGAGTGTAAACCTATTTTTAAAACTAAATTACAAGATTGGTATAATCCAGGATTTATTGTAAAGGACAATAACGACAATATAATTTCTATTGATGATACAAATCTTAGAAATCTGATTATTTCTAAATTCGCTGCAGGTGAGGGTTTAGTCCCTTTATATACTCTTTATAAGAAGGATAAAACTAAAGCATTGCATGAATATGTTGTTGAAAGAATAGGAAGAGAAAAAATTGAATCAATAAAAGCTCATTTAATGGATTTAGATGAAGAACAGAAGAAAATAGAG
Source organism: Sedimentibacter acidaminivorans (assembly GCF_017873955.1). Classification (GTDB taxonomy): domain Bacteria; phylum Bacillota; class Clostridia; order Tissierellales; family Sedimentibacteraceae; genus Sedimentibacter; species Sedimentibacter acidaminivorans. Next base: position 455,278 of record NZ_JAGGKS010000002.1, on the reverse strand, counting down.
TTAAAAAAATATTTAGCAGAAATTGAACCTAATATAGATTTATTTATTAAGAGTAACGATGAAAGTGGTATAAATAGTGCATGGTCAAATCTGTCAGCAAAATGGAGTAGAGATATTATAAATTATTTAGAAGGAATAATGAATGAAATAGTTCCAACAACTGAATTACCATCAGATGAGATCAATAGAGCAGTTGCTATTTTTGAAAGCATTAATAAAGGTGGAACACCTTTAGACACATTTGATTTAATAGTAGCAAAAGCTGCTAAAGATAAGTCGTTAGAATCATTATCAAAAAGGTTACTATTTCTTTTGCAAGAAAAAGTGGAACTTAGTAATGCTATAACCGGTACATTACATGATAAAATAAAAGTTTGGTTTACTGAATATGTAGGGCTTACAAAGGATAATGAAATTTCTAAATTTGTAAAATCACAGTTTTTAAATATGTTATCAATTTTATCTAATACAGAATATGGAATCGTTGATGAAATAAAAAGTGATTATGTAAAAAAGAATCAAATTTTAAAATTGAACTCACAACAGATCAATTCCAATACAGAAAAAACAATTAAAGCTTTAATAAGGGCTTGCTCATTTTTACAGTTACGATGTGGAATTGTACATGTTAAAGAGTTACCATATGAATTAATGATTTTACCAATTGCTTATTGTTTAATTGATGATAAAAAGTGGAATGACAAAAAATCGGTCGATAAAATTGAATATTGGTATTGGTCATGCCTATTCGGAGGGGCTTATAGGGAAAGACAAAATGAGCAATCTATTAAAGATATGAAAAATTTATACAAATGGATAGATGGAAAAATTGATAATCCATTTGATAATTATTATCAGATGGTTTTGAAGGATCCCGGATATAGTGATATTAATCTTTTATTGATGAAAGATGAGACTCATGAGGTTCAAAGTTCAGTTAGAAAGGCTATTTTACAATATATATTAAGCCAAGAACCAAAAGACTTTATATTTGATGAACTGTATTTAACGTCATACAAAGTAGGAGCTGAAGGAAGTTTTAATTTTCAAGGAAATAATCAATTAATAAAAATAGAAGATCATCATATTATACCTTTAAAAAATGCAACTAAAATAGGACAATCATCAAAAGAAATAAGAAGTGAAAAAAAACATATATTAAATAGTCCTCTTAATAGAACCTATATAAGTTCTTATTCAAACATTCAAATTAGTGATATGAAACCAGTTGATTATTTCAATTATGTATCAGAAGTCGCAATGTTCGGACATTGTATTTCTAATAATATTGGTAAAATATTTGAGAAGGAAAAAGAAGAAGATGAATTTTATATGAATATTTTAGAATTAAGGTTTGATGAAATTTATAAAACACTAATTATGGAACTAGATAAATTGAAGGCATAATTATTTTTTATAAATATATAACAATATGCTATTTCATAATATTTATATGGAGGATGGGTAACAGTAGTGGGATTTAAAAACTTAGATATTAAGATAAAATATAGAACTTCAGATAATAATATACCAAAAGAATTTCTTATACCAGTATTAAAAGAGGCAAAAATATATAGTAGAGCTGTTGGCTATTTTTCATCGACGTCTTTGTTAGAACTGTCTATTGGGCTATGTAGTTTAGCCAAAAGCAATGGTAAAATTCGCATAATTGCTTCGCCACGGTTGAGTGAAGATGATTTAGATGCAATAAATAAAGGGTATAAAGAGAAGAAAAATGTAATAGAAAATTCCTTGTTTAGAGAAATTAAAGATTTGAAAAATTACTATGAAGAACAAAGGTTAAATCTGATTGCAAATCTAATTGCAAATGGAACATTAGAGCTCAAATTAGCTTTCATGGAAAATGATAATAAGATTAGTCTATATCATGAAAAAATCGGTATACTAATAGATTACGATGGTAATAGAGTAAGTTTTACTGGATCTATGAATGAATCTATTAATGGTTTCGTTGAAAACTTTGAGTCTATAGATGTTTATTGTGATTGGAAAAGCAAAGAAAGCTTAGAACGTGTAAATGACAAACAAATTGATTTTGAAAATTTATGGAGTGATAATACAAATAAAGTAAAGGTTGTTGAATTTCCAGTTGCAATAATAAACAAGTTAAAATCTTATAGAAAAAGCTGTATAGACTATTCGATAGATGAGCAAGAATATTACTATAATAAAAGTATATATAATAATTTTATAAAAAAACCGTCAACTTTGCAACTGTATGATTATCAACAAGAAGCAATAAATAATTGGGCAAGTAATAATTATTGTGGAATATTTGATATGGCTACTGGTACTGGAAAAACATTTGCTTCATTAGGTTGCATTGAAAATTTAGCAAAACATTTAAATAACAATATAGCTGTTTTTATTGTTTGCCCATTTATTCATTTAGTGCAGCAATGGGAAGAAGATGTAGTTCAATGGGGAGGAAATCCTATCATAGCCCATTCTAATTCGCCAGATAACCATTGGAGTACTAAACTAGTTAACTTATATAAGCGTTATAAAGTTAATAGTAAACCTTTTATTTGTATTACTACTAACAAAACATTTACGAGCAATAAGATTCAAGATGTTATAGAAGATGTAACAGAAGATATGAATATACTTATGGTCGCTGACGAAGCGCATAATTTTGGTGCATCATATTTATCTAGGTTTTTAAATAGTAAAATAAGGTATAGACTTGCCTTATCAGCTACAATAGAAAGATATATGGATAAAGAAGGAACAAAAGCTATATATGATTTTTTTGGTGATAAATGTATTGAGTATACTTTGGAAAAAGCAATAAAGGAAGAGTTTTTAGTTAATTACGATTATTATCCAGTTATTACATATTTAAATGATTATGAATTGGAAGATTATTTGAATATATCAAAACAAATATCTAAACAGGTTATAATGAAAGACAATAAACTAAAACTAACTGAACTTGGTCAGATGTTAGTGTATAAGCGTTCGCGTTTAGTTGCTGGAGCACAAAGCAAACTAGAGGCGCTAAGAGAAAAGTTAAAAGATTATGTAGATGATAAATATATTATTGTTTATTGTGGGGCAACAAATGGTTTAGAGCCAGATGGTTTAGACGATGAGATTGAACGTCAAATTGATAGTGTAGAGAATATTATAGGATTAGATCTAGGAATGAGTACACATAGATTTACCTCATCGGAAGACGCTGCAACAAGAAAAATTATAAAACAAGGTTTTGCAGATGGGCAATATCAGGTGATTACAGCAATAAGATGTCTAGATGAAGGAGTTAATATTCCACAGATACGTACTGCCTTTATTCTTGCAAGCAGTAGAAATCCAAAAGAATTTATTCAGAGAAGAGGCAGATTATTAAGAAAATGCCCAGGTAAAAAAAAGGCGATAATATATGATTTTGTTACTTTACCTAGATATTTAGGAAATGTAAAATTTGGAGATATTGATTTGGATAAGGCGCTAGTTAAAGGAGAATTATCAAGAGTGTATGAATTTGGTAGATATTCAATAAACAAAAGAGTTGCGGAACAATTTATAGATAATATACAGAATGCATATGGAACAGATTATATTATGCAATTATTAATTGATGAATTGGAGGAAAAAAGCAATGTATAGAAATGAGATAGACAATACGATGTTTAACTTATTATTTAGCGATATACGCGTTCTGGAGTCTACTAATTTAAAGACTGGAAGATATACTGATTCACAAATGGTACAACTAATAATTAGGATAATTGAAAAGTATTCAAAGGAGGACTATAATGAATTTTACGCAGCTGAAGATGAAAAATTTTATGAGGTATAAGGGTACAAATGTTTTGAATTTTAGTTGTGATCAAGAAAAAAAAGTTACTGTAGTCTTAGGTGATAATACTTCTGGAAAGACTACTATAGCACAAGCATTCCGATGGGCTCTTTATGGAGTATTAATAGAAACAAAGTATGATTTAAAAAACGAAATATCAATATTAAATAATGAAATTTTAGGGGAAATGGGACCTAACGATTATCGGGAAGTTGTTGTTGAAATTGAAATGGAACATGAAGATAAAAAATACAATTTATTAAGAAAAGCTAATTTTTCAAGAAAATATCCTAAATATATTGCAAAACAAGAATATGAAAAACTAACCATGAGAATAAAAGAGAAAGATAGTGGAGTTACAACTTTGTTTGATAATGCAGGTGATGATAACGGAAAAAACAAAGGAAAAGTTGACGATATAATAAATGAATTACTTCCGATAAATCTTTCTAGATACTTTTTGTTTGATGGAGAAAGGTGGAATGAGGATAAAAACAAGAGAAACGATATCAAAGAGTCAGTTTATACAATAATGGGTGTTTCTCCAATACGATTAATGAAATTACATTTAAATGAATTAGGTACGTACGGAAAAAACGGCGTTATAAAGCAATTAAGAAGAAGAATTACTGGATCTGGTGATGATTATAATAATCTTAATGATAGTTTGCAAAACTTATTATCTAAAATTGATGATAGTGAAAAAAAGATAGTCGAAGCATCCAAAAATAAACTATATTATGAACAAAAGATTGCAGATTCGGAGGATATATTAAATGCTAATAAAACAATAGAACTTGATCAGCAAAAAGTTAAATCATTAGAAAAAGATATTGAAAATAGTGAAAAGTATATGAAATCTTATTATGCAGATATTGTTACTTCTTTCAGTAAATCATATATATTTTTTGCTGCTCCTTTATTAGAAGAAGTTATTAGTTTGTTAAAGAATGTTGAATTAGATGGTAAAGATATTCCTGATATTACAAATGATACTATAGCTTATATTATTAATAATGGTATTTGTATTTGTGGACATAAAGTAATAAAAGATTCTTATGAATATGATACATTAATGAAATTAAAACAGGTAATTCCACCTATGGCTATTGGTACATTAGTGGGAAATTATCAAAAAGAACTAAAAAGATGGCATTCAAGTAGCAGTGAAATATATAAGGTTATTAAAGATAAAGCTGATTTATATCAAGGAGAAAAATTTTCAAATGAAGATAATGAGAATGAAATTGAAAAAATAAACAAAAGAATTGATGGTAAAATAAACTTTCAACAAGAACGATTAAAAATGCAATCAAATAAAAAAAACAAGCAAATAGAAGAAGATAAAATACGTAAAGAAGAAAATAATATTGAAGATTATAAAAGAAAAGCAAAACAACTTGAGGAAGAAATCTCAAGACTTCAGGATAAATCAGCTAAAAATGCTCAAATTGAGAGGAATATTTTGATTGCTGAAAAGGTTTATGAAGCGTCTTCTAGGATATATAAAAAAAATGAAACAACTATATTAAATGAACTAAATAATATTATAAATAATAATTTTAAGGTAATGTTTAATGAAAAGGATAAGTATGCACGTTTGGAGGATAACTACGATATTAAATTATATTACAATAAAATAAACGAAGATGATACGTATTCTGAAATGGAGGCACATGGATTGTCTGAAGGAGAAAAAATTGCTAAAAATTTTGTTTTTATTGTTAGTATAATGGAATTAGCTAATTTGAAAAAAAGCGATTCAGAATGTATCGCTCAAACACTTCCTTTAGTATTAGATGGTCCATTTTCTAAATTAAGTTCAGTAAATATTGAATTAATATCACAAGTCTTGCCTAAAACTGCAGATCAGGTAATATTATTTATGCTAGATAAAGATTGGGAACATAGTAAATTAGAAAAGTATACTGGTGCAAAATATATTGTTGCTAAAGAAAAAGAACAAAACTACTCAAAAATTGAAAAGATTTATTAGGGAGAATAATATGGGATTTGAATATTTTCATAAAGAGGTACAAATAACTGGTAAACATAGTAGATATGTTGATGAAATGTGGGAACAAAATCAGATTCAAAACTCTTTTTTTAAAAGATTAGTTGATTTATATACTATTGCACCTGTTATAGGATTAAGAGCTAGAAGAAGATCAGTAGCAGATTATTCTGATGGTAAAAGAACAGTTCCTGTAACTCAGATGTTAGAATTAGAAAAAGATTTGGAAATAATTATGCAAACGATTTTATTGTTAGATGATACAACAACATTGTCTGTTGAACAAAAAATTGATAGAGCTTTTATAGGACCAACAACTGAAGAGGAATTTAAAGCTAATGTTAATTTGTTCAATGATTATTTAAGAGGTGGTATTGAAGTTTTATATGAGTGTTTAATTGAACGTGAATTAACTATTTCAGATGACTATACAGATCAAAGAATAGGAAACATGGTGGCTATTTTTGATAATCCTTTAGTATAATTTGTTGTTTTGATTTTGATAAGTATGCTATAGATATATATAATATTATATTGCTGTATATAAATGGAACAAACTGTAAGGTAGATAAAAAGAAAGGAAATAAATTAATTTTCAATAGGGTTAGTTATGGAATAAAAAACAATAGTAGCAATAATGTATGACTTTGATAAGACTCTTTCTCCTAAGGATATGCAAGAGTATGCATTTATACCTGGCGTTGGAATGAAAGTGAGTTGTGCCAGGTACGAAGTTATTGTGAACATCTTAAGGGCAGACAAGGGGACGTTTCACATATCTTAACAAAGCATGAAATAATAATTAACATAAAGGAGATTCATTGTAATAACATAAGTTATCATAAGTTGTAATGTCTTTACCTATATCTTTACAAAATAAATTTTTGAAGGCTTAGTACATTTATCGGTATATTAGCGTTAGATTTTCTAAATAGAAGTGATAGTTCAGATAATGATATCACTGAATCGGAAAAGAATGATAATGACTACGTATAAGAAGAAATCGCCAGGTTTCCCAATTTAGCATTGAAGTATTATATAAAGAATGGAATTTATATAAATAGAGCGATTTAATGTGACTAGACAATATAGGATATAAATATGCTTATGAACTGAGGAGGAGTACTATGTATTTATATGTTAATTTGTTTAATGAAAAAGTATTGGATAGGAAGAAATACTATCTTAGCGGTGATTTACTTGCACCAACAATTAATTCATTTGAAAAGTTTAAAGATCTAGAAACATCAAAAATCAAAGGCTGTATTGGATTTATGATGGCTAAAGAACATTCCAATAAAGGTGTTTATCTCTTAGAGATTGATAATCTGGTTGCAAATGAAAAAGAGCTTTCTTTTGAGTTTAGCATACAAGACATAATGCAACAAACGAATGAGCAAATCAGAAAAAATTTATATAGGGTAGCAGCTATTAAAGACTGGTTAGATGACAAAAAATATAGCCCTAATGCATATATACTGGATAAGTCAACATTTGACCTTGTCAGGAAAGGTCAGATTAATAAAACAAAACAATCAAGCTATACTTCTCAGATTCAAGAATATAAGTCTAATTATAATTGGAAAAGCATTGTTGAATTATTTGAACCAATTGACTCCATAGGGGAAGGTCATGAACTATGGAACAATGTTAATGATCTATATGAAATTGGATTTGCATGTAGTAAATTAGGTGAACCTAAAAATGAAAAAGCTAAAGATAGAACACATCTCAAAGAGGTTGCACAATATAGGGGGCATAGTATTCGATTATATAAAAGATGTATTGAACTAGAACCACTTGATTACAGATATCTGTCAGCATTAGCATACAGATATTATCTTAATGTAATGGAGTTATCTAAACCTAAAGGTAGAAATGACGGGAATAGAGATCAGGAAATAGAAAGTGCTATAATGTACTTTGAAAAGGCAATTGCATTGAATAGGAAATCTATTAAAAATAATTATAGATTAGGTAAACTAATACTTGAATACAAAATAAAACAGATGAAATATAAATCGCATACGTGGAATCCTGAATTCTTTCATGAGCTTGAACAAGTCGAAAAATGTGGAATTAGATCTATAGTTAATGCAATTACTGAGTTTGATAACTTACATGAAGAGCAGCAAAAGACATATAAAAATGAATATATAAAATCATGCTATTGCTTGGGTAGTTATTACTTACAGAAACCGGATTTATATATTAATGAGCACCTAATGGCGAAATTTTCTGGGACTGATTATAAACCATCTATTACACAAAGAGATATTGAAGATGTTTCGAATGCGAGGAAGTATCTTGAACTTTGTTTTGTTGCAGAATCAGGAAATGAACTGATTGAATCTCTTGAAGTTGAATACCTATTATCAAATCAAAATCGATGGACTATATCACCAATGGATGTACTATATAAATTAGGTGTTGTTTATATGTATATGTACTATATTAAGAGAAATTTTTCAAAAGATATTGAAGCAATTAATCAGTACAAAGCAATAGCGCTAAAATTAATGAATACAAGTTATCAGATTGCATTTGAAGGTAGTAAGAGAAAGACCATAAGAAGAAATACATGGTTTATTAATGATAAATATGCCTTGTTACATATACTGGATGATAATTATTCAGAAGCAATCAATCTGCTAAAAAATGCTCGAGATGGTTATATAATGAATACACTTTGCATTGCATTTTTATTGGAAGGGAAGGACAATGCATATGATAAATGCCTTGAAAAACTAAAGACTGCTGTAGAGAATAAATACAATTTAGCGAAACCAATATCAATTGCAATAATGCTGTATATTTATAAGAAACAAGGTGATAAACTAAATTATAACAAATTGCTTGGATCTGCGGACAAGTCAAGTCGCAAATATTTTGAATGCTTAGGGGTGAGCTAAGTTGATTGTAGATAAAATAGATGGCTGCTTAGTCCTACAAGAGTTTGACTTGGTAAGTACTTTATCAGAATTCAAATATAATAGAACTACTCCAGAATATATTGAAAGAAGTATACTTAAATACATTTACTTGAAAAATCATATTACATTCAATGCTGAGTACGGTTTTGAAGAATTATTATTTGGTATATCGGATGAAGTATTAAGTAAAATAATTAGCGATGTGAAAACAATGTTTTTTTCAAGTGAAAGAATCAATTATAATAGTTTTCATGATGCATACTTGTTCTATTATTTGGAGGCAAATATTTTCAAAGTCTGGAAACCACTGCTTGATTTGCACATAAATAACTTGCTCAAAAAAGATTTGATCATATTGGATATTGGAGCTGGACCGGGATCAGTACCTTTAGGAATTGTTGAATTTTATAAGTTGCTGGCAGTCAAAAATCCGGGATTACAATTTAGTATTATCATAGATATCATTGAGGCTGAAGAGACGTTTATAGATATTGCAAATCATATGATATCAGAGACAGCGAGATTTAATACTTCAAACCTTGGAGTTAAATTAAGAAATAAAGTTCACCAAGTTCTAGATGAAAAGTTTGAATATAATAGCATGGATACGTATGATTTAATAACTATGAGTAATTTTATGACAATAAATGAAAGGGACAATATTAAGCGAGGAACTGCAATTTTATCTCAATTACCAAGGATTCTCAAAGAAGATGGCTCAATAATAATAATAGAACCAGGTGACTCTGTCAATGGACAATTAATGAAAACAATCCGTAATGAGATTACCGATTCAGGCGATCTTAATGTATATTCACCCTGTTCTGGAGTTTGGGAAAAAAAGGAAAGTTATAAATGTAATTGTTATAGTCCAACTAGAACATATTGGAACGTTCCTAGATTACACAAATTTTTATTTAAGAAAGGGATTCGAAAAGCTGGCCGTGAGCAACTACCATTTCAATATGTTGTATATAGACGAGATGGATTGACGAAATACAATGAAGTAGTAAATCAACAGTATTATGTTAAACTAAAGGATTTAAGACAGTGTTTTGGTAAAAGTATCAATGTTAAAGCTAATGTACGCTCGGTGATTGAGCGAAAAAATAGTCATCAGTTGGCTATATTGCTTTGTGATGGAAGTTGCACTTTTGACAAACAAGAATCTGAAATCAAGGCGGTTATGAATAAAGACTTTCTAACGGCAGTGGGAATTACATGTCATGTTATCGCTGGAGAAAGGTTAACCTTAAAAAATGTAATAGTTAAGAGTACAAAATACGGTGTTGAATTGGAAGTTAGTAACGATTCGAAAATAGATATTGAATACTAAGGAGTTGTTTTGAATGATATTGAGTATAAGTAGGAGGAGTGATATACCAGCTTTTTATACAGATTGGCTTGTTAATAGATTTAAAGAAGGGTATGTACTTGTTCGAAATCCAATGAATTATCATCAGGTTAGCGAGGTTAAGTTATCAGCAGAATTGATTGATTGCATTGTATTTTGGACGAAAGATCCTCAGAATATAATACCGAAATTAAAGGTCTTTTCAAAGTACAAGTATTATTTTCATATTACTGTAAATTCATATGGAAAAGATATTGAAAGAAATGTTAGATCTAAACGAGAAATAATAAAAAGTATTATTGAGTTAAGTAATTTGATTGGTAGAGAGCGCATAATATGGAGGTATGACCCAATTATTCTTTCTGATAAGTATGATTTAGAATACCATGAAAAGTACTTTCGCAAGTTGATGGAGAAGTTAAGTCCATTTTGTCATAAATGTGTAATTAGCTTTTTGGACATATATTCTAAGACCAAAAGAAATATGAAGTCAATAGAATATCAAGAAATTAGTGAAGATGGTATGAAAGAAGTTGGTAAAAAATTAGCAAGGGTTGCAGCTGAATTTGAAATGATAATTGAAACATGTTCAGAGGCAATTGATTTATCAGTTTGTGGGATTAGTCATGGAAAGTGCATTGATGATCGCTTAATATCAAAACTAAACAATTGTGGTCTTGTTATCGCTAAAGACATGAATCAACGTGATATATGTGGATGTGTAAAAAGCATTGATATCGGAGCTTACAATACGTGTAATCATAAGTGTTTGTATTGTTATGCAAATTTTAGTGAAAAAGCTATGATCAATAATATTGGAAAGCATGATAGTCAATCACCTTTTTTGATAGGTAACATAGAAGCTGGGGATGTTGTGAAAGAAAGAAAAATGGAAAAATACTGTACCGGTTACGAGCAAATGAAGTTATATGATTTATGAAATAAATATCTAATGAAGCATAAACGAATTTCAGTATTTCATTCTGAAAATCTGATGTATTCTCTAATAAAAGATGCTTTAATAGAGATGAATTTAGGAAATTAGATGTTGCCATTCATCAGCCATTAAATATGCTTATTCACAATCCTAGAAAGCTATCTGGGGAAGAATGTACTTATGCAATGAACTGTGCAACACATTTAGATTTCTTAATATATAACAAATTAAATAAAATTCCTTTTTTAGCAATCGAGGTAGATGGTTATAAGTTTCATAAAGAAGGGACTCGTCAATCAGAACGTGATAAAATGAAAGATATAATTCTTAAGAAGTATGAGATATCATTATTGCGGTTTAAAACAAACGGTAGTCAAGAAAAAGAAGTTTTAGAAAAGAAATTTTTACAATTATTAGGAATATAGAAGGAAGGGAATTGACATCTTATATGATAGTTAATGATAAAACAGAGGAGTGGATTAAAATGTCTGATAAAAATGAAATTAAAAATGATAGAAGTATAGAAAGGCAGCCTCTTAAACTTCTAAAGAATAGAAGTTACCCCAGTTATCAGCTTTATGCAACTGTGAGCAACAGTAAAATAGATCCAAATAAAGCATTGATTATTGCTGTGTTAGAAACAATGTCATGGCTCAGAAAACGTTTTAGAGATTTGGAAATACCTAGTGAAATTAGATTTCCTGAACCAGATGATTATGAAACTGTTAATTTAGACGACTTTAAATCATTTAGAATAAATGAAGGTTATGTTGTAGATGTTATATACATTAAAGAAAAAGGCATTTGGTCATTTCATTTAATTGAACCTGATTTAGGACCAGATCCTGGTAATGAAAATCAAAAACGAAAACCTATACCAGGTAGGGTTTTTGAAACAAATATTGCTTTTAAAATTTATAATGGAAAACTGGAATGTGGATTTAAGACTATATGCTCTGAGCCTATGGGGATTATTAATTCGTGTGAAGTTTTTAGACTTGCTGTTGTGAAATCAATTGTTATGAATAAGATGTTAGGGTTAGAACAAATAATTCCTATTAATCAAGAGCCTTATGTTATAAATAGTGTTGATAAAGTTAATCAAATTATAGATTATATAAAAAGCAATAAAAGACAGCTACCATTTTTGCTAATTGCCGAACATTGCAAGGATGTTGAGTTAAAAACTTTAATAATAGATTTTGATAATCCAAAACTTAATTTAGATAACATAATAAGTCACAATATTACAAATCCGTTTGAGAATAATAAAGGACAAACTAATACGGAAGATTTATTCCAAGATAAGATAAGAGGTTTAATTAAACATAGGATGGGATATGCACAATTTGGATTTATATCTAGTAAGCACATTGACTATTTCAATAAAAGTTTAGAATTGTTAAAATTATCAAAGGGTGATGTTCGTATTATATATCCTTTGCAAGATAAAATAGATAGCAAGTTATTTTATTATAAATATATTGTTTCTAATGAAGTTAAATTTTTTAAAGATTTAGAAAACGAAATGCAAGATTACCCTAAATTTAAAAATATCAACTATGGTAATGTGAAATTTTTTAATGATGCTCGCATTGAAGAATTACAACAAATTATTCAAATGAGTAATTCTAAAGAAGATATTATTAATGCTTATGATAAAAAGATTAAAATTATTGAGCATAAATATGAAAGTAAAGTTAATATGTTAAATCAAGAAATAAATGAAAAGGAAGATAAAATAGAAAGGATAAAGGAAAATATTAAATCATTAGAATCAAAAAATAATGATTTGCTATTAAAAATAGAAGAAAATGAGAAAAACTATAATGAAAAATACAACAAATTACTATTGAAATTAGAAAGAAAGGATAAATTGTTAGAAAGGCCGAAAAAAACTGAAGATATTCCAGAATGGGTTGATAATCAGTTTCAAGATAGGCTTATACTGCATGAAAAGGCTAAGGATTTAATTATTAATACACCAAATGATCTAGTTGATATTGAGTTATTATGTGATGCAATTGAATTTTTAGCTCATGAATATATCGATGAAAAGGTTGGAAATATTAGTTTAGAAGAAAGAAATATGATTTGTTCTGAAACATATAATAGAAGTTTTGAAGTAGGTCCTTCTGGTGATATAAGCATTAAGAATTATAGCAAGGAATATAAAATAAAGTATGGACTTGGTTTTAAAGGGAAACCAGTTGAAGTACCTTTGGATTTGCATCTCAAGGTTGGGAATGATTCTAAAAACTTATTGCGTATTTATTTCTTTTTCGATAAGATAAAACAGTTAATAGTTATTGGTTCTCTTCCGAGGCATTTGAAAACTGTAACGGAGAAGTAGCAAGAACTTGTTATGAACATAAACGTAAGGGAAGTTAGACTAGTTTTTAAAATATGCAGAAAGGTAATGTATTAACTTTAATATACAAGGATAAATTATGGAGCAAAAACCAATAGTAGCAATTATGTATGATTTTGATAAGACTCTTTCTCCTAGAGATATGCAAGAGTATGCGTTTATACCAGGCGTTGGTATGGAGCCTGAGAACTTTTGGAATATATGTCATAAAACAATGGTAGATCATAATATGGACCAAATTCTTGCGTATATGCTTATTATGAAACAAGAAGCTGAAGGAAAAATGCTTTTGTCGAGGGATGAATTTAGGAAGCTTGGTAAAAGTGTTATACTTTTTAAAGGTGTAAAGAATTGGTTTAAGAGAATTAATGATTACGGAGAAAAGCTAGGAGTAGTTGTAGAACATTATATAATTTCTTCGGGGTTGAAAGAAATAATAGAAGGGACAGATATTGCCAAAGAATTTAAACAAATATATGCAGCTGAATTTTGTTATAATGATAAAAATGTCCCAATATGGCCTGCGATGGCGGTGAATTATACTAGTAAAACACAGTTTTTATTTAGAATTAATAAAGGCGTTTTAGATGTGACTGAGCATAGAGGATTGAATGAATTCACTCCTGAAAATAAAAGAAGGATACCGTTTGTCAACATGGTTTATATTGGCGATGGGCTTACAGATGTGCCATGTATGAAACTTGTAAAAGAAAATGGCGGACATTCAATTGCTGTTTATCAAGATAAAAAAGATGAAGTAAATAATATGATTGCACAAGGCAGGGTAGATTTTGTTATATTAGCAGATTATTCAAAAAATAGTGCTATGGAAAATACTGTTTTTGCAATACTTGATCATATTAGTGCTACGAGTAAAACAATTGCTTTACATATTGAACATAAAAATAACGCAGAAAATGATATTCTTGAGAAGCAAAAGCAACAATGGGCTGAAGAGCATAATTGTGTTAGAGAGCTATAATTAGTATTGAAATTTGGATTCCAATTCAAAACTAATCAAATTTAAATTCTTATGGTTGAGTAAAATAGGCATAGTATAAAGTTAAGTTGGCTTATAATTCCCATAAAGTATATAATAATGGAACTCTTTGAAATGAGTTCCATTATTATATACTACATTATCAACACTATTCATTAACATAGCCTAAACTAAAAATAAGTTATATGAAGGAGACCTATTGATGATAACACCTATATTGGAAAGTAAAAGAATAATACTTCGTCCTCTCTCTGTTAACGATGCTGAAGATATTTATAAAAAATGGACATCCGATTCTGAGGTAGCAAAGTTTATGATTTGGGATGTACATAAATCTATTAACGAAACTATTGAATGGTTGAAAATGGAAGTACAAAATGTTGATAAAGAACATCATTATATATGGGGATTTGTATTAAAGGAAACTGGAGAGTTATTTGGTTCAGGCGGTATAAACTTTAAAAAGGAGCTTGGTTGCTATGAACTTGGATATAGTATTATGAAAAAATATTGGGGACAAGGCATGACAACTGAGGCAGGGAAAGTTATATTAGATTTTGCTTTAAATACTTTAGGAGAGAAGAAGTTCTTTTGTAAACATGCAGTAGATAATATTGGTTCAAAAAAGGTTATGACTAAACTTGGATTTGAATATTTTAAAGATAGTTCGTATTTTAGCCTTAGTGGTGAAAAACATTTTCTAAGTAAGGATTATTATCTAAATTGTAAGTAGTTTTTAACACTCAAAATTCATATACTAGCCATATTATTCGAATTGTACGCAACGGTAGACTTAAGTGATGATGCCACGCGCCGCTCGCGTTGTAATTATGTATTGCTAAATATTGTAGGTGTTTGATGCAAAGTGCATGAATTTAAAAAAATCTAATATATTTCTTTAATAATTGGTATATAGTATATATAAGTACTTGTTTGTATTTCTGTAATATATAACAAAAAAAGTGACAAAAAAATGTCTACGAAAGGCTAGTAAAATGGCATAAATATATTGATTTAAAAAAAAATATAATAAGGAGATTGTAAAAATGCAGTACATAGTTTCAGGTTATGATGGCCTTGATGAAAAGGCAATAGAAAGAAGATTAGCGGTAAGAGATGAGCATTTAAAATCTGTAGAAAAAAGATTTAAAATTGGAGAGCATTTGTATGGAGCAGCAATACTTGATGATACTGGAAAAATGATAGGCTCAATGATGGTAGTAAACTACCCTTCGAGGGAAGAACTGGATAAATGGTTAAAGAATGAACCTTATGTAGTTGGTGGCGTGTGGAAAAAAATAGAAATAAAACCTTGTAAAGTAGCACCTATATTTATGGATCTTTATAATTGAAAATATAGAGTAGACATAGGAAGAATATGTTTGGTTGGCGTCAGTTTGGGGGCTTA
Organism: Sedimentibacter acidaminivorans; assembly: GCF_017873955.1. GTDB lineage: Bacteria > Bacillota > Clostridia > Tissierellales > Sedimentibacteraceae > Sedimentibacter > Sedimentibacter acidaminivorans. The sequence continues at coordinate 439,435 of NZ_JAGGKS010000002.1, read as the reverse complement.
TGGAGCACGGAATTTCGTAATGCAAAGACCTAAATTATTCTCAAGTATTGTATCAATTGCTGGAGGTGCAATGCTTACTAAATATGCAAACCTGATAAGTCATACACCTTCATATATAGTTCATGGTGAACTTGATAAGGAAGTAAGTGTTAGCGAGAGTATTAAAATATCAGAAGCCCTTGTTAGCGCAGGTGGAAAAGTTGATTTAATGGTAATTCCTAACATGGGACACGAGATATGCACAAAGATTTTTGAAAGTAATGAACTATATAATTCGGGAGAAATTTATGGTTAATGATACTGATTTAACAAAAAAAGTAACTCTTTGGACAAGGCAAGACAAAAGAAGTTTAGAAGAACTTAAAAATCATAATGTTATTAGAATTAAAAGAAGTAACTTGGAGGAAAAATTCGATTTAATTTCAGACCATATTATTTATTTGTATAATTGGTTTGTAGATTCTGCAAAAGAAATGGTTCCTAAACCTGATGAAGTTGAATTTCCAATATGGTGTTCTATAAGTGAGGAATATATGTTAAGACCTACATTAAACGAAGTTGTTTATGTACTTGAAGTAGATGAGTCTGATGTAATATATTTTGACGGCATGAAATGGGATTATGTGCTGAATCACCATTATGTTCCTAAAGATGATAGGGATGCAGAAGAGTATGCGAGGGACATTGAGAAAAAGGGCTATAAAAATTCATTTTCTTTTATGGATGAAAAAACATCACACTTTTATCCAGAAGAAAGAAAAAGGGTTATGGACAGTTGGATAAGAGTATTTGAAACAAATCAATGGGACAAATTTAGAATACAAGCAAATATATGGGAAATAAGGCCTGAAATGATAAAAGATATTTTAAGAGTGGAATAATAAATTCACCTATAGTACAAGGATCTTGTCTGTGCCTTGTCATGAGTAGCTATTCGTAACCCAAGCGCTTTAAAATTATATAAACAAATGAACTTTACATTAGGATATAATTCGATAAATAAATCTAGGTTCAATTTTATAGCCTATAAAGTTTACTTGACTATTTCTTGGAGAAATAAAAATATTTCTCCTTATTTTTGTCGAGGTAAACAAAAAATAATAAAGGAGGGACAGAAATGAAAGAAGATGTGACTTGTAGTGTTGTTCAGGATTTACTTCCAAATTATATTGAGCAAATAATCGGTGCTGTACTGTCTGCGGTCATGAGAGGAGCATTTGTTTGATGAATAATGATATTTTGGCAGATAAAAAAGCTTTATATATACTATTTGGAAAGATTGTGCATGGACGCGGAAGAGGAAAAGAAGGAGGTATGCCCACAGCAAATATGGAGGTTAAAAGTGAAACAGTTATACCACCAGTTGGAGTGTATATTTCTATAGCCATTTTGAATGAAAAAGAGCATATTGGCGTAACTAATATTGGAAAGAGACCTTCTGTAGATAACGACAATGATATAACAATCGAAACGCATATACTAGACTTTCAAGAGGAATTATATGGACAGAAAATGGAATTAAGGCTTTATCTGTTCCTAAGAGCCACACAGAAATTTCCTTCGTTTCAAGAATTGAAAGCCCAAGTTTCCCTTGACAGTCAGAGAGCAAAAGATTTTTTTAGTTATAAGAAGGAATTGTAATAGAGTAGGAGATGGTGATGGTTATTTTTGTTTGATGCATAAATATAAGAGTTATAACTAGTCTTAGAAGCAGTATAATGTCAAGAAGTAATAGAAGAATGATAAGACAAATCATAGACCAAAATCAAGCTATATAGGTGTAAAGTAGTTCCATTGAAAAATGCAATAAAGTTATTAACATTTTTGATCAATTAAGGCAAAGAAACTGTAAATATGGAACCGGTGTAGAACTTTCTGTTTTAGGTTTACTAGCTATAACAACAGATAATATTGATGCAGCAGTAAATGACATAGTAGAAGTAAGTAATTATCTTTTAACTTGTAAAGGTTTTGGCGCTTTTGGTATAGGAAAAGCTCAACGAATTATGTATTCATCTATTTTAGTTTCACAAGAAAATAAAAAACAATTCTCTCTGAATACCATCAATTTTGCAGCAGTTAACAGTATTACGAATATAATAATAGCACAACAAGCTGCAATGACAGCGGTTATTGCATCAAGCGTAGCAGCATCATCATCAGCAAATTCTAACTAATATATAAATATTAGGTTCTGACACAAAATTAAAAGACTTTAGATTCAGAGAAGCAATTTATATGTAGTTATGCTAAATATTTGAATTCTTATATTTATGTAGTATATAATTAAACAAATGGACAATTGTATTAAATTAAGAAGAAAATCTATTAACACTGAAATATACAAATCGAAATTTGAAAGGTTGAAACATGGTGATAAAAATAGATGATAGCACTAAAATGCTTTTTAACTTAGATAAGTTGCATACAACTGATTTAGGATTAGTTAGAATTAAGAAAAATCTTTCTTTAGATGTGGATGATGTTATTAAATGGTGCAGAGATAAAATACAAAATCCAAATGCTTTGATAATAAGGAGAGGCAAAAACTGGTATGTAGATATAGATGATTGTCAAATAACGATAAATGCTTATAGTTATACAATTATTACGGCTCACAAGATAAAAAAGTAAGTTAAAATAGGCATAGTATAAAGTTAAGTTGGCTTACAATTCCCATAAAGTATATAATAATGGAACTCTTTGAAATGAGTTCCATTATTATATACTACATTATCAACACTATTCATTAACATAGCCTAAACTAAAAATAAGTTATATGAAGGAGAACTATTAATGATAACACCTATATTGGAAAGTAAAAGAATAATACTTCGTCCTCTCTCCGTTAACGATGCTGAAGATATTACTTTGATACTCATCCCTATGTCTCACTTCAATATGCTATACTAGGACATCGTCATAAATCGATCTTATTAGTGCTAATTTTTGGAAATAATCGATTGATATTTATGTTATATCAGCATATAATTGTTGAAATATATTGTCATAAAAGTATATTGACAATATAAAAATATAGGAAGAGGTGGACTATGTTTAAGACAAAAAGAAGTTTATTAATTATGCTAGTTATCTTAGCGATGGTATTATCTGTTGTTGGATGCTCTAATTCCAATAATGCACAATCTAGTAGTAGCGGGGAAACCACACCGGGAACATCTGATAATCATATAGCAGGTCCTGCTATAGATAAAGACACAGTTGTAATTGCTACAGCTGATGAAACACCTTCTTTATCCGCGGCTGGTCACAATGCAGTTGCCGGAGATTATGTAAATAAATTAACTTATAATGGTTTATTTCGTTTAAATAAGGATATAAATCCTGTTCCAGATCTTGTAAAAGAATATACTGTGGAAGAAGACGAAAATGGGGAAAAAAGTATATGGGTTATGACTCTTCATGAAGGTGTTAAATTCCATGACGGAAGTACTCTTACATCAGATGATATAATAGCTTCATTAGCAGATGCTAAAACACACCCAGAGGTACTTACTTATACAACATCAGTAGTGAAGACAGAAAAGGTTGATGACTTAACATTTAAAATATATACTGATGGGGCTTCTTCTTCTTTACTTTATGATTTAAGTCACCACTCTAATTCTATAAGGCCAAAAGCTTTGATAGATGCTGATAACGATTTCAATGCAAATCCTATCGGCACAGGGCCTTATAAATTTGTAGAGTGGACTAGAGGAGAGCAAATTAAATTCACAGCACATGAAGAATATTTTGATTCCGACCGTGCTCCAAAAATTAAAAATATTGTATGGAAGATTATACCTGAAGGATCTTCTCGAACTATAGCGTTAGAATCCGGTGAGGTAGATTATGTTATTGAATTAGATTCAACATCTTTAGATAGTCTTAAAGCAAATCCTGATATATCAGTTTTGGAAGTACCAAGTCTTTCTCACAACTGGTTAACAGTGAATAATGAAAAAGTACCTTTTGATAATTTGAATGTAAGAAAAGCAGTTTGTAGTGCTATCAATAGAGAAGATGTTATAACTGTAGCATTAAATGGTGCAGGCGTTGCGACTGAAGGGCAAACACCCGAAGGAATGTTAGGATTCTCTTCTGAAGATTTTGATAATTATGATGTGGAAGCAGCTAAAGGTTACATGGATGCTTGGGGTGGAGATCCTTCTACAATTGAACTTGATATAATTTGTTCAAATGATACAAAAAGAAGAGCTGGAGAAGTTATACAAGCTAATTTAAAAGAAATTGGTATCAATGCTAACTTAAGTACAATGGACTTAGCGACTTACCTATCAGTAACAGCAGAAGGTAATTTTACAGGATTCATAGGAGGATACACTTCAAGCAATATGGTTTCTTTTCTGCAAGGTGTCTTTCTCTCTTCCAATATAAATGCTTCTAATAAAACGAGAACAGCTAATCCAGAACTTGACGCTTTAATAAACAAAGCTGCAAAAACTGTAGACCAAGAAGAGAGAAGAAAGGTTCTTGAAGAAGCTTCTATACTATTAAATAAAAATGCTTATCAAATGCCTTTATATCAAAACTATATGATAAGTGCACATAGCAGTGGATTAGATAATACTTTTATATCTGCTAATGGAGATTTCGCAGTTCAAGAGTGGAGCTGGAAGTAGTAGTTAAACTAAGCTATTTCATTAATTTAATTAATGAAATAGCTTAATTAAAAAATAAGGAGGATTTATGTGGAAATATATTGGAAAACGTATTGTTTATCTTATTCCTGTTGTTATTGGGGTTACTTTCATGGTGTTTTTAATAATGAATATGGCACCTGGAGATCCTGTTAAATCAATCCTAGGTGAGCAAGCATCTCCTGAAGCTATAGAAGAATTAAGAGAAGAATTAGGTTTAAATGATAATATTTTAATTCAATATAAAAATTATTTTTTAGGTTTAATAAAGGGAGACATGGGTATTTCCTATAAATCTAAAGTAGGCGTGGCAGAAGAAATCGGAGCAAGATTACCAACAACGGCAAAGCTATCAGTAATAGCCATTGCAATTGCTATATCTCTTTCTATTCCTTTAGGTATTATTGCTGCTGTTAAACAAAATACTTGGATTGATAGTTTAACCATGTTTGTAGCTTTATTAGGGGTTTCGGTTCCTGTGTTTTGGTTAGGGCTAATGCTATTATTATTTTTCTCTCTTAAATTAGGTTGGTTTCCTGTCTCGGGGGCTGCAAATTGGAAATCCTTTATACTTCCTGGAATTGCTTTAGGATTCTTAAGTATGGCTTCTATTGCAAGGGTTACCCGATCTTCAATGCTTGAGGTTATTCGCCAGGATTATATCAGAACTGCAAGAAGTAAGGGAGTTCCGTACAATACAATTATTAGAAAACATGCTCTTAAAAATGCATTAATACCGACAATCACAGTTGCTGGACTGCAAATTGGTACACTCTTAGGTGGATCTGTTCTTACAGAAACAGTTTTTGGACTTCCTGGAATTGGTAGATTGATGATACAGTCAATACAAGGTCGAGACCTCCCCATGGTTTTGGGGTGTATAATTGTATTTACAGTAGCATTTTCAATAGTAAATTTAATCGTCGATATTATATATGCTTTTGTTGACCCACGAATTAAAAGCCAATATACTTAAAGGAGGATATGATGGATGGTATAATACATAATAATAAAAAACCTACTGATGCATTGAAAATTAAGCAAAAATATAAAAAGCAAAGTCAGTTAAAAGAAATATGGTTTAGATTAAAAAAAAATAAAACCTCAGTATTAGGACTTATAATTATACTGATAATTATAAGTCTAGCGATAGCTTCAGGATTTATATATGATTATGATGAAGATGTTATTAACCAAAATATAAGCGAAAGATTGCAGTCTCCTTCATTGGATCATCCTTTCGGAACGGATGAACTAGGTAGGGATATCTTAGCAAGAATAATATATGGATCTCGAACTTCACTATCCATTGGTTTTACAACAGTAGTTATTTCTCTAATTTCAGGAGGAATATTAGGAGCTATCTCTGGCTTTTATGGAGGGCGTATAGACAATGTGATTATGAGAATTATGGATATTTTTCTTGCAATCCCTGGGACTTTGTTTGCCATAACAATTGTTGCTGCTCTTGGCACTAGTACCATAAATTTAATGATAGCTTTGTCTATATCAGGTGTTCCTAGATTTGCCAGGATAGTTCGTAGCTCTGTAATGACTGTTAAAGATGTGGAATTTGTAGAAGCAGCCAGGGCAATTGGAGCCAATAATTTAAGAATAATAATTCAGCACGTAATTCCCAATAGTTTAGCACCAGTAATAGTTCAAACTACTCTTCAGGTAGCAACTATTATACTAACAATAGCTGGACTTAGTTTTTTAGGTCTTGGAGTTTCAGCACCTCAACCTGAATGGGGAGCTATGTTGTCTAGTGCTAGAGCATATATGAGAGAGTATAGTTATATGACTCTATTTCCTGGGTTAGCTATAATGATAACAATCTTGGCTTTGAATCTTCTAGGTGACGGCCTAAGGGATGCCCTAGACCCAAGACTAAAATAATGGGGGACATATGAATACAAAAAGTGAACTTATATTAGATATTAAGAATTTAAAAGTTGAATATAGAACCGATGATGGAGTGGTTAATGCTGTAAACGGTTTGGATTTAGAAATAGAAAAAGGTCAAACTCACGGTCTGGTTGGAGAAACTGGTGCAGGTAAAACAACTACAGCACTTTCCGTATTAGATTTGATACAATCTCCTCCAGGAATAATAGTAGACGGAAAAATTAAACTTGAAGGTAAAAATATAAGAGGATTAAAAGATAAGGATATGGAGAGTATTAGAGGTAACGATGTTTCTATGATTTTTCAAGATCCTATGACATCTTTAAACCCAGTAATGACAATAGAAGATCAGATTGCGGAAGTTATTGAATATCATGAGTCTGGCGGTTATAAAGAGGCTATTGAAAAGACTCATGAGATGCTTACAATGGTTGGTCTTCCACCTAGAAGAGGAAAGGAATATCCTCACCAATTTTCAGGAGGTATGAAACAAAGAGTAGTAATAGCTATGGCTCTTGCCTGTAGACCGAAACTACTAATAGCTGATGAGCCTACTACTGCTCTTGATGTTACTATACAAGCCCAAGTACTTACTTTAATGAAAAATCTAAAAAATCAATACGGTACTTCTATGCTTATGATAACCCATGATTTAGGCATTGTTGCAGAAATATGTGATAAAGTTTCAGTTATTTATGCTGGACATATTATCGAACACGGAGATTTAGTAGATATCTTTGATAATACAAGACATCCTTATACAGAAGGTCTTTTTAACTCCCTTCCGAACTTGCAGGATAGAAAGGCAAAATTAATACCTATTAAGGGTTTGATGCCTGATCCTACAGATCTGCCAACAGGATGCCCATTTCACCCAAGATGTGATTATGCAATGGATATATGCACAAAGAAATATCCAGAAAAAAGATATAGAAATGATCAGCATTTTGTTGAATGCCACCTTTATGATAGTGATAACATAAAAAGAGGAGGAGTGATAAAACGTGGATAAACCATTAATTGAAGTAAAAGGTCTGAAAAAATATTTTAAAACTCCTTACGGAATGCTTCATGCTGTAGATAATATTGACTTTGATATTTATAAAGGAAAAACACTAGGCCTCGTTGGAGAATCTGGTTGTGGTAAATCAACCACAGGCCGTACTATTTTAAGGCTTTTAGAACCAACAGCTGGTAAAATATTTTTTGAAGGAGAAGATTTAGCTAGCTTCAGCAATTCTAAGATGGAAGAAAAAAGAAGGGATTTACAGATAATTTTTCAAGATCCCTTTTCTTCCTTAAATCCTAGAAAAACTGTTAGCCAGACCATAATGGAGCCAATGATAATTCACAAGTTATACAAAACAAAGGCACAAATGATGGAAAAGGTCCTTGAAATAATGGAAATCGTTGGATTAGCAGAACGTTTAGTTAATACATATCCACACGAACTAGATGGAGGTAGAAGACAACGTATAGGTGTAGCTAGGGCACTCTCCTTAAGCCCTAAATTTATAGTATGTGACGAACCAGTTTCGGCCTTAGATGTTTCTATTCAGGCACAGATACTTAATCTGATGAAAGAGCTTCAAGAAGAATTAGGCTTAACTTATTTATTTATAACACATGATTTATCTGTAGTTAATCATTTTTCAGATGAAATTGCTGTTATGTATTTAGGTAAAATAGTTGAAAGGGCTTCCTCGGAAGAGTTATTTAATAATCCTCTTCACCCTTATACTATAGCTTTACTATCAGCAATACCTATACCAGATATACACTACAAACCTAATCGAATAATTTTAAAAGGAGAGATTACATCTCCAATTGAACCTAAAAACGTATGTAGATTTGTTAATAGATGTGGATATGCAACTGAAAAATGTCATTTAGAGGAACCAGAATTGATTGAAGTATCTAAAGATCATCATGTGGCATGTATTAAGGAAGTTATAGAGATGAATGCCAATAAATCAATTTTGAAAAATTAAATAATATTATCAATTGCTAAAAAAGTTTAAATTACTCTATGGAAAAAGAAAAAAGAACATCCCTAAGGACTTATTAGATAAGTAGTCCTTAGGGATATACAAAATTAGTGCTCAATAGTATTTTTATTTAAATTTTTCTCCTATACTTCCCCAATTTCTTAAATATTCTTCTTTTGTATAAACTGGTTCAAATTCTTTAACTACTCTTTCAGCCTCTTGTGCGTCATCATATAAAAGATCAATAACACTTAATGTTAAAGCCTTTGCTGCTCCTAAATAAGCTAATTCTTTGTTAACAAGACGATAATCATCTGAATGAAAGTTTCCAGAAGCTCCTCCAATTCTAGCTTGCAGGGTAGGGATAATACTAGCAACATCACCTACATCCGAACTACCACAAGTATGTTCTTCATTCTTTAATACATGCTCTTCACCAAATAATTCCTTTAAGTTTTGATGCATAATTTCTTGTAGATTTTTATTTGGTATAATTGGTAAATATCCTGGAAGTGAGTTCACAATGCATTTTGCACCCATTGCATCTGCGCCTGCGTGCCAAGATCTAGTTACTCTTTTAGTAGCACTTAATATAGCTTCTAAATTAGACCCTCTAATGTAATTTTCTAGACGAACATCGGCTGGAATAACATTTACTAAATCGCCGCCTCTAGTTATAATTGGATGGACTCTAATATAATCTTTTTCCCTAAAAGTTTCTCTTTGAGCATTAATAGCAGTTAGCGCAATAGTAGCTGCATTTAGTGCATTTACACCTGCGTGTGGAGCACCACCTGCATGAGATTCTTTTCCAATAAATTGAATTTCTTGGCCTATAAATCCATTAGAAGATTCTCCAGCTGAAGCCTTAATAATATCATTTCCTTCATCTTCACTAGAAAAAGTATGTTGCATTAGGGCTATATCCACATCATCAAAAGCTCCCAACTTAATAAATTCCTGCTTTCCTCCTAAGAAACTAATTTCACCTTTCCTAATCAATTCATTTCTATAGCCTATCTCAACAAATTCTTCCGCAGGAATGGCCATTATGCTAACATCTCCTGATAAGCTTTCCATTATAGCAGTATCTTTTAAAGCGTAAATAACACCTATTATACCAGCTATCATACAGTTATGTCCGCAACAATGAGCTGCACCTGTTTCTGGATCACTATCTGGATGCTTTGATGAAATTACGGAATCTAATTCTCCCATTACTGCTACATTATACTTAGAATTTTTCCCTTTAATTAGTCCCTTTAAGCCAGTAATACCTATTTTCTCTTCGTATGGAATGCCCATAGTTTCAAAGACTTGCTTAACCTTTTCTGCTGTTTTAAATTCTTTGTATCCTAACTCTGGTTCATTATAAATTGAATCACCTATGCTTAATATATCTTCTCTTCTTTTATCAATAGCATTAATTGCTATATTTTTTAGTTCTTCCTTTTTTATTTTCATGATAAACTCCTTCTTTGAATCGAATGTTTATTTTATTAATAATACCTGGATTTTCTAAAGACTTAATTTCAGCAACTGCTATAATCATCGACAATTATTCGATGTCAGGTTGATATAATTAAAGTAACATATAGGTATGAAAGGGATAATGTAGTAAGAATTATGCTAATTGAAGTTTGCTCGAAAAACACCTCATTTTAAATATATAATATACTAGTAGAATAATAGAACAAATTTATTGCAAAATAATATTTATTTAGATTATTATTGAATATAGTAATATAGCATATATGCAAAAATTATTTTGGAGGAGAAATATGTCTAACTATTATGAAAATAATTTAGATGAACGACTATTCAACAATTTTATTTAATTAATTTAAAAATTGTGTTATAATATGATTTGTAAAATTCTGTATATTTTGCGTCTTTGAAACGTAAAATAATTGAATAGAATAATTATTTTTTTAATTTAAAACTGAGGTGTCAATTTGACAATACTGTAATGGAGAATAGTGGAGGCGGTATATCAAAGAGAAGTATATAAGATAAATGGCAGGAGTAGATATAACAACAGAAAAACCACTTATGGATACTATAGATTATATAGGAAACATAATTGATGAAATAATTGAACTAACAGAGAAACTTGGTGAATTTACGGACTAACAATTGTTTATTATACCGATAAATAGGAATTTATCAAGCGGATAATTTTTTGAGGAGGTGACAAGGGAAATTATGAATAACAGAACCTATATAGCGATTGATTTAAAGTCCTTCTATGCATCGAAGGAGGGTCAACCTTACTAATCATGTTGTTGATGAGGCAACCACTCAAAAGAAGGATGACTTCGAACAGCTTGATTCCTTTACTGATTACGAGGATATGAAAAAGAAAAAAGAGGAAGAAGAAGCTGAACTTATGCGTGAGAAAAAAATGCAGAAAGCAATGTTGGAGATAAAAAAGAAATACGGAAAGAATGCCATTATAAAGGGTATGAATCTGGAAGAAGGCGCTACCACGTTAGAACGGAATAAACTGATAGGAGGGCATAAGGCATGACGGAGAAATACGATGACATCATCAATCTTCCACATTATGTCTCTAAGACGCGCCCTCATATGACAGCCATTGACCGAGCAGCTCAGTTTTCTCCTTTTGCTGCACTGACTGGTTATGATGCTGAAGTAAAAGAAACTGCAAGTCTGACAGATGAGCGAGTAGAATTGGATGAATATATGAAAGACGCTTTAAGCCATAAGTTGCAAATTATAGAAGACCGGCTTGCAGAGCATCCTGAAATTGAAATTACTTACTTCCAACCAGATGCTAAGAAAAATGGAGGTGCCTACGTTACTGCTATCAGTATAGTTAAAAAAATAGACAAATATAAAAGAGTTGTCGTTATGACTGATGGCATAGTGATTTCCATTGATGAAATTATCAGCATAGATGGACAGATATTCGAGGGATTTATTAAATAACTGAAAGAATGGAAGGTGTTAATCTTATGGACAATCGTTTTATTCAAGGATTAAAAATAAACTGGGAGCGACTTGAAAGAGGTTCTTACATTAAGGAAATACCATCTTTAAAGAACTTGTCAGAACTAATGATACAAAGTAATATAACTTTTTTTGTTGGAGAAAATGGCACAGGAAAATCAACATTATTGGAGGCAATTGCTGTAGCATATGGATTTAATCCAGAAGGTGGAACTAAAAACTTTAACTTTTCTACACAGGATACACATTCATCCTTGGGGAATGCTATTGTATTAGTAAGAGGTGCTATACGCCCAAAAGATGGATACTTTTTAAGGGCAGAGAGCTTTTATAATGTGGCAAGCCAGATAGACAGCTACGAAAGAGATGACCCGGGATATCTATCTTACTACGGTGGGAAATCCTTACATAAACAATCTCATGGTGAAAGTTTCTTGGCACTAATTCAAAATAGGTTTCACAGAGAAGGGCTTTACTTACTGGATGAGCCTGAAGCAGCCTTATCCCCACAAAGGCAATTAACTTTGTTAATTACAATTTGTCAATTGGCAAAGGAAGGAGCACAGTTTATTATTGCAACCCATTCTCCCATATTACTTGGAATTCCAAACGCAGATATTTTGTCCTTTGATGGTGACATTGTTAAGCATATTAGCTATGAAGATACAGAAAGTTATCAGGTTACAGAGATGTTTATTAATAACAAAGAGTATTTACTTAATCAATTGCTGAACTAAATTTAAAAGACATTTTGGGAAACTTACAGCAGAAGAAATCAGTACTGATACAAATATTGAGAAGTTGAGATGCGAAACTGAAAAATGGCTGAAAGAGGACAAGGCGCATAAAAGATTGATTATATAGACACAACAAAACTTACTAAATAAGGAGGACACTATGAACTGGGAACCATGGACAGGCTGCTATAAAATTAGTGATGGTTGCACATATTGTTATTTTTATGGACCCCATGCAAAACGATATGGTCAAAACGTCATAGAAAAAACAGACAAATTTGATTGGCCTATAAGGACAAATGCAAAAGGCGAATACAACATTAAAGGAAACAAAATTCTTGCAACATGTTTTGCAACTGACTTTTTTCTTCCTGAAGCAGATGAATGGCGTAAAGAAATATGGGCTATCATCAAGAAAAGAACAGATATAGAGTTTTTGATTTTGACAAAGCGGATTGACCGCTTCCTTGTATCGCTTCCTTCAGATTGGGATACTGGATATGACAATGTGAATATTGGATGTACTGTCGAAAATCAAATATTGGCCGATTATAGGCTTCCATTATTTTTATCCTATCCGATAAAGCGGCGTTTTATTGCCTGCGCACCGCTTTTAGAAGCGATAGATTTAACATCATATCTTCATGGAGTAGACCATGTTACAGTTGGCGGTGAAACGGGGCGAGAGGCTCGTGAATGTGATTATGATTGGGTACTTAATATCCGTGAACAATGCGTAAAAGCAAATGTAACATTTTGGTTCAAAAATACAGGCTCACTTTTTAAACGTGACGGAGTAGTGGAAAAAGTAAATCCATTTAAGCAAACCAGCATGGCGAAAGAGCTTGGTATAAATATTTCAGACGGAAAAAGGTTGTTTTGACAGGAAAGGCTATGTTAGACTTAATAAGTGATATGGGTATAGAAACCTCATAAATGTGTTATATTATTTAGTTCGCCTAATTTAACAAATGCGTAATCGTTTGCATTAAATTATAACATGCTTTTTATATAAATTATACAAATATTGGGATAATGGAGGTAAGTTGCTATGGAAAATAAAGGGATAAGGGTAATCTGGAATAGTTGGGCTGTAGCATTTTTGTGGTTAAATGCTCTTACAGATATACCCTACATTTTTGCAGCATTAGCATCTTGTTGCATTATTATTGGTAATATACGCAGTAGGCAACTATGAAAAATCCTTATTAAATCCCCTGAAATAAAGGGTACAGAGTATGTAGTTGATACGCTTGAAGCTGCAATATGATGCTTATTGAATACTAAAAGTACATTGCAATATATGATGGTTTTCCTTTTAGCAAGGGCAACATATGTAAATATATTTGAAAGGAAATGAAATATGAAAAAGGTAATTGTAAAAAGAGCATTATGTATTATGATAGTTATGTTTTTTATTGGACTTATACTAATTATATCTTCTACTGCAATAGGGAACAAAATGGGGCATAATGCTATACAGAGAAATGGCGGTTCTATGAATACTATTAGATATGAAAGAATTATTGACAATAGTACATCTAACTTTCGCACTGTTGGTTTGATATTATCATTGGTTGGGGGATTTGGCTTTTTATTAAGTGGATATGCTTTATATAACGAACTATAGCTAAATGGATACACTTGTATGAATGAGGAAGAAAATAGAAAGTCTTTTAATAGAGGTTATACAAATATAAAAAGACGTTTTTTAAATTAAATATATAATAGTGGAACTAATGGTATAATATTGTAGTATACATCAACAAATGGAGGTATAAATGAAATACTGTATTCTTATGGGAAGTCCCCGTAAAAATGGAAATACTCTTAAATTGATAAAGCCTTTTATCGAAGAACTTGAACTTAACCAAATTCAGTATGATTTGATTTGGCTTTATGATAAACATATTGAATCTTGTATTGCTTGTAGGAAATGTCAAAAAGATTGGTCAATTTTTGGATGTCATATTTCCGATGATGTACAGGAAATTTTTGATAAAGTATATGACAGTGATGTTATTATTTTGGCTACACCTATATATTCATGGTATTGTACACCACCTATGAAAGCATTGCTTGATCGTTTGGTATATGGAATGAACAAGTATTATGGTGATGAAAAAGGACCTTCTCTTTGGAATGGCAAAAGATTAGGTATCATAACCACTTGTGGTTATAGGCCAGAAAAAGGGACTGATTTATTTGAGGAAGGTATTAAACGCTATTGTAAGCACTCTCAATTAAAATATATTGGAATGCTTGTCGAAAGAGATTTTGGTTATAAATCTGTATTTATATCAGATGAGAAGATTGAAAATTCAAGGTCATTTGCTCGACAGTTGATAAGTATTATGGAATAATCTTATATGTTTTCTAGTTCGGAATCCTCAAATAACTTGTCACAACAGTATGGCAAAAGTAAATAAACTTGATAAAAATCAATACATTTTTCAAGTAATTGATATATAGTATTATAAGGTTTGATTTAACTAAATATGGTTAATGTATAAATATAAAAAACATACAAACAAAAAAGCTATTGAAAATGATTAAAATGGCATGAAAATGATAGTTTTTTAAAAAAATCACTTTAAAAAGTTTTATAAAGTCTTAAATATCAATATTTGTAGGAGAATTCGAAAATTTACTAATATTTAATCATATAATACATAAAAATTAAATAGGAATGATTATATGATTAAGATAGGAATTTATAGCAATAATATTACTCAAAAAAAGATATTAAAAATCTTATGTTGAAATACTTTAATGATTTAAATATTCAAGCGGAAATTGAGTATATTAGAACAAAGTCAATTGCATTGAAGCATATAGCAGCAAAATTAATTAGTTTAAATATAGTGATTATTTGTGATGGTGATATAATAACATATATTAAAAAGAGTAGCGTTTGTATTGCCAATGATTTGAGCTATATGGCTATTGGGTGGATTGGATACCCGTTAAGCAATGAAAATATTGATGCGATTATGTTTAATGAATGTAATTATAACTGCCCTTTAGGAATGTATAAACTAAATACGAAAAAGGTTGCAATGACTATATCTTATCAGGATGTAGAGTATTTTAAATGGGTAAAGGAAAAGACCATCATACATCTTGCAAATAATGAGGTAGAGGAAACCAATGAATCTATTAAATGTATTAAAGGTAAGTTGGTAGAGGAATTTTTTGTTGATTGTGTTAAGGGATATATAATTAACTTTTACAATATTAAGAAAATTGATAGAATGAATCATATTATTATTATGAAATCTGGTAATAAAATAAAAATTGGAAGAAATAATTGTAGTCATATTATAAGATTGTATTTTAAAATTATTTTTGGTATATAATTTTGCGTAAGACAGTTGTGTCACACTAGTAGTTATTGTGATGCAGGTTGTGGTAAAATTGTAAAACAAAGCAAATATGTAGATAATTATTTTTGCATATTCTTCACCTTTTTATATTTCTGCTTACTGCTATTAGGCTTATCTGGTATCGTCATCTCAATATAACCTAATTCCAAAGCTGGTAACAAATAGTTATCTCTAAATGTAGGTCTATGCCTTAATCCTAGTAATTTCATAAGCTCCTTTGTTGAATATTCTTTATCACCAATAAACTCTAACAGTTTTTCAACTTGTTCGGTTACTTGTTCTGTGACTTGTTCGGTATCAGCAATCTCACATAATGCATCATAAATAGCTTTTAACAGAAACTCTATGAATTTTCCTGAATCAGCACTATGGTCACATTCGCCAAGCACTTTATAATACTCATCTTGCCGCTCCCTGATCAATGTTTCTATTGGAAGCCAGCCAAACAGCGATTTCCATTTATTTAGCAATAATGTCTGCCACATTCGTCCCATTCTCCCATTTCCATCTGCAAATGGATGAATAAACTCAAATTCATAATGGAACACACAACTTTTTATTAGAGGATGTACTTCTGCTTTTTTTGCCCAATCAACTAATTCTTTTATCAGATGTGGAACTTGATTTGCAGGTGGTGCCATATGAATCAACTGTTCTCCAGCAAATACACCTACACCACCACTTCGAAATGTTCCTGCCTCTTTAGTTAATTCATTCATCAACACTTT
This sequence comes from Sedimentibacter acidaminivorans, assembly GCF_017873955.1. Taxonomy (GTDB): domain Bacteria; phylum Bacillota; class Clostridia; order Tissierellales; family Sedimentibacteraceae; genus Sedimentibacter; species Sedimentibacter acidaminivorans. Next base: position 423,051 of record NZ_JAGGKS010000002.1, on the reverse strand, counting down.
GTGAGCTAGTAACATATCCTCAACTGAATATGGATTCATTTCTAAAAGCTTGTTGTATGCTTCAAAGGCATTCTTTACCTCGCATATCTCATCTGGAGCCCCAAGAATCCTCTTCCCATTGATAATATCTGTCACCTGGTCTAAAGATAAAGAATTATTTTCAATAGCTAATGAGGCATGAATCGTACGGATACGATTATCCCTTCGAAGTCTTGGGTTGTTGTTCATATTATCATTTATCATAATTTTGGTTATTATTTCAGTAATAGCAGAAATTAAATTTACTGTCTTATCTGTTATTGTATATGGTGGAACATAACCTTTTTCGCTCATATTTTTTCCTCGCTTTGTGCTAAAATTTGCACTTAAATGATTAAACATCAATGCTTTTCTCACTTGTAATTATTATACCGTACAAGTTTCGATAATACCACTACTTTTTGAATTATTTTAAAGATAAAGTAATCCTGTCGTTTCTGATCTTTAGGTGTTTGTTCTGCGCCACATCTGATTCTGGCGCAATCAATTTCTAGATCTGGTGGGCGGATTTATTTCTAACACAAAATAGCGTTGTAATATTTACGTAAAAATGTTATAATATTACATTACAATTAGATGGAAATACATATAAGATAGGAGCATGAAGTATGTCAATACATTATTCTAAAGAATGGAATTGGAAAGAGGAAACAAGCCCAATTTGGCTGAAACCAAGCGAGGAAAGCTATTATATTGTAAAACATTGGAAAGAAAACGGCTATAAAGATGTGCTTGATTTTGGCTGTGGTTTGGGAAGGCATTCCATATTCTTTGCTAAACAGGGGTTTAATGTTTCTGCATTTGATTTATCACAAGAAGGTATAAGTCATTTAGAAAAATGGGCAAAAGATGAAAGATTGACTATTGATTTAACTGTTGCGGATATGCTTAGTCTCCCTTATAACGATAACTCTTTCGACTGTGTTTTTGCCTATCATGTTATTTCACATACAGATACTATAGGAATGCATAAAATTTTATCAGAAATAATTAGAATTTTGAAACCTAATGGAGAAATTTATCTGACCCTATGTTCAAAAGAAACTTGGTCATTTAAAGATGCGGGATATCCAAAAATTGATGAGAACACAGTAGTAAAAACTGAGGAAGGTCCTGAAAAGGGAATACCACACTTTTATGTCACATTACAAGAAATATTAAAAATATTTTCTGATTTTGAGATTGAGAGAATACGTCATACTGATGATTGTTATTTTGCAGGAAAAGAACAGAACAGCAAACACTATTTTATATTGGCAAAACTATGTAAAATGAGCATAATTTGATGTGAACCCGATAGAAAGACTTCGCATTGAGATACAAGTTATGTACGAGGAGATAAAATGAACGGCTTTCTTTTGTTAATTCCATTTATATTGATAAGATTTGGATTTTTAAGCATTTTAAATAAGGAAGGGTTAAAACGTGCGGCTTTCTTCGCTCCGTTGATTGGAAGAGAAAAAGCAGCGTACTTGTTTTATCAGATTTCTAACATTCTGATTTTTATCTATTTATTCTTTCTTAAGATTACGACTGACTCATATTGGTTTTATGCAGGTTTGGTAACATATGGGTTAGGAATCTTGCTGTGTCTTGCGTCCGTATCAAATTTTGCCAAACCTTCGGAGAATGGCATAAATCTTAAAGGATTATACAGGATTTCTCGTAACCCGATGTATGTGTCATATTTTATTTATTTTTTAGGCTGTGTACTGCTTACTAGGTCGTGGATATTACTTACAATACTAATGGTCTTTCAAATATCAACACATTGGATTATCTTGTCTGAAGAAAGATGGTGCATAAAGAAGTTTGGAGTAGAGTACAAAAATTATATGAACAAAGTAAGGCGCTATATTTAAGGGTGGTTATACTAATAAACAATCCTCGTTATCATAGCGCCGGGAGAAATAATAGTTATAACCTTTGAAAATAAAGGATTTAAGTAAAAAAACAGTGGTGTATAGTTGACACTACTAAAAATTAAGGAAGGATAAAGTTATGAATTGCAAATCTGTATTTTCTATTTTAGTGCTTGTATTAATGATTATGCTTTGTTCAGCATGCAACAATGATAATATTCAATATACATTTCCTCTTAGTCAAGAGGATGTGGAGCAGGTTTTTAATAAACAACAATTATCCTGGAATTTAGAAGTTAATCAACCTTACCAGAAGAATCAAACAATATATGTGTTGAAAAATGCAGAAGGGGTTTTCTGTGTAGTTGAGAGCAGATCTAATGAGGGTGAGAAATATTTGTCATTGATTTTACATTTTCCAATTAATTATTCTACCGATCAGATGCGACGTTTTAATGAATTAGAATTGTCACGGTTATTGAATAATGTAAGTATACTTTACGGAAACAGTATAATTGATAAGAAAGTATTTAGAGATTTCTCAACTTATTTTGACGGCAAAAACAGTAAAGAAGATGGTAGCTTATTATGGGATAAACGTATGGGAGATGACCACTATAAATTAAGATTATATCCTAAGGGGGATGAATATCAATTGAGGGACTTCACTATAATGAATAGTGTTGCTTACGAACGGTTAATTTCAGGGTATGCTTCTGCTATGAGAAATACTTATAATAATAGTTCTATGCCACTAAACAAAGGGACAGTTTCATCTATAAAGGGTATTGAGTATCTTGAAGAAAACCAAGATATCGAAATGTCACGTTTTATTATTCATGGCTATTTGAAGGATATATTTGAAACGGAAGATTTTCCAGAGCCTTTCAAAATGATGTCTGATAATTATTTGCCACCAAACAAAGAAGGTTATTTAAGAGCAACATTAGTTGATGATACTGGAAGTATAGAGGTTTTTTTACGACCAACATCACTTAATGAAGATGAATTAAATAAAAAGCGAGATCATTATGTGTATTATTATAATATAAAGGAACCATTTTGTGTTGTTCAGTTAAGTGTTACAGGCGAATAATAAATTTTTTAAAAAAAATACATTTAATTATTACTTAAATATATTTTGCAGTATAAAACTATATTGCATATATACCGATAATAAAATAGAAATATTAATTTACATACATTGTAAAAGAATGATATAATTTTAATAAACTAAATAAATTTACTTTTATGGTAAATCTTGTTTATTGTTTGTAAGTTTGGAAAAATTCGTTCAAGGGAGTGAAATAGAGATTATGAAATATCCATGGATAGATGAATTTTTGTTGTCAATGCCTGGTGCAACTAAGGATTTTAAAGAAGAGTGGCAGTGGACGAGATATTTGATAGGAAACAAAATGTTTGCAGCAGTGTGCAAAGATGAAAAAGGAGAAGATTATATAGTAACAATTAAGTTAGAACCTTCAGATGGTGAGTTTATTAGAAACGAATATGAAGATGTTACTCCAGGATACTATATGAATAAAATTCATTGGAATTCTATTAACCTAGAAGGTGAATTGCCAGATGCTTTAATGAAAGAATTGATAGTAAAATCATATAAATTAGTTCTGGGAGGACTCAGTAAAAAAATGCAGAAGGAGTTAATCACTTTTTAGAGGATGTAGAGTTTGGAGAAATAGAGGACAGATTTAGCGTACAAGTGTTACATAATGTAACATATAAAAAAATAATGATAGATGAGGGTACATATGAATACTGATTTTGTAAACTTAACAACAGAAAACCTTGTCAATGAGCATTTATGCTGCATTATCCGCAGTAAAAAGCCCCATCAAGGTATTGACGCAAAGAGACAATGGCTTTCAGACCGACTAAATGAAGGTCATGTCTTTAGAAAGTTAAATGAAAAGGCTACGGTTTTTATTGAATATGCTCCTCTTGAAACAGCTTGGGTTCCCATAACGGGTGACAACTATTATTATCTGTATTGCTTATGGGTTTCTGGTAGTCACAAAGGAAAAGGGTATGGGAAATCGTTGATGGAGTATTGTTTGGCTGATGCCAAAGAAAGAGGTAAATCCGGCATTTGTATGCTAGGAGCAAAAAAACAAAAATCTTGGCTTTCTGACCAATCATTTGCGAAGAAGTTCGGTTTTAAGGTTGTTGATAAAACCGATAATGGATATGAATTGCTTGCACTTTCTTTTGACGGAACAATGCCAAAGTTCGCACAAAATGTTAAAAACCAAGAAATTGAAAGTAAAGAGCTAACAATTTATTATGATATGCAATGCCCTTATATCTATCAAAATATTGAGATGATAAAACAGTACTGTGAAATGAATAACGTTCCTGTATCTTTAATTCAAGTGGATACGCTACAAAAAGCAAAGGAATTGCCTTGTGCTTTTAATAACTGTAGTGTGTTTTATAAAGGAAATTTTGAGACAGTGAATTTATTAGATGTCGCCTATTTAAAGAGAATATTCAAAAAATGAAAATACAATTTCGGGTTTTTCTCGTTGATTATTAGAAATGTATTTTAATGGGTGCAGTGCTTGTAAAGTGACGAGATATATGCGTACTAAAGTTTGCATTAATCTGATAAATGTAAAATAAAGTATGGATAGGGAGTTCTATTATGAAAAAAATTGTTAGATATGGTTCGGTGTCATCATACAAAAATTTAGCAAGTTATTTTAAAGAAATGGCTAGTAAGGGTTATCTGATTAGTTTTGTACAAAATGGAGTGCATTATTTTGATATAGTTAATCCAGTAGACCTCGATTTTGAGGTTATTATATTTAATGAATTTGATTTATTAATATATGGTGATAGAAAAAAATATATTGATGATATGAAGAAAAAGGGTTGGAAGTATGTATTAAAAAACGATAAAATTATTGTGTTTTGTAAAAAATCTACTGAGGATATATTGTGTCATTGTGACAATGATAGACAACAATATGAAATGGTAAAAAGTGTTTGGAATAGAAATAAACTTAAAAAAATTTTGAGCATACTAATAGCTCTATTTATATATGTGAGTAATGTCTATGACCATGAGTTTACTAGAATATATATCAGTAATAATTTTATTAAAATAGTTATTCCACTAATGATTTTTCTTATTTTTATTCCAATCTTTGGTAAAACACCATATTGGATTTACAAGAATAAAAAAAATATATATACAGGTAAAAAATTATATCATCGCACAAAAAGAACAGATAAACTACTTGATTTATATTTGTATTTTGTACTATATTTTGTATTACCTATAATAATTATAATACAATGGTTTCTGCTACTCGGTGGCGGCGATTATATAGGAAAAGCAATAACACTTATTATTCTCTTTATACCAGTTATTGCATATGTTATTTTCAATAGCAACTACTTTCGTTCTCTAAAATTAAAACGTATTAAATATGCAATTTATTTTGCGGTATTATCGATATATTTGTTTTTAGTATATATGGTAGGATATTATTTTGTTTCAAATGCAGTTAAATAATTTTTATGGTATAAATGGGGATGGTTCTTTTTGATCGTCAAATCATATCAATCAAAAAGAACCGTCTCTAATATTGTTAAATTAAATATTTTATATAAAATATTTAATTTTAATTACCTGTAATAAAGGAAGTGTTTGTATGAAGGAATATAAATATTTGAAAGAATGGACTAAAAAGAAAAAGAAAATTATATATTATTGTGTTGTAATTTCTATACTAATATTACTAATAGCATTCTCGTTATTAATTTTGGAAGACGTGATTTCTAAAGTAACTTTGAGAATAGGGATGTCTATTATACTAATATTATCAATTGTTTTAATTGTACTATTTGTTTTGATTAGAACGTGTCCAAAATGTGGTTACTATTTTGGAAGACATGGATATGCACCTAAAAATTGTCCTCGATGCGGAATTAGGCTAGAAGAATAATTTCTAGTTGGAAGTATGGAAAATATGTTAGTTATCACAGAGAGAAAGTGGATTAATAAAGACACTTCTAATGGGAAAACTATATATATAAGAAAAAATATGAATGGTATGACGATTGTATTTATGCGATTTTAGAAGATGAATGGGTATAATTTGGCTTATAAGATGCTCATTATTTAGATAACAAAAAAAGGGAGGAAAACAAAAATGATACATCTCGTGTATTGTGATAATACAGGCAAAAAGGGGGAACATGTTTTAGATAAAATTTTATCTGGAACTAAAACAATGGTTGTAAGAGGTGCGGCTGGTCGTAAAATACCGCACAGTCGAGTGTTTGAGGGTGAAACAGTTTATTTTATGGAAAAAGGAACGTCACTTATCTCTGCTTTTGCTACTGTAAAATCTGTTCAAAACTATGTGAAACTGACAGAAGACGAAATTGTAAAAACGCTAAATATCAATCAGGATAAGTTGAATTTAACAAAAAAACAAAAAGAACGTTGGCACAAGAAATGCTTATGTCTAGTTGAATTTGATAGTGTTCAGAAAATCGAATCGCCGCTTGCGTTTGATCATCAAGGAAATATGGACGATTGGCTGATTATTGATAAGATTGAAGATGTAGTTGTAGGTACGAGCATACCTTACAACTATGAAAAGTCCAAGTTTTAACACTGAGCATGAGAATAATGGGGGCTATTGATCCATTAAGAGTTCGCATCCAACTAGTAAATTCCAATTTGAACAGGAGGGATCATGATGGAATTCAGCAAAGAAGAATTAGAAAAAGCAATATCATTACTATCTTCTACCATTACCAATTGCGAAAAAATGCAACTTAAGTTTGCAGAGGGAACATTGTTTATTATTCGCTTTTTCAAAACACAGCAAATTTAGCATTGGAAATAGCAATCCAGACTGATGGTACTATAAGAGAATTAATTCCTGATAAGAATTATTCCTTTGACTATAATACAGCCGCAAAAGAAGTAAGAAATCAAATTTCACGGGGATTTTGCCCTAAGCTAATATCTGGAAACGAATCAATAGATGATTATCAGACAATATTTATAGGTACACCTAACTGGTTTAAAACATTAGCTCCACCAGTTATGAGTTTTCTTAGAAAACATGATTTCACAGGGAAAACAATAATTCCCTTCTGCACTCATGGAGGCGGTGGATTTTGTCAAATTGAAAATAATATAGCTATAGAATGCTCAAAATCCATAATGCTACCTGGTATTGCAGTAGATGGTATTGTTTCACCTGAAGAGGTTTCAAAATGGCTTGAGACAATTGGATACCAATTCTAGATTGGATACAATGATTAACCTCTATCCCCTCGTTACAGGGAGATAGAGGTTTTTTATATTTTAGCAAAAGGGTATAATTTAGTGTATTGGAAAATTAGATGCAAAAAGCAATTTTATTGATAAAAATAAATGTAAAAAATAAAATATATCATATTGACGACACCACTACTATGTGTTACTATATACCAGTAGTAAGTAATACTGAATATCGGTAATACTAGATAGAGAGGAGATTAAATTGGAAAATATCACAGAAATGTTAAAGGGTGTACTGGAAGGCTGCATACTTGAAATCATCAGTCACGAGGAAACCTACGGTTACGAAATCACGCGGAGGCTGAATGCACTAGGATTTTCGGACGTTGTGGATGGGACAGTTTATACCATTTTGGTGAGGCTTGAGAAGAATAAATTCGTGGATATAGAAAAAAAACCATCTGATATGGGACCGCCGCGAAAGTTTTTCACTCTTAATGACTCAGGTCGTGAGGAGCTTAGGAAGTTCTGGGAAAGATGGGAGTTCGTATCATCAAAAATTAATGAGTTAAAGGAGAAAAAATAATGAATTTCTGGGAAAAAGTTACAGGAAGCGACATGACTAAAGAAATGAAAAGTTTTGAATTGCGAGTAAAAAAACTACCAGCTGATTATCAAGTAGCATGGGAAAAAGTTAATACAAATCTCTGGGCATACTCAGATTTCACCGGTCGTAATCTCATGCCAATTCTTGATGGTGTTCTTGGTTTGCTCGAAGAAACAGCGGCGGACGGTCAGAGTGTTCAAGAGGTTTTGGGTGATGATATCAAAGGTTTTTGTTTAGCGCTTGTTGGAGAAGAAGGGGCAAAGTCTTATCGCGACAAGTGGCGAGAGCAGCTAAACAATAATATCGCTAAAAAATTAGGTAAATAGGAGGATAAAATGAGAATACAAGAAATCATCGAAGGCAAAAAAGAGTGGCGAGCGCACGTGGCACGTGTTAAAGCGCTTCCGCAAGATTATCAGATTGTTTATAAAGAGATTCAAAAATATTTTTATAAGGTCGGCCCTGTAGAGCTAACCGAAGGGACGGGTTTGCTCTCGGGAATTATAGATCTTTTTGAAGAAGGTGTAGTCTTGGGAAAAGGCGTGCTAGAAGTAACTGGCAGAGATGTAGCGTCTTTTTGTGACGATCTAATTAAAGATTCAAAAACTCATGCTGACATTTATCAAGAATCTGTTAACCAAGAAGTTAACAAGGCCATGAAAAATGTTACGGATAAAAAAAAGTAAAGGGGAAGACATGGATGTTATATTTAAACATTCTCAAGTAAAGAGTGGTACATTGCTTAAATACGAGTGGATTTTATGTCCGGTCTGTGGTAACAAAACTCGTCTCAAGATGCGAACGAGGTTGTGTCGAACATCAGTAAAAACCCACTTGAAATAGATGATGTGCTTTCTGCTGTCGGACTATCAGACAAAAAGAACCGTTTCCCACGGGAACTCTCTGGTGGCGAGCAGCTGTACCTAATTATGTTTTCATACTCAAAAACCTTTACGATGTGCTGCCAACCAGTGGTTTTGGTATCGGAATTGTTTCTTGTACGGATATTGTGGCGTTCCCAGAGGCGGTCACGGTCTATTCGGCATATTTTGAGGACAGGAAAAATATAAATGAACAAACAGCAAAGTTGCACGGGTTGTTAAGTGAAAAAGGCTATTCCCTTTCTGAATGGCTGGATGCTGATAATAACAAGCGTGTTAGTATGCCCTGGTCAAATATAAACAGTATGCAGGCCATGAGCCTTCCTGTATCGACAGCATTTTTTCTGCTTAGCTGCATTATTGTAGGCGTGTTGATTATGCGTATAGTTAAATCTGACAGTGTAGTAATCGGAACGTTGTATGCTCAGGGCTACCGTCGCCGTGAACTGACGAGGCACTATATGGCGATTCCTGTATTGCTGTCTGCAGTGGGAGGTCTCGCTGGCATGTTGCTTGCGCTACCGTGTGTAAGGCCTGTTGTTGATTCTATGCTGATTCATTACAACCTACCTAATAGAGGCATTAGCTTCTCGCCATTAAACCTGGCACTTGCCGTGTTGATGCCGGTAGCTTTTATCGGTCTGTCAAGTTTTTTTATTATACGGAAGATACTCAAAAGAACCGCTGTCAATCTGATGAAAGGCGATGAGCAAAAAGCAAAGGTGAATTTTATAGAACGCGCACTAAGGCTGAATCGGTTTAAATTCAGTACCAAATTCAGGATACGCGAGCAGGTACGAAGCATACCGCGTCTGTTGTTTTTAGTTCTTGGTGTGAGCGCAGCATCGATGATATTGATGTTTGGTTTTACCTTCAACTACTCAATGGATGTGGTGATGGAAAAGGGGGCGCTGGAGAGATATATGTATCCTCTAGAGTATAACTTCAAGGAAGTACAGAATTTACAAGATGGAGGCATTCCCGAAGGGGCGGAGCCGTACAACGCGTTTCGTTGCTATCCAAAGGGAAGACAATCAGTTGAGTTTTATCTGGTGGGTATGATTATTCTCTTTCTTGTTACGTCGCTGATGATCGACGAGAGTCGGAATACCATCTCTCTGTTTAAGATATTGGGCTACCGCAGGAAAGAGCTGGTGAAGCTGATTCTAAACAGCTCTACACCAGCGGTGTTTATCGGCTTCTGGCTGGGGCTACCATTAATGCTTGCCTTCGGGAACAACCTGTACGGTTACGTCGCGGAGATGATCAATATGGTGATACCCATGATTGTGAACCCGCTTTATGTCCTGATAAGCTTCATGTTGATCTTTGTGGTGTATGAGATAGCCAAGCGTTTAAGCGAAAGGAAGCTTAAGAAAATATCCATGAGCGAGGCGCTAAAAATGGGCACAGAGTGAATTTTTCTTAACTGCCAAAACAGTATATATTGCATCATTAATTTTAGTCTTCTTAACTATTTCAAAGCCAATTGATGACAATGCTTTTTCGAGTTCCTCTGAGCCAATACGAATGGACATTGGTGGTCCTTCTATTATCAAGTCGTCCTTTTCATACTCTAGACATAACAAGTGCCCTCCTGTTTTTAGTACCTCAAATAAATTTGAGAGTGCTTTTGTTAGAGAACTCACTTCGTGGAGTATTAAGGATGCCATAACAAAATCAATACTGTCATTTTGAATACTTGAATTTTCAAGATAATCTTGAATCGTTTCAATATTTGTAAGTCCTTTTTCTTTAGCCTTTTCTTATATAACACTGAGCATACGTTTATCAGGATCCAAAGCGTACACTTTGCTAGATGTACTTTCTGCCATTGGAATTGTAAAAAAACCTGAGCCGGCACCGACATCGAGTAACGTATGATTTTTTTGAATTGGCATTTGGCTAATAAGTACTTCAGGGGGTATGAGGCTCTCCCGTTGCTTTATTATGTCAATAATTATTTTAAAAATTAATTATATATATATTTTTTTTGCATAAATGGTTATAATCAATTATAATGTCTTTAAGCTAATAAATTTTATAGTAGGAGGGGTGACTATGGCAAAAATAATTATTATAGAAGATACTGAAACCATAAGAGAAGAACTTAGAACCTTTCTAACCAAATATGGATATGAGACTGTTGCTCCAACAAACTTTCAAAATATTGTTGATTATACTCTAAGAGAAGAACCTGATTTAATACTTCTAGACATAAACCTGCCGGTATTTGATGGATACTATATATGTAGAGAAATAAGAAAAAGCTCGGATGTTCCTATTATAGTAGTTACAAGTAGGGATAACGAGATGGATGAACTTATGAGTATGAATTTAGGTGCCGATGATTTTGTTACAAAACCATATAATACTCAGGTTCTATTAGCAAGAATAACCTCTATATTAAGAAGGGTTCACGGAGTTAAAACTCAAGATTTAATTACTTATAACGACCTAAAGTTTAATTTGTCTAATGGGTCTATTATATATAAAGGCATTTCTTCTGAACTGACAAAAAATGAAATTAAAATACTTTCATGCTTGATTAAAAACAAAGGGAAAATAGTTTCAAGGGATGATCTAATGGACTTCATGTGGAATTCAGATAGTTTTGTAGATGATAATAATTTATCCGTAAATGTAACACGATTAAGAAAAAAACTTGAAGAAGTGGGAATGAAAGAAAACATAGAGACAAGACGTGGATTAGGATATATATTACCATGAAATTAAAGGATTATTTTAAAGATAGAACATTATTCTTGTTGATAAATTTTATGTTATTTGCTATAATGTGCAGCATTATGCTACTTATTGACATTAGGGTTAATATAATTATTCTGATTTTTTGCATATGGTTCCTTCCTGTTTTTTCTTATATGATTACAGAGTTTATTAAGCAAAAAAACTTTTACAATGAAGTTACTAATATAATGGATGATTTGGATAAAAAATATCTGTTATCTGAGATCATTAAAGAACCGGAATTTATAGAAGGAAAATTATTATATGATCTGTTAAAACATGCTAATAGGGATATGCATGAACATGTAAAGAAATATAGAGATATGGAAAGTGAATATAGAGAATATATAGAAACCTGGGTGCATGAGATAAAGACTCCTATTGCCTCAGCAAGACTAATTATAGAAAATAATCAAAATGAAGTTACCAAAAACATTAATTATGAAATAAAGAAAGTTGAAGAATACATTGAACAGGTATTATATTACGCTAGAAGTAATAATGTAAGCAAGGATTACGTTATTAAAGAGGTTTCTTTAAATACCCTAGTAAGAAACGTCATAAAAAGAAATTCCAGAGACTTTATAAGTAAAAGAATTTCTATCGATATAGAAGCTGTAGAAGGCACTGTGTATGGCGATGTTAAATGGTTAGAATTCATTCTAAATCAAGTGATAGGAAATTCCATTAAATACATCAGAGAAAAGGATGGAATGGTAAAAGTATACTCTGTTAAAAATGAAAATAATGTTGTTCTTACAATAGAGGATAATGGCATAGGTATTATAGATAATGATATAAACAGAGTTTTCGAAAAAGGCTTTACTGGAGAAAATGGAAGAAGGTTTGGCAAGTCTACTGGAATTGGACTTTACTTGTGCAAAAAGCTTTCTGATCAGCTTGGCTTAGGACTAAACTTAACTTCGATTATTGGTGAAGGAACAAAGGTTTGTATTATCTTTCCTTTAGGCAAAGTTAACTTAATGAGCTGATTAATTTTATAATAACGAGGTCACAACTACTGCATGTAGTAACTGTGACCTCGTTATTTTTAAAAATTTCAATATACTTCTAACCTTGCAAAAATGTAACCTTAATAAAATGTAAACAAATATGTAATCATAAGTACCCCTGTTATAATAAGCATGCAAATGAAAATAAATTTAGGAGGAATTTAAATTGAAAAAAATATCAATCACAATTATTGCAGTCATTCTTTTATTAATCATAGGCTACTTTGGTTATAATTACTATAACGGTCCTAAGATTGTAGATGGCGTTGTATCAAAAAATATCGATGCCAAGAAGGGGAATCCTGTAGATATAACTACTGAGTTTTCACCAGAGGATACTGTTTATTTTTCTGCAAAAGGTAACAGATTTTGGGTTAAAAAGGCAGATGTAGTATGGTATAAAGGCAAAATTGCAACAGAAAACAGATTTTTAGTTGAAGAAAATGTAGAGATAAACAATGATGGATACTTCTCTGTTAAGCTATCAGTTCCAGAAGATCTTGAAGAAGGTCATTACGGTGTAACTATTTATTCAGGTGGTAAGAGAATTGTAGAGACCCGCGTCGAATTTGATGTAAAAAAATAGAGATACATGTATATGGATCAAATTGAGTTTATCAAACAAATTAAATTATAGGGGAATAACAATGCAAAATATATTAAACGTTGAAAAGATAGAAAAATACTATGGCAATAAAGGTAATACAACAAAGGCAATTGATAATATAAGCTTCAAGGTAGATAAAGGAGAGTTTGTAGGAATAATGGGCCCATCAGGCAGTGGCAAAACTACCATTTTAAATTGTATTTCAACTATTGATAATGTTACAACAGGACATATTATTATAAATGGTCAGGATATTACAACTTTAAAAGTAAAGGACATAGAAAAATTCAGACGCGATGAATTGGGTTTTATATTTCAGGATTTTAACCTTCTTGACACTTTAACCGCCTATGAAAATATAGCTTTAGCTTTAACAATACAAAAAAGAAAAAATACCGAAATAGACAATATTATTAAAAATATTGCGGGGAAACTTGAAATTACTGATGTTCTAAAAAAATATCCCTTTCAAATGTCAGGAGGGCAAAAACAAAGAGTAGCGTCGGCAAGAGCCTTGGTTACAGAACCCTCACTCATACTGGCTGATGAACCTACTGGTGCATTAGACTCTAAATCGTCAAGATTGCTTTTGGATTCATTTGAAAAGTTGAACAAAGAATTTCAATCTACAATACTGATGGTTACTCATGATGCCTTTACAGCTAGTTATGCACATAGAATCTTATTTATAAAAGATGGCAGGATTTTTAATGAGTTAATACGTGGGAGAGATACAAGAAAAGAATTCTTTAATAAGATAATTGAAATTGTAACCTTGTTAGGAGGTGATAGTGGAGATGTTTTCTAAAATTTCATTAAATAATGTAAAAAGAAGCTTTAAAGATTATTTCATATATTTTATTACCTTAACTTTTGCAGTATGTATATTTTACAGTTTCAATTCTATCGAAGCTCAAAATTCAATGCTTGAAATGGGTAAAAATACTATTGCGTTTATGTCAACATTAAACAAGCTCATAGCTGGAGCATCTGTATTTGTAGCCTTTGTTCTAGGTGGACTTATAGCTTATGCTAATAATTTCTTAATAAAAAAGAGAAAAAAAGAGCTAGGCATATATATGATATTAGGTATGCCTAAAGGTAAAATTTCGCAAATATTAATTATTGAAACTATCATAATCGGCCTGATATCTCTAGTTGTTGGAGTTATACTTGGAATTTTAGTATCTCAAGGTCTGTCGATTATAACAGCAAAACTTTTAGTCGTTAATATAAGCAAATTCAAGTTTATTATTTCAGTAAGTGCAGTGATAAAAACTACTGTATACTTTAGCATTATGTTTCTTTTAGTAATGATCCTCAACCAGAGAACTATTTCTAAATATAAGTTGATTGATATGCTAAATGCATCAAAGAAAAATGAAAAAATAAAGCTGAAAAGTCCCTTTCTCTCAATAGTTATATTTCTTTTATCTGTAGTAACATTGGTAGTTGCATATACACTAATATTGAAAATAGGATTAAATCCTGAAAATATTTTGTTTATAGTTTCTATATTGATGGGAATTATAGGAACTCTGTTATTCTTTTTCAGCCTCTCTAATTTCTTTATCCATGCTGTGCAAAAGAATAGAAAAATATATTTTAAAGATTTAAATATATTTGTTCTAAGACAAATAAATAACAAGATAAATACTAACTTTTTATCAATGACTGTCATATGCCTTATGATCTTTTTAACAATAACACTTTTATTTACTATGTTCAGCTTTAAAGGTAGTTATGATAAGTTGATAAAGGGAAATACTTCTTTTGATGCTTCAAGCCAACTTTATATCAATAAAGAAGATCAAAAGATAAAAGATATTAAAGAATATATGGACTTAATGAATTTTAAATATGATAATTATGAAAAACATGTCTTTTTTAAAGAATATAAACTTAATATAACAATAAGTGACTTGCTAAATAAATATTTAACGGAGACAGAAAAAAAGGATTTTGAAGAAAACTATTTAGATGGACCTGTGTCTACTATAAAATTATCTGATTATAATAGGGTCATACAATTAAAAGGGCAGTCCCCTATTAATATAAGTGAAGATGAAGTAATAGTAGTGTCCAACTATGAACAAATGAATAGTGCTCTAGAAAGTTTTATGAAAAATGAAAGCACTATAAATATAGACAATAAAGTTTACTCAATTAAGAATGAAGTTCCCATAAAGGAAAATATAGTTACTACAGGATCTTATTTGGATTTCTTCTATTTAATTGTCCCTGACAACTTCTCAGGAGAGCTAAATTTGTATTCCACAGGATTCAATGTAATGTTTGAAAGTAAAGACCCTAAACAATCAGAAGAAATATTCTCCAACTTCTTAAATGACATTTCAGAGAATGTGGAATATACCTCTATTCAAGTTGTCGGAAATACAATAGAAGATGTACATTTAAGAGTACACGGTTCAACAACAATGATTGTATTTCTGGGTGTATATTTAGGTATAGTTTTTCTAGTATCAAGCGCGGCTGTACTCGCATTGCAACAATTGTCTGATATAAGCGATAGCCTTAATAGATATAACACTCTTAAGAAAATCGGTGTTACTGACAAATTAATAAATAAAGCAATACTTCAACAAAATTTAATATATTTTATGGTACCTTTAGCTTTAGCAATTATTCATTCAATAGTTGGAATGATTGTAATAAACAGAATTTTTAGTGCTTACAGCAGTAGTATAATAGGGAGTTCTTCACTTATGATATCTTTAGCTCTTGTTATAATATATGGTGGATACTTTTATGCAACCTATGTAGGATCTAAAAATATAGTTAGAAACAGCTGATGGTTTTGTTATACCGTTGATATTATAACACTTTACTAATAATTTGAAATTATTATAAAGAACATATTTAAAATTTCTAATAAAAATAGTTTTCTTCATAATATCTTCATAATTCTATGGTAAAAATATATATAATATATTAAACATATTTTTTTAATAAGTTAAACGATCGCTGAGTTAAATCTCTTCCTCTGAGTGTAATCAGAGGCAGGGATTTTTTGTTTTTTATTAAATAAAAAAGGTGGTGAAAGCAAGGATTGAAAATGGTAACAAAATAAATAATATAAAAAATTAAGGAGAATAGTATGAATACAAATATATTAGTAGTAATAAATATTATCATCTTGTTAGCTGTAATATTCGGATTAGTATTACTAAAGAAAAAGAGGGTATCTTTTACAATTAGAGTTATTTTAGCATTGACAATAGGAATTATCTTTGGAACTATACTTCAATTAAAGTATGGAGCTTCATCAGATGTTGTAAAGCAGTCCAATTCATGGTTTTCAGTTATAGGAACTGGTTATGTAAGACTTTTAAGCATGATTGTAATTCCATTGATTTTTATTTCGATTACATCTGCTATAATAAATCAGGATTCTAAAAAATTAGGTAAAATGGCAGCTACATTTTTAATTAAGTTAATTTTAGTAACAACTTTATCTTCATTTGGAATAGCTGGTGTAGGAGGTGGAGCTACATTTGCTTCTTTAATAGTTTTACCTGCTATGGGTTTGCCGGTAGGATTAGTAGGATTGTTAATTGCAATAGAACCATTGATAGACATGGCAAGAACTTTAGTTAATGTTAGTGATTCTATGATTACAGGACTAATTTCAAGTAAGCTTATGGGTGAATTAAATTTAGATGTTTATAATAGCAAAATAAAAATAGAAGGTTAAAATTCACATAAAAAATTCCGTGGAATGAAAATTCTACGGAATTTTTTATGTTTTATTATTAGAAGTCATCATATTATGATATTTGGTTATGATGAAAGTAACTAGAAATAAATTTTGATTTTATTGACAGGCAAGTCAGCATATGATATACTAACTGCAAAGTCAGTAAATTATAGGAGAAGAGAATATGCCTAAGAAACTATATGATAAAGAAGAAATATTAGACACATGCTTATCTGTGTTTGCAGAGCATGGTTATGATAAAACCTCAACAGCAATGTTAGCAGAGGCTTCTGGAATTTCCAGAGCATTAATTTTTCATCACTTTAAGAGTAAAAAAGATTTATATATATCCTTACTGGATAGGTGTTTTGAGAAAGGTAGCATGGTAATGGGTTTTGAAAGTGTATCTGAAGATGAAGATTTTTTTGAGGTTAAAGATAGGATAAGCACTATAAAGTTTAAATATTACAAAGAAAATCCTGATCTTTATAAAGTTATTATAGAGGCATTTTACAATACTCCAGATGAGTTGAAGTCAGAAATTGAAACGAAGTATGGAAGTTTAATCGAAGAGAGAGACAAGGTTCAAGAACGGTTGTTTGCAAATGTGCCTCTAAGAGAAAATGTAGATCGAAAAGAGGCGTATAAACTTATTAAACTAACACTAGATTATTTCGAAAATAAGTATGTATCCGAATTAGTAGATAATAGGGAATTAAATGAATGCATTCTTGAAAACATAATTAAAGAAAGAAGTAGTTTTATTAATATGATTCGATTTGGAATTCAAAAATAAAGGAGGATTTGTAATGGAAAATATGATTAAAAGATTTAAAGAACTAACTCCTGAGTTACAGTCATATGCAGGAGGAAAAGGCAGTATTTTAGCAAAGATGTATCAGTCAGGATAGTAACGTTGCCTTTTTAGTGCCAATATTATCTATAAGCAGTATTTTTGTTGAAGGCAAACTAAATAATAAAAACTTGCTGAATAAGAGAAATAAAGTAAAAATGAAGGGCTTGGAAATATGAAAATGATGGTAACTGGAGGATTTGATTCTTTTTGGAGAACAATAAATTTACTCAACACTTATAGGAAGTAGAACAACTTGCAGATAAAATAGCTATTCGTATATGTATTTGGAGGTGTGGAATTATTGGGCTAGTTACGCTTGCTTTGACTTGGATTGCTGTAACTGCTGTAGAACTTATTGCCGTGGGGTGGTGGTATTGATGTCTCATGGTGAGATAATTACTATAAGTGTTTTATTTCAATATTTTAGGGTATCATATACTTATAAATATTTTAATTGGAGGGATTTTATATGAGTCAAATAAATGAAATGATTCAAAGACAGTTGCAGCATCGTACAATACGTGAGTTTAAAGACACGAGTATACCAAGGGAAATCCTTGAAGCATTAATGGAGGTTGCAAGACGCACAGCTACATCAAATGGAACACAACAATTTTCTATTATTAGAGTAACTGATTCTTCAATTAAGAAAGAAATTGCAGAAGTATGTAATCAAGAATATGTGGGAAGAGCACCAGAACTTTTGATTTTTATAGCAGATCAATTCAGAAACAATAAAATTATAAAGGAAAAAGGCGCAGAAACTGAGAATGCATCTGATATGGATAGATTTTTTCAAGGATTTACAGATGCGTGCTTAGCTGCTCAAAATGTTGTCAATGCTTCAGAATCTATGGATTTAGGTGTTGTATTTTTAGGGAGTATATTAAATGACTCGGCAAAAATTTGTAAGATTTTAAAGCTTCCTAAATTAACATTTCCTGTTGTCGGGCTAGGTATCGGCTATTCAAATCAAAATCCTCAGCTTAAACCTAGGTTTGATAATAGACTCAGAATTTTTGAAAACAGCTACACAATTTTTGATAATTATTTAGAAGAAATGAAGGAATATGATGAAGAAATGACATCGTATTTTGATTTAAGAAATGCAAATAGAAGGATAGACTGCTTTAGTGATCAGGTAGTATCTAAAATATCTAATTCTTTACCTAATAGACAGGATATATTAAAAGTAATCCAAGAGCAAGGTTTTAAAACAGAAAGATGTTCATCATGATATATTTGTTAGTAAACATAATGTCATAGGAGATAGCTATAACATGAAGTTCTTAAAGGATATCTACATAAGATTTTTATCGAATTTTAATTATCCCTATATTTCAAAGGAACTTTTAAAGGATTTACCGGTAAGATTAGTAGGATTGTTAATTGCAATAGAACCATTGATAGACATGGCAAGAACTTTAGTTAATGTTAGTGATTCTATGATTACAGGACTAATTTCAAGTAAGCTTATGGGTGAATTAAATTTAGATGTTTATAATAGCAAAATAAAAATAGAAGGTTAAAATTCAAAATAAGATTCCGTAGAATGAAAATTCTACGGAACTTTTTATGTTATATTATTAGGAGTCATCATATTATGATATTTGGGTATGATGAAAGCAACTAAAAATAAATTTTAATTTTATTGACAGGCAAGTCAGTATATGACATACTAACCGCACAGTCAGTAAAATACAGGAGGACTTGTAATGGAAAATATGATTAAAAGATTTAAAGAACTAACTCCTGAGTTACAGGCATATGCAGGAGGAAAAGGCAGTATGTTAGCAAAAATGTATCAGTCAGGATATCCAGTTCCAGATGGTTTTGTCATCTTACCTTCTGCCTTTGAAAATGAAAAGTTAAATAATAAAGCTTCAGAATACTAAAGCTTGGTGGGGCTTATTGGTAGGAGGTAGTAAAGCTGGTCTTACTTTGACACCTATCAATAAGAAACTTACTGAAATGGTAGGAAGTGAAGATGCAAGTACATTGCTATCAAATCTTAGGGAAGATTCTGATTTACAGAGCCTTGGACCAGTTGTAGGAATTTTGAAGGTTATTAAGGGCAAAATGAGTAGAGAGGAATATTTGAAACAGTATGGTCACCGTCGCCCCCATGAATTCGAATTATCAATACCTGATCCAGGGGAAGATGAAAGTTGGTTAGATAAGCAGATAGAAGAGTATAAAAAGTCTGATACAAATGTTGAAGAACTTTTAAAGAAACAGCACAGGTGCACTGATATATGGAGTGATTCTTAATAAATTAGAGGTGCACTGGACAGTTATGGGAATGACAATATTAATGGTATCAATTTCAGTTATATTTTTGATTTCGTTATTAAGAATTCATGAAAGTTAACTTAAAATTGGAAGTTTTAAAACGTCATACTAGCTACCTAGTCAGCAAATTATAGGAGGATAGAATATGCCTAAAAACTTTATGATTTGAACGCTTTATATTATTAAATCATGTAAAATGTTCAATACTGATAACAACAATAAATGTATTGACCAATGTTTAATTATTAATATTATCAGGAGGATTTAAAATATGATTATCTCATTTCCAATTAAAAGTAATATTGATTCACGAAGATCAGCACGTAGTTATAAAATGATTTCTGTTGAAAAGGTTGTTATGGAATCCATACAGGACTTTGTAAAGTCATTATCAGTTCCTTTTGATCACAATGTCGAGATTAAGTTCTTTAATGCTAACGCTACAAAAACTCTTTATACAAACATGTTATCTCCACCAGATAACATTGCTTTTGTGGCAGAAACTGATATCATCTCAATCTCAAAGGTAGGTTTTATTGGGGAATTGTTAATACTTTTTGCACAAAGTAAAGGTCTTTCAACCTGTTGGTATGGGCACTATAAGTTATCAGAACTGGAAAGTTTAATGCCCCATTTACAATCTACGGATCAGTTAAAAGAGTCAAACATGGGTTATGGATATTCAAAAGGTGTAACCACCGGTAGACGGGTAATATGTATTACGCCTCTAGGATATTATGAAGATGGAGGACTTCGTCTTGTGGACAGAATTACTAAAAAGACTTCAAGTTTCAAGCGTAAAGATATTAAAGATTTGCTTGAGAATCCAAATGATTATGATAAGCTTTCAGATGACGTTTTATATGCGCTTGATTTAGGACGAAAAGCACCATCTGCTGCAAATTCTCAAATGTGGAAATTTGCTTTTGAAAATAGTTTCAAAACAATTACTGTTGCTATGACAGTGGGATATAAACACTTCAAATGGGAACATCCAAACGTAGATATAGGTATTTGTGCATGTCATGTCTGGCTTGGATTAATTGACAAAGGATACAATCCTAGTGTGACAGTTAGCGAAGATTCTGGGAGAGCTATTTGGAAAATTTCAATATAAATAAAATTTGTATTTAGAAAAACTCAATAAATCGTAGTATAAATTTAGAGCAATTAGTTATAGTGACGGACCTCTTCTGAAGTAATAGAGGGAAGAGCGAGGTTTAAAAGAATCTAATATAAGCATATAAAGTAAAAAAGAGACTTAATATGATAAAAAGTTTAGCATTTATATTCTCCTGAATTTCTCTAAATTTTTAATTCCATGATAAAAGAAAACTGCAGTTAATATGAATGACAAGAAATCTGCAAATGGCGCTGCATAAACTAAGCCTTCAATTCCCCAAATTTTCGAGAATATTATAATAGAAGGTATAAGTAGGATAACTTGTCTTGTAAGGGTTAAAAACATTGCAGTTTTTGACCTTCCAACTGCTTGGAAGAAATTAGCTCCAATAATTTGAAAACCAACAACTGGTAAACATAAGAACCATGCAAATATTGCAGAACTGCCGAATTTAAGAAGCTCAGGCTCTCTATTGAACATTGATATTATTTGCAATGGAAATAATCTAGTAATAATAAATCCAATTGATATGGTTATAGTAGCAGCTTTGACTGCTAATTTGGCTGCGCTTTTAACTCTGTCATATTTTTCAGCTCCAAAGTTGAAGCTGATGGATTGGCTGAACACCTTGGTTTAGTCCAATTATAGGCATAATTATCATCGTTTGAATGCTGTTTATTACGCCCATACCTGATACGGCAATATCTCCACCATATTGTTGCAAGTTCTTGTTTAAAATTAAATTTAATAAACTGCTGGCAATTTGCAATGAAAAACCTGGCAATCCTAAAGAAATATTTTAAAAACAACAGTAAAATCTGGTTTCAAATACTTTAGATTGAATTTTATTCTGCTTTTTTTTCCTGTGAAGTATGAAACCACCCAAATAAATGAAAATAATTGAGATAAAATTGTTGCAATTGCAGCACCTGCCATTCCCATTTTAAAATTCTACTATAATGCTTTTTATATAACAATAGTAATATTAAAAAAATCCGAGAGAATAATGCTAAATGTAGAATTTAATTAATTATTCTGAAATAGATTATGCGGTTTTGTTGGGTCATCATAAAAAAATAAAATTATAAAAATAGTATTTACAAATGACGCCTGTATGGTATAATGTGGTAGTTTAGTAAATCTTAAGGAGGTGCACATTGACTTTTGAAAAAAATGTTTTAGCAAAGATATCGTTACCAATATTATTGATATCTTTACCATTAACATCAATGAGTGTTCTATTGCCAGTATTTACGACTAGACTTGGATTGACTCCAATACAAGTAACTGGACTTTTTTCAGTGTTTTCTTTAGGTCTTTTAATATTTCGATTAATTGTAGGATACGTTTCTGATAAGGTAGGCAGAAAACCTATATTTATTTTAGGAATACTATTTTACGTGGTTTCTTATTTTGTTTTCTATAAAGCTACAACTTTACCTTTAATATATTTAGCGAGGGGATTACAATCAATAGCAGCTGTTTTTATTAGTATTTCAACTTTCAGTATGATTTCTGATTTGAACGGTAAAAATAATGCATATAATTTTGGAAAACTAGGCAGCTATTCTGAAAAAGGTGGTTTATTCGGTATAGCATTATGCTTTGCTTTCTTATACAATAATAAACTAGTGGTTGGGTGGGCTAATTTGTTTTTTACTTGTTCGGTAGCTGCAGTAATCGCTTTAGTTTATTCTTTGTTCAACATAATGGAAACCAAATCAATCAATAATAACAATAAAGATAATATTGTAAAATTTTTGTTACCTTCTAATAAGATGAAAATAGCATTATTTAATCTTGTTGCAAGTATATTCACTAGTGTAGTTTCATCAATTTTTGTCTTGTATTTACAAGCAAGATTTGATTCTGATTTGCTAGAAATAGCTTTAGCGTTTATTCTACCAACAATGATAATCGCCTTCTCATCTCCGCGTATTGGAACAATAAGTGATAATATTGGCGCTAAAAATGCAACTACGATTTCACTTTTATTGTTGTTTATTACTTTGTTAGTTATTCCATATTTAGAAAATATTTATTTGTACGGAGTAATATGGACGATATACTGTATTGCATTAACTATGCTTAACGTTACTATAAGCAGTATTTTTGTTGAAGGTATAGTTGAAGAAACAAAGGGATCTGCTATAGGCCAATTATCAACAGCTACAAATATAGGAAATACCATTGGACCGATAGTAGGAGGATTAGCTTTTCAGAATATCGGGTTAAAAGCCCCATATTTAATAAGCTCCTTAGGATTTGTTATTTTATTCTCGCTTAGTTTAAAAAATTTAAAACACCCTACTCCATAGGGTGTTTTCGGTAAAAATGATGAAGCAATTATAGAACTATTGTAAAAAAGAAACATAGATTTGGTTAAGGGGTATATGACGAGTTAAGTGTAGAATAAGTTAACGTTAATCACTAAGTCAAAGGAGTAGATATTGAAGTAGAGCAGGGAGACATCTTTGCATTACAACAGGTAGGAAGTAATTGATAAATGAACCGAGCTCTAAAGTGTGTTTAGCACTTTAGAGCTCGGTTGTTGTTATATGGTTTGGCACCAATATATACGTAATGATATTATTACACTAAATATACAATCAGTCAAGTAGCAAATTTTGTAAAGGAATATGTTAGTTAAATGTACTTTATTAACTCAAGCGGTACCTGGTACCGCTTGAGTAAAAAACAAAACCTCATTAAGCGGTAATATAAGGCAAAATAGAAAAATATATATAAAGTATACATTTTATGATATAATATGATAAATTATACCAAGGAGGAAGATATTTAATGAGAAAGATTTTAAGTTTAATCATTGTAATTGCAATTATGACAAGTAGCGTGGCTTTTGCGGGTGGTTGGTTTACTGGTGCTAGTGATTGGGCAGAAGAGGAGCTTTTAAATTCTGTAAAAAATGAAATACTAAGTTATGACGATTTTAATTTACCAGGAGTTGTGTTCAATAATAATATAAGCAGAGAGTCTTTTGCGATGCTTATTGTTAGATTATATAAAGCTATGACAGGTATCACACCTGAAGAAGCTCCAATCGATACATTTTCAGATACTGTAAATAGTGATGTTCTTGTGGCTAATAAGCTTGGCATTATTAAGGGAAAAGGTAATGGTATATTTGCACCAAACGATAAAATAACAAGACAAGAAATGGCTATAATGATAAAGAGAACACTTGATAGTATTGGTACCGATTATTATGCTGGTGATGGTGTTTTATCGTTTAATGATAAGGATATTGTAGCTTCTTGGGCTGTTCAGGGAGTTGACTTTGCATACGATAATGGTTTTATGAAAGGTGATGGTGTTAACTTTGGGCCACAAAGTAATACAACAATAGAGCAAGCGGTTATTATAGTGAATAGAGTTTTTGAAAAGTATCATGAGGTTCTAAAGAAAGAAAATGATTATTCTAAGGGTTACAAATTAAATATTCAAGGAAACAATCTTTACGTAACTTATGATAATACATCTAATAAGGAACTTATAGTAGAAGGTGTTAAAAAAGCAGATTATTTTGAAAATGAAAGCAGTAAAATATACTATATAGGTACTAATGGTCTTATATATAGATATAGTTTAGAAGGTAAATACCCTACATATATAAAGGATACAAAGAATGCTAAAGATTTCGTTTTAGTTGGAAATGGAACCTATTCAGGGTATATGATTTATGAGAGTGAATTACAAGGTACTACATACAAAGTTGTTAAGCTTAATGATGACTATAATGCAACATACATTGGAGACGTGGGATCAATGTATGATCCTAATTATGAAATATGTGAATTGTATGAACAGATGGAAAGTGATAAATATAAATTTACTATAGATGTAACAGATGCAGTTAATTTTGATGGATTGTCTCATTGGAGTGAAGATCATATGAAATTCTATAGTTATGCTTCTCATTATGATTATATTGACAATAAAGAAGGTTTTTTGAGAATGTATCCTTCTGATTATGATAAAGATAATTATTGCGCGCCTATGGGAATTATCGGGAACGATACATCTGTATTAGGTTATAATGGATATGGGGGAATATATAAGACAGAAGTTACTTTTAATGATAATGAAGACGGCAACGCAGGTATTGTATTTAATGTTAAATATTCAGCAGATGGAGTTGATGATTTTGCAGGATACTATGCAGGAATTAGTCCTGGTGGTAACACTGTAATTCTTCGTAAAGCATCTTATGGTAAATGGAATAAACTTGCTACCGAAGAACTAGGCTATGATATTTCAAAAGGTGATAAAATTATATTGTATGTTCAGAAAAATGGTTCAGAAATAAGTGTATTTGTAAATGGAAAAAACTATATATCAGTTACAGATAAAACATATAGTGATGTAGGCACATTTGGTATAAGAACTTGGAAATGTGATGCGACATATAGCAACTATACTGTAAATCCACTACCGTATTAAGTATCATATTAAAGATCGCTTTTATGAAAATTAGTTTCAAATGGGTCTAGAACATGGCAACTGTAAATATAGAATAGTAAAGTAAATCTATGACCTGTTATTACGAGAGTGGTATTCTAAAAGAAATATATGTTTTACTTGTTAAAGTAAGAAAATAATCATACATGGAGGGAATTAATGAAAAAAATAATTAGCGTACTTGTATTATTAACGTTAGTACTTACAGCATGTTCTGGAAATGAAACTTCGAAAACAGAAAAAGAATTAAAATCAGAAATAAAAGCTGAGATGGAGGCAGAAACAAATTTAAAAGAAGAACAAATTGAAGAAATAAAAGAAGAAATATCCCCAGAAGAAGAGACTGTTGAATTCACAGATGACGAGATTATTACCACATATGCCTATCCAAATATTGATGAAGTAGACGTATCTTCTTTAAAAGAGGTCGTATGTGATGCCTTAGAGGTTACTAGTGGTAATGGAACAAGTTATGAATATAAAATGGCTTTTTTTGGAGAAGTAAATAATGTAAAGATTAATTATAGTAGTTATGCTTACGAGAGTTTTGGATTAGAGATTGAGAGTTATGATCATTTAAAAGACACTTTATTGATTATCAAAACCAATGAGTTAGTTGATTATGCAGGATTTTTTGTGAGTTTTCAAGATGGAAGAGGAACAGATAATAGATTTTTCTTTGGTGATGAGATGGTAGCGACCAATGAAAAAAAAGAGTTAGTATCAGGGTTTACAGCCCTAGAAAAAACTCCTTCACCTTATTCGCCATATGGTATATCCGATATAACAATGTATATGGGGATGACAATAGATGAATTTGAAACTAGTAACATTATGCAGCATGCAGAAAAGCAAATAGGTGATGGCATGGATTATATGTTTTATCAATATACTTTGAACAATTATGTTAAAGGTGTTCAGATACAATTTGAAGCGTCAGAAGAAGATAATATTATAGATATATGTTATATACGTAAAGAGCAAGAAACTTATGAAAATTTATCAGATGAAGAAAAATATAATTTCCAAGGCATTGATTTTGATATGTCGGTAGCTAGGGCAAAATATAACTTAGATAATCAAGACTCATCCATAGAAATAAGTATTTGGGGAGAGACTCCAGACAGTTTGGTATCTGAACTATTACTTTCTAAGTAGATTTATGAAATAGAAATGGGGACGTTTTTCTAGCACAAAAATATCATGGTAATGTTTGCATAAAAAGTTTTATTATGTTTGGTATAATAAAACTTTTTAAAATAAGAAATGGTTCCTAATATAATTGTTATCTTCTAGTTGGAACCATTTCTATAATATTATATTTATTTGAATTGTTAAAAGTTAAAACTATCTTATAAACATTATCTTTTCTTATTGTGTTTATACATTTCACATTTTTATAAATATCACTTTTAGTTATATTTATAAAACCAAATCCTGTAAAATTATATAAACTAATTCTATATTCGCTGTTTCTATTTTTTTCTAAAACTGCCGCTAAATCATGTCCATAATTAAAATAATCTCCAAAAGTTATATCAACTAAATCCCAATCTGTAAAAAAAGAACCCTGCCATTTTTTGTAAAGTTTCTCTCCATCCCAAGAGTAAAAGAAAGGTCTATTTCTTACATCTTTATAGAATACAGTATCTTTATTTACTCCAATAAAAATATCTGTATCATTATCATTATCTAAATTACAAGCATCTACTTTCCAAGGAGTTATATTAGAAAAATCTTGTCTGTAGATCTCAGTAACTACAATAGTTTGATTAATTAAATTTGTATCATATATAACTAAATATTCACCATAAATACTTTTTTTATTTTGTTTTGTAATTACAAGAATTTCATCATTTTTATCTTCATCTATATCATAAAATTTAAAGTCAATTATTTTTTCTTGAAGCAGTTTTTTATATTTAAAATAATGATTATTTAAATAAAGAGTATTATTCTTAAATACAATTTTATAGATATTATTATCTATTTTAATATCATAATTTTTTGGCTGATTGCATAAAAACACTATGCAGCCAGCCAAAAAAATACTAATAACTATCAAATTTTTTTTCATTTAATTTGCCCAATCTATTTCCAGATCTTCATTAATGGTAACTTTATTTTCTTGCTCAGAAATAAATGATTTTGTCCATTCTGGTTTTGATGGAACATGAGGTGATGGCTCAGTTATTTCTACAGATTCAAAATATTCAACATCATCTCCTACAGTTTTATTTCCATTTTCATCGTATAAATCTTGGGTTACAAATTCATTTTTTGTTTCATCCTGATAGTGAATTACTTTTTTAATACCAATTAAATTATACCATTCTTCATCAGTCATTCTTTTATCTGATAAAAATTCATAATAATTAAATAATGAACCTTTAGCTAAATATGTTTTTCCGTTTGTGTTACATACAACATAAATTTCACAAGGGAGTCCATTCCCTAATTCTAAATAATTACCTGATGGTACAAACTCATTTGGCGCAACAGTTGAAACATCAGCAATAAGAGCAGAAGTATAATTGTCATCATCTTTTATACCAGCGTCCATAAGCATATAATTTAAACTTTGCATGATATAATCTATTCGTCCACCATATTGGTAAAGTTTTATATTTTCCTCTTCTGTTATAGCATGATTTGTAAGCTCTTTAACAGAAACATTCATTAAAGTTTCTTGCATTTCTATTATTGAATCAAGTATTTCTGTTGATCTTTCATCTAACATATTTCTAATACTTAAGTTTTCTTTTGTATTTTTTGCAAGCCATGTAAGTTTTGCATAAACTTCAACATTAGGTTCAACATAATTGTATGGAATAGTCATTTCGCCTCCACCACCCATTTCAGCGCCGGATTGTTTTTTATACAAAATACTATCATGTTTTAGTTCAGCATAGCTACCAAGTGCTGTATGTATATTTTTGTCAGTCCACTTTTGATTTCTCATAAATTGAGGCATTCCATCCACATCTTCAAAAGAAACAGAGGATGATTTTAAGCTCCATAACCAACCATTATATAAATCAGATTTCCATTCATCATCAGTTATAGATTTTTCCTTATCACGCATTATTTCTAAATTCTCTGTGTAATTTGGCCAATTTATTTTTGGTGCATAATAAATATCAAGTATTTCTTCAGCTCTTTTATTATCAAAAGCAGAAAT
Organism: Sedimentibacter acidaminivorans; assembly: GCF_017873955.1. Taxonomy (GTDB): domain Bacteria; phylum Bacillota; class Clostridia; order Tissierellales; family Sedimentibacteraceae; genus Sedimentibacter; species Sedimentibacter acidaminivorans. Next base: position 394,376 of record NZ_JAGGKS010000002.1, on the reverse strand, counting down.
AACATCGAGGCCTGATGGCACAGGGCGAAGTTGAGGTTCAATTAAATTTTGCATTGTTTCAGCATCAAATGAATATCTTTGCCCCATAAATCTAAATTGTTTACCAACTGGCGTTGTAACCATTGAATATTTAGCTTGTATTTTTGGTTCGGGCAACAATAATGCTTGTTCTAATAGTTTATCATTGTAGGAAGTATCTTTAAAAATATTAATATTAGGATTAGTACCATATACTTTTTTAATTAAATCCCTATATTCAAAGATTCCTAAGTCATCAGATAATCCAGTATATAAAGCTGTAGTTGAGTAAATATTTTCATAGTTTTTAAAAGTTTCTTCGTCACTAAGTGCTAGGGAAGTAATAATCATAGATTTAACCATATTATCCATATCCAAAGTTGGCTCAGTTTCTTCATCCATAAATACAGGGAAACCACATTGACCATACCACATCATAGTTTTAAAATATCTAATGAGATTATCATTTCCTGCATAATGTCCCCTTACAACAAATTGAGAATAATCAAGGTCTTTATTTAATATAGGAGATTCTTTAAATTCAGATGCATCATTAATAAGTACTATTTCTTTATCAACCATCGATGATATCTCAGATGGTATATTATGTTCGTCTATATTTATTTCCATTAACCTACAAGCAGTCATAAAATATGCAGATACAAACTTTAACTCTTCTTTTAAATTTTCATATTGAGGATCATTGTAATATTCAATACTCTTTTTAAGCATACTTTGTGATAATTTATCTAATTTTTCATACATAGAACTTAATTCAATATATTTTAAACTATTATCATAAAATATATGATATAAATGCAATGCCGAATCAACAGTTATAAACATAGGTGATTTTTTATACATAGGAAACTCGTAGATATGGTGCATTTGAAGATCAGAGTAGCTTGGTTTTAAAACAACAAATCCATCTTCATAAATAGAATTTTTTTGTTCTTCTGTAAAACCAGTGTATTGACCTGCATTGAATAAATTTAACAAATCTTTATTAATATCATAATTATTAACTTGAGGCGTAAATTCAGGCAATACATAGGGGATGTTGACATCATAAGATGACATTTCACTTTTCCATACAGGTGATGTTTCTTTATTATCCAATCCTTCATCATTATCAGTAACAGGAATTTCATCTTCTTGTTTTACTTGAGTATTAGCACATGATGTCAGTATAATTATTTGACATAAAAGTACTATGATAATGAAAAAACTTTTAAATTTTTTATTGTTCATTTTTACCTCCAAATACTTTAGTTTCTTTCGAAAACACAATTCATTATACCATATTATTACAAAATGGAAACGTGAAATTATAATTTTAAGTTTGAAAAAACTTTTCCTATAATGTATCAGGTTTTAAATGTTTAAGGGGAAAAGATAACTTTCACTTTGCAATATTAACTCACGCAATTTTTTTCTACATTATAGTTAGTTTAAATTACTATTAGAAATATTTAAACTTTTGAATTTAATAAATTTGTGTTAGAATATTATATATAATAATATGATGAAAGATGGTTGCTACTATTAGAAAATTTATTATAGTCGTCAATTTGGTGAGAACATAAAACTTGTGTAAATATTAATGGTAACAAATCTAATCTCATAAAAAGATTTAATGTCATATGCATTCATCATACATTGAAAGGAGTATCTTATGCAAAAGTATAATGAGTTACAAGACCTAATTTTAGAAAGTAACAATATAGTATTTTTTGGTGGGGCAGGAGTATCTACAGAGAGTGGTATTCCTGATTTTCGTAGTGTTGATGGGTTATATAATCAAAAATATAGTTATCCACCAGAACAAATACTTTCACATAGCTTCTTTATAAGTAATACCGAATATTTTTATGATTTTTATAAAAACAAGATGTTATTTTTAGAAGTTTCACCGAACAAAGCACATATAAAGCTTGCAGAACTTGAAAGGGTTGGAAAGCTAAAAGCAGTAATTACTCAAAATATAGATGGACTTCATCAAAAAGCAGGCAGCAAAAACGTATTGGAACTTCATGGTTCTGTACATCGAAATTATTGTATGAAGTGTGGGAAGTTTTATGATGTAGATAAAGTTATAGAAAGTAAAGGGATTCCTAGATGTACTTGTAATGGTATAATTAAACCAGATGTAGTTCTTTATGAAGAGGGTCTCGATAATGAAACTATTGATAAAGCAGTAAATTACATTTCTAATGCTGATGTATTAATTATTGGGGGTACTTCTTTAGCTGTATATCCTGCGGCTGGATTAATTAGATATTATAAAGGGAATAAATTGATTTTAATAAATAAGTCATCTACATCTATGGATAGTATGGCTAATTTGGTTATTAATGATAGTATAGGTAAAGTTTTTGAAGGAATAAAATTATAGAAGTAAGTTTATAAACATAAAATAAGAAAGATTAAAGAGATAAAATATGATATATAACAATATAAAAAAAGCAAAGTTTATTAATAGACCTAATAGGTTTATAGCCAACATTGAAATAGACGGTAAAAATGAAATATGCCATGTGAAAAATACAGGACGTTGCAAGGAACTTCTAACTGACAATGCAACTGTATTTGTGGAGGAATTTGATAGCTCTACTCGTAAAACAAAGTATGATTTAATATCAGTATACAAGGGTGAACGATTAATAAATATGGATAGTCAAGTGCCTAACAAGGTATTTCACGAGTGGGTTAAAAATTCTGGGCTATTTGAAAATATAACGATGATAAAACCAGAATATAAATATGGGAATTCACGATTTGATTTTTATATAGAAACTATAGATAAGAAAATATTTGTTGAAGTGAAGGGTGTTACATTGGAGGAAAATGATGTTGCAATGTTTCCTGATGCCCCAACATTAAGAGGTCTAAAACATATAAATGAACTAATTAATTCTGTTGAGGATGGATTCGAAGCTTATGTTGTGTTTATAGTTCAGATGAAAAATATAAAATATTTCACCCCAAACAATAAAACACATATGGAGTTTGGTGAAGCATTAGTATTAGCTAAAAGTAAGGGTGTAAATATATTAGCTCTTGATTGCGAAGTTACTAAAAATAGCATAGAAGCTAGAAATTTTGTAGATGTTAGATTATAAAAATATTTAGTATTAATCTTGAAGTAAAAAAGTTACAAAAAATAAGTAATAATTTTTTTGATTTAGATAGTAATTTATTAACTAATAACAAATAATCTAATTAATAGGGGGCATTAAAAGTGAAATTATTGATTCATGATTTAGGAGAAAACGATTTTTGTAGTATTTTTCCAAAGTTAGACGACAGTATAAGAGTTATTTCAGATGATGGTACAATACATAATTGTATAGGTTGTTTTGGATGTTGGATAAAAACGCCAGCTTCATGTGTAATACATGATAAATATTCTGATATGGGCGAATTATTATCTAAGTGTGACACATTAATTATTATTAGTAAATGTTACTACGGAGGATTTAGCCCATTTGTAAAGAATGTACTTGACAGAAGTATTTCGTATTCTCATCCGTATTTTGTAATAAGAAATGGCGAGATGCATCATAGGCGCAGATATGAAAATCATTTTGATTTACAAGTAACTTTCTATGGGGGAAATATTACGGAAAATGAAAAACAAACTGCAAAAAAATTGATAGAGGCAAATTCTATTAATTTAGATTGCAATGATTGTAGTGTTTCTTTTGTTGAAAGTTTAGCAGAAATGGGAGGGATAACTATATGAAAATAGCATTAATAAACGGTAGTCCCAAAGTGAAAAATAGCGCATCAGAAAATATTTTAAATACATTAAAAAAACTTTTTACTGAAAGTAATGTTATTTCAGAATATAATTTTAGAACACCAAAGTTGGATACTAAAGAGATAGAGGAAATATCGAAATGTAATGTAATAGTATTTGCGTTTCCTTTATATATTGATGAAATTCCAGCACATTTAAAAAGTTGTCTTTATCAAATGGAAACATACTTCAAAACGAATCTTAATCATGACATTAAGGTCTACGTTTTAGTGAACTGCGGATTTTATGAAGGAAAACAGGGTTTGATAGCACTTGAAATGATGGAAAATTGGTGTAAAAAAGCAGAAATTAGCTGGGGACAGGGTATAGGTATTGGTGGAGGTGGAATGTTGTCAGGGATGGCAAGTGTGCCGGACGGACAAGGTCCAAAAAAAAACGTTTGGAATGCTTTGAATATTCTTTCGAAAAATGTTTCAAATTGCATTAGCTCAGAAAATATTTTTGTTTCACCTAATCTTCCTAGATTTTTATATAAAATTGGAGGAGATGCAGGTTGGCGTCAACAGATAAAATCAAATGGATTAAGAAGTAAGGATTTATTCATTAAGAAGTAAGTAAGGTATTGTCAAATCCAACTTTAGAATAATTAATTTAAAAGGATAGTATTTAAAAATAAAAAATATATTTAAACAAAAGATGATATGTTACGTATCATTTTTTGTTTTTGCTATTTTAGTAGGTAAATAAATTATACAAATAAACCAAAAATTAATTATAAAATATTACTTTAACTTTTAAAAAAATATGATATAATTAATTAAAATCGAACATATGTTTTAACAGGAGCGATATTATGTCAAATATTATAATGCATGTAGATGTAAATTCAGCATTTTTATCATGGACAGCTGCATATGAGCAACAAATGGGATTGGAAAGAGATATAAGAGAAGTTGCATCTGTAATAGGCGGGAATGAAGAAAATAGACATGGGATTGTTTTAGCTAAATCAATGAAGGCAAAAAAATATGGAATAAAAACAGGTAATTCACTAATGGAAGCACGACTTATGTGTCCAAATCTTCTTGTAGTTCCTCCAAATTATCAAGTTTATGTACGTGCAAGCAAATCTTTATATGAATTACTAAATACATTTTCACCTGATATTGAGGTGTTTAGCATAGATGAATGCTTTATTCGCTTCATGGATTTAAACAAAGAAAAAGCTATTGAATTGGCATATTCAATTAAGGAACAGATAAAACAAGTTTTCGGTTACACTGTAAACATTGGAATATCTACAAATAAATTACTTGCAAAAATGGCAGGAGATTTTGAAAAACCTGATAAATGCCATACCTGCTTTCCAGAGGAAATAAAAGAAAAAATGTGGATATTGCCAGTAGAAAATTTATTTATGGTTGGACGTCGCACACAGCCTAAATTAAATAAGCTTGGAATATATACAATTGGAGATTTGGCAAATGCAGATTTCAATCTGATTTCAACATTATTAAAGTCACATGGACGGCTTATATATGCATATGCTAATGGACATGATGCGTCAACTTTCAAGCCTCCAACTCCAATAAAAAGCGTAGGAAACAGCTCAACTTTAAAATTTAATGTTGAAGATATAGAAACAGCTCACGTAATAATTTTAAGCCTTGTTGAGATGACAGCATGGCGCCTTAGAGAAGCCAAAATGATGTGTAGTGTAGTAAGTATAAGTATAAAGGATTCAAGTTTTGGATATATATCACGTCAGAAAAAGCTTCAATATTTCACTGACTGTACTCAGGATATCTATAAAAATATATGTAGTTTATTTGATAAAGTTTGGGATAAAAATCCCATTCGTCAGCTAGGTGTTTCAGTATCTGATTTGGATGAAGCCAAATTTCAACAATTGAGCATATTTAAAGATCGCAATAGTTTGAACAATGAAAAATTGGATAAGGTAATAGATAAAATAAGAGAAAAATATGGTGATGCAGCTATAATTCGTGGTGTGTTTGCTAACTCTGATTTAGAACCGCTCCTTGGTGGATATCCAGATGATGAATATCCTGGAATGTCAAGTATTCTATAAAGAAGGTGAAGTTTATGAAAATTCTTAATCAACCGATTAAGGTAATGGCTATTTTTTATCCAGATGGAAAAATACAGCCAGTTAAATTTAGATTAGATGAAAAAGCTGTAATAGTAGAAAAAATAATAAAGTCATACGAAGAAAAGATTGTAGGTAATAAAAGAGTTGTTTTTGTCTGCATTCACAATGGAAAAGATATATATGAATTAAAATATGAAATAGATTCTAAAACATGGTTCCTATTTAAAAAGTAAGTAAAAGTCATAAATTAAGTATAACAAAAAAACTTCAACATAAGAATGTGTTTATGTAGTATAATAATCACTATGAATATTAAGCATAATAATATCGGAGGATAAATGAAAAAATATTATACTATAACAGTTTTATTTTTGTTACAAATGCTTGCATATTTTGAAATGGCAGGTCTAATTTCAGCAAGTGGGCACATCATAGAAACATTTGGCGTTGAAAGTAATAAGGTCATGTATTTAAGTATAGGTGCGTATATAGTTGGGTTCTTTGCACCCTTCATTGGAAATTTCGCAGACAAATATGGGAAAAAACTTACTTTATTAATAAGTACTGCATTATTTATTATAGGAAGCTTCAGCATAGTTGTTTCAAATAATTTTATATTGTTTATTATATCTAGAATATCAATTGGATTTTTAGTTAGTAATGGAAATGCCATTATTTTAAGCTATATAGGAGATATTATTTCGTATGAAAATAGAGGTAAATTTTTTGGAATTATAAGAATATCAATTGGTATTGGTATTATGTTAACACCTATATATACGTCAAGAATTATATTGAATTATGGAACTGAAATGTTATATAAGTTATATATGGTTTATGCAGCAATATTATTTATTGCATTACTTTTTATCCCAGAGGTAAAGTCTCACGATAATGCTGAAAAAATCAAAGTATCAGATATATTTGATATACTAAAAGATGAAGTTGCAAGAAATTTTGTAATATTGCAGTGCTTATTAGCTTTTTCTGCAATAGCCATATTTGGGTATTTGGGCATACATATATTAAATGTATTAGGTGGTACCATAATACAAGTTGGATATGTTTTTACAATTGGAGGGTTGGGAACCGTTTTAGCTTCTTTTGCAAGCACTATTTTACTAGATAAATTAAATAGAATTAAATATACTAAATTTGTTTTTATAGCTACAGCAGTAGTTGTGTTGCCATTGTCATTTGTAAAAATCTCAATACTATATATATTTATGTTTTTATTTTCACTAAATTTTGATAGTTCTTGGCCTGCTTTTCAACTACTTTCTTCGGAAATAGTACCGCATAGAAAGTCAACATATATGTCAATATTAGGAGGATCAATGGCAATTACAAATATTTTTGCTGCTTTTATTGGGCAATATATGTATAGCTTTGGTGGATTGAGAGTAATGAGTATTACAGTGAGCATGTTATTTATAATTGCTATAGTTATTTTTAGTATAACAGTAAAAAAATATGAAAACAGATTTAGTCAATAAAATTTGTAATTTTGCTAGCAAGACACACTAATGACTTAAAAAACTGCTAAAATCAATTGATTTTAGCAGTTTTTTTCTTCTAAAGATTTAATAATGCAATATAGAACATGATTTACTGGGGTTTCTATATTTAATTTTTTACCCATTTCAATTACTGTTCCTGCAAAATAGTCAACCTCTGTTTTACGTTTTGCTTCTATATCCTGAAGCATTGATGTCTTGCCTTCTGGTGAAAAGTGACTCATTAATTTTAAATGATCATCTATATCTTCTTGTCTTAGGTCAATATTTTGTGCCTGCGCTATTGATAGAACTTCTTCCATTGATTCCTTAAAAATAATACGATTTGTTTCTATGCTAGTGGATTTTCCATATGGAACACCTGTTACTGCAGTTATTTGATTTACTCCCACATTTAGCATGAATTTTCTCCAAATGGTTCGTATCATATCATTATAAATTTTATTATTAATTTCAGCATTATCAAAACATTCTTTTACTGCTTGTACTTCTGGTGCAATAACTTTATTGTCTGCATCACCAAATTGTATTTCTCCGTTTTCTGTATTAACAACACCATCTTCGGTTCTTACAGCATCTATTCCCATAGACAAACCATAAAGTACTTTATTATTAGGATATGCTGATAGTATTCTATCCCTTGCAGTAACTCCATTAAGAAAAGTAATCATTATTGTATCTTTGCCTACAAAATTTTTAACATCTTCAATAGCTTCGTCAAGTTGATAATTTTTCACACAAAAAATTATTAAGTCAAATATAATCCCTTTGTCTTCTGATGAAAGAATTTGAGGATAAAAGGTGTTGTTATTTAATGTAAATCCATTTGATTTTAATTTTTCCTTACGTGATTCTCCAGTAATTACTGCGAAATCAGAGTCATATTTGTTGTAGAGAAGATTTCCATAAACAGTTCCAACTGCTCCCATACCAATTAATGCAACATTTTTTATACTCATAGCACGCTCCTTTAATTATTATTATAATTTAATTATAACATTATATATAAATTATGTAAATTAACTATATTCTAATATATATACTTAATACGAATTGACAAACAGTATATTCAAGGTTACACTATATGTAATAATTAACAATTGTTCCAATAATATATTTAATTATGATTTAACTGTATATGCAATTTTAAAAAATGCTTGGTTAATGGAAAGCAAGTAATTATCATAAGTAGTAGAGGAATATAATGAAAAATAACATAAAACATTTAGATGAAAACTATAAATTGGTTTTGTTAACTGAAGAACATCTTCAAACAATTTTTAATTGGAATATTGAAGAAACCCATTTCGAATATTATACATGCCGCCCCTTGAAATTAAGTAAATCTTATGAAGAATATTCTAGTAAAATACTAAGAGCAATTACAGAGGAAAAACAAAGAATTTATGTATTAGTAAAAGAAGATTGCAATAAGCCATTAGGTAAAATAACGTTATTTGATTTAAATGTTAGAAATCATAGTGCTGAATTTGGATATTATTTACCAGATAGTAATAGGGGTAAGGGATTGGGTAGTATAATGTTATATAAGTTCATACATAAATCATTCAATGACAATGAATTGAGTTTAAATAAATTGTATGCAACTACTTCTTCAAACAATTATCCTTCGGCAAAACTGTTGGAACAATATGGATTTAAATTAGATGGAAGATTAAGAGAACATTACTGGATTAATGAAAATTTATATGATCAACTTATTTATTCGATTCTAAGAAGAGAATGGATTAAGTAATGGTTATTTGAGATAGTACAATATAATTAATAATAAAGTTTGATAAACTTAAGGATGTTTAAAGGAGGTGAATCTTTTGAGAGATAAACGAATTAAATACTCAGTTCAGTTGATTCAAACTGTTGGCAGATTGGATTGAGGTTAATAATATTATGAAATATGCTAACAGTTGCAACTGAACTGTGCTATATAATTTGAAATTATTAGAAAATATTTAAATCAAATTAATAAAAAAGGAGCACAGTTATGCATAGTTTTAATAAATATATAAATAAAGTTGAAAGATTAGAATTTACAATAACAAATGGTTGTACAGGAAATTGCAAACATTGCTCAGAAGGAAATTTACCAGGAAATAAAAAACTTGATTTAGAAAAAGCAGCAAATGTAATTGCAGATATATCTTCTGCTTATGATGTAAAATCAATTATGACATTTGGAGGAGAGGCGTTATTATATCCAGATACGGTATGTGCTATACATGAAAAAGCAATGGAATGTAATATTCCAAATCGTCAGCTTATTACAAATGGTTGTTTCTCAAAGAATGAAGACAAGATTATTGAAGTTGCGAAAAATTTAAATAAAGTTGGCGTGAACGATATTTTATTATCTGTAGATTGTTTTCATGTTGAAAGTCTACCATTAGAATGGGTTCGTATGTTTGCAAAAGCGTTATGTCAAAATTATAATGGAAGGTTTAGATTACAGCCTACTTGGGTAAATGACGAGTTAGACGATAATCCATATAATAGAAAGACAAAAGAGTGCCTTACATATTTTGATGACCTTCATATTGAAAGAAATGGTGGAGATAGTGTTTTTCCATCTGGAAATGCTGTTAAATATCTTTCGGAATACTTTGATAAGAAACCATTAGATAGGAAATTTCAATGTGGTCACGCATTATATACAACGCGATTAGATAATATTAATGATTTAACGATAGATTGTAATGGTGATGTTTTAACTTGTAATTTTTCAATTGGTAATATTATGAATAATGATATTCTTGATATTATAGCTAATTATGATCCATATAAAAACCCGTACACAAAAGCATTATTAGATAATGGTATTCATGGATTGTTAAAAGAAGCAAAAAATAATGGAATTAATATCAATGCATCAGATTATTATTCTCCATGTGAAATTTGCAGAGAAATAGCAAAAATATTAAAGAAGTAAGTAATTAAAACAAGCAACATATAAATAGTATAAAATTATTAATATTAATATGTTGCTTATCTATATAAAATTAAGAAGTAAATCTAATAGATAAAGAAAAAGAAGCAGAATTTTTTAGGAGGTAAGAAGAAATGTCGTATTTACTAAATCCCTTAAATAAGGGCAAGTTAACTTTAAAAAACAGGTTGGTTATGCCGCCAATGGCTACATCAAAATCTGATAAGGATGGAAAAATAAGCAAGAGTATATTAGATTATTATGATGAAAAATCTAAGGGTGGTTATATATCATTGATTATAATTGAACATAGCTTTATTACACAACAAGGAAAAGTAAGTGAAGGTCAACTTTCGGTTGCAGATGATAGCCTTATTGATGATTTAAGTAAGCTAGCAGATATTATTCATAGAAACGGATCTAAAGCAGTAATGCAAATAAATCATGCTGGTAGTGCAGCAAAAGAAACTATAACAGGCTATGAGGCAGTTGGACCTTCTGCTGTAGCAAATCCACGTTTAGGTAATACTCCAAAAGAATTAAATCAAAAAGAAATTAAAGAGATAATTAATGAATTTAAAAATGCTGCATTACGTGTAAAAGAAGCTGGATTTGATGGTGTGGAAATTCATTCCGCTCACGGATATTTTCTAAATCAATTTTTTTCTCCTCTAACTAACAAGAGAACTGACGAATATGGTGGAGATGTATTAGGAAGAATCAAAATTCATTTAGAGGTTATTAACGCAGTTCGTGATGCTGTTGGTGATAATTTTCCAATTCTGTTGCGCTTAGGTGCTTCTGACTATATGGATGTTGGTAGTACAATTGAAGATAGTAAAATTGCAGCACAAGAGTTTGAAAAAGCAGGAGTAGATATTCTTGATGTTTCTGGTGGATTTTGTGGATATATTTCTCCAGAGATTGCTGGTCAAGGCTATTTTTCATCACTATCTGAAGAAATCAAGAAAGTTGTATCAATCCCTGTTATACTAACTGGTGGAATTACTGATGTTTCCGCTGCTGAAAAACTTCTTGCTGAAAATAAGGCGGATTTAATTGGTGTAGGAAGAGCAATATACAAAGATTCTGAGTGGGCTGAAAAAGCTATAAAAAATCTTTGTGATAATTAAAGTAATTTTGAGGATATATGCTTAGAAAAAATAGGGGTTAAAATGGTGTAAAATAGGTGGATGTACCTCTGAACAAAGTACATCCACCTGTATTTAATTTTTACCTTATATATATTGTATTACTGTCTATGGTTCTTTTTTGTTACCCTCGTATTTTTTACTATTAATTTCTTCAAATATATCATTGTTGTTATTTAAAGATAAAGGTCTCTTATTATCGTTTATTCCCACGAATAATTTAATTTGATTTATTTCGTTTATAATATTATTGTAGTCTTCTTTGGTCATAGGCTTCTTATTCTCCATTAGCTCATAGCCCAACTGTCCACTAACTTCAATAGTTCCATATTTCACGTCTTTGATAGAGGATATGCCTGATTGTCTTAACCTTGTTTCCAGCCTGTCTATTGACATTCTCAGTTTTTTTAGGTTATTTATCTTTGGCTCTCCATTTTCAATAACCATTACAGATTTACCAGTAAAAAATGTTTCCCATAAATCAATCTTAACTTCTAGATATTCAGTACCAATCATTAAAAAGGTAAACAGCAGTGATATTATCAAAGTAATAACTAAATTATTGCCAGACAAAGGCTGTATTAATAAAGAACCAATTCCAACCATAACTATAGTTTGTGTAATGGTCATCTGCGAAATTGATTTTCTGCCGCCTAATCTTAAAACAAATTTTCCAATAATAAATATAATTATAGTATCCCAAAACCAATGCAACTCAATATTTGCAATTTTATCCCAAATCATACGCCAAGACTCCTGTTATTTTAATTAATAGTTATTTTGCCACAAATTAAAATTAATAAACACATATTTTAATTATGATCTATAATTAAGAAGTTTTTGAATGGTTTGTTATAATAAGTAGCATGTATTAAAAATTAGTAAATAATAAAAAAATAGGAGGTAGGTACTCTTTTATATAATCTAACTCCTATTTTAACAATTACTTCGTTATTTTGTCTCTTTCTTTAATTTTAAAAGATAATGCTAAACCAATTGAAGCCGCTACAGCAGAAAAAATAAATGTAGAAGTATAACTACCTACCATTGATTTAATGAATATTCCTGATAATGCTGCAAGTCCATATGCTTGATAAACTACACCATAGTTAGATGCATATCTAAATGAACCAAATTCTTGATTTGTGAAAGTTGGAAATAATGCTAAAAATCCACCATAACCAACTGCAACTCCAATTACACTTAAATAGAATACTGCTTTTATTTCAGCTAAGAAACTAAGTGATAGCAGTGAAGTAATTGTTATTACAAATATTAGTTTTAATACATTAAGTGTACCAAACTTGTCGGATAAAGTACCTGAAATTAAACGACTGCCTGCATTCGAAATAGCTAGGATTGAAATAATCCCTGCAGCAGTTGCTGCATCTAAACCTGCAACTTCAATTCCTATATTTTTAGCAGCACCTAATACTAATAATCCTGGGATAACCGCTAACCAATACATAATCCAAGTAATGCGGAATTTTGATGTTTTTATCATTTCTAATGTTGTAAAATCACCTTCACCTTTTTCAGTTTTTTGTTTGACTAAACCTTCTGGATTATTTGTGAATATAGCACCAATTAAAATTAATGTCATAGAAATTATACCAAGTTTTAAGAATGCACCAGATACATCAGTAACTAATAGAAAATTCGAAATAACTTTTTGAAAAATAATACTTCCACCACCAAATACACCAACGGATAATCCAGTAATCATTCCTCTGTGTGTAGGGAACCATTTAATTAAAGTTGACAGTGGACATACATAAACAAACCCTACGCCTGCACCGGTAATTACTCCATAAGTTAAATATAGTAAAGAAGGAGAAGTTACAAATGAAGAAAGAATTAATCCACCACCATACAATAAACCACCAATAAATAGTGCTATTCTAGGTCCTTTTTTATCAACCAACTTGCCTGAAATTATTGTGCTAAATGCAAAAATAAATTGTGCAAGTGAATATGGGAATAAAATTTCATTGCCTCCCCATCCTCTTTCATGTTGAAGGGCCGTGCCAAAGATACTCCATGCATAAAGACCTGCAATAGTTACCTGTGCTAATAATGCACCTATTAATACCAAATACTTATTTTTAATATTAAACATAAACACCTCATTAAGTTATTTAACAACAGCCTCGGCTGTTATTTTTACGTAGTATATCATTCCATTATAATTTTGACTACATTTTTTTTATGGTAAAACAGATGTTTAATTATGCAGCGGATGAATATTAATTGAAAATAAGCCAAATAATTTGCATAGTTAATATTTTCATTATAAGTAAATATAAGTAAATTAGTAAGAGTAAATTATCGTTTTTAAGTATCATTAATATAAAAATTAACAATGGAAAAGATATTTAAGGGTTAAAATATAAAATGGATTATAAAATTTAGTTTTTCATTTTAAAAGACACTTGAAAATATTAAAAAATGATGAGAAAAAAATTTAAGAAATGGAGATGAATTTAAAAAATATGGAAAGACCTGTGGTGTTATTAAGTAAATGTATAGAACATGAAGCTTGTCGTTATGATGGTTCAATGGTTGGAGATAGTTTTGTAAAAAGGTTAGAAAATTATGTTGATTTTATTCTTGTATGCCCCGAGGTGGAGATTGGATTACCAATACCAAGAGAAGCTATTAGAATTATAGGTGATAATGGTGTTGAAAAACTTGTTTTTTCAAGAAGTGGTCATGATTTAACAAAAAAGATGCAAACTTTTGTAGAATATACTGTTGAAAATTTGAAAAAGAAATCTATTCATGGTGCTATACTTAAGAGTCGCTCTCCGTCTTGTGGAATCAAAGACGTTAAAGTATATAAAGATATTGGAAAATCTCCTTCCGCCGGTTATAAAACAGCAGGTTTTTTTGGCAGGGAAGTTATAAACATATTTGATGGATTGGCTATTGAAGACGAAGGAAGGTTGACTAATTATGACATTAGAAATCATTTCTTAACTAGAATATTTACCATGTATTCATATGAATCTGTTAAAAAAGAAAACTCAATTAATGAGTTAATAAAATTTCATAGTAGTAATAAGTATTTATTAATGGCATATCACCAAACTAATCAGAAAGTTTTAGGAAAATTAGTGGCTAATCACAATAATGAACCTATTAAGAAAATTATTATTGAATATGAGCAAATTTTAAAATATGCATTGGCAACCCCTATGAAAACAAGCAAAAATATAAACATGTTAATGCATTTGTTAGGTTATTTTAAAAACAAACTTTCAAAAGACGAAAAATCATATTTTTTAGATTTGTTAGAGCAATATTCATCAAAAAAAGTTCCTTTTTCAGTGCCACTTACATTGATAGGTGGTTGGGTAGTAAGGTTTAATGAACCATATTTAAAAGGGCAAACAATTTTCAGTCCATACCCTAGAGCAATATTAGATGTTGCTGATTCTGGTAAAGGAATTGATTAATTACATAACTAGGAGGCGTAAATGATTAACGAAGAATTTTATGAACAAATATATGAAGAATATTTTGACAAAACATACAATTTTATAAAATCAGGACTATCAGATGATATAGAAAAAGAAATTGATATGCTAGATAAGACTCTCGAAACACTTTATACAAGACAGGGCGACGATTAGATAGGAAGAGGCGAATTAGCTTCAATAAAATCTAATGCTACTATTGCTTCAATAGAAGTTGTAAATCTGAACTTTTGGAAAAAATTAAAAAGAGCACAGCTATATAGATATACTCAAATAACTTGAAATTAATTGGTATAAAATATATAATACTCATAAAATATTAATTGCAACCATAAGTTGCATAATGGAAACTATTAAGTGGTTGCAACATTAATACATTAAGTAGTATATTACATTCACGAGGAGTGATATTATGAGATTATATGAAACAATTCAAAAACTGCGTAAAGATGCAGGATATTCTCAAGAGCAATTAGCAGAAAAATTAGGTGTGTCAAGACAGGCTGTATCAAAATGGGAAAATGGTACAGCAAGTCCGGGAATGGATAGGTTGCAAGATATATGTCATGTATTTGGTGTATCCCTAGGTGAATTGGTTGGTACAGATTCAGATGATAAAGAATCTGACTTGGAACAAATTCAATTATATGAAGATGAAATAAAAAAACTAAAGAGTCAAAAACAATTTCAGAAAATTTTAATTCTTGGTACTGCAGTTACTGCAATAATATTATTAGTTTTATTTGTTACTTTATTTTATCGTATTGACTTAATGAATAATCATATACAACAGCTAGATAGTCAAGTAAGCCAAATATATAACAATGTTGATTATAAAATTGCGCAAATTGACTCTCAATTTTCTTCTATGCTAGAAGAAAAAGAAAGTCTAGTGGCAGAATATGCTATAGACGTTAAAAGTCTTAATATAAAAGATGGTCAATTAACTTTGAATTTACGTTCTACACCTAAATATTACAAAAAAGGTATGACAGCAGAATTTGTTATAAATGGGGAAAAGAGTTATTCGGCAAATTCAGTTTTTGAAAATGGTAGCTTTTGGGCGGATATCCCAGTAGATGTTAATGAAAATAACTTAAAGGTATTAGTACGCTTTACGAATGATGGAGAAACTAGTACTCAATATTTAGACTCCAATCCAAATATAATCAATAGTTTTATAATGGAAGTAGGGGCAGAAAATAAACTAAATTTTTTTAATGGTAAAGAAGGATTATTAATTACTGGAGAAGTAGTTACTACGTATAATCCACGTTATCATAATCAAAATTCGTATTCAACGCAAGCGAAATTAATTAATTATCCAGTTAGTGGAGAAGTTATTGTAGAGAAAGATGGAGTAGTTGTTATACAAAAGGAAGTAGAATTAGATATCGATCTATCTGATGGTCAGTATTCTAATTGTAGTATTTATACGCATTTCGAAGATAGAATTGAAGATTATAATAAAGATGATAAGATTAAAGTTATTAGTAAACTTGTTGATAATTTTGGCAATGTTCGTGAAACTGAAGTGTATTTTGATTCTGTTAGATAATTATTCACAAAGAGCTATCTTTAGGTATAAATAATAAATTGATTATATTTGAGCAAATGAAGTACAGGTAAACAAAAATTAACATACTATGTTTTTATTGATGAAATAGTATGTTAATTTTTATTTTCTTTTCTAATAATTATTCCTGGTTTAATTATAGAAGAACCATATTTTTGACGGATATTATGAATCGTGTTTTCAACACTTTCGATTTTATTCGAGGTTTTTTCATTGATTACAGGTAGCTCAAAAAGGGATATTTGTTCGGAATTTTTATTGCCATCAAAACCACTTAGACTTATGCCAAGCAATCTTATAGGCTTGTTATTCCAATTCTTTTTTAAAAGCTCAACTCCAGTAGTATAAATATCTTTTACTAGAAATGTTTCAGGTATAGTTATTTGTCTAGTTATACTTTTAAAATCTGAATACTTAATGTTAATTTGTACTGTATGACCTTTTTTACCATATTTTCTAGCTGTCATGCCTACATCATCGGATAGCTCAAATAAAACAGCTTTTGCATATTCTATATCTAGTGTATCATGAGGCAATGTAGTTGACCTTCCAATTGATTTCATATCACCTACAGAGTTAGGCGTTACTAAAGATGTATCAATCCCATTTGCTAACAAAGAGAGTTCTACAGCCATTCTCCCAAGGATTTTTAAGAGAAATTCTTTGTCTGCTAAGGCTAAATCTCTTATAATTTTAATTCCATGATTTTGAAGTTTTTGAGCTGTTTGCTTACCAACTCCATACATGTAGTTTACTGGAAGAGGCCACATTTTTTGCTTTATATCTTTTTTCCAAAGTTCTGTTATACCAAGTGGTTTTTTCATTTCTGATGCCATTTTGGATAGAAATTTATTTTCAGATATTCCAATAGAGCACCATAGACCTAATTCTGTTTTTATACGTTCCATAATATTCTTTGCTGACTCTACAGGCTCACCAAAAATTCCACTGCAACCAGTCATATCAAGCCATGCTTCATCTATGCTATTTTGTTCAACAAGAGGAGTGTAAGAAGCTAAAATTTTCATAACTTCTTTAGATTTTTGTTCATAGAATTGGTGGTCTGGTGGAATTATAATTAAATTTGGGCATAGTTTTAAAGCTTCTCTAACTACCATAGTTGTTTTAATTCCATATTTTCTAGCTTCATAGTTTGCAGTTAAGATTATTCCTGTACGATTTATAGGATCACCAGCTACTGCAGCAGGCTTACCTTCTATCTCAGGATGGCGTGTCCGTTCACAACTTATATAAAAAGCATTCATATCAACTAAGAAAACCACTCGTTCCATTTTTTCACCTACCTAAGCATTGAATGTAGTTATTGTAATTATTATATCATAATTAGGCGTTTTTTGTCATAAGTTTTTTAAATGATAAACCATTAGATTATAATATATAGTAATTAAAAATATTTAATTGCTTATATAATCATAAATTGAAATAAGGATGGTATCTTACATAAAATAAACTCATAATTATTTTTATAATAATTTACAGTTTATGTAAAAAAAATTACAATATAAATGTATAAGTTGAAAAATAATCTGGAATAGGGATTAAGCAAGAAAAGGCTACTGACATTTAGCCAATAGCCTTATTAAGATTAATTAGTATCTTTAATATACATGTTGATAGTTTTATAGAACAACCGTATACCAAATGATACAAACATCAGAAGGAAATTTAAATAATAGTTAATTACCTCTTAAAACATACCTTTGCCATAAACACTATTTTGCATTTCTTTTTTTGCATTTTGTAATTCTTCAGATCCTACAGATGTAGAACTATTTAAGCTAGGAACAGAATTTGTCATATTTCCTTGGCTTGCATTATTTGAAGTCATGTTAGCGCCTAAAATCATATTTTGACCTTTAGTTGAGTTCATATTTTGCTTAACATTTTGAATTTCTGCCTGACCTATTGATTGTGAATTTCTTAGACTAGGAATATTTCCATTTGTAATTGACATATTATATTACCTCCGTAAAAATTTTGTAAGTCTTGCTTACTTAAATTAGTATCTGCAAAAAAAGACTATGTATTCTAGTAGTATAATTTACAAAATTTACATAAATATGATGCTTCATGTAATATAAAGTGTAGTTATTTAATAATTGAAAATTTACATTATTTTTCAATTTAATAGTAATATTAAAAAATACTAAATTATTAATAAATGTATCCAAGACATTTATTTCATCCTTTGCTTTCAATGATTGTTGATTTCGAAAATAAGTTATGATATAATTTACAAAATGAAAAGAATGTATTTTATGAGACTATTCAAATATAAGCTGATTAAAGATGTTATCATTTAGTCAAATGAAAAAACTCTGTTCAAAAGTTTATTACTTGGAGGCGGATATGAATAATCGAGGAAATTTTAATTTAGGTGATGAAATTCGTTTTATTGTTCAAGATGCAGTGAACAATAGGGATTTCAACAGACTAAACCATGACATCAGGAATATTGTTAATGGTGCACTTGATGAGGTCAAAAATTCACTTGGGGGGAATCGTGGGCGTCAAGAGCCGTGGGACCATCAGACATGGAAAGTAAATGATTATTCCCAAAGTTATGATCAAGATTCACAAACCTGGAATTTTAATAATAATCAACAAGATTATGAAGACAATTCAAAAACAAGAAATGCACGAAATTCAAGTAAACAGAAATATAATAAAAATACGAATTATACCTACACTAATAGACAAAGGTATAAACACAACAGACAAGAGCCAAAGTATGATAAAGATACAGTTCCTGTGGGAAAAGTTTTAAGTACGCTTTTGACTGTATTTGGTTCAATTGGAAGTATTGGATTACTAATTGCAATAATCGTATTATCAATAATAGGTTATTCATTGAGAATTAACACTATGTTTAATATTATTTCTTTTATACTGTTACCCTGCTTTATAACAAGTATGGGTTTGTTATTGAATGGAGGCAGAATTCGTAAAAGATTGAAGAGATTCAAAAGGTATATATCACAGTTGCATAATCGTAATTATTGTATGATTAATGAATTGTCTTCTGTAACAGGTCGAAGTGTTAAATATATAGTTAAAGATTTACAAAAAATGATTGATATTGGAATGTTTCCAGAAGGTCATATCGATGATAAAAAAACTTGCTTCATGTTAAATGACGAAAGCTATGAGCAATATCTCAAATTACAAGAAAATATGAGAATGAGGGAAACTGAGGAAAAGAAAAAAGAAGAGAATTTGAATCAAAATCAGAAACAGGATGATAGAAGTGATAAGAAGGTTACCTTGGATCCAAAAATCAGAAAAGCAATTGATGAAGGCAGACAATATGTAAAAGAAATCAGATTTGCAAACATCGAAATACCAGGAGAAGAAATCTCACGTAAACTAGATAGACTGGAAGAAGTGACTGGAAAAATTTTTGATTATGTCGAGGCACATCCTGAAAAATTTCCTGAAATAAAGAAATTTGTAGAATATTTCTTACCAACGACATTAAAACTATTAGATGCTTACAGGGAATTCGACTACCAGCCTGTAGGCGGCACTAATATTTCAGCTGCTAAGAAAGAGATAGAGGAAACTATGGATACCATTATTCTTGCATTTGAAAATTTATTGGATGGTTTGTTTGAAGATGTGGCAATGGACATATCGACGGATATATCCGTTATGGAGACTATGTTTGCACAGGAAGGATTGTCACATAAAAATATAAAAAAATAAAAATACTATAGGGGAAGTAACCATGGATAATAAAGTACCTACATTAACCTTTGAACCTTTTGAAGAAGAAACATCTGAACAAGGGGAAATACTCAGTGAAATAGTTGAAAAGGAAAGCACTCAGATTGAAAAACCAACATTTGATGAAATTGATATGACACCAGAAGAGAAAAAAATGGTTGATGATTTTGTAAGTCAGATTGATTTAAGAAAATCAAATCAGATACTTCAATATGGTGTAGGAGCTCAGAAGAAAATTGCAGATTTTTCAGAGTCTACCCTAAATAATGTAAAGACCAAAGATTTAGGTGAAATAGGCGATATGCTATCAGGTGTTGTGACAGAACTAAAAAGTTTTGATGTAGATGAAGAGGAAAAAGGATTTTTGGGACTCTTTAAAAAATCGTCAAATAAACTTACGGCAATGAAGGCTAAGTATGATAAGGCAGAGGTAAATGTAAATAAAATCTGCGAGTCCCTAGAAAAGAATCAAATACAGTTACTTAAAGACATAGCAATGCTTGATAAAATGTATGACCTAAATAAAACATACTATAAAGAGCTTTCTATGTATATATTGGCTGGTAAAAAAAAGCTAGCTAAAGTTCAGAAGGAAGAATTGCCTGCATTAATAGAAAAGTCTAATGTAAGTGGCTTACCAGAAGATGCGCAGGCAGTTAACGACATGGTTGCTATCTGTAATCGATTTGAGAAGAAAATTCATGATTTGGAATTAACCAGAATGATTTCTATTCAAATGGCACCACAAATTCGCTTGGTTCAAGGAAATGATACTATAATGGCTGAGAAAATACAGTCAACAATTGTAAACACAATTCCTCTTTGGAAAAGCCAGATGGTTCTAGCCCTAGGAGTTACCCATTCAGGCCAAGCAGCAAAAGCTCAGAGGGAAGTAACGGATATGACCAATGAGCTATTAAGAAAAAATTCAGAAATACTCAAGATGGCAACAATAGATACAGCCAAGGAATCAGAACGAGGAGTTGTTGATATTGAAACACTTCGTATCACTAATGAGTCATTGATTTCAACTCTTGATGAAGTTATGCATATTCAAGCAGAAGGTCGTCAGAAGAGAAAAGAAGCAGAAATCGAGTTAAATCGAATTGAAGTAGAGTTGAAAAATAAGCTTTTAGAAGTGAGAGGCTAGAAACAGTACAACTGGATATTTATGTTATACAAATTGATATTTATCTAATAATTAAAGTCGGAGAATTACCTATTATAAAAATGATTGTATCAAGTTTGAAAAATGCAAGTTACAATATTTACGTAATTGATAATTGGAAACATAATATTATGTTTGACTTAAATATTATGTTATGCTAAAATTTTTATATATATGAAAAGCCTAGGAGATATTGAATAATACCTTTAGGCTTTTATTTTTAGTATTTCAATATAGGAGGTTTTAAAATGAAAAAATTTGTCATTGAGGATTCTTTTTTGAGTCTGTTTCCTAATGCAAAAATTGGAATTGTTATTTGTCAGGGCATGGATAATTTTATAAAAGACAAAGAGCAGTATGCGGAAATGATTTTAGAGGCAGAAAAGGAAGCATTAAAACATTTACAGAATGAAGAATTTAGTAAGAACAATGTAATAAAAGTATGGAGAGAAGCATTTCAAAAATTCAAAACAAAGAAAGGTGCAAGGGCTTCAATTGAATCATTGCTAAAGCGAGTTCATAATGGAAATCATATAGGAACTATTAACCCACTGGTCGATATTTACAATTCTATTTCATTAAGATATGCATTACCTTGTGGTGGAGAGGATATAGATAAATTTGTAGGTGATATAAGATTGACTACGGCTGTTGGAAATGAGGAATTTATTCCGCTTGGAACGGATGAAAATTCACCTCCTTATGAAGGAGAAATAGTCTACAAAGATGACAATGGTGCAATTTGCAGGTGTTGGAATTGGCGAGAAGCTGTAAGAACAATGCTTACTGAAAATACAAATAATGCTTTTATGTGTATAGAATTAATAGATGAAAGTAGATTAAATGATTTTGAAAGTGCACTAAAAGACCTGTCAACATTAGTACAGGATAATTTAGGTGGAAAGTGTAAAATTTCAATTATGGATATTAATAATAAGGAACTAGAAATAGAGTAATCTAGGAAGATAAATAAATGATCGTTAAAAAAATGAAAAATAAAGGAGGTCAACATGAATAAACCTAAGGTAGCATTTATATGTGTTCACAATTCATGCCGAAGTCAAATTGCAGAAGCTCTTGGAAAGCATTATGCAAGTGATGCTTTTGAAAGCTATTCAGCAGGAACTGATACTAAACCACAAATAAATCAAGATGCAGTAAGGTTAATGAAAAAAATATATAATATTGATATTGAAAAAACGCAATACTCAAAATTAATAACTGAACTTCCGGAGATAGATATAGTTATAAAAATGGGATGTAATGTAATTTGTCCATTTGTAGACAGTAAGTATGAAGAGGATTGGGGTTTGGATGATCCTACTGGCAAAAGTGATGAGGAATTTGAGCTAGTGATTACAAAGATAGAAACTAAAATAAAAGAGCTTGCTTATAAAGTAGAAAATAATAAATTATATTAATGAAATATAATAAAATTATGATACAGAATATGATTTAATTTGAGTGGGACCAATGTCTTTAATATAATGAAAATTATTTTATAAAATCCCACTCTATACAATATTCTTTTGTACTATTTTACTTAGTTATTAAAAAATTTAAACTAAAATAGTTTTCTGTTGCATTTTCAGATGGAAACATAAAATCAGACTGAGTATTACTATGATTACTATAACCAGAATACTCGGTATCGCATGAAAAAGTAATACCTGCCTCTTTAAATTTGAAATCCTCAAAGGTTTTATCACCAATTTGTTTAGCAATTCGGGTTGGAATCTTTGAAAATAGCTTCATTTCTTCCTGTGCACCGGCAAAAGCAAGGGAAGCTAAAAACATTTGTGTATCATAGGAACTAAGCAAATTTTCATTGTTTTTTATTTCAACTTCAAATGAAATACTTGACACATATCCTTTATCTAATGTAAAGTTATACTCTGGCTTTTCACCATGACCAATTTGAATATACATAGTCCCATCTTGATCATTTTCTACCCATTTCCCGTTTTTATCTAAGTATTCATTACCAAAATCAATATCAAAAAATTTAACATAGTAATTGTAGTTTTCAACAAATTCTTCTATTGTTAAATCACCTCGATTAGGTGGTATCTGCTGTGAGTATACTAATGCAACTAAAACAATCAGAACGACAGCATTAGCTCCAATATAAAATAGACTTCGATACCATTTCGTATCCTTGATGGTGTAAGATATAGACTCATCCCAAGGTTGAGTTTCGTTATCATTGCATATGCTGTAACTTTTCCAGAGACGTACAAGGTTATATATTGGAATATTGAATCCCATACCTATGCCTATAACTCTCCACGTTCGTTCTAAACCCTCACTATAAGAAAGAAGCCTGCCATCAGCAGTTTCTATTTTGAGACCAAAAATTGCCTTTCCTGGCGTAGTCCCAAACAAATGAAGAAGTAGTGGTTCTAAAAACAACATAATGGTAATTGCTATAAAAACATCAAGGATATTTTCAAGATTGCTTCTAACTGTCAAAGGTACATTAAATGCAAATGCTAGAAAAGACGACCAAAAGATATTGTATATGGTTATGTCAAAAAATCTAGCCAAATATCTGCGCCATGGGTGAAATACTTGTGGAAGTTCTTCGCTTTTTAATGGTAAATACGAGTTTTCTGTTTCCTTTGTTGTGAAGCACACATTCTGTGTAGAGGAAGCATCTCCTTTCTCTTGATTTTCAATTTCTTTATTAGTCATATAGTTTCCCCCTTTTATTTACTGCCTTCATTATAAACCATAAAGCCTATTAACAGTCAAGTTTTTTAAAAAAACTTTCTATAATTTGTAAGAAATATAAAAATAAGCAAACTAGTATGTATTTTCGTTTTGTTTCTTGATTTTGTATTTATAAGATTATCTTATTTACATGATTTGATTATTTTGGTATAATTATCCTACAAATATTAAGCAGAAATAAATTTAGATAAATCATAATTACTATCTAAATAAATTTAACTAATAAAATAAATTATGAGGAGAAAACTTTGAAATTTAAATCTTTTATTTTACTTTTAAATATCGCTATAATTTCGATTATACTTACCGCCTGTATTAACTCTCAGCAACAATATGAATTTCCTCTTGAAAGGGAAGAAGTTGAAAAAGTTTTATCAGATATTAATTTTGGGTGGTATATAGAAGATTTCAAATATTATGATGATAATACCATAAGTATTGTTACATTAAAAAATAATGATAATACTTTAGGTATACATACATTAGCAAAAGATAATGGCAAATCTATGTCAGTAACATGGTGGTTATCGAGAGAATATACAGATAAACAATTTAATGATTTTTATATGAAAGAGACACCTGAAATTTTTAATTTAGTTGGTAAGCTTTATGGTAATAAAAAATTAGAAATTGGACTAAAAGAATTTAATCGTTATTATGAAAAAGGTTATGGTAAATTTGAAGGAGGTTTGTTCTGGACTAAACGCATTGGAGAGTATCATGTACGGATGGATGTAAAGCCAACGTCAAGTTCTGAGGATAAAAGAAATAGAATAGGGTTACTGCTTATTACAAATATGTATGAAGATTATCTTAATGTTAGGTTTGAAAACATGAGGAATAGCGCGAAATATAATTCCATAGAATTATGGGATACTACAGTATCGGAAATAAAGAATTACGAGCCTATAGATTATGATAATTTTTACGGCAAACATTATATAATAAAAGGTCATTTAGAAAATATAAATGAAATTAAAGAAATACCAGATTCCCTTAAATATACACATTCTAGTTTATTAATACCTAACAAAGATAAATATTTAAAAGCTAAAATTGTTGATGATACAGGTGAATTGAATGTATTTCTAGAGACTACTTCTTTAAATGATAATGAATTATTAATGGAAAGAGAGCATCATGTTGTGTTACTTTATTATAAAAACAACCCATTCTATGTAGTTAAGTTCAGCGCGCTAAAAAAATACAAGGAGGGAAGGTGAATTGAATAGTACTGACACTCAAAATAATTTAAAACCAATTAAACGAAAAAATATATAATTATATAAGTGTAAAATTTATTAAAACTATTATATGAACCTCTTGATTAAATAAATGAGATAACACTAAAATATTAGAGCATGCTAAACAAGATAGAACGAAATATAAGTTTCGTAAACATATTTGAATTATATTGACATTTATATATATAAGATATATAATTTTTTCAAATAGGATCAATTATACAGTTTATCATAAAACCATTATAGAAAATGGTTTTTAATAAGCATACTATATGCATACATGCTCATATAGTGATATACGGTTTTGTTGTTGTATTTATAAAAAAATGAAATATAAAAAAGTGAAGGAGGCGATAATTTGATTGAAATTTTAAAAGCATTAGCAGATGAAACAAGGCTTCGAATAATATCTCAAATACTTAAAGGTGAAATGTGTGTATGTGAAATTGAAGAGTGTTTAGGGCTAACGCAGTCTAATGCTTCTAGACATTTAACTGTATTAAAGAAAGCAAGAATATTAGAAAGCTATAAAACTGCACAATGGACTTATTATAAAATTAGCGATGAATTTATTAGAGAAAATAAGAAACTATATGATTATCTAATAATTAAAATCGGCGAATTACCTTGCTATAAAAATGACTGTATTAAGTTTGAAAAATGTAAAATAAAAGATTTATGTAATTGCGATAATTAAAATGGAGGATATGTTATGAGTAATGAACAGACACAAGGAATAGGATTTTTTCAAAAATACTTAACATTATGGGTAGCAATTTGTATGGCGGTAGGAGTATTAATAGGAAAATTTATGCCTGTAATTCCTAAATTTTTCGGTAGATTTGAGTATGCTAATGTTTCTATCCCGACCGCTATACTTATTTGGGTAATGATATACCCTATGATGATGAAAGTAGATTTCCAAAGTATTAAAAATGTTAGAAAAAGCCCAAAAGGTTTATATGTAACATGGATCACGAATTGGATAATAAAACCTTTTACAATGTATGCTATAGCATCATTTTTCTTGTTTATAGTATTTAAAAACTTGATAACACCTGAACTAGCAAAGGAATATCTAGCAGGTGCGGTATTATTAGGAGCTGCTCCATGTACTGCAATGGTATTTGTTTGGAGTCAATTAACAAAAGGAAACCCAGCATATACTATAGTTCAAGTAGCAACTAATGATATAATAATTTTAATTGCATTTGTCCCTATTGTTAAGTTTTTATTAGGGGTAAGCAATATCTCTGTTCCGTGGAATACTCTTATTTTATCAGTAGTGCTTTTTGTAGTAATACCATTATCTGCAGGAATTTTAACTAGAATGAATATTACCAAAAAAAGAGGATTAAAATACTTTGAAAATGAGTTTTTACCTAAATTTGATAATGCTACAATAATTGGATTACTGCTTATGCTTATATTGTTATTCTCATTCCAGGGAGAGGTTATTTTAAATAATCCACTTCACATAATTTTGATAGCAGTACCACTAACAATACAAACATTTTTAATTTTCTTTATTGCATATATTGCATGTAAAACACTAAAATTACCATACAATATTGCTGCTCCTGCTGGAATGATCGGTGCATCAAATTTTTTCGAACTAGCAGTAGCAGTGGCGATTGCATTGTTTGGTATGGATTCACCTGCAGCATTAGCAACCGTTGTAGGGGTGTTAACTGAAGTTCCTGTAATGTTGTTATTAGTCAAAATAGCTAATAATACAAAACATTGGTTTCCAAAATCAAAGAATAATTGAAATAATAGCAAGGATGGAGATATTTAAATAAAAAAGAAATGTTTAAACTAGCTATGTTCTATCCAATATGATTTTGTAAAACCTTAAAGTGAACATTGTATAAGTAAATGGATAAAAAGTTCATTTTAGTTGTTAAGATAAATGGAGGTTAGATAAACATATCATAGAAGTTTGTGAAAATATAGAAATAGTTATCAAACGATTTATAGACAGCGGACTTTCTGTTGAAGAAACAGCTGTACGAATGGATGTGCCGGTTGACTACATAAAACTCCTTTGTTGAGGCAACTTAAAGATGATTGTTGATGTACCCTTATGTATTTTATACATATTATAAATGCAGGAGGGATATAAAAATGAATAAAGACTATTGCTACAAAGCAAACATCAGTATGAAGAAAATTGAGGAGACGTTTAAATATGATTACATTGAAATGCTTAAACTTACTATTAAATATCCGGTAATAAGCATGGAATATAATCCAAGATCAGAATGGATAATAAATAATCAAATAGCTATTAGTGTTAGAGAATATATAAGATACGCTGAGTATTTGTATCAACAAGCCATTAATTATTACAAAAACTCACAGGTTAATGATTTTCCGTTTCATCCATATGAAGCATATATGGAATATACAGTAACTTATAATGAAAATTGTTTTTTAAGTGTATATTTTGAAAAATATGAATTCACTGGAGGAGCTCACGGTAGTACAGTAAGAAGCTCAGAAACTTGGGAATTATGCAGCGGAATGCAGTTACCCCTTTATAGTTTTTTCAAACCAGAAATAAACTACAGGAATCTGCTTATAGAAGAAATAACAAAACAAGCAGAATATAATATAAAACAAAATTCTAACATTTATTTTACTGAATACAAAAGCTTAATTTTAAAGAATTTTAATGAAAATAATTTTTACCTCACTACTCAAGGAATAGTAATTTACTATGAGCAATATGATATTGCTCCATATGCTGCAGGCATTGTTGAATTTTTAATACCATATGCAACAATAGGATGGTATCCGCAATGCTGAGAGATTAAGGGGCGGTTCTAATGAACTTATTGATGAGCTTAAAATAAGTAATTAAATATAATACCATCAATAGAAATTTTTAACAATTATAATATATTGAAATTGGTAGAATATTCTGTTATATTAAAAAAGTAAAAAATATAATTGCTCTCATATAATTCCGATAATATGGTTCGGAAGTTTCTACAAAATAACCGTAAATTATTTAACTATGGGTAGAATGACAGTAATAAAATGCGAGGTAATATTTCCTACCTTTATTTTTTGATTATAAAAATCTGAAATTCTTTCCCAATTGGGGGAGTTTCAGATTTTTTGTTTTGTATTCCGTTTTTTGAGAGCAAACAATGGAGGAATATTAATGGATTTTAAAGATTTACTAGCAGCTTTAAGTGTTATTCTTAATGGGTTGCCACAAGGACTTTTAGCGTTATCGTTTGGATTTGCATCTGTACCTACAGCTTTTGCATTTATAGTTGGTGCAGTAGGATGTTTAGCTCTTGGAGTAGTAGCTCCAGTTTCATTTCAAGCCGAGACTATCACATTGGCTGGAACTATGGGAAAAAATATGAGAGAGCGTACTTCTATGGTTATGGTTGGTGCTATAGGTATGACAGCAATTGGTGTGTTCGGTTTGCTTGAGAAGATTGTCTCATTTATTGGACCAGCAATTACTAATGGTATGATGGCAGGTGTTGGTATTATGTTAGCACGTGTTTCTTTAGAAATGGCAAAGAAGAATAAAATTGTTGGTTATTCATCTATTGCTGTTAGCTTCGTAACATATATGATTACAAAAGACTTAGTTTATACAATTACTTTTTCAGTAATTGGTACAAGTATTCTTTCAATGGCTCTAAAAAAGCAAACAGGTATGGTCGCTACAGAAAGAGAAAAGTTAGTTTTCCAAAAACCTATTATAAATTTTGATGTTATACGTGGTGCACTAGCATTGATATGCTTAAATATTGGTGCTAATATAGCTTTTGGTCAAATTACTGGTTCTATTGCAAATACTAAAGTAAATATAGACCATTTATCTATCGTCAGCAGTTTAGCTGATTTAGCATCTGCATCATTTGGCGGTGGTCCTGTTGAGTCCATTATTTCAGCAACAGGAGGAGCACCAAATCCTTTATTTTCTGGTGTTTTGATGATGGGAATCATGGCCGCAATATTATTTGCAGGACTACTACCTAAAATTGGGAATTATATACCAAGTGAATCGATTGCAGGATTTTTATTCGTACTTGGAGCGATAGTAACTGCACCTAGCAGTGCATTAGCAGCATTAAGTGTAACAAATATACCAGGTGGAGCTATTGTTGGAGGAATAACTATGACAGTAACAGCAATCAGTGATCCGTTTTTTGGAATGCTATCTGGTGTTATTTTTAGAATTGTAGCGGGAACATTAGGAATGTAAAATTAAAGGAGGAAATGACATGAAAGATATCTATACTATTGAAGTAGCTGGAGTAAAAAGAGAACTGCCTATTATTAAAATCAGTAATAATCTTAGTATTGCAAGCTTTGTAATATTAGGAGATACAGAAATTGTTTGTGCAGCAGCACCTGAAATTGTCAAAAGATTGCCTGAAGTTGATATATTAGTAACTGCTGAAGCAAAGGGTATTCCACTTATATTTGAAATATCAAGACTTTTGAAAATGAAAAAATATATAGTTGCCAGGAAAAGTATAAAACCATACATGGATTCTCCACTTGTAGATGAGGTTGTATCCATTACGACTCAAAAGAAGCAGATTCTTGTTTTAGACGAACAGGATGCAGCTTTTATAAAAGGAAAAAGAGTTGCAATAATAGATGATGTAATAAGTACAGGTGAATCTATACAGGGTATTGAAAGGCTTGTTGAGTCTGCCGGAGGAATAATTACTGCAAAAGCAGCAATTTTAGCAGAAGGTGATGCTGCAAAAAGAGATGACATCATATTTCTTGAGCCACTTCCTTTGTTTGCAGAGCAATAAAATTTAAATAATATCAAGGTGACCAATAATAATAATGATCACCTTGGTAAAATAAAATTTTCTTGATTTCAACCTCTCGTTTATTATGACGAGAGGTTTTTTTCATACTTTTTATTATTTATACCTATTATTTGACCATTCGCTCGCAAACCATACATCAGAATTATCTTTATGATCAATTTTTTGTAGCTCAACATGTAAAATTAAGAAAAAAAATATAATTTTATAGAAATGCCTTTTAGAGTGGAGTATAATGGAAATGTTTAGTATAAATTTATTCATTATTTATATTAGGAGTCATTATCAAGCGAAATACAAATTATTTATATAGGATTATTTGAAAGGAGATTTTATTATGAAATATAAAGGATCATGTCTTTGTGGTGAAGTCACTTTTGAGATTGAAGGAGAATTTGAGAATTTCTTTCTTTGTCATTGTGAGAGATGTCGTAAGGATACAGGCTCAGCCCATGCGGCTAATCTGTTTTCTTCTACAGCCAAGTTAAGATGGCTGTCTGGTGAAAATAAAGCTAAAATTTTTAATTACAATTCAGAAGGTCACATAAAAAGCTTCTGCTCCAATTGCGGATCGGCGCTGCCAAATATTCAGTTTGATGGAAATCTGCTGGTTGTTCCCGCAGGATGTATTGATAGTGACATACACATGAAACCGCAAGGGCACATCTTCTACGCAAACAAAGCAAGTTGGGATAATGACTTAGAGAGCGTACAAAAGTTTGAAGAACTTCCTAAAGGATGAAGAAAGCCAATTTTAACTTCAAGACACGTTTGAGAGTATAATTCTGATGACATATGGTAATTTGAGAAGAATTTAGATTTAAGATTAAGTTTACAGGAATAATAAATCAGAATTTGCAAAGGAGCATATATGGTAATAAAAATAAATTGCTGAATGATATAACTGTTTTATATTTAATGGTAGGCATAAATTATTTGCAGAGCAATAAAAATTGAATAATATTAAATAACCAATGGTAATAATGGTAAAATAAAATTTGTTTAAATTTGAACCTCTCGGTTATTATGACGAGAGGTTTTTTCATGCTTCTTATTATTTATACCTATTATTTGCTGTATTGAAAGAGACAAGTCCCTGTGCTGCTGAACTTTATGTTATGATATTAAATTTAATATGAGATATATTCCTAATTAATATTGTTTAATAAAATATTACTATTGACTTTAACAATGTTAAATGTTACACTTAACATTGTTAAAGAGAGGTGATCGAAATGATGTTAGAAGTAGTTCCTGAATGGATGACAAACTTAGATGATGAGGACATATCATTTATAAAAAAATTCATTATGGCTTCAGGGTCATTAAAAGAAGTTGCTAATCAGTATTGTGTAACATATCCAACTGTTAGACTTAGATTAGATAGACTTATACAAAAAATTAAAATTAGTGAAGATAACGCAAATGAACCGTATGTTGCTTTGATAAAAAGACTTGCTATAAATGAAAAAATTGACTTTGATACAGCAAAAATATTAATTTCAGAGTATAAAAAAATAAGAAAGGAAGGTAAATAGTTATGTACAGAATAACATTTATATTGATCGCATTGATTATTATTCCATTAAGTTTATTTTATATCGAGTATCGATTAGCAAAAGAACAAAGCAAATTTGCTATTGTATTACCAGTTATTGTTTTGTGTTTTGCTGTAATAATACCATTTGTTGCTTTAACCAGTATTATTATGTTTGTAATATATTTTGTGGTAAAGTATTTAGAAAAAGAAAAGCAAGAAAAGTTGTCAGAAATAGAAAAAATGAATATTCAAGATTTAGAATAAATTTGTACAGATAGTATTATCCTTATATGTTGTGGAGGAATAAAAGTGAAAAAAGTAATAAGACATGGGGACGTAAAGACGTCTTAAACGTCCCCATGTCTTTCCCATGTCTTTAGTTGCGTAGTGAAATGGAAAGAGCTAAGTAACGACAAGGTTATTAAAGATAATTTATGTTTTGTGAGGTATGAAAAAATGTTAATAAATGAATTAGAAAATGTTTTATCAGAATACATTATAAAACCCATAACTGAAGAAAATATTGAAGATGTATTTCACTTAATGAAGAGTAATAAATATTTCTACTCTAAAACACAAAATCATGAAGTGACAATAGAAGAGTGTCTGGAAGATATTGATGCTCTGCCACCCAGAGTTGAAAAGTCAAAGAAGACATTTGTCGCTTTATATGACAAAAATAAATGTTTAGCAGTAATAGATTTTATTGAAGGATATCCTAGAGAAGACATAGGGTATTTAGGTTTGCTAATGTTAGATGAAAGCATTCAAAGAAAAGGGATGGGGAAAAAAATATTAACTAATATTTTTAAAGTTGCAAGGAATAAAAAATTCAAAATTATCGAATTGGCATGTTATGAAACCAATGAAAACGGGTTTGCTTTTTGGACTAAGATGGGTTTTGTTGAAGTGAGAAAATCCGAAAGAGAAACAGATGGGAAGATTTATAATTTAATTTCAATGCAGTATAGATTATGAGTAATAATCAGTCACTATAAAGATAATATGAAACGCAAATTATACACAATATTAAGACAAATAGTAATAAACTATAAATAAATGTATAAAAAGTCATTATCAGGACATGCGAACAAATTAATTAAATTTTATAAAGGAGAAACAAAACAGATGGAAATATTTAATACAGAATATTTGCCAGAATCATTTATATGGAATGATTCCATTGGATTAGTTACTAAATCGTTAGGTGCTGCGGCAGGGAGCCAAAAAATTTATGTGAATATTGATTACGTTCAGCCTAAAGCATATAGCACCAAATATCATAGCCATTCTCAACAAGAAGAGTTTTTTATGATCCTTTCTGGTGTTGGAACTTTGCGCTTGAATGACAAAGAATTCCCTGTGAAACAGGGTGACTTCATTGCAAAACCAGCGGCTCAAGAAATAGCACATACATTTTATAACTCTGGAAATGAAAATCTGGTAATTTTAGATATAGGAACCAACGAAAAGGAGGATACTTGCTACTATCCGGATGAGGATAGGTATCTTCAGAAATCCAATGACCAACGCCGGATTTTTAGAGGCAAAGATTTAGATTCGACGTGGACTTCAGAGCCGAACCATACATAATAGCAATAATGATAAATTATAGTTTGTGGAGGTTATAAAAAATTGCGAAAGATAGAATTTAATGTTGCAGAAGAAAAAAAATTACAAGAAATATTTAATATATTTTCTGCTGCAATTGAAGAAATGAATAAACATAATATTCCACAATGGGATGAAGTATATCCAGATAAACATACCCTTCAAAACGATATTAGAAAGAAACATCTTTATATTGGTAAGATTGATAGTGAGATTGTTTGTGTATATGTTTTGAATAGTGATTGCGATGAACAATATATTAATGGAAATTGGAAATATCCGAATGAAACATATAGTGTAATTCATAGAATGTGCGTAAATCCTAAATTTCAAAATCAAGGTATAGGAGCATTAACTTTAAATAATATTGAAAAAAGATTGAAAAGTGAAGGAGTAGGGACAATACGACTCGATGTTTTTTCATTAAATCCATTCGCTTTAAAAATGTATTTTAAACAAGGTTATATTAAAGTAGGAGAAGCAAATTGGCGAAAAGGTAAATTTTATCTTATGGAAAAGAAATTATAGAGGAGCCTTTGTCTATTTAGGAATTTATAAGACATGGGGACGTAAGACATGGGGACGTAAAAGACGTCTTAAACGTCCCCAAGTCTTACCCATGTATTAATCCCAAGTCTTATAGAAAGGAAATAACTAATATGAATAAATTTAAGATAGCGCTATTACAAACAAGAGTATATGAAAATAAAAATAAGAATATCGAGAACGCTCTAAGTTTTATTGAAGAGGTATCTAAAAAGGGTGCAGATATAGTGGTACTTCCTGAAATGTTTTGCTGTCCATATAATACTTCTTATTTTAAAGATTATGGAGAAGAAGAAAATGGTTTAGCGTACAAAGCGTTAAGTCAAGCGGCTCAAAACAACGAAATATATTTAGTTGCTGGAACAATGCCAGAAATTGACGGTGATAAAGTTTATAATACTTCTTATGTTTTCAATAGAAAGGGAATTCAAATTGAAAAGCATAGAAAAATGCATTTATTTGATATTGATGTAGAAGGTGGACAATCATTTAAAGAGTCAGATGTACTCTCGTCTGGAAGTAACATTACAGTTTTTGATACCGAATTTTGCAAAATTGGTCTATTAATATGCTATGATATAAGATTTCCTGAACTAAGCAGAATATTAGTTCAAAATGGAGCTGAAGTAATAATTGTTCCAGGTGCTTTTAATATGACTACAGGTCCAGCTCATTGGGAAACACTTTTTAAATGTAGAGCTCTTGATAATCAAGCATATACTGTAGGGGTTGCTCCAGCAAGAGACTATGATAGTGGATATACATCATACGGTAATTCTATAATCGTATCTCCTTGGGGCAATATCACTAATAAAATGGATGAAAATCAAGGATATATAATTGAAGAAATTGATTTAGATATAGTAAAAAAAGTTAGAAGTGAACTACCTCTATTAAAACATATTAGAAAAGATGTATATAAAATAGAATTAATTTAAATATGCTTTGGGAAAAAATGAATAAAATTAGAAAACATGATATAATATAGAATGTTTTTCATATTAATAATGAGGGTTCAATCCTATGTGCTGTTCGTATAAATTGGAGCAGTGCATAGGCGAGAACGCTCATCCTTATTCACAATGAAATAGTCTATAAATTTAAATAAATCCACCATCCAACGCATGCCACCATTGTACCGATAATGCTTGTAATGGTATCGTTCATAGTGTCCACTAAGCCTGGTGGTTGGATAGCATTCTCAGGTTGATGATTAATGACGGGGCTGTTCTTTTGCCAATGCTGATGATCGGTGTGAAAAGTGCTATCAATAAGGAATTCTAGGACCTCCCAAATCTCATGCAAGGCCAACGATAAGGCAAAACTAAATATCAATGTACCGACAAATCCGGCATCGGGTGCTTTTTTGGAAAACGATACTCCAAATCCGAAAAATAGTATTCCAGATAGGAAATGGATACTCCTATCCCACCATGGGTATAAATCATAATATTTATTTCCTGAACCTAGATACACAGCCATAAATGTAACAGTTTGAAATAAGAAACCCGTAAGTGCATTTATTTGGACATGTATTAGGCTGAGTAGCCAAGGTACAAATGTAAGAGCTATCACAATAACAGCGGGAGTAAGTTTTTTGTAATTTTGTTTAAATAATTGAACTACAGTCATAATTACTAATACTACCCTTACTAGATTAGTATATAAGAATAGAAAATTCATACTGAACACCTCCACATTTTTATAATAGTATGACATTTTATTAGTTATTTATCAAATATTACGTCGAAACAGTAAAATATGCTTTATATGTCAGCTGTTTTGGTATAATACAAAGCAGTAAAAGCATTGAATATTTATATAAATAGGAATTCAAGATAATATTTAGTTTTAGTACAAGGTGGTAAAAAAATCCAAAATAAATATTAATTATAGTTGGTGTTGTTAAATGGAAAGTGCTAAGTAACGATAAGGTTACTAGAGATAATTTATATTTTGCGAGAAATACGAATTAATTAAATTTTACAAAGGAGAAGTAAAACAGATGGAAATATTTAATGCAGAGCAATTACCAGAGTCATTTATATGGGATGATTCCATTGGATTAGTTACAAAATCGTTAGGTGCTGCGGCAGGGAGCCAAAAAATTTATGTGAATATTGATTACGTTCAGCCTAAAGCATATAGCACTAAATATCATAGTCATTCTCAACAAGAAGAGTTTTTTATGATCCTTTCTGGCGTTGGAACTTTGCGCTTGAATGACAAAGAATTCCCTGTGAAACACGGTGACTTCATTGCAAAACCAGCGGCTCAAGAAATAGCACATACATTTTATAACTCTGGAAATGAAAATCTGGTAATTTTAGATATAGGAACCAACGAAAAGGAAGATACTTGCTACTATCCGGACGAGGATATGTATCTTCAGAAATCCAATGACCAACGCCGTATTTTTAGAGGCAAAGATTTAGATTCGACGTGGACTTCAGAGCCGAACGACACAAAATAGTAATTAATGAGGTGAAAAATAAAAACATTACACAAGAATAAAAATAAGATGAATTCTAGTTTTTGGAGGGAAAAAATATGAGGAAAATAGAATTTAATGTTGCAGAAGAAAATAATATTATCGAGGTAGGAGAAGCAAATTGGCGAAAAGGTAAATTTTATCTTATGGAAAAGAAATTATAGAGGAGCCTTTGTCTATTTAGGAATTTATAGTTAGTATATTAAAAGATAAAACAGGCTTATATTGATGATTTAAATGCTATTATACGAATATATCAGGTTGTGTTATATGAAATTTGTCATCTACTAAATAAAGAAGGAGATGCATTTTCTCCTTCCTATATAAAATAGTAACTATCTGCTGTGTATTTCTTCTGTTGTAGGTTGTATTATAAGATCAAATCTTCTTTGGTCATTGGAGTCTTTGGAAGTAGGGCTTAAATATATTCTGAAAGTTGTAGTTTCGTCTTGAAATATCTGTACATGAAATAAATGTGCATCATAAAATCCATCAGTATATACAGAAATAATATAAAAATTATGATTGAGTTTACCCATCAATTCGTTATGAATTGGCAGTTCTGTAATCGGTATTTTTCCGTTTTCATCTGTTTTGTATTCGTATAGAATAC
Source organism: Sedimentibacter acidaminivorans (assembly GCF_017873955.1). GTDB lineage: Bacteria > Bacillota > Clostridia > Tissierellales > Sedimentibacteraceae > Sedimentibacter > Sedimentibacter acidaminivorans. The sequence goes on along the minus strand of NZ_JAGGKS010000002.1, from coordinate 357,305 downwards.
TACCCTTACCAAATTCAAAAAACTGGCCCGAGTATGAAACACTCGAAATTAATACTGTAGCACCTCTTATTGGCATATTTGTGATGTCGTTGTATAAACTTATGTCAAGATAACCTGTTTCTTCTTTATCTATTCCTTGATTACATCTTATTAAATTATTATAGATATAATTTGGAGGAAAATAGCATTTTCTTGGATACATCATTTTCATTATCCTTTCTATAATTTTCTTATGATTCATATTATGTAGTAGAATAAATTTTGCGCCGATTAACTTTATTTCAATTATTCAAGAGATGTTAGTACTACGATATGAAAAATAAGACATTAAGAGTAACGTTTAATAGAAATTGAAAACAGGTTCACATAAAGGAGAACAGACATATGAATAAATTTAAAAGAGTGTTGTGAGATGCTAAAAAGTATATTATACCATGTTATGGAGTAAAATATTGACATGAGTATATATATAATATATAGTATTGCTAATAGTAATTTAACAATGAAATTGCATTCTAAAATAAAATTTGATGAGAGCAGTTTTTACTTAAAATATGATATTAATTAACCATTGGTAATCATATTTTTTTACTTGTAAAATAAATGAGACGAGAACAATTGAGGAGGACATATGGAAAATAATCAACATATAAAAAATAAAATACATAGTAACAGAGAATTTATGAAAAGCAAATTTGCCGAGGAAGGGTATGAATCTGACCAACAAAAACAACTTCCTCAGCCTCCTTTGACAAAAGCTCCTATAGGCAATAATTCAATTAAATTAACTAAGGAATTTTCTTCATTAATAAAAGAATCGGATTATTTGAAATTGGTGCAGGAAAGAAAAAGTCAACGTGTTTATAAAAAAGAAAGCATTACACTTGACCAATTATCATTTCTGCTATGGACTACCCAAGGAATTAAGGAAATAAAGGGAGATAATTATGCTACAATCAGGACAGTACCATCTGCAGGGGCAAGACATGCATTTGAAACATACTTGGCGGTATTGAATGTAGATGGTTTAGAAAAAGGTATATATCATTATTTACCACTTGATCATTCTATAGAACTAATTACAGAAGTGGATGATATTGAAAATAAAGTATCAAACAGTTTGTGTGAACAGAAATTTGCCGCAAAATCAGCAGTTGTTTTTTATTACAGTGCAGTTGCCTACAGAAGTGAATGGAGATATGTTTTAGAATCACACAAGGTTATGTTAATAGATGCAGGTCATGTAATGCAGAATTTATATTTAAGCTGTGGGGCTATAGGCTGTGGTACCTGTGCAATAGCTGCATTTAATCAAGAATTGGCTGACAATTTGCTTAAGCTTAATGGGAAAGATGAGTTTGTAATATATGCAGCACCTATTGGCAATGTATAATGATTAAATATGTGAGGTAATGATTATATTAGGTTCATAATTTACATTTGAGAGTGCGTAATTTAATTTAGGAAATTTTTATAAAAAAACAATGCAAACATACTTATGCTTGCATTGTTTTTTTATGGATACATTAGGTCGTCATTAATTTTCATATATATAGTTTCTATCATTGACATGTAATGAAACGGAAGATATAATGATTTATACAGACTATAGTCTGTTACTTTAGTTTGTGAATTTAAATATGAAACCACAAGGGGATATAATTGTATGAACAAGAGAGAACTTCAAGGAATAGAAACAAAAAAAAGGCTTATAGAATGTGCACGAAAACTGTTTAAGGAAAAGGGATTTAATAGGACAACGGTTGATGACATTATAAAAGAAGCCAACTCGTCAAAGGGTGGTTTTTACACTCATTTTAAATCAAAGGAAGAGTTGTTGTTTAATATGGTTCCATTGATTAATGAGATATATGATTCGTTTTTGAAAATGGATTTTAAATCGACAAACGCTATAGAGAAAATTTCCATATTTATTCAGTATGTTTTCAAAACTATGACTGATGAAATAGGTTTGGAGTTTATCTCAACAATTTATGCTTCTCAGATTAAAGACTTAACAACAGAGAGTTTTTTAATTATAGATTCGGAAAGAACATATTATATTGTGTTTGAAAAACTTATAGAGGAAGGCAAGGCAAAAAATGAAATTAAACCAGAAGTGAATACGAAGGATACTATAGATATTTTTACAACATGTTTCAGAGGAGCAATTTATGATTGGTGCTTGCATAAAGGAGAATTTAATCTTGCAGAGTATGGTGGGAAAATTATGGATATAATTTTAAATAGTATAAAAGTAGCACAAAAAAATGGACATACATTGTTAAACAGGGAGGTTTAATAAATGAAAAGAATCATTAGTTTAATTCTAGTAATCATGTTGCTATTTACAACAAATGTACAATATGTCTTTGCTAATGAAGACGTATACACCGATGAAGTAATTGTAGAGATGGACACAGAGTGGTTGACATCAGATTTAGTATTTGGAGTAGGCGATTATGAAGAATTTGCTACATCCGATGGTGAAATAATTTATTATAATATAAACGGCAATCTTAACCTGCCTTTAGTAGGAGAGAACGGCAGCTCCTTAGTTTGGTCTTCATCCGATGAGACATTTATTGAAGCAAACGGAGTGATACATAAACCCTCGTATTTGGAAGGGTACAAAATGGTAGTTATTACTGCTACATTGATAAAAGGTACGGTACAGACCGAGAAGCTTTTTGTTATAGAATTAAGCCCATCAGAACCAACAGCGGATGAACAAGCAGTACAAGCTGATTACGATTGGCTTGTAGGCGAGGATGTTATTCATTATGGCTGTTTTTACAATGATATTAGAAGTGATGTAACTATGCCAACAGAGGGTAAAAATGGCAGCACTATTACTTGGGCTTCATCAGATGAAAGATGGATTACAATTGATGGCACTGTAGAGCAGCCTCCTTTCTCTTTCGCTATGGGCAATGCTCCAGTGACACTTTCAGCAATTATATCCAGCGGGACCGTATCAAAGCAGAAAACGTTTGAATTGGAGGTAGTTGCTCAATCACCTACCGAAGGGGATAATGTTGCTATAGATAAGGAATGGCTTACGTATGAAAATATATTGAACAACAACAGTCAGGATAACGTTAAGACAAGGCTTTCACTACCTACGAAAACCGAAAGACGTTGGTCACCATCTGGCTTTTACAGCGGATGTAACATAGCTTGGGAATCTTCAAATCCCAATATTGTTGCAGTAGATGGAAGTGTCTACAGGCCTACACTAAGTGAAGGAAATCAAACTGTAACACTTACGGCTACCATATCATATGGTGAGGCTACTGACACAAAGACATTTAGTTTTGTGGTTACAGCTGTTGAGGAATTTCCACTTGCAATTATGTATCACAGTTTTGACGATTCATCTCGATTACAATTCAATGGTATCTCTGGAACTGTTGTAACAACAGATAGAGACGATAATGAAATTATAGCGTTACAATTTAACAACGATAGGGTGGCAGAACCAACTACAGGAGGAAGCATTTTTACTAAAAACAAAATTCGTTTGGGAGATGACTTATCCTTTAGCGCAGCTTTTTCTTATAAAAATCCTCATCCTGATTTTACAAAAGGAGAAGGAGGATTTATCTTTACTTTGCAAACAGTAGGCAATTCCATTTATGTGAATGATGAAGATATTGGGCCAAGCTTTAATATTGCATTTAATACAGATTATTATAGTGCACCTGGTTCTGGGCAATCTACCGGCTATGGCTATATTGAAAAAGCTGCGGTGTATTATAATGGAGACTATGAACAACGCACAGAGCAATATTTGGCCTCGGGGTCAACAAATGACTCTCCAACTTACAACAATGTATGGATTGAGTATGATGGTGTATCAAAGGTACTGGAGGTTCGTTTCAGTACGGATGGGATAAGACCTGTCAACAGTAATCTTAAGTTAGAAAATCTAGAGCTTGATCAGATTTTAACCAGCGCAGGATATGGTCTTGATATTGAAGATGTTCGTGAAGTCTATGTTGGTTTCATGGGCTCAATGGGAAATGCAAAGGATAAAAGTGAAATAAGAAGCTTATATTTTAAAAACGATTGTACTCCTATTGATTTTGAGCCATATAACTTCATTGATGTTTCTAATATTAATCTTATTGCAAATCCTCCAGCAGGGCAAGCAAGTACTACTATGTCAGCTATTGTATGTAGCGTAGATGGAACCCCTGTGTCTGACATACCGGTTTATTTTACTACTTCATTTGGGATGCTTGATTCATCCTATGAAGTTACAGATGATTCAGGCCATGCATCTGTTGAATTATACTCTGGCATATCAGGTACTGCACAGGTTAAAGCATATACAACTGGTGGAGCCACGGCTTTGGCAGATGTGCAACTATCAGCAAATGATACAGACCGGTTGTTTTTTGATTCATCTTGGCTGACAGGCGATAGAATAAAAGGTGAAAATACAACACTAAGTAGTGTTACTGTTAATTTGAATTTACCTTTGAATGCTCCAAATGGTAGCACTATAAGCTGGGAATCCAGTAACTCTGATTTTTTAAGCACAAATGGTGTAGTGACAAGATCTTCAATTACTCAAGGAGATCAATCTGTAACACTTAAAGCCAACATATCCATAGGCACTGAATCCATTCGAAAAACTTTTAACGTAAAAATTAAGGTGTGTGATGATGATTTGGCAAATGCTGACAGAGATTGGTTAACTGATGAAATTATCTTAGGAGAAAATGAGAGTAGGGATAAGATAATATCAGATTTAACCCTTCCAACTATTGGTGAAAACGGTAGTGCTATAAGCTGGAGGTCTGACAAAGTAGGTGCTGTGGCTTTAGATGGTACAGTGACCCGTCCTTCTTTCACCCAAGGAAATCAGACTGTGACTCTTACTGCAACTATAAAAATGGGAGAAGTAACTTTAGAAAAAACATTTAATATTACAGTTATTGCATCGGAGGCAATAGATGAAGAAATAGCATATGCTGATTTTGAATGGCTTACAGATGAGGTTATACTTAATGAAAATATAAATCTTAATGAGGTATTGTCAAGTTTGACGCTTCCTACAGTTGGAGTAAATGGCTCGCAAATTAGCTGGGAATCTACAAATGAGGATTTTATTAAAGTTGATGGTACCATAAATCGACCAACTTTCAGTCAAGGAACTCAATCTATAATGCTAACAGCAACCATAAGTGAAGGCTCTTTTGAATATACAAAAATATTTAATATGTTAGTGCTTCCATTGGCAACGGATGATGAAGCACTATCGCTTGATAAGGAGTGGCTAAATTACAGTAGGATTTTAGGAGAAAATAGCATTAATAATGTAACAGTTAATCTTAATCTACCCGTTCTTGGACTGTACGGTTCCTCTATAAGCTGGAAGTCAAGTAATGATACATTTATTATGCCTGATGGAACAGTTAACCGCCCAACCTTTACACAAGGAAATAAAACAGTTACACTTACTGCTTCCATATCAAAAGGTGGCAAAACTATTGACAAGAGCTTTTTATTTTCAGTTGAAAAGTTAGAACAAACTGATATGGAGGCTGTAGCGGCTGATAAAAGATGGCTTCAAGTGTCGCGAACCTTGGGAGGAAATCTGTCACAGTATTCAATAAATCAAAACTTAGCACTTCCTACATTAGCACCTAATGGCTCATTGATAACATGGGTTTCGGATATGCCATCAGTGATTTCACCAAACGGAGAAATCACAATACCTGAATACAGCGAAGGACATAAAAATGTAGTTTTGACTGCAACTATTGAAAAGGGAAGTGTTGTAGAAAGTGGTATATATAAATATACAGTTCTTTCTAAGTCAGACACATTTTTACCTGTTGTTATAGAAACAACACCAATTAACAATAGCGACAATGTTTTATGGAATACAAGAGAGATAACTATATCCTTTGATGAAGATATAAAATTGTTAACGCCGATAAATGACATAGAAAATTACGGGATTATACTTAATGGGTTGGAAACACCGAAAATTTCTGTTAGCATTTTCAAAAACAAGTTAACAGTTAATCTGATGGATTATTTAAAAGCAGGAGCAGAGTATGAGCTAATTGTTCCTTCTAACACCATTGCTGACAACTCTAATAATTATTTAGACGAAGAATTAAAAATATCATTTAGTGTTGAACAGAAGCCTGAAAATAAAATAGAGGTTGTTTCCTCGACACCAAACCACATGGAAAAAGAGATTTCCTGTGATATGGATCAATTATCCTTTAGATATAATTATAGCAATATTATCAAAGGAAGTGGGTTTGAAGATATTTCACTGCTTGATATTAGTGGCAATAAAGTTAATGCAACAAAGTCCATAACTAACGACACTGTGACTCTCGCTCTTGAAAAAGGAATAAATTTGAAGTCAGGTTCAGTTTATGAAGTAGCTATACCAGCTGATGCAGTTATTGACAGGTTTGAAAACAGCAGTATAGGAAAATCTATAAAATTCCGAACAAAGAGCAGTAATACCCTGCCATCAGTTACTGGGTATTATCCAAATAACAGTCAATCTAATGTTGATATACACCAAAAAATAGAAATAAATTTTTCTGAAGCAATAAATGCAAAAGACTGTAATTTAGTGCTGTTAGATGATAAAGGAAACAAAGTAAATACAGAAATAACAACATTAAGGGGTGTTCAAAATACTGTATTTATGGAAGCTCCGTACTTTGACAGCCTCAAGCCAAATACTGTATATACTGTTAAAGGAGCATATGACAGCTCGGAAGGTAGCTCAGATTTAGGGCTTGAAATGTCCTTTGCTACAGGAGACAATAAACTTTATATCACGAAGCCTAGTATGCTTTTAGGTGGTGATTTGCCAATAAATACACAAATTGAAATTCCATTTTCTGCATCCATATCCGAAGGTGATGATTTTGTCAATATTAAAGTTATGGATTCAAATAATAACCAGGTGAACTTTAGAACAAGTGTGATTGACAACAAGCTTGTTTTGACACCAGATTCACCACTGAATCCATCTGAAACATATGCTTTCTACATACCAGAAGGTGCGGTTAAAAATCAAGCTGACATAGAAAATGATTCTGTTAAATTTTTCCGTACAGCTGCAGAGCGGCTGAATTATGGAAGTTACTCATTTTATATGCCTTCAACTTGGGTAACTGAAAAGGTGATTACATTTAATGCAAGGTGGTTGGGGGAAATCAGCCGTCCACTTAAATCAATTACATGGGATTTTGGAGATGGAAAACAAGGAAGTGGCTTATTTCCAGCTAATGTATACTGGCATGCGGGCAATTACAAGGTTACTTTGACATTGGTTGATAACAGAGATATTTCATATAAATTTGAACAAAATATAACCATTAACGGATTAAGCTTAGACGATGCAAAAATATCAGTTTATCCAAATGATAATTGCTATTTTACCGTTTTTGAAGAAAACAACCAATACGGCTTGAAAAATCTTGAACCATTTAGTATTACCTTGTACTCACCATCAATTGGATATATTTCAGATGAAACAGTCAAGGTCAGCCTTTATAAAAATGGAGTTTTCGTAGAAAACCTCGGAAATATAAAAACAAAATATAACGGTGAAGCTGAATTTTCTTTCCTATACGGAAACAAGGATTATTTTGGAGGATATGAGTTAGTTTTTGAGCATGAAGGATCTAAAAATCAAAAGATTCGGGTACCTGTCAACTTTTCTGAGGAAACAAAAAAGCAAAGTATGGTTATTCAACTATATAATCAAGAAGAAGGCGGAATTATTGACGACCCACAGGATATGTATTTTGAATTAAATGGAGAAAAAACATTAGCTCAATATGAAAAAATTGAAGGTTGGTCAGAAGGCTGTTATGTAATCAAAGGCTTAGAAACAGGTGTATCTTATTCATTAAAACTCTCAAGCTCAGAGGATGTTGCATATGTCACTGAGGAGCAAGAGATTTATCATCAAGGGTCTGATTACCCTGTGTACTTAGCAACTAAAGTAAAACAACCTGGACTTAACTATATTAAATCTACTTTGACAGATTCAAGAGTTGGGAACAAGTATAAAGGGCTTTTTATTAATAATATAAGCATACCAAATCTGTATTTTGAACTGGATGGTGATTGGGATGGATTAGCTCCTGGATATTATGAACTTAAGTCATCAATGGGCAGCATTTCCCTAAAATCCGATAAACCCGTTTTTGAATTACAGCCAAGCTTGCAGATGCAAGTTGGTGAGGAATTATGGGGACGCATGGTTTCAAAATCTGGTGTTGCCACCTTATGGCAAAATGCTAATGTAATAGTAGCTCCTTATCCATCATTAGACAATGGAATAAAGCTAGATGTTAGCTACATAAATGGAAAGTATATTGTTGATTCGTTTGTAACGTTAAGCAGCCTTACAGGAGGTAAAGTTGATATACTTGATGGAGTACCCCTTTTAGATAGTGCTCAAAGCTTTGGACTTGGCAGCACTTCTAATAGATTTGAAGGCTCAATAAATGAAAGAGGATTATTAAAACTAATGTATGAGTACAGCTCGGGACGTGGTATGAGTACAAAAAAATCAAAAACTCTTACTACAGGATATGAGGTTGAAACTGACATTGCTTTTTATGGAAGTCTTAAATATGATAGATTTAATAAAAAGTGGAATTTAAACTACTACTACTATTATTTAAGTGGTAGGGGTGAGTATTACTGGAAAAGACCTTACACTATACCAAAGCTTGATATAGGTGGGTGGGGTAAAGTTGCAATCTGCCCTAACATCGACGGAAGATTAGCTGTTTATGGAAATGAATACAGCAATAAGGATTTTGAAGGGATACTTGAATTCGATCCGTCTGTATATGTTTCAATAGGCGCAGGTATTGAAAATACATTGTCTGTTGAAGGATATGTTACAGGTAGTATTCCTGCAGAGTTTCACATACCTACGGGATATATTCAGGTTGAGCCTAGTATCTCTGCTGGAATAGATGTTTATTATATATATGACTCTAGTGAGCTTTATTACAAGGAAATAGCAAGCACACACTGGGATAATGGAAAGGAAAAAGTTATATTGTTTTCGAGACAGCTTATAAATGAATCTAAAGAAGATGATATACAACTTACTTCTACCGCTAGAAATTACTTGGAAAGAGGTTCGCAGTGGCTTGTAGGAAGCAGTAAGAAACAAAAAAGCAGGATGATGGCAGTTTCTAAAGCAGCAACTGTTGAAGAGGATAAAATTTCCCTTGTAACAATGACGGAAAATATTTATCCAAGAGCAGAGGTTCAACAGATAAATGGAGAAAGTGAGCAGTGGCTGGTGTGGACAGACGACAATCCTATTAGAGATGCAAATAACCGTACACAATTGAAATATTCTATTTACAGAGATGGAAGCTGGTTAGAGCCAGGTTGGTTCGGACAGGATGATACTGCTGACTTTGCTCCTGTTGCGATCTCTTTAGGAGACGGTGTAATTTTAGCATGGCAAAATATTAAAAATGCTATGACTGAAGAAAATAAAAATGTTTCATATGTAAAGGATTCAGAAATAAGCGTTACTAATAGTATTTACAAAGCTAATGGCAATGAGCCGGATATAATAACACTGACTGATGACGAAAAATTTGACCATTCACCGGTTATTGCATCTGATAGCACAAATGCAATTTTGGTTTGGACGAAATCTGAAGGCTTGAGTCTTACATTTGGGGAAGATATGGATGCACTTCATTCTCCTGCAAATAGTGATTGTTTGTACAGTTCTGTTTGGGATGGTAACTCTTGGAGCACTCCTGAGGAAATTGAAAGCTCACTACCAACTATTTTAGATTCAAGCTTGACTATGCATAAAGAAGAAGGACTGCTCACGTACACTCTTGATACGGACAATGATTTATCAACCCAGGATGACAGAGAAGTTTATTACAGAATTTATGACGGGACAGCATGGGGTGATGCTATACAACTATCAAATAATAATGTTGAGGATTCTGTTCCTAAGGCAGTAAATATTAATAATGAATGGTTTGTTATATGGCAGCAAAACGGACACGTTATGTACAAAATAGGTTTAAGTGGAGAAACTAAGACTGATGAAAATCTTTCAAAAGTACCAAACAATTATAAAATTGCAATTATGGAAGGTGATGACCCACAACTTGCCATAGTATATGCAAATACAAATCAAGATAATACAACGTCACTTTTAGCATCTTTTTACGATATTAAAAAGGGTATATGGAGTAATCCAATTGCCCTTAGTGAAAATACAGGTTACATTCGTTCTTTCAGTCTAATATTTACAAATGAAGGAAAGCTGGATGTTGTCTATACTAAAGCTGAGGTTATAAATAAAGTTATTGAAGAAACTAGCTTTTTATCTCCTAGTGATAAGGTTGATTTGATGCTTTTAAGCTATACTCCTAAGCATGATATTGCCCTTGGTGAAGTTAGTAATCTACAATTAACTCCTTCGATTCCAGTTAAAGGAGCTTTGACAACAGTATCAGCAGTTGTAAAAAATCTTGGAGACTTTGCTGAAAATGCTACATTATATCTGTATGACGGTAACCCTGATAATGGCAATCTATTAGGTGAAACAGCAACAACAAAACCTATAGCAGCAGGTTCAATGGCTCAGTTAGAAGTTGAGTGGCTTGTTGGTTTAGAAGAAAAAAGCGAGTATGAGCTATATGCTATTGTTCGCTCTGATGGAGGAATTCATGATGCAAATGAAAATAACAATACTCTAAGCTTGAAAATTGCAACTTCAGATATAGCCGTTATAAATGTGGATTGTGAAAATATGGCTGGAAATGATTATTTAGCTAAAGCAACAGTAGCAAATACCGGTAGCACAATACTTGAAGATGTGGATGTGCAGGTTAAACATGAAAAGAGTGGTCAAATTTTGGGATCTAAGTCAATAGACCAAATAATGCCTGGGCAGAAAATAGATTTAAGCTTCCTCTTTACTTCTTCTGGATTAATTGAAGATAAAGACGGAGAAATAAACATGTATGTATGTACCAAGCTTAGCAATGCTGAGGAAGAGTATTCTACTGAAAATAACATATACAGATTTACTCTAGAGCAAGCTGTTATTACTGTAGATAAAATTGAGCCTTCGCCTAATGAAACACAAATAAACATAGCAAAACCTATAACAATTAGTTTCAATATGAATGTCGAGCCAGGCTTAGAATTTGGAGTGATAGAATTATATGATAATGATTTAAATGAAGTTGATATAAAAAGGGAATTGAACGGTAGAATCTTGACAATTACGCCACAAAACTCATTGGCATATAGCACAGGGTACACCCTTACATTACCAGAAAAGGTTGTTTCGGATTCATATGGACATACAATGAATGAATCCTATAGTCAGCATTTTGTTACTACGTCAAGCAACCCTGAAATAATTTTCGCTTATCCAGGTGATGGAATGACAGATATAGCATTGGATACAGAACTAAAGGTTAAATTTAATCAAAATGTTATGAGTGGCCAAACTTTTGATAATATTGCAATGTACACCAAAGATCTTAAAAAAGTTTCAATATCCACTTTAATAGATGGGGAATGGTTGTATGTGAACCTTGTAGGTCACTTAAGTGGCGGCACGGCTTACTCACTTGTAATTCCTGGAGGAGCAGTGAAAAATGTAAACAATGAGATGTTAGAGGAAGATTATACACTAAATTTCACAACCATCGTATCAAAAGATAATAATAATAAATCAGATTCACATTTTGTACAACAGGAATATAAGGTTTCAAAGGATGAAAAAGGTATTGTAACCATTGATATAACCAAACAGGCTTTGTTAAAGGCTCCATATATAATATCAATTCCTTATACGCCTACAACAGAAGAAATGTTAAACCCTGAAAGTATCATAATCAGATATGTAGATAACAGTGGCAATTTAGTTGTGGTTCCTGATGGGCACTATGATTCTGATACTGGAGTTTTAGTCTTCAATATCACTAGCTTCAGTCATTATGTAGTTAGTTTCAATAAGGTGGATTTTAGCGATGTAGCTTCTGATGCATGGTATAGGAAAGCTGTAAACTATATTGCAGCAAGAGGAATAACCTCAGGTACGGGATATGGCAAATATAGCCCTGATGCTAAACTAACACGAAGTGATTTTCTTGTACTGCTTATGAGGTCTTATAGCATAGCCCCTGATGTAAATACTACAGATAACTTTGTTGACAGTGGAAATACCTATTATACCAACTATCTAGCTACTGCAAAAAAACTTGGTATAACTGCTGGTGTAGGGAATAATATGTTTTTACCAGAAAAAGAAATTACACGTCAAGAAATGTTCACACTTTTATATAATGCTTTAAATGTTATAGGTCGTCTTCCTAAGCAAACTTCTGACAAAACACTTTCTGACTTCGCAGATGAAGAGTTGGTTGACTCTTGGGCTAAAGAGGCCATGACATTACTAATTGAAACAGGAACTATCTCAGGAAATGCTGGTAAACTTTCTCCAATAAGCACCACAACTAGAGCTGAAATGGCACAAGTGCTATATAATATGCTGTCAAGATAGCATAAATTATTTGTGGAAATTAGTTTGAAAACTAAAGAACTTCCCATAGAAACGAAAGATTATCTAGAAAAATAGAAAGTTCCTTGCAGAAACTTTGTAGGACGATAGATTAGAGGCAATGTAGTTTGAAAAAACGAGATAGTTTTAACAATTATCTCGTTTTCTTATGTCACAGATACATGGTCTGTAATTATTTGCAAACTAATTGTTAATTGAAGCAATAATATCTTAAAAATGTAATAATTACTAATATTTGTTAATCATTTCCTTCGTTTCATCAGTCTTTTTATATTTTTTCTTTTCTAGATTAATAAATTCTTTTACTTCATTATCCGTTAGCGATTCGGACTTAGTTTGATCTACTGTTTGTCTTGATTCCATACTTGTCAAAATTATTTCGTTATCCGAATTTATAGTCATAATAATCTCCTTTCATTAAACTAAGTAATGTTACTTAGATTTTCACAACATCATAAGATAAGAATATGTAGATATTTTATAACTATACTGATAAGTCTATCTTTTTTTGTGGTGAACTTTTTATTTTCAAACTGTGATACACATAAGGGCTAAATCTTTTGATATTATTAAATATTATGTATATAATAAAAATTATTGTAAATGATATAAAAATAATATAATGCAACCTAAAATAGGTGCGGCGTATGTATAATTATAACATATTCTGAGTTAAGGAAATTCGTAAAATTTGAACGGTTGAAGCTGCATGGAATAATATGGATATGGATCTTGGCGCGACATTGGAATTTAAAGGGTTTACAATAATGTAAAATTATGCTATAATACCAAAGGTAAATAAATTGATTAACAAACAGAACGGAGATGATGCATATATGATTATTTATGAAAATATTACAAAAAAATATGATGATGTAATTATTATAGACAACCTTAATTTAACTATAAATGATGGTGAGTTTGTAGTATTAATAGGACCATCTGGTTGTGGAAAAACTACAACATTAAAAATGATAAATAGATTAATTAAATATAATGAGGGAAATATTTATATTGATGATAAAAATATTAAGGACGTTAATGCTGTTGAACTTCGTAGAAAAATTGGTTATGTAATTCAGCAAATAGGATTGTTTCCTAATATGACTATAGAAGAAAATATATCAGTGGTACCTAAGTTATTGAAATGGAGCAAAGAAAAACAAATTAAAAGGGTTAAAGAACTATTAGAATTAGTAGATTTACCTTATGAAGAAAATGCTAAGAAATATCCGAATGAATTAAGTGGAGGTCAACAACAGCGTATTGGAGTTCTTAGAGCATTAGCTGCTGAGCCTCCTATTATTTTAATGGACGAACCATTTGGAGCCTTAGATCCAATTACAAGGGATAGCCTTCAAGATGAATTAAAAACATTACAACAAAAATTACACAAAACAATAATTTTTGTTACTCATGATATGGAGGAAGCTGTAAAATTAGCTGATAAAATAGTTTTTATGTCTGATGGTAAGGTATTACAAGCTGCTTCGCCAGAAGAAATGCTTAATAAACCAGCTCATCCTATGATAAGCAAGTTTATGGGTAAACTTTCATATTCTAGAAGTGGTAATGATTTAACATGTGAAGATGTAATGAAGAAAAAAATATTCACTGTACCAGAAACTAAAAAGACTCTAGAATGTATTGAACTTATGAAACAAAAAGAATTAGATACAGTTATTGTAGTTGATGCAAATGGTAAATATAAAGGAATTGTAACTATAGAATACATTAGGGAATATGGGAAACCAGGTGAGATGATTTCTAAGATTACGAAAACCGACCAACCATCAGTTCTGATAAATACAAATGCAAAAGATGCTATTGATAAACTTATAGAATTGAAATGTGACTATCTTGTTGTTTTAAATAGGAACAAGACAGTAGCAGGAATTCTTACGCGGACTAGCATAACAAAAGCATTAGCAAGTGTAGTTTGGGGTGAAGAGGATTGAGAATAATAACAAAATTCTTTGAAAATTATGGAGAAATGTTAGTTAAAGCTATATTAACTCATCTTCAATATGTATTTATTTCTGTAGGGCTAGGATTTATTATAGCTCTTATTTTAGGAATAGCTTTGTCAAGGTTACCAAAGTTTTCAAATATTATTATTACAATAATTGGAATATTTCAAACTGTTCCTGGTTTAGTGTTCATTGGAATTCTTTTTATTTATTTGGGTATGAAACCTATAACAGTTATAACAGCTCTTACAATATATGCAATATTTCCAATATTGAAAAATACCTATACAGGTATTCTTGATGTTGATAAAAGTTTAATAGAAGCTGCAAAGGGTTGCGGAATGACAAAAACTCAAATTTTATTTAAAGTAGAACTTCCACTAGCTATGAATTCAATTTTTAGCGGTTTAAGAATGTCAACTATATATACAGTCAGTTGGGCAGTTTTAACTGCTATGATTGGTCTAGGAGGCCTTGGAGAATTTGTATATCGTGGTATTGAAACTAACAACCAATCATTAATAATTGGTGGGGCTCTACCATCAGCAATACTTGCAATGACATTAGGATATATAATTGATAAAATTCAAAATAAAGTTACCCCTAAGGGTTTAAAGGGGAGTGAATAATTTGAAATTAGAAAAAGTATTAGAACATTTATATTTGGTTGGTATGGCTTGCTTATTTGCCACAATTGTTGGTCTTATGTTGGCGGTGATAGCCTATATTTCAAAACCATCAAGAAAAGTCATACTATGGGTTGTAGACGTTCTACAAACTATTCCAGCTCTTGCTTTACTAGGTATAATAATGATTGTTTTTGGACCGAATGGTACAACTGTAATAATAGGTCTTATGCTATATTCATTACTTCCTATAGTTAGAAATACCTATGTTGGATTACAAAACATCGAACCAGGTATTAAGGAAGCAGCATTAGGAATGGGAATGACAAAGATTCAGAGATTAATAGAAGTTGAACTGCCTTTAGCATTTCCAATGGTATTTACAGGAATTAGAATAGCAGTAGTAACATCAATTGGTACAGCAGTATTTGGAGCTATTGTAGGTGGTGGCGGTCTTGGGTCAATCATCAATAGAGCAATATTGATACAAGATATGGAAACATTAATAGAAGCAACTCTTGTCCTTATGGCCATGGCAATTATATTTGACTTTGGTATGGGATATGTAGAAAAAAAGTTAAAAACTAGAAACTAGGGAGGATTTATGAAAAAAAATATGAAGAAGAGTATTTGCATGATTTTAATAGTAGCTATGTTAGCTGTATCAGTTACAGCATGTAATAATGCTACAAAAGAAAGTAAAGACGAGATAGTATTGTTGAGTGGATATTTCACAGAAATTGAAATATTAATGCAGATGGCGGGTATTTTAATAGAAGAAAACACTGATTTGAAGGTGAAATTCCATGATTCTATGAATACAGTTCCAGCTTCTCAAGCAAATGAGTCTGGTGAAATAGACTTGTTTGTATCTTATGATGGAACAATGTTAACAACATTATTGGGATATGATGTTAGCGATGTGCCAGAAGGTGAAGATTTATTAGAATGGGTGAGAGCAAAGAGTATAGAAAAATTAGGACTTACATTAATGGAACCATTTGGTTTTGAAAACACTTACGCATTAGCAGTTCGTGAAGATTTTGCTAATGAAAACAATATACAAAGCATTAGTGACTTAGCGCAATACACTACAGATTTAGTCTTTGGAGCAGAGCATGAGTTTTTTGATGAAGAAGCTTCAATGCGTTTTAAACCACTTAATAAGCAATATGGACTTGAGTGGAAAGATAGTAAATCAATTGATATTGGCTTAAAATATGCAGCAATGGATAGCGGAAATATAGATGCAACAATAGCATATTCAACTGATGGTTTAGTAAAAAAATCAAACTTAAAAGTTCTTGAAGATGATAAATCTTTCTTCCCTCAATACTTCGCAGCATATCAAGTTAGAGATTCTTTATTTGAAGAATTCGCTGATTCAGCTCCAAACTTAGAAGAAGAATTAAATAAGTTAGCAGGCAAAATTGATAATGTAAGTATGACAGAACTAAATTATTTAGTAGATGTTGAAGGCCAAGATGCATATGATGTTGCTAAGGCATATTTGGTGAAAATTGGATTATCTAAATAGAAAAATACATTCTATATAGAAGAAAGAAACACGTATATACATTAATATACTTTAAATTATATAAATAAATATTTTTGATTAATTTACAAAAACCCCTGTTTTATACGCTGGATACTGCCAGCAGGCGAAACAGGGGTTTTGCATATAAAATATAAAGGATAAAGTAAATTATTTTTTTGTGAATATTTAATGGATAAATAACTACTCTTGTATTATAATTAATAAAAGAATATAAAAAGGTGGTTTTGACATGAAAATAAAAACTTTTAAAGTTGAACAATGGATGAATGAATTTGAAAATGATGCAATTTATAATTTGGGAGAGACTTGCATTGATTCTATGACATTAGGTGAATTGATAGAACTTTCAGGCTATAAACCAGAGGAATATTTAGCTGCGCTAAAGGATACGAGGATGACATACAGCCATATTTATGGTTCTCCAGAATTTTTAAATGGAGTATCCGGATTGTATAAAAGTATTAAACCTGAGCAGGTTATTCCTACTCATGGAGCAGTTGGAGCTAATCATATGGTTATTGTATCCATGATTGAACCAAGTGATAACATGATATCTGTAATGCCAACATACCAGCAGCATTATTCAATACCTGAATCAATTGGTGCAGAGGTTAGAATACTTCAACTTACGCCTGAAAATAAATTTTTGCCGGATTTGGACTTATTAAAAAAATTAGTTGATGAAAATACTAAAATGATTACCATAAATAATCCTGATAATCCGACAGGTTCATGGATACCTGAAAAGGAAATGATGGAGATTGTTGAAATAGCAAGAAATGTAGGTGCATACATATTATCAGATGAAGTTTATAGAGGGATCTCTGAGGATGGAAGATACATGCCGTCAATAGTTGATTTGTACGAAAAAGGAATTTCTGTAGGAAGCATGTCTAAAATTTTTTCTTTAGCTGGACTTCGTATGGGATGGATTGCTTCAAGAAGCGAAGAAGTAATCACTGCATGCCTTGAAAGAAGAGATTATGATACAATCAGCTGTGGAGTTCTAGATGATTTATTTGCTTCCATGGCACTTTCCAATAAAGAAAAGATATTTGAAAGAAACAGAAATATTTTGCAGAAAAACAGATTAATTTTGGATGAATGGGTTCAAGAAACACCTGAGGTACACTACATTAAGCCTGTTGCAGGAACAACTGCGCTTGTATATTATAATAAGAATATGCCATCATATGATTTGTGCGTAAAATTATTAAGAGAAAAAGGAGTATTGTTTACACCTGGTTCATGTTTTGAAATGGAAGGCAGCGTAAGAATCGGATATGCATTTGATTCTAAGACATTAAAGGACGGACTTAATAAATTTACAGAATTTTTAAGAGAAATATAAAGAAAGTTGAATCAATTCGGGGACGGTTCTTTTTGTTTGAAATCATCCTCGATCTTTTATAGACTTCAAATTATATTTCTTTATTTTGCGATAAACATTGGATAAATCAATCTTTAAAACTTGTGCAACCTTTAAGGGAGATTTGTACTGTTCCAGAAGATCAAGTAATAATTTTTTTTCACATTCATCCATGTAAGAGCTTAGTGAAAATATTTCATCATAATGTGAAATAGTATCCATATCAATAACTGATGATAAATTTGTTGACGAATTTGTACTGTTGGTTGTTTTATCTTCGTCTTGTAGTAGAGGTTCCTGTGGAATTGTTGAAATTATCAATTCTGTATCGGGAGATGATATAATTAGTCGCTCGATAAAATTTCGTAACTCTCGTACATTTCCATGCCATTTATAAGAAAGCATGGTATTTAGTACATTTTCATCCAATGCTTTTACACAATTGTATTTTTTGCAGAAATATTGAATATAAAACAAAGATAATGGAATTATATCTTCTTTACGCTCGCAGAGCGGAGGAATATATACAGATATTACATTAATACGGTAAAATAAATCGGAACGAAAAAGTTTTTTGCTAACAAGATCTGGTAGATTCTCATTTGTAGCGCACACTAGACGAAAGTCAATTTCTTTTGGTACAACAGATCCTAGACGCGTAACTTGTTTGGTTTCTAGTACACGTAGAAGCTTCGCTTGAAGTCCAAGTGGCATGGAGTTGATTTCGTCTAAAAATAAGGTGCCGCCGTTTGCAGCTTCAATCAAGCCCTCTTTACCATAAGAAGATGCTCCGCTGAATGCACCTTTTTCGTAACCATATAATTCAGATTCCATAAGGTTTTCGGGAATTGCAGCACAATTTAATACAATAAATGGACCTTTATTGCGAAGGCTTGTATGATGAATATATTTTGTCAAAACTTCTTTACCGACACCGGATGGTCCAGAAATTAATATTGAAGCATCGGTCTTCGATACATGGTACAGCATTTCTAATACTTGCTTCATTTGAGGACTTTCAGCTATAATGTCAAATTGTGGAGCCCTTGGATTTACTATAGAGCCTGTAATAACATGTCGATTTAATATTCCGGTCTGAATACGCTTGCTTGTCTTTTCAATTGGCTCTTGAGTAAAAAAAATATATTTAATTGAACCATCTGAATTAAAGGTTGGGGTAGCAGTAGTAAAAAAATGATATACCTTATTAAACAAAAAATCATTAATTGTGACAATAGTTGTTATAGGTGCTTTTTTCTCTATAACCATATCCCAGACACTAGAAGTCAAGTATCCCTGTTCCTTAAATTTTGGAATAGACATACCCTCATAAGTATCACGTGCTCTATTTAGAAGTTCACAATATTCATTGTTTACGTATAAATAATTGCCTTTCGCATCTAATACAAAAATACCAATATCTATATTTTCCAGTACTGTCATTAAAAATTCGTAACTATAGTTCATAAGATAATCTCCTGCTACAATATACTTTTTAATTAGTTTAGTAATGTTATCATAAAATTTGCGATAATGCAAGAAAAAATGGCGAAAATGCAAATATTTGCATTTTCGCCATTTTTTCTTGCGGAAATCATTATTAAAATCAAGTTCAAATTTAAAAATTGAATTACATGTAATTTTGTTGTGCTTTCAATGCTTAAGATAGGCAGAAATTTAAGTGTTGGTGCCTGAAAAAACAAATAAGAATGAATTGGCATAATAGTTGCTATTAAATAGTTTGTATTAAAAAATTGTATTTTAATTAGTATATGGAGGTTAATATTATGCGAATTGCTATTTTAGGTTGTGGGGCTATGGGTACTGTTCTAGGTGCATATTTAGCTAAGAATGGATGTTCAGTAGATTTTATCGATAACTACGAAGAGCATGTAAAAGTATTGAATGAAAAAGGTGCTCATATTATTGGCAAGGTTGATTTTACTGTTCCTGTCAAAGCTATTACACCTAATCAAATGGAAGATATTTACGATATTGTATTTTTGTTTACTAAACAAACTGCTAATGAAGTCATCCTTCCTCAATTGTTACCACATCTAGATGAAAACAGTACTGTCTGTACACTTCAGAACGGTGTACCAGAGCCTTTTGTTGCAAAGTATGTTGGTGAAAATCGTACAGTTGGAGGTGCAGTTTTATGGAGCGCAACCTTTTCTGCTCCAGGTGTTTCTGAATTGACTCAAGATGTGAGCAATCTTGATCATTTTTTTGAAATTGGAGAAATAAATGGAAAAATCACTGATCGAATTCAGAAAGTTGCTGAAATTCTAAACCTTATGGGTAAAGCATCAGTGTCAACTAACCTTATGGCTTCCAGATGGGGCAAGCTGGTCAACAATGCATGCGTGAGTGGCATGTCTGCTGCTTGTGGATGTACATTTGGTGAAGTGATGCAGAATGACAAAGCAAGAGCTTGCGTGAGTTATTTAGGACATGAGGTTAAAGTATGCTGTGAAGCAGCAGGCTATGAATTACCACCATTGGTTTTGGGTTTATCTCCTGATTCTTTATCACTTAAAGATCAAGAGCAATTTAATGAAAATCAGCAGATGTTTACATATATGTATTCATTTGCACCTAATGCTAAGGCAAGTATGCTTCAAGATTTGGAAAAGGGCAAGATTACTGAAGTGAAAATGATTAACGGTTACGTTTCTGAAATAGGTAAAAAATATGGAATTCCAACTCCGTTTAATGATACTGTTATCGAAATTGTTAAAAAAATCGAGAAAAAGGAATTACCGTTATCTATGAGTAATTTGAAATACTTTAATGATGATTGGTTTACTTACGATATGTATAAAGCAAAATAATGTAATTTATATTTGTGAATATAACAAATAAATAGAAATTTTAAGGAGGATTTAATGTGAATAACAAAGTAATAATTTCATGTGCTTTAACTGGTGCTCTAACACCAAAAGAAAAAAATCCAGCTGTTCCATATACACCTCAGGAAATAGCTGATGTCGCTTATGCAAGCTGGCAAGCAGGAGCTGCTATTGTACATCTTCATATGAGAGACGATAATGGTATTGGTACTATGGATAAAGAGAGATTTAAAGAAACTGTTCGCTTGATAAGAGAACATAAGGATTGTGATGTAGTAATTAATTGTACATCATCTGGTGGGTTCGTTTCAAATGAGGACGATAGAATGACTCATTTTATTGAAACTCCTGAAATTGAAATGGGTTCATTTGATATTGGTTCCTTTAATTGGGGAGATTCATTTATATTCGATAATAACCCTGTTTTTTTGAAGAAGTTATGCAATGTTTATAAACAGTACGATGTTAAACCGGAAGTGGAAATATTTGATTACGGTATGCTTGGAAATGCTAAGCATTACATTGAAAAAGAATATATTAAAAAGCCTATGTGGTGTCAATTAGTTCTTGGTGTTTTAGGTGGAATGGATGCTACAGTTGATAACTTATTATACTTAGTTAGACATTTGCCGGAAAATACTGTATGGTCGGCTTCGGGTATTGGAAACGGACATCTTCCAATCATGTACGCAGCTTTAGCATTAGGCGGCCATATACGCGTTGGTCTTGAGGATAACTTATATATGTCTCGTGGAGAGAAAGCAACAAACCCACTAATGGTTGAAAGAGCTGTAAGGATAGTCAAGGAATTTGGCAAGCAGCCGGCGACTTCCCAAGAAGCGCGTGAAATTCTTGGTATTAGGCCATTTGTTCGCTAATATAGCTCGTTTATAATTTAAGCAAGGTATATGCTATGTTGTATATTCTGCTAATATATTAAAATTTTAGGAGGTAATTATGAATAACAAAAGAGATGCAGTTGTATTGGCATATGGACGCTCTCCGCTAGCTAGAGCATTTAAAGGTTCTTTCGCAAATACTCATCCCATAGAATATGGTGCACAGACACTGAAAGGTGTCATTGCAAAGCTGCCTGGTTTTGATCTGGATGTTGTTGATGACGTCATTGTAGGATGTGCCACGCCAGAAAAATGTACAGGTTACAATATAGGACGTTTGATTGCTCAGCGTGCAGGTTTGCCTGATTTTGTACCGGGTCAGACAGTCAATAGATTTTGTTCATCTGGTCTTCAAACTATCGCTACAGCTGCAAATGCTATTATGGCAAATCAGATGGATGTAATAATAGCTGGCGGGATTGAGATGATGACTGGTATGAATATGTTACATCCTGAGGAATATCAGGATACATTGTTAGCTGAACAGGTTCCCGGCACTTACATTTCTATGGGCTTAACTGCTGAAAATGTTGCTGAACGCTACGGTATTGCTCGTCATGATATGGAAGTCATGGCTGTAGAAAGTCATAAGAAAGCAGCAGCGGCTCAAGTGGCCGGAAAGCTGGCTGATGAGATTATTCCCATAACAGTAGATACTGATAACGGACCAGTTGTTGTGTCTAAAGATGAAGGCATCCGACCAAATACAAATATAGAGGACTTAGCTACACTAAAAACACCATTTAAGGAGGATGGGGTAGTAACTGCTGCTACATCATCCCAAATGACTGATGGCACTGGTTTTGTTATATTGATGTCGCGTGAAAAGGCGGAAGAACTTGGCTATACTCCTATTGCAAAATTTGTATCATTTGCTGTGGGTGGTGTTGCTGCTGATGTGATGGGTTTAGGCCCTATTGTTGCTGTTCCTAAAGTTATGAAACGCGTGGGTTTAAATATTGATGATATGGATGTAATTGAAATTAATGAAGCATTTGCAGCACAAGCATTAGTTTGCATCCGTGAATTAAAGATGCCTTTAGAGAAAGTTAATCCAAATGGAGGCGCTATGGCTCTTGGTCATCCACTTGGTGCAACTGGAGCAGTTCTTACTTGCAAAGCACTATCTGAATTGAAACGCACAAACGGCAGATACGCATTAATCACTATGTGTATTGGCGGAGGAATGGGTGCAGCGGGTATCTTTGAAATGGAAAAGGATACTAAAAAATAAGGTTGAAATACTTAATACTTTAAGGATTATTAGTAAAAAAATCAAGGAGGCATATGACATGATATTTAATAACAGAGTTGCAGTTGTAACAGGTTCAACTAAAGGTATCGGACTTTCAATAGCGAAAAGGCTTGCAAAAGAAGGAGTAAAAGTTGTAGTAACAAGTAGAAATATTGGTAAAATAAATGAAGCTGTTGCTGAGATAAAAAATGAAGGAGGAGAAGCCTTTGGTCTTAAGTGCGATGTAACAAACAGAGAAGAAGTTAAAGCTCTAGGGGAGAAAGTTATCGAAAAATATGGCAGTATTGACATATTAGTCAACAATGCAGGAATAACCAAAGATTCATCTTTTAAAAAGATGACCGATGAACAATGGGATGAAGTTCTTGATTCTGATTTGAAGTCTGTATTTATTGTGACACAGGAATTAAGCAAATATATGGAATTAAACAGATATGGAAGAATCCTAAACTTAAGTTCAGTTGTTGGCCTTTCAGGAAACTATGGCCAGTCCAATTATTCAGCAGCGAAAGCGGGAATAATTGGGTTAACTAAAACATTAGCTATGGAATTAGGCAAAAAAGGAATTACTGTTAATGCGATAGCACCAGGCTTTATTGAAACGGCTATGACACAGGAAATTCCAGAAAATATTAGAATGGAAATTGTTGCAAGCATTCCGGTTGGCAGACCAGGATCACCTGAAGATATAGCAGCAGCTACAGCATACCTTGTGTCAGAAGAGGCTGGATTTATAAGTGGTGTTACACTTAGTGTTAATGGTGCAATGTATAGATCATAGAAAATATAGGACATTAATTAAGTATTCAGAATCTTAAATCTTCATTAAAGTATTAAAAATATTATATAAATAGATTTAATGCAAAATAATAAAGGTAATTTTATAAAAAATATTAAAAGGAGAAATAACATGAATACATTTGCAATTATTGGTCTTTTTTTAGCTGTAATAGTACTTGCTGGTGGCGCATACAAAGGATTGGGCGCCCTTGCATCTACACTTCTGGCTTCTCTTGTAGTAATACTAACAAATGGAATTGGGATATGGCAGGGATATTCAGAATTCTATATGAATGGTTACGTAGGGGCGTATGCCGGATATTTCTTGTTATTATGTTGTTCAAGCTTGTTCGCTAGTTTTATGAATGAATCCGGAAGTGCAACATCTATTGCGTATCAGTTTATTGATTGGTTTGGAAGGAAAAGAGTGTTACTTGTTTGCTATGCGATTACTGTAGTGCTGACATATGGCGGTATAAGTTTGTTTGTTGTTATATATACTTTGGCACCAATTGCATACACACTTTTCAAAGAAGCAAATTTGCCACGACATTTAATAGTAGCCGCAACAACAGCCGGTTCGGCGACGATTACAATGACTTCTCTTCCTGGTACGCCGGCACTTACTAACGTAATCCCTACTCAGTTCTTAGGTACGACGTTAACTGCTGCTCCTATTTTTGGAATTATCGCTTCAATAGTATTTATTGTAATGACATTGTTTTATTTTAGCTACAGTGAAAAGAAAGCAAGGTCTAATAACGAATGCTGGGTAAATCCTGAAGGTTTTGATGTTGCAAAAAATGAAATTCAGGATCGCAACATGCTGCCATCATCCATTAAAGCATTTTTACCGATAATAGTACTGCTTTTTATTATCGTATTGGGAAGCAGATTTGGACTTAATTCCACGATGCTTGCTACGGGAGCTATGTTAGCAGGTACTGCGGTTGTATGTGTTCTTAACTTTGATAAATTCAAAGGAAAAAATATTAAAAAGATATTATCCTCCGGATTAGAAGGTGGTATCGGTGCAATTGGAGGATTTGCAGGAGTTGTTGCTTTTGGAGCTGTTGTATCAAACTCTCAAGCTTTTACTTCGATAGTGAACTGGGTATTAAGCTTACAAATGAATCCATATACACAAGGGGTTGTTGCTACAGGGGTAGTGTCTGCCATAACAGGGTCATCATCAGGGGGATTAAGAATAATGTTTAGTGCATTTACTGATAGCTTTTTAGCCTCAGGTGTGAATCTGGATTTATTACATCGTTTGGTAAGCATAGCTGCCGGTGCATTAGATACCTTACCTCATTCACCTGGAATATTCTTGACATTTGCAGTGCTTGGTCTTACTCACAAGCAAGCATATAAACATGTACTTGCGACAAGTGTAGTAATACCAACCATAATTACGTTAGTATCATTAGTGATGTTGGTTGCGTTTTTCTAAAAGGTAGAAAAATATAATTATATGTTAATTAATATGAAATACTGCGATGTGTTAGACGCATCGCAGTATTAATAATAGAGAAGGTTTTATAGGAGGAAAATATGAACTGGTGTAATGAATATAAACAAAAATTAATGAATGCCGAAGAAGCAGTCACACTTATTAATTCTGGGGAGAGAGTTTATGTCGGTACTAGTTCTAGTGTAGCCTTTGTATTGATGAAGGCGTTGTGGGACAGGCGAGAAGAGCTTGAAAATGTTGAAATAACAAGTGCTTTAGCACTAAAATCTATGTCATTATATGATGAAGCAGAAGGGAACCCATTTACATTTGGAACTTTTTTTATGGGAGCTAAAGAAAGAAAGGCAAGAGACAATGGGTTAAATCTGAACTTTACATCAGTTCATCTGAGCCAAATTGATATATGGTGTAAAGAAGCCGCACGACCAGATGTCTGCTTATTTGATGTTTCTGAACCTGATGAGAATGGGTATATGTGTCTTGGTCCATCAGGTATCGCGCTTCATAAATTCCTAAAGGAAAGTGCGGATAAGGTAATTGTTCAAGTTAACAAACAAACATCATATATATTCGGACAAAACAACTTAATACACGTTTCTGAGGTAGATGCAATAATTGAGGTGGATGATGAACCGGTAACTTTAGCAAATCCAGAAATTGATGAAGTAACAAAAACCCTTTCAAATATCATTGTTGACCAAGTTCCGGAAGGTGCAACTATCCAGCTTGGACTAGGTTCGTTGTCAACTGCAATAGGATTTGAACTTGTTAATAAGAATGATCTTGGAATACATTCTGAATTGCTAAGCGAGCCCATGGTGGAATTAATGATTAATGGAAATGTTACAAACAAGTACAAAGGGTTTATGGATGGAAAAAGTGTGTTTGCGTTCGCTCTTGGATCTACAAAATTATATCGATATCTGAATAGAAATGAAAATATTTATGGTGCAGAATTTCCATTTGTAAATGATCCGAGAATTATTGCAAAAAATAAAAAAATGATTTCAATAAACTCAACGATGGCCTTTGATATTTTTGGTCAAGCAGCATCTGATTCATTGGGATGGAAACAACAAAGTGCAACAGGTGGACAACTGGATTTTGTAAGAGGCGCTCAGTGGTCGGAAGGTGGTAAATCTATTATTGCAACAACTTCAAGCTTTATAAAAGATGGTAAAAGGATTAGCAAGATAGTGACAGCATTCCCCGAAGGAACAGCAATTACAACACCTAGATCTGATATTCAATATGTTGCTACAGAGTATGGTTGTGTCAATTTAAAGATACTTAATATGTCAGATAGGGTAAAGGCAATGATTAACCTTGCTCATCCTGATTTTAGGGATCAGCTCACGGAAGATGCTAAAAGGTTTGATCTCATATAAAAATTAGAGGGACAGGCTGGATGTGGTTATATCTAGCTGTCCCTAATATAGTAAGAAGAATCGGTAGTGGAGCAAAGTGGGTATGCCGACTATTCAAAGAAACTATTAACCGATTTACTTCAAGTTTGAACGAGTTTGTAGCTAGGTAAAGTATACATAATTTAAAGTAATTTAATCAGCTTTTCTAACTCTTCAGATAAAATTTTTGCAAGCTCAAAATCAGTATCTTTTAAAGCTAATGCTATTTTCGTTTCCACTGATTTTTTCTTTTGTTCAATTTCTAAATAGTCTTTATCAAAGTGATTTGAATAAATCATCTTTCTAAATTTTCTCATGCTAATTTTTCTAATTGTTTTATCTTCAATGATTAAAACATAATCCATACAATTTATTATAGAATAGTAATCATGAGAAATCATAAGGATTGCACCATTATAGTTTTCTATAGCTTTTTCCAATGCTATTTGTGAATAGGTATCTAAATGACTTGTCGGTTCATCTAGAAGCAACAAGTTTGCATTATTAGAAGCAACTTTAGCCAATTGCAATATATTCTTTTCTCCGCCAGATAAAGATTCTATCTTTTGATTCATAACTTTTTCGTCAAAACCATAATTTGAAATATATGATTTAATTTCTTGATTAGTTTTAAATCCTGCATCAAAGAATTCTTCAATTATTGTATTAGATTCATTCAGTATTTCTACTTGAAGTTGAGATAAATAAGCTAATTTAACATCCTTATTTATTTCAATAGAGTCATGATTGTTTTTAAAGATTTCTCTCAATAAAGTAGTTTTACCACTACCATTTGAACCAATAAGAGCTACTTTTTCATTTGATTTAATCTCAAAGCTAACATTTTCTAAAAGAATTTCATCAAAGGAGACACTGTAATCATTAACTTTTAAAATAATGGTCTCCTCTTCAATTTTATTATCAGAAGCTAAGTTTATATATGGTTGTTTAATATCTACAAATGGAGCTTTAATTCTGCGTGTTTCTAATCTTTCTTGTATTTTAACTCTAGCTTTTAGAGTTTTTCCTTTAGAAGCGTCTGAATTATTTGTTGCAATAAATCTAAGTTTGTTAATTAAGGTTTTATTTCTTTCAATTTCTTCAATATCAGCAATTGCTAGTTCTTGTAACTCGATTTTAGTTTGAAGTAATGAAAAGTTATAATCAATATATCTTCCATCAAACTCTTGAAGCCCCATATTTTCAAGGTGTATAATTTTGTTAAAACAATGATTCAATAGATATCTGTTGTGTGTAATAACTAACATTGTTTTTTTGTAAGAATTTATTAGATTTTTAAGAGAATTAAGGTTTTCAAAATCCAAAAACACATCAGGTTCATCCATAATAATCAAATCTGGACTATTGAGCATTTCCTTAATCACTTGAATAAGTTTAAATTCACCACCACTTAGATCAGATATCATTAGATCTTTATGCTTATTTAAGTTTGCTAGATTTAGTTTCTTATTAATGTTGCTCTCGAATTCATCGCCATTAATTGCATCAAATGCATCTGAAGCTTGTTGGTACCTTTCTAGTAAAGTATCGATATCCGAAGCTGTTTCCATTTCAGCACAAATAGATGTTATTTCATTTTGTAATTTAATAAATTCTTCCCCTATATATTCGAAAACTGTAGTTTCTTTTACTTTGCCTAGTTGTGAAAACTGACTTACATACCCAATTCTACAATTTGGGTCTATATCTAACTTACCATCAAATAAATATTTCTCTGGATCCATAATTATATCTATCAGTGTACTCTTTCCACTTCCACTTGTTCCTATAAAAGCGCAATGTTGACCATCTTCTATTGTAAATGAAATCTTGTCATATAGATTTTTTTGTGGAAATGAGTAGGACAAGTTATCAACTTTTATCATATTATTACCTCTCTTTATCACTTAAAAAGAGCCTATAAAAATAAGCTCCTTAATATATAATCTTCCAAATTGCAATTTTGCAATTGATTATCATGTAGTAACGACATTTTATTTGGTGTTATCGTTGACAGTATAACATTTTTTATAATTAATTTCAATCTTTTAATATTAGAGATTTTCGTTACTCTGATTGATTTATGATAATGTCTTAGTATACCACATTTGATTATGTCCCAAATAAAAAAAGTATAGTATAATAAAACCTCATGACAAAAAATGAGGAGACAAAATGAGAAAGGCAATACTGACAATGAATGAAGAGAATAATAAGTTAAGTACCTGGTACGGCTCCAAACTTCAGATAAGTGATATACCATATTATGGAACAGAAATATTGACATGGGTAGATAGATGATATATATTATTGTTAATAGTTTTTGAACTGAGGGGAAAGGACGGTTGAAGTTTGAAAAAGAAAGATATAAAAAAAATATTACTTTATATAATTATAATATTATTTATTTGGTTTACTATACATATTATATTAATTACAACAGATGGACTAAATGATGAATTAGGAGTTTGTGATGCAGCTGTAGTATTAGGAAATAAAGTTGAATTGAATGGTAAGCCGTCTAAGAGATTACAAGGAAGATTGGACGAGGCAATAGAGCTTTATGAGAAGAACTACTTTGAATATGTAATAGTGAGTGGTGGAATAGGAAAAGAAGGCTTTGATGAAGCAGTTGTAATGAAAGAATATTTAGTTGAGGAAGGAATTGCCGATAATAAAGTAATAATTGACAGTGCTGGATACAATTCGTATATGACAGCAAAAAACACAAAGGTAATTATGAATGATAGGGGATTTAAAAGCATTATGATTATTACGCAGTTTTATCATATATCAAGAACAAAGTTAGCATTTGAAAAAGTGGGTGTTGGGAATGTTTATTCAGCCCACGCATCATATTTAGACATAAGAGATGTTTACTCAGTTGTGAGAGAATTTTTTGCATATTATAAGTATTTGTTATTGTGAAAAACAGAACATAAATTTAAATACAATTATATTTCAATGAAAAAGCAGTATAGGCATATATAATTTTGTCATTCTATAGCAAATTTAATAATTTATTAATATTTCTTTTATAGTTTTTTAAGTATGTGTATCTATAATTATATCAGGCACATAACAAAGGAACATTAGGAGAAATTATGGAAAACAAGAAAATTTATATTGTTCTTACAAGAACAAATACAATATTATCAAGATTGATTGGGTTTGTGAAAGATGATGAATATACACATGCTTCAATTTCATTGGATAGTGGATTAAGAGAAATGTACAGCTTTGGAAGAAAATATACATATAACCCTTTTGTCGGACGCTTCGTTAAAGAGAATTTTAATAAAGGGGTATACGGTAGGCACAATAATCTATACGGTTTAATAATGGAAATAGAAGTTTCCCAAGAACAGTATCAGAAAGCGGAGAATTTAATAAATGAATTCATTTTAAACAAAGATTTATACAAATACAATTATATTGGGCTTGTTAATTGTTTACTTAACATAGAATCATGCAATAATAAAAGATTTTTGTGCTCTGAATTTGTATATTATATTTTAATTATTAGTAATATAGTTGATTTGAAGAAATCCAGAAATCTTGTAAGACCGCAGGATTTGCTTAATATAAAAGGAAGGGTAGTCTTTAGTGGAAACTTGAAAAAAGCAAAGTGGCTAGGAAAAACATACAATGAAGATGAATTTTTACCAAAGTATCAATATGCTGAAATATAATACAAATTTTAATCAGCTCATTTTACATCAAATTATAATAAGAAAAACATGATAATAAAATTTTTAAAGGAGGTATTTTTTATGAAACCTGTTATAACTAATATTACCGACTTCAGTATTAGATTTGCAGAGAAAAAGGACGCGTCACTTATTGTTAAGTATATTCGTGATTTAGCTACTTATGAAAACGAGCTAGAAGATGTTTATGTTACCACAGAAACACTTGAAAAATATATGTTCGACAATAATGGCGCAGAAGCTCTTATCGGTATGTATAATGGAAATCCAGTAGGATTTGCTTTATTTCATTATAGCTTTTCTACATTTTTAGGTAGACCTGGTATAGCTTTAGTTGATTTATACATTGAACCAGATTTCAGGGGGAATGGATTCGGGAAGGCAATGTTATCTTATTTGGCTCAGTTAACTGTAAAACGAGATTGTGGTCGTCTAGAATGGTGGTGTCATGATTGGAATAAACCTGCAATTGAACGATATCTTAATTGGGGTGCAAATCCAGAAAAAAATATTCGTGTTTATCGTCTAACGAATCAAGTACTTTTTGATTTCGCAAAAGAGTATAAGTCAGAAAAATAAAGAATAACAAGTTTATATAGATACAATACTGGTTATAAAATATAAATGGGAGTGATTTAATGTGAATTTAAGATTATGTGATGAATATGATGAACAAATATGGATTAAGTTGAATCAGGAATTTATGAATTATGAAATTCAAGATGACGATTTTTGGAATAACACACAAAAAAATTCTGTGGAAGTATTCAGAAATACATTTATGGAGGCTTTAAAAAATCAAGATTTAATAAAATTGTTTTTAATTGAATATGAGAATGAAATTGTTGGATTTGCTAATATTATGATTGTATTTAGCGTTTGGGCTCATGGAAAAGCAATAATACTAGATGATTTATATATTAAAGAGGAATATAGAGGGAGAGGCATTGGCAGGGAAGTGTTGAAATACATAGAAATATATGCTAAAGAAAATGGATACAACCGATTGCAATTTCAATCCGAGTTAACAAACCATGATGCATTTAAATTTTATACAAAGATAGGTTATTCTCATGCGAAAATGAATTTTTACGTAAAATTTTTATAAATAATATATAATAGATTATAGAAGTGATAGTATATTTGATAACTTAATAGTGTTAAAAAAATACTATGACTTGTTAAGGAGATTTTATGAATGGAGAAATAACAAATATCAATCCGCTGATAATCATAATGATTTTAATAATTGTTATGGTGTATTTTTATTTGCAAAATAGGTGGATTGAAGTTGAACACTTTGATATAAAATTAGAAAATTTGCCAGTAAATTTTCAAAATTTAAAAATAGCACACATTTCGGATGTACATATTCCTAAAAATGTTTATGGTGCTGAAAAATTAATAAATGTATTAAAATTAGAAAAACCTGATTTTATTGTTCTCACAGGTGATTTAATTTATAAACATAATAAAATAGATGAAGTGCAGTTAGGAAAGTTGTGTTTAAGTTTATCTGAAATAACTAAAACATATGCAGTGACTGGAAATCATGAAATTTGGAATAATGAGGTAGAATGGTGGATTGAAATACTTAAATCAAGTAACGTTGAGGTTTTAGACAATAAAGTTAAAGTACTTAAAAAAAATAATTCTGAAGTTGTTATTATAGGGCTTAAAGAAGGCTGCATATATTCTGAAGAGTTTTTAGAATGTAAAGATTTAAAATGCAATGTTACTAAAATATTGTTGTCACATAGACCAGAAAAGTTTGATACTCACTGTTCATCTCCAGATTGCATTAGACCAGATTTGATACTTTCAGGTCATGCACATGGTGGACAATTTAGAATACCTTTTATCAATAAAGCAATTTATGCACCAAATCAGGGAGTTTTTCCGAAGTATTCATCCGGTCATTATATTTCTTCAAATAATGTCCAAATGGTAGTTAGTAGAGGATTAAGTAATAGTGGTTTTCCTATTAGGATAAATAATAGAATTCATTTGCCAATTATTCAAATAAAATGAAAAGTGGGCGGTTAAGCAGTTTTTGCTTAATTATCATTGGTATAAAGGCGAGATGTTAAGTTATTGTTTGTTATCAATAAGTTAATAAATTGTTAATAATTAGTTTATAGTTATTCAAGACTAATAATGTATTATATAATTATAATAAAAATGCTTAAGCTTTATTATAGTAAATTATATAATAGGAGGTTAATAAAAATGAAATTTAGTAAAAAAACAGCTACGCTATGTGCTTTTGCCCTAGGGGTTACACTCTTAGCTGCGTCAGCTTTTGCAGATACTATGCTTGGCTCAGGATTTCAAAGTTTGAAAGACTCTATAAAGACAACTATGTCAAAACTGACCAATGATGTTGATAACTTCAGTGCTAATATAATTGTATCTACTAAAATTGATGGTCAAGTTATTTCAGAATCAACTAATGATTTAAAGTTCGATGTAACAAATAAAGCCAAAGAAACGAGGGAAAAAATTGTTAAAAAAGGTGAAATAACTGAATTCTACAAGTATGATAATGAGAATCAAATTATATACAAAAACTTTGAGGATGATTCATATAATGTTTATGAGAAACGAAAATATAATAATGACAATAATAAAATAGTTGAAAACCCTTTTGAAGAGGAACAAGCCAAGGATGCAGAAAAGATTCTTGATGCATTTGTAGGTAGCTTACAAGATGTTATTGAAATCGAGGAATCAGGTGGAAAGAAAATGTATACAGGAAACCTATCAGAAACTCAAATTCCTCCTCTTGCAAATGCCATAGCATCCTTTGTTTTTAAGTATTCTATACTTGATGAAAGGAATGCAGATAGGCTAGATATTCCATATCCTAAATCAAATATATATCTTCTAAATGCTTCAGGTAAGGCAATTGAAGATGAAGAGGGGATTGTAGAAAGTGGAATTTTTACTGCAAGTATATCAGCGCAGGACAGTAAAGGTATTGAACACATTTATTCTTTGGATTTTTCAGTTGATATAAAAGATATAAACAATACAGTTGTTGTAGCTCCAAATTTAGATGGTCAAAAAGTCACTTATAACAAAGAAGGTTATGAATTTGACAATAAATATATTGGAAAATATAAAAATGATATAGTAAAAAGAGAAGGTAATTCCTTTGTGAAAGTGGGAGAAAGATTTATAGAAATTATTTCTATTGAAGATGGTAATGTAAAGGGCAAGTATTATGAGGTTTATAATGAAGGTTATGATGCTGATAATGTAAGAAGTTTTGACTTCTACTCAAACTATGATGAATCAATTCATTTTACAATAATACATTATACAAACGATAAGAGCGAAAATAAAACAGGAATTATTCATCGTACTGGTACACAGAATATTAACGTATCATTTAATGCTATAATTGATGAAGAAAATGGTGGTTACTCATATTCAAATGATGATGAAGAGGGATTTGATAATACCTTTATCAGAATATTTGAATAATAATAAATAAGGGTGTAAAAGATTGACTTTTATGCCCTAAGGCTTTTTCATGGCCTAACCCCGTTTTTTTGACCGTAAGGGATAGAAAAATGGTTGGTAGGTCAGATGTAGTGTAATCCCAATTTGCAAAGGAGGAACAGGATTGGATAAAGCAATTGTAATTGAAAATCTATCAAAAATGTATAAAAACAATCGCGGGATACAGGAAATTAATTTAGAAATTAATAAGGGAGAAATATTTGGATTTTTAGGACCTAATGGGGCAGGAAAAACCACTACGATGAAAGTTATGGTTGGGCTTATGAAAGCTGATAAAGGTGATGTTAAAATAAATGGTTTTAGTATTATAAATAACTATGAAAAAGCAATGAATGAAGTTGGATGTATTATTGAGAATGTAAATCCATTTCCTTATTTAACAGCATACGAAAATATGCAATTATGCGGTCGATTCAAAAAAG
The DNA here is from genome assembly GCF_017873955.1 of Sedimentibacter acidaminivorans. GTDB lineage: Bacteria > Bacillota > Clostridia > Tissierellales > Sedimentibacteraceae > Sedimentibacter > Sedimentibacter acidaminivorans. The sequence continues at coordinate 322,861 of NZ_JAGGKS010000002.1, read as the reverse complement.
AAGTTAATAGAATTCGAATAGATGAATGCTTGGAGATTACCAGAATTATTAAATATAAGAATGAAAAGATAAAAAATTATTCCTTAGGAATGAAGCAAAGGCTTGGTATAGCCATGGCGATTTTGTCTAATCCTAAAATCATAATTTTGGATGAGCCATTTAATGGTTTAGATGTTGAAGGAATGGTTGAAATGAGAGAATTAATAATTTGTCTGTCCCAAAAACACAAAACTACATTTTTTATATCTAGCCATTTAATACACGACATAGAACTTACATGTGATAAGGTGGGAATTTTATATAATGGCAAGCTTGTAGGAGTTGACAGTACTCATAATATTCTAAAAAACTATTCTTCTTTAGAAAACTATTATTTAAGCGAGGTTGATTTGAATGCAGATTATTAAATCAGTTTTTATAAATGAAATATTCAAAATATCGAAAAAGAAAAAAATAACAGCAGCGTTGATATTTTCAATGCTATCTGTTATAATAGCAGCAATTGTGGAATATTCTTTAAATAACTTTGCAGGAATACGTGTAACGGGAAACTCAGAATTTTCGATTTTGATTTTAACGATTTTAATTTACTCACTTCTTCCGCTTTTTACTACATTTATTTGTGTAGATATGTTTGCTGGTGAATTTGCTGATCATACAATTAAATTTACTCTTACTGGACCTGCATCAAGAGCTAAAGTGTTTTTGGGAAAAATTCTTGCAATTGCTACGTTTATAATTTGTAATCTTATTGTAGTTATGATTTTTTCAATTGTTGCTTCTTTATTTTTAAATAGCAACTTGCCAAACTTTTTTAAAATATTAGTATCTTATTTTATGGCATTCTTACCTATTTTTATCTTTGCATTAGCTGCTGTTTTGATTTCTAATATTACAAGGGGTCCAACAAGTGCTTTTATGCTTTCTATTTTTGTGTTTTTAGTTTTTATTGGGTTAAACTTAGTTTTTCCACAAATTAGAAGTTTTTTATTTACTTCTTTTTTTGATTGGTTCAGATTGATTTTAGGAAACTATATAAATTATAGCAAGATTTTAAGAATATTTCTTATTTTGCTTGGTTACGGTATAATGTTTTGTGCAGCAGGTTACTACCTGTTTGAAAAAAAAGATATTTAGGATTATTGTATGAATTTAAAACAAAGATTTTTAACACAAAATATATTGATTCTCATAGGTACAATTGTTATTACCAGTTGTTTTGGCTTTGCCTATGTCCATTTTTACAATTTATTAAATGAATCTCATGTTGACGGGGGAGCTAGTCATGCATTTATTGTTGTAATGAAAAGCGATGATATTGTATATAATAGTGAAGATTTTACTGTGTTGCAAATTAAAGAAATACTAATGAATCTCAGTATTGAAAATAATTATTATGAATATGAAAATAGAAGATATGGCATAAGTGAAGAGAACTTTCACATACAGGATGGAGACAATTATAAAATAATAACTCTTAATGAGATTATAAGTATTAATAATTATTATAGTTCATTTATTACATTTGTTTTCATGACGTTTTTAATAGTTTTTATTGTTGCAAGCGTAATAGTTCAAAAACAATACATGAAAAATATTATAGTTCCTATTACTAATTTAACAAATGAAACAGAAAATTTAAGAATTGGTGAGCTTGAAACTACGATTACAGATAGTGGATATGGCGAAGTAAGAGAACTTGGAATTGCTATAGAACAATTACGACTTCAGCTTAAGAATTCAATATATTATCAGCAAAGAGTTGATGAAAATAGAAAGTTTTTAATATCAAGCATATCTCATGACCTAAAGACACCAGTCACATCCATAATAGGATATATAGATGGAGTTCTGGATGGTGTTGCAGATACTGATGAAAAAAAACAATATTACTTATCAAAAGCCATTGAAAAAACAAAGATGATAAATACAATGATTGAGGATTTATTGTTATATTCTAAGCTGGATTTGAATCAAATGACATTTGAAAATGAAAAAGTCAATATTGTAAAGTACTTAGAAAACTGTATTGAAGATAGTTCAGAAGAATTCATGCGTGAAAATAAAAGGATACTTTTTGAGAATAAACTTTCAACTTCATATTTTGTTATTATAGATATTGTTAAATTTAAACGGGTCATACAAAATATTTTGGATAATGCTAAAAGAAGCATTGAAACAAAAACAGGTCAGCTTAAAGTAATCTTAAGAGAAACAAATACCTCAATTATAATAGAATTTAAGGATAATGGTATAGGAATTAGTATACATGATTTGCCGCATGTTTTCGATAGATTTTATAGAGCTGATACTGCTAGAGAGGTTAAAGGCTCAAGTGGTTTGGGTCTTGCAATTTCCAAACAAATTATTGAAGGCTTGAACGGACGAATATGGGCAGTTAGTGAAAATGGTCAAGGAGCTTCGATTATAATTTCTTTAAAAAAGGTAAAAAAGGGGAAGTGACAATATGAAAAGAATTTTAATTATTGAAGATGATAAAAGCATATCAGAACTTCAAAAAGACTATTTGGAAATGAGCGGTTATGAGGTAGTTTGTGCTTTTGATGGTAATTCCGGTTTTGAATATATTAAAAATGAAAACTTTGATTTAATTATTTTGGATTTAATGCTTCCCCAAAAGGGAGGATTTGACATATTAAGGGAGATATCCGATTCAAAACAAATACCTGTACTTATTGTATCTGCAAAGTCTGATGAAATATTTAAGATTAAAGGATTAAACTTGGGAGCTGACGATTATATAACTAAACCTTTTGGAATGGGTGAACTGGTAGCAAGGGTGAATAGTCATATAAAAACATATGAAAAGTTTAAACACATTTCTAAAAAGAAGTTGATAACAGTTGGAGCAATATCTATTGATAAGCAAGACCGCAGGGTTTTTGTAGATGAAAATGAAGTTTTATTTACCCATAAGGAGTTTGATTTGCTGTTGTTTTTAGCAGAAAATCCAAATAGAGTTTTTAGTAAAGAACATCTATATGAAAGGATTTGGGGTTATGATTCTTTGTCAGATGCATCAACTATAACTGTACATATAGCAAGAATAAGGGAGAAGCTTGAAACTAACCCTGAAAGGCGACAAAACATTGAAACCGTATGGGGTACTGGATATAGATTTAAAATTTAAATATAAAATTTTAAATCTTGTACCAGAAGCGTTCCCTCTAGCTACTCCATTTAGTTACGTAATTAGCTTTATCAAAATAGGAATTGTTATTAATGATATTAATGTTGTTGCAGAAACAATAATTGCCGCAAATTCTTTTTCTTTATTGAAACTTTCAGCGAATATGGAAGTCATAGCTGATGCAGGCATAGCAGTCATAATAATTACAGAATAAACCGCTTTTGAGGAATCATTTAGGAGTAATGAAATTAAGTAAATTATAGTCGGAATAATAATTAGTTTGATTGCTATACCATAATAAACAATCCAGTCTTTTAGGTGCTGTCTTATTTTAACATTGGACAAAATAACACCGATAATAAGCATGGATATTGCTCCTGTTATATTCCCAATGCTTTTAATACTTAATAAAAGAGCTCCAGTTATTTCAATATTAAAGGCCATTATAACTATTCCCATAACAACGGCAATGATAGAGGGATTCAACAATAAATTTATAATTTCTCTTTTAATATATCCCTTTTCTAAATTACCCTTATAAAGTATAACTCCGTATGTCCACACAAAAATGACAAAGAACATATTGAATATGGAACCGTAAATTACACCTTCAGAACCGTATATGGAGTTTAAAACTGGAAATCCGACGTAACCTGTATTTACAAATATATTTGCAAAATGAAGTACTGTTTTTTTACTGTTTTTCACAGGTAACAGTAGAATATATGAGGCAGCTGCCATTATAATATATGCTCCTAAGCTGTAGTAAAATGTTTTTAAAACATTGTATTTAATAGTGTCATCATATTCGAACATAAACGATGATATAATCATAAAGGGAAGTGCTATCTTTATTAAGATATCAGTTAAGCCCTTATTTAATTCTTCTGTTATAATTTTTTTCCTGCTGCTGTAAACTCCTACCAAAATAATTATTAAAAGAGCAATAACACTGTTTGTTATAGGTGATACTTCCAAAATGAACCTCCTTTATTTTACTTATAATTATATTATTCAAGAAGCTTAGAATGTTTCTATACTGTACATGCATAAAAAAATAAACTCATGTTGTCATTAAAATTAAAAAATGAAATAATTATCTTCTTTATTAATTAAATTTACAATGTATTGATAAATAATTTTAATAAATATATATAGAATTTGCATAATTTGTAGGTTATAATAACATATATATTATTCTTGGAAAGCATTTTATGCTTGGAAAGAGGAAGGTATCATTATGTATATTGGAAAAAACATGAAATTATTATGTTTTATTACAGTAATTGTCTTAGTATTTATAGCGATAATGCTCCGTAACAGCAGAGATTCAACTGATAAAGAGTTAATTTCTGCAATTGAAAATGAAAATTCAAATATAATAAGCAACATTGATGTAGATGTAAAGGAAGAAGCCTCTAGGGAGGAAATCGATTTAATTGACAGAGAAGCAAATGAATCTTCAGATAATAATGAACTAAATGTAATAATGAAAGAAAATCAAGAAAAATTAGAAGAATCCGAAAAATATGAAGAGGTAGCGAGTTCTAAAGAATCTAAAGAGCGTGAAAATGAGATTAGTTCAAATGCAGTGGACATCATAGGGAATGATTTGCCTATTGAACATCCTCCAGAAAATGAGGGGAATTTTGTTATAATAAATAGTGTAGGTTATGAAAAGTTTATATTTAGCAAATATAATGCGAACATTTATGTTGAATCAGTTAATAATTATGTAGAAAACTTGACTGATGACGTTAAAATATATAGCCTTATTGCCCCTACATCAAGCGAATTTAATATGCCTGGTGATTATAGAGATTTGAGTGGTTCACAAAAAGATGGAATTGATTATGCTTATTCAAATATGGATAATAAAATTATAACTGTAGATGCTTACTCTAATATCGAAGCAAATAAGGAAGAATATTTGTATTTTAAAACAGATCACCATTGGACAGCTTTAGGCGCATATAGAGCATATGAAGCATTTATGAAAATTAAATGTGAAGTTTCAGTACCTTTAGAAAACTATAATAAAATAGATTCTAAAAATAAATATCTAGGTTCTATTTATAATATGACTCAAAATGAAAGATTAGAAAATAATTTGGATGATATATGGTATTATAAACCTTTGCAATCGGTTGAGTATTCATCGATAAACAGAGATGGAACAACATGGGATTCAAGTCAGATAATTTTTCCATTCTACTTTGAAAAAGCTAGGAAATATTCTGTTTTCATGGGCGGAGACACTGCTTTATCGCATATTAAAATTGATTCAGGCATGGAGAAAAAAATTCTCATCATTAAAGATTCATACGGAAATGCTTTTATTCCATTTCTTCTGCCCCATTACAGTGACATATTTGTAGCAGATCCACGCTATTTTACAAATAATATCTATGATGTCATACAGGAAAATAAAATCGATGAAGTACTCATAATCAATTATGCAACCGTTTTACAATTACCTGTGTATTCTCAAATGCTAGGGGATATGGGAGCTGTTGGTGTTACAAGCGAGACAGCAATCAAGGCAATACTAAATGATTAAAAATGAAGATGTGGAAAATTTCCTGTAACGAGGCATTTGTTGCATTATAAAAAGTATCGGAAATAATTATATATTTATTATTGTATAGAGAATAATAAAAATATGACATAATAAAACATCGGTTGATTTTGTTCAACCGATGTTAATAATTAATTTTCTATTGTTAGAATTATAACTTTTTAATTAGTTAGTGAACATTTGTGTCCAATAAGGTGTTCCGTTTGAATTTACGGCATATCCAACACCTAGTTTTGAGAAGTTAGTAGACATAATATTAGCTTTATGTCCAGGAGAGTTCATCCATGCAGTTACAACTTCTTGTGGTGTTCTTTGACCTGATGCGATATTTTCGCCCCATGCAGACCATTTGATTCCGTATTTTGTTAACATGTCTCCAGCACTACCATAAGTTGGTGATTGGTGTGCAAAATAATTGTTAGTTGCCATATCTTTAGATTTCATTCTTGCTACATTAGATATTGCTGTGTCAAGAGAAAGTGAAGACAAACCAGCTTTTTGTCTTTCAACATTTACAAGTTCTACTACTTTTTGCTCATATGAAGATACTGACGAAGAAACTTCTGTGTTGCTTGGTGCTGCTTGTTGAGTTGCAGCAGGTTTTTCGGATGTAGTTTGAGTCACCGATGGTTTTGTAACTGTCGATTGAGTTGCAGTTGGTTTTTCAGCTGTAGACTGAGTCGCGGCTGGTTTTGCAGCTGTTTGCTTTGTTTCTGCGGGACTAGTTGTTTTGTTATTCAATATCGATTTCCAATCTATTGAATTCAAATCTACTGTATTTCCATTTACAGTCATCTTAGTTATGTTAGTTTTCTCATTATCTAAATTACTGATGTAATTTTCCAAGTTGTTTAAATCATAATTAGATTCGGTACATGTTGTTGTTGATGCAAATACTGATGTTGATGATAAAGTTAGTGTTGCAGCCAAAGTTAATGCTAATATTTTCTTTTTCATAATGTCACTCCTATTTAGTCTTAGATTTTTTTGGAAGAAGGTTTTACCCCTTACTTCTTTTGAAACTTTATAACTTGTTAATGAGCTTTTCGTCATGATAGAATTATAGCATGTACTTTTTTGCTTTTAAACCCACAATAACTTGCTTAAATGGCAAACAAGACAATAATATTACACGAATTTTCATAAAAATAAAAATATTACAATAATATTACAGATTTAAAGAGTTTGGTTAAGGATTACTTAAGGATTTGTTAATAATATTCACAAAATATGTATATTTTGATTGTTTTTGACTGATTATTATAAGAAATAAAAAGCTTAACTTCACAATGATTAAGTTTTTCATTATTATTCTTAACACATTATAACCCTGCAATAAGGTGTATTAAGTGACAGTATTATTACAAATTTAAGCATTCGCTTCATATAACATCAGATTATTGTTTTATTATTTACTCTGAAATAACCTAATTACGACAAAATATAATTAATGAAAAATAAATAAATGAGTTGGCTGCAAATGCATGGGTATTATATAGATATAACTTAATAATCATTAATCTTAAAATTGTTAATTTAAAATGGAGGATAGAGGACATATGAAGATTAGGAATGTAAAAAAAATAGTTGCAGGAAAAAGAGCGGTTGATGGTGCAGGGGTAAGATTAGTTAGAGTAATAGGACATGATGATGTGGAAGACTTTGATCCGTTTTTAATGCTTGATGCATTTGATTCTGAAAATCCAGATGATTATGTAAAAGGCTTCCCATGGCATCCTCATAGGGGAATAGAGACTATCACATATTTAATAAAAGGAGATATAGAGCATGGTGACAGTTTGGGAAATAAAGGGAGCATTTTAGATGGATGTTGTCAATGGATGACTGCTGGAAGCGGAATTATGCATCAGGAAATGCCACAACCTTCTGATAGAATGCTTGGGTCGCAGCTTTGGTTGAATCTTCCTAAAAAGTATAAAATGACAAATCCTAGTTATTGTGATATTAAAGCGGATATGATACCTAAAGTTGAAGAAGCTGGAACTGTTGTAAGGGTAATATCTGGAGATTATAAAGGAAATACAAGTTCAGTTTACGGAGACTATGTAAAGATACTTTATTTTGATGTTGAAATGAAAGAAGGAGTCGAATGGAAATTTAAGACGGAAGAAGATTTAAACTTATTTATTTACATAGTAGAGGGAGATGGATTTTTCGGAGAATCGGAAGATAATTTAATTGATAGCAAGAGAGCTTTGTTATTTGATAATGGAGATGAATTTAGAGCTAAAGCTGGAAAAGGTGGTATAAGATTTTTTCTGTTTGCAGGCAAACCACTTAAAGAGCCAGTGGCCTGGGGCGGTCCAATTGTAATGAATACGAAAGAAGAATTAAATGAAGCTTATAAAGATCTTGATGAAGGTACATTTGTGAAACATAAATAAAATCAAAGCAGAGTATTTGAATAACTAAGTATTACTACCTTAATTCTTTTGAAATTTTTTCAATATGTGTTCGACTTAGAAGTTCTAAGTTGAACACATATTATTCAGTAATTTGTACAGTCAATGTTAAGGTTATATGAAGTTAAAATAGCTACATAACGAAAAGCACGGTTATACCTATAACAGATATAATTGCACCTATAATCTCTTTTGGGTATATTTTCTCTTTTAAAATAAATATCGATAAAGGAATAATAAGTACAGGGACAATGGACGTTATAGTAGAAGCTACACCTGTGGTTGTATGTTGAATTGCTAAAAGGCTAAAAGCTACACCTAGGAAAGGACCAAATAACGATCCAATTGTTATATACTTCATCGCTTCTTTATTTTTTATAGCTTCTTTTAACTTGTCCCACCTTTTCATAAACATAAATACTATAGTAAATCCAATAATACCAGATAATATTCGTATTTGAGTAGCTGCAAATGGATCATAACTCCCCATGCCTATTTTGCTAAGTATCAATCCTAATGATTGTCCAAGTGCACCTACAAAGGCATAAACAATTCCTTTAACAGAACGAGTAAATTTAAAACTTTTACCTTCAGGATTTTTGACTAATACTACAAAGGAAATACCTAAAATTGTTATAGCCATTCCTACCAAATTTGAAAGTGAAATCACTTCTCTCATAGTTATGAAACCTAAAAAAGCAGTGATTGGAGGTACCAGTGCCATAATAAGCATAGATATTCTTGAGCCGATTTCTAAATATGATTGAAATAGGAACAAATCTCCAATAACAAATCCTACAATACCTGATGCACTAAGCCAAATCCATGCCTCTACAGTTGCATCAAAGGGTAAAACCATTCCTCTTGAAAAAACTGTAAATAAACAAATTAGTATAAATCCTAATATTAATCTTATGTAATTTACAGATAAAGAACCTACTTTTTTCCCTGCCAATTCAAAAGAAATAGCAGTAAAAGTCCAAAATATTGCAGTAATAAGTGCATATATTTCTCCATAATGTGATTGAATCATATTGTATCCTCCATAATCGGGTAATTTAAAGTAACTTAAACAGTTATACTAAGCATTCTATGTAAATTTAAAATTATGTTGTTATATTTTTATTTGCTACAACAACACTACTTATGCTGTTCCTTGAGATATTATATTACGCACACTCCAACATATCAACAAGTAATTATTAATTCATGACTATAACATTAAAAGTAGATAACAACATATCACCTATTATTATGTTATATAAATTTTGTTCTATTTCTAGAGATATTAAAACTTTCTACGAGTATGATGATTATTGACCATATATTTACATATTAAAATAAAAATGGTATAATTTATTAAATGAATAACCTTATGGTTTCTATAAGGTTATCTGGTATAATAAATAAAAATAGATTTTAAGGAGATATATTATTAATGAAAAAGAAAATTCTAATTTTAGTGTTAATTTTAACACTTGCAATTACTTCTTCAGCATTTGCAGTAGATGTAAAAATTAATGAAGTGGATGTTCAATATAACAATGACTCTGGATTTCCATTTATTGATAAACAAGGTAGAACTCAAGTTCCTTTAAGAGCAACAATGGAATCATTTGGAGCTACTGTTGAATGGGATCAAGCAAGTTTAACTGCGACAGTAGAAAAAGACGGTATTAGTGTTAAAGTGCCTATCGGAAAATCTATTATTTATATAGATGGAGTTGAAGTTGCTAATGACACAGTTGCTCAAATAAAAGAAAACAGAACATATCTTCCCATAAGAGTTGTTTTAGAATCATTTGGATATACTGTAAGCTGGGAAAATAATAATGTTGTAGCAACTATAGCTGAAGAGAGTGTTTTGAAATCCGAGTTAGCTAAAAAAATTATAGAAGAGACTTCAAATAAAATAATTCATGCTATAAGTAATAAAGATTCAGAATTAATTTCCGAATTTGTTCATCCAGTCAAAGGTGTAAGGTTTACTCCATACACTTATGTTTCAATTGAGAATGATATTGTATTTAATCAAGAAGAAATTAATAATTTCTTCAATGATCAAGCTGTTTATACATGGGGAAGTTATGATGGTAAAGGTGATAATATTTTATTAACTTCAAACCAATATTATGATAAGTTCATTTATACAGCGGATTTCATTAATGCGGAGGTTATAGGATACAATGAAGTACTAAGTCGTGGAAATATGACTGAAAATCAATTTGAAGTATATAAAAATGCCATTGTAGTAGAATATTACTTTTCGGGATTTAATCCTGATTTCGCAGGAATAGACTGGCAAAGTCTTAGATTAGTATTTGAACAATATGAAGGTGATTGGAAATTAGTAGGTATTATTCACAATCAATGGACAATATAAAGAATCGAATAACCAGTTAATATGGTACAAACCAATGATAAAATGATATGCTCACCTTATGGTTAGATGCACCCAAAAAGTTGCATATCATATTTTAGTGCGCATTGTTTCGATACTTGATAGGATATGTTCAATTTATCTATGTAAGCGATTTTTATTTTGTTAATTTGAAAATTATGGTATAATGTACAGAAATTATAGTTGCGATATAAAAAATACTAATTTTAAAGTGAGGAGAATTTAAATGGGTGAAATTGTTATTAGAAGAGTTAAAAAAGAGGATTTGGATAAAATTGCGGAAATTGAAGTAGAATGCTTTCCAGCTGCTGAGGCAGCTTCAAAACAATCTATTGAGGAACGTATAGCTACTTTTCCAGAATCTTTTTTAGTAGCAGAAAAAAACAGGGAAATAGTTGGATTTATTAATGGTTGTGCAACGAATAGCCCTGTTATTTATGATGCATTATATCATGATTCCAGCCACCATATACCAGATGGTGAAAGTTTAGCAGTTTTTGGCCTTGACGTTCTACCTGAACATCAAAGACAAGGTATTGCTGCAAAACTAATGAATTATTATATTGAAATTGCTAGAACTGATTGCCGTAAAAGAGTTATCCTGACTTGCAAGGATAGACTTGTTCATTACTATGAATATTTTGGTTTTGTAAACAATGGCATTTCAGAATCAACATATGGCGGTGCTCAATGGTTTAATATGACACTTACAATATAAGTGGATTATCAGATAAATTATGTCCTTATAGATATACATAAATCTAATAGTAATATCTATTGTACGAATCTCCATGGGTATATTAATGTAAACTTATTTCAGGTGTGATGGTTGGAAAAATTTTTAATTTTTTTAGAAATAAAGTTTCGTAAATTTAAATTTTGTAGTATGATATATAAAAATCGGATTAAAGAGTATTTATTAGTATATAAAATTTTTTATATACTATTGGAATATTATTAACAACTTTCAATACGAAACATTACAGGGAGGAAGTATACCTATGAATTACAAAATGAAATATGGAAGAGAAAAAGTTGAAATTAAAATACCTGATGAAAACTTACTTGGAATTATTGAAAGTAATGCTATGGATGATAATAAAACTGAGGAAGAGGTAATACTTGATGCTTTAGAAAATCCTATTGATAGTGCAAAACTTTCGAAAATTGTTAAACCAGGAGAACGAGTATGTCTAGTTATTTCTGACATAACAAGAGCTTGGCAGAAGATGGGTACTTACCTTTATTATATAGTTAGAGAGCTTAATAAAGGTGGAGTTAGGGACGAGGATATTATATTTATATCTGCTACAGGCTCTCATAGAAAGCAAAGTGAGGAAGAGCATAGAGTGCTATTGGGAGAAAAACTTGCAGATAGATTCAAAGTTATTGATCATGTAAGTACTGATGAAGATAATTTAGTATATCTTGGGGAAACAAGCTATGGAACTCCAGTGAAGATAAATAAAATGGCTATGGAATGTGACCATATAGTTATTACCGGAGCAATAGTTTTTCATTTGTTAGTTGGATGGGGTGGAGGAAAGAAATCTATACTCCCTGGCATAGCTGGTTATGAAACCATAATGAAAAACCATTCAATGTCATTAAACCCTGAAATGGGAAGTGGATCAAATCCCGAAACTAAAAGTGGTAAGGTATTAAACAATCCAATACATGAAGACATGCTAGAGGCAGTAAACTTTGTTAAACCTTCCTTCATGTTTAATGTAATTATGGATTCTAATGGAAATATTGCACATGCTGTAGCAGGAAACTATATTAAAGCCCATGAAAAAGGTTGCGAAATAGTTAATAAAATAGATGGGATACCTATCAACGAAAAAGCTGATATGGTAATAGCAACTGCAGGGGGATATCCAAAAGATATAAACTTTTACCAAACTATCAAAACTGTAATTAATGCTAGAGAGGCAATTAAAGATGGTGGAGTAATGATTCTTCTAAGTGAATGCAGTGATGGTTTTGGAAATGAAGTAATAAGAAAGATTACACAGGATTTTGATAATGTGGTGGACAGAGAAATAGAATTGCGAAGAGATTATTCAATAGCAAAATATATAGGATACTATGTTAGTGAAGTTGCATCTAAAACTAATATGATTTTATTATCTTCTATGAATCCAGAGGATTTATCAATGGCAAATATATCTGTAGTTAAAACCATAGATGAAGCTTTAGAATTAGCAAAAAAATTAAAGGGCGAAAACTTAAAAACATATTTAATGCCACACGGAGCTAATACTTTACCTAAACTAATATAGGGGACTTATATATGTAGATAAAAAGACATACTAAAAAAGTACTATTCATAGAAAGACTTAAAAAGTTTTTTTTGAATAGTACTTTTTACTGAACATCAAATATTTTTTTATACTATATCAATTTATTCCCACTTAAAAAATTTAATAGAAATAATAATACAGATTACCGCAAGACTAATCATTACAATAATCGGAAATATAACCCCGTCTATGGATAAACCAAGTGAAGCTGCTTTTAGAAGTTTTATCCCTTGTGTTAATGGTAGAATATCAGCAACCTTTTGAAGTGCTGTCGGCATGACTTCATATGGCAATGTTGCTCCTGAAAAAATAAGCATAGGAAAATATAATATACTTGCGATAACACTTGCTATTTTGGAATTTGGTGCGATACCACCTACCGCCATACCAATGCTGAACATTGATACCATAACTAAAAGGTAACCACACCCAAATTGAAACCAAGAACCATTTAACTGATACCCAAAAAAATATTTTGCTACTGCATAGACAAGAACAAGTGAAACGAGGGAGTAAATCGTATAAATTGTTACCTGTACCGTTAAAATTACAGAAGGACTTGTGGGTGTTACCTTAAATCGTTTTAAGATTTTTTTGTGCCTATAATCTGATATTACTAAAGGAAGTCCCATAACACCACCTGCACATATTGCAATTGTAGAGATTGCGCCAAACGACTGTGCTAAAAAACTATATTCCGCATCGTCGTAAGCAGGTTTGTTTCCATAAATAACTCCTAGAATAATCAACACCACAATGGGCATGCAAATTGCGAAGATAAACATATCCATTCCCCGCAAAGATAGTTTAAGTTCCGTTTTGAGCATTGTATTAAATGTTTTCATTTTCTTTTTCCTCCTCGTCTGAGTACCAAAGATAAGCGTCCTCAAATTTATCAAAAGGACTTGAAGCTATTGCTTCTGCTATTGTACCGTAGAATACAGTTTTTCCTTTTTTAAGAATACAGATTTTGTCACATAAGACCTCAACCTCGTCCATAAAATGAGAGGTCAAAAGTATAGTTAGTCCTTTTTCTTTCAAATTCGAAAGGCTTTTCCAAACGTCCCGCCTTGCTTTTGCGTCAAGTCCCGTTGTCAGTTCGTCTAAAAAGACAACTTTGGGTTTTGGAATGAGGGCAAGAATAATGAACAGTCGTTGTCTTTGCCCTCCTGAAAGTTCACTAACAGGGCTTTTTGTTTTATCCAAAAGTCCAAATTGTTTTAGCAAGTCGTGGTAATCTGCTGCTGTTTTATAAAGGGATTGGGTGACTTCGCAAAGTTCACCTACTGTTATTTTGTCTTGATAATTTGCTTCTTGAAATTGAATACCAACTTCTTCAAACAATTTTTTGCGGTCTGTTTGTGGACACATACCTAAAATGGATACTGTTCCACTATCTTGTTTCTTCGTACCTAAAATACACTCTATCGTTGTACTTTTTCCTGCTCCGTTAGCTCCAAGAAGGCCGAACACCATACCTGGGCTGATTGAAATGTTAACATTTTCGATTGCTACTAATCCATTGTAAGATTTACTAAGTTTTTCGACTTCAATTGTCGTCTGCATTTTTTAAATTCCTCCTTTGACCTATTTACAAAAAAAGAATAACACCAACCCAAGGGTTGGTGTTAAAGTGTAGGGTTTAAAATTTATCTTTCATACGATTAATATGAAGCAGCATTATTTGTGCGTTATATTCAGCATCTTTCAATGAAGTAATTAATTTATCGCATACAGATATAATATTATCACTCTCTTTTGGTGTATCAAGGACTTTTTTTATATTTATTTTAGGATTATGGGATAGGGCATTCAACATTCGTAAGATAGCTTCAAGAGAATAATTAGCACAACGAAGCGAACGTATTATTTTCAATCGTTTAATATCTTCATCTGTATATATTCGATAACCATTTTCCCTACGTTTAACAGTTAACAGACCGTTCATTTCCCAATTTCTCAAAGCATCCATGGAAACATGCAAATATTCTGCAGCCTCTTTCCTTTTTAAGGTTAAAAGATTAAATTCTTGGTTATTATATAACAGTTGAGTTACACTTACTATGGCTTCCTCTGCATTGTTTTGTTCATCTTGTATCTGTTGCAAATAATTGTATGTAAGGTAGATAGCTCTATCAAAGTTACCCGTAGCAGAACATTTTACTATATTAACTACCTTTTTACGTAAACCATTTTGAAGTACCTCTATGCTTAAAGCTATTCTTGCTAGTTTAAATTGTTCAATATGAAAATCTGTAAACACTCTATAACCATTTATTTGTCGTTCAGGTTTAGAGATAAGTCCAAGTTCTTCATAAAGACGTACAGTATTAGGGTGTATTCCTATTATTTTTGCGACTTCTGATGTTTTGTAAGTATTCATTTTTCATTTCACCTCGTTTCTCACAATAAATAATAGCACTTAATAAAAGTCTGGTGTTATAGTGGAAGGTTTGATAAGGTTTAAATTTACTGAAAATAAACAAGCTTACAATGAATTATATATATAGCGTGATTTTCACATATTATTCGTTTTCATTTATATATTCTTCTTTATTTATTAAAGGAATAATACGTTTCAACTCTGATACATGAATATCCAAAAGTTCATTTAATAATTGTTGCATTTTTTCATTATTAATTGAATATTCAATTTTAACAATCCATTTAGGGTTATAATAACCAGGCAACTCTTCAATTTCACATATTCTATCTGAAAAAACTTCTTCGTTATATAAATCAAAAACTCCTTGATATTTCCAATCTTCTTCGATTTCATCAGTAGTTAATGTTAAATAGATATAATATACATCGCCATCTTCCATGGCATAAATTTTATCTATATATTCAATATATTTAGTTATTTCATATGAGCCTATTGTTTCAACAAGAAAACCTGTCTCTTTTTCCTTTTTCATAAGTATTAAGTTGTTGTAATTATCCATCATTATCTCCTCATATATGCTGTAATTTAAATTTTATATTATTGCATTATATAACAAATTATGATATTAGTATAGCTGTAAATTAAAATATAAATACTAAAAGTGCAGGATGCTGTTCATGTGGTTCTGTGTGTTAGATAACTTGAAAAAGTTTTATGAAGCAATGAAAATTAAGCAAAACAGATAAGATAGAAATTAAAATAAACTAATTTAGAAAAAGCGGCGGTTAATTTGACGTCGTTTTTGTTTTGCGCTTAGCAAATATTACAAAAACAGGGTGTCAGTATCGAAAATATTATGTATACCAGTATATTTTGTCTTAAGGCAATTCTAAATCACTTAGTCTTAGAATAACTCTTAATAACACTAAAATACTTATAAAAATTAAATTGGATTTTTTTACTTTATTATGGTATAATTAGAAAAAGATATAATTAACTTTTATCGCTGAATTCTTATTTATAGGAAGCGGGGGAACCGGTTTTCTGGGGTGAATCTCACAATTGTGGGTAGGGCTAACTTTACAGTCCGAATCCGTCAGCTAACTTCGCAAGCGTTGTAAGGTGTTTATTAGATTTGAATATTTTTGATATTTAATTTTCTGGGCTACCTTATTAATTGAGGTAGTCCTTTTGATTTTTTATAATAGTTAAGAATTAGAAAATAAGAAGATAAGGATGGTAGAATGAATAAAATTACAGGCTCAAAGATACTTGTGAATACCTTAGAAAAACTTAAAGTGGATACGATTTTTGGTATTCCAGGAATTCATAATCTTGATATTTATGAAGCAATGATTGATAGTAATATTCACCATGTTACTGCTAGAAACGAAAGTGGAGCGGGGTTCATGGCAGATGGATTTGCCAGGTCTACAGGAAAACCTGGGGTAGCCCTTGTTATTACGGGTCCAGGTCTTACAAATATAATGACACCGATGGGTCAGGCTTTTCATGATTCTATTCCGATGGTTGTTATATCCAGTCAGGTTCCAACAACCTTTTTGGATCAAGGTGCTGGTTTTTTACATGAACTAAAAAATTCTACAATAATGGTTAAGTCAGTAGCAAAGGAGAGCAGGACAGTTCTTAGTGCAGATGCTATCGGGCTTTATTTAGAAGAAGCTTATTATCTCTCAATGTCAGGTAGACCAGGACCTGTTCATATCGAAATACCCATGGATATTCTACGGGAATTAGTAGATGACATGGAAGTTCCTAATAGAAATTTAATAAATTCTAACCCTGTTATTAATGAAGACTACATAATAAAGGCCTCAGATATGATTAATGCATCTAAAACGGTTATGTTAATTGTAGGTGGTGGAGCTGTAAATTGTGACAAGGAGATTCTTGAGTTAGCAAACAAGATATCTGCTCCGGTTATACAGACGACTGCTGGTAAGGGAATTGTTGATGAAACTCATGCTCTATGCCTTGGCAGTCGACTTCATTTTAGTGCAGTTAAAGATAAATTAATGGAAACTGATGTTGTAATAGCGATAGGGACTCAATTGTCTCCCACTGATTTGTGGGAAGTGCCACTTAGTTTACATGGTAAATTGATACAAATTGATATAGATCCAGGTCAATTTAATAGGAACTATAGAGCTGACATCGGAATAAAGGGAGATGCACGTGATGTTTTAAACGCGTTAATTTCAAAATTGAAATATAGAGAGACTGATGGGGTTGACCATAATATATCAGAGATAATTGTTAAAACAGGTCAACAGCTTAAGACACTTACTGATATGGAAGATTCAATGGATTTTATTAAAGAAATGTTGGGAGCCATTCGAAGAATCCTTCCTAAGGATGGTATTTTATGTACAGATATGACTACCTCCTCATATGTTGCGATAAGTGAATTTCCATCGTATATGGAAAGAACATTTTTGCATCCTGTAGGATTCGGGACACTTGGACATGCTTTACCTGCAGGTATAGGTGCAAAGCTCGCAAATCCTGAAAAAGTAGTATTAGTACTAGAGGGAGATGGAGGGTTTCAATTCACAATGCAGGAGCTTTCATGTGCAATTGAAGAAGGAATTTCACTTCCCGTAATAGTATGGGACAATGGAGGCTTTGGTGAAATAAGGAGAAATGAGAAGGCTAGGAATTTTAGTAAAAATATCGCGGTTGATAATTCAAACCCTGATTTTTTAAAACTTGCGGATGCTTATGGGATAAGAGGATTTAGTGTATCAAATGGAAAAGAGATGGAAGAGGCTTTAATACAAGCAATTGAGATAGAAGGTGTTTCTTTAATTGTAGTAAATGTAACAGTAAATGGAGGTTGATATAAATGGATATAAAAGGACTTAGAAAGGCAGTATATACTGTAAATCCCTATGTTCCAGGTAAGACAATTGGTGAAGTACAAAGAGAATATGCTCTAGATAATATTATAAAGTTGGGCTCAAATGAAAATCCATATGGACCTTTTCCAAATGCAATCAAAGCTATGGAAAGGGAGCTTAAAAGTTTAAATACCTATCCAGATACTAACTTTAATG
This sequence comes from Sedimentibacter acidaminivorans, assembly GCF_017873955.1. GTDB lineage: Bacteria > Bacillota > Clostridia > Tissierellales > Sedimentibacteraceae > Sedimentibacter > Sedimentibacter acidaminivorans. The sequence continues at coordinate 304,539 of NZ_JAGGKS010000002.1, read as the reverse complement.
AAATAAAAGAAGTAATTGGAGAGAAATTTGGAGTTGACACTTCCTATATTGCAGTCTCCCATGGCTCTGGTGGTATGCTTCAAACATTGGCGAAAACATTTATTGAAGATGGAGATGAGGTTTTGATACCTCTAGAGACTTATGGGCTATATAAGGAAATATCAAAGCTCATGGGTGGAGTTATAAAACAAATTCCATTAAAAAGTGATTATACTTTGGATCTTGATGGAATAAGAAATGCAATTACAGATAAAACAAAGCTTATATGGCTTTGTAATCCCAATAATCCTACAGGGACAGTATTTAATCTTGAGGCATACAACTTGCTACTAGATTCTCTACCAGCACATACATGGGTTGTGCTAGATGAAGCATATGCAGAATTTGCAAATGAGGAGATACTTCCAGATGCAATAGGGGATATAGTTAGGGAAAAGAATATAATTATGGTTCGTACTTTTTCCAAGGCTTACGGTCTTGCGGGTGCGAGAATGGGTTATGCAATTGCAAGACCTGAGATGATTAAGGCAATTGATACAGTAAGTGAGCCTTTTAATGCAAGTTGTGTTGCATTAGCTGGAGCTATATCAACACTTAATGAAGATAGAGAGAATTATGAAGAATGTCTCCGAAATATTAAAAGAGATCGTGAAAGAATGATTTTAGAGCTTGAAAAAATGGGGTTTAAAGTTTTAGATACTCATACTAATTTTGTGTTTTTTCAAACGCCTTATGATGGAGCAAAAATTGCTCAGGAACTATTAATGATGGGTGTTATTGTTCGTTCATGTGAAGCTTGGGAATATCCTAATGCTATTAGAGTTACCGTTGGAACACGTGAAGAAGTAGATGAATTCCTAAATAGTTTTAGAAAAGTAATACATTTACAGGATGATGAAAGTAGAATATCTTAAGAATAATAATAAAATTTTTATATAAAGGGTGGTGGTTTTGATGGTTAAATTTGAGAATGTTTCAAAGGTATACCCCGATGGTACAGCAGCTGTAAAGGGACTAGATTTAGAAATAAAAGAGGGAGAGTTTGTTGTATTCATTGGACCTAGTGGATGTGGTAAAACGACAACTTTAAAAATGATTAATAGGTTGGCAGAGTGCACTTCGGGGAAAATTTATGTAAATGGTAGTGACATAGCAACTGTTGATGCGGTTCAGCTTAGAAGAAATATTGGATATGTTATTCAAGAAACAGGACTAATGCCTCATATAACAGTTGGAGAAAATATAGCGGTAGTTCCACAGCTGCTTAAGTGGAATAAAAAAAAGATTCAAAATCGTGTAGATGAACTCCTTGAAATGGCAGGCTTGCCACCGGAGAAATATAAATACAGGCTTCCTTCACAGCTGAGTGGAGGACAAAAACAAAGAATAGGTGTTCTAAGGGGATTAGCAGCGGAGCCGGATGTTGTATTGATGGATGAACCTTTTGGTGCATTAGATCCAATTAGTAGAGAAAATTTGCAAAATGAATTGATGGATTTGCAAAAAAAGCTTAAAAAGACAATTATTTTTGTAACACATGACATAGATGAAGCACTGAAGCTTAGTGATCGAATTGTCCTCATGCGTCATGGGAAAGTTGAGCAAATAGGGACACCAAATGAACTTCAAAATAATCCTGCATCGGAATTTGTTAAAAATTTCATTGGGCAAGATAGAATCTCTCAGATATCTCCTGATGATTCAGTTGAAGTTTTAGTTGAGGAATCAGCTATTAATGTACTGCCCAATTTCTTAGCCTCATCTGTATTGGAACAAATGGAGAACATTGGAAAGGAAAGTGCTCAGGTTGTAAATAAAAATGGTAAATGGATGGGGATGGCTCTCATGCAAAATGTTAAAAAGGTTTCTTCTCGTGGAGGCAGTATAAAAGAAGCACTTATCATTGATAGGAAGCTTTATATTGAAGATGCTACATTAAGAGATGCAGCTGAAATGCTATCAGCTCAACCACTTCCTGTTCCAGTGATAGATAAAAATGATAGGTTTATTGGTGTTGTAACAGGTAGTGGAATGGCAAGGATTACAATGGATAGACTTAAGAGGAAACAAATAAGTTAGTAAAAAGACAATAAATAAAAAAATGTAAAGGGGTGATATCATGGCAAATGATCCAAATTTTCTTCAACTTTTTTATAAATTTTTAACAGAACAATATCTTCGAATTTTGCTATTAACTGGAGAGCATATTATTATTTCGTTGATAGCATTATCGATTACTTTAGTAATATGTATTCCACTTGGAATATATCTTACAAAAAATGAAAGACTTGCACCTATAGTTATTGGTGCAGCCAACGTATTTCAAACAATACCAAGTATTGCACTATTAGGTTTTTTAATAGTATTTATAGGAATAGGAAACAAAAATGCTATTTGTGCTCTCGTACTATATTCTATGCTTCCTGTTTTGCAGAATACATATATTGGAATTAAAGGTGTTTCTTCAGCTCTTGTACAGGCTGCAAGAGGTATGGGTATGACTGATATGCAGATTCTCTTTAAGGTTGAGCTGCCGCTTGCATTCCCTGTTATAGTAGGAGGGGTTCGTGTTGCTACAGTTTGGATTATAGGTACTGCTTCTCTTGCCGCAGCAATTGGAGGCGGAGGACTTGGAAGATTGATTTTCTCAGGACTTGCATCACTGCGTAATGAAGTTATTTTTGCTGGAGCACTTCCAGCTACGCTTCTTGCTCTTCTTGTAGACCGAGGGCTTAAGCAGTTCCAGATATATTTAAGTCCTAGTAATAAGGTAAAGAGACTTTTAAAAGCATCAAAGAAATTTGAAAGCAATGAAAAAACAAATAAAATGGAGGTTGTAAAATGAAAATAAAACTTAGTAGAATTATAATTGTACTTATGTTGGTTGTTAGTTTATCTATGATATTTACAGGTTGTGGCGAAAAAAAGGTAGTGAGAGTAGCTTCACAAAATGTAAATGAAACGATTGTTTTAGCTCATATGGCAAAAATATTAATTCAAGATAGCACAGGACTTGATGCGACTGTTAATACAGAGTTTAATGGTTCGTCGGTTCTTCATCAAGCTATGCTAAATAAGGAAATTGATATATATCCAACATGGACTGGTACACAGTTAACTGGAGTTCTTCGCTATGAAGGTCCAAATTTAAGTACTGAAGAAACTTACAAAAGGGTTACTGAAGGCTTTAAAGAAAAATTTGATATGACATGGGGAGAGCCTCTTGGATTTAATAATACTTATATTTTCACAGTGACAAAGGAAACAGCTGATGAGCATAATTTGAAAAAAGCTTCTGATTTAGCATCCGTTGCAGAAGATTGGCTTTTAGCTGGGGATACAAATTTTGATACCCGCGCAGATGCATATCCAGGATGGTCAAAGACTTATGGTATCAATTTTAAAAAAGTTCTTCCAATGCAGTATGGACTTATGTATACAGCACTTTCAACGGGTGAGGTTCAAGCAGCAGTTGCATATTCCACAGATTCACGTATTGCAAAGATGAATTTGGTTACACTTGAAGATGACAAACATTTCTTTCCTGATTATAGTGGAGCATATGTATTATCTGATGAATTTTTGAAAGAGTATCCAAAGGCATTAGAGGCCGTAAACAAGTTAGGTGGAATGATAGATACAGCTCAGATGACTGCCTTAAATTTAAGATATGATAATGGTGAGGACCCAGAAAAAATAGCATCTGAATTCTTGAAGGAAAAGGGATTGATAAAATAATTATGATAAAAAAACAACTTGAAAATTTGATGCAGAAAGAATATGGCTTGTTTATTAATGGTGACTTTCAGCCATCCATATCAGGGTTAACATTTGAAACCTTTAATCCTGTAGACAGTGAAATGATTGCTAGGGTGAGTAAAGCAAATGAAGAAGATGTAGATAGAGCAGTTGACAGTGCACGACAAGCATTTGAAAGTTGGAAGCTTATTAGTGCTAAGGAGAGGTCTGATCTTCTTTTAAAAATAGCAGATGCTTTAGAGAAAAATATAGAGTTTTTGGCAGGTGTTGAGAGCCTTGATACTGGAAGGGCTATTATTGAAACTCGTGAGGATATAATAGGAGGTGTCGATCAGTTTAGGTACTTTGCAGGCGTTATCCGCAGTCATGAGGATTCGGCTGTACAGCACAGCAGTGAAGCTTTTAGTTTGATACTCAGGGAACCTCTTGGAGTGGTTGGTCAGATAGTGCCTTGGAATTTTCCATTTCTAATTTCGGTCTGGAAAATTGCCCCTGCTCTTGCAGGAGGGAATACAATAGTTATTAAACCAGCAAGTAACACTCCACTATCACTTTTAGAGATGGCAAAGATACTCAAGCCACTACTTCCACCTGGAGTTTTAAATGTAATTCCAGGCTCTGGAAGAAAATGTGGGGAGAGACTTATCAATCATCAAGGTATTGATAAAATTGCATTTACAGGTTCCACGGATATAGGAATTCATGTTGCAAAGGTTGCGGCAGAAAAGATAATACCTGCTACATTAGAGCTAGGTGGCAAATCTGCAAATATTATATTTCCAGATGCCCCAATGGAAAAGGCAATTGAAGGAGCAACGTTGGGAATATTATATGCCCAAGGTCAAGTTTGTAATGCAGGTTCAAGACTATTTGTACATAAAGATGTATACGATGATGTGGTTGACAGTTTGATAAGATTTTTTAAGAATGTTGTAATTGGAGATCCACTTGATGAAAATACTAGGATGGGCTCGTTGGTTGATGAAAATCAGATAAAAAGTGTCCTTGGTTTTATAGAGGAAGGGCAAAAAGAAGGTGCAAAATTAGTATATGGTGGAACAAGGCTTGTTGAGGATGGCAAGGATAAAGGGTGCTTTATAAAGCCCGCTCTATTTACTAATGTAACTAATGACATGAAAATTGCACAGGAAGAAATTTTTGGCCCTGTACTTGTAGTTATTAAGTTTAATGATGAAAAGGAAGTTATAGAAATGGCAAATGATTCTCAGTATGGTCTTGCGGGAGGGGTTTGGACAAAGGATATAAACCGTGCATTAAGAGTTGCAAAGGCCGTCAATACAGGAACTATGTGGATCAATGAATATAATATTGTACCTTCTCATTCTCCTTTTGGAGGCTATAAAAAATCAGGATTTGGCAGGGAAGTACATAAGATGGCATTAGAGAGTTACACACAGGTTAAGAATATATATATAAGTCTTAGTGAAGAGCCTTGTGGCTGGTATGATTAGATTAACAAAATAGAAACTGCAAATAAAAGCCCAAGGCTACTTGAAAGTATTATCATTTAAAATACTTTCAAGTAGTCTTGGGCTTTTAAAATATTCCTAAATATCTGCCTTTAATGAGAGAAAGATGACAAAGAAACCTATAAACTTACAGTAGGTTCAATAATCGTCAGTGTATTATTATAAGTATTGAGATTTGCAACTGCACCTATGGGAATAGCCATTTTGTATATACCATGTCCTGAAGCCAAATTTGTCATGAGAGGTTTACCAAAAGGAACTATTACCTCATTGATAAAATCCTCATAAGATTTGCCATAAGCATCATCACAATTTGTACATTCTCCCATGATAATACCTGCGCAGTCCTGAAACTTTCCTGCATGAAATAAATGACTTATGAGCCTATATACATGAGTTATTGGTTCATGAGTTTCCTCAATAAAAAGAATTCTTCCTCTAGTATCAACTTCAAATGGAGTACCCAAAGTATCTACGAAAGATGTAAGATTGCCACCTACGATAGTACCTGTTACATTACCAGGTATTCTGCTTATCAAAGGTATTCCCGGAGGATTATCAAGCTGTCTCGGTGAAACTATAGTAGATGTAGCTGTAAAAAACTGGTCAAAGTTATATGCAGGGGTAGTGTTTCTGAAATCTAATAGAAGAAGGCTGTGAAAAGTGATTAAATTTGCCCATATGTATAAGACATTTAATAAAACTGTTATATCACTGTATCCAGTAATAATTTTTGGGTTTCGATTTATTATACCGTAATCAAGATATGGAATTATATCTACGACACCCACGCCACCTCTTGTAGGGATTATCGCTTTAACTACTGGGTTTTCAAACATACTCATTAAATCAGATGCTCGTTGTTGTGGTGTAGCTGCTAAATATCCTGCTGATGAATAAACATATTTGCCCACGACTACATTAAATCCTATACTTTCAAGGAACTGTATCCTTGCATCAATTGTTTCCTTATCCCGTGGGCTTCCAAGGGTAACTATTCCTACGGTATCTCCTGCACGCAAAATAGGTGGTCTGATAGCCATTTTTGTATCGCCTCCTGTAATTTTAAATATTCAGCTAAATTAGTTAGCATATTCAGTATATGAGAATACTCTTGATTTGGTTAATGGATATTAGATTAAGCATACCAGAAATAAAATAAAAAGTAAGTATTTGGTAGATTATTACATCTGCTTGGTGTATACTATAATGGGCGAAGACATAATATTACAATAATGTAAATACTCTTTGTTTATTTGATTGAGGTGAAAAAGATGAACAGGATAAAGGAATTTTTGTTAGATGAAAACAAATTTGCTGTTAATAAAATTAATTTTATCTTAAATTGTCTAATTATTTCCAGTGCAGTTTTTTATCATGAAATTATGTCCTATGTATTCTATTTGCTAATGGGTTTTGTAATGCTTAAGCTAATGTTAAAGGAAAAATATATTAATAAAAGCAAATTTAATTATTTCTATTTATTAATTTGTATTATAATAACTCTTAAAATATTATCTAAATTATTATATGACTTTATAATATAACTATGTATCTATTTGATTGCTATAATTGGAGGTAAAAAATGGTTGGAATAATGTTTGAGATTATAATTATATTAATGGGTTTTACAATTATATCAATAATACTGGATTTTAAACTGAAAAATTTTATTTTGGAAGCATATAAAAGCATATTTTTTATTATTTTTTATTGTGCAATGTTTTTCAAAAATATGTTAAAAACCAATGGGTTAACTACGGAAACATATACAACTGTTGCGCTATTAATTTTTTTCGCTATAATCAGTATTTCTATTATTTCAAACAAGAATAAAATTTACTGTTTTAAAGGAATAGATAAAAATCTTGTTAAAGTAAATATAAATAAAATATCAAAGATAATAGATGACTATAAAGATAATAATTTAGATGATAAATCAAAAATATCATTTATTAAAAATAGAATAGTTTTTGAAGATGTCAGTAAAACTCAAATAAAAGAATGTTTGTCATTGGTTGGAAATTTCTTGGATGAAAACAGAATAAAATATACAATAAAAGACTATTTTACTTATTATCTGAAGACATTAGTTCTTCCATCTGTAATTATGGCAACAATTGCATTTTTATTAATTAAAATAATTTTAATATAAGGTTATATTATAATAATTTATATAACTTATTATAATAAAGGAGGAATAAGCAATGAAGAAGACTATAGTTTATTGGGGAATTTCCATCATATTCTTTATAATTAATTTTAAAATCCTAGGATTTATATATGATAAATTTGTACCATCCAATACCATAACAGATATAATGGTAATATTTATAATTATCTTTATTAACATTCCTCTTTCTGTTATATGTACAGAAAAAGTATTTTCTATAGTAAGAGAAGAATAGTTTATGAAAAATTGATTGAGTTTTTGATTATTCTATGTCAGAGGTTCTACCGATTGATTTTTGAAATATTTTTTACATCGTTAAATTGTTTAGTTAAACGAATAAATTAGGGAGCGATAAACATTGATATATAAGGTATATATTGCAATCATGATTACTATTGTCTTTTTAGCATTGTTTCAAATTTTTAAAATTGAATTTAATAAAAGAAATAGAATAAATGAAGAAATTATTTATTTAAATAAAAATCTATATAATTTTATATTTGGTTTAGCTAATTTTATATGTGCTATTGCTTCAATAACTTGTTTTATTTATGAAGCACAAGATATTTATAGGTTATTAAAAATTGATTATATTAGTAATGTGTTTCAATTGTTGAACTTTGAATTTATGGAAGAATTAAGGGAATATTTTTTTCAAAATACAATGATAACTCAGCTTAATCATATAGTAAATTTTCTCAATAATGCCCCTAACTTGATTTTTTGGTTTAATTTTAATTTATGGATTTCAATATTGTTTTTTTATGAAGGATTTCAGAAAAATTTAATTTATAAGAAAGGGATACTCGTTAATTCTGCAATAATTGATTGGAATAAAATTATTGACTATAAATGGAGTAATGTTTATAAAAGAAGGATATTTGATAAAGGTGAGTATTATAATTTAGTGCTTACATTACCTAAGTTTTATGATTTAAATCATGAAGTTAAATTGAGGGTTAATTATAATGATAGAGATAAAGTTGATGATATTTTAAAAAAGTATACAAATAAAGAAAATTTATAATATTATTAAAAGCAAGGGGAAATTTTAAACGCTGACGAGGTGTTTTCAATTATTCGCGATACAAATATTGCGTCACAAAATGTTGCAAAGCGAAATGGTATGGAAGTAACAAATAGATTTATTAATTGTATCCGATTTAGGTCATACGATACCAGTGTATTAACTCGGCATGTAATGTTGCATTTAAATGATTGCTGCAAATGGAAATTATTAATGAAAACGAAAAAAGTTTTTTATCACTATTAGTCAAATTTAATAATGTGTTGACGGAAATAAAATAATAACGTGGATTATATAACAAGGAGAATTAGATAAATGCAAAAATGTAAAGAGTGTTCTAATAAATTTAGATATAAGGATATTATTAAATCAATATGGCTTAAAGGATATGCCCCAATTACATGCGCTTACTGTGATACCATTAATTATGTTAATATTTCAACAAGGTTAATTCTTAGCTTATCTATATCCCTTCCGTTAATTATTAATGTTTTTGTAAATCTATTTTTTGACTACTTTTACAATTTATCTTACTTTTCTATAATACTATATTTATTTTGGGTTAGTATCATTATTGGTGTAACACCTTTTTATGCGAGATATCATACTAAATCTAATGTTGAACCTGATGATGGTACTAAAGCATTATTAGCTTCAAAATTAAATAGAGCAGAGGCTGAAATAGTTATTTCTATTTTAGAATCATATGGTATACCTTACTTAAAAAAATCTAACGAAACAAAAAAAACAATAGAAATATATGCAGAATACAGCAATCATAAAATAGATATATATGTTCCACCAAATATGATTCAAATGTCTAGAGAATTAACGAATCATTATTAAATAGCGTTGGAACCGTAAATCTTGCTAAGTAATTAGATTTAATACAATAGGGGTAAATGGTATAAAATTACCCTCCGTGGTATTATATTGAGGAGGCAAAAACTTAAATAAATAATTCAAATTCAAGGAGCAACAATTATGAAAAGTAAAATAAAGGGAGGATTTTCAATATTACTGATGTCACTTATCTTTTATTGTATGATTACAACTAAGTATACTCATGCCCTAGGAGATTATATAGTGGAATTTGTAGGATTAAACTCATGGACAGGAGATAATAGTGGCGTTCATTTAACAATAATATATTTTGGAATTCCTTTCATCATAGCGTTACTTGAAGTAGAAAGATATGTTATAAATGGTTTGAACATTAGCAGAATCCATGTATTTCTGATTTTTATAGTATTGATGACTATATTTTATTTATTGACAGGATTGATTGTAAGTAATATTAAGAAAAATTCTCCAGGATTATTATCCATAGCATTTAACCCTGAAAACAGCAGTATTAATTATAGTACAAAGGATAAAGAACTTGTTGAATTCACTGCTGAATTCGAACTGATTAATTATAGTAATGAAAAGAGGACTTTCTACATAAGTATTGATAGACCTTCATATAGACAGGATGGCATTGAAGCAATTAGCTTTTATACAATCAATGGAGAGAAAGCAGTTTTCCAATTGGAAGGTAACGAAACTAAATTTTTTTCATTGAATTTAAATGATTATAAAGTAGTTGGAGGTAGGAGGTTTCAAAATGGAAGCGAATCTGGAACCATTGAAGAAATTGTACTAACTGATGATGAAGGAGATAAAGTTATCTTGAATAGAAATAATGGCTTTTTTGCTGAGTTGAGTAGATGAAGATATAGATATTAATTATAGGAATACTGAGATTTTATAGGAGGTGTGAAGTATGAAATGTCCAAAATGTGGAGTTGAGATGAATACTGGTTATTTACAAACTGGAAATTTGGTTGCTTTTAACAAACAGAGGCATAAAATATCGTTGAATTCAAAAGATCCTGAAGATGTTATGGTATCCCGTAGAGCGTTTACATCTAATGATTTTACTGGATATATCTGCAAGCAATGCGGTTTAATTGTTTTTGATTACTTAAACCCAAAGACTCGGCTTTAATTATAATATTTTCTGTTATCGGTGACACAATTTTTGTGAATTATTATAATATTTTCGGAGGGTGTCGAAATGAGAAAAGTAATAAAATTTATTTGTATTTTATGTTTAATTATATTTAATTTAATTGGCTGCAGTAATTCTGAAGGGAAGGATTCACAAAGTGTAGCTGAAAAATTTGCGAAAGAACTTTACACGGTAGATGCAAAAGAAATTGATAATTTTAATGAAATTTCAAATTTTAAAACTAATGACATTAAGATATTTATTGAGGAAATTGAGTCAATGCACAAAAAAATAAAACCCTTAATGACAGAAAATTCATATAAAACACTTTTAAATAGCAGGACAAAATTTGCTTTAATCCAACTATGTGCCAAGGAAAATTACCTTATGCAAGTTACAGATTTTAGTTTATCTAAAACTACTAATGATACAGATGTTAACAATGAGGGTTACATGTTTGAAGTAAAGTTAAAGTTTATATCAATGAAAGATAAAACGGAAAAAGAAGATGTCGGTAAAGGATATATAGGACTAACCAAAAAAAGCGGTAAATGGAAAATCTCTGGATATAAAATTAATGTATTGCCAAACTTATTGACAGAGACAGACTAATAACGTATTTATATGATAAAGATGAAATAAAAAGTAATTTAATTTTTAAGAGTATTTTAATCAAATTAATAGGTGTTTTAGTTGATGAAATTTTATAATTAGAGAATAAATTAAGCATTTAGGGTGAAATAGATTATAAATGGGGGGTATCATTATGGAAGATTGTGTTCGTGTTGTACAAGAGCATTATGACGGAGATGTACAAAAGGAGTGGAATAGACTCGAAAGGCATCCTTTTGAATTCATAATAACTACTGGTATGATGGATAGATATATAAAGCCAGGTGACAAAATTCTTGATATTGGCGGAGGACCAGGGCGCTATTCGATTTATTATGCTAAGAAAGGATGCGATGTTACTCTTGTAGACCTATCACCAGAAAATGTAAAGTTTGCAATAGAAAAATCAAAAGAACAGAATGTCAAAATTAAAGCAATTTCTGGTGATGCAAGAGAAGTTAATAAATTGGTAAATGGAGAATTTGACCATATATTTGTTATGGGACCAATGTATCATCTACTTGATGAAAGGGATAGAATTAAAGCCTTAAGGTCAGCAATAACAATGCTTAAAGATAGTGGTATGATGTATGTTTCATTTATTCTTATGTTTGCAGAAATGATTTATGGGATGAAACATATGCCTCAATTATTGCTTATGGACACTGAACAGATTTATATTGATGAGGTTTTAAAAGGAAAATCCTATAGTGGTGATTCATTTACTAAAGCATTTTTTATAAACCATAAAGATATAATACCTTTTATGGAGAAATTTAACCTTAAGAAAAAGCATTTTTTCGGTCAGGAAGGCATTCTTTCTCCATGTGAGTTGAATATACTTAATCAGCCTCAGGAAGTTATAGATAAATGGGTAGAGGTTGCAGAACAACTATGTGAAAGGGAAGAATTACTAAGTTATTCTGAACATGCTATGTATATAGGACAGAAGATTTCCAGGACAATGGGATTAGATGAATACTAAAATCACATCAAACAAACATCTATATTAGTATATTAATTAATATAAGTCTTCTATTGAATTTTTAATGGAGGTTGAATTATGATAAAAAAGGAAATGACGATATTAGATATTGTTGAAAAATATCCCAAAACGGAAGAAATTTTTAAAAGTTATGATAAATTGGTTGGTAAATGTGTTCTATGCAACAATTTATTTGATTCACTTGATAGTTTTACAGCAGATAATAATATTGATTTACAAGATTTGATTGATAAAATAGATAACTCTATTTGATTAAATTAATATATTAAAATTAATGCTATAATATATCAAAAAACTGTTAAATTGATGTTTTTATTTCAAAAATTATGAATGAAGAGTTAATTATAACATCATAGCTGTGGAACCTAGATAAATAAAAATCGTCATATGTAATATAAGGAGGTAACTATTTATGAATAAAAAATTTATTTATATTATTTCATGTATAACTGCAATGACGATGATAGTTTCAAGCTGTACTTCACCTGCTAACGATTTAATGAAGGGTTACGTTTCAAAAGTAGATGTATCATCACTTGAACCAATTGATGAAAATTTAAAGGAAGCTATTTTAAATTTTTCTTGGAATATGTTTAAAGAAAATAGCCAAAATACAGGTAATTTGATGATATCACCAGTTTCTATATATACTGCATTAGCTATGACTTTAAACGGTGCAGACGGTGACACTAAAGCAGCTATGTTAGAAGCACTTTCAGCAAAGGGCATAACAGAAGAAGATTTAAATGCTGGAATGAAATCATGGATTAGTTCTTTAACTAATGATGATAGGATTGCTAAATTAAATGTAGCAAATTCTATTTGGTATAGAAATAGCTTTGAAGCTGATGAAAAATTTCTTCAAAAGAATGCAGATTATTATTCTGCTTCTATTAAAAAATTAGATTTCAGTAAAGAGGATTCAGTAAATACAATAAATGATTGGGTAAAGGATTCTACAAATGGAACCATTGACAAAATTATTGACAATATCAATGATGATACAATGATGTATTTAATTAATGCTATTTATTTTAAGGGAGATTGGAAAGACCAATTCAAAGCAAATAATACATATAAACAACCATTTAATTCACCTACAGATGTTATTGATACTGACTTTATGCATCGCAGAGGGGATATTGGCTATTTAAATGGTGATGGAGTTACTGGTGTAATTTTACCATATTTGGATGAGCAATTTGCTTTTATTGCTTTATTACCAGAGGAAGGAAAAACAACAAGAGAATTAATTGATAATTTTAGTGCTTTGAACTTAATTAAATTACTCGAAAATAAGAAAAATGCTAATATAGATTTATCCTTGCCAAAATTTGAAGGCAAGTATGAAGATAGCCTCAATGATGAACTTGCAAAATTAGGTATGGATATTGCCTTTGATCCGAATTTGGCTGATTTTTCTTTAATGAGCAAAAGTCATAAAAGAGAACTTTTTATAAACAATGTAAAGCACAAAACTTTTATAAGAGTTGACGAAAAAGGTACTGAAGCAGCTGCTGTTACTTCTGTAGAAATGAATGTGACAGGTATGCCAATGGATGTACAAAAAGTAGTATTTGACAGACCTTTTATTTATGGAATAATCGATGTTACAACAGGCATACCTCTATTTATGGGGGTTTTAGAAAATCCAGATGCTGAATAATTTATTTATTTATCGGATTTAAAAAATAATACATTTTAACAAAGACTGATTATCTATCAGTCTTTGTTAAGGATATTTTAGCAATTTGGATTAGAACGTATTTGATTGTATCTTAAGAATATATAATAATGTTGCAATTGTCAGCTTTATAAAATCATAAGGAAGAAAGGGGTAATGCAATTTGGTAATCACTTTTCCTAACGGAGCAATGTATGATGGTGAAATAAAAAATGATATGATGCATGGACAAGGGATACTCACCAATGTTGATGGAACAAAATATGTTGGTGAATTTAAGGACAACAAGATGCATGGGCAAGGTGTATTTATTAATTCTGATGGAAGAAAGTATGTTGGTGAATTTAAAGATGATAAGATGCAAGGACAAGGAATGTTTATTAATGTTGATAGAACTAAGTATATTGGTATAATCGAAGATGGAAAAGTGTACGGACAAGGAATATACATTGATTCTCATGGAGAACGTTTTGTTGGAGAATATAAAATCAATGATACAAATAAAAAGGTAAAGTTTACTAAAAATATATTTGAACAAGTGCAATATATACTTCTTATTTTGTGGTTTATTAGTAGAATTATTCCATACATTTTGTATTTTTTACAGGAAAATTTATAAGTTGATATTTTATTTTTATTTCTATACAAATTAATTTTTATACCATTAAAAGTTAAAGGTTTTCTTTGTTTCTAGGTTCTGTGATTACTATTTTCCTGTGAAAAGTGTGTAATTTTTTTTTACTTACACACTTGATTTACTCTCGCGTTACATATTTTTTTGTAAGTATATTTAATATACGCACCATGAACTAAAATTATAAATTATCTGTAGCAAACTATAATTATTTTTTAAATATTTTTAAAAGTCTTAAATAGTGATTTGCTTCACGCAATGTATGATCTCCTAATAAAGGTATAATTATTGATTTAACTTTACATTCAATTAATCCTTGTGTTCCTTGTTCCTTGAAGTCACGTAATGCCTTTGTTGCTTTGAGACTTTCATCTGTAACCTTTATTAAAGGCATGGCCTTATCCATAGCAGCCTTTGAAGCTACTGTCAATTGATTAAACTCCTTTCCAAAATTATTAGCTGCATTAATTAATTCATCTTCAGTTGGGTCAAGTAAACCACGAATGAATTTTGAATGTTCTGCCATAATTCTATTCCAGAATAACTCTTGTTCTGCAACTTCTCTTTCCATATTTATATGTTCTCTGTTTTGAAGTTTTTGGATTGTCTGTAAATAAAGATTAGCTTCCCTCATAATGTGATCTATCAATAATGGATAATTTACTGTAAACATTTTACATTCTAAAACATTATTTAAAATATTTGCTTTAAACTGTATTAATGCACTAACTAATTTAATAGCCCATTGGTTTATATAAAATACTCTTTCTTCGATTATTGGATTGTATGGTGTTTTGCCTGCACACATTAATTCAGCCTCTTCTTGAGTTAGTTTAGTTGGAATCTGTATTCCTGTATAATATGATGAAACCATTTCAGCTTTAAGTGTATAAGGTGTTATTACTTCACCAGATTGAAGTACGCTTTGGCTAACAACACCATTAGAAAGTAAAATAACTTCTCCTAAAAATTTGTCAAACTCTCTACGAAATTCGTCTGCTTTTTGTGTATAATTAGTATCCCTTGGGGTAAATCCCAACTCTAGAAAAAATGAGTGTTCTTTCATGATTCGTCCAAAAAAAAGATGTAGCTCTAATGACTGACGTACAAAATCCATGCTTGTTGGCATAGCAATTCCTCCTTAAAATATTCAAACTATGTTACATATTATGATTTCTAATAATAACTGCTACAGTTTTTATTAGATAATAATGAAACGAAACTTCTTGGGATAATTGGGACGGTTCTTTTTGTTTGATGAATAAATATAAGAGTCATAATTAGTCGAAACCCGTCTTTTTTACATAAATGATAGAATAAACCTTGAGCACCATAAAATAGGTCATGATTTATCAATAAAAAAATACCACATAACATATTATTATGATATAATTTAATTTCAGTTGTCGAAAAAAGTAATATTTGGAGGAATATACAAATATGATATTGTTTAAAGATATGCCTCGTTTAATGCAAATTATTCAGGCTTATATATTTTGGTATCCATTTTTAATGTCTTTATTTTGGATTGCAGGGTCTGTTATTTTCTCTATGTTCCGTGAAAATGATAATGAGATTAATATTGAAAATTATAACTGGCCGAAAATTAGTATTTTGGTTCCTTGTTATAATGAAGGAGAAACAATTGCAGAAACAATAGAATTTCTGTCAAAATTGTCGTATCCAGATTTTGAAATTATTGCAGTAAATGATGGAAGCCGTGATTTTACTGAGAGTATATTAATTGAATTATCAGAGAAGTATGATTGCCTCAAGGTTATTAGTTGTCGAGAAAATAGAGGAAAAGCAAACGCCTTACATATTGCTGCACATGCGGCTGAATCTGAATATTTGTTATGTGTTGATTCGGATGCGTTATTAGACGATAAAGCACCTTATTATTTAATAAAACATTTCTTAGAACGTGGTGAAAGAGTAGGTGCTGTTACTGGAAATCCAAGAATTAGGAATAGGGATACACTTTTATCAAAATTACAGTTAGTTGAATATGCATCAATAATTGGGTCTATAAAAAGAGCACAAAGAATTCTGGGAAAAATCATGACGGTTTCTGGTGTTATTGTTGCCTTTAGAAAGAAAGCATTAATAGACGTTGAATTATGGGATCGTGATATGATTACAGAAGATATTGCAGTTTCATGGAAATTACAAAAAAAATTTTGGGATATTAGATATGAACCACGTGCTTTATGTTGGATGCTTGTACCAGAAACACTATCTGGAATATGGAAACAACGTGTCAGATGGGCCCAGGGTAGCCAAGAAGTTATTTTAAAGCATTGGGACGTTTTTAAAGATTGGCGTCAAAGAAGGATATGGCCAATTTATATTGAACAAGTAATGAGTATACTTTGGTCTGTATTATGGCTCATAGTAAGCATATGTTTTATTTTTAGTGCAACAAGCTTGAAACAATTATTGATTTGGATATCATTTAATTCTTTTGCAATGGTATTGATGAGTAATATTCAGTTGTTTATGTCATTACGAAATGATTCAAGATATGATAAAGTATTAAAATACTACTTATGGGCAGCTTGGTATCCAACGGTATATTGGATGGTTAATGTATTTGTTGTTATAAGTGCAATACCAAAATCAATTAAATCAAGAATAAAAGGAGGATATGCAACGTGGAATTCACCGGACAGAGGAATGAGAAGCAGCCTATAAATAATAGTGAAGAAGTGTTAAATGACAATAATGTTAAAGAAGGTTCAATAGATAAATTTCTTGTAAGGTCAAAACAACCATTAATAAAGAAAATATTTGTTTATGTAATTAACATATTTATGTGGCTATATATGTTGGTTGTAGTATATTTTTTTATAAGTGCTTGCTTTAATTATAATGATTATTTCATAGGAATATTAAAAATTAGTTTTAAAATAACAAATTATGATATAAGAATGTTTTTGCTTTCTACATTCATCTTTTTTATCATATTTTTTGTAGGATTGCTTATGTGGAAATATTATAATAAAAATAGATTTGGTAAGCTCAATAGAAGAGCTATGCCAAATGAATCGACAGATGATGATATGCTTGCATTAAATTTAATTGATCCTAATGCATATGAACTACTTAAGTATCAAAAGGTGATTATATTTGAAAAAAATCCTATTAAAGAATTGTAAGGAGGTAAAATGTAAATTGATGAAGAAAATATTTCCTTCAATAATCGCATTTTGTTTAATTATTGTATTAAGTATTAAGGTTTTTACATTAGCATTAAAAGCTGATGCTGATACTTTGGATGTTTATGAAGTAATTCCTAAAGAAAATGTTTGTGTTGCTTTGACATATCATCGAATAAGGAGTTCAAATTTGTGGAATACTGCAATAGAGAAACTTACAGATAATAAAGAACTTGCGATTTATTCTGTTTATAAGGATGAATTTCAAAATCAAATTGATTATATGATTAAATCAGGAGCATATTTTGTAACATTAGATGAGCTTAAAGAGTTTAAGATAAAGGGAAAATATCCTGATAAATGCGTTTGGATTTGTTTTGATGATGTAGATATCTCTGTATATAAAAATGCGTTTCCAATTTTAAAAGAAAGAAATATTCCATTTACTTTATTTGTAATTGCAGGTCAGGTTGGGAATAAGGATTTTAATAATTTTCAAATAGCATCATGGGATGATCTTCGTGAAATGAGGGATAGTGGTTTGGCTTCGTTTGGATCTCATACATATGATATGCACTATTTACAAGATAAACAAGCAAAATTTCTAAATGAAGATATGTATGAAGAATTTACAAAAGATATACAAAAAAGTAAAGAAGTTTTGCAAAGAGAGTTGGGTCTTGAAATTACAAGTTTAGCATATCCATTTGGGGAATCTTCTAAGGAAGTTGTAAATTGTGTTAAGGAAGCTAAGTTTACAGATGCATATATATTATCCCCCCATCCAATTGATAGTTTCAGCGATTCATATAATCAGTGTAGATATTTAATTGATTGTAAAAATTTTTATAAAATAGTAGTTCCGTGGTTGGAAAATTAATGCCTTGAGCGAGGCGAAAGGAATGGTTATAATTATGTATAAAAATGATACGGTTTATTATCCACAGGATGAAATGACTACGGTTTTACTGCCGGTAACATCAGGGTGCTCATATAACAAATGTGTATTCTGTGCTATGTATAAAGATATTAAATACAGTGAAGTTCAGTTTTCCGATATAGAAGCAGAATTGCTAAATATATCTATATATACTGAAAAAGTATTTTTGATAGGAGCAGATCCTATTTCAATAGGATTTGACAACATGAAACGTTTACTAGATAAGATACATCAGTATTTGCCATATTGTGCGTGTGTGTCCTCGTATGCATCCATAAAGTATATTTCCAAATATTCAGTTGAGGAACTTTCCATTCTCCATGATGCGGGACTTAGACTTCTCTATATTGGTTTTGAAACAGGCAGAGATGATATACTGAAATTGATGAATAAAGGTCATACAGTAAATGAAGCAATTAAACAAGCAAAGAAGCTTAATGAAGCAAAAATACCATTTAACTCTATCGTTATGTATGGAATAGCGGGCAAAGGCGAATCTGTAGATAACGCAGTTGCAACTGCTAAAATGATTAATCAATTTATAACAAATGGAGTTATTACCATGAATCTAAAAGTTGCTAACCAAACGGAGTTAAATAACATGGTAATTAGAGGTGATTTTATTCTTCCAGACGGAAACGAACGATTAGTAGAAATAAGAACACTTTTAGAAAATCTCGAACCTAAGAAACAAATGATATTTGATACAACACATCCAACAAATATAATTAAAATAAAAGGTACATTACAGCAAGATAAAGAAAGATTAATAGATAAAGTAACAAGTTATATTAAATAAAAAATCGATATATTTCCTTGAAAGTTGGTATATAGTAGTAGTATTTAAGGTTTATGGTTGACATATGTTTTTTATAGCGTTATAATTTAAATGCAAATGAATTGCATTTGCAAATAAATTATGGGTGATGATAAAATGAATATAAAAAAATTATTACGTAATACTTTTGGTGTTATGATTATACTGAGTGGGATGCTTTTATTTGGCTGTAGTAATAATGAGCAAGAAAATGTAAAAGAAGACAAACCAATTATTGCGGTTACTATTGTTCCAGAACAGACTTTTGTAGAAGCTGTTTGTGGAGACCTGGCTGAAGTGGTCGTTTTGGTTCCTCCTGGAAATAGTCCGGAGAATTATGAACCTACTCCTATGGTAATTGAAAAATTTAGCAAGGCATCACTTTATTTTTCAATTGGTGTTTCCACAGAGGAAGCAAATATTTTACCAAAAGCGACTGATATTAAAACAATTGCTTTACAAGATGAAGTTGCTTTAATATATGATGATAGAACATTCGAATCTAATGAAAGAGATCCGCACATATGGCTTTCTCCTAAACGGGTTAAAGTAATGATAGAAGTAATATCTCGTGAAATGGGTAAACTAGATGTAGCTAATAAAGAAACATATGAAAAAAATGCTAAAGCGTATATTGAACAATTAGATGAACTTGATAAAGAAATAAAAGAATCTCTTGATGGTGTTCAAAATAAGAAAATTATCGTATATCATCCTGCTTTTGGATATCTTGCAGATGATTATAGTCTTGAAATGTATTCATTAGAGGAAGAAGGAAAAGAGTCGACAGTTATGCATTTGCAGGAAATGATTGACCTTGCAAAAAAGGAAAATATAAAAGCTATTTTTTATCAGGAAGAAATAGACAGTAGCCAGTCTAAGGCATTTGCAGAAGAGATTGGCGGTAAAACCGTACAGCTTTCACCATTAGCTGCTGATTATATCGATAACCTTAAAAAAATGGCAGAAACTATATCAGAGGTTATGCAATGAGAAAAACGGCAGTAAATATAGAAAAATTATCAGTATATTATGGAGAAACCCCAGCGATTACTAATATTTGTATGGATGTAGAGGATGGTGAATTTTTAGGAATTATAGGTCCTAACGGTGGAGGAAAATCTACACTTCTAAAATCTATTCTGGGTCTTGTTCCTATCACTACTGGGAGCATTAAAATATATAATGAGAAACTTGGGAAAAATAAAACATTGTTTGGATATGTTCCGCAGTTTGCTACTATGGATAAAAACTTTCCAATTTCTTGTCTTGAAGTTGTTTTGACTGGATGTATAAAAGGAGGGTTATCTCCTTTTTTTAGATTTGCAAAAAAAGATAGAGACATTGCATTTGATCAGCTTGAAAGGGTTGGTATAAAAAAACTTGCAAACAAGCAAATAGGTGAATTATCGGGAGGAGAATTTCAAAAAATGCTCATTGCAAGAGCACTTGCAGTAAATCCTAAGATTTTATTTTTAGATGAGCCTACTGCTAGTGTGGATGCAAGTTCTAGGGAACAAATTTACGATTTGCTTGAAGAATTAAACAAGAATATTACAATCATACTGGTAACACATGATCTAATGGCTATTTCATCTAAAGTTGGAAGATTAGCATGCTTAAATGAAAATTTAGTTTATCATGGAAAACCAGAGTTAAATGATAACATTGTAAATAAGCTCTATGGCTGTCCAATTGATTTAATTGCACATGGCGTGCCTCATAGAGTATTAAGGGAACATGGGGAGGAAAAGTAATTGATACATGCAATATTTGAATATAAATTCCTGCAAAATGCATTGGCTGCCAGTATTCTTGCCAGTATAGTATGCGGAATTATCGGCGTTATAATTGTGGAGAAAAAATTAGTTATGATGAGCGGAGGTATAGCCCATACTGCTTATGGAGGGGTAGGTCTTGGTTATTTAATGGGATTCGAGCCTATGATAGGTGCTTTTATCTTCTCTGCATGTGCAGCAATGGGAATAGGATTTATCAAAAGGAAAGGTGGTGCACAATCTGATGTAATAATAGGACTTTTTTGGTCCTTAGGAATGGCACTTGGTATTGTTTTTATTGCATTTATGCCTGGATATCCGCCTGATTTAAACTCTTATCTTTTTGGAAATATTTTATCTGTAACAAAATCAGATATTTATTTAATGCTTATATTGACGTTTATAGTAGTTTTCGTAGTAATTGCATTGTATAATAATTGGAAAGCTTATTTATTTGATGAAGAATTTGCTTTTATTATTGGTATAAATACAGCTTTTTTAGAATATCTGCTATTGGTTTTAATTGCAATGACAGTTGTTGTTTTGATAAGAGTTGCGGGTATAATAATGGTAATAGCATTGCTTACCGCGCCTGCAGCAACAGCGGGGATAGTTTCTTCAAAACTTAAAAATCGTATGGTTTATGCAATTATCTTTGGAATTATTTTCTGTGTTGCTGGATTATGGATTTCTTATGTTTTAAATATTGCATCAGGAGCAATAATAGTAATATTATCAGTAATATTTTATTTTTCTATGTATTCTATAAGTTACACTCGAATAAAAGCAAAAAGAAAAGGGATAGCAATAAGACAAGAATTGTCATGAAAGGTGGTTCATTGATATTGAATAAAAGAGCTGAGTATGAAGACGATTTAAAACAAAGCGGATTAAAAAATACAAAAAGTCGTAAAGCGATTATTGATATTTTAATACAAAGCGATCAACCTATAACTGCAGAACAAATATATCTTAAACTGAAAGAAAGTAAAACAGAAATTAATTTATCCACTGTGTATAGGACGCTGGAAACTTTAGATAATAAAGGTCTTGTTACAAAGCTGAGTATTATGGATGATGATAGAATGTTTTTTGAATATAATAAAATGGGACATAGACACTACTTAGTATGTATTAATTGTAAAAAAATTGTTACAATTCATGGATGTCCTCTGACCTCGTATGAAGAAGAATTAGAAAAGGAAACAGACTTTCATATTGTAGGTCATAAACTATATTTATATGGATATTGTTCGGATTGTAAGAAAAAGTAAAATGTGATATGCGGATTTAAGTCAATTGATTAAAAATGAAATTTTATTCAATTGGCTTTGGTTTTGTGTATTATGACAAATTGATTTTCCTTGCTTTAAAATTATTTATTAGATATAATGTAAAAAAGATTATAATTAAGGAGAAATCGTATGGAGAGTATAAGGAAATTCGAAATATTGGAAGATGAAGCACTTCTGCAATTAGATAAGTTTGTTACAATACCTACGATTATTTTTAATAATAAAGAAGTTTTATATTTAAATGAAAGCTGTAAGAAAATGTTAGGATATGAAGAAAATGACTTGAATTATAAAGAGGTCAGAGACTTTGTTAACTATTTAGAAAAAGAATACTTATTCATATATAATCATAACTTTTTAGAAAGTACAACGGATACAGTGAAACAAGAAATACTAATTAATAAGAATAGTAAAGAGAGCATATGGGTAGAATTTACTGGTAAAATTGTCATATATCGTGAGAAAAAAACTTTTATTGGACATTTATATGATATTTCAGATAAAAAAGTGAGTCAATTGAATTTATCTAGAACATCTAAACTTAGGGATTTGATGCTTGAAGTGACTCAGTCAATCTTAAAAATGGAAGATATCAATCAAATATTCCAATTAATTTTAAATAATTCATTAATAGCTTTAGAAAACTCGACATTAGGAACCATTTTTATAAGGGAAGACGACTGTTTTAAGGTTGTCGCTTCTGTTGGTTTTGTAGATGATATTAAAAATTTTAAATTACATGTTGATGGTTGTTTTCTCTACAAAGCAACTGATGGTAAAATGGATAGGATAGTCAATATTAGAGATTTAACAAAATATAATGGTTATGATTGTATTAAAGCTAATATTGGAGAAGGAATGTTTATTAAATCTACCATGTCGGTTCCAATATACCATGAAGGTAGTTTTTTTGGTATGATTAATATTGATTCTGTTGAAAAAAATGCTTTTGATGAAGATGATGTGAAGTCAATGGAATTCATAAGAAATAATGCTGAAATTGCCGTTTCAAATTACCTTTTATATAAAGAAAAAGCTTTTTTAGCTAAACATGATCAACTAACTGGTTTATACAATCGATACTATTTTGAAGAAAGTTTTTTAAAGTTAAAGGAGAAAGCAATACAATATAATGAAACTTTTCAACTTGTTGTTTTTGATATCGATGGTTTGAAAAAAATTAATGATTCTATGGGGCACTTGATTGGTGATGAAGTGATAAAGAAAATTGCACAATCAATAAAAAGTAGTATTAGGAAAAGTGATATCATTGCTCGAGTAGGAGGCGATGAATTTTCGGGAATTATTTTTGTATCAAATAAGGAATATTTAGTAGAAAAATTTCAAAAGATTTTAAACCAACTTGAGAATGATCCTCTATTAATGGTTAATGAGGAGATAATATGTACGTTTAGCTATGGAATAGCTAGTTTTCCACAAGAAGGAATAGAACTTAACGAATTGATTAAAATTGCTGATGAAAGAATGTATTCTTATAAAAAAATCAATTAAAAGCGACTATCAGTTAAGGCTGTAATCTTTATCTTAACAAGGGCATACTTCCTGTCAACTTGTTAATTTTTTTCTTGTTGCCGTAAATAGCAATTCCCAAATAAGTATGGTCAGCTTCTTTTGTAGTCTTTGCCTTAAGCATATATTCATCATATATATTACAACCCTGTGCTACATCAGAAAAATCAACAACAATCATATCGCTGAAATCTTGTGTATAAAGTTTTTCTCTCAAAGTCTTAAGTATTTCTATGTTGCCCTTCAAAATTGGTACAGGTATAGCTATTATACCCTTATGAACTTGTCCAGAAGCGTCCTGAGCATCTTCACCTACGCATTCCGGCACTTGCCTGCCTAATGTAATCCCTAATATTGCAGTTGTATTAGCAATAATCCCTATAGGGAGAGCTTCGTCTACTACGATGACGCATTTTGTTTTCTGATCTGCCATTATGTATCTCCTTTAAATTATGTTATTTTTTCAATGAAATAAAAATCTTATTTAGTTTAAGAGTGCTCATCCTTATCAATATCTATAAATATTCGCATGTATTGTTTGGGTGTTAATCCAATCAGCTTTTTAAAAAAGTTTGTAAAATGGCTTTGATCGCTAAAGCCTGTTTGAAATGCGACTTCAATAGGTCGAATGCCTTGTTCTAATAGTTTTTTTGCATTGCTGATACGAATTGTTTCAAGATAACTGTAAGGTGAAATTCCTTTTTGCCTAGTAAAAGAACGAATAAAATGATATTTGCTTAATCCTGCTAATGTGCTTAAGTCATCAAGCGCAATTGTTTTTGTATAGTTTAACTCCAAATAATCACATGCGGCTTTAATTTCAGATACTGGTTCTATTGTATTTTGTGCGGGAGTTGTGTCAGAATAGTCCTGAATTAATTGCTCTATTAAGAACAAAAAAAGCTCCTCTTTTTTAAAGTCTGTATCTTTATTTAAAATCATAAGATGTAATTCCCTCAATGATGTCGCAATATCATTGTGATAGAGCACTGATTGTGTGAATTTGGGAAGGTACTCTCTTCTAGTTATTTCAAACACAGTACGTAGCATAATATCTGACTTTATATTGATACACCGATAATCTAGAGTTTTTCCGTCTACTTGTTCGCATGTATGGGTATCTCGTGGATTAAAGATTGTGATATCTCCAGGGTTAATTATATATTCCTTATTGTTGCATAACAAATACCGCTGACCGTTTTCTATAAAACCAATGACATAATAGTCGTGAAAGTGATTGGGAAACTTCTGCATAATTCCTTCAAAACGATATGCTTCTATTTTTAAATCCGTATCATAACATACGGTACGAACTTCATTTACCATTAATAATCACCCTTTTCTTATTAGCTTCTGGAATAAGTATAACATATAGCTATGGGTAATTCTTGCATATTGTTGCTCAAATTCAATTAAATTAAAAAAATATATATAAAATATCATTCACTGGGTGATATGAATAAAATGAAACTTTATTAAGAAATTAAATATAAGGGTGAGCTAGTTTATACTTTTCCAGCAGTAATGGAGGAAAATATTCGGGAAATCAAGTTCGCATTGAAGCTGGAAAATATAAGTTGATAGTACCTGAAAATGATTAATCTTTTTTCTCGAAAAACTTGTAAAATATGCAAGTTTTTTGTTTGCAATAAAATAAAAATAGTGCTTTTTTATTGCAGTAGTTTATAATTAAACTGCGTTATAATAAATGTACAGGAAGGAGGGGAGGTATGGAAAAGGAAAGCTTGTTAATCAAAGAGTCAATTGAAGGTGACGAAGAAGCTTTTACTCAGATAGTTAATCTTTATAAGAATTATATTTTCGCAATTATACTAAATTTCATAAAGGATTATGGAGAAGCTGAAAATGTTGCACAGGAAGTCTTTCTGCAAATCTATGCTTCTCTAAGTACATATGATAATAAAAACTTTAAGGGGTGGATTGGCAAAATAGCTGCCAATAAGTCTATTGACTGGATAAGAAAAAAGAAATCAAGATTTCGAGAAGAAGCTTTTGACAACACGACGGATATGATAGACAGTATGGTATCCGATCAAAACAACAACCCAGAAATTTCTTTAGTTGACAAAGAGAGAAAAGAAATGCTTACAAAAGTTATAAGTAACATTCCTGAAATCTACAGAAATACTATTGAAAAATTCTATTTTCAAGATAAGTCTTACGAACAAATTTCAAAAGAAGAAGATGTACCAATAAAAACTATAGCATCAAGACTTTACAGAGCAAAGATATTATTAAAAGAGAAATGGAGGGAAGAAAATGAAGCATTATGATTATATTGAGTGGCTGCTTTATAAAAATAAAATGTTGACTAAAGAAAAATTAGATGAAATGGAACAACATTTATTTAACTGCGATACTTGTATGGAGATTTTTCTAACCCTTATTGATGAAGAAGAAGTAAGAAGTGCAGGGAAATTTGTAACTAATAATTTTACATCTAATGTTATAGAAAAAATGCCTAAATTAAAAATAGTTAAACATAAGAAAAAACAAAAAAAGAAAATATTTAATTATCAGTTTGGTTATTACGTAGCTGTTGCATCAGTAACTATAATTTTAACATTTGGGGGATTCTATACTGATTTGGTTGATATAGTGCCAAAACTTTCGGCTTCAATTAAAGTACCAAATAAGAGTACCAATATAATTGCCAATTTTTCAGACAGTATAGTAGATTCTACATCAAGTTTTTTGTTTAGTATTGAAAATATTGATAGAAATAAAAGGAGGAAAAACATTGAGAGATAAAAGTAAATTTATAGCATTTGTATTATCAGTTATACCTGGTCTGGCTCATTTATATATTGGATTGAAGGAAAGAGCTTTAATATTTTTTATAATGTTTGCTGGATTATTCGCAGGAAGTATGGGTTTATCAATAATACTATATGATAATGATTTTTTGATAATTATTTTAATAGGATATCCTATTTTATGGTTAATTGCTTTGCTGGATATGTATTCAGCTTGGAGAAATATTGAAATAAGGCAGTTGTATAACAATGCGGAAATACCGCGAAATATTCCTATGGATAATAAATTAAACAAAAGAAGTAAAACTCTTGCATTATCAATAATACCAGGTGCAGGACACATGTATCTGGGTTATCAGAAAAAGGGATTAATTATAATGGGAGCATTTGCGTTTTCCATATTTTTTATGGGATGGTTGGGAATATCTTTACTGCTGTTTTTATTGCCCTTGATTTGGTTTTATAGTTTCTTTGATGCAATGCATACAGTAGATGGTTCTAATGAGGGAATTAAAAATCAAGAAATAATTTTCCCTGAAATAAAACCAGAGTGGATTGGATTTGCATTAATAGGAATTGGGGTTATGATAATGTTGGAAAGAGTACTATACCCGTTAATTGATTATGAAATCCGAAGATATATCCAAACATCTATTGTATCATTAATATTTATTTTTGCTGGTATACGTATGTTGATTAAGAATAAAAAGAGTGCTGATGTCTTGACTGATGCAGAAGAGGAGAATATTGAAGATGAAGATTAAAAGAGTAGGCACTATTTCAATGGGTATTGTATTAGTTGCTTTTGGGTTAATATTATTTGTGTCACAAATTAAACAATCATCGGCATTGAATATGATATCTACAATGTGGCCAATAGTATTAGTTTTATTAGGGCTAGAAATACTATGGTTCAGATATTCGTCCAAGGATGAGAATATAGCTATAAAATATGATATATTCAGTATCTTTATCGTATTTGCTATTTTATTTGTAAATATAGGAATATATGCAGTAACTGAAGTTGGAGTGATGAGTAGATTGCAAAATATGGTGTTGTCTGAAGATTACAATATGGATGCTGTTATAAACGAATATATAATTGATAAAAATATAAATAAAATAATAATAAATGAAATAGATAATTTGGACATTAGAGCTACAGAAGACAATAAAATAAGCGGTATATGTAAACTTAATATTTATGCTATAAGTCAGGAAGAAGCAAAAAAATTAAGTTCAGAAGAATATATTAAGTATAAAAAATCAGGTAATACTTTATATATTTACGCTGCAAGTAATAGAAATAATAACAATAGTTACTCAAATCCAGGCAGTGTTGAAATGTTTCTACCTAGTAATATTGATGTAGAAGTAACCGATTGTTACAATTTAGATTTAGTCTATAGTAATTTTAACAATACATGGTTATTTGATAGGGTAAACAGAATAAATGTTAGACTTGACGAAATTTCAAATGTAAAAATAAATGCATTTGTAGAATCATTAGATTTGCTAGGAGGAAACATAAAGTGGTCGTTTAATAGTTTTGGAGAATATATAAAGGGTGAGGGAGCCAATTTAATAAAAATTCTAAGCAGCGATAACATAATTGTTAATGAAGTATAAAAAACAATTAATTATTTTATGTGATAATAATATTGTCTTTTTAAGATTCAAACCACACATTTGAAAAATAATAAGAAAATTCAGTGTCATAATATTGGTTGATGTCTACATGATTTAGATAAAAAAAATTAAAATCAGGCTTTTCTATATTCTTTACTTACCGATTATGGTATAATAAGAAAAAAATAAATGGGAGGTACGCACATATGTTAATAAGATCAATTATTATGCCTGCAAATAAATTAATAACTTTATCTACAAAAGATACTGCTCAAAAAGCAGTTCAAACAATCGAGGAAAATGGCTTTTTATCTTTGCCAGTCTTTGAGGATAAGAAATTTGTAGGGTTTTTATCAAAGCAATTTGTTTATGATGAGTTTTTTAAGTCAGGGGAAACAGATTATAATAAGTTTTTTCAAAAACCTGTAGCAGAATTTATAACAACACCTCTTGAAGCATTAAAAGATAGTACTCCTGTGGAAGAAGCAGCTGAAATTTTCTTCAAGTCAAAGGTGAGATTTTTGCCTGTAGTAGACAGCGATGATAGATTTTTAGGAATTTTGACGCAAAAAGTTCTTTTTGATATTATAATTAAGGTTTTTGGTCTAAAGGATGCGAAACTTGTAATATTGGCTAGCGATTTTTCTGGTGTCATTGCTAAAATTTCTGAAATAATTTATAAAAATGGAGCAAATATAACTAACATAGTACAGATGGATACCGGAGTAATGGAAATTAAGGAGATATCAATAAGACTTGAAGGTGATGGCCTTGAGAAGATAGTTGAAAAACTTAAAAACAATGGGGTAAAGATAAGAGAGTTTATACCATCAAAATAAACGGTTTAGTTTGAAATTAACAATTTTCCAAATTTAAGGTATTTGTAAAGTAAAAAAATATTTTTCATGCTTAGAACTCTTAAATCAGGGTATATATTAAATATAATAAAAATAGGAGGCTTACATGAAAATATATGATTTTATAGTAAAAGATATACAAGACGAAGATTTTTCTTTGTCAGAATATAAAGGTAAAGTATTGCTAGTAATAAATGGTGCTACAGGTTGTGGATTTACACCGCAATATGATGGTCTTCAGGGACTTTATGAAAAATATAGTCCTGATGGTTTTGAAATTTTGGATTTTCCAAGCAATCAATTTTTAGAACAAGCGCCAGGAACAAATGAAGAAATAGTTGGATTTTGTAAATTAAGTTTTGGTGTTGAATTTAAACAATTTGCTAAAATTAAAGTAAATGGAGAAAATGAAGAACCGTTATACAAATATTTGAAATCTACTGTTGATGAAACTAAAAATGATGGTACAGATAAATTTTATCAAAAAGTTAAAGGTTATACGCCAGGAATTGCTGAAAAAGATATAAGATGGAACTTTACTAAGTTTTTAATAGACAGCAAAGGAACTGTAGTAGCAAGATTCGCACCAACAGTTACACCAGAAGAAATAGAAAAATATGTAATAGAATTGCTCCAACAAAATAATGATGAGAATAATACGGAGACGGTATGTTCTTCAGATTTTTCCAAAGGATGCATCTAACATAAAATTTAGGTGTTACGATGTGACAATAAAGCTGTAAAGGATGTGTAAATATGTCAGAAAAATTTATTGATGATGATAAAGCAGTGTTACTTTTGTCTGATCTAAATGATATTGATGCAAAAATTATTATTTCAATGCTTGAATCATACGGCATACCAGTTATGAAAAAAAACAAAGGTTCTGGTGGAATTATGGAAGTTTACTTTGGAGCTAATAATTTTGGCATAGATTTATATGTTCCATCTAAAATGTTGGATAAATCACTGGAACTAATAAATTCAGATCCTGTAGAATATGATGATATTCAGATTAAAAAATAGATTGTGAATATCTTTAATTAGAGATTTTATAATGGAAATAGTATTATTGTTGAAATTAATAGGAGACGATTTTTAGTGTATATTATGTATCTTGAAAATCGTCTCTTTGCATTGAACGAAATATAAAGATGATAAAAATTTTAATTAATATCATTGTCTATTATTCTATTGCTCATTAAAATACTTAACCAATCCTGTATAAATTGCCCAAGCGATTTTTTCTTGATAATCATCAGTAATTAGCTTTTTTTCTTCCTCGTTATTAGACAAGAAACCACACTCAATAAGTATTGTAGGTATAGTTGAATTGTCCATAATTCTTATATCTTTTTTTGCTTGCGGAACTCTATTGTTATCTTTATCTAGTATTTCCTTTAGATTATCTTGTAGCATTTCTGCTGCTATTTTGCTTGTTTCACAGTTTTTTTTGTAAAAA
This sequence comes from Sedimentibacter acidaminivorans, assembly GCF_017873955.1. Classification (GTDB taxonomy): domain Bacteria; phylum Bacillota; class Clostridia; order Tissierellales; family Sedimentibacteraceae; genus Sedimentibacter; species Sedimentibacter acidaminivorans. Next base: position 273,918 of record NZ_JAGGKS010000002.1, on the reverse strand, counting down.
ACATGAGCTCCATAATATTGCTTTTGTGGAAATGAATTGAGGTGAATAGATATAGCTAAGTCAGCATTTGAATTATTGATGGCGTCAACTCTGTTATTTAAATCTTCATTTTTCTTAGCTCTAATCGTAGAAGACTTTTCAGTATACAATCCAGTATCCTCATATCTAGTCATTTCTGCTTCAAATCCGCCACCTTCTAAGAATTTCATAAGTTTAGTGGATATTTCTAAATTTATAGGAGCTTCGGCTATCTTTAGGTCTCCAGATGTTCCAGGGTCAACTCCACCATGTCCAGGGTCAATTAGTATTTTTATTTTTTGATTATTTACAGCTTCGTTTGAAGCATCTATTATCGTTTCAGTAGATTTTGTTAGAATACCATATATAGTCATTAAAATCATAATGACGATAGCTATTAAAAATATTGAATTTACCCTTTTGAAAAATTTTTCCATAAGTAGCCCCCTAAAATTATTATCTTATTTAATTTTATGAGGGATTTACTTTATAATAACTAAAAAATAATTAAAATACCCAATTTTATTTATTTATTGACAATTATTCTTCCTTATTATATAATTTAAACCAATAGAATATAGATTGATTTGGTAACAATTTGTTTTAAAAGGGAAAACAGTTGAATCTGTTACAGCCCCCGCTACTGTGAAAGGCGATAATATTTATATACCACTGTGTTTATAACACGGGAAGGTGAATGTTAGATGAACCGATAGTCAGGAGACCTGCCAAATTATGTTTGTTGATTTTCGGGAGGATTATCTAAAATAATTTTAATGATATGAGAATATTTGTGTGATTATTGCATCTTCCAAGAAATTGGAGGATTTTTTTGTTTTTAAGATGCGATAAAAATTTAAAAATACTAGAGGCTATTATGAAGGATTATATTGTTAAAAATGGAAAAAAACTAAGATGTGGTATCACTACTGGAACATGTGCTACTGCTTCTGCAACAGCTGCTATACAAATGTTGCTCTCTGGTAATATTATAGATAGTGTTTTTGTAAGACTACCTGATGGCGAAGTTTTATCAATTAGTATATTTGAACCTTTTATAAATGGCTATCAAGCAAGCTGTTGTGTAAAAAAATATAGTGGTGATGACCCAGATGTAACTGATGGTATTTTAATTTACGCGTATGTTAGACTGGATCATACAGATGTTATTAGTATAGATGGTGGCGAAGGTGTTGGTAGGGTTACTCAAAAAGGATTGGATTGTCCTGTAGGACATGCCGCAATTAATTCTGTTCCTATTAAAATGATAAAGCAGAATGTTCAAAAAGTTTGTGATGAATATGGTTATCGTGGAGGAGTGAGTATTCTTATTTCAGTACCAGAAGGGAAAGAACTAGCAAAAAAAACTTTTAATCCACATTTAGGAATTATAGGCGGAATATCAATTATAGGAACTACAGGTATAGTTGAGCCTATGAGTGAAAAAGCGTTAATTGATAGTTTAAAAGTAGAAATGCGGGTTATTAAAGAAAAGGGATACAAAGAAATTTTAGCTTTCCCCGGTAATTATGCAAAATCCTTCATTGATAAAACACTGGGTATTCGTGGAGATAACAGTTTAAAGTTTAGCAACTATCTAGGAGAAGTGTTAGACTATGCATTAGAACTAGAATTTGATGAGATTCTAATAGTCGGACACATAGGAAAAATGGTCAAAGTTGCAGGCGGCATGATGAATACTCATTCTCACAATGGTGATTTCAGAATGGAAGTTTTAGCTTGCTATGCAGCATTGTTTGGAGCAGATAAAGAAATCGTAAAAGAAATTCTATCGTCAATTACCACTGAACAGGCTATTGAAATATTAATTAGAGAAAATATTGAAAAAGAAGTCATAGATAAGGTAAGTGAAAGAGCTGAATTTTATATAAATAAAAGAGTTGATAATAAAATAAAAACTAAATTAATAATATACTCAAATGAGAAAGGTATATTAAACTAAAGGAGAAATATATGTTATATTTTGTAGGCGCAGGTCCGGGAGCGGTTGATTTAATTACAATGAGAGGGCATAAATTATTGACAGAAGCTGATAAAGTTATATATGCAGGATCATTAGTAAATCCTGAACTGCTAAATTACTGTAAAGAAGGTTGTGAAAAACTCAACAGTGCACATATGACCTTAGAAGAAGTTATAGAAGAAGTAAAAAAATCGGAATTAGAAAATAAAATGACAGTTAGATTACATACTGGTGATTCTAGCATTTATGGAGCTATCAGGGAGCAAATTGATATGTTAAAAAGTTTGAATATTAATTTTGAAGTTGTACCTGGGGTAAGTTCGTTTTGCGGAGCAGCCGCTTCTATTGGTGCAGAATACACATTGCCTAATGTTAGCCAATCCGTAATTATAACTAGGATGGAAGGTAGAACTCCAGTGCCTGAAAGAGAGAGCATACGTTCATTTGCAGCCCATAAGGCGACAATGGTATTGTTTTTAAGCTCTGGTTTAACTGAGGAACTATCTAAAGAACTGATTGCAGGTGGATACGAACCTGAAACCCCTGTTGCAGTAGTTTATAAAGCTACATGGCCTGATGAAAAAATATTTAAGTGTACAATAAGTACCCTTCCATCTGTGATGAAAGAAAATAATATTAATAAAACAGCATTAATTTTAGTTGGATATTTTCTCGGTGATGAATATGAAAGAAGTGAACTTTACAATCCGACATTCACTCATGAGTTCAGAAAAGGTATTGAGTAATATGAATAAATTACATATTTGTATATTTGGAGGTACGACTGAGGGTAGGTTACTTTTTGAAATCTTATCTAAAAATAATATAATGACAGATTTGTTTATTGCTACAGAGTATGGACAACAGTTTGTAAACAAATTAGAAAATGTGAATGTATATCAAAGCAGATTAGATGAAAAGCAAATGATAGAGTTATTTTTAGAGAAAAAATATAACTTTGTTGTTGATGCAACTCATCCATTTGCTAAAATAGTTACAGCAAATATAATGAAAGCAACAGATTATTGCAATATTGAATACCTTAGAGTTGTTAGGGAATCAGTTGTAGATATGAAATGCAAATATTTTGATACTATTGAAGAGTGTGTTTTATATTTAAATGATAAAGAAGGAAATATTCTACTTACAACAGGTAGCAAGGATCTTAATAAGTTTGTAAATTTAAATAACTGTGATAGAAGAGTGTACGTTAGAATTCTGCCTATGGAAAGTTCACTGAAAAGGTCTATTGAATTAGGATTTTCAAATAAAAATATTATATGTATGCAGGGTCCATTTAGCGAAGAACTAAATACTGCCATAATAAATACTATTGATGCAAAGTACCTCGTTACAAAGGAAAGTTCCAGTTCAGGAGGATTTACAGAAAAGGCTGAATCTTGCATTAAAACTGGTGCAGAATGCCTTGTAATCAGAAAACCTGATGAAAGCGGCTTGACATTAGATGAAATCATAAATTACTTTAATATAAAGAGGTGACTTATTAATGAAGAATGTTAGTATAATAGGGATTGGTATTGGTAATTTAGATTTCACACATAAAAAATCAATAGACTTAATTAGCAATTCTGATTGTTTAATTGGAGCTAAGAGAATGCTGTCCGATTTTATATACTTAAATAAAGATACATTTGAAAGTTCTAAAGCAGAGGATATTTATGAATACATATCAAAAGACAACATACATAAAAATTTCGGAGTTTTAGTTTCTGGTGATACAGGATTTTACAGCTTATCAAAAAAACTAACTGAAATACTAGAACAAGATGAATCTATTAAAGTGGAGAATATACCAGCGATAGGGTCACTCCAGTATTTTTGTTCAAAGTTAAACTTATCGTGGGACAGCATAAAATTTGTCAGCGCTCATGGCAGAAATTTAAATATTATTTCAAATATAATGTTCAATAAAAAAACATTTATGCTTACAGGCGGAGAATTAAAGCCTAAAAATATATGCAAATTATTAGTTGATAAAGGTTTAGGTAATCTTCAAGTTTCCGTTGGCGAAAATTTATCTTATAACAATGAAAGAATTATAGAAGATAAGTCTTCTAGTATTGCAAATATGGATTTTGATAGTCTTGCAGTAATGATAATACATAATGATAATGCGATAGAAATAGATAGTGGATTTCGTTCTATACGAGATGATGAATTTATTACTGGACATGCGCCTATGACTAAAAGTGAGGTCAGAACAATTTCAATCGGAAAGCTTAACCTTAAATCTGATTCTATTGTGTATGATATTGGTGCGGGTACAGGTTCCGTATCCATAGAAACTGCCCTTAAATTGAGCGGTGGAACATTATATGCTATTGAAAAAAATAAAGGCGCTATTGATTTAATTAAAGAAAATATAGAAAAATTCAAAGTTTATAATATTGAAATAATTGAAGGCGTTGCACCAGAGGGATTGGATAATTTACCAAAACCAGACTCCGTGTTTATAGGTGGAAGCAGTGGCAATATGGATGCAATATTCGATTGCTTATTAAAGAAAAGCCCTCATGTTAATATTGTAATAAACACTATAACGCTTCAAAGCTTAAATGAAGCCCTTGAAGCAATGGAAAAATATAAATTTGAAGATGTAGAAATAGTAAATGTTTCAATATCTAAATCAAAAAAAATTAGTCGATATGACATGATGATGGGTCAGAATCCAATATATATAATTAGCGGAAAAGGAAGTGGTTTATATTAAAGTTAAATGTAATGTACCAAGAATTATGATTACAGCAGCAAGCAGCAATAGTGGAAAAACTACAATTACTACATCACTTTTAAAAGCTTTTTCAATGAGGGGTAAAAATGTTTCTGCTTATAAGTCAGGTCCAGATTATATTGACCCGATGTTTCACAGAGAAGTTGTAAAAATTCCATCAAGGAATTTAGATGAATTTATGATAGGCGAAAACAATTGTAAATATGTGCTGTGTAAAAATAGCAAAGATGCTGATATATCCATTATTGAAGGCGTAATGGGTTATTATGACGGAATAGGGACTAATACATCCTGTAGTACTTATGAATTAGCCAAACTATTAGACTGTCCTGTAATATTAGTTTTAAACTGCAAAGGTATGGCAGCGTCTGTTTGTGCATTAATAGAAGGATTTAAAAATTTCAGAGAAAAAAGCAATATTAAAGGTGTTATTTTAAATGATATATCAAAGGGCTTATACGGTTATTATAAAAATATAATAGAATCGAATACAGATGTTAAGGTTTATGGTTATCTGCCTTACTTGCAGGACTGCAAACTGGAAAGCAGGCATCTTGGACTTGTCACAGCACAGGAAATTGGAAATTTAGAAGATATAGTAAAAAAACTTGGAGAAGCCTCACTTAAAACTATTGATTTAGAAGGGTTATATGAACTTGCATTAAACTCTAGTGTTTTAGAATATGAAGAATCTAATATAGAAACGGTAGGAAAAACTAAAATTGCAGTTGCAATGGATAAGGCTTTTTGCTTTTATTATAGAGATAATTTAGACTTGTTTGAACAATTAGGAGCTGAAATAGTTGAATTCAGCCCACTTAATGACAAGGAACTGCCAAAAGACATAGGTGGTTTATATTTAGGTGGAGGTTATCCTGAACTTTACATGAAAGAATTATCAGAGAATAAATCTATGTTAAAGGATTTAAAGGAAAAGATTAATATGGGACTGCCTACCTTTGCTGAATGTGGAGGATATATGTACCTAATGGAAAGCTTTAAGGATGAAAATGCCATTGAGCACAATTTAGTTGGGGCAATAGAGGGTCAAAGCAATATGACAAAGTCACTAGAAAATTTCGGATATGCTACACTAGTGGCTAATTGTGATAATTTAATGTGCAATAAGGGTCAGTCTATAAATGTACATGAGTTTCATTATAGCACAAGTACAAATAAGGGGAGTTCATTTACAGCAAAAAAACCTCAATCTGAGAAACGGTATGATTGTATAATTGCAGATGAAACAAAATTTATGGGATATCCACATTTCCATTTCCTTGGAAATATAGGTTTTGCACGAAATTTTATTGAAAAGTGTACAGAATATAGTACAGAGAACTGCTATAATAATAGCAAAAACAGAAGGACACAATTATGATTTCACTAATTATAGGATATATATTAGACTTAATCATTGGAGACCCTCACGGTTTCTTTCATCCAATTAAACTAATTGGCAATATGATAAGTACAGTTGAAAAAAAGCTTAGAACAAATTGTAAAAATAAAGATGACGAAAGAAGAGCTGGGACTATCTTATGGATGTTAGTTGTAGGGACATCTTTTGTTGTTCCATATTTAATACTTGTATTAGCTTCAAGTATTAATCTGATTTTAGCAATAACATTAGAAAGCGTTATGTGCTATTATATACTTGCAACTAAAAGCCTCAGAGATGAGAGTATGAAGGTATATAAAGCTTTGAAAGAAAATAATATAGTTGATGCAAGAAAGTATTTGTCTTACATTGTTGGAAGAGATACAGAAAACTTAAATGAATCTTCTGTAGCAAAGGGAGCTGTTGAAACAGTGGCAGAAAATACTTCAGATGGTGTTATTGCACCAATTATATTTATTTTAATTGGTGGGGCGCCATTAGGTTTTATGTACAAGGCTATAAACACACTTGACTCAATGGTAGGATATAAAAATGAAAAATATATTGATTTTGGAAGAATTTCAGCTATTTCAGATGATGTTGCCAACTACTTACCATCTAGAATTTCAGCATATTTAATGATAATAGCCTCTATGATTTTAGGTATGGATTCTAAAAATGCATACAAAATATATAAAAGAGACAGATACAATCATCTCAGTCCTAATTCTGCACAAACTGAATCAGTATGTGCAGGCGCTTTAAACATCAGCCTCGGTGGAGGAAACTATTACGGAGGTATATTGGTTTCAAAGCAGACTATAGGAGATGATGACAGACCTATTGAAGCAGAAGATATTAAAAAGGCAAATAATCTGATGTATTTAACTTCATTTATATGTTTGATATTAGGAATAGTAATAGTCATTTTGTTTTAGAATGATTTCTTGAGGAGGAAATATGAATAACGATAGTCATGGTGCAGATATATATGGAGCATCAAAAATATTTGGAATTGATGAAGACGATATAATAGATTTTTCGTCTAATATAAATCCCTTTGGAATTCCTGACAATGTCCAAGAAGCAATTATTCGTTCAATCAAATACTCAATTAGATATCCGGACATTAACTCAAGAGAGCTTATAAAGGGTTTATCAAATTGTGAAAAAATACCGGAAAGTTGGTTTTTTTGTTCCAATGGAGCGGCAGAAGCAATATTTAGAATTGCTTTATGTATGATTCCACAAAATGCAATACTTATATCACCTACATTCAGCGAATATGAGCAGGCATTAACTACGGTAGGAACCGATGTTAAGTATTTTACATTAGAAGAGGAAAATGGTTTTAAATTAACAGATAAGATAATAGATGATATAAAAATTGATACAGATATTGTATTTATATGTAATCCCAATAATCCTACAGGACAAATTATAGATAAAATATTATTGGAAAAAATAATTTCACATTGCAAATTAATGAATACGACAATTGTTATTGATGAATGCTTCATGGACTTTGTTGAAAATAAAGAGAAATATAGTACGATTGATTTAATGGAAAAATACGATAATTTAATTGTGCTGAAAGCATTTACTAAAATATATGCGATTCCTGGAATTAGGCTTGGATACTGCATGTCATCTAATATAAATGTTATTGCTAACTTGAAAAAATCCGGCCCACCTTGGAATGTATCAACAATAGCTCAAGCAGCAGGAGTAGCATCGTTAGAAGAAAGAGAATACGTGACAAAATCTGTTAAGTATGTAAAGAAACAAAGACAATATTTGATTGATGAAATGAATAGACTAAATATTAAAATATATGAAGCACATGCTAATTACATATTTTTTAAATTAATAAGAAAAATTAATTTGTATGATGAACTTTTGAAAAAAGGAATACTTATTAGAAGTTGTTCAAATTACAGAAATCTTGATGATAGCTATTATAGAATTGCTGTGAAATCAGAATATGAAAATAAAATATTAATAGAAAACTTAAAAGAAATAATAGGTAATAAATGAAAACAATATTGATTATATTAGATGGAATAAGTGAAGGTAAATTTGAACAACTGAATAATATGACCCCATTAGAATATGCAAATACTCCAATTTTGGATAAAATAATAAATGAAGGTATTCATGAGAAAACCTGTTTTTATCCAACTAATAGAGATCCAGATAGTCTGGTTTGTATACTTTCAATTTTAGGAGTAGAAGAAAAGCTGATTCCAAAAAATAGAGCGTATCTGGAAGCATTGGCTGCTGGAATAAATATTGCATATGATGAGGTAGTACTTAGATGCAATCTTGTTAGCATCAAAAATAATAAATTAGAATCATTTAATGCTAAGGGACTAACCAATTCTGAAATGAAAGATGTTACAAAAAACACAATTTCAGATGAATCTATTAGATTTTACCATATAAGTGATTATCGAAATTTAATAGTAATGAAAAGAAGTGATGAAATATTGAATTTAGTTGATATGCCACCACATGAAAATGTTGGACAAAGTATTGATTATATGCTTAGTCATATAAAAAGTGTAGATAGCCTGAATGATTTTATAAAAAATAACCGTTATAAATTGAATGATGCAGACTATATGTTTTATCCATGGGGTGTATCAGAAAAAACTATTTTGCCAACATTTTTAAAGTTACATAAAAAATCATGCTCTTGTGTTTGTAGTGCAGAAATAGTTAAAGGTATTGCAAAGGCGATGAAAATTAATTTAGCCCATCTCGAAAATTCAACTGGAGACACAGATACTGATTTACTTGAAAAATCGAAGGCTGTATTAAATGAAATTAAGAATCATGATACAGTAATAGCTCATATAAACGGAACAGATGAAGTATCACATAGGAAAGACCTAAATGGAAAAATTAAATTTATTGAAAAAATAGATAGAGAATTTTTAAAAGAAATTTATATGAATGTTGGGAAAAAAACAAAGATAATTATCGTATCTGATCATCAAACCAGTTCAATAACTGGAAAACATGAAAAAGGATATGTTGATATAATTGAGAATATAACATAAGAAAGAGAAAGGAATAATTCTATGGCTAAGGTTATAATGGTTCAAGGAACAACCTCAAATGCAGGCAAGAGTTTAATTACCGCCGCACTTTGCAGGATATTTAAACAAGATGGATATAGGACAGCACCATTTAAATCTCAAAATATGGCCCTTAATTCATTCATAACTAAAGAAGGCTTAGAAATGGGAAGAGCGCAAGTTATGCAAGCTGAAGCGGCGGGTATTGATGCAGATGTAAGAATGAATCCTATTTTATTAAAGCCTACAGGTGAAAAGGGTTCACAGGTAATATTAAATGGTGAAGTTTTAAGAGATATGACAGCTCAGGAATATTACACTTGCAAAAATGAGCTTGTTCCACATATTTTAAAATCATTTAATTCATTGACAGATGAATACGACATAATAGTAATTGAAGGTGCAGGAAGTCCTGCTGAGATAAATTTGAAGCAACAGGATATTGTAAATATGGGAATGGCGAAAATGGTTGATGCCCCTGTAATTATAGTTGGAGATATAGACAGGGGTGGAGTATTTGCATCATTAGCTGGAACAATGCTCTTATTTGATGAAGAAGAAAAATCTAGGGTTAAAGGTTTCGTTATTAATAAATTCAGAGGGGACGTAGAAATATTGAAACCTGGACTAGATATGCTAAGAGACATAACTAATGTTGATGTTCTGGGAGTAGTACCATATTTAAATGTTGACATAGATGATGAGGATAGCCTCTCTGAAAAATTAGTATCGAATGAAACCTACAACATCATAGATATTGCAGTTATAAGGCTGCCACGTATATCTAATTTTACTGACTTTAACGTATTTTCTATGATTAAGGGAGTATCACTAAGATATGTCAAGAATCTAAGAGAACTGGGAAACCCTGACATGATAATCATACCCGGAACTAAAAACACAATTGAGGATTTGAAATGGCTAAGACAATCAGGACTTGAATCTAAAATAATAAGACATGTAAGTGAAGGTAAAGCAGTTTTTGGTGTTTGTGGCGGCTATCAAATGCTTGGTGAAATGATTAATGACCCTGATAATGTTGAGGCTGGCGGGAGTATAAAAGGTCTGGGGCTTCTTAAAAACATAACAACATTTTATAAGCAAAAAACAAGAACACAGGTAAGCGGTAAAATAAATGAAATAAATGGATTCTATCATGAATTATCAGGTATAGACGTTACTGGCTATGAAATCCATATGGGAGATACTGAAATTTTAGAGGGCGATTTTCTAAATACAATTGATGTATCGGCAGGAGAATCAAATAATAAGTATGATGGATGTGTTTGTGATAATGTTGCAGGAAGCTACATCCATGGAATATTCGACAACAGTGACGTTGTAAATTCTGTTGTAAATATATTATTAAAACAAAAAGGTATGAGCGTTGATGAATTAGAAAAATTCGATATAAAATCTTACAAAGAAAGTCAATATGACTTATTAGCAGATTCCGTAAGAAAATCACTTGATATGGGGAAAATATACAATGCTTTGGGTACAGTGTCTCTCACATCTAGGAGCGAAGATTAAATGAATATAGATATATATGCTTTTTCAAGTAATGGTGCCAAACTGTGTGATAAAATTATAGAGGGATTAAAAGAACCTGATTTAACAGCATATGTACCTGAAAAATATGTAAACTCAGCTTGTAATGTTGTGATTAGACAGGAAAATTTGTATAAAAGTACTGAAAAATCATTTAAAGATAAGAATTGCATAGTATTTGTAGGGGCTGTTGGAATTGCAGTTAGGGCTATTGCTCCTTTTGTTAGGAGTAAAAAAACAGATCCTGCCGTCATTTGTGTTGATGAAAAGGGTTTAAATGTTATTTCTCTTTTAAGTGGACACATAGGTGGAGCCAATCAACTTGCTAGAAAAATTGCAGAAATTACAGGAGGAGACCCAATAATTACTACAGCTACTGATATCAATGGAAAATTTGCAGTTGATGAGTGGGCTAACAATAAAAGCATGCATATATTAAGTCTTAAATCAGCCAGAGATATTGCAGCGGATATATTAGAAAATAAAAAAATAGGTTTGTGTTGTGATTTCAATATAAAAGGTGAAATACCCGAAGAAATAGATATAAATGAAAAAGAAATCGGGGTTTGTGTAAGCTTAGATAGTAATAAAAAACCATTTAAAAATACATTAAATTTGATTCCAAAAATAATATCAATTGGTGTAGGATGCAGGAAGGGAACACCTTGCAATACTATATACAATGCAATAAAGGATATATTATCTGAAAATGAAATATCACATTTTGCAATAAATTCAATAAATTCAATAGATTTAAAAAAAGAAGAGGAAGGAATTCTAAAAACCTCCAAAATTTTTAAGGTTCCATTTTATACTTATACCAAAGAAGAACTTAATGATTTGGAAGGAAAATTTTCTAATTCTGATTTTGTAAAATCTATTGCAGGTGTTGACAGTGTTTGCGAAAGAGCATCAATGATAGGTAATAAAAATAAAAAATTGATAATCAGTAAAACAATAAAAAATTCCGTAACAGTTGCGGCATCTATAGATGATTACGCAGTAAATTTTGAATATAAATAATTGTTTTATATTACAGGGAGAAAAAATGAACAATATAAAATTTGTAGAACCTCATAATATTGAAAAAAGAAGCTTTGAATTAATTCAAAAGGAACTGGGAGATATAATACTAGACCCTGAAAAGGAACCAATAATAAAAAGAGCGATTCATACCTCGGCGGATTTTGACTATTTAGAAAATTTATGCTTTTCAGAAAATGCAATAAAAAATGCAAAGCATGCAATAAAAAATGGTGCCACCATAGTAACTGATACAAACATGGCATTAGCAGGCATAAATAAAAAGGTAGCCGCAAAATATGGAGTAAATGTTCATTGTTTCATGGCCGATGAGGATGTTTTTACAGAAGCTGAGGAAAGAGGAGAAACAAGGGCTACAATTTCTATGGAGAGGGCATCGAAGATAGAGGGTCCTGTAATATTTGCCATAGGAAATGCACCTACGGCATTGATAAAGCTACATGAAATAATAAAAGAAGGAAAATTCAAACCCGAACTAATCATAGGAGTTCCCGTTGGGTTTGTCAATGTAGTAGAAGCTAAAGAACTGATAATGAGTTTGGAAAATTTAGAATACATAGTAGCAAAGGGCAGAAAAGGCGGCAGCAATATTGCAGCGGCAATTTGCAATGCTTTGCTTTATAACATTTAGAGCGATTGGAGAACAATTATGTTTTATGGAATAGGAGTAGGCGTTGGAAGTTCTGATGCAGTGACAAAATATGGGATTGACGTATTGCAAAAATTAGATGTATTGTACGTTCCGACAGCGAAAAGTGCAGATTCCTTTAGTGTGGCACATGAAATAGTCAGAGGATACTTAAAAGAAAGCACTTTGATTAAAGACAGGCATTTTCCAATGAATTATAATACAAAAGAGTTACAGAATGCATGGAACAATATAGCTTCGGAAATAGAAAGTGATGTGTTAAAAGGGAAGAACGTGGGATTTGTTACTATCGGTGACCCTATGGTATACAGCACATATATATATTTATTAAGAATTCTCAAGAATAAAGTTAAAGTAGTTACAATACCCGGAATAACGTCATTTTTAGATATAGCGTCTAAAAATAATTTTCCGTTGGTTGAAGGTGAAGATGCATTAGTAGTAGTACCTGCTACAATGGGTTTAGAAAAAATTAAACAATATGTAAAAAATGAAAATTCTATTGTATTGATGAAGGTATATAAAAACTTCGATGAAATTATAAATCTTTTACTAGAAGAAAAACTTGAAAAACATTCAATAGTGGTAAGCAATTCATCAAAGAATGAAGAAAAAGTATATGCAGATATAAAAAGCATTAAAAAAGAGGATGTTTCTTATTTTACAACTATACTAATAAATAAAAAATGGGAGATATAAATGATATATGTAATAGGAATAGGTCCAGGAAGCTATGAAACAATGACACATGAAGCTATTAGTGCCATTGAAAATTCAGATGTCATAGTCGGATATAAAACGTATATAAACTTGATAGAGGATTTAATAAATGGAAAAGAAATTGTTTCAAATGGAATGAAACAAGAAATAGATAGAGTTAAAAAAGCAATAGAAATTTCAAAAACAGGTAAAATAGTATCTGTAATAAGTTCCGGGGATGCAGGAGTATATGGTATGGCAGGTCTTGTTCTGGAAATGTCAGAAGATGAAGATGTGAGAGTAATAAGCGGTGTAACCGCATCAACGGCGGCGGCTTCCGTTCTTGGAGCACCTTTGATGCATGATTTCTGCCACATAAGTTTAAGCGATTTGCTAACTCCATTAGAACTAATATATAAGAGAGTAGAATTAGCATCAGAAGGTGATTTTGTTATATGTCTGTATAACCCAAAAAGTAACGGCAGACCACATTATTTAGAAAAAGCATTTGATATAATGAAAAAGTATAAAAATTCTTCAACACCTGTAGGAATAGTAAAAAATGCAACAAGAGAAAATCAGGAAGTTCATATATGTACTTTAGATACTATAAATTATGAGTTAGTAGACATGCTAAGTATAGTAATAGTTGGCAATAGTTCTACATATATTAAAGATGGGAAAATAATTACTAGAAGAGGGTATCAATTGTAAATTAAAAAGATGTGCTGGGTACAGTCCCTAACACATCTTTTTGCTATCTTTTTTTCCATATAGATGGTGACATTAATACAAAAATTGGCATTACTTCAAGTCTTCCTATAATCATACAACATGTTAGGACAATTTTACTTAATACTGAAAAATCAGCATAATTACCCATTGGACCTACTATTTCAAATCCTGGTCCAATGTTGCTTATGGTAGCTAAGACAGCTGAAAATGTAGTCATAAAATCAAAGTTATCTAAAGACACAATTAATATTGCAACAATCATTGTAGCTACATACGCAAAAAAGAAAACCATAATTCCTGACATAACACTTATATCAACTTTTCTTCCATTAATTTTAATTGTACCTATTGAATTTGGATGAACCGTATGTCTTATTTCATATGCAACAGCTTTAAATAACAACAATACTCTTATAAACTTTATTCCACCACCAGTAGAACCAGCACATGCTCCAAAGAACATGAGCATTAGAAGTATTGATTTTGGAAGCATAGGCCATAAATTGAAATCTGTTGTTGCGTAACCGGTAGTAGTAACAATAGTAGCAACTTGGAATGATGACTTTGTAAGAGAATCGGCTACAGAATAATTATATAATGGTAAAACATTAATACATATAATTATAATGGAAATTATAACAGTCAACCAATACAAACGAAACTCTTCATTTTTTAGAATTGACTTAAAATCTCCTTTTAAAAGAAGATAATGAAGTGAGAAGTTCACTCCAAATAATAGCATGAATATTGTTATTATCCATTCTATTAAGGGACTGTTATATGCCCCAACACTTAATCCTTTATTTGAGAAACCTCCAGTACCAGCAGTACCAAAAGCATGAATAAATGCATCATAAAGTGACATTTTTGCTATAACTAGAAGTATAATTTGAATGATAGTCATTCCAGCATAGATTATGTATAATAACTTTGCTGTTTCGGAAATTTTAGGCACTAATTTTCCAGGTGAAGGACCAGGGCTTTCTGCACGCATTAGAAAAACTGAACGAGCTCCAAGTGACGGCATAAGTGCTAATGTTAGTATAAGTACACCCATACCCCCAATCCAGTGTGTGAAACTTCTCCAAAACAGTATACCACGTGGTAGAATTTCAATGTCTGTTAGTATGCTTGAACCAGTAGTTGTGAAACCGGAAACAGTTTCAAATACTGCGTCAATATACGCTGGAATTGCACCACTTATATAAAAAGGTAAAGCACCAAGTAAAGACATAACAACCCAACATATGGCAACACCTGCAAAACCCTCTCTATTTCTCATTTGAAAACCATTAGTTTTTATGTTCATTAAAGCAAAACCAAGTACACCAATAATTATTATAGAAATAATAAATGCACTAATTTCATAACTATTATCTAGTATGGCTATTATAAGTGAGGGAATCATTAAAATCGATTCCCACATTAATACTGTACCTAATAGTTTAAGTACAACTCTCATATTCATTTTTTGTCCTCCAAATTACTAACCTAAAATATCGTTAAGGTCTGAAATAAAGCCTGTTTTTGTAATAACGATAACTTTGTCTTCTTCCTTTATAAAATCATTTCCATAAGGAATTATTATTTTTTTGTTTCGAACTATTGCAGCAATTAATATATTTTCTTTTATAACTAAATCTTTTAATTTAATATTTAGAAATTTAGTAGAGCTGTTAGCTGTGAATTCAGCAACCTCAGCTTTGTCATCTAAAATTTTATAAAGTTTTTCAACAGCACTACCTCTAGAGTTGTTTAAAGCTCTAACATATCTTAATATGTTATTTGCTGCAGTATATTTAGGACTTATTATGCTATCTAAACCAAGTTGATTTACGATAGGTATATAATTCACACGGTTAATTTTTAAAATCACCTTTGGAACACCACATTGATGTGCATAAATTGAACTAATTAAATTTTCCTCATCTCTATCTGTAAGTGCAATAAAAGCATCTGTTGAATGAATGTTTTCATTTTCTAAAACATCTTGGTCTGTACCATCGCCACATATAATAAGTGCATGCGGTAGAACTTCACTTAATAAAACACATCTATTGTTATTGAGTTCTATAACTTTTACATTAATACCTGTTTCAGTTAGTAACCATGTTAAATAAATACTAATTCTGCTACCTCCAACAATAGTAACATTTTTAGCTCTTTGTGCACTTCTACCTAAGTATTTAAAAAATTTAGAAATTCCACTTCTTTCACCTATTACATAAACCACATCGCCAACTTCGAAGATGTAGTTTCCATTAGGTATAATAATTTGATTATTATGTTTTACTGAACAAAATAAAACCTTAGAAGGTAACTTTTTAGTAAGGTCCATGAGCTTTATATTTATTATAGGGTCTGATTCCATTACTCTAAATTCGACCATTTCCAACATATTATTTGCAAATGTTTCAACATTAGCAGCAAATGGAAATTGTAGTATACGAGCAATTTCTGCAGCAGCATCCATTTCAGGGTTTATTACTAAATCTAATTCAAGTTCTTCTTTAAGCATGTGGTGTTCACCGGAATAGTCAGTGTTACGTATACGTGCAACAGTATGCTTAGCACCAAGTTTTTTTCCTATAACACAACAAATCATATTAAGCTCATCACCATCAGTAACTGCTATTAATAAGTCGGAATCAGCTACATTTGCCTCCTGTAGAACCTCTACGCTAGCTCCATTACCCTTTATGCACATTACATCAAGCGTTTCATCTGCACGATTAAGGGCACTGATATTATTATCTATGACAGTAATATCATGATTTTCTGTAGAAAGTTGCTTTGCCAATGTGTAACCTACCTTACCTCCACCAATAATAATTATCTTCATTAATTTCCTCCAAATAAGCAATTACTTATATTTAAAATATTTTAATGCAATTAACGGATTATAATACCATATCTATTAATTATAACATTTTTTCAACAAGAAATCAATAACTATAAAAATTACAATGATATATATGGACAAAAACGATAATCGTGATGATTTATATGTCCAATAACTGACAACATTATATGCTAAATGAAGAGGTGTATATGTAATGTTCATTTAACATTTTATAATTATAGAGGATATTAAGAGTTGAGTTTTAGTGGAAATATTTGAAATTATGCAAAAAAGTGTAAATTGATTTATTGTTTAGTAAGAGTCTAATATAGGTGTCAATAAATCGACTCAGTGTCGAAAATATGACACAAAATATATAGCTATATACTTTAAGTTTATTTGATATTTCAATTAAATTTGAAAAGTTTAATAAAAATAAATGTGGCATGTAATTTGCTAATAATAAAATAAGTAAGTAGTTCAAATATATTTGAGGAGAGCGTATATGAGAATTGAAAATCATCCTATTCTTGAATTTAACAGAGGTAAAAAAATAAAATTTACTTTTAACGGTCAAGAAATAGAAGGATATGAAGGCGAAACCATAGCTGCTGCATTGCATGCAGCAGGTGTTAAGGTTCTTGGAAAAAGTTTGTTTTTACATAGACCTAGAGGGTTCTATTGTGCAATAGGAAATTGTTCATCATGCTTAATGGTGGTTGATGGTGTTCCTAATGTAAAAACATGTACCACTGATTTAATTGAAGGAATGGTAGTACAAACACAGGAAGGAAAAGGAGTGATAGCATGAAAGAGGCTGAATTAGTTATAGTGGGCGCAGGTCCTGCTGGTTTATGCGCAGCAATTAGTGCAGCATCAAGTGGAGCAAAGGTCCTTATTATAGAAAGAAACAAGTCATTAGGTGGACAACTAGTAAAACAAACACATATGTTTTTTGGTTCAGAAAAGCAATATGCATCTACAAGGGGAATTGACATAACTGATATTTTACTAACTGAATTAAAAAAATATGAAAAAAATGTCGAAATTCTAACAAATTCGACAGTTGTAGGAATGTATGAAGATGGAATTATTACCGTATTACATAAAGAAGATAAATATTTTAAAATAAAACCAAAAGCTGTTATAGTTTGTACTGGAGCATTTGAAAAGTCTCTTGCATTTCCTAATAATGATTTACCTGGAATTTATGGCGCAGGTGCAGTTCAGACATTAATGAATGTATATGGTGTAAAACCAGGGAATAAGGTTCTTATGGTAGGAGCAGGTAATATTGGTTTAATAGTAAGTTATCAACTGATGCAAGCAGGAGTAGAAGTAGTAGCAATACTTGATGCAGCGCCTAAAATAGGTGGATATTTAGTTCATGCTTCTAAAATAAGGAGAATGGGTGTTCCAATTTTAACAGGATACACAGTTAAAGAGGCTATAGGAAAAGATTACCTTGAAAAAGCGGTAATATGTAAGTTAGATAATAAATTTCAACAAATACCAGGAACAGAACAAACACTTGATGCTGATGTAATGTGCATTTCAGTAGGATTAACACCTTTGAATGAATTGCTGTCAATGAGTGGCTGTGAAATGAAATATATTCCTCAATTGAGTGGTACAGTTCCTGTTAGAAATGAAGATTATGAAACAACAATCGAAAATTTATTTGTTGCAGGAGACATATCAGGTGTTGAAGAGGCAAGTGCTGCTATGGTTGAGGGATATTTAGCAGGTCTTTGTGCTGCAGCTAAAATTGGTCATAAAGCTGAAGACTTTGAAAATAAAAAAATGGATTATTTAAAACAATTGAGTGAACTTCGTTCAGGTCCTGTTGGTGAACATATTTTAGCAGGAATAGAGCAGATAGTAAGATAACGAGGAGGGTTAATATGTTCGAACAAACAGGAATACCAAGTATAGAAATGGTTATGGAAAAATTTCCTTCGCTAGATAGAATAAATAAGGGTCCGGTTGCAGTGGTTGAGTGTTATAAAAAAATACCATGTAACCCATGTCAGACTGCGTGTAAATTTGATGCAATTAATGTAGGTGAAGATATAAACAATATACCAGAAGTAAATACTGATAATTGTACTGGTTGTGCAATATGTTTAAGTAAATGTCCTGGACTTGCAATTATGGTAGTTGATGGTTCGAAATCAAATGACAAGGTTTTGGTGAAGATTCCATATGAATTTTTACCACTTCCAGAGGAAGGCAAGATGGTAAAAGGGTTAGATAGGGAAGGAAACTATTTAACTGATGTAAAAGTACTAAAGGTATTAAATCCTAAATCATTTGATAGAACACCTGTAATTACAGTTGAGGTGGATAGAAAATATATGTATGATTTTAGAAATATTAAGGTTGAGGTGTAGTCATATGGAGGAAAATACAATTATCTGTAGATGTTCAGATGTTACTTTAAAAGAAGTTAGAGATTTAATAAAGGAAGGCTATGTAACATATGATGAGATAAAAAGAATAACACGTATAGGAATGGGACCTTGTCAGGGAAAAACTTGTGGTCAATTAGTAATGAAAGAAATTGCTATGAGTACGGGACAAAATATCAAGGATGTTAAATTTCAAACTACAAGACCTCCTGTAGTAGGAGTAAGATTAGGGTTGATAGCAGAGGAGGGCAGAAATAATGAAGAATAGTGCAGAAATAGTTATTATAGGTGCTGGAATCTCTGGATGTTCGATTGCATATAACCTAGCTAAAAAAGGTGTAAAAAACATAGTTGTTATAGAGAAAAATTATATATGCAGTGGTTCTACAGGCAGATGTGGTGCAGGTGTAAGAATGCAGTGGGGAACTGAGATGAACTGTAAGATAGGAAAAAAGAGTATTGAATTTTATGAAAATGCTAATGAAATACTTGAATATAAAAGAGATGTTGAATTTAAACAAAGTGGATACTTGTTGATTGCTGATACTGATAAAGAAATCAAGCAGTTTAAAAAGAATATAGAAGTACAGCATGTATGTGGAATTCCATCTAAAATGTTAAGTTTAGAAGAGGCAAAGGAAATTGTACCATATTTGAATACGAATTTATTAAAGGGTGCAGCATTTTGTGAAAAAGATGGATTTTTAAATCCTTTCCATACAACTGATGCATTTTATTCTGCTGCAAAAAAACTTGGAGTTGAATTTAATACATTTACAGAGGTTACAGGAATAAAGGTTGAAAAAAATAAGGTAGTAGGAGTTGAAACTGACAAGGGACATATAGCGACAAATTGTGTTGTAAATGCAACAAATGGTTTTTCTAAAAAGATAAGTGAAATGGTTGAAGTAGATATACCTGTTTATTCAGAAAGGCATCAAATTCTTGTTACGGAACCTGTAGAACCTATGCAAGGACCAATGGTAATGTCATTTGGTTTAAATTTATATGTACAACAATCACCGCATGGTTCATTTATAATGGGTAGGGGTGATGCTAATGAACCAAGAGATTTAAGAATAACATCAAGTTGGCATTTTATTGAGGAAATGGCTAAAACTATTGATGACATACTTCCGCCAATTTCAAAGCTAAGAGTTATTAGACAGTGGGCAGGGCTTTATAATATGACACCTGATAAACAACCAATTTATGACAAAGCAGAAAATATAGAAGGATTCTATATGGCAGTTGGATTTAGTGGTCATGGATTTATGTTTGGACCTATAACGGGTGTAGTTATGTCTGAAATGATACTAGGAGAAAAACCAACAATTGATGTAAGCATGCTTAATTTGAACCGATTCAAAACTGGAAACTTACTTTTAGAACCATCAGTAGTGTAAAAAATTATAAGAACTGCAAAAATAGAATAGCCATTCAATGTGATAAAGATTAGGTTGCTATTTCATGTCAAGCGATTTATAATTATATTAATAATTTAGAAAATATTTATATTTAAAGGAGATGCATTCAATGAATAAAAAATATTTGGATAAGCTTGTGTCAATTTTGCAAAAAAAGGAGTTAGATGCGTTACTCGTTGCACCATCAGAGGAAATGGAATTTTTAATGGGTCATAACACACATTTGTGTGAAAGGTTTCAAGCTTTAATAATAAAAAAGGATGGGACGTATTTTTATATATGTAATCTGTTAACAGTTGCAGAAGTTCAGGCTGTTTTAGGGCCTGATGTTAAAGTTTACGGGTGGTTTGATGGAGATGTATTTACAGATACAGTGAAAAAAGCATTTGTAGAGAATGGATTAATAGGCAAAACAATAGGTGTTAATTCTACTGAAAGAGCGATTTTAATACTTCAAATTATGGAAGAAGTGGACGTAAAATTTGTTAATGGAAAACCTATTCTTGAAGAAATGCGTATGATTAAAGATGAAGAAGAACTGGAAAACCTTAGAATTGCTGCAAGAATAACAGATGAGTCGTATGATGAATTATTAAAATTTATTAAGCCAGGTATAAAAGAGATTGATATAGCCAATAAAATGATTGAAATATTTAAAGCAAAGGGTGCTGATGAAGGATTTACAATGGTATGCTCTGGACCAAATTCTTCTTATCCACACTATAATGATAATCAAAGAGTTATTGAAGAAAAAGATGTAATAGTTCTTGACTGGGGTTGCAAATATAAAAATATGTGTGCAGATATGTCAAGAACAGTATTTGTTGGTGGTGTAACTGATGAAGAAAGAAAAATTTACGAAATTGTTCTAGAGTCTCAAGAGGCTGGAGAAAAAGCAGCAGTAAAGGGTGCGTATATACCTGATGTTGATAAAGCGGCAAGGGAGATCATAGAAAATGCTGGATACGGGGAGTATTTCTTTACTAGATTAGGACATGGCATAGGATATTCAGTTCATGAAGCTCCAGATATTAAAGCAAGTCACAATAGATATCTTGATAAGGGCATGGTTTTTAGTATAGAACCAGGTATTTACATAGCTGGAAAGGTTGGAATGAGAATAGAGGATATTGTTGCGGTAACAGAAGATGGTAACGAAATTTTAAATAAGGCAACAAAAAGTATTCAAATAGTATGTCCTAAACAATAACATAGTAATAGCAATTATAGAGCAATAGGCGAGCTATTGTTCTATAATTGCATACCTGTTGTTCAAAAATTACCTTGTAAAATAATCATAAACTAACTATAATAGAAATAATATTAGCAATAAAGGAGATTGAGATGGATCATAAAGAAATAGCTTTAGAGTTACATAAGAATTCTGTTGTAGTAGATACTCATTTAGATCTAGCAGGAGAAATATATAATAGATACATGGCAGGAGAAAAAGAAGTAATTAAGCGAAATTATCTTGAAAACTTTAAAAAAGCAGGATTTAATATAATTGTATCATCATTATATATTGATGATATATTTTTGCCCGAAATGGCACTGCGTGTTGCTTTAGGACAAATACGGGCTCTGCTGGAAGATATAGAAACCTGTGACGGAGAGGTTGTATTGGTTAAAACTAAAAAAGAGTTGAATGATGCTGTAAATCAAAATAAAATTGCGATAATTTTGTCATTTGAGGGATTAGAACCAATAGGTACAGATATAGGATTATTAAGAATTTTTTATGAGCTAGGAGTTAGAGCTGCTGGACTAGTATGGAGCAGAAGGAATTATGTTGCAGATGGATGCCATTTCAGTCCTGCCGAAGAAGGTCAAAAGGGTGGACTTACTAAATTTGGTGTTGAAGTAGTAAAAAAACTAGAAGATATGCATATGTTGATTGATGTAAGTCATTTAAATGACGAAGGTTTTTGGGACATAGTTAAATTTACGAAAAAACCATTTATTGCTTCTCATTCATGTGTACGTAGCATACATGATAGAATGAGAAATCTCACAGATGATCAAATTAAAATTATTGCAGAAAGAAATGGTGTTATAGGGTTAAATGCCTATATAAATATTGCAGGTATTAAAGAAGGAGAAAATCCAATTGTAAAACTTTGTGACCATATTGAGTATATTGTTCGATTAGTTGGAGCAGAGCATATTGGATATGGATTTGATTTATGTAATAGCTACTATGAAAGTGAACTTAAATTTAAATTTCAACCACATAATAGTGACGGATTGAAGTCTCATGCAGAAACGATATTATTGACTGAAGAGCTCCTTAAAAGAGGAATTTCAAGTGAAGATGTAAAACTTATAATAGGCGGTAACTTTTTAAGGGTATTTAATGAAATACTTCTGTAAAAAAAATAAATAAAAAATGAATGGATGTGGAATTATGAAGTATTTTATAAAAGAATGGATTATCCCCATTTTAGTAGCGCTTGTTATTGTGCTTTTCTTGAATAAATTTATATTTATCTTAGTAACGGTTCCTACCGGCTCAATGGAGGATACAATTATACCTGGTGATAGACTTTATGTAAATGAAATATTTGATATAAATAAAGCAGAGCGTGGAGATATAATTGTTTTTAGATCTATAGAATTAGACAATAAGAGGCTTGTAAAGAGATTAATCGGATTACCAGGTGATAAAGTTGAAGTAAAAGAAGATGGAAGTGTAGTTGTAAATGATAAAAAAATAAATGAACCATATGCTATAAAATCAACAGGACAGGCAAAAACTTTTAATGTACCAGAAAAGTGCTATTTCTTTTTAGGTGATAATAGACCAATATCATATGATGCAAGATTTTGGGATAATCCTTACATATCAGAAGAACAGATAATTGGTAAGGTGTTGTTTAGATTTTTCCCTTTTAATAGAATTGGAAGCGTAGAATAGAAGAATATAAAAATAGAAGAACAATGGACGAACAATAGTGGAATTATTGTATAACTATTGTTCTTTAAATATTTACAAATAAATTATTTAATAGGAGAAATAAAATGGAAAGAATTTTAAAAAACTTAAAACCTGAAAAGCTGTTTTATTATTTTGAAGAGGTAACTAGAATTCCAAGAGGCTCAGGAAATGAAAAAGAAATTTCTGATTATTTGCTCAATTTATCTAAAAACAAGGGCTGGGAAGTGTTTCAAGATGAATTTTTAAATATTATTATTAGAAAGCCAGCTACTAAAGGATATGAAAATGCTCCAGTAGTTATGATTCAAGGTCATATGGATATGGTTTGCGAAAAAAACGAAGGTATTGAACATGACTTTGAAAAGGATCCAATAGCATTAAGAATAATCGATGGATGCATATATGCTACAGAAACTACATTAGGTGCAGATAATGGAATAGCAGTGGCAATGGCTTTGGCAATATTAGATTCTGATGATTTATCACATCCTGAATTGGAAGTATTTATTTCGGTAGATGAAGAAAAAGGGATGACTGGCGCAATAAAAGTAGATGGTAGTATATTTAAAAGTAAATATTTATTGAACTTAGATAGCGAGGAAGAAGGTATCTTTACATCTGGTTGTGCAGGTGGGTGCGATATTTCATTTAAAATACCAATAATAGAGCAAAATACAAATGAAAAAAATGCATATAAAGTTGTGGTAAAAGGGCTATTGGGAGGACATTCAGGAGCAGAAATACATAAAGAAAGGGGAAATGCAAATAAAATACTTGGAAGAGTTCTTTATGATATTCAAGATGATGTTGAATTGGTAAAAATTAACGGAGGTTCAAAAACAAATGCTATACCTCGTGAATCATATGCAGTTTTTACAACTGATAAAATTGATGAAGTTAAAGATAAAATAAAATTTTGGAATGAGATACTCAAAAACGAATTTACTTTTACAGACCCATCAGTTACTGTACTCGTTCAAGAAACAAACACAAAAGAAGTTCCAATTAAAAAGGATTGCTTTAAAAAAATAGTATCGGCTATAAATATTATACCATCAGGCGTGCTGTCAAGGAGTACTGTAATTGATTTAGTTATTAGCTCTAATAATTTAGGTGTAATAACAACAGAAAAAAACTTTGTAAATATTTATAATAGCTCAAGAAGTTCTGTTGAAACTTTGTTAACTTGTAATGTTGAACCTATGATGAAACAAATAGCTGAAACGTTGGACATAAAATGCAAAGTTGGTAACTATTACCCGGGATGGGAATATGCGAAAAAATCTGAAGTTAGAGAATTATGCATAGATACATATAAAGAGTTATATAATAAAGAACCAAAAGTAGAGGCTATTCATGCTGGACTAGAATGTGGTCTTTTGATGAAGAAAGTACAAGGATTAGATGCAATTTCAATAGGACCTGATACGTGGGATGTACATTCTCCAAATGAACATATTAGTATTAAATCTATTGAAAATACATATTATTTTATTTGCGAAGTATTGAAAAGGGCTAAATAAATTTACTATATGTAAAATAGTTCCTATTTGTAAAAAAATATTTAGCATTTTTTACCTTTAAATGGAAAGGTATTTCAATATAAAAATTAAAGCTATTTAGAAGGTAAAATATGTCTTTGAAATAATTACAAAATAAGTTAAATGAATGCGAAAAAAAATTCTTTCAACTATGATAGTTTATAAAAAGCAGTGAAAGTATATACAAAAAAACAGTTGTGTAATGATAGGTAAAAGTTTAAATTGCTATTATTTGAACACGATTGCAACGGATAAAAAACGATTGCATGCATAAAAAAACATTTTCCGCTTAACAAACTAAAATATTGATATTGTATTTTTTTTGTGCTATAATTAGGTACTACTATTTTAATAAAGAGAGGAGATAATATAGTGGGAAGATATATATTAAAAAGAATTTTTTCATCAGTAATAACTATATGGTTTATTATGACACTAACATTTATATTGATGAAAAGTATACCGGGAGATCCATTTGTTTCAGAACGTGCTATGACTCCGCAAGTAAAAGCAGCAGTGTATGCTAAATATGGATTAGATAAACCAGAATTTGAGCAGTATCTAACCTATATGACAAATTTTTTAAAAGGGGACTTTGGTGTATCTTTTAACAGAATTGGACTTACAACACAAGATATAATAAAAGGAGGGTTTCCATATTCTTTAAAAATAGGAGGGTGGGCTTCCTTATTTATAATAGTTGTTGGAATATTTCTCGGAATTATTGCTGCCCTACGGCAAAATAAAGTTAGTGATAGAACGGTAATGTTTATTTCCACCTTAGGGGCAACGATACCAAGTTTTGTTTTTGCAACTGGGTATTTGTATTTTTTTAGTAAAAAACTTGGATGGGCGCCTTCTTTTGGCGTAGGTTCATGGAAACATTTTGTTGGACCAGTTATTTGTATAGGTATGTTTTCGCTATCCTATGTAACTAGACTAACAAGAACTTCCGTTCTTGATGTTTTACAACAAGACTATATTAGAACAGCAAGAGCAAAAGGATTATCTGAATTTGTGGTAATAGGCAAGCATGCGCTTAGAAATGCATTAATTCCAGTAGTAACTTATATTGGACCGATGATAGCTGGTATTGTTACAGGTTCTTTTGTTATTGAAAAAGTATTTGGTATAGCAGGAATAGGTTCTTTGTTTACTACAAGTATATTAGGTAGAGACTACACATTAATAATGGGTATAACGGTGTTCTTTGGTATATTTTTGGTTACTGCAGTTTTGATTGTGGATATAGTATATGTTTTGATTGATCCACGTATAAAATACGATTAGGAGGAAACATAATGGATGATTACAAAAAAATATCTCCTGATATGTGGGAAAATTTAGATAAGTCACAAAAGGACTCAGAGAAAGTATCTAGAAAAAGTTTAACATATTGGCAGGACGCAGCAAGGAGATTGAAACAAAATAAAGTTGCAGTTGTATCTTTGATAGTTATATTAATGGTTGTTTTAATGGCAATATTTGTGCCTCTATTTTGGCCAATCCAATATTCTAATCAAGTACTTGATTTTTCTAACATACCGCCAAATCTTGAAGTTTATGAAGTAACAGATGGTAATTATATATATATTACTAAGGCTTATAAAGCTATAGAGGTTTCAAAAGACGGAGAGCTTTTGCAGATGTCTGAAATTAAAAAAGATGATCAGAATAATAGAATGTATATTTACGAATTTGATGGAAAAGAATTAATTGTAGATTACAGTTTGTATTTGCAAGCTAAAAAAGAATATTTAGCTTTAGAAAAAAAAGCTAAAAAAGATCCTAGTATCAATCTAGAAGAAGCACAATTTAATTTAGATAATGCTAAGAAAGTTGAAATAAGATTTGATGGAAAAGAAATACTTCCTACAAAAACTATAAGAAATAAAACTTATGTATTTGGTACAGATTATTTAGGAAGAGATATGTTTATTAGAGTTGTATATGGTGGCCGTATATCCTTAATAGTAGGTTTTGTAGCAGCATTTCTTAATTTTATTATAGGTGTATTATACGGTGGTATTTCAGGTTATTTTGGCGGGCGTGTTGATAATATTATGATGCGTATAGTTGATATAATTGGTTCAATACCAACGTTGCTTTATGTTATACTTTTAATGGTAATTATGCAACCTGGTCTTGGTACAATAATAGTAGCTTTAAGTATAACTCATTGGCTAGGTATGGCAAGAATAGTAAGAGGACAAGTATTAAGTTTAAAAGAGCAAGAATTTGTATTGGCGGCTAAAACGTTGGGAGCTTCTACAAAAAGAATAATGTTAAAACATTTAATTCCTAATATAATGGGTCCGGTAATGGTATCTGTAACAATGCAGGTGCCACAGGCAATATTTACTGAAGCCTTCTTAAGTTTTGTTGGCTTAGGTATATCAGCACCAAAAGCTTCATGGGGTGCTTTATGTAATGACGCTTTAGCAGGATTATTTACTTATCCATATCAGTTATTCTATCCAGCTTTAGCAATATCAATTACTATTTTGGCATTTAATCTATTTGGTGATGGTCTTAGAGATGCATTAGACCCAAAACAAAGAAAGTAAAGTGAGGTGTATGAAAGTGGCAGAAAAATTATTAGAAGTTAAAGATCTGAGAACATCTTTTTTCACTCACTTAGGCGAAGTTAAAGCAATAAGAGGCGTAAGCTTTGATGTAGAAAAAGGTGAAGCTATAGGAATAGTTGGAGAATCAGGCAGTGGTAAAAGTGTTACTTCTCTTTCTATTATGAAACTTTTGTTGTACCCAGGTAAAATAGTGGGTGGCGAAGTTTGGTTTAAAGGTGAAAATTTAGCTAACAAATCAAATAAAGAAATGATGAATGTCAGGGGAAATGAAATAGCAATGATATTCCAGGACCCTATGACATCTTTAAATCCTGTTTATACAATAGGTAATCAAATATCTGAAGCAATAATCAAACATCAAAAATTATCTAAAAAAGATGCTCATGAAAAAGCTTTAGAAATGTTAAGATTGGTTAACATACCAGACCCAGAAAAAAGAATAAATAATTTCCCGCATGAATTTTCAGGTGGTATGAGGCAAAGGGCTATGATTGCTATAGCGTTGTCATGTGAGCCTGATTTGTTAATTGCAGATGAGCCAACAACGGCACTGGATGTTACTATTCAAGCTCAGATTTTAAAGCTTATGAAAGATTTAAATAAAAAATTAGACACATCTACTATGTTGATAACTCATGATTTAGGAGTTGTTGCAGATGTATGTTCTAGAGTGGTTGTAATGTATGGTGGACTTATAATGGAAAAAGGCTCAAGTAGAGATATATATTATTCACCTATGCATCCATACACAATGGGACTATTAAAATCAATACCTAAAATTGCTTCTGATGAAAAACAAAGATTGATTCCAATAACAGGAACACCACCTGATTTATTGAATCCTCCTACTGGATGTCCATTCTATGCAAGGTGTGATTTTGCAATGAAAGTATGTAATCAAGAGCAACCACCATATTTTAAATCAGAAAATGGAAAGCATGAAGCTATGTGCTGGTTACTTCACCCTGATGCACCAAAAAATGAAGTGTATGATAGTTTGAAGGGAGGAGTAAGAATTGGAAAATAACGAAAAATTAATAGAAATTAAAAACTTAAAAAAATTCTTTACTAAAAATAAAGGTTTTATTAAAAAAAACGTAGAAGTTGTAAAAGCAGTTGATGATGTTTCATTTTATATAAAAAGAGGTGAAACTCTAGGACTTGTTGGAGAATCTGGTTGTGGTAAATCTACAACAGGCAGAACTATAATAAGACTTTATGAACCGACTGCAGGTGAAATATTATATGATGGCAAGGATATAGCTAAGCTTGGAAATCATGATTTAATGAAATACAGAAGAAAAATGCAAATGATATTTCAAGATCCATATGCTTCTTTAAATTCGAGAATGACAGTTTCTGATATAATTGGAGAACCTATGGATATTCACCATTTGGCATCTGGTAAAGAAAGAGAAGATCGTATATATGAGCTTTTAGAAACAGTAGGACTTGGTAAAGACCATGCAAGTCGTTATCCTCATGAATTTTCTGGAGGACAAAGACAACGTATTGGAATTGCTAGGGCACTTGCTGTAGACCCTGAATTTATTATATGTGACGAACCAATATCAGCACTTGATGTATCTATTCAAGCTCAGGTTGTTAATATGCTTGATGATTTGCAGCAGGAAAGGGGATTGACATATTTATTTATAGCTCATGACCTTTCAATGGTTAAGCATATTTCTAGTAGAGTAGGAGTTATGTATTTAGGAAGTTTAGTTGAAGTTGCAAAAAGTGGTGAACTTTATAAAAACCCCGTTCACCCATATACACAAGCTTTGTTATCGTCAATTCCTATACCAGATCCTGATTTAACAGAATCTGCAAAGCGTATAGTTCTTGAGGGTGATGTACCAAGTCCTGTAAATCCACCATCAGGATGCAAATTTAGAACTAGATGTAGGTATGCAATGGATATATGTTCAGAGGTTGATCCAGTACTCAAAGATATTGGTGGAGAACATTTTGCAGCATGTCATTTATTGGATAAATAATTTTGTTATTATACCTATTTTATGCAGTATTAGAAAGCGCTTGACATATTGTATAAAATAGGTAATAATATAGATGCAGTTGTTTAACTGTATATACATAAATAAACATTTGGAGGGATTTTATGTTTAAAAAAGTAGTATCGATGTTAATTGTACTTACAATGGTATTGTCTCTAGCAGTTGGCTGTTCTCAGCCTCAAGAAACAACACCACCTGCTGAAACACCAGCAGAAACGCCAGGAGAAACTCCAGCACCAGAAGAACCAGCTGCAGAAGCAGATACATTGGTTTGGAATCTTGGAGCAGACCCTAAAACTTTTGACCCAGGTTTAAATAATGCATCTGATGGCGGTCATATTATCAATAATATGTTCGAAGGATTGATGAGAGACACTGGAACTGGCTTAGAGCCTGGTATAGCTGAAAGCTATGAAATATCAGCTAATGCTGAGGGCGCTGAAGGTACAGTTTATACTTTCAAAATTAGAGAAGGTGCAAAATGGTCAGATGGTCAACCTGTAACTGCTAAGGATTTTGAATATTCTTGGAAAAGAGTTTGTGATCCTGCAACAGCTTCTGAATATTCATTTATCATGGCTCCTTATATAAAAGGTGCAAATGATTACTTAAATGGAACTGGTTCAAGAGACGATATGGCTGTTTCTAGCCCAGATGACAGCACATTAGTAGTAGAATTAAACTTCCCAGTACCTTATTTCTTAAGTTTAACTACATTCTATACTTATCTACCAGTTAGAGAAGATATAGTTACAGCTAATGGCGAAGGTTGGGAGAAGAAACCAGAAACTTGTATTTCTAATGGACCTTTCAAATTGGAAGAATACCAAACAGGTTCTCATATTTCTTTAGTTAAAAATGAAAACTATTGGGATGCTGACAATGTTAAACTTGAAAAAATTAAAGCTTTAATGATAGTTGAAGCTACAACTGCATTAAGTGGATATGAAAATGGCGAAATAGCAGTACTAGATAGCGGTGCTATACCACAAGATGAGATTCCAAGACTTAAGGCAGAAGATCCATACTTCTCTATAGCTCCAAGAGTTGGAACATACTATGGTATATTTAATGTTGATGCAGAACCTACAAACGATATAAGAGTTAGAAAAGCATTAACACTTGCTATAGACCAAAAACAAATTTGTGAGCAAGTAGCTAAAGGTGGACAATTACCTGCAACAGGATTTATACCTCCTTCATTATCTTACTCTACAGGGGAATCTTGTAGACAATTAGATGCTGATGGAAATCCAGTAGAAGAATATGGATTAGATCCTAACAAAGCTCAAGTAGAAGAAGCACAAGCCTTATTGGCAGAAGCAGGATATCCTAATGGTGAAGGATTCCCTTCTATAACATTCTTATATAACACAAATGAAAATCATAAGAAAATTGCTGAAGCTTTACAAGAAATGTGGAAAGCAAATCTTAATATTGATGTAGAACTTAGAAATGAAGAATGGGCAACATTCCAAGATACTAGAAGACTTGGCGATTTTACATTGGCTAGAGGCGGCTGGTTAGGAGATTATGACGATCCTATGACTATGCTTGACTTATACACTTCTTATTCAGGAAATAATGATGCTCAATGGAGATGGAATTTACAACCTACTGTAGCTTCTCATGATACTGTATTAAATGAAACAAACAAAGAATTTGATGAAGTTATAGCTGCTGCACAATTAGCAACAGGAACTGAAAGAGATGCTTTATTAAAAAGAGCTGAAGAAATTATGGCAGAAGAATTTATAACTTTTAACATTTATTATTACACATATGTTCAAGTAATAGATGAATCTGTAGTTGAAGGTGTAAATAGAACTACAATGGGTCAATTTATATTTAAAGATTCTGAATTAGTAAAATAGTTTAAATTTATATAAGAAGCGGTTCACGATAAAGTGGACTGCTTTTTAGTATAAGTGGTATTAAATTATGGAGATGAATATATGACTTATAAAATGATTGTAACAGATTTAGATGGAACTTTACTTAACGATGATAAAAAAATTAGTAAAAAAGATGTGGAAACATTAAATAAATTAAATGATGAGGGAATAGAAATTGTTGTAGCAACTGGCAGAAATTATTTTATGGCAAAAAATCTTACTGAACAAATAAAAAATATTAATCCTGTTATTTTAGCAAATAATGGTTCGGTTACAAGAAGGTCAAATACAGATGAATTGATGGAGTATAATTACTTAAATCCAGATGTCTTTGAAAAAATATATAATCATGGATTAAAGTATAATCTACATCCTGTTTTGCATGTTGATGAATATTACAATGGGTATGATATGATATATGAGAATAAAAACTTGGAAGAAGTTTATTTAGGTTACATTAAAAAAGATGATGTAAGAGCAAAGTTAATTCAATTTAATCCAAGAGAAATAAAAAATATATTATCTGTATGTTATCTTGAAGAATTAGATAAACTTCATGATTTTAATTTAGAAATGAATGAGATAAATGAAGGTCAGTTTAATATTATTTGCAATAGAAATATAAGTAAAAGAGCTTTACTTGAATTTCTGCACACTGATGGTTGTAAATGGCGTGCATTAAAAAAGTATGCAGATAGCATAAATATTAAGCCAAGGGAAATAATATCTTTTGGTGATGATAATAATGATTTAGAATTAATTGTTAATTCTGGAATGGGCATTTCTATGAAAAATGGAACTGAAAATTGTAAAAAAGTTTCGAAAATGATAACTGAATTTGACAACAATAATTCGGGAGTATCATATGAATTAACAAAAATATTTAATATAAAGTAGAAATATTACCGGTATGTACACATATTTCCTTGAAAACTAAATATAATGTAATAAAAAGGTTTTAAGGAGGACGTATGAAAATAATTACTGCTATATCATCAATTCTTATATTGATAGGAGCGTTAAATTGGGGACTATATGGTTTGACTAAAGTAGATATTGTAGATAGCTTTTTTGGTGGTTGGAAAAATCCTATAGGAAGAGCTATATATATTTTAATTGGACTTGCTGGATTATATTCCTTGTTTTATGTTATTTTTGCATAATAATAACCAATATAACAGAAAGCATGCTGAGACTTTAGCATGCTTTCTGTTGTTTGTGTCGTTATCGACCCATTAAAAACTTAATTGTGTCATCTACTTAAAATTGACAGCTTTTGATACTTTTCTCATCATTTCCTGTTGATGGCCATTTTCGTTCATCATTCCCATTGAACCAAGAAATACATGAGCTAAACCAAAACCAATGATTCCATTTCTATAAGAATCTGGGAGATTTGTATTTTTTAAAGCCATTCCAGTGGCAGTAACACAAGTTCCTACTACTGTAGGAATTAAACCTTCTTTTATATGCATTTTTTAAACCTCCTATATTAATTTGCATTCTTATTATTTACAAAAAACTTAAAAACATTTCAATTATTTAATGGAAAAAAAGATAAAAAAATTATTATAATAATTTTTGAATAAAAGAAAAGAATACTTATGTAATTAAAATTATTAAAATTACAAGTTTTGTTATAGTATCCAAAAATAAGTTTGATTTTAATTATAAAATAAACTATAATTTAGTGAATACATCTATTATTCATAGTTGAATTTTTAGTTGTAAAATTTATTAATTTGGAGAAGTACTTTGATTTTATATAATGAGTATTCAAAATATTTAAAAGATAAATATGGAGAAAAGGTATATAAGCTTCCTGTAAATATTCCTGTTACCTGTCCTAATAGAGATGGAACAATCGGATTCGGAGGATGTACATTTTGCTCTGAGATTGGTGCTGGATTTGAAATGCTAGATAATACTTTAAGTGTTAAAGACCAAATTCAAAAAAATATGGACTATATTTCAAGTAAATATAAAGCAAAAAAGTTTATTGCATATTTTCAAAACTATACAAATACATATTTAGAACTTGATTCTTTTAAAAAATATATTATAGAAGCAATAGTTCCTAATGTAGTAGAAATTTCAATATCAACAAGGCCAGATTGTATTGGTGATGAATATTTGAAGTTTTTAGAAGGTATTCATCGTGAGTACAATGTAAATATTTCAATTGAGTTAGGTTTGCAGACATCAAATTATCACACTTTGCTAAAAATAAACAGAGGACATACACTTGCTGAATTTATTGATGCAGTTACTAGAATAAAAAAATTCAATTTTGCAATTTGCACCCATGTAATACTAAATTTACCTTGGGATAATATAGAAGACACAATAGAAACAGCGAAAATATTATCTGTTTTAAAAGTTGAGCAGGTTAAAATTCATTCATTGTATATAATGGATAATACAGAAATGGGAAGACAATACAAAGAAAAAGAAATAGCATTGATTTCTAAAGACGAATATATTGAAAGAGTAATAATATTTCTAGAATATTCAAATCGTGATATTGTGGTACAAAGACTTATAGGAAGGGCACCTAAAGAAAATTCGCTTTTTGTAAACTGGGGAATTAGTTGGTGGAAAATAAAAGATGAAATTTTAGATAAAATGTTAATGGAAGAAAGATATCAAGGAAAAAAAGAAAAATTCATAATTAATAAAAATTATTAAAAATTTATAGTGTAAACATTTTCAATATATGGTACAATATTATTGTAATAGTTTAACTTTTTAAATAACAAAATAAATATAATAGGAGTGTGATTATTATGGTGCAATTAATTTGTGGGCATAACGGAACAGGAAAAACTAGAAGGATGATTGAGCTAGCAAATAGTACAGTGGATGGAATACAAGGTAAAATGGTTTTTTTAGAAGCCAACAATAGACACATATTTGATTTAGATTATAGAATCAGATATATTAATACTAAAGAGTATGGATTGACAAATGAAGATCAGTTCCAAGGATTTGTATGTGGTTTAATTGCAACTGACTATGATGTTGAGGAAGTTTACATAGATGGGTTATACAAGATTGCACAAGCTGAAAAGGATAAACTTGAACCTGTTATAGAGCGATTAGAATTTTTATCAGAAAAATTTGATGTTAAATTTATTATGAGTGTTAATTACGAAGTAGATGATATATCTGAACCTTTAAAAAGCAAGGTATTAAGCTAATTTTGATTGATGTCATCCACAGATTTTATAATCTGTGGATGTTTTTTCTTGTTGATATTAATTTGTTTTTCTGTTAGAATATTTATTATGTTAATTTTGTAGAAAGAGTGATGATATGAACTATTTCAAACCTAATAAAAGTATTTTTGATGATTTTTTTGAACATAGAGATATGTTGATAATACAACATATGAATGGTGATATTAATAAAAAAGAGTATCTAGAGCTTAATTATAAGTATATGCTTGAGAAAAACATAAAGCCATTTCAACGTATTGACAGTATAGAAAAAGGTATGTATAACTATCAATATTACAATATGATGGCTAAGTATCATAGAATGGTTGCTCAGGATATTAAAGATAAAGGAAAGCATATAAGCTTTTACAGCAAATATCTAGAGGAAGCAGATTATTATTATAATGAAAAAGATAAAACCACATTTAGATTATTAAGATTTCTTCATTATGAAAATGTAGAAGCTTATTTTATTAAGATGGAGTCGTATAATCTTGAAGGAAAGTTATATGAAATTGTTCTTAGTGACTATGAATATGCAGTTCTTCATTCTAAAAGCATATGGCTTTTAGATGTATTGAAAAAAGAAAATGTATTTATTGAAGGAAGGAAAAAATCTGTAATAGATTATTATGTAAATCAAAGATACTAAATATAAAAAAAGTTGCTATGCAACTTTCGAGTATATAAAAAAAGTGGACGTTATCAACGTCCGTTTTTGTTTGAATTAATTTGCTTTAGCAATTATTTTAATTATATCATCTAAGTTTGTCCCAATAGATATTTCGAAACTACCACTTTGTAGCTTAGTATCAAGCCCCATTTCTACAGATCTATTTAGAAATTCATTTTTATCTACAATTAGATTAGAATTAATTAAAATATCACCTATTTTAGATGGAAATGAACCTGCTGGAATTTCAACTGTAGCAACAACATCGCTTTCTGTAGGAGTAGGGTTGTTAGGTTCGGTTGGTTCTTCTTCATCTTCTTCTTTATTAGGAATTTCTTCGTCTTTATCATTATTTGTTTGGTCATTTGTAACTGGAACTTCTACTTGAATATCGTTTGGAACAACTGCAAGTGTTTCTTTTTCTATATCCCTGTTAAATAGGATGTTAAATCTCCAGCCTAGCACAGCTATCATAATAACAGCTACGGTTATTATTAATCCATAGTCAGTCAATATATATAAAAAGTCTCTTATAGCGTTAATTATTTTTTTCATTTGAAGCACCTCAACAAATTTATAGTTACCACATAATATATTAACATAAAAATTGCATAGATACAATATATACGTTTAATAAAATTATGTAAATATTTTCTTATATTATTTAATAATGGGTTATATTTTGATGTATAATAATATTGGATGGTATAATTTTATTTCTTTTTGTGATGCTATCTGCTATAATACAAATAATAATTTAAGTTTAATTAGTATAGCATATAGTAATTATAAAAGAGTAGTGTTAAAAAATATAAAATACAATTGGAGTAAATATGAAAGAGATAATAATTACAAATAATGAATCTGGACAAAGAATGGATAGGTTTCTGAAAAAATATCTTAATAAAGCTAATTCAGCTTTCATTTATAAAATGATAAGGAAAAAAAACATAAAATTGAATAATTCCAAGGTAGAACCAGAAGTAGTTTTAGAAA
Source organism: Sedimentibacter acidaminivorans (assembly GCF_017873955.1). GTDB lineage: Bacteria > Bacillota > Clostridia > Tissierellales > Sedimentibacteraceae > Sedimentibacter > Sedimentibacter acidaminivorans. The sequence goes on along the minus strand of NZ_JAGGKS010000002.1, from coordinate 237,475 downwards.
AAGAAGATGTGGTACAAATTTATTTGTCTGATGATACTATAGATAAATTTAGGGAAAAGAAAAGTTTGCTTCAAACAGCAATTCATTTTAAAGTAGTGTACGAAGATGAAAATATACTAGTAGTAAATAAGCCTGTTGGGCTCAGTACACAACCTGATTTAACAAGTAAAAAGAGTTTAGTAGATGAAGTTAAAATGTATTTAGATGCAAAAGAGAAAAATATAAGTTTTACATTTAAACCAGCTGTATGCAATAGATTGGATAAGAATACTTCTGGTCTTGTAATTGCTGCTAAAAATTATGAAACTGTTAAGCAGGTTAATAAGGCAATAAGGGATAGAAATATAAAAAAATATTATGAAACTAAGGTACATGGAATAGTTTTAAAAGATTTAGAGCTTGAAGATTATATGATTAAAGATGATTATAAAAATATTGTTGAAATAGTTAAAGAAGAAATTGAAAGTGCTAAAAAAATAATTACATATGTACACCCTATTAAAAGAGAGGGTAAGTTTACATGGCTTGAAATAGAACTAGAAACAGGTAGGGCTCATCAAATTAGAGCTCATTTAGCATCTATAGGTCATCCTGTTGTGGGTGATAAAAAATATGGTAAAAGAGATAATGAGAAATATCAAATTTTACATGCATATAAAATTTTGCTAAATGGCTTCGAAGAAGAATTAAGTTACCTGAATGGAAAAGAAATAATATCGCATATAGATGAAAGATATGTTTTATAATATTAATAAATTGAATTATAAAATTGGAGGATTTCATGAAAATAGAAGTACAAAATGTAAAACAGTGTAATCAGATAGTTGAAATGGAAAAAGATGAATCGTTTTATGATTTAGTAAAAAAAATGGACAAAGAAAATTATAAAAAATATCTTGCAGTAAAGGTTAATAATAAACTGCAGGAACTTATAGTAAACAGCTACAATGAAGATGATAAAGTTAAATTTCTAGATTTAAATGATAATGACGGTCAGAGAATTTATATAAGGACTCTTTGTTTTATATATATTAAGGCCTGTAAAGATATTTTTAATTTTGTAGATGTTAATATTGAACATTCTTTAAATAGGGGCTTATATACAGAAATAAAAACTAAAAAAACCATAAATCAAGGCGATTTAAAAAGAATAAAAGATAGAATGCAAGAAATTATTTATAAACAAATGCCAATTAACAAAAAAATATTAAGTACGAAAGAAGCAACTGATATTTTTGCATCACAGGGTATGCATGATAAGGTTGAACTACTAAAACATTGGAATTCTGAATTTATAAGAGTGTATGAACTTGATGGTTACTATGATACATTTTATGGATATGTTGCTCCTAACACAAATGTAATAGACAAGTTTGATTTAAAATTATTTTTTCCAGGCATAATTTTGATTTTCCCAACTAAGGAAAACAATTTCGAACTTCCTGAATATATTGAACAAAAGAAACTTTCTAAAGTTTTTAAGGAAGCAGAGGATTGGGGGGAGATAATGGACATTGGTAATGTAGGCGTATTGAACAATAAAATAGTCGACAGTACTATTGATGATATGATACGCGTAAACGAAGCATTCCATGAGAAAAAAATTGCATATATAGCAGATGAAATTACTAAGGATAAAAATATAAAAATTGTATTGATAGCAGGCCCTTCATCTTCAGGGAAAACAACATTTGCCCAAAGGTTGTCAATTCAATTGAGAGTAAACGGCAAAAAAACTTATGCATTGTCTTTAGATGATTATTTTGTAAATAGGGATATGACTCCACGTGATGAGAATGGAGATTATGATTATGAAACAATAGGGGCATTGGACTTGGAACTTTTTAATGAGCAACTATTAAATTTAATGACCTGTCAACAAGTTCAAATACCTGTATTTAATTTTAAAATTGGAATGAGGGAATTTACTAGAGAACCAATAGAGTTAACTGATGATCATATAATTATTATAGAAGGAATACATGGTCTAAATGATAAGTTAACAGAAAATATTCCTCAAAAAAATAAGTTTAGAATATATATTAGTGCATTGACGCAACTTAACATTGATAACCATAACAGAATTGCAACATCTGATTTAAGATTAATAAGGCGAATAGTTAGAGATAACACACATAGAGGAAATGATGCACTAAAAACGCTTGAACTTTGGGATAATGTTGTAAAAGGTGCAGAAAAGTATATATTCCCATTTCAAGAAAATGCAGATGCTATATTTAATTCAGCACTTGTATATGAATTATGTGTGTTAAAAAAATATGCTATTCCATTGATTAAAAAAATTGATGAAGATAGCGAATACTATCCTGAGAGACAAAGATTATTAAAATTTTTAAGTTACTTTAAAAATATAGACAATGAAAGAGCAATTCCATACACATCCATATTGAGGGAATTTATAGGTGGAAGTTGCTTTGAGTAATCAATAGCATTGATTTTAAAGGTTTTATAGGGGACGCATTTTATGCGTCCTTTTTATGAATTATAACAATTTAATTAATATTTAATTTAAAATTTATTTCCTTTTACTCATCTATCATTTAAAACTCATTTAAATCAAAGCTATTTCTCTTCATACCTACTCCGAGGCATAAACCTATACTTACCATGTTAACTAACATAAAAGTTCCACCATAGCTAACAAATGGTAAAGGAATACCTGTTACAGGAACAAGCCCCATAGTCATACCAACATTTTCAAAGATGTGAAAAAAAAGCATTGCGGTGATTCCAGTTGCAATTAAAGATCCAAACATGCTTGTTGTGTGTTTAGCAATTCTTATGAGTCTATATAAGAGTATCGAATAAAGTACAAGTAAAAAAATTCCTCCTATAAAACCTAACTCTTCACCTATCACGGCAAATATAAAATCAGTTTCTTTTGTTGGAAGATAACCAAGTTGATTTTGAACACCTTTATACAAACCTCTACCGTATAGTAATCCAGAGCCAATTGCAGTTTTGGATTGTATAACCTGATATCCAGTATCTGTTGGATCTAGTTCAGGATAAACAAAAGTAACAATTCTGTCAAATTGATAGTTATCCCCCACTTGATAATCTTTCATAATATAAAAAAATGCACCAATAGCAATAACAGCAAAAATTAATCCTATAATTAAAACGACAGTTACATATTTATAGTCTATCCCACCTGCAAAAATCATTACTGCAATAAAGAATATAAAAACAAGAGCAGTACCTAAATCAGGTTGAAGTAATATTAGCCCGACTGGGAATAAAGCAAAAACTAGAATTTTAAAAAGTATAAATGGTTCATTTATATTATCCTTATTTAAATCAATATATTTTGCTAATGATATTATGACACCAAATTTGGCAATCTCTGATGGCTGGAAAACTATGGGGCCTATACTAATCCAGCTCCTTACATCACCCCATTCGGATGCATTTACAGGGTTCACCAAGGCATATAACAAAAGAATGTTTGAAAGAGCATAAATTTGTAGGTAAAACGTTCCATACAGGTCATAATCAATTATAACTAATACAAGAGCACAAATTAAACCAAGTACAAATGCTATAGTTTGTGTTCTTAAAAACCTATCACTACCCATAGCCTGGCTCATAGTGGCACTTTTAATTACAAGAAATCCGTATAAACATAAAATAAGAGTTGTAAATAATAATATAAAATCAAACCTTTTAAGTTTGTTGTCTTTTGTAAACATTTAATCCTCCAAATCTTAGATTTATGGTTATTATATCATAAAGCAAGCCAGATAACGGCTTGCATCACAACGATACAATAAATACATCAAGACAAAGACTTATGTCTTTGTTTCTTAGTTGTATTTATTATAACACAATGAATTATATAATAAAATATAATTTTTGTCTTAACCGTAGATTAAGAAATGCATAAAATATACAGAGGTGATTTTATGTCGGATATAGGTTTAGTTCTAGGTGGAGGCGGTGCTAAAGGAGCATATGAAATAGGTGCATGGCATGCATTGTGTCAACATGGAATAAATAAGAATATAAAAATGTATTCTGGTGCTTCTATTGGAGCAATTAATTGTGCACTAATACAATTGATGGACAGTGATAGTGCTGCTGAAGTATGGCTAGAGTATGATTTGCAAAAAAGGTTTATGGATAATGGAATTGATTACAATGAAATAGTACAAATTATAAACAGAATTAAAAAAGGTAAAAATGTAGATTTTGATGGTATTTTATCAAGAGATGGATTAATTGAATTATTAGATGAATTAAATATAGAAAACTTAGAAAAATCTGAAAAAGATTTTTATGCTTCAGTAGTAAATATAACTAAAATACCTAAAGAAAGGAGGTTTTTAAAGCCAGCTATTGATTGGTACGAAGGTAGAAAAACAGGATTTACACAGTATATTAATTTAAAAAATGCAAATAAAGATTTTATTGTAAAAGTTTTGTCTGCGTCATCAGCACTACCTGTTATATATACACCTATTATAATTGAAGACCAATATTTTGTTGACGGAGGTGTAAATGATAACTTACCAATATATCCTGTATATCAAAGTGGATATAGAAAAATTATTGTAATATCCTGTGAGAGAGTGAATTATTTTAGCATTATGAGAAGATACCCATCAATACAAATGATTTTAATTCAGCCATCAAGGTATTTAGGCAATCTTCTAAATGGAACACTAAATTTTAATCAAGATAAACTAAAGCAGTCATTTGAATTAGGATATAACGATGCTATGAATGCAATAAAGAGAAATCATTCTATTTTTGGTACTACTTTTTTAGGAGATTAGCCCAATTGAGTTGTAACATAAAATGTCAATGTGAATAGAATAAATACAAGCCACAAAGTAAAGGAATGATGATATGTTTTGCTGTGTAATACCTTGGCTAGCCTTAGGGTTTGGATTAGGCAGATGCAATAACTGCGGATGCAGGAGAGATAGATGCTGCTGCAATCGACGTTGTTGCGGAAATAGAAGATACTAAAAAAATAAATTTAAACTATATGTTTTAAAATATGAGCCATAACGATTATCGCTGTGGCTTTTATTTATTATATTGTTTTCAATGCATATATTTTGATGTATAATGTATTTAAATTAATGATTTTATGAGAAAAAGGAGATTGTTTTGATTAATAGTAAGAGAGTTGCTGTAGCCCTTAGTGGTGGTGTTGATAGTGGGGCAGTAGCATATATTTTAAAAGAACAGGGTTATAATGTGTTTGGAATTACTATGAAATTATTTGATGAATTTGATGTTAGTAGTTCTCAATATGTTGCAAAAATGCTAAATATAGAGCACTATATTGTAGATTTTAAAGAATATTTTGAAAATGAGGTTATAGATAAATTTGTAGGTGAATATTTAGAAGGAAAAACACCAAATCCATGTATAATGTGTAATATTAAAGTTAAATATGGTTTGATGATTGAAAAGGCTAAAGAATTAGGAGCAGATTTCATGGCTTTTGGACACTATGCAAATATAAAATATGATGAAAAGGATTTGAAATTTCACTTATATAAAAGTGATATAGAAAAAAAAGACCAATCATACTTTCTTTACCATTTAAACCAAGAGCAGTTATCATCGGTATTATTACCTTTAAATGGATATAAAAATAAAAATGAAGTAAGAGAGCTCGTCAAAAAAATCATTCCAGAAACTTCCGGAAAAAAAGACAGTCAAGACATATGTTTCATAACCAATATGAGCCATGGTAAATTTATAAAAAAAAGATGTGGGTTAATAAATACTGAAGGTAATTTTGTTGATTTAGACGGAAATTTTATTGGTAAACACACGGGTATATACAATTATACAATTGGTCAAAAAAGAGGGTTAGGAATTAACAATAATAATTCACTTTTTGTACTTAAAATAAATAATAAAACAAATGAGATTGTTCTTGGTGATGAAAAACATTTATATAAAGACGAAATAATAGTTGAAAATATAACATATATAGATGAAAACAATAAAAGATTACAAAGTATAGATTGTGAAGTTAAACTTTGTCAATGGGGATACTATTTAAAATGCATTGTAATAAACAAAGGTTGCAGTAAAGCTGTAGTGAGGTTTGAAAAACCTGAGAGAGCACCAGCACCTGGTCAATCAGCAGTATTCTACATAGGTGATGAGGTACTTGGTGGAGGAATAATTGTTTAAATAGAATAATGAAAGTCTATTTGAGGCAGCGCAAAAGCTGCATAATGGAGGTAATTATGAAAAGAATAAAACTTACTATCGTTTCAGTAGACAAGAAAATAGCTGAAGGATATAAGCAAGACATCGAAAAATTTTTCAATGGTACTATAGAAATAGAGATTAGTAGCATAGAAAAACATGAAATTATTAAAGAAATTGATGCAGATCTTATTCTTATATCAACATATTCAATATTTCGTTTAGTTAAACAATATGCTTCAAAAGATTGTGAAATAATAAAGATAAATACAACATTAAGTAAAAAGGGATATGAGAAAATAAGGAATTTACCTGTTGGGACAAATGCACTTCTTGTAAATGTAGGGCCTAGTACTGCAACAGAAACAATTTCGCTTCTGTATAATATAGGAAGAAAAGACATAGAATTATATCCTTATTACCCAGAAATAAAAGAATATCCCAAACTTGATATTGCAATTACTCCTGGTGAAGTAAAAATCATACCAAATTCAGTTAAAACTATAATAGACATTGGTAATAGAGTTACAGATGTTAGTACAATATTAAATATTATAACTAAACTTAATTTGAATAAGGAAAAATACAAACAGAAAATATTAGAGTATTGTAATGAAACAATCACTGCTAATTATGGCATAAGATATATAGTTACGGAAAATTACGAATTAGAAAATCAATTAGATATGCTGTTTGAAAACTTAAATGAAGGAATAATAATATATGATGAAAGTGGAATTATTAAAGATAGTAGCGGTAGTGCTAATAAACTAATAATGAATGATTATCAAAATATCGTAGGGGAAAAAGTTAAAGATATATTATTTATAAATGAAAATGAGGTTCATGTACTAAACACGGTTGAAAAGGTATTAAAAATAAATCAAAATGATATAATAGCTACGATTGTTCCTGCTAAAAAAGTGGGGTTAAATAATGGTGGTATCATCATATTAAAAAAATTTAGCGATGTAGAAAGAAAAATGCATGAGCATAGACAAATGGTAATGGGAAAAGGGCATAAATCTAAATATAGGCTTAATGATATAATTGGAAGCAGTCAAGAAATAAAAAAGTGTAAGCAAATAGCAATAAGGATGGCAAAATCAGAATCATCTGTACTTATTACGGGGGAAAGTGGTACAGGCAAAGAAATATTTGCTCACATAATTCATAATAATTCAAAAAGAAGAGATAATCAATTTGTTGCTGTTAACTGTTCTTCTTTTCCAGAAAATTTACTTGAAAGTGAATTGTTTGGTTATGAAGAAGGAGCATTTACAGGAGCTAAAAAAGGTGGAAAACAAGGATTGTTTGAAATAGCTCATGGAGGAACACTTTTTCTAGATGAAATTGGTGAAATACCGATACATTTGCAAAATAGATTACTTAGAGTATTGCAAGAACAAGAAGTAATGAGAATAGGTGGAGATAATGTGATGCATATTGATGTGCGTATAATTGCAGCAACAAATATCGATTTAGAAAAGAGAATTAAAGAAGGACAGTTTAGAAAAGATTTGTATTATAGATTAAGTGTACTCCCATTAAGCGTGCCTTCTTTAAGGGAACGGGAGAACGATATCTTTGAAATTTTTGAATATTATAGGAAAAAATATAAAGGGAAATTTGCCTTGTCAGATGAGGTTAAATATTTTTTTAAGAACTATGGTTGGGATGGAAACATTAGAGAACTTAAAAATTATGTTGAGTATTTTGCAAATTTAGAGAAACTAATTATTGAAAAAAATGATATACCTATATCCAATATTGAAAAACAAGATGTTTTGAAATTCCATGAGGGTGTCAATAATATAGAAAATACAAAGGTTAATTTTGAAGAAGAGTTATATACTATAATTTTAAAAATATTATATACATATTATAGGCAAAAGAAAAAAATAGGTAGAAAACAAATGTCTATAGAGTTAGAAAAACAGAATATATGCATGAGTGAACAGGAAGTAAGGAATTATCTTAAAATACTTGAACATTATGGATATGTTGAGATAGGAATAGGGAGAGGCGGAACAAAGATAACTCAAAATGGAGTAAACAAAATAAGCAAATTGTAACAATTGTAAAAATATAACACAATTTTTACAGTTAAACAGATAATCTATCCTATTAGAATAGTAAACCCCTTATAAAGCAATGAGTCATAGATTTAACAACTATTGGCATACAAATTGCTAAATAATCTTGTATAACAAGAATGGAGGTTAACATGAGGCCAGTTATAGGTATTACATCATATTTTGTAAAATCATATGAAGTTGATGGATTTAGACCAAGAGGAGTCAAAGGTCAAGATATGCTCATGTCAACAATGGATTATTTTAAATCAGTAGAAAGAGCGGGAGGAGTACCAATAGCAATACCTGTAATAAAAAGCCCTAACTACATAGAGGATATTACAGATAAAATAGACGGACTTATACTTGCTGGCGGACCTGACATATACCCCTTATTATATGATAAAAGTATAAGCAGGGGGTGCAAGAAAATAGTGGCTGACAGAGATCGATTTGAACTTGAATTGTTAAAGAAAACATTGGAGAAAAGCAAACCAGTATTCGGTATTTGTAGAGGGTTTCATATGTTAAATATATTTTTTGGTGGGACGTTATACCAGGATATATATTTTGATAATTTAACAAATATTGCTCATTCAGGAAGTAAAGCAACTCCTGACGAACCATGCCACAGTGTGTATTTTGAAAAAGGTAGCTTATTCAATAATGTTTTGGGAGATAAAACTAATGTTAATAGTTTTCATCACCAAGCAATCAAAGTAATTGGCAAAGGTTTAAAGGCTGTAGGATGGTCATGTGAAGATGATTTGATAGAAGCAATAGTACACGAAAGTATTGATTCCATACTTGGCGTTCAGTGGCATCCAGAAATGATGGCAGAGAATAATTATGAACAAATAAAAATTCTTAAATATTTTGTTAATCTAGTAAAAAGTAAGGGGGAGAAAAATGAAAATTAAAAAGATATTAGTAGTATTATTAGTTTGTGTAATGGTATTTAGCATTGTAGCATGTGAAAAGGCATCGGAACCAACAGATAATCAACCAGTTCAAGAAGAATCTGTAGTGCTTAATGAAGCGGATAAAATCCCTGCATTAGAAATGTGGATTACTTCTCAAACATATGATCCCGTTAGGTACGAAGCAGGAATTATGATTGCAGATTCGTGGAAAGAATTAGGATTTGATGTAAATATTACTACAATGGAATGGGCAACCATGTCAGCTGAAGGTATGGCTGGACATAAACACGATGCATTTATGATTCAATGGGGAGGTAAATCTGAACGTATAGATCCATTTCATTGGCTTTATACAATGCATTACTCAGGAGAAGGTGAAGAAGGTGGATATAATGTTGCTGGATACAATAACCCTAAATATGATGCTTTAGCAGAAGAATTTGCTACTAATATGGATACATCAGTAAGAATAGAGAAATCGGCAGAAATGCAAAAAATATTAGCTTCTGATGTTCCACAGCCACCAATAGCTCATAGAATATTGACGCAAGTTTATAATAAAGATAAATATGATAACGTTACACCCGCAATGGGTGAAGGTTTATATAGTTTTTGGAACTGGATAAATGTAACACCTAAGACAGATGATAAAATTATAAAATTTGGTTCGGTTCTTGATATAAAACTACTAAATCCACTTACTACAAAAACCGGTCAAGATATTTATATGTTAAATTTAATTTATGACCCATTAGTTAGAGTGGATATTAAAGGACAAGTGGTTCCGTGGCTTGCAGAATCATATGATGTCATAGATGATACTACTATAGACGTAACTTTAAGAGATAATGTAAAATTCCATGATGGAAAACCTTTGACTGTGGAAGATGTTAAATTTACATTTGATTTTGCAAAAGAGGTTAGTTCTCCATATTATTTATCAAAAATAAAAGCACTTGATTCAGTTGAAATAATTGCAGAAAATGAATTGAGATTTAAACTTTCTGAACCATTTGCGCCGTTTATTTCTAATGGATTAGCTTTAGTTGGAATACTTCCTAAGCATATTTGGGAAAAAGAATATGAAGAAAGAGGAATGGAAGGAATTCTTTCATGGGAGAATTTACCTACAATTGGTAGTGGACCATTTATGTTCGATTATTGGAGACCGAATGAAGAGTTTATGCTTACTTCAAATAAAGAACATTTCTCTGCTCCAAAAACTGATGGAATATTAAGAATACCATTTACACAGTCATTTGGTGTAGTACAATCATTAAAATCTGGAGAAATAGATATTACAGGAAATAATATGCTTCCTCTTGAGTTAGAAGAAATTGCAAATGCTGAGCATCTTCAAACTGTAGAAATTGCAGATCAAGGTAGTTACTTTTTACATTATAACATGAGAAAAGCGCCATTTAATGATGTTCATGCTAGAAGAGCATTAACAATGGCAATACCAAAGCAGGCTATAGTGGATGTAGTATTTGGAGGCAGAGCATTAAAAGCATATTCTGTAGTAGCTGAAATTAATGAAACGTGGCATAATTCAGATATTGAGAAAATAGATTACAATATGAACAATGCTAAAAAAGAATTAGAAGATGCAGGATTTAGATGGGATGAAAATGGAAAATTATACTTCCCTGAAAATTATGTACCACAAGAATATTTAGATTAATATGTGAGGCGGGCTAAAGCCCGCTTCAGGCTTATGACAAACCCCAATTTCTTCGTTGCTTCAAAAATGTTCAATCCTCACGTATTACGTATACGTTGCGGTTGCCCATTTTTTCGCGCCTTGAAATTGAACTTTGTCAAAAGCCTGTCATCTTGCTTACTTTGTCAGCAATCTGAGGCGGGCTAAAGCCCGCTTCTTGAAAATTTTTTTTAAATATAGTTAACATAAAACGGAGTTGTTAAAATGAGACTATTAAAATATATAACCAAAAGAATATTAGTAATGTTACTTACCTTATTTGTACTCGTAACAATATTATTCTTTTTATTTAGAGTAGTGCCAGGAGATCCGGTAAGCATGTTCATAGATTCTGGTCTAGATAGGGAATCACAAGAGTTATTGCTAAAACATTATGGACTAGATAAGCCTATAGGACAGCAATATATAATTTATATAAAAAATTTATTAAAAGGAGATTTTGGTAATTCATTTCAGTATGGTAAATCAGCATTAGAAGTTATAGCAGAAAGATTTTGTAACACAATGATACTTATGGTTACATCGCTAATAATAGCTTTTTTTATAGGTATAACAGCTGGTGCGGCATTGGCGTGGAAGAGAAATACAAAATTTGACATGATAGGGACAATAATAGCGTTAATAGTTAGATGTGCGCCTATATTCTGGACAGGAATGATATTATTATCTATATTTGCATTTAAATTAAAAATATTGCCTTTAGGCGGAATGAATACACCAGGGATGAGATTTGATAATCTATTAGAGAAATATTTGAATTTTGATTTTTTAAAACATCTTATTTTACCAGCTGTAACAGCAGCACTGTATTCAGCTGCCACACCTCTACTTGTCATGCGTACATCAATGCTAGAGGTAATCAAAGAAGACTATATAGAATTAGCGCGGGCAAAGGGATTAAAAGAAAAAAGAATAATGAGAAAACATGCAATGAGAACTGCATTATTGCCTGTAGTAACAATATTTGCTGTACAGGCAGGATTTGCCATTGGGGGATCTGTTCTTATTGAAACTGTGTTTAGATGGCCAGGAATGGGAAGAGAAATAGTTCTAGCAGTATCCTTTAGAGATTATCCTCTTGCTCAAACAGCATTTTTACTTATAGGGGTCATGACAGCACTATTTAACTTGATTGCTGACATATTATATGCATATCTTGACCCAAGAGTAGCATTGGATTAAAGGAGGACTAAAATGATAACATTAAATAAAATCTTAAGAATGTTAAGAAATAACAAAGTAGGAATGATAGGTCTTTTAATATTTTTGAGTTTTGTAATAATTGCAGTTTTTGCAGACCGTATTGCTCCATATGATCCAATGAAAATACAATATGATAGTGATGGAGGAGTTAAAAGACTTCAACCCCCTTCCAAAGAACATTATTTAGGTACTACGTGGATGGGGAGAGATGTTTTTTCTCAAATGATTGTAGGATCACGTATAGCAGTACTAGTTGGAGTAATATCTGCTGTATGTGTAGTTTTTATTGGTACTAATATAGGCCTTATAGCTGGATATTTTGGTGGTACATTAGATAACGTAATGATGCGTTTAGTTGATATAGTATATGGAATACCTTTTCTTCCTTTTGCACTTATATTGGTTGCAATTTTAGGACCAGGAATTAAAAACATAATACTTGCAATAGTGCTTATAACATGGAGAAATTCTTCTCGTGTAATAAGGTCACAAGTATTATCATTGAAAAATAGAACTTTTATTGAGGCAGCAAAATTAAGTGGTGCAAGTCATTGGCGAATAATATATAAACATATTGCCCCAAATGTTATGCCGTTATCACTTGTATATGTTTCAACAACAATGGCATCAGCAATAATGACTGAGTCAAGTTTAAGTTTTCTTGGTTTTGGAGATCCTCTTCAAGTAAGCTGGGGGAAAATATTATATGCATGTTATTCATCTCAAGCTATGTTTAAAGCATGGTGGTGGATGATACCACCTGGAATAGCAATAACACTTTTGGTATTGTCAGGATATCTTATGGGAAGAGCTTTTGAAGAAATAGCTAATCCTAAGCTCAGAGAGAGATAATTAGATAAGAATAGCGAAAGGAATGTAATTACTATGAAACTATTAGAATTGAATAACGTAAGTATAGATTATAAAACTATAGAAGGAAATATAAGAGCTGTAGATAAAATATGTCTAAGTATAGAAGATGGAGAAATATTAGGTTTGGTTGGAGAATCAGGATGCGGAAAAACCACTCTCATTAAAAGTATAATTGGACTATTGCCTCAAAATGGAACTGTTGCTGAAGGAGAAATATTTTTCGAAAATGAAAATCTATTAAAACTAACAAAAGATGAAATGAGAAAAAAAAGGTGGAAAGATATTTCCATGATTACTCAAAGTGCGATGAACTCTTTGAATCCTGTTTATAAAATTAGTTGGCAAATAGTTGAAGCTATTCAAGCTCATAAAGAAATATCAAAAGAAGATGCATATAAAAGAGCAGAAGAATTGTTTGAACTTGTAGGATTAGAAAAAGGAAGATTAAATGATTATCCACATCAATATAGTGGAGGCATGAAACAAAGAGCAATAATTGCTATGGCACTAGCTTTAAATCCTAAGATTATAATAGCAGATGAACCAACGACAGCCTTAGATGTAATAGTTCAATCCCAGATACTAGAAAGAATAAACAAACTATTAGAAAATTATCAAGGTTCTATGATACTTGTAACTCATGATATGTCAGTAATCGCACAAACCTGTACAAAAGTAGCGGTAATGTATGGTGGTAAAATAGTTGAATATGGAGAAGTAAATCAAGTTTTTAAAGAACCTAATCATCCGTATACTATGGGATTGAAAAATGCATTTCCAAGCCTTGTTGGGGAGAAAAACGACCTCATTTCAATACCTGGCATTCCACCGAATCTACTTAATGAAATAAAAGGCTGTAGGTTTAAAGATAGATGTCCATTTTCAATAGAAAAATGTTCACAGGAAAACCCTAAAAAAACTAATATAGAAGAAGGTTTCTTCTATTGTCATCGTGAAGAAGAAAGAGAAAAATTAAGAGTGCTTGCAAGTAAACAAGAAACATGGTTGCAAGAAAACATTAAGGAGTGACAATATGAGTAGTTTACAAGATAGCAGGTATATCTTAGAGGCAAATAATATAAGAAAAGATTTTAATGTAAAAGTTAAAAATAATAAAATAGTTGCAGAAGAAAAAATTCTTAAAGCTGTAGATAATATAAATTTAAAAATAAAACCAGGTGAAACGTTAGGCTTAGTTGGGGAATCAGGATGTGGAAAAACCACTACAGCTAAACTTCTTTTAGGACTTTATAAACCAACAGAAGGAAAAATAATATGCGAAGGTACTGATATTACTGCTTTCAAACGTAAACAGTTAAAAGCCTTTAGGAAAAAAGCTCAAATGATATTCCAAGATCCTTATGAATCTTTAAATCCAAGATTTAAAATTAAAGATGTATTAATTGAACCATTAATTATACATAAAATAGGTAGTAATTATAAAGAACAATTGAAAATAGCTGAAGATATACTTGAAGAAGTCGGTTTAAAACCAGCACAAACATATTTGGAGAGATATCCGCATGAAATGAGTGGAGGACAAAGACAAAGAGTGGCAATAGCAAGAGCATTAATATTAAATCCTTCATTACTTATAGCTGATGAGCCGGTATCAATGCTTGACGTGTCTATAAGAGCAGGAATATTAAGTTTATTAAGAAAAATGATAAAAGAAAGAAACTTAGCTGCTATTTGTATATCACATGATCTTTCTTTAATAAGGTATATAAGTGATTATACTGCTGTAATGTATTTAGGTAAAATTGTTGAAATCGCACCTACGGAACAACTAATCAAAAAAAGATTTCATCCATATACAGAAGCTTTGTTAGAAGCAGTGCCTAATCCTGATCCAGACTTTAAAATAAGTTTACAAAATATAAAAGGGGAAGCACCAAATCCTGTAGATAAACCTAATGGCTGCAGCTTTCATCCAAGGTGTGTAAAATGTATGGAAATATGTAAAAAGGAACAGCCACAGCAAGTTGAAATTGAAAAGGGGCATTTTGTACTTTGTCATTTGCATAAAAATAAAAATTCATGAGGATATGGCTAAAATAAAAACTGAAAGGAAGTAAAATGAAAGCATTAATTTTAGAAGAATTAACATGGGTAGAGTTAAATAAGTATATAAATGATGTAAAAGTAGCATTAGTACCTACTGGTTCTTATGAGCAACATGGGCCAAATACAACATTCGCTACAGATACGGTTAGAGCATACGAAATAGCTAAAATGCTAGGAGAGAAATATGGAAGTGATGCATTGATTTGTCCACCTGTTGGATATGGTATATCTCCTCATCACATGAAATTTCCTGGTACAATTACATTGCGACCGGATACATATATTTCAATTTTAATGGATATTGCATGGAGTTTGAAACAGCATGGTATAAATAAAATATTGTATCTTACAGGGCATGGAGGAAATAGATTTGCATTAGGCACAGCAATAACAAAGATAAAAATGGAGTATAATATAGATGCATATTGGTCAGGAGTTGGTTCGGGAGTAGTAAAAGATTTGTTAGATGAAAAAAACTGCTCAAAGATAAGGGGGCATGCTTGCGAAGCAGAAACATCACAAAGTTGGTATTTAGCTCCATGGCTCGTAAAAGAGGAAGCATTGGAAAAAGGAAAAATAAAAAAAGAAAGCAAATATAAAGATAAAGGAATTGTAAAAGATGGTGGAGTGTATTGGGATTTTTATGAAGTTTCTGAAAATGGGGCATTAGGAGATTCTACGAAGGCAAGCATAGAGCTTGGAAAAGAAATAACAGATTTGGTTATAGAAAGACTATGTGAAATGATAGATAAAATAATATTATAAACAATAAAGGCTGCAAATGCAGCCTTTGTTACTTGTTAAATAAGTTTTTCTTAACAAAATAGTAAAGTTATGATATAATTAAACTGCAATTGTTGAATAAATTACAGAACTATAAGGAAAAATTAGACAATTAATAAATCTAATAAAAGGACTAATATGATAATATTTGGAATTGATCCAGGTCTTGCAATTTCGGGATATGGAGTAGTTAATTACATAGGAAATAAATTTGAAGTTCTTGAATATGGTGCAGTCATAACAAATAGCTGTGAGGAATTTCCAAATAGGTTAAAGATAATTTATGATAGCTATACTGAACTATTTGAAAAGTACAAGCCTGAAGCTGTGTCTATTGAAGAACTTTTTTATAATAAGAATGTTAAAACTGCAATAGCTGTAGCACAAGCTAGAGGCGTACACTTATTAGCAGCTGTAAACCAAAGTATTCCACTTTATGAATATACACCATTGCAAATAAAGCAGGGAATAGTTGGCTATGGAAGGGCTGAAAAGAGACAGGTTCAAGAAATGGTTAAAGTAATATTAAAACTTGATGAAGTACCAAAACCCGATGATGTGGCAGATGGATTAGCTGCTGCTATTTGCCATGCACATTCGTTAAAATTCGCAAATAAATTTAAAATAGAGAAATATTAGAAAGTAAATGAGGGTAGTATCTTATGATAAGTTTTATAAAAGGTGAAATAGTAAAAAAGGGTCTAGATTATTTAATAGTTGAGAATAATGGCATAGGTTACTTTATAAATACTTCTTTTAGTACTTTAAATATGGTAAAAGAAGGTGAAAAATTATTAATATATACCTATATGCATGTTAGAGAAGATATTCTTTCCCTTTTTGGATTTTTAAAGCAGGAAGAAATTGATATGTTTAAAAAGCTAATTTCAGTTAGCGGAGTAGGTCCAAAGGCAGGTCTTTCAATATTGTCAACATATGATACTAATACTATAAAAGCAATAATATTAAAAGATGATTCAACTAAGATGTCTAAGGTGCCAGGAATAGGAAAGAAAACTGCAAGTAAAATAATTCTTGAGTTAAAAGATAAAGTAGGAACTATAGAATCATTAGATAAAGATGATTATTTATTAGATGAATATGTATCAACAACAAGTAGTGATAAAGAATCTTCATCAGATGTAATAAATGCATTAGTTGCTTTAGGTTTTACTCAGTTTGAAGCAAAAAAAGCCCTGGAGAATATTGATATTAAGGGCAAGTCGGAAAATGAAATAATTATGGAATTATTAAAAAATATTAACAGTTAGGGTGGAATAATGATAGATAGAGAAAATGAAATTATCGTAAGTACCCTTAATGAAGGGGAAGAGGATATTGAATTAGGTCTGCGCCCACAAAAGTTAGCGAACTACATAGGTCAAGATAAGGTAAAGGAAACTTTGGATATATTTATAGAGTCTGCTAAAATGAGAAATCAGCCTTTAGACCATGTATTGTTGTCCGGGCCTCCTGGTCTTGGTAAAACAACTTTAGCTAATATTATTTCTAATGAAATGGGTGTGAATATTAGAGTTACTTCAGGACCTGCAATTGAGCGCCCTGGTGATTTAGCGGCCATACTTACCAATTTAAATGAAAATGATGTTTTGTTTATAGATGAAATACATAGATTAAATAAAAGTGTTGAAGAAATAATGTATCCAGCACTAGAAGATTATGCTCTTGATATAATTATAGGAAAAGGTCCATCTGCAAGGTCTATTAGACTTGATTTGCCTAAGTTCACTCTGATAGGAGCTACAACCAGAGCTGGTATGCTTGCTTCACCACTTAGAGATAGGTTTGGTGTAATGTGTAACCTTGATTTTTATAATGCAGAGGATTTGAAAAAAATAATTTTAAGATCTGCTGGTATAATTAATATACAAATTAATGAAACTGGTGCAGAAGAAATTGCAAGAAGGTCAAGGGGTACACCGAGAATTGCTAACAGACTTTTAAAAAGAGTTAGGGATTATGCCATAGTTAAAGGTGATGGTATAATAGATACTCAAACAGCGGATAAAGCTCTTAAAATGTTAGAAATAGATGGAACGGGATTGGATAAATTAGATAGAAGAATATTAAATACAATAATAGATTATTATAAAGGTGGTCCCGTTGGACTAGAAACCCTTGCAGCATCTATAGGAGAAGAAAAGGGTACAATTGAAGATGTTTATGAACCCTATTTGTTACAAATAGGTTTTATAAATAGAACGCCTAGAGGTAGAATTGTAACTGAATTAGGATATAAACATGTAAATAAGGCTAAAGATGAAAATAGTAATCAAATAAGCATGAATTATGAAGGGTGAAGAGATGAAAAAAATTGCTAAAGGCTTTATAATTGTTGTTGTTTTATTGATGTTTTCCATAGGTACATGCTTTGGGTTAGATGCAGATACTTATGTTAGGGTAAGGATTAGATCGCCTAGAGGTTATAATGAGCATGCAATGCTAAAAGGATATGATAATATTCATGTTTATGAGAAAAATGGCAATGAATTAGTTGAACTATTTCAATTAGATACAGAACTTAATTTCTTATTAGACACATATTATGATAGTAATTTAAATGTACAATTAAAAAACCCAACAACTGGTCCTTATCATGTAAAATTAAAGAATAAGCAATTTTCTACATTTGAGGAAACTCAAGTAGAGATAAGAAACCTGGAAAAAAGTATTGATTTATGTTTTTATCCATATTACAATGGTGAACGATATGAAATAACCGTTGGTTCTTATGTGGATGAAAATACAGCTATTGATACTATTAATAAACTTAATAATAACAATTTAGATAGCGAAATACTTTGTGGTATAAATAAAAATATTGTTGTCTATAATAGCGAAAATAATATTGCATTTATGTATAGTAATAATTATAATATTTATTTTACATCATATAACAGCAATTTATCATTCAATATGATAAGTATTGATAAAAAACCATTTAGAGGAATGATGGGATTTTATATAATTGATGAATCAAAGCTTATATCTATAAATTATGTAGATATAGAAGGCTATTTATATGGAGTTGTTCCAAATGAAATTATTCCGTCATGGCCAATTGAGGCTATTAAGGCTCAAGTATTAGCTGCTAGGACGTATGCCATGTCATGCTTAGATTATAAGTCAAATTATGGTTACGATCTAGAGGATAATCAAGATAGTCAGGTTTATAGAGGATATGCTAGTGAATATGAAGATATTAATAAGGCGGTTGACGATACTAAAGGACAAAAGATATACTATGATGATAAATTAATTAAGGCATTTTTTCATTCATCTAGTGGTGGAAGTACGGAAAACTCTGAAAATATTTGGTTTGAAGCGTTACCTTACTTACGAGGTGTACAGGATGAATATTCTAATATTTCTCCACAAACTGAGTGGAATAAGGTTGCTACAAAGGATTATATTATTGGGAAACTTCAAGATGATGGTAATGATATAAATGATCTCTATGGTATTGAAATATCTAAAGTTTCTGAGAATTACAGGGTTTTGGAGTGCATATTTCTAACTGATATTGGTAAAATTACATATAAGAAAGAAAATGTAAGAAGGGTTCTCGGTTATGACTTTTTATTAAGTTCATGGTTTACAACTAAAAATAGCAACTTTTTTTATTTTACCAATGAATCATTTGCAGAATTAAGTAAGAATGTTATTATGCAAAAAGAAGAGAATACTGGTAGTAGTATATTAGATGTTATTGTTGATTTAGATGATGAAGAATTAGATAGTTCTTATGAGGAAATTAATCCATCTACAGTATTAGATACAGGCAATATTGATGGGAAATATTTAATTTCAAGTACAAAAACTGCAAGTGTAAATAAAAATAGTACAGCCTTTATTAGTAAATCAGGAATATCAATTCAAGATAATGATACATCTGAGTACAATTTCAGTGGTAGAGGTTGGGGACATGGCATTGGTATGAGCCAATATGGAGCAAAGGAAATGGCAACGCAAGGTTTTACATATGAAGAAATACTAAAATATTATTATACTGGAGTTACAATTAAATGATAGAAATAAATTCGAAAACAAGTGATTTTTACTATGATTTACCAGAAGAACTTATAGCACAAACGCCATTACAGGATAGGGATCATTCTAGGTTATTAGTTTTGGACAAATCTACTGGTGAAATAGAACATAAACATTTTTATGATGTGGTTGACTATCTAAATGAAGGTGATTGTATTGTTATTAATGATACTAAAGTTTTACCAGCTAGGTTGTTTGGAGTGAGAAAAGACACAGGCGCTGTCATCGAGTTGTTGTTATTGAAAAGAATTGATGATAAAAAGTGGGAAACACTTGTTAAACCAGGAAAAAAAGCAAAAGTAGGAGCAGAGCTGATTTTTAAAGATAACTTGCTCTTAGGAAAAATAACTGATGTTCATGATGATGGAAATAGAATAATAGAGTTTGAATTTGAAGGTATATTTGAAGAAATTTTGGACCAACTAGGCGAAATGCCTCTGCCTCCATACATACATGAAAAATTAGAAGATAAAAATAGATATCAGACTATTTACGCTGCTAATCCAGGTTCTGCGGCGGCTCCAACGGCAGGGTTACATTTTAATGATGAAGTTATAAAAATGATAGAAGAGAAGGGCGTAATTATTGCAAAATTAACTTTACATGTTGGGTTAGGGACATTTAGGCCAGTTAAGTCAGAGTATATTCTAGAACATAAAATGCATTCTGAATATTATGAACTATCAGAAGGTGAAGCAGAAAAAATAAATAAGGCTAAACTTGATGGAAAAAAAGTTATTTCCGTTGGTACCACCAGTACAAGAACATTGGAAACTATTGGAGATGACAAAGGATTAGTAAGAGCGCAAAATGGATGGACTGATATATTCATTTATCCAGGATATAGTTTTAAAGTAGTAGATTCACTCATTACAAATTTTCATCTGCCTGAATCTACGCTCATTATGCTTGTAAGCGCTTTGGCAGGTAAAGAAAATATAATGAATGCATACAATGAGGCTGTTAAAAATAAATACAGGTTTTTCAGTTTTGGTGATGCAATGATAATAAAATAAAAAGTAGGTGAATTATGTTTGAATTTGAATTAATAAAGGAATCTTCGGAATGTAAAGCTAGACTTGGCAAGATACACACTAATCATGGAGATATTGAGACACCAATATTTATGCCTGTTGGTACAAAGGCAACAGTAAAGGCAATGACTCCAGAAGAATTAAAAGATATAGAAGCTCAAATAATATTGGGCAATACATATCATTTGTATCTTAGACCAGGTCATGATTTAATAGAAGAGGCTGGTGGTTTGCACAAATTTATGAATTGGGACAGACCAATACTAACTGACAGTGGTGGTTTTCAAGTTTTTAGTCTTGGAAATTTAAGAAAAATTACTGAAGAAGGTGTTGAATTTAGATCCCATGTTGATGGCTCTAAACATTTTATAAGTCCGGAAAAATCTATGGAAATACAAAATAGCCTTGGTTCTGATATTATGATGGCATTTGATGAATGTGTTCCATATCCTGCAACATATGAATATGCTAAAAATTCTATGGAAAGGACTACTAGATGGGCTAAAAGATGTAAGGAATACCATAAGAATACTGAAAATCAAGCTTTGTTTGGGATAGTTCAAGGAAGCATGTATGAGGATTTAAGAAAAGAAAGTGTAAAGCAACTTACTGAACTTGATTTCCCAGGTTATGGTATAGGTGGCTTGAGTGTTGGTGAACCTAGAGATTTGATGTGTGAAGTAATGGATTACACTGTAGAATTGCTTCCTAAGGATAAACCTAGATATCTTATGGGAGTAGGAAGCCCTGACTACCTTTTTGAAGCAGTTGAAAGAGGTATTGATATGGCAGATTGTGTATTGCCTACTAGAATGGCTAGAAATGGGGCCTTTATAACAAGTAAAGGTCAGGTTACAATCAAGAATGCAAAGTATAAGCGAGATTTTTCGCCAATAGACTCAAATTGCAACTGTTATACTTGCAGAAATTATTCTAAAGCGTACATGAGGCATCTTTTCAATGAAAATGAGATTTTAGGGGCAAGGCTTGCCACAATTCACAATTTATTTTTCTTGATTAATTTGATGAAACGTATTAGAATAAGTATTGAGGAAAATAATTTCATTAACTTTAAAAAAGAGTTTTATGAAAATTATGGATATTAGACAAGATTAATTAAATTTTAGGAGGAACTATGCCACAACAATTAACAAGTATAGTTATGATGGTCGTTTTATTTGGTGCTATGTACTTTTTAATGATTAGACCGCAGAAAAAAAAGGACAAAGAAGTAAGAGCTATGAGAGATAGCCTATCTCAAGGTGATGAAGTCATCACAATTGGTGGAATCCATGGTAAAGTTGTTAAGGTAAATGAAGAATTAGTAACTTTAGAAATGACTTATGGAAAACAAAGAATCAATTTCTCAAAATGGGCAATAGGTAGTGTTACTAAAAAGGGAAAAGGGTCTAAAGCTGACGAAGTTGTAGAAGAATTACCTGAAGTAACTGAAGATAAAAAAGAAGATTAAGAATAGCTATAATAAAAGGAGCAAAGCTTATATGTGCTAGCTCCTTTTTTTCATATTATTTATTAGTTTTTCTAATAATAGTTTTTACTAATACAACAAGTTCATGTGATACTAATGGTACCATTGATAATAGCAACAAGTCTATCCATTCTGTTAATGAAAGTTGTACCGTTTCAAAAACTTCTATTAAAATAGGAACTTCAGTAACCGCTACTTGAAGAGCTAAACCTGTTACAAATGCTAAAATCATAGCTTTGTTATCAAAATGATTCATTTTAAATAAGGATTTATTTGTGTTTCGCATTCCTATAGCATGAAATAATTGTGATGTACCGAGGGTTATAAAAGCATATGTCTGTGCGTGCATAATATCATTAGGACTTAATAGCATTGTTTTTATGGAAGCTAATGTTACTTGAGTTCCATCTGCAATAAGATGTTGTATAGGAAAATATAGAAATGCTCCTAATGTAATAAATGCAATCATTAAACCATTGTAAAGTGTAAAAATCATTCCACCATTTGCAAATAAGCTTTCTTTAGGGTCTCTAGGTTTCAACCTCATTATATCTTTGTCTTTGGTGTCAACACCAAGTGCTAGTGCTGGAAGTGAATCTGTTATTAAATTAACCCAAAGGATATGTATAGCTTGAAGTGGCGCTGCTAAACCTACAACAATTGCTGTAAACATGGATATAACTTCTCCAAAGTTTGCTGAAAGGAGGAATAATACTGTTTTCTTTATATTTTCATAAATATTTCTACCTTCTGCAACAGCGCGTTCAATAGTTGCAAAGTTATCGTCTGTAAGAACCATGTCAGCTGCTCCTTTGGCAACATCTGTACCAGTTATACCCATCGCCACTCCAATGTCGGCAGTTTTTAGAGAAGGAGCATCATTAACTCCATCGCCTGTCATTGATACTATATTACCATGGGCTTTAAAAGCTTTTACAATCATAACTTTATTTTCAGGCGATACACGAGCAAAAACACGGAGATTGCTTACTTTTTGATTTAGTTCTTCTTGAGTTAGGTCATTTAGCTCACTACCTGTTATGCATTGTGTTTCACTATCTGCAATTCCAAGTTCTTCTGCTATAGCTAGAGCGGTGTCTTTGTGGTCGCCAGTAATCATAATTGTTTTTATGCCAGCACTTTTAAATACACTAACAGCATCTTTAGCTTCAGGACGTGGAGGATCTATCATTCCAACTAAACCTGTAAAAACAAGATTTTCTTCAGTAGCAGAATCATCATCTTCTTTTATAGCTAAAGCTAAAACTCTCAACGCACCTCTTGCCATTTCAGTAGCAGCATCTTTAATATTTTTTATATGATTTTGATTTATATTTTCGATTTTTCCGTTAAGTATAATTTTGTTACACCTTTCAAGAATTATATCCATTGCTCCTTTGGTGTAACTAATAATTTTGTCGTTTTGAGTTTTATGTACAGTTGTCATCATTTTACGAGTTGAATCAAATGATTGTTCATTTATTCTAGGGTTGCTAGTTTCAAGCCCTTCTTTTGTTACATTTACTTTAGTACCCATATCTAAAAGGGCAATTTCTGTTGGGTCACCAATTCTGGAGCCATTATCTGTAGATGCATCATTACAAAGTACAAATCCATTTATAAATAAATCATCTTTATCCAAAGATAGTTCATTTACATCTTTAAGTTGATTATTTAAATAGATTTTTGTAACTGTCATTTTATTTTGTGTAAGTGTACCTGTTTTGTCTGAACAAACTATACTTACTGCACCTAAAGTCTCGACTGATGGTAATTTCCTTACTATTGTGTTTACCTTTACCATTCTTTGAACACCAAGAGCTAAAACTATTGTTACTATTGCTGGTAAACCTTCTGGAACAGCTGCAACGGCCAATGAAATAGCAGTTAAAAGCATTTCAACTATATCACGTTTTTGAAAAACGGCAATTCCAAACATTGCAACGCATATAACTATTGCTAAAATACCAAGAAGTTTTCCTAAATCTTCAAGTCTTTTTTGGAGAGGAGTCATTTCGTCTGATGATTGGCTTATTAATGTTGCAATCTTACCAATTTCAGTGTTCATTCCCGTGTGAACAACGATACCCTCACCTCTACCATAAGCTACACTAGTAGATGAGAATGCCATATTGATTTGGTCTCCAACACCAATTTCTTCAGTTGCAATATATTTGCAATCTTTTTCTGATGGAACAGATTCTCCAGTTAGTGCAGATTCTTCAATTTTTAAGTTTATAGATGATATAAGTCTTAAATCTGCTGGAATGATTCGACCTGCTTCTAATAAAACAATATCACCAACAACTAGTTCTGTAGCAGGAACTTCTATAATCTTTCCATCACGTCTTAAAGCAGCAAATGGACTTGAGAGCTTTTTTAAAGCTTCGAGTGCTTGTTCTGCCTTTGATTCTTGAATCATGCCTATAGTTGCATTTAATAGAACTACGATTAAAATTATTACTGAATCACTAAATTCTCCTAAAATAGCTGAAACAGTTGCTGCTGCAAATAGTATGTAGATCATTGTATCTTTTAATTGTGATATAAACATAGCGATTTTAGTTTTTGGTTTTTTCTCTACTAAAGCATTTGGTCCACTTTCTTCATATCGCTTTTTTGCTTCTTCTTTAGATAAACCTGTACTTTGATTTGTTTCAGTTTTTAAATATGTATCTTTTATACTTTTTTGATAGTACATTTTTTTACTCTCCTTATTGTTTTAAAATTTATAACATTGTAGTTAAAAAAAAGACTTCTAGTATATCTTTTATCAAATAATAAAAAATATACTAAAAGTCTTGTTACCTAGGCAGATTTTTAGCCAGAATTATTAAAATAATTCATGCATGTTGACTAAAAATTTAAAACTACTCCCCTTTAGTATTATATACCATTAATGGTTGTTATTGAAATTATATCATTTGTATTTTTTCTTGTAAAGATAATTTATTAAAAATTTTAATATAATGGATATTTAAATTAATGTTCTTTTTTTATGTTTTTTGAATATAAATATAATGTAATAATTTAGGGGGGTCTATGTTATGAAAATAGGATCATTGTTGAAATATTCGTTATATTTAATTATTATGATATTGGTTACATTTTTAATGCTTACAGTTTATTTATACTTTTTCTCAAATAATCAATCTATTGAAATGGGATATAGTATTCTTATTCCACTTTGTATTTTTATCACGTCTTTATTGTATGCAAGGAGTACTCATGAGAGAGGGCTTATAAGAGGTGTGGAGATATGGGTAGTATATTTTGCAGTTGTTTCTTTATTTAGGTTATTATTAAACAATTCTACTGATATGAGCATGCTTATGCACTTAATATATCTTCCAATTTCAATACTCGGAGGTGTTATTGGCGTTAATTTAAAAAAATAAAAAAAATACTTTTAAATGACTTCCAAAAATGCTATAATTTATAAAGTTGATTTAGGAGGTATATGATGATACATATTAAAACATTAAACAAAACAAAATTAACAGAAAATATCAGCGTGAAGGGTTGCGGAGAATGCCAAACTTCTTGTCAATCAGCATGCAAAACTTCTTGTACAGTAGGAAATCAAAAGTGCGAGAATAAATAAATTTGTAGTGGCTAAAGCCACTACTTTTTTAGTTTGTAGGATTATTTTTAATAAGTATATATAAAAAATTTGGAGGAATAAATTAAATGATACATGTATTTAAAGTTGATGACGTGTATGGAGTAGTAGACACAAACAGTGGTTTAGTTCATATAGTAGATGAAATTATATATGATTTATTAGTGGATGAAGGGTTTAAATCTATTGATAAAATCCAGGATATTTATAATAAATATGGACAAGTTACGGTTGATGAAGCTATTTCTGAAATAAAATATCTAATAGAAAACAAACAGCTCTATACAGAAGAAATAGTAATAAAAAATAAAATTAAACCTGTAGTTAAGGCGATGTGTTTAAACATGGCTCATGATTGCAATCTAAAATGTGAATATTGTTTTGCATCGCAGGGTAATTTTAAAGGCCAAAGAAGTTTAATGAGCTATGAAGTAGGTCAGAAAGCTTTTGATTACCTTGTGAAAAATTCTGGCAGCAGAGTTAATCTTGAGGTTGATTTTTTTGGTGGAGAGCCTTTAATGAACTTTGATGTAATAAAAAAGCTTGTTGATTATGCAAGGTCTTTAGAAAAAGATAATAATAAAAGGTTTAGATTTACTATCACTACAAATGGGGTTCTGCTTGATGATGAAATAATTAAATACATTAACGAGAATATGGACAATGTAGTTTTAAGTATTGATGGAAGAAAATCAGTTAATGATAAAATGAGAAAAACTTTGAATGATAAGGGTAGCTATGATGTTATAGTTAATAATTTCAAAAAATTAGTTGCCAATAGAAAAGAAAAGGACTACTTCGCACGTGGTACTTATACTGCATACAATCTTGATTTTTCTGAAGATGTAAAGCATATGAGAGAGTTAGGGTTTGAGCATATTTCCGTTGAACCGGTTGTTACAAAACCTGAAGAAAAATATGCTTTGACGGAAGAACATGTAAATACATTAAAAGAAGAATACGAAAAACTTGCGAAAATGTATGTAAATGATTATAAGGATAAAGACAAAAAGTTCAGTTTTTTCCATTTTAATATTGAATTAGATGGTGGTCCATGTATATATAAGCGTTCAGTTGGATGCGGTGCAGGAACTGAATATATAGCAGTAACACCAGAGGGAGATTTTTATCCATGTCATCAATTTGTTGGAGAAACTGAATTTATAATAGGTAATGTAAATGATGGAATAACTAATGAGTTAATAGTTGATAAGTTTAGAAATGTTTCCGTAAATGATAAACCTACATGCAAGGAGTGTTGGGCAAAATATTATTGCAGTGGTGGATGTCATGCAAATGCATATAATTTTAATAATGACTTCAAAGTTCCGTACAATGTAGGTTGTGAACTAGAAAAAAAGAGAATAGAATGTTCTATAATGATAAAAGCTAAGCTTCAAGATGAAGTATAATTTCAAAATTTAATAATTATGGTTTTAAATTAAAAAACAGTGGTAAATATATATTAAAGTGTAGTATAATGTACCTAATAAAAATATTTCCCTTAGAAAGGAGAGTAACTATGCAACTTGGTTTTATTCTTGTATTAATTATTTCGATTATTGTTGCTATTTTTGCTATTCAAAACGGAGCTTTAGTAGTAGTCGATTTGTTTTTCTTTCAGTTAAAAACTCCTTTAGCTGTAGTTATGATGGTTTGCCTTATAATTGGTGCTATTATAGTATTAGCGCTCGGTGCGTTTAGACAGGTAAAAAAGGTGTCGGAATCAAAGGAACTAAAAAATAAAATTAAAGTATTTGAAAATGAAAAAATTCAGTATGAAAATAGTACTAAAATGATGGATACGGAAATTCAAACTCTTAAAAATAATAACAATGCTCTTTCCTTAAAAGTTTTGGAGCTTCAGGAAAAAAACAATTTACAGGCAGATAAGATTTCTAATCTTTCAGAAAAATTAAAAAATAATGAATCTGTAATTGAGAAAGTAGTTGTAGAAGGTGCTGGTTCAGAATTAAATGATGAAAAAAGTAAAGCCAATAGTTAAAAATTATAATGATGAAGAAATAGAACTAATAAGCAAAAAGTTTAATTTAACTCATATTTCTTCTAGAATTCTTTTAAATAGAAAATTAAGAACAGTTGAGGAAATAAATGAATTTCTTTATCCAAACTTTAATTTTTTTGAAGATGCTAAAATATATAAAGATTTAGAGAAGGGCTGCAAAAGGATTATTGAAGCTATAAATAATAAAGAAAGAATATTAATTTATGGTGATTATGATGTTGATGGTGTTACATCAATAAGTCAATTTGTAATCCTCTTGAAAAAAGCAGGAGCAGTTGTTTCGTATTATGTTCCTGAAAGAGAAAATGAGGGTTATGGCATAAGTCGTGATTTTATAGAGAAGATTACAAAAGATGAAATAAAAATGGATTTATTGATTACTGTAGATTGTGGAATAGCAGAGGTTAATACAATAAATGAAATAAATAATTTAAGTAAAGAAGTTATTATTTTGGATCATCATCAATGTGGTGATTTGTTACCAGCTGCATATGCAGTAATAAATCCTAAACAAAAGGATTGTCCGTCTAAAAACAAGCAGTTATGTGCAGCCGGACTGTCTTTTAAATTTTTGAAGCATTTAAATAGTTTTCTTAATATAACAGATGTAGAAAATAAACTTTTAGAATTAGCATGTCTTGGCACAATTGCAGATATAGTGGACTTAATAGGCGATAATAGAATAATTACTTATAACGGTTTAAAGTTAATTAATGATACAAAAATCATTGGTTTAAAAAAACTTATTGAAAAAGCTGGAATTGTTGATAAAATTATTGAATCATATCACATTGGGTATATATTAGCACCTAGAATAAATGCTGCTGGTAGGATGAGTTCGGCTATAAAAGCTATAAGATTAATGCTTACTGAAGATGAAAATGAAGCAGAATATTTAGCTGAAGAATTAGAAAGATTAAATTTATATAGAAAGCAAACTGAATCAGAGATTTTTAACGAAGCTATAAATAAAATTGAAGAGGATTATTTATACAAAAAAAACATAATTGTTGTGTATGGTGAAAATTGGCATGAAGGAGTTCTTGGAATTGTTTCATCAAAAATAACAGAAAAATATGAAAAGCCTTCTATTGTGATTTCTGTTAAAGAAGGAATTGGAAAAGGTTCAGCTAGAAGTTTAGATTATTTAAATATTTATGAGGCACTGAAAAGTTCTGAACAATATTTATCTAAGTATGGTGGACATAAACTAGCGGCAGGATTAACTTTAAATATTGAAAATATCAATCAGCTTTATAATGAATTGAATAAATATATTGATAAAATTGCATTAAATGAGTTAGAGTATAAAGAATTAGATGTAGATTCTTATATTGAAAGTAAAGATATAACTTATAGGCTTTATGATGAAATATATAAATTTGAACCTTTTGGACATGGCAATCATAAACCTATTTTTGCTATTGAAAATGTTGTTGTTAAGGATTTAAGGAGAGTAGGAAAAATAGGTAATCATTTAAGTTTTAAAGTTGAAGGTTATAATAATGATATTCCAGTCATTGGATTTGGCAAAATTGGATTATTGGAAAAAATTTTAACTAAGCCATCATCTTTGATTGTTTCAATTACTGAAAATGAATTTAGAGGCAATAAAAAATTGCAATTAGTTTTAATAAATGTTGAAGAAAAAAACAAACTTGATTGTGATATAGACGAAAATAAAGTGAAAATAATTAATTCAGTAATTAATAAATCTAAATCAAAAATCATTAAAACGGATATATTTAGATTTGTAGAAAAATTAAATAATTTATACAATATAAAAACTACCGAAGAAGAGGTAATTTGCATATTGAGAAAAGATGAAAGTATTGAATATGTTTTAAAAGAAGACATCTTATATATTAAGAAATAAAAAGTAATTTGATATATATATATATGATTTTTTATATAATTCGGAGGGTAAAATGGACTTAAAAAATAAAATTAGAGTGATTGAAGGGTTTCCAACAGATGGAATAAGTTTTAAGGATATAACAACATTGCTTCAAGATGCAGAAGGATTAAAACAATGTATAAATCAAATGGCGGATAAGTTTAAAGATTTACATGTTGACATAATTGTTGGACCTGAGTCAAGAGGATTTATATTTGCAACACCTCTTGCATATTTATTGGGAACAGGTTTTGTACCTGTTAGAAAACCTGGTAAACTACCAGCCGAATCAATAAAATATGAGTATGAATTAGAATATGGCAAAGATTCTTTGGAAATACACAAGGATTCTATAAAACCAGGTCAAAAAGTTTTAATAATTGATGATTTGTTAGCTACTGGTGGAACTATGGTAGCAGCTGCTAAGCTTGTTGAACAGCTTGGTGGAGAGGTAGTAGGGCTTGGGTTTCTAATTGAATTAATGGATTTGAGAGGTAGAGAAAAACTTTCAAAATATAGAGTGGAGTCTCTTGTAAAATATAATTAAAATTATTATTAATCTTTAACTAGAATAGTGGTGGCTAAAATGTTAGAAAATATTATCAAACAAATTAAATCATATAATCCTAATGCTGATGTAGATGTTGTAATTAAAGCTTATAACTTTGCTGAATCAGCTCACACAAATGCTCAAATAAGACTTTCGGGTGAGAGATATTTTATTCACCCATATAATGTCGCTCTGATTTTGGCTGATCTACATGTAGATGTAGCTACTATTGCTGCGGGTTTTTTGCATGATGTTGTAGAAGATACAGGAATAACTTATGAAGAGATAAAAAAAGAATTTGGCGATGAAATTGCTAATATGGTTGATGGTGTTACCAAATTAAGCAAAGTAAAGTACAGAAACAAAGAGGAAAGACAAGCCGAATCTCTTAGAAAAATGATTATTGCTATGTCTAAGGATATTAGGGTAGTAATAATTAAACTTGCAGATCGTTTGCATAATATTAGAACCCTAGAATACATGTCACCAGAAAAACAAAAACAGAAAGCAATTGAAACAATTGAAATATATGCGCCTATAGCTAATAGGTTAGGTATGGCATCTATTAAATGGGAATTAGAAGATTTAAGCTTACAATTCATTGATCCTCAAGGCTATGATGACCTTTTAAAGAAAATTAAAGAAAAAAATGAGAAGCGTAAAGAGTATATAAATCAAATAATTTCAGTTATGTCAGAGAAATTGACTGAGGCTGGAATCGAAGCGGATATAAAGGGTAGACCAAAAAGTTTATATAGCATATATAAAAAAATGTATTTTAAAAACAAGTCGTTTGATCAAATATATGATTTGATTGCAGTTAGGATAATAGTAGACAATATTAAGGATTGTTATGGATCTTTAGGTACTGTTCATACACTTTGGAAACCTATACCTGGTAGATTTAAAGATTATATTGCGATGCCTAAACCTAACATGTACCAATCTCTCCATACTACTGTTATAGGACCTGATGGAGAACCATTTGAAATTCAGATTAGAACTTTAGAAATGCATAGAACGGCTGAATATGGTATTGCTGCTCACTGGAAGTATAAAGAAGGAATTAGTGAAGAAAACAATTTTGATGAAAAATTAAATTGGCTAAGACAAATGCTTGAGTGGCAGCAAGAAACTAATGATCCTCAAGAATTTATGGAGTCATTAAAAATAGATTTATATTCAGATGAAGTGTTTGTTTTTACGCCTAATGGTGAAGTTGTTAATATACCGAAGGGTTCAACTCCAATTGACTTTGCATATAGAGTACATAGCGCTATAGGAAACAAATGTGTTGGAGCTAAAGTTAATGGTAGGATTGTTCCATTGGATACAAAGTTAAGAACAGGAAATCAAGTTGAGATTTTAACTTCACAATCAAGTATAGGACCCAGTAAGGATTGGTTAAAAATTGTAGCAAGTAGTCAAGCAAAGGCTAAAATTAGAAAATTTTTTAAAGATAAAGATAAAGACTTTAATGTTGATAAAGGTAAAGAGCAAATTGAAAGAGAAATAAAAAAACAAGGGTTTTTAGTTTCAGATTTGCTTAAAGAAGATTGGGTTAAAGTAGTTGCAGATAAATACAACATGTATACTTCAAGTAACTTGTATGCTGCTGTAGGAAATGGTGGAATTACTGAAAATCAAGTTGTAAATAGGTTAAAACAAATTTATATAGAAAAAAATAAAGATAAAATTGAATTAGAAAGAATACAGAATCTTGAAAAAAATAGTGAAATACCAGAAAAATATTCAAATAAATCAGATAAACATGCATCTGGTGTTGTAATTAAGGGTGTAGATAATATTAAAATAAGATTTTCAAAATGTTGTAATCCTGTACCTGGAGATGCAATTGTAGGTTTTATTACAAGAGGTAGAGGTGTTTCTGTTCATAGAGCTGATTGTACCAACATACATGATTTGAATGGTTCAGAAGATGAAAGATTCATTGAAGTCGAGTGGGACACGGGAAAACAAGTAACATTTGTTAGTGAATTACAAATTAAAGCTTTAGATAGACCTAAGCTTTTGCAAGATCTAACAGGCTTGTATGCTGAAGCAAAGCTTAATGCAACATCTTTAAATTTAAGGATTAACAAAGAAAAAATAGCAATTATTGATATTGCTTTTGAGATAAATGAAACAAAACAACTAGTTGATTTAATTAAAAAAATAAAAAAACTTGATGGTGTATTAGAAGTTTTTAGAACTAAGAAGTAAAGAGTAGGTGAATCAATGCGAGGCGTAGTACAAAGGGTAAAACGAGCAAAGGTTACAGTAGATAATGAAATAACTGGTTCTATAGACCATGGAATATTATTGTTACTTAGCGTAGAAGACAATGATGACGAAAAAGATTTGGAATATATGTGTGATAAAGTTGTGAATTTAAGAATTTTTGAAGATGAAAATGATAAAATGAATATGAGTCTATTAGATGTAGGTGGTAGTATTCTAGTAGTATCACAATTTACTTTGCACGGCGATGCGAGAAAAGGACGTAGACCTAGCTTTATAGCTGCTGCACGTCCAGACAAAGCAATACCCCTTTATGAAAAATTCATACAAAATATGAAAGATCAAGGGATTAAAACAACTTCTGGTAAGTTTGGTGCCGATATGCAAGTTGAGCTTGTAAATGATGGCCCAGTTACAATCTTATTAGATAGCAAAAAAACATTTTAGGAGGAAATTATGATATTTGAAGCTATAACAGTAGGATCTTATATGTCAAATTGTTATATTTTAGGTAGTGAAAAAACGAAGGAAGCAGCAATCATAGATCCAGGAGCAGAATTTAATAAAATAGATGGAAAAATAAAAGAATTAGAAGTTACTCCAAAGATGATAATATTAACTCATGCTCATGGTGACCACATAGGTGCTGTTTTAGAGTTTATTGAAAAGTATCATATTCCAGTATACATTCATGAAGATGATGCTAAGGCGCTGGTTGATAGTAATATTAATCTTACTAAGGTGTTATTTAGTAAAGAAGTTACTATTAATCCAGATGTAAAGGTTAAAGATGGAGATAAAATTATTCTTGGAGATTTAGAATTTGAAATAATTCATACACCAGGGCACACTCCAGGTGGAATATCTATTAAAGTTGAAAATATAATGATGACAGGCGATACACTTTTTAATAGGTCAATTGGAAGAACTGATTTTCCAGGAGGATCATTTGACCAAATAATTGATTCAATAAGAAATAAAATATTTAAATATGATGATGAGACAATTGTATATCCAGGTCATAATTCTCCAACTACAATAGAGTCAGAAAAAATAGGAAATCCGTTTATTCGAAGCTAGTAATTTTAAAATTTAGGAGATAAAATGTTCAGTTTTTATTTTGTAGGACATAATTATGAATATGAATTAAGGAATGAATTAAGGGTATTTGATTTAAATATTGAGTATGAAATAAAGCATGAAAGTAAACTAAAAAGCAATACGGGTATAGGATTGCTTTCTATTTTAGAAAATAATGATGATGAATATATTGGATATGCAAAGTTGTATTACCATAATGAATTATTATTTGAATCTAAGTTTAGTAGTAAAGAAATAGTCTTAGAAAAAGAAAATGAGAAGAAATTAAAAAAAACTTTGGTTGTTAAATCTATGCACCAAGTTATGAAAAAGTATTATAATATAAAACCAGACTATGGAATTTTAACAGGAGTAAGACCTGTTAAAATTTTATTTGTGGCTAAAGAATCTGGCAAATCGGATGAAGAAATAAATTATATATTAGAAAATACATACGAGGTTTCTTTAGATAAGATAAAGCTTTTATGGGAAGTCTTAAAAATAGAAGAAAAACATATTAATAAAAATAGTAATATAAAAAATTATAATCTTTATATAGGGATACCATTTTGCCCTTCTAAATGTAGTTATTGTTCTTTTACATCATATGTAAAATGCCAAGATTTTCAAATAGATAAGTATTTAGATACTCTGCTGTATGAGATAGAAAAAACAATTGAATTTTCTTTGAAAAAAAATTTAAATTTAAATTCTATTTATATTGGAGGAGGAACTCCATCTGTTCTTAATGAAAAACAAATTAATAGAATATTTGATACAATTAAAAAATATTATGATTTATCAAGAATCAATGAGATAACTTTTGAAGCTGGAAGACCTGATACTATAACAAAAGAAAAGTTAATATGTTTAAAAAGTAATTATGTTAGTAGAATAAGTATAAATCCACAAACTATGAAATATGATACACTGAAAGCTATAGGAAGAGAACACAGTGTAGATGATGTACGCGAAAAATATAATCTCGCTAAAAGTATAGGTTTTAATTCTATAAATATGGATATAATATTAGGATTGCCAGGTGAAGATGAAAAAGACACAGAATATACAATTAATGAAATAATAAAGCTTCATCCAGCAAATATTACCGTTCATTCTTTGTCTTACAAAAAAGGTTCTGCTTTAAAACAGAATAATCTTCAGCAATTTTCTAAAGAATATAGATTGTTAAAATCTATGCATGATGTAGTTGATGAAAAATGTGCAAATTTCGGTTATAAGCCATATTATTTATATAGACAAAAGAATATTAAAGGAAACCTAGAGAATATTGGTTACACCATCAATGATAAAGAAAGTATATACAATATAGTTATAATTGAGGAAATAGAGACAATTCTTGCATGCGGTGCAGGAGTATCTAGCAAAATTTTCATAGATAGTAATAGGCATGAACCAGTTTACAATTTTAAAGGATTAAAAGAGTATAGTTTTAGAATTGATGAAATATTAGAAAAAAAGAAAGATTTACTCCGTATTTAAAATGATTATATTTTGTCATTTTAAAATAAATATGAAAGGAAGTAGAATAAATGAAAAAAGTAACTATGTTTTATTTAGAGGGCTGTCCACATTGTAAAAAAGCATTTAAAATGATAGACGTATTAAAGGAAAAGAAACCAGAGTACGAAAACGTTCAAATTGAAAAAATTGAAGAATCAAAAAATGCACATATTGCAGAGACTCATGATTATTATTATGTACCCACTTTCTATGTTGATGGAGTTAAGATTCATGAAGGAGTACCAAGTTTAGATAAGATAGAGGCTGTTCTAAAATCAGCAATATAGATTAATATTTTATGACGATAATTGTATTGTAAATTATCGTCATTTTTGATACTATGTATATAATACATTAAATGTATGAAATATTATTAATTAAGGGGTGCTTATATTGGATAACAAGTTATCAAAAAAACCAAATAGAAAAGAGTTAATTTATGAAATTGGTCTACTTATGACAGCTTTGATATGGGGTAGTTCTTTTCCAATTGGAAAAGTTGCATTAACATATTATTCACCGCTATTTCTTGCCATGTCGAGATATTTATTAGGTGGAATTATAATAGGAATTTATTTGAATAAAAGGATATTTTCTATTACAAAACAACAGCTACTAGGCGGAGCACTTTGCGGTGTAATATTTTATTTTGCATATTTGATACAAATTGTAGGACTTCAATATACCGCACCAGCAAAGCAATCATTTCTTGCTGCTTTATATGTAATTATTGTACCGTTTTTATATTGGATAGTATACAAAAAAAAGCCGGATATATATAATTTTGTTGCAGCTATTTTAACACTCATTGGTATTTATTTACTCACAGTAAATGGCCCAGGCGGTTTTAATAAAGGTGACTTGATTACTATATTTAGTTCGTTTTTATATGCTGCGCACATTGCTGTAATTGGATATCTAGTTAAAAGGATGGATCCAATAATATTAACATTTTTGCAAACAATAATAGCTGGAATAATCGGACTTGGATTTTCGTTGGTTTTAGAACCTCTTCCAACAGAGTTTCCTTTAATGGGAATACTATCAGTGATTTATTTGACTGTTTTTTGTACAATTATAGCATATGGAATACAGGTGTTGTGTCAAAAGTATATATCAGAAATGAAAACATCAATACTACTTTGTCTAGAATCAGTTTTTGGAACTCTTTTGTCTGTGATTTTTTTAAACGATCCTTTTACAATAATCATGCTTATAGGTTGTATAATAATATTTATAGGAATACTAACATCTGAAACAAAGTGGGAGTTTTTAAAGAAGAAAGAGTAACGGAGGAAGTATATGCTAAAAATAGGTTGTCATTTATCAATATCAAATGGATTTGAAGCAATGGGGAAGGATGCCCTTGAAATAAAAGCTAATACATTTCAGTTTTTTACTCGCAATCCAAGAGGAAGTAAAGCAAAAAATATTGATATAAATGATGTTGAAAAGTTACTAAAATTAATGAAAGAAAATAATTTTGCTAAAATATTAGGGCATGCACCATATACACTAAATATTTGTTCTGCCGATGAAAGAACTAGAGAGTTTGCTTTAGAGGTATTGGAAGACGATTTGAAAAGATTGGAATTATTACCTAATAATTATTACAATTTTCATCCAGGAAGTCATGTAAAGCAGGGCGTAGAAACAGGAATAAAATTCATTGTTGATGCACTTAATAAAATATTAAAACCTGAACAATCAACAATTGTTTTACTTGAAACAATGTCTGGAAAAGGAACAGAAATTGGGCGGACATTTGAAGAATTAAAAGAGATAATCGATGGCGTGTTGCTTTCTAATAAAATAGGAGTGTGTCTTGATACATGCCACGTGTATGATGCTGGCTACGATATAGTAAAAAATTTAGATGGAGTGTTAAATGAGTTTGATAGAATTATTGGACTTGATAAGTTATATGCGATTCATTTAAATGATAGTAAAAATCCTTTTGAGAGTCATAAGGACAGACATGAAATAATTGGAGAAGGTCATATTGGTTATGATGCTATTGTTAAAATCATTAATCACCCTAAATTGCGTAATTTACCATTCTTTTTAGAAACTCCAAATGACTTATTTGGTCATGGAGAAGAAATTAAATTATTAAGACAATCTTATAAAGATATACCTGCTATATAATTATTTGGTATATTAAAAGTACCACTTAAATATATTTATATTAATATATAAAGGGTGGTGGAAAATTTGATAGTATCAATTAAATGGAAAAATATAAAAATAGTAATAGGATGTTTTATTTTGCTATTTGCAGCAGCTTTTGCATTAGATAAGTTTTATACTAATATTTCAATTTCTGCATCGACAGAAATCACTAATTGGGGACTAAGTTTTCAAGATAAAGGAAGATGTCCTATTGGTAATGCAACACCTAATCACTTAAGGAAATTTAATTCATATTATATTGGTGATTCTGATGAAAAAGCGATTTATTTAACCTTTGATGCAGGATTTGAGAATGGTTATACTCCTTCTATACTAGATACTTTAAAAAAACATAATATTAAAGCCGCGTTTTTTTTAGTTGGAAACTATATTGAAAAAGAGCCAGATTTAGTTAAGCGAATGGTGGAAGAGGGGCATATTGTTGGAAATCATACATATAATCATCCTGATATGTCTAAAATTTCTGATATGGCATCATTTAAAAAAGAAATTAATGCTCTTGAAGAGTTGTACAAAAGTACAACAGGGCAAGAAATGCTTAAGTTTTATAGACCTCCACAAGGTAAGTTTAATGAAAATAATTTAAAACTAGCAAATGAATTAGGTTATAAGACCATTTTCTGGAGCTTAGCATATGTTGATTGGTATGTTAATAAGCAACCAACTAAGGAATATGCTTTTGAAAAATTAGTACCACGTATTCATCCTGGTGCAGTAGTTTTATTGCACAGCACATCTAAAACAAATTGCGAAATATTAGATGAGCTATTAACTAAGTGGGAATCAGAAGGATATGAATTTAAAACATTAAATGATTTAGTAAATAATAATTGAGATTTTACAACCTGTTAAAAAAAGTCAGCTTGTATAATGAGCTGTCTTTTTTTAGTTTCATAATTTACATAAGAAAAAAATATTGACAAATAAATTTTATTATGATAATTTTATTGTAATAAATATTGCATGAGGAAGAGTAATCATTTAGTTGTAATTTAAGAGAGATAGGGTTGGTGTGAGCCTATTATTAAACTTTGATGAAGACACCTTGAATGTATGCAACAACAATTGAGAGGGACTATTATGTAGTCCAAGTAGGGTGGCAACGCGGGTTATTCTCGTCCCTATAGCGGGGCGATTTTTATTTTTTTGATAAAAATCGATTATAATTTAAAAATCGGAGGATACAATTATGGAAACAATGGGAACACTCAGAAGAACTAACATGTGTGGCGACTTATCAATGAATGATGTAAACAAAGAAGTCGTTTTAATGGGATGGGTTCAAAAAAGAAGGAGTCTTGGAGGACTTATATTTGCAGATTTAAGAGATATAACTGGATTAGTTCAAGTTGTATTTGATACAGATTACAACAATGATGCATTTGAAAAAGCAGAAAGCTTGAGAAGTGAGTTTGTTATTGCAGTTAAAGGTGAAATTCGTGAAAGACAGTCAAAGAACCTTGATATGGCGACAGGCGAAATTGAAGTATATATAAAAGAGTTAAAAATACTAGATAGCTCAGAAACTCCACCAATTTATATTAAAGATAATGATGATGTTTCGGAACAAATGAGATTAAAATATAGATTTTTAGATTTAAGAAAACCATCAATGCAGAAAAATCTCTTAATGAGAAGCAAAACTTCGAAGATTATTAGAGATTTTATGTACGACAATGGTTTCAATGAAATAGAAACACCTTTTTTAACTAAACCTACACCAGAAGGTGCAAGGGATTATTTAGTACCTAGTAGAGTAAATCCAGGTAAATTTTATGCATTGCCACAATCACCTCAGTTGTTTAAACAACTTTTAATGGTTTCTGGTATGAATAGATATTATCAAATAGTTAGATGCTTTAGAGATGAAGATTTAAGAGCAAACAGACAGCCCGAATTTACGCAATTAGACCTTGAAATGTCATTTGTAGATGTAGAGGATGTAATAGAGTTAAATGAAAGATTAATACAAAAAATATTTAAGGAAGTTAAAAATATAGATGTATCTCTTCCTATTAAAAGAATGTCATATCAAGTTGCAATGGATAAGTATGGTTGTGATAAACCAGATTTGAGATTTGGGTATGAGTTAAATAATATAAGTGAAATATTTAAAAATTCTGAGTTTAACGCTTTTAAATCAACACTTGATAATGGTGGAATAATTAAATGTGTTAAAATTGATGGTTCAGCAGAAAGTTTTTCTAAAAAAGGAATATCTAAACTTGAAAAATTTGTTAAAACTTATGGAGCAAAAGGCTTAGCTTGGTTCAAATTCGAAAATGGAGTTTTAGAATCACCTATAGCTAAATTCTTAAGTGAATATGAAATAAATGAATTGATGAAATCACTTAATATAAAAGAAGGAGATATAGCCTTTATAGTTGCTGACAAGGAATCAGTTGTAAATACTTCATTAGGAGCATTGAGAATTGAAATTGCACATGATAAAAATCTAATAGATGAAAATTCATTTGAAATGGTATGGATTACTGATTTCCCATTATTTGAATACAGTGAAGAGGAAGATAGATATGTTGCTAAACATCATCCGTTTACAGCACCAGTTGATAAAGATTTAGATAAACTAGAATCAGATCCAGGTTCATGTAGAGCTAAAGCTTACGATATAGTTATTAATGGTGATGAAATTGGTGGCGGTAGCATAAGAATTACAAATAGGGATTTACAAAATAGAATGTTTAAGGCCCTTGGGTTTACGCAAGAAGAAGCTAATGAAAAGTTTGGTTTCTTGTTAGAAGCATTTAAATACGGGGTACCGCCTCATGGTGGATTAGCATTTGGACTGGATCGTCTCATGATGATGTTAACTAATAGTGATAATATTAGAGACGTAATAGCATTTCCTAAAACACAAAGTGCGTCTTGTTTAATGACAGAAGCACCAGCTTTTACATCGGATAAACAACTAAAGGAATTAGGTATAAATGTTGTAGAATAAAAAATTAAAATATGATA
The DNA here is from genome assembly GCF_017873955.1 of Sedimentibacter acidaminivorans. GTDB lineage: Bacteria > Bacillota > Clostridia > Tissierellales > Sedimentibacteraceae > Sedimentibacter > Sedimentibacter acidaminivorans. The sequence continues at coordinate 196,921 of NZ_JAGGKS010000002.1, read as the reverse complement.
TAATAAATACACAAATGAAACAAAGACAGTATGATTAGGGCAATCTCTTGCGGTTGCCCTAATCATTAACAAATATATACTATATATTGAAACTGCTTATACATTAGAATCATAGAAAGGAAGTGTTATAATGGAACAAGTAGGAAAAATCGAGAGAATAGATGGAAATATGGCAACTATTTTAGTTAAAAGAGTATCTATGTGTGGAGATAATTGTAAGAGTTGTTCTTCAGCATGCAAGGTTAATGGTGTTGTAATAAAAACTGAGGTAGCAAGTGATATAAAAGTTGGAGATTATGTTGAAATATCAACGGAGAATGAAGTAATGTTCAAACATATATTTATGTTGTATGGAACTCCTTTTGTTATAATGTTAGGAACTATTTTTGCATTTATGTTTTTATTTAAAAATAGTTCAAATAGAGATTTAATATCTGCTTTATCAGGACTTGCATCTTTAGGTTTATCATATTTTATTTTGAAAAACTATGATAAAAAAGAAATGGAAAACAATGCAATTAAATATACGGTTGCAAAAAAACTATAAATAAATATAATTATTTATGAAGGAATTATAATGAATATATTTGATTTGCAGTATGAAAATTCAATAAAAAAAAAGGGACCTTTAGCTGAACGTATGAGACCTTTAAGTTTAGAATATTTTGTTGGTCAAAAGCATATAGTAGGTGAAGGAAAAATATTAAACAGAGCAATAATTTCTGATAAACTTTCATCTGCAATTTTTTATGGACCACCTGGAACAGGTAAAACAACTTTAGCTAAAATTATAGCAGAAAAAACTAAAAATAATTTTACTACCTTAAATGCTGTTACTAGTGGAATCAAAGATATAAAGGAAAAGATTAAATTTGCAGTTGATGAATTATCTATTTATAATAAAAGGACAATCCTTTTTATAGATGAAATTCATCGTTTTAATAAAGCACAGCAAGATGCTTTGCTACCTTATGTTGAAAATGGAACTATAATATTAATAGGGGCAACAACTGAAAATCCATATTTTGAAGTAAATCCTGCTCTAATATCAAGGTCATTAGTATTTGAATTTAAACAAATAACAAATGATGATATTAAAAGTGTATTAAAAAAAGCACTTTTGGACAAAGAAAGAGGATATGGAGATAAAGACATTCTGGTTTCTGAGTCAGCACTTGATATAATTATAGATAATTCAAATGGTGATATTAGGAAAGCCTTAAGTGCACTTGAATTAGGTGTTGAAACAACCTTACCTGAGGAGAATCAAATCGTCAAAATAGACGATGATATTGCACAAGAATGTATTCAGAATAAAAAAATTGTTTATGATAAAAATGGTGATAATCATTATGATACCATATCAGCGTTTATAAAAAGTATGCGGGGTTCAGACCCTGATGCGGCTGTATATTGGCTTGCGAAAATGATAAAGGGTGGAGAAGATCCTAAATTTATAGGACGTAGAATTATAATATGTGCTTCAGAAGATGTTGGAAATGCGGATCCTAGAGCTTTAGAAGTAGCAGTAAATGCATTCAAAGCTATTGAAATAATAGGAATGCCTGAAGGGCGCATAATTCTTGCTCAAGCAGCTATATATATAGCATGCGCACCAAAAAGCAATGCTTCATACATTGCTATAAATAGAGCAATGGTAGATGCAGATAAAAATTCTCTGGAAATACCGTCTCATCTAAGAGATAAAAGTTACTCTGGAGCAACTAAACTTAATAGAGGAGTTTCATATAAATATCCTCATGACTATGATAAATTTTATGTTAAGCAGCAATACTTGCCAGATAATTTAAGTAATACAAATTATTATGAACCTAAAGAATCAGGTTATGAAGCTAGAATGAAAAAGTTTTTAGATTATTTGAAACTCAGTTAGGATATACCATTTTGCCTTGGTTGTCCTATAGGATAGGAGGATTAAAATGGAATTAAAGATATTAGATATTAATATTACAAACGAAAATATAGAACAAAAAATATATGAGAAAATAAATTTAGAAGAATTTGAACTCGATAAAGAATATGACATTGTTGCTTCGTTTTATAACAGGGATTTGATTGAAGATAGTTTAAATGAAGATGTACTTTATGAAATTAAAAAGAAACATTTTAAGTTTATTAAAATAGTTAGAAATATATTTGAAAAAAACAATATTATAATTAATAAATTTTATCTAATGGGTACAATAGTGGAACTTTTAGATGATGAAATTGATATAAAAATAAAAAAATCAAATAGTAAAAACATTAAAAGCAATGTTATATGGCCTTGTAAAGAAATATTCATATATGAAGATGGGAAAAACAAATTAGATAGTTTGTTATTTACTAATCAGATTTCTATGGAAGAATATGAGTCTAATTTAGAAGATTTGAAATATGAACTGAGCATATATGAAAATGAAGAAGAATTCGAGTATTTAAATTAAAAAGTATAATTATAAATATAGTAAAAAAAGCATGTTGTTAAAAAGAATTGGAGGCAATAATATGAAAGCTTATGATTTGATTAATAAAGTAGAAATAGAAGTAACTTATGATAGCCTTATAAATTTAATGTCAAATGAAAACAGACAAGTAGATTTAATACTTAACGAAAAAGTGACAGATGAAGATGGTTATCTAACTTGGGATGCTGAGCATTGGACAACCGTAGATTCAAAAAGATTTATGAGATGTTATTCATTAGGAGATAGACAGTTAAGGGATTTTACTTCACATAATATATATGATTTAAAAAATGATTTCAAACCAGAAAAAGCAAAAGAAATTCAAATAAATTAATAACTTTATAAAATAAATTTTAATTAACACAAAAATGCAATGGAAAGTCCCATTGCATTTTTGTCATTAATAATTTAATTTCCTAAGCCTCTATTATGTTGTAACCTATTAGATTATCTTTAATAAAATAAATAAGGGTAATAAGATAACTAGTAATAATTTGAACATTCTAATATCTTAACAGCATAAAGGAGGAGTCAAATGGAGATTTATATTATTACATTCAAGCAAGGAAACTATACTATAGCTGCATTTAGCAGACTTGAAAATATGGGATTTAAAGATATAAAGTTGTCTTCAGTGCCATTCAGTATTAAAAGTGAATGTGATTTATGTATAAGAACAAATAACTATGAAATGCTAAAATCAATTTTAAGAGAGTGTAGGGGGAAATATCCAATTAACAATGTTTATAGTTCAATAAAAGTAAACGGAACATATGTTTATAAATTACTTCCTATAACAATTGATTAGCTTTTGATATTCTCTAGAAAAACAATTATATATAAGAAAATAAAAAAAGAAAAGTAATAGGTAATCTATTGTTTTTCTTTTTTTATTAAAGATGAATGCATAAAGTGCTTACCTTGCAACAGAAAAAAATATGGGAAGTAAAAAATATTTAATGTTGACAAAATTAGTTGGGTATAATATAATCTAATTAATCCCTAGTTAAAAGGTCGGGAATAAACATTGAAAGGAGTTAAGTTATGATATTATCTACAAAAGGAAGATATGGATTGAAGGCAGTATTTGAACTTTCTCTCAATTATGGTTTGGGTCCTGTATCTCTTAAAAAAATATCGGATAAATACAATATGTCAGAAAATTATTTAGAACAGCTTTTTTCAAAATTAAAGAAAAAAGGGTATATAGAAACTGTAAGGGGAGCTCAGGGTGGATATTTGCTAGCAAAGGATCCCAGTGAGTTGACTGTAGGTATGATACTTAGAACACTAGAGGGAGAAATGACTACTTCGGATTGTTTAAGCAAGGAAATATGTTCTAGAGAGTCTGTTTGTGCAACAAGAGGGATATTTGAAAAAATAGAAAAAAGTATAAATGATGTTATAGATAATATAACTTTAGCAGATATGAATAAAGACCATGAAAAAATAAACACAGAGGAGAAATAGTAAAATGAACAGAAAAATTTATTTAGACAATGCTGCAACTACAAAAGTAAAAAAAGAAGTAATAGAAGAAATGAAAAGCTATTTTGATGAAATGTATGGAAATCCTTCTAGTGGGATTTATGAGCTTGGAAGAAGGTCGAAAGAAGCTGTTGAAAATGCAAGAAAAACTGTAGCAGACTTTATAAATGCTGATGAAAAAGAACTATATTTTACTGCTGGTGGTTCGGAGTCTGATAACTGGGCTATAAAAGGAGTTGCTTTTGCTAATAAAGATAAGGGAAATCATATTATTACCACCAAAATAGAGCACCATGCTGTTTTGCATACATGCGAATATCTTGAAAAGTTTGGATTTGAAACAACTTACCTAGATGTAGATGAATATGGAATGATAGATTTAGAACAATTAAAAAGTAGCATAAAACCAGAAACAATATTAATATCAATAATGTATGCAAACAATGAAATAGGAACAATTCAGCCAATAGAAAAAATAGGTGAAATCGCAAAAGAACATAATATTATTTTCCATACTGACGCAGTTCAAGCTCTTGGAGCTGTTAGAATAGATGTAAAAAAACAACATATAGATTTAATGTCAATGTCGGCTCATAAATTAGGTGGTCCTAAGGGAATTGGTGGAATGTACATTAGAAAAGGAATTAAAATAGATAATTTAATTCACGGTGGAGGACAAGAAAGAGGAAAAAGAGCTGGCACTGAAGGAGTTCAAAATATAGTTGGTTTTGGAAAAGCTGTTGAATTAGCTAGTAAAAATTTCGAACAATATGTTTCTAAATTAACTGAAACTAGAAATAAGTTAATGGAAGGTATTAAAAACAACATACCTGATGTAGTGTTAAATGGTCATCCAACTATGAGACTACCAAATAATGTTAATTTTTCATACCAATATGTAGAGGGTGAATCAATACTACTCCTGTTAGATATGGATGGAATAGCTGCATCAAGTGGCTCTGCTTGTACATCTGGTTCGCTTGATCCATCGCATGTACTTTTAGCAACTGGGCTTGACCATGGAACGGCTCACGGATCAATTAGGTTTACAATAAGTGAAGAAACAACAGATGAAGACATTAATTTTGTAATAGAAACAATGAAAAATATAATTGAAAAGCTACGAGCAATTTCACCACTAAAAAAGAATATGTAAACAAGTGATAACAATATTAAAGTAAATTGGAGGATAAAGATATGTATACAGAAATAGTAATGGATCATTTTAAAAACCCAAGGAATGTAGGTTCAATAGAAAATGCAGATGGTGTTGGCCAAGTTGGTAATGCTAAATGTGGAGATATAATGAAAATATATTTAAAAATTAATGATGATATAATTGAAGATGCAAAATTTGAGACATTTGGTTGCGGTTCAGCAATTGCATCATCTAGCATGGCTACAGAATTAATAATAGGTAAAAGTATAAATGAAGCTGTAGAATTTTCTAACAAGGCTGTTGTTGAAGCTTTAGGAGGGCTTCCACCTGTTAAAGTTCACTGTTCAGTTCTTGCAGAACAAGCAATTAAATCGGCATTATATGATTACGCACAAAAAACAAATAAAGTTATTAAAGGTTTAGAAAATTATACTCCTGAAGATGAAGAGGTTCATTGTCATTAATATAAAAGACTTTGAAAAAAATATTTAAGAGCGGTGACGTAATGTAAGCATTACAGTCACCGCTTTGCGTTGTACATAAATTACTAGATTATAATTATTTGTTGACAACATACGATTGCATACATTATAATTTACTTTATTATAATGCGTACGAATGAAAATATAATGGAGGATATGAATGAATAGATTTTCAATAAACAATATAAGAAAAGAATTTTTAGAATTTTTTAAAAATAAAGAGCATTTAACAGAGCAAAGCTTTTCTCTTGTTCCTAAGAACGATAAAAGCTTATTGCTTATAGGTGCAGGAATGGCACCTATGAAAAGATATTTTACTGGAGCGGAAAAACCACCTGCTAAAAGAATAGCTACATGTCAAAAATGCATTAGAACTGGAGATATTGATAATGTAGGCGTTACAGCTAGGCATCTAACTTTTTTTGAAATGCTTGGAAACTTTTCGTTTGGAGATTATTTTAAAGAAGAAGCGATAGAATGGGCGTGGGAGTTTTTAACTGAAACCATTAAAATTGAAAAAGATAAACTTTGGGTTACTGTTTATGATAAAGATGAAGAAGCTTTAAAAATATGGAATGAGAAAGTTGGTCTTTCTCTGGATAGAATTATTAAGTTAAAAGATAATTTCTGGGAGTTAGAAATAGGTCCAAGTGGTCCAGACTCAGAAATATTTTATGATACAGGGATAGAGAATGGTTGTGATTCACCTGATTGTAAACCAGGTTGTGAGTGCGATAGATTTATAGAAATATGGAATCTTGTATTTACCCAATTTGATAAAGATGAACAAGGAAATTATAATCCACTTGAAAATCCAAATATAGATACAGGAATGGGACTAGAAAGAGTTTCAACAGTATTGCAAGGTAAAAAATCTGTTTTTGATGTTGAACCTTTAATAAGTATCATAAGAAAGGTTGAAGAAATATCAAAAGTAAAATATGGTGTTGAAGCTAAGAAAAATACTGCGATGAAAATTATTTGTGATCACTCACGAGCTGCTACTTTTATGATTTCTGATGGTGTTATACCATCGAATGAAGGTAGAGGATATGTTCTTAGAAGGTTGATTAGAAGGGCTATTCGTCAAGGAAAATATTTAGGGATTGAAAACCAGTTTTTGTGCGATACTGTACAGGTTGTTATAAATGAGTGGAAAGAGGCTTATAAAGAGCTTTCAGAAAAAGAAAGCTATATTTTAAAAGTTATAAGCTTAGAAGAAGAAAAATTTAAAACTACTATAGATCAAGGACTTGAATTGCTTCAAAAAGAAATAGATATAATAAAAGAAAAAAATGTAGATATTTTAGATGGTAGCATAGCATTTAAGCTATATGATACTTATGGGTTTCCATTAGAACTTACAGAAGAAATATTAAAAGAAAACGGATTTAATCTCAATAAAGATGAGTTTGTTTCAATTATGGAACAACATAGAAAAATGGCTAGAAATGCAAGAAACAAAACTGGAAGTTCAGGTTGGAAAGATGAACAATTTAATATAGAAACATCTAAAACAGAGTTTACAGGATATACAGATGAATCAAATGCATCTGAAATTCTTAGTATTGTTGTTGATGGAACTGAGGTGAATTCTATAAAAAATGGACAAAAAGGTGCAATTATACTTGATAAAACGCCATTTTATGCTGAAGGTGGCGGGCAGATAGGGGATACTGGAAGTATATTATCTGAAAGCGCTAAAATAAATGTATTAAATACAAGAAAATTCAATAAGGACATTTTCATTCATGAGGTAGAAGTGGTAAAAGGTGAAGTGTCTGTAGGTGAAAAAGTTGCTTCTAATATAGATTTGCAAAGAAGGAAGAATATTGCTAAAAATCATACATGTACACATTTGCTTCACGGAGTGTTAAGAAATTTGTTTGGTGAGCATGTTAATCAAGCAGGTTCATATGTTTCTGAAGATAGATTAAGATTTGATTATACACACTTCGAAGCTGTAGATAGTGAAACAATTAAAGAAATAGAAAATCGAGTAAATGAAGCAATACAGGCTGATTATAAAATATCTGTTGATTTTTTAAACTTAGAAGAAGCAAGAAAAACAGGTGCGACAGCACTTTTTGATGAAAAATATGGAGATGTTGTAAGAGTTGTTAGCATAGAAAATTTTAGTAAAGAGTTATGTGGTGGTACTCATATTGAGGAAACGTCAAAAATCGGAATGTTTAAAATACTTTCAGAAGGTAGCATTGCATCTGGAGTTAGAAGGGTAGAAGCAGTAACTGGAAAGGCAGCATATGAATATTTAGTAGAGCTTAATAATGTGGTAGAAGAATTGTCTAATATAATGAAATCTACTAAGGATGAATTGTTAAGTAAAGTTACAAATTTAAAAAAAGAATCAAAAGAAAAAGATAAAGAAATTCAAAGATTAAATAATGAAATTCTTAAAAATAGTATGGATGAAATTCTTGAGCAATATGAAGAAATTAATGGAATTAAATTATTTGCTTTAAAGTTGAAGGATAAAGATGCTAACTCACTAAGAGAAATAGCTGATAAAATTAAGGATAAAAACAATAGCTGTATAATTCTTTTAGCATCTGAATTAAATGAAAAAGTACTGTTTGTATCATCTGTAACAAAGGATTTAATTCAAAAGGGTTTCCATGCAGGTAATATAGTTAAAGAAGCTGCTTCTATAGCTGGTGGCGGCGGTGGCGGTAGGCCAGATTTTGCACAAGCAGGTGGGAAAAATCCAAATAAAATAGATGATGCAGTAAATGCTGTTCGTAATATATTAAGTCGATAAATAACTAAAATTTAATATAAAGTATAAAATAGAATCTGATAAATAAACCATAATTATCCATGATTGTTTCTTAATACAAATAATAAATAATTATGGTTGATTTTATTACAAAAATGTATTATAATTAAAAGAGGTGTTTTTTATGGATAAAAAAGTCAATAATACTGCAAAGTTTGATTATAATATGGAATCTCTAAATGGGGCTAGGGAAATTATATCTCAGGTGTATCAGTCATTAAAGGAAAAAGGATACAATCCAAACAATCAGCTCATAGGGTACATATTATCAGGAGATCCAACATATATTACTAATCATAACAATGCAAGAAGTTTAATACGTAAAATTGAAAGAGATGAACTATTAGAAGAAATACTAAATGTGTATTTAGATGTAATTGAACTTTAAATTACTGAAGTAAACAGCAGTATATTTATCAATATACTGCTTCATTTTTATATGGTGAAAATAATGGACTATATTAATTTTTTTGAGAAAGCAAATGTTTCTAAATTATGTTATGGAACTCTTTCTCTAAGTGATTTGCAAAATAATGATACTGATTATAATAAAATAAAATTATTAAATTATGCTTATGAAAAAGGAATAAATTTTTTAGATACTGCCGAGCTTTATAATAACTATAAATTATTAAAAGAATTCATAAAAGATAAAGACAGGGAAACACTAACTTTAGCTACAAAAAGCTATGCATACGATGAGAAAACTGCTGAATATAGTATTATGAAAGCTTTAAAAGAAATGAATACCGATTATATTGATATATTCATGCTTCATGAGCAAGATAATGGAAATAATTTCAAAGGTCACAGTAAAGCTGTAGAGCGATTTATGAAATACAAAGAAGACGGAATAATTAAACATTTTGGAATATCAACTCACAGAGTGGAAGCAGTAAATGACAGCATAAAATTTAAAGAAATTGAAATAGTATTTCCTTTACTAAATATGAAAGGTATTGGAATACAAGATGGTAACATTACAGATATGCTGAATGCTGTAGAATTAGCAAAAAAGAACAACAAATTTATTTTAGCTATGAAAATTTATGGAGGAGGACACCTCATAAATGATGCAAAAAATGCATTTAATTTTGTGAAAAATTTAAATGAAGTAGATGCTATAGCTGTTGGTATGAGCACAAAAGAAGAAATTGATGCAAATATCAGTTACTTGGAAAACAATGAGTTAAATCATAATATAAAGAATAAACTAAAAAATCAAAAACGTACTCTCGTGATAGAAGAGTGGTGTATAGGTTGTGGAAGATGCGTAAAAAAATGCAAACAAAATGCTCTTGAAATTGTTGATGGAAAGTGTAAAGTCGATATGAGTAAATGTGTTTTGTGCAGTTATTGCGCAGGTGAATGTACGGATTTTTATATCAAAATTGTGTGAGGTATATATGGACAGAATTATGGGTCTTGATGTGGGAGACAGAACGATAGGAGTTGCAGTAAGTGATTTGTTAATGATAACAGCACAAGGAGTAACTACTATAAAAAGAACAAATTTAAAGAACGATATTAATGAGCTCAAGAAAATAATAGAAGAATATAAGGTTACTATAATTGTTTCAGGACTACCAAAAATGTTAGATGGGACGGTTGGAATCCAAGGTGAAAAAGTTTTACAATTTTTGGAAAAAATGAAAAAACATATAGATTTACCTGTTGAGCTTGAAGATGAGCGTTTTACTACATCAATATCTGAAAGAATGTTAATAGATGCCGATGTTAAAAGAAAAAAAAGAAAAGAAGTAATAGACAAATTAGCTGCTGTTCAAATATTGACAACATACATGCAGAGAACAAAATTAAAAGGCAACTAATTGTCAAATATATGGAGGTCACATGGAATATGGAAGATAATATAGTTGAACTTATTAATGATGAAGGTAAAGTAGAAAAACTCGTTATTGAAGCTACTTTTCATGTTGACGATGTTCAGTATGCAGTGCTTCATGAAGTAGATTCTGATGAAGGTATGATATATAGCTTAGATGAAACTGATGACGGGGAAATTATACTTAATATAATTGACGATGAAGAGGAATTAAAAGAGGTAATTGAAATCTATGAAGGAATAGCTGATGAACTAATATAGTTAAATTTTGAGGTGAAATTATGGGTTGTGTTGAATTCTTAAAAGAAAAACTTGGAGAAAGAAATTTCAAATTAACAAATCAAAGAAAAGTAGTTTTTGAAATCTTGACTGAAAAAAAAGAAGAGCATCTTAGCCCAGAAGAAATATATGAACATATAAAGGATATTTATCCTGAAATAGGTCTTGCGACAATATATAGAACACTTCAGTTGTTTGAGGAAATAGGATTAGTTTATAAGCTTAATTTTGATGATGGATGTTATAGATATGAAATATTATCTCCAAATAACAAGGAAGTTCATCAGCACCATCATTTAATTTGCAAAAAATGCGGTAAAATCATAGAAGTCAAAGAAGATCTAATGAACTCATTGGAAGAAATAATAGAAAAACAATACAATTTTGAAATAAAAAATCATATAGTTAAATTCACCGGAATCTGCAGTCAATGTAGAAATAAGGAGAATAATAATGGCAACAGAAAAGAAACATAAACTTAAGATAATTCCTTTAGGGGGATTAGGTGAAATCGGGAAAAATATGACAGTAATAGAATATGGTAGCAATATTGTTGTTATAGACTGTGGTATGTCGTTCCCAGAAGATGAAATGTTAGGAATTGATATTGTAATTCCAGATATAACTTATTTGATTAAAAATAAAGATAAAGTTAAGGGTATACTTTTAACACATGGTCATGAAGATCATATTGGTAACATACCATATTTGCTTAAGAAAATCAATGTTCCTATATATGGAACAAAACTTACCCTTGGTTTGGTTGAAAATAAACTTTTAGAACATAAAATAGAAGATGCACAGTTAAAAGTGCTTAATGCTGGTAAAACAATTAATCTTGGATGCTTTAAGATTACATTTATAAGAGGTAGCCACAGTATTCCAGATGCAGTTGGAATGGCAATTGAAACTCCTATTGGAATATTAGTTCATACGGGAGACTTTAAAATAGATTATACTCCTATAAGTGGCGAAGCAATTGACCTTGATATGTTTGCAGAGTTTGGAAGAAAAGGTGTGCTTGTAGCTATGTCAGATAGCACAAACGTAGAAAGACCAGGAACTACAGACTCAGAGCGTATTATAAGTAATAAATTTATGGAAATGTTTAAAACCTGTGATACAAGAATAATAGTTGCTTCCTTTGCATCGAATGTTTATAGAGTACAACAAGTAATTAATGCTGCTGTTGCATATGGAAGAAAAGTTGCAATATCTGGTAGGAGCATGATAAATGTAGTAAAGGTATCTCAAGAATTGGGTTATTTAGATGTTCCTGAGGGTACATTGGTACATGTAAATGACCTTAAAAGATACAAGGATAGTGAAATTGTTATTATTACAACAGGTAGTCAAGGTGAGCCTTTGTCAGCTCTTACGCGTATGGCAAACAGTGATCATAAAAAGCTTGAGATAAAAGCAGGTGATTTAGTTATTATATCTGCTAGTCCAATACCAGGCAATGAAAAAACAGTATCAAGAGTTATTAATATGCTGTATGAAAAGGGAGCCGAGGTAATGTATAGTGCGATTACACAGGTTCATGTGTCTGGTCATGCAAGGCGCGACGAATTAAAATTGATGCTCACTCTTTTAAAACCTAAGTTTTTTATTCCAGTACATGGAGAATATAGACATCTTATTCAACACGCAAAGTTAGCAGAAGAGCTTGGAATTGATGAGAAACATTCTATTGTAGGTAAAAATGGCGATGTAATTGAAATTACATCAAAATCAATTACGAAAAACGGAAATGTAACATCAGGTAATATCCTCGTAGATGGTCTAGGTGTAGGGGATGTTGGAAATATAGTTTTAAGAGATAGAAAGCTTTTATCTGAGAATGGATTGATAATTATAGTTTTATCTACCGAAAGAGGTACAGGACGAGTTCTTGCCGGTCCTGAAATTGTTTCAAGAGGATTTATCTATGTTAGAGAAAACATTGATTTAATAGAAGAATCAAAGGCTGTAGTGAGACGCGCTTTGTGTAAATGCCAAGAAACCAATACAAGAGAGTGGAATAATATAAAGATGGCTATCAAAGATGCACTTAGTAGCTTTATTTATGAAAAAATTAAAAGAAGTCCAATGATACTTCCAATAATTGTAGAAGTTAATAATAATGAATTACCAGATTTGTCAGATAAATAATCAAAAAGATAAGGGCTTTAGAGCCCTTTTTCTATTTCTGATGGAGGATTTTCAATTTCTTCAATGGGTAAATCTTTGTAGCACATATACCATTGAACACAATTTAAACCATCAATATTTGGGTTGTTAGCCCTTTCTAATAATTCGTCAAATGTCTTTGGGTAAGGTACAATTACAGGATCTCCAGGCATCCAGTTAGCAGGAGTATTAACCTTAAATTCATCAGTAACTTGAAGAGCATCTATTAGTCTTAATATTTCATACATATTTCTACCGTTTGTTGCTGGATAAGTAAGTATGGCTCTTATTTTTTGAGATGGGTCTATTAGAAAAACATCTCTTACAGTTTGCTCATAAATTCTATCTGGATTTACCATACCATATGTAGCCGCAATAACTGAGTCCCTGTCAGCTATTAGTGGGAAAGGAATTTTTATTCCTGTAAATTCTAGTATGTTATAAAACCATCCTAGGTGAGCTGGATTACTGTCTATACTTATACCTAACAATTGTACATTTCTTTTTACAAATTCAGGATAAAGCTGAGCAAAAGAAATAAATTCCGATGTACAAACTGGAGTAAAATCCCCAGGATGAGAGAAAAATAAAACCCATTTCCCCCTATATTGTGACATTGTAATAGGTCCTTGAGTAGTAATTGCTGTAAAATTAGGTGCAATTCTTCCTATAGTAAGACATTCTCTTTGCCTATTTAAATTATTGTTATTAATATTATCAACATTGTTATTTTTTGAAATCATGATAACCTCCTTGTTATATATCTATGGTTATTATATGATTGAAATATTGTATTGTTAATTTATAAGTAATAAAAAGAAGAAGCCACTTGTGCGACTTCTTCTTACTTACATATTATTTTTTTACATTATGAAAGTTAACACCTAATACCGGTCCAAATTGAGATGGTTTATTGTTTACAATCTTTTTTTCCTTAATTCGAGTATTTTCACTATTAATAACACTACTTAAATTTGGATTTAGAGAACCTGATTTTAAATCAGATAATCGAGACTGACCATCGTTTTTTATTTTGATTTTATTTATCTTGTTAATACTTTCAAAATTAGGAGTGTTACCATAGTTACCATTTTCGTAGTCCAAAGCAACCAGTCCTTTCAAAATAATTCTTTCATAACACTTATTTAATGTAAGCAATATTATATTAACCAATATAGAATTAAATATTCAAAAAACATCGTAAATATTTTTTTTATTGTAAAAATTAATAAAAGATTGTATAATAAAATGAATTCAAATAAGTTTATATTATTTTTTGGAGGATACATGAAAAAAAAATTAGGTTTTTTCTTATTAGTTATAATTATATTTGCTATAGGAATTAATTATTATATAAACTACTATATTGACATTTCTTTAAGACCAGTTAATTCTAATGATGATAAGAAAATTATAGTGGAAATTCCAGAAGGAAGCTCAACGAACAATATAGCAGAGATACTATTAGATAATAAATTAATTCAAAATCCTAAAATATTCAAGTATTATGCAAAAAAAACAAATTCAGATATTAAATTGAAGGCTGGAAATTATATTTTATCTAGAAATATGAGTGTGGATGAATTATTGGAGGTTCTTATAAAAGGTGGAACTACAGGAAATACTGTAGATATAACTATTATAGAAGGACTAACCATTGAAAAAACTGCACAGACAATTTCAGAGCAGCTTGGATTAAATTATGAATTAATGTTAGATTTGATGAATAATGCTGATTATTTTAGTGAGGATTATCAATTTTTGATAGATAATCCAGAAGTAAAGAGCTTACAAGGATATTTGATGCCAGAAACTTACAATGTTTATATGAAATCTGATGAAGAAACTGTGATAAGAGTTATGCTTTCTCAATTTGATGATTTTTATAAAGAAGATATTATGCCTTTGCTTTCTAATTCAAGTCTTAGCATATTAGATGTTATTAACCTGGCAAGTATAGTCGAAAAAGAAGCTGTTCTTGACGAGGAGAGAGATGTTGTCGCGGCTACATTTTTAAACCGCTTAGATGTAAACATGAAGTTACAATCGTGTGCAACAGTTAATTATGCCCGTGGTGAATGGAAGGAACGACTTACAAATGAAGATATATCCATAGATTCGCCATTCAATACTTATATAATTGAAGGCTTGCCACCTGGACCAATTAATTCACCAGGTAAAAATTCTATTTTGGCAGTATTAGATCCAGCAGATGTTGATTATTTGTTTTTCGTAGCAAAAGGAGATGGTTCACACTATTTCTCAAATAATTACGAAGATCATCTAGCTGCAAAAAATAAATATTTAAATTAAAAAGGATTACAAATGGACAATATAAATAGAGAATACATAGATGTGTATATTAATAGTTTAATTGAAAATAGAGATGAAGAATTAGAGAAATTTAGGTTAGAGTGTGTTGAAAGACAATTGCCTATAATTCACAAAGAAGTTGGACAGTTTATAAAGCTTATAATTAATCAGATAAATGCCAAAAATATAATTGAAGTTGGTACTAATGTAGGATACTCTTCAATATTTATGAGTCATGTCATGAATAATGAAGGTAGAATAGTAACATTAGAAAGAAGTGAAAAGTTTTATAAAGAAGCAATTGAAAATATCAAGAAATATAATTTAGATAAAAATATAGAAGTTTTTTATGGAGATGCTGTTGAAATTTTAGATAATATTAATATTGATGGATTTTTTGATTTAGCTTTTATAGACGCAGCAAAGAGTTATTATACTACATTTTTTGATAAATGTTCTAAAATGATGAAATCAGGTGGAATAATAATTTCTGATAATGTATTGTATCAAGGAATGATTGCAACTGATGATTTGGTTGTTAGAAGGAAAAAAACATTGGTAAGGAATATGAGAGAATATCTAGATTATATTTCACATGACGATAGATATATAACGTCAATTTTACCATTAGGAGATGGGTTAGCAGTTACATTAATAAAATAAAATTTAAGGAGATATAAATGTTACCTAAATTATTAGCACCTGCTGGAAGTATGGATAAGTTAATTATGGCAGTAGAGTATGGTGCAGATGAAATATATTTTGCAGGAAAATCACTTGGTTTGAGAGCAGGAAGTAAAAATTTTACTAACAAAGGATTAGAAGAAGGCATAGAATATTGTCATAAACATGGTAGAAAATCAAATATTACCGTTAATATAGTTCCTCACAATGATGATTTGAAGGGTTTTGAGGAATATATTAAATATTTGTATAAAATAGGGGCAGATGCACTTATAGTTGCAGATCCTGGTTCTATAGAAATTGTTAAACAAACAATTCCAGATATGAAAATTCACCTAAGTACTCAAGCAAATACTACAAATTATTATACTGCAAATTTTTGGCATAAGCAGGGAGTTAATCGTATAGTATTAGCTAGAGAGCTTTCTTTTGCAGAGATAGGAGAAATAATAAAAAATTCTCCTGATGATTTAGAATTTGAAGCATTTATACATGGTGCAATGTGTATATCTTATTCAGGTAGATGTTTGCTAAGTAGTTTTATGACAGGTAGATACTCTAATAAGGGAGATTGTGCACAGCCTTGCAGATGGAAATACAATTTAGTTGAAGAAAAAAGACCTGGTGAGTATTATCCAATTGAAGAAAATGATGAAGGAACATTTATTTTCAATTCTAAGGATATGTGTTTAGTTGAACATATGCAAAAATTTGTAGATCTTGGGGTAAAAGCAGTAAAAATTGAAGGAAGAATGAAAAGTGAATATTATACTGCAATTGCAGTTAGGTCATATAGAAATGCATTGGATGAGATATTGAAACCTGAAAGTGAAAGAAATACAAAATACTGGAAAGAAGAATTGGAAAAAGCTTCACATAGAGATTTCACTTATGGATTTTATTTTGGTAATCCGTATAAGGATGGACAATTATATACATCGAGCAGTTATATTCGTTCATATGATGTTGTTGGTATAATAAAATCATATGATAAAGCAAATGGCATAGCTTGGGTAGAACAAAGAAATAAATTTAATGAAGGTGATGTACTGGAATGCTTCGGTCCGAAGGGAATGCATTTTGATGTTGTTGCAATGGATATGAAAGATGAGAAAGGTAAAAAAATAGATTCTGCACCACACGCTCAACAAATTGTTCAAATGAAAATACCACAAGAAGTAAATCCTCTTTATATTTTAAGAAAAAAAATAGAAAACTAAGAAAATATATTTTAATCAAAAAAATAAAAGTATTCAACATCTATAAAAAATTGAATACTTTTATTTTTTGTTTTATGTACTTATTTACCAACATTGGCAACGAGAGCATCATACAGTTTATTTAATGCTTTTTTTTCTATTCTTGAAACGTAAGATCTTGAAATACCTAAAAGTTTCGCTATTTCTCTCTGTGTTTTATGCTCATTATTTCTAATTCCATATCTAAGTTCAATTATTGTTTTTTCTCTTTTTTGAAGAGTTTTATCGAGAATTTCATCAAGTGCTTTTATTTTTTGCTCTCTATCAATTCTAGATACAATTTCTTCACCTTCGTATTTTATTATGTCTATTAGATAAATGTTGTTTCCTTCTTTATCAGTTCCTAGTGGTCCTTGTAATGAAATTTCTTTTTTTAGTTTTTTATCGCTTCTTATTGTCATAAGAACTTCATTATCAATGCATTTAGCAGCATATGTAGCAAGTCTTATTCCTTTGTTGTTATCAAATGTTGAAACAGCTTTAATTAACCCGATAGTACCTATTGAAATTAGGTCCTCTTGATCTATGCTCACAGTTTTATATTTTTTTATAACATGAGCAACTAATCTAAGATTTCTTTCAATAAGCATGTTTCTAGCTTCAATATCTCCTTCTTTAGATTTTTCTATAAGTTCAAGTTCTTCATCTTTATTTAATGGTTGTGGAAAGGAACTACCACTTGTGATATAACCAAAGATGAAAATTGAGAATGGAAATATTAATTGCAATGCATTCTCTATCAAAAAAACACCCCCATAGTACTTAATATTATATGCAGACATTTAGAAATTGTGTATGTACACTTTATTAAATTTTGTTGATATTCAAAGGTTTGTACAGATTTAATTTTGAACTTTATAATTGCTTTTGGGGAAATAAATATGAAGCTAAAATGCAGCAAATGCTACATTTTAGTTTCATTAGCTAATTAATTTTCATCTATTTGCATGTCATTCATATCATTTAACTGCTCCATGCAATTCATTCGTTTCATATATTCGTATAATTGTTTACAATTCATTTGTGTACCAGGCATTGGATAATTTGGCATATTACCTTCTGGCATCCCAGGCATCGTTGGGTAAGTTGGCATATTATTTTCTGGCATACGAGGCTTCATTGGGTATGTTCTGTTGTTGTTTGGCATTCCAGGCATTGTACCAGGCATTCCAGGCATTGTACCAGGCATTCCAGGCATATCTGGATATGTTGGCATGTTCATATTTGGCATATTGTTCGTGGGCATGCTAGGTAATGCAGGCATATCACCATTAGGCATAGACATATTACTTTTAGTAGGAATATAGCTATCTGGAATAAATGGCATAGATGATGGGTATCCTGTATTGTCCATGCAAGCCATTCCCATTACAGGCATTGGAATATTTCCATAATAAGGTGGCATGTTATTAGGATTCATGTAATCTTTCATATTGTAAAATCCTTGTGAATAATTCATATATAATATCCTCCAAATTTCTTTTTTTAAATTTCTTACAATTAATATACGTAGCAAAATGATAATAGTGAATTAAAATTAAAATGTTTCTTTACTATTTTAAGTACATGAATTAAAATATAGTTGTACATATAGCTTTGCTATTTGAATATTTAACTGTATTATGTAATTGATTACTATATGGAAAAAGGAGGTAAATAATGCATTTAACAAATTTACATACACATACAAAATATTGTGATGGTAAATATTCAGCTGAAGATATGATTATAGCAGCAATAAATAATAATATGCAGTCAATAGGGATATCTACACATGGACCGTTACCATTTGCGTCAGATTGGAATATACAAAAGATGGAAGTCGATAATTATATTGATGAAATAATAAACCTTAAACAAAAATATAATGGTACTATTGAAGTTTATTTAGGAATGGAACTAGATTATTTACCAGGTATTGGATTTGATGAATATACTTTAGATTTGATTAAGAGACTTGATTATTATATTGGATCTGTTCATTTTCTTGCTAAATTTAATAATGGAGTAATGTGGACAGTAGATTATAATTTAGATGAATTAATGAAAGGTATAGATGAGAGTTTTAATGGAAATATAAGGATTGCCGTTGAGACCTACTATGATTATATTGGGGAGATGGCTTTAGAATATAAACCACATATTATAGGGCATTTTGATTTATTTAAAAAAAACAATATTAATAATATTTTGTTTGATGAAAATGAAAAGTGGTATATAGACGCAGTTGAAAAATGTTTAAGTATAATAGCAAAGACTCCTTGTATAGTAGAAATAAATACAGGAGGAATTGCTAGAGGGTATACAAATGAACAATATCCCTCAACTTTTATTCTTAAAATGATAAAAGAAAAAGATATTCCTGTTATAATAAACTCAGATGCTCATTCAACTGATGGAATTAATTGCAAATTTGAAGATATTTATAAGTTAGTTTATGATTTAGGTTTTGAAAAAATTTCTTACCTATCAGAAAATGGATGGAAAAATCAAATAATAAAAATAGTATAATTTAATAGTGCAGAAAATCGAAGATCTGCTTTCTGCACATTGAAATAATTTTGTTAAAAGTCACTACCTTTTTCAATAACTTCTTTAATTTTATTCATTATATTTTCATAGCTTCCGGATGAGTGTGGAACAAGACATTTTGAGCAATCCTTTATGCCTGCATTTTTAATAAAGTTTCCGCCACAATCTCCTTTTAGCATATATAAAGGACAATAGCAAAATAAACAATTAAAATTTTCAATGTCATTTGTTTTATGGCATGGAAAGTATTCGCATTCTTTGTTTTGAAAAAACTTAAAGTGTTCTGTATTCATTTAGTACTCCTTTAAAGTCAAAATTAACTTTTATTTTTTTATAAATTATAACATATTAATATAAAAAAGTAAAATTATATGGTATAATGATATGATATATTGATAAATTTTATAAATAATAAGGTGAGCACTCTATGCGAGCCTCGATATAAAACCAATTAATAATTAATTTATGAGGAGATGTGATTATGATTAATATATTATTAGTAACACATGGTGAGTTTGGGAAGGAATTGCTGAAAAGTTCTGAAATAATAATAGGAAATTTAGAAGATGCAGAAACTATATCCTTTAATTTAGGTGAAAGTTATGATCAACTTTCAAAAGAAGTAGAGGAAACTATAGATAGGTTGACAAAGAATGATGAATTAATTGTATTCACTGATATGTATGGGGGAAGTCCTTTTAATGCTGTTTGCAAATCCATGAAAAATAGAGATTTTTATCATATAACAGGAATTAACTTTCCTTTGTTTATTGATATAGCAGTTAATAGGAGTTCATATAGCATGTCAGAAATTGCTGAAAAAATAATAAAAAATGGAAAGAAAAGTATAGTATTTGTAAATGAAAAATTTACAACGGATTAACGGAGGACTAATGAAAAACATTGTATTGACGAGGATTGATGATAGATTATTACATGGTCAAGTAATCGTATCATGGATACCATTTTTAAATATAGATGAAATTATTATAGTTGATAATGAATATGCAGGTGATGATTTTATGTCAAGTTTAATAAAAGAAGCATCACCTGATCATCTTAATGTAAATGTGTTAACTATAGAAGAAACAAAAGAATTTTTGGAATCAGGGGATAATAAATCAAGGGTTTTGATTTTAAGTCGATATATAGAAAATATTGCAAAATTGATACAATTAGATATCAAAATAAATAAGGTTAACATAGGTGGGCTAGGATTTCATAATGGACGTAAAAAATTTGTGAATGCTATTCATTTGAGCGATTCAGAAATTGATTTATTGAAAAATATCTCAGCTAATGGAATTGAAGTTGAAGTTCAAATGCTTCCAAAAGATAAAATAATAAAAATATAATGAAGAGGATTTTTTAATGACTACTTTGAATTTTTTGCTGCTAAGTATATTATATTTTTGGGGTAGCAGTACTGCTTTATCTATGGGAATTGGATATTATACTTTATATAGGCCAATAATATCGGGAATGATAACAGGATTGATTTTAGGAGATGTAAAGCTTGGAATTTTAGCTGGTAGTGTAGTAAATATAATGTATATAGATTTTATTTCTACAGGAGGTTCACTTAAAGGTGACCAATGTCTAACTGCAATTATAGCAGCTTCTGTTTCTATAATTTTTAAAATATCTTCAATAGAGAGCGCTGCTATTGCATATCCATTTGGGTATTTGGGCATATTTATTTGGAAATACAGGTTATCTATAAATACTATTTTTGTTAACAAATATGAAGAAAAATTCAATAATAAACTTAATCCTAGCATTGCCTTATTTGATGGGTTGTATCCTCAAATTCTATTATATGTAATGAGTACAGTAGTGATTCTTATTTCTTTTTTAGCAGTTTTTACATTTAGGAATTTGATTATTAAAGAGAATATAGAGTATTGGTTGTATTTGTTTGGAATATTTTTGTTAAATATATCTATCATAAATGTATTGTTGAAATTAAAAAATAAATATAGTTTAGTTTTATATGCATCAACCTTAGGGTTGGTTTTAGCCTTTAAGGCAAGTTCTTTTTTAATGACTTTGTTTGTAATAATTATAGTAATTAGTTTATCATATAAAGATGTTTTTCTGTCAATTACATCTAAATTAGAGAAGCATGATAATAGAATTTTAAATAAAAGAGATTTATTTTATTCATGGTTTATTTGGATGAACTTTTCACACGCTTGCTATAATTATGAAAGACTGCAAGGCATGGCATATGCTCATAGCATGAAAAATATAATAAAGAAGCTATATAAAGATAATTCGGAGATAGTATCTACAATAAATAAATATACTGAGTTTTTTAACACTGAGCCAAATATAGGTACACCTATACATGGTTATATAATTTATTTAGAAGAAGAAAAATCATTGGGAAATAAAACTATAGAAATATCTTATATTAAAAAGGGAATGATGGGAATTGCTGCTGGTTTAGGAGATTCCTTTACACAAGTTGTTTTATCTCCACTCTTTATTTCTATTTCGTTAATGCTGAGTCTAGATAATGAATTTTTTGTAGCTATGGTTCCAATTGTGTTACTTGGTATCATTATTATTTATATATCGTATACTGGGTGGATGAGTGGTTATTATAATGGTAGGCAAAGTTTAATAAATAGGATAAACCTAGTTAAGAAAAGTAAGGTTAAGTTGAAATTTCCTTTAATTTTTGGAAGTATGCTTGGCGTTATAACAGCAAAACTAATAGAGTTGAATTACCGTGTTATAAGTAATAACTCGTTTGATATTATTGCTGTTTTAGTGATTTCAATAATATTTATTATTGCCGAAAAGATAAAACAAAAGAAAAATTTGAGGTGAATAATTAATGAAAAGAAGAATTGGTGTTATGGGAGGTACTTTTGATCCCATACATTATGGACATTTAATTATTGCAAATGAAGTATTAGATAAATACAATATGGAAAAAATAATTTTTGTACCAGCAGGAAAACCACCTCATAAAAAGGTTACTGGTGCTTGTGCATTGGATAGATTTTTAATGACAAATATAGCTACATTATCAAATAATAAATTTATTGTGTCTGATATTGAAATTAAATCTCTAGAAAAGAGTTATACCATAAATACTATAAGAAAATTAATAAATGAATATGATAATACTGAATTTTATTTTATAACTGGAACGGATGCGATAGTGGAATTGCCTAATTGGCATGAGACTGAAAATCTACTAAAAATGTGTAAATTTATAGGAGTAAGCAGATCAGGTTATAGTACATTGGATATAGAGTTTAAAATCAATGAAATTATGAATCGTTACAATGGTCAAATTGAACTTTTACAAGTACCTATGCTAGAAATTTCATCTACAGATATCAGGGAAAGAATCAACCTAGGAAGGTCTATAAAATATTTATTGCCAGAAATAGTAGAGAAATTTATTATAAAAAATAATTTATATTTGGAGTAAAAGTTTATTATGAATATTGAAGAGATGAAAGTTGAACTTGAAAAATCAGTAGGAACTAAATTATTTGGACACTGTGTTAGAACAATGGAAGAAGCAGTAAAGCTTGCGAAGAATTACAATGTAGATGTAGAAAAAGCAAAATTAGCCGGACTCTTGCACGACTGTGGTAAATTGTGGGATAAGCAAACTGATAATTTAAAGCATGCAAAAGTTGGAGCTGAATTAGCAAAGAAGTCATATTCTATTCAAGATGTTGACATATTGAATGCCATAAGGTATCATACTACAGGTAGAGAGGCAATGAGCTTATTAGAAAAGATAATATATATAGCTGATAAGATAGAGCCAAATAGAAATTTCGCAGGTGTTGAAGAAATTCGAGAGTTAGCATATAATAATATTAATGAAGCAATAATAAAATCTTTAATTAGCACAATTTCTTTTGTAAAACAAAGAAATTTAGAGCTTGACTCAGAATCTTTGAAAACACTAAATTATTTAAATAAGAGGAGGTAAGGTATTGAATTTAGACCATAAAAATATTGAAGTAATTTTGAAAGCATGCGATAACAAAAAAGCATATAATTTTGTAGTTCTTGATGTTTCAAAAATCAGTTCTATAACTGATTATTTTATAATATGTAGCGCTAATAATGAAAGGCAAACAGCTGCAATAGCAGATGAAGTAATAGAAAAACTACATGAAGAAGGCATTAAAATCTATCACAAAGAGGGATTTGAAACAGGTAGATGGATTTTACTAGAAACCGATAACATTATTGTTCATATTTTTCATAGAGATGAAAGAGAAACTTATGATATTGAATCTTTGTGGTTTGATAACAACTCTTTAGATGTTGAACAATATGGTATAAAAAATTGGAAATAATAAAAGGAGGCAATATGTCAAATCAAGTTCTTTTTACTAAAAATGCACCTGCTGCACTAGGTCCTTATTCACAAGGAATTAAAGCGGGAAATACATTATATGTTTCAGGTCAACTACCAATTGACCCACAAAATGGAGAGCTATATAAAGGTAGCGACATTAAAGAAGAAACTAAAATATCTTTAAATAATGTTAAAGCAATTTTAGAAGCAGGTGGAGCAACTCTTAATGACGTTGTAAAATGCACAGTATACATTAAAAATATGGATCAATTTGGTTTAATAAATGAAATGTATTCAGAATTTTTCACAGAAAATAAACCAGCTAGAGTATGTGTTGAGGTTGCAAGACTTCCAAAAGATGCTAATGTTGAAATAGATGCAATAGCAGTTATCTAGATATAATAATAGCAAATTTTAATTATATTAAAATTAAAATTTGCTATTTTATTAGTTGAAACTTTATTGTAAGTTTCTACCTTTTAAGTATATTGCATATAATTCAACAATAATTATAACTGCAATCAATATAACTACAGTAGTAATTATTGATGGATATTGTCCATCAAATCCATTTACAGATGTATGTTTGATATATATACCCATGTATGCCCATATTATAACAAGACCGTATGCTATATCCTTAAATTTAATAATTGTTAAGGCGCTAAGTATAACCCCAACTATTAATATAATTATAGTCCATGTAACATCTGATATTTCAAATCCATTCCAGCCTATGCTAACAAGGAAAGTTGTTATATTTGCAATTGTTGCAATGGTAATCCAACCAAAATAAACACTGAAAGGTAGTTTTATAAAAAGTTGTTCTCTAAAGGTAAGCTTATATTTGCTAATTTCTGTGACAATCATTATTAAACATATTAGAATAATTATCATTACAACTACAGATAATGCGATAAAATCGTAGTGCCATAAAAAAACCCACATAGAGTTTGCAATAGAAGAAATTGAAAAAATAACACCTATTTTTTCTAACAAATCTGTTTTTATATGTCTGTCGTTTCCTTGGAATAACCCCAGCTGATACAGAGTATAGCATGCTAACATGAAATAAATAAGTCCCCAAATAGCAAAAGTTATGCCTGCTGGTGAAAATAAATTTTCATAAGCTGCAGAAACTTCTCCTGTTGTTACTCCATTAATCGGCAAAATATTAGCCAACGCATTTACCGCTATCATAATTAAAAATGTAATAGTTGTAAGAATTTTGATCCATGTACTCATATTATTAATTGACATTTCAAATCCCCCTCTTCAAATTTTATAATATAAAATAATACGAATTTAAAAGATATTTTTGATCATATTTAATAGCTAATTTAAATAGATATTTTTTAATATTTGCTATAGAAATTCTTTCGTTTTCGTAATTGTCTATTTTTTTAAAAAAATCATTTTTCTCTTTTTCGGTTGTGCAATTTTTAAAATATCCCCATATATGTTGTGCAGCATTTATAGTATTTCCAACAGAAACCTCAATGATAAAAGAATCTTCTATTAAATTGTAAAATTCTAAAACAGGATAATCGGTTTTTTGTTTAAGTATCTTTCTTATTTCTAAGTAATTTTGTGAAGAATGTTCCAATACATTATATTTATATTTAGCCCATTCTAACTCAAGCTTCTTAATATTTTTATCACTTTCAGTGCAATTGATACATTTTACAGCAGATAGATTTTTATCCTTAACTTCAAGCATAATATCAATAGACTTATTATTTAGATTGTTGTAAAAATCAATAAATTCATTTATTTTAATAGTATTAGAATGAGAACCAGCTTTTTTAAAAGGTTTTTGTTGCGAGTAATGTATTTTTTGATGTCCATCTTTTGATTTCCAAGTTTTGTTACATTGCTCAATCCAATAAAAATCACTTTTTTTTTCGAAACTAGGATTTATATTATTATGTAGATTATCATAGATAACGGGTATATCTAAAACTTTAGATATAGCTAGTACATCACAAATATTATATGATTTATCATCATTTTCTATGACAAGTCTTTTCTTTATATTATCATATAACTTGTCATAATTTTGAATAAATCTTTTTATAGCTTCTTTTTTGTTGTTATATACACCGCCTATATGTAATACTATTTTATGGTCTTCCTCTAAGTCTAGGCTATCCAAAACTTTATTATGATAATTTAAATCTTCAATAGCTTTGGCTACGATATCTTCATTAGGTGAGTTTAATACAGTGTACTGGCCAGGATGCATTGAAACTCTCATATTACTTTCTTTAATTTTTTTACCTATAGACTTGAATTTTGAAGAAAATACATCCCACCAATTAATATCATTGACTGGGCTAGAACCGAATGGTATTAAATCAGAACTAATTCTGAAAAGCATGATCTTGTTTTTTATATTATAATCAATTATATTTTCTAAAGAATTTAAATTATGAGATATAATTTCTAATAATCTTTCCTTACTTGCATTTTTCATAATACAACTCTTATAATTAGTATTATTTACACCAATTGTTAAGCACGCGTATCCTATACTCATTTTTACCTCTCTATATTTGATTTATAATACAATTAAATTATATTGTATTTATTTCCTATATTAACCTTTTCTATTCATAAATGCAATCTTATTGTAATATATTGCAAATATTCATACAACGAGTATTCTTATAAAAAGAAAAGATCCAATTTAAAGTGTCATAAAACCTAGTAAATTGGATCTTTATTTTTATATTATGTTTTAAAATAAATTATATGTCTGCACGGAACCTTTTTCTTCTTTTTCTTTTGTTGATTTTAATTCTTATATTATTGTAAGTTCTTATAACTATTAAAATCAAAATAATGAAGGCCAATATCATAACAAAATTGAAAATTCCAAATTTCTTTTTAGGTGAATCTAATAGCGTACTTTGAACAGATATAGGAGTTATTAGATTAACACTTCCTATAGTTTTACCATCAATAGAAAATTCTAATTTACCAACAATATCATTTTTTTTAATTGGCAAAGTAATATTGTTGATTATAACATTTGATTTTATATCTTTTGTAGAATTTTTCTTAACTAGAGTGCTAAAATCGCTTTCAGTAATAGCAGATATTGTTTTACTATCGCCATTTTCTATTTGAAGATTTTGGATAAATGTATTTTTGGATACAAGTTTAGTACTTTTGTAGTCGCTAAATCCATAATTAAATAAATTGTGGGCATCTTCGTACATTTCAAGTGAAACACCATTCATTGCAACTACAATTAGATTAGTACCGTTTTTTTCGACATATGAAACTAAACAGTTTCCCGCCTCAGGAGTATATCCAGTTTTAACTCCTATAGTACCATCATATAATGGGCTAACCCATCTACCATCAATATGTATTTGACTTGATGTAGAACAATATAACATTTTGTTTAAATTTGTAAAATATCTTGTTTCAGTTTTTTTATTGGTTGGTTGTATTTCATATTTTTTCGTACCTACTATAGTTCGAAATGTTTCATTTTGCATAGCGTATTTTGTAATTATTGCTAGGTCAGTGGCTGTTGTGTAATGATTTTCATCATGTAAACCATGTGGGTTAGCAAAATGTGTATTCAATGCACCGAGTTCTTTGGCTTTGTTGTTCATTAGCTTTGCAAATTCTTCCGTACTTCCACCATAGTGTTTTGCAATTACAGCGGCAGCATCATTTGCTGAGGGAAGCATCAAGGCATATAATAAATCTTTTAATGTTAATATTTCTCCTGGTTCAAGAGCAATATGGCTACCTATAATTTCGAAAGGTGTTTTTTCATCAACAGTTATTACATCTGATAAATTTCCCATTTCTATGGCAAGAATTGCTGTCATAATTTTTGTAGTACTTGCTGGATACATTTTCTTATTAGCATCTTTTCCTGCTAAAATAGTTCCCGTATCAGCATCTATAAGTACTGCAGAACGACATAATATGGAGGGTTGTGCATTTGCTTCATTTAGGTTCAATAAAATCATAGAAAACACTATGAAACAAAATAGAAATTTTTTAATCATATGTTACTCCTTAAAATTAGTACAGCTTAAAGTATATCAGAAAATATAAAAAAAGTAATTAAAAATTTTGTTTTTTTTGCAAAATACTGTATAATATAGTTAAATACAAAAAAATATGTAAAAATAAAATGGAGGATTTTATGAACAACGGCATTTATAAAAAGGGACTTGCGGTTGTTTTAACCATTACCATTATAATATTGACTGCAATAGGGGTTAAACTATCAAGCAAAGAGAAGGAAATCAATGATATTATTTATTATGATCCAGAAGGAGTAGAGGAAGCAGAAAAAGTGATATTCAATGATGATGTAGATACAAAAAAAAAGAAGGATATAATTGTTGTTGATATTGATGGTGCAGTGGAAAATCCAGGAGTATATGAATTTTCCGAAGGTGATAGGGTAAATGTTGCTATAAAAAGGGCAGGTGGATTATTAGATACAGCATATACAAAAAAATTAAACAAAGCTAGGTTGCTAGTTGATGGAGAAAAAATATATATTTTAGAAGAAAGTGAAATTAATTCTGATGTTGTAATAACAGATGATTCAATATATAATACAGAAGAGATGGGAAATAAAATCAACATAAATACTGCTTCAAAAGAAATGCTTATGAGTTTAGATGGAATTGGAGAAGTTTATTCTCAAAGAATAATTGAATATAGAGATAAAATAAAATTTACATCAATTGAAGATATTGAAAAAATTAAAGGTATTGGCGAAAAGACTTTTAACAGTATAAAAGATAAAATAACAGTTGATTAACAGGAGGAGACAATGAGTTTAAAAGAAATAAAACTAACACAAATGACAAAGTCGGCAGGCTGAGCTGCTAAAATTGGTCCTGAGACCCTTGCTCAAGTTTTGAGTAAGCTTCCAAAATTTAAAAATGATAAATTAATAGTTGGATTAGAAACATCTGACGATGCTTGTGTATATAAAATTAATGAAGAAATTGCAATGATACAAACTGTTGACTTTTTTACACCTGTAGTAGATGATCCATATATTTTTGGTCAAATAGCCGCTGCAAATTCATTAAGTGATATTTATGCTATGGGTGGAGAACCAGCTTTAGCATTAAACATAATAGGCTTTCCAAATTGCTTGAGTCCTGATGTAATGGCTGAGATTCTTAAAGGTGGAGCTTCTAAAGTAATGGAGGCAGGAGCTACACTAGCAGGAGGACATTCTATAGAGGATGATGAACCTAAATATGGATTATGTGTAACTGGTTTTATTCATCCCGATAAAATATTTAAAAATTATGGAGCTAAGCCTGGAGATGTTTTAATTTTAACAAAACCAATAGGAACTGGAATCATAAATACTGCAATAAAAGCAGATATGGCTACTAAAGAAATAGCAGATGAAGCTGTCAAGGTAATGATAACTTTAAACAAAAAATCAAAGCAAGTTTTTGAAAAATATCCAATAAGCAGTTGTACAGATATAACTGGATTTGGTCTTATAGGTCATTCAATAGAAATGGCTGAAAGCAGCGATGTAACTTTTGAATTGAAAATAAATAATATTCCATTGATTAAAGATGTTATAGAATATGCTGAAATGGGTCTTGTACCTGCAGGGTCATATAATAATAGAAAATATTTTGAAGGAAAATCATCTTTTGAAAATACTAAAGAAGTTTATTTAGATTTATTATTTGATCCTCAAACATCAGGTGGTCTTTTGGTTTCTGTGGCTGAATGCTATGCAGAAGAAATATTGAGTGAGCTGAAAAAAAATAATGAGACACAATTTTCTATGATAGGAAAAGTTATAGAAAAGCAAGATAAATTCATTAAGGTGGTATGAAATAAGAATTTAAAATACTTGGTGTGATTTTATTCAAGGAGACTGGAATGGAAAAAAGTAATTATTATAGAAATATACCTAAAGTAGATATAATTATAGAAGATGAAACAATAAAAAATCTATCAGAAAAATACAATAGGGATTATGTTTTGCAATCAGTTAGAAAAGTAACGGATGAGTTGAGATTATTTATAAAAAACTCAAATAGTGAGGATGATATTAAAAGCAAGATAAAAAATATTGCTTCAGACATAGTTAATGATGTAAATAAGTATGCTGTACCTAATATGAAAAGGGTTATAAATGCAACAGGTACTATTCTTCATACAAATTTAGGAAGAGCTGTAATATCAGATGAAGCAGCCAAAAAAGTAAAAAAACTAGTTACAGGTTACACTAATTTAGAATATGATTTAGAAGAGGGAAAGAGGGGTTCAAGATACTCTCATTTTGAAGAAATTATAACAAAGATAACAGGTGCAGAATCAGCAATTGCAGTTAACAATAATGCAGCAGCAGTTTTGTTAATACTAAGTACATTTGCAAAAAACAAAGAAGTAATAGTGTCGAGAGGGGAATTAGTTGAAATAGGTGGTTCGTTTCGAGTTCCAGATGTGATGTCGCAGAGCGGTGGTAAACTAATAGAAGTTGGAACTACTAATAAAACACACCTGTTTGATTATGAAAATAATATAAGCGAAGAAACGGCGGTTTTGTTAAAAGTACATACTAGCAATTACAGGATAGTAGGTTTTACAGAAACAGTACAGCTTAATGAATTAGTTGAACTTGGTAAAAAATATAATGTTCCTGTGATAGAGGATATAGGAAGTGGAGTACTGGTTGATTTAAGTAAATATGGGTTGTCTTATGAGCCTACAGTTCAAGATTCCATTAAAGCAGGAGTTGATATTGTTTGTTTTAGTGGTGATAAGCTCTTAGGTGGACCGCAAGCAGGTATTATAGTTGGAAAAAAATCAATGATTGATAAAATAAAAAAGAACCCACTTACTAGAGCATTAAGGATAGATAAGTTTACTGCTATTGCATTAGAATGTGTATTTCATGAATATATTAATGAAAATAATGCAATTAACAACGTACCTGTATTAAAAATGATAAATAAAAGTATTGAAGAAATTTCATTGGAATCAGAAAAATTATATAGTAAATTAAATTCAATTATTGGTCATTTATGCGAATTGAATATTGAGGATTGTGAATCTCAAATAGGTGGAGGTTCTCTACCAACTGAGATTTTAAAAAGTAAGTGTATTACAATTAAGTCAAATACTATAACAACTGTTGCTTTGGAAAAATCTTTAAGGCTTGCTACAAAACCTATTGTAGGAAGAATTGTTAATGAAAAATTACTTCTTGATTTAAGGACTGTTTTTATTGACGAAATAGAAGATGTTGTTGAAACATTTAAAGAAGTATTTGAATGTTTGTAAGAAAGGATAACGTATGAAGAATATAATAATAGGTACAGCAGGACATATAGACCATGGTAAAACAACTTTAATAAAAGCTCTCACAGGCAGAGAAACTGATAGATGGGAAGAGGAAAAAAGAAGAGGAATAACTATAGATTTAGGTTTTACGTATTTTGATCTTCCTGATGGTAATAAGGCAGGTATAATTGATGTTCCTGGACATGAAAAATTTATAAAAAATATGCTAGCTGGTGTAATTGGAATGGATTTAGTACTTTTAGTCATAGCAGCTGATGAAGGAATTATGCCACAAACAGATGAACATATTAATATTTTAAATTTATTGGGAATTAAAAAGGGTATTGTTGTATTGACTAAATATGATTTAGTTGATGAAGAATGGTTAGAATTAGTAAAAGAAGATATAAAGGAAGATTTGAAGGATACATTTTTAGAAAGTGCTCCAATGATAGAGTTTTCATCTGTAACTAAATATGGCATAGATAATCTTGTGGAAGCAATTGTTAAATCAACTGAAACAGATGTAGAAGAGAGAGATATTAGCACAATACCTAGATTGCCTATAGATAGATCTTTTTCAATATCTGGGTTTGGAACAGTTATAACAGGAACTCTTATATCTGGCGTTTTAAAAAAAGGTGAAGAGGTTGAAATTTTTCCAGTTAATAAAATAAGTAAAATAAGAAATATACAAGTTCACTCAAAAGATGAGGATTATGCTTATGCAGGACAAAGAACTGCAATAAATTTATCAAATGTTAAAAAGAATGAAATTTACAGGGGATGTGTAATTGCACCCGTAAATTCTATGAGAAACACAATGATGCTTGATGTTAGAATTAATTTATTAAAAAAGTCAAGGCGGATTGTAGAAAATAGGTCGCGACTTCATTTGTATACGGGTACAAGTGAAATACTATGTAGGGTAGTTCTTCTTGATAGGGATGAACTTTCTCCTGGGGAAAGTTGTTATGCACAGCTGAGACTTGAAGAAGAAATTGCTGTTAGAAGAGGAGATAAGTTTATAATTAGATTTTACTCTCCAATGGAAACCATAGGTGGAGGAGAAATAATTGAACCAGTTCCTACTAAGAAGAAGAGATTTGATGAAAATTTAATAGAAGAATTGAAAGTCAAGGAAAAAGGATCTAATACAGATGTTATTGAAAAAATAATCAAAGAAAATTCTAAAATAATTCCATCTATTTTAGAACTTGCTAAAATAACAGCGCTTTCCGAAGAAGAAATTAGAAAAAATATGGAAATACTTGAAGAACAAGATAAAATAACAGTTTTCAGATTGAAAAATGATATATATACCTACCATAAAGATTATGAAAGAGATTTCGAAAATAAATTAGATAAATATTTGTTTGTGTTTCATGAAGAGAATAAATATAGAAAAGGTGTAAAAAAAGCAGAAATAAAAAGTAGGTTTTTTTCTAAAATAAAACAGCCAGTTTTTGATTCTCTCATACAATCTTTAGTAGATAAAGCTATAATAAAATCAGAGGGAGAGTTTGTTTCATTGTCATATTTTAAAATAAATTATGATGATAACTATATAAATGCTGAACAAAAAGTACTTGACGTTTTAAATAGCGTAAATTTTGATTTTAAAAAACCAGATGAATTGATTAGCATGTCATTTAAAAACATTAAAGTAGAAGATTTGTTATCTTTAATGATGAGTGATAAAAAAATAATAAAAATTAATGATGAATGCATAACTTCACATGAAGTATATCAAAATGCAAAGAGTATTTTAGTCAGTTTTATAAAAGAAAATGGTAAAATAACAGCAGCAGAATATAGAGATTTGCTTAGTACCAATAGAAAAAATGCAATTATTTTACTAGAACATTTCGACTTATTGAGAGTTACAAAAAGAAGTGGTAATGATAGAGTATTATTTTAATTTTTAAAACTAAACGCTATTAATATTTCTCTTGACAATGCTTTCATTTAAGGTTAATATTAGTAAAAAGTTTAATTTTTGTAACAAACAATTCTAAGGAGCTTAATAAATGAAGGTATTGATAGTTGATGATGAGCTTTTATTAATAAAAGGACTTAAATATAGCTTAGAACAAGATAGTTATGAAGTTGATTCAGCCCTTGATGGTAATGAAGCTTTGAGAAAAATCACTGCGGTAGAGTTTGATTTAATTATACTTGACCTAATACTTCCGGATATAGATGGACTAGAAGTATGCCAGAAAATAAGAGAAAAATCGAATGTACCAATATTAATTTTGACAGCTAAAGATGAAGACATGAATAAAATTTTAGGGCTAGAGTATGGTGCAGATGATTATATGACTAAGCCTTTTAACATTTTAGAACTAAAGGCAAGAATGAAAGCAATATTACGAAGGACTAAAATGAGCAACCAAAAACCTAGCGATCAAACAATCGAAGTAGATGACTTTATTATTAATGCTTTAGGTAGGAAAGTGAGCGTACATGGGCAAGAAATCAATTTAACAGCCAAAGAGTTTGATTTACTTTTATTACTTGCTACTAATCCGGGAAAAGTGTTCTCAAGAGAAGAACTCCTTGAAGTTATATGGGGATATGAGTATTTTGGAGATTTAAGAACTGTAGATGTACACGTAAGACGCCTGAGAGAAAAAATAGAAAGTAAAACTGATAATTATGAATACATCCTTACAAAATGGGGTGTAGGATATTATTTTAGAAATGGGCATTAAATATTTATAAGTAGTACATGCATATGATTGAAATTTATAAATTCAAAATTAAAAAATATTCTAAAATTATTGTAAAAATACAAAAATATATTGACAAATCTCTTTAAGTGTGTTATTTTCTTACGTAAGAGTAATATAAAGGCGGGAGAATAATAATGATTGACATAAATTACAAAGAAATTAAATTAAAAAGTAAAGTTAATAAATATTATAAATGCATATATATGAATTATAGAATAGCTGTTTACACTAATTAAAGTGTATACGGCTATTTTTTTGCATATGCATATAATTTATAAATATGATTAATAAATGGAGGACAATATGAAAGGTAAAATAATACTTGAAAATGGAATGACTTTTGAAGGTGAATGCTTTGGAAAAATATCGGATACAGTTGGTGAAGTGGTTTTTAATACGGGAATGACTGGATATCAAGAAATATTGACAGACCCATCTTATTTTGGTCAAATTGTTACAATGACATATCCTTTGATAGGAAATTATGGTATAAATCTAGATGATTCTCAATCAAATACCCCTAAAGTAAAGGGTTTTATTGTTAGGGAAAAATGTAGAGAACCAAATAATTTTAGATGTGAAATTGATCTAGATTCATACTTAGAACAAAATAATATAATGGGTATAGAAGGAGTTGATACTAGACAGTTAACTAAAATCATAAGGGATTCAGGT
This sequence comes from Sedimentibacter acidaminivorans, assembly GCF_017873955.1. Taxonomy (GTDB): domain Bacteria; phylum Bacillota; class Clostridia; order Tissierellales; family Sedimentibacteraceae; genus Sedimentibacter; species Sedimentibacter acidaminivorans. The sequence continues at coordinate 162,376 of NZ_JAGGKS010000002.1, read as the reverse complement.
ACTATGAAATGTATATTGACAACAAATGAAATCAGTAAGGAAAATTTATCAATGTATTTTGATAGTTTTAATAATGTTAATGCAGTTGAAAAGGTAACTGCAAGAGAAATCAGTGAAATCGGAAGTGGAGATATACATATAGGAGTTCTTGATTTTGGAATAAAAGATAATATAATAAAATCTTTTTTAAATAAAGGCTGTAAATTGACCATTTTTCCAGCAAAAACTAAAGCTTTGGAGATATTAAAATATAATGTAGATGGAATATTTCTTTCAAATGGACCTGGAGATCCATTAGATTTACCAGATGTTATAGAAAATGTAGAAATTTTAATAAATAAAATGCCTGTTTCGGGTATATGCTTAGGTTTGCAAATTATAGCATTAGCATTAGGTGCAAAAACAACCAAAATGAAATTTGGACACAGGGGTTGCAACCATCCTGTTAAAAATTTAATAACAGGAAAAGTTACTATTACATCTCAAAACCATGGATATATGATTAAAAGTGATAGCTTAACTGCGGATACGGTAATAACTCATATAAACATTAACGATGGAACTATTGAGGGTATCAAACACAAATGTTTACCTGTAATGGGTGTTCAGTATCATCCAGAGGCATGTCCTGGTCCACACGATTCGAATTACATATTTGATGATTTTATAAATTTGTATAAAGGAGTAAAATAGAATGGCTTTAGATAAAAACATAAAAAAAGTATTAGTTATTGGTTCAGGCCCAATTGTTATAGGGCAGGCTGCGGAATTTGATTATTCTGGAACACAAGCATGCCGAGCTCTTATGGAAGAAGGAATTGAAACTATTTTAATAAATTCGAATCCGGCTACAATTATGACAGATGCTCAAATAGCAGATAAGGTGTATATAGAACCTTTAACAGTAGAATTTATTGAAAAAATAATAAATAAAGAACGTCCTGATAGTATTTTAGCTGGAATGGGTGGTCAAACTGGACTTAATTTGACCGTAGAATTACATGATAAAGGAATTTTAGATAAATACAATGTTAATGTAATAGGAACTTCAGTAGAATCTATAAAAATTGGCGAAGATAGAGAATTGTTTAAAGAAATGATGAATAAGATTAAAGAACCAATCGTTGATTCTGAAATTGTAATAGATTTAGAAACTGGCAAAGAGGTTGCTTCTAGAATTGGGTATCCCATTATAATTAGACCTGCATATACATTAGGTGGAACTGGTGGAGGTATAGCAAACAATGAAGAAGAACTTATTGAAATATTGTCAGCTGGCCTGCAGCTTAGTATGAATGGACAAGTTCTTATTGAAAAAAGTATAAAAGGTTGGAAAGAAATCGAATATGAAGTTATGCGAGATAAAATTGGTACATGTATAACCATATGTAACATGGAAAATTTTGACCCGGTTGGAGTACATACAGGTGATAGTATAGTTGTCGCTCCTTCTCAAACATTATCAGATGTAGAATATCAGATGCTTAGAACTTCTTCAATAAAAATAATAGATGCAATTGGCATAGAAGGTGGGTGTAATGTTCAGCTTGCATTAAATCCAAATAATTTTGAGTATGCAATTATAGAAATAAACCCAAGGGTAAGTCGTTCTTCGGCACTTGCTTCAAAGGCAACAGGCTATCCAATAGCAAAAGTTGCAACTAAAATTGCTTTAGGATATAATCTTGATGAAATTGAAAATTCAGTTACACAAAAAACATCAGCTGCATTTGAACCTACTTTAGATTATGTTGTTCTGAAAATTCCAAAATGGCCATTCGATAAATTTTACAATGCAAAAAGAAGCCTTGGAACAAAAATGATGGCAACTGGAGAAGTTATGGCAATTGGAAATAATTTTGAATCAGCTCTTTTAAAAGCTATACGCTCACTTGAAATAAATCAATTTACTTTATGGAGCAAGAAAGCTTCAACGAAAAGCATGGTTGAATTAAAGGCAAGAATACAAACTCCCGATGATGAAAGGTTGTTTTATCTAGCTGAACTTATTAGAAGAGGTTACAAAATAGATAAAATATCTGAACTTACAGGAATAGATAAATTCTTCCTTTGTAAATTATTTAATATAGTTGAAGAAGAAGAACTTTTGAGAAAAGCATGTATTAATGATTTAGATGCTAAGTGGTTAAAAACACTAAAGAAAATGGGATTTTCTGATAAGGGAATTGCAAATCTTATGAACTTAAACCCAAATGATGTATATAATTTGAGGTTGTTATATAATATTAAAGCAGTTTATAAGATGGTTGATACTTGTGGTGGTGAGTTTGAAGCAAAATCACCATATTATTATTCTACATATGACGATTATGATGAAGTACATATTAATGATAAAAAGAAAATACTTGTAATTGGTTCTGGACCAATAAGGATTGGTCAAGGTGTTGAATTTGATTATTGTTCCGTTCACAGTATACTTGCATTGCAAAAATGTGATGTAGAAACTATTATAGTGAATAATAATCCTGAAACAGTAAGTACGGATTTTGATATTGCAGATAAACTTTATTTTGAACCATTAACAGAAGAAGATGTATTGAATATAGTTGAAAAAGAAAAACCAAATGGTGTAATATTGCAATTTGGCGGTCAAACAGCAATTAAGCTTGCTAATTTTTTTAAGGAAAAAAACATACCTATATTAGGTACCGACCCAGAACAAATAGATATTGCAGAAGATAGAGAAAAATTTGATGCAATATTAGAATCTCTTAATATAAAAAGGCCAAATGGTAAAACTGTTATGAACATAGAAGAAGGTATTAAAGTTGCTGATAAAATTGGTTATCCTGTTCTTGTTAGACCATCATATGTATTAGGCGGTCAAGGTATGGAAATAACATACGCAAAAGAGGATTTAGTTAATTATCTATCAAATGCATTTGAAAGGGATACTAAAAACCCTGTTCTTATTGATAAATATCTTGTTGGTCGCGAAATAGAAGTTGATGCAATTTGTGATGGAGAGGATATATTAATTCCTGGTATTATGGAGCACTTAGAAAGTGCAGGTATACATTCAGGTGATAGTATATCCATATATCCACCTATAAATTTAAGCGATAAAGTAAAAAAGAAATTAACTGAAATTACAAAGAAAATTGCTAAAGAGCTAAAGACTATTGGTATGGTAAATATTCAATTTATTGAATTTCAGGGTGAACTATATATAATTGAAGTTAATCCTAGATCAAGTAGAACAGTTCCTTACATAAGTAAGGTAACCAAAATTCCTATGATTGAACTTGCAACAAAAGTAATGCTGGGAGATAAATTAAAAAATATTGGCTACGGAACAGGTCTTTATAAAGAAACAGATTATACGGCAGTGAAGGTTCCCGTATTTTCCACTCAAAAACTCGATGGAGTAGAAGTGAGTTTAGGACCTGAAATGAAATCAACTGGCGAAGTTTTGGGAATTGGTAAAAACTATGTTGAAGCTATGTATAAAGGTTTTATTGCAGCTGGAGTAGAAATACCGAAAAAAAGCAAGAAAATATTGGCTACTATAAGGGATAGGGATAAAGAAAACTTTAAGGATATTGCGTTAAACTTAGATAAGTTAGGTTATAAATTTGTAGCGACAGAAAAAACAAAAAATTATTTAGAAAGTATAGGAATAAATTCCCTAGCTGTTAATAAGGTCAATGAATCAAAACCTAATATAATTGATTTAATAAAGAGTGGAGAAATAGGACTGGTTATTGATATACCAACAAAGGCAAATGATTCAAACACAGATGGTTTTAAAATAAGAAGAACATCCGTAGAGTCATCAGTCAACATTCTAACGTCTTTAGATACGGTTTCTGCTCTTACAGAAGTTATCGTGGCAGGAATGTCTGCAAATGACGTGGATGTATACAATATTTCCAAGTAAATGGGTAAATTTGATACTTGAAATAATAATTGCTATATGGTATGATTGTTGGCGATGGGGATAGATGGGTGCTGGTGTGCCTCCTGGTCTTCAAAATCAGTCGCGGGGCGTTAGTAGCGTCCTGGGTGGGTTCAATTCCCACATATCCCCGCCATATAAGGAGAGTAGCGATGCATAAAAATGTATTGGTATGTGTCACACAACAAAAGACATGTGAAAATTTGATTAGATTAGGAGCTAAACTTTCATCAGAAGATGAGAATAATAGCTTGTTCGTTATTCATGTAGTTAATGAGAAAGACAAACTATTATATAATTTAAGCGATGGAGATGCTCTAGAGTATTTGTTCGAAATTACAAAAGAAGTTGGTGCAGATTTAATTATACGCAGATCTAAGGATGTTATAAAAACTTTAGTAGATTTTGCAGAGGAAAAGGAAATTACACATATAGTTTTGGGAAACTCACAAGAGAAAGATCCTTCTAAAAACTTTGCAGGTAAACTTAAGAGAAAATTGCCAGGTAGAGAATTTATTATTTAGATGTAGGTAGATTATATGAGTGTTTTATTTAGGATTTCTTTAATATTTAAATTTCTTTTTGATAAGAAAATTCCACTTAAAGAAAAATGGTGGATAATAATTCCAGTAATTTATATATTGAGTCCTGTTGATCTAATACCTGAGCCAATTTTAGGGTTTGGTTTTATAGATGATCTTGTAATGCTAGGTTATCTTTTAGCCGTAGTAATGGAAAAGACAAAGAAATATAATAAGAAAAACGACGTTAGTGAAGATAAAATAATAGAAAATGTTGATTATGAAATAAAAGATGATGAGGAAGAAAAATAGTTCCTCATCATTTTTAATATGCAAAAAAATAAAAATGTTTTCAAATTTGTCGAATATATGGTAATATATATTTATAATATTTTTGGAGGGTGATGATATGAATAACAATTATAAGATTATTCGTACAATTTTTGAGAATGTATTCCAAAGAGTTTTAGAATGTAAAGATAATGTAACAGGTGAAATTTTTTACAATAATGTCATAACAAGTCAAAAAATAATCAAACTTATTGATATAGATGGGTTAAAAAATTTGAATTCTAATATATTAAGTTGTTATAGAACAGAAGATAGAATATTTATAGTAACAAAATCGTTTGATACAATGGAATCGGAAGTAAGAAATGTAAAAGATTATGTTAGTTCTAAGAAGCTATCATTAAAGCAGCAGTTTTATATTTCAAAAAAAATAATAGAGTTGTCATCAAATATTTTTAGTTTAACTGATGTAGTTCAACAAAAAATTCTAGATTTAAATAAAATTTATATTGATAATAATGATGATGTTATCGTAGACTGTAATCTTATTTTTGAACAGGAGTATGATATTCAAGATAATGAAACTTTCAAAAGAATGGGAAATGTTTTGCATTATATTTTTTCGGGAACCGAAATAGTAGATTACAATATTTCAGAACTTGTACCTCCTGATATGCTGAAAATAATTGTAAGATGTTTGACAAAGGAGTATATGTACCCTAAAGATGCTTTGAAAGAGCTAAATAATTCTCCAATATATAATATGATTAATCCAAATTCCAATATGGAAGATAAGATTAATGATAATGTTGTTCAATCTGTTAAAGTGGACAAACATCAGGATATCCTAGAAGAAACTATAACTGAATCTGATGAAACTGATTATAATTTGTATGATGGTGAGAAAAATGATGATAGTGTTTTAGAAATATATTTAGATGATAGCAATAATGGTAGTAAACTAGAAAATAAGAAAACAAAAAATATTGATACTAAAAAGGGTTTATTTTATTATTTGAATAATAAGGATATAAAACGTTTAGCCATATCATTAGTGATAATTGTTTTTGTGTTGATGCTTGGTAATTATTTAATTAAAAACTATGGTAAGGATTCGGAAAATGTTTCTGGTAAAAATACTGATGTAGTTCAGAATGAAGGTAATTCTAATAGTAGTAACAATAATGATAATGATCCTAATAAAAACGGCGAGGGAAATGTAGAAGATAGTTCTGATTCAAATACTGTTACTGATTCAACAAGTATATATTTTAACAAAGAATTGTTAGAAAGTGTTGGATATACAGGAATACTTGCAGAAATAGATGAAGATATATATGTGGAAGGCAATAAATCTCTTGTTGTTAAAAATGATGGTGATGAAAAAGTTAAAGCTTTGTTTGCGACGATAGATTTCACTGACCCTGAATACAATTATATGCTTAAAAAACAAATTGCCATAGCAGCTAAAACAAAATCGGAGAAAGATGTATCATCACTTATTGTGTTAGAGGCATTTAAAGATGGAAAACTTGCTTCCACTTTTCATACTACAGTGCAGATTTATAATGACATGTGGTCTCAAAATACGGTTCCAATTAATGTTACAAATGCTGACTCTCTCAATATATACATTGAGTTTTCTGGCAAAAATAAAGTATGGATAGATTCAATATACATAGATGTAGTAAAATAAATATTAAATTAATGAACTTTTATATATAATTTTACGTCAAATATAATGAATAGTATTAGTATCAATTAATTGTAAATAAAGATTTGATTAAAGAGAGGTGGAAAATGGACATAATTAAAATGGAGAATATCTTTAAACTGTATAAATCTGGTCAAATACAGGTAGAGGCTCTCAAAGACATATCAATCACTATTAAAGAAAAAGAATTCGTTTCAATTATGGGACCATCAGGTTCGGGGAAATCAACCTTGCTTAACGTTATAGGTTGCCTAGATCATGCAAATAAAGGTACATATGAACTTGCTGGACATAGTGTTGATAAATTAAGTGATTCTAAAATGTCTGAAGTTAGGAATGAATTTATAGGTTTTGTTTTTCAAAACTTTCATTTACTTTCTAATTTGTCTGCACTTAAAAATGTAGAGATACCATTAATATATAGGGGTGTTAATGGAAAAATTAGAAAAGAACTTGCGGAAAATGCATTAAAATTAGTTGGACTTGAAGATAGGATGCATCATTTACCTACTCAACTTTCAGGAGGTCAACAGCAGAGAGTTGCTATAGCAAGGTCAATAGTAGGGAACCCTTCGTTGATACTTGCTGATGAACCAACAGGTGCATTAGATACAAAAACTGGAAATAAAATAATGGAATTATTTATTGAATTAAATTTTAAAAAAAATATGACAATAGTTCAAGTAACCCATGAAGAAGACATTGCAGATTTCGGTAATAGAATTATAAGATTAGTTGATGGAGAAATAGTATCTGACTTAAGGAGATAAGGGGAGGACAATATGGTAAAAAAAGTAATTTCTATAATAATAGTGTTAGCAATAGTATTTGGGGGAGGGTATTTAACAGCAAAGCAGTTAGTTCCCGATTCTACTCAAGTGGCAACAGGACCAAAATATTCAACAAAACCTGTTGTGATAGGAGATATTAAGCAAGGAGTAAATATTACAGGACAGTTAAATGGAAATTGGGGTGGCTCAATAACAGCCCCTAAACCAGAAGGTGTAACTGATTTAAATGGAGGCAGCGTTACAGTAGTATATAACATTGAGGAATTATTTGTAGAACCAAATGATATGGTTAGAAAGGGAGACGATTTAGTAAGACTTTCAACAGAAAATTTAGAAGAAATTATAGATAAGCTAAACGAAGGAATAACTAAAAAGCATGAAGAAATACAGGAAATAAATGATGAAATAGATTCTAAATTAGAAGCTTTAAGTAAAAAAATTAATAAAGATATAACTAATATAAGCCAAGTAAACCCATATGAAGGAATTGTTATCTCAGCACCTATAAAGGGAAGACTTTTAGATTTTAGAGTTGAAGAGGGCGAAAGAATAGAAGACCCTAACATAGTTACAATTGTAGACGATAGTAAAGTTAAGATATCATTTAAAGTAAATTCATATGAATATGAAAATATGAAGGTTGGGCAAAAAGTTTTATTACAGTTTAGGAGAGTACTGGAAAATGGAAATACTACGACGGCATTTGATGGTTTTTATTCAGGAACAATAAAAAAATTAAACCCAAATGCAGTTCCTAATTCAGATTCTATGACATATGTTCATAATGGTGTTATAGAAGCAGATAACCCAGGATTAGTTCAAAAAGGGATGGTCGCAGTAGTATATACTGAAAATGAAGGTATTCCAGTTGCTTCGTTATCATATCAGGGAAAAGTAGAATCTTTTGTAAATGAAAAAAAGGTATATTCTACAATTTATTCTGATGGAGATAATGCAAATATTATAGCAACGGAAGTACCAGTGAGTGAAAATGAATTTGTTGATGAAGGACAAATTTTAGTAAGAATTGCTGGTAATGATGTAACTGAATTAATAGAAGAAGATATTGATAAAATAAAAGCTGAATATGATAAAATTAAAACGAAAAATGAAGAGATAGAATCTATACAAGAAAAAATTGATAAAGCTTTGAGCTTAAGTTCTAAATTAATGGTAACTGCTCCAATGGATGGCATGGTTTCATATGTAAATTATAGAGTTGGCGATACTATATCTGCTTCTGAGTCAAGTGATGAATGGTCATTACAACTTATGGATATGTATAATACAAGCGAAATGAATATATATACTACCGTTAGTGATTTAGATGTACTGTATATAAAGCAAGATGCACCAGTAAGTATTACGGTTGATGCGCTTCCAGGAGAAGAATTTGATGGTAAAGTTATGCGTCTTGATCAATATACTGATAGAGATGGTAAAACAGTTTATCGTGTGGAAATAAGCGTGGAAGGTAAGGAAGGGTTGAGACCTGGTATGAATACAAATTGCTTTGTTGATTCTGGAGAATCTTTAGATACGCTACTTGTTCCAATAGAGGCAGTATTTGAGGAAGATAATAAACAAAAAGTTGAAATTTTAAGTGAATCAGGTGAAGTTGAAGTTGTTGAAATTGAAGTTGGTTTGATGAATGATAAGCAAGTTGAAGTACTGAGTGGTCTTGAAGAAGGACAGCAAGTAGTAACAGGTAGTACAAAAGATTTGATGCCAAGCCAATCTGTGCCTGAGAATGACTCGTTGCTGCCTACAACAAATGAATGATGGGAGTAGTGCTATGCAAAAAAAAGGAAAAATATTATCCCTTCTTGTTAGACTTAGATTTTCTGCAGAAATGGCATTTAGTGGGATAACTGCAAACTTGTTGAGGACGTTTCTTACAGTGCTTGGAATAGCAATTGGAGTTGCTGCAGTAGTTAGTTTAATGGGAATAGGAGAAGGAGCTAGAAAATCAATTGTTTCGCAGTTCGAAAGCTTAGGGCAAAATGTTATTGTAATAAAAGCTAATGCTGAAAATGTTAAATTTGAGGCAGAAGAAGCAGAAGAGCTGCCAGAAAGAGTAACCGGAGTTGAATATGCTACACCTGTTGTAAATAAATCTAAAGTTCCAATTAGGTGGAGAAGAGAAGAAAATGAACTTGATATAATTGGTGTAAATCAAAATTACCCAGAAATAAAAGACCACAAAGTGGTGTCAGGTAATTTTTTTACCTCTCTTCATGTAAAGCAAAGGGCTCCAGTTGCTGTTCTTGGATTTAATGTTGCAAAATCTCTTTTGAACGGAAGAAGTCCAGTTGGTCAAATATTAAAATTAGATGGTATAAACTATAGAATAGTAGGGGTACTTAGTGAAAAGGGTGAAGGTAATGGAGATGGAATAGACAATAAAATTATTATTCCATATCCATCAGCACTTAAAATAGTTGGTCAAAACGATATAAGTGAAATTTGGGCTAAATCGAATAGTGCAGAAGAAGCTGAACTAGCAATGGTACAGCTTGGAAGAATATACAAAAGAAAAGTTGGCTTAGGAAAAAATATTGCCCCATCACAAGGTGGAGAAGGTGAAATGCCTTCGGGTGATATGGGTGTAATTGCAGAACCAGTAATGCCGGAGGAGAATGAGAATCCAGAAGATGAAACTAATGTATTCAAAAAGGGTGAAGAACCATTAACTATTACAAGTTTGAATAATCTTGTTAAAGAAGCAGATCAAGCTAATCGTATTATGACGGTATTACTTGGTGGTATTGCAGCGGTATCTCTTCTAGTGGGAGGTATAGGCATTATGAATATAATGCTTGTTGCAGTTACAGAAAGAACAAGTGAAATCGGAGTAAGAAGAGCATTGGGAGCAAAACAAGAAGATTTGCTTATACAATTTATGCTTGAATCTATATATGTAAGTATCATCGGTTGTGTAGTAGGAATATTATTAGGTGCATGGGCTATAAGCGTGGTATCAAAATATGGATTGAATGCTGTAGTAAGTTTACAATCTTTAAAAATAGCCGTAGGCGTGGCTTTGTGTTCTGGAGTTCTATTTGGAGTATATCCAGCAATAAATGCTTCTTTACTTCCACCGGTGGAGGCTCTTAAGAGGTCATAATATATAAAAGGGGTTTTGTTAGTTAATTAATCAAAATCCCTTTTAATAAACATATTTATTATAAAAAATAAAAAATAGGAGGAGTTATGTCGATTTTTATTGGTGAAATTTATCTTGAAATCATTATTTATGCTTTGCTAATTGTTTTTGCATTTTTAATATTAAAGAATTTTGTTGTTAGATATATAATTAAATTTTTGAAAAAAATATCTGAGAGGTATAAATTTAAAGGATTAGCACTAATGGTTGATTCATTAGAAAGACCATTAAGAAATATGTTTTTGTATACAGGAATTTATTTTGCACTTTCAATTTTTCCTTTAAATTCTCAAATATCGCTATTTATATATAGAGTGTTTAGAACATTCATCATAATTACAATAACACAATGCTTATTAAATTTGGTAACAGCATATTCGGTTGTATTGGGTGATAATTTAACATTTAAAGAAGAAAAACCATTGATTTCTAAAACATTATTTCCCCTTTTATCAAAAATATTAAAGGTTTTGATAATTGTATTAGCTATAGTTGCCATAGCTTCGGAATTTGATTTTAAACAGTTAGCTAGTATTCTTGCAGGGGTAGGAATAGGAGGTGCTGCTATAGCCTTAGCTTCTCAAGATTTAATTAAAAATTTCTTTGGAGGATTTATTGTTCTTACGGACAGATCTTTTGATGTTGGAGATTATATAAACATAGATTCAACCGAAGGTACAGTTGAGGAATTGGGATTAAGAAGCACTAAAATTAGAACACTTGGACAAGAATTAGTAGTTGTACCAAATTCTAAGTTTACTAGTGGAGCGGTAATGAATTATACTAAAAGGAGTCAACGAAGAGTAAGCTTTAGAGTTGGAGCTACATATGATACATCCGCACAAAAATTAAAAACACTAATTGAAAAAATAAAAACAATGTTAGATTCTCATCCCATGGTAAAGGAAGATTCAGTAATTGTTAAATTTGATAATTTTGGCTCAAGTTCTTTAGATATTTGGGTTCAATGCATGGTTAACACAGGAAATTATGGAGAATTTCTTAGTATTAAGGATGAAATAAACTTTAATATTATGAATTTGTTTGAAGAGGAAGGTGTATCATTTGCTTTCCCAAGTATGAGCGTATATATGGAAAAAAATATATAATACAAAATTTATGAGGGACTAAGGTCTCTCATAAATTTTGTATTAGTAAAATCTTTATAAAAGTATTCATCATTTTTTAATATATTTACTAACAATTTATATTTTTATAATTAAAATACTATGATTAAGTTGTTATATGTGATATTATACCATAAAATATGAATTTTTTAATAAATTTATTTACTTTAATATAAATATTTAGTAAAATCAATTAAAGGAGGTATAATATAATATGAAATGTCCGAAATGCAGTTTTTATGAGAGTAAAGTAATTGATACAAGACCTACAGAAGATGGATTTAAAATTAGACGCCGAAGAGAATGTATTGAATGTGGACATAGATTTACAACCTATGAAAAAATAGAGGAAACTCAAATTGTAGTTATAAAAAGAGATGGAACTCGACAGGGATATAATAGAGATAAAATTATTAATGGACTTATTAGAGCTTGTGATAAAAGATCTGTTACATTAGAGCAAATAGAAAATATAGCTGATAAGGTTGAAAAGCAGCTTTATAATGAATTCCAGAATGAAGTTTCTACAGCGTTTATTGGAGAAGCCGTTATGGATGAATTGCAGAATGTAGATGATGTTGCTTATGTAAGATTTGCTTCAGTCTATAGGCAATTCAAAGATATTGATACTTTTATGAACGAGCTGAAAAGAATTCTTGATGAAAGGAAAAAGTAAGTTTAGCGCACATTATTATAGACGTGAAAGGAGTAGAATTATGTATATAAACAAAGATGTATTAAATATAACAAAAGGTAATACTAAGATGATTGATACTGAATTTGGAAGGATGCAAATTGAAAAGGTTGAGGCTGGAAAGTTAAAATTAGCAACAGGAAAAGTTATTGCAACAGATCCTATTTTATTGTATGATGACCAGTGTTATTCTAAAAGTGTTGCACCAGGAACATATACAGTTTATATCTACAATGGTAAAATTGAAAAAAGAAAAACACAAGCAGTATTAGCAGAACTTAGATTTAATGAAAATATACCTGTTAAATGGGAAATGGCATTATTTGAGGGTGAAAATTCTAGTAGTTTTGCATCTGATGAATTTATGGGATATGAGGTAGAAAATGGACTTGGTTGCTTCATGGATGAACATGTAATGAGTGTTTTAGATGTTTTAGGTGAAGATGAATTAGAAAAATATGAAAATAATATTAAGGATACGATTAGAAAAGGTGATAAATCGTGGGCAGATGTTATTATTGATGAAAAAACCGGAAGTAATATAATAGTTTTTGCAAGTGGTTGGAATTCAGGAGTTTTTCCAACATATTATGGGTTTGATAAAAATAATAAGTTAGTAAAACTAGTTACAGATTTCATGGTAATAGAAGCATGAGAAAAATCTGCTTAAATATTAGATAAGGGCAATATATAATTGTTTATATAAGTTATATATTGCCTATGAAGGTAATAAACACTACATTAGTTTTTTCTTTTTAAAAAATATGATACAGATAATTACTACGGATATGCATAAAATAGTTACAAACATATATCCGTATGCCCATTTAAGTTCAGGCATATGTACAAAATTCATACCGTACCATCCAACAATTAGAGTCAAAGGCGAAAAGATTAATGTGATTACGGTAAAAAGTCTCATAATATTATTTAAATTTATATCTAGTTGTGATTGATAAGACTCTCTAACTTGAGTAATATAATCCCTTAAATTTCCTACCTTTCTATTTAGACGTTCAATTCGGTTTAACAATATAGTAAAATATGCAATAGAATTTTCGTCAAGTAAATGATTTTGATTTTCAGTTAAATCTTCTACTATATCAAGTAATGGTTCGTAATGCTTTTTTAAAAACAAAAGCCTGTTTTTTAGAGATAAAATATCAGAAACATAATCTTTTGTTTTACCTTGGATTACATCCTCTTCAACATTAGATATTTCGATTTCAAGATTAGAAAGAACTTTAAAGTCATTAATTGTTAATTTATCAATTAAATTGTATAAAATCTTTTCAAAACTTATACTTAAAGTTCCCTTTGTTATAACATCGTCTTCTATTTCTTTAAACATTTTTAAATCATTCTTACAAACAAAAATTAAGTATTTTTTTGTTATATAAAAATCTAATTCACTTACTTTAAAGTAGTTTTGCTTATAACCAATAATGTTTACTATTCCAAAATCATAGTCTTTATATATTTCTATTTTAGGAGTATCTTCGTTATGCATACAGTCAAAAATGGTTTGATGATTAAATTTGAACAATTTATTGTTTTTTTGAAGCTCTTCAGGATTAATTATAATCCAATACTTTTCTTTATTATCTTCTATAGAAGATTCAAATGATGTTTCAATTAAATTTTTATCGCTTATTTTATAAACTTTCAATGTTTCACCTCAAAGTATATTATTTATATAAGACAAGTATAATATTTATTTTATCAGTTTTATATGTACATGTAAATCAATAATATATTAGTTTGTAAAATGGATGATTTAATCTATTGTATTATAAAAAAAAACATGTAGAAAAAAGTATATACAAACTTGAAAATAGTTTAAAAAAATGATAGAATAGCAATTATCTGTTATTATAAAATAAAAGGAAAATTATGAAAACAAAAATAAATATTTATGATATGTTGCTAATAATTTTTATAATAGTAATAAGTAGCTTTTTTATACTTTATAATAGTAGGAATATTACATATTCCAATACTAATATAGCTGTCATATACTCTGAAGATAAAATTGTTGGCGAATATATTTTAAAGGAAAGTTATAAAAATGAAATTGCTGTTAAATCTTCTAATGGATACAATAATATAAAAATTGAAAATGGAAAAATATGGATAGAAGGTGCTAGTTGTCCAGACCAATATTGTATTCATCAAGGTAAAATTAGTGGTAATGGAGAAAATATTGTGTGTTTACCAAATAAGTTGATAATAAAAGTAATGTCTGATAAAAAAAATAAGGAAATTGATTTTATAGCTCCATAGGGCTAGATAAAAAGAAATGAGTTAAATTATGAGTAAATTACAAAGATATATTTTTCTGTCTCTATTAACTGCTGGAGCTATGATACTTAGCATAATAGAAGGAATGATTCCCTTACCATTTATAGCACCAGGTGCTAGGCTTGGATTAGCAAATATTGTAACACTTACAGCTATAGTAATATTTGGTTTTAAAGATTCAATGCTGGTTGTTATTTTGAGGTGTGTACTGATGATGTTTGTTGCAGGAAATCCAATAAGTTTTATATATAGTGTTACAAGTGGAGTATTAAGTGTAATAGTTATGCATATGGGATTAAAATATACAAAAAAATATTTTAGCCTTATTGGTATAAGTGTTTTAGGTGCTATTACTCACAATGCATCTCAAATAACAGTTTCAGCTATTATGTTTGAAAGTTTAAGCATGTACACATATTTGCCAATTATGTCTTTGGTAAGTATTTTTACGGGATGTTTTGTAGGGTATACTTCTATTTATATAACTGATAATTTAAATAAAAATTTATTGAATAAGACGAAAGAGGTATAAAATGAAAAGGGGTAATTCAATTTATTTTTTAATATTGATACTTGTAGGGTCAATAATAGGGAGTATTTTAGGTAAGGTTTTCGCAAATTATCTCCCTATTTTAAATTATGGAGAAGCAATTGGTTTTGGTCCAACGACTTTAGATTTAAACATTATTACTTTAACATTTGGTTTTAGTGCAAATTTAACATTAGCAGGAATAATTGGCATAATAATAGCAATAATAGCTTATAGAAAGTTATAGGGATATATAGTATGAAAAAAATAATTTTAGCATCAAAATCACCAAGAAGAATAGAGATGTTAAGTAAATATTTTAAGGATATAAAAGTATATTCATCTGAAGTACAAGAAATAGTGAACCCAAATGATAAACCGCAAACAACTGTTATGAAAATTGCATTTGAGAAGGCCAGTGCTGGATTAAAATTATGTGATGAACATGGTATCATTATAGCTGCAGATACTATAGTTTACATGGATGAGGTTATGGGAAAGCCAAATAATATAGAAGAAGGATTTCAAATGCTTAAGGACTTGTCTGGAAAAAAACATAGTGTATTTACGGGAATTTGTATTATTGACACTATATCAAATAAAAAGGTAGTTGATTTTGAAAAAACAGAGGTAGTATTTAACGAATTGAGTGACAATGAAATCCTCAAGTATTTAGACTTAGGAGAATATATAGATAAGGCAGGTAGTTATGGCATACAGGGTTATGGAGAATTATTAGTAAAAAAGATTGATGGATGTTATAATAATGTGAAAGGATTACCATTAAGTAAATTAAATTATTTGTTGAAAAAACATTTTTCTTTAGAATTGCTTTAGGAAACAATATTATATTGCATATTGGAGGATAAAATGGACAATAATAATTATACTATAAAATCTATACCTGTTGATGAAAGGCCTCAAGAAAAGTTACTAAAGTATGGGGCTAACTCTCTATCAAATTCAGAGTTAATTGCAGTAATTTTAAGGACTGGAAGCAAACAAGAAAATGCAATTGTTTTGGCTCAGAAATTATTAAGAGAAGATGGTAAGGGATTAAAAAATATTGCTGAAGGTACTCCTAACAAATTTAGAAAGCATTATGGGATAAGTAATGTTAAAGCATCACAATTAATGGCAGTTGCTGAACTTAGTAAAAGAATAAGTGCTTTTAGATATGAAAAAATTAAAATTTCATCACCTAATGATGCTGCTGTTGTTATGATGGAAGAAATGCGATATTACAAAAAAGAATACTTTAAAATTATATTGCTTGATACAAAAAATAACATTATAAAGGTTTCAGAGATATCTATTGGTAGTTTAAATAGTTCAATAGTGCATCCACGTGAGGTTTTTCAAGAAGCTATTATTAATTCATCATCTTCTATTATTCTTGTACATAATCATCCTAGCGGTGAATCAGAGCCTAGTAAAGAAGATATTGCACTTACAAATAGATTAGTGGAATGCGGAAAAATTATAGGTATTAAGGTTATAGATCATATTATTATTGGTGATGGCAAATTTTTTAGTTTTAAAGAAGAAGGATATATTTGAAATTAAATCGCTTAATTGGCGCATAGATAGGTAGGAAGAAAGGATTAACATAAACATGGGATTTATTAATTTTTTTACACAAAATATTGGAATTGACTTAGGTACATCAAATACTTTGGTGTATGTCAACGATAAAGGAATTATAGTAAACGAGCCATCAGTAGTAGCTATAAATGTTAATACAAATACAGTTCGAGCTGTTGGTAATGATGCTAAGTATATGCTTGACAGAACACCAAAAACAATAAATGCAATAAGACCTTTGCAAAATGGTGTAATTGCAGATTTCGAAATTACTAGCGCAATGATAAAATATTTTATCAATAAATCACTTAATAATAGAAGATTTATGAAATCTAATATAGTTATTTGCGTGCCAGTAGGAGTTACGTCTATTGAGAGAAGAGCTGTTGAGGAAGTTGCTTATGATTCTGGAGCTAAAAAAGTAAAATTAGTAGAGGAGCCAATGGCAGCCGCTATTGGTGCAGGACTTTTGGTTCATGAAGCAGTAGGAAATATGATAATAGATATAGGTGGAGGAACTACTGAGATTGCAATTGTTTCACTTGGAGGAATTGTTGTTAGTGATTCATTAAGAATTGCTGGTGATGACATAGATGCTAATATTAAAGAGTATATTAAATTAAAATATAAAATGGAAATAGGTTTAGTTTCTGCTGAAAACATAAAAAAGGTAATAGGGAATGCTAGTAATGAATTTTATAATAAAGAAAAAGCTAAAGTTAAAAAAGATAAAGCAGAGAGTGATGAGTCTGGTGAAGTAGATATAAACGAATCAAAAAAAGAAACTAATCAAATGGAAATTAGGGGAAGGGACATTGTTTCTGGATTACCTATTAGTATTAGTATTACTAGTGATGAAATTAGAACAGCTATAATTGAAACAGTAAATAGTATCGTTGGTGCTATAAAGAGAGTATTAGAAAGAACACCACCTGAACTGGCTGCTGATTTATATGAAAATGGGATATATCTAACTGGTGGAGGAGCTCTTTTAAAGGGTTTGGATATATATATAGAGAAGGAAACCGGATTGAAGGTTCATGTTGCAGATAATCCTTTAGAATGCGTAGCTCTAGGGGCTGGAAAAATATGCGAAAATATGTAGATAAGTGGTGAAAAATGAATATTATAAAGAAACATATAAAAAAAATTTTGTTTTGGCTTATAATTTTTATTTTGATTGTACTCATCGGATTGACATCAGTTGGTAAAATTGAGAATAATGATGGGGGTATTTTTGGTGACCTTTTTTCAGGTTTTCAGAAAATTACTTTTAACATAGGACAAACACTTGCTAATTCTTTTTATTCTGTTCAAGATATAGTAAAAATGAAAGAAGAAAACATCCTATTAACTGAAACAGTACAAGAATTGCAAGAGCGAGTAAGGATTTTAGAAAATATTGTAAATAAGTCTGATGCACTTGAAGCAGAGTATAAAATGAAAGCTAATCTTAATTATGATTATGTATCTGGACAGGTGATAGCCTTAGATAATTCTAACTGGTTTAGTAGAATTACTATAGATAAGGGTAAATTAGACGGAATAAATAAAAATGATATAGTTATTCATGCGGTTGAAACAGGAAAGGGTATGGTACAAATTGGTTTAGTTGGAATTGTAACCGAAACTGGTGACAATTGGGCTAAGGTAGTGACACTTTTAGATGGAACCTGTAAAATTAGCTTTAGAGATATAAATAATGAAGAAAGCGGTATATTACAAGGAAGCATAGATGGTAATGTCACAGGATATTTTTTTAATAGCAAGGTAGTGGCTAATAAAGGTGATTCGCTTGTAACATCAGGTATAGGAGAAATTTATTTACCTGATTTGTATATAGGAAAAGTAAATGAGATAATACATACTACTGATGCTTCAACTCAAAAAATAGTTATTAGTCCTGCCGTAGATTTTACTAAATTATATAAGGTGTTTGTATTAAAAATTAAAAGATAGATATTGATTAAATAAGTCATCATGAAAGGAAAGTTTTGATGAAAAAAATAAATATAATAGTTATTATTGTAGTAATTAATTTTATATTTCAAACTTCCCTCTACAATTACTTAGATATATTTGGATTGATACCAAATATATCTTTAATATTTGTAGTGATTTTTGCTATGATGACAAATGGAATTAAAGGAGGCGCCATTGGGATAATTACAGGAATGCTCTACGATATAATGCTTTATGATGTATTTGGAGTATATACATTAATTTATTTCATTATAGGTTCGGTTATAGGCTCTTTTAGTGAAGATGTAAACAGAGAAAATTACATTTTATATAGTATTGCAACTATGCTAGCGACATTATTTTTTCATGTATTACTATATATTTTGTTGTTTTTCCTTAAATATAATGTTGAAAATATTGGATATATAGTTAAAAATATTTTATTGCAAATGGTATTTAATACTGTTGTCTCTATCTTTGTATTGAAATTTGTAGTTTATCTGTTTGATAAATTTAGTGTAAAATAAATTGTTTAATAAGTATATTTAAGATACATGAGGTGATAAATTGGGATTGAAAAAAATTTTCAAGAATAGATTTAATATAATTTATATGGTTATAGTTTTAATGCTATTGGTATTAGGATTTAGAATGGCAGTGCTAACAATAGTTCATGGCGAAGATTATAGGCAAATTGCTGATGTTAAAAAAATAAAGGATATACCTGTTAAAGCGCCAAGAGGTAAAATTTATGATAGAAATGGTGTTTTACTTGCAGATAATATAACAAGTTTTACAGTACAGATGTATACTGACCAAATAAAAAAAGATGATTTTAATAATGTATCATTTATTTTATCAAAAATACTTGATGAAAATGGAGAAAGACCATTGGATGATTTTCCAATAGAGCTTGATACATTTGACTTTATAGATGAAGAATTAGAAAAAGTAAAAATTAATATGGATAAGATAAATAAATCTGTTTATGGTGAAGTAATTGGAACTCAATCAATAGAAAAAGAGGCAATAATTAATTCATATAAAACTGCGCAAGAAAAAGTGATTGAATTAATAAAAGGAAATTTATATGAGTGGCTAATTTATGAATCAAGTATTTATGGGGAAAAATATAATGTAAAGAAAAGTGTAATAAATATATTAAAAAGAAGTTTAAAAGATATGCCAATTGATTTGGTAAACGGACAATTCATTTATATCAATGGACCTGATGAAATTATAGAGGATAGTGATACAAATGGAATTGAAGAAATAAATAATCAAAAACAAAATGGTAACATTAGCCAAATTAATAAAGAAGATAAGGCTGATGAGACTAATCCAATTAAAATATGGCTTTTGAAATATGATATTAATGTAAATAACGACCCTAATCAAACAGTAATAGATTTATTATTAAAGGAAAATAAATACATATTCAATTTGTTTTCAAATTCAAAAATTAGAAGATTGTCTTACGAATTCTTGAAATCAAAGAATCTTATAAGCAATATTAAGTTAGTTAAATATTCATTTGTTCAAGATAATAAGTTTAAGGAGTTAAAACTCAGTTTAAATAGTAAATATGAAGAAATCACTAAGTTGTCTCTTGCTAAAGATGACTTTGTGTTACTTACTATGAAAAATTCTATCGATAATTTATTGCAAACTGTTTATGAAACTAATTCAGGTATAGTTATGCCAGGTGGTATATTGTGTGAAAAACTAAAGGAAGTTTATAGTGATTTACCTGTTGATTTTAAGGCAGATGGTCAAATAGTAACTTTTTTTTATAATAATGAGGAAATGAAAAATAAATATTTTAATCAATTTCATTTAAGTGAAAATACTTTGGCATATGATTTAATTAAAGAATTAGCTGTTAAAAATTATGATATTTTATATGATGTTATAACAGATGATAAAGTGAAGTATTATTCACAAACCGAATTGTTAAAATATGAAAATCCAAATATATCAATATCAGATTGGGAATACACTCCTATTAGAAATAAAAGAATATGGATAAGTAATAATTTAAATTCTTTAGATGAAAAAACAAGTAGTTATTCCGCAGAACAGGTGTTTAATATACTTAGAGAAAAGCTGAAAATAGATTCAAGTATTAGTGATTATAACTTAAGAAATATGCTTGTTATAAGAGAAAGATATAATAAGACGAGTTATGTTTCATATCATCCTATAGATATTTGTTATGGAATATCAGAAAAATCAGTAGCTATGATATCTGAGCGATCTCATGAGTTAAATGGTATAAATGTTGAGATAGAGCCTATTCGATATTATCCAGAATATAATTCAGCGGCACATGTTCTAGGTTATTTAGGAAAAATATCGCAGGATTACGAGATAAATGAGTATGTGGTAGAAAAAGGGTATAGTCCGGATGATATAATTGGGAAAACAGGAGTTGAAGAAAAATTTGAAGATTATCTTAGGGGTGAAAAAGGTAAGAAGACTGTAGAGGTTAATAATGTTGGAAAGACAATAAAATCAGTATCAAGCCAAGCTCCTGTTCCAGGAGATGATTTATATTTAACACTTGATATAAATCTTCAAAAAAAAGCTGAAGAATCTTTGGAAAAAGGGCTTGAACTTATTCAAACAGGCGGAGTTTATGAGAGTGAATGGGGTGATTTCACTTTTAAAGATGCTTATAAAAATGCGACATCAGGTGCTTTGGTTGCACTTGATGTTAAAACAGGTGAAGTTTTAGCTTTGGCAAACTATCCTTCTTACGATTTGAATATGTTTTCAACAGGTATATCAAGCGAGGATTGGAGTAGTCTCCTGAATGATTCTAAAGATCCATTGGCACCTAAACCTTTGTACAATATATCATTGCTAACTGCCATACAACCTGGCTCTACATTTAAAATGGTTACTGCTTTAGCCGCTCTTGAGAAAGGAGTAGACCCAAATACTAAAGTTTACTGTGCAGGAACCGAAAAAGTAGGGGATAGATACTTTAGCTGTTGGATATACAATATGTTTGGTGGTGCACATGGATATGAAAATATGTATGAAGCAATAAGAGATTCTTGTAATTTTTATTTTTATACAACGGTATTAGGAGAAAATCTTGCTACAAATCAAAAACATACTGTAAAGGTTGATGTGGAAGACATAATAGAAGCAGCTGATAAAGTAGGGTTAAATGGTAAAACAGGAATTGAGATAGCTATACCACAAGAATCTTCAGGCGGTGTTCCTAGTATTGAAGGTAAAAAAGTAAACATAAGAGTTTATTTGAGGTTGTTTTTAGAAGCGAATATACAAAGATATTTAGAAGATGGATATAAAATCGATGAAAGCATGAAGAATGAAATTGTCGAAGAAATAGTTAGCTGGATAGATAGAGAAGAGGTTATGACTAGAGGTAGCGTTTATGATGGATTGAAAGCCTTGAGATTAAATCCTGATAAGACAAATGATAACGGAGTACCATTAGTTGATATAATTAAGTATTCATATATCAATCAGGCTGTGTGGAATTCAGGTGATAACTTAAATATTAGTATCGGTCAAGGTAATAACTCATATACAACTATTCAGATGGCAAATTATATTTCGATTATTTCTAATGGTGGGTATAAAAGAAATGTAAGCGTAGTTAAAGGACTAAAAAAGTACAATGGAGAGGATACTGATTATGTACCTTTGCGTAAATCAGAACGCATTGTTCTTAAAGACTATAGTAACTTAGATGTTTTGAAAAAAGGAATGCGTATGGTTTCTGAAGCAGATAGTGCTAGTCCGTATTCTAATTTTCCTGTAGTAGTAGGCAGCAAAACAGGAACAGCACAAAAAGAGGGCATAAATCCAGAAACAGGAGAGTCATATGATGAATTTGCATGGTACGTAGCATTTGCACCATACGATGACCCACAAATTGCAGTAGCTTGTGTATTGTTTCAGGGTGGTTCAGGAAGATACCCTACACCTATTGTGAGAGATGTAATAGGAGAATATTTAAAGTTTTACGATGAAAATGAATAATAGGTGAACATTACTGTTGAAGAATTATTTTTGGAGGTGTTTTAGATGGGTAGTGTAGTTTTATTTAGTTCAGATAAGAGTTGTATTGGAAAAACTATAATTGGAATTAAAACAGGAATTGAGTTATCGAATAGAGGTAAACGAGTATTGGTAATAGACTTGGCAAACGGTAATAAAAAAATTGCAGAGTATTTTAAAGTTGATGAAGATATAATTTATGATATTAAAGATGTATTTGATGGAACTTGTTCTATGGAACAAGCTGTAATTAATATATCTGATAACTTATGTATTATCCCTTATCCAAGAGTTTTGAATAAAATAGATAATATTAAAAAAGATAGCTTTTCAAGATTGATTACCGAAGCAAAAGATAAATATGATATTTTAATAATTGATGTAAATGGATTATCATCAAGCTACTATTTAGATTTTACAA
Organism: Sedimentibacter acidaminivorans; assembly: GCF_017873955.1. GTDB lineage: Bacteria > Bacillota > Clostridia > Tissierellales > Sedimentibacteraceae > Sedimentibacter > Sedimentibacter acidaminivorans. The sequence goes on along the minus strand of NZ_JAGGKS010000002.1, from coordinate 139,318 downwards.
AAATAGAAAAGATAATTGTTATAAATAATAATGATTTTTCTGCAGTGAAAGAAATAAACAACGCTTCTGATATAGCGAAAAAGTTTGAATTACAAGAGAGCTTTATCATAAATAGATATAATAAAAAGAATGCTAGTAAAGGAACTATGCTCAAAATAAAGGATATGAACAAAATGTTGGATAAAGAAATTATGTCTGTTATTGAAGAGGAAAATAAATATGGTGATGCAGACTATAACTTTATATTTAATAAAGATACCAACTCGTTTAATAGTGCAATTGATTCTATTGCTAATAAATTGAGTTTCATTGACTAATGTGTATTTTGATTAGTTTGTCGTAATTAGTTGGTATATGAATAATATTACTAAAATAAAAAACTTTTGCAATTGCAAAAGTTTTTTATTTAGTAATAAAGCTTGTAATATTTAAATAAACTATAGGGAAGGGGTGGGTGAAATGAATAAATTAACAAAAAGAAAGATTGGTATAAAAAGAAAGGAAATGTTTAATAAAAAGTTAGCAATACAGGTAGGTTTTAGTATAATTCTTGTAGCGTTAGTTATACTTACAAAACAAATGGACTCAAGTTTTTCTAAACAATTTATCAGTGTTACAGAAGAAAAACTTTCTGAGAACATTGATCCGTCAACAATTACGGGTGCATTTAAAAATGTAGTAATAGGAGTACGGGATAAAATACCTTTTTTGTCCAAAAAAGATAACGAATATACTGCACCAGTAGATGGGAAAATATATAAGGAATATGGATTATCCGAAGAAGATAATACTTCATATTACAACCATGGAGTAGATATAATATCTAACACTCAAGCAGTTAAATCTATTTCTGAAGGAACAGTAGTACTTGTTGGAAACAATGAAAAGTTATCTAATTATGTTGTTGTTCAAGAAAGAGATAAAAAAATAATATATGGAAAAATCAATGAAACGTTAGTGAGTAAGGGAGACCAAATTTCCAAAGGTGACATTATAGGGGCTTTAAGTGAAGATAATAAAATACTCCATTTGGAAGTATGGGAAAATGGTGAATCTTTAAATCCTTCAAAATTATTCGAGATAAGCGATTAATTATGTGAGGAAATCTTGGTATTAATAGTCATTGCTCTTACTATTCATGAAGTTGGACATTTGGTTGCGGCAGTAATTTTAAAAATTAAATTTCAACGAATCAAAATAACATTATTTGGATTTAATTTGAATGCGAACTTAGAATCTATAAAACTTGGTAATAAAATCTTGTTATTTTTTTCAGGTCCTTTCTTAAATTTGGTTATGTTTTTTATTTTAGCAGATACAGATTATAATGATTTTGCCGATATTAATATTTTTTTGGCTGTGGTTAACATGATTCCAGTTATTCCTCTAGATGGTGGTAATATATGCAAGGCAATATTAGAAAAAATACTTGACGGAATTTCGGTAAGCAGATATATGATAATGACAAATTGCTTCTTTATAGTGTGTTTTTCAGTAATTATTTATATCCGTCAAGATTGGTTTTATTTCGTATTGATAATAATGGCAGTAAGAGGTATAATGGAAGAAAATAGATATCTGTTTGAAAAAAGTATAAAATATAATTACTATAAAAAGTTTAGAAAAAGATAATCATATTTTTAATTTACTTGGAGGATAAAATGGAATCAAACAATTTATATCTTAGAAAGACAGTAGAGGAAGATTGTAGATATTTTGAGGAATGGGAAAAACAAGATTTTATTAAAGAGTTTTTAAATATTAATGATTCTCAATGTTATAATGATATTGTAAATGAAATGAAAGAAAGAGAAAAAGACAAATCTAAAGAACTGTATACTATAATGTTAAAAACTAAAAATGAACCAATAGGAAGGGTTTATCTTTCAAAAATAGATAATAGTTTTAATTCTATTGATATTACTCGAATATATATTGGAGATAAAAATAGCTTAGGAAAAGGTTATGGCAGGGAATTAATGGAAGTATTGCTTAGTTACTGTTTTGAAGTTCTTGAAATGCAAAGAGTTACACTAGACCATTATCCAAATAACAAAAGGGCATCACATTTATATCTAGAGTTAGGGTTTAAATATGAGGGAATAATGCGGAATGCAGCGAAAAAAAACAATCAGTATTTTGACCTTCATTTAATGTCAATGTTGAGAGAAGAATATTTAAAAAATCATATAAAGTTAAAAAATGAAAAAAATAATTGAAAAATTTGAAAAAGGTAGTATAATAAAAGTACATTTGTAAATGAAAATTTATAAATGCCTCTTAAATTTTTTGCCTCAAGCCGTGGTTGTTAACCACGGCTTGCCCTTTTCGTACAGCAGTGTATACATTACTCTTAAGTAAATGTTTTATATTTTCCCATGGTATTTTAACTTCAAAAACATTACTAAGGTTAGATGAAATTTTATTTGAGTTAAAATAAATTGTTAAATGTGAGCTGGAAAAGCTATATCCATCAAAACTATATTGAAAACTTGTGTTTATGTCATCAATAAACCAATTTACAATTTTTTTATCTATATCGTTTATGCTTTTGAGATAATCTTTTGATATTTCACTTAACTCATAAATATAGTTGCTTTTTTCATTAAAAAAATTATTGAGATATAATTTTTTGCCAGAATGCAAATTATATGTCATTGTAAAAATATCAGAACGAATAAATGATTTGCCTTGTGAATAGTTAGTTTTAAATATAAAAGATGCAATATCATTATTTGCTTTTTCCACTTTATATTCAATTAGTAAATTTAATTTATCATCTAAATTTTTAGGTATATAGTATTTAGCATCATATTCTAGTTTATTAATGTGCATATCTACAAGGGCTTTTAATTCTTTATTAACCTTTTTATTTTTTGTGACGGGATAATAAGCAGCAACATCAAATTTCTCACATGTATTCATAACAGATTCTACATTAATATCTTTAAATATCTCTACATTTGAAAAAGTAATTTTATTTGATGCATTTTTCATCAATGAAAAACATGCAACAAATATGCAGAATATAAATATGATAACCAATATTTTTTGGTTAAAAAAAGAGTGTGCTTTTTTTATCATAAATAATACCCCTTTCCAATACATTCTATATAATTAGTATATGTTTTATAATGCGAAATAGGATAAATTGTGGTAAATAGTTATAAATAAGTTGACAAAAAAAATATATGATATTATATTATTAAATATACAATGCATTAAAATTGAAAAGAGGATTGGTAAAACATGAATTACGAAATTGTAACAGATTCATCAGCAAATCTTACAGAAGAGTTAATTGAGGAATATAGAATACATATAATTTCATTGTTTTTTATATTAGATGGTAAAGAATATTCAAGCTACATAAAAGGTGAAAAAACGGATATAGGCAAATTTTATCATATGATGAGAGATGGAAAAGCTATGACTACTTCCACAGTTAATATGTCAGCTTGCGAGGAAGTTTTTGAAAGTATATTGAGTAATGGAAAAGATGTTCTTTATCTTGGATTTTCTTCTGCTTTGAGTGGTACTTATAATACAGCTTCTATAATGGGTGAAAAACTTAAAGAGAAATATCCAGATAGAAAGATATATTCCGTTGATACGCTAGCTGCTTCCATGGGGGAGGGTTTACTTGTTTATTATGCTGCTAAGCAAAGGAAAGAAGGAAAAACGATTGATGAGGTTAAGGATTGGGTTTTACAAAACAGATTGAATTTATGTCATTGGTTTACTGTTGATGACTTATTTTTCCTTAAAAGAGGAGGTCGTATTTCAGCTACTACTGCTATAGTTGGTACAGCTCTTTCAATTAAACCAATTCTACATGTGGATGATGAAGGAAAATTGGTTCCTGTAGGAAAAGTAAGAGGCAGGAAAAATTCTCTTAATGAATTGGTTAAGGAAATGCAAAAAACCTGCATTAGATCCCAGGAACAAACAGTTTTTATATCTCATGGAGATTGTATAGAAGATGCGGAATATGTTAAAGAATTAGTACAGAGCAAGCTAAATATCAAGGATGTTGTGATAAATTATGTAGACCCTGTAATAGGAGCTCACTCAGGCCCTGGAACTGTAGCTCTATTTTATATTGGGACGAATAGATAAAATAGAAAAAATAAATTAAAATTTAATTAATGAAAACTACAAATTGAACGCAAGGAAATTTGTAGTTTTTTTAATTATAATTAATATATGAGAACTGATTGTTAAATTTAGCATAAAATAAATTAATCAGCAATTTAATGCTAAATTTATGATAATGGAGGTTGACATGCCTACGATATATTTAAGTCCATCTACACAGCAATTTAATGAGTATGTAAATGGGGGAAATGAAGAGCAATATATGAATTTAATAGCGGATGCTATGGTTCCGTATTTACAATCTGTAGGAATTGAATTTACAAGAAATACACCTGATATGACAGCTGGTTCATCAATTAGACAGTCAAATGCAGGAAATTATGATTTTCACTTAGCCATACATTCAAATGCTTCTGGAGAAGGTCAAGCAGGACAGAATAGGGGCGTAGTTGTGTTTTATTACCCAGGAAGTTCAAATGGTAAAAGGGCTGCAGAAATTATGGCACAAAACTTTAGAAATATTTATCCAAATCCAGAGTTAGTTCAAACATTACCTACAACAACTTTAGGAGAAGTGTCAAGAACTAAAGCCCCATCTTCTTTAATAGAAGTTGCATATCACGATAATGTAGAAGATGCAACTTGGATTAAAAATAATGTTGATTTAATAGCACAGGCTTTAGTACAATCACTTGTAGAATACTTTAACATGCAAAGCAACATACCTCAAAATGGAATTCAACAACCAAGAAGGATGGGAACTGTTACACTTCAAAGTGGTTATTTAAATATAAGAAGCGGACCATCTCTAAATTCTCCGGTAATTGCAATGGCACCTAATGGTTCAACACTAACTATTTTAGGCCAATCAGGAGATTGGTACAATGTAGATTACAATGGAACAATTGGGTATGTATCTGCTAATTATATTGTCGAATAAAGTTATTTATAAAAGACCTACGAGGAACGTAGGTCTTTTATAAAATTCATAAAAAAAGATATTGACAAAGCTAGTTAGCAGTGGTAAACTATCATTAAGTTAGCAATTGCTAACTTAATGATAGTTTTTTATTGAAAGGAGTTTATTATGCCGCTGACAATGGCTAAGGTAGGAGAAAGCATGACTATTAAGAAAATATTGGGTAAAGATGATACGAAAAAACATTTAGAAAGTTTAGGTTTTGTATTGGGTGAAAATGTAACTATTGTATCTGATAATGGTGGAAATATTATAATTGTAGTTAAAGATACAAGAGTTGCATTAGATAAGAAAATAGCTAACAGAATATTGGTTTAAATATTATAGGCGGAGGTAATAATGAAAACACTAAAAACAACAGTATGTGGCAATACAGTTAAAATTGTTAAGCTTTTAGGTGAAGGTGCAGTAAAGAGAAGGATAATGGATATGGGAATAACTAAAGGAACAGAGGTATATGTAAGAAAAGTAGCACCTTTAGGTGATCCATTAGAAATTACGGTTAGAGGTTATGAACTTTCTCTTAGGATGGAAGATGCGAATTTAATTGAAGTTGAATAAAGTAGATATTTTTAAAAATGAGTTAGCATAAGCTAACATAGGAGGTATTAATGATTACGAAAATTGCACTTGCAGGAAATCCAAATTCAGGCAAAACAACACTTTTTAATGAATTAACGGGCAGTTCACAATATGTGGGTAACTGGCCTGGAGTAACAGTAGAAAAAAAAGAAGGTAAATTAAAAGGGTATAAGGATATTACTATAGTAGATTTGCCGGGAATTTATTCCTTGTCTCCATACACATTAGAAGAAGTAATTACAAGAGATTATTTAATTAAGGAAAGACCAGATGTAATAATAAATATAGTTGATGGAACAAACTTAGAAAGAAATCTCTACTTGTCATCACAATTAACAGAACTAAAAATACCAATGATAATAGCTCTTAATATGATGGATATAGTTAAAAAAATAGGAACCGAGATAAATGTTGAAAAATTATCTAATGAGCTAAATTGTCCAATAGCAGAAATTTCAGCTATTAATGGTCTAGGAGTTAAGGCGTTAATGAACAAAGCCATAGAAGTAGCTAAAAAAAATAGTTACAATTTGATTCAAAACAAATTTAGCAAACCTGTTCAGGATGCCATCTCTGAAATAGAGAATATTTATGATAATTATGATTGTACCCAAAATTCTGAGTGGTTAGCAATTAAGATTTTTGAAAGAGATGCAAAAGTTGTAAAAGATATTAATTTACCAGAAGGTATTAAAACAGAAATTGATACTATAATTGACAAACTTGAAAAAAAATATGATGATGATTCTGAAAGTATCATAACTAATGAACGATATGAATACATAGGAAAAATAATAAAGGAATGTGTTGTAAAAAAAATTAATAGTAACACGACTGTATCAAATAAAGTAGATAGTATTTTAACGAACAAATGGACTGCTCTCCCAATTTTTTTTGCAATAATGTGGGTTGTTTACTATATATCAATTACAACAATTGGAGATATGACAATAGGATATGTTGAATTAATTGTTTCATTTATTCAAAATTCTGCAGAATCAATACTAAATTATTTAGATGCATCAGTATGGACGATAGATTTAGTGGTAAATGGTATTATTGGTAGTATTGGTGCAATATTTACATTTGTGCCACAACTTATGATTTTATTCTTTTTCTTATCACTTTTAGAGGACAGTGGATACATGTCAAGAGTAGCGTTCATTATGGATAGAATATTCCGTAAATTTGGTCTTTCAGGCAAGTCTTTCATTCCTATGTTAATAGGAACGGGGTGTTCAATACCAGGATTAATGGCAAGTAGAACAATAGAAAATGAAAAAGATAGAAAGATGACAATTATGCTAACTCCGTTTATACCATGTGGTGCGAAACTACCTGTTTTTGCAATGTTTATAGCATTAATGTTCCCGGATGCTTCATGGGTTGGGCCTTCAATGTATTTAATAGGGATTAGTGCTGTAATCTTTTCAGGTATTATACTTAAGAGAACAAGGTTATTTGCTGGAGAACCAGCTCCATTTATAATGGAGTTGCCAAATTATAAGCTTCCAAGATTAAAAGGTGTATCGATTCATATGTGGGAAAAAGGAAAGTCGTTTATAAAAAAAGCAGGAACGATAATATTCGTAGCATGTACAGCTCTTTGGTTTTTGCAAAGCTTTAGCTTTTCATTGGAATATTTAGGAGCTGAAAGAATCGAAGAAAGCATGTTGGCAAGCTTAGGGGAAGCTATAAGATGGATATTTATACCACTTGGATTTGGAGAAACTTGGGCTGCATCTGTTGCTTCAGTTACTGGTCTTATCGCTAAAGAAGTTGTAGTAGCAACTTTTGCGTCAGTAGGAAGTGTTATTCCAATAGAATTTACACAGGTAACAGCTTTTGCATTTATGATTTTCACATTATTTGCGGCTCCTTGCTTTGCAGCTATAGGTGCAATTAAAACAGAGATGAGAAGTTGGAAATGGACGCTTATTGCAATTGGATATCAAACGGGGGTTGCATATATTGTAGCATTTTTAATAAACGTTATAGGAAGCTATATGTTAAAAGGAACTAATGCAACTCAAAAAAAGGTATTGGATATATCTATAATGGAAGAAGTATCAGAAAATGCTGTAGTAAATGGAGATATAGTATTGATAGTATTTGGTGTATTTATTGCTATTTCAATTATTACTGTAGTTGCTAATAAATTTAAAACTATAAAAAAATATGCTAAAGCATAAAAGTAACATGAATTTATAAAAATATGCTTACAAAAAAAATAAAAACTACTGTAGCTAATTTACAGTAGTTTTTAAATATTCCTTTATTTGTTGAAAACTTTCTTCACTAATTACATGTTCGATTCGACAAGAATCATTATATGCATTTTCCTTAGAAACACCTAAGACATTTATTAAAAATTCAGCTATAAATTTATGTCTTTCGGCTATTTTTTCAGCAGTAAGCTTTCCTTTATCTGTAAGCAATATATGTCCGCTTTTATCTATTTCTATGTAATTTGATTTTTTTAAAATGCTCATGGCACGACTAACGCTAGGCTTTGTATAGTTTAGTTCATTAGCTATATCGATTGAACGAACATATCCATTTCTACTATAAAGAAGTAATATAGTTTCTAAATAATCTTCACCAGACTCATGAATCATATAAACACCTCGTATTTTATATTGTTATATCAATTATAACATAAGAGAAATACCATATCAATAAATTAGCAATAAAAAAACAAATCTAATTTTAGCTAAGTAAAAGTAGATTTGTTTTTACTCTTTATGGTGCGGTCGGGGGGATTTGAACCCCCACGAATATACATTCGCTAGCCCCTCAAGCTAGTGCGTCTGCCGTTCCGCCACAACCGCAATTTTACAGCGCTTTATTATTATAAATGATGTTTTAGATTTTGTAAAGAAAAATTTTATATTTTTTTTATATTTTTATTTTATATGTTTTAAATTTACCATTTAATTAAGAAGTGACAGTAAATAAAGTGAGTGAGTGAAAATAGAGCGATAAGCAGTTTTATCTATTCACTCTATTTATTGTCACTATTATTTAAGTTTATATTTTTCTAATCTTCTATATAAAGTTCTTCTAGAAATACCTAAAATTTTGGCTATTTCATCCTTGGTAAACTTTTCATTAAGATATCTTTCAATCATTTTCTTTTCTATTTCAGGTATTTTATGCAAATAGGTGTCATTTGTTGTTGAAAGATGTTGATTGTTAATATTGATGTATCCCTTAATATCGGTATAAGTTATTTCATTACATGGAGATAATTGAATGGAACTTTCTAAAACATTTTGTAATTCCCGTACATTTCCTGGCCACTGATAATTTAAAAATACTTCTTTTGCTTCTTTTGAAAGGTTTTTTAAAGGTTTGTTAAATCTTGAGCAAATATTCTTTAAAAAATAATCTGTTAGTATTAATATATCTTCAGGTCTTTCTCTTAATGGAGGAATTTTAAGCTTAATTACACCAAGTCTATAATACAAATCTAACCTGAATTTATTTTTTGAGATTTCTACTTCTAAATCTTTATTTGTTGCTGCAATAATTCTAATATTGACTGGTATGAGTTTGTTTCCTCCTAATCTTACAATGCTTTTTTCTTCAATGACTCTCAATAAAGTAACTTGTAAATCTAAAGGGATATCACCGATTTCATCCAAAAATAAAGTTCCTTGATCAGCTAATTCGATTTTACCTATATTACCACCTTTTTTTGCACCCGTAAAAGCTCCATCTTCATAACCGAAAAGTTCGCTTGAAAGAAGTTCTCTTGGTAATGCAGCGCAATTTATAGCAACAAAAGGGTTGTTTTTACGGTGGCTTTCATTGTGTATTGCTTGGGCTAGTACATCTTTTCCTGTACCGCTTTCGCCAAGAAGCAATATGTTAGAACTTGAATATGATGCTATTTTTGCTTTTTCTATTATTTTTTTAAAACTATCATTACTAGTGATAATGTTATGGAAAGTCATTTTATTACTACGCCCAATCCATTTTTTGACTAAATGGTTACTTCTCTCATATTCTCTTATGATCAAAACATTTCCCTTTTCTAAATTATTTGAACTTTTAATAGGAGTCGATGTTATATTACATTTTATTTTCGTTTTACCACTACTTATAACAAAAAATTCATCTGTTATTGTAATTTCTTTTGTTACTGTTTCAATAAAATATAAATTATCATTACTGTTACCTAGAACAGAAAGGAGGTTTGAACCAACTAAATTATCATGGTTTAAACTGAGTAAGTGTTTGCATTTCTTATTGATAAAAGTAATGTTTCCTACATCATTAATTGCAATTACACCATCAGACATAGAATTTAGGATAACCTGTTGATATTGATAAATTCTTTTTAGTAAAATTGCTGACTGTATTTGCTTAGCTGCGACAGAAACCATTCCAAGGGTATGTTGATTTTTTATTTTATCGTAAGGTGCAACCATCCCAATAACACCTATTATTTTGTCATTTTCGAAAATAGGACAACCTGAAGCTGTGGATACAACATTTGATAAACAGTAATGTTCATAACCGTAAAGTGATATAGGTTTTGACAATTCTATGGCCAATGTTCCAGTGTTTGTTCCAACTAAATCTTCATTCCAAACTGACCTTTCGATTAGATTTGATTTTTGAGCCCACTCCATGGATTTCTTGTCTCCTAATACTTTGAGTATAACTAAATTAGGATCAGTTAGACATACAACAAATCCTGTATCTTGCATAAACTGGACAAGGTTTTCCATAACAGGAAAAGCACAATCAATTAGGTCTTTAGATTTTTGGAGAGCATAAGAATATTCTTCTTTAGAATACAGATGAAACGTTTTCTTTGAATAGGCTGATACTTGATTTTTAAAGCTTCTGTCCCATGAATGAAGTATTTCAGGTCTTAGCATATTTCGTAATTCTGGGTTTTCATGAAGCTTGTGCCACATTTTTTTAATTTCTTCCAATGACATATTACTATAATTATCGTTCATGTTTTTCACCCTTTATTATTTTTATATTTTAAGTATATCATGTCAAATAAAAGTTGTAAAATAAAGTTTTAATAAACAAAATAACTTAGAAGTTTACTAAAAATTAGATTCTAACTCTAGTTATATAATTATACTTATTAATATCAAGAAAATGAATAAAGGAAATGAAAATTTCTAATTAATTTTAGTATTAAAATGTGACATAATGTCACATTTATGCCAATATGTCAATTATTAGTGCCATTATGTCACAAATTAATTTAATAGTAGTATTAAACCTATGGCATAGTTTTTGCTAATATAATTCATATGTAAAATAAATTAGGAGGAAGTTATGAGGACATTTGAAGAGTATAAAGAGAAATTAAAAAATATGAGGCCGAATATTTATATAGACGGTAAACTTAGAAGTAGGGATGATGCTTTGTTAGAACCAGGTATCAACACTGTAGGAGTCACTTTTGATGCGGCTCGAGATCCTGAGTATGAAAATCTTGTTACTACCACATCTCATCTTACAGGAGAAAAGATAAATAGATTTAGTCACATATACCATAGTCAAGAGGATCTTATGTCTAAGCAAAAAATGATTCGTACTCTTTGTGGGAAAGTAGGAGGATGCATCCAAAGATGCATGGGATGCGATGCTATAAACGCTTTGTATGGTACAACTAAAGAAATAGATGTTGCCTATGGTACTGATTATCATGAGAGACTTGTGAAATATTTAAAGTATTATCAAGAAAATGATTTAATCGGAAATGCTGCTCAAACAGATGTTAAAGGTGACAGATCAAAACGACCTTCGGAACAGCAAGATCCAGATTTATATCTCAGAATAGTGGAGAAAAAGGAAAATGGAATTATTGTATCTGGATGCAAGGCTCATAATACTATTGCACCTTATGCAGATGAAATTATTGCTATTCCAACAAGAATGATGGGTAAGGAAGAAAGTGACTGGGCAGTGGCGTTTGCTATACCAGCAGATACCGAAGGAGTTACATTGGTATGTAGGTCAACATCACCTAGACCGAGAGTTAAATATGATGCACCTTTTACTAAATATGGAGCATGTGATTCAATGACTGTATTTGATAATGTTTTTGTTCCATGGGAAAGGGTATTTATGTGCGGAGAGACTAAGTTTGCGGGTAGACTTGCTTTGGCTTTTGCAAACAATCATCGTTTCAGTTATTGTGGATGTAAACCAGCAGTAACAGACATAATGATGGGGGCTACAGCATTAGTTGCTGACTATAATGGGATAGGTAAAGAGCCACACGTAGTGGATGAGGTTGCAGAATTGATGGTAACAGCAGAAATAGTATATGGATCAGGTGTCGCAGCTGCAGCTACATCTAAGAAAAATGCTGCTGGCGCTTTAGAGCCAAACTTTCTTTACAGCAATTGTGGAAGATATTTTGCAGGGGTAAATATATATCATGAATACGAAATACTCGCTTCAATTTCAGGAGGATTGCCAGCAACTTTACCACCTGAGAATGATTTCATCAATGAAGCTACAAAAGAATATATGGAAAAATATATCATGAGAAATCCAGAAATTAGTGCGGAAAATCAACATAAATTATTCAGATTTATATCTGACTATTCATGTTCATCTATGGGAGCGGTATATCAATATGCAGGAGTACATGGAGGAGGATCTCCTATAATGGAAAAAATAGGAATAAGAAGTTTTTATGATATTGAGTCCAAAAAGAATATTGTCAAATATTTAGCTGGAATAGAAGATGATGAAAAGTAAAAAAGGTAAGAAAGAAGGTGCAAAATGAATAAACAATCCTATGATTTTACGGGTAAGGTAGCTATTATTACAGGTAGTACAAAAGGGCTTGGATATGGAATGGCGATGCTTCTTGCAAAAAACGGAGCGGATGTGGTAGTCAATAGTAGGCATAATGATGATTGTGAAAAAGTAGCTGAAGAATTGCGTAAAATTGGAAGAAAAGTATTGGCTTTTTCTGCAGATGTAAGTAAAAGAGAACAAGTGGAAAAAATGATAGATAAAACAGTAGAATGTTTTGGCAGAATTGACATATTGGTTAATAATGCTGGAGTTGGTATTACCAAATCTTCTTTTGATGTAACTGAAAAAGAGTGGGATGAAGTGATAAATATTGATTTGAAAGGTGTTTTTTTTACTTCTCAATTGGCAGGAAGAGTCATGGCTAAACAAAAGAGTGGAAATATAATAAATATTGCATCTCTTGGAGGGGTTATATCTTCAGCTAAACTGGTACCTTATATGGCTGCTAAATCAGGAGTTATACATATGACAAAAGGATTGGCGGTAGAATGGTCTAAATACAATATTCGAGTAAATGCTGTCGCACCTGGATATGTTCCGACTCCAATGACAGAGCCGATTTTGAAAGATGAGAAAAGTTACAAAATATTAACTGGATTAACTCCAATGAGGAGATTGGGAGAGGTTGAAGAGATAGCAAATGTTGTGATGTTTTTAGCATCAGATTATTCGAAGTATATTACAGGTGAGACCATAATTGCTGACGGTGGAAGGCACACATTGTAATAACAATTATTATATGAGGAGATTTCTTGATGAAGTATTTGGAAACGTATAAAAATAAAATGGTTACAGCTAAAGATGCTGCAAAAATTGTTAAGTCAGGTGATTGGGTACATTATGGAAATTTTGTTATGGCACCATTGGGTTTTGATAAAAGTCTTTCGGAAAGAAGAGATGAGCTTAAAGATGTAAAGATATCAGCAGTATGTTTTCCGGGGATTGCAGAAGTAGCCAAATGTGATCCTTTAAGAGAACATTTTATATTTAACGACTGGCATTTTAGTGGAGGTAGTAGAGTTCTTCATGACAAGGAGCTATGTTATTATATTCCGATGGTTTATCATGAAGGTCCATTTATATATGAGAAATATTTAAATCCTGATGTTTTTGTTACAACAACTTCAAAGATGGATGACAAAGGATATTTTAATTTCAGTGTTTCTAATTCAATTCACTCAAGCGTGGCAAAAAAAGCTAAAATAGTAATAATTGAGGTTAATGAGGAGGCTCCTATATGTTTAGGGGGAAATAATGAATCAATACATATTTCGGATGTTGATTTTATTATTCAGGAGAATAGCAAACCATTGATTGAAGTTATGAGTCCTGAACCTGATGATGTTGATCAAAAAGTTGCAGAGTATATTGTGGAATTGATTGAAAATGGATCTATTATTCAACTTGGGATAGGGGCTATGCCAAATGCTGTAGGTAAAATGATTGCCAAATCTGATCTTAAAGATCTGGGCGGTCATACAGAGATGCTGGTAGATGCTTATGTAGATATGTATGAATCTGGAGTAATGACAGGTAAATGTAAAAAGTTTGATAAAGAAAAAATGGTTTATACATTTGCTATGGGAAGCCAAAAACTTTATGATTTTATCAACCGAAATCCTGCCTGTGCAAGCTATCAGGTGGATTATACTAACGATCCTTTTATTGCATCAAAGCATGATAAACTTATAGCTGTAAACAATGCTATAGAGGTGGATTTATATGGTCAGGTTTGTTCGGAATCTTATGGAACTAGACATATAACAGGGACGGGAGGGCAACTTGATTTTATTTATTCAGCTTTTCATTCAATAGGAGGAAAAGGTATTATATGTATGTCATCAAAGGCATCGAATAAAGATGGTAAAAGCAACTATAGGATAGTTCCTACTATTAAAAATGGAGGTATTGTAACTGTTCCGAGAAGCATTGTGAATTATATTGTAACAGAATATGGGGTTGTTAACCTTAAAGGAAAAACAACTTGGCAACGTGCAGAGCTTTTGATTGATATTGCTCATCCGGATTCAAGAGACGAATTAATAAAAGAAGCGGAGAAAATGAAAATATGGGTTAAAAGCAATAAAAAATAACAATAATGTAATGCAATAATACAGGAGGCAATCATATGAAAAGAAAAATAACAAAGGTAGCTATTATCGGTTCCGGAACCATGGGGTCAGGTATAGCTTCACATTTGGCGAATATTGGTATTAAAAGTTATCTATTGGATATTGTTCCAAAGGAACTGACAAAAGAGGAAATTGATAAGGGTCTGTCATTGCAGTCGCCTGTTGTAAGAAACAGGATTGCATCAAATAATAAAGAACTGTTTATAATAAAAGCCAAACCAGCAGCACTCATGGATAAAAATAGCGAGAACCTTATAATGATAGGCAATATGGAAGATAATCTAAGTGTTTTATCCGAATGCGATTGGATTGTTGAAGTTGTTTCTGAAAAACTTAGCGTAAAACAAACAGTACTAAAAAAAATATTTCCTTATATTAGACCTAAAACTATAGTGAGTAGCAACACTTCGGGTATTTCTATAAATGATATAGCAAAGGATATGCCAATTGAATTTAGACAATATTGGTTGGGTACACATTTTTTCAATCCTGTAAGATATATGAAATTAATGGAGATTATACCTTGTGATGATACTTTGCTTGAAATTGTAGAGTTTATGAAGGAATTTGGAGAAAAAATCTTAGGTAAGGGCATAGTAATATGCAAAGATACACCAAATTTTATTGCAAATCGCGTAGGGGTAAGTCTTGGAACTAATATAATTAATTTGATGTTAGATATGAATTTAAGCATTTCAGAAGTAGATGAAATAACTGGTACATTAATGGGAAGACCAAAAACAGCAACCTTTGCGCTATATGATTTAGTAGGATTGGATATTGGAGTAACTTCTGCTAATGTTGTTCATGACAATGTATTGGACGAAGAAGAAAAAGCAAATATAACATTTCCTCCGTTTGTTTATAGAATGTATGAAAAAAATATCCTTGGAAATAAAACTAAAGGTGGTTTTTATAAAAGAAATGGGAAAGAGAAATTAATGATAGATCCTACAACATTAGAATATATACCACTTAAAAAAGCAGAATTTGAAAGTTTAGAAAAAGCAAAAACATGCAAATCTTTACCTGAAAAGCTGGAGACACTTTTTGAAGGGCAAGATAAAGTTGCAAAATTTGTTTGGGAGCATATGAAGTCATATTTTATTAATACATGCAAAAAAATTCCGGAAATAAGCGATAATATCTATAGTATTGACAGGGCGTTACGATGGGGTTTCAATCATGACAAAGGACCTTTTGAAGTATGGAATGGTTTAGATATTGAAAAGTATGTCAAACGTATGGAGTTAGAAAACTGTGATGTTCCTGCCTGGGTAAAAGAAATGATTTCATTAGGATATAAATCTTTTTATTTAACAGAGAATGGCAAAGAATATTGTTATTCAATTATTGAGAAAAAATATGTACTTGTACCAGTGACTGAAAAAGAAATTAACCTAAAAAGACTTAAAGCTGAAAATAAAGCTATAAAATCAATGAGTGCAGGAACTATCTTTGATATAGGTGATGGTATCGCATGTCTTGAAATGCATACAAAAACTTCTGCTATAAATGAAGAGCTTCTTGAAGTCATAGGTATAGCTCAAGATGAGCTTAATAAGAATTGGGATGGAATGGTAATTACAAGTAGAAACAAAAACTTCTGTGTAGGAGCAGATTTAAATTTAATACTTTCTTTTATAAAGAATAAAAAATGGTCGGAAATAGATGCAGTTTTAAAGACATCTCAAGATATATATATGAGAAATAAATATTCGTATAAGCCAGTAGTTATAGCACCTTTTGGGATGGTTTTAGGAGGTGGATGTGAAATAGCAATACAAGGTTCAGCAATACAGGCTTACAGTGAAACCTACATGGGTCTAGTAGAGCTTGGCGTAGGACTGATACCTGCTGGAGGTGGTGTAAAAGAAATGACACTAAGGGCTACTGAACGTGTTAAAGGTACTGATGCTTTTACAAACGAGTTTATTTTACCTTATTTAATGAATATAGCAATGGCAAAGGTGTCTACAAGTGGTAAAGATGCAGAAAATTTGGGGTATATAAAAAAAACTGACTCATTTACTATGAATGAAGAATTACTTATTTATGATGCAAAGAAAAAGGCGCTTGAACTGATAGATAGAAATTATGTTCCACAATTCTGTAGATCTTTTCCTGCACCTGGTATCAATAACAATGCAGCAGCTTTGATGCATGCAAAAGTTATGAAAGATGCATGTATGATAAGCGAATATGACATGCATTTAATTGAAAGAGTGTTATATATAATGACAGGAGGTAATGTAACAGGAGGAACATTAATTAATGAGCAGTACTTGTTGGATCTTGAAAGAGAAGTATTTGTAGACCTTTGCAAAGAAAAGAAAACCCAGGAAAGAATTATTAGTATGTTGACTAAAGGTAAGCCATTACGTAATTAATTAGGAGGAATCAAAATGAGAGAAGCAGTAATTGTATCCGCAGTTCGTACCGCAGGTGGTAAAGCACCTAAAGGTACTTTAAGAGACACAAGACCTGAATTTTTAGGCAAGTTATGTATGGAGGAAGCTATAAAAAGAGCTAATATCAATCCGAGTAAAATAGATGATGTTATTTGGGGGTGTTCAACTCCAGAACAATCATTAGGTATGAATCTTGCCAGAATCACATCAATTTACGCAGGTATTCCTAAAGAAGTTCCTGCTGTTACAGTTAATAGATTTTGTTCATCTGGTCTTCAAGCTATAGCTTTTGCAGCAGAAGGTATTATTAGTGGAAGATGTGAAATTGTCATGGCTGGTGGTACAGAGCATATGAGTTTGGTTAGTATGGGAGGCTTGTTGAGACCTAATGCTGATATTTTGAAGGACGATGAACTGAGCAAAGTATATACTACAATGGGTCAAACGGCAGAAAATGTAGCTATAAGATATGGTGTGAGCAGAGAAGAACAAGATGAATTTGCTTATCATAGTCACAAAAAAGCGTCTTCTGCAATAAAAGAAGGAAGATTTAAAGAGGAAATAGTTCCTATACCTGTAGAAATGAGTTTATTAGGAGATGATAACAAAAAATTAGAAAGAAAAACAAATTTCGAAACGGACGAAGGCGTAAGACATGATATAACTATGGAAGGATTATCTAAACTTAGACCCCTGTTTGTGGCCAAAGATGGAAGTGTAACAGCAGGCAATTCATCTCAAACTACAGATGGCTCATCAGCAGTAATAATGATGTCAGCAGACAAGGCAAAAGAGCTTGGATTAAAGCCAAGACTTAAGTTTTTGGGTTTCTCTGTAGCTGGATGTAGTCCTGATGAAATGGGTATAGGTCCAGTATATGCAATACCAAAGGTTCTCAAACAAACAGGATTAGAGCTTAAAGATATAGGATTGATTGAACTTAATGAAGCATTTGCGTCCCAATCTATTTACTGCATTAGAGAATTGGGAATTAATAAAGATATTGTAAATGTTAATGGAGGGGCAATTGCTTTAGGTCACCCGCTTGGTGCTACAGGAGCTAAGTTAACTACTACTTTGATGTATGAAATGGAAAGAAGGCAGGTTAGATATGGTATGGTAACCATGTGCATAGGAGGAGGGCAAGGAGCAGCTGGTATATTTGAACTTCAATGATTTGAAAGGATTATAGGTTGCCTTAATAAACCTAAATATATCATATAAGGATCAAAAAATGGAGTATAAGTACATATTATTCGATGTGGAGCAAGGGGTAGCAACTATATCACTAAATAGACCTGAATCTATGAATAGTTTAAATCTTGAAATAATTGAAGAAATTTCAGTTGCTGTTGATGTATGCTCTCAAGATCAAAATACTCGTGTTGTAGTATTAACTGGAGTAGGCAACGTATTCTCGGCTGGAGATGATATTAAAATTATGGGGCTGAGTAAAAATAAAACAAAAGAAGAAATAGCAGAAATTATTGAAAAGCACGGCTATCCAATGATAATCAAAAAAATAATGTCATTGAAAAAGCCTGTCATAGCAAAAGTAAACGGTATTTGTTATGGTGCAGGTGGAGAACTTGCATTGGCTTGTGATTATATAATAGCTTCAAAAGAAGCAAGCTTTGGACAAATGTATATTAATGTGGGATTAATAGGAAATACGTATTTGCTTCCTAAGCATGTAGGGGTAAAAAAAGCACTTGAATTAATATGGACAGGAAAAATAATAAGTGCCGATGAAGCATTGGGGATAGGCATGATAAATAAAGTTTCAACAGTTGATATGATAGATATGGAAACAAAAAAAATAGCCATAAGATTATCAAAAGGACCAACTTTGGCGTATGGTTTAACAAAGGAATCTGTATATGAAGGGATGAATTTAGACTTGGAAAAAGGGCTAAAATTAATGACGAAAGCACAAGGCATTCTAATGAAAACAAATGACCATAAAGAGGGTGTTGCTGCATTTATAGAAAAAAGAAAGGCGGAATACAAAGGAAATTAATACATACCTACTAAATTCTTAATTACCTTTTTAATCTTTTGAAATCGCAAAATTATAGTAATTATAAAAAAAGCTTTTCTGTATGCCTGAAAAAATATATAATAGAACGATGTACACTGGTTTCAAAAATTATTAGATGCGATTTCAAAAGCCCATATAAATTAACTGAACTATATTATTGTATTACTGAAAATTAAGGAAATGCAAAACAGATCAAAATCTATTAGTAGAAGAAGGAGAATTTTATGGAAAGAATATGGTTAAAAAATTGGCCTGAGGATATGCCTAAAGAAATCGTTTACCCTGACGGAGAAATACCGGTGCACGAATATTTAAAAATTAATGCAAGGGAAGTTCCGGATCATATTGCAATTATTTTCTACGGAACAAAAATTACTTACAAAGAACTAGATGAATCTTCAAATTGTTTTGCAAACTATCTAATATCTAAAGGAATAAAAAAGGGAGACAGAGTAGGAATATATTTAGGAAACTGTCCTCAATATATAATAGCTCATTTTGGAATACTGAAAATGGGAGGCATTGTTTGCCCAATTAACCCAATGTTTAAAGAAATGGAGCTTCAGTATCAAATTAATGATGCTGGAATGTCCCTGGTTGTTGCATCAGATTTTCAATGTTTTCATATAAATGGGATAATGGATAAATTGCCGACAGTTAAGAGAGTTGTATGTACGAATTTTAACGACTATCTACCGGAAAACCCATCTTTGCCTATTTTGGAATATATGAAGATTAAACCTTTTTCTGTAGAGAATGTTGATAAATTTTGCGAAATTATGAAAAATGAATCGTCTGCTGAAATATATGTAAAAGTAAATATGGATGACCTTGCTCTGTTTGAATATACAGGTGGAAGTACTGGACTTCCAAAAGGAGCTATGCATAGTCACAGATCCCATCTTTTTAAACCTTTGGCATTTCTTTATGTGAGGTCTCTCAATCAAAATTCAGTAGAAATAACACCAATGCCATACTTTCACATTGCAGGCATGGGCATAATGATAGGAAATATTTTAGCAAAAAGCACAAATGTATGCCTTGCTCAGTTTGAGCCATCAACTACTCTTATGGCTATAGAGAAATATAAAGCAACTCATATATACACAGCTGTTCCGATGAATCTTCAAATGATGAATCATCCTGAACTGAAAAAATTTGATTTATCCAGTTTAAAAATTAATCTTACAACTTCTTTTGTAGTAAGTCTTAACGAAACAATTGCAAAAAAATGGGAGGAATTGACTAATGGATGTATGTTGATAGAAGCTGCTTATGGATTAAGTGAAACTCATACAGCGGACACGTTTATGCCGAAAAATAATAATAAGTATAGTAGTGTTGGAATACCAACATATGGTACTGATATAAAAATACTTGACATTAATGACAAAGATAAAGAAGTTTCTTTAGGTGAACAGGGTGAAATAGCAGTTAAAACACCAGGACTAATGGTAGGATATTGGAATAAACCTGAAGAAACAGATAAAGCTTTTAAAGGTGGATACCTGTTGACAGGAGATATAGGAAAATTCGACGAAGATGGATACTTATATTGGCTTGGACGATTAAAGGAAATGATTAAGGTTTCTGGACATTCTGTTTTCCCAGAAGAAGTTGAGGCATTGATGAATCAACATCCTGATATTGTAGAAAGTGCTGTAATACCAGAAAAAGATGATAAAAAAGGAGAAGTTGTTAAAGCTTTTGTTGTTATAAAACCTGATAAGAAAGGTATGGTAAAAGAACAGGAATTAATTGACTGGGCTAAAGAAAACATGACTCCTCACAAAGCACCGGTATATATAAGGTTTAGAGATGAACTACCTAAATCAGGTGTTAAGCTTTTGAGAAGGATTTTAAGAGAAGAAGAGGAAGCAAAGTAAAATAAGATTCTTGAGGCTTTAGTATTGACTGAAGCCTTTTTTTATGCATTTTTCTAAAAAACAAATAAATTGAAAAATAATTGAACTTGTTATTACGATTTTACTAGTTTCACTTTTATAGCTTTTTTACTTGTATAAATGAGCATATTGAATTATAATTAGAGTAATAAAATATAATCTTGGGGGACAAGGAAATGAATGTTCTAGAAATTAAAGAGGCTGTAAATGCAGAGATTCTTACGAAAAAAGGCAATTTGGATGTTCAGTATCAATATGCTTTTGCAAGCGATTTGATGAGTGATGTCCTTGCTTATGCTAGCGATGAAACATTATTAATAACTGGTCTGAATAATCCTCAGGTAATAAGAACTGCAGAAATGATGGATATATCAGCAATACTCTTTGTAAGAGGTAAAAAACCAAGTAAAGAAACAATTGAATTAGCTGATGAAAATAACATGACTGTTATTGCAACCGATTACATTATGTTTAAGGCGTGCGGACTGTTGTATGAAAATGGTATGAGAGGACTAGAATGAAATGGTTATGGATAGTCTGATTAAAAGATACAGCTATACAATTACACGAAATGATTTTGTTACTGCGGGTAAAAGTTCGAGTGATATAAAAGGAAATTTAAAGGCGATTGGCATTGATGCTAAAACTATTAGAAAAATTGCTATAATTTCATATGAGGCAGAGATGAATATTGTGATACATTCTATGGGAGGTAAACTTCACTGTGACATATATGAAGAAAAAATAGTAATAGTTTGTGAAGATGAAGGACCTGGAATACCAGATATAGATAAGGCTATGACCGAGGGTTTTTCAACTGCACCAGAAAATGTAAGAGAGCTAGGTTTTGGCGCAGGGATGGGACTACCCAATATTAAAAGATATTCAGACGAGTTTAAGATTAGTTCAAGTGATAATGGCACAATAATTGTAGTTACTGTTTTAATATAAGGGGGTGTTTCTATGAACTTTTCCATTATGTTTGATAAAGAAAAATGTAAGGGTTGTACTAATTGTATGAAAAGATGCCCTACTCAAGCTATACGTATAAAGGAAGGAAAGGCTTATATTGATAGCAAGAGGTGTATTCATTGTGGAGAATGTGTAAAAATATGCCCGCATGAAGCATATTCTGCTCAATCAGTTGAAAGTCATAAAGAGAAGAATTATAAATGTAAAATTGCTATACCATCAACAACAATTTATGGTCAATTTCCAAAAGGAACAGAAATTTGTAAGGTTCAAAATGCTATTTTAAAACTTGGCTTTGATTATGTTTATGATGAAAGTTGGGCATCAGAATTAGTATCAAAGGCAATTAAGAGAAGGATTGAAGAAAAACAAGGCTTTAAACCGCTTATATCTACTAACTGCCCATCAACTGTAAGATTAATTAAAATTAGATATCCATCTTTGATGGAACATTTGATATCTCTTGAGGCACCTATGGAAATAGCTTCTAAGCTTGCAAGAGTTAGAGCTAAAGAGATTTTCAATTTAGAAGATAAGGATATAGGAGTTTTTTACATTTCGCCTTGTCCTGCTAAACTTCTATCTGTTACAGATCCAATAGGTCCAAAAAAATCTTGTATTGATTGGGTTGTACCTCTTAATACTATTTATGGTGATTTATACAGAGAGGTTAAAAGAGAAAATGATACGTGCTATTCGAATCCATCACTAAAGGGAATAAGGTGGGCAGTTTCTGGAGGACAATCAAAATCTGCTGATTTAATAAATTATATTGCTGTAAATGGTATGGAAAATATTATAAATATATTTGATGAAATAGAGAATGGAAAGTTATCTGATGTTGATTTTGTTGAAACATTAGCCTGTGTGGGTGGTTGTGTAGGTGGGACGTTCAATATTGAGAATCCATTCATAGCAAGCAATTCAATAAATGATATTATATATAATACAAATGAGGATGCATTGTCAAATGAGGACTTAGATAAATTTGAAGAGCTTTATGAAAATGGTGTTTTTGATTTGACTGTAACCGAAGATAAAGAGAATAAAGATAAAATTAGTATTAAAGAAGCTGTGAGAAGATTTGAAAAAATAAAAGAGATAGTAGCATTATTACCTGGTTTGGATTGCGGTTCATGTGGTGCACCTACATGTTTTGCCCATGCTGAAGATATATATGAAAATCAATCAAAACTTTATGATTGCGTAGTTTTGAGAGCAAAAAGCAAGGATAATCTATAGGTTTTTAATTGGAGGAGAAATGAAAAATTTTGAATTAGCAAAGAAGTTAGATTTGGAATCATTATTAGAAATAGACAAAGATATAAAAGTCGAAGGAGTTTATGTAGGGGATTTGTTAAGTGTAGTAATGTCAAAAGCTAAAGCAGACTATATATGGATTACAATTCAAACACATATAAATGTAATGGCTGTAGCAGAGCTTTTAGACATTTCATGTATTATCGTTGTAGAAAATATGGAAGTTGAGGCAGATACGTTGCAAAAGGCTAGGGAACTTGGTATTCCAATTTTTAAATCGCGTGAAAGTGCATATCAGGTTGCATGTAAGTTGAATAATATGGGTATAAAATGAAATTTTACTATGATTTGCACATTCATTCTGATTTATCCCCTTGTGGAAATACAGAAATGACACCTAATAATATCGTCAATATGGCGTGTATAAAAGGACTTAATATTATTTCTGTGACAGATCATAATAGTATAAATAATTATCCTGCAATGAGAGCTGTTGGTGAGAAACTTGGAATTGAAGTTATACCAGGGTTGGAGGTTACAACAAAAGAAGAGGTTCATGTCTTGTGCTATTTTAGAAAATATACCGATGCACAAAAATTTGGGGAACTAATATATGATTCACTTCCTGATATAAAAAATAATCCTCTTATTTTCGGGGAGCAAAATATTTATAATAGTGAAGATAAAATAGTTGGGAATCTTGATAAACTATTGATTAATGCAACAAGTTATACTATCAATGAGATATTTGATATAACTAAAATTAATCATGGGATTTCAGTACCTGCGCATATTAATAAAAAATCAAACAGTATTATGGGAGTATTGGGTTTTATTCCACTTAACTTAAATATTAATTTCGTTGAAGTTTTCCAGAAATTAAGTATTAATGAAAAAATAATTAGGAATTATAACATTTTAAAAAATTCGGATGCCCATCAACTTGTTGATATTTCAGAACCTGAAAATAGCGTAGAACTTGATGATATTAAAGGCATGTACGACTACCTAAAATTATAATATATCAAAATTATAGAAATTCGCTGAAAAGCGATTTTTTTCTAGTGGTCTGGAGGTTATATGAAAGAATTATCTATGCATATTTTAGATATAGCTATGAATTCTGTAAAAGCAGAAGCCAAATTAATTGAAATAACAGTAGAAGATAGTATAAAAAATAATAGTATAAAAATCACTATAAAAGATGATGGTAAAGGTATGAGCAAAGAAATTCTGGAAAATGTCGCCAACCCGTTTTATACTACACGTACTACTAGAAAAGTAGGGTTGGGTTTATCCATGTTAAAAGAAGCAAGTGAAAGGTGTAACGGCTACTTGAAAATAAATTCACAATTGGGTGTAGGAACTATTGTTGAAAGCTTCTTTGAAAGAAATAACATAGATAGAGCACCGCTTGGAAATATAGCAGATACAATTTTAGTTATTGTTAATTCTTTAAAGAATTGTAATTTGATTTATAACCATGTAGTTGATGATAATAGTTTCACAATTAGTACTCAACAATTAAAGGAAATCTTGGGTGAGGTTGTTATAAGTGATAGCAATGTAGTGATGTGGATAAAAGAGTATGTAAATGAAAATATTAATGATTTGTATAAGAATTAATTGAACGAAGCATTTGATTATTATATATTTAATCAATAAATTGAGAAAAAAATAACAAAAATTATAAAAAAACTAAAAAAGGTGTTTAAAAATAAGTTGAAATCTGTTATAATCAGTATGTTTGATTTTAAGATTCATTATATAATTAATACATTATTAAATAATTTAAACAAGAGGTGATATTTATGAGCACAAAAGGGTTTACATTTAAAGGTGGTATCCATCCTCCTCATAATAAAAAGCAAACACAAAGTATGCCAATTGAAAATGCAGTAGAGCCCAAATATGTTGTAATTCCATTATCACAACATATAGGTGCACCATGTGAACCATTAGTGGTTGCTGGAGATAAAGTAAAAGTTGGACAGAAAATTGGAGAATCTAAAGCTTTTGTATCTGCGCCCGTTCATTCGAGTGTATCAGGAACAGTTAAGCGTATAGAGCAACATCAGACAACTGGCGGGGCTAAAGTAAATAGTATTGTCATAGAATCTGATGGGTTGTTAGAAGTTCATGAATCTGTTAAACCAAAAGGAAATGTTGAAGATTTATCAAAGGAAGAAGTTTTAGCAATAATTAAAGATGCAGGTTTGACAGGAATGGGTGGAGCTGGTTTTCCTACTCATGTTAAGCTAAGTCCACCAAAGGATAAAGTAATAGATACTATTATTGTAAATGGTGCGGAATGTGAGCCGTTTTTAACTGCTGACCACAGAATAATGCTTGAAAAACCAGAAGATGTTTTAATGGGAGCAAAAGCAGTCATGAAAGCAGTTGGAGTTGACAAGTGCTATATTGCAATTGAAAAAAACAAACCAGATGCTATTGAAGTAATGCAAAAAATAGTTAAAGATGCAGATGGAATAGAGGTGGCACCTCTTGAAACTAAATATCCTCAAGGGGATGAAAAAAGAATTATAAATGCAATAACAGGTAGAGAGGTTCCTTCAGGAGGACTACCTATGGATGTAGGATGTGTAGTTGATAATGTTGGAACAATAGCAACAATAGGAAATGTATTTAGAACAGGTATGCCTGTAATACAAAGAGTTACAACAATTACAGGTAGTGCTATAAAGAATCCTAAAAACTTGTATATAAGAATAGGTACATTGTTTAGTGATATAATAGAACAATGCGGAGGATTCTCAGAAGAACCTGGAAAGATTATTAATGGTGGCCCAATGATGGGTATAGCTCAGTATACTACTGATGTACCTGCTATCAAAGGAACGTCAGGAATATTGATTTTAAATAAAAAAGATGCAACTTTACAAGAGCCTTCAAATTGTATTAGATGTGGCAAATGTGTTAGTGCATGTCCCGTTAATCTACAGCCGTTTTTATTGAGCAGATTATCAATTATAAAACAATTTGATGAGGCAGAAAAAAATTATGCTGCAGATTGTATTGAATGTGGATCATGTTCATTTATATGTCCAGCAAAACGACCATTAGTTGATACAATAAGAATTGCAAAAAAAGAAGTGTTAGCAAAAAGAAGAAAGGCTGTAAAATAGGAGGAAAAATAGATGGAAAATAAATTGATAGCTTCATCATCACCTCATATTAGATCCGAAGAAACTACTCAGAAAATAATGCTTGATGTAATCATTGCATTATTACCTGCATTTGTAGCTAGTATATTTTACTTTGGATTTAATTCAGGGGTTTTGGTTGTGGCATCTGTTGCTTCAGCAATGATAACAGAAGTAATATGTCAAAAAATTATGAAAAGACCTATAGCAATAAGTGATTTAAGTGCTGTAGTTACAGGTATGTTAGTAGCTTTTAACGTTCCGCCTTCAGCACCATGGTGGATACCAGTTTTGGGTTCTGCTTTTGCAATTGCAATTGCAAAACAGGTTTTTGGAGGAATTGGATTTAATTTTATAAATCCTGCATTGGCGGGAAGAGCATTTTTAATGGCATCATGGCCTACACGTATGATGTCAGGATGGGTTGATCCAGCAGTCGCTAATGGTGTAGATGCAATAACTTCTGCAACTCCACTTGCAATTATAAAGGGAACAGCTGAAGGTCAGTTACCTTCATTAATGGACATGCTTCTTGGTAGAATTCCAGGTTGTATAGGAGAAACATCCGCAATATTACTAATAATAGGTGGAATTTATCTAATATATAGAGGTGTAATAAAATGGATTATACCTGTTGCATATATTGGAACAGTTGCTGTTTTAGCACTTTTAATTGATGGTGGAAGTTTAGTTTTATACCATATATTTGGGGGTGGACTTATGTTAGGAGCCTTTTACATGGCAACTGATTATTCAACAAGCCCAATTACAGACAAAGGAAAAGTAATATATGCTGTATCTGCAGGTGTGTTAACAATGATAATTAGAAAGTTTGGTGGATATCCAGAAGGTGTATCTTACTCAATACTTATTATGAATATAGTAACACCAATAATAGATAAGTATGTGAGCCCTAATCTTTTTGGAGGTGCTAAAAAATGAAAAACAATGTAGTGAGACTAGGTGTAATATTGTGTTTAATATCTGCAATGGCAGGAGGAGTATTAGCATTCTCAAATAATATTACAAAAGATAAAATAGAACTAGCTGAACAAATAGCAAGTTCAGGACCTGAGGTTGCACAAGCTGTAATTCCTGGCTCAGTTTCATTTGAGCTTTCAGAGGATACAGCATTAGTAGATAAAATTAAAGCTGAAAATCAAAAATTTGTTGAACTTCGTATATGTAAAGATACTTCTGGAAATGAATTAGGTTATGGTATTAGAACTCTTAGTACTGTTCCTGGTTATGGCGGAGATGTTGAGATCTTTTTAGGAGTAACAAATGATGGGGAAATAGCAGGTATGAAGGTTGTAGCTCATGCAGAGACTGTTGGACTTGGCGCTAAGATAACAGAGCTAAAATTCCAAAGTCAATTTATAGGCAAAGGTACTGATTCGGAAATAAAAGTTACTAAGTCAAACCCTAAAGATGATGAAATAGTAGCATTGTCAGGTGCAACATTCTCAACTAAATCTATAACAAGTGCTGTAAATAATGCAATGGATATTTACAATCAATTTTTGAAGAAATAGGAGGAAATTATGGATAAATTAAAAATATTTAAAAGTGGTCTATTAAAAGACAATCCTATATTCGTTCAATTGCTTGGAATGTGTTCTGCACTTGCAATAACAACATCAGCTATAAACGGAATAGGTATGGGAGTTGCAGTTACTGTAGTTTTAGTGGGTTCAAATATAGTTATTTCTCTTATGAGAAAAGTTATACCTGATGAAGTGCGTATACCTGCATTCATAATAGTTATTGCAACATTTGTTACAATAATAGATATGTTTATGCATGCATATACCTTTGAATTGTATCAGTCACTTGGTGTTTTTATACCACTTATAGTTGTTAACTGTATTATTCTTGGTAGAGCAGAGTCATTTGCATCTAAAAATGGTGTAATAGATTCAATTATTGATGGTCTTGGTATGGGAGTTGGTTTTACATTTGCTATAGTAATACTTGGTGCAATTAGAGAATTCTTAGGTTCGGGTGCAATTTTAGGATTTCAAATTTTACCAGCAGCGTATGAGCCAATGTTAATAATTATATTACCACCTGGAGCATTTATAGCACTTGGATTATTGATAGGTTTAGTAAATAATTTAACTAATAAGAAGAAAGCTTAGGAGGTATGGATTATGAGTTTAGTAAGTTTATTTATTACTGCTTTTTTAGTAAATAATATTATATTTTCACAATTCTTAGGAATATGTCCATTCCTAGGGGTTTCAAAAAAAATAGAAACTGCAGCTGGAATGGGTATTGCAGTAATTTTCGTTATAACATTATCATCAG
Source organism: Sedimentibacter acidaminivorans (assembly GCF_017873955.1). Lineage (GTDB taxonomy): Bacteria > Bacillota > Clostridia > Tissierellales > Sedimentibacteraceae > Sedimentibacter > Sedimentibacter acidaminivorans. The sequence continues at coordinate 110,655 of NZ_JAGGKS010000002.1, read as the reverse complement.
TTATAACATATGTGGTACAAATATTTATATTAAATAAATTAGGTCTTGAATATTTACAAACTATTGCATTTATATTAATTATAGCTGCATTGGTTCAGTTTGTTGAAATGTTTCTTAAAAAATCAAGTCCAGGATTGTATCAAGCACTTGGAGTTTATTTACCATTAATTACAACAAACTGTGCTGTACTTGGAGTAGTTATTTTAAATATTCAAAAAGACTATACGTTTGTAGAAGCAATAGTAAATTCAGTTGCAACATCAGCCGGATTTCTGCTTGCCATAGTTTTATTTGCAGGTGTTAGAGAAAAGCTTGAAACTTCTGATATACCAGAGAGCTTAAAGGGTTCTTCTATTGCTTTAATATCAGCAGGGTTAATGTCTATTGCATTCCTTGGCTTTTCAGGTTTGAAAATATAAGGGAGGTATAGAATATGGTTATTTTATATGCAATATTAGTGTTGGGCGGTTTAGGATTGCTTTCAGCGGTTATGTTAGCAGTAGCTTCTAAAGTTTTCTATGTGCCAGTTGACCAAAAGGTTATTGATTTAAGAAAGGCACTTCCTGGAGCAAACTGTGGTGCATGTGGTTTTCCTGGTTGTGATGGTATGGCAAATGCTATTGCGAATGGAACTGCTCCAGTAACTGGATGTCCAGTATGTAGCAGTGAAGCAGTTGAAGAATTAAGTGAAATTATGGGAGTAACTGCAGAGCTTGGTGAAAAGAAAGTTGCTCATGTTATGTGTAAAGGTTGCGATAGTTTAGCAACTAAAAAATATGATTACAGTGGATATAAGGATTGCAAGGCTGCAGCTGCAGTTGCAGGTGGTAATAAATCTTGTGATAGAGGCTGCTTAGGTTTTGGCACTTGTTTTGAAGTTTGTGAATTTGATGCTATAACAATGGTAGATGGAGTAGCAGTTATAGATAAAGAAAAGTGTACATCTTGTGGTAAGTGTATTGGTGTATGTCCTAGAGCTATAATTTCTATGGTACCGTATAATCAAGATGTAATTGTTGAATGTGAAAACAGAGATTTTGGAAAAGCTGTAAAAGACGTTTGTAAAGTTGGATGTATTGGTTGCAAAATTTGTGAAAAGAATTGTCCATTTGATGCAATTCATGTAGAAAATAACATAGCAAAAATAGATTATGAAAAATGCACACAATGTATGATTTGTACAGAAAAATGTCCTACTAAAGCTATATCTGGCGATTTAGTTAATAGAAAAAAGGCAGTTATTATAGATGATAAATGTATTGGATGTACAATATGTGCTAAAAAATGTCCTGTAGATGCAATTGAAGGTGAATTAAAAGGTGTACACAAGGTAATCGAAGATAAATGTATAGGTTGTGGTGTTTGTGCTTCAAAATGCCCAAAAAAAGCAATTGAAATGAAATAATATATTAATAGAATTGAAGCTAATAACTAGCTTCAATTTTTTATATAATAATATTGGACATTTTAAAGCATATAATATCTTTTGACAAAAAAACAATTTAACAATATAATATATCTTATATGAATTTGATTTTGTAAAAATGGTTAATAAAATAAATTATTAGGAGAATATTAATGAAATATCCAAGTCATTTAGATAAAAGAAATTTGACCATGCTCATGGATTTTTATGAATTAACTATGGCAAATGGTTATTTTTCAAGTGGTATGGGAGATACAGTTGTATATTTTGATATGTTTTATAGAAAAAACCCTGATGGTGCGGGATTCGTAATTGTTGCGGGGTTAGACCAGGTTATACAATATATAAAAGAACTTAAATTTACAGATGAAGATATATCTTATCTTAAAAGTAAAAAAATATTTAATGAAGAGTTTTTGATATATCTTAAAAATTTCAAATTTTCAGGAGATATATATGCTATACCAGAAGGGACTCCAGTGTTCCCAAACGAGCCTTTAGTTACTGTAAAAGCTAAAGCCTTGGAGGCACAGCTTTTAGAAACTATGATTCTTTTAACAATTAATCATCAAAGTTTGATTGCAACAAAGGCAAATAGAATAGTTAGGGCGGCAAAAGGAAGACCAGTTATGGAATTTGGTGCAAGAAGAAGTCAAGGTTATGATGGAGCAATATATGGAGCTAGGGCAGCGTATATTGGTGGGGTTGCTGGGACTGCTACTACTCTTGCAGACGAGGCTTTTGGAGTGCCAGCGCTTGGAACTATGGCTCATTCATGGATTCAAATGTTTGAAAGTGAATTTTGTGCATTTAAAACATATGCAGAAAAATATCCTGACGGTTGTACCTTGTTAATTGATACATATAATGTAATAAAAAGTGGAATTCCTAATGCAATAAGAACTGCCAAGGAAGTCCTTGAACCTATGGGTAAAAAGCTTGGTGGGGTAAGAATAGATAGTGGAGATATTGCATATCTTAGTAAAAAGTGCAGGAGAATGCTTGATGAAGCTGGTTTAACTGATTGTAAAATTGTTGCGTCAAATAGTTTAGATGAATATATAATAACTGATTTAATTGACCAGGGAGCTAAGGTAGATTCTTTTGGTGTTGGGGAGAGACTTATTACCGCAAAATCTGAACCTGTTTTTGGAGGAGTTTATAAACTTGCTGCAGTAGAAAAAGATGGTGTAATTATTCCTAAAATCAAAATATCTGAAAATGCGGAAAAAGTTACAAATCCGGGATATAAAAAAGTTTGGAGATTATCAGATAAAAATACTAATAATGCCATCGCAGATGTGATTACAATGGCACATGAAGTTATTAATGATAAAAAACCATACACAATATTTGATGAAATTCATGTATGGAAAAAGAAAAAATTAACTAAATTTGTTGCAAAAAATCTTCAGGTTCCTGTATTTTTAAATGGTGAATGCGTATATGAAAGTCCAAGTTTAAATGAGATTAGAGAATTTTGTAAGATAGAAGTCGATAGACTTTGGAACGAAGTTAAAAGGTTTTCTAACCCACATCAATATTATGTCGATTTATCAAGGGAATTATGGAGATGTAAACAAGAAATGATAAATGAATACAGCTATAAATAAAGCCAAGAGTGAACAGTTTTCATAATTGTTCACTCTTGGTTTTTATATATTAATGCTTATGGATATGCAAAATTTGGTTGTTATCTTTTAAGACACCTTCATAAAGCTTTTGTACAATATGATTGTCTTCTGAATTTTTGATTTGTCTAGTTTTATCAATAGAGTAGAGTCCTTTAGCTCTCATTATTCTAGTTTCTCTTGTTATTACTTTTGGAACGGGTTGTCCGCCCCCTGCAATACATCCACCTCTACATGCCATAACTTCTATCAAATCGTAATTTTTTTCACCGCTTTTAATTTGTCTTATTATATCATCTGCATTTTTTAAACCATGGACAACAGCGATTTTAATATCCCTTCCATCATAGTTAACAGTTGCTTCTTTAACATTTTCTAAACCTCTTACGCTGTTAAATATAATTTCGCAATCATCTTTACCAAATTTGTTTTTTAAGAGTCTTCTTAAAACTGCTTCTGTTACCCCTCCAGTTGTGCCGAATATTATGCCTGCACCAGATGTCATACCAAATGGCATATCTAGTGATTCTTCTTCTATATCATTAAAATCAATACCCATTTCTTTTATCATCATGGACAATCCTTGAGTAGTTAATACTATATCAACTTCTTTTATACCATCATGTTCAAATTCAGGACGATTCATTTCAGCCTTTTTAGCAGTACAAGGCATAATTGAAAGCATGATAGTTTCCTTGCCATCTTTTTTGTCTAATTCGCCATATATTTTTTTTACAACAGTGCCAAACATTTGTTGAGGTGATTTGCAAGTTGAAATATTATCCATTAACTCAGGATATTTATTTTCTGCAAATTTTACCCATGCAGGGCAACATGATGTAAATAAAGGTAGATTTTTATTTTGGTTAATTCTTTCTAAAAATTCATTTGTTTCTTCTATAACAGTCAAATCAGCACCTACAGCAGTATCATACACTTCATCAACGCCTAGTCTTTTTAATACAGCTACTATTTTGCCAATTGTTACATCACCTGGTTTTAATCCAAATTCCTCACCTAATGCAACACGCACGGCAGGAGCTATTTGTGCAACAATTCTTTTACTTTTATCATAGATTGCATTCCAAACTTTATCTGTTGTATTATTAATTGTAATTGCGCCTGTAGGGCATACAATTCTACATTGGCCGCAATTTACACAATTTGTTTCACTTAGTTTTTTATTGAATGCTGGCATGATTTTTACATCAGTACCTCTATGTGCAAATCCAAGAGCACCTACTCCTTGAATCTCTTCACAAACCATAACACAATCACCGCATTTAATACATTTATTACTATTTCTAATTATACTTGGACTGGAATCATCAATGTCATTTACTTCATTAATTTGATTAAATCTTATTTTTCTTAATCCATATCTGTTTGCAAGAGTCTGTAATTGGCATTTTCCAGTTCTTTCACAAGCGGTACAATCTCTATCGTGATTTGCCAATAATAATTCAAGAATCATTTTTCTGTATTTTCTAATTCGTTCAGTATTTGTAAAGATTTCCATGCCATCTTTTGGTTTTTCGGCACAAGTTGCTATAATATCACCTTTAGATGTTTCTACTGAGCACATTCTACAAGCTCCATATATACTTAATTCAGAGTGATAACAAAACGTAGGTAAATCAATACCTGAATCTCTAATTAGACTTAATATATTTTTTTGATTTGTGAATGGGACTTTTTTACCATCTATAATCATTATTCCACTCATAGTTATACCTCCAATATAGCTCTAAAAGAGCAAACTTCTATACAAGCACCACATTTAATACATTTTTTGCTATCTATAACAAATGGTTCTCTGACTTTTCCTGAAATCGCATCAACAGGGCAATTCCTGGCACATTTGCTACATCCTTTGCACAGGTTAGCATCTATATAAATAGTTGATAATCCCTTACACACTTTAGCTGGACACACTTTATCTACAACATGTGCTAAGTACTCATCATGGAATAAATTCAGTGTACTTAAAACTGGATTGGCAGCAGTTTTACCAAGGCCGCATAAAGCAGTATTTTTGACAGTATCAGCTATATCTTTTAAAAGTTCTAAATCATCAACTGTACCATTTCCAGCAACTATTTTTTCGAGAATTTCAAGCATTCTTTTTGTACCTTCTCTACAAGGTATGCATTTACCACAACTTTCTCTTTGAGTGAAGCTCATGAAGAATCTTGCAACTTCAACCATGCAGGTATCTTCATCCATTACAACCATACCACCTGACCCAATCATAGCTCCTACTTTTTTTAGGGAGTCAAAACTAAGTGGTAAATCAAGATATGATTCATCAAATGTGAGACATCCACCAGAGGGTCCACCAATTTGAACAGCTTTAAAGCTTTTTCCGTTTGGTATTCCTCCTCCAATATCAAATATTATATCTCTTAATGTTGTGCCCATAGGTACTTCTATTAATCCAGTGTTAACTACATTACCAGTTAAAGCAAAAGCCTTAGTACCAGAGCTATTCTTAGTTCCATACTTTTTAAATTCTTCTACACCATTTAAAATTATGATAGGAACATTAGCAAATGTTTCAACGTTATTTAATACGGTAGGGCATCCAAACAAACCTTGTTCTACAGTTCTTGGTGGTTTAACACGAGGCATACCTCTTTCACCTTCAATTGAAGCAGTTAAGGCACTTCCTTCACCACATACAAAAGCTCCAGCCCCTTGATTAATATGAATATCAAAATCAAAACCGGATCCTAAGATGTTTTCTCCTAATAGCCCATATTCTCTTGCCTGATTTATTGCAATTCTCAATCTTTCTACAGCCATTGGATATTCAGCTCTTACATAAATATATCCTGTGTTAGCTTTTGTAGAAAAACCACCAATTAGCATTCCTTCGATTATTTTATGAGGGTCACCCTCCATGATGCTTCTATCCATAAATGCACCAGGATCACCCTCATCACCATTACATACAACATATTTAGTAGGGTTGTTTTGTGATAAAACTTGACTCCATTTTTTTCCTGCTAAATAACCGCCACCACCTCGGCCTCTTAAACCTGAATCTGATATTTGTTTGCATATTTCTTTTGAATCCATAGAAGTAAGAGCTATAGCAGCAGCCTTATAACCATCTTTACTTATATACTCTTGAATATTTTCTGCATCCATATTACCACAATTACCTAAAACGATACGAGTTTGCTTTTGGTAAAATGGTATTTCTTCTTGAGTTTTATATAATTTATTATTATCTTTATACATTAGTCTTTCTACGGGAGTACCGTTAATCAATGTATGATTTACTATATCTTCACAATCTTCTAGTTTAACATGTAAATATAAATAATTAAATGGCTCTATTCTTATAAGTGGACCAGCTTCACAAAAACCGTGACATCCACTTTTTTTTACTCCAATTCCTTTTTCTTCTTTCAATAAATCAACATCTACTAAAAGTCCATTTTCTTTAACTAATTTTTTAATTTTTTCATAAATAGCTAGAGATCCTCCAGCTAAACATCCTGTACCAGCACAAACAAGTACTTTTATTGATTGTTTTTCTAAAGAATTTTTGAAGGTATCAGCAAATGAAATTAAATCTTTATAATTTTTTATAAGCATTTAAATAGCCTCCTTTTTTATGTCATTTATAAGTTCAACAACGAATTGTGGTGTAACTTTAGGATAAACTTGGTCATTTATTGTTATAACAGGAGCTAGTCCACAAGCACCTAAACAAGAAACAGTTTCTACGGTAAATAAAAAATCATCCGTTGTATTTTTTTTATCATTAAGATGTAATTCTTTTCTGATAGCATTTAATATTGGAATTGATTTCCTAACATGACAAGCAGTACCATCACAAATTTTTATGATGTACTTTCCCTTAGGTTCTAGTGAAAAATTTTCATAAAATGTAGCGACTCCATAGATTTTAGCATCACTAATATCTAATTTAAAAGCAATATACTTCAAAACATCCTCAGGTAAATAGCGATATAACTTTTGGATTTCTTGAATAATATTAATAAGTTCCTTCTTGTTGCAATTATGTCGAATAACAATTTCATCAACCTTTTCCTTTACTTCTGCATTGAACATAATAATATTCCTTTCGTAATATAAATTTTGTTGTCTTAATTTGTTAATAATATAACAAATTAAATGAATATAATCAAGCAAATCTTTAATAAAACAAGTGGAAAAATATTATATTATAAATGCTCACGTTTGCAGTTTATTTGATAATGCTATAATATACATAAAGTTAATTTAAATAATAAAATACCTTGACATACATAGGACATCTATGTACAATAGTAACATAGATTATCTATGTATAATAAACTAGGGGTGAATTTATGAAAGTTGATAAAAGTTTAATTTCAGGAAGTACTAAGATGTTGGTATTATCTATTATAGAAGGCGGAGATAAATATGGATATGAAATAATACAAGAATTAAATTTAAAATCGTATGGGACATTTGTTGTAAAAGAAGGTACACTTTATCCAATTTTACATAGTTTGGAAAAAGAAGGATTAATCAAGTCATATCCTTATAAAATGGAAAATGGTAGAACTAGAAAATATCATAAGATAACAAAAAAGGGAAAAACATATTTGTACACTAAAAAAAAGGAATGGAATGAATTTTCTACAAAAGTTAATATGATTATTGGAAGTAATGTATAAAACTAAGTATAATTAATATAAGTTTAGACAATGATAATATTTATTATTGACATTATTATAGTATGTATTATAATGAATGATATTATTTAAACATTAGAAATTAAAACATAATAAATGGTAAGTGTGACATAAAATTAAGGACAACTTCATAATATAAAGTAAGATATTATTAATATGAGGAGGTTGTCTTGTGTTTGGAGCAGATATAGGTATTGTGTTAGCTTATTCAGCTGGAATAATGTTAATTTTTATGTTATCTTGGATTTTGGTGATTCCATTTAAAATTGTTGGAAAATTTGTGCTCAATGCATTAATAGGTGGTTTTTTGATTATATTATTTAATTTTTTTGGTCAATTAACAGGGGTTAATATTGGAGTAAATGAGATAACTGCTTTAATTGTAGGACTTTTGGGAGTGCCAGGTTTCATAGCTATTTTAGCAATTAAATTGATACTATAATTGATATGAGAGTCACTGTTGTAATTGGTTAGGGAACAATGTTTTAATGATAATGAATTTTTATTGGACAATATAGGTATGCTGTTATATAATATATACACTTATAAAAATAAGCATAAATAAAATTATAACCGAAGGTGATAAAATTGTGGATAGAAATTATTGTTTTATTTTCAATTGTTTTTATGGTTATTACTATAATGGTTGTTTTAATAGTAGAAACATTGCATACAATAAAAAACATATCTAAAAAAAGAAACAAAAGGGAGTTAGACAATAAAAGCTTTAATTACACTAATATTTACCGCTAATGATAAAGATTAGGTGGAGATGAATATAAATTAATAAGGAGATGAATACTAATCCCAATATACAGACTAAGTTATTGTTATATAATAAAAGTCATGTATAAATTTATTTTTAAACAAGTTACAAATCGTTTTAAAAGAATATTTAACGGGAGATAAAAAACAATGGATAAAATGAATATTATTTCGGGTATTAAGCAGTATCGAAGTGAAGTAGATACTAATTTCCACATGCCTGGACACAAAGGTAAAAGTGGGATTTTAGATGAAATAGGCAATAATCTTGGTTTTTATGACATTACAGAAACTATAGGAACAGATAATTTGCATTACCCAACTGGTTTTATAAAAAATGCAATGGAATTCATTGCAAAATCATACGGTGCCAAAAAATCATATATGGTTGTAAATGGAACATCGTGTGGAATTATTTCAGCAATAACAGGATGTACTAATCCTGGTGATAAAATTCTAGTTCAAAGAGATTGTCATAAATCAGTTTATAATGCTTGTATATTAGGAGATTTAAAACTTGATTATTTGTATCCTGAATTTAACAAAAAACATGGTTTGAATTTTAGTATAAGTTTAGAAAAGTTAGAACAAATGTTAGTAGATGAACCTGAAATAAAAATGGTAGTTTTAACATATCCAACGTTTTATGGTATTTGTTTTGATGTAGAAAAAGCTGCAGAAATAGTTCACAAATATGGTAAAATTTTAATGATAGATGAAGCCCATGGTTGTCATCTGAACTTTAGTAAAAAATTGCCTCCGGCAGCAGAAGTTTCTGGTGCTGATATAGTAGCTCAAAGTTCTCATAAAACACTTCCTTGTATGACACAGGGTTCAATTTTGCATATATGCTCGGATAGAGTTGATGTAAATAATATTGAAACAATGCTTAGAATGCTACAGACAACATCACCATCATATGTACTGATGGCTTCAATTGAAAATTCTGTACATTGGATGAATAAATATGGTGAGGAAAGATTAGATAGAAATATAGATGTATTTAAGAGAAAAACTTTAGAGCTTAGGAATATGGGTATAAATGTTTTAGAAGATGATTTTCTTATAAGCGAAGGTTGTTATGATTTCGATCCAACTAGAGCAGTTATAAGTATGTCAGATCTTGGTATACAAGGAACAGAACTTCAAGATATTCTTAGGTATAAATATAATATACAAATGGAATTTGCGGATTTGATGTATACTGTAGGTTATATTACAGCAACAGATGAACCTGAAGATATAGAGAGATTATTTGATGCTGTAAAAGAAATTTATTTAGAGGAAAGTAAAAATAAAGACAAAAGAGAATTGGTTCAAATAGAACCATTTCCTAATCAAGTTCATGCAATGAAAATGCGTAAAGCGTTTTATGCTCAGAATAAGCTCGTTGATTTAGATGAAAGTATTGGTAGAACAGCGGCAGAATTTATAATACCATATCCACCAGGTATTCCTTTAGTTTGTCCTGGTGAAATAATAGTTGAAAAAACAATAGAATATGTAAAAACAATGCTTGAAAATGGTATAAATGTAAATGGCGTTGATAAAAATAATCAATTGAGAGTTGTGATATAAAATGAAAGGTTTGTTCATAGTAATTGAAGGTCCCGATGGTGCTGGAAAAAGTACAATAGCTAAAAAGATTGGTGAATACTTTAGTGCAAAAGGAAGACAAATTGAATTTACTAGAGAACCTGGGGGTACCAATATAAGTGAAAAAATTAGAGATCTTATATTGGACAAGAGTAATAAAGAAATGGATTATAAGACTGAAGCTTTGCTCTATGCTGCGGCTAGAGCACAGCTTGTCTCTCAAAAAATAATCCCATGGCTTAAATCAGGTAAAATAGTAATTAGTGAAAGATATGTTTATTCAAGTCTTGTTTATCAAGGGATAGGTAGAAATCTAGGAATAGAAGAAATAAAGAAGATTAATGATTTTGGCACTTCAGGACTTAATCCTGATATGGTTTTGTTTTTTGACATAGACCCTAAAAAAGCATTAGAAAGAAAACTAAATATAGACGGAGGAGATCGGATTGAAAACGAAAACATTTCATTCCATAAATCTGTTTATGAAGGTTATAAAAAAATTGCTAATAATTACTCTAATATTATAACCATTGATGCACAGAGATCTGTAGATGAAATTTTTGAAGATGTCAAGAGTATTATAAATAATTTATAAGGAGGAAATTAAAATGAAAATGATTACTGCAATTGTACAAAATGATGATGCAAATAAATTAATATCATCACTTAGAGAAAAAGGTTTTTCTTGCACAAAACTTTCTTCAACTGGTGGTTTTTTAAGTTCTGGTAATACAACTATATTATCAGGAGTTGATGATGATAGAGTTGAAGAAGAAATAGAAATTATAAGAAAAATTTGTAAAACTAAAAAAAAGGTTACAGCAGCAATCCCTCCAAGTTCATTTAGCACTGTAGGCGGATATTTACCACAAACCATCGAAGTAACTGTAGGTGGTGCTGTAGTTTTTGTAAATTCTGTTGATAGATTTGAAAAAATTTAAATTTGTTGGAGGTTTTCATGTATTATAGCGATATAGCTGGTCAAAATGATACTAAGAAATCATTGATAAATACAATTAATAATGACAATGTTTCTCATTGCTATATATTTGAAGGACCTAAGGGTATGGGTAAATACGAACTGTCTTTAGTATTTGCTCAATCCCTATTTTGTAATAACTTTAAAATTAATGAAGAACCATGTAATATATGTGGTGATTGTATAAAGTTTAATTCAATGAACCACCCAGATTTACATGTAATTAATCTTGATGAAAAAACAATTAAGAGAGAAGATATAGATAAATTAATAGAGTCAATAAATAAAAAACCTTATGAAGCAAGTAAGAAAGTATATATTATAAAGGATAGTCATGAAATGACGCCTCAAGCGGCTAATACATTTCTAAAAACTTTGGAGGAACCTCCCAAGGATTCCATTATAATCCTTTTAACAAATAATATTAATTTGCTGATTCCTACAATAATATCTAGATGTCAAGTTATAAAATTTAAAGATATAAATAAAAATGAGATAAAAAATTTTTTAATAGAAAAATACAATGTTGATATTGTAATGGCAGCAGTTATAGCTTATTATTCTAAAGGTATATTAAATAAAGCAATAAATATAATAACAAAAAAAGATGATATAATAGAAAAACGTAAAGTTGTAATCGAACTTTTTGATAATATAATTAAAACTGATTCAGGAATAATATTTGATTTTGAAAAATACTTTGAAGAACAAAAAGATAATATAGATGAAATTATTGAAATTTTGATGTTGTGGATTAGAGACGTTACATTTGTTAAAAACAAAATGGAAGGGCTCTTAATAAATAAAGACTATTTAGAACTAGCAAAAGAACATGCTAAATATATGAGAAACGATAGTTCGGATGATTTAATTGAGAATTTACAACGTATAAGTGATAATATAAAAAACAATGTAAATTATAAGCTTACTATAGACAGAATGTTGCTTAAGATTCAGGAGGTCTTTAAATATGATAAAGGTAGTTGGCGTAAGATTTAAAAAAGCGGGCAAAATATACTATTTTGATCCTGATAAAAAGTGGATAAAAGATGGTGATTTTGTAATAGTAGAAACTGTAAGGGGTATTGAATATGGGCAAGTAGTAGTAGGTCCTAAGCTAGTTAAAGAAGAAGATATAATACAGCCTCTTAAAAAAGTTTTAAGATTGGCAACCGCTGAAGATATAAAGTGCAATCAAGAGAACAAAGAAAAAGAACAACAAGCTTTTGATATATGTTCTAAAAAAATAGAAGAGCATAATCTAGAAATGAAGCTTGTTGACATTGAGTATACATTTGATAATAATAAGGTAATATTCTATTTTACAGCTGATGGGAGAATTGATTTTAGAGAGCTTGTAAAAGATTTGGCATCAATATTTAGAACTAGAATAGAGCTTAGGCAAATAGGAGTACGAGATGAGGCGAAAATGATAGGTGGCCTAGGACCATGTGGAAGGCCAATGTGCTGTTCATCATTTTTAGGGGAATTTTATCCAGTTTCTATTAAAATGGCTAAAGAGCAAAAATTGTCTTTGAATCCTGCAAAAATATCAGGTATTTGTTCAAGACTCATGTGTTGTCTAAATTATGAGCATCATGTATACGAGGAGAATATTAAATGTCTACCTGATGTAGGTGATAAAGTTGTTGTTGTAGGAACTAACAAACGAGGTATTGTAATAGACATTAACCCTTTGTTTAAAACTGCTAAGGTTAAACTTCATAAAGAAGATGGAACAGGTGAAATAGAAGAGCTTAACGGATCTGAATTAAGGGTTCTAGAAGAAGGCGTTATTAAGGTAAAAAGAGTAGAAGAAGTTGATATGAAAGAGTTAATGGAGCTAGAGGATTAGTGAAATATAGAAATAATTAAATTATTTCAACTTATTTTAAAAAAAGGCTTTTAAATATCATAGATTAATGTTAAAATAATAACTGATAAAAATAATGGGGAGGTGAAATTTAAATGTCTTATAAAATTACTGATGCATGTATTAGTTGTGGAGCATGTGAACCAGAATGCCCAGTTGGAGCTATTACTGCTGGAGATGATAAATACGTAATAGATGCTGCTGCTTGTATAGATTGTGGTGCATGCGCTAGCGTATGTCCTGTTGAAGCTCCAGTACAGGAATAATAAATAATTTGGAAAAAGCCTTATATGAGGCTTTTTTTGTTGGAAGATTTTTGATTAAAATTGTTACCATGTGGTATTATAATGTATAAATAGATTAAAAATAATATATTAAATTTAAAGGAGATAATTGATGAAAGAAATAAATGGTTTGGATAAACAAAAAACATTAGTACAAATAGTTCTTGATGAAAAGGAAGTGCCTATGTTGATTAATGATATTGAAGAACTAAATTATGATGATACTAAGTATAAGAGTATTGAAAAGTTTGAATATGATAGAAAAACTATTCTTGAAACTCCATGGGATGTAAGTGCTGTACTTCAAAATAAAAGGAGCAAAATAAGCGAGATAGTTGATTATAATTTGCAGAAGAATGGAATTAAGGATGTTAGCGGTAAAAAAATATTTACTGCACTTAGAGCAAAATATAAATCATCTAATAAAGTTGATGACAATGAGAGAGCGGAAAGAATATAAATTTGCTAATAATAACATTGCAGTATAATTGTACTATATGTTATAATGTGGAATAGTAATTTGCTTAAATATAAAAAGGTTGTGAACAACAAATATGAAAAATAATATTGTAAAGGTATTAAAAAATAGTATAGCTGAAGAATTAGAACTTGAGCCAGGAGATGAATTAATAAGTGTAAATGACTGCGAAATTGTTGATTATATAGATTACAAGTTTCAAATTTCTGACGATACAGTTTTTTTGAAAATTATGAAAAAGGATGGTGAACTTTGGGAATTTGAAGTAGAAAAAGAATATGATGAGGACTTAGGGATTGTTTTTGAAAATCCTCTAATGGACAATATTAAGGTTTGCTCTAATAATTGTATATTTTGTTTTATAGATCAAATGCCTAGAGGAATGAGAAAAACTTTGTATTTAAAAGATGATGACACAAGATTATCTTTTCTATATGGTAATTTTATCACACTTACAAATTTGTCTGAAGATGAAATCAGTAGAATAATTAGATACAGAATTAGTCCAATCAAAGTATCAGTACATACTACTGACAGTGAATTAAGAAAATTCATGATGGGTAATAACAAAGACATAGATATAATAAAATATTTGTCTAGACTTACAGATGCTGGAATAACTGTAGATTGTCAAGTAGTTTTAGTTAGAGACGTAAATGATGGGAAAGTATTAGATAAAACTATTAGAGACTTATCAAAACTCCACCCTAATTTAAGAAGTGTAGCTGTAGTTCCTGTAGGATTAACAGATTTTAGGGATAAACTTTTTGAAATTAAGCCATTTGATAAAGAAAGTTCCTCTAACTTAGTACAACAAGTTACTATACTTCAAGATGAAATGTATAGCAAATTAAAAACGAGGTTTGTTTTTATAGCTGATGAATTTTATATTGCAAGTGGGAAAAAATTTCCGCATTATAGAGAATATGAAAATTTTGACCAACTCGAAAATGGAATAGGGTTATGCAGGTTATTTGAATGGGAAATAGATAATTGTTTAAAGAAAATTGAATATGTAGAAAAGAAAGTGAATAATGAAAAAGAAATAACTATTGTGACTGGTGTTGCAGCATATTATTTGTTAAGCGTTGTATCTAAAAAAATTATGAAAAAAGTTAATGTTAAAATAAATGTTGAGAAAATTGTTAATAATTTTTTTGGAGAAAAAATAACTGTAGCTGGATTAGTTACTGGAAAAGATATTATAAAACAGTTAAAGCATAAAGACTGTGGGCAAATATTAATTCCTAGTTGTATGTTAAATGATGAAAATGGAGTTTTTCTTGATGATTTAACTGTTGAAGATTTAGAAAAGGAATTGAAAACGAAAGTAAATGTATTGAAGGTTGATGGTGAGGAATTAATCAACTTTATTATGCAATAAAATAACGGAGGAAGAAATAATGGCAAGACCAGTTGTAACGATAGTAGGTAGACCAAATGTTGGAAAATCTACACTTTTTAATAGACTTTCTGGTAAAAGAATTTCCATTACGGAAGATACACCAGGCGTAACAAGAGATAGAATTTATTCTGAAGGAGAATGGTTAGATAAACATTTTACTTTGATAGATACTGGAGGAATTGAAACTAATACTACTGATAATATATTGTCGCAAATGAGGATACAAGCGGAAATAGCTATTGAATTAGCTGATATTGTTCTTTTTATGGTTGATGGGAAAGAAGGTGTAACTTCTGCAGATGCTGAAGTAGCACAAATGCTTCGTAAATCAAAAAAAGAAATAATATTAGTGTGTAATAAAATAGACAAGTATGTAAACAACAATAATATTTATGAATTTTATAACCTTGGACTTGGAGAACCAATTGCAATTTCTTCGACAGAAGCTTTGGGATTAGGAGATCTTCTTGATATTGTTATATCAAAATTTGATGATGATTCTGATACCAAGGATGAAGAAGATAGAATCAAAATAGCAGTAATAGGAAAACCTAATGCTGGTAAATCATCAATAATTAATAAAATCATTGGTCAAGATAGAGTTATTGTTAGTGATGTTCCAGGAACAACTAGAGATGCAATAGATACAGAATTTGAAAAAAATAATCAAAAATATACAATTATAGATACAGCAGGGATTAGAAGGAAGAGTAGAGTTAGCGAAGCTGTTGAAAAATATAGTGTTCTTAGAGCGTTTACTGCTGTTGAAAGAGCCGATGTTTGCGTGTTAGTAATTGATGCTGATAAAGGAATTACAGATCAGGATATTAGAATAGCAGGATATGCTCATGATAATTTTAAAGGCATGGTTATAGTTGTGAATAAGTGGGATTTAATAGAAAAGGATGAAAAAACTTTTAAGAAATTCAATGATGATATTAGAAATCAATTTGCTTATATGACTTATGCTCCAATTTTAACAACTTCAGCGCTTACTGGACAAAGAGTTAATAAAATTCTCGAAACAGTCAACGAAGTTTATTCTTTTAGAACTCTAAGAGTATCAACAGGTGTTTTAAATGATATCTTGATAGAGGCTGTTTTAATGAATCAGCCACGAACAGTTAAGGGTAAAAAGTTGAAAATTTTCTATGGAACACAAGTGTCAGTTAACCCGCCTAAGTTTGTGATATTTGTAAATGATAGTACCATCGTACATTTTTCATATCAAAGATATTTAGAAAATAAAATTCGTGAATCATTTGAGTATAAAGGCACACCTATAGTTATGGAATTTAGAAGTAGAAATGAAAAATAATTATATGCAGACGACCATCGCATGTAAACGTAGTGGCAGATGACCCTGTATGCTCATAATTATTGAGAGGAGATTTGTATGAATTACATTATTATTGTTATAATATCATATTTAATAGGTAATCTTTCATTTGCATATATACTTGGTAAATTTATTTTGAAGAAAGATGTAAGAGAATATGGTAGTGGAAATTCAGGAACTACAAATGCTATTAGAGCTTTTGGCGCTAAAATCGGAGTATGGGTATTTGTTGGAGATGTACTAAAAGGTGTTATAGCTGTTTTAATTGGGAAAACAATTAGCGGTGAAATAGGTGGATATATTGCTGGGGCATTTGTTATTATTGGACACAATTGGCCTGTGCTTTTAAACTTTAAGGGAGGCAAAGGCGTTGCAACTACAGTTGGAGTGATGTTAACAATAAATATATTTGTAACTCTAATATGTTTTGCAATAGGCTTGACCATTGCTTTTGCGACTAGAATGGTTTCTCTCGGCTCAATAATTGGGATGTCTTTAGCACCTATAGTAATCATAATATTTGTTAGACCATTTAACACACAGCTTTTTGTTTTTTGCCTGTCTATAGTTCTATTGTCTATTTATAGACATAAAGAAAATATAAAAAGATTAATATCTGGTAAAGAAAATAAATTATAAAAAGTATATAAGTGAGAGAAGGGTTATTTATGAATACACAAATTGCAGTGCTTGGCGGAGGTAGTTGGGGAACAGCTTTGTCTAAGCTTCTTTCTGAAAATAATAATAAGGTTAAAGTATGGATTAGAGATGAAAGGCATTGTAGAGAATTAAGTGACGACAGAATCAATAAAAAGTATTTACCCAATGTAAAAATACCTCAAGATATAGTTTTTACTACAGACATAAATGAAGCAGTAAAAAATGCAGGTGTTATTTTAATTGTTACCCCTACTCAAGTTGTTAGGAATACATTGAAACAAATAAAAGGTGAATATAAAAATGACAAAATAGTTATTAATGCTTCTAAAGGTATTGAAGTTGGAACTTTAAATAGAGTATCTGAAATAGTTTCTCAAGAAACAAGAAATTGTAAGTTTGCAGTATTAACAGGTCCTTCCCACGCTGAAGAGGTTGGTTTATCAATGCCGACAGCTATTACGGTAGCGTGTGAAGACAAGGTTACTGGTGAATTGATTCAAGATTTATTTATGTCAACATATTTTAGGGTATATACGAATGGTGATGTGATTGGGGCTGAACTGGGGGGAGCCTTAAAAAATATTATTGCACTAGGTGCAGGTATTTCTGATGGTGTTGGATATGGTGATAATGCAAAAGCAGCGCTTATGAATAGAGGAATAGTAGAAATAGCAAGGCTGGGTGTTGCGTTAGGAGCTGATATTCATACGTTTTCTGGACTTTCAGGTATAGGAGATTTAATAGTTACTTGTACTAGTTTACATTCAAGAAATAGAAGTGCAGGGTACCTAATAGGTCAAGGATATACTAAAGATGAAGCAGTTAAAAAAGTTGGTATGGTTGTAGAAGGTATTTCAACTACGTATGCAGCATATGACCTTGCAAAAAATCTTAACATTGACATGCCTATAGTTGACGCAATGTATGATATACTTGAAAATAACGCAGATGTAAAAGACACGGTCAACAAATTGATGATAAGAGAAAAAAAGGATGAAAAATTGTAGGGAGTATTTTGTGTTCTTTTGATAGATAGTCTTAAATATATATATTATATATATTTGAGGCTTTTTTATTTTTTTAATTGTTTTTGGAATAAAGACTGCAAAACAGGCATATAAATTATTGTATGTGAAAGTGTATATTAATTAGAGGGGGGATTATTATTACTAATTTAGATATATATGAAGATATAGCAAAAAGAACTAAGGGTGAAATATATTTGGGCATAGTAGGTCCTGTTAGAACAGGAAAATCAACATTCATAAGAAGGTTTTCTGAAAATGTTATGCTTCCAAATATAGATGACGAATACATTAAAGAAAGGGCAAAAGACGAAATGCCTCAAAGCGGTACAGGCAAAACAGTTACAACTACAGAACCTAAATTTGTTCCAGGAAATGCTGTAAAAGTGACATTTAAGGATAATATAAGTGCTAAATTAAGACTTATTGACTGTGTTGGCTATATGATTCCAGGAGCAATAGGAAATATGGAAGGAGAAATTCCAAGACTTGTAAGTACTCCTTGGAATGAAGATCCAATACCATTTGCAGAAGCAGCTGAAATAGGAACAAAAAAAGTTATAAAAGATCATTCTACAATAGGTGTATTAGTTACAACAGATGGGAGTATTACAGACATTAACAGAGATAATTATATAATGGCTGAAGAGAGAGTTGTAAGAGAACTAAAAGAAATTAATAAGCCATTTGTAATTATTTTAAATACCACTCACCCTGAGAATGATAATACGATTGAACTTTCAAAACAATTAAAGGAAAAATATGATGCACCTATAAGAATTGTAGATTGCTTGAATTTAAAAACAGATGATATTGAAGAAGTGCTTGAAGATGTACTATACGAATTTCCAATTAAAGAAATAAATGTTGATTTACCTAAATGGTTTGACGGACTTACATATGAGCATAAATTAAAATATGACTTAATACAAACTTTAAAACAGGATTTTAGTAAGTGTTATAAATTAAGTGATTTTGATGCTACGAAAATTTTCTCTGAAGAAAATGATTATGTAGAAGATTATTATGTAAAGGATATTGAACTTGGTACTGGAAAAATAAATATGAAAATTGACATTGACAATGCTTTCTATTATAAAGTAATCAGTGAACTTTGTGGGGAAGAAATTACAGGAGAGCATCAAATACTGAAACTTATAAGTGATCTTTCTAATTCAAGAGATGAATATAATCGTGTTGAAGTAGCAATTAATGATGCAAGAACAAAAGGTTATGGTTATGTAACTCCTGGAATTTCAGATATGACAATAGATAAACCAGAAGTATTTAAAGATGGTAGCAGATATGGAATTAAAATCAAAGCTCAAGCACCATCACTTCATATATTTAATGCCAGCCTAAATACCGAGGTATCACCAGTAATTGGTAGTAAGGCTCAAAGCGAAGATTTAATAAATCATTTAATTGAGCAAAGTAGGGATAATCCGCAATGTATTTGGGATGCAGAGATATTTGGAAAGACATTGTATAATCTTGTTGAAGAACAACTTCAAGTAAAATTAACTGGAATGCCTGAAAATGCAAGAAAGAAACTTAAGAAAACAATAGAAAAAATAGTAAATGATGGAACAGGAAGCATTATTTTTTTAATAATATAATCATAAATCTAAAAGAGGGGTCTAGGGTCTAGGTTCCCTTTTTAGTTTTTGCAAATAAAAGGTATACAACAACAATATTAAATTGGAGTAATCTGTATAAAAACTAAATTCTGCATTATATTTGTACATCTTGTAGAAAAGTAGGATAATTTAATATAAAATAATTGAAATAATAATAAAAAAGCAGCATATATAACTTGCAAAATAAATGGAATTTGTGCTATAATGTTTATTAATTAATATATATTGGAGGCAAAGGAATAGATGTGGAAGAAAAACTTTGGATTAAAGAATTTTTTCTTTTCTTTTGTCATAGTGTGCATAGTAATATATATATTTCAAAATTACAAAGGTTCTGTAGAAACAATTGTTTCAGAAAAAGGTAGTTTGGAAGATATAATAAATGCTAAGGGAATTATTATAAAAGATGAGGAAGTTTATAGTTCTAGTACAAGTGGTGATATAACATATTATTACAAAGATGGTGAGAAGGTTAAAAAAGGGACCTTAATAGCAGATGTACATACTAATTCTAATTCGTCTCAAATAAAAAATCAGATAGAAGAAATTCAATTAGCAATAGATTATAAAATTAATAATGAAAAGTTAGATCAAAATAAAAATGTAAAAACTTCATTAACAAATGAAGAAACCCTTGAATTTCAAGATATTTTACAAGCTAGTATATTGAATGGAAATTTAGATGAAATATATGATGAAATAAGGCAAGTTAACATTAACTCTATTAGTTTATCGAATAGCAAGTATGATAGTTATGATATTGAAGAGCTCAAATCTATTTTAGATAACTTGACAAAGAGTTTATCAACAAACAATATTCATTGCTATTCTCAAAGTTCTGGAATTGTTACATATAAAACTGACGGACTGGAAGACCTTTATAAATATGAAAGTGTTATGGATCTAACTCCAAGTAATGTTATACAAAAGGATCTTATTGAGCTGGACAGTAG
This sequence comes from Sedimentibacter acidaminivorans, assembly GCF_017873955.1. Taxonomy (GTDB): domain Bacteria; phylum Bacillota; class Clostridia; order Tissierellales; family Sedimentibacteraceae; genus Sedimentibacter; species Sedimentibacter acidaminivorans. Next base: position 89,904 of record NZ_JAGGKS010000002.1, on the reverse strand, counting down.
TTTATCAAATGAAGTAACTTCTGGTGAAAAGCTTTACAAAATAATACGTAATTTTAACTACTATATTGCAGCCACTGTAAATAATGAATATGCTAAAAATTTTGAAGCAAATAAATATATAAAAACTAGAATTAAATATGATGGATCAGCAAATGAAGCATGGGGTTATATTAAAAAAATAAATTATGGAAGTGAACAATCAGTATTAATTATATATTTTGATGATTATTTTTATAAAGTATATGATAAAAGATATGTAGATTTGGAACTTATAATAGATGTTCATGAGGGTATAAAAATAAATTCAAAGGCATTGATCGAAAAAGATGGGCTAAAAGGTGTTTATATCAAAGATGCTAGCAACATTGTTAAATTTTTTCCTGTGGAAATATTAGGACAGGATAAAGATGTATCTATTATATATATAGGTAATTATGTTAGTGAAGATAGGCGTAGAGTTATTAATATTTCAGAAAACTCCTATGATACCATTAAAATTTTTGATAAAATTATCATAGAACCAGAAAAAGTATATGAGGGTCAAATTATTGAATAAGAGGTATATTTATGAATTTAAAAGATAACATAGATAATATATTAAATAGAGTAGAACAAGCAGCAAAAATTTCAGGTAGAAGTATTGAAGATATAACAGTTATTGCAGTTTCTAAAACTGTAGATGCTGAAAAAGCAAAGCAAGCAATTGAAGGTGGACTTTCAAATCTTGGTGAAAATAAAGTTCAAGAATTTGTTAATAAGTATGAACAATTGAGTGATATGAATATTAAATGGCATATGATTGGACATTTGCAAAAGAACAAAGTAAAATACATAATAGACAAAGCAGAGTTAATTCATTCTGTTGAAAATATAGATCTTGCTAATGAAATAAATAAGAGGGCTAAACAAAATGAAATTGTATCAAAAGTTCTAATAGAGCTTAACATAGGGGAAGAAGATAGTAAATTTGGTATTAATGCAGAAAATGTATATGATTTTATAAAGGAAGTTAGCAAATATGATAATATAATGGTTATGGGTTTGATGACAGTTGCACCTTATGCTGAAGATCCAGAGGAAGTTAGATGGGTTTTTAAAAAAATGAAAGATATATACAATAATATTTGTAAAATGCAATTAAAAAATACAGACATGAAGTATTTGTCTATGGGAATGACAAACGATTTTGAAATAGCTATAGAAGAAGGTTCAAATATGGTTAGGATAGGTACTGCTATATTTGGTTCAAGAAATTATTAGGAGGAGAATTAAAATGGGTATGATGGAGAAAGTAAAGGATTTTATAGGTATAACAGACTATGATGATGAAGATGATTACGATGATGATTCAACTTCAGATAATAGAAATGATGTAAGGACATCAGATAGAGTGGAAACTTACTCTAGGAAAAATAATGTTATTAAGGTTCATTCTAATGCAGATATGAAGGTTTCAATATGTGAACCTGAAAAGTATGAAGATTGTACAAAAGCTGTAGACGAACTTAAAAGTAGAAAAGTTGTTGTATTAAATATTGAAGGAATTGAACTTGAAGTTCAAAAACAAATTTTTGAGTTCATTAAAGGTTCAGTTTATTCTTTAGAAGCTAGTATTCAGAAAGTATCAAATGGTATTTTTGTTATAGCACCAAACAATGTTCAAATAGATGGACGACTTGGTGAAAGATTTGAAAGGAATTATTTTTACAATAAGTAAATTAGAAATAATTAATAGGTGAATTTATGTATGTAATAAAATATGCACTATCTGTTTTTATCAGGGTTGTAAATTCCTTGATATTAATTAGAGTGTTGTTATCCTTTTTTCCAAATTTAAGGTATTCTAAAATAACAGATATTATCTATCAGTTAACTGAACCTATATTGGCTCCATGTAGAACTATATTAAGCAAGTTTGGTCTTAATACGGGAATGGTTGATTTTTCTCCAATATTGGCATATATGATTTTAAGATTTGTTCAAGTTCTTATATTTTATCTATAGTAGGTTGTGTATTAATGAAAAACTTAGAAAAATATTATGACTTTATTAGAGATGAAGAAACAAAAAATACAGTAAAAAAAATTGCTGACAAAGCGTTATATGTTAACAAGAACTATATTCCTGCCACTACAGAATTTATAAATCCATTTGTGGCAGAGTTAAGTTTACCCATAATAAAAAATTTAGATGTTAAATTTGAAATTTTCCCTTCATATTCTTATTGTGAGAGGAAAGTTTTAATTTTATTTCCTGAATTTCTTGAACAAGTTGATGCGAATGAATTTATTGTTTCCCTTAGAATAAGAAATAAATCGAAATTCAAGACACTTTATCATAAGGACTACTTAGGTTCTATAATGTCAATGGGCATAGATAGAAATAAGACAGGTGATATCTATGTGTATGATGACTATGCAGATATAATTATTCATAGTGATATTGCAGATTATATTGCTTATAATTTAGAATCAATAGGGAAAAATAAAATAGAGATAGAAAAAATTAATATTCAAGAGGTTCATTATAAAGAACAAGAACATAATTTACTAAATATTAATTGCTCTTCTATGCGACTTGATAATATTATAAAAAATATAACAAATAAATCTAGAGAAATTGCATCAGATATTGTAAAGTCAAAAAGTGTCAAAATTAATTGGCAGGTTATAGATAAGGTATCCTATTTGGTAGAAGAAGGGGATATGGTCTCTATTAGTAAATATGGAAGGTATAAAATATCAAAGTTTATGGGGCAAACTAAGAGTGGAAAATATAAAGTTGAAATAAAGCATTACATATAGTAATAATGTAAAAGCAATTCTTTGTGTATTACTACAATAGAGAGGAATTAGGTAAATTAGTTATGAATATTTTTTTTGGAGCAGTTTTTTTATTTTCTATAATATTGGATCAAATAACTAAAAAGTGGGCATTAACAGTTTTGAAAAATGGTAGTTCTATAAAAATAATAAAAGATTTTCTTAGATTTTCATATGTCGAAAACAGAGGTGCAGCCTTTGGTATACTACAGAATCAAATTTGGTTCTTCGTAATAATTACTTTTATTATGATTATATTTTTAGCATATATGTTTTTCAAATATAAAAACATTACAAATGTTTCGAAATTGTCAATTGTTTTAATTGCAGGTGGTGCTATTGGTAATTTTATTGATAGAATTACAATGGGTTTTGTGGTTGATTTTATAGATGTAAGATTTGGCAATTTTTATGATTTTCCTGTTTTTAATGTCGCTGACAGTTTTGTTGTTTGTGGAACTATACTCCTAATAATTCTCATGTTATTTAATAAGTTTGAAAAGAGTGAAAATATTAATGAATAAAATAGTTTTAATTTCCGATATTGAAAATGATAGAATTGATTCATATATTTCAAATCATATAGATGATATATCAAGAAATTCAGTACAGAAACTTATTGCAGATGGAAATATTAAAGTTAACAATAAGTTGATAAAGTCAAATTATAGGCTTAAGAAGAATGATGAAATAGTAGTGATTAAGCCAGAACCAAAAATTTTAGATGTAGTTGCTGAGGATATTGATATAAAAATTGTATATGAGGATAATGATGTTGCAATTATTAATAAATCTCAAGGAATAGTTGTTCATCCAGCTCCTGGGCATTCTTCGGGAACTCTTGTAAATGGACTTATGCATCATTTGGAAAATTTATCGTCTATAAATGGGATTCTAAGACCAGGAATAGTACATAGGCTTGATAAAAATACTTCCGGATTAATGCTTGTAGCAAAAAATGATAAATCACATAATTATTTAGCTGAATGTTTAAAAGAACATTCTATTTATAGAATTTATTATGCACTGGTAGAGGGCAGAGTTAAAGAGGATAATGGAATAATAAATGCACCTCTTGGAAGAAGTGAAAAAGATAGGAAAAAGAGGGCTGTGACAAGTAAAAATAGCAAAGAAGCTGTAACAAATTTTTGGGTAGTAAAAAAATATGATAAATATACTCTGCTAAAATTAAAGCTTGAAACTGGTAGAACTCATCAAATTAGAGTACATATGAAATATATAGGACACCCAGTAGTTGGGGATGATGTATATGGAAGTAAAACTAATAAATTCGGATTATCAGGACAACTATTGCATTCAAAAACACTTGGGTTCATTCACCCATCAACTAAAGAATATATGGAGTTTGATAGTGAATTACCAAGTTATTTTACAAAGGTACTGATAACCATAAAAGAATAATAGAGGAACGGAAAGAATAATTGCGTGAACAATTGTAAAATAGTAAATGGAAGGGTGTATTATAAATGATTACTAAAGCTTTGATTATGGATGATAAAGCAATAGCAAGGGCAGTAGTTAGAATAGCACATGAAATAATTGAGAAAAACAAAGGTATTGATAATATAGTACTTGTGGGAATAAAGACTAGGGGTTGGCCATTATCACTAAAGCTTGCAAAAATGATTGAAGAAATAGAGGGTTCTGTAGTTCCGGTATTTCCATTAGACGTAACATATTATAGAGATGATTATGATGATAAGGATGTAGAAGCCCCGTTATCTGTTAAGAGTTTTGATTATAATGTAAAAGATAAATCAGTAATCTTGGTAGATGATGTATTATATACTGGAAGAACAGTAAGAGCAGCTCTTGATGCTATAGTGGACCAAGGAAGACCTAAAAATGTTGAACTTGCAGTTTTGATAGATAGGGGTCATAGAGAGCTTCCAATACGAGCTGATTTTATTGGTAAGAATGTGCCAACATCAAGAAGTGAAAGAATAAGTGTATTATTTGAAGAAATAGATGGAATTAGTCAAGTTGTTATTAAGGAAAAATAAGAATGCGTTGTTACCAACGCATTCTTTATTTTTTTAGTTTGATATCTGAAATATTAGGTTCAACTAGCATGGAATAATTTGTTTCATAAATAACAAATCCAGGTTTTGCATTTGCAGGTTTTTTTACATTTGATTTTTTTGTATAATCAATTTCTACACTGCTTGAGTTTTTAGCTTTGCTATAATATGCAGCTATGCGTGCTGCTTCAACATATTCTTCGTCAGAAAGTTCATCACCATTTGTTCTTATTAATACGTGTGAACCTGGGATATTTTTTGAATGGAACCAGTAGTCATCTTTTTTTCCGACTTTAAAAGTTAACATATCATTTTGAAGATTGTTTTTACCCACCATAATTTCATGACCATGAGAAGAAATGTAAGTTAATATTTCAGGTTTATATTCTTTCGATTTTTTTACTTTTCCTTTTTTTTTCATGAAACCTTCATTAATTAATTCAATATAAATATCATCTAAATCACTAATAGTTTTGCATTCCTCTATTGAAAAAAGAATATTTTCTAAATATGTTATTTCTTCTTTAGTTACAGATATAAGTTTATGTAGCTCATCTTCTGCTGTTTTAAGTTTGTTATATCTTTTAAAAAATTTTTGACTGTTTTGTTTTAAATTTAATTTTGGGTCTAAAGGAATTATTATTTCTTTTTGTTCTGGATCATAGTAATTTAATACCTTAAGTTTGTTTTTTTCATGTTCTGAATTTAAGTTTGCAATTATTAGCTCACCGTATATTTTATATTTTTCTCTATCTTCAGCACTTAGGAGTTCATGCCTCTGTTTTTCTATCTTTTTTTTATCTCGTTCTAATTTTGTATTTATGCTTTTAATTAAATTTGATACTTTTTGATTAATTTTATTTTTGTTATCCATTTCATAATAATACGTATCCAACATATCACTTGGATTATCAAATGTTTTACTTTTGTAGGAATTGAGATATTTTAAATTTATGCAGTAAAAGTCATAAATTCGCAATTCTTCATTAGCATAAATATTAAAGGAATATTCTTTGTTTTTTATTTTATCAATTATGGCTTTAAATGAGTTCCATATATTTTCTATATCACTGTGACTTAATTCACCTATATATGTGCTTTCATTTAAATTAGAGATAAAACAAATTTCTCTGCTTATGAAAGGGCTCATACCTGTGAATGTTTTAAAAATAAAATCATATATATACATACCATCGTTAACAGCTTTAATAGTATTTAAAAACTCTTCTTTTGATATGCTAATTGGATTTATTTTTGAAGGGAGTGGAGGTAAGTTATAAGTTAAACCAGGATAAATTTGTCTTAAACTACTTACATTTTCAGCTATCCTTTTTATTGAATCTATAATAATTTTTGTATTTGTATGAGCAAAAATAATATTGCTATGTTTACCCATTATTTCTATAATTATAGATTTATATATCGTTGTTTGTAATTCATCTTTACATTCAAAAGTTATTTCAATAATTCTATCAAAATCAATTTGTTTTATTTCTCTTATATATGATCCTGTTAAATGTTTTCTCATAAGCATGCAGAACATTGGCGGTTGTTCAGGGTTCTTTCTTACTATATTAGTTAATTGTATTCTTGGACAACTACTAACTGAAGATATTAAAAGTTTGTAGTTTTCTCCACCATTTCTTACAGAAATTATTATTTCATTTTTATCAGGTTGATAAATTTTATCTATACGTCCACCAATTAATTTATCGTTTAAATCATCTTTTATACTATTTAAAAAAATTCCGTCAAGTGCCATTATAGAACCTCCTATTGTTCCTTATTGTTCTCATAGTATTGTACAACAAAAAACAATTTATGTCATGTAAAAGATAATTTTTTGTTTACTATTTGCGATTTAATGTTATAATGGTTTAGAAGAATAAGATATTGGAGATGAAATAGTGGCAAAAATAATAAGCATGACCGGATATGGCAAGGGTGAACACAATGATGGTAAGAGGAGTATTACGGCGGAAATTAAGTCAATAAATAATAGGTATTGCGACATAAATGTTAAAACTCCAAGACATTTGCGTTTTTTTGAAGATAATATAAGAAAAATATTGAAAAAAAGCATACAAAGAGGTAGAATAGATGTATACTTAAATATTGATTACATAAGTGAATCAGATACTGTTATTGTTCCTGATATATGCTTAGCGAAGCAATATAAAGATGCAATAGATGAAATAAAAAGAGAACTTAATATGTGTGACGAACCTTCAATTGATACAATAATAAAATTTCAAGATGTACTAGTTGCTAGGGAAGATAAAGCAGATGAAGAAGAATTGAGAATATGCGTTGAGTCTGCAGTGAGTAATGCAGTTGAAAGTCTTTTGCTAATGAGGTGTAAAGAGGGCGAACAGCTTGAAAAAGATATTAGGTCAAGCATGGAAAATATTTTATTACTAATACAAGATATTAGTAAATATTCAGAGACAATAGTTTCTGAATATAAAGAAAAGCTTGAAAATAGGATAAAAGAACTTTTAGGAAATTCTTACGAATTAGATGAAAATAGACTTTACAATGAGATTGTTTTTTATTCTGATAAGAGTGATATCAACGAAGAAATTGTTAGATTCAATTCACATATGGAACAATTAGATACTGCACTTCAATCAGGGGGGTCAATTGGTAGAAAATTGGATTTCATAATTCAAGAAGCAAATAGGGAAATTAATACAATTGGGTCTAAAATAGGAAATATTAATATAACTCAAATAGTAATTGAAGTTAAAAATTTACTAGAAAAAATAAGAGAACAAATTCAGAATATAGAGTAGGAGAACATTCATGTCAAGTAATACTATAAATATAGGATTTGGAAATATAGCTCTTTCAAATCGCATAATAGCAATTGTTAGCCCAGAGTCAGCACCTATAAAAAGGGTCATTCAAGAAACAAGAGAAAAAGGCAAACTTATAGATGCCACTTATGGGAGAAAAACTAGAGCGGTTATAATTACGGATTGTGAATATGTAATATTATCTGCAATTCAACCAGATACTATGGCTCAAAGGTTTGACCATTTGGTCAAATAAAGAGGGGGCAAGGATGAGCAATGGATTATTAGTTGTTATTTCAGGCCCGTCAGGTTCTGGAAAAGGCACTATTTGTAAAAGACTTATAGATGAAATAGAAAATATAAATGTTTCAGTTTCAGCAACTACTAGAAAACCTAGAGTAGGAGAAATTGAAGGTAAAAATTATTTTTTTATTGATGAAGATGATTTTGTAAAAAAAATTAATAATGATGAATTTCTAGAACATGCCTTAGTATATGGAAATTATTATGGAACTCCTAAAAAAATAGTACTAAAACAGTTAGAAGAGGGGAAAGATATAATATTGGAGATAGATATACAAGGGGCGTTGAAGGTAAAAGAGAACTATCCAAAAGGGGTTTTTATTTTTATACTTCCTCCATCGCTAGAAGAGTTAAAAAATAGAATTGAAGGCAGAGGAACGGATTCAAAAGAGGTAATTCATAGAAGATTGAAATGTGCATATGATGAATTGAACTATGCTTTTGAGTATGATTATGTCGTTTTAAATGATGAAGTAGATTCGGCAGTTGAAAAAATAAAAGAAATAATATCAGCAGAAAAAAACAAATCAGCAAGAAATCAAGCTTTAATAAAGAAAATCAAGGAGGTATAATAATGAAAAAAATTTCTATTGATGAGTTAATAGATATGGTAGACAGCAGATATTCACTTGTAACACTGATATCTAAAAGGGCTAGACAAATTATAGACGGACAAGATATATTGATAAAAACACCTACATTAAAACCCGTGTGTGTGGCTATTGAGGAATTTTATGACAAGTCTTATGGTGTTGTATATGAAACTGAACAACAAAGGCAAGCAGACATTGATAATCAAACAAGAATATTAGAACAAGCAGAAAGAGAAGTATATTCTGATAATTAGAATATACAAAAAAGTATTACAAATCAAATGAAAAATAATCAGTCAAATTGACTGATTATTTAATTTAATCAGTTAATAAAAAAGTCATCAATATGAAATTAGGTGTGAAATTATGATCAAAAGTTATGCCAAGGTAATATTAAATAATAATTCTAAAAGTACAGATCAAATTTATACTTATGGCATTGATGAAGAACTTGAAAATAGAATACAAGTTGGTAAAAGAGTAAAAGTTAATTTTGGAAAGAATAAACATATAATTGATGCTGTTGTTATTTCTATTAGCGCAAATTGTGATATATCTAAAAATAGGATAAAACCAATTATAGAAATAATTGATGATGAACCGATTATAAAAGAGGAAATGATAAGGCTTTGTTTGTGGATTAGGGAAAGATACGTATGTAAGTTTTCGGACGTAATAAGGCTTATGGTTCCATCTATGATTAAGTATGAACATAATATATTTGTTAAAGTAGTTGATACTGGTTTTTGTGAGATAGGACTAAATAGAAAAGAAAATGAATTGTTGGAAATAATTAAAAAAGGTAAAATTGAGCTTGGAAAATTAAAAAAAAATTATTTAAATAATGATTTATATTCGTTGTTAGATAGCTTAAAAGAAAAAAATATTATTGAAATAGAAAATAAAGAGAAATTAAATTATAAAAGATCATATGAAAAAATTATCAGTCTTAAGGATTCGAATAAAAACTTAGAACAGTATAATATAAATAAAACACAAAATCAGATAAATATACTTAATTATTTAAAAGAATTTGGCAAGGTGAATATTAAAAAATTGGTAAGCGATTTATCTATTTCCGCTTCAGTAGTAAATAATCTTATAAAAAAAGACATTTTGTTGTGTGAATCTGTGCTTTATGATATAGATGAAAGTAATTTTGAATTAGAACATAAAATTACATTAAATAAAGAGCAACAAAATGCTGTTGATAAAGTAATTAATCAAGATGATAAAGTTTTTTTGTTACATGGAGTAACTGGTAGTGGTAAAACAGAAGTTTATATGGAGATAATTGAACATTACCAAAAAGAAAATAAGCAATCAATAATGCTTGTACCTGAAATTTCCTTAACAACTCAAACTATAGAAAGATTTAAAAAAAGATTTGGAAATAAAATTGCAGTATTTCATTCTAGGTTAAGTAAAAAAGAAAAGTATATTGAATGGAATAAGGTTTATAATAAAGAGGTTTATATTGTTGTAGGCGCAAGGTCAGCACTTTTTGCTCCAATAAGGGATATAGGGGCAATAATTATAGATGAAGAACATGAGGACAGCTATAAATCTTCAACTTCTCCTAAATATGATGCTATTGAAGTTGCAATTAAAATGTCTTCTATTTTAAATGCTAAAGTTGTTCTTGGGACAGCGACTCCTTCACTCAGTACCTATCATATGGTTATGAAAGGTCAAATCGAACTTATTGAAATGAAAAATAGAGTTAAAAACGCAATTATGCCTCAAATTGATATTGTAGATATGAGTGAGGAACTAAACAAAGGAAACAATACTATTATTAGTGAATTGTTGTATCGAAATATAAAAAAATCTTTAGAAAAAAAAGAGCAGGTAATACTTTTCCTGAATAAGAGAGGTTATTCTGGATTTGTATCATGTAAAAAATGTGGTCATGCAATAAGATGTGATAAATGTGATGTATCAATGACATATCATGTTAAAGGAAATATGCTTCGATGCCATTATTGCGGTAGAACAAAAAAAATGATAATAAAATGTCCTAAATGTGGCAGTGAAAAAATCGAACAGTTTGGAGCAGGAACTCAGCATGTAGAGATTCTTGTAAAACACTTATTTCCAAATGCTGTAACTGAACGCATGGATGTTGATTCAATGTCAAATAAGGATAGTTATGAAAAAATATATAACAATTTTAAAGGTGGGAAAATAGATATACTTATAGGTACACAAATGCTAGCAAAAGGATTTGATTTTCCAGAGGTTACAACAGTGGGAGTGCTATCTGCTGATGCAATATTAAATCTTCCATTTTATAACGCAAGTGAAAAAACATTTCAACTTTTAACTCAAGTTAGTGGAAGAGCAGGAAGAGGAGATAAAAGAGGAAGGGTATTTATTCAGACATTTGAGCCGCAGAATTATATTATTAACGCTGCTAAAAATAATGATTATAATCTATTTATAAATGAAGAGATGAAATTAAGAAAAGAGTTTGCATTTCCACCATTTGTTAATATAATAAATATATGTATGATTTCTGTAAATGAAGAAAAGGTAATTGAAACAGCTTTACAAAAATATAATGAATTAAGTGATTCGGTTCAAGAAATGGTTCAAGAAAGAAAGTTACTGTTGTATAAACCTATACCTCATGCTATATATAAGGTTAATAATGAATACAGGATAAACTTATTCATTAAAGTTTCTAATTATGCATTAGGTTCTCTGAAGAAAATTATTCGAGCAATATATATGGAAAAAGATATTGAAAATATAAAAATAAGTATTAATATAAATACGGATACAATTTAAGAATATAAATTTTATGTAATTATAAGTAGGAGGCAAATAAATGGCTTTAAGAACTGTTAGAATTAATGGAGATGAAATTCTTAGAAAGAAAAGCAGAGAAGTTACAAAGATCGATAATAAAATCTTAACTTTACTTGATGATATGGTAGATACCATGTATGAAAAAGATGGAATTGGTCTAGCTGCACCACAAGTTGGGATATTAAAGAGGCTTGTAGTTATTGATATTGGTGATGAGTATGTTTATAAAATGATTAATCCAAGGGTAGTTAAATCTTCAGGAAAACAAATTGATCAAGAAGGTTGCTTGAGCGTTCCAGAAATAAAAGGTAATGTTGTAAGACCTAAAAATGTAACGGTTGAATATACTAATGAAAATGGAGATGAAGTTACTTTAGTCGCAGAAGACCTTTTGGCTAGATGCATATGCCATGAGGTAGACCATTTAAATGGAGTATTGTTTATAGATAGAATTGAAAAAGAGTAGGTGGTATAATGAAAGTAATTTTTATGGGAACACCAGAATTTGCAGTCCCAACATTAGAACATCTCAATGAAAATGGATATGATATAAAGCTTGTTGTAACTCAACCAGATAAGCCATCTGGAAGGGGTAAGAAGTTAAAAAAATCAGATGTCAAAATCAAAGCTGAAGAACTTGAACTTGAAATTTTTCAACCTAACAAAATAAAGTTTGAGGAAAATATAAAAAAATTAGAAAGTTGTAAACCTGATTTTATTGTTGTTGTTGCTTATGGGCAGATTCTTAATAAAGAGATACTCAGTATACCTAAGTATGGTTGTATAAATGTTCATGCATCTCTTTTACCAAAATACAGAGGTGCAGCACCACTAAATTGGGCTATAATTAATGGTGAAAAGACCACAGGTGTTACTACCATGTTTATGGATGTTGGATTAGATACAGGGGATATGCTTTTGAAGTCTAAAATAGATATTGATGATAATATGAATGTTGGTGAATTGCATGATGAGCTTAAAATTCAAGGAGCTAGATTGTTGATTGAAACTTTAAAGGGTATAGAATGCGATGAAATACTAAGAGAAAAACAAGATAACTCACTATCAAATTATGCTCCTATGCTTGATAAAGAAAATACAAAAATTAATTGGAACGATACGGCACAAAATATTCATAACTTAATCAGAGGGCTTTCACCTTGGCCAAGTGCATACTTTATGCATGAGGGAAACAAAATTAAAGTATATAAATCATTGTACATTAATGAAAAAACAGAAGTAAATCCAGGTTTTATATTGAAAGCTAATAATGAGGGAATATTTGTTACTGCATTAGATGGTATTGTAATTCTTAAGGAAATACAAATGCCAGGTAAAAATAAGATGAAAGTAAGTGATTATTTAAGAGGTAATAAATTTCCAAATAAAATATATTTACAACAATAGGAGAACTATTATAGGGTACTCATTGAATGCGTACCAGGTAATTTATAATTTATAATTTATAGTATAATAAATAATTATTGTATAATAAAACTAAGTGTATTATAATAACAAGGATAAAAGTTGATTTAATAATCAACTTTTATCCTTTGTTTATGAAAAATAATGAAATAGAGGTATTAGTTTGGATAATAATTATAGAGTAGCTGTTATTGAATCATTGAAAAAAATATTTAGAGATAAATCTTATTCAAATTTAGTTATCAATAATGATATAAAAAATATAGATGTCAAGTATAACTCTATTTATAGAAAATCTGTTTTAGGTGTAGTTGAAAATTTAATGTTGATTGATTGGGTAATCAATCAAATGTCTAAAACAAAAACTAAAAAAATGGAGTCAGAAGTTCTTTTTACTCTTAGACTTGCTGTATATCAATTATATTTTCTTGACAATTCATTTGAAAATATTGTAGTTAATGAAAGTGTAGAACATATTAAACGAAATGTAAATGTTAGAGCATCTAAGTTTGTAAATGCAGTTTTGAGAAATATTATTAGAAATAAAGATAATATAATACGTGATATGAATAAACTTTCTCATATTGATTTTTTAAGTGTAAAATATTCTTATCCAAAATGGCTTGTTTCTAGGTGGATAGGTGAGTTTGGAAAAGATAAAATAGAAGATGTTTTGGTTGCTAATAATTCGCAAGCTCCATTTACAATTAGAGTAAATACTCTAAAAGTATCACGAGGTGAGTTAATACGTATTTTAGAACGTAAGGGTATGATTGTCGAAGAATGCAAGTATTTAGATAAGGGTATAATAATTGAAAATCCTGTTGAAATAGATAAAATGAATGAATATAAAAGTGGCCTATTTTCAATTCAAAGCGAAAGCTCTATGTTAGCAGGACAGGTTTTGAATCCAAAGGAAAACAGTTTAGTTATCGATTTGTGTGCAGCTCCTGGTGGTAAGTCTTTAAATGCGGCTGAGATGATGAAAAATAAAGGAAAAATAATAAGTAGAGATGTATATGAGAATAAAATTTCTCTTATAGAATATGATAAAAAGAGATTGGGTGTAGAAAACATTTTTGTTGAAACATACGATGCTACTGTTTTAGATAGAAAATTAATAAATAGGGCCGATTATTGTATTGTTGATGTTCCATGCACAGGACTTGGGATAATTAGACGAAAGCCTGAAATAAAATATAATAAATTGGAATCAGATCTTGAGAGTATTCAAAAAATTCAATTTAAAATCTTAGAAAATGCGTCTAAATATTTAAAATTAGGAGGAGAACTAGTTTATTCAACGTGTACTGTTAATAAAGAAGAAAATATAAATATGATTAATAATTTTTTGAAAAGTAATTCAAATTTTATAATGGTTGATATATCAGAACAAACGAAAAATAGTTTTGAAACATCCCAAAAAGGATATGTAGAAATATTTCCACATTTACATAGGATGGATGGCTTTTTTATTGCGAAGTTAAAAAGGTTATGATATAATAAATACAACTAATGTAACAAAGACGTACGTCTTTGTTATGAGGTATTTATTGAATCGTTTTGATGCAAGCCGTTATCTGGCTTGCTTTATGATTTAATACCTTAAAATTATCTTTGTTTTATGAGATGCCTACATGAAGATTTTTGGTCAAACAATATTGAATAAATTAGTAGAAGGAAAAAATAATGATAAAAATTGATAATTTATATTTTAGTGAACTTGAAAGGCAAATTATAGAGCTTGGGGAGCCGAAATACAAGGCAAAACAACTGTTTGAGTGGATACATAATAAAACAATTGATAGTTTTGATGAAATGAGTAATGTATCAAAAAGTACAAAAGAACTACTTATGAAACACTTTGAATTTACAAATGCTTCGGTAGAATTAAAACTTGAATCTAAGTTAGATGAAACAAAAAAATATGTAATTGTTTTTGAAGATGGAAATGTTTGTGAATCTGTATACTTAAAATATAAATATGGAAATACTGCATGCATTTCATCACAGGTCGGGTGTAAGATGGGATGTACATTTTGTGCTTCTACAAAAAATGGATTTATTCGTCATTTATCAGCAGCTGAAATGCTAAAACAAATATATACAATACAAAAAGATATTAAAGATAAAATTAATAATGTTGTCATAATGGGTTCTGGTGAACCTCTTGATAATTATGAAAATGTTGTGAGATTTTTAAATATTATTAATGATGAGAGAGGCCAAAATATATCTATGAGAAAAATCACATTATCAACATGTGGCATAGTTCCTCAAATATATAAGTTGGCAGATGAAAACTTACCTATAACCCTTGCAATATCATTGCATGCATCAACACAGGAAAAAAGGGAAGAATTGTTACCCATGGCTAAAAAATATAAACTGGCTGAATTAATGGCATCTTGTGATTATTATCTAAATAAAACTGGTAGAAGACTTACATTTGAGTATATAATGATAAAAGGTTTTAATGATAGTATATTGGATGCTAAATTGTTGTCTGAACTTTTAAAAAACAAACTATGTAATGTTAATTTAATACCTTGTAATTATGTTAAGGAAAGTAATATTAGTCCTTCAACAAATTTAAATATTGAGAATTTTAAAAAAATATTGTTAGAACAGGGAATAAATGCAACTGTAAGAAGAGAACTGGGAAGTGACATACAGGCAGCATGTGGGCAACTTAGAAATAATTTTTTGAAAATGTGAGGTGCTTTATGAATGTTTACTTTGAAACTAATAAAGGTATAATTAGGGATAAAAATGAAGATAATTTAATAATTGAAGAGACGGAGAGGTACAACCTCTATGCTGTCGCTGATGGTATGGGAGGACATAAAGCAGGTGAAATTGCAAGTTCTATGCTTATTGATGTAATAAGGAGTTATTTCATTAAAGGTATTGAGAACGATGATTTTAAAATACCAACATTTATAGACCAAAGTATAAAAGCTGCAAATATTAAAATATTACAAGAGGCATCAAACAAAGACGAATACTTAGGTATGGGAACGACAGTTACTATGGCTGTTATAGATTTAAAAGATAATATTGCATATATTGGTAATGTAGGAGATAGTAGAACTTACATATTAAGAGATAATAATATAAAACAAATTACTGAAGATCATACATATGTTAGAGAACTAGTTAAAGAAGGTAAAATATCAAGAGAAGAAGCTAAAATTCATCCACAAAAAAATATCATTACAAGGGCAATTGGAAGTGAAGAAAATATATCTATAGATATATTTGAAATTGAACTTATTGAAAATGATATCTTGCTCTTGTGTTCAGATGGATTGACAACTCATTTATTAGATGATGAAATAATGAATATTATTAAAACCTACGGTAGTTCAGATAGTGTAAAAAAATTAATTAAATTTTGCAATGATAATGGAGGTACTGATAACATAACCGTTATTATTATTGATAATAGTTATAGAGGTGATAACTTATGATAGGTAAAGTACTAGGAAATAGATATGAAATTATGGAGAGAATTGGTGGAGGAGGAATGTCTGTTGTTTATAAGGCTAAATGTAATGTATTAAATCGTTATGTTGCAATTAAGGTTCTTAGAGATGAATTAACATCAGACCCTGAATTTGTAGAAAAATTTAAGCAGGAGTCACTATCAGCTGCAAGCTTAATGCATTCAAATATAGTCAATATATATGATACAGGTATAGAGGATGGCATATATTATATAGTCATGGAATATATAAAAGGTGAAACTCTTAAAGATTATATAAAATCAAAGGGAAGTTTAGATGAACAGGAAACAATAAGAATATCAAGACAAATTGCAGAAGCACTTAAACATGCTCATTCAAATAAAATAGTTCACAGAGATATAAAACCACATAATATACTCTTAACTAGTGATGGTACTGTTAAAGTTGCTGATTTTGGAATTGCACGAGCATCTACTAGCTCAACAATAAACAACACATCAAATGTTATCGGTTCAGTACATTATTTTTCACCTGAACAAGCAAGAGGAGGATATGTTGATGAAAAATCTGATATTTATTCTCTAGGTATAGTAATGTATGAAATGATTACAGGGTCTCTCCCTTTTGATGCAGATAATCATATATCGGTTGCTATGATGCAAATTCAAGAAAAACCAATTCCCCCATCTAATAAATTAAATAATAAAAGGATTTCACAATCGTTAGAAGATATAATATTGAAATGTTTAGAAAAAAATCAGAGTTATAGATTTCAGAGTATCGAAGAATTTCTAACTTCACTGAATTCAATATATGGATATGAAAGAAATGATTATTCAATAGCTCAGGAAGAAATAGTTGATTCACCAACTATTGTGATGCCAAAAATAAATCAAGATATCAACTATGATGATAAAAAGAAAGTAGTTGGAGTGAATTTAATTGATGATAGTTCAGATGAAGCTTTTAAGGCCTTTTTTGGTGATGACGAAAATTCGGAAAATAATAAATCAAATAAAAAGAAAAAACAAAAAAATAAAAACAATAATGAAAATATAAATGAAGGAGATAAAGAAAATAATCTAAAGTTAACAGTCGCAGCTATTTTATGTGCCTTGGCTATAGCAGTCATTGGTGGCTTTGTAGGGTTTAGAGCAATTTTTTATGTACCAGAGGTAACTGTTCCAGATTTAATAGGAAAGAATGAAAATGAAGCTGAAAAAATTATAATTGATTTAGGATTGGTATATAGTGTATCAGATAGACAATATAACAATGAATTCGAAGAAGGAGAAGTAATTGAACAAAGCGTAGATGAAGGTACTAAGCTTAAAAAAGATTTTCCAGTAGAGGTTGTTGTTAGTAATGGTAAAAAAGAAATTAAGGTTCCAGAACTTATAGGTAAATATGCTATAGAGGCAGCATTGATTCTTGCTGACATGGGACTTAAAGAAGGTGAAGTTACTAAAGATTATTCATCTACAGCACCATCAGGACAAATAATTGACCAATATCCTAAAGCAGAAACATCAGCAGAGGTTGATGATCACGTAGATTACGTAGTTAGTAAAGGACCTAAAATAACATATGTTACCATGCCTAATTTACTAGGTCTTGATGTTGAAAAAGCTAAATTGAAAATTTTACAAAATGGGTTATCTGTTGGTCAAATAACAGAGGAAAACAGTGAAGATGTTGATGCTGGATTTGTAATTAGGCAAAGTGTACCGAGTGGTCAAGACGTAGAAGCTAAAACTTCTATTTGGATGACTGTTAGTATAGGTCCTTTAGTTTCAGAAAACACCGATGAAGAACCAGGGGATGAAGAACCAGGGGAAACTGATAATGGGAGTGAAAATACTAAAGATAAAACATATCCATTAACAATAACACTTCCTTCAGATAAAGATAAAGTACTTGTTGTAGTTCAAAAAGTTACAGATGATGGTAGAGAAATAATATATTCAAAAGAAGTAAAAACATCAGAACAAAGTATAATAATTAATATAGAAGGTTCTGGTACAGAAACTTTTGAAATTTATATAGATAATATGTTGTATGATAAAACAGATATTACCTTTGAATAGGAGAGCTTATGATAGAGGGTATAATTATAAGAGGAGTTGGAGGCAACTATTACGTTGATATAGGAAATGAAGTAATAGAGTGTAGAGCTAGAGGTCTTTTTAGATTAAAAAACATTAAACCATTAGTAGGGGATAAAGTTCTAATAAGACTTACTACAGAAAATGAAAAATCAGGATATATTGAAGAAATAGGAGAAAGAATTAATGAAATTAAAAGGCCATCAGTGGCAAATGTAGAGCAGCTTTTGATTTTCTTTGCAGTTTCTAATCCAGAACCAAGTTTTTTGCTTTTAGATAAACTATTAATTGCAGCAGAAATAAATAATTTGAAACCTATTATATGTTTCAATAAGTCAGACCTTTGTAGTGAAGAAAAAAAAAGGAAATTGGTTGATATGTATGTAAATACAGGATATAGAGTTATATTTACATCAATAAAAGACATAGAGTCAATAGAAAATCTCAAAGATGTTTTAAAGAATAAACTTAGTGTATTTTCTGGACCATCAGGTGTAGGTAAATCATCAATGATGAATGCCGTTCAACCTAACTTTGAGTTAAAAACTGGCGATATAAGCGAAAAATTAAAAAGAGGAAAGCATACTACAAGACATGCTGAAATATATAAACTTAACTTTGGTGGTTTTGTAGTTGACACACCTGGTTTTAGTTCTTTTGAATTAGGTTCAATAGATGAATTTGAATTGAGTGATTATTATCCTGAAATTAAGAAATTTAGTGTAGGTTGTAGATTTGATGATTGTTTGCATTATAAAGAGCCCGACTGTGTTATTAAGGATGCGGTTGCAAATGGTTTAATTAGTGAGATTAGATATAGCAATTACACAAAACTGTTAGAGGATATTAAAAATTCTGATAAAGTATATTAATTCATAATGACCAAGGAGGTAAACATGAATAAATTATCACCATCAATACTATCAGCAGATTTCTCTAAGTTAGGAGAAGAAATCAAGCTAGTTGAGAATGGAGGAGCAGATTACATTCATATAGATGTTATGGATGGACATTTTGTTCCAAATATAACAATAGGTCCAGCAATAATAAAATCACTGAGAAAAACAACAGATTTAATATTTGATGTTCACCTCATGATTGATAATCCAGATGATTTTATAGAAGAGTTTTATAATTCAGGTGCTGATATTATAACTGTTCATCAAGAATCTTGTATACACTTACATAGAACTATTCAAAAAATCAAATCGTATGGCTTGAAAGCAGGTGTTTCCTTAAATCCTGCCACACCAGTATGTATGATAAAAGATATAATTAGTGATGTAGATATGGTTTTATTAATGAGTGTTAACCCAGGCTTTGGAGGACAAAGCTTAATAAAAAATATAAAATCTAAGTTTGAAGAAGTAAAAAATCTTATAGATGAAAAAAATCTTAATGTTGATATAGAAATTGACGGTGGGGTTACTTTAGAAAATTTAAAAGAAGTTTTAAGTTGGGGTGCAAATATAATTGTAACAGGCTCAGCTATATATAAGGCTAAAGATGTTACTGATGAAACTCAGAAATTTAAAAAGATTTTGGAGTTGGATTAATGTCAGCATTAATTATTGGTAGCGGAAGCAATTTAGATAAAGATATTTTTGTTTTAGAAAATCTCAATATAGAATATGTAATATGTGCTGATGGAGGACTTGAAAAGGCTGAAAAGCTAGAATTAATTCCAAATATAATTATTGGTGATTTGGATTCAGTTAATAAACTGGTATTAAAAAAATATCTAGATATGAATATTGAACTTATCAAATATCCATCTGAAAAAAATTATACAGACATGGAATTAGCAATTGAACATGCAATTGAAAAAGGATTTAAAAATATAATTTTAATTGGAGCAACTGGCTCTAGATTAGATCATACTATTGCAAATGTCATGTTAATAGAGAAGTATTATAAAAAAGGCATACATATTCAAGTAATTGACAATAATAACCTTGTTCAAATTGTGGTTAATAGCATTGAGATTATAAACAAAAAAGATTATTTTGTTTCAATTGTGCCAATTACTGATTCAATAGAAGTTGTTTCACTTATAGGATTTAAATATCCCTTAAACAAAGTAAATGTTAAAAGGGGTTCAACGTTATGTGTAAGTAATCAAATTATAAATGAAAAAGGAACCATCATATTGGGTAAAGGTGCTGGTTTAGTATTTATTTCAAAAGATTAAAATTTATAAATTGTGGGAGGAACTATGAAAGCAATTGAATTTAGAGAAATATTTAAATTTCCAGAAAATTATTATGGTAAAGAGGTAATTGTAGAGGGTTGGATAAGAACAATAAGAGATTCCAAAAACTTTGGTTTTATAGAATTAAATGATGGAACCTACATGAAAAATGTTCAGATAGTATTTGAAAATATATTATCTAATTTTGAAGAGGTTAGAAAATTTTCTACTGGTAGTGCAATAACTGTTAAAGGAATGCTAGAGCATACTCCAGGTGCAAAACAGCTGTTTGAAATAAAGGCTACAGAAATTACATTAGAGGCTGGTTCTGATTCAAGTTATCCGCTTCAAAAGAAAAGACATTCATTTGAATATTTAAGAACTATAGCACATCTTAGGCCAAGAACAAATACTTTTTCGGCAGTGTTTAGGGTTAGGTCTTTAGCAGCATTTGCAATACATAAGTTTTTTAATGAAAGAGGATTTGTATATGCGCATCCTCCAATAATAACCGCTAGTGATGCAGAGGGTGCTGGTGAAATGTTCAAAGTAACATCTTTAGACCTTGATAATTTAGAATATGTAGATGGAAAGGTAGATTATACAAAGGACTTTTTCGGCAAACCTTCAAATTTAACTGTTAGCGGACAATTAGAAGCTGAAATATTTGCCCTTGCATTTAAAAACACTTATACATTTGGACCTACATTTAGAGCTGAAAATTCAAATACTACTCGTCATGCATCAGAATTTTGGATGATTGAACCTGAAATTGCATTTGCGGATTTGAATGATAACATGCAGTTAGCTGAAGATATGATTAAGTATATCATAGAGTATGTAATGGAAAATGGAAAAGAAGAAATGGAGTTTTTCAATAGCTTTGTTGATAAGGAGCTTTTTGCTAAACTTGACAATGTGTTAAATTCTGATTTTGGAAGAATAACATATAATGAAGCTATAGAAATACTTAAGAAAAACAATGATAAATTTGACTATCCAGTTGAGTGGGGAACTGATATACAAACTGAGCATGAAAGATATTTATCAGAAAAAATATTTGGTAAACCAGTTTTCGTAACAAATTATCCAAAAGAAATTAAAGCTTTTTATATGCGTATGAACGATGATAATAAAACAGTTGCAGCTATGGACTTATTAGTTCCAAGTATAGGAGAGTTAATTGGAGGAAGTCAAAGAGAAGAAAGACTTGAATTACTTGAAAAAAGAATGGATGAAATGGGAGTTGCCAAAGAAGATTTGTGGTGGTATTTAGATTTAAGAAAATATGGTGGAGTAAAACACTCGGGATATGGACTTGGATTTGAAAGATTAATTATGTATTTAACTGGTATGGGCAATATCAGAGATGTACTTCCATTCCCAAGGACACCAAATAATGCAGAGTTTTAGGACATTATATTTAAAATAAATTAACAATTATAAAAAATGTAGAGGTACGGATTGCACGCGTACCTCTATTATATTATTGAAAAATATATAATATTAGAAACATAACTTGTGTATTAGCGTATAATGAATTGATATTAAATTAATTTAGAATGGAGAGGATAGATATATGCGTTTTAATTACGGTGAAATGAATGCCTTAAGGGCATTAGAAGAGTCAGAGTTTTGGAAGAACCAAGAATCTGAGCATACACAAGTTATACAAGAAGTAGTTCCTGATTTAGAAGAAGATTATGTAGAAAAATTGATAGAATATAAAGGTGTTTTCGACTCAACTTTAGCTAGAATTGTTCAATATATTGAAACTATAATTAATTTAGAAGATTCTATTTCACTCGAAATGAATGAAGAAATTATGCAGATAATTAAAATAACTATAATGCAGAGTCAGGTTTTTATAGATTTTTTAAATAAATTACTAAAGGACAGCTCTGCAGTTGGTAATAATCCAATAGCAAATGTAGTTATAAACCATATTCGTAGAGAATCAGACTACTATATAGGAGTAGTAAAGGCATTTCTAGATTTATATAATGACAAGAATAACAGGTATTCAAATTTCTATAAACCACTTGATTATTAGAGTAGTTTAATTTTTAAAAAATATTAAAGAAAAGATACAAAAAATAACGATAAACTCGTTATTTTTTTGTATCTTTTTATATATCATTGAATAGAATGTATAAAATAGAGGTTTTGTAAACCCAGATTACTGTTAGATTAAACTATTATAAAGCGAGGATAATATTATGAATTTCTTTAATCAAAAAAGAGGATGTAATTGTAATAAAAAATTTAAATTTACTGAGATATTAGGACTTATGATAGCTGTCATAGGAGCAATAATTATTGTACAAATACTGCCAATTAAAATTTGGTTATTAGTTTTAGGTATTTTACTTGTTGTACTTGGATGTACATTATTTAAGTTGTTCTAATAAGTCAAAAAATAAAAAATAATGGCTATAGAGCCACTATTTAATATTTTGGTTAGACAGCACGTTGAACTTTTCCAGATCTCATACATCTTGTACAAACGAATTTCTTTTTAGGAACGCCACTTTCAATAATTGCTATTTTTCTTACGTTTGGTTTCCAAGTTCTTTTTATTTTTCTATCAGAGTGTGTTATACTATTACCTGATACGGTTCCTTTTCCACAAACTTCACAAAATTTTGCCACGCTAAATACACCTCCTATTTATTTAAACCTATAATTTTTGTATTTTGAACGCCAAAGCTAACCCTCAAAGCGTAAAACAAATTTATATAATACCAATTCAAGCTTTATAATTTTAACATTAAAATATATATATTGCAATAATAAATTTTAATTAGTATAATAATTTATATAACTTTTTTGTTAAAATAAGAAAATTTGAGCAAAATTATATGTGATTGTATTTTTTGTTTGTAAATTTTTGATAAAAAGGTTATAATGAGTTACAAATAAGAATGTATAATGATATTATTATAAATATAGGAGGGTAAAGTATGTCAATAAAAGTGTTGAATGAAAGCGGAATTATAACAATAGATGATCAGTTAATAGCGACTATTGCAGGTATAGCTGCTATGGAATGTTATGGAATAGTTGGAATGGCTTCTAAAAATGCTACAGAAGGCTTCTTTGAACTTTTGAAAAAAGATCAACTAACAAAAGGCATAAAAGTAACTACAATAGATGATAAAATTAATATTGATTTATATGCTGTACTACAATATGGTGTTAAAATATCCGTTGTAGCAGAAAATATTATATCTAACGTTAAATACAGCGTTGAAACTTTTTTAGGAGTTGACGTAGAGAAGGTAAATATTTTTGTACAGGGTGTAAGAGTACAAAAATAGTGAGGAGGCTAAAATGATAATTAAATATATTGATAATATTACATTTAAAAAGATGCTTTTAGGAGCTGCTGTGAACTTAGAAAATAATAAGAATATAGTAGACTCTTTAAATGTTTTTCCTGTTCCAGACGGTGATACAGGAACAAATATGAATTTAACTGTTCAAGCAGCAATAAAAGAAATAAATATTCTAAAAGAAAGCAGCATAGGTAAAATTGCAGAAGCTGTTGCCAATGGTTCTTTAATGGGAGCTAGAGGAAACTCAGGAGTAATATTATCACAGTTGTTTAGAGGGTTATATAAAGGCTTAGGCAATGCAAGTAGAATTGATACTCAAATAATAGCAGAAGCATTTAAGTCAGCTACAGATACAGCATACAAGGCTGTTATGAAACCTGTAGAAGGAACAATTCTCACTGTAGCAAGAGAAACTTCAGAAAGAGCTATGACTACTTATACAGAATATGAAGATGTTGTTTTATTTTTAGAAGATTTAATAAAACAAGCAAAAGATACATTGAGTCGTACTCCAGAAATGTTGAAGGTATTAAAACAAGCAGATGTTGTTGATGCAGGCGGAAAAGGGCTTGTTTATCTTCTCGAGGGAGCATTAGCTTCACTTAAAGGTGTTGAAATTAAGCAGGAAAAGACAGATAGAGTAGAAATTGTTGAAACAGAACAGGAACTTAAGTCCTTTACTAGTGAAGATGAAATTTTATTTGCTTATTGTACTGAATTTATAATAAAAAATCCTAAAAAAAGTCACGAGGAGTTCTTGAGCATAATACATGACAAAGGAGATTCTATTGTTTGTGTAGGTGACGAAAATATTATTAAAGTACATATTCATACTAATAATCCAGGACAAATATTGAATATGGCTGTAAAGTATGGTGAACTTATAAAAATTAAGATAGATAACATGAAGGAACAGTTCAGAGAGAAATATAAAAATGCTCCTGCAAAAATTGAGGAGAAAAAAGAATATGGTTTTGTCTCTATAGGTATGGGAGAAGGGATTGAAAAAGTATTTTCTGACTTAAATGTTGATGTTTTTATATCAGGTGGTCAGACTATGAATCCAAGTACTGAGGATATTTTAGCTGCATCAAATAAAGTTAATGCAGAAAACATAATTATTTTACCAAACAATAGCAACATCATATTAGCGGCAACACAAGCTAAAGAGATGTCTGATAAAAATATTCATGTAATACCAAGTAAAAGTATACCTCAAGGTATAGCAGCAATGCTTGCATTTAAAGAAGATAATAATGTTTTAGAAAATGTTAATAGTATGTCTGCTGCAGTAACTGAAGTTAAAACAGGTCAAATTACTTATGCAGTAAGAGATACAATATTTAATGATATGGAAATTAAAAAAGATGAAATAATAGCATTATATGATGGTGAGATAGTAACCCATGGGAAAAACGCAGAAGACCAAGCTGTTGAATTAGTTAAAAGTATGGTTGATACAGATAGTTTTCTCATAACTCTTTTTTATGGAGAAAATATAGATAAAAATACCGTAAAGAATTTAAAATCTAGAATAGAAGAAGAAGCTGAAGAATGTGATGTGGAAATAATATATGGAGGACAGCCTCTTTATTATTACATAATTTCAGTAGAATAGAAAAATAATAAAGCAATGGCTGAACATTGGAGCACTGTTGGAAAATAATTTTTTTGTTCTGATCTGTTCTGCTTTGCTTTGTTTAAATAATGGTATCTTATGGGTGGTCATATGTTGGATTTTGATGTTAAATTTTTAAAAGGTGTTGGTCCCAATAGGGCATTGAAGTTAAATAGGCTGGGTGTGTATACTGTAGAAGATTTATTAAATTACTTCCCTGTTAAATATGAGGACAGGCGTGTCGTCAAAAAAATAAATGAATTAAAAGATGAAAAAAAAGTACTTTTAAAAATAAAAATTTGCGATTACCCAAAAAAAGCAAGAATTAAAAAAAATATGACTATTATTAAGGCTTTGGCTACAGATGGAACAGGTTTTATTCATTTAACATTCTTTAATCAAGATCATTTAATTAATAATCTTAGTCTAAGTGAGTTTTATTATATTTTTGGTGTTGTTAAATCAAATTATGGTAAATTTGAAATGATTAATCCTGAAATTGAGCTTGTAGCCAATGCTACTAAAGCTGGTAGAATTATGCCTATTTATAGTTTAACGTATAATCTTACTAACAACGAAATTACTAAAATTGTAAAGGTAGCATTAGAGTACTATTTTGAAAAAATAGATAGTATTATACCTGAGTATATAAGAAAAGATTATAATCTAATTTTAAGAAAAGACGCTATAAGGTATTTGCATTTTCCTACAAATGGCAAAAAGTATACTATAGCAAAAAAAACTATTGCGTTTGAAAAATTGTTGATAATGCAAATTGGTCTTTTGTCTATAAAAAGTAAATTAGTTGCTAGTTTAGATGGGATACAAATTAAAAATGCAAAATTAGCTGATATGTTGCTTAATTCTCTACCTTTTAAACTTACTGATGCACAATATAGAGTTATTAATGAAATTAAATGTGATATGGCAAAATCAAAACCTATGAATAGACTAGTACAGGGTGATGTAGGTTCGGGTAAAACCATTATTGCTATATATGCTATGTTAATAGCTGTGAAATCAGGATTTCAATCATCGATGATGGCTCCAACAGAAATATTAGCTATGCAGCATTATGATACAATAAAAGAATATGTGAAACTTTCAAATATAGAAATAAATATTGAGTTTCTGTCAGGTTCAACTAAGACTAAGCAAAAAAATGATATATTGAATAAACTAAGAAATGGTGAGATAGATATTTTAATTGGAACACATGCACTTATAGAAGATAATGTTGAATTTAATAATATTGGTTTAGTTGTTACTGATGAACAGCACAGGTTTGGTGTAAGGCAAAGGGCGCTACTTTCTAACAAGGGAATGAATCCAGATATACTAGTTATGACTGCAACACCAATACCAAGAACGCTTGCACTTATGTTATATGGAGATTTAGATATTTCTATTATTGATGAGTTGCCTCCAGGCAGGCAGAAAATTAAAACATATGTAGTAAAAGAAAATCAAAAAATTGAAATGTATAATTTTATAGATGAAAAGGTAAGAGAAGGTAATCAAGCATATATTGTAGCACCTCTAGTTGATGAGTCAGATAACTTAGAACTGGATTCAGCAAGAGAAATATACGAAGAATTAGCAACAACATATTTTTCTAAATATAAATTAGGAATATTATATGGAAGTATGAAAAATTCTGAAAAAGAAAGAGTAATAAATGATTTTTATAAAGGTGAAATAAATATTTTAGTTTCTACTACAGTAATAGAAGTTGGTGTAAATGTTCCAAATGCTGTCATAATGATGATTCTTAATGCTGAGAGATTTGGTCTTGCTCAGTTGCACCAATTAAGAGGAAGAGTTGGAAGAGGTAAAACTCAATCTTATTGTATATTGGTCAATGAAAGCAAATCCAAAAAATCTAAGGATAGAATGAATATACTGGTAAAAACTAATGATGGATTTTTAGTATCAGAAGAGGATTTGAAAATAAGAGGACCAGGAGATTTTTTTGGCACAGCTCAGCATGGTTTGTCAAAATATGATGTTCAAAATATAATAAATGATATTGATGTTGTACAAGATGTATCTATTTTATCAAAAAAAATATTAAGTGAGAATCCTAATCTTGATGGTGCCGAATATATAAATTTAAAAAAGCATATAATAAATTTATTTAAAGATGAAAATATAATTTTTAACTAGATTTATGTATATGTATAGTTGTAAAGGGGTTTGAAAAATGAGGATTATATCAGGAATAAGTAAAGGGAAAAGGCTATATGCGCCTGAGGGCATGTCAGTTAGACCAACTAGTGATAAAATAAAAGAATCAGTATTTAATATAATTGGATACATAGAAGAAGATTCTATTGTTTTAGATTTGTTTGCAGGAACGGGTAGTGTAGGAATAGAATTTCTAGCTAGAGGCGCAAAAGAATGTTACTTTGTAGATGCATCTTATAAAAGTTTAAATTATGTTAAAAAAAATGTCGAAATATGTAATTTTAAGGATAAGGCTAAAATCATGCAAAATGATTATGAAAAAGCTATTGAAAGTTTTTGTATTCTAAATCAAAAATTCGACTATATTTTTGCTGATCCACCATATGATTTACTTTGCTGTAATAATATAGCACAAAAAATTTTACAAAATAAATTATTGAAAAAAAATGGATTATTAATTATAGAGAGTGATAAATCTGAAGAAATATTTACGAATTTAGATTATGAAGATGTAAAATATAAAGAAAAAATATATGGAAGAACAAGAATAAGCATGATAAAATTGCTGGAGGATTAAGTATGAAGGTTTTATATACAGGAAGTTTTGACCCAATAACGTGTGGTCATTTGGATTTAATAAAAAGATGTGCTAATAAATTTGACGAGGTTGTAGTTACTATTTTTAACAATAAGTCAAAAAAACACTGGTTTACAGGCGAAGAAAGATATGAGCTTGTAAAAGAAGCAGTTAAAGATTTGGACAATGTTTCTGTTGATATAACAGAAGGGATGGTTGTTAGCTATTGTAAGAAAAATAATATTAATATGATAGTAAGAGGATTAAGGGCGGTTTCTGATTATGAATATGAATTAAGTGTTTCATCTATTAATAGACACTTAGATAGAGATTTAGAGACATTCTTTCTAGTTGCATCACCAGAATATTCTTTTATAAGTTCAAGTATTGTAAAAGAGGTATCTGAATTTGGTGGCGAATTTAGGGATTTGGTACCAGCAAATGTAGTAGAAGCTATACTTAAGAAAATTGGGAGGTAAAAATGGACGTTTTAAATCTATTAGAGAAAATAGAGGATATTGTTGAAGATGCTTCAAAGTTTCCTTTATCAAATAAGGTTATGATAGACAAAGAAGAAGTTTTAGAAGTAATAAATGAAATAAGATTGAAACTACCAGATGAAATAAACAGGGCATCTTGGGTAGCAAAAGAGCGTCAAAGAATATTAACTGAAGCACAATCAGAAGCAGAGGAATTAATTGAAAAGGTAAAAGAGCAACAAAAAATGTATATTGAAGAAAGTGAAATAGCAAAGCAAGCAAAATTATATGCAAAGCAAATTGTAGAAGAAGCAGAGCAAAAGGCAAATGATATGAAGTTAGGAGCTTATAGCTATAGTGATGATATTCTATCAAAATTGCAAGATAAGATTAAAGATATAAATAATATTATTGAAGATAATAGGGACATGCTTAAAAAAATGTAATATATAAATAGTACAACCTCTTTGAGAGGTTGTACTATTTATATATTGGATCTATACTTGTCCATAATTAATGAGAAAAGTTCTCCTGTTGTAGGTGGTGTAATAGTTATAGCATTAGCTCCCGCCAATATTGTTTTTGTAATATCAATTGGAGTTGGTCCACCAGTAGCTATAATGGGGAAATATGGATGTCTTTCTCTTATTGCTTTAACAATTTTTACAGTGTTTGTCCCTCCTGAAACATTAAAGATAGAAACTCCTGCTTTTATTCTAGACTCAAAATCTTCTTTTTCAGAAACTATTGTTATAATTATTGGAATATCTAATCTTTTTTTCATTTGCATGATAAGTTCATTTGGTGTAGGAGCATTCATAACTACTCCAAAAGCACCATTTAGCTCTGCACTTAAAGCAATATCAATAGACCTTTGTCCAGTTGTGATTCCACCTCCAACTCCACAAAACACAGGTGTAGATGATACTTCAATTATAGCCTGATTAATTGAAATTTGAGGAGTGAAAGGATATACAGCAATTACACCATCAGCGTTATTATTTTTTATAATAGCAAGGTCTGTTGAAAATATTAGTGATTTTATCCTCTTTCCAAATATATTTATTCCGCTTGTATTATAAATTTCAGCAGGCATTTGAATAGGTTTTTTCTTTAGCTCCGATTCGATTGTAGGTATGAATTTTCTATCTTTCTTTTCAGTTTGATTAATTACATCTTTGGTATAATTATCATCAATCATATGAACTACCTCCATCATATTATTATAATTCATTTTTCTTAAACATTTATATATAGATTATTATATGATAGAAATATTAAAATAGCATTAAGTTATAATTAACTTATTGCACTAAAAATTGTACCAAATTGAAAATAATGCTATGCAAATATAATATAAAAATGTATAATAATCATATGATTACATGGGGAGAATAAAATAGATATGTTTTTGCTAAAAAGGGACGTTTCTTTAAATCATACTGGAACGCAAAATATTGAAACAAAAAGGTTTCTATTAAGAAAGTTTAATAAAAGTGATGTTAAAGATATATATAATAATTGGACTAGTGATATAGAGGCGGCAAAATACAATGCTTGGAAAGTGCATGATAGTGAAAATGTAACAAGGGAATATCTTGCTGAATGGATTAAACTATATGAAAAATCAAATTATTACCATTGGGCTATTACTAATAAATTAACAGGAGAAGTAATTGGTTCAATTTCTGCATCTAATATAAGTCATAGAAAAAAATACTGCGAAGTTGGATATACTGTAGCAAGAAAATATTGGAATCAAGGTATTGCAACAGAAGTGTTAAAGGAATTAATTAATTATCTAACTAATGTTGTAGGATTTTTAAATATAAGAGCATTTCATGACATTAGAAATAAAGCTTCTGGTAGGGTAATGGAGAAGTCAGGTATGGTATATATTAAAAGAAAGAAACAATTTTTTTTAAATAGTAATAACCTTATTATGGATTGTTGTGTATATGATTATATTAAAAATATAAATAATTAGATAGAAACAAGTGAAAAATTAATCTAATTATTTTTTGTTTGTATGCGTAATTTAATATATTAAATTACGGGGCTGTAAAATAAATACAAAAACTAGGAATAAATGATTGATTTTATAAAAGATTATGATATAATAGAATGGTTAATTACGTACCTAATGAAAAAAGAAACAATTTTGTATATAATACATAAAATAATTATGAACTATAGGAGGAAAAAATGAGTTCAAAAATTCTTAAAAAAGAAAAAAATATAGTTACGATTGAATTTACAATATCACAAGATGATTTTGAGGCATCTGTGAATAAAGCATACTTAAAAGTAAAAGATAGTATTAATGTGCAGGGGTTTAGAAAAGGTAAAGCTCCAAGGCATATAATTGAAAAGAAGTATGGAAAGAGTATTTTTTATGATGATGCTCTAGATATTGCGATTCAAGAAGTATATCCAGTTGTTGTTAAAGAAAATGAATTGGATGTTATAAATAGCCCTAATGTTAATGTTGAAAAATTCGAAGTGGGCGAAGATATAGTTATAACAGCTGATGTTGAAGTTATGCCTGAAGTACAATTATGTGAATATAAAGGTGTTGAAGTAGAAAAGTTTGAAATAAAGGTAACTGACGAAGATGTGGATTCTGAAATAAAAACAATTCAAGATAAAAATGCAAGAGTTATAGAAGTAAGTGATAGAACCGTTCAAAATGGTGATATTTTAACTATTGATTATGCTGGATTTGTTGGAGAAGAACAATTTGAAGGTGGAACTGCAGAAAATCAATCACTTGAAATAGGTTCTAATTCATTTATACCTGGGTTTGAAGAGCAACTTGTAGGAAAATCAAAAGATGAAGAAGTGGAAGTTAATGTAACATTTCCAGAAGAATATCATTCAGAAGATTTAAAAGGAAAAGATGCTGTATTCAAAGTTAAAATTCATGAAATTAAAGCAAAAGAGCTTCCTGAAATAGATGATGAATTTGCTAAAGATGTTAGTGAATTTGATACATTAGAAGAACTAAAAATGGATACAAGAAAAACTCTTGAAGAGAAAGCAAAAGATAATGAGAAGGTAACAAATAATAACAATATAGTAACTAAAATTGTTAATGATTCTTTAGTTGAAGTTCCTGAAGTATTAATTGAAAGAGAAATTGACTATTTAGGAAAAAATTATGAACAACAGTTCCGTTCTCAAGGTTTCTCTGGTAAAGAAATGGATGACTTGATTAAATCTTTAGTAGACCAGTATAAGGCAGGAGCTAAGTCACAGGCTGAATTTAATGTTAAAGCTGATTTAGTACTTACAGCTATAATAGATAAAGAGAATATTAAAGCTACAGAAGAAGAGCTTGATGAAGAAGTAAGTAAATTAGCAGAATCATATAAAGTTGAAGAAGAAAGACTTGAAGCATTTAAACAAAGTATATTAGAATCAAGTAGAGGATATATTGAAGAATCAATTCAAAAAAGAAAAGTTATTGATATGCTTGTAGAAAATGCTAAACTTATAGATAAAGTTGAAACTGAAGTAAAAGAAGAAGAAAAATAATAAAATAGAGTAAATAAAGTAAGTAAATAAGGAGGAAATAAAATGGCATTGGTACCTTATGTGGTAGAACAAACTGGAAGAGGCGAAAGATCTTATGACATATATTCCAGACTTTTAAAAGATAGAATAATAATTTTAAGTGATGAAGTGAATGATGCAACTGCTAGTGTAATTGTAGCACAACTTTTATTTCTAGAATCAGAAGATCCAGACAAGGATATTCAATTATATATAAATAGCCCAGGCGGTTCAATAACAGCCGGTATGGCAATTTATGATACTATGCAATATATTAAGCCTGATGTTTCAACTATATGTATAGGAATGGCAGCAAGTATGGGAGCATTTTTATTGTTGTCAGGTACGAAAGGAAAGAGATTTGCTCTTCCTAATTCTGAGATAATGATTCACCAACCACTTGGTGGAATGAAAGGTCAGGCATCAGATATAAAAATTCACGCTGATAGAATAATTAAAATCAGAGAAACTTTAAATACAATAATTAGTGAAAGAACTGGTCAGCCTATAGACAAGGTTGAAAAAGACACTGATAGAGATAATTTTATGACATCCGAGGACGCTAAATCATATGGGATAATTGATGATATTATTGTTAAAAGAAATTAAAAAGGAGTGTTGTAATGGCCAAAAATAATGAAAAGCAAATAAGATGCTCTTTTTGTGGGAAATCCCAAGAACAAGTAAGGCGACTTATAGCTGGTCCAGATGTTTATATTTGTGATGAATGTATTGACCTGTGCTATAATATAGTAGATGATGATGTTGATGTTTTTGAAGATTATGATTTTTCTGAACTTCCAAAGCCAAAGGAAATTAAATCTAAGTTAGATGAGTATGTAATAAAACAAGATAACGCAAAAAAATCATTAGCTGTTGCTGTGTATAATCACTATAAAAGAATAAACCACAGGTTCAAGGATGATGATGTAGAGTTGTTAAAAAGTAATATACTTCTACTTGGTCCAACAGGTAGTGGAAAAACATATCTGGCTCAAACTTTAGCAAGAATGTTAAATGTTCCATTTGCTATAGCTGATGCTACGTCACTTACTGAAGCTGGATATGTTGGTGAAGATGTTGAAAATATATTGCTTAAACTTTTACAAGCTTCAGATTTTGAAATAGAAAGAGCTGAGAAGGGTATTATTTATATAGATGAAATAGATAAAATTTCACGAAAATCTGATAATCCTTCTATTACTAGAGATGTAAGCGGTGAAGGCGTTCAACAGGCACTTCTAAAAATACTTGAAGGTACTGTAGCTAATGTTCCTCCTCAAGGAGGAAGAAAACATCCACATCAGGAATTTATTCAAATTGATACTACGAATATTTTATTTATTCTTGGTGGTGCATTTGATGGTATAGAAAAAATCATTGAAAAAAGAATTGGTAAAAAAAGTATAGGGTTTGGTTCTGATATTACAGGCAACGTAGTTAAAGACAAAGAAATGTTATTGAAGCAAGTTCAATCAAGTGATTTATTGAAGTTTGGTCTAATACCTGAATTTATAGGTAGACTTCCAGTTATAGTATCACTGGATAAACTGGATAAAGAGGCACTTGTTAGAATTCTTACAGAGCCTAAAAATGCTTTAGTAAAGCAGTACAAAGAATTATTTAAAATAGATAATGTTGAATTAGAAATAGAAAAAGAAGCGTTAGAAGAAATTGCTTCAAAGGCTTTAGAAGTTAATACTGGAGCAAGAGGGCTAAGAGGTATTCTTGAGTCGACTATGACAGAAGTTATGTACGAGATACCATCTAGAAAAGATATTAAGAAATGTGTTATAACAAAAGATACGATTACTAATAAGAGTGAGCCTAAATTGGTTCTTAGTAAAAAGGCTTTAAAGGATAAAGAAGAAGAAAATGCATCGTAAAACTGCCTGCCTATAAGTAGGCAGTTTTTAGATATTATCTTACTTTACGACGAGGAGTAAATAATGATACAAAACTACAGTATAGAAAATAAAAAATTGCCGCTTATACCAATTAGAGGAATTGGGATTTTTCCTAATATGGTTATACATTTTGATATAGGAAGAGAAAAATCTGTAAATGCACTAGAAGAAGCAATGTTAGAGGATTCGGATATTTTCCTAACAGTTCAAAAAGAAGCTGATATTGATTCACCTAAAGAGGATGATTTTTTCGAGGTTGGTGTTATTTGCAAAATAAAGCAAATGATAAAAATGCCAGGGGATAATATTAGAGTTTTAGTTGAAGGATTATATAGAGCAAAAATTCTAGAAATCACACAAAATGAACCTTTTTTTGAGGTTAATATAGATGAATATGTTTATAACTTTAATATACAGATAGATGAGAATTTAGATGCTATGATACGATTATCATTAGAACAATTTGAAGAGTATGCATCAATATATTCTAAAATAGCTCCTGATGCAGTGTCATCATTAAAGGGAATTAAAGATCCAGATAAATTAGCAGATGTTATTGCTTCTTATGTTTATTTAAAACCCGAACAAAAACAAGAACTTCTGGAGATTTTTGATCCATATGAGCGATTAAATAATCTAAATAATTATATTGCAAAAGAAATAAAGGTATTAAAAATAGAAGATGAAATAAGTGAGCAGGTTCGAAAACAAGTAAGTGAATTTCAAAGAGATTATTATTTAAAAGAACAGATGAAGGCTATACAGAGAGAATTAGGCGAAGATGAAAATACGGAATTAGAAGTAGAAGAATATATTAAAAAAATAGCTTCAGCAAAAATGCCTAAGGAAGTAAAAGAAAAAGCAGAAAAAGAAATTGGACGACTTCTCAAAATATCCCCCTCTTCACCAGACTCAGGGGTTATTAGGACATATGTTGATTGGCTTATTGACATGCCTTGGGATAAAAAATCAAAAGATAATTCAGACCTTAAAAAGGCGAGAGGAATTCTCCAAGAAGATCATTATGGTCTAATGGAAGTAAAGGAAAGAATATTAGAATACTTAGCAGTGAAACATTTAAATAAAAGTATGAAAGGGCCTATACTTTGTTTTGTTGGACCTCCAGGTGTAGGTAAAACGTCTATTGCTAAATCTATTGCTAGGGCAATGAATAGAAAGTTTGTAAGAATTTCATTAGGTGGCATGAGAGATGAAGCTGAAATAAGAGGGCACAGAAGAACATATGTAGGTGCTATTCCTGGTCGAATAATTTCTTCAATTGCTAAAGTTAAAACAAATAATCCAGTATTTTTGCTCGATGAAATAGATAAGCTTGCAAATGATTTTAGAGGTGACCCAGCGTCAGCGTTATTAGAGGCATTAGATCCTGAACAAAACAATACATTTACAGATCATTATATAGATGCACCGTTTAGTTTGGAAAATGTAATGTTTATAACTACAGCAAATTCAACATCAACCATTCCTGAACCACTTCTTGATAGAATGGAAGTAATTGAAATATCAGGTTATACAGATGAAGAAAAAAGTAATATAGCACAAAAATATTTAATAAAAAAACAGTTATCAGAACATGGATTAAAAGATAAACAAGTAAATATATCTTTAAATGCCATCAATGAAATTCTAAGAAAATACACTAGAGAATCTGGAGTTAGAAATTTAGAAAGACATATAGGAAAACTAGTTAGAAAAGCTGCTGTTCAAATAGTAGAGAAAAATAAAAAATCTGTAACTATAAATAGTGGCAATATTAAAAACTTCTTAGGGTTACCTAAGTACTCATATGATGTTGCATATGAAGAAAACCAAGTAGGTGTTGTAACTGGCCTAGCATGGACATCTGTTGGAGGGGAAACACTATTTATAGAAGTAAATACTATGAAGGGTGACGGTAAACTTCAGCTTACAGGACAACTTGGGGATGTTATGAAAGAATCGGCAATGGCAGCTTTAAGTTATATTAAATCAAATAATGATAAATATGATATAGATGATAAGGTGTTCAAAGAAACTGACATTCATGTCCATGTACCAGAAGGTGCAATACCAAAAGATGGGCCATCTGCAGGAATAACAATAGCTACGGCATTAATATCTGCTTTGACTAAAAGACCTGTGAGACAAGATGTAGCAATGACTGGTGAAATAACTATTACAGGTAGAGTTTTACCTATTGGTGGTTTAAAGGATAAACTTCTAGCAGCTAATAGAGCTGGAATTAAAAAAGTAATTTTGTGTACAAAAAATAAAAGCGAAGTAGTTAAAATTGATTCTAAAATAATCAAATCGCTTGAAATTGTTTATGTTAATAGCATAGATGAAGTTATAAAAGAAGCAATGGCTTAAAAACATATAATTATTTACAAAAGCAGGTATATTAGATGACCTGCTTTTTGTTATAGCAATTGAATTCATTGGAAATATATGTTATGATAAATTTAATATCAAGAAAAAAGTTTCACATAACTGAAGTAGCCAGAAGCGTTATATATATTTTACAAAAAAATAACTTATGGAGAATTAAAAATTCAGTACATGGAGGGTATGATGAAAACTAAATTAGAAAATATGATAAAAGAATACGTTGAAAATTATCCTAAGAATAAGGATACTAAGAGTAAATGGAGAGAACCATTAATATCATATGCTGATGCAGATGATAAAGAATTTTATACGTTGAAGGAAATTGTAAGTCCAACACATGCTTTACCAAAAGATTTTTTGCAAGAAGCAACAACGGTTGTCACATATTTTATTCCTTTTGATGAGTCAATAGTTAAAAGTAATATAAATGATAAATATAGTTCGAAAGAATGGGCATTAGCATACATAGAAACAAATAAGCTTATTTTTGAACTAAACACATTTGTTATGAATGAACTTAAAAAAATAGGATATAAATCTAATGTTATTCCTGCTACTCATAATTTTAATGAGAAAAAACTAATCAGTGATTGGTCACATAGACATGTTGCAGTTATCGCTGGATTAGGTACTTTTGGACTAAATAATATGATTATTACAGAAAAAGGGTGTTGTGGACGAGTTGGGAGTTTTGTAACAGACATAAAAATAAATCCAACATCAAAAATAAAAGGTGAAAATTGTTTATATAAAAGTATGAATATATGTAAAAAATGTGTAGATAGATGTGTTAATGACGCATTAAAAATTGAATCTTTTAATAGATATAAATGCTATGAAATGTGTTTAGATAATGATAGATATCATTCACACCTTGGTTTGATGGATATATGTGGTAAATGTTTAGTTGACTTACCATGTTCAACAAAAAATCCAATAAATCGTTAATGCATTTATATGTTGTGGCTTATGCAAGATAATTTGATACATATTTTGAATAAACTTAAGAATGTATAAAACTTATTATCATGAGTAAAGTGGATATGAAATTTAGAATAGAATCATATAAGCAAGGGGAAAGGTATGAAAAAAAAAATAAATAATCTATCTGATATCAAAATAGAAAATATTAATTTAATTATTGATACTATAAAGAATAATAAAGGTATTACGAGAATAGAATTAGCGAGTTTATCAGGTCTTAGTGGTATGAGTATAACAAGGATAGTTTCTTTGTTGTTAGATAATGACTTCATATATGAAGATGGAGAAATTTCAAATAAAAGGGGTAGACCTGCAAAGCTATTACATATTAATCCTCGAGCACTTTATACATTAACAATATACATAGATGTAAACACCCTTATAATTGCAGTGGTTGATTTAAATAACTTAATTATACTTCAATCTAATATTAATTCCAATGATATAAGTTCAATGGAAGACTATATAGATGCAGCATATGAAGGATATAAAGAAATGATAAGAAATTACAGAGATATAAAAGAAGGTATTAAGTGTATTTCAGTAGTTTGCTCAGGAGTAGTAGATAATAAAAAAAACGAAGTAATTATTTCGGCCCAGCTCAAGTGGAGAAATGCTAAAATAGGTGATTATACAAGAAAAAAATTTGGGATTACCACAATTGTAGATAATGATGTTAAATCAGCTTTAATAGGGGAAATATCCAATAATAGCAAGTATAATAACATAAATCTAGCATATATGGATATTGGATACGGTATCGGTGTTGGATTATGGATAGGGGGACAAATACTTAGGGGAACTAATAATAATGCAGGAGAGATAGGTCATATAACTATAGACTACAATGGATTGCAGTGCGAGTGTGGAAGAAGAGGATGTCTAAATACAGTACTAAATATTAAATCATTTATAAATCAAGCACAGGAAAATGATAATAACATTACTTCCATAGAGGATATTGTTAATAAATACAAAGCACATGAAAAGTGGGCTATTTCACTAGTAGATGATGTTTGTATGTATTTTTCCATTGCTATTAATAATATAATAAATGCTTATGATCCTGCTATTATAATAATAGGAGGCAAATTTATTGATCAATTTAAGGGATTTTTAGATATTATTTCTTCGTCACAACATTTTACCCAATATGGAAGTTTTAAGATTGATGCAGATATCCAGTTAAGCTCTATGGGTGAAAAATCATACATAATGGGAGGTGCTATAAATTCTCAAAGGTTGATATTTAATAATTTGTTTAGTTAGGTAATTATAAGTTAATATCACAATTAACTTTGATTGCAATTATAAAAATTGGTATTGACATTTTGTTTTATATATTATAACATGGTGTTAATAATTTAGGGTTACATTGTCGCTTCAAAATATTATTTAATAATGGGATGTTTTGAAAATTCAGTTTATGCCTTAACTTTATAAATAGCAGAAGTGTAGAAAAGGATTTAATATATGGAAATAGTAATTAAGAAGGATTACGATGAAGTTAGTGAATTAGCAGCTAAATATATGTTAGATGTTATAAGAAATAAGGAAAACGCCGTTTTGGGACTTCCAACTGGAGGTACTCCTATTAGAATGTATAATATTGTTGTTGAAGAATATAAGAGAAAAAAAATATTATTCAATAATATAAAAACATTTAATCTAGATGAATATATAGGACTATCAAAGTTAAATAAACAAAGTTATTATTATTTTATGAATAAGCATTTATTTTCATACACGGATATAAAAGAAGAAAATATACATACACCCAATGGTATGACAAAAGATGTACTAAATGAATGTATCAATTATGAAAATAAAATTAAAGCTGTAGGGAGTATGGATATACTATTTCTTGGAATAGGACAAAATGGTCATATAGGGTTTAATGAACCTGCTGATTTTTTTGAACCTTATACACATAAAGTAATACTTAAAGAAAAAACGGTTAAGTCTAATTCTAGATTTTTTGAAAAAATAGAAGATGTACCTGTGACTGCTATTACCATGGGTGTAAAAACAATTCTGTCGGCTAAAAAAATTGTCATGCTTGCAATTGGTGAAACAAAAGCAGATGCAATATCAAAAATGGTGAATGGTAAAATTACACCACAATTACCAGCATCAATATTGCAACTTCATAACGATGTTACAGTAATAGTTGATGAAAATGCTTCTAAGTATTTATAACAATATAATAATAGCGTGAGAGGAGATATATTGAGTACTTTAATTAAAAATATAAGGTTAATTACACCATATGAAATTTTATATGGTTATGGGGTGGTAGTCGACAAAGGTATAATAGTAAATATCGATTTAATAGATAATATACCTAGTAGTTTAATAAATGTAGTCATTGATGGAAATGGAAAATATTTATCTCCTGGTTTCGTAGATATTCATAATCATGGTAACTCAGGCTACGATTTTATGGATGCAACAACTGAAGCAATAGATAAAATAGGTCAGTATCATTTGAAAAATGGAGTTACATCTTATTTAGGTACCGTTTTGACGTCTTCTTATGACAATATAATTAGTGCTTCAAAAACAATATCTAACTATGAAAATAAGGAAAATTCATCGCAGATATTAGGAATTCATTTAGAAGGCCCTTTCTTTTCAAAACAAAAAAAAGGAGCTCAGCCAGAACAATATATAGTTGAGCCTGAAGTGGATTTAATAAAAAAAATTAAAGAACTAAGCAATAATAAATTAAAAATGGTTTCAATAGCACCAGAGAAAAAAGGCGCAACTGAGGTTATAACATACCTGAAAAACAATAATATTACCGCTTCAATGGCTCACAGCAACGCAACATATAATGAGGCTAAAAATGGTATAAATCATGGTGCGACAGTGGCGACACATCTATATAATGGCATGAGAGAGTTTAGTCATAGAGAACCTGGAATAATAGGCGCATCATTACTAGATACAAGGGTATACTGTGAAATTATATATGATAGAATACATCTGCATGACGGTGCAGTGCAAATAGCTTTGAAAATGAAAGGTATAGATAAGATAATTCTAGTTTCTGATGCCATGAGAGCGGCGGGATTAGCTGATGGAGTATATGAACTAGGAGGACAAAAGGTTGTAGTAAATCATGGAGCTGCACGCTTAGAACATGGGAATTTAGCAGGTTCAACACTAAATTTAAGAACTTCAGTATATAACATGGTTCATTTCTTGAACATTCCAGTTCAAAATGCAATCAGGATGGCTAGTTTAAATCCAGCTACGGCTATCGGATTAGATTATTGTAAGGGAAGCATTGAAATAGGAAAAGATGCGGATATGTTAATTTTTGATGATAATATAAATATATCTTTAAGAATGGTAGCTGGGAAAGAATTGAAATTATAGTTAAAGTATTCGACAAGGCAAAATGTCGAATACTTTTTTTGTAACTTTATTTTTTGTTTTTTAGAATTTAAACATCGTGGATTTGGCATTGACATAAATACATAATCATGGTAAAATTAAAATCATATATTTAATAACATTATGTTATTAAATAAAATAATTAGAGGGGAAGTTAATTTATGAAAAAAATAGTTGTTTTATTTATGGTTATCTTAATGACATTTAGTTTTGTATCATGTACAAACGATACCAAGCAAGAAGAAACAGCAGCTAATGTAGAACCGAACCAAGAAAACACAGAAGGAAAAAGTGAAGATGTTAATATGACAATAGCAGTAAATGCAGAAATAATTTCACTTGATCCACATAATTTATCAGATACATTGTCAGGATCAGCTGCTGATACAATGTATGAATCGCTTTATGATTATAAACTTGATATGAGTTTAGAACCTGTTTTAGCTACAGGTTACAGTGTATCAGAAGATGGATTGGAATATACTTTTAATATAAGAGAAGGTGTAACATTCCATGATGGAACTGAATTAAATGCAGAGGCTGTAAAGTATAATTTCGATAGGGTTATGGATGAAGAAAAGAATCTTAGAAGACGAAGAAACTTCTTATATGTAAACAGTACAGAAGTTATAGATGAGTATACAATACT
The DNA here is from genome assembly GCF_017873955.1 of Sedimentibacter acidaminivorans. Taxonomy (GTDB): domain Bacteria; phylum Bacillota; class Clostridia; order Tissierellales; family Sedimentibacteraceae; genus Sedimentibacter; species Sedimentibacter acidaminivorans. Next base: position 48,257 of record NZ_JAGGKS010000002.1, on the reverse strand, counting down.
AATTAAATTAGATTCTCCATTCGCACCTATGATCAATAGAATTGCTTCTCTTTCAGTAATAAGTCCAACAGCACTAGAGGAATATGGAGATCAAGGTATTCTTACAAATCCAGTAGGTACTGGGCCATATACATTTGAAGAGTGGACACCAGGAGATAAAATGGTTGTAAGAGCTAATCCTAATTACTGGAAAGAAGGACCAAAAATTGATACACTTACATTTAAACCTGTAACTGAAAATGGTGCTAGGATAGCTATGTTACAAACAGGAGAGGCAGACTATATATATCCAATGCCAACAGAACAAGTTAAAACTGTAGAAAGTGATGAAAATATAAAGGTAATAGAGGGTCCTTCAACTATTGCAAGGTTTACATTTTTAAATATGACAAAGGATATTTTTTCAGATGTAAAGGTTAGACAAGCTATTAACCATGCTATAAACAAGGAAGCATATGCTAAAGTTGTTAAGTCGGGATACGCTGTACCACTTACTTCTCATGTTCCTACTACAATAGAATATCAATCTCCTCAACCTGAGTATGAATATAATGTAGAGAAAGCTAAGGAACTTATGAAAGAAGCAGGATACCCTGATGGATTTGCAACACATATCTGGGCACCAAACGATACTGAAAACATGAAGGGTATGCAATTTATAAGTCAACAATTAGCTGAAATAGGTATAGATGTAGAAGTGATTCCAATGGAAGAAGGAACACTATCAGATTCTATTTATAGTCCACAAACACCAGAAGAATCAGAAGTTAATATGTGGTATGTAAGTTGGTCTGCATTTGATATTGATGGTGCAACTACTAGATTGTTCCATAGTTCTAATATACCTCCAACTTCTCCTAATGTATCTTATTATATGAGTGATGAGGCAGATAAGCTTATGGATGCAGGTGCAACAGAAGTTGATCCAGTAAAGAGAGCAGAAATTTATGCAGAATTACAAGAAGTTATTTGGAATGATGCACCATGGATTTTCCTAGGATCGGATGTTTTGTTATCAGCTAAGAGAGCAACAACTGAAGGTATATTTGTTGATCCAAGTGGAGGAATAATAGCTACTGAAGCATCAACTACTAAATAATTAGTAAAGCTAGATGGTAGTTAAGAAATTTTAGCTACCATTTAATTTTTATTGGAAAGTGGGGTAAGAAGTGAAACAATATGTTTTAAAAAGACTATTAAATATAATTCCAATAATGTTAGTTGTATCAATAATAGTATTTATGTTTATTCATTTGATACCCGGAGATCCAGCAAGGATTGTAGCTGGTCAAAAAGCAACATTAGAAGAAATTGAGATAATGAGAGAAAAACTAGGACTAAATGATCCATATATTGTTCAGTATAAAAATTTCATGGTTGGTGTATTTTCAGGAAATTGGGGAACTTCTATTAAGTCAAATTTACCAGTTTGGAATGTTATAGTACCAAGGATTAAGCCAACTTTAATTCTTGCTATATTTTCAATAATATGGTCTGTTGTTGCAGGGATAAGTATGGGCGTAATCTCTGCTATAAAAAGAGGTAAATTAATTGACTATATTGTAATGGTAGGAGCAACATCAGGTATATCTGTTCCATTGTTTTGGCTTGGACTTATGCTTATGCAAATTTTCTCAGTAAAACTCGGCTGGTTTCCTACAACAGGAGTAGATAGTTTTTCATCCTACGTTTTACCTTCTATTACTCTAGGAGCAGGTATTACAGCTATGATTGCACGTTACACTAGATCTTCAATGATTGAAATATTAAAAGAAAATTATATTAGAACCTCACGAGCAAAGGGTCTTCATGAGTTTATGGTTATAAATAAACATGCCCTTAGAAATTCGCTTGTTGATGTAATAACTATAGTAGGATTGCAGTTTGGATTTTTATTGGCAGGATCAGTATTAGTTGAAACTGTATTTGCAATACCTGGTCTTGGCAGGTTGCTTATAGATTCCATATTATTTAGAGATTATACAGTCGTTCAGACGGTATTGTTAATTTTCACATTCCAATTCATTATAATAAATTTGATAGTGGATGTGCTTTATGGAATAGCCAATCCAAAAATTAGATATGAATAAGGGGAAATTACTATGAAAGAGATACAATATGAAGATTTTAAAATAGAAAGTCCTTTTAGAGAATTTTCGAGGAAATTCCTCAAAAAAAAATCAGCAGTAATTTCTTTGGCATTTCTAGTATTCTTGTTAATATTGGTGGTTTTTCAGCCTACGCCATACGATATATCTGCAATTGATTATGATAATATATTGTGTGAGCCAAATTCAGATCATCTATTTGGAACTGATGAATATGGAAGAGATGTTTTAAGTCGTATAATCACAGGTACAAGAATTTCATTATCTGTTGCAATTATAGCCGTAACAATTGGTGCAATTATAGGTTCTATTTTAGGAATTATTGCAGGTTATTATGGAGGTTTATTAGAGAGCTTAATTATGAGGAGCTGTGATGTTTTATTCTCATTTCCAGGGTTATTACTAGCTATTGGTATAGTTGCTATAATAGGACCAGGACTAACCAATGTAGTTATAGCTATATCAATTTATGGGATACCAACTTTTACTAGGATTATAAGAAGTTCTACATTATCAATAAAGGAATTGCTATATATAGAAGCAAGTAAGTCTATTGGCGTAAGTGATATGAGGCTATTATTTAAACATATTTTCCCAGGAACTTTACCTTCGCTTATTGTTTCTTATACAATGAGAATGGGAACTGCTATTATATCTGCTGCTTCTCTTAGTTTTTTGGGATTTGGAGCAAGTCCTAAAAATCCTGACTGGGGTGCCATGTTATCAACAGGTAGAGATTATATTGGTGTTGCACCGCATATGTTATTTTATCCAGGGTTGATGATATTTCTTACCGTATTAGCGTTTAACTTGTTAGGTGATGGTCTTAGAGACACACTAGACCCTAAATTAGATTAAGGAGAGTTAATAGTGACAGATAAATTATTAGATGTAAAAAACTTAAAAACAGAATTTCATACAGATAAGGGAAACTTGACAGCTGTGAATGATGTTTCTTTTTATGTAAACAATGAAGAAATTGTTGGGCTTGTAGGAGAGTCTGGCAGTGGTAAATCAGTTACATCATTATCTCTTCTTAGATTGCTTCCGGAAAATGGAGAAATATCAGAAGGAGAGATTTTGTTAGAAGGTAGAAATTTAAGAGAAATGAATAAAAAAGAGATAAGAAGTATTAGAGGTAGTGATATTGCAATTATTTTTCAAGACCCTATGTCATCGCTTAATCCTGTTTTAAGGGTTGGAGAACAACTTATGGAGTGTACAAAGCTTCATTTGAAATATACAAATGACCAAGCGAGAAAACATGCTATTGATATGATCAAACGAGTAGGGATTCCTGTTCCTGAGGACATAATGAATAGATATCCTCATCAGTTGTCAGGTGGGATGTCTCAAAGGATAATGATAGCTATGGCAATGTCCTGTAATCCAAAATTATTAATTGCGGATGAACCTACAACTGCCCTTGATGTAACAATACAAGCCCAAGTAATGGAACTTATGCTAGAATTGAAAGAAAAAAATAAAATTGGAGTATTGCTTATAACCCACGATTTAGGTGTAGTTGCTGAAATGTGTGATAGAGTAATGGTAATGTATTGTGGTAGGATTGTTGAGATGGCCGATGTTAATTCTTTATTTAAAAACCCACTACATCCCTATACAAAAGGGCTGATTGCTTCGGTTCCTAAAATAGGTAGGAACTCAGATGTACTGCCCTATATAAGCGGTAGAGTTCCAGATTTATCTCAATTGCCCACAGGTTGTAAATTTGCACCTAGATGCAGTTTAGCCATAGACAAATGTCATATAGAAGAACCTAAACTTATTTATGTAGGAGAAAACAGACAATGCAGATGTCATCTTGTTAATGAGAGAGGTGAAAACCATGAGCAATAATCTTGTTGAATTAAAAGATGTACGTAAGACTTTTTTAGCTTCAAAGACACTATTTAGGAGTAATAAATATGTCCATGCTCTTAACGGGGTATCTCTTGAGATAAAAAATGGAGAAACCCTATCTATAGTTGGTGAAAGCGGATGTGGCAAAAGTACTCTAGGTAGGGTAATAAACAAGCTTTTAGATGTTGATTCAGGAGAAGTTTGGTTTGAAGACAAAAATATTACAAACTATGCTACTTCTCAAATAAGACCTTTTAGAAATAAGATGCAGATGGTTTTTCAAGATCCTTATGGTAGTCTTAATCCTAGAATGAAAATAAAAGATATAGTAGCAGAACCTCTTTTAGTACACACAGACATGTCTAAAAAAGATAGATATAATACTGTTATAGAACTTTTAGAAACTGTTGGGCTTAATGAAAGACACGCTCAAGGCTATGCTCATGAATTTTCTGGTGGACAAAGACAGAGGATAGGAATTGCTCGTGCATTGTCGGTTAATCCTAAGCTTATTATTGCTGATGAACCTGTATCTGCCCTTGATGTTTCAATACAGGCACAAGTTATCAATATATTTAAGCGTTTGCAAAGGGACTTTAATCTAACATATTTATTTATTTCTCACGATTTAAGTGTAGTAGAAATAATATCAGATAGAATTGGAGTAATGTATCTTGGATATTTAGTAGAGATAACTACGAAAGAAGAATTATACAAAAATCCTAAACATCCATATACACAGGCATTACTATCTGCTGTACCCATTGCAGATCCTAGTCATAAGAGGAATCGTATAATTTTAAAAGGAGATATACCTAGTCCGATTGATATGCCAATTGGTTGTCCATTTAACACAAGGTGTATGTATGCAATGGAACAATGCTTTAAAACAATGCCTCAACTTGTTGAGGTAGGGTCTGATCATAAGGTTGCATGTCATTTAAACTTATCATAATGGAGGATGAAATATAATGAAAAGAATTTTGGTTGCAGGATTGCACCATGAATCTAACACTTTTAATCCAATAATAGCGGGAGAGAAAGATTTCAAAGTTATATATGGAGATGATATTTTTAATAATTTTCGTGAAAATGATTCAGTAACAGGAGTCATTAAAACTTTACAAGGAGCAGGATACGAAGTAATTCCTACTGTATTTGCAAGAGCTGTTCCAAATGGTGAGGTTGATTATGATTTTTATTTAAAAATAAAAAATGAGATTTTAGAAAAAGCAAAATTTGCTTTAAAAGAGGGACCAATAGATGCAATTACTCTTTCACTACATGGATCTATGAGAGTTAAAAAACAAGGAGAAGTAGAAGGATACTTTTTAGAGGAGTTAAGAGAAGTGCTCCCTAATATACCAATTATTTCATCTCTAGATATGCATACAACTATGACGAAAAGAATGAATTACAATTGTGATGCATTTGTTGGATACAAATGTGCTCCTCATACAGATTGCTTTGAAACAGGTGAACATGCTGCAAATATGACAATAGCTGTTCTTGAAAATGGGGCTAAACCAAAATCAGCATGGGTAAGGGTTCCTATTTTAATTGCTGGAGAACAATCTTCTACTTTTGTTGAACCTATGAGGGGACTTATAAAAGTACTTAGAGAATGTGAAAAAAAAGAAGGAATAATGGCAGCTTCATATCTTATGGGATTTCCATGGGCAGATAACGAGGATAGTTCCGTAGCAGTTTATGTAGTAGCAAATGGGGATAAGGAATTAGCTGAAAGAGAAGCTGTTAAACTTGCAGAAATAATGTGGTCCAAAAAAGATGATTTTTGTTTTCATACAGAGACATATGAAGAAAAAGAAGCATTGGATATTGCATTTAAGGCAGTAAAAGAAGGCAAACTTCCTATTTATCTTTCGGATTCTGGAGACAATCCAACTGCAGGGGCTTCTTCTGATGCTACTGGATTTTTAAAGTTGATAATGGATGATGATAGGACAGATAGCCTTAAACATCCAGTAATATTTGGGGGGATATACGATCCGATAGCAACAAAACAATGTGAAGGTAGAGTTGGTGAAGAAATAACAATTAAATTTGGAGCAAAATTTGATAGCATTACTTCAACTCCTATTACAGCAACTGGAATAGTGAAATCATACATTAAAAATTGGTCTAGTAGAGGAATGCTTCAAGGTGATTTGGCTTTATTTAGTAGCTGTGGAGTAGATATAGTTCTTGCAGAAGTTCATGTAGGATATGTAACTCCGGATATGTTTACAGATTTAGGAGTTAATCCTAGAGATGCAGAAATAGTAGTTTGCAAGCTTGGATATCTTACACATGAACAAAGTTTAGTGGCTAAACGAAGTATAATGGCACTTACTAAGGGGAATACAAATGAAAATTTAAAGACATTAGACTACAAAAAAGTAACAAGGCCAATATTTCCTTTAGATGATGATTTTCAGTACAATGCTTTAGACAATTTAAATAAAAAGGAATGATAAATTTATGATATTAGAAGTATGTGTAGATTCTTATACATCTTTGATGATAGCTAAAGATGCTGGAGCGGATAGAATAGAACTATGCTCTTCGCTTAATATTGGTGGAATTACTCCAAGCTATGGATTAATGAAAATGGCAAAAGAAGTAGAGGACATAGAAATATTTGTAATGATAAGACCTCGTTCTGGTGATTTTTTATATGATAATAATGAGTTTCAAACTATGAAACGGGACATTGAGATAGTAAAAGAATTGGGATTTGATGGGATTGTCACTGGAATTCTGCTGAGTGATGGTAGAATTGATATAGATAGAATGAATGAACTTGTATATTTTGCAAACCCTCTTAAGGTAGTATTTCATAGAGCTTTTGATGATGCAAAAGATCCCGTATTAGATATTTCAAAATTAATTGATATGGGTGTATGTAGAATTTTAACTTCAGGTCAAAGGGTAAATGCATTAGAAGGAGCAGAATATATAGCTAAAATGCAAGCAGACTTTGGAAAAAACATTACAATTATGCCTGGATGCGGTGTTAATGCAAATAACATAAAAAAAATATATGAAATAACTGGATGCAGCCATTATCATATGTCAGGCAAAGTTAATATAGGTAGTAAAATGGAATACAGAGGGAATATCATGAGGATGAGTACTCCTCAGAGTGAATTTATAGTCGAAAGATCTGATTACGACTTAATAAAAAAAGCTAGAGATGTAATTGACAATCTTTAGTTATATGCAATTAACAATTTGATTAGCATATTAAATTGTTATATGGAAAGGAAATATACTATGAAAAGTTTTAAACGTATACCAAAATTTATACCGGAATTAGATCCAGGATTTATGCCAATATCCCTTCAAAATAGAGAATATAGAGAAGCACTCGCTTTAGAAGATGAAAAAGTAGATGTTAAAGTCGCAATTGTTGGACCTAAAGGGTTTGTTTCTACTACCAAACTTCAGATTTTCCCAGATAGTGCAGATAAAAATGAAGATAATATTCAATATGTAGAGCGTCTAGTTAAATCCTTAATATGGGTTAAAGGTGGATATAAAGTTATATTTGCTGGACCTAATTATATAGGACAACATTTAAAAATGGCATATACAATTGGTGGAGAAAGAGATTTTGATGTAGTGTTCATGAGAGATGTCTATGATAGAGAATTTGAAATAGAAATCACAGACTACGACAATGTACCTGAATCAAACGAGCAAGTTAAAAAGCTTGGTAGGAATTTAGAAGGATATAGAATTGGATTTGATGCAGGTGGAAGTGATAGAAAAGTATCAGCTGTAGTAGATGGTGAAGCAATATATAGTGAGGAAGTAGTGTGGCATCCTAAGATAACTAAAGATCCAGAATATCATTATCAAGGAATACTAGATTCCGTTAAAAGAGCAGCTGAAAAAATGCCTAGAGTTGACGCTATTGGCATAAGTGCAGCTGGTATATATATAGATAATCAAGTTAGAGCAGCATCACTATTTAGGGTAATTCCAAAGGAAGATTTTGAAAAAAGGGTTAAAAATATTTTTTATGATGTGGCAGCAAATATTGGAGATGTGCCTATAGAAGTAGCTAATGATGGAGATGTAACAGCTCTTGCAGGTGCCATGAGTTTCCAAGAAAATTGTATTTTAGGTATTGCTATGGGAACTAGTGAGGCAGTTGGATATGTAGATAAAAATGGAAATATAACTGGATGGTTAAATGAACTTGCGTTTGTACCTGTTGATTATAGTGAAAATGCTATAATGGATGAATGGTCGTTAGACAGAGGTGTTGGAGTTAGTTACTTCTCTCAAGATGCAGTAATTAAGCTATCTCCAAATGCAGGTATAGATCTAGATGAAAATTTGTCTCCAGCGGATAAGCTAAAGGTTGTACAAAATCTAATGGAAAAAAACGATGAGAGAGCCAAGAAGGTATATGAAAATATAGGAATTTATCTTGGATATTCCTTAGCATATTACTCGGATTTCTATGATATAAACAAAGTGCTATTACTAGGAAGGGTAGTATCTGGAAAAGGTGGAGATATTTTAATAGAAAAGGCTAATGAAGTACTAAAAGTGGAATTTAGAGAGCTTTACGATAAAATTGAACTGATTACTCCGGATGAAAAAATGAAGAGAGTAGGTCAATCTATTGCTGCAGCTAGTCTACCAAATTTATCAAAATAATTGATCAGTTACTGGAGGAATTTTGGTGAAAATCATAATAGTAGGTACAGGTGTAATGGGTATAACTCATGCAAATGCAATTAAAGACTCTGAGATACTAAGTCTAGTTGGATTTGTAGGTAGAAATTTCGAAAAAACTAAGAAAATAGCAGAAAGTTTTTCAACAAATGCGTATACTGACATAGAGGAGATGTTGTCTAAAGAAGATGTAGATATTTTAGATATATGTCTTCCTACATACCTTCATGAGTATGCAGTATCTATGGCAATTAAGTATAAAAAACATATTATGTGTGAGAAACCATTTACATTATCATGTAGTTTAGCTGAAAGATTATCAAATAAAGCTAAAAACGCTGGTATAAGGATGATGGTCTTACAAGTTGTCAGGTTTTGGCCAGAATATGTATCTATTAAAAATATGATAGACAAAAAAGTGATAGGTGAAATTCAAAATATATATATGAATAGGTTGTCTACTTACCCAAAATACTCAAGTTGGTTTAGAGATCCTTCTAAATCTGGAGGAGGGCTATATGACCTTAATATACATGATTTGGATTATTTATATTATTTATTTGGTGAGGTCAAATCCGTATATGCTACAGGACAAAAGAGCAGTAAGAATTCATATGATGCTGTAACTGCAAATATTGTGTTTGTTAGAGGAATCACAGCAACAGTTGAATGTAACATGGATATAAAAGGAGAATATCCTTTTACAACTTGTGTTAGAGTTATTGGAGAGTTAGGGGCATTAGAATATAATTCTACTTCCAGATACGATGATAACTTTGATAATGTTAAATATAATGAGTTGATTTTATATTTAGAAGATAAAAAGCCAAATAAAATTGGTGTAACTCAATATAATCCCTATCAAAAACAAATGGAGTATTTTGCTAGATGTGTTTTACAAGATAAAGATCCAGAAATAATAAATATGAATGATGTGGTCTATGTCCTTAAAATGATAAAAGCTATAGAAAAGTCGCTGGAAACTAACAATGTTGTTTTTGATATTTAATTTTTAATTTATTTTCAATACTTATATTTTTGTTCCCACAGATGAAGAATTTGTGGGAATCTTTTTAATTAGTGCTTTATATATGTAGAAGTGAGAGAAAAATATTATGGATATGATGTGTAGTTTCAACTTTTGTTATGCATACATACAAATTAAAAGAAAAAAATATAATATAGTACTTGAATAAAGCATGTCAAGTAAGTTATAATATCGAATGTAGATAACAATTACTTTTCTAGTTATTGTTATTTTATACATGCGATATTTTAATTAAAAAATAGCATTTTCATATGTCTTATTGATTCCCCACAGGGAAAATATTTTAAATATAAATAAATTTTATAAGGATTATTAAAAAAAATAACGAACTTTTAGTAATACCATTGTTTTAAGAAAGGAAAAAAATGATAATTAGAAAATCGGAACTATTAATTACTGCTGCAAAAAAAGAACAATATCCTGAAACTGTCGTACCTGAGATTGCTTTTGCTGGAAAATCAAATGTAGGTAAATCATCAATGATTAACGCAATGCTCAATAGGAGAAACTTAGCTAGAACGAGCTCATCACCAGGAAAAACTCAAACAATAAATTTCTATAATATTAATGACCAGTTCAATTTTGTTGATTTACCTGGTTATGGATATGCAAAAGTATCGAAGCAAGAAAAAGGTAAGTGGGGAGGTATGATAGAAACATTTTTCAAAGTTAGAAATCAGCTAAAAGAAGTTGTATTACTAGTTGATATAAGACATGAACCAGGTTTAAATGATCAACAAATGTATGAATGGATTAGAAGTTTCAATTATACTGGATATGTAATAGCGACAAAAGCAGATAAACTTTCTAGATCTCAACAGATAAAATGCATATCAGCAATTAAAAAGACACTAAACATTGAAGACAGCAAATTGATTTTACCTCTTTCTGCAACTTCAAAGCAAGGAGTAGAAGATACCTGGTGTTTATTTGAGAAAATATTGGGAATTGAAGATGAAAAGAAAGAAATATAATAAATTAGCAAATTATGACAAGAGTTATTAATTACTAAACCATTATTTATATATGTATATAATTACTGTTTAAAATATTATTAAGAGGGTATATTATGTGCGTAGGAGGAATGCTTTATGAATTACAAAATAGAGAAGAAAGTTCAAAGCGACATAAATATAGTGAAAAACGTTGTGGAGGACATTCTTTTAGACATTCGAGATGGATTAACAGAAAGTAATTTTTTTAACACTAAATTAATATTAAACGAATTAATTATCAATGGTGTTAAGCATGGAAACCTTGATGATATAAATAAAAGTTTATTTATTGATGTACTTGTAAATAATTCTTGTTTAATTATAAAGGTATCAGATGAAGGTAAGGGTATCAAATATAAACATAAAAAGCTAGGTGAATATGATTTTTGTGAGAATGGGAGAGGACTTATGCTTGTTGAAGGACTTGCAGATAAGGTTGATATAAATGGAAATACTGTAACATGTGTACAATATTTAAAATAAACATTTTAAAATAGTTGAAAGTTTGATATAATAAACACTGAGTAGGTATGGTGTTTATTTTTTAATTCTATTTAATCGGATTTCAAATTTATTTTTAGGTGAAAAAACATGGAAAATGTAAAATTATCAGTGCGAGAGCTAGTTGAGTATATCTATACTGGTGGAGATTTGAATACTAAAGGTATGAGACCCGAAAGGGCTTTAGAAGGAATTAAAGCACATAAACTATTGCAATCTCAAATGGGCGAAGAATATAAAAAAGAATTTTTCCTTAAACATGAATTTGAATATAAAAATATATTATTTACAATTGAAGGACGTGCGGATGGAATAATTGTAGATAACAATACTGTTACTATTGACGAAATTAAGTCTACATATAAAAATTTAGAAGATATTAATGATAATTATAATTTATCACATAGTGCTCAAGCTAAATGCTACGCATATATATATGGATTGCAAAATAATTTATATAATATAAATATGCAATTAAGATATTATAATTTAGATACTAAGAAAACAAAATGTTTATCATATAGTTATAAACAAAAAGAATTAGAGATGTTTTTTTTTGAATTAATAGACAAATATTTGTCTTGGGCGGAGACTATTATAAATTTAAATATAAATAAAAGAAAAACTGTAGATGAATTAAAATTTCCCTTTGAAAATTATAGAAAAGGGCAAAGAGAATTTTCAATAGCAGTTTTTAAAACTATAAAAGAAGGAAAGAAACTTTTTGCACAAGCTCCAACCGGTGTAGGTAAGACTATTTCAGTTTTATTTCCTGCTATAAAAGCTATGAGTATAAAGCAGAATTCAAAGATATTTTATTTAACGGCTAAGTCATCAACGAAAAATATTGCCTTCAATACAATGAAAATCATGATTGACAAGGGTTTGAACTTAAGAACTATTATAATAACAGCAAAAGAAAAAATATGCTTTATGGAAGATTGTAACTGCGACCCTGATTATTGTCCATATGCAAAAGGATACTATGATAAAATAAATGAAATATTAAAAGAATCAGTAAAAAATAATTGTCTATTTGATAGAGAGTATATAGAAAAAATTAGTAGGGAAAATGAAGTATGCCCTTTTGAATTTAGTTTAGATTTGAGCTATATGTCAGATGTAGTTATTTGCGATTACAACTATTATTTTGACCCAAGAGTATCTTTGCAAAGAGAAGATTTCTTAAAGAATAACAATGATATATTATTAATTGACGAAGCGCATAATTTAGAGGATAGGGCAAGGAATATGTATTCTCCTGAACTTTTAAAAGAAGATTTTCTACAAGTTTCAAAATTGATGAAGGACATAAACAAAAAAGTATACAAAGAATTAAAAAATGTGAATAAAAAATTTATAGATATAAAAAAATCAATGAATGAAAAAACAAGTATCATAGAAGAAGAACCTAAGGAATTTATAAAATCACTAAGGAAATTTGTAACAGAAGGAGAATTATATATAAATGATTTAAAATCTGAAGTTATCCCAGATGAATTGGTAGATCTGTATTTTAAAAGTAATTTTTTTGTTAAAATATCTGAAATATTTGATGATAATTTTTGTTATTATGCAAACTTTAATGGTGGGAATACTATTATAAGAATTTTTTTAATAGACCCATCAAAAGTTTTGAAGGAATCTGAAAAAAATGCATTTTCATCAATATTATTTTCAGCTACATTAACTCCTTTAAAATATTTCAAATATCTTCTTGGTGGAGAAGATTCTGATTATTGTCTTAAGATAAAATCTCCTTTTGATGAAGATAAACTAAAAATTATGATAGCAGCAGATTTATCTATGAAATATTCTGTTAGAGATACAAACATTGAAAAGGTGTGCGCTTATATTCATTCTGCGGTATTCGATAATAACGGAAATTATATGGTGTTTTTTCCTTCATATAACTTTTTAGATAAAGTTTATTCTGTATATGAACAAATTTATCCTAATGATAATATTATTATACATAATCAATCTATAAATGAGGAAGAGCAAAATAAAATAGTGAATAAATTTCATCAAATGAATAACGTAGTACTTTTTACAGTTGTTGGGGGTGTTTTTTCAGAAGGAATTGATTTGCCCCTTGAAAAATTGGTTGGGGCAGTTATAATAGGTACAGGTATACCACAGCTTTCATTTGAAAGAGATATAATCAAAGATTATTTCAATGAAAAATTCAATATGGGTTATGAATTTGCATATAAATATCCTGGATTCAACAAAATATTGCAGTCAGCAGGTCGTGTAATAAGAACAGAAAAAGATATAGGAATAACATTGCTTATAGATTCAAGATTATGTCAACATTCATATGTTAAATTGTTACCTCAACATTGGAACAATTTTAAAAAGGTATACGGAGTAGATGAATTTAGAAATGAAAACAATCTATTTTGGAAAGAAAAGAGGCTAAATTAATGATTAACATTGTATCTGAAAATAATGTAAGAAATGGTGAATTAATAGCAAAAAAAGATATAGAACAATTATTGGAGCAATATAATACAAATATATATGAAGTTATACGCGTAATAAATAAAAAGCCAGTTTTTTTAAAAGAACATTTTAATAGAATGAAAAGAAGTATAGAACTTAGTAAGTTAAATAGCAAATTGCAATACGTGGAATATAAAACATTTATAGAACTTCTAATAAACGAAAATAGCTTTGAAAATTGCAACATTAGGGTGTCTTATTTAAAAAAGGATGATGAAACTTATTTAATGTATTTTGTTAAAAGTTATTATCCACCAGAAGAACTTTATGAAAAGGGAATTTCTGTAGTTATGGTAACAAAACATAGAAAAAACCCTAATATAAAATTTTATGAATCTGATTTAAGAGAAGGTATAGATAAAATTTTGTCGAAAAAAAATGCATTTGAGGCTATTTTGATAAATGATGATGATACTATTAGCGAAGGAAGTAAATCAAATGTGTTTTTTGTAAAAGGTGATACACTTATTACATCTAAAGATAGTTCAGTGCTTTTAGGAGTTACAAGAGAAAAGGTTATTGATGTATGCAATAGAAATGGAATAAAAGTTGAAAAAAGAGATATTTTTGTAAGGGAAATCAAATTATTGGACGGTGCATTTATAACAGGAACTTCTATTAATGTTCTTCCGATTAAAAACATTGATGATATAGTACTTGATTCATCTAATAATGAAATAGTAAAGAAGGTTTCTGATTTATATTTAAATGAAGTAAATTTAAATATAAATCAAAATAAATAAATTTCCCAAAAACACAAAAATGGCCTCGGGGCCATTTTTGTGAAGCATTAATATGCATAAAAGGGGTATTGGGAATATATTTTGGCTATCGGGGGGGATAACCAAACTTATTATAGCAAATATACTAAACCTTTGCAAGCTTTTTTTGTCGAAATTAGTTATAAATTAGTTGTAGTTCTCTGACTTATTTAGATTTCAACATATTTAGAAAAAGCACAAAGCAAATGTAAAAAACTAACAAGAGGTAGTCATGGAAATTTACTTAGATAATAGCGCAACAACAAAAACTAGAGCTGAGGTAATGGAATCAATAATAGACATATATGAAAACAACTATGGAAACCCATCTTCTCTTCATCGGATGGGAATGGAGATTGAGAAAAAAATTGACTGGGCAAGAAAATCCGTAGCGAAAGTAATCAATGCCAGAACAGAGGAAATTTATTTTACAGGTGGTGGAACTGAAAGTAATAATATTGCTATACTAGGCTACTTGTCTAATTTTTTTATTTCGAAATGTGTAGATAAAACTTTTAATGTCATAACAACTAAAATAGAGCACCCTTCAGTATATAATATTTTCAAACAATTTGAAAGTGTTTTAGATGTTAGATATCTTGACGTTGATAGCAGTGGAAAAATTGAAATATCTGAATTAGAAAATAGAATAGATGAAAATACATTACTTGTATCCATTATGCAAGTAAATAATGAATTAGGAACAGTTCAAGATTTAGATAAAATAATAGAAATAGTAAAAAGTAAAAACAGAAGGACAAAAATTCATGTAGATGCTATACAAGCATTCGGTAAAATGAAAGTGGATACTAAAAAGACTTTAGTTGATACGATGTCATTTAGTAGTCATAAAGTTCATGGACCCAAAGGTGTTGGTGGATTATATGTAAGGTCAGGTTATAAAATTAATCCAATATATTTTGGTGCTAGCCAAGAAAAGGGAATAAGACCTGGAACTGAAAATACAGCAGGAATAGTGGGTTTTGGAAAGGCATGTGAGCTAATTTGTGACAATTTCCAAGCTGAAACAGAAAAATTATATAATTTAAAAAAACAATACGGTATGAGGTTAATTCAAAAAATAGATGATATTAAAATTAACAGTGATTTAGGTAGAAATAGCGCACCTCATATATTGAGTATATCCTTTAAGAATATAAGAGGTGAAGTTTTAGTACACTATTTAGAGCGTAAAGGTATTTATGTTTCTACGGGTTCAGCATGTTCTTCAAAAGTTAAAAGCGATAATAGAATTTTAAAATCAATTGGATTAAACAAAGAATATGTTGATGGTACAATACGAATTAGTTTTGGACATTATAATAGCGTAGACGAAATAGAATATGTGGTAAATACTATTAAGCAATCAGTAAATGAAATAAGAATGATTATGAAGTAATGTAAAAATGTGAAATAATACTTAAGACAATAAAATAAAAAATGAAGGGAAATAATTATGTATAATTTACTAGCAGTTAGCTTTGGAGAAATATTTCTAAAAGGGAAAAATAGAAATACATTTGAGAAAAAAGTCATTGAACAAATCAGGTCATCATTAAGAGGATTTAGTGATATTGTTGTTTATAAGGACCAAGGAAAAGTATTCATAGAAACAAAAAATGAATATGACATGGATGAAATAATAAATAAAGTAAAAAAGATTTTTGGAATTGTATTAATAAGCCCATCTATTAAGGTGGAAAAAGATGTGGAAATTATAAAAAATAAGACGAAAGAATTGATAAAATATCTTTGTAGTAAACAAAATATAAAAACATTTAAGGTAGAAACTCATAGAAGTGATAAAACATTCCCTATTAAATCAATGGATTTTAGCGCAATTATGGGCGAAGAAATTTTAAATGAATTTGAAAATTTAAGAGTTGATGTTCACAATCCTGACATTTACGTTTATATTGACATAAAAAATAGCGCTTATATTTCATCTGAAAAAATTAAAACTGTAGGGGGACTTCCTGTTGGTACAAGTGGTAGTGCCTTGTTATTGTTGTCAGGGGGTATAGATAGTCCCGTAGCAGGATATATGATAGCTAAAAGAGGTGTTCAAATAGAGGCCCTATATTTTCACACTTATCCTTTTACCAGCGAAAGAGCAAATGAAAAGGTTAAGCATTTAGCTGAATTGTTAGAAGAATATTGTGGAAAAATTAAATTGTACAGTGTTAATATACTTGAAATACACAAGGCAATTAAAGAGAACTGCAGAGAAGATGAAACTACAATATTAGCAAGAAGATTTATGATGAGAATAGCTGAAAGAATAGCTAAAGATAATAATATTGATATGCTTATAACTGGTGAAAGTTTAGGTCAAGTGGCAAGCCAAACTATGAAATCAATGATTGTAATTGAAAATTCAATTGATATGCCAATTCTTAAACCTGTAGTTGGTTTAGATAAAACTGAAATTATGGAGATAGCTAGAAACATAGGGACCTATGAAACTTCAATTTTACCTTATGATGATTGTTGCTCTGTTTTTGCTCCAAAACATCCATTAATTAAACCCAAATTACATGTAATAGAAAATGCTGAAAGCAATTTAGACGTTGATGGTTTGATTGAAAAAGCATTATCTACTCTTGAAATTTTGTAATACCATATTCACATTATTTTTTCACTGGCATATATTATAGAATAAAATAAAAGAGGTGATATATATGTCAGATATAAAAAGTGCTTGTATAGGAGATTGTGGATGTGATAATTACGGTTGGAATTGGGAATGGATAATTATACTTATAATTCTATTCTGCTTTTTCTGCGGAGGATTTGGTAACAACTTTTTTGGTGGAGGATGCTGCAACAGATAGTGTAGCATGCTAATTAATACTTAATCTAATGACCATATGCATTTGTTGTTATAATGTATATGGTCACTTTTATTTGAATTGTACCAATGTTACATGTCTATATAAATTTCTAAATTAATCCTTGATTTTATATCCTAACAGTTGTATACTAGATTTTAAAATTACTATTAGGAGGGTTTAAATGTATAAAGTAGCACTGTTTAATAAAATTCCAAAAGAAAGTCAAAATATGCTTTCGGAAAATAAATATATTTTAGTTAACGAACAAATAAGTGAAGTTGATGGAATTGTAATGAGAAGTATGGATATACATGATATGAAATTCTCAAGACAACTAAAAGCTATTGCAAGATCCGGTGCTGGAACAAACAATATTCCAGTAGAAAGATGTGCTGAAGAGGGAATTGTAGTATTTAATTCGCCTGGAGCCAATGCGAATGCAGTTTGCGAGTTAACATTTCTTGGTTTATTAATTAGCTCAAGAAAAATTGTTGATAGCATTAATTGGACAAAGAATTTAAAACAAGATGTTGCTGTTACAGTAGAGAAAGGCAAATCACAATTTGTTGGTCCTGAAATTAAAGGTAAAACATTAGGTGTTATTGGTCTAGGAAATGTAGGGCACTTAGTAGCAAATTTAGGTGTGAAACTTGGAATGGAAGTAATAGGATATGACCCATATATTTCGGTTAAAAATGCATTGTCATTATCTTGGGATGTTCAATATTCTGATAGCTTAGATGAATTGTATAAAAGGGCAGATTACATAACAATTCATGTTCCGTTAAATGATGAAACTAGAAATTATATACATAAGGATAATATAAAATTAATGAAAGATGGAGTTAAATTACTTAATTTCGCAAGAGATGGGCTTGTTAATGATAATGATATATTGGAAGCTTTGGAATCTGGAAAGGTATCATATTTTGTTTCAGATTTGCCTAATGAAAGATTAGTTGGAGCTAAAAATGTAGTTTGCATACCACATTTGGGAGGTTCAACACCAGAAGCTGAAAATAATTGTGCTGAAATGGCAGTTAGTCAATTAACGGAATATTTAGAACATGGAAATATTAGGAATTCAGTCAACTTTCCAGAATGCACTATGGACAGATATCCTAATACTAAGAGAATTGTAGTTCTTAATAAAAATATACCAAACATGATCAGTACTCTAACATCTGTATTAGCTAAGTATAATATTAATATAATTGGTATGGTAAATAAAAGTCAAGGTAATTTTGCTTGTAATATAATTGATGTAAATGGAGAGTTTACAGAGGAACAAGTGAGAGAAATGGAAGATTTCCCTGGCATATTGAGGGTAATGCTAATAAATTAAAAGGTGGAACTTAGTGTGAAAAAGGTTTATATTTATTCAGATGGAGCCTGTAGCGGTAATCCAGGACCTGGAGGATATGCAGTAATTTTAGAGTATAATGGAACTGAACTTGAACTAAGTGGTGGAGAAGAAAATACTACTAATAATCGTATGGAACTGATGGGTGTTATAACAGGATTAGAATCACTTAAGGAGCCGTGTGACGTTACAATAGTTTCTGATTCTAAATATGTGGTAGATGCATTTAATAAAAAATGGATTGATTCATGGCAGAAAAAAAATTGGAAAAAAGCAGATGGTAAATCAGTATTAAATAAGGATTTGTGGCAGAGATTGTTGATGGTAGTAAATAAGCATAAAGTTAAGTTTGTGCATATTTTAGGTCACAATGGACATGAATACAATGAACGATGTGATAAATTAGCCGTTATGGAAAGAGATAAGTTTAAAAATTGAGGAAACATTCACTACCTCATGAATATTATGAATTAATAAATTTAATATGAGGTGATTAAATGATTAATTTTCCATATACGTGTCCAGATGAGTATACTATGATTTATACCGTACAGCCCGGGGATACTTTGAATTCTATAGCAAGACAATTCGGAATTAATTTAATTGGTCTATTAGATCTTAATCCAACTCTAAGGTTAAGAACTTTAACCGAAGGTATGCAGCTTTGTGTACCTAAAGTTCCAGAAAGACCAACATGCATCAATGGAGCTTATTATATAATAAAGGAAGGGGATAGCTTTTATAAAATTGCACAAACTTATAAGATACCCCTAAATTCTATTATTGAAGCTAATCCAAACGCAAATCCATTTGACTTAAAGGTCGGGCAAGAAATTTGTATACCTGAAATACCTTCTTTCTGTCCATTTGGATTTGTTTATACAATTGAGAATGGTACTACATTAAGTCAAATACTTATTAAGTATAATCTAAGTGTAAATGAGTTAATGGAAGCCAATCCAACTTTCAATCCAAATATTTTAGTACCAGATACTAGATTATGCATACCTCCAACTGTATATCAAGAGTGCGAATGCCCTAATAGCAGAGAATATGTTATAAAATCGGGTGACAGCTTAGCTACTGTAGCAGAAGCATATGACGTTTCAGCTTCAGAATTACTTATTGCAAATCCAAATTTAAGACCTGCGAATTTTATTATAATAGGAACTAAGGTATGCATTCCTACAGAGGAAGTATGTTAAATATTAACAAGTATTAAAGCAAAGGAGAAAATTTATGACAAGTACAAAGAGGATTGGAATTGCTTTAGAGGGTGGAGGAGCAAAAGGTGCTTATCAGTTAGGTGCATTGAAAGCTATTAAAGAGTTAGATATAAAATATGATTGTGTAGTAGGTACATCCATAGGGGCTTTAAATGCTGCTGCATATGTTCTCGAAGAATATGAAAAGTATTCAAATCTTTGGAAGGATATGAACTTTTCATTTGATATAAGCAATGAAAAATCTTCAATGGTTAAAATTCTTGATTTTGAAGAAATAAAAAATGATATAAATGAATTTGAAAAACAATATTTAGTAAGCAAGGGCATTGAAACAGATGAAATAATTCAATTATACAAAAAACACATAGATGAAGGTGAAATTCGAAAATCTAAAATAAACTTTGGTCTTTCAACATATTGTTTAACTGACAAGAAACTTTTGAATTTGTTTATAGATGAAATACCAAAAGGAATGCTTCATGAATACATTTTTGCAAGCTGTTGTTTGCCAGTGTTTTCTCCTAGGGAGATTAATGGTAAGTATTATTTAGATGGTAGTATATATAATAGATTACCCATTAATATGTTGGTGGATAAAGGGTATAAAAAAATCATAACTGTTAGGTTAAGGAGAGAATCATACGACTTTAGTCTGTACAATGAAGTTAATATAATTGATATAGCACCAGATAAATTTTTAAGTAATACATTGAAAGCAAATTCTGAAAGAATAAAATGGATGATAGACAAAGGATATGAAGATGCATATAGAATATTAAATGAAAATTTAAGTTGTTTAATATAAAAAATAAAACACAGCTGATAATTATATCAGTTGTGTTTTATTTTAAAATATCTATATAAACTTGTTATAGAACAAGCGAGGGAGCAGCATATACCCTTGTTCCGAGTTCAGAGTCTAACATATAAAGTCCTTTTGCATCAGAGCCGTATAATTCGTATTTTTTGATTAAATCTTCTGCATTTTTTTCTTCTTCACCTTGTTCCTTAATAAACCAGTCAAGAAATTGCATAGTACGAAAGTCCTTGATTTTAAAAGCTTCATCATAAATATTATGGATAGAAGCAGTTACATATTGCTCGTGTTTTAGAGATTCATCTAGTGGCGTTTTGTTATTGACAAATGATATATTCGGCGATTTTATTTCGCTTAATGTAATACTGTGTGAATTGTTTTGCAAATACTCCATAAAAATCATAGCGTGATCTCTTTCTTCTTGTGCTTGAACTTTAAACCAATTTGAAAAACCATCTAATCCTTCATTTAAGTAATAATTTGACATATCTAAATATAAATAAGCTGAATATAATTCTTTGTTAATTTGTTCATTTAATAAATTTGTTACTTTTTCATTTAACATATTATGTCTCCTTGTATTTTAATTTATATTGATATAATACCCACTAAAAAAATATTAAAACATTTTTTGAAATAGAAAATCACTTCTTTTGAAATTGAACATAAACTATATGGAGGTGATTACTATGAATTGTATGGATAATGTTGTAGTTACAGGTTATAGTCAGAATAGATATATGATAATGCTGTTAGAATTAAGGGATGAAGATAACTATGTTTGCAAAAAAATATTCAACTTTACTGATATGGAGAGAATTGCTACACATAGTATAATAAGTGAAGATAATATTGTTTATATAGTAGACTCATATAATAATAAAATTAATAAGTTTGATTTCAATTCAAATAAATATAAAGGAACTACCGTGGGTAGAGACCCAAGGCATTTATGTAAAAATGATGAAAATATTTATGTAACTAATTTTGAATCAGACAATATTTCTGTTATTGATATAGAAAATTTCACATTGACAGGTTCTATTCCAGCAGGGATAAAACCTCACGATATAAAATTATGTGAAAGTAACAATTACTTGTACATATCATGTTATGAAGAAAATCATATTATTGAATGTGATTTACAGGGCAGTATTAAGAATTATTTTAATACTGAAGGTAAGCCAATGCATTTTTTTATTGAAAATAAAAACATTATAGCTATGACATATTATACAAATGGAAATATTTATACAAAAATCAATTTTATAAATTTAATAACAGAAGAGATAGAAGACGTAATAAAAATAAAAGGTCTTGCTTCTGATATGGATTATGATATTAAAAACAACTTACTATATGTAATAAATATAGATGATAAGAGTTTATATATAATAGATACAAAAAAAAGAAATATACTTAAACGTATATTTATAGGAGGATATCCAGAGGGATTATCATTTGGAGAAAATAATATCTATGTTACTAATTCAAAAAAAAATCAAATTAGTGTCATTGATATAGCTACATTTTTTATAACTAGAAACATAGATTTAGAGTTTTCACCCGCATGTATTAAAGTTGTAAATTTATTTTAAATCAGACGTTAATGTCTTTATAATGCTGCCGAAAATTTCTTCAGGATTTGAATCCCATTTCTTACATATGTTTTTTGCTAAAATTTCAGTTGGAACATTTATACTGAGATTAAATATAACGGATTCATTTTCCATTACCTGAAGAGATACAATAAATTCATCATTTTTTTTGTAATAATGACCTAGTAACTCTCTTTGTCTTTTTAATTCTTTTTTAAAATAAGAAAAATTTGTTGCTATTTCATTTGTAAAATAGTCGGGAAGTTTTTCACCGAACATTTCTAAAGCAGCTGAACCAGCTTCAGAAATTGAATAATATTCATTGCCATTTTTTGAATTCAATTTAACAAACTTTGCATCACATAAATCAGATAAGTGTTGTTGAAGAGAAAAATAGTCCATGTAATTATTTTCTAAAATATGATTTGTTATTTCTATATTAGTCATTGGAATATTTATGTAATTCAAAATATATAAAAGCTTTAATTTATCTTGTGCAATTTTATTACCGCTTTCCATTTGAACCTCCAGTTAATTATATATACATTATTATATCAAATATTATATTATAAACAACATCTTTTTATGGTAAATTTTTATTGTATAGATTTTTATGTAATAATATTATATAATAGAAAAGACATAAAATAACTATATGATGAGGTAAATTATGAAAAATAAAATTATTTTGACTCTATTGCTAACTGCTACAATATTATCTAGTTGTTCAAATAGCAATAATGAACTTGTAACACCAGATGCTAATGATGTACAAGCAGAGGCACCAGTAGATGTGTCAAATGAAAATACAAATAATAATCAAGCAAATACAGAAAGTCAACAAAATTTAGATGTTGATCCTATTGAATCTATAGATATGTCTTTAGAGCCAAATGAAATTGGTGAAATCATGATTGTCATGTATCATGGTATAGGAGATAAAGAAAGTGATTGGCAAAGAACCCCTGAAAACTTTAGAAAAGATTTAGAATATATGTATCAAAATGGATACAGGATGATAAGCTTAAATGATTATGCAAAGGGAATTATTACTACTCAAGCAGGATATACACCTATCATATTGACATTTGATGATGGAAGACAAAACAATTTTGATATAACAGAAAAAAATGGCGAATATATAATTAATCCAGATTGTGCAATTGGCATATTAGAAGAGTTTAAGGAAAAATATCCTGACTTTGATGTTACAGCAAGCTTTTTTTTAAACTCAAGTCCTTTTGGTCAACAAGAATATATAGATTATAAATTAAAATGGCTTGTGGATAATGGATATGATATTGGTAATCATACTTATACTCACGATGAAATTGCAAATTTAAATGGTGAAGAAATCCAATCTGAAATTGGGTCTATTAATAACATACTTCACCAGTATATACCTGATTATGCAGTAGAAACATTAGCTCTCCCTCATGGTAGTAATCCAAAGGACGAATATGCTAAATATGTGCTAGATGGTTCATATGAAGAAAAAAGCTATAAAAATATTGCTGTGTTAGATGTAGGTTGGAGACCTGCATATTCACCATTTGACACATGCACAGATTTTAGTAGCCTTTATAGAGTTACAGGAAGTGAAATGAACGTGCAAAACTGCGGAATATATGATTATTTTAAGCAGTTTGAAGAAAATAAAAGAGAAAAATTTGTTAGTGATGGAAATCCAAACGTAGTAACAATTCCTAAAAAATATGAAGAATATATAGATATGGATATTGTAGGAGACAGAATATTAAATATATTTGAATAGCAAATTAAGCGATTAAAAATAACAAAAAACTAATAAAATATAATTGATAATAGAATAATTTAAGGGGTGTTGCTTATTGAATTCATCATCATTGATTGCCATATATATGCCGATATTTATAATATTATTTATAGTTATACCGCAACAACGTGAAGTACAAAGATTTGTCATTATCAAAAATAGTAACAAAAAGAGAGGAATTGTTATGACTAATGAAATAGTAAATAAATATATAGGAAAAAATTGCAAAATATCTACAGGTTCTTATGGTACAACTGTAGTAGGAAAAATAGTTAATGTAATTGAAAATTGGATTGAAGTTGAAACTAAAAAGGGTATAGAACTTGTAAATGCAGAGTTTATACAAAGTATTAAAATTAAGCAATGGTTTCAATAAAATGTTTGTATTATAATTTATTAATAAATTAGTGTTGCTAGATTCTATATATTAAAATACGAGGGGAATAAATGAAAGAAATTAGAAATCCAGTTATAAAATTAAAAGAAGAGTTAATGCAAGAGGACTATGACGATATAAATAATCTTAAAGAAATTTGCATTAATACGGATAATATATCGTTAAAACTAGAGATAGATTATAAAATAAACAGACAAAAAAAGAAAAATGGAAATATAGACAATATTAATGAATTTATGTTTTATGATGGTGATATTCTTGTTGGTTACATTGGGATATGTGATTTTGGAGGAGATGCTTTAGAGGTAAATGGAATGGTTCATCCTGACTATAGAAGGAATGGTGTTTTTACAAAATTATTTTATTTAGTTAATGATGAATGGAATAAAAGAAATAAAAAGAGTGTACTTTTGTTAAGTGACAGTAATTCAATTGATGGGATTAATTTTATAAGAAACACATGTGATATATATGACCATTCCGAATATGAAATGTTTCTAAAGAAAGATTTTGTTCAAAAACAAATACTTGGTGATGTAGAATTGAGAAATGCTACAATTCATGATTCTAAAAAAATTGCATGGCAAAATTCTATATATTTTGGTATTGAGTATAATGGTGAAAGTTTTCCTATGCCAGAGATAGGAGAACAATCATATATTTATATGGCAATATTAAATGATGTAATTATAGGAAAGGTTCATGTAGAAATAAATAACGGAGTAGGTGGTATTTATGGTCTAGGTGTACTGCCAGAGTATCGTAGTAAAGGATATGGGAGACGAATTTTACTAATGGCAATAGAAAAGTTGAAAGAAAAAGATTCTAAGGAAATAATGCTTCAAGTAGAGATAAAAAATAAAAATGCATTAAATCTTTACAAATCATGTGGCTTTGAAGAGACAAGTATAATGGATTATTATAGAGTGACATTATAATTATAATTAATATAGAAAACCCTATTCAAAATTATGTTAGTATTGAATAGGGTTTGTTGTTTAAGGATTATTATATAAGATAATAGTCCTTAAAAAAACTAAATGAATTTATTATTTAACAGTATACATGCCATTGCTTTCCATATATTTGAATATGGATTCGCCATGTTGCTGTTCTTCTTTTTGAATATGATTGAGGACACTTCGAACTTGTGGGTTGCTAAATTCAAATATTGCTGTATCATATGCATTAGAAACATATTTTTCTGTCATAAGTAAATCAGAGCACATATCTTTGTCAGAACGATTACTCATTAACGAACCATTCTGAGAACTATTGCTGCTGGATTGTTGGAACTGAGACATAGTTGATTTCATTTGACCAGATTGCTTTGATTGCATGCTTTGCTGGCTAGATTGATTAGATTGCATACTTTGTTGATTTGATTGTTGCTGGTTGTTCATTGATGGAATTTGACCATTAAGCAGTTGATTAATAGAGTTCAAATGTTCTTGTTCCTGTTTCGCATTGTTTTGTAATATTGTTTTTAATTGTGGGCAAGACGCTTGATTAGCATAATTTGTATATTTTTGGATACAAAGTTGCTCATGGCTTTTTTGATCTTCAAGCAAAAACTTTTCTTTTGTAGATAAATTTAAATTCATTTAAAACACCTCCAATACTATTATTTTCAAATATAAATAAAATATCCTATAAAAATATTAAAACTAAATCTTTAATTTAATTTGAATCAATGATAAAATATTTATTAGAATTTATTTTTTTATCAATGGAGGACAACGTATGCCAGCTACTTATGCTCATTACATATTTGGTGAACAAATTATGAATCTACTAGAAGGTGATATCAAAAGAATTGTTTCAGAAAATTTAAATTTATTTCATATTGGTTTACATGGACCAGATATTTTGTTTTATTACAAACCGTTAGGATCAAATCATATAAATAAACTAGGACATCAACTTCATAGCCTTTCAGCAAGAATATTTTTTGAAAATGCAAAAAAAATTATAAATGATTGTACTGACAGAGATAAGGCATGTTCTTATATAATAGGTTACATTTGTCACTTTATGCTGGATAGCGAATGTCATCCATGCGTAAGAGAAAATGAATCGGATAAGCTTACTCATAGTGAAATAGAAACAGAATTTGAAAGAATGTTGATGGAAATAAATAATTTAAACCCTCTTTCATTTAAATCTACATCACATATTATTCCGACTTTAGATACTTCTGAATGCATTTCTTGGTTTTATGAAGAGATATCGGCAAAGGAAGTGTTATCATCACTTAAGTCAATGAAATTTTATTTGAATTTGTTGGTCACTCCAAGTCATGTAAAGAGGTGGATTATTATTTCAGCTCTGAAAGTATCAGGTAACTATGATGGTATGATTGGATTAATTATGAACTATAAAAAAAGTTTAGAATTCATTCAAATAAATAAAAGTTTATATGACTTGTATTTAAATGCAGTTACACCAACTATTGCTTTGATTAATGAATTTTATAATGGACTTAAAAACAATAAACCAATTAATGAAAGATTTTATAGAAATTTTGGTTAAAATTAAAGTACTATAATATTATTAGAAAGCAGGAATAATCTATGAATGAATCTAAAATTAAACTAACAAAGCTTGAAAAATACTGGATTTTATATGATGTTGGCAATTCAGCGTTTATTTTATTAGTATCTACTATTATTCCAATTTATTTTAAAAATATTGCTATGTCTAATGGAATATCTGCTGCAAATTCTACAGCATATTGGAGTTATGCCATATCAATTTCTACGTTGGTAGTTGCCATATTAGGACCTATATTAGGGACATTAGCAGATACAAAGGGATATAAGAAGCCATTATTTATTTTATTTTTAATGCTAGGTGTTTTAGGATGTGCTGCATTGTCTCTTCCGTTTTCGTGGATCGCTTTTCTTACAGTTTTTGTTTTTGCAAAAGTAGGTATATCTGGAAGTTTTATATTTTATGATTCAATGCTATCGGATATAACAACTGATGATAAAATGGATTATCTTTCGTCTCTAGGATATGCTTGGGGATATATAGGAAGTTGTATTCCATTCACTATAAGTTTAATTCTAATATTATTTGCAGATAAGTTAAATATATCAACTACATTTGCTACAAGTATTGCTTTTATATTGAATTCAGCATGGTGGTTCATTATAACTATTCCTTTACTAAGAAATTATAATCAAATTCATTATATTGAAGTTAAAAAGCATGCCATGATGAAAGCTTTTAAAAGGTTATGGGATGTTTTTAAGGACATAAAGAATCAAAAAGAGATATTTACTTATTTATTGGCATTCTTTTTTTACATTGATGGGGTTTATACTATTATAGAAATGGCTACTTCATACGGAAAGGATGTTGGCATTGGAGATAATGATTTGCTATTAGCGTTGCTTTTAACACAAGTAGTTGCTTTTCCATTTGCAATTATTTTTGGTAGATTATCAAAGAAGTTCAAAACTAAAAATTTAATTAATGTTTGTATTATTGGATATTTTCTAATTGCCTTATTTGCACTTCAACTTGATAAAACATGGGAATTCTGGTTTTTAGCTGTATGTGTTGCTATTTTTCAAGGAGGGATTCAAGCTTTTTCACGTTCTTATTTTGCTAAAATTATTCCAAAAGAAAAATCTAGTGAATACTTTGGGCTTTATGACATTTTTGGAAAGGGAGCATCTTTTATAGGAGCATTGTTAATGGGAATATCTACTCAAATTAGTGGAAATTCAAAAACAGGGGTTGCCTTTATTGGTGTCATGTTTATTATAGGTTTCATTGTTTTCCAAAGGGCTGTGAAAATAGGTAGTACAAAAAACTAAAATGAGGAAAACATTTATATAGCTGGAGAGGATAAATTTGTTGATATTAAGGGAATAGTTTATTAAATATTACCTTGCAATATAATTTTATAAGTGGTATAACAATATATGTGAAAATAAATGGTGAGTGTAACCATTATTTTCAATTATATAATATCTATTATAAAATTGAAGGAGGTAGAAATGAGATTACTATTTTATGTATTAATTAAGACGGAAAAATTAGATGATATTTTATCTGAATTTGCGCGTAAGAATATTAGTGGTGCAACTGTTTTAGAAAGCATGGGTATGGCACGATTGTTAAGCCATAAACATGGAGAGGAAGATATTCCGTTTTTAGGCTCATTAAGAAAATTCTTGAATCCTGAAAGGGAAAAGGGAAATTTAATATTTGCAGTTATAGAAGATGACCAGTTAGATGAAGCAGTAAATATTATTGAAAGTGTAGTAGGCGATTTATCAACAAAGGATAATGGTGTTGTTTTTAGCTTACCTATTGATTATTCAAAGGGGATTAATAAAGGTGGAAAGTAAAATACTATTTGATGTTGCAATACTATTATTTTCTGGTATTATATTTGGAAGACTGGTTGAGTATATTAAACTTCCAAATGTTACAGGATATCTTATAGCTGGTCTTTTGCTAGGGCCATCGGTTTTTAATATTATACCAATGGATATGGTAAATAATTTTGCTGTAATTTCTGATATGGCATTAGGGTTTATTGCTTTTTCTATAGGAAGTGAATTTAATCTTTCTTATTTTAAAAGGGTAGGGATAGCACCTATCGGAATAGCTATTATGGAATCATTTGGAGCAATTATACTTGTTACATCAACTTTAATTATTATAGGATTCGATTTAAAGCTATCTATTATGCTAGGTGCCATAGCAGCTGCAACTGCACCTGCTCAAACTATAATGGTCATAAATCAATATAAGGCAAAGGGTTCTTTAACTTCTATGCTTATGAGCGTTGTAGCAATTGATGATGCTACCGCACTTATTGGATTTGGATTTGCATCAACAATAGTTAAAATGATGTCTTCTTCTCTTGATACTAATCTTTTCTTATCCATATTAAATCCTATTTATGAAATAATAATATCGTTTGTTTTAGGCGCTGTTGCAAGTATTATTATGAAACTAATGTTTAAATGGTTTAAAAAGTCGTCAAATAGACTTTGTATTATTATAGCTTTTATTTTAATAATCTATTGGTCTTCTAGTAAGTTGCATGGTTCACCATTGTTAGCATGTATGTCTTTGGGAGGTATGTTAGTAAATATTTTCAAAGATATTGATAGTATTGTAGAAATAACTGATTCATTTAGCCCGCCTATATTTATGATATTCTTTGTTATATCCGGAGCAGGCTTTCAAATTTCAGCGCTTCAAGGAATTGGTCTAATAGGATTAGTATATGTTGTAATGCGTGTTATAGGAAAATGGGCTGGTGCTTGGGCAGGCGGAAAATTAACTAAACAAGAAGATAAAATTTGTAAATATTTAGGACCCACTCTTATGCCACAGGCAGGAGTAGCATTAGGGTTAATTGTTGCAGCAGGAAATGTTGTTCCTGATTATGCACCACAAATCAGAGTTGTTATTTTATGTTCTACATTTATTTATTCAATAATTGGGCCTGTAGCCGCTAAAATAGCACTTGTTAAATCTGGAGAAATCATAATATAATAATTATGTTTATACGTCAAAGTATGTAATAATAAGCAATGGAACATCTATGATAACAATTAATCTTTAATCATAGATGTTTTTATTTGGTTAATTGAAAATTAACGGGGTATATATAATTATATTATAAAGAAATAAAATCTGAATATGAAAGGAGTAGTTATGAGGAGATGTTTTTTAGTTATTAGTATTATAATTTTGCTTGTTACAAGTTGCACTCAAAAAAATAATAATATTACATTTGTGGGTATAATTGAAAATGTAACAGAAAATGATATTATGGTTAAAACTAATGATGATGTAGGTTTTGATAAAGCAAGTGTCCGTTATGATAAGAATTTAGAAATTAAATTTGTTCCAGAAGTAGGACAAAAAGTGAAAGTTGAAATATATCCTGAAATTAGAGAAAGTTATCCTGTTCAGGTCACAGGAATTAATATTGAATTGGTGAATGATGAGATGAATAACAAAACTGAATATAAAAAAATTAGTTCGGAAGAAGCAAAAGAAATAATTGATAGTGAAGATACTGTTGTTTTAGATGTTCGTACACAGGACGAATATGACAGTGGTCATATTGAACAAGCGGTACTATTACCTGTTACAGAAATAGAAAAAAGGGCTTTTGATGTTCTTACGAATAAAGATGAAAAAATACTAGTTTATTGCAGAAGTGGTAATAGAAGTGCAACTGCATCTAAGTTACTTATTGAGATGGGATATACAAATGTATATGACTTCGGTGGCATAATCGATTGGCCTTATGAAATTGTTAAATAGAAATTAACATACAAAACTCTGCCTACTCAATATTAGGCTTTATCATATGAAAATGCTTACAACTAATACATGCTTGATTAATTTCATTTCCAAAATTTCTTCCATTTAAATATTTAAGGTTGTATACACTTATTTAATATGCTATGATTTTATATATTTATGAAACTGCATGTTCGCATATTAGATAGAGGGGTGATGGAATGATTTCAAAGATAACAGTTTTATATGGTTTAATTGGTATTATTTTAGGTTATACAATTCCTTATTTGTCATTTAGAATAATGGAGTATAAGAAGGGTAAAGGTAATGTAAATAGCAGTAAAATAGCTTTGTATTCGAAAATATTTAAAGTATTTTTGAGTTTATCAAGTTGTGGAGTTTGGATGTTTATAGCACTTAATGTTAACGATTTGTTTGTAGGACTGTTAATAGGTATACTAATTATTTTAGGGTTAATAATAATCTTTATTGATATTCAAATACGTATTATACCCAATGAACTTGTTATTGCTCTTGCAGTAGTAGGCATAATATTTCAGCTTTACAGTTATGGTTTGTTGTCTATGATGATAGCTATTGTATGTATGGTTGTAATGATGGGTGTATTTACTTCTGCAGCTGGTTTCGTAGGTTTTGGAAAAGTTGGAGCTGGAGATGTAAAGCTTTCAGGAGCTATGGGTTTAGCGCTTGGTTACCCGTTAGTTATAACTGCTGTAGAAATTATGGCTATTGTGCTTTTAGTTTATATTACAATTGGTTTTGTAATAAAAAAAATATTTTTATCAACAATGCTACCTCTTGCACCTTTTATGATATCAGGGTTCATATTTGCTCTAATAACATTATTATTCTAATTTGAGTTAATAATATATTAATATATATTATTATACAAAATTGCAATAAAAACTTCTTGACATGATAAAATTTACATGGTACGATGTTTATAACTTAATAGGCAAAGTTTTCTAAAGAAAATGACGCAAAGCTATAGGGTCTAAGCCAGTTATGGTATGATAGCCAGTTGCTGTACTTAATTGTACATTTACGTGAAGTTAACTTTGCTGTTTATTTATATACAGCAAAGTTTTTTGATTTTATAGGAAAAAGATAATTAGTTAATCTTTTTCTATATTATTATTTGTTTTTCACTGGTTCTGATACATAATTTGGGTTTAAAATTTTTAAAAAAATCTAAAACCTGGAGGAAACAAATGAAAAAATTTATGAATTGGTTAAAAAATGAAGAAAGTGGACAGGGAATGGTTGAGTATGGTTTGATACTAGCACTTATAGCAGTAGTTGTTATTGGTGCTCTAACATTGCTAGGTGGTAATGTTAAGGGTATATTTAATAATGCTGCAAGTAAACTTACAACAACTCCTTAGAAGCTAAATAAAAAAAGCGCCGGCTCTTTCGTTACGTTCGAGTTCGGTGCTTTTTGCAAATATGGTGGTGCTAAAATGTTTATAAAAAAAGAAGATGGTCAAGCAATGGTTGAATTTGCATTAGTGCTACCTATATTAATATTTCTGATTGCTGGTATAATTGACTTTGGATGGATTTTTGGTAACCAGATATTAGCTGATAATGCATGTAGAGAAGCTGCTAGGTACAATGCAATTCACTATAATATTGATAAAATGACTATTGTTAATGCTACAATTAAAGCAGAGGAAATAATTAATAATAGGGCTCCAACGTTAAAAAGTAATAATGTTAATGTTAGTAAATCAAATGAAAGTATAACCGTTTACTTAGAGTCTGATATATTTGTGATTACACCATTTCTATCTGCTATTGTAGGAGATACATTCACTCTCGAATCAACATGCATCATGAAACTTGAATATTAGGAGATAACAATGAAAAAAGTAAAGATTTTAGCATTAATTTCAGCGATAATTGTTGCTGTTTTATTATATAATTTTTTAACTTCAATAAGTAAACCTGTTAATGTGGAAGTAACAAAGACTGCTGTGATAATTGCATCAATAGACATTATTCCTAATACAATAATTACAGAAGACATGTTAAAAACTATTGATTTACCAGTAGAGGCAGTACATGCTGATGCTATTGATGAAACAAATCTTGCTATAGGAAAGGTATCTAGTTCTGAAATTATGATTGGAGAGCAAATTTTGTCAACTAAATTGATTTCAGTAGACGGGGACAGTGGTAATGGAACCTTAGCATATGAAATAAAGAAGGGAACACGTGCTATAACAATTGGTGTAGGAAATTTATCAGGATTATCAGGCATGATTAAGCCTAAAAATACTGTTGATGTAATAGCACAATTTGAAAAAGTAGATTCACAAGCTGAAGGTGATGATAAAACTAAGTATTATACAACTATGTTAGCTGAAAATATAACAGTTCTTGCAGTTGATAACGTATTATCCCAAGATGGCAAAACACTAAATGAGGATGGTGTAGCATATACTTCTGTTACGTTGCAGGTAACGCCTATGCAAGCCATGAAAATTAGTTTGTCAGAATACAAAGGGCAGCTAAGATTAATTTTAAGATCTCCTCTAGATGATGGTATTACTTCTCTGCCAAGTATACTTTACGACGATATAATAATTAATTAAAGGAATAGGGTGAATATAGTTATGAAAATAAGTATTTTACTTATTAGTAAAATGGAAAGAAATCTTAGTGCAATTAAAAAAATGATAAATGATGAGGAACTTTCAGTTATTGGTGAATCTGCGGGTGGGTCTTTGGCACTTGATAAAATTGAAAATACATCTCCTAATATAATAATTATGACGTTAGGGGCAGGTGATACAGATGTTTTGAATTTAGCTGAAAGAATAATACTTCATAGACCTCGAACTTTTGTAATTTTAGTAGCAGAACATATAGATGTAGAAATTATGCAAAGTTCAATAAAGGTTGGATGTCATAATGTAATTGAATTTCCTACATCAGCTAAAGACTTCGCAGAATATATAAAGTCTGTTTATAATAATGAATCAATTCGAATCAAAGCACTTAGTAATAATGAAACATTGGTATGGTCATCCACAGTTGTAACTGTTTTTGGAGCAAAAGGTGGACTTGGAAAAAGTACCATAGCTGCAAATTTAGCGGTAAAGCTTGCAGCAAAAAGAAAAAAAGTAGTTTTGGTTGACTTGAATTTACAATTTGGAGATTTGCATATTTTTTTAGATATAGAACCTAAAGACACTATTACTGAATTAGTTCAAGACGTAATAATTCCAAATATAGATTCTGTTAGAAGTTACATGTCTGTTCATTCAAGTGGAGTGCATGTTTTATGTGCACCTAAAAGTCCTGAATATGCTGAATTAGTTTCCGCTGAAAAAGTTCAAAGTTTGTTAAGTCTTTTAAGAACATATTATGACTATGTAATAATTGATACTGCTCCTTCTTTTACAGAAATTACTATGACTGCCATAGAGTCTTCATCGCTTATATTTTTTGTAACGGGATTAGATATCTCCATACTTAAAAATTCTAAATTGAGTATTTCAATTTTAGAATCACTACAACAAACAGATAAATTAAGGATTATTGTAAATAGAGCAGTTGATATGAACACTATAACTATAAATGATGTAAAGAGAATCATTGGTTATCCAATTTGGGCAAAAATGCCAAGTGATTACAAAATTGCGGTAAATGCTCTTAATAGAGGTATACCTTTTGTAATAGGAGCACCTAAAAGTCAACTTAGCCAATCAATCTCTGAACTAGTAGAACTATTATTGAATGGGTCAGCAAATTACGATATTTTGAACAAAAAAAAGAAAAATAAGGTATTAGGTTTATTTTAAAAAAAGAACTTTTAGAAGTGAGGTGAGAATAATTTGGGATTGCTTGATCGCATGGAGAAAATTAAGTCAAATAATAGTAATGAACAATTATTGGATATACCTATAAAGAATAATAATATTACTTTTAATGATGAATATATTGAGTTAAAAGAAGCGGTCCATAAAGAATTCATAGAAACAATAAATCAAGATGATGTAAGTCTTTTAAATATAAAGGAAGAACAAGAAGAACAGTTAATGATGAAAATGGAGTCCATTGTAGATGAGAGAGCTTCAAGCATGTCTAGGTCTGAAAAAGCGAGACTTTTAAAAGAAATATACAGTGATGTAATGGGTTTAGGTCCTTTAGAACAATTGTTGAATGATTCTGAAATTAGTGAAATTATGGTAAATGGTCCTCACAGAATCTATGTAGAAAGAAAAGGAAAATTGGAACTTTCTCAAGTGGTTTTTCGAGATGATGGGCATTTGATGAATGTTATTAATCGTATTGTGTCTTCGGTAGGAAGACGAGTTGATGAATCAAGTCCTATGGTTGATGCTAGATTGTCTGACGGTTCCAGATTTAATGCTGTAATTCCACCACTTGCACTAAATGGTCCTACAATTACAATACGTAAATTTTCTAAAAAACCACTAAATGCTAGTGATCTTATAAAGTATAATTCTATTTCACCTAAGATGGTGTCTTTCTTAGAAGCATGCGTTAAAGGTAAATTGAATATTATTGTAGCAGGTGGTACTGGCAGTGGTAAAACAACATTGCTTAATATGCTATCAGGATATATTCCTAAAAATGAACGCATAGTTACTATAGAAGATGCTGCGGAACTTCAATTAGTTCAAGACCATGTTGTAACATTGGAAAGTAGACCCCCTAATATTGAGGGGGTGGGTCAAATTTCAATAAGGGATTTAGTAAGAAATGCACTTAGAATGAGGCCTGATAGAATAATAGTAGGAGAGGTTCGTTCTGGAGAAACATTAGATATGCTTCAAGCTATGAATACGGGACATGATGGTTCTTTAACAACAGCACATGCCAATTCACCAAGAGAGCTTATGTCTCGCTTGGAAACAATGGTTCTTATGTCTGGAATGGATTTACCTGTCAGAGCTATACGAGAGCAAATTCATTCAGCACTAGATATAATAGTTCATCAATCTAGGCTAAAAGATGGGTCAAGGAAAGTTGTAAATATTACTGAGATAGTTGGTATAGAAGGAGATACTATTACACTTCAAGATATTTTCACTTATAGAACTGAGGGAGTGGATTCGTTTGGTAAAATTAGAGGTAATTTTATATCAACTGGAATAAGACCCAATTTTATTGAGAAGCTTTCATCTAGTGGCGTACTAGTTAGAGATGATTGGTTTGTGAATTAGAGGTGAAGTTATGCAGATTTATTTAATATCTTTATTTAGTTCAATTTTCATCTATCTTATGATAAATATTGTTTTGTCGTCACCTGGGAAGGTAAAAGAAAAAGATAGGCTTGTAAAGTATTTTAAAGAAAATACAGCCAATGATGTACAAGAACAATTTATAAAAGAACGAAATGAAGAAGAGCACAAAAAGAAAAAAAATAGAATTAAGATTGTTAATAAAGAATTTTCTAATTATATTGCATCATCAGGTATAAAGCTTACCGCTTTAGAATTTATTTATTTTTGGGTTAGTTCAACTATTTTGCCTATGATTATAATTGATTTTATGGGAGTAAATATAATTACTACATCAGCTATAGGCATAATTGGATTTGCTATACCTCCAATAATAGTTACTAAATCAAGAAAAAAGCGTGATGAATTATTTAACAAGCAACTCGGAGAAGCGTTAATAATCATAGGCAACAGTTTAAAAGGTGGTTTTACTTTTTTGCAAGGTATGGAAAGTATAGCTATTGATATGCAACCACCCATTTCCAAGGAATTTTCGAAAGTATTAAGAGAAATTCATTATGGTGTTAAACAAATGGATGCCTTAAATCATATGGTAGAACGTACTAAGAATAAGGATCTAGAGCTTTTAGTATCTGCTGTACTAATATCATCGCAAGTAGGTAGTAACTTATCTGAAATATTAGATACTATATCTGCAACTATTAGGGATAGAATTAGAATAAAGCAAGAAATTAGAACGTTTTCTGCTCAGGGGCGCGTATCAGGAATAATTATAGGTTCTTTACCAATTGCGATAATTTTAATTATAATGTTAATAAATCCAATTTATTTTGAAGGTTTTTTTGAATCGGATTTAGGTAAAATTATGATTGGTATTTCTGTTGTTCTTGAAACAGTTGGTTTTGTTTTAATTAATAAAATTGTTAATATAAAAGTGTGAGGTATATATGGCTATTATTATTTCTATATTTGGTGGGCTACTGATTTTTTGTATTTTAGTTATACTGCTGTATAAACGTGGCATAGACTATGACATGATTAATAAACGGTTATATAATATTTCGTTCAAACAAAAAAATGTTGATTTAGACGAGGATTTAAATAAATCATTATATGAACGTTTTGCTAAACAAAAATTAGAGTATGTTATAAAATTGCTTACAAAGCATTTACCTAAAAATACTAAAAATACTAAAAAAGATGATAGCTTAAGAAAAATATTAAGACAAGCAGGTATGATAATAATGCCAAATGAATACTTGGTAATAAGAATGATTGTAATAACTACAATATCAATTATATTTGTGATTATTGGTTTATTGTTTCAATTTAACATAATAACTATTGTATTCATGGCATTATTTGGTGTATATGCATCTTATACTGTAATGCGCTTTAATTTAATGAGTCGTATAAAAAAAAGAAAGGAACGTTTAGAAAGTCAAATGCCCGATGTTCTAGATATGATTAGTGTAAATGTAGAAGCTGGTTTAGCATTTGAACAAGCTATGTCACATGTTATTAATAATTTTAAAGGTCCCTTACTCGATGAGCTAAATATCTGTTATAGAGAAATGACCATGGGAAGAAGTAGAAGGGATGCTTTAGTATTGCTTGGCGAAAGATGTGATATAGATGATATGAAATCTTTTACTGGAGCTGTAATTCAAGCAGGAAAGATGGGGATATCTTTGAAGAATGTGCTTCGGACTCAGGCCGCAGCCATACGTCAAAATAGAAGAAATAAAGTTGAGGAGAGGGCGATGAAAATTTCAATTAAAATGTTGTTGCCTATGGTATTGTTTATCTTTCCAGTTATTTTTATTGTTTTGTTAGGACCCGCTGTTATTAAAATTATTGAAATGTTTGGAGGAATGTAAGTGAGAATATATTGTAAAGGTATTATGATAACTGATGAATTAAGTATAGCTAATAATTTTACATCTCGTTTTATTGGATTAATGGGTAGAAAGTATCTTGATAAAAAAGAAGGATTGCTACTGGTGAAATGTAATTCAATTCATAGCTTTTTTATGAAATTTCCAATGGATGTAGTTTATCTTTCGGAAAACATGGATGTATTGCACATAGAGACAATAAAACCTTGGAAAATAGGAAAAAGGGTTAGAAAAGCAGCTAATGTATTAGAATTAGCCGTTGGTTCTGCAAATGGGGTATTTATAGGAGATAAAATTTTATTGGAATAATACTATAATATTAATATGAAATATTGCAAAGTGGGAGAAAAATGATGAGTGAGAACATAAATATTGATATAGATGAAATGTTTCGTGATAAAACACTAGAGTCTGATTTAGAACAGTATTTAAAGAAATCAATTGGTGGTTATACTAAAAAATCTGTACAAGATTATTTATATGTTTTGCGTCAACAACAAAAATTATCACAAGAAACATTTGCTAGAAACCTTCAAGATTTGTTTGAAGAAAAAGAGAGTATAAAAAAAAACAATGATTCTTTGTTAGCAAAATACAACAGAATTTCTGCGGAGTATGATAATTTAGCTGAATCATTTAGAAATATAAAGCTTAATGATTCTGAATTTTCTGCACAAGATTTAATGTCATTAAAAGGTAATGTTGAAAAATATGAAGAAGAAGTAAAGGCTACAAATAGAGAAAAAAATATTTTAGAAAAAAGAATAATACAGCAGGAAAAGGATAAGGAAGATTTACAATTAAAGTTAGAACATTCAATAAAAGAAACTGAAGCACAAAAACAAATATTAAAATCAGAGAAATTAGAGTCTAAAAAACAAAGAGATATAGTGGCAGACCTTTATAGTCAGTTGGAGGTAGAAAAAAATGAAAGTAGATATTTAAAAGGTGTTATGTCTGAGAGAAATGTTTCACAATTGTCATTCAAAGTAAATGAGTTGACGGAACAACTGTCAGCGCAAACGGATGTGATATCAAAACTAAATTCGAATAATTTATTGAAAGACGAAACAATTGATACATTGACAAATGAAATTCATGTACTTAAATTAAATATAAACAACTTATCAAAAACAGTAGAAGGATTAAATGTTCAAAATGAAAAATTAATATTATCCAATGATAATTTGAAAAGTCAGTTAGAAAAAGAATATAAAAATACAATTATGCTTATAAATGAGAAATCAAATGTATTAATAGATAAATATATAGCTCAAAGGAAATTAAGCGATGCTGAGTCAGAATTTTCATTATTTAAACTTGAAATTGAAAAAAACAAAAATTTAGAAGGTATAAAGAGTATTAATAATGAAATAAGGGAAATTGCCGAGTAATTTAATTATATATTGAGGTGTAGTATAATGTTGATAAAATATAAGCAGTTTTTTAGAGATGAATCGGGTCAAAGCATGGTATTGTTAATTTTGGTATTGTTTTCCTTGATTGGCATAGGTGCATTTGTAGTCGATTTAGGCTATAAAACATATCAAATAGACAAACTTCAGAATGCAGCTGATTCAGCTGCATTAGCAGGTGCTATGCTAATTACAGAACTAACCAGTGATAACGATGTGAAAGTTAATACAATTAACTATGCAAATTTAAATATACAATCAAAACTAAGTGAAGAAGAAGCCGAGATTTTACCTATCGTTAAAAGAAATGAAGGAATAGTCGAGGTAGTAATTAATCAAAAGGTACCTAAATTCTTTGCAAGTATTATTTTTAATAATGATGATTTTGTATCTGTAACTGCTAAAGCAAAGTATTTTTATAGGTGGGATGGAGAAGCATTGCCATTTGTTAATTTAGACGACAATTATGCTGTTGGTCAAAATATTGAGCTTTGGGAAAAATTATCAGATTCATCTGGAGACTTTGAAAGTTTATGGAAGGATGAAATAACAATTATGAATGAAAATGATCATGAGAATACTTATATAATGGTAAATTATAGCGATGGTTTAACTATTACAAAAGGAGTTGTAGCTAATGTAAAACAAGAAGTTCAAACAATAATGGATCAAAATAAACCAGTTTATATCTTAAGTTTATCTAATGATATAATAAATCAAGAAAAATATAATGCTCTAGAAAATAGACTTACTATTGACTATGACGATTTAGTTTTATTAGAAGCAAATATGATTTCCTATGAACCAAATGGAAATATGCAGAGAATATTACTTCAAGTACTAAATATTTATAATATAGGAAATAATGAATATCCAAGAGATTATACAAATGCGGAAGCAGCAAGGATTGTATCGGCATTAATTGAATAAAATTAATTAATAACCTTTGTTGCAATTAAACCTAAGAATATCCAATATACATAAACTACTGAAACAACACTTATATTAAAAAAGGCAGCAACCAGATACCCTATAATACTTGATATGAGTAACAACATGTATTTATCATGCCTTATTTTACATAAACCATTCTTGAGTATTAGTGTTAAAAATGTTAGATAAGCAATAAGCGATGGAATTCCTGATGAAACTGCAATATGTAAATATTCGTTATGAGCTCTGTCAACATTTATAACATTGCCCCATAAGCCAATCATATCCTTTTGATAATATTTTTCGAAAGTAATTCCAAGATTTTCTATACCATATCCGAATATTGGTCGATTTTTAATAAGTTCAACAACTCTTTTCCAAATAAAACCTCTATGAGCACCTGTGTAGTCTGAATTTTCACCATTAGTAAGCAAAATTCTTGCATCATTAGTAATTGATAAAAATCTATTTAGCAATTCACCTTGCGTTTGAAAATCATACAATAAAACAATTATAATTGACAAAAATAACAAAATTATATATCTATTAAGTTCATCTTTCTTAATTTTGTAAAAATAATAGTGTAGTGATGAAAAACTCACCATAGATGCTATACTACCTAACCATGAACCCCTAGTGCTTGTACATAAGAGGCAATATAGCAATATAGAATAAAATAATAGTCCTGTTTTTAGCTTTCTAATGATAAAAAAATAAATTGAAATAGGTATCATTAAAACTAAATAGGTTCCAAGAAAATTTGGATTTCCCATTGTCGAAAAAGATCTATATCCCCAATTAGTTCTAATTGCATCTCTAATAAATGGGTCAAGTCCAAAATGCTGAAATATTCCATATATTGAAACGAGGATAGCCGTTAACAGTATTATTAAATAAAATTTGTCATTTGTTTTTGAGCAATAACGCGCGATTAGAAATAAAATCATATACATTGAAATAGTTATTATGCCTTCTAATCTGTCTACAGACCCAAATATTGCTAAGTAAAAATTATCTGCAAAAAAAACTGAGATAATTAGTAGAAAAAAATATATTAGAAGTGATTTGTCAATCCAATCGTTTTCTATGATTTTTCCAACATTTTTGAAATTCAAAATGAATAAACTTAAAAAGCTAAATACTAATATGAACATGGCTACAACTTTTGGTAAATAAAAGTGATCAAATTCTTTTCCAAGTGGTAAAAATACCAATGGAATTCCAGCAAGAGCAATTAATATTGTAAATTTTGCAATATTTTTAAATTCTTTTATTAATGTAATAACAGTATTCGATTCATTTGATATATATAATTTTTCTTTGTCTGTTAAGCCCATTTCAAACCTCTAGGATATAATTTATATAAAATTAAGTAATGTTATTTAAGCTATTAAATAACATTACTTAATTGATTTATTATACCAAAATAATTATGATATATCAATGATATTAATTGATATATCATGAAACAAGAGTGATAAGATAGATTGTTTTATTTTAGATTGATGTCCAGCCACCATCTATCGCAAGATATTGACCTGTAGTGTAGCTTGATGCATCTGAAGCGAAGTAAACTATAGCTCCATCTAGCTCGCCATCTCTTCCTGGTCTGCCCATTGGACAATATGTTTTTATTACTTGCATAAAACCGTCATCTGAAATTACAGATTCAGTCATTTCACTTGGAAAATATGCTGGTCCAATTGTATTTACAGTAATATTATATTTTGCCCATTCATTTGCTAATTCTTTTGAAAGCATTAATACTGCACCTTTTGTAGCACAGTATGCTGAAATTGGTAATCCAGACATTGCTACTTTACTATGTATAGAGCCAACATTTATTATTTTTCCATAGTTATTTTCAATCATTATTTTTCCAACTTCTCTTGCAAAATAATAAACGCTACTTAAATTAATATCTACAACTTGTTGCCATGCTTCATCAGTTTGATCTTCAGCAGGATTCATTACTCCAACACCCGCATTATTAACTAATATGTCAATTTTTCCAAAGTTATCTTTTATAGCTTTTACTGATGCTTTGATTTGATCATTTTTTGTAACATCACACTGTAAAGCTAGACATCGTACACCTAAAGACTCAATATCATTTTTTACTATATTTAGTTTTTCCATTCTTCTTGCCAGTATACAAATATCAGCACCTTGATTAGCAAGAGCTTTAGCAAATTGTATTCCTAAACCAGAAGATGCACCAGTAATAACAGCTACCTTTCCATTTAAATCAAATAAATTTTTCATTTGAACCTCCTAGAATTATATATATAATATAATATACCAATAAAAAATGCTTTTTAAACATATTATTTTAATAAAAGCAGTAATTGTAACTACTTTATTTTTCTATTGCTTAAATTATGATTTTCGACATCAATATTAAATAAAAAAATAACTTGTTGAATTAGTGGAAATATTGTAGAATATATTTAAATGATGGAAGTAAATGACATTATTGAATGATAAAATGAGGGATATTATTATGTCGAAAACCATATTTGAAGAAATATATATAATGCTAAATGAAGCAAAAAAACTATCTACAATTAATCCTGATAAATCATATGAAATTAGTAATGAAGTATATAGCATGGCAAAAAAAAATAATTTAAATGCAGAAGAAGGGTATGCGTTGGTTTCTAAGGCTTTTGCTTGTAGAGCAAAATCTGAAATAAGTAAAATGCTTGATTATTCGTATAATGCATATGAAATATTTGAATATTTGCAGGATATGTTAGGACAAATTAAATCATTAAATCTTATTGGCATTGCTTATTTTTATAGTTCAATGTATGAAGAATCCCTTAAATTTTTATTAAAAGTTAAGGATATGTTAGATGAATTTAGAGACGATTTTTTATTAAGTTGTGTTTTAAATAATATTGGAGAGGTTTATCGAGAGTGTGCTGAGTACGATAAAGCATTAGAATATTATAATAGCGCCCTTGACATATGTGTTAGTAATAATTATAAAATAAATACAGCTTCTCTATTTAGTAATATTGGTGAAATTTATTTTATAGAAAATAAATTTGATAAAGCTTTGAAATGTTATACTAAAAGTTATGATATTCTTAAAGTTGAAAACGATATGGTTGTACTTGGGGAAATTGAAAACAAATTAGGAAAAGTACACTATATGTATAATAATTACATTAAGGCAAAAGAATATTTTTTTAGTGCTCTACGTAGGTTAGATAGTATAAATAATAAGTTTTACGCTATAGATGTATTAGAGAATATTGCAAAAATGGAATTGGAAATAGATACAGAAAAGTATTTATTTTATTATGAGAAGGCAATACAATATGCGGAAGAAATTAATG
Organism: Sedimentibacter acidaminivorans; assembly: GCF_017873955.1. GTDB lineage: Bacteria > Bacillota > Clostridia > Tissierellales > Sedimentibacteraceae > Sedimentibacter > Sedimentibacter acidaminivorans. Next base: position 4,636 of record NZ_JAGGKS010000002.1, on the reverse strand, counting down.
CAAAGAAAAAATTAAGTCAAATGTGTAAAACTGTAGCTGACTATTATGAAAAAATAGCTAATTTTAGAGTATCACTTGAATATTATAAAAGATACTGTAGATTAAACGAAGAAATCATGACTTCAAATTTAGGAAATAAACTTGAGGTTATAAAAATTGAATTAGGTTATTTAAAAGAAACGGACAAGCTTGAAAAAATTAGAATTATTAATCATAGATTAGAAATGGAAATTTCAAATCAAAAAAGAGAGTTAGAATACATAAAAAGGTCAAATGAAATTTTAGAAAAAAAGGCATTAGAAGATGAACTTACTAATATCCCAAATAGAAGGTATATTAATTATTATTTAAATAATACATGGAAAGAATCTTTGTTAAAAAATGAAACCATTGCTTTATTTATGATAGATATTGATAATTTTAAGAAATATAATGATTACTGGGGTCATCTTAAAGGAGACGTATGTCTTATAAAAGTTGCAAATTGCATAAAAGATATACAAATACATAAAAACATATTTGGAAGATATGGTGGAGAAGAATTCATATATAGTGTAAAAGGCATAACCTACGACCAAGCATTAGAAGTAGGTAATACTATAAGAAAAGAAGTTGAAAAATTATCTTTGGATTATATGAGCAATAATAAGGACATGGTTATAACAATAAGCGTAGGTGGAGTAATAGGAAAAGCTTCTTTTTTAAATGATATATCTCAAATGGTTAAAATTGCAGATGAAGAACTTTATAAAGCTAAAGACATGGGACGAAATATCACAATTGTAAAAAATTTATTAAATGAAACAATGATGAGGTGAAATGGAGGGCTCAAATGAAGTAGTTTGTTTAGGCCTTTAAAGTTGGGTACTGTGTAGTTTACTTTAAAGGAAATTACACAGTAAAAACATTTACATTATATTTAAAATTAACTTATTTTGAAATTATTTGTAAAAGAGGAAAGATACTAAGTAGTAATATTTCAAATAATAATAGTCTTTTTTCTGCTTGCATGTTTCTATAACTGAAATATTCTCCAGTAATTGAATCTAAAATATTCATTCTATCTGATAAAATAGTATATCTATCTTTTAGTTCAAAATATTCACTCATTACATCAAATGTTTGCCTTGCTTCTATTGTTCTATTAAATTCAAGAGGCTTATCGAGAATTTTTATGCTTTCAATACTTCTATATTTAAATCTGATACATTTTGCAATGATTGAAATTACTTTTTTTGTATTTGCTTTTAGAGATCCTTTGTTTAAATAGGAAATAAGTTTACCTGAACTATCTAAAACATCCGAAAGTTCTGTTTCTATTTTGTGAAGTTCAATAGACTTTGCTAAAACTGATGCTACGATATCATTTGTTTTATTATGATAGTGAAATTGTTCTTCGGAGCCTTTCCATAAAGCTACTGTGTCATCAGATGTAAGATAAATTGTGTGTGTATCGTTAAACTTAGAAAGCAGCTTGTTATCTAATTCTACGAATATTTTTTTTAAGTATTCAAGAAAAATATAAATCTCATTTTGATTAAAATCTATAAATGTAATGCATCCATATTTGTATAAGTAAACTGCCTTTTTTGATGAAGAATATTTAAGTATATTTTCTATTTCTATCCTATCTATTTTAACATACTCTTTCCAACCTGTATCTTGCTTTATATTAAAAAATGAAGATATCTTTAATAGTGGTAATCTTGTAGCTACCTTATATGTATAAAAAGTTATTTTATTCATATTACACATCCTTTATTTTAATAAATCAAGTAGCATTAGAACTACTTCAGCAACTATTAGAAGAACAATTACCCATTCTACAAATAATCCTCTTATTGAATTACTTATAGAACCAAGCCCATCAATTATACTTTTTAATATTTCAGTTTTGCTTTTAATTATTTCATATCTATCGTTTAATTCAAAAAATTCTGACATTTGTTCATAAAAATATGCGGCATCACTGTTTATCCAAGTGATATCTGGCTTATCTAAAATCATTATATAAGCAATAGTATTGTATTCGTGTCTGACAATTCTTGATGTAGTCCTAGCTAGTTCTTTGTTACCAATATTTAGTTTTCCCTTTTCAAGATTATCAATTTTAATTTCAAGATCATCTAGGATTTTGCTAAGTTGTTTTTCTATTCTTTCAAGTGCAACAGATTTTGCAATTACAATTGATACAAGCTCAGGATAAAATAATTCCATGTTTGGAATTTGAACAAAACTGTCTGTAAATTCAATTTCTTCACCTTCCACATGATGTAGAGCATAGTCATCTTGAAATGTGTTGTAATGTTCAATATCAATATCAGGTTCAATATTTTTTAAATATCGCATGAATATTTCTGTATGCTCAATAGTTGAATTAACAAAAACAATGCTACCAAAAGAAAAAACTAATATTTTTTCATTTTCTTCTGATTTTTCTTTGATTATTCTTTCAAGTATATCTTGTTGAAGAATAAGAGGCTCTTCCCAAGTGTATTTTTTCTTGATATTACATTCTTCTGCAATTTTATTAAGTTCGATTTCATTAGTAACTGCATATGTTTTAAAAATTAAGTCATTCATATTATTCACCGTGCTTTCCATTTTAATACAATTATACTATTAGCAATAATAATGTCAATAGATTTAAATTATTATATTAATTTAAACATATTAAAATTGATTTTGTATAGTTAAATAATCAGTCTTTTTATTTACATAATATATAGTATATGTTAGTATAAAAAAAATATATATTTAAAAAATAGATAAACAATTAAAATATTATGTTAACTAATGGAGCGTAAAAATGAACAATTTCGATGATTATATACTAGGTAAAACTGATACATCTAATGTGTTGATAAAAGGTGAGAATTCCAAAATTAATCTTACGGAACATGCAGATATAAAAGATTTTATTAAGAAAAGAGCTAGAGATTCACATAAGGGTACATATGGTAGAGTTGGATTTTTGTCTGGTTCTAAAGGTATGGCTGGTGCCTGTGTATTAAATTTAAACGCTGCGTTACGAAGTGGTTCAGGACTTGTAAAGGGGTTTGTAACAAATTCAATTTATACTATAGTTGATTCCATGTCTTTAGAAGCATTAACATATTCTTTTGACGAACAAAATCTATCATTTAGTGATTTAAATAGAGAATTAATACAATTTTCAGACGTGATTGCCACTGGTTCAGGTTGTGCAAATATGCGAAACTATAAAAATATTTTAGAATTCATTATTAAAAGTGCTAGTCAAACATTAGTGATTGATGCAGAAGGGATAAATCAACTAAAGTTAGAAATGTTGAAAAATCATAAACAAAATATTGTATTAACACCTCATTATGGTGAATTTGCAAACTTATTAAAAAAAGATGTTTCATATGTCAGAAAAGATATTATTGATAAAGCTACTGAATTTTCAAATAAATACAATGTTTATTTAATTTTAAAAGGTGCAAGAACTATTGTGTGTTGTCCAGAAGGATATGCGTATGTAAATACAACGGGAAATCCAGGAATGGCTACGGCTGGTAGTGGAGATGTATTGACTGGAATTGTTGCTTCTTTTATTGGACAAAAAATATATATTATAGATGCGTTAAGACTATCTGTTTACTTGCACGGCTTAGCTGGGGATATAGGAAATAGTAATGTTGGAGAATATTCATTAGTTGCAGGTGATATAATCAAATATTTACCGGAAGCAATTCAAAACACTATACGTTAAGTAGATTTAAATCCAAATGAAGGATAAAATAAATTTATTGCAGCAGCAGGATATGTGGGTATTTTCTGTGGATTATCTGCAATATATAATTCTGTAGGGCAAATAGTAAATAATGAATTTGGAAAAGCTATATTGCCATTATAAATAAACAGTTAGAATAAAGAGATGCGATTTAATGATTATTAACATTATCCCATCTCTTTTTTTAATTTTAATCTTTCTTATTTTTAAATTCAGGTCTTCGTTTTTCGTTTTTGCCTTCATGAACACCTATTATTTGACCATTTATAATTCCAACATCAGCATTATTTTTTGGGTCTATTTTTCTTAATTCAGCATTGCTTTTTTCCCTATCTCTCATTCGATTTTTGTTGTTAATCATAATTTAAAAGTCGTTTCTTTTATTTAGTATGAAAACTAAAGTCATTATCATTCAAATTTACAACCTACATTTTCTATACATTGTTTTATTGTGCTTTCATCTATCGATTCATCATATCCAACTTCTATAGAACTTCTTGCTAAATCTACATTAACCATTTTGACGCCATCTATTTCATTTAATGCATTTTTTACTTGAGTTTTCATTTGAGTATTTAATAATCTTGATACGTTATAATGTGATCTAATCATAAGCTTCCTTTCTAATTTTATTATTTAATTTTATATTAATAGTATTTGATTATTAGAAAATATTATTTTGGTATGTTTTTCTTTAAAAGGGTAGTTAAATATTTTCAGTATTAAATGGGATGAATTTTTAGTTTGAGAAATGAAATAATAATAAAAATATATTTAAGGAGTAAAGTGTGAAAAAAGACTGTGGTTTTTGTGTAACTTTAACTAAGGGTTCGTAGAACCCAATAAAAAAATTTGATTAATTAATTATCGTTGCAATTT
>NZ_JAGGKS010000001.1 GCF_017873955.1 Sedimentibacter acidaminivorans | reverse complement strand
GCAACAGCAACTACTTATTCGCTTCAGGCTGTAGATCTTGAAAAATATATAAGTTTTGAAGTAACGCCGGTAGCTTCGGCAGGAACAACAACAGGTATTGCAGTAGAAAGTGCCAAAGTAGGAGCAATCATAACTGCGACCACAACTACTAGCGGATCTAGCTCCACAGCAACAACTGTAATTAACACCAACACAGGAAGCATAACTGGAAAACAGCTGAATAATGCAGCAGGCGTAGCCAAAGATGGAGAAACTGTTACCATCAATTCAAACAAAACCAGTGAGGTAACTTTTCCAACCTCTGGTTTAGACTCACTTACTGGTAACAACAACAGCTTGACTGTAGTTACAGACAATGGCACGCTGACCTTTGACAGCAAGGCAGTGGCAGCAATGGGCACACAGGCTGCTGCAACAAATATCAAAGTAATCGTAGAAGATGTTGTGAAGACCACATTAACTGGGGATCAGCAAGCAAAGGTTGGGGACAAAAATGTCTATGACCTGACGGTTATATCCGGTGGCAAGCTCATTTCAAATTTTAATGGAGGGAATGTATATGTCAGTATTCCTTACGAGTTAAAAGAGGGCGAAACAGCTGACAATTTAACGGTTTGGTACATGGCTGACGATGGAAGCTTGACTGAAATTAAATGTACCTATGATACAAAGACCAAATCAGTTGCCTTCGTGGTAGATCACTTTTCAAAGTACATAATCGGATATGATGATTTGGTTAGTTGGGTAAATCCTTTCACCGATGTAAAGAGTAGTGCATGGTATTATAATGCAGTAGCCTTTGTAAATATGAACGGGTTGATGAAAGGTCAGACAGACACCACATTTGGATCGAAAATTGCGATGACCAGGAGTATGTTCGTGACAATTTTGGGCAGAATGGAAGGCATAGATGCTACTATGTACGCAAACAAAAATACATTCTCCGATGTGAAGAACGATCAGTATTATACACCATATATTGCATGGGCAAGTGACAAAGGTATCGTAAGCGGAACAGGCGGAGATAAGTTCGCACCTAACGCAGCCGTAACAAGAGAGCAGATGGCTGTAATGATGACAAACTACATGAAATTTAAAGACCAGGGACCAAAAGATGAATGGGCTATTCAGCTTACATATGGAGACCTTGACAAGGTTTCCTCTTGGGCTGATGAAGGCGTCATGTTTATGACCATGAAAGACCTCATGAAAGGCATGGGCAACGACCCAAACGGGAACCCGTTATTTGCTCCTAAATCAACTTCAACCAGAGCACAAACAGCTCAGGTTATAATGAACCTTGAGGAACTTTTGAAATAATATCTATAAAAACAATCCTCCCAGACGGAAATTATCCGTCTGGGAGGATTGTTTGTTTTCGAATTGAAGTCCCTAGCTTTGCTGTTGTTTATTTAATTTCTTAAGACCTAATAAATTACAAGATAATTCTCGTTCTAAAGATTCTATTTTCTGCTGTGAAGGAATATACTCCACTATATTTTTCTGCTATCGCTGCAATGCTTTTTGTACCATAGCCATGATTTTCTAAAATACTTATTGGTATTTTGTCAACAAGCATAACCGTGCCTTCAAAGCTATTCGTTATTTCTATGTGTAGTTTATTATTTTTGGCTTTACAGAAAATTTGACTATAAAATACAGATGTTAACATACTGTAAATGGTGTTTTTAGCTCATTTAAATGCAAATGTAATAAAATATCATTATTTTACAAGTGAATCATATCATAAAATAATATTTTTAACTAGACATTTTTATGATATGATAGAAACAAAGTTTAAGAGGTTAGTGAATTTGATGAAATGAATAGAAGTATTATAAAATTGGAGGATAACATGGATGAAAAAAAATGTTGCTACTGTATTGAAGAAGCTAATAATATAGTAATAGGTAAATATGTTTGCTACTGCAACCATGTTTCAGAGAAAGATATCATTCGAGCAATCGAAAACGGAGCAACTACAGTTGAAAGCGTAATAAAAGTAACCAGTGCTATGAAAAATAGTAACTGTGAGGTAAATAATCAAAAAGGAACATTCACTGGAGGAGCGTATCGATATAGAAAGGAAAATATGATCTTATGAAAGAACAAGAACTTTGGCAGGCGTACACTGATGAAAAACCTGCCTGTAAAAATGAACAATATGAAGCGTGGTGTTATGGAAGCGATGATCCCGATCTGCTGTTGCAGCTGACTCTTAGTGGAATTAAGACCGCCACGGCTTCCGCTTATCCGTTATATTTATATGAAAACTGCGATCTGCCGAAGGTGGGAGATTACAATATAATATTGAAAACGGACGGGAGTGCTCTGTGCATTATTAGGACAACATCTGTAAAGGTCGTACCGTTTTTGAATGTTAGTGCAGAACACGCCTACTTGGAAGGCGAAGGAGACAGAAGTTTACGCTTTTGGAGGGAAGTCCATGCATCTTGCTTTGCAAAAGAACTAATCGAAATTGATCAAATATTTTCAGAGAATATGCTCGTTGTCTGCGAAGAATTTGAGGTTGTATACCGCGCCGAATAAAAGAGCGAAAGGTGCGTCGTCATGATTTATAACCGAGTTTATGTGCAGGCGCCAATTTTGACTAATGATAACACAATTCATATTTTGAATTATGAAAGAGCAAGCTTCAAAATCTTATATTTGATAACCAAGCATTTGCCAATCATCGTGCGATGGCGGCAGTACTTGGGTTTATTCTTAAATTACCACCTTTAAAACAAGTGATGGCTAGTAAACAGTTTAAATCCATATATTTGGATAAGTTATTATCAAATAAAAGTGCTAAACATTTAGACTAATTAATATAGAAATATTACACATGAAAAATGATTATATAGTAACTAAAGAGATAAGTGCAACATACGATTAACGATTATTATAGAAAAATTGGGTGTTTGATAAATGTGAACATTTAAGACAGAAGAAAAGTCTCAATTTGTTATTTAATTTTGAAACTCTCAAATTAGTGCAAAAAATGAGAGGATTTTAATGTGAAATTACTATATGATTTTAATTGAAGGAGATGATGTGATGGAATGGTTATCCAGATTAAATGAAGCAGTTGATTATATTGAAGAAAACCTTGACAAAGAGATCAGTTATGATAAATTGGCACAGATTGCGTGTTGTTCAACATTTCATTTTATAAGGATGTTTTCTTATATTGCAGATGTTCCGCTTTCAGAATATATAAGACGAAGAAGACTGACAATGGCAGCTTTCGATTTGCAGGCTGGAAGAGAGAAGATTATTGATATAGCTCTTAAATATGGATATTGCTCACCAACTGCTTTTAATAGAGCTTTTCACAATATTCATGGTATTTCTCCGACGGCAGCAAGAAAACAGGGAGTATCACTGAAGGCATATCCTCACATTAGCTTCAAAATAGCAATTAAAGGAGATAGTGAGATGAATTACAAAATTGTAACAAAGGAAGCATTTAAGATTGTTGGAGTGAAAGAGCACTACAGCATGAGTGTTGATGAATGTTTTGCAGAAGTACCATTGTTTTGGCAAAAACTATACAAAGCGGAGTTGTGCAAACAATACTCAATCTGATTGACAAGGAACCGTTTGGATTGTTAGGAGTAAGCACCTGCATGAACGGTAAGGATTTTGATTATTATATTGCAGCAGCCACCGACAAGGATACACCTGAAGAGTTGACAGAATATACTGTACCTGTATGTACTTGGGCAGTTTTTGAATGCGTCGGTTCCATGCCCTCCGCCATACAAGTATTGCAAAAACGTATAGTAACAGAATGGTTGCCAACATCAGGTTATGAATATGCAAATGCCCCTGACATAGAGGTTTATTATGAAGGGGATCAACAATCACCGGATTACAAATGTGAGGTATGGTTGCCTATAACAAGAAAGAAATAATCTTTATAAATTTAAGGGAACACATATCAAAGGTGCTTTCAAATATCATAAGAAAGCACCCTTTTTTTATTTTATTTAGACTTTAATTTTTCTAATTCTTCGCCTAAAAATTTATCAATGACACATATTGAATTTTACATATGGCTTTATCTAATATTTTTATTACGGATATTTTTCTGAATTAATCTAATTAATTAGCTAATACTACTCTTAAAGTTTCAAAGTTGTCATCGCAAAGATGTATATCTATATCTTTATTATTGAATACATTGATTGATAGGTCGGTTGCTAAGAATTCCATTGAATCTATTACACTTTGATCTTCCTCAAGCCCTTTTTTTATTATTATACGAACTTCGTAAGTATTTCCAGCTTTGTTTAATTGTATACTTCTAAGATTACCATCATCTGCAAAGAAATCTTGTTTTACTAAGTAGTCTCCAAGTACTTGTGCTTCTTCTACTGTTACATTCTCAGTATAATAGAGTTCGTTATTTTCTCCAAAAGTAAGTTTCGTTCCATAATCATTAGGCTCCACTACTTTTAAAGTTTTTAAGGTGTCATCGCAAAGATGGATATTCAGACTTTCTCCATTGAATACATCCTGTGATAATTCATATGCGAATATTTTCATTGAATCTATTGTATCTGGATCTTTCTCAGCACCTTCATTTATTACCATACGAAATTCGTAAATATCTGCAGTCTTATTTAATTGTATACTGATTCCATTGCCATCATTTGTAAAGAACTCTTCTTTGACTAAATAGTCTCCAAGCGCTTGTGCTTCATCTACTGTTACATTCTCAGTATAATAGAGTTCGTTATTTTCTGTAAAAATAAGTTTCGTTCCATAATCAATAGGCTCCACTACTTTTAAGGTTTTTAAGGTGTCATCGCAAAGATGGATATTTAGACTTTCTCCATTGAATACATCCTGTGATAATTCATATGCGAATATTTTCATTGAATCTATTGTATCTTGATCTTTCTCAGTACCTTCATTTACTACCATACGAAATTCGTAAATATCTACAGTCTTATTTAATTGTAAACTGATTCCATTGCCATCATTTGTAAAGAACTCTTCTTTGACTAAATAGTCTCCAAGCGCTTTTGCTTCTTCTACAGTTATATTCTCGGTATAATAAAGTTCGTTGTTTTCTGCAAAAGTAAGTTCCGTTCCGTAATCTTCACCACTGCAACCAGATAATATTACTGAAAAAATTATAGCATACAAAAATAAACTTCTCTTTATAAATTGTTTTCTCTTTTCTAAACTTATGTTCAAAAAATCATACATAGTTGGCCTCCTAATTATTTGTTATTTAAAAAAATAATTGATTTTGCGGTTTATCGTATCTATTCTAAGATTACATATATCTTTAATTTGTTTCTGTTGAGCTATACCAAAGCTCAGTAGCAGTGTTAAACAATTTTTCTGAAATAGCGTTTTCTTTATCCCCTTCTGCTGTATTGCCGTTATTATAAGCATCAATTAACTCTGATACACGTGAATTAATTCAGAGCATTTGCAATATAATCAGCCTCTGACATTTTTCCTTGATTTGTAGACTATTAACTCTACAATAATACTAATAAATTTTTTCGTAAATAAAACTCCTTTTTATGATTAATATTCTCCTTTAACTTCTTTTATTTGCGCATATAATTTCCTAGTAACATTATACTACATTTATTTTGAAAAATATGCCGTTTGCATGAAATGGCGATTTTAAGACATGAAATGACTAAGTTTGGATGTAATTAGAACGTTGGTTTAAAAAAAAGAATTTTTAAATCTTTTTAAAAATATGAATAAAAAAATGTTGGTGGATGGAGCAAGGTAATATATAATGTAATAGTATTATATGTGTATTGGTGAAGTTTACTTATAATAATAATTCTAGTTTGCGAAGAAGAAATGAATATAATTAAATGAAGTTCTTTTGATATGAGATTACATAAAAACTTTTTAGAAAGCAGGTGAATAATTCATGTTATTTGTTTTAGATTACTTTAGCGTACTTATTTACGGCGTAATGATTATGGTTTTTTTTCTTGATATTAAATTAAACAGGAAAAATATATTAATTTTATCGTGTTATGTATTATTTAATGCATTTTTACAGTTTGAACTTTATCATGTTTTTGGTGCGAAATTCATAGAAACATCTTATCCACTAGTCGTTCACTTGCCACTTGTTTTCTTTTTCTGTTATATTTTTAAAAAAAGATTGAATTTGGTATTATTTGTTCTTTTTACTTCGTATATTCTTACGGCTCCTAGAAGATGGTTTGGCGAAGTGGTTGCGTTATTATTTAACAATGATCCAACGGTATTAATCATAGCTAAGATCATAGCTTCTATTATATTGTTGTTTGTAATCTACCAATATCTGTGTCCCTATGTGAATCGGATATTGAAATATTCAAGTTCACGAATTATCCTTTTAACAGTAGTACCTGCTTCATCCTATATTATTACATATGCAACAACTGTATACACGGATGCACTTTACAACTCAAATATATTGGTTGTCGGATTATTTAGCGTGGGTTTTAACTTTGTATTTTATACGTTTATAATTGCGTACTTTATTGAAATGGATAAAAATTATGCATCGCAAATGGAACAGACGATACTGGAAATGCAGATTGATACCACCTTAATTCAAATAGAGGAGTATAAGGAATCTCAGAAGCAAGGTGCTATCTATCGCCACGATCTTCGTCATCATTTGCAGTATATAAGTACCTGCATCTCAGAAAGCCACACAGACGAGGCTTTAGCCTATATTACCAAGATTAACAGAGATGTTACAGACATATTGGTCAAACAATATTGTGAAAATACAAGTATCAATTTAGTTCTATCGGCCTATGCTACTAAAGCAAAAAACAAAAATATAGATATTGAAATTGATGCGGTTGTTCCAATGAAAATTTCTATGCACTTCACTGACATTTGTGTAATTTTGTCAAATGGAATAGAGAACGCAATTCATGCCTGCAACAAGATAGAAAATGAGAGTAACAGAAAAATAAGGGTTAGTTGTAAGTATCAAAATAATAAGCTGAAGATTGAGATCTGCAACAACTTTGACGGTAAAATTCGGTTTGAAGGGGATATCCCTATCTCCACAGAACAAAATCATGGATTAGGAGTAAAAAGCATCGTGGCTTCCGTGAAAAAATATCAAGGACTATGTTCCTTTACTGAAGAGAACGGCATTTTTACAATGCGTGGAATATTGTAATGACAGTTTTTTTCAGAGATTTTCATAGGTTTTTAGATCCTTTAAATGCAAATGTGATATAAGCCGACTTAACTGTGTTGTAATTCGCCTTTGCCATTGGCACTAAGGCGTACGACTGCATTTTAATTTCCCTTTGGCTGATGGTGTCGATATGTTCCATATTAATGATATATGAGCGATGTGTCTTGATAAAGCATGGGTTGGATAGAAGCTCCTTTTCAAGTTCACGCAAAGAACCAATAGCCTCTATGACAGAGCCATCCGTTAGATTATAGAGTATGGTTCTGCCTGTTACCTCCGCAAACTCTAAACGGTTGATATAAATTCTAGTCAAACCTGTTTTGCTTTTTATAAAAAAACTTGCACCCGATTGGATTTCCATTTCAGAAATAACCTTATCCAACAGGATAAACAGCTTTTTCTTCCAAATGGGCTTTAGTGCGTAATAATACGCATCCACGGAATAAGACTCAACTGCAAACTCAGGAGAAGAGGTTATAAAAATGATTTTGACGGCCTGATTGAATTGCCGTATTTCCTTCGCCGCATCCATACCTGTCATAAAAGGCATTAAAATATCTAATATTACTAGGTTATATTCTTGTCCACTCTCCATTGCTGCAATTAAATCAGCAGCATTCTGAAATGCTGTATATTTAATATTATTCTTATCTCTTTGCAAAGCCTGATAGTCTTCTATTATGGAAACTATATTCGAGAGATCTGCAATATTATCATCGCAAATAGCTATTTTTAACATAAAAACCCGCCTAATTCTATTATTTAACAAATATATTATACCATGAAATAATCGTATAAGATAGTCGTTTCATGTCGAAAATGTACCAATTCATGCAAGTGACATTTTATTATGGATAACTCTACTATAATTTGAGAGTAAACTTTACTAATCTTACCATTTTTGCTTTATTACATTTTTAAATGAATAATAAAAGTCTTTATGTAAAAAATAAAATAAAAAATAAGGAGATTATATATGAGTAAGGTTCTTATATTAAGGCAAATGCAAAACCAGAAGGAACTTCAAGAACTTTTAAAGTTTCTGATGCTTTTATTAAAACATATAAAAAAAATCATCCTAATGATGACGTTATAGTTTTAGATTTGTATAAAGAAGATTTAAAATCATTAAATAACATGAAATGGGAGATAAATTCGTAAGGGTAATTTTCGCTTTGTTCGGAATATATGATGTTAGCACAATTGCCGTTGAAAAATTAGATCGTACTGGTGTAGATGTTGAAGCTCTTGTAGCTAATGGTATAAAAGAAACTCAAGAAAGGGCAAAGAATTTCTAAATTTTAAAATATAAAAAAAGTACAGAGCATTTAAAGATTTGTTCTGTACTTTTTATTTGGAATTAAAAATATTAAAGTTACTGACAAGATAATAGTAGAATCAATTCTCTCTATTATGATTGAGGTAATTGATACATATCAATAATTTCCAATTGTTCATTGCTATTCTTTGTTTCTATGATTATAATATATAGTGTACATCAATAAAAATTAGATCTATCTGAGTTTTCGAGGAGTAAAAGAAGTTAAATAAGTGGATTTTATGAAAGGGTTATTTTATGAATTTTGATTTATTTACAACAATTAAAATCTATATGTTTGTAAATTACACATGTACGTTAATATTGGGCCTTGCTTGGTATCGAATCAAGGATAAATATAGTGGTATTTTACTCGTTTTTATGGATTTCATATTCCAATCCATAGGTCTTACACTAGCAAGTCTTCAATCAGTTTTATCTCCGATTTATTCTGTAATTATAGCTAATAGCTTCATGTATGTTGGTGCAATATTGCTTTTATTTGGTGTTGGAAAGTTTATGAATATAAAAATCCAAAATGTTCATTATATTTTCAGTAGTATACTTTTTATTTGTCTATATAGTATTTTTACTCTATTTTATCCTAACACAAGAATTAGGCTTATAGTGTTTACGATTATGATTTTACCTGTTTTCACTCATACAATTTGTATCATTTTATTTAAAGCGGACAGAAAACATAGAAGGTTTGCGGTTCATGTAACGATAGCTCATGCACTACTAGTGCTCATTCACGGTTCAAGAGCTTATATTGGTTTGAGTAACTTTAGATTATTTGATTACAGTTATTTACATCAAAGTGAGTCAATATTCATAATGATTAGTTTATTACTTATGGTTTATCTTACATTTTCAATAACGCAAATGATTTATATGAAACTATTACACCAATTGGATCAATCAATCGACTATACAAAAGATCTTCTAGTAAAAACACAGCATCTTGCTAATACAGATAATCTAACGAAAATCTATAATCGAGGGAAAATTGAAGATACATTGAAAGAACAAATGAATATTTATGAAATCTATGACCGATTGTTTTCCGTTTTGATGGTCGACATCGACCATTTTAAGCGATTTAATGACCAATATGGTCACGACTTTGGAGATCAAGTAATCATTGAGGTTTCCAGACTCTTACAACAGAATCTGCGTGCCACAGATTCGATAGGAAGATGGGGTGGTGAGGAATTTCTCATTGTTTTAAGAGATTCAAATTTACAGATAGCTCAATCGGTTGGACAAAAACTTATAAACATAATAGGTGCTAAAACATTAGAATATGGTGAAATTAAAGAGAATATGACGATTAGTATAGGGTGTTCAGAAATGAAAGAATCATATACGATGAGTAAACTTATTAAGAGTGCTGACATAGCATTATATGAAGCAAAACAGAACGGACGTAATCGGATCGAGATAAATTCATAATTATTTTCAGTCTTAATCCATGAATCTAATTCATCTACATTTTTATAGATTACATTTGTATTTTCAGTCTATAATGTTATATATAAATCAAAAAAATATAAGAGGTGTATCAATATGAATAATAATGTTGTTTTAGATAATGGACCTTTTTTTCATGGTACTAAAGCAGAACTAAGTTGCCATGGCACTTGCTCCATGAATATCTACTTTATTAATTATTGTCGATTTATACTTGTCTAATTTCGAATTATATTCTCGCTTATAGTCGTATATAAGGAAATTAATATGATACGTATGAAGTTTCAAAAATTGTTTTTTGCCCAAATATGATCGGTAGAGCAAGACTTGCTGAAGAGGCTATTACTTGCTTTATAAATGAATGTACAAAATAAGCTATATGGACGGTTATCTGTGGCAAATAAACCATAGGGTACGGTTTGAAGTATTTTTATAACAACAAATAATTTATCGAGATGGAGGATTAATATGCAAATAAGTGTTATTAAAGAGAATAATGTTGAAATTGCAATAGTATGTAGTGAACATATACTGATAACAGATGTGCAATCAGCACTGGATTTTTTTGCAACAGTAGATTATGAAACAGGATGTAGTCGTATGATTATAAATAAATTGTTAATATGTGAAGAGTTCTTTGATCTAAGCACCAAGATTGCAGGGGAGATTTTGCAAAAATTTGTAAATTATCGAAAAAGAGTAGCTATCATAGGAGATTTCTCTATATATACAAGTAAGAGTTTGAAAGATTTTATTTATGAATGTAATAAAGGAAAAGATATATTATTTTTGCCAAATGAAAAACAAGCTATTAAAAAACTAAGTATGGATTAGTTCTAATGATAATGAACATTATTTCTATAATAAGTTAAGTACCTGCCTATTATGGATTCATAAGACTTTTAAAAATAACAATACTTAATCACATGCCAAAAATAAAGAAAACATAGTACTTGACAAACTGCTCATAACCGACTACTATGCAAAAGTACGGCATCCCATGTATGGAACTTTTATTATTATTCAGGTAGGAGTTTTGCTTTTTCTGAGTTCATTGTTTTAATATTAGTATTACTATTTAGTGTAATCGGATATGCGTTTTGAGTATAAAATGCGCTGACACATATCAACATAAATTTGGATTTTTATGAGGATGCCGCAATAATAAAAATAAAGATTATAAAGGAGTATTAATAAGTATTACTATGTGGTTAATTTATGCAATAATAACAACTTTTTCATGGGCTTTTTCTGATTTGTTTTATAAAAAGGGAGCTGTACTTAGTGACGAAGCAAGTCATATAAAAACGGTAATAATGGTTGGACTTGTAATGGGCTTACATGGATTTCTTTATATGATAGTAAAAGGGATATCCTTCTCTCCAGTTTATATGATAACTTACTTTCCGGTATCTTTTATGTACATATTATCTATGGCTTTGGGATATTTTGGTCTTCGGTATATTGAATTATCAATTTCTTCTCCGATTCAGAATTCCTCTGGGGCGATAGCTTCTTTATTAATATTTATTTTTTTTACTCATATTTTAAGTCGTTTAGAAATCTTTGCTATAATAATTATTACAACTGGAATAGTAGCCCTTGCAATATTAGAAAAAATGGATTCCAATAAATCATTGATTTTGAAGGAAAACGAAAAGAAATATCAAAAAGGTATTCTGGCAATAACCTTTCCGATTTTGTATTGTATTATTGATGGCTTAGGAACTTTTGCAGATGCGATTTACCTAGATGAATTATCGTTGATTGGTGAAAGTGAGGCATTGCTGGCTTATGAGTTTACATTTTTTATTTGTGCAGTAATTTTTTATATTTATTTAAAGATAAAAAAAGTGCGATTCAACCCATTTGACGAAAAAGATCGTGGTACGGCTGCTGCTTTTGAAACTCTTGGACAGTTTTTTTACGTCTTAGCAATGTCTAGAAATGCAATTATTACGGCTCCGCTTATTGCCTCATACAGTGTCTTTTCTGTATTGTTATCAAGGATATTTCTTAAGGAAAGATTAACTTATAGGCAATATCTTAGCATAGCTGTCGTTATGATCGGTATTTTATTATTGGCGATATCAGAAGCGATGTAAAATCTATAGTCTACAATCCTTTGGCGCTTTAGTAAGTATTTCAATTTACGCAGGAGGGGTTATGGTATTACCTATGAATAATATTCTGTTGCTAGTTATTTTTATGTTAGTAATTGCAATCATATGTTCCTTTGTGGCAATAAGATTTTTCAAGCGGGAATAAAGAAGCAAAGGCAATATCTAATTAAACAATTGAAAAAAGGCACTGACTGCAACATGTCGGTGACCTTTTAGGTTAAACTCTACTATTTTAGACAAATTATTGACTCTTTAATCTAAAAGTGTTAAAATACCAATAAAATCGATAATTATAAGCAGAATGCACTTTGATTGCTAATATAAAAAATAACTAATGCTATACTTGTATAATTGTTTTGAAAACATTTACCTAATAAGGATTGCTGGAGAGGAGGAAATAATATTTTAAAATTTAGAAAATTCAAAAAAAATATGCTGGTTTTGATACTATTAATTTTCATTGGAATTATAACGATATTTTCTTTAATTAACGCAAAGGGCGCTAAAGTTGAGGAAATCTTTCTTACGGATGAAGAAAGAACATGGCTTGATGAACATAAGGATGAGATTAAAATTGGATATACAATAGATTACCCCCCGGTGGAATTCTTAGATAATGGAAAATTTGTAGGGATTTCAGCGGATTATTTTAAACTTTTGGAACAGAAGCTAGGTATTAAATTTCAGATGGTGCAGTTTGATAATTTTGATGAACTCATTAAACAGGTTCAAAAAAAAGAACTTACAGGAATAACAGCTGCTACTAAAACAACTGAAAGAGGTAGATACTTAGATTTTACGGTACCTTACATAGAAAACCCTAATGTTATAATTACTCGGAAAAACTTTTCTGAGAATTTGACATTCGAAAAGTTAGAAAATACAAGCATGGACATATTAGTAGTGGAAGGTTATGATATTATAGAATTTTTGAATGAAAGTTATCCGAAGTTGGAATATAGAACAGTGAAATCTCCTAACGATGGAATGAGAATGGTAGCCTTTGGTGAGGCCGATGCAATGATAATAGAAATAATGAGTGCTACCGAGACTATTGAAAGAGATAATATTTCAAATCTTATAGTCAATGTCGAGACTCCTTATCAATCCAGCCTATCTATAGCAACCAGAAGTGATTGGCCTATTTTAAACTATATCCTCAATAAAGGATTAGCTCAAATTACACATCGTGAGAAAAAAGTTATTGAGCAAAAGTGGATGTCTTTACAAGGACAAAGTTTATTTCAGAACATATATTTTTGGATAGGTGTAGTGTGCTTTATATTGCTGTTAATAATTATCATAATTGTTATTTCAGTGTGGAACTCAAGTCTGCAAGCAGCTGTAAAAGAAAAAACCCAGGCCATAGAAGAATCTAAAAAAGAACTGATGTTTAAAACATATCATGATGAGCTTACAGGACTATATAATAGAATGTATATGGCTGAAACCTTAAAACAATTAAAACAAGAAAACGCTTTACCCTTTTCGATTATTGTTGCAGATTTAAATGGATTAAAAATTACAAATGATACATTTGGTCATGAAATTGGAGATCGGATGTTAATTAGAGTGTCTGAAATAATTAAAGAAAACATCAAATCGAATCATGTTGCATGCAGGATTGGAGGAGATGAAATAGTAGTGTTTATGCCATCAACGGATGAAAGAGAATCTATTGAGATTGTTGAAAAAATTCAAAATGCTACCCTTATTGCAAAAAAGGATCCAATTAAACCCCTTGTAGCTTTAGGATGTGCAACTATGTATGATTATGATAATAATGGTTATAACAGTTTTTTTAAGTTAGCAGAAGATAGGATGTATGCTAATAAAATAGCTAATAGCGAAAGAAACTATGACATGATCATAAATGCTATTAAGAAAAAGCTATATGAAAATAATAATGAAAGCAAGGAGCATTGTAAAAGGCTAGTAGAGATGTGCAGACAAATGGGAGAAATATTAGGTTTAGAAAAGAGTGATATTGAAAGCCTCGCTTTGTTAGCAGAGTTACATGATATAGGAAAAGTTGGAATCGAAAAAGAACTTTTTCTTAAAGAAGGTACGTTGACTATGGAGGAGTGGCAAAAAATTAAAAGTCATCCCGAACTTGGATTTAAGATTGTTAGTGGGTCAACGAAGCTTTCTTATATTGGAAAAAGTATATTTGCCCATCATGAACACTGGGATGGAAGTGGATACCCACAAGGCTTAAAGGGTGAAGAAATTCCTTTTACAGCAAGATTATTCTCTATATTGGAAGCATATGATGTAATGACTCATGAAAGATCTTATAAACCAATATATACTAAAGAGATGGCTATACAAGAATTAAAGGATAATTTAGGCACTCAATTTGATCCGAATCTTGTGGAGAAATTTGTAAATTATATCAGCAATGCCTAATTTGCTTTGTATCACAGGGCCGGGGTATTGTCATCCTCGTCTTACTGTCATCGTGTGCCAACACCCTGTCCCCCTGCCATTTTATAATTTGGTTTTCTACTTTGCGTAGGTACCCATATCGGATTGTAAATGCTATTCTGATATTGTAAAGGAGATGGTTAAATTAATCAATATGTAACCGGAGCAATTATTAAGAAGCTTCGTGAAAAGAAAAAAATGACGCAGTCAGTGAAGCTCTATCCTGAGGGAAATGCTGAGGCCAGATTAAAAATAAGCAAGACAAGAGCAATCTATTACTTTTGTAACCATCATGGATTGTTTAAAGTGATGAGGTGATAATTATGAAAAAAGTTTTAGTGTTAAATGGAAGCCCTAAAGCCGTGAGCGACACAATGGTTTTAACCAATGCGTTTCTTGGTGGAATGAATAATTGCGGACAATTTAAGATAGAAGTCATCGATGTAATAAAAAAGAACATAAATCCATGCATTGGATGCTTTAAATGCTGGGAAAAGGGAGATGGAAAGTGCATTCAGGAAGATGATCAGAATGATATTCTTGAAAAATATGTTGGTGCAGATATTATTATTCTCAGTTTTCCTCTGTATTGCTATGCAATGCCGTCACATTTAAAGGCTGTGTTGGATAGAACCATTCCTTTGATACAACAGAAAATGGTTGAGGTAGATGGAGCAGTTTGCCATGTGCCTCTAGTTGACTTTTCAAGAAAGAAAACAATTGTCATCAGTGGATGCGGTTTCCCGGACTGGGATGGTAATTTTGAAGGTCTTAGAATTATGTCTAAAAACTCATTTCGTGATCCTATTATGATTTTTGTTCCGGAAACACCTATGATGAATGCTTCGGAGGCAAAATGTGTTGCCAAGCCTCTTGCAGATAAATTTGTGGTGGCAGGTAAAGAGTTTGCTGAGAATTATACGCTTTCTGATGATACAATAAAAGCACTGGAAACTCCTATGATTCCAAAGGAAGATTACCTTGCAGTGATAAACAGAACGTAATAAATATTTGAAAAGTCTATCTATATTGCTTCCACAAGATGTATTTAAATCTACTGAAAATCATATCCTTCAACAGGGAATGTTAATTGGAAAATATCAAAGAAAGCATAAATAGTCGATTTATAAGGTGGTGATTATAAATAAAGAATATACCTAATGCCCTTACTGCAATACGAGTTATTATTTCTGTGATATTGTTATTTGTTGAACCGCTATCTTCTTTATTTTTCGTCTTATATATTGTATGTGGAGCAACCGATATTTTGGATGGCAGTATAGCCAGAAAGACAAAAAATACAAGTGCAATTGGAGCAATTTTTGATAGCGTTGCAGATTTTATTTTTATTATGATTATGCTGTTTATAATGATACCGATTATAGATATGTTTTTCTGGATTCAATTATGGTTGATAAGTATATCAATGATTAAGGCAATTTCTTTACTAACGGGCTTTATAAAATATTATTCTCTTGCCTTTCTACATACCTATATGAATAAAATTACAGGAGTTTTATTGTTTGCGTTCCCCTTGCTTTACTATTGGTTTGGTATATCAATTGTAGCTGCTTTACTTTGTAGTTTTGCAAGTATAGCCGCAGTCGAAGAGATGGTAATAAACCTAACATCTAATAAGCTTTCATATAATATTAAATCAATATTTTTAAAGTGAAGAGGTTTGAATTTTTCGAATGCATCTAAGAGATTGTTGCAGACAAGTTGTTTAATTACTGTACAGGAGGAAGTCAGAGTATCAGCCATATACATACCGAGAAGAAAAAACTATATATGCAAAAACATCAAATAAATTTTTTGAATTTACTGAAATATAATCAATTGCTCTGCTGAATCTAAATCAGCGGAGCTTTGTTTTTAGGACGAAAAATTCACTATCCTTACACAAGAATACTCTGACCTATTCTTGGAATGTAATAAAGGAGCAGGCTGAATTTCTAAATAGAAATCGGTCGATTTAACATTATACTCGTAGGTTCCATTTATTAATTTTAATTCACAGATAGCTATTACTTAAACATTAAGTCTACGGAGCGTGGATTGTTATTAGAAAAGAAGGTGGGTATAATGGCATAGAGGTGAAAAAATGGATGAAAATAGGAAGAAAAAACTTTTGCTAAAATATAAGTACAGAAAACCAGAAATGGGAATTATATATTTTAAATGCATTTCAACGGGAGATATCTTTATTGGTATTTCAAAGGACACAAAAGCTGATATTAATAGTAGTAGTTTTAAGTTAGGATGTAATTTGCATTCTAATCATAAATTACAGAAAATGTGGAATGATAATGGAATGGATGACTTTGAAATAGGTGTACTTGAAGTTTTACCTTATGACGAAAAGGACAAAGATAAAGACGACTATACTAAAGAATTAGAATCTCTTTATGAACGTAAATTAAGAAGCTTGCCAAATGCTAGGAGGATTAAATAATGGAAAACAATATCTACCAGTTTGTCATTAGAATCCTTTCCGGAATGTTAAAAGAAATGGGGTACTAAAAATGAATGAACAATGGGTATTATCTTCAGATAGACAGTTGACAGAAGAAGAGAAAAAGTTTGTCTGGAAAAAACCATTATCACATAAAATTAGTGAGCAAGAAATTCGTGTAAGCAATGAAATAAAGAGAAATTGGAATAATACAGAGATGAAAATAACAAATATTCTATTAGAAGGAGATGCAGGATCAGGAAAGACTGAGATGGCCAAAGCATTATCGACCAATTTTGGTTTACCATATACAAAGGTTACATGTTTTGCTGATATGGATAAATCAGATATCATCGGCGCTATTTTACCAGTCCTTTCAGGAGAAGAACAATCTCAAATAGATGAGAAAGATGTTTCATACAATTTTTATCCATCAGAAATTGTGCGAGCTTTTGAAAATGGATATCTATTGGAGATTCAAGAACCAACTGTTATTCGTGACGCAGCTGTTCTTATGGCATTAAACTCTGCTTTGGAGCCAGATGGTACAATAAATCTACCAACACGCATAATTAAGCGTCATCCTGACTTTATAGCGGTAATTACTACAAATAGAGGATATAATGGAACCCGTCTTCTTAATGAAGCACTTCGAGATCGTATTCAACATGTTGAAAAAATGGATTTGCCTTCTATTAAGGTAATGATAGATCGTGCTATTGCTAAGACTCGATATAAAGATGAGCAAGTTTTAAAATTGTTGGCAAATGTCATAATTATTTTGGATGAAACTGCACGAGCTAATGCAATTAAAGGAGTTGCTGGAATGCGCTCATATTTTTTCTGGATAGATTCCGTAGCTAATGGTATTGATATAATAGAATCTTTGTACCAAAAAGTAATTTATAAAATAACAACAGATTCTGACGAAATTAAAATTTTAGAAGAGTCGCTTTCAAAGCAAGGGATAATGGAAGAATTAGATGAGATTTCAAACCACGTAAAAAAAAACAGAATAAAGACGCTATAGAGATTTGTACCTGGGATGATGTAACAATAAGTGATACGGATGATGTTTCAATCAGTGAGGATGCAATTCCACTTAGAAAATCAGCCGATAGTGAAGGGCATTCTAATAAAACTTCAGAGGATACACAAACTACTATAAGTACTGATATAGGGGAAAATGGCAATCCATATTATCATCAACTAGAATCCTTAACACAAGAAAAGAAACAAGAGGAACAAGCTTTCAGAAAACAGTTAAATAAGAGTATTCGTAATATAGTTTCAGGTACGAATCATCAGGGAATTAAATTAATCGTTCATCGACCGGAGATTTCTCTAGAATTGAAAGAAAAATATTATAAGTTGTCTAGTGAATTAATGCCCGTTATCAGTGAACTTGTCCGAAAAACAATGCCATTATTGATACATGAAAATTCAACTTCTGTTTCGAAAAATCATTTATATGGTAGTCAATTCAATGCGGATAGTATTGCTAAGAAAGATTTCAGATACTTTGCAAAAAAGCTCCCTCCTGATGAATCTCCATCCTTGGTGGTTGCCTTGCGTATTGATGAATCAGCATCTATGTCTGCATTTGGGAGATTAGAAGCGGCAAAACGTGCTGCTATAGCTGTCTATGAGTTTTGTGAGCAGTGTAAGATTCCTATAATTATTTATGGGGATACAGCTGATCGTTCCTCGCTGGAACAGATGTCACTATATGCTTATTGTGATTTCGTACATTTAGAACAGGGCGATCGCTTTAGATTAATGAATATACAAGGTAGAAGTAATAATCGTGACGGAATGTCTATACGAATTTTGGCTGAAAAATTGTTAATGGCAAAAGAACAAACGAAGTTAATGATAAGCATCAGTGATGGGCAGCCAAAAGCCATGCCAGATTATTCGGGTGATGTGGCGATTAGTGATATGCAAATGGTGTTAAAGGAATATAGACGAAAAGGAATTGCATTTTTGGCAGCTGCTATTGGACAGGATAAAGATACCATTTGTGATATTTATGGTAAAGAATCCTTTCTTGATATAACTGATTTAAGACAACTTCCTGTACGATTGGTAAAAATAATTGCAAGATATTTAAGCAGCTGATATACTAATTTGGATTTAAGCTGTGCATTAATGGAGGTGAATCAGTTGGATTGTGCAAAGGTTGGAAAACTAATTTTACAGTTACGTAAAGAAAAGGGTTTAACTCAAAAGAATGTAGCAGAGGCCCTAAACATTAGTAACAAAACTATTTCTAAATGGGAATGCGGTATGGGTTGCCCAGATGCTTCGCTTTGGTCAGAATTGTCAGGTATCTTAGGTGTAGATATTCAGAAAATGCTAGAGGGAGAACTTAACCCTAACTCCCCAGACCATGGGAATATTCGTAGAGTTAAATTCTATGTTTGTCCCTTATGTGGCAATATTTTAGTTAGCACAAGTCCTGCTTCCATCTTTTGTTGTGGGAGAAAACTAACTGCATTGATTCCTAAAAAAATCAAAGGGCATAGTCTTGACATTCAAGTAATGGATATTGACTATTACATTTCTTTTAACCATGAAATGAATAAGTCTCATTTTATTTCTTTTGTAGCTTATGTCGCAGATGATAAAGTACTTCTGAATCGATTATATCCAGAACAAATTTCTGCAGTTAGATTTCCAATGATGCATGGGACTGGTAAACTTTATGCCTACTGCAATCATCATGGATTATGGGAACAATCAATTTTGGACAAATACTGTATGAAATTCGTTGAAAATATGTTTAAATTAACGTAGATAACTAAAAGACTATGCAGTTACTATACACTGTATGTGGAAACTGTAGTACTGCTGTTAAGGGAGAATTATAATGACTAATATATATACAATGAGTTTCGCAAGTGTCTATCCCCATTATGTTACAAAGGCGGAGAAAAAAGGACGTACCAAAACAGAAGTTGATGAAATTATCCGTTGGTTGACAGGATATACCCAACTTGAGTTAGAATTACAACTGGAAAAACAGACAGACTTTGAAACTTTCTTTGCAGAAGCGCCACAGCTGAACCCTTCGCGGATTTTAATCAAAGGTGTGGTCTGCGGTATCCGAGTGGAAGATATAGAAGAGCCAACAATGAAGGAAATTCGCTATATGGATAAGCTGATTGATGAGTTGGCAAAAGGAAAAACAATGGAGAAGATTTTGCGAAAGACAAAGAAATACTGAAGAAAGTTTATTGTCACCTTTAATGACTAATTCTAAGTGGTATAATTTTACAAAAAAATTAAGTTGACTTAAATATGCTACTATGCTAAAGTGAATTTATAAGTTTCAACTTGCAAATTATAAAAAGTTTATATAAGTTTTCTAGGGTTCCGCAGTTAATAACTGGCAGGTCCGAGAGAAAACGCACAGTTATTTGTGTACACGGAAGGATAAAAGCCTGGGAGATATTTTATTAATATTTCTTATGGCTTTTTTATTTTATTTTCATTTATATAATTGAGGAGATCTTACTATAATAATCTTAAGGAGGCAAAGATTTGGAATGGGTTTATTTAGTTACAGCAGGTTTTTTTGAAGTAGGCTGGGCGATGGGGTTGAAGTATTCACAAGGATTTACGAAAATATTACCTAGTATATCAACTATTCTAGGAATGATTGCAAGTTTTTATTTTTTATCATTGTCTTTAAAAAGTTTACCACTTGGTAATGCATATGCAATTTGGACAGGTATAGGAACTGTTGGTACTGTATGCTTAGGTGTTATTTTATTTAAAGAACCGATTAACGTAATGCGTATGATTTGTATTGTATTAATAGTTATTGGAATCGTTGGTTTAAAATTAATATCAGCTGACTAATAATTTTATAAATAGTAAAAGATATGAATAATATTAGTTAGAATAAGTAAGTGAAAATTGAAAATATATTCAGAAAAGGAAGCATTAAATACAATAGAGTAATTTGAGGAGGATAAAGTGATGTGTGGTTTCAACTATAAAGAGATTTATATTGAAGATGGAAGAAGGGTACTAGAAGTTAACATACTTCCAGAAAAGTATTGTAACTTTGATTGTATATTTTGCCCTATTGGAAGGTCGCAAAATAAAATAGATACACAAAAGTCATTTGATATATTAGATAGTTCATTGATTGAATTAGAAAACATGATAGAAAATACTAAAGCAGAATTAGTCTTTATTAACTCAAAAGGTGAAGCTTTAGTTAATGAAAAAATTATTGATGTAATTAAAGTTATAAAAGGTAAAGGGTTGCCAGTTAAACTGTTATCAAATGGTTATATTCTAAACAGGTCAGAATATAAAGAGATTGCTAACATGTGTGATGAAGTGATTGGCGAGATAAAGGTTATTTCAGATGAAGATTTTCAAAAGATCCAGAGACCAATTGAAGGATATACTTTTGAGAATCATATTTCAAATATGAAAGTTTTTAAAGAGCAGTATAAAGGCAAATTTATACTAGAATTAACTATTTTAAAGGGATACAATGATGATGAAGAAGCCATTCAGAAGTTAAAAAATATTATAAAGGAAATATCTCCTAACAAGTTAATTATTGCAAGAATGGAAGATGAAATATTTAAGAAAAAATTTGGTATAACTGATGAAAGGTTCAAGGGAATTTCTAATGAATTAATAAGTTAAGTACCTGGGAAACTTCCGAAAAACTAAATTATGAAAAATTTAAATTTGTACTATTTTTGGAATTACATCTTGACAAACAATCAAATAGGTAATATATTACTATTATAAGTAATATATTACCTATTGTATAAGGAGGTTAATGGAGTGAACCTGCCAGAAAAGGAAAAGTTTATATTTGGCTCATTGTTTTTATTAGCTAATAGGTTGCAGGTAATAGGGGATAGATGGGATACTGAAATTACGATGAAACAATGGTTTTTACTTGTTATGACTGCCCATTGGGGGGAGATTCCGCCGACGTTAAGTGAATTGGCAGATTTTATTGGCAGTTCTAGACAAAATGTGAAGCAGCTGGCATTAAAGCTAGAAGCCAAAGGATTCTTGAAAATTGAAAAAGACCCTAAGGATAATCGAGCACTAAGAATAATGCTTACGGTTCAATGTATAGAGTATTTCAAAAAAAGAGAAAATAGAGAAAATCTATTTCTTGATGAAGTCTATAAAGATATTACCGATGAAGAAAAAGGTGCTTTATACAAAGGTCTTTATAAATTAAGTGAAAATATTTTTAGATTAGATGAATTATCAAAAGGATGAAAATAATAGTTACATATGCTTCAAAATATGGTTAATATAGAGTAGGAGAAGAGCTATGAAAAAAGGGAAAAAGATTTTAGTAGGAGTGTTATCAGGACTTTTTTTATTAGGAATCACTGGTTTCTGTTTTATGACAAAGGATATTGATGAGATAATAGCTGTAACTGTGAATGCCGTAGACATGAACACATTACAAGATGGGGAATATACAGGAATATATGAAAAAAGTAGATGGTTTAGTGAAGTACGAGTATTAGTGAAAGATGGAAAAATTACAGATATTGATCTTCTTTCTTCACCTCTAATTCCAGATGTAAGTAATGAGTTATTTGAAAAAGTAATTGAGGAACAAAAGGTTGATGTAGATACAGTGTCTGGTGCTACAGCTACTTCTAAGGCGTATTTGAAATCTATAGAAGATGCCGTGAAATAATATAGAACGGTGTGAGATATTCGAAGAGGTTAAGAAGTTTTTTTTGAAGGCAACCGGGAGTGTAAAATAAAGTGTGTAAGTAATTAAAAACTTACGCACTTTTTAAATTAAAAGGAGTGTGTACAATTATAAAGCTGAGGAGAATTATGGAAGAGAAAGATTTACTAATACCTCTTTAAGCTTTTATTTGTTTAATATTAAATAATAAATAAAATAACGAAGAGATTTAATATCCCTTCGTTATTTTGTTTTTAAAGAATTATTAATTTATATTATTTTACCTTTTCGAGAATTTTTTCTATATCTTTTGGTTTTAATACTTTTCCATATGAAACCACTTTTTCGTCAATTACTAAAGCCGGAGTTTGCATAACACCATAAGATACAATGTCCTTCATGTCTTGAACCTTAACCACTTCTGCTTCAATACCAGTTGATTTAAGAGCAGCCTCTGTGTTTTCCTTTAAAGCAACGCAATTTTTGCATCCTGAACCTAAAATTTTAATTATCATTTTAATTCTCCCTTTGTTATAAAATTTATATAAACATATACCCGAAGGCATTAAATGTATATCCAATTATTATGATACCTATAGTTACTAATCCAAAGAAAGTCCATAAAAGTCTTGGTTTAACAACTTGTTTTAACATAATCATTGAAGGTAAAGATAATGCTGTAACTCCCATCATGAATGAAAGTGCGGTTCCAAGACCTACGCCTTTTGCAACTAAAGCCTCTGCAATAGGCAATGCTCCAAATATATCAGCATACATTGGAACACCTACAAATGTTGCTATAAGTACCGAATACCATTTATCTTGACCAAGTATTGTGCTTATAACAGATTCAGGTATCCAGTTGTGAATTGCAGCTCCTATGCCAACGCCTATAAGAATATACAACCAAACTTTTTTAATTATTGATTGTACCTGTTCTTTTCCAAAGGCTATTCTGTCTTTAACAGTCAATTCTTCCTCTTCAACATCAGCAGACTTATTTCCATATACAAAAGGTTCAACATATTCTTCAAGATGTAACTTGCTGATTATAGTTCCACCGATAACTGCCAGTAAAAGTCCAACCACGACGTAGGCTATTGAAATTTTCCAATTGAAAATACTTGCTAATAATAGAACTGACGCCAAATCAACTAATGGGGAAGAAATTAAAAATGAAAATGTGACGCCTAATGGTAATCCCGCACTTGTGAATCCTATAAATAAAGGAATCGAAGAGCATGAACAAAACGGTGTTACAGTACCCAACAATGCCCCTAGAACATTACCTGATACACCATTAAATCTTCCTAGTATTTTTTTCGTTCTTTCGGGTGGAAAGAAGCTTTGTATATATGAAATTATAAATATCAATACTGATAAAAGTATGAATATTTTAATAACATCATATATGAAGAAGTGAATGCTTCCGCCAATTCTTTCCTGTACACTTAATCCAAAGACATTTTCTACTAAAAGCTTTATTAGTTTTGAAAGCCACTCCATTTTAAGTAATTGGTTATTCAACCATTGAAATATAAACATTGTATTTCTCCTTTGATATTCTGTATTATGATATATTATTCACATTTTCGTCTATGATATAGATGAATTTCTTCAAGCCTTTAAGAGATTATTTATTAATTGAATATTTGGTCATGTTCCCATCTTTTCGGCTCATTACTAAACCACTTTCGCATAAAATTTTCATATTTAGTTATTTTGCTCATAGACGTTTATCTATATATGCATTATATTCGACATATAGATAATTGTCAATATGTCATTAAAAATATTTTTGACATTGATTTCTATGGTAATGAATTAAAATTATTACACAAGCATAATAAAATATATTGACACTATATGCTGCTTCGGTTAGTATTTTAGTTATTAAAGTACCAGTTCCCTAACTAAAATTCCCTAACCAAAATCTCAACCTTTTGCTTCTGTACTGAATTCATCTTTGTCATATCCAACAATAGGGAAAAAATATTTATTTGTTTAGGAATAGAAAACAAGCATACAGGACTGTTTTTGCTTATAGTATCTTACAAATATTAAAATTTATTAAATAGTGAAGAACTAAAAAAAATAGGAGGTAAATAAATGGATTTAGTTGTGAAACGATTTGAAGAATTATCTGTTAAAGAATTATACAAAATATTGCAAGTCAGAGTTGCGGTATTTGTTGTGGAACAGAATTGTGTATATCAGGAAGTAGATGATAAAGATCAATATTCATATCACGTGGTTCTAAAAGATAATACAGGAATAAAGGCCTATTTAAGGGTTATCGACAAAGGGGTGTCTTTTGAAGATGTATCAATTGGAAGAGTATTGACACTAGAAAGAGGATGTGGATTAGGAAACAAGATTCTTTTTGAGGGTATAAAGGTTGCTAAGGAGAGAATGAATGCGGATAGAATAATAATAGAGGCTCAATCTTACGCAAAAGAATTTTATGAAAAAGCAGGATTTAAGCAAACATCAGAGGAGTTTTTAGAAGATGGAATTCCACATATCCAAATGGTTTTAGAATAATATCTTTGTGAGGTAATAAAAACTATATCAATATTTGATTTTACTATGTTTCTAGGTGAGATTGTTGCTGTATAAGCAAATAAAACCTGTTTAGAAAACGGAAGGCCCAATGCACTCAAAGATAAACCAACATTTTTAATCATTGAAAATTTAACTCTCTCCACTTTAATTATAACATATAAGATTTATAAGTATAGGCTATTTGCAAGTGATATAATGCAATAGTACATTAATGTTATTTATGAAAAAGAAGATATATACTATCTCACTTTGGTGAAGATTATGTTCCCTCAGACTAAAAGTATGGGGGAATTTTCATTAGGGGGCTTACAATTATATAAAATTAAGGCTTGTTAATAGATTTGCATTGGCATCGGGTAGAGTCTGAATGGTTTGCTTCGGAGTTTTATATAATATTTATAAAATAATTATTGCTTTTTAAAAAAGTTAGTGATACAATACAAATATAGTATGTAGTATGTAGTACATAATACTTAACGAATGCATGATGCATAATGCATTTGATATTCAAGTTCTTTGAAGTTGGAAAATAAAGATGGAGTTCGAATGTTAAGAAAACGAGTTCCTGTAAATGAAATTTAGTATAGAAAGGAATAGAAAATGCATAGAATATTGGTTATTAATCCAGGTTCAACTTCTACAAAGTCAGCAATTTATGAGGACAGAAAATGTAAAGCTGAACAATCTATAGCGCATTCAACAGAGACATTAACACAAAACCCACTTACATGGCAACAAGTCGAATTAAGAAGGAATGGTATTCTAAATTGGATGCAAGAAGAAGGATTTAGCTTAAAGGATATTGATGCTTTTGCTATACGTGGTTGCAAAATTAAAGGGTGTAGCAAGGGTGGTACCTATTTAGTAAATGACACAATAAGAAACGAAATTTTTGGCCAACATAATCTTGATAAAATAGCACCTCATGCTTCAAGACTTTCACTTCCAATAGCATTAAGTATGAGTGAAGCTGAAAGGGTTGACATACCTATATTTATTACTGATCCACCATGTGTTAATGAATTATCTGATATTGCTAAAATATCTGGACACCCGTTTTTTACAAGAGAAAGCGTATTCCATGCTCTTAACAGTAAAGCAGTGGCCCGTAGAGTAGCAGAGGAATGGGGTAAAAGATATCAGGAATGCAAGTTTATTGTTGCTCATATGGGTGGCGGTATATCGGTTGGTGCTCATAACCTGGGTCGTGTGACAGAGGTTAATGATTGCATATCTGGCGGAGGAGCATTTTCGCCTAATCGTACGGGAACATTGCCGGTGGTTCCTCTTGTTGAATTTTGCTTTTCTAATAAACACACAAAAGATGAAATAATCCGCATAATTAAAAATAACGGTGGAGCTCTTGCTCATCTAGGAACTGATGATATGCGCGAAGTTGAAAAACGCATTGATAACGGAGACACTCATGCAGAACTTATATTTAATTCAATGGCTTATCAGGTAGCTAAGGAAATCGGCAGCTGTTATGCTTCTTTATGCTGTCAGGTAGACGCAGTTATATTTACAGGTGGAATGGCTAATTCTAAGCGACTTATTACTGAAATTAGAAAATATGTTGAGGAATTGGGAAATATTAAAGTTGTTCCAGGTGAATATGAGGCCGAAGCTCTTGCCTTTGGGGCTCTTCGTGTTCTAATGAAAGAAGAAGAACCAATAATTATTTAAAAAATTATTTTAATAATATGCAATATATTAATAATAAAAAACATTTAGGAGGTCTTCCGTTATGGAAAACAAAACTTATATTGATGGTTTAATTGAAAATGCAAAGAAAGCACAGAACCTTCTTGAAGATTACAATCAGGAACAAACTGATGCTTTAGTTAAGGCAATAGGTAAAATTATTTATGACAACAGAGAAATTCTTTCTCAAGAAGCTGTATCTGAGACTGGCCTTGGAGTATTAGCTGGAAAAGTTTCTAAACATGATAAAGTTACAACAAGTCATTGGGCATTTTTAAAAGACCAGCCCTCTGTTGGATTAATAGAAGTGGACGAAGTCAATGGGATTTATACATATGCTAAACCAGTTGGTGTTGTAGCATGTTTGACACCTTCGACAAATCCAACAACAACAGCTGTAGGTAATGCTATGCATGCAGTAAAGTGTCGTAATGCAGTTGTTGTTTCCCCTCACCCAAAGGCAAAAAATTGTACAGCTCATGCCGTATCTTTGATGAACAAAGCGATTGTATCTTTAGGTGGACCAGAAAATTTAATTCAATCTATTGAAGAACCTTCATTAGAATTAACAAATGAACTTATGAGTAAAGTTGACGTCATAGTAGCTACAGGTGGCAGTGCAATGGTTAAATCTGCTTATTCAAGCGGTAAACCTTCTTATGGCGTTGGACCTGGAAATGTTCAGATAATAGTAGATAGAGATTATGATAATTATCCACTTATGGTTGCACAAGTAATGGGAAGTCGTTTGTATGATAATGGTATGCCATGTACTGGTGAACAAGCACTTATTCTCCCAAGAGAAAAAGCTGACGAAATAATAAAAATATTTGAAGAAAAAGGCGCCTATATGGTTACAGATTCAGCAGATATTCAAAAATTACGCGAAGCAATATTCTTGAAAGGTTTCAATGGACCAATAAATGTAGATATTGTAGGACGTCCAGCAGCAGAAGTGGCAAAATATGCAAATATTTCAGTGCCAGAAGGAACGAAATTATTAATGACTAAATTAGATAAGTATGGTAGCGATGAAGTTCTTTGCCGTGAAATAATGTGTCCATTTATCCGTTGCTTTGTTTATGATGATTTTGAAGATGCAATTAATATTGCTAGAACTAATCTCTTTATGGAAGGGGCAGGTCACTCATCAGGTATATATTCAAATAATGATGTGAATATCCAATTAGCGGGAAGTCAAATGCCAGTTGCCAGATTTATGGTATGTCAAGCTAATAGCAATGTAGCAGGCAACACTTTTAGCAATGGACTTGATCCTACAATATCCATAGGATGTGGTTCGTGGGGCAACAACAGTATTTCCGAAAATCTTACTTATAAGCATTTGATGAATAAAACACGAGTGTCTTTCATTATAAAAGATGCACCAAATCCAACGGCAGAAGAAATTTGGGCTTAATATTTATCAAATAGAAAGAAGGTTAAACAATGATTTTTAAATCTCTTGATGAAATAGTTAGTAGTATGCAAAAATGCTCTGACAAAAAGAGGATGGTAGTTGCAGGTGCTGATGAAAGCCATACATTAGAAGCTGTGAGCATCGCAAAAAAAGAAGGTATAATTTCAGCAATTCTAGTAGGTGACTCTGTAAGAATTAATGAAATCCTCAATGATTTAGGTGAAGATTGCTCAGAATATGAAATTATACATAATTTAGAAAATCCTGTTGATATAGCTGTTAAACTTATTCATGAAAATAAAGCTGATATATTGATGAAAGGAAATATTCAAACTTCAACTTTGATAAAGTCTGTATTAAATAAAGATACAGGGATAATGAAGGGAGAACTGCTTTCACATGTATTATTTGTTCAAGCACCAGCATATCACAAAATATTCGCTGTGACTGATTCAGCCATAATTCCAAATCCTGACTTAAATCAGAAAAAAGCTATTTTGGAGAATACGGTAAATGCAATGCTGAGCTTAGGATATGATGATCCAAAAGTTGCAGCATTGACTGCAGTTGAGGTCGTTAATCTAAAAATGCAGGAAACTGTTGATGCAGATGAATTAAAAAAACTTAATCAAGTTGGTGAGATTAAAAATTGCATCGTGGAAGGACCAATTTCTATGGACCTTGCATTTGATAAAGATGCAGGTAAAATAAAAGGATTTACCAGTACAGTTGTAGGTGATCCGGATATTCTTCTAATGCCTAACTTGCTAGTTGGAAATGTTGCAGTAAAAACATTAAAAATATTTGGCCAATCTACAGTTGCTGGTTTAGTGCTGGGTGCTACTGTTCCAATTGTATTAACATCGAGGTCTACGGCTACAAGAAGCAAGTATATGTCAATTGCAATCAGTGCTGCTATTGCCATATAGCATATAAATAATCCGAAATTATCAGTAACAAGTAAATTTTAAAGTAGGTCGAGCCTATAAATAAAAAATTATAATATGGAGGAATTAATTTATGTCAACAACATTGCAGTCAAAGGGTAAAAGTTCTTTTAGATGGGTCATGTTACTATTTGTTTGCTTGTTTTATTTCTTGATTCTCGGTTTTTGTAATCAATCATTTAACATTTTACTTGGTACAATTACTACCGATATGGGTTGGGAAGCTACACAGCGTACAGCAGTTGCTACAGCAATGTCAACAGGTATGATATGGTTTGTATTTGTTGCAGGAATTATGATGGATAAGTTCAGTGTTAAAAAAGTGCTTGGATCCTCAGTTCTTATCTGTGCTGTGTTAATTTTATTAAGAGGTCAGGCTAAAGGTTTTATGTTTTTCTTCTCAATAATGTTTTTGTTCGGTGCTGCTAGCGCATTCTACATGCCTGCTACAACAAAAATTATTACTCTGTGGTTTGATTCTGATGAACTTGCATTAGCAAATGGTTTTCTTACAGCAGCAAGCCCTATGGGTCAAATTACTGCTAATTATTTCGCAGTTAAAATAATGATGGCTATTGGTGGATGGCAAACATTTTACTCAATGATTGGTATATGTGTTGTAATAATTACTGTAGCATTCTTCGCTTTAGGTAAAGATAGAAAAAGCACTGAGGCCTCACTTGTTTCTAGCACGCTTACAGTAAATGATATTGGCTTATGGAAAAATATTAAGGGAATTTTGAAAGTTCCATATGTATGGTTAATGATTATAGCTAACATGTGTTTTCTTGGATCAATATATGCAGGAGGTACATATGGACAGTTAGTTCTTCAGACAGATCCTGGCTGGATGATTGATAAGGCAGTTTCAGGTAGAATTCCAGCATGGAATAATATGTTTTCTATGTGTGCTTACATCTTAGTTCCTTTATTCATAGCGAAGATTGGGAGAAAGCATTATACAAAAATAGCTATTATTTGTGGAATTGTAGCACCAATCTGTTTTGTAATAGGTTACAGTAGCTATAATGTTACAATAATCAGTGTTATGATGGCATTGTCTGGTATTTTTTACGGAGGAATTGTTCCTGCCCCAAAAGTTTTAATGTTATCACATCCTGAAGTATCTGGTCCTCGAGCTGGTACAGCATTAGGATTGTATGTAACTGCTGAACGAATAGGTATCTCTTTCTTTATTGCAACATTGGGTACGCTTATATCTTCGGCAAATATGCAAATGAGTCAGGTACTATCTTATTTTTATTTATTACAATTAATTGCTCCAGTATTAATTTTTATCGGTATATTTGTTAAAAAGAATGAAACGAAAAAAGGAGCAGCTTAATCAGAGTTTCGAAGAAATTTGACTGCACTATATATTGGTGTGATTCTGTATGATTAAATAAGAAGGGACAAATCATATGAAACAAATAGACTTATCAAATAAGGTTGCAATTGTTACAGGTGGTGCAGGAGACATAGGAGCAGGTATAGTAATGTGTCTTGCTGAATGCAGTGCAAATATTGCAATCGTAGATATGAATTTAAAAATCGCAAAACTTAAAGCAAAAGAAATAACAGAAAAATATGGAGTCGTTTCAAAAGCTTACGAATTAGATATTTCAAAAGAAACAGATATAGAAGACGTATTTGCATTAATAAAAAACGATTTCAATGGTATTGACATACTGGTTAATTGTGCAGGATATGCAAAGGAAGGTAAAAATTATTATGAAACTCCCATGGATATTGCTCGTAAAACAATGGATATAAATCTTCATGGAACAGGTATGTGTATTAAAGCAGCACTTAAATATATGCTGCTTAAGCATTCCGGCAATATAGTAAACATAGCTTCAATTGCAGGAAGAATTGGTACAGCAGGTTCAGCAAACTATTCTATCTCCAAAGCTGCGATAATTGCAATGACACAATCTGTTGCAAGGGCACATGCAAAAGAAGGAATTAGAGTAAATGCAGTTTGTCCAGGTTATCTGCTAACAAATATGTGGAAGCAAGGTGTTGAAAAATATAGCAAGCTATTAAATAAAACACCTGAAGAAACATGGAAGAAGTTAGCTTTGGATAACATAGCTACTGGTAGAGAACAAGATGTTGAAGATGTAGGTTATGCAGTTTGTTTTTTAGCTTCAGATCTGGCAAAAAATATAACGGGTCAGAGTTTGAATGTATGTGGTGGATCACGATTTAATTAAGGAGGAGAAATGATGGCAAAATTGAATGGCGGACAATTGTTCGCAAAAGCGTTAAAAAAAGAAGGTGTGGAATGTGTGTTCACACTATCAGGTGGGCATATAATGCCAATACTTTATGGTTGCAGAGAAGAAGGAATTAAAATTATAGATGTAAGGCATGAATGCTCTGGTGGTTATGGAGCAGATGCATATGCTAAAGTAACAGGCAGACCAGGTGTTTTAATTACAACAGCAGGACCTGGAGTGACAAATGCTACAACAGCTATGGCAGAATCCTTTGAAACAGGTATTCCAGTTATTCATATTGGTGGAGGTTCTCCTCTTATAGAAAATGAAACTGGTCCACTTCAGAATGTTGCGAGTTTTGAATGTATGAGTGCATTTTGTAAATGGTCACGTAGAATTTATCACGCGAACAGAGTACCTGAATATGTTGCAATGGCATTTAGAAATGCTCTTGATGGAACACCGGGACCAGTCTATCTAGAAATTCCCGCGGATATTTTGCATGGTTCATATGAAGAAGATACGATTTATTGGCCAAGAGATTATAGAGCTACAGAACATGGTTTTGGAGCGACTGGTCTTATAGAAAAAGCAGCAGATGCTCTTATTGCAGCAAAAAAACCTGCAATGATTATCGGAGAAGCTGCTAGATTTTCTGCAGAATATGCTAAAGAAGTTGAAGAGTTGGCGAACTATTTAAAAATTCCTACATTTGCCATGATAACATCAAGGGGTTTGTATGCTGATGAAAGTAAAAATGAGTTATTTACAATTGGAGATGGCGGAATGGCTGCTGCTGATGTAGTACTAGAACTTGGCGTAGATCATAGCTATAAAATTGGAAAAGGCAGAGCACCAAGAATTAACAGCAGTGCATATCGTATAATGGTTCATCCTGATGGAAAAAAAGTTGGATATAATGCACCGGCTGATGTTGCAATTATCGCAGGAGCAAGTGCGGCTGCAAAACAGATTTTAGATATTGTAAAGGCTAAGACATCACCTATTACTGATACGGCATGGGTTGAAGAAGCAAAAGCTATTACATTAAAAATGAAAGCTCCTTATATAGAGGCTGCAAAATCTGAAATAACTCCAGTACATCCTGGTAGAATTGCTGCAGAAGTCGCTAAATTTGTTAATGAAGAAGCACAGGAATGGCATGTAATTTGTGATGGTGGAGATGCAGCAAGTTGGATGGATGCTAATTCAGTAGCTCGTTATCCCGGGCAAGTTGTTAGATACGGTCCATTAGGGACAATAGGAGTAGGCCCTGGATTTTCATTGGGAGCATGGGCTGGAGATAAAAAACCTGTATTATATTACACCGGTGATGGTAGTTTTGGTTTCTATTCGATGGAATTTGATTCATTTGTAAGACATGGAGTTCCTATAGTTTGTGTAATTAGCAATGATTCATCATGGGGAATGATAAAACTTTCAGAACAGGCTAAGAGAGAAGAGTATATTAAAGAACATGGTCATTGTGCTACAACATTAGCAGAAATGAGATCGTACGAAAAAATGGCTGAAGTATGGGGTGGAGTTGGTGTTAAGGTTACAAAAATCGAAGATATAATTCCGGCTATTCGTAAAGTTAGAGATTCTGGTTTGCCAGGTATTGTCAATGTTCAGTGTGATAAAGAGGCAATGTCACCACCTACTGCAGCATTTGCAGGGGTTAAGAAAAAATAAAAATCCGTATTGATTTTAAAAATTAGGAGGATTAATATATGAAAGCATGTGTATTAGAGGAAGTAAATAAGTTAGTTGTAAAAGATTTTGAAATGCCTAAAATAGTATATGATGATGATGTGCTAATTAAGGTAAGTAAGGTTGGAATATGTGGTTCAGATGTTCACATGTGGAGCAATGAAAAAAAGATTGGGCTTGTAATGGGACATGAATTTTGTGGAATTGTTGTTGATCCTGGAAAAAGTAATTTTAAAATTGGTGAAAGAGTTGTTGTTATTCCAAAAGGTCCTAGAGGATATAACTCAACACCAGGAGTTGTTGCTCAAGGAGGATATGCAGAATATTTTTCAGCAGCAGCAGATTATTTAAGAAGACTACCTGATACAATAAGTGATGATACTGCAAATATGTTAGAACCTACTGCTATTGCATATAATGCTTTACTAAAAGCAAATATTAAGTATGGGGATAAGGTGCTTGTTACAGGTGCAGGTATCATAGGACATTTATGTGCTGAATGGGCAAAGGTTATGGGCGCAACATATATTGCTATGACAGAAGTAAATGATAAGAGAATATTAAAAGCGAAAGAAGTTGGAGTTGCAAATGAAGTGTTTGATGCAAGAAATTCTGAAATAGTGCAGCTATTGAAAGATGTAACAAACGGAGGGTTTGATAAAGTTATTGAATGTACTGCAATCCCGGCTTCTGTAAACATGAGTCTGGACGTAATTAAGGAAATGGGAACTCTTATGTTTGTTGGTGTTTCATATAAGCAAGTGCCTATAGACGCACTTAAGCTTATAATGAAAAACATAACCATGATTGGTACATTTGGATCATCTATAGTGTTTGATAAGGTTCTAGAATTACTAGCATATCAACCTTTCAATATAGAAAAATATATTACAAAGAATATTGGTTTGAATGAAATTCAGGAATGTTTTGAAGAGCTTCATAGTGGAACAAGCGACCAAATTAAAATTGTTATTACCCCATAAGATAATTATGTATCAATAAATAAAAGAAATGCATAATACTCTGTCTAGTATAAAAGTCAAGGTATTATGCATTCTTTTTAGAAGGTAATTAAAATACAATATAAGAAAAAAGCATTGCATTATATGTTGCTGTTGATGTATAATTAATGTAATGTAGTATGTAATACATTACAGAAATTCATTTCTATTAAAAGATAAAATATAAAGTGGTGATAAAATGTCAATGGAAAATATGTTAGTACCAATAAAAAAAGGATCAGTTTCGCAATTAATAATAGACAGAATTACAGATGCTCTTATTTCAGGTGAATTGAAACCTGGAAGCAAGATACCAACAGAAATAGAGTTCAGTGAAAGTTTAGGGGTAGGAAGGAATTCTGTTAGAGAAGCTACAAAGATACTTGAATCTTTTGGTGTTCTAGAAGTTAAACAATCTGAAGGAACTTTTATAGCAAAAGAATTTAGTCAAAAAATGCTTGACCCTATGGTGTATGGTGTTATTATGCAAAATGGAGATATGAGTGAGCTTCTGGAGTTTAAATTATCAAATTTACGTGCAGTACTGCATATGGCAGTTTTTAAAGCAATAGAAAAAGATATTGATGATCTTCAGGAATGTTATGTTTTTTTATGTGATACAATTAAAAATCATCCTGATGACGAAAAAGCTATCTACGAAGCCAACAAAGAGTTCCACGATACATTAGCTAAAGTCAGTGATAATAGGTATATGTATCAGATTAATACTGTTATTATGAAGATCTCAAAATACTCTCGAATGGGTGGTATAAGATCTGCTATTAAGGAAGGTAAGACTGAGGAGATAGCCAATGTGTGTAAAGCATTGTTGGATTTAGTTAAGACACGTGATGTGGAAAATATTAATCCTGTGTTAGATAAAATATATGAATACTGGAAACATTTATTATTATAATTGCTTAAAACTATATTAGTTTTAAGCAATTATTATGAAAACCTCTAAACTGATTAAAATCATATGCTTCAGTCTAGAGGTTTTTATTATGGAATTAATTAACAGCATATAAAAATGTCTACAAAATTATAAAAAATGCTAAAGTAATAGTTGCACTTTACTAAATTTAATGATAATATGGTAGTATGTAGTATGTAGTATGTATGACAAAAATTTAGACACTCAAAATAAAGAATGTGCGCGCTAATACAGTTCGTCATAATGAAAGGAATTAATAATGATGGAAAATAAATTTGAGAAAACCGGAATTCGAGTAGCGATTGGATGTTTCGTAATTATGTTTATACACCTGGGTACACTTGGTACAGCAGGACTTTTTATACCGCAGTTAATTAAGTCATTAAATGTACCTGTAAGTCAGGTTTCACTAAATGTAACATTTTGTTCATTGACCGGTTTTGTTTTTAGCTTGATGGTAGGCAAACTTAGTAAAAAAATATCAGCAAGAATGATGATTTTTATAGCTTCTATTGCAGGTATATTGCATTATTCGATCTCAGCTATGGCTAATGGAATAGTGCTTTTATATATTGGTAGTATTATAGGGGGAGTCAAGTTTGGACTTGGTACACATACTAGTAACGCAACTATAATTTCGCAGTGGTTTAAGGACAAAAAAGCAACTGTAATAGGGATAGTGTTTAGTGGTGCAGCATTCGGCAGTGCAGTAATGATGTATATCTCTGGAATTTTGATTGAAAGTATAGGTTGGCGTTCAACATACCTTATTTTTGCAGCGCTACACCTATTCATAGCAATTCCTATTAATTTGATTATTCTTAAAGAAAACAAGGTAAAGAGTAACTATATAGATATAAAACAAAATTTTTCAAATGAACCATTAACATTAGATGCTAATTCGTTGACTATGAGAGAAATACATAGAAGCGCTTCATTCTGGATGTTGCTTATCAGTATGCTATTATGTGGAACTTTGATAGTAGGTTTTAAAACATTTGTACCATCGTTTTGGCAATCTAACGGTATGTCCGCACTCGCATCTTCAAAATATATAAGTATTTTTATGATAATTGCTACTATAGCAACTATGGTTTCAGGAAATATAGCTGATAAATTTGGAAATAAAATTTATATTGTTTATTTACATTCTGCATTTTTTATAGGAATAATATGTGTGCTGCTATTTTATAATAAAATTGATACAATTCATGTTATAATTCCAGTGATTTTGGTAGCAGTTGCTTACCCGTTATATGGCTCTATCCCTGCTACTGTTGCTACGGAATCTTTTGGTATCAAAAACTATGATAAAGTGTGTGGAGAACTGATGGCAGCTTTTTTTATAGGTCAGGCAATTGTGTCTCCTATAATTGGTGGCTTGCGTGACATAACAGGAACATATACATCGGGGTTCAAAATAATAGCAGTTTTTGGCTTAGTTTCTTGTTTGCTGATAGAATGTGCAATTAAAATTTCAGCAGCAAAAATAGAAAATGTTAAAACTAAACCAGAAGTTAATGTAGAAATAAAAAGAGTATAATTTATTTTTAGTAAATAATTCAATCGATTTTGGGTGGAAGAAGCAAAGCTCATAATTTGAATTGGTAAAAAAATTATCCTTAGGCCTTTCGTTTTCTAAGTAAGTTGAAAGGGAATGGATATGGTACATCAACGTTTCAATTAATATTAACAAAATATTTATTATTATGTGTTATTGTTGAATTTGTAAAAATATTGACAGATATATCGGATATCGATATAATTATAATGAAAAATGATATAATGGTTAGCATAATAATGATAGTAAATAAGAAAGACAGTATTAGTAAGCTGTCTTTCTTATTACTATCCATAATCAAAATATTGTTATTAAAATAGTTAGTGAGGGTAAAAATGAAAAAAAATTTGATGTTTGGAAGTAAGCATTGACCAGAATGTTCACCAGCAAAAGAGTTACTTTTGCAAAATGATATAAGTTATTTATATTTAGACATTACTGAAAATATGTTTAATCTGAAAAGATTTTTAAAATTCAGAGACAATTATGAAGTTTTTAATGAAATAAAGTTAAACAATAGGGTAGGGTTACCATGTATTGTTGTAAATAATGGGGAAGAAATAATTTTTGATATTGAAAAAAATTTATATAAGTTAAAATAATAAATTAGCTTTGTTACTTAAAAGTAATTAGAGTGATATAATATATTATTTTTAGATAGAAAAATTAAATTATAATTTTTAGAATAAAATTCTTCTTTTAAAATAATAATATTAAATGATATTTAATTATAAAAAGAAGAGGTACATATAATGAAAGTTAAAAATGCAATGACTGCGGACTTCTTACGTTCAGCATACGGTGGAGAAAGTATGGCTCATATGAGATATCTCATATGGGGTGAATCAGCGAAAAAGGACGGCTATCCTAACATAGGAAGACTTTTTGATGCTGTCGCTTACGCAGAGTGGGCTCATGCTAAAAACCATTTTAACGTACTTAAAGATGAAGCAGGTGATAATACTGTAGCAGCAGGTGCTGTATTCGGTCATACTAATATAGTTGAAAATCTTCAAGGTGCAATAAATGGAGAATTGCATGAAATAGAACAAATGTATCCAGTTTATCTAGAAACTGCAAAATTTCAAGATGAAAAAGATGCATACAAAGCATTTCACTATGCGTTAGAAGCTGAGAAAATACACGCAAAGATGTTTGCTGATGCACAAATTTCAGCAAAAAATAAAAAAGATATTGGAGATGAAAAAATTTATGTATGTCCAATATGTGGTTATACTGAAATAGGAGATAACGTTGAAAAATGTCCAGTTTGCGGTGCTAAAAGGGATATATTTAAAAGTTTTTAGATAATTATTTTTACATTTCAAATAATTAATTATGGCAATCAATTATATATTGGTTGCTATCATTTTATGCATTTTTTTAGAAATAAGTTGACAAATGTTTTTTAGTATCTTAAAATCAACCTAAAAAGAAGGAAGGGAAACTTTATGCATATTAGAAAAACTAAGCCTAACGAAATAAATACAATAATGAAAGTATATTCGACAGCAAAAAAGTTCATGAAAGATAATGGAAATCCAAATCAATGGGGAAAAGAATACCCTGAGATATCTTTAATTGAATGTGATGTAGAACGTGGAAATAGTTTCGTGTGTATTGAAGATGATGAAATTGTAGGAACATTCTATTATATAGTAGGCGAAGAGCCTACTTATGCAAAAATTTATGAAGGACAGTGGCTTGATAATCACTCTTATGGTGTAATTCATAGAATTGCTTCTGTTGATGGTAAACGAGGGGTTGCAACATTTTGCTTGGACTGGTGTTTTAAGCAGTGTGGAAATATACGTATAGATACTCATCGTGATAATATTCCAATGCAAAAATTATTAGAAAAGACAGGTTATACTAAGTGTGGAATTATTTATTTAGAGAGTGGTGATGAAAGAATTGCATATCAAAAGAACGTTTCTAAAAATAACTAACATTGCAAAAGTAGATAAATGGAAAGATATGCTCAAAGCTTGAATTTTTAAAGATTTTAGTTGACAAGTTTATAGAATCAAAGGATAATATAAATTATATATGGAATTATTTGTATAACGAATCATATATTGTTATCATATTTGTTCATCGCTAGAAAAAAGGATGTGAGTTGAAATTTTAAAATATTCAAAGAGGTATTTTGATGATTATAGGAACCTTCCTAAGCCTATATATTATATTTTTTTGTCACGAATTATTAATTCTATGGGCGCTTTTGTAGGACCGTTAATAACTTTATTGTTGACAGATAAGATTGGTTTATCAACAGGAGAGGCTGGTTTTTTTGTTACAATTTCAACATCTATGTTTGTGCCTGCATCCATGATTGGTGGATATTTATCAGACCGCTTCAATAGGAAAAATACTTTGTGTATATTAACACTTATGCAAGCTTTGTGTTTTTTGGTATGTGGATTCATT
Source organism: Sedimentibacter acidaminivorans (assembly GCF_017873955.1). Classification (GTDB taxonomy): domain Bacteria; phylum Bacillota; class Clostridia; order Tissierellales; family Sedimentibacteraceae; genus Sedimentibacter; species Sedimentibacter acidaminivorans. The sequence continues at coordinate 658,111 of NZ_JAGGKS010000001.1, read as the reverse complement.
GAGTTGTCAATGATAGTTCCAGTGCTTTTATTGATGGCTTCATTTTTTTCTGGTGCAGCGCAAACTTCTAGTGCTGCAATGACAGCAGATTTATCAGACAAAAATAACAGGCAAGGGGCATTTTCGCTTTTATATCTTGGAGGCAATATTGGTTTTTCTATAGGCCCTTTAATTGCAGGATTTTTATATAGAAATTACTTACCTTTATTATTTATTGGTGATGCTCTTACCACAATATTAGCTGTGATTATAATATTTATAAACGTTCCAGAAACAAAGCCTCAGTATGTTATTGATGAAGAAATTTTGGTTGATGATTTTGAACGTGCAGAAGAAGGTTCAGCTATTCAAGCATTGCTAAAAAGACCACAAATATTAGTTTTTGGAATAATTTCAATTCTTATTTCCTTTTCATATTCACAAGTTCATTTTTCTTTACCACTGTATTCAAATGCCATATTTGGTTTTAATGATGGACCTAGAATTTTTGGTGCCCTCATGAGTACAAATGGTATTGTTGTAGTTATAATGACAATTTTTATAATAGGGTATACTAAAAAATTCGATGCCTCTTTTAATGTAGCATTGTCAGCAATATTTTGGGCCGTAGGGTTAGGTATGTTGTACTATGTTAAGTCATTTAAGATGATGATTATCTCAACTATAATATGGACAATAGGGGAGATACTTCATGCAACAAATGTAGGAGTTTATATTGCTAATAATTCTCCAAAGTCACATAGGGCGAGATTTAATTCATTATATGGCATTATATCTGGAAGTGGGCAGGCAATGGGGCCGGTAATAGTAGGAAAGTATTTGCTAAATAACCCAATAAAAAATGTATGGGTAATAACTTTTTTTATTGCTTTGGGTTGTGGTATTATTATGTATGGTTTTAATGCATATGAAAATAGAAAATATAAGAAAATAAAAATAGAATAAAATAGATTGGTAGTGATAAAAAATATCTGTAAACTTAAAGCAGTTGAATTCAATAGAAATATAGTATCTGTTATTTGGTTTAGTTGGTTATATTTTATATGTAGTTCTATATAAATAAAGATAAGTTAAGGGAGACATATAAATGTCTCCCTTAACTTATCTTTATTCTGAAGCTTCAGCATCTGCTTTAGTTTCATGGATTGTACCCTTTGGGTGTTGAGGTGGTGCATAAATAGAGTACAGTTTCAGTGGCTTATCTCCTGTATTAATAAGGTTGTGCCATTTACCAGCAGGTATAATGAATGCAAAATCATCATATACATCTTTTTGAAAATTTAAATTATCTTTATTATCTCCCATTTTAGTTATCCCGCTACCTTCTTCTATACGTATAAATTGGTCTAGTTCTGGGTGAACCTCTAAACCTATATCTTCACCAACTTCGATACTCATTAAAGTTACCTGTAAATTGTCTCCTGTCCATAAAGCTCTACGAAATGCATTGTTTTGTTTAGTGGCTTCATCAATGTTAACAACAAAGGGTTCTGGACCGTAATCATCAAACATTACTGATTGCTTAGAAAATTCAGAGTCATACATAGTAACATTTACCCCAAAAGGGTATGGGTATATTTTACTGATATTATAAAAATATTCTGAACCACACATTGGCGTGTTAATATTGTGGGGATTTATATATGGTTTATTAAAATTATACAATTTATTCATTCCTTTCACAGTGTTATAGAGTTATAATATGAATGGTGTTTACAATATGTGATTTATTCTTTAGGATTAAAAATCTTTTAAATTTGTTTCGTAAGGTAGGTGTTTGTCTAAATTCATTTATTGTAATAATTTATGTTACTTTTCTAGTGATTAGGGTATATAATATAATAAATATTAGTGGCTTTATTTTTAATATAAATATATCTATGGAAGGTGATTGTTTGTGAGAAAAATGCTTATTGTAATTATTTTAGCAATAATATTAATTATAATAACTATGAAATTTTTAGAATCTAAAAGTACTGCACATTCTAATTTAATCAAGTCAGATGACGAGTTTCTTTTTTTCATTATATCAGACCCTCATTTTATCTCTAAGAAAGCTCATGACAATGGAAAGGCCTTTAATAGTTTTATTATGTCTGGAGATAAACTAGTTCAATACACATATGATTTTATTAATGCTATAAAAGAAAACGTTATAGAGAAAAAACCTAGTTTTATATTAGTAGCTGGTGATTTAACTTGTAATGGTTTAAAAGAAAGTCACCTTGATTTATCAAAAAAATTTAAAGAAATTGAAAAAGAAGGTACGAGTATATTTGTTATACCTGGCAACCATGATATTATGAATGGTAACTCTATGTATTTTTATAAAGATAAGTCACTTAATTCGCAAAGTATAACAAAAGAGTCATTTACTAAAATTTATGCAGATTATGGATATAACGATGCAATATCACTAGATAAAGAATCGCTTAGCTATTTAGTTGCACCAACTGAAAAGAAATGGCTGTTGATGATTGATTCTACAAATGATTATCCTGATGTTGGAGGGTCTATTAAAACATCAACATTGTATTGGATAGAGAAATGTTCAAAGCTTGCAGAAAATAACAATGCATCTCTTATAGCTGTAATGCATCATAATTTGATACACCATAGTAAAATAATTAATAAAGATTATACTATTTGCAATAGTGAGGAATGTTTAGAAGTTTTTCATAAATGCAATATAGATGTAGTATTGACAGGTCACATACATTTGCAAGATATTAAGTCTCATAATTATGGAGATAAGATATTATATGATATTGCAACAAGCTGTTTAGTGGTTTATCCACATCAATATGGAGAAATTCAATATTTACCGAATAAAGGATATAACTATAGAACACAAAAACTAGACATGGAAAAGTATGCTTTTATGAATAAAATTAATGATGAAGCACTTATTAATTTTGAAAAATATTCAGAAGAATTTTTTAAGCGAAATTGTTGCAAGAATCAGAAAACTTGTATAGGTGATTTAGAAGAACTGAGCGAGGAACAAAAAAATGAAGTGTTTAGTGTTGTTTCGGAAATTAACAAGAGGTATTTCTCTGGTTTTAGAAATGAAGCATTAGACGATTTGTTAGATACTAAAGGTTTTAATTTGTTGAAAAATCTTCCGCCCTGCAATATTAGAAACTATGTAATGGCTATATTAAATGATGAAAGAACGAATAATAATCTATTGTTTATACCAGAAAATAATTGACAATAAGATAATAATTTTTTGATATTATACTATATTTATTTAAGGTTAATTTATTAAGGGAAGAAATATAGTATATTTAAAAATTTCAAATTTAAACTTACCAATAATTTCATTTACTAATTTTATTGTATGATTAAATTATCGATGTTACAATATAGCGATTTAACATTTAAATTTGAAAGGAGATGTTTCATGAAATCATTAAGAATAAGAACAAAAATGGTAATACTTCTAATGATAGTTATCCTTACAATTTGTTTTGTAGGTATAATGTCAATTTTTGAAATGAACAATCAAAAAGATTTGTCTTTAAATACTCTTGAAAAACAGATTAGAGGAAATTTTGATACAAATATTAAAGAGCAAGTCCAAAATACACATTCAATGCTTCAAAGTGTGTATGACTTATATACTAAAGGTATATATACATATGATGAGGCAGAAAAGTTAGGCGCTAATTTACTTAGACAGTTAAAGTACGGTGAGAGTGGTTATTTTTGGGCAGATACTTTGGATGGAACTTGTGTTGTTTTGCTTGGAAAAGATACAGAAGGAAAAAACAGAGCAGATGCAACAGATGCTAATGGGGTTGCTTATATTCAAGCAATAAAAGCTGCAGGAATGCAAGATGGAGGAGGTTACGCTGACTATGAATTTCCTAAAGATGGTGAAACTGAACCATCACCAAAGCGCAGCTATTCTCTTTTATTTAAGCCATTTAATTGGATTATAGGAACAGGTAACTATACAGATTTCATTGATACTTATATAGGTGAACAAAAAAGTATTGTAGAAAATCAAATTAGTGATTCTATTAGGCGAATGGTTTTGATTGTTTTGGTATGCTTAGGCATTACGATTGGTTTTGGTTTATATATAATTCTTAGTATTGTTATTCCAATAAGAAAGTTAAACAAAGTAACTAATGAGTTGGCAAAGGGAAATTTAGATGAGGTAATTAATATTGAGACTAAGGATGAGGTCGGAGAGTTAGCTAATTCCATGAAGTTATTAACTAACAGATTAAGGATTTATATAGATTACATAAGAGAAATATCTGGTCTTTTAGAAGAACTAGGAAAAGGAAATTTACAATTAAATTTTAAAAACTCATATGATGGTGATTTTGCAATAATTAAAGAAGCATTAATCGATACATCTAGTATGTTAAATGATATACTAACACAAATAAATTTATCTTCAATTGAAGTAGCTAATGGTGCAGGACAAGTTTCTTCTGGTTCACAATCACTTGCTCAAGGCTCAACTGAACAGGCAAGTTCAATTCAAGAACTATCAGCAACTATTCACGAAGTTTCAACTCAAATAAGAAAAACTGCAGAAAAAACAGAAAATGCTAAGAAAATTTCTTCGGAATCAAGTTTATATGTAAATCGTGGACAAGCTCAAATGCAAGAAATGATTAATGCTATGAATGAAATAAGTACTGCATCTAGTGAAATAGGTAAAATTATTAAAAATATTGATGATATAGCATTTCAAACTAATATACTTGCACTTAATGCAGCTGTTGAGGCAGCTAGAGCAGGTTCAGCTGGTAAGGGATTCGCTGTAGTAGCAGAAGAGGTTAGGAATCTTGCTGGAAAATCTGCAGAGAGTGCAAAAAATACAGCAGTTTTGATAGAAGGTTCTTTAATTTCGATTGAAAAAGGAACTAAGATAGTTAGTGAGACTGCAAGATCTCTTGAAGAAATTGTTTTAGGAACTAAAAAGTCAGATGAGATTATTCAGTTTATTGCTGAAGCTAGTAATGAACAAGCTATGTCAATTTCACAAGTTAATATAGGGGTAGAACAAATATCTGCTGTTGTTCAGACAAATTCAGCTACTGCTGAAGAAAGTGCTGCTGCAAGTGAAGAACTCTCAAGTCAGGCTCAGATGTTAAAGACGTATATAAGCAACTTTAAATTGAAAGAGTAGGTACATACAAGACGAGTCGTTAAAGAAGATATTTCTCGCATATTTGTTTGATTTTTTATGAAGATAAGTACTACGAACCAACATGTAGTGTATTATGGATTATCAATTTGAAAATATTATTTGCTATATAAGAATTAGAATATAAAGCAAGAATATTGAATAAAACTCGATAAATAAAAAAGACAGGTGAAGTGAAATCGTGTCTGGGAAAATGGAGGAATAAAATGAAAAAAATATTAGTGGTAATTGATTATCAGAATGATTTTGTAAGTGGGGCACTTGGGTTTGAAAAGGCGGTAAAGCTGGAGGATTCTATAGCACTTAAGATTGAGCAATATAAAAATAATGGTGATGAAGTAGTGTTTACTTTTGATACCCACACTATAGATTATCTTAATACACAGGAGGGTAGAAACCTTCCTATACAACATTGTGTAAAGGGTACACATGGATGGGAGTTATATGGTAAAATCGCTGGTTTTTGTGATGATAAAACTAGATGTTTTGAAAAAAATACATTTGGATCAATGGAAATGGCAGAGTATCTTAAACAAAATGAGTATGAACAAGTTGAGTTGGTTGGTGTTGTATCAAATATTTGCGTAATTTCTAATGCCATTTTGGCAAAGGCTGCTTTGCCAGAAGCCCAAATCATTGTAGATTCAACATGTGTTGCAAGTAATGATGGTAATTTGAATACAGCAGCATTGGATGTTATGAAGAGTTTGCAAATTAAAATCACAGGCATATAATAAATATAACTAGAAAATTTAGGAGAAACCAGAATAATGGGAGAAAATAAAAAATCTTTTCAGACAATTGATGAATATATACTGCGATTTCCAGTTGAAGTACAGGAAAAACTCAAAATGCTGAGAAAAACTATAAAAGAAGCTGCTCCTGAAGCTAAGGAGAAAATTAGCTGGCAGATGCCGACTTTTTATTTATATGGGAATCTTGTTCATTTTGCCGCTTATAAGAATCATATTGGGTTTTACCCTGGGACTAGTGGGATTGAAAATTTTAAAGAGAAAATTTATGAGTATAAGAGTTCAAAAGGTGCAGTTCAATTTCCTCTAGATAAACCATTACCATTAAAACTGATTAGTGATATTGTACAATTTAGGGTAGCTGAAAATATAAAAGAAGAAGAAATAAAAAAAAGAAAACTATAAAATATCAACTATTAAAAAAAATCTTATAAAATAGAAATCATACCTCCAAAGTAGATAATGTAAATCAATTAAAATTATCTACTTAAAGAGGTATTTTTTGCATGCATTATATAAATATGTCTTTATGCGAAAAATATAGTGAAAAGAATAGCTGCTTAAATAAGATATAATAAACACATGTAATTATGGTAAATATATATGTATTAATGTTTGACTTTGCTATCTGTGATATTTATATAACACATATAAATTCCATAGAATGAAACTAATTCAAATAAAACATAGCATAAATTGATAGTTTTTTTATTCGTTGAAAAAAATATTAAAATTTATATTGATTTTTTCACATATTTATTATACAATAAAAGTAAATTAACAAACTTTAAATATTGAAATGTTTATTACCAGCTTGCAATCGATAATTATAAAATTATTGTTGTGTGTGATCATAATAATTTCAATTAGATATTGTTAGGCGGGAAGTTAAGTTGATTATTTTAAGGAGGAAATAAAATGAGTAGACAAAATAATATGAAAGATCGTTATGCTGAATTGAAAGTTAATGAAGATGCAGCTAATGAAATTGATGAAGCATTTGCAAAAGCAGATAAAGCTCAAAAAGAGTTTGAAACTTGGAGTCAGGAACAAATTGATAGGACGATTCAATCGGTTGCACAGATAGTTGCAAATTCTAAAAATTTCCATGAATTAGTTACAATGGGTATTGAAGAAAGTAACTTTGGGGATCCAATTAGCCGTGAAGCTAAGAGATTTAAAATCCGTGGTATCCTTCGTGATTGCTTGAGAGAAAAATCTGTAGGTATTATTGATGAAATTCCTGAGAAAAAAATTGTTAAATATGCAAAGCCAGTTGGTGTTATTGCATGTATTATTCCAGCTACTAATCCGGATCTTACTCCAGCAGGTAATGCAATTTATGCATTGAAAGCAAGAAATGCAATTATTTTTTCTCCACACCCTCGTACTGCAAAGACAAGCCAAAGAACTATAGAGTTAATGCGTGAAGGTTTGAAGAGAGTTGGAGCTCCTGAAGATTTAATTCAAATACTAGGTAAAAAAGCTAAAATAAATAAGGCTACATCTGAAGCATTAATGACTAAATGTGATATGGTTATTGCTACTGGAGGACAAGGGGTTGTACGTCGTGCATATCAATCAGGTACTCCTTCTTATGCAGTTGGTGCTGGTAATGCAACTATGATTTGGGATGAAACAGCTAGTCAAGATTTGCATAAGGCTGCATTTAATACAATGCGTTCAAAAACATCTGATTTTGGTTCTGGTTGTTCTGCAGATGGTAACATTGTTATTCATGAGAGTATTTGGGAAGATGCGCTTAAAGAATTAGTTGAAGTTGGTGGTTATAAGCTTTCTGAAACTGAACAAGAAGCAGTTAAAAATGCTATGTGGGATAAAGAAATGCATAGACTTTCAGATACAGTTGCTTTATCACCTCAAGATATGGCAAAAGCTGCTGGATTTGAAATTCCAGAAGACAGAAAGTTCCTAATTGCATCATATGATACAGGAGTTTATAACTCATCATATGAAGGTATATGGTGTCGTGAAAAATTAACTACTTTATTGGCTGTTCATAAATATACTGGTGAATTCCAAAATGCTATAGATTCAATCATGTCAATACATGAAGTTGGAGGAATAGGTCACTCTGTTGGTATTTTCTCATTTGATGATGACCACATTCACAGACTTGCAATGGTTGCTCGTGTTGGACGTATTATGGTTCGTCAACCACAATCTAAGGCAAATTCAGGTAGCATGAACAACGGTATGCCTATGACTTCTTCAATAGGTTGCGGTACATGGGCTGGAAATGCAACTTCTGAAAATATTCATTTACATCATTACATGAATGTAACTTGGGTTTCAAGAGAGTATGATAAACCTGATCAACTTATAGATTCAGAATTATTTGGTGAGTTTTACGATCCAGAATTAGAAAAAGTTCAGTATTCACCATATTAAAAAGTATTGTAAATATAAAATGACACTTTATAAAACTAAAGTGTCATTTTTTTAATAAACAAATTATAAATATAAAATACTATTTTTTACCTTTTGCAGTTATATGTTCTATCTTAATAGCGAAAATTTTTGCACTAGAGCCAGATTTTTTAACGTACTCAATACCTGGTTTCATGAAGTCTTTCGAAAACTTTTCTAGGATTAATATAAAAATTTCATTTTTCTTATCTTCTGACACTTCTTCTACTTCACCAAATGCTATTACACTTTTAAATTTGGTATTAAAATCATCTGGAATTAATTCAACATCTTTAACAACGCAAAAGGAAACCTTGTTGTTGAACGATATATTTTCCAATTTGTGTCCAGTTAAAGCAGCATGAAAGTAGATGTAGTTATCTTTGTATACAAAATTAACAGGTACGCCATAAGGAAATCCATTTTTACCAATTGTAGATAATATTCCAAATTCAGTGGTTTTCATTATGTCAAGCATTTCTTCATTACTTAGCATTTTGTCACTTCTTCGCATTTCTTTGAACATGATTAATCCTCCATAATAAAATTTTGTGTTTTTTGTTGTAAAATCAATTTTATTATATACTTTAATTACTAACATGTAAATAGATATGGTTGGTATATATGTTAGTTGATTTGAATTGATACAAAATAGATATAAATTAAATATAATAAACATAATGTATTGACAAATAGTTTGAATATAATATATACTTCCAATAATAATATTTTGTTAGATATTACTAAAATAAAGTTAATATAATTCAGGAAATACTTAATTAAGTTACGTTTACTGGAGAATGTCTTTATTATGAAAACAATGGTATTTAATAAAGTAACGACGATTTTAATAATGCTTATTACTATTTTAAAAATGGAGGACTTAATAATGAAAAAGAAATTAGTATTATCTTTAGTTCTTGTATTAGTTTTAATACTTGGATTAACTGGTTGTTCTGGAAATTCATCACCGTCTGATGCTACTAAATATCCAGAAAAACCGATTACAATGATTATTCCATACAGTGCAGGAGGAACTACAGATTTAGTTGGTAGACAACTTGCAATTCATATGGAAAAGAGCCTTGGTCAAACTATAACTGTTGTAAACCAAGGTGGGGCTTCGGGCTCGATAGGTGCTAAAACTGTTTTAGATTCAGATTCGGATGGATATACAGTGCTGTTTACAGCAGAATCTTTAGGAACACAAAGAACTATGGGTTTATCAGAAATGAGTTATGCAGATTTTTCACCTATAATAGTTACAGCAAATGATCCAAAAGTTATCGTAGTTAATAAATCATCAAAATACAATACTCTTCAAGAATTAGTTGATGATATGAAAGCGAACCCAGGTAAAGTAAAAATGTCATATACAGGTCCTGGTGGTTCAGGTCATGTACAAGCTTTAATTTATAATAAATTTGATTTAGATATGGCAATGACTGCTTATACTGGAGGAAGTGACTGTATAGTTGCTGTATTGGGAGATCAGGTGGATTTTACAAATTCAAACTTCTCAACTGTAAGGGGTTATATTGAAAGTGGTGATTTGAAATTGATTGGTGTTTCTGCAAATGAAAGACTAGCAAATTATCCAGATGTTCCAACTTTTTCTGAAATAATTCCAGAATCGAAGGAATATATGGATATAGCATTCACACCTTTATCTCTTTTAGTTGATAAAGACGTACCCGCAGATGTTCAAAAAATACTAAAAGAATCTACGAATAGTGCAGTAAAAGAAGCTGATTGGCTTGACTTCGTTTCTGAAAATTCACTTGATGCATTATATGAAAAATATCCAGATGAGGAATCTGCAAGAAAGTTCTATTCAGATTGGGAGTCTGTAGTTAGTTGGTTAATATTTGATGCTGGTGCTGCTACTAATAGCCCAGAAAAATTTAACATCAAAAGACCTTAATTAATAACAAATAGCTATTACAAAACTAGCCGTCAATTTATTATAAATGACGGCTATAAATTAAACTAAGGAGATTTGTATGCAAAATAGTAAAAAAAATCCCTTCTTAACAAATAAAAGTTGTCAAGAAAGTATTTTATTCTTTATATTGTCCATTGGACTATTTATATACTCATTGACAAAACATTATGGAGTTGTGAAACTTGAATGGAAAATGTCTCCGTACTTATTTCCTGCATTAATATCTATATTCCTTTTTTTTCTTTCTATATTGTTGTTTTCAGATGGACTACGACAAATTAAGGAAGGTATTTCAGTGGAAAATGATGTGAAAGTATCATGGAAGAAGCTTATATCAGCCGTAATTGCATGTATGGTTTATATTATAATTATGCCAATAATTACATTTATACCATCAACAATTTTGTTTATAGGGTATATGTTATATCTTTTAGGAGAACGAAGGAAACTTTTTATAATTTTTCTTTCCATACTTGTTTCAGTAATTATATATTTTTTGTTTTCAGTATTACTTAATGTAATGTTACCATAAGGAGGTGTGTAGTTATGTCAGAATTCATTAATGTTTTTTCATATTTTTTAGATTTTCGTTACGTATTTTATGTTTTAATAGGGGCAGTAGCTGGTTTATTTGTTGGTGCAATTCCTGGTCTTTCTGTAACTATGGCAACCGCACTTCTTGTTTCCATAACATATTTATGGTCTACAACAGATGCAATGGCCACTATCATGGGTGTATACGTTGTAGGTGTGTTTTCGGGTGCGATTTCATCCATATTAATTAATATTCCTGGGGCACCATCATCAGTTGTTACTGCATTAGATGGTTATCCACTTGCAAGACAGGGTGAAGCATATAAGGCATTAAAATATGCAACTGTTTATTCTTTTGTTGGAAGTATGTTTGGTTTAATAGTATTATGGGTGATTGCAAGACCAATTACAAGTTTAGCATTAAAATTTACTCCGATGGATTATTTTCTATTAGCATTTTTTGGATTAACTACTGTTGGGTCACTAACAACGAATAACTTTTCTAAAGGTTTAATAAGTGCTATGATTGGGCTTTTTGTTAGTACAATAGGAATAGATTCTGTTATGGGAACTCCACGGTTGACTTTTGGCATATACGACCTCCAAGCAGGAATTAATACTGTTCCAGCATTAATTGGCCTTTTTGGGCTTTCAGAGGTATTGGTAAATATTTCTGATGGAAATCTTGAGGCAGAGGTCTCTAAATTGACAAAAACTGTTGTAAAGATGAAGGATATCTTAAAACATTTGATTTATTCGTTATACTATTCTATAATTGGAACTTTTGTTGGTGCATTACCAGGGGCTGGTGGCCCAGTAGCATCATTTTTAGCTTACAATACTGCAAAAAAAATCATTAAGAATCCTTCTAAACCATTTGGTGATGGTGCTGTAGAAGGTATTGTTGCTAGTGAGTCTTCTAATAATGCTTGTATAGGAGGAGCTTTAATTCCCATGCTTACGCTAGCAGTACCAGGTGATGCTGTAACAGCAATTATTTTGTCAGTATTTTATGTTCATGGGTTGAGACCAGGTCCTATGTTTTTAAAACAAAGCCCTGAAATGTTTCAAGCTATTATAGCTGCTGGGTTAATAGCTTGTGTGTTTTTACTCCTCTTAGGACTATTAATTGCTCCGAAAATTGGGAAAATTATTACTGTTCCGAAGAGAATACTGTTGCCTATTGTAACCGTATTATGTGTAGTAGGTTCATTTGCAGGGAATAATAGGATGTTTGATGTTATTTTAATGTTTGTTTTCGGTATTGTAGGATATTTCATGAGGAAAAGAGGTTATTCTGTAGCCCCAATGACTTTAGCTATTGTTCTAGGAGGTATGATGGACTCTAACTTTAGGAGAGCTATATCATTGGCCTCTTCAGAAAGTAATTTTATTTCTGCACTTTTTGGTAGACCAATTACTATAGTTTTAATTATGTTGATTATTGTTACACTTTTTTCGAATATTCCCGCTGTTAGGAATATCATATCTAAAGACAAAAACAACACTTTGAACTAATATCAATAGAAGTTTTTTATTTTTGTTATATCAAAGAAATATATCGTTTTAATCTCAAAAAATATTATCAAAAATTATATGATTATACTAATATTTACATTGTAATTCAATTAATATTAAGCTACAATAGTATCGAAAAAGAAAAAGGAGTAAAACATGGCAAATAAGATAAAACTTTATGGATTTAACAATCTAACAAAAACTTTGAGCTTTAATATTTATGATGTTTGTTATGCAAAGGGCGAAAAAGACCAGAATGAGTATGTAGCTTATATAGATGAATGGTATAATTCTGAAAGACTTACAAATATTCTTAAAGATGTTACTGATATAATTGGTGCAAATGTGCTGAATATTTCAAAACAAGATTATGACCCACAGGGTGCAAGTGTTACAATGCTTATATCAGAAGAGCCAGTTGAAAGATGCTCTTTGGATCCATCATGCAATTTAGGGATGGGCTTATATGAAACTAGAAATACTGTTGTTGGTCACTTAGACAAGAGCCATGTAACGGTTCACACTTATCCAGAATATCATCCAGATCAATCTATTTCAAGCTTTAGAGTTGATATTGATGTATCTACATGTGGCCAGATTTCACCTCTTAATGCATTAGATTATCTTATTGGTAGTTTTGATTCGGATATTATAACAATAGATTATAGGGTAAGGGGGTTTACTAGAGAAGAAGATGGTAGTAAAATTTTTATTGACCATGATATAACCTCTATCCAAGATTATATAGATAATAAAACTTTAGAAGGGTATGATATATGTGATATTAATATATATCAATCAAATATATTCCATACTAAAATGATGATTAAAGAGCTTAATCTTCAAGATTATTTTTTTAATAAAGATGTTAGGGAATTTACACCAAGAGAGCGACTAGAAATTTCTAATAACCTTAGACGCGAGATGATAGAAATATTTAGTGGAACTAACATCTATAATAAAAAAGAAGTGAAATCAAGAGATATTGATCTAGATAAAATGTAAGGAGAGATTATAATGGATTTATGGTTTTCAGAATATCACAGCAAAGATGTAAAGTTTTCTGTACGTATAGAAAAACAACTATACTCAGGCAAGAGTGATTTTCAAAGGATAGATGTTTTTGAAACAAAAGAACTTGGTAAATTTTTTACTTTAGATGGTTATATTATGATTACAGAGAAAGACGAGTTCATTTATCATGACATGATAGTTCATGTTCCAATGGCTACAAATCCTAGTATTGAGAATGTATTAGTTATAGGTGCAGGAGATGGTGGAACAGTTAGAGAGCTAACAAGATATAATTCTATTAAAAAAATAGATATGGTTGAAATTGATAAACTTGTTGTTGATGTTTGCAAAGAATATTTTCCTAATTCAACTAGCGGACTTGATGATTCTAGGGTAAGTCTTTACTATGAAGATGGTTTGAAATTTATAAGTGAAAAGGTAAAAGAATATGATTTAATAATAGTTGACAGCACGGATCCAATAGGACCTGGTGAAGGGCTGTTTACAAGTGAATTTTATAAAAATTGTTACAATGCACTTAAAATAAATGGAATTCTTGTTAATCAACATGAAAGTCCTTTTTATCCTGAGTATGCTAGACTTATGCAAAGGTCGCATAAGAGAATTAAAGAATTTTTCCCAATATCAAAAGTTTATCAAGTTCATATACCAACATATGCTTCAGGACATTGGCTTTTCGGATTTGCATCAAAAACATTTGATCCTGTTTCAGACCTTGATGCAGATAGATGGAATTCATTAGGACTTGTTACTAGATATTACAACACCGATATTCACAAAGGGGCTTTTGCTATTCCAAATTATGTTAAGGAACTTTTAGAAAAAAGCTAATATATTCAAAAATCCAGTCAACATAAATTTAATTTAGTTAACTGGATTTTTTACAATTTATCTTTTGTATACAAACTCTCCATTTACCATTGTCAGTTCAACTTTAATATCTTTAATTTGATTATTTTCAATGGTAAATATATCCTTATCCAATACTATTAGATCAGCTACATAACCTGGTTTTAATCTACCCTTAAAGTCTTCCTTAAATTCATTATAAGCGCTTCCAATGGTATAAGCATCTACAACATCTTCGATTTTCATTTTTTCATTAGGATTGAAACCTCCTGATGGATTACCATTCAAGCCTTGTCTTGTAACGGCACAATAAATATTTGGAAATGGATTACAATCTTCTACTGGTGAATCTGTTCCAAAACTAATAGGTGCTCTTAAATTATTAAGCGTATTAAAAGCATAAGATGTACTTGCTAATTTTTCACCAACACGCGATTCTACAATTGTATTATCATAATCCAAGAATATTGGTTGGTACATAACATAAATATTTAAATCAGCTATTCTTTCTAATTGTTGCAAGCTTGTAATTTGACAGTGGACAATTCCATGGCGAAGAGGATTATGTCTAGATTTCATAGTTTTTTCATAGGCATTTATCACACTTTCAATGGCACCATCTCCAATTGCATGAGTGACTACTTGAATTCCGCGAGAGGAAGCTAAATCACATAGTTCCTGCAATTGTTTATCGTTAAGTGCTTCTACACCTTTGTTTCCTGGAGAATCTTTGTATTCGTTTAACATTAATGCTGTTCTAGCACCAAGAGATCCATCCTTAAAAAGTTTTAAAGCACCTCTTGATAGAAATTTTTCATCATATTTACCATTAATGAATTCAGTATTAAGATATTTCTTAAAATCATTTATGTTTTGAAAGTTATTTTGTGCACAATATCTCAATTTAAGTTTATTATTGTCATAAATGTTGTGAATTATGTCGAACATGCTCTTGAATTTCTTATCCATGATATCACAGGACTGCACAGAAGTAATACCAACGCTTAAAGCGTATTCTCCAGCTTTTATAAATTCTTTTTCTATTTCTTCCTTGCTTTTTTCTGGTATAACTGATTGAACTAATCTTGTTGCATTTTCGTTAAAAATCCCGTTTGGGTTACCGTCAATACCAATTTGAATTTCTCCACCGTCAACATTTGTGGTTTCATCAATATTTAATATTTCTAAAGCTTTAGTATTTCCTACTGCAACATGACCACACACTCTTTCATAAACAATTGGAATATCTTTAGATATCTGATCTAAATCAAATCTGTTTAACAATCGTTTTTCACCAGAAGTAAAATAGTCTTGATTCCAACCCAGACCATGAAGAGCAATTGTATTTTCGTGTTGTTTTAAGAAAATTTTTCCTATTTGAATTGTATCCTCAATAGATTTTGCAGATGTTAAATTACATGAATTCATGGCTGCACCAACTGATAAAATATGCATGTGGCTATCATTGAGACCAGGTAATACGGTTTTTCCGTCAAGGTCTATTACAATATCTGCTTTGTTAAGGAGAATTTCATTATTGCAACCAATCTGTTTAATAATTCCATCATCAATAAAAATAGCTTCTTGAAAGTTTCCTTTTTCTACATAAAATTTGCCGTTTTTTAATACTGTTTTCAAACTATCATCTCCTTGTATTATGTTCTAATTGTAATTTCACCAGAATTAAGAATTACACTATGACCATCATTCAAAACAACTATCAAACCACCATATTCATCTATATCCTTTGCATACCCTTCAATCCATTCTCCATTTTTTTTATATAAAATGTTTAGTCCAAGTATCATTGAATGCTCTTTATATATTTCTAAAAAACTTCTATCTTCTAAATTTTCACATATTAAAAGCACTGTATTAATAATTTCAGAAGCAATTCTATTTCTAGTGCTAAAACTAACATCAGTATGTAAAACTGACCCAGCTATAGCTTTAAGTTCGGGTGGAAATGAGCTTTCTTTTGTAGTTAAATTTAATCCAATTCCTATAACAACACTTTCAACATTGCCACTTTCAAAATCTGTAATAGCTTCTGTTAAAATTCCACAGACCTTTTTGTTGTCTATATAAATGTCATTGACCCACTTGATTTCAGCCTGTTTATCTGAAAATTTCTCAATGCAAAGACATACCGCAACGGCAACTGCAGTTGTAATTAGAACTGAGTTAGTGATATTTAGTTTAGGTTTTAGAATTATACTCATATAAATACCTGATTTGGGGGGTGAAAAGAAATTTCTACCCAATCTACCACGTCCGTTAGTTTGTTCATCAGAAATAATCACAGTTCTGTGAATAGCACCACTAAGAATAGCTATTTTTGCCTCATTATTGGTAGAGCTAACAGATTTATAAATATGGATTGGAATATTTTTATATTCATTAAACAAGAATTCTCTTATGCCTTTGGAGGATAAAACATCCGAAGATGAAGACAACAAATACCCTCTATTAGATGTTGCATTAATTATATATCCATCTTCTTTTAAAGATTTAATGGCCTTCCAAATAGCTGTTCTAGAAACAGATAGCATATCTGCTAAATCTTGTCCAGAAATACTTGTATCCTGATTTTCTTCCATAATATGTAAAACTTTGTTTTTGACAGTCAATTTACACACCTCGTTCCATATTTATTATAAATTACCCTACCAATATTATCAATCAAAAAATATAAAGTAGGTTTATAACTTTTATTTGTAATATTTAAAATAAATAGTGCGATAACTTATATTTATGTGTTATAATAATTTAATTCTTTTTTAATACTGACGAATAAAAACTTACTATATTAAAAAAATAGTATTAGCTAAGCATAAAAAATTAATATATAGAGTGGAGGAACTTTTTTGAATAAAATAGCCTTAGTAACAGACAGTACAAGCGATTTGAGTAACGAACAAATAAAAAAAATGAATATATATATGTTGCCTTTAAGGGTAATATATAAAGATCGGGAGTATGTGGATAGGGTAAACATTACCCCAGATGAAGTTTATACTAATATGGATAAAGAAATACCGAGTACTTCTCTTCCTTCAATGGAGGACATTAATAACCTTTTTAAAAGGTTAGAAAAAGAAGGGTATACACAAATAATTGTAATTTGTATTTCATCTGGATTATCAGGTACCTATAATAGTATAAATCTTGTAAGCAAACAGTATCCAAATATTGATTTTTGTGTTTTTGATTCACGAGCACTCACTATGGGTTCTGGTGCTATAGTATTAGAATGTGCTGAGATGATTGCAGCTGGCAAGAGCTTTGATGAAATAGCAGAGAAGCTTCCTTCTATTAAGAATAGAATAAGAGTTTATTTTATTGTAGATACTCTTATATATTTAATTAGGGGCGGTAGAATTGGAAAAGTTTCTGGAACCTTTGGTGAATTATTAAATATCAAACCAGTTATTTCAATAAATGATGATGGAATTTATTATACATATGCCAAAGTAAAAGGAAGAAAGCAAAGCATTTCAAAACTTGTAGATATTGCTAAAGAAACCCTAGATAAAGGAAAGGCTAAAATCTGGGTTATGCATGGTGGAGCACTAAAAGAAGGAAAGGCACTTTATGAGAATATTTCGAAGCTACCTAATGTAATAGAAACTGGATTTGGTGAAATAGGTCCTGTTCTTGGTGTCCATACTGGTGCTGGTACGCTTGGAATAATTACTATGACTGAAAATAACTAGCTTATTTGTAGAATTTTTTTAGGGGGTTTGATTTTGAAAAAGAACGATACAATATTTGCTTTTTTAGTTGTTGTGATTTGGGGTGCAAATTTTACTGTTATTAAATTAGGATTAGATGGAGTTCCATCTATGTTGTTAGTTGTGCTGAGATATGCGATAACGTCAATAGCAGTTTTTTTTGTTAAAAAACCAAATATAAATTGGAAATATATAATTCTGTATGGATTATCTGTAGGGGTTGGACAATTTTCATGTTTGTTTTATGCAATGGAGATTGGAATGCCTGCGAGCTTAGCATCAATTCTATTGCAATTGCAAGCATTTATTTCACCATTCCTTGCTTTATTATTTTTAAAGCAAAAAATTAAAAGCAAACAATTAATAGGGTTTTTTATAGGCGCAGTAGGATTGTTCATAATAGGAATTGGTTCTGGAACTACAGGGGTTTCAGCTATTCCAATTAATGCGCTTCTTTTGACAATTTGTGCACCGTTTTTTTGGGCGCTTGCAAACATAATAGCAATCTTTGCATCACAGAAAGCTTCTTCAGTTGAAGAGACTTTAGATATGCTAGGTTTAGTTGTGTGGTCAAGTCTTGTTCCTCCAATTCCAATGTTAGGAATTGCCTTAATAGTAGATACACCTCAGGCTTTGCTAAGTGCGGTTATGAATTTAAATGCAATGTCAATATTTTCTATATTATATCTATCCCTAGGAGCAACTTTATTTGGATATGGAATGTGGAATATGTTGATTGCAAAATATACTATTAGTAAAATTGCTCCACTTTCCCTTTTGGTACCAATAACAGGACTGTTAACTGCTAGAATTGTTCTTTCAGAACAACTTTCAAGAATGCAGTGGATTGGAGTTGTAATAATATTAACTGGATTAATATTAACTAGCTTAAATTTAGATATGGTAAAAAGCTATTTTAATATGAAAAAAATAAAAAATGAAATTAAATAAATTAAGCTTATTAAAATATATACTTCGAGGGGATATATAAGGTTGGGATATAATATCTAGAGAGGTGCAATATGAATTATAGAATTAATGCGATGTATTTTAGTCCAACTGGTACAACAAAAAAAGTTGTATCTGGTATTGCAGAGAATATTTTAGAGAATTCAAATTTAGAAAACAGAATTAATTATATCGACTTTACTTCTTTCGAAAATAGAACTGAAGAGGTTTTATTTAAAGAAGGAGATTTGCTAATCATAGGCGTACCAGTTTATGCGGGTAGAGTTCCAAATGTTTTGTTGAAATACTTAGATAAATTAAAAAGTTCAGGTTCTTTAGCTGTACCGGTAGTAGTTTATGGAAATAGAAATTATGATGACGCATTAATAGAATTAAAAAGTATTTTGGAATCAAATGGGTTTAATGTTATTGCAGCAGCAGCATTCATTGGAGAGCATTCTTTCTCTTATACTTTAGGCAAGGGAAGACCAGATGATAAAGATATGGATATTATCAATCATTTTAGCGATATAATAAATTCAATATTATCAAGTGGAAAATGTAATGAATATTTAGAGGTTTCAGGTCATATGCCACTTAGACCATATTATATGCCGAAAGATAATATGGGAAACCCAGTAGATATAAGAAAAGTAACTCCTAAAACAAAAGATATATGTAACGACTGTAAGCTGTGTGTTAAAGTATGTCCTATGGGTGCTATCGATATTAATGATATACATAAATTAAATGGTATTTGTATTAAATGTGGAGCATGTATAAAAATGTGCCCGTTAAAAGCTAAATTTTTTGATGATATAGGGTATTTGAAACATAAAGAGGAGCTAGAAATAAAATTTGCGGTTAGACGTGAGCCAGAATTATTTTTTCGTTAAATTGACAATATATATATTTACTTATATAATACTTTTGTAATTATAATTTAATATATTTATTATTTGTAAATAAAAATATTAAATCTTGATTGATATTATAGCAAAGGTAGTGAAGTCGTGAGGATATATAAAAGTAGAGTTTTAAATTTTATATTTATTTTTATAGTAATAACGATGATTTTAACATTGCCAGTTCTTTTGATTTATCAAGATATAAAGGGAGTAATTATAAGTGAACTAGGTAAAAGTGCCATGAATATAGCCAGTTCAGTTGCAAGCTTTATTGAACAGGATATAGAACCTTTTAAGGAACTAGCATCAAACGGCAAATATATAAAAGGAAGTTATGATGAAACATATTATGAAAAAATGCAAGAAACATTTCGAGATATAAAGGAGAAAACTGGAGTTTCTTTTGTTTATGTTGAAAAAAGAGTATCTAATACAGAATTAGCTTATATTTTTGATGGGGAGAAACAAGAAAGCAAATTGTTTTCACCATTAGGATACATAGATATTTTGTATGAAGAAGAACGAATGGTATTTGATGAAAAGATTACAGTTTCAACAAAGTTAGTAAATAATCCAGTTTGGGGAGAACTAATTTCCGGCTTTGCACCTATAATTGATAAAAAAAGCGGTGAAGTAATTGCGTTAGCAGGAGTTGATATTTCATTATCTTATATAGATAAAATTATAAATAGTATTAAAGCTATTATTCTCACAGCTATTTTTATAATAATTTTTTTGATAACTGTTTTTGTCGATAGGATATTAAGGATGAGAGCTAAATCTTTAGAGACTGATTATTTGACTGGATTATATAGTAAAAATTATTATGAAAGTGAGCTTGATTTTATAATAAGGGATTCACTATTTAAAGAAAAAGTCTTTTGTGTTTTTATGATAGACATAGATGATTTTAAATATATTAATGATCATAGAGGTCATATTATAGGTGATAAGGTTCTAAAGTCCGTTGCAAATATCATGCAAGAGAATATGAGAGGTGTAGATATATGTTCTAGGTATGGTGGAGATGAATTTATAGTTATTCTACCAGAAACAACAAAGGAACATGCATTTCTAATTGGGCAAAGAATTCTAGACAAAATTTCTAATTTGGATTTAATTAATGTGGGAATTGATATAAAAATTTCTTTAAGTATTGGAATTGTGGAATGGAAACCTAATATGAGTGCAGAAAATTTAATCGAATGTGCTGACCAAGCAATGTATATTTCAAAAAAAACAGGTAAAAACAAAGTAACAATTTACAAGAATAATTAATTTTATTAAAAATTTATCTTCTACCCCCAAAATTTAACTATTATCTTCGAAACTTTTAATAGTGGCATGTTACTTATAAGTAAAAGTAAAATGATAAAGTTAGGAGTGATAAAAGAGGAAACTGTACATATATATAGTATGTACTAATTCAATGTATGAACATCAACATAGATTGATATACAATTTATATAAGTTAAATTTGGAGGTAGTATAATGAATAAGAAAAAGATTTTACGTGTAGTTACACTTGTGGTAGTTTTTAGTTTTACTTTAACATTTGCAGCATTTGCTGGACCGAAAGATAAGTTACCACCTGGGCAAGCAAAAAAATTAGCAAGATATAATTTTGATTATAATACATCAGCTAATTTTATGAAAGAAAAGGGTATTATTAAGGGATATGGAAATAATGATTTTGGGTTTGATGATTATGTAAAACGTGGAGATATCACGGTTATGATGGTTAGAGCTTTTAATATAAATACTATCATTAATAAATATGTAGAGAATTTTGAAGATGTAGAATATGGAAGTTATTACTATGATGCTATTGTTGCTGCAAAATCTTTAGGTATAGCTAAAGGTAATGGCAATAAAACATTTAACCCTAAAAACTATGTTACTATAAATGAAGCAATTTTGCTAATTGAACGTTCTGCTGCTGTTGTTAATAGCAATGTTAAAGTTGAAGATGTAGATTTAGAAGATTTATACGATGATACTGAACTTGATGAATATGCAACTAGAAGTGATATTGCCAATATGCTTTATTATGTTTTGACGGGAGATGAATATAATGGAGAAGAAGTTGAAGATACTAATATAGATACTATTGAATACACAATCAAAGAAAACACTGTATTAACATTAGATGAAGATGATATAGTTGATGCATTTGAAGATGCAACTGATGATGAGGAATTTGAATATGTGAAGTTTACGCTTCCTTCAACATCTTATGGTAAACTATATTATGATTATAATTCAGCAACAAATTATGATTCTTTAGTTAAGTCAACTACTGAATATTATGATAATTCTGACCCGAATATTTCAGACGTGACTTTTGTACCTAAAACTAATTATGCTGGAACTGTATCAATAAAATATACAGCATATGACGAAGATGGCGATTACTATACAGGAATAATTAAAATAGTTGTTGAGGAAAATAATTTTTCTTTAGATACTATAGAATATAAGATTATAGAAAATACTGTATTAACATTAGATGAAGATGATATAGTTGATGCATTTGAAGATGCAACTGATGATGAGGAATTTGAATATGTGAAGTTTACGCTTCCTTCAACATCTTATGGTAAACTATATTATGATTATAATTCAGCAACAAATTATGATTCTTTAGTTAAGTCAACTATTAAATATTATGATAATTCTGACCCAAATATTTCAGACGTGACTTTTGTAGCTAAAACTAATTATGCTGGAACTGTATCAATAAAATATACAGCATATGACGAAGATGGCGACTCCTATACAGGAATAATTAAAATAGTT
The DNA here is from genome assembly GCF_017873955.1 of Sedimentibacter acidaminivorans. GTDB lineage: Bacteria > Bacillota > Clostridia > Tissierellales > Sedimentibacteraceae > Sedimentibacter > Sedimentibacter acidaminivorans. Next base: position 635,486 of record NZ_JAGGKS010000001.1, on the reverse strand, counting down.
GTTGAGGAAAATAATTCTTCTTTAGATACAATAGAATATGAAACTGATGAAAATAATAGTTTCACTTTTGATGAAGAAGATTTTATAGATGTATTAGAAGAAGAAACTGATAATGACTTAAACTATGTGAAGTTTATTCTTCCTGCTAGAAATGAAGGTAAATTATATTATGATTACTCAGAAACATCAAATTATAAATCTGTAGTAACGGAAAGTGGTAAATATTTTGTTGATTCAAGTAAGTATATCTCTAAAGTTACTTTTGTACCATACACTAATTTTGACGGAACAGTAGATATCGCTTATACAGCTTATGATGAAGAGGGTATTTCCTATGAGGGAATTATTGAAATAACAGTAAATGAAGATTAATAGTTATTATAAAATTTAAGCTTTTAAGCATAAAATCCTCTTGAAGATTTTCAAGAGGATTTTTATTTTTTCGACCGTAAGGGAAGAGTTACTCTGATTTTCTAAGTTTAAATACTGAAATTTGCTCTTTAAGCAGACTAGCTTGACTTGATAATTCTTCACTCGCTGCTGCACTTTCTTCTGCTGTCGCAGAGTTAGTTTGTATAACTGATGAAATTTGTTCAATGCCTACATTAATTTGATTGATAGAATTTGCTTGTTCATTAGATGCCAATGCTATTTTTTCCATATTTACTGATACATGACTTGCATTTTGTACTACTTCAGATAGACATTTTGCTGTTTTCTCAGCAATTTTTGCTCCGGTATTCACTATTATAATGGAGCCTTCAATTAATGCAGTTGTTTGCTTTGCAGCATCTGCACTCTTTGATGCTAAGTTTCGAACTTCATCCGCAACGACTGCAAACCCTTTGCCGGCTGCCCCTGCTCTAGCGGCTTCAACTGCTGCATTAAGTGCTAATATATTTGTTTGAAATGCAATATCATCAATAACCTTTATGATTTTTGATATTTCACGTGATGAATTATCTATATCTTTCATGGCCATAAGCATATCTGACATTTGTTCGTTGCTTTGAGTTACGCCAGCACCAGCTAATTCAGTATATTTTGTTGCCAATTTCACAGTTTCATTATTTAAATTAACTTGAGATGAAACCTCGTTTATAGATGCAGAAAGTTCTTCAATTGTACTTGCTTGTTCGGTTGCACCTTGGGAAAGGGCTTGAGCACCATAAGATACTTGATCAGAGCCTTCGGATACTTGTATTGATGCTTGATTAATATCATAAAATATTTCATTAAGCTGATTAATAGTTTTATCAAGTGAAATCGCCATAATATCCTCTTCAGAACGTGGGTTTACTTTAATAGATAAATTTCCTTCCGAAATTATAGAAACAATATTAACTTGTTCTTTAATACCTTCAATCATTTTATTAAAGGATTGAGCAAGTATTCCTACTTCATCTTTGCTATCTACATATACATCTACATCTGTATTACCTATTGCAAGTTTATTTGCTGCCTCAACCATTTTAACAATAGGTTTGCTTATCATCCTAGATATATAAATTCCTAATAGAATAGAAGATGCTACTCCTATGATAATTACTATGACTAATACAATTGTCAAGATAACTGCAAGCTTGTGATTTGAATCACTAGTTTCTTTAGCATCATTAACTCTGTTATTTTGACATTGATCAAAATTCTTAAGCATCTTTACTGTGATATCCGTTTCATCAGTAATTGCTTTATATGCACCTTTTGGATCACCTAAATTAGCTAATCTATAAACTTCTCTTGATGCAGGAATAAAATTTTCTTCAAATATTTTTTTTGCTTCTGCATATAATGCTTTGCTTCCGCTTGAATTTATAGTTGCTTCATATTTTATAACATTATTCCTATAGATTTCAAGATAAGAATTAAAAGCATCTTCTGAAGCTTTTAAAGCCGCTTTATTATCAACATTAATTACAGCATTTCTTAATTGAATTCTCATTTCAGCTACACTATCAATTACATTAAATATATTCTCTAAGGGCTTAGTCTGCAATTCATATAGTTTTGTATCAGCATTATCAATTACTTGTATACCAAAAATACCTACTACACCTATAAAAGTTGCAATGATAGAAATAACCAAAAATCCAGTAATTAGTTTTTTGGAAATTTTCATGTTTTTAAATTTATTCATATATTGTTGTCCTCCATTTTTTTATAATACATGTTACATTAAATTTATGCTAAATATGATTAATTTAATTAACTATGTATTATTATAATTATATATCGGCATATAAAAATATTAGTTTAGTTAAAATTATTAGTTATAGTAAAAAATAGTTACAATTAAAATATAATTACATTTTATTTGTAACCGATAATCAGTTAATAAATTGAAATTAGTGCTACATCATGATATTATCTTTTAAGAAGGATATTAATGAGAGAGGAATATGTAATGGTAAATTTAAAAGTTAATCCTATGAAAGAACCAGATAAAATAATTAATTATTGGAAAAAAGAAAAAATTATTGTATCTTTAATAATAATATTCGGTTTAGCCTATGATATTTCAATAGTATTAGGTCCAATTTATCAAGGGAAACTAATAGATGCAATTGTTAATGGGAATAGTATGAATTCAATTGTTATTGTAGCGGCCTCATTTGTTATTATAATAGCATCAATACAAATATTCAGATATTTTAAACGGTTTTATATTAGACGTTTTGCTAACACCACAAGCGCGACTATGAGGTTTATGATTTATAATAACATACTGCATAAATCAGCCGCTGAATTAGATGAAGAAAACACTGGAAACTTAATGACTAGAGTAATTTCGGATGTTCAATTATGCGTTGAGGGAATGAGAAAATTCTCAACAGAGATTTTTGATACAGGTGTAATGATGATTACATATGTAGTTTCAATGATTATGTATGATTTTAAAATAACATTACTATCAATGATTTTTATTCCTGCAGCCATGTTGCTTGCAGATAAATTAAAAGTGGTTATTTATAAGTATTCTACGCAGTATCGAAGCAAAATTAGTAAAGTTACAGATATAACATATAATACCATAGAAAATGCAATTTTGTATCGTATAAACGGTATGGAATCAAAGAATAGAATTATATATAACGAAGAGTTAGAGGATTTATACAACAAAGCAATTAAAGCAAATTTAATAGAAAATTCGATGAGGCCTGTATACAATGTTATTGCAATGTTTGGAGTAATAATCGTTATTTATTTCGGTGGTAAAAATGTAATTAGTGGTGTTTGGACGGTAGGAAATTTTACTACATATATTTTGATGTTTAGTGCCATGTCAAGAAAAACAAGTAGTGCAGCTAAATTATTTAATTCAATACAAAAATCTCAAGTATCTTGGAAGCGGATAAAGCCATATCTCGCAGAATATAGTATTAAAGACAAAACTATGGATTTTGATGTACATAATACAAATTTTGATGTTAACAATCTAAGTTTTATATACCCTCTAGGTAAAAATAATATCATTGATAACATTACTTTTAGCGGGAAAAATGGCGAAATAATTGGGGTTACAGGTCCGATAGTTTCGGGAAAGTCTACTCTAGGTATTTCTCTTTTAGGTATTTATCCATACATTGGAAGTATTAAAATAGATAATAAGGAGCTAAACGATTATTCAGACTATGAAAGAAGTCAAATAATTTCATATTTAGGTCATAAGCCGCAACTATTGTCTGACTCTATATATAATAACATAACGCTAGGAAATCAAAAGGATATATCTCAAGTTTTGAAAGATGTATGCTTTGATATAGATTTAAATGAGATGCCAAATAGAGAAAATACATTAGTTGGTAATGGAGGAGTAAGATTAAGCGGAGGTCAACAATCAAGAATAGCACTTGCAAGGGCGTTACTAAATAAAAATAAAATTATTATTTTGGATGATCCCTTTTCTGCTGTTGATATGCAAACAGAAGAAAAAATAATTGATAACTTAAGGAAAAATTATAGTGAAAGCTTAATAATATTAATTTCGCATAGACTAACTATTTTTCGTAAAATAAACCATATTATATTATTGCATAATGATAAAACAGTTGAGTACGGAAAGCACAATGAATTTATGGAAAACTCTAAATTATATCAAACAATTTATAATTTGCAATGTGCTGTAGGTGATGAGAATGGAGAAGAATAGTTTAGTGAGAGAATCAATAAAAAGTGTAATTAAAAAGAATTTTTCCATAATTTTATTGATGATATTTATTATTTTTGCTTTTGTTATTTCTAGTCTACTTCCACCGCAAATATTAAGGTATATTATAGATAATAATTTGGCACCAAGAAATAATGAAGGGTTACTTTTATTAGCATATCTTTATATGGGAGCGATATTTTTAATTGGATTGTTTGATTTAGCTAAAGAAACTCTATTAACAATAATAGGCCAAAAAATTACAAAAGAAGTCCGTATGAAAATGATGGAAAAACTTGAAAAGATAAATGCAATGTTTTTTTCTAAAAATGAATCCGGAAAAATTGTTTCAAATTTTACAAATGATGTTGATGCAATTAATTCTATGTTTACAAGCGTAATAATTGGAATGATTATTGATTGCTTTAAAATTATAGGTGTAGTTGTATCGATATGGTTGTTTAGCGTAAAGCTTGGTATTATTGCAGTTTTGTTATTGCCTATAATTTATTATATAACAAGATTCTTTCAGAAAAGAATGTTAAAAGCACAAATAGATAATTTAGTATCAGTTTCAAAAGTAAACAATCATATTTCTGAAAGTGTAAAAAATATAAGAATGATTAAATTATTTAGTAAAGAAAGCTACATGGAAAGTAATTATAATGAGTATTTAGTTGATAATTATGAAACAATTGAACGAGTAACTTTTTATGATTCGATATTTTCGCCTATAATATTGGTAATACGGTCTTTAATTATAGCATTAATTGTTATATTATCATCTGAACAATTGAATTTTTTAGGTGTTTCAGTAGGCATGATTGCTGCATCAATTGAATTAATTTCTAACTTATTCACACCTATTGAAAATCTAGGCATGGAGTTGCAAAACATACAGCAGTCTATATCAGGAATTTATAGAGTAAATGAATTTTATGAAATATCAGAAGATGCTAAGGATAGCGTGGATTTAACTAATATTTTAGGTAGCAATAATTTATCACTATCTTTTAATAATGTAACATTTAATTATGAAGATGATAAAAATGTATTAGAAAATATTGATTTTAAAATAAAACCTTTAGAAAGAATAACTTTTGTAGGTAGAACAGGAGTAGGAAAATCAACGTTATTTAAACTAGCAATGGGCCTTTTAAAACCATCAAAAGGCAGTATTACTATAAATGGAATAAATGTTTACAATATACCTAATAGTGAAAAAAGAAAAATATTTGGATATGTAGACCAAAGTTTTCCTATGCTTAGTGGTACTGTAGCTGAACAAATAAGTCTAAAAGACAATAGTGTTACATTTGAACAAGTAAAAGAATCTTTGGATTTTGTAGGGCTAACCGATTATATTAAAACGCTTGAAAATGGCTATAATACAGAAGTTAAAAAAGATAATCTTTTTTCACAAGGACAAAAGCAGTTACTTGCTATTGCAAGGGCTATAGTAACTAACCCACCAATTTTGCTTCTTGATGAAATTACAGCTAGTCTTGATTCAATAACAGAGGAAAAGATTATAACAGTATTACAAAAAGCTAGTCAAAATCATTCGATACTTACTATATCCCATAGATTATCATCAATGATATCATCAGATAAGATAATAATTTTGGAGAATGGAAAAATTAAAAATTCAGGAACACCTGAAACTTTATTAAAAAGTGATGATTGGTATAGAAATCATATTGAATTAGAAAAATTGACTTGGAATTAAATAAATTTGGTTAGAGTCATGAAAAAAGGGTAAATATAATACATATACAAAATAAATTTAGTAATAATATGGAGGATAAAATGAAAATATATGATTTTAAAGTAAAAGATATAGAGAATAACGAGGTTTCTTTAGATAGATACAAGGGAAAGGTATTGTTAATAGTAAACGGTGCTACTGGATGTGGATTTACACCACAATATGATGGACTTGAAGCTCTTTATGAAAAATATAAAGATAAAGGGTTTGAAATATTAGATTTTCCAAGCAATCAGTTTTTAGCTCAAGCACCAGGTACAAATGATGAAATAGCTGGATTTTGCAAATTAAACTTTGGTGTTTCTTTTGATCAATTTTCAAAAATAGATGTTAATGGAAAAGATGCTGAACCATTATATACATACTTAAAATCTTCAATAGATGAAACTAGAAATGAAGGAACTGTAGGGTTTTTAGCAAAAGTAAAAGATTATATAATGGGGATAGGCGAAAATGATATAAAATGGAACTTTACAAAATTTTTGATTGATAAAGAAGGAAATGTAGTAGCTAGGTTTGCGCCAAATATAAAACCAGAAGAAATAGATGAACATATTGCAAAACTCCTATAAAAATATATAAAATAGATAGTAAATAATTTATGACTAAAATGAAAAACCTATGATATTAATATCATAGGTTTTTCATTTGTAGAACTAATATAACTTATTTTTCTACTAAAACATTACTATGTTCAGGGTGCTTTTCAAACCATTCGACCGCATAAGAACAAGTTGCTTTAGCTTTTTTATTTTTTTTGTTTAAATCATCAACTAGCGCTTTCATTAATTTAGCTGCCATGCCTTGACCCCTTAACGACCCATCAACAAATGTATGGTCGATATTTACTTCGTTATTTGAAATATCAGGAAAAGTAACCTCTGCAATAGCTTTTCCATCCTCATTATTAAGGTATATTCGATTTGATTCATGAATAAAATCCATTTTGTGACCTCCCATTTTAAATTAAGATTAATATGTTAATTTAATATAAATTTCTATAAATGTATTATATAAAACAATACATTATTAATTAATAACTGTCAATAGTCATATGTACATAAAAATAATTTAAAAAATTTTGATTTTTTTTACTTTTGTAACAATTGTTACGGAAAAACAGTTTGGTTTGTATTATTATGGGTACATAAATAATAAATAAAAAATATTGGAGGATTTGAAATGGAAAATACAATGTTTTGTTATCAATGTCAAGAAACAGCGGGATGTACAGGATGTACTAAGGTGGGTGTATGTGGTAAATCACCAGATATTGCTAGAATGCAGGACTTATTAATATATACAACTAAAGGATTATCTGAAGTAACAACTAGATTGAGAGAGCAAGGTACGAAAGTTAGTGGCGATGTTAATCATCTAATAACTTTAAACTTATTTACAACAATAACAAATGCTAATTTTGATGACAAGATATTTTATGACAGAGTTAAAATGACTTTAAACGTAAAAAATGAATTATTACAAAAATTAAATAATAAAGAAAATTTATCTGGATGTGCTCTATGGGATGCTAAAGATGAATCGGAATTTGATGTAAAATCAAAAACAGTAGGAGTATTAGCAACAGAGAATGAAGATGTTAGAAGTTTAAGAGAACTTATTACTTATGGATTAAAAGGTATGTCTGCATATGTTAAACATGCTAATGTATTAGGATTTGATGAGGAAGAAATTAATGCATTTATGCAAAGCACATTAGCTAAATTGTTAGATGATAGTTTAACAGTAGATGAATTAGTTGCACTAACATTAGAAACAGGTAAATTTGGTGTAAATGGTATGGCTCTATTAGACAATGCTAATACTACAACATATGGCAACCCTGAAATTACAAAAGTTAATATTGGTGTTGGTAAAAACCCTGGTATATTAGTTTCTGGTCACGATTTAAAAGATTTAGAAAAACTATTAGAACAAACTCAAGGCACAGGAGTTGATGTTTATACTCATTCAGAAATGTTACCAGCTCACTACTATCCAGCATTTAAAAAGTATAGCAATTTTATAGGAAACTATGGAAATGCATGGTGGAAACAAAAAGAAGAATTTGAATCATTCAATGGTCCAATTCTTATGACAACAAACTGTATAGTTCCACCTAAGAGTAGCTATAAAGACAGAGTGTATACTACAGGTGCTGCAGGATTTGCAGGATGCAAGCACATAGCAGGCGAAACTGGAGATAAAAAAGATTTTTCTCAATTAATAGAGCATGCTAAAAAGTGTCAAGCTCCAACAGAAATTGAGACGGGTGAAATAGTTGGTGGATTTGCTCACAATCAAGTATTCGCATTAGCAGATAAAGTTGTAGATGCAGTAAAAACTGGTGCTATAAAGAAATTCTTTGTTATGGCAGGTTGTGATGGAAGAGCTAAATCTAGAAGCTATTACACTGATTTTGCAAGTGCATTGCCAAAAGATACTGTTATATTAACGGCAGGTTGTGCAAAGTATAGATACAACAAGCTTGAATTAGGAGATATTGGGGGTATCCCAAGAGTATTAGATGCTGGACAATGTAATGACTCTTATTCATTAGCTTTAATAGCATTAAAACTAAAAGAAGTATTTGAATTAAATGATATAAATGAATTACCAATTGCATTTAATATTGCATGGTATGAACAAAAAGCAGTAATTGTTTTACTTTCTCTATTGTATTTAGGTGTAAAAAATATACATTTAGGACCAACATTACCAGCTTTCTTATCTCCAAATGTTGCAAGTGTATTGGTTGAGAATTTTGGGATTGCTGGAATTACAACAGTAGAAGATGATATGAAAATATTTTTAGGTTAATAGTATATTTAATGATGTATTATTAAAACTAATGTTGTGGGATTAGAATATAAAGGATTATTAGTGAGAAAAATATGAAAGGATTGTGATAATATGAAAGTAACTAAAGATATGTTTATAGGTGAAGTTTTAAAATTAGATAAAGGTGTAGAAGAAATATTAATGAATGCTGGAATGCATTGTCTAGGTTGCCCATCATCCCAAATGGAGTCAGTGGAGGATGCAGCAATGGTTCATGGATTTAACGTAGATGAGTTAATTGATAATCTTAACAATTATTTAAAAGATAAATAATAACATCATGAGCACGGACAAAGTTCGTGCTCATATTTTCAAAAAAATCAATTTAATTACAAAATTAGGAGGCAAAATGAGTGCATTTCTTGGACCAATACATTATTGGTTATACAATAAAATTAAAATACAACATGATATAGTTGAAAATATTATATCATTAATAGAAGAAACAACCCCACAGTTAAAAATAAGAGAAAAGTTATCAATAAAATTTGGTGATACAGAAATAAAACCGCTAGAAGAAGTTATAGATGTAGATAATATACATGGTTGGTTGCAAAATAAAATATCCATTGAAGAATCTAGGCTGGCTTATTCCGTTACATCTCTATTGAATGAAAGTTCAGGTGCTTTGGAAGATTTAAAGAATTTGTTTAAAAATGAGGGTTTTAAAGTATCAGAATTATCTGAAAATGATAGCATTGATGAAATATATAAAAATATTAATGATACACTTTTAGATGGTATGCCTTGTGACCGAGCAAGTGTTATAGTATCACAAGATGAAAAGGAAATATTATGGAAAAGAAATTTATGTGTACATGAGGATTATTGGAACTCAGTAGGGGGGGATATTGAAAATTATTATTTATTGAGAGATGAACTTATTAAAGGTATGCTTAAAAAAGCTAATGCAACTTATGAAAAATTAGATGAAGTAACAAGTATAATAAGAAGGAGGTAGTTTAAATGAACAGTATAAAAATCATGGTAGATGAGCATGAGAATATTTTGCGAATGCTAAAAGTAGTTAGAAGTGCATGTTATGGAATATTTAATGATGATGATATTTGTTACGAGGATTTCTATGATATGGTAGACTTTATTAGAAATTACGCAGACAAACACCATCATGGTAAAGAAGAAAAATTTCTTTTCAAAGAGATGAAGTCTAACTTAGGGTCTGTTGGAAACAATTTGATAACTCATGGTATGTTAGTAGAGCATGATTATGGTCGAATGTATGTGAGTAATTTGATAGATGCACTTGAACGTGTAAAAAATGGCGATGAAGAAAGTAAGCTTGATGTAATTGCAAATGCAATTAGCTATACACATCTATTAGAAAGACATATAGCAAAAGAAAATGATGGAGTATATAAATTTGCAGAAAAGAGTTTGTCTAAAGAAGTTTTAGATGATATTAATAAAAAAGCAGAAACATTTGAGCAAGATGCAGAAGCAAAAGGAACCCAAAAAAATTATTTAAATTTACTTCAGAAATTAGAAAAAAAATATCTTTATTAGAATGTGACATAATTAATTTTAAGTTGTAAATAATAATTATAGATTATAATATGGAGGTATATATGGATTTTAGAAACCTAGAAAATAGTATTGAGTTTAGTGATGATCAATTGATTAAGAGAATTATTTTTAGTAATGAACAAATTTTAAGTTTTGTTTTAAATTTAAAGAGAGGTCAAACACTGCCAGTTCACGAGCATGAAAACTCATCTGTTGTGTTAAATGTACTTCAAGGAAAAGGTGAGTTGCAAATAAATGATAAAGTTCAAAAACTTCAAAAAGGTTCTGCAGCGTTAGCAAATGGAAAAGATAAATTTGGAATACCATTAGTAGAAGAAAATTTATCACTTTTTGTTACCATTAGTCCAAGACCAAACGATAAAAAATTTGCACAGGAAATTGGTTAGTGAAGTATGAATATAAGCCTATCGGATGATGGGCTTTTTTTGTTTTTATATGAAATACCAACTTGACAAAAAGAGTAAGTACCTGTATACTGAGTTTAGTAAATTACTAATTTAGTAAACAAGTAGAATATGGAGGGTAATATAATGAAGATTCCAGTAACGTTAAAACATAAACCAGTAATAACAGTTGAAGATTATGAAAATATAGATGGAAGAACGGCTTATAAAACTGATGCAAAGGGTTTGTCTCTTGGTCTAGCACAATGGAATGATAGAGGTAAAGTTGATATTTCTGCAAAGGTATGGAGGTATACGGGAGAGAAGTGGTCTAGGCAATCAGAGGAACTACCATTTCACCGTGTATTAGACTTAGCAATATTAATTAGTAAAAGCATGAAGTATTTTAGAGAAGAATCATATAAACATAATAAATTATATGATGAAAACAATCCAAAGATAGAGCGTGTAGGATTGCAGGGAGACGCTATGACTGTTTCTGTATGTACGGAAAACCCTATGATTGATAATGATATCAAAATGTTTTTAGATGTACTAGGAGAAGATAGCGAGTTATTAGGTGAAAGACTTAGAACTCTTTCAGCGGTATTAAGAGAAATGGGGTATTGATGGTGGATAGAAAAAGAGAGTTGAAAGAAAAATATAAGCAAATGAAACAAGAAATGGGTATATACATTGTTCGTTGTAATTCAAATGGTAAGTGCTATATAGGGTCTACCCCAAACTTAAAAGGCAAAATAAATAGCACTAGGTTTAGTTTAGAATTAGGTAGTCATCCCAATAAGGAACTACAAAAGGAAGTTCAAAGTATTGGAAAAGATGCATTTACAATTGAAGTACTAGATATTTTGGAATATGATAAAGATGAAACAAAAACAGATTATACTGAAGATCTGGAAATACTTAAAGAAATATGGAAAGATAAAATAAGTGGTTCAAAATATTTATAAAATATAAGTCGTTAAGAACTAGTTTTTGGCGACTTTTGCATGTTAAAGTAAGTATTTTAATGCCAAAGTGATTGATATAAATTGCATTATAGGTTATAATATAAAAAAATACAGATGTTATATACAGGAGGAAATATGTCGTTTAAAATTACAGAAACAGTAACTTGGGTTGGTAAAATAGATTGGGAATTAGATAAATTTCATGGAGAAGAATATTCTACTCACAAGGGTTCATCATATAATTCATATTTAATTAGAGATGAGAAGACTGTTTTAATTGACACTGTTTGGCACCCGTTTTCTAAAGAATTTGTATCTAAATTAAAGCAAGAAATTGATTTAGATAAAATTGACTATATTATTATGAATCACTCCGAACCTGATCACAGTGGTGCACTTTTAGATTTGATGAAAGAAATCCCTAGCACACCTATTTATTGTACAAAAAATGGTATGAAAATAATAAAAGGACATTATCATCAAGATTGGAATTTTGTTGAAGTTAAAACAGGAGATACACTAGATATAGGTAAAAATAAACTTACATTTATTGAAGCGAGAATGTTACATTGGCCGGACACTATGTTTACATATATGTCAGAGGAAGCTATTTTGTTTAGTAATGATGCATTTGGTCAACACTATGCTTCAGAACAAATGTATAACGACAAAGTAGACAGTGCTGAACTCTATCAAGAGGCAATAAAATATTATGCTAATATTTTAACACCATTTAGTAAATTTGTTGTAGGTAAAATTGAAGAGGTATTAAGTTTTAACCTACCTGTTAATATGATTTGTCCAAGTCATGGTATAATTTGGAAAGATAATCCATTGCAAATTGTTAATAAATACATGGAATGGGCAAAATCATATAAAGAAAATCAAATTACAATAATATATGATACAATGTGGAATGCAACAAGAAAAATGGCTGAATCTATAGCACAAGGTATTGCTCATTCAGATAAAAATGTAACTGTAAAAGTCTATAATTCATCTAAAAAGGATAAAAATGATATTATAACAGATGTGTTTAAATCAAAAATGATTATTGTTGGTTCTTCTACTATTAATAATGGTATCCTTTCATCAACTGCGGCATTATTAGAAATGATGAAAGGACTAAAGTTTACTGATAAAAAAGCTTTAGCTTTTGGTAGCTACGGGTGGAGTGGAGAATCGGTTAAGATTATTACAGAAGAACTTAAGGAATCAGGCTTTGAAATAGTTTCAGACGGAATAAGGGAATTATGGAATCCTGATATAGAAGGATTAGAAAGATGCAAAGTTCTTGGAGAATCATTAGTTAAAATATGAAAAGTATTATAAACGAATGTAGAAAGCACTCTGATGGAGTGCTTTCAATTTTTAGCAAAATGAGTGGAGGAAAATATGAAAGTTTTAATACCTCAGGTTATAACTGAAACAGGTAAAAATTATTTGCTTGAAAAGGGCTATGAAATAAAAATTGGAACAGCATCAGATGAGGAAACAATAAAGAGTGAAGTTGTGGATTGTGATGCAATATTGATAAGAACTGCAAAAATTACAAGAGAAATAATGGAAGCAAGTAAAAAATTAAAAGTTATAGCACGTCATGGCGTAGGCGTTGATGCAATTGATTTGCAAGCTGCAACAGAACTTGGAATACAGGTAACAAACGGCCCACTATCAAATTTTGAATCTGTATCTGAGCACACGATTGCATTTATACTAGCCTGCGGACATCATTTGACTGAAATGGATAGAAAAGTTCGTGGTGGAAATTGGGGAGCAAGAGAACAAGTTAAACTATCAGAAGTGAACAATAAGGTGCTAGGACTTATAGGGCTAGGGAGAATCGGGCTTTCCGTAGCTAAAAAAGCTTCTTTGGGACTTGGAATGAAAGTTATTGGATATAGCAGACATGCCAAAAAAGAAGAAATGCCAGATTATATAGAGTTAGTAGGAACAATTGATGAAATATTTAAGAAGTCGGATTTTGTTTCTCTACACATTCCTGCAACAGATGAAACTATAAATATTATTAGCATGAAATATTTTAAAATCATGAAACCGGAAGCATTTTTGATAAATTGTGCACGTGGTGAAATAATAAATGAATTAGATTTGTATGATGCATTGATAAATAATATGTTTAAAGGTGCAGCTTTAGATGTAATGGCAAACGAACCACCAGATAAGAATAACCCGTTACTTAAATTGGATAACATAATCTTCAGCCCTCACTTTGGAGCACATTCAATCGAAACATTTGATAGAATGGGTCTTCATGCTGCAATGGGAATTGATGAAGTGCTAAGTGGTAAAAAAATAAGTTGGCCAGTTAATTAAGAAAACTCTTAATTTGTAGTGATAAAAACATTCATGCGTTCGTTGTATTTGGTGTAGAAGTTTGATTGACAAAAAAAGAGGATAGTGTATAATATTAATATATAATAAATGAATTATAGACAGGACTTTGATAGTCCTGTTTTTTAGAATAGGAGAAAAAATGGGAAATAAAGTTATGGTCGCTATGAGCGGCGGAGTTGATAGTTCAGTTGCAGCCCTTCTGCTTAAAGAACAGAACTATGATCTGTGTGGAGTAACACTAAAATTATTTGCAGATGAGGATAAGGATACTTCATGTAGTACAAGAACTTGTTGTTCTCTTGAAGATGTAGAAGACGCTCGAAGGATATGCTATAAATTAGGAATGGAACATTTTGTTTTTAATTTTAAAGATACATTTAGAGACGAAGTTATGAATAAATTTGCTAGAAGTTATGAAATAGGAGATACGCCAAATCCTTGTGTAGATTGCAATAAATTTATAAAATTTAGCAAACTTATACAAAGAGCGGTATTGATGAAAAAAGACTATATAGCAACTGGTCATTATGCGAGAATAGAATATGATAATGCTAGTAAGCGATATCTTCTTAAGAAAGCTGTGGATTTATCCAAAGACCAAAGCTATGTTTTATATGTACTAACTCAAGATGATTTGTCAAGGACACTTTTTCCATTAGGTGGTATGTATAAAAGTGAAGCTCGAGAAATTGCTGAAGAAAAAGGATTGATAAATGCTCGCAAACCAGATAGTCAAGATATTTGTTTTGTAAAAGATGGAGATTATGCAGGATTTTTAGAAAAAAGCATGGGTGTAGATTCACCAAAGGGAAATTTTATCGATTTAAATGGAAAAGTACTAGGTAAACATAATGGAATTATACATTATACGATAGGTCAGAGAAAAGGACTTGGTATGGCTTTTGGTAAACCTACTTTTGTAATAAGTAAAAATAAAGAAGATAATACTGTGACATTAGGTAGCAATGAAGACCTTTTTTCGGATAAATTATATGCCGATAATATAAATTTAATTGCGATTGAAAAGTTAAATTCACCAATGAAAGTGATGGTTAAAACTAGATATAAGCAAAATGAAAGTGAAGCTACTATTATTCCAATAAATGAAGATAAAATTTTAGTGGAGTTTAAAGAAAAGCAGCGTGCTATAACACCAGGTCAAGCAGTGGTATTTTATAAAGATGATGTAGTAATTGGTGGTGGAACCATTACATCAAAATAATGAGATAAAATAAATACATTAATATTATATAAAATAGGACAGGTGGATATATTAATATATCCACCTGTTTTTCTCTTATATAAGTAATTAGCTAAAATCTAAAACTTTCGAATACTTGTATAAAAATAATGTGACTTATCAAATACTTAATTATTTAAAATTCAAAATAATTATTTTATTCTAATGAGAACATATCTTTACCTACACCACATAATGGGCATACCCAATCATCAGGCACATTTTCAAAAGAAGTTCCAGGAGCAACTCCGTTATCAGGGTCACCTTCTGCTGGATCATAAACATAACCACATGCGTCACATACGTATTTATCCATAATATTTCCTCCTTTCCACAATAATGTAAAGTCTTATTTATATTTTAATATATAATACACATTTGTCAACCATTAATATTTTAAGGAAGAAATTTGCAAATTCAAAATATTGAAATAAGTTTATAAATATTAACTAGTGAATTAGCATTGGAATACAATACAACTAACTAAAAAAGAATTGTAGACACAAAAATGTTTTATATATATAATGGTTATAATATATGAATTATAGATGAAAAATGTCGATAATAAATGGAGACCGATATGCCGATAAACAAAGTTGTTCGAACTGCTCTCAAAGCACTTTCGTATGCAGAAATTGATGTTAAAAAAAATTATAGATTACAAAGAAATTTAGTAAACTTAGCACATAGACATTATATGAAGCCGTTTTATAGAGCGTGGGATCATAAAATATATTTAGAAGATCATATTATTCCAGTAAGGGTATTCTCTCCTGATGGTGAAGGAGATTATCCTGTTTTGCTTTTTTTTCACGGTGGGGGCTGGGTGACAGGAAACATAGACAGCTATAATAAGGTTTGTACAAATATGTCAAGATTAACTAAACATATTGTAATATCAGTTGATTATCGCTTAGCACCAGAACACAGGTTCCCTGCAGCATTAGAGGATTGCTATGAGGTGGCTAGAACATTGTTTACAAAAGAAGAACTATTTAAAATATATAATAAAAGAATCACAATCATAGGAGATAGTGCAGGAGGTAATTTAGCAGCAGCTTTATCTCTTATGGCGCGTGATAAAAAAGAATTTAAAGTTGATAGACAAATACTAATTTATCCTGCTACATATAATGATCATAGCGATAAATCACCATTTCCCTCAATTGTAGAAAATGGAAAAGACTATTTATTGACATCAAAAAAAATTTGTGATTATATGGATTTATATATGAAAAGTAGAGATGATATAAATAACCCGTATTTTGCACCATTAATATCAAATGATTTATCTAATCAGCCTAAAACATTAATAATAACTGCGGAGTATGATCCATTAAGAGATGAAGGAGAAGAATATGGCAAGAAATTGAGGAATGCTGGGAACAACGTTGAAATATACCGTATTAAGGAAGGTCTTCATGGTTTTTTTGCTCTTCCACCTAGATTTCCGCAGGTTAAATTGTGTTACGATATAATAAATCAATTTCTATGTGAGGTGAATTGATTGAAGAGACGAAAAATATCAGAGTGGAGTAAATTAGATAATGCCGCTAAAATATTTCCACCTAATAGTAAAAAGAGTGATACTAAAGTTTTTAGATTTTCTTGTGAACTAGTTGAGCCTGTTGAAAAGGTAATTTTACAGCAAGCCTTAGATATTACAATAGAAGAATTTCCTTTGTATAAATCAGTTATAAAAAGTGGACTCTTTTGGTATTATTTTGAGAAAAGTGATATAAAGCCAGTTGTGACTTTGGAAGATATACCACCATGCAGTCCTCTGTATGATAGAAATAAGAAAAGTTTACTTTTTAGAGTGATGTATTATAAAAAAAGAATTAGTGTAGAAATTTATCATGCATTATCTGATGGAACGGGGGCACTTCAATTTCTAAGAACTTTAGTATTTCATTATATAACTATTAAATATAAAGATAAATTTGTAGAAAAAATGCCTGTAATGGACTATGATGCATCTAGAACTCAAAAATTAGATGATAGCTTTCAAAAATATTATACAAATAATAAGGACAATTCTAAAAAGAAAAAAGTTATTGCATATAAAATCAGAGGACAAAAATTAGCTGAATATAGAATTAAAGTTATAGAAGGTGTTATGCCAATAAATAATATCATGAAGAAAGTTAAAGAACATAATACATCTTTAACAATTTTTCTTGCCTCGATTTTAATGCGTTCAATCAATGAAGATATACCAATTCGACATAAGAAAGATCCAGTGGTACTTAGTATACCTGTAAATTTACGCAAGTATTTTAATTCGGAAACTGCTAGAAATTTTTTTGGTGTAATAAATGTAGACTATACTTTCAGTGAATATGAAGGTGATTTAAAGGATGTTATTGATCATCTTCAAAAATGCTTCAAAGAAAGATTAACTCCTGAAAAATTAAACAATAGGATAAATGGTCTCGCTTCATTAGAACATAATTACTTTTTAAGAGTTATTCCTCTTAAAATTAAAGATATATCCTTAAGAATTGCAAATAATATTGTAGATAAAAGAAATACTTCTACTCTTTCAAATGTTGGAAGGATAGAAATGCCTAAAGAAATTAATATGTTTATAGAGTCTTTTGATATTTTTGTAAGTACAAATAAGTTGCAGGCTTGTGTTTGTTCATATGATGATAAATTAAGAGTTAGCTTTACTTCATCATTTGTAAGTACAGACATACAAATGAGGTTTTTTAGGACGTTGACTTCTATGGATATTCCAGTAGATATTATTACCAATAAAATTGATGATGAATAGGATGTGCCTTTGTGAAAAAATGTGAAAAGTGTAAAGTTAATATTATAGGTAAAAGAGAAAGTTGTCCTTTGTGTCAAGGATTTTTATTAGGAAGAGATGAGGAGCAAGAAGAAATATTTCCACGCATTTCTTCTGTGTATAAACTGCATAATTTGTTTTTTAGAATTTTAATATTGGTTTCTATAGTAATAGCAACATTATCTGTTACATTGAACATTATGATTCCACAAAGGGGAGCGTGGTCTCTTTTTATAATTGGTGGTTTGGTATCTGTTTGGGTAAGTTTGATAACAGCAATTAATAAGCGTAACAATATTCCTAAAAATATAGTATATCAAGTAGTAATTATTTCAATAGCGTTAGTATTGTGGGATTATATGACAAATTGGAAAGGATGGTCAATAGAATATATAATTCCAATATTGTGTGTTTTTGCAATGATTTCAATGGCAATTATTCCTAAAATATTGAAATTAAAAATGGAGGATTATATATTATATTTGATTATTGATGGAGTTTTTGGAATTGCTCCATTGATTTTTATTTTAATTGGAATATTAGATGTAATTTATCCTTCATTAATATGTGTAGCAACTAGTATTATTTCTTTATCAACAATACTAATATTTGAAGGTGACAGCATGAGAGCAGAAATGAAAAAAAGATTACATCTTTAAAAGTGGAAGAATAATTATTGTTTTATATATCAATTAAGGTTTGCTTTTTTTGATATTACTGTAATAACTATGAAACTACCAATTAGTGCTGCAGGTGCCATGAAGAATGACAAATATGTTCCTATTAGGTCATTAAGAAAGCCAGATAAGTTGAATAACAAAACAAAAATTATATTGCCTATAGTGGTTATCAGACCAATTGCAAAAGAAGCATTTTGTTTAAAAGTTTTGTTTACTAATACCATTAACGTTGGAAATCCTATTGAAATAAAAAATCCAGATATTGAAATAAGAAATAATCCAGACCTTTTTAAAATTAAGCCAAAAAATATGCATAATGCTGCTGATAATAAAAATATTCTCAATCCTTTTGCATCACCAAGTTTATTTACAATAAAACCTCCTGCAAGTCTTCCTGTGGCAAATAAAAGAAAGAATATAGATGCGTATATAGCTGCATCGGCAGGATTTAAAGCATAACTAGTTCTAATATAATTAATAAACCAAGTATTAACTACTGCTTCGGTCATAATTTGAAGTGATACAGCCAACATAAATAAAAATATAATTGGGTTTTTATATAGTTCTTTTCTCTGAATAGCTTGATGCTCTTGTATAATCTTCATGTTTGGTATTTTCATAAAAAGTGTAAATATAATAGATACAATAAAAAATATTCCTAGATAAAGATAAATGCTTCTCCAAGATATACCATTAAAAAGCAATTTGCCATAAATACTCTGACCAGCAAAGCTACCGAGACCATACATGAAATGAGTTATATTCATTAAAATAACTTCAAATCCTATAGACAAAACAGGAACTATTGAATCAACAGATACGCTTAAAGAAGAACGTCCTATTCCAAAAATAAAATAAAAAAGACCTAAAAGATAAATATTAGAAATGAATGGAGCCATAAAAATAGCTGCAGTTGATATTATACTACCAGATATAAACACAAATTTATGACCAAATTTTTCACATAAATGGCCTCCTGCGAAACTTCCGATTACACATCCTACAGTGTTGAGGGATAGAATAAAGCTTATTGTTGTATTGTTTGTATTAAATTCATCAATAAAAAAAGGTATAAAATTACCCCTTGAACTTTCAAATAGTGCCATGATAAAGTATATATAGAACGTTGTAAAAATGAGATAAATATTTCTTTTACTTATTTTCAAAATAAACCCCCGAGTGAATATATCTATAAATATTACATATAAAATTTAAGTGATATAATAAATGATAATTAACTAATGAATAGATATTATCATACTTATTTGCTATAGTAAAGCAAAATAAGTTGACTAATTGTATTGTTATATGTAGAATGAATATTGTAATGAACATAATTATCAAGAATTGAGAGGACTAGTATAAATGTTTATGCAAACACGTTATGAAACAGATAGATTGTATTTAAGGATACTTAAGCCTAATTATGGAAGACCAGTTCTGGAGTATTATAAAAGAAATCATAACTTTCTGAAAGAATGGGAACCCAAACCACATGATGATTTTTATACGGTGTCATATCAAAAAGATAAATTGAAAAACGAGTATTATATGGCTAAAAATCATACATTAGTTAGATTTTGGATAATTAAAAAAGAAAACAATAAAATTATTGGAAATGCATGTTATAGTAATATAATTATGGGTAATTTTAAATCATGCTTTTTAGGGTATAAGTTAGATAAAGATGAAATTAATAAGGGATATATGACGGAAGCAATAAATAAAACCGTTCAAATAATGTTTGATGATTATGGATTGCACAGAGTTGAAGTTAATATAATACCAAGAAATAAAAGATCTTTAAAAGTTATGGAAAAACTTGGATTTGAAAGAGAGGGTTTTTCAAAAAAATACTTAGAAATTAATGGAGTATGGGAGGACCATATACATTATGCAACATACAATCCAAATGATTAAAAAAATAGAAGTATACTTCAAAAGTTAAAGTATACTTCTATTTTTTTAAATGTAGGGAAAGCAACATGCATTGTGTCTAATTTTTCCAGGTTTTAAATATTCCTTCTAAATATATAAAAAGTACAGGTATTGCAATTCCAACTGAAATTATTTCACTTATGATAAATGAATACCAGATAGCGTTTAAACCATAAAATCTTGATAAAATATATGCAGCAGGTAACAATATTATAATTTGTCTGGTAAAAGAAATCATTAAACTCAATATTCCTTTGCCAAATGCTTGAAATGTGGTACTTATTGTTATTCCAACTGCAGCAACAACAAATGTCAAACTAATAATTTTAAGAGCATTTATGCCAATTAACATCATTTCATCATTGCTATCAAATAATGATAATAGTTCCGTTGTGAAAACTTGAAAAATAATAGTACCAATGAACATTATACTAACTGAAATTATTATTGCTGTTTTAAATGCTTCAAGTACACGATCTTTATTTTTAGCACCAAAGTTATATCCAATTATAGGACGAAATCCTTGTGCTAGTCCAAATATAGGCATGAAAATAAATGATTGAAGTTTAAAATATATACCAAGCACTGCTACAGCTGCTGAACTAAAAGAAATTAAAATAATATTTAACCCACTTACCATAACAGAAGCAAGGGCTTGCATTATAATAGCAGGTAGCCCAACCACATATATGTCTTTTATTGTTTTATAGTTGAGAGTAAAACCTTTTAAATTTAAATTTAGAAGGTGACTATCTTTAAATAGAATTTTCATTGTAAGTACAAAGGAGGCGAATTGTCCAATTACCGTTGCTATTGCAGCTCCCCTTATGCCTAATGCGGGTATTCCAAACCATCCGAAAATTAATATAGGGTCTAAAATTATATTTGTTATGGCACCAACCAATTGTGTAATCATAGGGATAAATGTATTTCCGGTTGCTTGAAGTATACTTATTCCAGCTTGAGTTATAAAGCTGCCAAAAGAAACTATCAATATGATTTGTAAATATTGAGTTGTTAGGTTTTGCAAATTTGGTTCATTTGTAAATATAGATGTAAACTGTTTTACAAAAAATATTCCAATTACGGCCATTACCAAAGAATAAAATATATTTATTACTAATCCATGATTAGCGGCTTTACTTGCGGCTTCTTGGTTACCTTCACCTAATCGTCTTGATATAAGAGAGCTAATCCCAGCTCCAGTTCCAACAAATAGTGATACAATAATCATTTGTAATGGAAATGCAAGTGAAACGGAAGTTAATGCATCCATGCTTATTCGAGATACAAAAATACTATCAACTACATTGTACATTGACTGAATAAACATTGATACAATTGGTGGTAAAGACATAGTTATAACTAATTTTGAAACAGATTCTGTTGCCATTTTGTTTTTCTTTTCTGGATTGTTCATTTAAAACTCCTTTTGTAAGTTTCTCACTATATGTTATCAAAATAAAGGCAATTGTCAATAAAAAAATAATTGTATTGAAAAATATATAGTATTTGGTATATACTATTCATATAAAAATTACGAGGTGAACTATGGAGTTAACACAATTATCATGTAAAGAATTCGCTTTTGAATTAGCATCTAAAAAACCAGTACCAGGAGGGGGAGGAGCAGCAGCATTAGTAGGAGCATTAGGAGCAGCCTTGAATACCATGGTAGCAAATTTTTCTGTGGGGAAGAAAAAATTTGTTGATTATAAAGAAAAGCATGAAGATATAATAAGAAGAGGTGAAATGTTAAGAAATAAACTTATATATCTTATAGATAAAGATGCAGAAAACTTTGAACCATTGTCAAAAGCATACTCAATGTCAAGTTCTACAGAAGAGGAAAAAATAAAAAAAGAAGAAACATTACAAAAATGTTTAAAAATTGCGTGCTCAGCACCTTTAGAAATACTTCAGTACACATATGAAGCAATTCTGTTGCATAATGAAATTGTTGATATTTCATCTAAAACAATTATAAGTGATGTAGGAGTTGGAGTTCAGTGTTTAAAAGCAGCATTGTATAGTGCATACTTAAATGTAGAAATAAATATCAAGTCTATGAATGATGATGAGTATGTTTTGAAAACAAGGGAAAAGTCTAAAAAAATGGTTGAAGATGGAGCAAAGTTAGCAGATGAGGTGTTTGAAAAAGTAGTTATAATTATGAATGAATAAAAGGTAAAAGGTGGGATTCTAGTGGGAAAACTAATTAAGGGCAAACCGGTTGCAGATGCAATAACACTTGAAGTAAAAAAAGATGTTGAACATTTAAAACAAAATAATATATTTCCAAAACTAAAAATTGTTAGAATAGGCGAAAGAGAAGATGACATAGCATATGAAAGAGCCGCACTTAAAAGAATGCAAACATGTGATATAGCTTGCGAAGTGGTAGCTTTACCAGCGGAAATAAGTCAAGAGGATTTTATTTTAAAATTAAAATCAGTTAATGATGATAAAACAGTACATGGCATATTGTTATTTAGACCACTTCCTAAACATATAGATGAAGATAAAGTAAAATACATTATTAATGCAGAAAAAGATATTGATTGTTTTAATCCTATTAATGTATCAAAAGTTATGGAAGGTGATGAGACAGGATTTTCTCCATGTACTCCTACTGCTTCTATGGAAATTTTAAAATACTATAATGTAGAGATTAGGGGTAAATTAGCAGTAGTTGTGGGTAGGTCAATGGTAGTTGGGAAACCATTGTCTATGTTGCTACTTAAAGAAGATGCAACTGTATTAATGTGTCATTCTAAGACTGAAAATTTAAAAGAACTGACATCAAAAGCTGATATACTCATTGCAGCTGTTGGAAAAGCAAAAATGATTACAAAAGATTACATAAAACAGGGTTCAACTGTAATTGATGTAGGTATTAATATAGAACAAGATGGTAATCTTTTTGGTGATGTAAATACAGATGATTGTCTGGAGAAATCAGGATTAATCACACCTGTTCCATTAGGAGTAGGTTCGGTAACAACAGCAGTTTTAGCAAAACATTTAGTAAAAGCAACAAAATTATCAATTTTATATTAACACCGTCTATCTAATAAAGCAGAATAATCTAAATAAGGAAGGTAATTTTATGAATTATATTGATTTAAGAAGTGACACTGTAACTATGCCTACTGACGAAATGAGAGAAGCAATTGCAAATGCTTTGGTTGGAGATGATGTTTACTGTGATGATCCAACAGTAAATAAACTTGAAAAACTTGCGGCGGAAAAAACAGGTAAAGAAGCAGCTTTGATTGTACCTAGTGGAACATTTGGAAATCAATTAGCATTATTTACACACACTAGAAGAGGACAAGAGGTAATCGTAGGTAAAAATAATCATATTGTGATACATGAGGTTGGAGCATCTGCTGTAATAGCAGGAGTTCAGTTAAGAACAATTGATACAGTTAACGGTACAATGAATCCAGCCGAAGTTAAGAAAGCGATTAGACAAGATGACATTCATGAACCTGAAACTGGATTAATTTGTGTAGAAGAAGCACATGGATGCGGAGCAGTCGTTTCACTTGAAAATTTAAAAGAAATAAAAAAAATAGCACAAGAGAATTCTATACCAGTACACTTGGATGGAGCTAGAATATTTAACGCTGCTACGTCGCTTAATGTAGAGGTAAAAGAAATTGCAGAATGTGCTGATACAGTTATGTTTTGTTTGTCAAAAGGATTAGCAGCACCTGCTGGTTCAATGCTAGCAGGAAGTAAAAAGTTTATAGATAGAGCAAGAAAAAATAGAAAGTTAATGGGTGGTGGAATGAGGCAAATAGGTATACTAGCCGCCGCAGGAATCATTGCCCTAGAAAAAATGACGCTAAGACTAGAAGAAGATCATAAAAACGCTAAATATTTTGCAGAAGAATTATCTAAGATACCGGGTGTAAATGTTAAATTTGACAGAACAGATATAGACATGATTTACTTTGAGATGGGAGAAGAAGTTATATCTGAAAAAGCCTTTATAGAAAAACTTTATGAAAAAAATATAAAGGTAAACGGAATTGAAGATGGTGAATACAGGTTTGTAACACATGTAGGAGTAACAAAATCAGATATAGATTTTGTCATTAAATGCATGAAAGAAATTATGTAGAAGAATAGATAAAAAAGCTGCTATTTAGTTAAAAATAGCAGCTTTTTTTAGGGGAATTTATGAAAAAGTTATCGTTTAGGCTCTAGGATGCTCTCCAAAGTATTTTTTTGCTGTTTCAATACAACGACGAGCATGTTCAGTGTATCCAAAATCTTTGACCCTTTGAATATGAGGTAGTTCTATTGATAAAACTACATCTTCGGGCATTCTATTTATTATAGAAGCAATATCAATTGCACCTTCTCCAACATATAATCTTTCATCTCTACCTGTGTGTATTAAACCTTCTTTGTTTGTAGGAATTTCAGCAGGACCATCACAAATATGTGCAAAATTAAACCATTCTTTAGGGATATTGTCTAATTCTTCTAGGTTAACTCTAGAACGGTTGAAATGAAGAGTATCTATCATAATACCAACATTTTCACGGTTAACAGTTTTAAGAAACTCTTTAGCTTCTTTCAATGTTGATAAATCTGCCCAAGTTACAAACTCGAGATTAACATCTAAATTATATTGTTTTGCCAAATCGCAAAGTTCTATAAATTTCTCAGTAGCATATTCTCTATTGGGAGTCCACACGCTACTTATCATTCCTTTAGCACCTAATTCAGCTGCTACTTCAAAAGCTGGTTCATATTTTTTAACATCCATTCCATCAAATATACGAGCAAGTTCTATGTCATTAACTTTTATTCCTGTTTCTTTAAGGGCAGTTTTTGTTAGTTTATACATTTCTTTATTATTAGCCAAGTCGTAATTTGGTTCTCCTGGTAATCCCATATAAATAGGACGTATGCTTACATAGTCATATCCGGTTAAACTAGCAATGTAAATCATCTCTGGTGGAGCACAGCCCAAAACAGTAAGATGTGCTAAAGAATATTCTCTTTTCATTTTTATCTCCTTTAATAAATTTAATTTTATTGTGTGATAATTTATAATAATTATATTTCAATTAATGAAAAAAGTCAATAGTTAACAGACTAAAAACCTAATAACATTTACACAAATAACCAAAATACTGCTAAAATGGCACAATATATTTTATAGAGTAAAAATATATAGACATAAAATTAAAGGGGTAATGACTAAAAACAAAGTAAATAAAAATTAAAGTTTTTTTTGATAATTTTACGTTTATATTTAATAACTGCCTAAATATCAACATAAAATTAAGATGACTACTATTAAAATATTTTTAAAAAAATAAATAATGTGTTGACTTACATTAATAATAATGCTATAATTTCAACAAACAAAAATAAAAAAATTCCATTGTGTGAAATACTATTGATTATTTTTATAATTAGTTTTCATGAATAATGAATATGTAGAGTTCGTGAAAACACTTGTTTTACACAGGGATTATAAATTATAAATAAAAATTATAACTTATAGAAAGTGAGATTGATTAATGAAAAAATTAATATCTTATCAATTGGTTGACTATTTAGAAAGAAGAGGCGTTGAGTATGTATTTGGTCTTTGTGGTCATACTGTAATAGCATTATTAGATGCTATGAAAGATAGTAAACTAAAATATATTTCAGTAAGACACGAACAAATAGCTTCTACTGCTGCTGATGGTTATGCAAGAGTTACAAAAAAAGCATCAGTATGTATGACACACTTAGGACCTGGACTTACAAATGCTGTAACAGGAGTTGCAAATGCAGCTACTGACAACATACCAATGGTAGTAATAGCAGGAGATGTTCCAAGCTACTACTATGGTAAACATCCGCATCAAGAAATAAACATGCATTGTGATGGCTCGCAATATGATATTTTCAAACCATTTGTAAAAAGAGCATGGAGATTAGATACTCCTGAATTATTACCGGAAATTCTTGATAAAGCATTTAGATTGGCTGAATCAGGAAGACCTGGACCAGTTCTTATTTCAATACCAATGGATATGTTCTCAAGAGAAATTGATGATTCTAACTTTGAAAGAACTTACAAAGATTCACACGAAACTGTAAAACCTACTTTGCAAAAAGAAACAGCAATACAAATTGCTAAGAAACTTATTGATGCAGAAAATCCATTGATTCACATTGGTGGTCATACAGTATATAGTGGAGCTACAAAAGAATTAACAGAATTGGTAGAATTCTTAGACTTACCTGTAACGAGATCATTGATGGGTCAAGGCGGAATTTCAGATACTCATCCATTATTTGTTGGAACAACAGGATTCTGGGGAACTTATTTTGTTAATGGAAAATCTTCAACTGCAGATTTAGTACTTGCTGTTGGAACTAGAATGAAAGAAGCAGACGCAAGTTCTTGGTATGAAGGAATATCATTTAGTCAGAAATCAAGATTTATACAAATAGATATAGATCCAGAAGAAATTGGGAGAAACTATCCTGTTGAAATAGGCGCTGTAGCAGACCCTAAATTAGCATTGGCAGCTATTTTAGAAGCTGCAAAAGAATTGAAACCAGAAGGAATCAATAGACCAGAATTAAGAGCGGAAATAGCTAAATATAGAGCTGAATTCAAAGCATCAAACAAAGCTATATCAGATGATGGAAGATTCCCGATGACACCACAAAGAATATTAAAAGATGTTAGAGAAGTATTTCCTACTGACGGATTAATTTTTACAGATGTTGGTTGGAATAAAAATGGTGTAAGTCAACAATTTGATATAACAGAACCTGATACAATATTCCATCCAGGTGGATTAGCAACAATGGGATTTGGTTCAGCTGCAATACTAGGAGCTAAATTAGCAGCTCCAGATAAAAAAGTTATCACTTTGATAGGAGACGGTGGATTTGGAACTAATCCTTCAGTATTAGCTGCAGCAGTAGAACAAAATATTCCATGCGTTTGGGTAATTATGAATAATGGTGCATTTGGTACCATAGCTGGACTTGAGGGTGGAGCATACGGACATTCATTTGGAACCATATTCCATACTCCAGATGGAGAAAAATATAATCCTGACTGGGCAGAAGTTGCAAAAGCTTATGGAGTAAAATCAAAGAAAATAACATCAGCAGATGAATTTAAAGGTGCATTTGAAGAAGCGATTAATGCTAATGTACCTTACTTGTTGGATGTACCAATGGAAAATATACCAGTTCCTACAGATGGTATTTGGAATATAAATGATATATACAATCCAAAGGAAAATGTAGTTGAAGGTAAATTAGTTTCAGGTGAAGCAACAAGATTTGCACATGTAGCTACAAAATAATTAAATTATTTGAAATTTCTAATGAAAACATATAGAATGGGATTAAAGTAAAACCTACATCTATATGTTTTTGTTAAATAGAATTTTGTATGAAACATTATAAGTGAATTAGAATAGAAAAGTGAAGAGGAAACTATGCAAATTAGAAATTCACCAACGAGGTCAGTAGAAAGAGCGCTAGAAATACTAGATTGTTTTTTAATTGAGGATAAGATGACTTTAAACGAAATATCCGAGAAGACTAAATTGTCTCCAAGTACAGCTTATAGAATAATGCAAACTTTGCAAAATAAGCATTTTATTGAGAGAGACGATAAAAATAAAAAATTTTCCATAGGAGATAAGATTAATAAATTAGCAAGCTCTATTACAGAAGATCAAAATATGGAATTGAGAAAAATGGTATATCCTTATATGGAGAAATTAAAGGAAAAGTATAATGAAAATATAAGATTGTATATACCAGATGGTTCATATAAATTGTGTATTGAGGTTATTGAATCTACAAGAGAGCATAGAGCAATAATTAAGGTTGGCGAAAGACATACTATTATTAGGGGTGCAGCAGGTAAAGTGTTTTTGGCATATTTGGATAAAAATTTAAGGAATAATATTGTCAAAGAAACAAACTTAACGGATGAAGCGTTGGAAAAGATAAAGGCAAATGAATATGCATTAAGTTTGGGAGAAAGAGAAGATGGATTAGTCGGTATAGCGGCTCCTATTTTTAATAATGAAGGTAAAGTTATAGCTTCTTTATCTATTTCTGGACCTGCTGTTAGATTTATTAACGAAGAGATGTCTGATAAAATAAGTGATATTGTAAAATATTGCAAAGAAATATCAAATCAATTAGGCTTTTATTAGATAAAAGAGTCCAAGTATATATACACACACATATATATATATATAAGGCTCTTTTATTTTGTGTTTCGGAAAAATTGAAATTAGAACAGAATCCAGGCTGAAATTTCATCTGATGAAATAAAACGTTGACAAAAAATAAAAACTCATCTATACTAATATAAGATTCAAATAAGCAAAGGGGATGACATATGGAAGGTAAAAATTCACCAACGAGATCAGTTGAGAGAGCTTTAGAAATACTAGAATGTTTTTTAGACCACAACGAATTGACTTTATCACAAATTTCAGAAAAAACTAAGCTATCTCCAAGTACAGCACACAGGATTATTGCAACTTTGCAATCAAAACATTATTTAGAAAAGGATCCTGAGAGTAAAAAAATTTTTTTGGGCAATAAAATTAGTCAATTATCAACTAAATTACCTGATGGAAAATATGATGAGTTGAAGAAAATATCATACAGTCATATGTTAAGATTAAATAAAAAATATAACGAAAATGTTAGATTGTTTATTTTAGACGGAGAGTATAAATTGTGTATTGCAGTTGTAGAATCAACTCGTTCTTTAAGGCAAATTATTAGGCTAGGAGAAAGACACTTGCTCATAGTAGGGGCAGCAGGTAAGGTGTTCTTAGCTTATATGGACCCTGTTAGTAGGCAGGAAGTAATTAAAGATACTAGACTCGATGATTCGGTATTTGAAAAAATAATTGAAAGAGGTTATGCATTGAGTGTTGGGGAAAGAGAAGAAGGATTAGTTGGAATAGCATCTCCTATAATGAATTCACAAGGAAAACTTATAGGTGTATTGTCATTTTCTGGACCTTCAGTTAGATTTGTTAATGAAGAAATGACGGATAAGATAAACGATACAATTAAAGCAGCAAATGATATATCTAGAGATTTAGGCTATGAAAAAATCATGTAATTTATTTTTAAATGGTATACCTAGTATTGTAAATGGTTATAATAGTTAGGTATATTTTTTATTTATTTTATTAAAATAGCTGGATTGGGGTATATAATGGATATTATATTGTTTATATATAGATAGAAAAAATATTGTTTTCAGTTGACGAAATAAAAAGCAAATAAGAAAACGTTATTCAAAATAAATATCTTGACAATTCTATAAAACAATAATATAATTTTATTAAATGAAATAATGTTTTTCATATAATGAAATTATTATTTACTTAGGGAATGTTTTAGAGTCAATTACTTGTTAAGAAGTATATTATGAAAACATTACCAAAATATATTACTATTATTCAAGGAGTTGATTATTTGTAATTATTTATTCTCGTTTTTATTGTTATAATATTTTTGTAAATTAAAAGTTTAAAAAATCACGGAGGTGAAGTAATGAAAATTATCAAGAAGATAGATGATAATTTCGAAGAGTTACTATTAATGCTCTTGTTAGCTGCTATGGCAATGGTAATGGGCGTTCAGGTTGTGGCTCGATATGTATTTAATTATTCTTTGACATGGTCAGAGGAACTTACTCGTTATATGTTTGTGTGGTCAGCTTTTCTCAGTATTAGCTATTGTACAAAAAAACAAATATCAATTAAAATTGAACAAATAGTATCAATGTTACCAACAAAGTTGCATGCGGTTTTTAAAATAATTGAGAAAGCAGTAATGCTAGTTTTCTTTGTATATATGATTAAGTATGCTTATAATTTTGTACAGGCATCAGTGTTAAGTGGACAGATAAGTCCTGCTTGCAGAATACCTATGTACTTTATACAGGTTGCTCCATTAGTTGGATTTATTTTAACTATAATTAGATTGATACAAGGTTTAGTATTTGAATTTAAGGTTTTAGTAAGTGGCAACTAATTTTGATTTTTTATATTTGAAAGGAGAAAGTTTATGTCAGCAGGCATTTTATTTCTAATTTTTTTTCTATGTCTATTCGTTGCTATTCCAGTTTCAAGTTCTCTGGGGATAGTATCAGTATTACCTGGATTCGTTGACCCTTCATTTCCAGCAAGTGCTACTTATGTAATAAGAGCAATGTTAGGAGGAGTTGATAGTTTTCCATTATTAGCTATACCTATGTTTGTTTTATCTGGAATAATAATGGCAAAAGGAGGAGTATCAAAGAAGTTATTTGATGTATTCTCGTTTTTTATTGGTAAGTTAACAGCAGGAATGCCATCGGCTGTTATAGTAACATGTTTGTTCTACGGTGCAATTTCTGGTTCAGCTCCAGCTACGGTTGCTGCTGTTGGTAGTATGACAATCCCGGTTTTAGTTAATTTGGGATATGATGTGAAATTCTCTACAGCTCTTGTTGCAGTTTCTGGAAGTTTAGGTGTTATAATACCACCTAGTATACCATTTATCTTGTATGGTATGGCTTCAGGAGTGTCTGTTGGGGACATGTTTACAGCTGGTATTATACCAGGATTTTTAATAGCGGGCTGTTTAATGGCTTATGCATTTTTTTACTGTAAGAAAAATGGTGAAGATAAGGTTAAAATTAATGAAACAGTTGATGCATTAAGAAAAAAGGGACTTATTAAAGTAGTTTTAGATAGCTTTTGGGCGTTATTGACACCAGTTATAATACTAGGTAGTATTTATAGTGGGGTTGCTTCTCCTACAGAAGCTGCTGTATTATCGGTATTTTATTCTTTATTTATAAGTTTGTTTGTTTATAAGACACTTAAGTTTAAAGAAATACCTAATATATTCAGAGAAAGTATCAAGACGTTTGGACCTATGTTGTTTATACTAGCTGCAGCATCTGCATTTGCCAGAGTTTTAGCATTGATGAATGTACCTCAAACTGTAAGCACTTGGATTACTGGAACATTTACAAGTAAAGCTGTTATATTAATTGTAATCAACTTGTTCTTATTAGTTGTTGGTATGGTAATGGATGGAGGTCCAGCTATATTAATATTAACACCAATTATGGTTCCTATAATGAATTTAATAGGAGTTGATTTAATTCACTTTGGTATCTTTATGGTAGTTAACTTAGCTATTGGATTTGTTACACCACCGATAGGAATAAACTTATTTGTTGCAAGTTCCTTGACCAAAATACCAGTCATGGATGTGGCCAAGAACGCATTGCCGTTTATATTACTGTTCTTAATAGCACTGACATTAATAATTATATTCCCTGGTATTAGTTTGGTATTGCTAGGTTAATAACAATGAAGTAGACATCTTTATTATTATTAAGATTATAATAAAGATGTTTATGATAAATAACAAAAATATTGTAAAATGAAAGGAATTAGAAAAATGAAAAAGATGAAAAGTTTAATTAGTATCGTTTTAGTTTTAGTGTTGGCACTCTCTCTGACAGCATGTGGTGAAAAGACTACACCAGAAACACCAGCAACACCTGCAGAAACAGAAACTCCTGCATCAGAAACACCAGATGCATCAGCTGAAGTAGGTGAATATAACTGGAATCTAGCTATAGATAGTCCAGAAGATACTGTAACATTCTTATATGGTAAGAAGTTTGCTGATTTAGTATCAGAAGCTTCAGGTGGAAAAATGAAAATTCAAATCTTTGCTAATGGTACATTAGGCGGAGACAGAGAGGCTCTTGAAAGTTGTTTAGGTGGAGATGTTAACTTTATAGTTCAAACTACTGCACCACAGGTAAACTTCATGCCTAAATTAGCTGTATTTGACTTACCAGTTGCTTATGCTACTATAGATGAAGTAAGAGCAGCATTAGATAATAGTGATTTCATGTCTACTATTAACCAAGTTTATGCTGATGGTGGATACAAATTATTAGGATATGCAGATCAATCATTTAGAATTATGTCAACTAACAAAAAAGTTGAATCAATGGATGATTTTAAAGGTCAAAAAATTAGAACTATGGAAAATCCTAACCACTTAGCATTCTGGAAAGCATTAGGTGCAAATCCAGCTCCTATGGCATTTGCTGAAGTTTATATAGGATTACAACAAGGAACTATAGATGCACAGGAAAATCCATATGAAGTTATAGTTGCTAATAAATTATATGAGCAACAAAAATATGTTGTACAAACAAACCACATTCCTCACATATTATCTTTGATCACAAACAAAGCATTATATGATGGTTTAAATGATGCTGAAAAAGCAATCATAGATGAAGCTGTTACAGAAGCAAAAGCTTATGCACGTGAGCAAGCAGATTCTAGAGCAGAAGAAAGAATGAATGCTATAAAAGATAGTGGAACAGAAGTTGTACCAGTATCAGCAGAATTATATGAACAAATAAAAACAGCTGTTCAACCTGTATTCGACGAAATTCGTTCACAAGTTGGTGATGATTTAGTTGATGCTTATTTAGGAGAATAATATTAACATTGGTTATATTTGGCGGGAAGTTCTCGCCAAATATAATTTTTTAAAAATTTTAATTATTAGTTAATAAGAGAGGTAAGAAAATGGCAATTACAGTAGATACTAAAATGATAGCTTTGTTAGGTAAACCATTGAGACAATCATTCTCACCAAGAATGCAAAATGAAGCTTATGAAGCAGCAGGATTAGACTATCATTATTTTCCGGTAGAAGTTGAAAATGATCATTTAGGTGATGTAATCAACGGATTAAAGTATATGAACTTTGTAGGATTTGCAGTAACAAAACCTAATAAAATAGAAGTAATGCAATATTTAGATGAAATTGACGAGCTAGCTGAAAAGATGGGCTCTTGTAATACTATAGTAAATAATAATGGGAAATTAAAAGGTTATAACACTGATGGAGAAGGTTTCGTAAGATCTCTATTAAGTGAAACTGATTGTAAATTAGAAGATTCAGTATTCTTTTGTTTTGGAGCAGGTGGAGCAGGCCGAGCAATATGCTCTACATTAGCATTCAGAGGAGCTAAAAAAATATATATAGTAGATAAATTTAAAGAATCAAGCAAGTCACTGGTTGAAGATATAAATACTAAATTTGCCCCAGTAGCAGAATTAGTATCATTTGAAAATGTGGAAGAAATCAATAAGAAAGTTTCGCTTTCTAATGTAGTTATAAATGCATCAGGAATTGGAATGTATCCACATCTTGATGAAGTTCCGGTTTCGAAAGAATCGTTAAATTCTTCTCAAATTTGTTTTGATGCAACATACAATCCACTTAAAACTAAGTTCTTGGTGGAAGCAGAATCTATAGGATGTAAAATATTAAATGGTATTGGAATGGTAATTAACCAAGGTGTAATTCAGTATTCATTGTGGACAGGATTGCCTGAACCAATAGAAACATTTACAAAAAGTATAGAAAAAATAGTATCAGAGAAATAATTGAGTAGGGGTTATGCTAAATAGCATAATCCTTATTTTAAAAAGAGAACTAGGAGGAAACAACTGTGTCAATGGATTTAGTAAAAAAAATTAAAATATGTGAAGTAGGACCTAGAGATGGGTTACAAAATGAGGCTACAATACTTACAACAGAGCAAAAAGTAGAAATAATTAAAGATATGATTGATGCTGGGTTTAAAGTTATTGAAGTTGGATCTTTTGTTAGCCCAAAAGCAGTGCCTCAGATGGCAAATACTGATGAAGTTTTTAAGTTAATACCAATGGTTGATGGTGTAGAATATAGAACATTAATAGCTAATGTAAAGGGTGTAGAAAGAGCAGCTGCATGTGGTTGTAAGAAAGTTAAGTTAAATGTATCTGCAAGCAAGGCGCATAATTTAGCAAACTTAAACAAGACACCAGAAGAGAGTGTTGCAGGGTTTAAGGCTTGTGTTGATAAAGCATTAGAAAACAATATAGAAATTTCAGGATCTATTTCAATGGCTTTTGGGTCACCATGGGATAAAGAAATACCAGTGCAAGATGTTAAGGATATAGTTCAAGCATACTTAAATGTAGGAGTTACAGAGATATCACTTTCGGATGCTTCTGGAATGGCATATCCAACTCAAGTTTATGAAATTTGTTCAGAAATGAAAAAAGAGTTTCCCCAAGTAAATTGGTGGTTACATTTCCATAATACTAGAGGATTGGGAATATCAAATATAGTTGCTGGAATGCAAGCAGGTATAACACAATTTGATACATCATTTGCTGGTGTCGGTGGTTGTCCATTTGTTCCAGGGGCTGCAGGAAATGTATCAACAGAGGATGTTATACATATGTGTAATGAAATGAATGTAGAAACAGGAATAGATTTGGATAAAGCAATGCTGATTAGTAAAAAAATAGTTGAAATTGTAGGACATTCCACTGATAGTTATTTATTGAGAGCAGGAAAATCAAAGGATTTAATAAGAGAGTTACCAACAGGTCAAATTAAAAACCAAGTTAAATCTAAATAATTTAAGTAAAAAGCAATGGCGGATGAATATTAATTCTTCTGCCATTGTTTTTATTAAAAAGGGTTTAGTAGTATACAATCTTTATATAAACAAATATGTTAAATATTTTTGGTTGCTTTAGGCCGATGTTTATGTTAGATTATAAGTTAAAATATATTGGTTAATTAATTATTAGTTTATATAATTACTTGCTTCATTGTGGAGGACAAAGATGGATAATAAAATTAAAATTAGATTTACTGAAGAATATGGAGAATATTTAAGAGACGAATCTCGTCAGGTGGGGTTTGCAGACAGTATATCTTTTGTAAAATCAGAAGAAGAAATAATAAGTGTTTTAAAAGAAAATTACGCAAATAAAATACCTACAACAATTCAAGGAGCTAGAACTGGATTAGCAGCATCATCAGTTCCTTTTGGGGGACATGTAATTAATTTAAGTAGAATGAATAAAGTGAATGGAATTCGATATGATGAGGTAAATGATAAATTTTATATAAAACTTCAGCCTGGAGTTTTGCTTGTAGAAATTAGGAAATATTTAGCTAATAAATCATTTATAACCGATGGGTGGAATGATTCTTCTAAAAATGCATTATATCATATGAAAAAAGGCGAATGGTTTTATTCAACTGACCCCACTGAAATTTCTGCTACTATAGGAGGAATGGTAGCATGTAATGCTTCTGGGGCTAAGAGTTTTAGGTACGGTTCTACTAGGGACCATATTCAGTCTATTAGGGCAGTGTTGTCGGATGGAGATGTTATATCACTTAGAAGGGGAGAAGTGATATCTGATGGCAGATTATTTTCGGTTACAACAGAGGGTGGAAGAATCATAAGTGGCAGACTTCCTAAATATGAAATGCCAAATGTTAAGAAAAACACTTCGGGTTATTTTAATAAACTAAATATGGATATCATAGATTTGTTTATTGGTTCAGATGGAACCTTGGGAGTTATAAGTGAAATTGAAATAGAATTAAATAAAAAACAGAAGTCCAATTGGGGTATTACTATTTTTATGCCTGATGAAGATAAAGCCTTGGATTTAGTTAGGGCTCTTAGGGGTGAAAAAATATTTTGTGATAGAAATGCTATTAATTTAAATCCATCAGCTATAGAATTTTTTAGTCATAATGCTTTGGACATGCTAAGAGAACAGCAGCGTGTAAATCCTGCTTTTGCAACTATACAAGAAATTAAAGAGAACTATCATACTGCAATTTATATTGAAATCGAGGATGACTCAGATGATAAAATATGGGCAGGAGTAGAGGAACTTGGAGAAATAATTGTAAAATTAGGTGGTGATGAAGATGCTACATGGGTAGCAAATAATCCTACAAATTTAGAAAAATTACATTCATTCAGGCATGCATGCCCTGAGTGTGTGAATATGCAAATAGATTTAATACGAAAATCCGATTCAAGAATTACTAAACTAGGGACAGATATGTCCGTGCCAGATAATAAATTGAAAGATGTAATGAAAATGTATAATGATGGCATTTTGGAAAATAATTTAAATGCAGTTATTTTCGGTCATATTGGAAATAATCATCTTCATGTAAACACTATTCCTAGAGATATGGATGAGTATAATAGAGGAAAAGAATTATATTCTTCTTGGGCTGAAAAAATTGTTTCAATGGGAGGAGCTGTATCTGCTGAACACGGTGTGGGAAAGTTGAAAGTGCCGTTTCTTCAAAAAATGTTTACTAAGGATAAAATAGATGACATGAGAAAATTAAAAAAATTATTTGACCCAGATCAATTATTTAATAGAGCAACAATATTTCCGTATGTGGAATCAAAGGGGGTTAAGTAATATGAAAATTATTGTATGTATTAAGCAAGTACCTGGAACAAATGAAGTAAAATTAGATCCAGCAACAAATACTATCATCAGAGATAATATCGCTTCTATAATAAATCCATTTGATACGTATGCTATAGAGGAAGCTGTTAGGATTAAAGAAAAAATGGGAGCGGAAATTTATGGATTAAGTATGGGCATTCCATCATCCCAAGAGATGCTTAGGGAAGCAATATCATTAAAGGTTGATAAAGCTATGCTATTAACAGATAGAAAATTTGCAGGTGCAGACACCCTTGCTACTTCCTATGCTCTTAGTTTAGGTATACAAAAAATTGGTGATTACGACTTGATTATATGTGGTAAACAGGCTATTGATGGTGATACAGCACAGGTTGGACCAAGTTTAGCTAAAACTCTAGGTATAGCATACATCACTGATGTAAGTAAAATAATTGAAATAAAAGATAACATAATGCATTGCTTGAAAATTACAGATGATGGGTATGAAGAGTTAAAAGTTAAGTTACCAGCGCTTATAAGCGTAGTAAAAGAAATAAATATGCCTAGGCTTCCATCTATTAAGGGGATGAAGCACGCAAGGCAGGCAAAAATCGAAATAGTAACATTTGCAGATACCGATGCAAATGAAAATAAATTAGGACTTAAGGGTTCTCCTACAAAGGTTCGTAAAACCTTTGTTCCAACACATGAAATTAATAGTGAAATAATTGAAGGAACTACTGAAGAAAAAGTAAATAGATTAGCGGAAGTTCTAAATTCAAAAGCAATACGGAAGGGTATGTGATATTATGGCAAGTATAGATATAATAAAAGAACAATGTATTGGTTGTAAAAAATGCGTAGGTGCATGTCCCTTTGGTGCCATTGAAATAATAGGTAAAAAGGCTGAAATTAAAGATAATTGTACTCTTTGTGGTGTATGTGTGGAAAGCTGTAAATTTAATGCAATTAATTTTGAATTTGATGTAGTAGAAAATGTAGACATCAGTAATTATGAAGGAATATTTGTTTTTGCAGAGCAAAGGTATGGTAAGTTAAAAACAGTTTCTTTAGAATTAATAGGAAAGGCTAAAAGTTTAGCACAAGAGTTAAATACTTCAGTTACTGCAGTGTTGTTAGGTCATAGTATAGATAATTTATCAAAAGAACTGATAGCATATGGAGCCGATAAAGTATTAGTTATGGATGCACCTTGGCTGAATGATTTCAATGACCATGTTTACGGAGAGGTTATGGTTAAACTTATAAAAGATTACAAGCCTGAAATAGTATTGATAGGTGCCACATCAAATGGACGTTCATTAGCACCTCATATATCATCATCTCTTAGAACAGGACTAACAGCAGATTGTACTGTTTTAGATATAGATAAGGAAGAACGATTGTTATTGCAAACAAGGCCAGCATTTGGTGGGAATTTGATGGCCACAATAGTGTGTGAAAATCACCGTCCTCAGATGTCGACTGTTCGACCTAAAGTGTTTAAACCATTGGAGCCTGATTATAGTAGAGAAGGAATAATTAATATTTTGCCTATACCTACGCCTGTAGAAAGATTTGTGGAGAAAATAAAGAATATTGATAACAATGAGACTATTAGTTTGGCAGATGCTGATATAATAGTAAGTGTTGGTAAGGGAATTGGTAGTGCAAAAAACATTCAATTAGCAAAGGATTTAGCTGATGTTTTAGGAGGAGCGTTAGGAGCTTCAAGATCTGTTGTGGATTCAGGATGGATTCCATATAGTCAACAAATAGGACAAACAGGAAAAACAGTAGCTCCGAAAATATATATAGCATGTGGTATATCAGGTGCTATTCAGCATATTGCTGGACTTGCAGATATAGAAACGATTGTTGCTATAAACATTGATCCAGACGCTCCAATATTTAAAGTTGCACACTATGGTATAGTGGGCGACTGTAGGGAAATATTGCCCATGTTAATAAAAAAAATAAAATAAGATTTTGGAGATTATCACCAAAATCTTAAAATTTTATTTGTTAAAATATCCATATAATGTTTCCATTTGTTCATATGTTAGCATTCCTACGTGACCAACAACAACTTCTCCATCTTTATTAACTGCTAATGTTGATGGGAATGAACTCACACCGTAACTATTAGATACGACACCATCTTTGTCAAGCAAAATAGTAAGGTTCAGGTTGTTTTCTTCTATGAATTTTTCAACTTCTTCCTTTGTTTCACCGACATTCACTGCTAAAATTAATAAATCTTCGTCTTTGTATTCGTCTTGAAGTTTCTGTAAATCAGGCATTTCTGCTATACAAAAATCACACCATGTTGCCCAAAAATTTATAATAACATTTTTACCTTTGAGGTCGCTAAGTTTTGTTATAGTGCCATCAAGTGATTTTAATTCAAAATCAGGAGCCATTATTATTTTATTTTCAGTATCATTTGTATTTGTACTACCAGAATCTGTAGATGTAACATCAGAGTTTTGTGTATCTTCTGTTACTTGGTTATTTTGTTGCTCGTTTTGATTGGTTGTTTCATTTGTTCTATTGTTTGTATTACATCCAACTGTTACAAATGCTATTATTAATAACATAATAAATATTTTTTTCATAAGACACCCTTTCTTAGTATAATTGATATATAAATACCCAAATTGTTTATAATTAATCAAAAAAATCGATACTGTACTTAATAGTTTTAGTTTTATAAATGTGAGTGTAAGTATTTTTTAAAATATTATACGCATTATTCATGCTCTTAGAATCTGGAAATAGTCCAAATACTACAGAACCACTTCCTGTCATGATTGAAGAAATAGCGCTATTTTCTAACATAATTGATTTAATGCTATTTACTTCAGAATGTAAAGGTACAACAACTTTTTCTAATGTGTTTGCGGTTGATAAAGCAACATCATTATATTTGTTTTGGTTTATTAAATTTAAAATATTGTTGCTTTTATATGAATTATAATCAAGAGAATTAAGGTTTTTATAAACAAAGGACGTTGACATACTAAATTCAGGTTTAACCAATAAAATATTATCCCAAATAAAGTCATCAAGTTTTGTTAATTTTTCTCCTATTCCTTGAGCAAGATATGTACCACCCATTATACAAAAGGGTACATCAGCACCAATTTGCAACGCAATTTCTATCATTTCATTGCTATTCATGTTTAAACTCCAAAGTTTATTAAGTCCTTTAATAACTGCTGCACTATTACTGCTTCCACCAGCTAATCCAGCCTCAGAGGGTATATTTTTATTGATAGAAATCAAAATACCACTTCGAATATTATATTTCTCCTTAATAATTTTTGTTGCCTTAAAGCATGTATTTCTAATGTCTGTGGGTATACTTTTATCACTACACTCTATTATTATTTCATCATTTGATAATTCTTTTATTATTATTTCATCGTGAATATCTATTGATTGCAT
The DNA here is from genome assembly GCF_017873955.1 of Sedimentibacter acidaminivorans. GTDB lineage: Bacteria > Bacillota > Clostridia > Tissierellales > Sedimentibacteraceae > Sedimentibacter > Sedimentibacter acidaminivorans. Next base: position 595,010 of record NZ_JAGGKS010000001.1, on the reverse strand, counting down.
AACAGTTTTAATTAGGTGATAACCATTTTCAAGTTTTCCTTCAATATCTAAAAATAAATTTATTTTTCCATACGAATATAATTTCATTTTATTGTCCTTTTTCATTTTTGGTTTTATATAATTATAGTATAAAAAATCTAAAAGGACAATATAAAAGCTTTTTAAAAAATATTAAATATAATGTTTAAAGTTGTTTTGTGTGGGTATATTATTAATAGAACATAATATATTTACTAAATCTTAACTGATTAATATTATTAATTATATAGTTTTATAATAGATTTAAAATTACGGTTTTAGATTTAAATTTTAAATAAGATTTGGTTTAAAATTAAGGTTTTAAGTTTCAAAAAATGTATAGTACATTGTTAAGATCAGTATATGATTAGATTTGAGAACATAGAGTATAATGAAGTGTATGTTAGGAAGGTAAAGTAATTAATAATATTTTTAGATTTAAATCAATCAGTTTGTAATTGATTTTAGTAAAGAGTATGTTTTATATAAAAAGAGAAGAGGTGAGTCCACCAAACACAGAACTATTAGTGCAAAAAGAGTAGCACTCATTTTTCCATTAAGTTAGGAAAGTAGGGTGCTACTCTTTTGTTTGCTTATATTCTAAAATAAATTTTTCTTTGCAAGAATAAAGCCTACAATACCTGCTGTAACAACTGATATCCCAATTACCAACCAAAATCCATATGGAGATTGAGAAAAAGGTATATTTGTAACATTCATTCCATAAAAACTTGAAAACATAGTAGGTATAGCCATTAAAATAGTTATAGAAGTTAAAAGTTTCATAACTATATTTAGATTGTTAGAAATTATGGAGGCAAAGGCGTCCATTTTTATACTTAATATTCCACTATATATATTAGCCATTTCTATGGCTTGTTTATTTTCTATCATTACGTCTTCTAATAGATCTATGTCGTCAGTATATTTTTTTATTATATCCATTTTTGATACTTTTTCAAGTACTATTTCATTTGCCTTAAGTGCTGTAGTAATATATACCAATGATTTTTCTAAGTCAAGAAGTTGTATTATTTCCTTGTTTTTCATAGATTTCTGAAGCTGGTTTTCAACGTAATTGCTCATCTTATCTATTTGTCTAAGATACAAAAGATACCTTTGCGCATTTTTGTATAATATTTGGTAAAGAAATCTATATTTTTTACATGTTGAAAAAGATCGTATGCTGTTTTTTTCAAATTGATCTAAAACTATGGAGTTTTTCAAACAAACAGTTATAATGTTTTTTTCTGTTAAAATTATACCCATTGGAAGAGTTTCATATATAATATGATCATCAATTTTTTCAACATAGGGAGTATCAACTAAAATGAGTACTTGGTCGTGTTCTACATCTAAACGTGCGCTTTCTTCTTCATCCAACGCAGCTTTTAAGAAATCCTTGTCTACACCCAGCCCTTGTTCTATAAAATCTATTTCATCAGTTGTTGGGTCTACAAGGTTTATCCAGGCACCATCTTCTATCTCTTCTAATGTGAAGAGGGTATCATCAATTGTTTTGAATATATCAAGCATTTTTCACCTCAATTTAATAATAGATTTTCACTATTAAAAAATTGAATACTTATGTAAACTAGATTGTAATAGTGAAGTATTAAGTTGTATTATAACATATAAGTTTTTGACCGTAGGGACCTCATCCATTACATTCACATCCTTTTTAGTATTGGTTAATTACAAAGTATTATTACTTTATGCCTTATCTATAATAGACTATTTTTTTAAATTTTGCAAGATAATTATATGTAATCATGAGAAAAAACTCATAATTTTTAAGTTTTTGGTAAAGATACTAACAAATAAGTGTTATTTTAACGTTATGCGGTAAAATAACGAACAGAAGGTGATTTTTTGACAAGTAAGTCTGTTTTGAGAGTCAAAGAAATGGTTGAGAGCAGTGTAGGGAAAAAAATTAAGTTCAAGGTTAGAAAAGGAAAAAATAGGTCTCAAATGAGTGAAGGTGTAATAGCTGGAACTTATCCTGCAATTTTTACAGTACATGTATATAACAAGGATTTTAAAAGGGTTATCTCTTTTAATTACATTGATGTATTGACAAATTATGTAGAGGTTTTCTTGTGCGATGAAGAACAAACAAGAATCGTGTAATGTAATCATATTAAAATGCAATAAAATAAACTGAGGTTTTTAAAATCAACAGTTTATTTTATTGCATTTTTTTGTTATACTAAAATAGTTGAACTAATTTTAAGGAGTATTAGTGTGAAAAACTTTTTCAAGATTATAGCTGTTACATTTGTAATTTTAATATGCTTATATGTGTATGCAAGATTTATTGAACCAAATATGCTAAATGTACATTATGAAAACATATCTAATAAATTAATAAGTGATACTACACCATCAATAAAAATACTACAATTTTCTGATACTCATCTATCAGAATTTTTCGACATAGTTGATTTAGAAAAAGTTGTGAATAAGATAAATGCTGAGAATCCTGACATTGTAATATTTTCAGGAGATCTTATAGATCATTATAAGAAATATTCTTATACAAGTGACATATCTCAAATAAGTGAAATGTTAGGGAAAATAAAAGCTTCTCTTGGTAAATTCTCTGTATATGGAAATCACGATTATGGTGGTGGTGCTGAAAAAGTATATTCAGAGATAATGGAAAAAGGCGGTTTTGTTAATTTAGTAAATAGCTCAATTAAATTAGAAAATTATAACTTGAATATAATAGGATTAGATGATTCAATTTTTGGAAATGTTGATATTGAAAAGCTTAATGAAAATCTTGATGAAGATTTTTATAATATTGTAATTAGCCATGAACCAGATGTTATTAATTTGATGTTAGATTATAATATAGATTTATTTTTATCAGGACATAGTCATGGTGGTCAAGTTCAAATACCATTTTTAAAAACATCAATTTTACCTCCTTTGGCAGAAAAGTATACTAGAGGGTTGTATGAATTTGAAAATTATAGAGGTACTAAATTATATGTAAATATTGGAATAGGAACTTCGCAAGTACCATTTAGGTTTATGGCTGTGCCAGAATTATCGGTATTAATGTTAAAAAATTAATAAATAACAAAACTCTAATAATAAATATAAAAACGGTACGCATTCCATGCGTACCGTCTAACTGCAAAGTTAATATATAATATTATTAAATTATTTTATGCTGCTGGATTTACATCTATAACTGGAACCTTTATGATTTGTCCAGGGAAAATTAAATTAGGATTTGCTAAATTATTATACTTAGCTAATGCTTCCCAAGTTGTATTATACTTAACAGCAATTTTCCACAATACATCACCTGATACTACAGTGTATGATGTTTCATTCATTACAGTTTCAGGTATTTTTATTTCAATAACAGGTTCGATAACAGGCTCATCAACTGTTTCAGTTGGTTGAGGCTCTACTGTTTGAGGTTTTTCTACAACTTTTATTCTTCCAGATACATCTATGCCTTTTGTTCCGTTAGTGTTTAAATAATTTGCAAAAATTTCCTCATATGTACCAAATTCAGCGTATATTGGATATGATTTAAATACTTCGTATCCATCTCCACCTATACCTAAAAAGTCATTAATTGCAACTGTATATTCTGAAGCTTTGTCTAGTGCGTTACCACCTACTAGAACTTCACCAACTCTTGAACCAGATAGTTCAGTTGGGTCAAATTCGAATGTTAATCCACTAACCTGTAAGAAACCACCTTGAGTTGCTGGATATCCACTAACTGAAACTTCCAAAGCTTTTATTAAATCTTCACCAGTTATTTTTTTAACTTGAACTGTATTACCAAATGGAAATAATTCAGCGACCTTGCCAAATGTTATATCTCCAACAGGAATAGAAACTCTAATGTTTCCTCCGTTAACAAAGCCTATGTCAGCACCTGAAGCAGCTCTTACTGCATCTGCTGATAAATTACCAAGGTTTGTTTCTTTTGTTCTAACATTTTCTCTTGTACCGTCTAAATCTATATCAGTTTTAGCAACTACTTGTGCAAAAATTGGTTCATTTTCTTTTTTAATATTATCTATGAAAGCTGACAATTCAGGGTCTAAATCAGTTGATGAAGCAGCTTCAGAAGATAACAATTCAGCTTTTTTATCAATAACTAGACCATCCTTAACTTGTATATTTACAAAGCCAAGGTTCTTATCATAATTTCCTGTTTGGGCAATTAAAGTGTTATTGACCATCATTCCTGATTCTAATGTGGTGTGGCTGTGCCCATCTATTATAACATCTATACCATCAACACTTTCAGCAATTTTCTTTGAAGTTACAACAGAACTTTCATCTAGTCCTATATGTGCAAGTGCTATAATAACGTCTGTTTTATCTTTTAACTCTTCAACCATCTTCTTTGATACTTCAATTGGATCAGCAAATGTTATGCCTTTAACATTATCAGGGCTAGTTTTGTAAGCTGTTTCAGGAGTTGTTAATCCAAAAACACCCACTTTAACCCCATTCATATCAACTATTTGGTATGATTCGAAAAGACTTTTTCCGCTTTCATCTAAAATATTAGCACTTAACATTGAGAAGTTAGACATATCTTTAAGTTCCAATAATCGTTCTTGACCATAATTGAAATCGTGATTACCAGGTGTCATGAAATCATAACCAGCAGCGTCTAATATTTTTACTGCATTTTCGCCTTTGCTAATATTAATGATAGGCATACCATGAAGTGTGTCTCCAGCATCAAGAACTAATGTATTTGGATTTTCAGCCTTTTTTTCTTTTATAATTGTAGAAATTTTGGCAAAACCCAATATACCATCGCCGTCTAATACTCTTGCATGAGTATCATTTGTGTGGATGATTGTAATTGTCTTAATTTCATCTTGATTTGTGTCCACGCCTAGAGCAAAATTAAAGCTACTTAGTATTAATAATGAAATAAGTACTAAGCTTAGAATTCTTTTTTTCATAATTTTCTCCTCCATTTTTTTTATACTACCAATAATTTTATTATACAAGCATTTCCATTATTTTGCAATACAACATTTTCATTTCCGTTGTTATAGATTATAATAGTATATTAAAAAAATAGATTGAATATTGGTTAATTCCAATATTCAATCTAAATATCAAGTTAGTTGCTTTCGTATCCTACTTCGAAAGCTTTTATGTTTAATTCAATTGCTTTTTTTGGTACAGTTTCTGATATGATTTTTTTCCAATCAATATCATCTAGCTGCAACATTTTAACGAGTTTGCCTAAAAGAACAATATTCATAACTTTTGAGTTCCCAATGTCATTGGCAATTTTATTGGCATTTATAAAATGAACATTATCTACTGATGATTTATATTTTTCCAAAACATTATCTGGATATTCAGACATTCCAATACCTACAGTAAAAGGTTTAATTTCATAATCATTAATGACTAATATTCCGTCTTTTTTTAAATAATCTAAAAATCTCAAAGCTTCAGTTTTTTCAAAGGCTATTATTATATCAGCTGTACCTTTTTCTATAACTGGAGAATACACTTTTTCACCATATCTTATTTGAGTTGTAACAGTTCCTCCACGTTGGCTCATTCCATGAATTTCAGCCATTTTTACATCATAACCATTTTCAACGAAACCTTTAGATATAATTTTAGATGTAAGGATTGTTCCTTGGCCACCAACACCAACTAATAAAATATTCTTTATCATATTATTCACCTACCCTTTCTATAGCACCAAATGGGCATATTTGTAAGCAAACACTACATCCATTACATTGAGTTAGGTCAATTGATACCTTGTCTCCTAGTTGTAAAGCAGGACATCCTGATCTTAAGCACATCTTGCATCGTCTACATTTATCTGGATCAACTTTACATTTCATCTTAGATCTCTCCTTGATTATTGGCTTTAATAAAGCACATTCTCTTTTTGTTATAATAACAAAAGGTTCAGTGGCTTCATATCCCATTTTTATAGCTTCCTTTGTTGCCTTTAAGTCGTATGGATCAACAGTAATAAGGTTTTCTTCCTTAATACCACAAGCTAAGCATAGAGCTTTAATATTTATAACAGGTGAAATTTGACCCATAACTGTTTTACCTGTTCCTGGGTTTTCCTGATGACCAGTCATTCCAGTTATGCTATTATCCATTATAATAGTAGTAATAGGTGAATTGTTATAAACCGCATTAACTAATCCAGTTAATCCTGAATGGAAAAATGTTGAATCGCCAATTAATCCAAAGGATTTTGTAAACTTATCAGCACCACTCATTTCTGTTGCTTTTTCAAATCCATGAGCTCCAGTTATTGAACCACCCATGCATATAGAAGAGTCCATGGCATTTAAAGGGTTGCCAGCGCCTAATGTATAACAACCTATATCTCCACTGAAAAAGGCTTTATCTTTGTATTTACCAAGTTCATAGAATAATCCTCTGTGAGGACATCCAGCACAAAGAACTGGAGGTCTAATAGGTGCTTGTGCATCAGTTTGATAAGATACAGAAGGAGTTATTCCTAATATTTTTTCTCTAATTAATTCAGGTGAAAACTCCCAGTATATAGGAAATAAATCTTTACCAATGCAGTCTATACCCATGGCTTTTATTTGAGTTTCCATAAATGGTTCATTTTCTTCTATAACATAAAGCTTATCTACTTTTTGTGCAAATTCTTTAATCATTTTATCTGGTAAAGGATTAGATAGTCCTATTTTTAAATAAGATACTGTATCTTTGAAAACTTCTTTAGAATATTGATAAGAAACACCATTAGCAATGATTCCTATTTTTGTATCATTTATTTCCATTGTATTTAATGGACAATTATTTGAATATTCTAGTAAGCCAGCAATTCTTTGCTCTTCTATCTGAGGATGTCTCATTCTAGAATGTGCAGGTACCATTAGCATTTTTTTTATGTCTTTTTTAAATTCTCTAGTAGGTGGAACAATTCTTTCTGATAATGTAACAATTGATTTAGAATGACAAATACGAGTTGTCACTCTGAACAATACAGGTGTTTCATACTTTTCACTTATTTCAAATGCATATTTCATATAATCTATACAGTCTTGTGAGTCTGAAGGTTCAATCAAAGCAGTTTTTCCAAAGTATGCATAGTATCTATTATCCTGTTCATTTTGAGAAGAAAACATGCTTGGTTCATCCGCAGTCACTAAAACGAATCCACCATTAACCACATGATAAGAAAAAGACATAAAAGCATCAGCTGCAACGTTTAATCCAACATGCTTCATAGCTGCAAATGTTCTAACTCCTCTTATCGATGCGCCAACAGCAACCTCACAAGCCACTTTTTCGTTAACGGCCCATTCTGCGTAAATACCGTCGTATTGAGAAAAATTTTCCATTATCTCTGTACTAGGTGTACCTGGATAAGCCGAAGCAACTAAAACACCAGCTTCATAGGCGCCACGTGCGATGGCTTCATTACCAGTCATTAACTCTTTCATATACAACCTCCTAGTTTTGTATTTATAATAATTACATACTAATTATAAGGTTAATTCAACATATAGTCAATAGATTGATTTTTAGTAAAAAATATGTCTGAATTTTAAAATGGAAATTAGCTGAAAAATTATTGACAAAAATATAAAAATAATATAATATATCTTTAAATGTGGTAGATAATAATATAAATAAGATTTGGCTAAGAAAAGGAATAGTAAATATATATGGTCTTTAGAGAGGAAGCTAGTGGTGAAAGGCTTTTGTCCCAATATATGTTGAACCCACCTTAGAGCATTTGGGAGTAACAACCCAAACGGCAAAAACCGTTATTAAAATGAGATACTGTATTTTTATTGCAGTAATTAGAGTGGTACCGCGGAATCCCGCCTCTTTGTTTAGAGGCGGGTTAATTTTTTATAAGGGAGAAATAATATGGCAAAAAAAGAAAAAGATTTTGTTAAAGAAATTACACCTATGGAAGAAGACTTTAGCAGATGGTATACAGATGTTATAATGAAAAATGAATTAGTAGATTACTCACCAGTTAAAGGGTTTATGGTTATTAGGCCATATGGATATGCACTTTGGGAAAAAATTCAAAGCTATGCAGATGAGAAATTTAAAGAAACAGGTCACAAGAATATGTACTTTCCTCTTTTAATTCCTGAAAGCTTGTTAACAAAGGAAAAAGAGCATGTTGAGGGCTTCGCTCCAGAAGTTGCATGGGTAACTCACGGCGGAAGTCAAGAACTAGGTGAAAGGCTTTGTGTTAGACCTACTTCAGAAACTATTATTTGTCACATGTATAAAAAGTGGCTTAACTCGTATAGAGATTTGCCTTATTTATATAATCAGTGGTGCAGTGTTGTTAGGTGGGAGAAATCAACTAGACCATTCCTTCGAACTTCCGAATTTTTATGGCAGGAAGGTCATACTCTTCATGAGACTTATGAAGAATCTCAAGAAGAAACACTTAAGATGCTAAATATTTATAAGGAAGTAGCAGAAGATTTAATGGCAATGCCAGTAGTTGTAGGTCAAAAAAGTGAAAAAGAAAAATTCGCAGGAGCATTTGCAACATATACTATGGAAGCATTAATGCATGATGGTCAGGCTTTACAAGCAGGAACATCACATAACCTTGGACAGCATTTCACTAAAGCATTTGAAATTAAATATCAAGGAAGAACAGGAAAAGAAGAATTCCCATTCCATACTTCATGGGGTATTTCAACGAGATTGATTGGGGGACTAATCATGGTTCATTCGGATAATAGGGGACTTGTGTTGCCTCCTAAAATTGCTCCAACTCAGGTAGTTATAATACCAATAGCTCAGAAAAAAGAAGGAGTATTGGAAAAGTCAAATGAAATTTTTGATAAAATAAAAGCAAGAGGAATAAGGGTTGAGCTTGATGATGATTTAGGAAACTCAACAGGTTGGAAATTCAATCAATATGAAATGAAAGGATATCCAATTAGAATAGAACTTGGACCAAGAGATATAGAAAATAATCAGGCAGTAGTAGTTAGAAGAGATAAACTTGAAAAAGAAATAATTTCTCTTGATAATATCGATGAAACTTTAAGTGAAATGTTAGATACAATGCAAAGCGATTTATTTGAAAAAGCAAAAGCACATAGGGAAGCACACACATATGTGGTAACAGATTACGAGCAATATAAAAAAGATTTGCCAACTAAGCCAGGTTTTGCAAAAATGATGTGGTGTGGATGTAGAGAATGCGAAGATAAATTAAAAGAAGAAACAGGTGCTACAATTAGATGTATACCATTTGAACAAGAAGATTTAGGAGATAAATGTCATATTTGCGGCAAGGAAGCTAAGCATATGATTTATGTTGCAAAAGCATATTAGTCAAGCATGAAAATTCAATGTAATATTTCCTCGGAGTTCTAATGTTATAATCACAGAATATCATATAATAAGATATATTTTGTGGGGTGTTTGATGTGAAATTCTTTTATAAACCTGAAGGTACATGTTCAAAGGATATTTCATTTGAAGTAGAGAATAATATAATTAGAAATGTAAGATTTCAAAGAGGATGCTCAGGTGGACTTAGAGCTATTTGTAGATTGATTGAAGGGAAAGATATAGACGATGTTATTAAGATGTTTCAAGGAATAAAATGTAGGGGTAAGGAGACGTCATGCCCCGATCAACTAGCAGAAGCATTGCTTGGGTTTAAAGAGCAATATGATAAATAAGAGAGTATGATAAGTAAAAAGCGGAGGAAGCATGTTGCATCCCTCCGCTTTTTACTTATCATGTTTATCGCAATAATTTAACAATTTTAATAGTTTCTTAATAAAATTGTAACCTAATATTAATAAAGTTTTTATATTATAAATTTACATTTAGTCTGTTGACATTGTAATAGCTTAGTGCTAAAATAAGTGGAAACCGACCGGTCGGTCGAAAATATTAGGAGGACAATTTTGAAAAAATTATTGACATTATTATTAATTACGGCTTTAGCTATTACTGGGTGCGGAAACAATAACACCGATGTAAGTGCAATTGAAGAGACATATACAGCCGTAGAAGTAGAAACATTAAAACCAATGGAACTACATATAGAAAACATTATGACAGCGAAAACTTACGCTGATAAGGATGTTTATGTTGTGCCTATGATGGCAGGAAAAGTGGAAAGCATTAGAGTAAATGTAGGAGATAGGGTAAATAAAGATGATATATTATTTGTCATGGACAAAGATGATATTCAAAAACAAGTTAATCAAGCATTAGCAGCATATGAATCTGCAAAAGCTGGATATGACGTGAGTGTATCTCAAATTGAAAATGCTAAAAAATCATTTGAGCGTATTGAAAAACTATATGAGGAAGGGGCTGTACCAGAAACTCAATATGACCAAGCAAAACTAGCAGCTTCAGACGAATCATTAGAAGTAGCTAAAAAAAGCGTAGAACAAGCAAGAGTTGCATATGAAAATGCAGCGTCTAATGCAGAAAATGCTGTGGTTAAAGCACCTATATCAGGCGTTATATCAGACATAAGTATAGTAGAAGGCGAGTATGCATCTGCTAGTAAGCCACCTATTACAATTGTTGATTCTGACAGTATTACAGTAGAACTTGGTGTTCCTGGTAATATGATAAACAAAATTAAGCAAGGTGATATTGTAACTGCTGAAATAAGTGCTGCTAATTATAAAGAAGAATCTAGAGTTGACAGTATAAGTACATCAGCTGACCCGGTTACTAACCTTTACACTGTAAATATATTGCTTTCAAATAATGGTTCAATTAAACCAGGTATGTTTGCCAAAATTCATTTAAATACTGATAAAATTGAAAATGCTCTTGCTGTCAAAACAGAAGCAGTAATGGAGAAATCTGAAAAGAAATATGTTTTTATTGTAAACGGTGATTATGCCGCTGAAAAAGAAGTAGTAACAGGACTAGATACGGGTACTTATATAGAAATTAAAGAGGGATTAACTTTAGGAGATAAAGTTATAGTGAAAGGTCAAGACTATATAAATGATGGTAGTAGAATAAAGATTGTAAGGGGTGAATAGAATGCTTTCAAAATTTTCAGTAAAAAAACCCGTTACAATAACAATGATGGTTTTAATAGTTCTCTTGTTTGGAGCAGTATCACTTAGTAAATTACACGTTGATCTGATGCCATCAATAGAGCTTCCGTATGTGATGGTGCAGACAACATATTCAGGTGCAGGACCAGAAGAAATAGAAAATTTAGTATCAAAACCTTTGGAACAAGTATTAGCGACTGTAGAAAATATAGATGCAATGATGTCCATTTCAAATGAAGGAAGTTCTATTGTAATGATGCAATTTAACTTTGGTACGGATATGGATGAGACAGTCCTTCAAATGAGAGAAAAAATAGATATGATAAAGGGTTATCTCCCTGATGGAACAACCTCTCCCACTGTTATGAAGTTAGATCCTAACAGTATGCCAATAATACAATTGGCGATTTCTAGCAAGGGAGATATTTATACTACACAAAAAATTGCTGAGGATGTTGTACAGCCACGATTAGAAAAGATCGAAGGTACAGCTTCCGCAAGTGTTTCAGGGGGACTTGAGAGAGAAGTTGAAGTTATGCTCAAAGATGAAGTGCTTAAAGGGTATAATTTAAGTTCGAGTTATATAACACAAATTTTACAAGCAGAAAATTTGAATCTTCCAGGTGGAACGGTTATGAAGGGGACAAATGAACTAACTGTTAGAACTATTGGAGAATTTAAATCTTTAGAAGAAATTAGAAATATTAGTATTCCTCTTACTAGAGGTGGAACGTTAAGGTTAAGAGATATAGCTGATGTTAACCTAGTTAATAAGGATAGGTCATCTATAACAAAACTTAATGGACAGGATGTTGTTCAATTATCAGTAATGAAACAATCTGATGGAAATACAGTAAATGTATCAAAAAAGGTTAATGAAGAATTAGAAAAAATCAAAGCTGAATATCCAAATCTCAATGTAGATACAATTTTTGACCAAGCTGATTATATAAACCTTTCAATTAATAACTTAAAAAGAACTGCTATGACTGGAGCTGTTTTAGCAGTAATAATACTTTTAATATTCTTAAGAAGCTTTAAAACTACATTGGTAATAGCCCTATCAATACCTATTTCTATTATTACAACATTTATATTATTGTATTTTTCAGGTATTACTTTAAATATGATGACTATAGGTGGTTTGGCACTAGGTATAGGAATGCTAGTAGACAACTCAATCGTTGTTCTTGAAAATATATATAGGCACAGAAGTAATGGTATGAATAGAATTACAGCTTCGATTGATGGTACGAATGAAGTTTCAATGGCAGTTACAGCATCTACATTGACTACTATAGCTGTATTTTTGCCTATAGTATTTACTGGAGGACTTGCAGCTACTATATTTAAAGACTTTGCGTTAACGATAGTTATGGCTTTGGTGAGTTCACTACTTGTTGCATTAACATTAATTCCAATGATGGCATCTAAACTAGTTGCAGTAAAGAATATGGAATCGGAAGAAGCACAAGAAAAGAAGCATGGAATTATAGTAACAACATACAAGAGAATTTTAAGTTGGAGTTTAAGACATAGATTAATTACAATTGCTTTAAGTTTAGTAATGTTTGTAGTAAGTATTTTGATGGTATTTCAGGTTGGAGCAGAGTTTTTCCCAGCTACAGATGAGGGTCAGATAAGTGTTAGTGTAAACTTACCAGCAGGTGCAGAACTTGAAAAAACAGATGAGTTATTAGAAAATATAAAAGATTCCATAAATCAAATTCCAGAAATAAAAAGTGTATTTACTTCTTCCGGAAGTGGTGGAATAATGAGTATTGGAAGCAGTTCAAATAGTGGTAGTATGACTATAATGCTTCAAGATTTAAAAGATAGAAGTAGAAGTACAAAACAAATTAGTGATGAGATAAGGACAATTGTAAAAGATATTCCAGGAGCGGAAATTAGTGTTTCTGAAGCATCAAGCATGTCTATGGGATCGGGTGGTACTGCTATAAGCATCAGCATTGAAGGTGATGATTTAGATAAACTTAAAAATATCGGTGATGATTTTGTAGAAATTATTGAAAATGTTGATGGTACTAGGGAAGTTGAATCCAGTTACGCAGATGGAATACCAGAAGTACAAATAATAACAGATAGGTCTCTTGCATCTCAATACGGCTTAACTACTGCTCAAATAGGATCTGCTATAAAGGGAACTTTATCGGGTTCAGATGTAACCAAATTTAAAATAGATGGTGATGAGTTAGATGTTAATCTGAAAGGTGACAACATATATGGAGAGAGTATTTCTGTATTAAATATGTTACCTATAACATTACCATCTGGAGGAAGTGTTCCTTTATCAGAAGTTGCAAATATTAAAGTAGAAAATGGACCAATAAGTATAATGAGACAAAACCAAACAAGGATTTTAACAGTAAGTGCCAGTGTTTCTGGTAGAGATGTTCAATCTGTATCAACTGATATAACAAATCTGTTGAAAGAATATGAAATGCCAAATGGTTACTCATATACTTTTGGTGGAGAAACAGAGCAAATTAGGGAAACCTTTGGTGATTTATTCTTAGCAATGGCAATGGCTGTATTACTAGTTTATATGATAATAGCTGCACAGTTTGAATCGTTAATACAACCACTATCGGTTATGTTTTCAGTTCCACTTGCATTGTCAGGAGGTTTTATAGCTCTGTTTATTATAGGTTTACCTTTAAATGTTGTAGGTATAATAGGATTTATTATACTTATAGGAATCGTTGTAAACAACGCTATAGTTTTGATAGATTATATAAATAAAAGGCGATTAAGTGGAGAAGATAGGACAGTTGCTATATTAAAGGCAGGACCAATTAGAATTAGACCTATAATGATGACAGCACTTACAACAATATTAGGACTTGTACCAATGGCTATAGGTTATGGCGAAGGTGGAGAACTAACACAGTCAATGGGAGTAGTTGTTATTGGTGGGTTGGCTTTATCAACAGTTTTAACACTAGTAATTGTACCTGTTATGTACACAATCTTTGACGATATTACAATATTCTTTAAAAGAAAATTTAAAAGGCATAAAGATGAAAATGTAATTGTTAAAGAAATATAATTGGAGGGCATCATGGCAGAAAAAAATCCAAAGAGAAAAGCTATATTGACATCTGCCAAGGCTCTATTTACTGAAAAGGGATTTCATAAAACTAAGATGAATGAAATCGCTGTAAATGCAGGTGTCGGGAAAGGTACACTATATGAATATTTTAGTAGTAAACAGGATATATTTGATGAATTTTGCATTGAAAATGTTAATTTGATGAGAGCGGGAATTGAAGAAATAAGCAATCAAGAAACAACATTTAAAGAAAAGATTATTGAAATGTTTGAGAAAAAAGAAAAATCTACAGAGCTTGAAGACATAACAATAGAGAGAATGCTTTCTCATAAAAATGTAATATCTGACAAAGTAGTTAAAACTATGATGAAGCTAATTAAAGATGTGTATGCAATGTTAATTAAAATAATTGACCAAGGCAAGGATGAAGGGGTTGTAGATAAAAATATTCCTTCAGAAATAATAGCGTGCACATTAATTGGAACAATGGGTGAGTATTATAGACTGAAATTGCTTAAAGAATATACTTCTGGAATAGATGATGAAACTATTTTTAACTTGCTTTTTAATGGCTTTGGTGTAAAATAAGAATATAACATAAGTAAAAAATATGGAGGTTTACATGAAAAGAAAAATAGCTATGCTAATGACAATGGTGCTTTTGCTTAGTACATTACAAATGAATTTTGCATTTGCTGATGATGAAACAAATACAAATATAGATAGTGAAGCGGTTTCGGCTATTGAAACGGTGAAGGACTCAGTAGATACTGAAAATACAGATAAAGAAGAAGTTGCTGCTGAAGATTCAAAAGCAATGGAATTGTCAATAGATGATGCTGTTAAGCTTGCAAAAGAAAGCAGCAGAGAAATGTGGAAAATTGATGATGGGTTAAAAGAATTATATGATGCTAGAAAAGATGCTAGCAAAGCTAAGAAATTGGCTGAAGACAGTATGTCTGTTCCTCTTGATAAT
The DNA here is from genome assembly GCF_017873955.1 of Sedimentibacter acidaminivorans. GTDB lineage: Bacteria > Bacillota > Clostridia > Tissierellales > Sedimentibacteraceae > Sedimentibacter > Sedimentibacter acidaminivorans. Next base: position 579,889 of record NZ_JAGGKS010000001.1, on the reverse strand, counting down.
CCTTATTCACCTGGTGCTACAGATATTAAAACATTACTAGCTAAAAATGAGTATGGAATAAAATTTGCAGATTTAAGGACTAAAGAAACAGAAAAAAACAGAGAGCTTTTAAATTTAGGAATTGAAATTGAAACAAAATCTTTGTATTATCAAGTTTTAGTCGCTGAAAAGACTATAGAAGTTAATCAAGGAAATCTTAGTAAAGCAGAAGAGCAGTTGAGAGTAATCAATTTAAAATTTAATAACGGATCTGCAACAAAAGCAGAAGTATTAAATGGGCAAATGGCTGTTCAAAGCGCTCAAACAGATTTAGATTCATCAAAAGATGATTTAGAAGTAGCAAAATTAAATTTGTTGAATAAAATTGATTTACCATTTGATACAGAGATTGTATTAACAGATAAAGAATTAAATTATGTACCTACTGTTGATATAAATTTAGAAGATGCTTTAGAAAAAGCAAAGACAGATAGACCAGAAATATTAACAGCACAAAATAATTTAGAATTACAAGAAATTGAAACTCATGTATATACTGCATACTATACTTCTAATTTAAGAGAAAATAAAGCAGCAGTTGAAAAATTAAAAGATGCAGAATTAAATGTTCCTCAGGTTTATAAAGATGTAGAGCTTGATGTAAGAAAATCATATCTCGCTCTTGTAAAAGCAGAAAGAGCTCTTTTGAATATGGATAAAACAGTAGAGTTAGCAAAAGAAGCTTCAAGAATTAATAAACTTCTATATGAGAACGGTATGGCTGCTTCAACAGACGTAATAGTAGCTGATACAAATTTAGCTCAAGCTGAAATAGGAAGATATCAATTGTTAGTATCTTACAATATAAGCAAAATGATGTTTGATAATTCAAACTTAATTGGTTTAAAGTAATTTATAAAGGTTATACTTAGTTTTAAAAAAGCATGAATTTTCTAATCTGAAAAATTCATGCTTTTCTTTATTTATAATATAAATTTTACAAATTATTATAACCTTACAATGAAAGAGTTGATGGTTAGCCAACATGCTCATAGTCTTTAATCTTTTGATTTGTGAATAAATTTATTTATAGATGCAAATCCAGATAAGACTAATCCGAAATAAGCATTTATTCCAAACACAAAACCGCCTAAGCCATAAACCATAAGTCTTCTAAAATATTTATCAGCAAAGGAATTAAACATTTCATGAATCTTTTTCGGCTCCATATCATATATTTCTTCTCTTGCTATACGGTCAAATTCAATAGCCTTTAGAATTGTATCAAGATTTACTTTTATACTTTCAATAGCAGATTTAACAAAAATATTTAACATATATGATTTTGTTTTTTCGTCAATAAAATTAAAGTTTAAATCAATAGCTTCTTTTAACGTTGAGCTATAAATACTTTTAACAAAAGATTCAAATTCATTTTTAGAAATAAAATCTGTTATAAATATCTCAGTGGATTTTACTAATTCTTCTTTATCAATAAAATTAGATATCTTATCATTATTAAATATAAATTGTTTATAATTACTAATGATATTTTGTATTTCTTTTTCTAGAAAATTGCCATTTAAAGTATCCATTAAATTATCTATAATTAAACTTGTATCCTTATTTGAAATTTTACTGAATAAATCTTTAAACGACACTGCCTTAATAAATTCATCAGTGAGTTCATTTATTAAAGGTATAATAATATTTATAATATCTTTTTTGTTTGTAGTCATATTTTTAGATAAATCAGTAATTAATATATTTATTTCATTGCTATAAGTGTTAAATATATTATTCATACTCTCTAATGATAGTAATTTTAAAATATCATTTAAATTAAATTTTTCTAACTTGCTTTGTGTTAATGATATGGTGTTCGCTATCTTTTCTTTTATCAATTCAGCATTTTCGTCGTTAGAAAGATAAGTGTTCACCATTTCATCTACTTGAATTTTATTTATGCTACTTTGTAATGAATCTACTTTAACTTTGTAAAATTTCTCTTCAATAATATTATTGAAAATATCTAGCAACTCTTGTTCTTTATCATCAATGAAACAAGGAATTTTATCAACTATAATTTTTTCAATTAATTCACTTACAATAGCATCGCCTCCCATTAAGGAGTACATCCCCTTTTCTAAAAAGCCAAGACTACCTTTAATTTCATTTTGAACATTACTTGATATAGCACCCTTGCTTTGAGCTATACTGCTTTTTACATTATGTGTAATTTTATTAATTAATGTAGGTGTATTATTGTTAATATAATTTTTCATTTTTCCATCAAAAAGTTCTCCAAATGTCTTGTTTCCACCTACAGATTTGTTAAACAAATTAGATATAGTATCTGATATTTTTTTTCTTGAATGTTTAGATGAAATAATTTTATACAATCTATAAGATACAAAACTATTTACAGCTTCAATATTAATAGATTTAAAAATTTCCTTCAAAGGTTTATTAATTGTTCTAGTATATTTTTTGTTATATTTCATCATAAACTTCTTAATATTATTAGAGTCGTTGAGATTATTATTTGTAATATCATAATAATTTTTAATTAAAGTGGCTACATAATTTTTAATTATGTTAACAAAACTATTAGGTATCTGAGTTTCTAATTTTGATGTTGAATTAATTTTATTTTCAATAAAATTAATAAGTTCATCTTTTGAATTATATATTTTTTCTTTAGCGAAAGCACTTAAATACATTGTATTTTCAGGTGAAAGTAAACTTGAAAGACCAAAATTATCTAAATTATTTACTGCAAAATTACTAAGATTATTAGTATTTTTAGCTAGCAAATTTTTAGTAAATGTATAAGTTCCTGCTACTATATTTTCCTGATTATTTTTCAATAGATTATTTAGTAAAATGTAATTATTTGATTCAATACTGCGTAATAGTTTAGTATTTAAATTATCTTCATATTTACCAAATAACTCATTTATACTTTCTTTACTTAATAGGTTTTTATCAATAAATACAGACATGTTTTCAGCAAAAATCTTTTTGTTTTTTACAATATAACCTAAGGAAAAATTACGTAAAAAAGGTATTTTGCTCAACAATTTAATTTCTTTATATGGTCTGAAAATCATGTTTATTGCAATAGCATTTGTTGAAAAACCAACTAGTGAATAAGTAATCATATTTGCAATATTTATAGTATCTAAACTAATAGGGGAGTTTTGAAATATGGCTAGTGTGATACCAGCACCAGTACCTAAAATTCCACCAAAAAACATTATAGGTTTAAGTTCTCTACCTATAAAATCATTTGCTAAATTACTTAATTCATCATCATTGAGTTTATTTAAATTTTCAGTAACAAGTTTCTTAACTGAATCTCCAAGTAGAGTATCTAGATTATTTATCATTAGTGAACGAAGTAGTTCAGAACTATTTTTATATAAGTTTTCAATTGAATTGATTTTGTCGATAGCTAATGATAATTTTTTATTCTCTGTTCCATTAGTCATTTCATTGTACTTTTTTAAAATCTCTTTTGAAATTCCATTAGGAATATCTGAATAGACACGTGATGACTGGAATTTACTTATATTTAAATTGTTTTTTATTGTTACTTTAATAGAATTTTTTATGTATTCAGAATTATTATTAAAAACATTATAAATAAAGCCCTTAATGTTTGAATTATTGTTGTAAATACTTTCTTCATCTACCAGTTCATTTAAGTTTTTGTTAAATAAAATATTGAAGTTAGCATAAATTTTTTGACATAAAGAATCAGAAATGCTTTCTGATGAAATAATTTTATCCATAATTAATTCTAATATATTTTCCTTGATAATAGTAGCAGAATAAATTTCAGTAGGCATAACATCTTTTAATTTTAAATTCATTACATAATTAATGATTTCATTAAAAATTGATTCAAAATTAGTTTCTAGATACTCCGTTAAATATTTACTAGCAATTGATGGTGTTATAATATTACTATTTTCTGCACTAGTCAAAATTTCACTAATAGATACAGTATTTAAATAGTTAATAAATTTTGAGCTAACATTATTGCTCAATTGTTCAGGTTCGGTTTCATTTTTAACATAATCAATTATTTTTTGAACAATATTATATTTTTCGCTTAAATTATTTAAATATGAATTTTTTATAGTGCTAAGAAGTTTTCCCTTCATACCAGTGGCTTCATCTATGACCTCATCCACTGATTCTTCAATAATTTTATCTATGTTTTTACTGTTGCTGTAAATCCAGCCAATAATATTTTCCGTTAAAGATGGTAGATTATCTAACAAATATGATTTTAAATTAATTTCAAAGGATGAATCAAATAAATTGAAAAGGGTCTTATCATACTTTTTTACATAAGAAAAAATAGAGTTACATAATTGCAAAATTGAATCTTGCCCATTTTCTGAGTATATATATTCAGAAAATAGTTTTACTATATTTATTTTTAAATCTTCATCTATTGTAATTATGTCTTTAAATGGCTTTTCATACATCTTTTCTTTAATAGATAATAGAGTTTCATTTAACTCTAGAGATAAATAAATATCTTTTACAGCATTATTTAATCTATCGTTAAAATTATCAGTAATAACTTGATTTAATTTATGAATAAAATTTTCAGTAATATTAAATCCTATTTTTTCTGTTCCATCTAGTAAACTTATTAATTTATTATTTTTATATTCATTATATAAAGACAAAGATATATCTCTTACAACATTTGAATCATTTATTAAATCATTAATGGAATCATACAAAGAACTAGATATCTTTTCTAATTGTTTATCTGTTAAAAAATCATCGATTTTTATGTTATTAAATAATAAATTAGTCATTTCAACAGAGTTGTTATCTATTATTTTTTTAAAAAAATCACCAGACTGTTTTACTGAAGACTCAAATTCATCAATATCTGAAAAATTGGCTGAATCAGCAGAATTATAAAGGCAATTATTAAAAAAATCCTCAGTAAGTGATTCAAACTTAGATTTAAATGATTCGTCAATTAAAATGTTATTCAACTTATCTTTATTAATTATATCATTTTCTACAAGCGAGCTAAGGTTATCTATAAATTCATTTCTTGTTTTCTTTATAACTCCACCTATTTTTAAAGGAGTATACTCTTTGAAAAGCATATTTATAGCATACTCGTTAGTTATATATCCTGAAGCACCACCAAGTATCGCTTGTATTATGTAATTGTATATTATGTCATTCATAATATTGATTCTTCCTTTCAAATTAATCTTTTGAAATTATATCATTATAACGTCAAATATGCAAAAATATTTATATAAATTGTAAAATATTGTATATTTTTTATTTTTCTATTATATATTTTTATATTTTTTGAATAAATAATACCAAATAAACTAATAATTAAAATTGTATTGATTTTTCGTGAAAATTATAGTAAAATAATGTTAATTACACAAAATAATTGGGAGGAAAGAGTAAATGAAAACGTATAGCATTGACAAAATTAGAAACGTTGCATTGATTGGTCACAGTAACTGTGGCAAGACAACACTTACGGAAGCGCTTTTATACATAACAAAAGTAACAAACCGAATGGGAAAAGTTGAAGATGGTAATACAGTATCTGATTTCGATAAAGAAGAAAAAGATAGACAAGTTTCAATAGGCACATCTATTATACCTATAGAGTATGAAGATACGAAAATTAATTTTCTTGATACTCCTGGTTATTTTGATTTCGTTGGCGAGGTTTACGGAGCACTTCGTGTTGCTAGTGGCGCTGTTATTGTTATTGATGCTAGTTCTGGAATTGAAGTTGGTACTGAAAAAGCATGGAAATCTCTAGAACAACAGAACATACCAAGAATAATTGTATTAAATAAGATGGATAAAGAAAACGTTAATTTCGAAAAACTTCTTGAAGAATTAAGAGATAAATTTGGTAAAAAGGTAGTTCCATTTGCCCTTCCTATTGGCGAAGGAGAATCATTCAAAGGTTATATAGATATAGTTGCAAGGCAAGGTCGTCTAATTGAATCAAAAGATAATATAAAAATTGACACACCAGATTATTTAGTTGATAAAGTTGAAGAGCTAAGAGGCGTTTTAATGGAATCAGTTGCAGAAACCGATGAAGAAATGTTAGAAAAGTTCTTTAATGGTGAAGAATTTACTGATGAAGAAATTCATAACGGTTTGAGAAATGCAGTACTAGTAGGTGATATAGTTCCTGTAGTAGTAGCATCCGCATCAAAAGCGATGGGCACAAAGTGTATAATGCATATGGTTAATGAATACTTACCTAGTGTTGAGGATTTAAAAGAAGTAAAAGGCACGAATGATGGAGTTGAAGTAACAAGAAAAGTTGATCCAACAGATCCTTTATCAGCACTTGTTTTTAAAACTGTAGTTGACCCATTTGTAGGTAAAATTACTTTATTCAAAGTGTTGTCAGGTATACTTAAAAAAGATACAGAAATATATAATGCTGTTAATAGAGAAACAGAAAGAGTTGGAAGTGTATTTTATCTGAGAGGTAAAGATCAGGTCGAGGCTTCAGAAGTTACAGCAGGAGATATAGGAGCTACATCTAAATTAACATACTTTAAAACAGGTGATACTATTTCTACCAAAAGTAATCCAATTGTATATGAAGGTGTAAATTTTCCAAAACCATGTTATTTTATGTCAATAAGTGCAAAAACAAAAGACAATGATGAAAAAGTAGGTTCGGGTCTTCATAAATTAAATGAAGAAGATCCAACATTTACAATAGAGAGAAATATTGAAACTAAAGAGCAGATAATTGGTGGTCAAGGTAATATTCAATTATCAGTTATAGCAAGTAAATTAAAAAATAACTTTAAGGTAGAAGTAGATTTAACAAATCCTAAAGTTGCTTATAGAGAAACAATTAGAGGTAAATCAGACGTACAAGGGAAACATAAGAAACAATCAGGTGGTGCAGGTCAATATGGAGATGTTCATATTAGATTTGAACCATCTACAGAAGAATTTGTATTTTCGGAAGAAATATTTGGTGGATCAGTTCCAAGAAACTATATACCAGCAGTAGAAAAGGGTCTAAGAGATTGTTTAGATAAAGGTGTTCTAGCTGGATGTAAGGTTGTTAATGTTAAGGCAACATTGTACGATGGTTCATATCATGATGTTGACTCTAATGAGATGGCATTTAAAGTAGCTGCTTCTTTAGCATTTAAAAAAGGTATGATAGAAGCAAAACCAATACTTCTTGAACCTATAGCTAAAGTGGAAATTGAAATCCCAGATGAGTATATGGGAGATATAATGGGTGATATGAATAAGAGAAGAGGAAGAATTCTCGGAATGGAACAACAACCAGATGGTACACAAAAAGTTATGGCAGAAGCACCACAAGCTGAAATGTACACATATGCCATAGATTTAAAATCTATGACACAAGCAAGAGGAAGCTTCACTATGGAGTTCCTAAGATACGATGAAATGCCATCCAACATGGCTGAAAAAGTTATATCAGAATATAAAGCTAAATTAGAATAAAATTAATTAATGCGCTGGGTACAATGAAGTGCCACCTGTCAAGTAGACAGTGGAAATAATATAAATAATATAAATATTTTATAAGGTCAGCCAATATATAAATTGGTTGGCCTTATTTTATACATTTACTTGTGTTTATCACACAGTTCGAAGTTATGAATAAAATAAGGCATGTCTTTATAAAATTATTGATTATATAATGTATAAATATAAAAAAACATAACTTACAAAGCATCGAAAACTTGCCAATAAAACTAATGAGGTACATTTTTTTAGAAATCATAAGTTGCAAAAGTTTATTAAACATTCAAATATCAGAATAAACACTTTTTGACAAAGTGACGTATAATAATGATATTATACGTATAAAAATAATAAATTATATAATCTTAAAAATCTAGGTTGTAGAGTTGTAAATAATTCATCATTAATCATACTTCAAACGAGTTAGTAATCAAATTAGATATATTACCTAAACAAATATAACTCATTTAAAAGAACAAAAATCTGCAGAATAATTTAGTATTAAAGATGCAATCGAATCATTAAATCCTTAAAGTAAGATGAAAGACCAATGCAATTATTGTAAGTTCAAAGAATAGCGCAGGTATAGATTCATCTGATTTAACCAGATGATAGGTAGATAGATATACCATTGTAAGTTTATTTATATTAACTATTTAACAAGTATACTTATTATAAAAGTAAGGTACTTGTTTTTTATTAAAATATAAATAAATATAAAAGCAAATAGGTTGAATAGTATTTGAATAAAATTAGGAATAGTGGTATAATATAGAATAATTTGTAAAATAAAAGCAGATTATAAATGGAATTTATAATTCTGATTAGGCTAATAATGTGCAGTTCGTCAATGTACGAATTATATCAATTAGACGAAACTAGTATGTGGCTTTTTAATGGTAAAAACTAGGAGGTGGAGTTATGTCTTTGTATGGACATACAAATATCAACATCGAAGCGCTCAAGCGTTGGGCAAATTCTTTATCTGTTGATGAAATATCTCAAGTTGATATTGGAGGGTACTTAATCGAATTAAGAGAGGACACACGTGAGATCTTGAAACTTCAAACCCAAGGATTTGCAGACCTGGCCAATGCACTCAAAGAAGAGGATGACTGGAGAAATTGTGAGTATATCATCAGTCAAATGTTCTATAATGCATTTGTCCGAATTGATAATAGTTCAATTCGAATTGCTGATTTCTACGAATGCCTTATTGTTGCGAGTAATATGAAAACATACAAAAAAATTTTTAAAGGATTTGATTATATTGATACTGGAGCTATTCATATTAGAGACAACAAGGGGAATGCAATAGCTACTATTGGAACGAAAAGCGATTTGATTTGGACCACATTCTATGAATACTTTATCAATGAGGATGATAATGGAAGTATAAATCATACATATTCCAACCACGAGCAATATTTATCAATTCAACTATTTAATGTAGAAGGATGTTCGCTGAGTGAATTGACTACAACTGTGAATGAGATATTGTTACGTGTTTCAATGGAATATGAGATGGACTTTAAAATTTTTGAAGTAGATTCAATGTTCAAAGAAAGTGGAGAATGTTCAATACGTAATATGCAATTCATCCCTACAGGGTTTGAGCAGATTCCAATGTTATATCTTACAAACGCTATTAACTCAGTTGACGAGAGACTATCGTATTTAAGTTATTATCAGGTGATAGAATACTTTTTTGTTCGAACTCAGAACTATCACTTTTTGGATAATCTTTCAACAATTGATATGCAGAATGTAAATCATAACGAACTCAGGAAAGTGTTAGTAGGATATAAGAAAGTGAGTTATGAAAGAGCTGCGTTAAGACTTGTTTTTCTAAGAGCTATAGATATTACCAAATTTAAAAATTGGTTGTATTCTAATTCTGAATATCAGGATATTTACTGCAATTCAGAAGAACTAAAAATAGATATTTCTAGAGTGGACAGCAAAGTGATAGACCAGTTAGTAGAAAGAGTATACAGCTATAGATGCTCTATAGCTCATTCCAAAGGAGATGTTGAGGAGTACATTGCGATACCATCATTAAGCAATGAGAAAATCGTGAATGAACTCCCATTGTTAAAATATTTAGCCTTTGAAGTAATAAGCAATTGTTCTGAGAAATAATTAAATTCTCTACCTGTGATTATATCCAATACACCGCTGCATTATCTGTAATTTAGGTGATAAGAATAATGTGTTGTTAAAACAAATAGTATTATTAGGTCTTTTTGAGGAGTTGAATTTATGAGAAATGAAAGTGAAATGTTAGATACAATTATCAATGTTGCCAATGTAGATGAAAATATAAAAGCAGTTGTTTTGTGCGGTTCGAGAGCAAATAACACGGTAAAAAAAGATATATATCAGGATTATGACATTATATTTATTGTGAATGAAACAGATAAATATGTTGACTCAGATTACTTTAGAAAGTGCTTTGGTGAAAGGGTATTATTATTTAGACCTGATAAAATATATCCTGAATTATTTGAAAATACATGTGCTTATCTAATGTTGTTTGATGATGAAAATAGAATAGATTTGAGAATATGTACAACAGAAAAATTTATGAGAATTTATGAGGTGGAAGAATTAGGACAACCAATGATAAAATTAATTGATAAAAATAATTTTCTACCAGAGATAGCAGGAAAAATTAATGATGTATTTACGATAAAGATACCTAATGAAAAGGCTTACAATGATACATGTGCAGAATTTTTTTGGGAACTTCAAAATATAGGTAAAGGTATTATGCGTGATGAAATTTCATATGTAATGTTTTTATTGAACGTTTCGGTACGCGATATGTTAAATAGAATGATTGATTGGTATATTGGAGTTCATAATGATTTTTCAGTTACCACAGGTAAATTGGGGAAGTATTATAAAGAATATTTAGATGAACGGTTATATAATATGTATAAAAAGACATATCCAAGAGCAGAGTATTATGAGGTATGGGAAGTATTAATGATAATGATTAAGTTATTTAAGGAAACTGCAATATGTGTAGCAAATGAATTTGAATTTATATTTCCTGAAGAAAGTGAAATTGTTATATTAGAACATTTAGAATATCTTAAAGGAACATGTAACTAATGATAATAATTGAGATATTAATTAATTACTTCGATATCTTCTTATAATGTAATATTCATATAAAACTGTGCAATAATTGATTATAGCAATAATAAGCAATTGAGATATTTTACAGATTTAAAGAGGAGGTTACGTGATGGAATCAGTAATAAACAAATTGTTTGAGTATTACGATACAATATTTTTTGATGAAAGAGTGGAAATTGACCGTTTTGGAAAAATGGGAATGCACTATGACGGTTTGATGTTTGATGAGTACCTCTCTAATTCTATCTTAGATATTGATTACCTTTCGATAGATGATTATTTTGATAAAGTGGCAGATGTAAAGTACTATCAAACAGAGAGTTTGTTTTCGCAATATTCAAACTTAGATATAGAAAAAAAGCTGAAAGTTATTTCAGCAATATTGTCGTTAATAAATTTTTCCTCGTATAGAGAAACATCCAAAGATACAATAATAAAAAAATCTAAAGCTTTCCTGCAAAGGTTTGGCTTAGAAGTAGAGGAAAAGGATAAATACATTTATGTAAAAAATGAACTAAAACTTTTTGAAGGCTCATATAGCGAAATTTTCTTATTCAATACTCAATTTTATAAAAAACAGTTAAAGGATAAGTTCAAAAACGAAGAAACATGGAAAAAACGCTTTAAATACGAATATGAAAACATGGAAAAGCTATCTGAATGTCCTTATGTTTTGAAAGTTTTCGACTATGATAGAGACCGAAATTCATACTTGATGGAAAAATGTGATTGTAATTTATTTGACTATTTAGAGAAAAATCAATTTATTTGTGATGACGAACTGGTGAGCATTATTACACAAATTGTAACTGGAATGCATGAAGTACATCAAGCAGGAATATTACATCGTGATTTGCATCTTGGAAATATATTGTTAAAGGGTCATAATATTATTGTTTCGGATTTTGGATTAAGCAAAGATACTATGATAAATCATAGCTTGAAATCAACATCAACCCCGAAAAATTCGCATTTTTTTATGGATCCCATTGGACTATCCGACTTTACCAAGTTAGATAAACTTAGTGATGTTTTTTCAATAGGAAAAATAATTGATTATATTACAAGTAGCAGTGAATTAAATAGTAAGCTTTCATATATAATCAATAAAGCAACTGATAGAAATAGGAATAAAAGATATTTAAGTTTGAGTGATTTGTTAACAGATTTGAATTCTGTGCTTAAGGACATTTCTAAAGAAGAGCGAATAGCTCTTTTGGAAAAGGATATTCAAAAGGGTAAAAACTCTCCCGACGTAGAGAATTTTATTTTGCGACTATCATCTCAAGGACAGCTATCAAATTATATCGTGAAAAAGCAACTTAACAACTTTGGAGAGCTTCTTCTTGAGTTTAATGAAACTACTCAGACAACGTTATTGTCAAATATCCAAGATACATATTCAGAGGCGACGGGATATGGGCATTTTGAGAACTATGGTTTATTTGCAGGAATTATGTATCGATTTATACGCAAATCAGGTACTCTTAAACTGCAACGAATTGCGTATAGTATTTTGGAAGGGTGTGCCAGTTATCGCTATAATGCAAAAGATCGTTTAGACGAAATCAATCTTTACTACCCTAATTTAGAGATTATTTAGTACTTGTTGTAGTGGTTTTCATCTCATTTTACATTTCAAAAGCATTGGTCTGAAAAGCCTTATCGGCGCTGAAACCTGAAGCTATATTTGTCAACAAAAATAATTAGAGTCACACATTGCGTTTCAGATCTATCGTTTAATGAATTGCTAATTATGTTTATAATCAGTCATTTCCAGGACCAATTTGAAATATAAATTACATATATAATACACGGATGAACAGAAATTTATGTAGGCAGTAGAATGGATGGAAAAACTACAATAAAATACTTACAGTCATTCATTAAGCCAAAAGATTATCAACCTGAGTTAACAAAGGATTATTTTTTAAAACTTTCAGAAGAAGTTGGAGAATAAGTTAAAGCTATGAGAAAAAATCTTATTCTAGAAAATTCATATAGCATTAAGGAAACTATAGAAGAAGAAATATGGGATGTTATTTATTATGCTCTTGCAATTGCGAATTGCTATGATATAGATGTTGAGTCTATAATCAAAATGAAAGAGGATATAAATCGAGAAAAGTATAACTCAAAAATAATACTTGAGCGAAATAGATAAATCCAAGTTCTCGATCACTTAAAACTGCTCATTTTGTTTATGATGTTTATGATAAAATAATAGAATAAGACGATGGAGATGAGGGTAATATTTTCATGCAGGAAATATAAATAACTACATTCAATGAGCATAACTCGAAGCACGACCAATCTATCGTGAATTTCCGTTATGTTAATAAAAATTATTTAGAAGAGTTAATTTATGAATATAACAATAAAGATTTTTCTATAGAATTTGAGGCGAAAGAAATTGTCCTTTTATGTTGTATTGGAGATACTTCAAAAACTTCAGAATGTTTTTTACTTAAAATATTTAATATAGGTATAGAATACTTCTGTAAGATAATTAGAGGGATCACAATTACACTAAAGCTATTGAGTAATTGTGATTTGTGTAAAAGTGCGAATTTAATTGAGGATTTTAATGAGGGTTCAATCTTATGCGATGTTCGTACAAATTGGAGCAGTGCATCGGCAAGAACACTCAGCCTTATTCCCAATGAAATAGTTTATAAAGATAAATAAATCCACCATCCAACACAAGCTACCATTGTACCGATAATGCTTGTAAGGTATCGTTCATAGTGTTCACTAAGCCTGGTGGTTGGATAGCCTTCTCAGGTTGATGATTAATGGCAGGGCTGTTCATACTGAACACCTCTGTATTTTTATAATAGTATGACATTTTTTTAGTTATATATCATAAATGTGAATAATTTAGTGAATATTTAGCTACACAATAATGTGATAAATATAAGAGGATATAAAATGTTTGCAAAAGAGATTTGCATTAATGTTAAGCAAATTGAACAAGTATCTCTATATATAATTGAAGTACTTGTTTTTTATTGAAAATTTATAAAGAGATAAAAATAATACCTCTTTATATAATTAAAATTGTAAGATAAGGTAAAATTATGATACAATTATAGAAAATGTTGTAATGTATAAGTGTGGGACGTACTAATTATGGACAATTGACAAAGCAATAATGTTGTTATATTTATAAAACGACAAAATCAATTGGTAATCAAAATAATAGAAATATATTTCTATTTAATTCGAAAGAGGGATATGTATGGAGATATTAGGCATAGTAGGAAGTTACAGAAAATCTGGGAATACTGATATTTTGGTTCAAAAGGTTCTAGAGGGAGTCATGAATTATGGGTTAGATACTAATTATATTTTTTTGCCAGATTTTAATATAAAAGACTGCACCGGTTGCGAAAGATGTAAAGTAGGGTTTAAATGTGTTAAAAAAGATGATATGCAAAAGCTATATCCACTTATTGAAAAAGCAGATGCTATAGTTATTGGATCGCCAACATATTTTTATAATGTAACAGGTGTAACAAAAAATTTTCTTAATAGATTGTATTGTTATGAAATATTTGATGAAAATGATAGATCGGTTTGGATGGGGCTCAATGAGGTGATAGGCATAAAGTATGCTGTTACGGTTGCAGTTTGTGAACAAGAAAGGGAAGAAGATATGGGATATACATCTTTGACCTTGAGTAAAACAATAGAAGCCGTGGGTTATAGGGTTATAGATAATATAAAAGCACTTCATGTATATTCGAAAGGGGACATACTAAATTACGAAGATGAATTAAAACATGCAATACTTGCTGGTGAAAAATTAGCAAAAACATTAATGTTAAGGGAAAAGGTGAAATCTACTAAAATTATATGAAAACTAATTTAAATTAATATTGTTTTATTAACTATGTTAGAAGATATGAGAAAAATTTTGCTTGATATAAATTAATGAATAAGTTAACTGAAAGTAGGTGTTTATATGGAAAATATTGAAGTAATAACTCAAGCTGAAATAAATATCCCCAAATCTTATTTGAATTGTCAAATAACTTCATGTGGAAGAATGTTTTGCGATATTGATAATAAAGACAGCTATGCTTCGAATTATGCGGTGATAGACAATAATAAAAATCTAGAAAATGCAATTGAAGAAATAGATAAGTTCTATAATCATAGAGGAATCAAGCCAAAAATATTTAACCGTATTGATTCATTAGAACTAGATGTGTTGAGGAATTATTTTAAAGACAATGATTATAAGCTTAGGGAATTTGAATTAGAAAGCATGGTTCTCAATATGAAGGGAAAGATATATTGTGCAGAAATCAGCAATGTAAAAAGTTGTGATATAAAAAAGGAAAATAAAAATTTAAAAGGTAAAGAATATGACCTTGCGGTTGAACAGGATGACGGTGATACTTATGGTGTTAATCAGCTTAATAAGCAAATTGCTAGCGGCGGTATTATATTTTTTGCATATGATGAATTTAATAACCCTGCATCAATGGTACTGGGTGAAAAATATAATGATGTAGTTTATATATCTA
This sequence comes from Sedimentibacter acidaminivorans, assembly GCF_017873955.1. Classification (GTDB taxonomy): domain Bacteria; phylum Bacillota; class Clostridia; order Tissierellales; family Sedimentibacteraceae; genus Sedimentibacter; species Sedimentibacter acidaminivorans. The sequence goes on along the minus strand of NZ_JAGGKS010000001.1, from coordinate 564,671 downwards.
ATGTCTATACAACTCCTTCTAAGAGAAGGATGGGTTATGGGTTGTCTGTAATGAATTCATTGCTGTTACATTACACAGATTCTATTTTCTATTTGTATTCTAGCAATCCAAAAGCTATAAGTATTTACAACAAGTTAGGTTTTAAGGGTCAGAACTTAAAGTCATGGTGGGCAATCAAAGGCGAACTTCCAGAATGGTGTAAGTAGTAATTAATTATTAATAAGTTGTATGCAAGACGTTGTTTGAAACATATTGCATATATAGTTACTCCATTTATGTTAATATAATTTGAATATAATTAGCAATAATGGTATAATATAGAATAATTTGTAAAATTACTATAAATTGATATGTACAAATAGTTCTTATAGAAAGGAAGTGTAAAAATGCCTTTTGCAATGACTCATTTATATATTGCAGATGAAATATTAAGTAATACACTACAAATAAAGAAACCTTGTGATTTTATATTAGGCTCAATTGCACCAGATTCAATTCATTTTAGAGATAATTATAATAGTAACATGAAAAAGAAAAGTCATCTATGTGTTGGAGACGAAAAATGGGGCAGACTTACAAATAATGAGGAATGGTTAAAAAATGTACTTGCTTTTTTGAAAGAAAATAAACATATGGAAAATATAGATTTCATTTACGGATATTGTTCACACATACTTGCTGATATACAAAACAACATAAAGATTTGGACACCATTTCTATTAGAAAATAAAGAAGCATTGAAAAATGGCGTTGGAAGTATTTATCACAGAGAATCATATGATATGGATTATGCACTATATATATCAAATCCACGACAAAAAGTAATATGGCAAATGCTTGATGATGCAACTGGTTATGATATTCCAAATGTTGTTGTTGGTGAAGAAATAAATAAAATGAAGCACGATATATTACATAGGCAGTTTTTAAACAGAGAAGTAGTGGATGTTTCTATGAATAAATATGTTACACTTTCATGTATTCAAGAATTTATTACTGTGGAATCTCGGTACATTAGAGATATTTTATATGAATATTAATGATTAATGTATATTTAGGGGGATATTATGGATGATGAAGTAAGAGATTTTTATAATAAATATGGCATTAGAGAGTGGAATAGGTTAGAAGAAAGTACTTACAATAGAATTAACTTTCTATTACATATGCACTTTATTGAAAACTATTTACATAAAGGAGTAAAAATCCTCGATGCAGGATGTGGTGCAGGCAGATATAGTGTTGAATTTGCAAAAAAAGGTTGTAAGCTATCTTTATTTGACATATCTGATGAACAACTAAAAATTGCTAAAGAAAAGATTGAAGAAGCTAAAGTCAGTGATAATATTGATGGAATATATCAAGGTGATATTAGAGATTTATCCCAATTTAAAAATGAAGAATTTGATATTGTTGTTTGCTATGGTGCTCCTTTATCATATGTAATTAAAAATAGGGACAAGGCTATGCTTGAATTTAATAGGGTATTGAGCAAGAATGGAATATTATTCATTAGTGTAAATAATAAATGGGGTATTCTTAAAATGCTTTTAGGTAATAAGCATCCAGATTTTTTTAATAAACCAGAGTATTGGTATATAGATAATGTTATAAAAACGGGAGATTTGCCAAAACATGAGAAAGTTAATCAACCTGCCAGACATTTCTTTGAAGCTTCTGAACTTAATAATTTAATATTAGAAAATGGATTTGATGGGATTGCATTAGGAGGAAGCCCATGCTTCAGTTGTGGTAATTCCCAATCAATTGAGGAACTTGGCAAAGATAAAAAAGCATTAAATACAATTCTGCAAATAGAAATTGAAACATATATGAAACCTACGATGGTGGATAATGGAGAATTTTTGCTTGCTAGGGCAATTAAGAATTCGCACTGATTAAGAAAATAAAAAATGAACTATTTGCTTTTAAATTGTAACTAATATGTAACTAATAATTAATAAGAAAACAGATCAATGGGGGGATTTTGTATGTGTATATTTAAAAAAGGGTTTAATATTTTAATTTTAATAGGCATTTTTATGAGTATATTAGCAGTAGGTTGTCAAGACAAAAGTATGTTGAAAGGTGTCATGGATACACCTAATTCAGACAACACATTGGTCTGGAATTTATCATCAGGCAATATTAATACTTGGGATCCGCATTTTAATACTTACAGTGTAAGTGGAGATATAATAAATCAACTGTTTGAAGGATTGACTGTCCTTGGGGAGAATGGGTATGAACTTGGAGTAGCAGAAAGTTTTGAAGTTACATCAAATGATGAAGGAGCAGAAAATACAGTATATACATTTAAATTAAGAAAAGACGCTAAGTGGTCAGATGGAAAAAATGTAACTGCAGAGGATTTTGAATACAGCTTCAAACGGGCATGTGATCCAACAATTGGTGGAACGTCAGCTGATTTGTTTAATACATATATAAAAGGGGCGGACAAATATAACAATGGAACTGGTAGTAAAGACGATATGAAAGTAAAGGCTATAGACAAATATACTCTAAAAATAGAGTTAAACAATCGAACACCCTATTTTATGGAAATTTTGGCTAGGCAGCAATTCATACCTATGAGAAAAGATATAGTTGAAAAAATTGGAATAGGGTGGGAAAAGAATCCTGAAACTTGCATATCTAATGGACCATTTAAACTCATTAGTTATAATCCAAGCTCGGATTTACTTTTATCAAAAAATAACTACTATTATGACAGTGAAAATGTAAGAATACCATATATTAAATGCCTTATAAATACAAATAATGATAATATTAATCTTATGTATGATAAAAATGAAATACATGTTACGCAAATATTTGCCAATGGAGATCTAAAAAGTGAAGATATTTTAAAAACAAATTATATTGGCTCTACTTACATAGTATTTAATAACCATAGTAATATATTTAGTGATGTAAATGTTAGAAAAGCATTTTCATATTCCATTGACAGAAAATATATATGTGAACAGGTTTATTATGGAGCTTTACCTGCAACTAATTTAGTTCCCTCAGACATAAAACTATCTAGTGGCGAAAATATTGAAGTTAAAAGAAAAAGTGATGTTAATTTATACAAAGTACAAAGTGAAAATTCTAGAAAATTATTAAAATTAGCTGGTTATGATAATAATTTTCCAGAAGTTAGATTAGTTACTCAAAATGAATATCTAGGAAATAGTATAAAAAGTATGATAGAGAGCAATTTAGATGTAAAAGTAAATCTAATTATAGTATCATATGAGGAATTAAAAGAAAAACAATTAAAAGGTGATTTTGATATGATAATTGAATCTTGGGTGGCAGATTATAATGATCTTATGACATTCCTTGATAATTTCAAATCAAATTCAAGCTTAAACTTTAGTAGATGGTCAAGCATGGATTATGATAGTGCTATAGAAAATTCTATGAAATCTCAGGGGCTAAACAGAGATAATTACTTAATCAATGCAGAAAGCATACTAATGGACGATATGGTAGTTGCACCATTATATTTCTATAACAAATATTATCGAGTTAAAACAAATTTAGTTGAAAATATAAAAAGTAATGTAATGGGAAAATTAATTATTAAGCATGCTAAATTAAATTTGAAAGATATAAGTAGTTTGAATACAGATAATAAAACGGATGGATTAATTAACAAAGGTGCATATGGGTTTGATGACAGAAATAGAATTGAGGAAATTGATAAGAATGGTTACTTTAATGATAGTGCTAACAATAGATTTGATAAATATCTTGTAAGCAATCATTTTGAAATATATTATAGTTCTAGCAATGAAAATAATAAAATTTATGCTTCAAATGCTATTGAAGTGCTAGAAGAAGACTATGATAGAATATTAGAATTTTTAAGTGTTGAAGAAAAAAATATGCCAATAATTAAAATCAGTATGTATGATGAATATGAGCCATTAAGGCAATGTCTAATTAAGGAAAAATTTTTTGATGGAGATACTATGGAGCGCCTTCAAGGAATGGCTGTATATAGTAACGCAATCTATTATACATATAAATATAAGGGTAGTAGTGTAGACACTCCTACAACATTAAAACATGAATTTACGCACAATGTAACTATGGCATTGGCACAAGATAATTATCACCCTGATTGGCTTCTTGAAGGAGTGGCCATGTATCTAGCGCAAGAAAAAGACAAATCTGAGCCATATTATGAAGAGTTATTGAAGAATGGTATTCCACAGATGTATACATTAAAAAAGAATAACAAAGATAAATACATTTATGGATATAGCATGGTTGAATACATAATTGAAGAATATGGAAGAGAGAAACTAGTTGAGCTACTAATGGAATATGGAGATATACAGAAAGTATTGAACATATCAGAAGATGAATTTAGAGATTGCTGGATCAAATTTTTAGAACAAAAATCAAAGTAGTCAATAAATTATCTGAAAGCAGGTGCGTAAATGGAAAATATAAGAGAGATAACTCAAGCAGAAATAAATATTCCCAAATCTTATTTGAATTGTCAAATAACTTCATGGGGAAGAATGTTTTGCGATATTGAGAATAAAGACAGCTATGCTTCGAATTATGCTGTGATAAACAATAATAAAAATCTAGAAAATGCGATTAAAGAAATAGATAAATTCTATAATGATAGAGGAATCAAACCAAAAATATTTAACCGTATTGATTCATTAGAACTAGATGTGTTGAGGAATTATTTTAAAGACAATGATTATAAGATTAGGGAATTTGAATTAGAACGCATGATTCTTGACATGAAGGGAAAGATATATTGTGCAGAAATCAACAATGTAAAAAATTGTGATATAAAAAAGGAAAATAAAATTTTAAAAGGTAAAGAATATGACCTTGCTGTCGAACAGGACGAAGGTGATACTTATGGTGTAATTCAGCTTAATAAGCAAATTGCTAGCGGCGGTATTATGTTTTTTGCATATGATGAATTTAATAACCCTGCATCAATGGCACTGGGTGAAAAATATAATGATGTAGTTTACATATCTAATGTTTATACAACTCCTTCTATGCGAAGGATGGGTTATGGGTTGTCTGTCATGAATTCATTGCTGTCACATTACAAAGATTCTGTGTTTTATTTGTACTCTAGCAATCCAGAAGCTATAAGTATTTACAACAAGTTAGGTTTTAAAGGTCACAATTTAAAGTCATGGTGGGCAATAAAAGGCGAACTTCCAGAATGGTGTAAGTAGTAATTAATAAGGTCCTGCGTTTTAAATAACTCGGGTGAGACGAGATAAGCAATTTTGAAATTTAAATTCAACAAGGTGTTAGTTAAAAATTATAAGGAAAATGTTTCTAAATAGGGTTGACTTTAGATAAGTTTCGTTTTATAATCTACTTAAACGTTTAAATAAAAAGGAAAATTATGAAGATAACTATAAAAGAAATAGCAAAGGAAGCCAATGTATCAATTGCAACCGTTTCCATGGTCATAAATAAAAAAGATCAAAATATTACAGAAGTTACAAGGAATCGTGTACTTGAAGTTGTTAAAAAGTACAATTATATTCCAAACGCCATGGCAGGAAGTCTTGTTACCCAAAGAACTCATATAATTGGTCTGGTGCTTCCTGACATAACAAACCCTTTTTTTCCGGGTATTGCAAGAGGAGCTGAAGACAAGGCCAATGAAAAAGGCTACAGCATAATTTTCTGCAACACAGATGACAAGCTGGAAGTCCAGGAGAAATATATTGAGTCGTTAACAAAAAAAATGGCTGACGGAATAATTATAGCACATTCATCAAGCAGTGAAAAAATGCCTGAAATATTGGAAAGATGTAAGGTTCCTATTATTTTAATAGATAGGGATTTTGATTCTGAAAGTATATGCGGTAAGGTACTTGTTAATAACTCAAAGGGAGCTCATATGGCGGTTTCATACCTTGTTGAGCAGGGATACAAAAAAATATCGTATCTTTCAGGACCATTAAAGACAAGGACCGCCTATGAAAGGCTTGAAGGCTATAAAAAAGCACTTTGGGATAATGAAATTCAATTCGATGAGAAGCTCGTAAAGTTCGGCGAATACAAGATTGAATGGGGACAAAAAGGAGTCAAAGAACTTCTTGAGGAACAGGAAGATTTTGATGCAATATTCTGCGGTAATGACCTTATTGCAATTGGAGCCATGAAGGAACTTAAGAAAAAAGGGTATCGCATTCCGGAAGACATTGGAGTGATGGGATATGATGACATTTATATAGCAAGTTTGGTTGAGCCATCTCTAACTACAGTAAGACAACCCAATTATCAGATGGGTTACAAGGCAATGGAACTTTTGGAAGAAAGGCTTAAAAAGGCTCCTGGAAGCTATAACGCTCCATCTGAAATGAAAACAATCACTCTTGATACTGAAATCATTGTAAGAAATTCAGTAAAAACAAATAAGAAGGTGAAACCATGAAAAAAGGAACATTATTAAATTCAGAAATTTCATATATAATTAGCAAAATGGGACATACAAACACCCTTACCATAGGTGATTGCGGCCTTCCTGTTCCTGAAGGAGTTCAGAGAATAGACCTGGCTGTTATTAAAGGATTGCCTGAATTAATGCCTGTCTTAGAGGCAGTGCTTAAAGAACTATCAGTTGAAAAAATAATACTTGCTGAAGAAATAAGGGATAAAAGTCCTGATATTCTTAATAATATAATTGAAATCATAAATTTGACTGAAATAGAAGAAAATAAGAAAATTGATGTGGAGTACGTGCCTCACGAAGAGTTTAAAGAAAAAACAAGAAGTTCGAAAGCTATAATACGCACAGGAGAATATAAAGCCTTTGCTAACATCATTCTTGTTTCTGGCGTGACCTTTTAGAATATTAACCAGGCGGTGATCTAGTGAAAGAAATTGTAGTATCCATGCAGCATATTAGCAAGGATTTTTCAGGAGTAAAAGTTTTAAAAGACTTAAGCTTCAACATATACAAAGGCAGAGTAATGGCACTTGTTGGTGAAAACGGAGCAGGTAAATCAACTCTGATGAAAATACTCACGGGCGTATATTTAAAAACCCAGGGTGAAATTTTCCTGGATAATGAATCGGTTAACTTTTCTGATACCAGTGCTTCCCAATCAAAGGGAATAGCAATAATACATCAGGAACTCAATCTTGTAAAAGACCTATCAATCGGAGAAAATATTTTCTTAGGAAGAGAGCCTGTTTCAAAGGGAAAAAGAATAATGTGGAACAAACTCCACAAGGATGCTGGATACTGGCTCGATAAGCTTGGACTTAAGGAAAATCCAAGAGAACTTGTTAAAAATATAAGTGTTGGAAAGCAGCAGCTTGTAGAAATAGCAAAGGCACTTTCTATCGATGCAAAGGTAATTATTATGGATGAACCTACAGGAGCCCTCACTCCTGCTGAAACCGATAAACTTTTCGATGTAATAAGCGATTTGAAAAAAAGTGGCAAAAGCATAGTATACATTTCACACAGGCTTCATGAAATTTTTGAAATATGTGATGATGTAACCGTTTTAAGAGACGGTGAGCTTATCGGTGAAGAATCAATCGAAAATCTTGATGAAGATAAAATCATAGAAATGATGGTAGGAAGAAAATTAAGTGAACAATACCCAAGAATAGAAACTGAACAAGGCGAAGAAATTCTTAAAGTTGATAATTTATCCAATGAGTTTGTCAAAGATGTTTCATTTTCACTTAAGAAAGGTGAAACTCTTGGAGTTGCCGGTCTTATGGGATCTGAAAGAACAGAGCTTATGAGAAGCATTTACGGTATTTATCCTGCAAAAGGTTCTGTTTACTTAAATGGAGAAAAAATAAAAATAAATTCTCCACAGGATTCACTTCGCCACGGGATTGCCTATGTTACAGAAGATAGAAAGGCCAATGGAATTATAACCGAGATGAATGTCCGTGAAAACATAACACTTTCTTCCTTAGAACTTTTCAAAGGAACCCTCGGATTTATGAACAAGGGAAAAGAAGAAATATCATCAAATGAATATATTGAAAAAATGTCAATTAAAACTTCGGGAACAAAGCAAATGCTTAGGTTTTTAAGCGGCGGCAACCAGCAGAAAGTATCTATAGCAAAGAGTCTTATGACAAATCCTAAAATACTAATATTGGATGAGCCCACAAGAGGTGTTGACGTTGGTGCTAAAAAAGAAATTTATGACCTTATAAACAAGTTTAAATCTGAGGGCATGAGCATCATTATGGTATCATCAGACATTCCTGAAGTTCTTGGAATTTCAGATAGAATAATGGTAATGCACGAAGGCCGTGTTTCAGGGTTTCTTAACAGTGAAGAAGCTACACAGGAAATCATAATGACTCTTGCAGTAGGAAAGGATGTGATATAGATGAACTATCTAAAAAGGATATTAAAAAACAAACCGCTCATTGTGCTTATTGTAGCCTCTGTAGTAATAGCTCTTCTAAACCCAAGATTCCTGACATGGAGCAATATAGTGACAGTGCTGCGGCAGACATCCATTAATGCTGTAATTGCAACAGGAATGACATTTGCAATACTAATAGGAGGCATTGATTTATCTGTTGGTTCTGTTCTCGGACTTTGCGGAGCTGTAGCAGCTACAATGGTTTCCTCAGGAATGAATGTTGTCCTGGCAGTTCTGATAGCTTTGTTGCTTGGAACATTTATAGGTTATTTAAATGGATCCTTGATAACAACAGGAGGACTTCAGCCTTTCATTGCAACATTGGGAACCGTTACATTGTTAAGAGGAGCAATACTTGTATTCACCCAAGGGCGGCCTATCAGCACAGGAAAAACTCCAGCTTCTGAGTATTTTTCAGAAATTGGTACAGGATTTATAGGTCCAATACCTATCCCTGTTTACATCATGGTATTGGTTTTCATTGTAGCTTATTACATTTTAAACCATACGCGCATAGGACGATATATTTACGCAACAGGATCTAATGAAGAAGCAACAATGTATTCTGGCATTAAAACTGCCCGCGTTAAGCGTTTTGTATATGCAGTATCAGGTATGATGGCAGCTCTTGCAGGAATTCTTCTTACAGCAAGACTAGGCTCTGCTCAGCCAACTTCCGGTGCAGGATATGAACTTGATGCAATTGCCGCGGTTGTTCTTGGAGGAACAAGCATGGTTGGAGGCATTGGAACAATCGGTGGAACAGCAATAGGAGCGCTTATAATAGGGGTTCTTAACAACGCTCTTAACCTAATGAAAGTATCATCTTACTATCAAGACGTTGCAAAAGGTATAGTAATACTGATTGCCGTTTTATTAGATAGAAAACAAAAATCATCAAGGTAAAAAAAATGTATAATATGGAGGAAGTATTATGAAAAAATTATTAAGTATTGTAGTAGCATCTATAATGATAATGTCATTATTTGTTGGATGCGCTAACACACAGGATCAACCTGAAACTGAAAAGCCTGCAGAAAATCAAGAACCTGCAGAAGAAGCAAAAACAATCGGTCTTGCTATTTCAACCTTGAACAATCCGTTCTTTGTTGATCTTGAGGCAGGAGCAAAGGCTAAAGCTGAAGAACTTGGCGCAACACTTGTAACATTGGATTCACAGGATGATTCAGCAACAGAAATATCAAACGTAGAAGATTTAATCAATCAAGGCGTTGATTTAATACTAATTAACCCTACAGATTCAGATGCAGTAAAGAGTTCAGTTGAAGCTGCCAACAAGGCAGGTATACCTGTTATAACTCTTGATAGAAGCGCTAATGGCGGCGAAGTTGTATCTCACATTGCTTCTGACAACGTAGCTGGTGGAAAACTAGCTGGAGAATACATAGTAGAATTATTAGGTGGAAAAGGAAATGTTGTTGAACTTGAAGGAGTACCTGGAGCGTCTGCAGCAAGAGAAAGAGGCGAAGGCTTTAACGCTGCAATAGCTGAAAGTGATATCGTAGTAGTTGCTAAGCAAACTGCTAACTTCGATAGAGCAGAAGGTTTGACAGTTATGGAAAATATTCTTCAGGCACAACCTGAAATAGACGCTATATTTGCACACAATGACGAAATGGCTTTAGGAGCACTTGAAGCTATAAAAGCATCAGGAAGAGAAATAATAGTAGTTGGATTTGATGCAACTGACGATGCTAAGGCTGCAGTTGAAAGCGGCGAAATGGCTGCAACAGTTGAACAGCTTCCAAAAGAAATAGGATCATTGGGAGTTGACACAGCAATTAAACTATTAAATGGCGAATCAGTAGAAAAATCAATACCTGTAGCATTGCAACTTGTTAAAAAGTAAGCATTTACACAACTAGTATATAAAAGAAAGACATTAGTCTAATGTCATCAAGTTAAGAAAAGAGTATTTAAGGAAGAAATTAATAAAAATATTGAGTAATTTAAAGAAAATAAAATATTACTAACTAGAAATAGTAATATTTTATTTTTTTTTGCTTAAAATAATGTTTGAAAACTATTTGTAATATGCTATAATTAGCTTAAGGTCAAAGAAAGTCAAAGTTAAAGACTAATTTAAGGTTAGAGATTTAAAATATTAGATAAGGATGCGATGCTGTGTCAAAATTAAGTGATATAATAGAAGATTTCATTAAAGAACTGATGAATGCTAATAGTAATAGCGTAATTGAAATTCAACGAAATTTATTAGCACAACAATTTGATTGTTCTCCATCTCAAATTAATTATGTACTTACAACTAGGTTTAACAATGATAAAGGATATATAATTGAATCTAGAAGAGGTGGCGGAGGTTACATTAGAATTTTTAAAGTTGAGACATCAAAATATGATGATTTTGATAAAATTTTAAATGAAACTATTGGTGATAACATAACAATAAATAAAGCCTTTGATTTAATTGATAGATTAAATAAAAAAGGAATAGTTACAGATAAAGGTAAAAACATAATGAAAAGAACTTTGAGTGATAGAGCTCTAGGTAGAATTACTTATGAAGATAGGAATAAAATAAGAGCTGATTTATTAAAAGAAATGATATTGGCAACAATAGAAGAAGAATAAGTTATATATTTTATATAGGAGGTATTGATATGTTATGTAATGAATGCGGTAAAAATGAAGCTTCAGTTCATGTAACTCACATTATTAATGGAAAGAAAACAGAAAATCATCTTTGTGAAGATTGTGCTAGAAAAAATCAATCGATTCTTAATTCAACTTTTTCAATGGAAAATTTATTTTCTGCTATGTTAAATAATGCATTTAATGGTGCAACATATTTGCCTAGCAAAGGGTGTTCTACATGTGGTATGACTTACGATGAGTTTAGAAATATGGGAAAATTCGGATGTAGCCATTGTATAGAAACATTTAAGCCTAAATTGATGCCTGTTGTGAAAAATATTCAAGGATACGATATTCATCAAGGTAAAATTCCTATGAGAGCAGGCGGAGATTACAAGGTACAAAAAGATATAGAAAAACTAAAGTTACAATTAAAACAAATGATAGAGCAAGAGGAATATGAAAAGGCTGCACAAATTCGAGATAAAATTAGAGATATGGAAAACAAATCGTAATAAAAGTTGTGGAGAGTGAGGTTAATATTATGGATAATGAAAAAGAAATTGTAATGACGAGCAGAATCAGGCTTGCGAGAAATTTAAAAAATTATAAATTTCCTATGAAAATGACTTGTGAAGAAGCAGTTAGAATAATAAATGATACGAATGAAGCATTAAATAATGATAGTTCAAGTTTAAACTATAGATTGTTATATATGAAGGATTTATCTGATATAAACAAAAATGTTCTTATAGAAAAACATTTGATAAGCCCTGCTTTGGCAGAAAGTAAAGACCGGGGTGCATTACTTTTAAGTATTGATGAAAATAATTCTATAATGATAAATGAAGAAGATCATATTAGAATTCAAACTCTAGGAACTGGTATGTGTTTAAATGAGTGTTGGGAAAAGAGTACTAAGATTGATGATGTGTTAGAAGAGAAGTTGGATTTTGCCTTTGATAGAGAGTTAGGATATATTACATCTTGTCCGACTAATATAGGAACAGGAATGAGAGCTTCTGTCATGCTTCATTTACCAGCATTATCAATAACTAATCAAATAGATAAGTTGTTATACTCTATATCACAGCTTGGAGTTGCTGTTAGAGGTGTTTATGGTGAAGGAACAAAGTCAATGGGTCACTTATATCAAATATCTAATCAAGGAACTCTAGGAGCATCAGAGGATAAATTAATTGAGAAAATTTCACAGATAGTAGTTCAGATTATACAAAAAGAAAAAGCTACGCGTGATTTGCTTATAAAAAATAATAAGGATGAAATATCAGATGAAATTTATAGAGCTCTTGGACTTCTATCTTATGCGAGGAGCATGTCAACTGATGAAGCAATGAAGCTTATATCATATGTTAAATTAGGAAGAGAAATTGGTATAGTTGAAGGTTTGAAAAATAAAAATTTGTATGATTTGATGATAAAAGTACAGCCTAATAATCTTATAGCTAATTCTAAAGGAGAATTAACTGTTAAGGAAAGAGATATGAAAAGGGCTGAATTTATAAGAAATAAACTTCAAGATTAAAAAATAAACATAGTCAGGAGATGATAATATGATAAATGAATTTAATAATTCTGCGAAAAGAGCAATTAACAATGCACAAGAAGAAGTAAAAAGATTTAAACATCAGGTTTTGGGAACTGAACATATACTTTTAGGGTTGATGATAGAGGAAGAAGGTATTGCTGGAAAGTTACTTAGAAATAAATTAGATTTAGAGAGTGTTAGGAAAATTGTTAAAAAAACATCTGGCGTAGGAGAAATAATGCCTGAATTCATTACAATAAGTCCAAGAAGTAAAAATATAATTGAAATAGCACGTCAATATTCTGTTAAGTTAAAGGTTCCTTATATTGGAACTGAACATATACTTTTAGGATTAATAGATGAAGGCGAAGGCATTGGTGCTCAGATAATTAAATCTCAAGTAAATTTTCAAGATTTAAAGAATGAAGTAGTTCAAGCTATAAAGGGGGGTCAAGAGGAAGAAGGGTCTCCAAATTTGGCATCTAGCACAAATGATAGCAAAGATGCAGGAACTAAAACTATAGATAAGTATGGTATAGATTTAAACAAACAAGCTAAAGAGGGAAAACTAGATCCTGTTATAGGAAGAGAAAATGTAATTGAAAGGGTAATTCAAATATTATCTAGGAGAACTAAAAACAACCCATGTTTAATTGGTGAGCCAGGAGTAGGTAAAACAGCTATTGCTGAGGGGCTAGCTCAAGAAATAGTTAAGGGTGATGTTCCGGAAACTTTGAAAAATAAAAGGGTGGTAACTTTAGATTTATCAGGGATGGTTGCAGGTGCAAAGTATAGAGGAGAATTTGAAGAAAGACTTAAAAATGCTATAGGTGAAATAAAAGCATCTGGAGATATAATACTATTTATAGATGAAATGCATACTATAATTGGTGCTGGAGCTTCTGAAGGAGCAATTGATGCCTCTAATATATTAAAACCAGCATTAGCTAGAGGGGAACTTCAGGTAGTTGGTGCAACAACTATTGATGAATACAAAAAACATATAGAAAAGGATGCAGCTCTTGAAAGAAGGTTTCAACCAATAACTGTTGAAGAACCAAGTGTAGAAGACACAATACAAATATTAAAGGGCTTGAGAGATAAATATGAAGCTCATCACAAAGTTGTCATAACAGATGATGCTATAGAAGCTGCTGCAAAATTATCTCACAGATATATTTCGGATAGGTTCTTACCTGATAAAGCAATTGATTTAATTGATGAAGCAGCATCTAGAGTTAGACTTAAATCTTCAACTGCTCCAAAGGGATTAAAAGAAATTGAAAATAAAATAAAGGAACTAAAAAATGAAAAAAGGGTAGCTATAAATAATCAAAACTTTGAAAAGGCTGCATCTTTTAGAGATGAAGAAAAAAGGTTAACTGATGAATTAGAAAAACAAAAGGATGCATGGGCAACTAAAACCAATTCAAAAGATGCAAAAATAGAATATGAAGAAATTGCAGATATTATTGCTCAATGGACGGGTATACCTATTAAAAAACTTCAAGGTGATGAATCCGATAGATTATTAAATATGGAAGATATATTACACAATAGAGTTGTTGGGCAAGAAAAAGCTGTTGAAGCAATTGCTAAGGCAATAAGACGGTCAAGGGTAGGATTGAAGGATCCCAAAAAACCAATAGGTTCATTTATATTTTTAGGTCCTACAGGTGTTGGTAAGACAGAGCTTTCTAAAGCTTTAGCGGAGTCGATGTTTGGAGACGAAAATTCTATGATTAGAATTGATATGTCTGAATATATGGAAAAGCATTCTGTATCTAAATTAGTTGGTTCACCTCCTGGATATGTAGGGTTTGATGATGGTGGGCAATTAACTGAAAGGGTGAGAAGAAAACCATATTCAGTAGTTTTGTTTGATGAAATTGAAAAGGCACATCCAGATGTATTTAATATATTGTTGCAAATACTTGATGATGGAAGACTTACTGATTCAAAGGGAAGAACTGTAGACTTCAAAAATACAGTGATAATCATGACGTCTAATGTTGGTGCCAATACTATTAAAAAGCAAAAATCTCTAGGATTTATGGCAAGTTCAACTAACGAGGAAACTTCAGAGTATGAAAAAATGAAAGAAAATGTAATGGGGCAGCTCAAGGAAACATTTAGGCCTGAGTTTTTAAATCGTATTGATGAAATTATTGTATTCCATTCATTAAGCAAAGAAAATATTAAGCATATTGTATCATTGATGATTAACAATTTATCTAATAGACTTGAACAGCTCAATATTAAAATAGAAATAGATGATAAAGCTAAAGATTTGTTAGCTGATGCAGGTTTTGACCCTGTATATGGGGCTAGACCACTTCAAAGAGAAATAAGAAGGAAAATCGAGGATAGATTATCAGAGGAACTTTTGAAGGGCACTGTTAAAAAATCAGATATTATTAAAATAACAGCTGATGATAAGGATTTAGTGTTTTCAAGTGAAAGTTAGCCACTAAAAAAAATAAATATTTTAAAAAAACCCTTGACATTTTTCTCATAATGGATATAATAGTAAAAAATAAGTAATAAATATTTAAGCGATGATAGGAAGAGTAGTATAGAATTTAGTCAAAGAGAGATAGCGTTGGTGAGAGTCTATTACAATGATTTTATACAAAGAACATCCTTGAGCTTTTGACCCAAATTGCATATTTATATGTGAAAGTAGGCTCAAACGCATCCGAGCGTTAAAGCGGCAAAAACATGATAGTGTTTTTCGAGTGAGCATATTATATGCTAATTAGGGTGGTACCGCGATGATTATAACTCCTTCGTCCCTTTCCAGGGATGGAGGAGTTTTATTATTTTTTGGAAGAACGAAATTATAGGGTAGATGACACTATCTGATTGTAAAATAAAACAAATTAAATGTAGAAAGAGGTTAAGTGATGAAAAGAGTAAATGAATATCGTACACATACGTGTGGTGAAATTAGGGAATCAGATATTAACAAAAAGGTTAGAGTATCAGGATGGTTTGAAAATGTAAGAGACCATGGTGGAGTTAAATTTGTTGACTTAAGAGATCAATATGGTATAGTTCAAGTAGTAGTTCACGATGAAAAAATGCTGGATAAGGTATCAAAAGAAAGTGCAGTTTGTGCTTCTGGTATAGTAGTGAAAAGAGATGAAGATACTATAAATGAAAAGTTAGAAACTGGTACAGTTGAAATTTTAGCTGAAACATTTGAGGTCCTAGGTAAAGTTAGAGAACCATTGCCATTTGAAGTAACTTTATCAAAGGATATTAAAGAAGAAGTGCGGTTGAAATATAGATATTTAGATTTGAGAAATAAAACGGTTCATGAAAATATAATTATACGTTCTAAAATTATATCTTTTATCAGAAATAAAATGGAGAGTATGGGTTTCTTAGATATACAAACACCAATACTTACATCTTCATCTCCGGAAGGTGCTAGAGATTATATTATACCTAGCAGAAAGCATCACGGAAAATTTTATGCACTTCCACAAGCTCCACAAATTTTCAAACAGTTATTGATGGTTTCTGGATTTGATAAATATTTTCAAATTGCGCCATGCTTTAGAGATGAAGATGCAAGAGCAGACCGTTCACCAGGTGAATTTTATCAGTTAGATTTTGAAATGGCATTTGCTACACAAGAAGATGTTTTATCAGTTGCAGAAGAAGTACTTTATGAAACATTTACTAAGTTCTCAGATAAATATGTTTCAAAACCACCATTTAAGAGGATCCCTTTTAAAGAATCAATGCTTAAATACGGTACTGATAAACCAGACTTAAGAAATCCACTTGAAATAATAGATATAAGTGATATGTTTCTAGAAACAGGATTTGCACCATTTAAGAAAAAAACAGTTAGAGCGATAAATGTTAAGAATTGTGCTTCACAATCAAAAAGTTTCTTTGAAAATATGCTTGAATTTGCTACTAGCATTGGTATGAAGGGACTTGGATATGTAAAAGTAGATGAAAATATGAAATTTTTAGGTCCTATAGATAAATTTTTAAAAGATACTGACAGAACGGAGTTAATTGAAAAAGCTCAATTAGAACCAGGATGCGTATTGTTTTTCATAGCAGATGATAAAGAATTTGCTCCAAAACTAGCTGGACAAATAAGAACTGAGTTAGCAAAAAGGTTAAAATTAATAGATGAAAATAGATTTGAAATGTGTTTTGTAGTTGATTTCCCAATGTATGAAGTAGATGAAAATACTGGAGCTACTGTATTTACACACAATCCGTTCTCTATGCCTCAAGGTGGATTAAAAGCTTTAACAAACAAAGACCCGCTTGACATTATTGCTTATCAATATGATATAGTATGTAATGGAATAGAACTTTCTTCAGGTGCAGTAAGAAACCATGATATAGACATAATGGTTAAGGCATTTGAAATTGCTGGATACACAGAGCAAGTTTTAGAGAGCAAATTTTCAGCATTATATAGTGCATTTAAATATGGAGCTCCACCTCATGCAGGTATGGCACCTGGAATTGACAGGATTGTAATGCTAATAACTGAGCAAGAAAATATAAGAGAAGTTATTGCATTCCCAATGAACAGCAATGCACAGGACTTATTGACAGGAGCACCTTGTGAAGTAACAGAACAACAATTAAGAGATGTTCATATAAAAATTAGATAATGAGGAGTTGAATTTAGTGATAACACGTGAAGAAGTATTAAAGATAGCAAAGCTTGCAAAATTATCTGTAAATGAAAATGAAATTGAATCATTAACTCATGACATGATTGAGATAATTAATTTCGCAGACACAATAAATACTCTAGTAAAAGATGAAGAAATAGAAGATTTTGATGATATTAATACAATAGTAAACGCCTTTCATGAAGATGTAGTAGAGGAGTCTTATGATAGGGAACTTATTTTAAAAAATGCAGAAGGTGGAGATAATGGCTACTTTCTAGTAAAAAGAAGAAATGCAAAGTAGGAGGTAACATGGAAAAGTATTTAGGAAAAATAAAACATATAAATGATTTATTGCAATCAAAGCAAATATCATGTACAGAGCTAACAAATAAATATCTAGATAGTATAGAAACAGTAAATTCAAAACTAAATGCATATGTTACTGTTACAGATAATATAGCTCTTGAAACAGCTAAAAAAGTTGATGAAAAAATTGCTAGAGGAGAAAAGTTAATGCCTCTTGAAGGTATTCCAATGACATTGAAAGACAATATTTCAACGACAGATGTAGAAACTACATGTTGTTCAAAGATACTCAAGGGATATATGCCCGTTTATGATGCAACGGTTTGGAAAATATTAAAAAAACAAAACGCAGTGCTTCTTGGTAAAACTAACATGGATGAGTTTGCAATGGGTTCTTCATGTGAGACATCATATTTCGGAGGCTCGTTAAATCCTCATAACCATGGATATGTTGCAGGTGGAAGTTCAGGAGGAGTTGCTTCAGCAGTTGGATCCAACCTTGCAGTATATGGGCTTGGTTCTGACACTGGAGGTTCAGTTAGGCAACCTGCTAGCTTCTGCGGTTTAGTAGGATTAAAGCCAACATATGGTTCGGTATCTAGGTTTGGACTTATTGCATATGCATCAAGCTTTGACCAAATAGGACCAATTACAACTAGTGTAGAGGATTCGGCAATAATATATGATGCCATTTCTTCATATGATCCTAAGGATGCTACATCTCTAGGAAATAAAGGAATTGTTTCTGAAAATAAATTGACAACCAGCATAAAGGGAATGAAAATAGGAATTGCAAAAGAATATTTTGATGGTATCAGAGATGATGTGAGAGAATCTATTGAAAAATCAATTGAAGTTTATGAGGCGTTAGGAGCCGAAATAGTTTATTTTAATTTACCTCAAATAAAATATGCAGTACCTGTTTATTATATACTTGCATGTGCAGAGGCTTCATCAAACCTAGGTAGGTATGATGGTATACGATATGGATACAAAACACCAAAATACAATGATTTAAATGAAATGATATGTAAAACCAGAAGTGAGGGATTTGGGAAAGAAGTTCAAAGAAGAATAATGCTAGGTACATATGTTTTAAGTTCTGGCTATTACGATGCATATTACAAAAAAGCTCAAAAATTAAGAGGTTCTATTGTAAAAGCATTTAAAGAAGCATTTGATATATGTGATATTATTCTTACTCCAACAGTACCAACTACAGCTTTTGAATTAAATTTTACATCAAAAGACCCAATCGAAACATATTTGACAGATATATGCACTGTTCCTGTTAATATTGCTGGACTACCTGCTGTTTCGGTTCCATGTGGCTTTGATAGTAAAGGGTTACCAATTGGTATGCAGTTAATAGGAAATAGATTTGAGGATGCAAAGTTACTTAATTTTGCTTACCAATACGAAAAACAAACTAAAAAATCAACATATAAAGAAGTTGAGATAGGAGTGAGGCTATGAGTTGGGAATTAGTTGCTGGACTTGAAACTCATATTGAGCTTTCAACAAAAACGAAAATTTTCTGCAATTGTACAACGGAATTTGGGGGTGATCCTAATACACATTGCTGTCCTGTTTGTATTGGACTTCCTGGGACATTACCTAAGTTAAATGAGAATGTTGTTAATTATGCGGTAAAGGCTGGACTTGCAACGAACTGTAAAATAAGAAAAATATCTAAAATGGACCGTAAGAATTATGTATATCCGGATTTACCTAAAGCTTATCAGATTTCACAATTTGATAAACCCCTTTGTGAAGGAGGATATATTACATTAGATTCTGGTAAGAGGATTAATATCACAAGAATTCACATAGAAGAAGATGCTGGTAAGCTTATGCATGAAAGAGGTGATACTTATATTGACTATAATAGAGGCGGGGTACCACTTATAGAGATTGTATCGGAACCTGATATTAGAAGTATTGACGAAGCTATTGAATATATAGAAAAACTTAGATTAATAATGAAATATATAGGTGTTTCAGATGTTAAAATGCAGGAAGGGTCCTTGAGATGTGACGTAAATATTTCTATTAGAAAAGATGGAGAAGAAAAGTTAGGAACTAGGGCGGAAATAAAAAATATGAATTCTTTGGCATTTATTGCTAAGGCTATGGATTATGAAATAAATAGACAAATAGAAATATTAGAAAATGACGGAGAAATAGTTCAAGAAACAAGAAGGTACAACAGCAACCTCAATATTACTGAAAGTATGAGAGGTAAAGAGGATGCAGATGACTATAGATATTTTAGAGAGCCAGACTTAGTCACAATTTCTATTACTGATGAACAGATAGATAAATTTAAAAATGAATTACCAGAGCTTCCAGATGCTAAATTACAGAGATTTATTAGTCAATATGGACTTCCATACGATGATGCTGTACTGCTTATAAAATATAAGAAGATATCTGAATATTATGAAGAGGCTTGTAAGAATGTAGAGAATTGTAAAATGGTTTCAAATTTTATATTAGGTCAAATTTTTAGAAGATTATCAACTGAAATAGACAAAGAAGAATGTTGCATTACTATTTCACCTAAATATTTGAATGAGCTTGTTATGTTGACAGAAAAGAAAAAATTAGCTTTGAATTTAGCTAGAAATACACTAGAGCAAATGCTTGATACGGGTAAGTCTGTTTATGATCTCATATCAGAAAGTGATATGGAAGGAATTGATGATAATGAACTTAGGAATCTTTGTGAAAAAGCAGTTCAAGAAAATGAAAAGGCTGTGGATGAATATTTAAAAGGTAAAGAAAAAGCAATCGGTTCTATAATAGGCTATATAATGAAGCAAACAAAAGGAAAAGCAGATGCTGCATTGGCAACTGAAATAGTAAAAGAAATAATTAAAGCATTAAGATAAAAATCTTAATGCTTTAATTTCTACGTTTCGTAGTTATCTAATATGTTCTGTGCAATTTCTTTTCTTGCAATACGCATGTCCATTGCCTGTTTTTCAATATACCTATGTGCTTGTTCTTCAGTCATGTTTAAATATTGAATGAGGACGCATTTTGCCTTAGTTACAAGACGAATTTCCTCAATTTTTTTCTGTAAAAAGTTGTTTTCGCTTATAAGTCCAGACATTCTTTTCTTAGATGCTATGGCCAGTTTTAATGCTTGATAAAAGACTTGTCTTGCAATAGGTTTTGAAACAACAAGAACACCATAATCAGATACTTTAGCTGATATTTCATCAGCAATTTCATTTTGAATAATAAGAATAACTCCTGATGAACTCATTTCAGTTATAGCTGTAGCAAGTTCATCCCCAAAATCATCTGAGAGGGGAGTATTAATTATAATTAAGTCATAATCTATTGTATTTACTAATCTCCTTGCTTCTCCATTGCTTTTAGTAGAAGTTATTTTAGTAACAGCCCATGAGTTAATTAGCTGTGAGAGTAACCCTATGCTTTTGTCAGAACTAGATACAATAAGTACACTATCCATGAAATCATCACCTCTACTATCTTATAAATTATGCATAATACTTCAAAATAACTATGAAAAAATTACTTAAAAAATGTAGAAGTATGTTTTTTGCTCGTGTTCTTCTTTGTTTTCTGACATAGAATAATCGTTCCATTCATTGTGCTTAGCGCCAATATATTTTTCTAAAGTTTTATTAGGAAGATGATTTTTTACAAATTCACTATGTTCTGCTAAATTAATAGCACTTTTGAGTGTATCGGGAATCATTTCATATATTTTGTTCTTATTAATATTCAAATCATAAAAATTAGTATTTTCAGGTTCGCAAAGTTCTAAATTAGTTTTAATACCCTCAAGTCCAGCATAAATAAGCAAGGCAAAAGTTAAATATGGATTACAGCACGGATCTGAAGACCGAATTTCCATTCTGGAATATTTACCATTTGCGGCGGGTATACGAATGAGCTGTGAACGGTTTTGAGATGACCATGTTATATATTTAGGAGCTGAATGACTTCCAAAACGTTCATACGAATTAGTAAGCGGATTTAGAAATACAGTAATTTCTCCAATTCTATTCAAAATTCCAGCAATAAAACTATCTGATTCTTTAGCTGATCCATGCTGTAGATTGTCAAAAAGGTTTATTCCATTTTTTAATATAGACATATTAATATGCAAACCACTACCATCATTATTTTTTAATGGTTTAGGCATGAAAGAGGCATGTAGACCATTCAATTGAGCAATGGTTTTTACAACGGTTCTAAATGTTACAAGGTTTTCAGCAGCAGACAAAGAATCACTGTATTTAAAATCTATTTCATTTTGGCCCGGACCTTGTTCATGGTGAGAACTTTCTGGAATAATCCCCATTTGTTCAAGGGTAAGGCAAATCTCACGACGGACATTTTCACCTTTGTCAAGTGGAGCCATGTCAAAATAACCTGCATAGTCATGAGGTTTTTTTGTAGGAATACCATTTTCATCTAGTTCAAACAGATAGAATTCACACTCTGAACCTATTTCAACCTTGTAGTCAAATTTTGCTGCAGTAGATATAGCATTTTTTAGAATGAAGCGACAATCGCCTTCAAAAGGTGTTCCGTCATAATATTTTATGTCACAGAAAAACCTTGCAACTCTTCCTTGTTGCGGTCTCCATGGCAATATAGACAAAGTACTGGGGTCAGGATATAAAAATAAATCTGATTCTTCAATATTTAGAAAACCATTTATAGATGAAGCATCAAAGGATATTCCAGAATCAAAAGCACGAGGTAACTCATCAGAAATAATTGAAATATTTTTTAGTGTTCCAAAAATATCACAAAAACACAACCTTATAAATTTTATATCATTTTCTCTTATAAATTGAATAACTTCATTAATGGTGTAATCCATTTTTTCACCTCCGGATATTTTGTATATTATACACGATTTAGTTGTTAATATAAAGCTGATTATATTGATTTTCTAAATTAGGTGTTAATACATAAAAATTATGAGATAATATTTCTTCTTTACTTAACCCAAATTCATCACAAAATTCAGATATGTATTCACTTATATCATTCATATCCGATTCATCTGCGGTTTTTCCTAAAACGTGAGATGGAAGGTCTATTGGTAGATTGTTACACCTTAAATAAATTTTTCCACCGTGCATACCTGTTGAACAAAAGAATCCAACCGGAGGATCATTTGTAGCACCTAATCCAAGAACTATTATTAATCCACCGGATTGATATTCCCCAAGAAAACTGCCAGCAGCCCCACCTATAACTAATACAGGCAATTTATCTTTATAAGCTTTCATGTGTATTCCAGCTCTATAACCAGCATTTCCTTTAACATAAATTTTTCCTCCGCGCATTGCATATCCAGTAGCATCACCACTTGAACCATGGACAAATATGTTACCTGCATTCATTGTATTGCCAACTGCATCTTGAACATTAGCCTTTACTATAATATTCGAACCATTTAAATAAGAGCCTAATGCATTTCCAGGAACTCCTTCAATTGTTATGTCTTTATTAGATAAACCACTACCTATATATCTTTGACCAATGCAATCTTTTATATTTATAATCTTATCAGATGAACTTTTAATTGTATCATTCAATTCTTTGAAATGTAAATTTGATGATTGTATTTCCATATTAATATCCTCCAATATCCTATTTTATTTATTCACCAGCATGTTTAATGCCCAATATTTCAAGTTCTTTTTCATTTAATCCAATACCTCTTAGCATTAATCTGTTTCCTTTAAGTGCTTCAACAGAGTTAATACCCATGCCACCCATCATTTCTTTTATCTCGTTCTTCCATGCGGTAATTAAGTTATATAGTTTTGTACAACCATCGTTTGAATCTAGCCTTTCAACTAACTCAGGTTGCTGAGTTGCTATTCCCCAATTACACTTTCCTAGATGACAGCTTCTGCATAGATGGCATCCTAGAGAGATTAAAGCTGCTGTTGCAATATAAACAGCATCAGCACCCAATGCAATTGCTTTTATTATATCTGCACTGTTTCGTATGCTTCCACCAGCTATAATAGAAATATTACCTCTTATTCCTTCTTCCCTAAGCCTTTGGTCAACACTAGCTAGTGCTAGTTCAATAGGGATTCCAACATTATCTCTAATTCTTGTAGGTGCAGCACCAGTACCTCCTCTAAATCCATCAATTGCTATTATGTCAGCTCCAGATCTAGCTATTCCACTTGCAATTGCTGCAATATTATGAACAGCAGCTACTTTTACAATAATAGGTTTTTTATATTCTGTTGCTTCCTTTAATGAATAAATTAACTGTCGTAAGTCTTCTATAGAATATATATCATGGTGAGGCGCAGGCGATATAGCAGAACTACCTTCTGGAATCATTCTTGTTTCAGAAATATCTCCTACAATTTTACTTCCTGGTAAGTGGCCTCCAATACCAGGTTTTGCACCTTGCCCAATTTTAATTTCAATTGCAGCTCCAGCTTCAAGGTAATCCTTATAAACACCAAAACGACCAGAAGCTACTTGAACGATGGTATTTTTACCGTATTTGTACAACTTATTGTGCAAACCGCCTTCACCAGTATTGTAAAGTATACCAAGTTGCTCTGAAGCTTTTGCTAGGGCTTCGTGGGCATTATAGCTAATTGATCCGTAAGACATTGCCGCAAACATAATTGGTGCTGCAATTTCTAACTGAGGTTCAAGTTTTGTAATAAGTTTTCCATTTTCATCTCTACTAATTTTATTAGATTTTTTCCCTAAAAAAACTTTGGTTTCCATAGGTTCTCTTAAAGAGTCAATAGGTGGATTTGTTACTTGAGATGCATTAATTAAAATTTTATCCCAATATACTGGGTAATCATTAGGATTTCCCATTGAAGATAAAAGAACTCCACCACTTGAAGATTGCTTATATATTTCTTCAATAGTACTTTTAGTCCAATTTGAATTTTGTTTAAATGTGTAATCCGCTTTAACAATTTTAAGAGCATTAGTAGGACATGTAGCAATACATCTATGACAATTTACACACTTCATGCTATCATCAGTCATTATTTTTAATTTGTCATTATAATTATGTACTTCGTTGGCACACTCGTTTTGACATATTTTGCAATTTATGCATTTGCCTTTATTTCTAATAACTTCATATTCAGGGTAAAATAAATTCATAACCATTAGTTAGTGCCTCCATTCAATGTTACTATAATAGGTTCTCCGCCTTTTGGAGACCAAATTCTTGTTGGGTTTGGTTCAATTACTCTTATTGCACATTCTTCACTAGCTACATAAAACATGTCTTGTTTTTCAGCTACAACTAAAGAACGAAGCTTGAGTCTATCATTTAAGGCCATTAAACCACCATCAAATCCTAGCAGTATAGAAAATGGACCTGTAATTAAAAGGCTGCTGAATGTGTTTCTGAGATATTTAAGTTTTTCTTTTTCTTCTTTGTCTTTTCTTTCTATAGTTGTCCAAAAAGGCGCGGCTATAACATTAGCCATTTCTTGAAGGGTAAGTCCTTGTCTTCTAACAAGATAATCTATAATATAAGTAATAACCTCGGTATCAGTAAGCAAAGTGCATTCATATCCGAACATTTCCATATATCTTCTATTAGCATCATAAGATGAAATTTCACCATTGTGAACCACTGAGTAATCCAAAAGTGCAAAAGGATGTGCACCACCCCACCAGCCTGGTGTATTTGTAGGGTATCTACCATGTGATGTCCAACAGTAACCATTATATTCTTCAAGTCTGTAAAAATTTCCTACATCTTCCGGATAACCTTCAGCTTTAAAAACACCCATGTCTTTTCCGCTTGAGAATACATATGCTCCATTTATTTGTGAATTTATTTTTATTACACACCTTGCAGTAAATTCTTTTTCATCTAGTTGACTTTCTGCTAATTTTGAGTGCCTTGGTGCTACAAAATACCTCCAAATTAAAGGTTCATTAGTAATTGAAGCTGTTTTTCGTATTGGTATTTTTGAAAGATTTTCTAAATCAAAATGATTTTCTATAAACTTTTCGCATTCTAGTTTAGCATTTAAATTTTCATAAAAAACGTGAAATGCATATAAGTCTTTGTATTGAGGATATATTCCATATCCTGCAAATCCTCCACCCAAGCCGTTTGAACGGTCATGCATTGTAGTAATAGAATCTATTATTTTTTTTCCATTTATATTTTCTCTATTTTTTGAAAAAATTCCTGATATAGCACACCCTGAAGGTATCCTGATTTGTCCCTCTTTTTTCATACGATTTCTCCTTGATTTAAATTTGCATATAAAAAAGCGCTCACTAAAACAATGTTTTGCAAAAACAAAAAATTATTTTAATGAACGCCTTTGTTCATTTTGGTGATTATATTATAAGTTAGTAATAATGTCAAGTTTTTTTTAAGGTTAAATATCACCATTTCTGATTGATTCATGCATTCATTAGTTATAAAAAAACTGCTGTTATTTTATTTTCGTTCCATAGATTACTTATCCTTAACAATAGTCTCGCAACGTGCATATACTAGTCTAAAGAAAGGAGTATATATATGATAACGCATGTTGTGAAACCAGGTGAGAGTATATATTCAATAGCCCAAATATATAATGCATCACCTCAAAAAATAATTAGAGATAATGAGTTAGAGGACCCAAATAATCTAGTAGTTGGTCAAACTCTTGTAATTCTTTCTCCTAGTCAAGTTCATGTTATTCAACCTTTGGAAACTCTTCAAGGTATTGCAAATATGTATAATACTACAACGGTTAAACTTTTACAAAACAATCCGTTCATTTCTAATGCAAATATTATATATCCGGGTGAAGAGCTTGTAATTAGTTATGATGGACCGAAGAGAGGATCTATAGATGTTAATGGATATGCATATCCTAATATAGATAAAAAAGTATTGTTAAAAACCTTACCATACCTGACTTATTTGACCATATTTACTTATGGTATAACACCAGAGGGTGAGTTAATAGATATTGAAGATGAAGAGTTAATACAAATGGCTAGAAATTATGGAGTAGCTCCTATAATGCTCATTTCAACATTAACTGATGAGGGGACATTTAGCAACGAATTAGCAAGCGCAATTCTTAATAATGAAGAAGTTCAAAATAACTTGATAGATAACATTTTAGAAAATCTAAAATCTAAAAACTATTATGGTTTGGATGTGGATTTTGAATACATTTTACCAGAGGACAGGGAGCAGTACTCTAAATTTATAGAAAAAATAGCAACTAGATTAAATGCAGAAGGTTTTCCAGTTATTACAGCATTGGCTCCGAAAATATCCTCAGATCAAAAAGGCCTTTTGTATGAGGCTCATGATTATTCAGCATTAGGAGATGTTTCAAATAAGGTATTGCTTATGACTTATGAATGGGGATATACCTATGGACCAGCTATGGCTGTTGCGCCAATTGATAAAGTCAGAGAAGTTTTGGATTATGCCGTTACTGAAATAAATCCTGAAAAAATTATTATGGGAATACCAAACTATGGATATGATTTTATTCTTCCATATGTTAAAGGAAAATCAAAAGCAAATTCACTTTCAAATGTCGCAGCCGTTCAACTAGCTAAAAAGGTAGGAGCACAGATTCAATTTGATGAAATCTCAAAAGCGCCTTATTTTATTTATTATGATTCAGAAGGAAGACAGCATAGAGTGTGGTTTGAAGATGCAAGAAGCATAGAAGAAAAATTGAATTTGTATGATGAATATAATTTTGACGGTGTAGCATTTTGGAATATTATGAAGTACTTTCCACAAAGTTGGTTAGTTATTAATTCATTGTATGATATTAAAAAGGTTATATAAATAAATTATAATTAAATAATTTGAGTGAGACAGTCTCTGCGATTGTGACTGTCTTGTTTTAATAAATCCTTATAATTGTTAAAAAATGGTTATATTTTATTTACCAGTCATTTTTAGACCAAGTTAAGCATATATATAAAATAAAATATGTTTTGAGAATTAATATATTATTATAGTATTAATTTTTGAGGAGGTTTACATGAACAATAAGAATAATAATTATAGAGTTATGAAATTTCTTGAACCTGTGAACAAATCAGATAAATCTAAGGGATACGTGCGACTTGATATAAGAGGTATAAGGGGAACTTTAATCGTATCTGTAGAAAATTTAGGGGATGGTAAGTCATCGAGTGAAGTTTATTTGTACAAGGATAAAAATAACAAAATTAAAGTTGGAACTGTCAATAATAGAAAAGGGATGATCAAAAGGACTATTTCTCTTGCAAACAACAGTACTAATTTTGAAGATTACAACATTTGTGGCGTTGTTAAAGATAACAAAATTGTATTATATGCAAATTTATTCAATGCTGCAAATCTTAATGATGTTAGGAAACTTGAGGAAGATGTACAAGTAAAGCGTATTGAAGAAAGTTATGAAGAAAATAAAAATACATCTAGAGCGGATGAAGTATCTGTTAATGAAGAATATGAAGAAATAAAAGAACCAGGAGAAACGGAAGAAATAGATAGGGCAGAAAATGAAGTAGAAAATGAAGTAGAAAATGAAGCAGAAAATGAAACATCGGATGAAGCGGAAAATCGTGTTGAAGAAAAAATGGAATGGGAAAAGAAACAAGTTGTTTCTGATGAAGTTAATGTTTCTAAAAAAGATGAAATTATTCAAGAAGAGCCCAAGTCCTTACAAGAAAAGGATTCAGAAATGAAAATTACCAATAACGAAGAGGAAACAGTAGAAGGTGCCTCGAAAAAAACAGCGTATAAAAACAAGTTTGAAGAAAATTTATATACTATATTAAAAGAATATAGACGAATAACTCCTTTATCTGTGGATATAAAAAGTATGTCGTGGTGGAAAATTCCATATGATGACAGGGGCGTTAAAAACGGTTTTTTACCATACTACGACCAAATAATAAGTTCGTATTATCCATATCCTATGTCAAATAGGGTAACTACTTGCCATAGCTTAATGAGAAAGTATGGATATTATTTATTTGGAATATATAAAGATAATAATAAAAATATTAAAAAATTTGTTTATGGTGTGCCTGGTGAATTTAAAAGAGAGGAACAGCCATATAAAGGAATTACAGGGTTTAAAAATTGGTCATATAAAAACAAAGAAATCAATGGTGATTATGGATTTTGGTTAGCTTTTGTTGATTCAAGAACAGGAGAAGTAACAGAACCTCCACAAATAGTTGGGTAAATAGTACTGTACAAAGTAATAAAAGTTTGTTATAATATACGAGAACTATTCATAAATAAAGGAGATTAATAAACAAATGCCGCCAATTAGTACTCATATGCACTTTGGTAAAATTTTTATTGAAAATTCTGAAGATGAAATAGACATACTTAGTTTTATACTTGGTATTGTATCACCAGATACTTTTAGCGATGATGATACTTTTGAGGAATTTCATTGTTTGGACGAAGATGGAAATATTGATGTAAGAGAATTTTATGAAAAATTCGACTTGAAGAAGTTGAATTTACAACAAAAATCATTTGTTCTAGGATACTATTCTCATATATGGTTTGATGAATACTACAAGTTTAATGCAAGTAGGTTGACGGTACATAATTGTCGAGATATTCCTGATGAAGAGTTGGGTATTGCAGTTAAAAACACTTTGAAACATTATGATATTAAAGCTGTTGGAAATTATTACAGTAGTATAATTTTTAATATTGATGATTATAAGTTTAGTATAGGTTTAAAAGAAGTAAAACATATAAGTGTTAATAGGGCAAAAGAAATATTAAAAGAGTATTTTGAAGAGTTAACACCTGAAAAAATTTATACAGAATTGATTGAAGAAGTAGAATATATGAATTTCATACGTAAGAGTTGTAGCAAAATAATTAAATCTCTATAGACAGTTAACTTGAACTATTTATTTAGTTTATAACTTTGTGATGAACTTTAAAATAAAAACTCCGTTAAAGGGGTTTTTATTTAATTTTTAAATTGACTGTTTAAAGAAAATATAATATAGTATAAAAGAGTAAACTCTTTTAAAGATAAGGATGATAATTGTGAAATATAAATACGTTTTTTTTGATTTTGATGGAACGCTTGCGGACACAGAAGAGGTTAATTTTGTTATATATCAAAAATTAGCTGAAAAATATAATTTGAGGAATATTACGTTAGATGAATTAGGTCACCTGAAAAAAATGAGTGCCAAAGAAATTATAGAGTATGTAGAATTAAAAAAGAGATATTTACCATTCATGCTTAAAAGAGGAAAAAAACTTTTAACTCAAGATATAAGGAATGTTAAGTTGTGTAAGTCTGATATTTTGGATATTGTAAAACAGATAAAAAGCTTAGGCGTAAAAGTTGCTATAATTACAACTAATTCTAAAACAAATGTAGAGATGTTTTTAGAAGAACATAATGCTGATTATTTCGATTTTATTTCAAGTTCTACAATGTTTGGAAAAGAATCAAAAATAAGAAAAATTATGAAAAAGGAAAAACTCAAAAAAAGTGAAGTTCTTTATGTTGGTGACGAAATAAGAGATATTCATGCAGCAAACAGGGCGGGAATAGATGTTGCATCTGTAGGGTGGGGCTATAATACAGTTGAGAGTCTTAAAAAAAACAAACCAAAATATTTAGTTTATGAATCAGATGAATTGTTAGATATATGCAAACAAGAATAGTAATAAATACGAATTAAAGGCTAATTGCTTTACAAATTATTCGTATTTATTCTTTTTTTGTTATAAAAATATAAAAAATCATATATTATTTCTTGCATTCATAAATTCGTTATGCTAAAATACAAACTATAATATTAATAGACGGAGGTATTATATGAGTAAAATGATTTATACGATTAAACCCGAGCATCACAGTGTTTCTGAACTTACTAAAATTTTAGAGGAACACCCCGAAATACAATTTGTATCATTTATGGGTATAGATATTGGTGGAAATGGTACAGATGAAAAAATTCCAATAAAGTTATTTTTAAAAGACATGGAAGAAATGTTAACACATGGGATACAAACAGATGGCTCAAGTGTTGAACTTCAAGGTATCGCAGTATTGAATGATGCCAGAGTAGATATTTTACCTGATGTGGATTGT
This sequence comes from Sedimentibacter acidaminivorans, assembly GCF_017873955.1. Taxonomy (GTDB): domain Bacteria; phylum Bacillota; class Clostridia; order Tissierellales; family Sedimentibacteraceae; genus Sedimentibacter; species Sedimentibacter acidaminivorans. The sequence continues at coordinate 533,998 of NZ_JAGGKS010000001.1, read as the reverse complement.
ATATGGTTTGTTGACTACAATTACGAGTATTATAATGATGAAAATGGTCTTCCAGTTGGTACATTAAAAATACCTTCATTTATTGTTCACAGTGGCAAGAGAGTTTGTTCTAGATCAATATTGAAGAAATCTGTTGAAAATTTTTCTGGTGTTTTGAAGGAAATTTTGCGAAAAAATCCTGAGTTAACAAACAAATACGGTTTTAAATATGAAGATATAGATGAAGTTTTATTAACATCTGCAACTGAATTAGAGATGTGGGTTAAAACTCCAGAACAAAGTGCAGATTTCGAAGAGTTATATACTTCACAAACACTAAAAGAGCAATATTGGAAAAGAACTATGGGAACGGTTAGGACTGTTCTTGAGAAAATAATGGATCAACTTGAGCGTTATGATCTAAAACCTGAAATGGCACATAAAGAGGTTGGTGGAATTACAAATACAGTTGATGCAAAAGGTAGAATAACTCATGTTATGGAGCAGCTTGAAATAGATTGGAGATTTTCTAATGCTTTGCAAACTGCTGATAATGAAATTATTGTTAGAGAATTAATTGAAGATCAATTTAGACATCATGGCTTGGAAGTTTTATTCAAAGCAAAACCTATTGAAGGAGTTGCTGGAAATGGAGAACATACACATCTCGGTGTTGCTGTTAAATTAAAAAATGGAAAAAGAATAAATTTATTTGTTCCTAATGATATGAAAACAGATTACTTAAGTGAAATTGGATATGGTTCATTGATGGGTTTACTTAAAAATTATGAAGTTATAAATCCAATTGTAACATCAACTAATGATGCTTTTAACAGACTTAAGCCTAAATTTGAAGCGCCTGTTTGCATAGTAACTTCTTTGGGGGGAACAAAAGAAGCGCCGTCTAGAAACAGGTCAGTATTAGTTGGAGTTATAAGAGATGTAGCTAGTCCTCAAGCTACTAGATTTGAATTGAGATCGCCAAATCCATTTTCAAACACATATCTTGTAATAGCATCATCATATCAAGCAATGCTAGATGGAATTATAAACGTAGTCGATGCTAAAATGTCTACTCAAGATTTAGAAAAGGAAATATCAAAGAAATATGGAGAAGTTGCAGTATATTTAGAAAAAGACAGGGAATACAGAAGTGAAGAAGATGTTTTTGAATGTTACACAGAGGAAGAAAGAGATAAGATTTACGGTAAAGCACCTGCAACGGTTTGGGAAAATGTGAAAGGATTTGATTCTAACATATCTAAGCAGGAAGTTCTTAAAGTGGGTGATGTCTTTACTGATGAAATTATTAATTCATTTAGAATATGTACTATTGAAAAATGGAAAAATGAACTTAGTGGAAGGATTATTCATAACAATATAGCTCTTTTAAAAACATTTGTTAAACTTCATAGCGAACAAGACCATGCAACAGATTTAGATGTTGTTACATGGGAGAAAATTGTATATCTTAAGACAAAGCTTATGAAAGATAGCATGACTAAAAAATGTATATTTACGAAGATAAAAAATGCGCTAGATGAAGGAGATTATGAAACAGCTTCAGACTTGCAAAAATCAATGAATGAGAAAATGACAGAAATTAGAGCATTATATATAGAATATAAGAAAAATATTTTCTAATAATATATAAAAAAATTAAGGTGGAGTTAACTAACTCCACCTTAATTTTTTTAATATATCTAGCAATGTAAAAAAATTCATATTATGATTATTTATTAGAAAATTATAAAATATTTTGTAATAGCTATTTACAAATTTATATTTTTGTGCTACTATATTGCTATGGTTAAAACGTATTCCTTTATGAAAATTTGATTTTGAGGTTGTGTTTTAGCTATATGGCGTGATTTTAATTTTTTAAATATCTATGAATTGTTGTTTTATTCTAAATTGATAACGTTTTTAAATTTTTAGTGGGCTTATACTTAAAATAGCAAATTGGGGCTATAATTATTCTTTTATCATTTTATAATAAACCTATTGTATATTTAAAAAATAACAATCACATAAATATTATATTGTGGAGGGAAAAAATGAATAAAGAGACAAAGCAAAAGAAACAACCGACATTATTAGTTTCTATAATACCTGTAATTTTAACTATTGCATTATTATCAGTGTCACTTGTGAAATTTGGAGCGGATGTGCATATGCCCCTTTTAATGGGAGCTATAATTGCTTCAGCAATAGCGATTTTCAGTTTGGGATTTACATGGAAAGAAATTGAACAAGGTATTGTAGAATCTATCGGAAGTACAATGCAGGCTATATTAATACTTGCAATAGTTGGTTCTTTAATAGGTGTTTGGATTGCAGGTGGTATAGTTCCAACAATGATTTATTATGGGTTACAAATATTATCACCAACATTTTTCTTGGTTGCATCAGTTATAATATGCAGTATAGTTGCATTGGCGACAGGTAGTTCTTGGACTACAGCAGGTACGGTTGGTGTTGCTCTTATTGGTGTTGCTCAGGGACTTGGAATTTCTACACCACTAGCAGCAGGTGCGATTATATCTGGAGCTTATTTTGGTGATAAAATGTCTCCAATGTCTGATACTACTAACTTAGCTCCAGCTATGGCAGGTTCAGAACTATTTGACCACATTAAGCATATGTTTTATACAACATCGGTTTCTTATGGTATTACTCTTGTTATTTTCTTAGTAATAGGATTTAGATATGCTGGACAAGAACTTGATGCAGTAGCGATTAATGGTATTTTAGAGGCTATTTCAAGTATTTATATTATAAATCCATTACTTATGCTAGTTCCTGTAATAGTTATCGTAATGGTTGCTATGAAAGTTCCAGCATTACCAGGTTTAGTTACAGGTGTAATCCTTGGTGCAATTTGTACTGTTTATCAAGGTGGAGACTTTGGACTTATTCTTGATGCACTACAATATGGAGTTGTTGCTGAATCTGGACATGAAATGGTTGATGAATTGTTAACTAATGGTGGATTACAAAGTATGATGTGGACTATATCGTTGATTATGTGTGCTTTAACATTTGGTGGTGTTTTAGAAAAAACAGGTATGATGGCTGTTATAGCAAACAAATTATTAAGTTATGCAAAAAGCACAGGTTCTTTAGTACTTGTGACAGTTGTTACTTGCTTATTTATTAATATCCTTTGTGGAGATCAATATTTAGCAATAGCTCTTCCAGGTAAAATGTACAAAGATGAATTCCATAAGAGAGGTTTAGCTCCAAGAAACTTATCACGTGTACTTGAAGATTCAGGAACTGTTACTTCAGCACTTATTCCATGGAACACTTGCGGAGCTACAATGTCTACATTCTTAGGAGTTCCTACATTAGCATATTTGCCATATTGTTTCTTCAATATTTTGAGCCCAATAACAACTGTTGTATTTGGATTCTTAGGAATTACAATTATGAAATTGGAAAATGATCCAGCTGCTCCAGAATATATTGGACCTAAAAAAGCAAAAGCTTAATTTAGCAAATATAAATTACATGCAAAACCCTGTGATTAACAACAGGGTTTTGTTTTTTTATGTCACTTATAACTTGTAAAATGAAAACGATTCACAATGATAATAATAAATTTTCATTGTTTTTTTGAATGCTTAATACGTATAATTAATTTTTTCATTGTAATAATAAGATTAATTGTTAAATTATGAAGCTAGTATGTGACAGATAATTAAAATTTTGGAGGAAATAAATGAGTAAAGAAACAAGAGAGAAAAAGCAGCCAACGTTGCTTGTATCAATAATTCCTGTAATTATAACAATAGCATTGTTATCTGTGTCAATTATAGTCTACGGAGCAGATGTTCATATGCCTTTAATAATGGGGGCGATTGTTGCAGCAGTTATAGCAATTTTCGGGTTAGGATATACATGGAAAGAAATTGAACAAGGAATTTTAGATTCTATCGGTGGTACAATGCAAGCTATATTAATTCTTGCTATTGTGGGATCGTTAATAGGTGTTTGGATAGCAGGCGGTATTGTTCCAACAATGATTTATTATGGATTACAAATATTATCACCAACTTTTTTCTTAGTTGCTTCAGTTGTTTTATGCAGTATAGTTTCATTAGCAACTGGTAGTTCTTGGACCACAGCAGGAACAGTGGGTGTTGCACTTGTGGGTGTTGCTTCGGGACTTGGAATTTCAGTTCCATTAGCTGCAGGTGCCATTATATCAGGGGCATATTTTGGAGATAAAATGTCGCCAATGTCAGATACTACAAATTTAGCGCCAGCTATGGCAGGAGCTGAATTGTTTGACCATATTAAGCACATGTTTTATACAACTTCAGTTTCTTATGGGATAACTTTAGTTATATTTTTTATACTTGGATTTAGATATGCTGGAAGTGAACTAGATACTACAGCAATAAACGGAATTTTAGATGCTATATCAAGCGTGTATACAATAAACCCATTACTTATGTTAGTTCCTTTAATAGTCATTGTTTTGGTTGCTATGAAAATTCCAGCTATACCAGGATTAATTGTTGGGGTAATTCTTGGAGCACTTTGTACGGTTTACCAGGGAGGAGATTTTGGGGCTATATTGGATGCCCTTCAATATGGAGTTGTGACTGAAACTGGACATGAAATGGTCGATGACCTATTAACTAGAGGAGGCTTGCAGAGTATGATGTGGACTATATCTTTAATTATGTGTGCATTGACTTTTGGTGGAGTTCTTGAAAAGACAGGTATGATGGAAGTTATTGCAAATAAACTGTTAAAATTTGCAAAAAGCACAGGTTCGTTGATTTTGATAACAGCTGTAACAGGGATGTTTGTAAATGTACTTTGTGGAGATCAATATTTGGCCATAGCACTACCAGGTAAAATGTATAAGAATACTTATCATGATAGGGGATTAGCTCCAAGAAACTTATCTCGTGTTCTTGAGGATTCGGGTACTGTAACATCAGCACTAGTTCCATGGAATACATGTGGAGCTACTATGTCAACCTTTTTAGGAGTCCCTACATTAGCTTATTTACCATATGCATTCTTTAATATTTTGAGCCCTATTATAACTGTAACATTTGGATTCTTAGGAATTACAATTTTGAAATTGGAAAATGATCCGTCTTCACCTGAATATATTGGTACAAAAAAATCTAGATAACAAATAAAAAACAAAATCATACTTATTACAGGATGATTTTGTTTTTATTATATTAAATTTTATATATTTATGTTTCTTCTTTCAATTTTAAATCCTATATGACTTTCGATTTCTGATAGAATTTCCATATCTTTTTTTGCAGTAAATAAGCATGTATAACCATTTTCTCCTGCTCTACCAGTTCTGCCGATTCGGTGTATATATGATTCTGCGTTTTCTGGCATATCGTAGTTGTATATATGATCTACACCACTTATATCAAGACCTCTAGATGCTACATCAGTAGCTATTAAATACTGAATATCACCACTCCTAAAAGATTTCATTACTTTTTCCCGTTTAGATTGAAGTATATCACTATGAAGTTTTTTACAGTTATATCCCTTGCTATGCATTGATTCCTCAAGCTTATCAACTCTAATTTTCGTTCTACAAAATATAATAGCCATAAAAGGTCTATCCTCATCTATTACATTAAATAACGCATCTTGTTTATTTCTGTCTGTAGTTTCTACAACTTGTTGTACTATATTATCAAGTGTTACATTATCATTTTGTATGGATATATTTATAGGGTCATTCATATACTTATAGGCAAGCTTTTTAACTTGCGAATCTATGGTAGCAGAAAAACATAGCGTCTGTCTTGCTTTGGGTGTATGACTAATTATGTTTTCAACTTCCTTTTTAAAACCCATTAAAAGCATTTGGTCAGCTTCATCAATGACAAGAATTTTAAGCTTATTTAAATCAACAGTTTTTCTGCTTAAATGGTCTAAGAGTCTTCCTGGTGTAGCAATTATAATATGTATATTGCCTTTAAGTTTTCTTATTTGTGCAGAAATGTCTTTGCCACCATATGCAGATAAAATGTTTAGGTCCTTTGCCTTTTTTAACTTCATTGCTTCATCTGTAATTTGTATTGCAAGTTCTCTCGTTGGAGTTAAAATAAGTGCTTGAATATCTTTTGATGTTGGAGATATATTTTCAAAAATTGGCAATAAAAATGCAAGTGTTTTACCTGTTCCAGTTTGTGCCTTTGTAATTAAATCTGAACCTTCATTAATAATACCAAAACACTTTTCCTGTACAATTGTAGGGCTTGTTATTCCATTATTTTTCAAAACATTTATAATATCTTCATCTATTCCTAAATTTTTAAAATTCATTTTTTTACCTTTCATTATTTAAATAGTTTATATATAGTATTATAGCACGATTATACAAATTTTACTAAAACTTTTAATTAAATATCTTAAAGAACTGAAATTAGTTTAAAGAAATATTGACAAGTTAACGTTTTCGATGTACTATTAAGTAATTAACATTAAAATATTTTATAGCTTAAATTTGTTCAAATATACAAAATAATTATACCGACATATAATTATCTTATGTTATCAGGGGGTAATGGGAGAGTATTATGAATTCTAAATTTAAATATGAAAATGAATTAAACAAACTTATCGAATGCGAAGAAAATTTTGCATTTTTTATAAATTTAGCAAAAGAGAGTGTAAGAACAGCACCTGAAGCATTTAAAGAAGTTTTTGATAATGTTCTTGAATTTGCTAAGGCAAATAATCTCAATATTTCCAAGGGTTGGTCATACTATTATCTTGGATGGTATTTCTTTGACTTATCCAAATACGATGAAGCAATAGAAAATTTTTTATTATCACATGATGTTTTTGATACTCATGAATGTAAAAAAGGTGTAATTTATTCTTGCAATGGTTTGACAAATATTTATTGTCAAATTGGACAGTTTATGTTGGCAAATGAATGGGGCTTAAAAGGGATTTACTTGGCTGAAGAAATAGGGGAAAAAGAAGAGCTTGTAATACTACTTATAAATATAGGAATAAATTATATACAAATGAAAGATTATTATAAATCTAAAGAAATTTTAAATAGCATAAAAATGCTAAACCATGAATTAACCAAACGTCAGATTGTAGCATGTAAACTATGTTTAGCTGAAATAGAAATTAACATAGGTAATCCAGCAATTGCACTTGTTTATTTGGACGAGGTGTCTAAAATGGATGATGAATTAACTGTTGATACTAGTGATGCATTTAAATTGAAAGGTATGGCATATGTTAAGATAAATGAATATGAAATGGCGAAAAAAGAATTTGTAAAAAGTTATGATTTTTCAAATTTGCAAGGTTACACTTACGAAAAATGCTGTGCTTTAATAGAGTGGGCAAAGCTTAGTTATTTGATAAAAAGGCAGCATGAGGCTATAAACGTACTTAAAGAAGTAGCAGATATTGCAAAATCTTCTAAGTTTATAATAATATTAAAAGATACATTTCATCTATTATATGAAATGTATAAAGAACTAGGAAATCATAAAAAATCCCTTAGATATCTTGAAGAATATATTTCAATAGATGATCAAATATATGATTATGAACAAAATCAGTTAATGGCAAAAATGAATATAAATCATACTAAAAGAGAAGCAAATTTATACAAGCTTCTATATGATAAGACTGAACTTTTATCTTCTATAGGTCAAAAAATTATTTCAAATCTAGATTTGAATTCAATTATAAATATTATAAATAAAGAAATATATAAACTAATAAAAACTGATATTTTTGGTATTGCTGTATACGATACTACAATGGAAGAGGTAGCATTTAATTTTGTAAGGGGAAATTCAGATTTGATAGAGACTATACCATTTAACATTAATGATGAATCATCCTTTGGTGCATATTGTTTAAAAAATAAAGCAGATATTATAATTGGCGATGTAGAACAAGAATATAGTAAGTATGTAAGTTCAGATTATGTTAATCATAATGATAGCAAATTTGAAAAATCAAGAATTTATACTACACTTATTATAAAGGGAAGGGTTGTCGGTGTCATGACAGCACAAAGTTATATGGAGAACACATATGATACAAACGACCTAAACACACTAAAAATAATAGCTAATTATTCAGCAATAGCTATTGATAATGCTATGTCTTATAAAAAAATAGAGGATATAGCAACTTATGATAACATGACTGGTTTCTTGACGAGGTTTGAGATTATTAGACTTGGAGAAATTATTTATGAGAAGCATAGGAATAAGCATAATAGTTTTTGTGTAATAATGATAGATATTGACAATTTTAAATCAATAAATGATTCTTATGGACATGTCTATGGAGATAGAGCTCTAAATAAAGTTACAAGCTCAATATCACAATGTATAAGAACTACAGATTATATCGGTAGATATGGTGGTGACGAATTTTTGTTAATATGCCCAGGAGCAGATCAGAAAGAAGCTATAGAGGTTGCGGAAAGAATAAGGAACACTATATGTAATAATAGTTATGTAATAGATGATGAAGTAACAGTAAATATAACACTTAGCTTAGGTGTATATGAATTTGGTAAGAATGATATGTCCTTTATTGATGGGGTGAAAATGGCTGACAAATATTTATATAATGCTAAAAAGGGTTCAAAAAATAAAGTGGTTAGTAAATTAAAATCTAAGCATACTAAAAACTGATTTAATAATAATATATTTAGGAAAGCATAGAAGTATAAACTTTACATAAAGTTTTTTTATGCTTTTTATTACATTTGAATTTAAACAATATCACTTGGGAGCGCTGAAAATAGTAGTTCTTTAATTTCCATTAGTTCTTTAAATATTTATATAGTGTTGTCAAATTGTTGTCATATTGTTTTTAAATATTCGTCAATTTTATTTGCAGAAGTTAGTTTGTCTTTTTCTTGCAAGTGCGTATATATGTCCATCGTCATACTAGAACTGGCATGACCTAACCATTCTTGTGCTTCTTTAACTCTTACACCGGCATAATAAAGCATACTCGCATAAGTGTGTCGGCATTGGTGGTAAGTAAAATCAAAATCACATATATCACAATATTTATACCTTAAATAACTTAATCTTCTCATTGTATATTTCGTGCTTTTATATTTAAAAATATAGTCTTTTGAGGAATCTATTGTTTTAATATTTTTAGTATCTAATTCTTTCAAAATATCTAATAGCGGTTGAACTATTGGGATATTTCTAATACCAGCTTCAGTCTTAACATTCTTTTCATCGTCTTCAATTACGCTCAAATATTTTTTCTTCATATCAACATTGGACCATGTCAGATTTATCAACTCGTCAATACGCAATCCACTATAAATAAGCATTAAGCATAATTTTTGAATTTCATGAGGAGTGTTTTTAATAATATTAATTTGTTCGTTTGTTAAAGGTTCTTTTGATTTTTTATAATATTTTTTTGAAGTTAATCCTATTGCAACATTTTTAGACACATAGTCATTTTCAACCGCCTTGTCTAGCATTTGAATCATAGTCGATAAAAACATTTTCGATGCAGTAACATACTTGATTTGATTAAGAACAGCTTTAACCTGAGCTTGCTTCAGTTCTTTTAGTTTTATATGCTCAAAATTAGGTTGAATATACTTATTAATAGTACATTGATAGTTATGCTGTGTATTATCGTCAAGGTCGCCTTTGTATACCTTTAACCAATCTATGGACCATTTGTAAACTGTCATTCCTTTGTCATCAATAATAACACCTTTATCCACTTGCAAAGTTAATTCTGCTACTTTGAGATCCAGTTCCTTTTGTGTATTTGCGTAGATCATCTTTCTTTTTAAAGTCCCATTTGTGTTTCTGCCAATAGTTACGTTTTTGCAATACCTACCATCTGATCTTTTCTTTTGTTTAGCCATAATAAAAACATCCTTTCTATTACAAAGTTTTATTGCAATCTAAAGGAAGATTTGATATAATCTATTTGTACATAAATTAAAATCCTTTAGATTTTTCCACGCAACTTGTTCCTTATAAAACAGTAGCGTGGTTTTTTTTATATTATAGACCATTGATTCGTTTTATGCAATAAAAAAAGCAGCCTATTGACTACTTAGTATCATTAATATATTCTTCAAGTTTATTCATTCGATTGTTAAACTCATTTTTTAATTCTTTAATTTGATCTTGTAAACTCAATTTGTCTAGATATGTTCTGTTTTCAAGTCCTAGTAAATAGTCAAGGGACACATTGTAATATTTAGCAATTTTTACAAGCATTTTTATCTCTGGCAGTCTAGAATTATTTTCATAACTAGAATATCTCTGTACAGTAATATTTAAGTCTTGTGCAACTTGTTTCTGTAGTAATCGTTTGTCTGCTCTTAACTTTTTCAATCTATCACCAAATATATTATCCATGTCACACGCCCCTATATCATTACACCTTAAAGTATAATATATATAATTTATATATACAACTAAATATACTTCAAGATTTTATTTAAGATTGACATTAATCATGTAGAGTATTACAATAGATACATGAACACGTTTCGACAAAATATTTAATATTATTGACAAAGTTATTTAATAGGTATATAATGTAAATAAATCGAACGAACGTTCTAATAATACATAATGAGGTGACGGCATGGGGGATACGGAAAGTTTTGAAAAAGAAAAGAAAGAACTTCATGATATGATTGAAGCCATTCAAGAACGAGAAACTATTAAAATCTTAAAATCTTCACTTAAATTATACGTACTAAAATATGAAGAAAGCAATATCCGTTAAAAGATATTGCTTTCTTTTATGATTTTAGCTGCTTTTTTTAATATTTCTCTTTCTTCAACTGTCATTCTAGCAATGCCACTAAACATATTTATTAAAAATTCATCTTTAGTTCCTAACAAATTACTAATCAACTCTGAACGTTTATCTCCTAGATCAGCAACCATTTCACCCTCTCCAGTACGCAACCACTCTTCTCTTACTTTAAAAGTTGTACATATATCATCTATCAGTCTATCACTTGGAACAAAATCTTGCTTTTTAGATAGAATTTTAGAAATATACGATTGATCTACTTTAATAAGAGTCGCAAATTCAACTTGTTTTAAATTTCTAACTTCCATTATTTTTTTAATCTGGTCTCTAAAAGCCATACGTTTTTCACCTCGAAATTATTATATAAAAAAAACTTGAATAAGTCAAGAAAAAATATTGACAATATGACTTATTCATAATATAATGTGAATAAGTCAAGAAAAGAGGTGAAAAAACATGGCAGACATAAAAGAAAGAGCATTAATAGATACATCTGAAATTTACATAGACTTTAAAGACATGACAGATGAACAAAAACTTAAGTTCCAAGGATTTTATTTAGCAATGCAAATGTTGTTGACAAGCGAGAAAGAAAATACAACAGAAAAAGAAACAGCTTAGTACGTAAAAATCAAAAGAAAGTGGGTGAAATACATGGCAAAAGAAAAATCACAGGAAAACTGGGTAACCGTAATGAGTTTTATAGAACACTACGACTTAAGTAAAACACTAGCTTATACATTAATACACCACAAAAATTTTCCATGTCAAAGAGTTAGTAAAAGAGCGTATAGAGTGGATCTAAATAAGACAGATGAATTTTTTAAAAAGTATTTTTGAAAGGTGGTTTAAAAATGAAAGCAAACACAATAGAGCAGTTTTATATTTTTAAGTGGATTGACGAAAACTTTCACAGAGAAACATTAGAAGTTACATTAATTGATCGCTGTAATGTAAAAATCAAGGACGGAAATGGCGATGAAGCTACAGTTACTTATGTTAGTAAAGACAATATTGTTTTACATTAAATTTAATACAAACGCCAAATAAAGTGCAATTGCACTTTTTAAAAACACTTTAATTAGGACAAACCCTTAACCTACATGATATGCAACAAAAATTAAAAATAGAACTAAGAAAGAAGGTGAAAACAATGGAAGATGAAAGAATAGAAATAGCTGAAAGTACAGCAGATAAAATCGTGGAACTTCTATTAAATTCAAAAACAAGCTACTCAGAAGTAGAGACAATACTTAGAGTAGTCAAGTTTAAGATAACAAATGAAGTTATTATTCGCCCTTAAGAAACTCTATGTAGGCAGGATCTAATAGTTCTTTTAAATGAGAGTCTATACCGCCAACAGCAAGTCCAATGTCTTTGATATGATAAATAAGAGCGCATTCGAAGTTCTCTTTCGTTATCATAGTTAAATACATGCAATCAGTTCGGCAGCTTTCTTTAATTAAAGGGCAAAATTTCTTAGTAACATCATTAGTCATATAATCACCTCCCTTGAGGTCGATTATAGCACAAAAACCAAAATATGTAAAAACAAACAGGAGGAAAGACCTATGGCAGGCAAATTAATATTTTATGTTAGAAAAGAAAAAGAAATAGCAAAGCGTGGAACAAAGGTCGTTAGAGTTTATGAAGACGATTATAACTTAATTGATGAGTTATCTAACAAGACAGGATTGAGCAAAAATGCAGTAATTTCAAAATTTATTGAACTTGGGAAAGAAGAAATTGAGCTAAGGGAGGTAGATTAATTGAATCTAAAAAAACAAAGATTTACTCTAATAATACTATTAACGGCAAGCATGTTAATGCACCTGGTCTACGGACTAGAGGGACAGGCTCAAATGTCAGAGCTAGAATCAGAAAGAAATGTATTTGCTAAAGAAAACAGCGTTTTAAACCATAAGATTTATTACCTAAATAGTGAAATTGAATCCTACAAATTTTGGGACAAGTTAGAAAAAGAGTATATTGAAAAATTGGAAAATGAAGTGAGGAAAGATCCAAAAGAAACATACATCGGCGAATTTACAATTACATATTACTGTCCATGCGTGAAATGTTGCGGCAAGACAGACGGAATTACTGCAAGTGGAACATTAGCAAAAGAGGGACAAACAGTAGCAGCAGATTGGGAAGTGTTACCGCCTGGAACAGAAATATTTATAGAAGGTATTGGATTTAGGACAGTAGAGGACAAAGGTGGAGCTATCAAAGGTAATAGGTTAGATGTTTACATGGACAGTCACTCTTCTGCGCTAGATGCGGGTGTTGTACAAGCTAAAGTTTATGTATTGGAGGGGTCAAAAAATGAGTGATGTTGAAAAAGCAATAAGACATTTTAAAAATTCAAAAGAGAAAAATCTTATTGTATTAAACGATTTTAAAAAAGAAATAGAGATGAAAAAAGTAATCGGAAATAACAATATTAATTATAGTTCGTCAATTTATGAAAATAGAGATAAGTATTATTTATTAGCAATCCAAGCTTTAGAAAAGCAAGAATATTTTAGAAATTGCAAAGATTGCAACTGTATTGATTCAGAAAACACATGCTTAAAATTTAATATTAGTAGTATAAATCCGCAAACAGATGGCTGTACATTTTATGAAGACTAGGAGGTAAAATTGATGGCAAAACAAGTTAATGACACAAAGATTGAACTAGCTATCACTAAGCTTTATATAAAAGATTTAGAAAGTTTAATAAAAAAATGCGAAAAACCTGTAAGCAAAGAAATAGAACGACGCAAACAAAAATTAGACAAATTAAAATGCGAATATGAAACCTATGAAGATGCACAGACGGGATATGGTTTTGGCGAGATAACTCAAACAGAGTTTGAAAGATTACAAGACTTTTTCATAAGTAAAGAAACTCAGGAAGAAGAGAAAAGCGTAAAAGAATTATATTTGAAATTTTTAAAGCAGACACTAAATAGGGAATGCAGAAATCTGAATTATTTGGAAGAGGAGTTGAAGGAAGTTAAATGAAAAGTAAGTGGAAAGTAACAACAAATACAGTCTGTGGCGAGAAAATGTACGGTGTTTATCGTATAAGAAATATTAATGAGGTTGACCACTCTGGAAATCGTGAAATGGCTGGTGGATATATTGAAAGCAAAGAGACAGCACAGAGTATCGCAGATAAACTTAATGCAGAATCGGAGGCTACCAAATGAAAGTAACAGCTAAAAACGAAACAGAAACGATTGAATGTTTTCATAACTCTAATGTAAGCAAAGATGAATTCATTTTAACATTGCCATGTTGTATAAGGACAGAAGTAGTTAGAATGAAAATTTCTGATATACCAGATTTAATTGAAACACTGCAGGGGTTTTCTGAACTGTTGAAAGTTTCTACAGGAGGGAGGTGGACAAGCTGAAAGTTGTATGTACTATATGTAATCTGAAATGGGACACAAGCAAGTACATAAATGAAAATAACTAATTTGTCCCTGGTGTCAATGGAAGATGGATCGTAACGTAAAAATAAAGTTAGGAGGGAAGAAACATGGAAAGAAACTGCAGCACGTGTGCTTTTGACAAAGGTACCAAATGTAAAATTTTAAAAGAAAAAATTCCTAATTGCTTTGCCTGGGCTGACATGCAAGAGGCGAAAAAACGAGAAAAGGCATGTAGAGAGTATATAGATGCATATGTAGGTGGAACTGTCCCACCTGAAAAGAAATTGCCTGAAGAATTAAAAGAAAAAAGAAATAAAAACAGAGATCTATATCTAAAATTAAGAGGTGGAAAGACAGTTACAGAAACTTTAGATGAACGTTTTAATTGGTTGTACTTGCAAGGGTTATCTGATAAAGAGATTGCTAAAAGATTATATGTAAATCACAGGGCAGTAACTGGATATAGAAATGACAAGAAATTACCACCTTGGAAACAAAATAATGACCGCTCTGCGGGAACAGAAACGGTCGAGTCCAATAAAGGACTAAAAGAAATGCTTAGTTAAGTATAACAGAGAATATACGAGGTGTAAAGATGGCTAAAAATAAAAATATAACTAAACTGCACTGTCCTGAATGTGGAATGGAGCATCACATAAACAAACATACGCAAATTAATTGCCTTTGCCTTGCTAAATTAGTAGTTATCAAGAATGGCAAAGAAAAACAGCTAGTAAAGACAGAGGACTCTGTAACAGTTAAAAAGGGTATTCAGGTTAAATGTAGAGATTGTATAAGTTATTTCCCTAAAGACGTACTAGGAGATTGCTTAGATATTGATAATATGAAGCGCAATGTTGATGGTAATTGTGCGAGGATATGCAAGAAATTTAAAGAAAAATAGGAGGAACAATGGAAATTAAATTACAAAAACTAAAGATAAATAACTTCAAAGGCATTAAGAATTTAGAAATAGATTTCAAGCAAACAACTAATATATATGGCGAAAATGCTACAGGAAAAACAACTATATTTGACGCTTTTAATTGGCTATTATTTGATAAGGATAGTTCGAATAAAAAAGATTTTAATATAAAAACACTGGCTAAAGATGGTGAAGCTCTTCATGGCCTGGAGCATTCAGTAGAAGGTGACTTGACGATTGATGGCAAAATATTAAATCTTAGAAAAGTTTTTACCGAAAAGTGGGTTAAGCAACGTGGATCTGCAGAGAAAATATTTAGTGGCCATGAAACTAACTACTGGATCAACGAGGTACCAGTAAAGAAAAATGAGTATCAAAGTAAAATTAATTCTTTGATTGATGAAGATAAATTTAAACTTATTTCTAATCCTTTACATTTCAACTTGAATTTAGATTGGAAAAAAAGAAGAGAAGTTATCATGGAGATAGTAGGAGATTTTAGTGACCAAGACATTATTGATAGCAATGAAAAAATTAAAAGACTTTCTGTGTTGCTTCAGGATAAAACTCTTGATGAATTTAAAGCCATGATTGCCGGACAAAAGAAAAGGTTCAATGATGAATTGAAATCTATACCAATTAGGATAGACGAACTGAGCAGAGGTATTCCTACTTTAGATGCAGATGTTGACTATAAGGCTTTAGAGCAGGAAAAAAGTGATCTGCAGATAATCGTAGGCAACTTGGAGAAGGACCTTACGGACCAAAGAAAAATAGCTATGGACCTTATGAACAGTTTCAAGAAAAAACAATCCATTATTGCCGGAAAGAGAAATGAACTCAATAAATTAGAAACAGACATTGTTAGAAAATTATACAAAGCTATTGATGATTTAAGATATAAGAAAATGGATTTTGAAAATCAAATAAAAGGATTAGAGAGCAGAATTAAGAGCAATGAAGAATCTATTGTGTTTAATGAAACTCTTATTAAGAAAAAAGAAAAAGAACTTGCAGAATTAAGAGTTGAATTTAATGAAATTACAAAAGCAGGTTTTGAAATTCCAGATAAAAATGATTTTGTTTGCCCTACATGTAAGCAGCAGCTTCCCGACGACAATATAGATAAGCAAATTGAAATATTAGAAATTAATTTTAATGCTGATAAAAAATCCAGATTAGAAAATATAAACTTTAAGGGCAAATCGGGGAAAAAATATATTGATAGTTTGAAAAAGTCTAATGAAGTATATGAGACTGAAAATGAAAGTAATCAAATAAAACTAAATGAACTTGTTGTAAATTTAGAAATAATAACAAATCAGATTGAACAGGAAAAAACAAAAAGCTGTCAAGTTGATTATAAGTCAGACGAAAATTATATTGCTTTAGAAGCCGAAATAAAAACACTTGAAGAAGAACTGGAAAACAATGAAACAAGCGAAATAGACGCAAGTGATTTGATTAACAAAAAACAGAACTGTAATAACAGGATTTCAGAAATTAATAAAATTCTAAACAATAAACAAGTCATAGCAGATACTCAAAAGCGTATTGAACAACTAGAGGAAAGTCAAAGAGATATCGCTAATAAAGTTATGGACCTTGAAGGTCAAGAGTACCTGGCAGAGCAGTTCATCCGTACAAAAGTTGATATGTTGGAGTCAAGAATCAATGAGAAATTCAGCCAGGTTAATTTCAAAATGTTTAATGAACAAATCAATGGAGCACTGGTTGAATGTTGCGATACTCTTATTAAAGGGGTACCATTCCAGGACGCAAATAATGCTGCTAAAATTAATGCTGGAATGGACATTATAAACACTTTGACAACTCACTATAACATCACAGCTCCAATATTTGTAGATAATCGTGAGGCTGTTAATAAGCTAATAAATACAGATAGCCAAGTAATTAATTTGATAGTAAGCCAGGATAAAGTTCTGAGAGTGGAGGTTTAATAGATGGATAATAAAAATTATGAGTATTTGAGTAATAAAGTTACTAGGTATGAGCAGCTTCAAACGCTTAAAGAACATTTAGACGATTTTCAGCAGGATTTAATTAAGGACAAAGATATTAATGTATCTATAAGCGAAGTTTTTGTTGACGGACCATACATAGCGGATGATGTGGCAAGAAAAGCGAATTGCAACCATATAAAAGACGAATACGAAGAGTTGATGCGAGAAATTAAAGACAATCTTATAGATACTATAGGAATGACAATTGTAAAAATAAATCAGATTATGGAGGAATTATAAATGTCTGAAAAGAAAATAGACAAAGCTATAACAGATTTCAAAGATAATTTTAATATGATTTCTAGTATTTTAGATGGTGGCAACGATACGGCAGAATACATTTTGAATATTTTGAAAAGACACAAAGATCAAATATTAAGTTGTAAAACTAAGGAGGAATTATAAATGACACAAGCTAAAAATGAAACAATTAAAAACGAGGTATTAACTAAAGAAAAAGCAGAAATGACTTATACATATCAAGCAAACGGTGAAGAAATAACCCTTACTCCTAATGCTGTTAGAGATTATCTTACAAAAGGAAATGTCGCAATAACGGGGCAAGAAGCTATTCTGTTTATGAATATGTGTAAATATCAGAAATTAAATCCATTCATTGGAGAGGCTTACCTTGTAAAATTTGGAGATAAGCCAGCTGACCAAATTATAGGAAGAGCAGCTTTTGAAAAAAGAGCTGAAATTCACGAGCAATATGATGGATACAAAGCAGGACTTATTCTTGCTAGAGATGGTGAAGTTGTTGAGGTAGAAGGAAGTTTTTGTTTGAAAACTGACATGCTTCTTGGTGGATGGTGTGAAGTCTATAGGAAAGATAGAAAACATCCTATTATAGCTAAGGTAAATTTTGACGAATATAACAAAGGTAAATCGACATGGCTATCAATCCCAAAAACAATGATTCGCAAGGTTGCAATAGTACAAGCCTTACGAGAAGCATTTCCTTCTAATTTGGGAGGAATGTATGTTGAGGAAGAAATGAACTTTGAAGATGCTACTCCAATTGAAGATAAAGTTAAAAATGAAATTAAACAAGAGGCTAACAGAAAAACTTTAAGGGTAAAGGAAGACAAGCCACCAGTACAAGATATTCAGGACGCACAGATAATAGATCCCGATGAGGAACCGGACTTTTAATGAAACTTAAAGTATTAGGGAGTGGTAGCAGTGGAAACTGCTATCTTCTCCAATCATCAATAGGTGAAACTCTTATTATAGAGTGTGGTGTCGATTTAAAAGAAATAAAAAAGGCTTTGAATTTTGATTTTAGAAATGTTATTGGGTGTTTGGTGACTCATGAGCACAAGGACCATAGTAAGCATGTACATGAATTAGGCATGTTGGGTGTACCTCTTTATATGTCAGCAGGAACTTTGAAAGCTGTTGAACCAGGTATAAATATTTTAAGAAATCATAATTTGAGGGAATCAGGATATTATCGTATTGGTAATTTTATAGTAGTTCCCTTTGGAGTAAAGCATGACGCACTAGAGCCACTAGGGTTCATTATAACGCATTTTGAATGTGGAGCGATATTATTTGCCACGGACACATATTACATTCCTTGCAACTTCAACGAGTTCGACATACATCATGTAATGGTTGAATGTAACTACTCAAAGGAAATTCTAAAGCAAAATAATCAACTAGAGAAATTGAAAGACAGGATTATGCAGTCGCATTTTGAATTAGAGGATGTTAAAGACTTCTTTACAGCAAATGAATTTGTAGAGGTAAGAGACATAGTGTTGCTGCATCTTAGTAATGCAAACAGTAATGCAGAGGAATTCAAAAACACAATTAGCGATTGGATGAAAAGACCGGTATATATTGCTGATAAAGGATTAGAAATTGATTTTGATTTATATGAATTTTAGGAGGTTCATATGTTTTGAAAACTGTTCAGAAAAATACAAATGATGGGCGATAATTATATGGATACACATTTCGTTAGAATTCATGACACTCCTGTAATTAGACCAAGTAAAGTTAATTATAATAAAATTAATACCAGGATAAAGCAGCCAAAAGGCAAAGAAAGTAGAGGTCGATTATGAAAGAATCTGAAATGTTGTCTGATATACTGAAATATTTTAGAGATACACAAAGTATGTACAATATTGCGTTAAAAGGTTCAGATGATAAGCAGCTGCTTCAGGAAGACCTATTGCATAAGCTAGAATTCAAAGATAAAACAGCAGCTGAACGAAATAAAACCACTACAGCAATGAAAAGATGTAGAGATGAAAGACGTAAGCACAAAGATAAGGTTGAAGTATTGAGAGAATTAATAGAATTTATTAACGGTAATCAACCAGCAATAAAGAAACTTGAAAAAATTTTAGGTGATATGAGGCGAATAGAAGAAAACCAAGGTAAACGAGTTTATAGACCTAGAATCATGACGGAAAAAGAGTGGGGAGCGTGATTTAATGAAAAAAAATCCATATCATTTTAACAACAAAAAGGAGTTTAATGAGGCTGTCAACAAGAAGTTTAAGCCTCTAATAAATGCAGAGGTTGAAAAGCTTCACGCTGCTTATGCAAAAGAAATGGAAGAAGCTAAAATACAAGCCACAATGGACGCAAGCACAATGATGTTGCCTTTGATAGCAACTAGCTTATATGAAGCATATGGTTTTGGCCAGAAAAGAATTGAGAAGTTTATTGAATATTTTAATAAGCACCTGGAATGTATAGGTGATGGGATAACATCTGCAGATCAGTATGAAGATTGGTGCAAGGAAAAGGGTTATGATTGTTTGATAATGGAGGCTGAATAATGAGAGAGATTAAATTTAGAGGATTAGACCGAATCGATGGTAAAGTTAAAAATATTGAACAAATTGATATTAAAAATGAGTTGGTTTTATTCGAAAATGATGGTTGGGTAGACGGTAATAATTATGAATTAATGCAATACACAGGTTTAAAAGATAAAAATGGCAAGGAAATTTATGAGGGTGATATCATACAGCTAAAAAACGAAGATTTAGAAGTGATAAAGGTTGTTTGTGAGTTCGGTACAGCAAAGCGACAAATCTTTGACAATTTAGTTGAAATAACAGGATTCTACTTTAAACGGCTTTGTGATGACAAAAAAACATTTCCGATTGCTAACAATTATTTAGGCAAGCATGATTTAGAGTTGTTTGAAATTATCGGTAACATTTACGAAAATCCAGAGTTGTTGGAGGCATACAATGAAAGCTAATAATAATAACATAGGTAAAAACGGTAGTGGCTGTAGTGATCCTACAGCTTACGCTGCCATTAAAAAAGTTGGTTATAATGGAAAACTGAAAGATAGAAACAGGAAAAAGGACGTTGAAGATGCAATGCATATCATTATTCGAATGTTAGAGATTATAGATTTTAAATTAGAAGGCAGATTGGTTTTGATTGATAAACAGACAGGCAAAAGGTATGAGTAGGAGGTGGACTAGGTGAATACGGTATTAAAATATCCAGGCAGTAAATGGTCAACAGCAAATTGGATAATTTCAAATTTTCCACATGGCTATGAAAAAATGACATATCTCGAACCTTATCTTGGAAGTGGAGCTGTATTTTTCAATAAGAATCGCTCAAAAATTGAAACTATAAATGATTTAGATGGAAGTGTTGTAAATCTGTTTAAGGTCATTAGAGAGCATCCAGAAGAATTAGCGAAGCTGATAAAATTTACACCATGGTCAAGGCAAGAATATAGAGAATCGTATGAAATTAATGGTGATAGCATTGAAGATGCAAGATGTTTTCTAGTAAGATGCTGGCAGGCAATAGGAACGAAAACAAGTGATATAACAGGATGGGCAAATTGCATAAAACCTGCAGATAACGGAAAATCAAGGTGGTGCAGATTAGAACCGTCTATTCAGCAAACGGCATTAAGACTAAAAAGTGAAAAATTAAATATTGTACAAATTGAAAACACATCTGCAATCGACTTGATAAAAACATACAATCGTCCGTATGTATTTATTTACTGCGACCCGCCTTACGTACTAAGCACAAGAAGCAAAAGAATTTATAGATATGAAATGACAGATGATGAACACGTTGAATTGCTGACAGTCTTAAAGGAGCATTCCGGTCCGGTAATAATATCTGGGTATATGAATGATATTTACAAGGAACTGTTAAAGGGTTGGGTTATTAAAACCAATAAATCGAATTGTGAAAAGGGTAAGACCGCAACGGAAGTAATATGGATGAATTATGAAGCAGGTCAATTGAGAATGGAGGTTTAGGCAAATATGAGATACCATTACACAGAAAAAGAATCAAAAGAAATTCTAAACAATCTAACTATCCTGGTTGACACGAGAGAGCAAGCTAATAATCATATATTAGATTTTTTCAATAAAAAGAAAGTCAAGTACAAAAATAAGAAATTAGACTTTGGAGATTACTCCTTCATGCTCCCATCGATGCCTGACATGGGTATATTAAAGCCTTTGGTTTTCGACAATGAATTAGTAGTTGAGAGAAAAGGAAGCCTTACAGAGCTATCTGGTAACCTCACAAAAGACAGAGAGAGGTTCGAAAAAGAATTAATTAGAAAGAAAAACTCTAAATTTTATTTAATGATAGAAGATGGTTCCTGGGAAGACATACAGAGCGGAAATTATAACACACAATATAATCCAGTAAGTTTTCTTGCAACTTTGAACGCTTACATTGCTAGATATCAGATAGATATTAATTTTGTAAGTAAATATTATGCTGGAATGTATATACATGCATTATTTAATTATCACTTAAGGGAAGTAATACTGAACTACAAGGGAGACCTGGAAGAAGGTGAGTAGATGTTTGACTACGACAAAATGTTTGATGCAATTTTGCCATTGCTTCAGGACAAAAAGAAAAATTTCAATAGTAAAGATAAAGAAAACTATAGTTTTAAATGCACTCATCACCAGGATAAAACTGCATCAGCTTATATTGCTCTTAAATCAGATGGCGGTATAGTCGCAGGTTGTCGTACATGTGGCAGCTCTTACGGACTTAATACTATGCTTGCAGATCTTGGACTAAATAAGATGGATTTTATTGAAAAGGATGAAACGTATTATAGTAAAGAAAATCTAATAGCTTATATTAGAGAGAACAATGTTGGCAATGTCACAAAAGATGAAAATACCGGTGTATGGGTTGTTGATAAAGATTATAAGTTCGATAATGCATATTTTTATACAGATGAGAGAGGAACTCTGGTATCAGTAAAAATTAAGTACAAGCTCATTAACCATGTTGCAGATAAAAAACCTAAAAGATTTATTCAGCGCGTTATTAGAGAAAATAAGATTATAGCTGCATCAACTGAAACAGTTGACCAACTACCAAAGCAATATATTTACAATGCTGCAGCTGTACAAAATGCTATTAGAAAAGGTTACTATATTTACTTAGTCGAAGGCGAAAAAGATGCTGATACTCTAATTTACAATGGTCTTGCAGCCACGAGTTTTGCGACCGGTGCAGGGTCCATGTTTGATGATTACAAAAGCCAGTTGAGAGGTGCAAAGTTAGTTTTACTTGGGGATTTTGATGGGCCAGGCAGAAACCATGTAGAGAAATGCAGAAATTTTTTATTTGATGATGTTGAGAAAATGTATATCGTTGAATATCTTCCGGAACTAAGCAAAGTACCTGGGAGCAAATTAGATGTAACTGATTGGTTAAATGCTGGCCATAATGTCAAAGAACTTACGGACTATGTATTTGATAGTTGTTTAGATGTTAAAAATACATATAAGCTGCAGGAACATAAAGATTTTAGTTATGGTATTTGGAAGTGTACGGATGGCAAAGAGGATGCGAAAAATAAAAAGCAACTTACCAATTTCGTTATAGATGGAATCAATATTATAAATCGTGTTGATACTGAAGAGGAATATTTTGAAATGATTATTAGGACACAAGATAACCGAACGCTCAAAAGACGTGGCAGCATATTAGTATTTAATGATGTGCGTAAATTTAGAGATTTTTTAAACTCTTCAGACCTAGTTTTCAGAGGATCCATTGATGTCCTGATAGATCTAAAGGAATGGTGTTTTAAATATAAAAAAAGAGATACAACGACGGCCTATGATGTTGGTGGTATACGTCTCATCAACGGCGAGTGGAGATTTGTTACCAGTCTTGGTTCTTTTGATAATAATTTTATTTATGATCAAGCAAATATTTATTATGAAGATGATGATTTTGAGAAATTTAAAGATTTAGAACTTCCAACGAAGGAAGAAATTATTGAAGTATACGACAGCCTATTAAGCTTTAATAAAAGTGAGGTTGTTTATACTGTACTTGGCCATGTTGGGGCAATGCTATTGAATGGAAAATATGAAGAACTAGACATTAAACTTAATCACCTTGCGGTATTTGGTGAAGCTGGAGCAGGCAAGAATACAATTGTTGAAAATATAATTCAGCCATTAATGAATTTTGATAATATGGCCATGATGAAAGACGTTACTAATTTTGCTTTTTTAAGAGAATCTTCAAGGAATAAAACTTTGCCATTTATTATTGATGAGTATAAACCATCATATTTCCAAGAAAAAAAGAACCAGGAGCTAAGTAACTTCTTTAGAAATGCATATGACAGAAATAGTAGTATCAGAGGTAATAGGAATTTACAAACAATAAAAATAACTCCAGTAAGACCTATAGTTATCATGGGTGAAGAGGGTTACTGGCAAGATGAAACGGCTTTGATGGAAAGAAGTGATATAGTTTATATTTCAAGAGCCAACAAAGACGATGGCACATTAGTAGCTATAAGAAATCTTATAAAACATAAAAAAATTCTAAATAAAATAGGCAAGTTGCTTGTCAAGGAAGCGCTAGAAATTGATATAAATAGTTTTGAAAAATTTAGAAACAGCTGCATAAAGCTAGTTGATTTTAAGGACCGTCCATTGAACACTTTTATAAATGAGGTCCAGGGATTGAATCTTATTAGAAAATCTTTTAAAAGATATGGCATTGAGCTTGATGTAAAGTTAGGAGCTGAATACATTGCAAATAATATTATAAATAACATCTTACAAAACAGGAGAGAAACAAAATCACAGGTTGAGAACATGTTTGAATTACTAGACGAAATGATTTCAAACGGCTTCGGCCTTAAAGATGGATTGCGTGTTGATAAAGATGATGAATGTGTATATATATATATTCCAATTATTTATCCAGCGATTAAAAAATACATAAGGGATTTTAACAGAGAAGCAGGAGTTCTCAGTAAAAATGATTTTATTAAGCAGCTCAAAGGTAGCAAATATCTGTTAGATAAATCAGTTATGAATATTAGAATTAACAACAAAGTTAAGAAAAGTTACAAATTGGACTTAAACTTATTGGACGATTTGGGATTAGATAATATATGCATGTTTGAGCCAGTAAGTGAAGAAAATGGAGAACAAATTCCATTTTAAGGAAAATAATTTTGATTTTGTTACCTGTTTTAAGCGTTTGTTACCTGTTTGTTACCTGTTTTTTGGGAAATAGGTAACGCGATTATTTCCCAAAAAAAGCGCTGAAAGCATTGCCCTTACTATATATATAATATAATAAATTATTAAATATATATATATATACTATAATGTTACCTATGTTACCCGATTTATAACTACACACTATATAGGTATTTTCTCTCTCACAGGGGGTGTGTAGTTCTGTGAACAGGTAACAAAGGTAAAAAGAGCTGTTTTGTGTTGAAATTGCAATATGTTGACGCGTTACTTCAACAGGTAACAAGACTTTAAAAAAGGTAACGCAGGAGGCATTATGGACGAATTAATAAAAAAGTTTAACATTAACATAAATCGAATACGAAAAGCGAATTGGTATTTTAAAAACAATAAAGGCACCATTGAAGCAGAGCATGAGCTTGACAATATAATTATTGATTGTAATGATATTTGCAATAAGTTAAAGGCAATGAATTACGATATAGGCAAGCTTGACATGAATATTACATAAGAGGGTGATAAGTTGCAAAGGAAAGTTAATAAGTATTACTTTGAAGAAACTATAAGGCTACTTGAGGACTACAACATGTTGAGGATAAACTCTGACACTCTGGCCATGGATGTTGAAACTATGAATGATGATGTGAGTATTAGTACCAGCAATACTCAATCAATAGTAAGTTTCACTAATGCAATACATAGCTCAACAGAGGATAAAGCATTACAAAGGATAATGAGAGGTGAGATGGTTGTTAACAGTAAGAAAGTTATTGATACTATAGATAGGTGCATCGAAGTACTTCCAGAACTTCAAAGGAAAGTAATATTAAATAAATATATCAAATATAAATCTTGGATTGAAATAAGTTTTATGTTACATACATCAGAGAGTTGGTGTAAAAAGCAAAGGAATAAGGCAGTTAGAGCTATTGCATTAGCTTTATACGGGGACAAGATTTATGAATAGTACACTTTTTGTACACGAATCGTACCCGAATTGGATACGTTAGGTACCAAATTATGTAGTAGAATGTTATTATTGATTCATGTAAATCATTTGTCGGGCAAGGATAGCAGCTTAATCGACGAACCAAGAGACACTCAATAAAAGGGTGTCTTTTTTATTGTGACGATGCAGATATAAATTAGACTGCATAGGGAATAGGGGAGGGTATTAGTATGACAATAAGAGAGCTTATAAAATATAAAGATATGGAGACTTATAGAAAGTTACAACAAATAAAGTATTCAAGTACAAGTAAAAAAATAAAACTTGGTGATAGTCCTAAAAATCTAATGAAATCTAATAGTTATAAAAGAGACAAGGGAGCAATCAAACAGACTAGGTGGGATAAATAATAGGTACTTTGGGGACTTTATTTCATTGCGGGTGCTTGCGAGCCCAAATGTTTGCTAGATAATAAGCAAAAAAAGTCATTTCGGTTTCTTAGTTATATGTAAGTTTTAAATAAAAAGAAGGTGAATAAACGCTGTGAGTATCAATAGTTTGAAAGAAAAAGAATATAAAGTCTCAACGACTGAATTATCCGAAATTCTCGGACTTAGTTCAAGACGTATTCAGCAACTTACAAAAGAGGATGCCTTGGATAGAGTTTCGCATGGTGTTTATGATCTGCCTTTGTCTATTCAAAGCTACTTAAATTACATAAAAGAACAAAGTAAGACTGGAGAAGAATTAAGTAAAGTTACTGAAGAGATTTTATTGATTAGAGCCAGGAGACAAAAAGCAGAAATGGACCTTGATATCATTAAAGGAAATGTTCACCGGTCTGAGGATGTTGAAGCGATAATGAATGATATGCTTGCATCCTTTAGAGCTCAATTATTGGTTTTGCCTAACAAGGTGGCACCTTTAATAATAGCGCAGACGGAAGTTGAGTTAATAAAAACCATTATTAAAAAATATGTGAATGAAGCCCTTCAGGAATTATCTTGTTATGATCCTGATATGTTTTATTCCAAAAGTAAAAATAAGATTACGGATGAGAATGAAGATATGAAAGTGGCAGAAGATAAGGAGCCACCAGATGATAAAAAGCATAAACGAAATAGAAAACAAGACTAAGCAGCTTTTTAAAAGAATTTCTAAAATAATGGCGCCACCGCCCAACTTATCCGTATCTGAATGGGCTGATGTTTATCGTAGGCTATCATCCGAAGCTTCAGCTGAACCTGGTCAATGGCGTACAGAACGTGCTCCATATCAAAAGAAAATAATGGATGAAATAAATAACCCCAGAGTTGAAATTATTATATTAATGACAAGCGCCCAGGTAGGGAAGACTGAAATCATATTAAATGCGATAGGTTATTTCATAGATTATGACCCATCGCCAATAATGGTTGTGCAACCTACAGTTGAAATGGCAGAAACATTCTCAAAGACAAGACTTGCGCCTATGTTGAGAGACACTCCAGCATTAAAAGGAAAAGTAGCTGATATTAAGTCTAGAAATAGCAGTAATACAATATTAGAGAAGTCTTTTCCTGGTGGTGTTATTGTAATGGTAGGTGCGAATTCATCTTCAGCATTAGCTAGTAGACCAATAAGAGTATTACTAGCGGATGAGGTTGATAGATTTCCTGCAAGCGCCGGCACTGAGGGAGACCCAGTGTCACTAGCTGAGAAAAGAACTACAACATTTTCTAACAGAAAAAAAATATTTGTCTCAACTCCAACGATTAAAGGTGCAAGTAGAATTGAAAAGTTTTACAATTCAAGTAATCAACAGCATTGGCATTTGCCTTGCCCTTCTTGCGGAGAACATCAACAATTAAAATGGGGCCAAATAACATTCGAATATGATGATGTTAAAGAAGAGGTTATATGTGTTAAGCACAGATGTAAATTTTGCGGTTTTGCTTATGGTGAATATGAGTGGAAGACTGGTGAAGGTAAATGGATAGCTGATAATCCTAATTCTAGTATTGTCGGGTTTCATATAAATGAATTAGCTAGTCCGTGGAAGCACTGGGATGAAATTGTCGTAGACTTTAAGCAAGCAAAAAAAGATGGTAAAGAGTCTTTAAAAGTTTGGGTCAATACTTCTTTAGGTGAGACATGGGAAGAGAAAGGAGTCGGACTTGAATCTGATGAATTGTTAAGTAGGCGTGAGGAATATAGCTGTGATGTGCCTGAAAATGTAGCGGTACTTACTGCAGGTGTTGACGTACAAGATAACCGTTTAGAGTATGAGGTAGTTGGTTGGGGGATTAATAAAGAGTCATGGGGAATTGAATATGGAGTTCTTATGGGTGACCCCGGCAAAAGTTTCGTTTGGAAAGCTTTAGACGACGTACTTTTTAAAACATTTTCAAGAGCCGACGGCGTACCTCTTAATATAATGTCAACTTGTGTAGATACTGGAGGCCATCATACAAGTAGTGCATATGCTTATTGCAAAGATAGAGAGTTGCAAAGAGTATGGGCTATTAAAGGTATAGGAGGTTCAGGCCATAGTTTTATAAAGAGACCTAAAAGGCGTGAGCAAAGTGGAGTCTATTTATTCACTATAGGTGTTGATGTAGGGAAAGATACGCTTGTATCAAGACTAACAGCGAAGCCAGACCAAAATGGATATTGTCACTTCCCTTTTGAAACAGAAAAAGGATATGATGACGCTTATTTCAAAGGCTTAACTGCAGAACATAGAGTTACACGATATAAAAACGGTCAAACTGTGATTAAATGGGAAAAGAAATCTATTTCAGCAAGGAATGAACCGTTTGACTTAAGAAACTATGCTACAGCAGCATTAGAGATATTAAATCCTAATATAAATGCTATATTAAATCAATTAAATGGCGAACAGTCTTTTATTCCTAAGAAAATCAAGAAACGAAGACGTGTTGTTTCAAAAGGCATAAGTTAAGCACCTTATTTAGGTGTTTTTTTATTTAAATTTTATAAAATGAGGTGGCAAATATGGACTTAACTACAGCAAAACAGCATTTAGATGCCTGGTTAAATGCAGAATTAGCAGTATCAACTGGTCAGTCATATAGGATTGGAACTAGACAACTTTTTAGAGCTAATTTATCAGAAATCAAAGAAAGAATAACATATTGGCAAAGGGAAGTTTCAAGGCTTTCAGGTCAAGGAAAAAGGAAGGTATTTAGGGCAGTTCCCAGAGATTTATAAAGGATGTGAGAAATTTGAATGTATTAGACAAAGCTATAGGCTATGTTTCACCAAATACTGCTCTTAAAAGAGAAGTAGCAAGGCAAAAAATTAAAATGATTAATTCCGGATACGGAGAACACGGCGCCAGTAGCAAAAAGAAAAGCTTAGTTGGATGGCTAATAAGGTCCAGCTCAGTGTTGGAAGATATTGAACAAAATATTCCAAAATTAAGAGGACGCTCAAGAGATTTATATATGGGTGCGCCACTTGCTACTGGTGCCTTGAAAACTATCAGGACTAATGTAGTAGGAAGTGGATTAAGATTAAATGCTCAAATAGATTACGAATACCTGGGCATGACATTAGAAGAGGCGGATGCATGGGAAACTAAAGTTGAAAGAGAATTTAATCTTTGGGCTGAATCAATCCACTGTGATGCGCAAAGGATGAATAACTTTTATGAGCTTCAGCAACTAGCTTTAATATCTCAACTGATGTCGGGTGATTGTTTGGCTACTCTACCATTAATACCTAGAGTGTATATGCCTTATGACTTAAGGATTAATATTATTGAAGCTGATAGGGTGTGCAATCCTAATAACTATATTGATTTTGACAACAAGATTGTTAATGGTGTTGAGATAAATACATATGGTGAAGTAGTGGCGTATCATATAGCTCAAAAACATCCTGGTACAGTTATGCTGTCAAAAAATAAATGGGTTAGAGTTAGAAAATTTGGCGAGAGAACCGGAAGACCTAACGTAATACACTTGATGGAATCTGAGCGACCAGAACAAAGAAGAGGGGTTCCTATTCTTGCGCCGGTTATTGAGTCATTAAAACAATTGACGAGGTATACTGAAGCAGAATTAATGGCTGCGGTTATTAGTGGCATGTATACCGTGTTTATTAAAACTGAAAGCCCAGATACAGAGGCACCAGGGCAATATGTAAGTCCAGTGGATCAGTTAGAAGATGATGACGATAATATAAATTACGAGCTTGGTAATGGCGCAATAGTAGCTTTAGGAGAAAATGAAAGCATAGATATATCTAACCCTGCAAGACCTAATGTAGCTTTTGACGGATTTGTATCATCAATGTGTAAGCAAATTGGTTCTGCGCTTGAGGTTCCTTATGAATTATTACTTAAACATTTTTCTGCGTCCTACTCAGCAAGTAGAGCTTCTTTGTTAGAAGCATGGAAGATGTTTAGAATGAGACGCTCGTGGATGGCAAATGACTTTTGTCAGCCTATATATGAGGAGTTCCTAGCGGAGGCTATTAGTAAAGGTAGAATAAGTGCACCAGGATTCTTTACTGATCCCTTGGCGCGAAAAGCTTATTGTACAGCTGAATGGAATGGTCCATCTCAAGGACAAATAGATCCGCTTAAGGAAGTAAATGCTGCATCTAAGAGAGTTGCTGAAGGCTTCAGTACTAGAACAAAAGAAACTGTAGAACTGGGTAATGGTGACTTCTTTAGAAATAATAGATTAAGAATTGTGGAAGAAAAACTTAGGAGAGAAGGTGGATTAACTTCAGACAATAGCAATTCAACAGATGAGGATACGGAAGATCCGGATGAAACAGATATTAATGAAATAGTGAGGAGGTGAAAAATTGGCAAGAATTAAAATTAAAGGTGTAATCATACCTAATGATTATAAGTGGATTTATGATTGGTTTGAAGTTGACTCAACTTGTCCTAAAGATATAGAAGATCAACTAGAAAAAGCTAATGGAGAGGATTTGGAAATTGAAATCAACTCAGGTGGCGGTGATGTTTATTCTGGTTCAGAAATCTATACAATTATTAAAGCATACTCAGGAAAAACCATAGGGAAAATTATGGGACTTGCGGCAAGCGCAGCTTCAGTAATAGCTATGGCTTGTGGTAAATTGATTATATCACCTACAGCGCAAATTATGATACACAATGTATCAAGTTACGCTTCGGGTGATTATAGAGACCTACAGCATGAGGCTACTGTATTAAAGAACTATAATACATCAATTGCTAATGCTTATATCCTTAAAACCGGTATGACTAAAGATGAATTATTGGACCTCATGGATCAAGAATCATGGTTTAATGCACAACAAGCTCTAGAGAAAAAATTTGTTGATGAAATCATGTTTGATGATAATCAAAAGCTTGTAGCAAGCTCAAGCAATTCACAAATGATTCCTTTAAATGTTATTAACAAGATGAGGAATGAATTTAAAAACAAAATCAACACGGAAATTATTAAAAATCCAAAGAATAAGGAGAATAACGTAATGAATTTAGAAGAATTAAAAGAAAAACATCCCGATTTGTATGATCAAATCAAGAAAGAAGGATACGCCGAAGGTGTAAAAGTTGAAAATGCGCGTATCAAAGAAATTGAGGATTTAGGAGTACCGGGTTTTGAAGATTTAGTTAATAAAGCTAAATTCGATACAAAGGAAAATGCTGAAACTCTTGCAGTAAATATTTTGAAAGCTCAAAAGAAAGTTGGAAATGACCATTTAGAAGCTACTAAAAAAGATGCTGAAGAACTTAATGGTATCGAAGGCTCTGAGGCTCCTGAAGGAAATTCAAAAGAAACAGACGAAAAAGAGGGAGCTTCATTAATTGCTAAGTTTGCAAATAAAAAAAGAGAAAAAGGAGGCACTAAATAATGACTACTTTAGGAACATTTAACTATGACAAGCTATTTGCTGGCGACGCTGAAGTTGTGATAGAAAGCGCTATGGCGGGAGCAACAATGGTTAGAGGTACAGTTGTTGGTAAGATTACAGCTTCTGGTAAAATTAAAGCGGTTGATTCTGCTGCAGTAGATGGCTCAAAAGATCCTTATGGAATTTTGGCTGATGATGTTGCGGCTGATGGAGACCCAGCAGTTTTATATTTGACAGGTGAGTTCAATGAAGATGCTATAACATTCGGTGGAACTGATACAGCTGATACTCACAGACTTGCATTAAGAAATATCGGAATATTTTTGAAACAAAATCAGAAAGCATAATAAGGGAGGATAAAATATATGCCATTAGATTTATACAATACTAGAACAATGCTTCAGGCAATAGAAATGATGATGCCTGCACAAACATTTTTAAAGGACACTTTTTTCGCCAACTCTAGAACATTTATAACTGAAAATGTAGATGTTGATTATTACAAAGGCAGAAGAAAGATGGCTCCTTTTGTATCACCTAGAATGCCAGGTAAAGTAATGGACAGGCAAGGATTTACTACTAAATCTTTTAAACCTGCAATGATTAAACCACAAAGAATCATAACTGGTGATGACATAAATAAGCGCTCAATGGGTGAGAATATATATTCAGTAAAAAGTCCGGATGAAAGAGCTGCAGAACTTATAGCTAGAGACTTAACTGAATTAGATGAAGCTATTACAAGAAGAGAAGAATGGATGGCAGCTCAAATACTGTTTACTGGAAAAGTTGATATAATCGGTGAAGGTGTAAATGCTACAATGGATTTTGATTTTACTAATAAAACTACTTTAAGCGGTACAGAATTATGGAGCAATCATGCAAAGGATGAAATAACTGGAGAATATGAGAGTAATCCTATAGATGATTTAGAAACATGGAGAGATGCAGTTATTAAGTCATCTGGCGTTAATCCTGATAGAGTTATTATGTCAGCGGATGTAGTAAGAGCATTTACAAGACATCCAGCTGTAACAGAAGTTTTAGACAATAGAAGAATTGTTTTAGGACAAATTAATCCTTCGGTTTTACCAAATGGAGTAACATATATAGGAGCTATTTCAAAACTCGGCCTTGATATTTATTCTTACAACGAATGGTATTTTGACGAAGATACTGAGACGGAATTACCTATGGTTCCAGCTGGAACTGTTATGTTAGGCTCATCCGGTGCACGTTCAGACTTCTTGTATGGAGCTGTAACATTAACAGACCAGGGTACAAACAACTTTGTGACTTATGAAGGTTCTAGAATTCCTGATTCATGGATCAAGAAAGATCCTGCTTCAAGAATTTTACAACTGAATAGCAGTCCTTTACCTGTACCTCATGAGGTTGATGCGTGGTACATTGCTAAAGTTCTGTAGGAGGTATACTATGATAGTAATTGCTAAAGAAAATATTAGGCATAATCGTAAAGAATATGTTGCTAATGATAGAATTGAATTAAATGAAAAGGATGCGGAGCGACTCGTTAATTTAGGAGTCGCTTTTTTTCCTGAAATTATTCATACACCATCAGATAATGAAGATGGTGAAAATAAAAACCTAAATACCGATGGTGGTAATGTTAATTCAACTGACGACGGAAATAATCCAGACACAATTGAATTAACTCCGGAACAAGCAGCTGCAGAGATTGAAAAGTTATTTAATTATAACGAATTGAAAGATGCAGCTAAAAAAGTCGGCTTAGAATTTGCCGGTAATATATCAAAAGCCAATCTTATTTCTCTTATCATTGAACAAAATAAAGCTGAAGCCATATTTGACTTGGTAGAGGAAGAATAAAAATGAATTTTAAAGATGTAATAGCAGCTGATATTGACAATGTGTTTTTTAATTCTAATGAATTTGCTGAAGAAATAACCATAGATGGGACTAAAACAAATATCGTTATGGATAGTGACTTATTAAAAGAATTACAGCTTAGTAATGGGGGAGAGGGGCTTGCTAATAGTGAGCTCCTCTTTCATGTTAAGAAAAACGACTTAAAATTTAGTCCGTTTGTTGGTCATGACATACTCTTCAACGAAAAACTTTACTATATTAACAACATTCAATATGATGAAGGTCTTTATACGATAGCCATAGGAGTTGCTAGGTCATGAACATAACTATAGATGTTGACGAAAGAATGATTAATGACGTTCAGGATAAACTTGGAGGATTTCACAAACGAGCACCAGGAGCCATTTCTAATGCTTTAAACAGGGCTGCTACTAATGTTAATTCAAACATCAAAAAAGAAGTTAGAAAAGAATATAATATTAAGTCTCAAGACATCGGCGAAACATTAGCAAAAACAAAAGCAACTAAAGGAAGTTTAAGAGCTGAAGTAAAATCAAGTGGTAGATCAGTTCCATTAGACAGGTTCAAGGTATCTCCAATGACAGTTAATCCTAAACGTAAAAGTCAAATAAAAATTGGAGTTAAAAAAGATGGTTTGAAAACTGTAATGGGTGCTTTTGTTGCTGATGTAAGCGGTAAAAAAGTATTTCAACGTTCATCTAAATCACGGCTGCCTATTAAAAAGTTATTTGGACCATCAGTACCACAAATGTTAGAAAATGAAAATGTTAAAGAAATAATCGAAACAGAAGGTCATGAAACATTTAATAAAAGACTAGAACATGAAATTGATAGAATTTTAGAAAAAGGGAGAGGTTAAAATGATTCCTCTTGACTTACAAGATGCTTTAGTATCACGCATGAAAGAAGAATTTTCAAATATACGTTTAAAAAATATAAAGAATGAAATGGTACCATTAAGTTTTTTTCCGCAGCATTTACCGAACCATAGAAAAAGTGAAGATGATAATGATCCTTATCCTTGTATTATTATCCGAATAGCAAACGGAAGTGAAATCAATGAAACAGAAGCTAGTAGTGCTATCATTCAATTTATAATTGGAGTTGTTGAAAGAGATAGTAATAACCAAGGATATAAAGATGCGCTTACTGTAGCAAATAAGATAATGGAAAGCCTTAAAAAAAGACCAACTATAGGTGGAAGATATGAACTAACCTTACCTATTAATTGGGCTTATAACGATGAAGATGCAGACCCTTATTTCTTTGCAGGACTAGAGACAAACTGGAAAACTCCGAGTTATATTAGAGAGGATGTGGAAAATTTAATATGAGTAAAAAGAAAAATATTGAAACATTAGTTTATTGTGGACCAAGCTTTGCGGGAAGATTACAGCAATTTTCTATTTACAAGAATGGAATTCCACCATATATAGATAAAGAAATGGAAAAATGCCCGTCTATAAGCAAGTTATTTGTTCCAATAAGCAAGTTAGCAATAACAAGGGAAAAATTAAGAAATCAAGGTAGTAAAGAAAATCAGTTATATCAAAATATATTAAAATTCCAAAAGGAGGGGTAATAAATGTCTTATCAACATGGAATATACATTCAAGAAAACCCAACGTCAATAATACCTCCAGTAACGTCTGATTCAGGAGTTCAAGTAATTGTTGGAACAGCTCCTATAAATCTTTCAAAAGATTTACAAGGTGCAGTTAACAAACCAATAATAGCTTATTCATGGGCAGAAGCTATAGAAAATTTAGGTTATAGTGATGATTGGGAAAATTACACATTATGTGAAGCGATGGATGCAAGTTTTAGACGAATAGGCGTTGCACCAGTTATTTTTATAAATGTTTTAGATCCGGAAGTACATAAAGTAGCAGATACGGAAACATTAACTTTAACAGATGAAGAAGGAACATTAGATGCATTTGGAATAATATTGAGTTCAGTTGTAGTCAAGGATTCAGAAGGAGTAACAACCTATACTAAAGATGTGGATTATACAGCTGCATTTAATTCTGACGGGTATCTTGTTATTTCAATTATAGATGGGGGATTAATACCTATAGAGACTGCAGGACTAAAAATTGAATTTAATAAACTAGACCCAAGTCTTGTGGATGATGAAGATATTATCGGTGGTTATGATGTTGTTACTGGTAAATATACAGGTCTTGAACTTATAGGGCAGGTATATCCTAGATTAGGAATTGTACCTGGATTAATATTAACACCTGGATATAGCCATAAACCAGGAGTTGCTTCAGTTATTGATGTTAAAAGCGAATCAATAAATGGCAGTTTTAACTGTATGAATGTCTTAGATATAGATAGTACAACGGTAAAATCTTATCAAGATGCTCCAACTTGGAAAAATACTAACGCTTATACAAGCAAAAGAACTATCCTTTGTTGGCCAAAGGTTAAAATAGGAGATAAGGTATATTGGTTTAGTAGCATAATTGCGGCACTTACAGCTTATACAGACGCTCAAAATGATAATGTACCATATGTATCACCAAGCAATAAAACTTTACCTATAACAGCTACAGTACTTGCTGATAACAGCGAAGTATATTTAGATCAATTACAAGCAAACTTTTTAAACAGTGCTGGTATTATGACGGCTATTAATGTAAACGGGTGGAGAGCATGGGGCAATAACACAGCAGCATATCCAGGTACTACAGATCCGAAAGATAGGTTCATACCAATAAGAAGAGTATTTGATTGGTGGGGTAACACATTTATTCTAACATATTTTCAAAAGGTAGATGACCCTTCAAGCTATAGGTTAATAGAAAGTATTGTAGATAGTGAGAATATCAGAGGTAATGGATTCCAAGCAAGAGGACAAATAGCTGGAGCTAAAATTGAGTTTAGACAAGAAGATAATCCAATAACTAATATATTGAATGGTCAAATACAATTCATTCAAAAAATAGCGGCTTTTCCACCAGCTGAGAACATTGTAAATGTTCTTGAATTTGATCCTAGTATGCTACAAAGTGCATTATATGGAGGTGAATAATAATGAGTAACCCAATACCAGAAAGAGTAGTTAATTATAATGTTTATGATGATACAGACAAGCTTGTAGGAATTTCAGGCGAGATAACACTGCCTAACTTTGAAGCAATGACTGAGACAATTTCAGGAGCCGGAATAGCAGGGGAATATGAATCTGCAATACCTGGTCACTTTTCTTCTCAAACAATAGAAATTGTATTTAGAGTATTAATGGAGAAGTCTTTTTCATTTATGAAGAATAGTGGAAAGTCTTTGGTTTTAAGAGCTGCGCAACAAAGTTATGATGTTGCTCAAGGAAAGACTCAACATAGACCTTTAAAGATAACTATTAGATATCAACCTAAAGGACTTAATTTAGGTACATTATCTGTAGGTGGCATGACCGAAAGTACGAATGTACTTGAAGTATTATACATTAAGATAGAGGAAAATGGAAAAGTAATGCTTGAATATGATAAATTAAACTTCATATTCATTGTTGATGGAGTAGACTTGCTTGGAGAAATTAGGAGGATGATTTAATGAGTAACATGAAAATTACATTTAAAAAGCCTTATAATTTCGAAGGTAGTGAATATAAAGAAGTAGATTTATCCAATATAGAAAACCTAACTACTAGGGATTTAATTGAGGCAGATAAAATATTTAATAGTTCCGGGCAAATAGCTCTTATGAATGAAATGACGACAGGTTATTCGTGCATTATTGCTTCTAAGGTGGCTAAATTGCCGGTAGAATTTTTTGAAAGTTTGCCTATAAGAGAAGGACTAAAGGTGAAAAATTTAGTCATGGGTTTTTTAAATACCGAGGTCTAATAAAATGTGATGGTCAAAAAATATTAAAAGAAATAAACAGACGATTACTAAGAAAAGTATGTATTCGTCTTTCTATTTCTACTTACACAAGTATGGAACATTATTTAGACCTAGGTATCTTTGAACTTATTGAAGTAGCTGAGGAAATTAGGCAGGTGATAAATAAAAAATGAAAAATTTTGACATAGCTTTTCAATTAGGCGCAAAAATGGACCCATCTGTTAAAAAATCATTTGGAAATGCTAGTAAGCAATTGAGTAATATGCAAAGCAATATAAAAAACACTATAAAAGCAGGAGCAAAACTTGCTGTTGGAATTGCAGCTGCAGCGACGGCTACTGTCGGTTCGGCAGTATTAATGGCAAATAAATTTGCTGAAACAGGAGACCACATCGATAAACTAAGCCAAAAACTAGGAATGTCCAGAAAAAGCTTTCAGGAATGGGATTTTATTCTCTCGCAAAACGGAACATCTATTGACAGTATGGGAGCAGGTATGAAGACATTAACCAATCAGGTTGATGATCTTAGCAAAGGCGGCAAAGTTGCTACAGATGCATTTAGTCAATTAGGTTTGAGTTATGAAGATATGGCAGGGTTAACGCAAGAGCAAATATTCGAAAAAACTGTTATTGCATTGCAAGGAGTAGAAGATACTACCAAAAGAGCGGCAATAGCGAATGACTTACTAGGTAAAAGTGGCGCTGAGCTTGCCCCACTTTTAAATGCTGGCGCCGATTCAGTTGAAGCGATGAAAAAGCAAGCACATGATTTAGGACTTGTTCTCGGTGATGAGGCAGTAGATGCTGCAGTATTATGGACAGATACAACAGATCAAGCTAAAAGAGCAATGGGAGGATTATTCAATACTATTGCTTCAAAGGCACTTCCTGGATTACAAAAATTTTTAAATTATGGAATTGAAAAGCTACCTATGTTAAATGAAAAAATTTCAACAGCTATGACGGTAGCAGGAAATGTATTTAGATGGTTAGGAGAAAATGGTTTAAAAGCTTTTAATTCAATAAAAAGTGTTATTCAAGAAAATCAACCTCTTATAATTAAAATTCGTGATACAATTTCAGGGTTAGCACAGAAAGGATTAGACTTTTATAATCTAATAAAAGATAATTGGCCTAAAATTAAACCTGTATTAATTGGTTTAGGTGGCGCTATATTAATTGTAAAATCAGCTATGCTTGCAATGTCTATAGTACAAACTGTAACCGGGTTCATGAAGTTGTTTCAAGCAGCTAATTTAGCTGCTAAATTGTCTATGTTGGGTTTAAATGGTGCTATGCTAGCTAACCCTATGACTTGGGTAATAGCTGGTATTATGGCTTTAATAGCTGCAGGTATTCTTTTATATAAAAATTGGGATACGGTGAAGGAAAAAGCAGGAGCAGTATGGGATTCTATAGTAGGAGTTATTAGAGGTCCAGCAAATACAATAATTGGATTTGCCAATGGGATAATTACAGCATATGAAAATATGATTAATGCTGTAGGTGGGGCTGTAAATAAGATTCCTAGTATATCCCTCCCTAAATGGTTAGGAGGAGGGGAATTTGGCATACCAAAGATTCCAACTGTAAATCTTCCAAGGATTCCAATGTTAGAAAATGGAGGAATTGCTACTGGACCAACTTTAGCAATGATTGGAGAAGGTGCTGAGAATGAAGCTGTATTACCTATATCAAAATTAAAATCTTTTATAGGTGAGACTGGCGAAAGCAATTCAATAGTAAATAACAATCGAAATGATGAACAAAAAATTCAAGTAGTATATAGTCCTCAATATATTATACCTGAAGGGGTATCAAAAAAAGAAATAGAAGAAATATCAAGAAAAGGATATGAAGAATTTAAGAGATGGATGAAAAAATATGAAAGTGATAAAGTTAGACTTTCTTTTTAGGGGGTGTAATTATCGAATATAAAACAGTATCAGGCGACACATTTGATAGTATAGCATATAAACAATATGGAAACGAAAGACAGGCATTAGACATTATCAAAGCTAATATAGATTATGCTAACATTATTATTTTCAGTGAAGGCATTAAACTAGATATTCCTGACATATCGGGAATATCTAGCACTAATATAAAACTACCACCTTGGAAAAGAGGTGATTAATGTTAATGGACAGTAGAAAAGCGATGGTAAGTGTTATGTATCAAGGTGTAAATATAACTGATGATATAGCAAAAGACTTAGTTAGTTTTGAATACACTGATAATATTTCAAATGAAAGTGATAGTGTTAGCCTAACGCTTAAAGACGAAAAGCACATTTGGTTAAAAGATTGGTTTCCTGAAAAAGGAGATTTAATAGATACAACTATAAAAACTGTAAATTGGAGAAAAAATGGAGATAAACAACTACTTCAATGTGGTAGTTTTTTTATAGATGAGCCAGAATATAGCGGTAGACCAAGTGTATTTACAATAAACGCTGTATCATCTCCAATTAATAAAAATTTCACTGATGTAGATTATAGCAAAGTATGGAGAAATATAACTTTAAAAGATATTGCAAATGATATATCAAATAAAGCTGGATTGCAATTACAATATATAGGAGAGAATAATCCAATATATCAAAGTAAGGAACAATCTGAAACGCCTGATTCTTCTTTTTTGTTATCTCTATGTAGCGAAGAAGGCTTGTCAATGAAAGTAACTGATTCTAAGATTGTTATTTTTGATGAAAGAGATTTTGAAAGTAGGGAAGTAGTAGCAACGTATAAAGAATCAAATAGTAATGTTCTTTCATACAATTTTAAAAGTAGACTTGTAAATACAAATTATGCAGGTGTTAGACTAAAATATTATAATTGTGAACTGGGAAGTGTTATTGAGTATCTGCATCTAATTAGTGAATTAAATGAAAACAGTAAAATTTATGAACTTAATAGAAAAGTAGACAATATATCTGAAGCAAGAAGATTGGCACAAAAAACAATAAGAAGATTAAACAAAGCAGAGAATATTGCTTCATTAACTTTCGTTGGCAACGTAGAATTGCTAGGTGGCGTAACAATTAATTTAGAGGACTTTGGAAAGTTTAGTGGTAAATATATAATAGAAAAGGCTACTCATAGTATAGGATCGGGATTTACAACTTCTATAGAAGCTAGGAAAGTTTTGGAGGGATATTAATGGTTGATAATAATAATAAAGAAGCTCTAAAACTTGTTAAAAATATTATAAAGGTAGGACAAGTAAGCTCAATAAATTTCAATAAAAGCTC
Organism: Sedimentibacter acidaminivorans; assembly: GCF_017873955.1. GTDB lineage: Bacteria > Bacillota > Clostridia > Tissierellales > Sedimentibacteraceae > Sedimentibacter > Sedimentibacter acidaminivorans. The sequence continues at coordinate 493,525 of NZ_JAGGKS010000001.1, read as the reverse complement.
TGTAAAAGTTACTTTTCCTGACAAAGATAATATAGTATCTAATTACTTACCAATATTAAATCCAGGATACTATATACCAAAGATAGGAGATCAGGTAGTATGCATTTTTTTAGGAAATGGAATAGAACAAGGATTTTGTCTTGGTAGTTTTATAATAGAAAGCTAGGTGATAATAATGATTGGATTTTATGGAGATATAGTATTTGAAACTAGCGATAAAAGAATTTTGAATTTTAATAATTTCAAGCGAAACATTTCTAGTAGATGGGCGACTCATGAAGTCATTGGAAAAAAACCAGCATCTGAGTTTTTAGGAGCTAATTTAGATACTATATCATTTACAATACATCTAAGTGGTCAATACGGAATTAAACCTCAAGAGGAAATGGATAGATGGCTTATAAAATGTAGAGCAGGAACAGTAGAAACCCTTGTAATTGGAAACAAGGCTTTAGGAATGGATAAATGGAAAGTGCTTTCCGTATCTCAAATGTGGAATACTATTCTAAATAAAGGCGAAGTATTCAGTAGTGATGTTGATATCGAGCTTGAAGAGTATGTGGAGGTGCTTTAGATGATTGATTTAAACAGTGTAAGTATTGATAAAATTGATTTTGGAGTACAAAATTATGATGAAATATATCAAAATTTAAGAATCATTTACACTACTCCAGTTGGAACAGTTCCTTTTGACAGAAATTTTGGAATTGATTTTAGCATTTTAGATTATTCCTTACCTATAACACAAGGAAAGTTATTGATTGAATATATTGAAAAAACGAAAAAATATGAACCTAGAGTCAAAGTTAAAGAAGTTTTCTTCGTACCAAACGAAGAAAATGGGACTCTTATTCCAAAGGTGGTGATAGAAAATGCCGATAACATTGAATGATTTACCGGAAGTAAGCTTCGCTCAAATTGATATAAATACAATTTTAAATGATATGATTTCAGGATATGAACAGGCCTATTATGAGTCTACCGGAGTTATAAAAAAATTATATCCAGGTGATCCTGTTAGAATATTTTTGTATTCTCAAGCATTGAGAGAATTTCAACTTAGAGTTCTAATTGATGATGCTGCAAAACAGAATTTATTAAAGTATTCAAGAGATTCTAATCTGGATAATCTTGCGGCATTCAGTCGTACATATAGATTGCAACCTGTAGCAGCCAAAGTAAAAATAAAATTTATATTAAGTCAAGCAAGACCAATCAATTCATTAATACCAGTAGGGACAAGAATTTCTCCTGGAGGAGAATTGTATTTTGCTACTAATACAGACACAACTGTAATGTCAGGAACACAAGAGATTATAGTAGATACAACATGCCTGACAAAGGGCAAGATAGGCAATGATTTTACACCTGGCCAAATAAATATTTTAGTGGACCCATTACCGTGGATATCAGCAGTAGAGAATACGGAAACAAGTCAAGGTGGAGCTGATGAGGAAGATGATGAAAATTATCGTGAAAGAATTCATATGGCACCTGAAGGGTTTTCAGTAGGCGGACCAAGTGGGGCCTATGAATATTTTGCAAGACAATATAGTTCTCTCGTAAATGATGTAAAAATCACTTCGCCATCTGATGGGGTTGTTGATATCAGAATATTACTACAAGATGGCGAATTACCTGACGTGTCATTTATTGATGGTGTTAAAGCGTATTTAAGCGCTGATGAAAGACGACCTCTTACTGATAAGGTTCAAGTATCGGCGCCAGATATAGTAGATTATGATATTGAGTTGACTTATTACATTTCAAGCGATAATACCTCACAAGAAACCTTAATAAAATCAAAAATTGAACAAGCTATATTGGATTATGAAATATGGCAGCGTTCTAGAACTGGAAGAGATATAAATCCCTCAAAGCTTATTACTAATATACAATTAGCAGGAGCGAAAAGAGTTGATATAGTGTCTCCCATATATACTGCGATAAGCTCTTCATCTGTGGCAGTTTTGAATTTAAAAACAGTTACATATGGAGGATTAGAAGATGAGTAGAACAATACATGATGTTAATCTTTTGGAGCTTTTACCTGAAAATTTGCGGCAGGACCCTGATATTATAGCCGCATCAAAAGCAGTAGATTTAGGTTTCTTAGCTTTAGCAAATGAGGCGGATAATGTAATAATAATACCGCGTGTTGATGATGTAAGCGATGAATTATTGGACCATTTAGCTTATTATTTCCATGTAGATTTTTATGATCTAGCATTGGATACAGAAACTAAAAGAAGCTTAGTCAAAGATTCCGTGTATATGCATCAAATTAAAGGTACTCCATTAGCAGTAAAGACTCTTATAACTACTTTATTTGGAGAGGGCGAAGTATCAGAATGGTTTGATTATGAAGATACTCCGTATAGATTTAGAATAATTACAAGCAATGAATCTGTGACTACAGATAGAGCAGCAGAATTCATAAGGGCACTAGATACGGTTAAAAATGTACGGTCCACACTAGATAGAGTTATTTTATTACAAAGTGAAAAAATGAACCTTTACTGGGGCGGAATTGTTCAAGGCGGAAATTATGAAATATATAGGTAGGTGGTAAAAATGAGTGCATTTGGCGGTTTAGTTTTAACTAATAGAGGAAAAATCCTACAATCTAAAGCACAAACAGGTGTAAATTTAAATTATACCCGTATCGCTCTAGGAGACGGTGAGCTTGGAAGTACTTCTATTCTTGAATTAAATGCATTAAAGAATCAAATAAAAACATTAAATATAAGCAAATTAAAAGTTTTAGGTGATGGCAAAGCGGTAGTTGGAGCTCAAATGACCAATCAGGATTTAGTAACAGGATTTTATTTTCGTGAGATTGGTTTATTTGCTACTGATCCTGATGTAGGTGAAATATTATATTGCTATGGTAATTCAGGAGATTTAGCTGAGTACATACCTGCAGGCGGTAGTGATATTATAGAAAAAACAATTGACATACAAACAGTTGTAGGAAACGCAACTAATATAACAGCAACAATAGATGAAAGTTCTGTATTTGCTACAAAAAAAGATATTAATGATATTTCATCTAAAGAATTAAATAAAGGTGCTAGTCTAGTAGGTATAAATGATGCGGATTCCTATTTTACAAGTGAAAATGTAGAGGGAGCTTTAAAGGAACTTAGGGAACAAAAATAACTCTTTGGCAGCCTATGCTGTAGCAAACGGAACAAATACTTATGTTGCGACAATTAGTGGTTATACATTGGTTGAAGGACAAAGTGTTAAGATTAAGTTTATAAATGCAAACACAAGTGTAAGCACTTTAAATATTAACAGTTTAGGTGCGAAATCAATAGTAAAAGGCAATGGTAGTACATTAACAAGCGGAAGTATAAAAGCAGCGCAGATATGTAACTTAGTCTATACAGGTTCGGTTTTTCAATTATTGGGTGAAGGAGGTGAATATGGAACGGCAACAGCCTCAGACGTGTTGTCAGGAAAAACTATAGGTACAGAAGATGGTTTAATTGAAGGTACAATACCAATTAAAAGTGCAGCAACAATTATACCAGCTACAACTAATCAAGTAATAGCAGCAGGTCAATATTTAAGTGGTATTCAAACTATAGCAGGTGATGCTGATTTAATATCTTCTAATATAAAAGCCGGTGCTAATATATTTGGTGTAGCAGGCAATTCTAATATTGTTGACACCTCAGCAGGAGATGCAGTTGCAAGTCAAGTATTGAGTGGTAAGAAAGCATATGTAGATGGTGCTTTAATTACAGGTACTATGCCAAATAACGGTGCTCAATCAGATACAATAACCAAGCAAGGTGGAACAAAAGCAATTCCTGCAGGTTATACAACAGGAGGAACAGTAACAGCAAGTTTTGCCAATTTGAGTTCAGAAAATATTAAAAGTGGTGTTAATGTAGGTGGTGTTGTTGGAACTTTGAAGCCTTTAACTATGACTTCAGGAACTATTGCTTCACAAAGTTTGGGAGGATATAGTACAAAAACGTTTCAACTAAATCTTCCCAGTGGTGGAGCAGATGCAGTAGTAGCAGTTAGTAGAAGAACGTGGTCAGTTGACTCTCGACCAGCTATAAGCATGATATATGATAATGTAGATGGAAAATTTAAAGGCGTAAATAAGATTAATTATATAGCAAGTGTGTCGAATAGTTACAGTGACAATTTATATATGGAATATACAGTAATAGACAGAACTCAAATTATAATAACATTGGAAAATACAAGTAGTGCAAATGGACAGGCTACTGCTCCTATTGATTGGTATTGTTATAATTTTGGATAACAAGGAGGAAGAAATTAAAATGAGGAAAGCAATAAATATTGAAGTATCAAATAACAATGTAGTAAGAGTTTTATCAATCGCAGATGAAGCAGTAATAGAAAATAATCCAACATGTTTAAGTTATTTTATAATTGAGGATTATGTAGAACCACCTACACTAAATAATCCTTTGAGTGTAAATTATCCAATGTATGATAAGATTAATAAAGTTTTTATGTGGATACGAATACAATATCAAAATACAGTAACAGATGAATTACTACAAATTGAAAACCTAAAAGTAGCTAATCAGTTGCTACAAACTGAATTAAACACAACAAAAGAAGAATTAGTTTTGGCAAATGTTAATATTAATATGCTAATTGAACTTCAAGCAGATATGCTAAGAGGTGCTATATAATGACATCTATACAAAAAAGAATTATATTAGCAGGAATAAGGATTAAGTTAAATCGTGGTGAAAATTTAGAAGAAATCTTAGCAATGTATATTAATCTATCAGAAGAAGAAAAGTCAGAAATAAGAAATAAATTAGCTTAGGGAACAAAAGAAAAATTTAGCGGACTAAGGACCTTAGAAATGAGGTCCTTTTCTTATACAAAAAAAATGTCCAAGTGACGTTAAAAAGGAGATTAAAATTATGAACAGAAAAGAATTTGCAAAGAAATACAAAACAGAAATCTCTCTAATAAGCAGAGAAAAAGATGTTGACATGGGTGTTGCTACGGATATGCTAATTGCACACGTAAAAAACAGAAACATTGAAACACCTTATAAATATGACTTTGTAGGATGTGAAAATCTTGATTATGCCTTAATGGATAAAGAAATAAAAGAAATGGAAGATGCTGCAGTTAAATTAAGAGGTTAATAGTCTGAACAGGGGTTAATAGCCCCTGTAATATTTTATGAGAGGGGACAACTATTGAGTATAGAGCTAACATTAATCATATCTATAATATCTGTACTTTTTGCTATATATGCAGGTGCAAATAACTTGAAAAGAAATAATACAACTGACATAAAAAAAGATGCATATGAGACTGCAACAATAAATGTGAAACTTGATACCATCGGCAAAGGAATAGAAGATATAAAGGTTGAACAAAGAAGCACAAATAAAGATGTAACAGATTTGAGAGATAGGGTTTTGGTTGTTGAAGAGTCTACGAAATCAGCACATCATCGTATTGACGAGATTAAAGGGAAGGATGATAAATAATGAATGAAATAAAAGAAGAATTATTAGAAGCAGAAGCTATACATAGTGATAGAGAATTAACATTACTTCAAAGATTTGCTAGATTATTTAGTGTTAAAAGCTTAGTTACATTAACGTTAACTGCTGTATATGCTCATTTATCCATTATAGGAAAAGTTACAACAGAACAGTTTATGACTATATTTGTAACTGTTATAGCTTTTTATTTTGGAACACAAGCAAAGAAGGAGTAAACTAATGAAAATAGAAAACGGATTAATAAAAGAATTTAACATCAGTGGAATTAAATTTGCACAAGATTTGATACCTATAACCAATAAATTGGCCAGGTCACAGTTGGCAATGAAGCCTCAGCATATAACCTTACACAATCCAGCGAGTGGAAATGCAACTGCTCAAAACCTAACAGATTACGCAGATAGTTATAGCGGTTATAAAAGTTGGCATTTAACAATCATAGGCATTAACGTATTTCAAGAGTTGCCATTTAATGAAGTATCTTGGAATGCAGGCGATGGTTATAATGGACCCGGCAATAGGTCAAGCATAAGTTTAGAAATAGGCGAAGACGAAGTATCTGAAAATACTGCTAAGGTATTTGTGGCATATTTGATGAAAGAATATAATATTCCTATTGAAAAAGTATTACCACATAAAATTTGGAGTGGCAAAAATTGTCCTGCATATACTTTACCGCATTGGGATAGTTATATCAAATCTATTGATGAATACTATAAAGAAATAACAAAAAAACCACACTGGGCAGAGAAAAATAAATTAAGTCTCGAAAATAAAGGAATAGCAATAAATGATACTAGATATGATGATTTTATGACACGTGGAGAAGTCTTTGCATTATTAGATAGAATAATTAAATAGGAAGTGATCCTACATCTAACCAGGCGTAATTGCCAGGTTAGATGTATTTGATTAAATATAGATTAGTTCAATATAGTTAAACTGTTATTCAATATTAAAATGTTCTCTTATATAATTCAAGTATTCTTCTAGTTTTTTAGATTGGTTTGTATTGAGAATTGTATTATGTTTATTAAGTATATTATTTATAACAGCTTCGGTAGGATAATTTATTGTATCGAGATTATTAAGCTCTTGTAGTTCATTTATAGAATCTGTTTGTTTAGTATAATATAAGTCTGTATAAAAATTAGAAAAACTTCCCCACGCTGTACTTTTAATAAGTTTTTCCTGTTCTTGTTTTATGCTTTTGTCATCATTAAGGGAAAGTTCCTGAACTATAGAGTTTATGTCAGTAAATAAAGTATTAATTTTATTAATCGGTATTCCACCCATTCTATCATTATATGTTAATTGATTATAAGTAAATATAATAATAGGTTTCATTAAATTTCGCATTTTTTCAATAGTGACTTCTGCTTCTTTTATCGTTTGTTTAAGTTCTGCTTCGAATCCAGCTCCTTTAAATTTTGTGAACTTATCCAAATTTAAAAAAACACAAAACAAACACCCTGATGCAATACTAAGACCCATTTCTGTTGGCTTGCCCATAAAGCCTAATATTATTCCAGGAAACAATATTAATAATGGTGAAAATTTTTTTAATATTTCCATTTAGAACCCCCGTTTTTAAGATATGAAAGTTTTTTATTTTAGAATTATATTTATAATACTATCACATATCATAAACGTCAATTGTTATTATTTATTGCTTAACGTTTTAATGATAGGTTGTTCATTATTTTTTGAACAAGTACCATACCCTAGAATCTATCTCATATTTAATTTCATATATATCCTTGCCGTTATGTTCACATATAAAAACTAATCTTTTGTTGCCAACTAGCTTTTCATCATAACATTTCATAACCTTTTCAACCCTGACAACTTTATCATCTAGTCTAAATTTTATCGGCTCTATTTTACCATCTGTATTAAAAATAGCCATAACTTTTATGGGTTTATTTACTATTTTCATAACATCACCTTTCGAACTTTTGTTCTCATTATATCATAAATTTTTAAAAATAAAAGTGGAAAAATGAGGCTTTTAAATGCGATTTAAGCCACGAAAAACAAGTCTTGATATGTTTGTACCTATTGATTTTTCAACATATTTTTAATTTAATTATTACAAAAACATAATGAACAAATGTTTGTATTTGACTTTACATTGTCAATATATTATTATATAATTAGAGTAGGTAATAGGTGGAAGTCATGAGCCATCTAGAGTGTCCCCACAGGCACTTACCTACTCTGTTTTTTTTATCTGTGGGAAAAATATAAATACACTTTGTGGGAGGTGTCATATGGAAGACCAAAAGGAATTTGTTATTATTAAAATACTATCAGAGCTACAGGAAAAGTATGATATTAATAACATGGATGTTAAAAACTTATTGGATAAACATCTAAGCGAGTATTCTTTAATTTCTAATGAAACTGCTCTAATGGTTTCGGATCTATCTGATAAGATAAAATTCTTTATAGGTTTAAAGAGTTTAGAAGGTTTATCTAAGCAATCTTTACGAAGATACCAAGAAGAACTTAGCATGTTCGGTAGGTATGTTTTAAAGCCTGTAGCACAGATAACAGTCAATGATATTAGGCGGTATTTTGCTACTATCCAATCGGCAAGAGATTATTCAAAAGTAACAATTAACGGAAAAATATCAATATTAAGAAGTTTTTTCGGAACTCTTTATAGGGAGGAAGTTATACCCAAGGATCCAACGGTCCGTATAAAGAATATTAAAGTAGATGTGAAGTCTTTAAGGGAGCATTTGACTACAGAGGAATTAGAAATTATAAGAAATGTATGTATTAACATTAGAGAAAAGGCACTCATTGAATTTCTTTACAGTACGGGTTGCAGAGTATCAGAGGTTGTTGAATCAAGGTTAATTGATATTAACTGGGATAGTAATAGCCTTATAGTACATGGTAAAGGTGATAAGTATAGAACTGTTTACTTTTCCGTTAAATGCAAATTATATCTGAAGGAATACATACAAAACAGAAACGGTGATAATGAATCCCTCTTTATCGGCGAAAGAAGTCCATATAGATCATTAACAAAAGCAGGACTAGAAAAAATCGTTAAAAAAATTGCATCCAGGACCAACATAAAGAAATCTATCAGCCCTCACATTTTCCGCCATACGTTTGCTACTTTAGCTCTACAGCGAGGCATGGATATAACAATAATTCAACAATTATTAGGGCATAGTGAAATTAACACAACACAAATATATGCAAAGACAAATACTAGGCAACTCCAAATCGCATATGAAAAATTTATAGCAGCATAAAGATAAACCAGGATAATTAGTCCTGGTTTTTTTCTTCATCTTTTATTACATAAAAATTATCGAAAATTCCTATGACTTTATAATTAAAATCTTCAGTTTCTATTTTGTACAAACTATAAAATTTATAATCTTTTCTTACTACTCCTGCATCACTTACGATATCAGCTATAAAACCAGTTACCGATTTTTCTAACTCAGTAGAAGCATTAGCTTCTTTATATAAATTAGCTTTAAACCATTCTTTATATTCTGCATAAGACGGATTGGTGGCTGTTCCTAATAGAAACAATACTACTAATAGGGCTGTAGTAATCGCTAAAATTTTCTTCATGCTACTCCTTCTTTATTTCTAAAATATCTCCTATGTCTACATCTAAAAAGATGCATATTTTTTCTAGACTTCTTAAGTCGACATATTCATCATTATTAAGTTTTCTTGTTACAGTGTGAGATAGTCCGGTATTTGCTATAATATCTTTCCATTGCATTTTTCTCTTCACCATTAGAATTTTCAACTTATCATAACTTATCATTAGTATCATTCCCCCTTTTAGTTCATTATATTCACTTAATCCTAATTATTGTGTCGATTTTAGTTTGTCCAACTAAAATATTTTAGCCGGACATGCATTTTTATTATTCATGAACATAATAATGTTATATAAGACTTATATAAAGTAAATTGAAGCTTCGATTGCTTTATATAAAAGTTATATAAGGAGGGCTTTATGAAAAATATTTATATCAATGCTGGTTATTACAATACGAAAATAGCAACAGAATCACAACTGAAAATATTTGAAAGCAAAGTACAATTTAATGAAGATGCTAAAAGATACATAAAAATTGATGATAGAAAATTAGAAATAGGCAACGGAAAAAGAAATATAAATGACAAGAATAACAATATGGTAAATGATTATATTACAATTTACAGTATTTTAAATCTATGCGACAGAATCGATAGTACAAATATAATATTAGCATTACCAATAAACCAGTATCTAAATACAGAATTAAAGAATGATTACAAAAATAAGCTGATGAACCGAACTCTAAACTACGAGATAGATGGCATTAAAAAGATAATAACAGTTGAAAAAGTTGAGGTGTTCATGGAAGGAGCTGCAGCAATGCTCAACTATAATTATAAAGGAATTGTAGGACTAATTGACATAGGTGGGAACACTGCAAATTGCATATTATTCAATAACGGTAAGGCAATATTAGAATCCATTACACAATTAGATTGTAGTATGCTTCGTCTGGAAAAAGAAATTATAGATACAGTAAACATAAAAAAATTAAGCAACTATCAGGACTATGAATTTGATTCTTTAATTAGTTCCAAGAATATCGAAATTAAACTTATAATTGACAACTTAATCAATAAATTCATAGACAACTTAAAATATAATCTCAAACTAAAAAAATGGAACGTTGATAATTTAAAATTATTTTTTACAGGCGGTGGAAGCTTAACATTATCTGCATACATAAAAGATGCATTTGGTAATGTCGAGATAAGTGAGGATCCATTATTCGATAACGTAAAAGGATTACAAAAGGTGGGGAGAGTGATATTTAGATGATTAAATGTATATCGTTGACCAATCCTAAAGTATTAGAATTATATGAAAGCGCACAACATAAAAGCAGGATGGTAGAAACGGCAATACTGTTTTACGAAGAGAATAAAGAAAGTATATTGACAAAAGAAGATATTAGGCAGGTAATAAAAGAATGCATAGGTAGCATTGATTCAATCAATAATCAGGAATTAAATGAAGATAACATATTAAATATTCTGAATTTATAGGAGGTAATTATGGAAATAAAAAAAGCGCACAATGGCGCCATGTCTTTTTGCTTAGCTCGTAAACTTCACTTAATCAAAAATATGCAGGAGAGTCTCAAAAAATGCATGTCCAACGATAATTTATGCTTAAACGTAGTATTTTTATGTGTCGTATTTTTATTAAATTCGACATTGGCGTATGCCGGAGTTGATGCCACGGGGAACAAATTGTACTATAAGCTTGTTGGAATTGGCAAATGGGTAATTATATTTAAGGGTGCAATTGATATTATACAAAGCGTAATTTCTGGAGATTTCCAAGCAGCTAAAAAAATGTTTATGGGTTATTTATTTGCTTATGCGATACTTTTTGCGTTGCCATTTTGCATGAATGAAGTTGAAAATATATTTAAGGAGATGTAATTATGGACGCAATAACTACTTTTGCTGAAAACATGAATATAGTATTTAATGTTATATTGCATCCGATAGAGACACTGCAAAGCATAAGCTACCCTATTTGTTTAATGGGCGCAGGAATAGCAATCATATTAGGAGCATTAGGATTTGATAATTGTTATAAATACGCAGGTTTATTTATAATAGTATATATTTTAATCAATATGATGTGAGGTGCATTATGAAAATAGAATTATCCAAACCAAACTATATTTATTTAAAAATTATTCCATCAACTTCTATACGCAATAACGATACATACAAAATATTACAGGCTATTCAATCAATATACAAACCATTTCTAAATAGATTTACATTTTACGATTATAAACAAATTTTAAACAAAACACTTCCAGATACAATCAAATTTGAATTGCCTTGTAAAGTTTCATACATGATTTATATTTCTAAAAAAACAGTTGAATTTTATTTCATAGTAGACGAAAGATATAAGGGTGTTCTCAAAGAAGCATTAAGTCGTGTGTGGAGTTCAGTGACTATATTTTCAGTTGATAAACTCCCTAAGTTTTCATCTGACTCTATGTATAAACAACTTGTATACGCTAAAGAAGATGCGTTAAGTTTAAATGTTGACAGGCGAGATAATGACTTAATAAGTAACAACTTAAATATTATAGATACACTTCAACAGGGTGACAAGGTAGGAATATTTTACAATTTCATACCAACAAATCAATATACCTGGCGAGCAACTTTTAAAAATACGGTAGAAAAATATAAAAAAGGAATTCCAGTTGATAATAATAAAATTAATGTAGTTTACGCCTTCAAATCTATCTTTAATGAACTATACAGTACGGTAAATATGTTTAATACAAAGCCCAGTATAAACATATCAAGCAACAATGAACTATCGAAAACAACCCAAAATAAAGGCTCTGAGTTCATAATCAATACACAAATAGCGTTAATAGGCGACAGTCATAATAAGCTTAATACTATAAATAATTTAAGATCTCTGGCCAACAGTTTCAGATCCATCGACGAAGATAATTATCTGAAGTATAAAAGCACAAAGAAATTTAATTATATAGATTTGAATATTGGAACAGAATTAAATAAATGCAGCACAAAAGAATGTGGTAACTTTTTATCACTGCCAGGCCGTGAATTATTAGAGCGTTTTGAAATTGAACATATTAATACTCTTGAAGTTGAAGTTCCCGAAGAACTGAGAACCGGTTACATAAGGTTAGGCTGCAATACTTTTAAAGGTAATGCAATTGCTACTACAATGAGTAAGGATAAGAATTTAGCTAATCTAGGGCTTGTAGCATTAGGTCCACAAGGATGCGGTAAGAGTACTTATTTTGCTAATTATTGTAAAGATGTAATTACTGCAGGCGAATCGTTAATAGTAATTGATTTTATCAAGAATTGTGAACTATCTGAGGAAATAAAAAACGTAGTACCGAAAAATAAATTAATAGAACTTGACTTGTCTAAACAGGAAAATATGCAGTCTTTTAGTTTCAATGAAGTTGCTAATTTCAATCCTAGAACTGGCTATGAACGATTAGAAGTAGCGAATATGCAAACTCAGCTGTTAATTGCATTTATAGATGCAATTAATATAGATCAAAAATTATCGCCTCGGATGCGTAGATCTTTAGCTGCAGCCGCTAATATAGTTTTTATTCATTCTGGCATGAGTATGAGAAATGTATATGAGTGTTTATCTAATCATAGAAAAAGGCTAGAGTATATTGCTATGGTACCCGAGGATATGAAACTATATTTAGAAGACGACATTTTTAATTTAGATGATATGAATGAAGTTGACGGAAAGACTGGTGAAATATCTGGAACTAAAACAAGTAAATCTGATTTTATTCTAGATAGAATCAACCTGCTTATGGAAGATATTAAGCTAAAATACATGTTTAATAAACCTATGGATAGTAATATAGATTTTATTAAATCCATGGATCAAGGAAAAATTATATTAATTAAAATACCTGATAGTAAATATCCTACAGTTACACATAAAAACATTTTAACTACATTCTTTGTCAGTAAGATATGGCTAGCCTCTCAACTTAGAGGCGGCATGTATAAAGAGCCAAAGCGGACGCATATCATAATAGATGAAGTGTTCCAAGCGCCAACCGCTGAATTCATTTTAAAAGATGTTTTAGTTCAAGCGAGGAAATTTCAAACTAAATTTATATTTTCAGCTCATTATCTTAGCCAAATAGATACGATTAAGGAAGCGTTAAAGGCAAGCGGATCAAGCTACATGCTGATGCAGGGTACAGATAAGAAAAATTTCGAAGAGTTGAAAGAAGATTTAGCACCGTTTGAACTCCAGGATTTATTAAATTTGAAAAGATATAACAGTTTGAATCTAATAAAAACAAGTAACGGATATGCAAAATTTATTACAGCGTTACCAAAACCAATTTAAACAAAAAAGAGCTGCCGTGATTGACAGTTCTTTTAGTTCTATTATTTCCTTGATTATTTGTATAGTGTTGTCAATATGTTGTCATAATAAAACCAAGAGAAAGTCTAACATTGAAATAATAATAAAAAAAATTTTATCATAAACTTTACATAAAGTTTACATTTCTATGCTTTTGTTTTTACTATGGTGATATATAGTTAGGACAAGATAAAATAAAAAAAGGGAGATATTAAAATGAAAATAGTAAAAAAATTAATAGTAGTATTATCTTTAGCCTTAATGGTAACATTGGTGTTTACTGGATGTGCCAAAGAAAAAACATCAGCTTCACAACCAACTGAAAATGCAAATGCATCTGATTTTAATTCAGATAAGGATATAACGGTAATTGCAAGAGATTCTGCATCTGGTACAAGAGGAGCTTTTCATGAACTTATGAAAATAAAAGTTAAAGAGGGTGATAAAGAGATTGATAAATTGGTGGTTGGAGCACTTGAATTTGATGGAACGGATAAAGTAATTACAGCAGTTGAAGGTGATAAATACGCTATTGGATATATTTCATTAGGCTCTGTAAGTGATAGAATTAAAGCAGCAAGTGTTGATTCTGTAGAAGCAACAATCGAAAATGTAAAAAACAAATCATATAAAGTAGCAAGACCTTTTCTACTTGTAACAAAAGGAGTAGAAAATGAATTAGTTAAAAACTTTTTAAGTTTTGCCGATTCAAAACAAGGGCAAGAAATAGTTGAAAGTAAACATTATATATCAGCAGTTGATTCGCCAGTAGATTATGTTGTATCTAGTTTGTCAGGGAATATCAAAGTTGCTGGTTCAACATCTGTAACTCCTGTAATGGAAACATTGCAAGAAGCATATCAAGAATTAAATCCAGGTGTTACATTTGAAATGCAATCTCAAGGTTCTTCTCAAGGAATTAAGGCAGCAATTGATGGAACATATGATATAGGAATGAGTTCTAGAGAATTAAAGGATGATGAAAAATCAAAACTAAATGAGCACGTGCTAGCTATAGATGGTATAGCAGTAATACTAAACAATCAAAATCCAACTTCAGACCTTTCATCAGAAAATATTACTAAAATATTTACTGGTGAAGCAACAAAATGGTCAGAAGTTACTAAGTAAGATAATGGTTAATTCAAATAAGTCAAATAACTTAAAAGAAAAACTAATGCAGTATGTGTTTTACACATCTGCATTAGTGTCAGTATTAGCTGTTGTATCTATATGTCTTTTTTTGCTCATGAGAGGCATCCCAGCTATTGCTGAAATTGGATTTAAAAATTTTATATTTGGTCAGAAATGGGCACCTGTAGATACACCACCATCATTTGGAATACTTTCAATGATAGTTGGAAGCTTGTATGTAACAGCAGGTGCAATAGTAATAGGTGTGCCAATTGGAATAATGTGTGCAGTATTCTTAGCAGAATTTTGTCCTGCGCACCTATATAAGTTTGTTAAGCCATCAGTAAATTTATTAGCGGGTATACCATCAATAATATATGGATTTTTTGGGATGCAAATTGTAGTGCCATTTGTTAGGGAATCATTTGGTGGAAATGGTTACAGCATACTATCAGCATCAGTTATACTTGGTATAATGATATTACCTACAATTATATCAATTAGTGAATCATCTATTAGAGCAGTTCCAGAAACATATAAAGAAGGATCTTTGGGTATAGGTGCTACAAAAGAAGAGACAGTATTTAAAGTTGTATTACCAGCAGCCAGCTCAGGTATATTAACATCTATAATTCTTGGAATTGGTAGGGCGGTTGGAGAAACAATGGCGGTTGTTATGGTTGCTGGTGGTTCAGTCATGCCTCTTGATAAAATAGCCTTGTTAAAACCAATTAGAACTTTGACAGCTAATATTGTTACAGAAATGAGTTATTCTTCAGGACTCCATACGGAATCATTAATAGCAACCGGTGTGGTTTTGTTTGTTTTTATAATAATATTAAATGCAACGTTGAGCTTGATTAAATCAAGTAATAATTAAAATTAATAGCTTTGAAAGGAATATGCTATGGAAGAGCTTATGAAGAGTAATAAAAGCAACATTAAAAAAAGAAAAACAAAATCATTTCTTTTGAAATGTTTAGTATGGTTCTGTGGAATATTGACAGTATCAGTACTTGTATATATATTGTTATTTATTTTAATTAGGGGTATACCTAATATTAACATTGAATTTTTATTTGGCAGTTATAATTCTGAAAGTTTATCTGCATTTTCTTCAATAATAGCTACTATTATAATGATTATTTTATCTCTAGTAATAGCAGTACCAATTGGTGTATTTTGTGCGATATATCTTACAGAATATGCTAAAAGAGGAAATAAAGCAGTTAAGTTGATAAGATTGGCGGTTGATACACTAGCTGGTATACCATCTATTATATATGGTTTATTTGGAATGATATTTTTTGTAACTTTACTTGGCTTTAAAACATCAATTTTATCAGGTGTATTTACCATAGCTATTATGATTTTACCTGTAATTATTAGTTCATCAGAAGAAGCTATAAAATCTGTACCAGATATATATCGTGAGGGAAGTCTTGGGCTTGGAGCGTCAAGGTTACGGACAGTATTTAAAATAGTTCTTCCTTCTGCTATGCCAGGTATATTATCAGGGATTATATTAGCGATAGGTCGTATTGTAGGTGAAACAGCAGCTTTGATATTTACAAGTGGTACAAATGTTATGAAGATGCCAACTTTAAATTTATTCGCATCTCAAAGGACGTTGGCTATTCATATGTATATGCTTGCAAGTGAAGGACTGCCTCATTCTAAGGATATGGCATTTGCTACGGGAGCAGTGCTTATAGTAATTGTATTTATAGTAAACTTTGCAACAACACGTCTTGCAAACAAGCTTGGGAGGTTAAACAATGAATAATTTAGAAAAAATGAAAATAGCAGGTGTTAATTTATATTATGGTGATTTTCAAGCGCTTAAAAATATAAATATGACTATTAAAGAAAAAGAAATTACAGCATTCATAGGTCCTTCGGGTTGTGGAAAATCAACTTTATTGAAATCACTAAATAGAATGAATGATTTGGTGGAAGGGTGTAAAATAACTGGAGAAATATCCTTAGATAATATTGATGTATACAAGAACATGGATGCAGTAGTATTAAGAAAAAAAGTTGGGATGGTATTTCAAAAACCAAATCCATTTCCAATGAGCATTTATGAAAATATAGCCTATGGGCCAAAAACCCATGGAATTAATAAAAAGTCACAACTAGATGATATTGTGGAGAAAAGCTTAAAAGCAGCTGCAATGTGGGATGAAGTAAAAGATAGACTTAAAAAAAATGCACTTGGATTATCTGGAGGACAACAACAAAGACTATGTATTGCAAGGGCGTTGTCAGTAAATCCAGAAGTTCTATTGATGGATGAACCTACATCTGCACTAGATCCTATTTCAACAATGAAAATAGAAGACCTTGTTTTAGAAATAAAAAAGAAGTATACCATAGTAATAGTAACTCATAATATGCAACAAGCAACGAGAATATCTGATAAAACTGGATTTTTCCTCCATGGAGAAGTTGTTGAGTTTGATGAAACAGAGAAACTTTTCTCAATGCCTAAAAATAAGAAGACAGAGGATTATATAACAGGAAGATTTGGTTAATATTTTTTCAATATTGCTATGCAACGTTGGGATAAAATAGTATAATTATATATGTAATTTAATGGAGGTATTAAATGAGAGGTAGATTTGATAAAGAACTTGAAAATCTAAATTTGGAACTTATAAAAATGGGTGGACTTATAGAGAATTCAATTGAAACAACTGTTAAGGCTTTAATAAATCAGGATTTGTCACTTGTGAAAAAAGTAAATGAATATGAAGTTGAAATTGATGAAATGGAAAAAACAATTGAAAGTCATTGTTTGAAGTTATTGCTTCAGCAACAGCCAGTGGCATCGGATTTGAGATTGATTAGCACTGCGCTTAAAATGATAACAGATATGGAAAGAATAGGAGATAATGCTGAAGACATAGCTGAGATTTCTCAATATATGGTTAATCAAAAATTTATTAAGAATCTAGTTCATATACCTCAGATGGCAGAAGCAACAATTGGTATGGTTAGAAAGAGCATAGATGCATTTGTAAATAAGGATAAAGAATTAGCATTAGAAGTTTGCGCATCTGATGATATAGTTGATAATTTGTTTACAATAATAAAAAATGAGCTTATAGAGAAAATACAAGAGGATAAAAATAATGGTGAGCAAGCTATTGATCTTTTAATGATAGCTAAATACTTTGAAAGAATAGGCGACCATGCTGAAAATATTGCAGAGTGGGTAATATTTTCAATTACAGGAGAACATAAATACCAATAAAACTTAGGAGAAAAATATGAAGTTAATATATTGTGTTGAAGATGACCCTGGAATTAGAGAACTAATATCTTGTACATTAAATACAGCTGATTTTACAGTGATAGGGTTTGAGGAACCTCAAAGCTTTCTTTTGGAATTAAAGAAAAAAATACCTGACCTAATACTTTTAGATATAATGCTTCCAAGAACAGATGGGATGACTATACTAAAAAAATTAAAACAAGACTCTTTATATTGTGATATACCAGTGATCATGCTTACTGCTAAATCAATGGAAATAGATAAAGTTAATGGACTAGAATCGGGTGCAGATGATTTTATAACAAAACCATTTGGTGTTCTTGAATTAATTGCAAGAGTAAAGGCTGTATTAAGACGTTCAGGAAAAAGACAAGAAGAACGAAAAATATTAGAATTCAGGGGTCTTATACTCGATTATGATAAAAGAGATGTAAGTTATGAAAATAATCCCATTATGTTGACATATAAAGAATTTGAGTTGTTATTTTATTTAATGCTAAATAAAGGAATAGTTTTTTCTAGAGAAAAAATTCTACAAAAAATATGGGGATATGATTATGAAGGGGAAACTAGAACAGTTGATATGCATATAAAGACCATTAGACAAAAAATTGAATTATCAGGATGTCCTAATTATATAAAAACAGTAAGAAGTGCAGGTTATAAATTCGAGGAGTAATAGATATGAAAAAAAGGGTATTTTATACAATTATTATATTATTAGTAATTATAGCAACATCGACTTGTGTTTTAACATCCTTGGTGTATTATAAATTCTATGAAAAAGAAGCTAAGGACCAAATTAAAACTATTGTTAATCTCACATCTAATAATATAAATGATTGGAGTGATAACACCCATATACAGAATTCTGTATATCGTATTGTAAAATCAGTTAATTATAAAATTAGGGTTACTATTATAGAGGAAACAGGTAAAGTAACATACGATAATTATGCAGAGTATGAAATTTTAGAAAATCATATAAATAGACCAGAGATAGAAAAAGCCTTTAGAATAGGTTATGGTGAAGATACAAGATTTTCCAATACACTAAAAAATGATACGTACTATTATGCAGTAAAATTAGGTGATAATACAGTATTAAGAGTATCTAGAGAGCTTAGAAGCATAAGAAATATGTTTATAGGGATAACTCCAATTTTAGCAAGTGTTTTTCTTATTATTATAATAATTTCTTTTATTGTAGCATCCAATATTACTAGGAAAATAATAAGACCTGTAAATCTTATTGCAGAGTCTTTAGATGATTTGTTAGAAACTGATAAACTTAATGTTCAAATAGATATGTATGATGAACTTCGTCCATTTGCCCATAAAATGAAAGATCAAAAGCAAAAATTAAATGAATATATAAAAGCAGTAGAATATGAAAGAGATACTATTGGAAATATAACTGAAAATATGAGAGAAGGATTTATTTTACTAAACAAAGAAAGTGAAGTTTTATCAATTAATGCAAGCGGAAAGCGTATGATAGGAAATGTAAAATTTAATTTTCACGAGCATAAAAATATGCTTGAACTTACAAGAAATGCCGAAATATTAAAAAATATAGACACATCTATTAATGGTAACAAGCATATTGTTTATGATGTTGATTGTAATTCACATCAATATAGATATTATTTTAGCCCTGTTTCTGAAAGAGGTAATAGTAATGTTGATGGTTTAATGATTCTAATTGAGGATGTTACCATACAAAAAAACTCAGAAATTATGAGGCAAGAATTCTCAGCTAATGTGTCTCACGAATTAAAAACTCCGTTGACGACTATGATTGGTTTTGCTGAGATGATAAAAGAAGGCTTAATAACTGATTCAGAAAGTATAAAAAAGTACTGCGGTATGATTAACAATGAAGGGTTAAGACTTATAACACTTATTGAGGATATTATTAGATTGTCTAAAATTGAAGAAGGTATAGAACTTGATAATAACATAATAAACCTGAAGGATGTTAGTAATGAAGTGTTTAACTTATTAAGCAATAAAGCTAAAGATAGAAATATTAAATTACTTTCAAATATAGAAAATGTTAGTATGAAAGCAAATAAAAGTTATATAAATGAACTTTTATATAATCTTGTAGATAATAGTATTAAATATAATAATGATGGTGGAAAAGTAGAAGTAAATATAAATAAAAATAAAGGCGCTGTAAATATTGTTGTGAAAGATAATGGGCTCGGAATCTCGGAAGAACATTTAGACAGAATATTTGAAAGGTTTTACAGAGTTGATAAAAGCAGATCCAAGGAAACTGGAGGTACAGGACTTGGATTATCCATAGTGAAGCATATAGTAGAAGCTTATCATGGAACAATAGAGATTAAAAGTAAAAAAGAAGTTGGCACAGTAATAAAAATCAAATTTTTAGATAATTAAGAGGTAGAGCTAGTAGCGATTTCTACTTCTTTTTTTGCATCTATTTAAATTCTATTGAAAATAATTTAAAAGTGAAATATAATAAATTATTAATTTAACAGAGGGAGATATTAAATTGGATATTAAATTATTTATAGATAAAATGAATGATGAAATAATTAATATAAGACGGGATTTTCACATGAACCCTGAACTTGGAAACAATGAATTTAGAACTATGAAAAAAATTTGTGAATATCTAGATACTTGGGATATAGAATATAAATCTGGTATCGCTGGAACCGGTGTTGTTGCAATTATAAGGGGTAAAGAATGCGGGAAAACAGTAGGAGTTAGAGCTGATATAGATGCATTGCCAATTACTGAAGATAATAGTATATCATATAAGTCATTAAATTCAGGTATAATGCATGCTTGTGGACATGATGCACATACTACAATAGCATTAGGTACTGCTAAAATATTAAAATATATGGAGTCAGAATTAATTGGAAATGTTAAATTTTTCTTTCAACCAGCTGAAGAAACGACTGGTGGGGCAGAAAGAATGATTAAAGAAAATTGTCTAAAAAATCCTGATGTTGATTATGTTATAGGTCTTCATGTAGATCCAGGTATCAATACAGGAAAGGTAAATATGAAATATGGAAAAATGATGGCATCATCAGATGAAATAAAAATAATTGTTAAAGGTAAATCATCCCATGGTGCACACCCACACGAAGGAGTTGACCCTATATTAATTGCTTCTAATTTGGTTGTATCACTTCAATCTGTTGTAAGCAGGAATATATCTCCTCTTAATTCATCAGTTTTCACAATTGGAAGCATACATGGCGGTACGGCAGGAAATGTTATATCTGATGAAGTAACAATGACAGGCATATTAAGAACACTAGATCCGGATACAAGAATATATATGAAAAATAGAATTAAGGCAATAGTAGAAAATGTGTCTATTGGGTTAGGAGGAGAAAGTGAACTGTTAATCAGAGAAAGCTATGGAGCACTTATTAATAATGATGAAGCAGTTGATATAGTCAGAGAAACTATAGAGCTTACACTTGGTAAAGAAAATGTATTAATAGATGAGTTTCCAACAATGGGAACAGAAGATTTTTCATATTTTTCTCAATCAGTAAAATCTTGTTTTTACAACCTGGGTTGCGGAAATAACGACAAAAAAGAAAAATATCCACTACATTCAAGCAAGTTTGACTTAGACGAAAGTTGCCTTAAATTAGGTGTAGAACTTCAAACGAGAAATGTTCTCTCATTGCTAAATAAATAAATTTATATTGTAAAATAGGATAAATATTGTTACAATTAAATGGTGTATTTAATTATAATATAATAAGAAACAAGAAATGAGTGTAAAAAATGTTCGGATACGTGACAATAGATAAAATGGAATTAAAATTTAAGGAATATTACAGCTACAAGGGGTATTATTGTGGTTTGTGCATGTCTTTAAAAAATAAATACAGCAACTTAAGTAGGATGACATTAAATTATGATATGACATTCTTGATATTGCTATTGAGTTCTTTATATGAACCAACAAATAAAACATATAATTCAAGGTGTATTGCACATCCAAGTAAAAAACAGTTGATTATTCGCAACGACATAACCGATTATGCAGCTTCTATAAATATTATCCTTTCATATTACAACTTAAAAGATAACTGGGATGATGAAAAGGATATTAAGTCACTTGTGATGGCAAGACTTTTAAAAAAAGAGTTCACAACTGCAAGCTCTGAATTGCTTACCAAATCAGTGAAAATTAGTGAAAAGATTAAAAATATTGCTTTATTAGAAAAAGAAAACACAAATGACATAGATAGAGTTTCTAATGAGTTTGGACATTTGATGGAAGAAATAATATTATATAAAATAGATGTTTGGGAAAATACACTTAGAAAACTTGGATTTTTTCTCGGTAAATATATATATTTGCTAGATGCCTATGAGGATATGGAAAAGGATAAAAAAAACAATTCTTACAATCCTTTTAATAATATTAATGTTCAAAACATTGATGAGTATGCTAAAGAAATTTTGATGCTAAATTTGTCGTTTTTAAGCGAACAACTAGAAAAATTACCACTAGTTCAAGACAAAACAATTATTGATAATATATTGTATTCAGGAATACTTATGAAAATTAAAGAAACATCAGTAGATAAGAATAAGAAGGAGAAAGTAGATGAAAGATCCATATGAAGTATTAGGGTTGCAAAGAAGTGCAACTAAAGAAGAGGTAAAACATGCGTATAGGAAGCTAGCTAAAAAATATCATCCAGATATGAATGTGGATAATCCGCTTGCGGATTTAGCAGAAGAAAAGTTTAAAGAAATACAACAGGCTTATGATGACATTATGAATGGAGCAAGTTCTAGTTATCAGACAAATAATGCTTATTATAACAATGATTCTAATAGCAGTTTTACTGCTGTAAGACAGCAGGTTAACGTTGGTAGATATCAAGATGCTATAAGGGCATTAAACAAAATTTCAGATAGAAATGCAGAATGGAACTTTTTAATGGGAGTATGCTATGTTAATTTAGGCTCAACCGGACAAGGTGTCCAATTCGTTCAACGTGCTGTTAGTATGAATCCAGCAAATATGGAATACCAAAATTTTTTAAATCAGATTATGAATATGCAAAGAACCTATCAAAACAGAACATACAATTATGGCAGAGGAGGTTCTAATAGTACAGATTGTTGTACTCAATTAATTTGTGCAGATTGTTTATGTGAATGTTTGGGAGGGGATTTGATTTCATGCTGTTAAAAAGCAGGGATATCGCATATTTAGGAGTATTGCTAGGATTAAATCAACTATTTATTATATTATCATCTATAATAGAAACAAATACAATAATACTTTTTGCAGCTGCAGCTTTAATAGTAGGTATTATAATAGTTGAATTTGGAGGTAAAGCAGGTGCTTTGTTTTATATAGCTTCTTGTTTGTTAGGATTTTTTTTAACATTTAATAAAGTTGAAATTATTACGTATATTATATTTTTTGGAATGTATAGTCTAGTTAAATATTTGATTGAGATAAAAATAGATAATGTAATTGTTCAAAGCTTGATAAAACTTGTTTATTTTAATGTTTCGTTATTAGCTATGTATTTAGTAATTAGAATGTTTATAAATTTGAAAATATTTTGGTGGATGATTTTAGGAGCACAAATTTTATTTTTTATATATGATTATGCATTTACCAAGTTTATTAATTACTACATAGATAAAATTAAACCAAAGGTTAGAAAATAATTAATTTAATAATAAAATAAAAGCAGGAAAATTCCTGCTTTTATAATGTCTATTTGTTTAAATTTAAACAATTATTTTTCCATAATTAAGTAGTCTTCTCTTTCCGCACCAACAGAAATATATTTAATTGGGCATCCTACTTTTTCTTCTATATATTTAATGTAATTAACAGCTTCTATAGGAAGATCAGATTGTTTTCTACATTTTCCTATATCACATTGCCAACCATCTACATATTCATAGATTGGAGTTGCGTTGTTGAGGTCTTCTCCAAGCGGGAATTCTGTAGTAACATTTCCATTAACACTATAACCTGTACAAACAGGGATTTTATCTAGATAAGATAAGATATCAAGTTTTGTTAGCGCTAAAGTATCTGCACCTTGAATTCTTGTTCCATATCTTGATGCAACAACATCAAATGGTCCAACTCTTCTTGGTCGTCCTGTTGCTGCACCATATTCTCCACCTGCTTCCCTTAAAGCATCTGCTTCTTTTCCAAACATTTCGCAAGTAAATGGTCCTTCGCCAACACATGAAGAATAAGCCTTCATAATTCCTATTGTATCTGTTAGTTTGCGTCCTGGAATTCCAGAACCTACGGGAGCATATGCAGCTATAGTTGATGATGAAGTAGTGTAAGGATATATACCAAAATCTATATCACGAAGAGCTCCAAGCTGAGCTTCAAACATTATTCTTTTATTTTCTTTAATTGCATTTTCAAGATAAATGCCTGTATCACATACAAATTCTTCTAAATCAGATGAATATTTCATTAACCAATTCCATATTTCTTCAGGATTTATTTTTTCTGAATTATAACCACCAGAAATTAAAAGGTTCTTCCATTCAACTATTTGTAAAAGGTGTTTCTTAAGGGCATCTTTATTTTTTAAATCACCCATTCTAATTCCCTTTTTCATATATTTATCACTATAAACAGGAGCTATACCCCTTCTTGTTGAACCGAATTTCAAATCTTTTAAACGCTCTTCTTCTAATATATCTTGTCTTACATGGTATGGTAAGCATATCACAGCTCTGTCACTTATTTTAAGATTTTCAGGTGTAACTTTAATACCAGCTTTCTTTAAACTTTCTATTTCACCATGTAGGTGCTGTATGTCGATGACCATTCCATTTCCCATAACATTAACAACTTCAGGCCTTAATACTCCTGATGGAAGAAGGTTTAATATAAATTTCCCTGAATCATTAATTACTGTATGACCAGCATTGTTACCTCCTTGATAACGGCAAACAACATCATAATCAGCAGATAATAAATCCACCATTCTTCCTTTGCCTTCGTCGCCCCAATTAATTCCGACTATTGCTGTAAGCATAATTAGCCTCCTATTTTCTTTGATAAATTATTATATAATGGGTAAATATCAATGTCAAGGAATAGTTTTATACTTAATATAGTCAATTAGTATGGTTAGTTTGGTAAAAATTACAGAGGTCGAAATATGAAACAATATGTAATCTATATTGCTCTTAAGAATGTTTTATGTTAAAATTGTATTTGTAATTCAGTATATATAAGTGTATTAGTAAGTAAGTAAAACTCAATAATTAACAGGGGTTGGTACAAGTCTAAACTGGCCTTATATTGAACTGACAATAATAATTAGGGGAGGAAATATGTTACAAAAATTTAAAGCAGCAATTGTATTAATTTTATTATCAGCTATTATGGTATCATGTACTAATTCAGTAGAGGCTAATTCACCTATAAAAACTGAACAAGGTAGTAGTGTAGGAGAAACTTCAAATGAAATAGACCCTTCAGAGCCGGTGATTTCTGAAGAAGAAAAAGCAAAATTAGAACTAGAAAAGAAAATTAAAGAAAGAGAAGATTTAGAAAAAAAACATAAAGAAGAACAAGGTGAGTTTTATGTTCCACTTGTAAAAATTGGGGAGGAACGTGAGAAGAAGAGTACAGAAGTAAAAGCGTTATATGCTACAGGATACACAGCAGGAAACGAACTTAATAAAGAAAGAATTGATGCATATGGAGCATATGTAAAAGCACTTGCAGACAAAGATACTAAAAAAGTTAATGAATTATCTAAAGAAGCTGACAAGGCAAATAAATTTGAACGTATAGTAGGGATTGCTGTTGCAACTGAAATAAATGGATTGGTAATTAACGTAAAGGATGACAATGGATTTATAACATATGATAGTCAAGTTGATATAGTTAAAGAAATGAATCAGGAAACCCCTATACCGATTAAAGATATTAAAAATATGCTTAAAGTTTTAAAAGAATATGATGTATATACAATAGGTAGAATAGTTGCATTCAAAGATAAGCATTTGGCTGTTGCAAAGCCTGAACACGCTATACAGTTAAAGTCAGGTGGTACATGGCTAGACCCAAATAGTGGAAACATTCCTTGGATTAATCCATTTGATAAATATGTTTGGGATTATAATATTTCAATAGCAAAAGAGGCAGCTTTATTAGGGTTTGACGAAATACAGTTTGACTATGTTAGATTCCCTGATGGTGCTAAAAAATATAACCCTATAACAGAGTTTCCAGGCAGAGATGGTAGAGATAAAGATGAAGCCATTAGGGATTTCTTGAA
Source organism: Sedimentibacter acidaminivorans (assembly GCF_017873955.1). GTDB lineage: Bacteria > Bacillota > Clostridia > Tissierellales > Sedimentibacteraceae > Sedimentibacter > Sedimentibacter acidaminivorans. Next base: position 467,296 of record NZ_JAGGKS010000001.1, on the reverse strand, counting down.
ATATTCAAGAGAGGAACTTGAACCTTATAATGTAAATATAGGTGCAGATGTGTTTGGACTTATAACAAGGACTTGGGACGATTATCCTGAAGATATAGGGCAAACATGGATTTTGATGGGTGAGTATGCTGATATAATATGTCCTATGGTTTATCCAAGCCATTATTCAACAGGTTGGTATAATTTAGAGGATCCAAATTCAAATCCTTATGAAGTTATAAAAGGTGCAATGGAAGAGGCTTTAGAAAAAAATTCATCCATGGAAAAACCGCCAGTTATTCGATCTTGGATACAGGATTTTGATTGGGCAGGTAAAGAATATGGACCAAAAGAAGTAAGGAGTCAGATAATTGCTGCCAAAGAATTAGGACTTACTGAATACATGGTTTGGAATCCAAGTAACGTATATGATCCAAATTCATATATATTATCAGATGTAGAAAAGAATAGCATATATCCTTTAGATAAAGGTGAGAATGATTATAGAGACAAATCTCCCGTTGATGCAGCAGATAAGTATTTGAATGGAAAATTAAATGGAAGATACAGTTATATGTATTTGACGACACCTATAGCAGATAGAGATAAAGACTTTGATAAATTTAAAGAAATAGAAGAAAAATCTAACATTAAACTTTTGAAATATAAAGTATACGGATATGAAATAGATTCTAAAGATGAAAACATTGCAACTGTAGATTTGTATATTAAATATGAAAAAGCTTCTGGTGATGTATCAGAAGTTGTAGAAAAAGATAATGTAGAATGGACTGCGATAAAAGAAAAAGGTATTTGGAAAATAAAAAGCAACTTTAATTAATTTATTAATTCATAAGGGACGCACAACATGCGTCCTTTTGCATAATAAATATTAGTACAGAAAACATTTGAATAAAAAACACATCGCAAATATTGTATTCTTGAAACAAACATGTGTAATTGTAATAAAAACAAAATTCTTGACAATAAAAAAAATGCTGATATAATCATTTTATAATAAACTTGAATAGCGTAAGGCGTAGGAGGAAAAATGAAAAAATATAATGTAGCAATATTAGGTGCAACAGGTGCAGTAGGAAAAGAAATGCTTGAAATCTTAGGAGAAAGAAATTTTCCAATTAATGAATTGAAACTTTTAGCAAGTAAGAAAAGTGCTGGAGGAGAAGTTGAATTTAAAGGCAAGAAATACATTATCGAAGAAGCTACAGAGAATTCTTTTGAAAATATAGATGTAATGTTGTGTGCAGCAGAAAATGACATAAGTATAACTTTATCACCAGCTGCAGTTATGGCTGGAGCTGTAGTAATAGATAACAGTAGTGCTTACAGAATGGACGAAAATGTACCTCTAGTAGTACCAGAAGTAAACCCTGAAGATGTAAAAAAACACAAAGGTATAATAGCAAATCCAAATTGTTCAACTATAATTGCATTGACAGCACTAAATGAACTAAATAGTTATGCTAAAATAAATAGAATGATAGTTTCAACTTATCAGGCTGTTTCAGGAGCAGGTATAAATGGAATTAAGGAACTCGATAAACAGGTTAAAGATATTAACGAAGGCAAAGAAGCAGTAGCTAATGCATTTCAATATCAAATAGCCTATAACCTTATACCTCAAATAGGTGACTTTGATGAAATAGGATATTCACAAGAAGAAATGAAAATGCAAAATGAAGGTAGAAAAATATTACACAATCCTAATTTAAAAGTAAATTGCACATGTATTAGAGTTCCTGTATATAGAAGTCACTCAGAGTCTATAACTATAGAAACTGAAAAAGAAATCACTGTAGAAAAAGCTAGAGAACTACTTAATAATGCTGAAGGAGTTAAACTTATAGATGATTTACAAAATAAAAAATATCCAATGCCGATAGAATCATCTGACCAAGATTTAATCTATGTAGGAAGAATTAGAAAAGATATAAGTAGTGATAATTCACTTGTATTGTGGTGTTGTGGAGACCAAATCAGAAAAGGTGCAGCAACAAATGCAGTACAAATAGCAGAGGTTCTAGTAAAAGAAAATTTGATATAACAATATAAAAAAACATCTTTGGTAAAAATGATGTGACTCCAATAAGTTAGACTTAAAAAATCTAAGTTATTGGGGTCACATCAAAAGCAAAGGTGTTTTTTCTTTAAAAAAATATATTAGAAAATAATGGACAAACATTCGATTATGGTATAAAGTATTGAAGAGACAATAGAAATGGGGTGTATATTTTGGACATAATAATATTGGGTATATTTATACTATCAATAATAATTAACATAATTATATTAATAAAGCTTTCGCGTGGAAATAACCCTGAGGAACATATAATATCTGAACTTAAAATAAATCTGGGTCAAAATAATTTTAATTTAATTGATTCCATAACAAAAAAAATATCACAATCAGATGAAAAACAGCTGAAAGAGTTGCTTACAAACAAGCTTGAAACGGTAGAGAAATTAGAAATTAATACAACCAGAATGACAGAATCATTTGGTGTATTTAGAGAAAACACAACGAAATCAATTAATGATTCAAACAACAAGCTAACAGAAAGCTTAAACAATAATTTTACATCACTAAACAATAAAATAAGTGAAAATCTAGAAAAAATAAATGCAAGAGTTGAAGAAAGATTAAACGAAGGGTTTGAAAAAACAAATAAAACATTCGTTAATATTTTAGAAAGACTATCAAAAATTGATGAAGCACAGAAAAAAATTGATAGCTTATCAAGCAATATCGTATCACTTCAAGATGTATTGACAGATAAAAAAAGCAGAGGAACTTTTGGGGAAGTACAATTAAATCATATTTTAATGTCCATCTTTGGAGAAAAAAATGATAAAGTCTTTGAACTGCAAAAAAAATTATCGAATGACACAATTGCAGATGCAGTTTTGTATATACCAGAACCAGTTGGCATGCTATGCATAGATTCAAAATTTCCACTAGAAAATTATCAGCGTATGATAGACAAAAGTATTACAGAAGTAGAACGAAAACAATTTGAAAGGGATTTTAAAACTAATGTAAAAAAACATATTAACGATATTTCTTCAAAATATATAATCCAAGGATTAACATCAGAACAGGCAATTATGTTTATTCCGGCAGAAGCCATATTTGCTGAAATTAATGCATATCACCAAGATTTAATAGATTATGCGGGAAATAAAAAAGTGTGGATGGCTTCGCCAACAACTATTATGTCTGTATTATCAACTGTTCAAGTAGTTCTTAGAAATATGGAAAGAGAAAAGTATGCAAGTATAATTCATGAAGAGTTGAATAAACTAGGCAAAGAATTTAAACGATACAAAACCAGATGGGACTCACTAGCTCGCGACATTAAAAGAGTATCCGATGATGTAGATACAATAAATATTACATCAAATAAAATAGAAAAGAAATTTGAGAGTATATCAAAGGTTGAAATAGATAAATATGAAGAAGTTGATATGCTTGATTGATAAAAATATTATAAATTTTAAAAAAAGTTCTTGATTTTTACTTTGTTATATGCTAATATCGTAAAGTAGCAATTAGCCGTAGTGATGGAATGGCAGACGTGACGGACTCAAAATCCGTTGGTGGTAACACCGTGGGGGTTCAAGTCCCTTCTACGGCACTATATATTAATAAAAATAGAGACTTTACGGTCTCTGTTTTTATTTTTTGTGCATATTAAATAAAACTCGTTGTCGTATATAGTTAAATATACTTGTTGTTAAAAATGGTGTATTATGGAATACCTAGAAAAGTACATTGACAATTACTTCTTTTGACGTTAATATATTACATAATAATAATTATAAATGACATCTTTGGAGAAATATTGACATAATAATCAATTACCTTTTAGTGAAGAAATAACTACTATCTACTATCTAATCTGTTGCGAATCTCTTCTAATTGTTCTTTTCTTAGCGTCTGAAATTACCTATGACCAAGTTTTTTCCACTTTTGTCATAAAATTAATATTTATTAACTCTGTAAAGTAAACGTTGTACATACAAAAAATAAGTATTATTAGCATTCTTTACAATGTAAAAATTATTGGAGGAAAAACATGAAAAAAACAACTATATTAAGTATTGTTTTATTGGCATTATTGGTTATTACTTCTGGTTGCAATCAAAATACTGGTGCAACTCAGGCAAATGTTCAGCAACAAAATATTGTTGAGGATTCATATTTGCTATTTGTCAGCAACAATGACAATGAATATATTGGAGACTTATACTTGAAAAAAGAAACTGGTGAGAAAGAAAAACTTTCTTCTGATGTTCAAAAGGATAATTTCTATTTTTTAGCATTAAAAGAATCTGTTGTTTTTATAGATAAAGATAACAATCTATATCTTAAAGAAAAGGGTAAAGAAAAAGAGTTGATTACTTCGGAGGCAAGTTATAATTATAAGTTTTTTTCAAATGAATCTGGACTTATCTTCATAAAGGGAGCTGATAGTGAGCTTTATATTAGACATGAGGGTAAAGAAAAGGAAAAGATTGCTTCTGATGTAGCTTATTATGATGTTACGGAAGATGGCAATACTATTTATTTTGCTAATTTTGAAGGTGATTTATACGTTAAAAAGTCAGATGTTGAGAAAGAAAAACTGGCTTCTAATGTTATAAACTTTTATATGTCTGATGATGGTAATATAGTTTATTATTTAAGTACAGATAGTAATCTTTATATAAGAAATCTGTCAGAGCCCGATAACAGAAAGCTTGCATCTGGGCAAATCATGGATATTACAGTTTCATCAGATGGTAAAATGATTACTTATTTGAATGAGTATAACTTTGATAAGGGAAGAGGAGAGCTGTACTTTATAAATGAGGATAATACCCCTAAAAAAATTGCTTCAGATGTAACTGATTATCAGCTATGTAATAATGGTGAGTTAGTATATTATCTAAATGAAGAAAACAATTTATTGTCGGTGGTAACTGGTAAGGAAGAAAAAAATAAGATTTCAGGTGAAATTTCAAATTTTTCATCTTCATATAAAGGAGATATAATTGTTTTTGAGAATTTAGATGGGAGTATTTATTTACAAGATGGTGACAAAGAAAAAGAGAAAATTGGAGACAACATAAAAAGCTGGAATGTAATAAATAATATTATCGTGTTTTTAACAGATGATAAAGACCTTTATTTAAAAGAGTCTGGCAAAGAAAAAGAAAAACTAGCTACTGATATACAGAATTATGCAGTATCGAGATTTGATAAAAGTTTGACTTATTGCAATGTAAATTCTGAGTTATATTTAAAAGTTTTAGGAGAAGATCCAATAAAAATTCTAGATAATATCAGGGATTTCCCAGCTGTATATTTTTCAAACATAACCATATTTGAGAACAAGTTAAGATTAGAGGATATTAGAGGTGTTTGGTTAGGAACTGATAATGACGATGAATTATTTATTGAAATTACAAACGATAATATGTTTAAAATATACTTTGAAGGAGCCCTTCAAGATAAAACTACCGCTGTCATGGAAGAAGCAACATTAACTACGGGAACCTTAGTATTTGATGAAAATTCAATGTATTTCCTTGATAGTGATACTAACTTATATATTGAGTATCTTAATGAAAATAAACTTATTGTTAATGATAAAGAATTTACGAAAATTGATAAAAATGAGTTTCAAGTTAAATTAGATGAGCAGAAAAAAGCCTATGAAGAACAGCAAAGAATACTTGAAGAACAAATTGCTTTACAAAATAAAATTGAAGAAGCAGAAGATGTCGCTTATGACATTTTATACACGTATCAAGTTGTTTCGGTAAGCAGTGCAAACTTTTATGAAAGTCCTTGGTTAGATTCTGAAATACTAGGAACCCTGAATTCTGGGTATGAATTTTTTATAGATGATACTTATGTAGATGATCATGGTAAAATTTGGTGCTACATTGAAACTTATGACCAATATGGAGATTATTTTACTGGTTGGACGGAATATAGTAATTTTTAATATCATTTGTAACATCACTTTTTAATACAGAATGTCTTAAATATTAATAAAATAGAACTCGTTTATTCATAAGTAAACGAGTTCTATCTATTATCTTTTATATTTTTTCATTTCTCTTTTGAAATTCCTTCTAGTTGCTCCGTATTTTCTTTGATATTTTATGTATTTTATAAAATCACCACCAAAGAAGATGAAGAAATTAATTAATGATGCGATAGCGGCAACCCTAGTGCTCATTGTTCCAAGTAATAAGCTGAAAATGAAATATGCCCAGTCCAAATATGCAAGATACTTAACTTTTATAGGAAGTATGAAGAATAACAATATTTCAATATCAGGGAACAAATAAGCAAATGCTAAGAATAGTGAAAGATTTAAATATACACTAGTACCAGCTCCTGTTAAAAATGCAGCTATAATTGTTCCAATCATACCAAAGAGATAGTAGATATTGAATTTAAATGTTCCCCATTCTTGTTCTAGTGTCGTTCCCATCATATAGTAAAAATACATAACAAATGCTATAGTAATAATAGAAGAAGCAGGAGGTATGAAAATAAAGGTGATTATTCTCCATATTTGACCTTGCATAATAAAACTAGGTATAAACGCTAAATAGTAAAACAATGATATATTCAATATGTATTGCACCATATATACTGCCATTGTTACTCCAATTATGTAATACATCAAATTAGGTATAGCATAACGACCAAGTTTTCTTTCAAGTTTATTTAACCATTTCATATAAATTTCCTTTCTGTAACTAAAATTCAAATACTTGCTTAAATTATAATGCTAATATAAGTAACATTGAACTTTGAATAACTATATTATAAAATTAATTATGCGTTGAGTCAAATAATTTTGACTTTTTATTTTAATTTCTCTATGCTATAATTGAAATAATGAATATTTAGGCAAAAATGTTTCTAATTGCGATTTATATTTAGTATTGGCAAATATTATTGAGGGGTACAATTATGCTAGGTCAAGCTGTAGAATTACTAAAAAAATATTTTGGATATGATACTTTTAGAGAGGGACAAAAAGAAATAATAGAAAACATATTGTTGAAAAAAGATGTCTTGGCAATAATGCCTACAGGTGGAGGCAAATCTATTTGTTATCAAATACCAGCATTGATGATGGAAGGGACTGTAATTGTTATTTCACCACTTATATCACTCATGAAAGATCAAGTAGATACTTTGCAGCAATTAGGTATTAAAGCAGCATTTATCAATAGTTCATTGCCATTAGGTGAAATAAGACGCATAATGTTTGAAGCAGCAAGCAATAACTACAAGTTACTTTATGTTGCTCCAGAGCGGTTAGAATCAGAAAACTTTATAGATCTATTAAAAAATATTACTATTACTATGATAGCGGTAGATGAGGCTCATTGTGTTTCTCAATGGGGTCATGATTTCAGACCGAGTTACTTAAAAATTAAAAATTTAAGGGACATATCCGGTAAAAAGCCTATAGTATCAGCTTTTACTGCAACTGCAACTCCTTCTGTTAAAGAAGATATAAATAAACTCATAGGTCTGGAAAATCCCTTTGAAATAATAACAGGATTTGACAGAGAAAACCTAAAATTTGAAGTGGTTAAAATTAATAAGAAAGTTCCATATGTTTTAAATTATGTTGAGCAAAACAAAGGTAAATCAGGTATCGTTTATTGCCTAACAAGAAAATTGACTGATGAAGTATGCAATAAACTAGTCGCTGCAGGGCATAAAGCTGTTAAATACCATGCTGGATTAAGTGATGCAGAGAGAAACAAAAACCAAGAAGATTTTTTGTTTGATAATGTAGACATTATAGTTGCAACAAATGCATTTGGCATGGGTATTGATAAACTTGATATTAGATATGTAATTCATTACAACATGCCTAAAAATATAGAAAGCTACTATCAAGAGGCAGGCAGGGCAGGACGTGATAGAGAACCATCAGAATGTATTTTACTGTATAGTCCATCGGATATAGTGATGAACAACTTCCTTATAGAAAGCAGTGGAGACATAAGCAGTAAAACAAATGAATATGCAAAACTTAGAGATATGACTAATTATTGCAATACTGATAAATGTTTAAGAAAGCATTTGATAAGCTATTTCGATGATAGCTACAATAAAGAAAACTGTAATAACTGCAGCAATTGTTTAAGCGAAATAGAGAAAAAGGATATTACTCTAGAATCTCAAAAAATATTATCATGTATATATAGGATGGGAGAGAGGTTTGGTGGAAATGTAGTAATAGATGTTCTTAGGGGAAGTAACAGCCAAAGAATAAAAAGCTTTAAATTCAATCAGCTTAGTACATATGGAATAATGAAAGATTATGATAAAGAAACACTAAAAGAAATGATTTCTTATTTGATTTCTGACGGGTTTATAAATATTACAGGTGATAAATATCCTGTTTTAAATATTTCTGCACAAGGTAATGCTGTTTTGAGAGGTAAAAAGGAAGTATACATCAAGAAAGTATTCAATAAAAGAACTAAAGAAGACAATACGTCAATTGTTTATGAACATGATTTGTTTGAAATGCTCAGAAAATTAAGAAAAGAAATTGCTGATAGTTTAAAAGTTCCACCATTTGTGGTGTTTTCTGATGCAACTCTAAAAGATATGTGTGTTAAATATCCATTAAATAAAACTGAAATTCTTAAAGTAGTAGGAGTTGGAGAACACAAAGCTGAAAAATATGGAAGTAAATTTATAGAAGTAATAAAAAACTATATTGACAAAAATGACCTTGATATAAATATAATAAAACCTAGTAATGATGATTTAGATGATAATTTAGAAAGTCATAATTTAAGCAATAATAAAAATAATAAAGTCATAAACAAAGATGCTAATGGAACTAAAGAAATTAAGGAAGATACAAGGACAATTACTTATAAAATGTATCAAGAAGGCAAGACTATTAAGGAAATAGCATCCCAAAGGGCTCTAAGTGCAGTTACAATAGAAAGTCATTTAATTTATTGTGCCAAATTAGGATATGAAATAAAATTTAGTGATTTTGTATCATCGGATAAAGAAGAGCTTATAATAAAAATTTATAAAGACATAGGTGGAGATAAGCTAAAACCAATTAAAGAAGCATTGCCACCAGATATAACATACACTGAAATAAAGTTTGCATTATGTAAATATAGCTTGACAGGAGATAGTAATGAGTAAATTATATATAGTACCTACACCTATTGGAAATCTAAAAGATATGACGGAAAGAGCAATAGAAACATTAAAAGAGTGCGATTTAATAGCAGCAGAAGACACTAGACATACATTAAAGCTATTAAATTTTTTCGATATTAAAACTCATCTTATATCATATCACAAATTTAATGAAAAGATGCGAAGTGAAGAAATTATAAATGAAATATTAAGCAATGAAAAAAATGTTGCAATTGTAACAGATGCGGGGACACCATGCATATCGGACCCAGGATATGAAATTGTAAAATTAGCTAGAGAAAATGGAATCGAGGTCATAGGATTAGCTGGAGCCTCTGCTGTTACCATAGCACTTTCGGTAGCGGGTATAGATACAAATCAATTTGCTTTTTATGGGTTCCTTCGTAAAAAGAAAAGTGAAATGGGTGAAGATTTAAATAAAATTTCTCAAAATCCAATAAAAACATTTGTAATATATGAATCTCCAAAGCGCATAATTAAATTAGTTGAAAATATTAAGAATCATATGCCTAATTCAAAATTGTGTGTTTGCAAGGAGTTATCAAAGCTTCATGAAAATTCTTTTTATGGTGATATAGATACTGTATTAGAAAAACTAAAAAATCATGTAGATGTAGAAAGAGGCGAATATGTAGTTGTTGGATATAATAATGATTACGAGGAAACAGACAAATCTTCTGATTTAGGAGTTGGAATACATGGAATTATATTTGACAAATTGATAAATAAAGAATATTCTTTAAAAGAGGCGGTAAATGAAACTGTTGAGGATGGTATGGGAACAAAAAATGAAGTGTATAAAGCTTCATTGGAAGTAAAAAAATTCATAGAAGATTTTCAAAGCTAACTAGAAAGGATTGATTATAATGTTAGGTACAATAGTAAATTCATTAGCAATAGTAGTTGGAGGATTGACTGGATTCTTTTTTAAAAACATTATACCCGCAAGGCTTTCAGATTCAATGTTAAAAGCATCTGCTATGGCAGTATTACTTGTAGGAATAAAGCTTAGTTTGGTAGGAGAAAACCTAACTCTCTTGATTGTTTCGTTAATTTTAGGGACCCTAATAGGTGAACTTGTTAATATTGAAGGAAAGTTGGACAAACTAGGAAAATTTGTAGAAAGTAAATTTAAAAATAAAGATAGTAATATAACACAAGGATTTGTTTCTTGTACACTTATATATTGTGTTGGTTCTATGGCAATTGTTGGTTCAATACAAAGTGGCTTAACAGGTAATCATGAAATATTGTTTTCTAAAGCGGTACTAGATGGTATTATTTCAATAACTATGGCAGTTACAATGGGTATTGGAGTTGTATTATCAAGTGTTAGTGTATTTATTTATCAGGGATCCATTACCATGTTGGCACAGTTTTTACAATCGGTACTTAGCGATGTTGTTGTTAGCGAAATGACAGCAATTGGTGGTGTTTTGATTATGGCTATTGCGCTCAATTTCTTAGAAATAAAAAGGATAAAAGTTGGTAATATGATACCAGCTGTTTTTATACCTATTATATATTTTATGATTTTTAAATAACCAATTTAAGTACTTTAGAAAAAATAAAATATACGAAAGGTTGTGTTATAATATGAGCAAATTTAGTGTTGTAATAGCAAATCCAGCAGGAAATATAACAGCTTTTGTACTTGACCAAAATATTGAAAAAAGTAACTATATATATTTAGCGAATAAGTTAATGGACATAAAGGAATTTGGTATAGAGCAAGTTGGCTTTATTAAAAAACCTACTGTTGGTGGTGAACTTAGATTGGAGATGATGGGTGGAGAATTTTGTGGAAATGCCACTAGAAGCTTTGGTCTTTATATAGCTAATAAAAATGGTGAAACTTCTGAAAAAACAATTACTGTTGAAATAAGTGGTTGTTCTAATACTTTAGATGTTGAAACAAATGTAACAAATGATTATGCAAGAACATCAATGCCTTTACCAAAAGTGATTGATTATATAAAGTTAGTTAATGGACAACTTCTACCTGTCATAGTATTTGAAGGTATAGTTCATGTTATTGTAGAAGATGAAGAAGTGAGCAATGAAATGTATGAAAAAGTTAAAAAAGAAGTAATAAATAAATACAATTCTGAAGCATTTGGGCTTATGTTCTTAAAATCAGATAAATTATATATAACTCCTGTGGTATATGTTAGAGAAACTGATAGTCTTGTATATGAGAGAAGTTGTGGATCAGGGTCAATATCTATAGCAATATATTTAGCTAAAAATGAAAAAGATGGTGTTTTTACATATGATATTTATCAGCCTGGCGGAATTATAGAAACTAAGGTATATAAAGAAAAAGGTAAAGTAGTTAAAGCAACAATTGGTGGTAAAGTGACTTTGTCAGATATAAAAACAATTCATGTATAAATTAAAAACAATTGTATTTAATTTATAGTTTTTTTGAAAATTAAATTTATGGATTACTTTAAATTGTACTATTTTCGAGAGTTACATGTATAGTAATATGGAGTTGTATTAATTAGAGTAATTTGAGGTGAAAAATTGGGCAAAAAAGATTTGATTATTAATCCATTAATTATAATGGGGATTAGCATAGTTTTTATAGTAGGAAGTATTATATTATCAATACCACTATATATAGGATTTATTTTAGGCATTGTTTTTACAATGATAGTGCTTATTAAAAGCGGATTTAGTATTAAAGAACTCATGGCAATAAATATATTATCATTATTGGAAGTTAAAAAATTATGCCTTGTAATTTTATTGATTGGGGCTACAACATCAATATGGCTTTCCTCTGGAGTAGTTCCGACTATTATGTATTATGGATTTACTTATATGGAGGGTATTAATTTTTTAATGGCTGCCTTTATCATTATGGGATTAGTATCTTTATTTATGGGTACTGCTGTGGGAACTATGAGTACAGTAGGTATAGCGTTAAATGGAATAGGCTTAGGACTGGGGATACCTGCTGAAGTAATGGTGGGAGTTTTAATTTCTGGTGCATTTATAGCAGACAAAGTTTCGCCTTTATCAGGACTTGTAAATTTGATTATGGCAACCGTTAATAAGAATTATAAGGAAATTATTAAAGGACTAATGGTATCTTTAATTCCTTTATTAATTATTACAGCAATTATATATTACATAATAGGACTTCAATATTCAAATGGGGATTACAGCCAGCTTTTACTTTATAAAAATTCAATTTCAGAAGGATTTAATACTTCGTTGATATTACTATCATTGCCAGTAGTAGTAATAGTTTTATCTATAGTAGGTATTAACTTAATAATAACTATAAGTATAGGTCTTTTTATAGGAATAATATTGAGCATTTTATTTCAGCACATGACACTATTTGAAGTAATGAAAGGGATTTTATTTGGTTATCACGGTAACACATCATCACAACAATTAAATGATATGTTGATTAGTGGTGGCATGTTTTCTATGATAGAAGTAATATTAGTAGTTATTGGAGGCGTTGTTTTAGTTAAGTTATTTGAAAAATGCGGTATATTGCTGCCTTTAATGGAAAAACTTATGGCAGGCGTAAAATTAAAAACGAGTTTAATTATTAGAACAGGACTTATAAGTAGTTTTATGACTGCAATTACATGTGATCAAACTGTGGGTATAATACTTCCTGGACGAATTTTGCAAGATAAATATAAAGAATTAAATCTTGATAACACCGTTCTTGCTAGAACGATTTCTGATACTGGAATAATTATAGCACCATTGATGGCTTGGAATGTAAATTCCTTTATAATTAAATCCACAACAGGTATTTCAGCTAATCAATATGCTCCATATGCAGTCTTATGTTATTTATGTCCAATTATGACAATAGTTGTTGCATTTGTATTATATAGAAAACATAAATAAATTATTAAAAACATTCATTGTGAATGTTTTTTTGTTTGTGTTATTAATTCTTATTTATTTTAAGTTAATTAGGCTAAAAGTTTACTAATAACGAAATAAATATTACGTATTGCATGTGAAATAAACTCATTATATAATACTTTAGGTTGTATATATTATAACACAATTAAGAAATTTTTGAAATAATATAACACATAAAAATTATACATGAGGAGCAAGTATGAAATCTCAAACTAATAACGTAGATGTTTTAAAATGGATAGATGATGTAATTTTAATGACAAAGCCTGCAAATGTAATATGGATTGACGGTAGCGATGAGCAATTAACTGCTTTGCGTGAAGAAGCATGCAGGACAGGAGAGATTAGACTATTAAATCAAGACAAATACCCAGGATGTTACTATCATAGAACTAAACCAAATGATGTAGCACGTATGGAAAACAGAACCCTTATATGTTCGGAAAAAGAAATAGATGCAGGACCTACTAATATTTGGATGAAGCCTTCAGAAGCATACAAGCTTGGTAAAAAAATATTTGAAAATTCTATGATGGACCGTACAATGTACATAATTCCATATTCAATGGGACCAGTTGGTTCACCATTTGCTAAAATTGGTTTTGAAATTACAGATTCAATATATGTTGTTTTAAATATGAGCATAATGACAAGAGTTGGACAAAAGATTTTGAATGTTCTAGGAGATTCAAAGGATTTTGTAAAGGGTGTTCATTCTAAATGCAATTTAGATGAAAATAATAGATATATATTTCATTTCCCTGAAGATAATACAATTTGGTCATGTAATTCAGCATACGGAGGAAATGTTTTATTAGGGAAAAAGTGTTTTGCACTTCGTATTGCATCATATCAAGGTTTAAAGGAAAACTGGATGGCAGAGCACATGCTTATTCTAGGGATAGAAAATCCAAAAGGAGAGGTTAAGTATGTTACAGCTGCATTCCCGTCAGCATGTGGGAAGACCAATTTAGCTATGCTTATACCTCCAGAAGGATATAGATCAAAGGGATATAAGGTATGGACAGTAGGAGACGATATAGCATGGCTAAGGATAAGAGAAGATGGTAGGCTGTGGGCTATAAATCCAGAAGCAGGATTTTTTGGAGTTGCACCTGGCACAAATAAAAAATCCAATCCAAATGCACTAACATCAACATACAAAGATACAATATTTACAAATGTAGCAATAAATTTAGATGATGAAACAGTCTGGTGGGAAAGACTCGATAATAATCCACCTGAAAACGGACTTGATTGGAAAGGAAACCCATGGAACGGAAAAAAATCTAAAGAAAAAGGAGCACATCCAAATTCAAGATTTACAGCTCCAGCTAAAAATTGTCCAAGCATTTCCCCAGAATGGGAGTCTCCAGAGGGAGTACCGATTTCGGCTATAATATTTGGTGGAAGACGAGCTAAAACTGCACCATTAGTTTATCAATCAAGAAATTGGCAACATGGGGTATTTGTTGGCTCAACAATGGCATCTGAAACAACGGCGGCTGCTACTGGAAAAGTTGGCGTAGTTAGAAGAGACCCAATGGCTATGCTTCCATTTTGCGGTTACCATATGGGAGATTATTTTGGTCATTGGTTGGAAATAGGTAAGAAAACACCAAATCCTCCGAAAATATTCCACGTTAATTGGTTCCGTACAAATGATAAGGGCGGATTCATCTGGCCAGGATATAGTGAGAATTTTAGAGTTATAGATTGGATAATAAAAAGATGTGAGAATGAAGTTGAAGCCGTGGAATCACCTATAGGCTTCTTGCCTAAGGCAGAAGATATAAACTTAGAAGGACTTGATTTAACAGCGGATAAATTAAATGAGTTACTAGATATTGATAAAGAATCATGGGCTAAGAATATAGAGGGAATAGAAGAATTCTACAGTTCATTTGGTGAAAGATTACCAAAAGAACTAAAACAAGAACTTGAAGTCCTTAAAAATAATTTTATATAATTAAGGGGATGGTTATTTTTGTTTGACAAGCCACTTTGTGGAGGCGCTTAGCGTTATTCAAACATAAACAAGATAAGTAGCCATGGCTTCATTCTTCAGGGGCGATTTTGCAGTTTGCTCAAATGTTAAATATTAAGAAGAAAAAAAACGAGATAATTATTGAAATTATCTCGTTTTTTTGTGAGTAAACTACAATACGACTCTAACCTAAGGGTCCATGCGACTTGCCCTAAGTGTATAGAAAAGCTTGAAAAAATAAAATCAGACTAAAAATATTAGTCCTTGACGAATTCTTTATAATATAGTAAGATATACACTCCAGAATAGATAGGTTATCTACCTATCTATTCTGGAGATAGCTGAATGAACTTCTCTACTAGAGGAATTAGTTTTCATAATTTTTCTATTTATAATTGTAAGAAAATTCGTTAGGCATATAAAAATAAAGGTTGAGGTGAATAATAGTGAAAAAATTATATTTTGTTATGGTGAGTATGTTCTTAATCGCATTAGGCATGATTTGCAAGGCATTTATTGTAAATGAAGACATAAGGTTCTTTTTATTAATATTCTTTGCAGTTGGTTGTGGTTTAGGTGTGCTAAGATTGTTTGTTAATAATTCGATTAAGAAAATGAAGGGCAAAGGTTGGAAAAGTAAGGTTCTTTTCTTTGGAGTTTTACTTGGTATAGGTCTTCCATTTCAATCTTGGTTTAGAAATGAAGTTTTACTAAGCATGAATTCCGCTTATTTACCAAGAAGTATTATAATTTTGATTTCAGGCGTGATTTTCATTACCATTTTCTTTATTGTTATAAAAGATAAAAAAAATAAACTAAAAGCGGCATAGATTTTTTTAGACATTATTATGATTTGAAGGTCATGAATGGAAATAAGTAGCTTTACAAATTTGGATAATAAATAATGTAATTTTGTTGAACTTTTCTTATAAACGAGGTATAATGACTGTAAATTGATGTATGAATTAAAAACGAGGTGAATGTTTTGGAAGGATCAAACATAGATATTCAAGGGTTTGCAGAGACTTTAGATCGCTTGGCGAAAGCTGAATGGCGTAAACAGCCAGTATTGGGAGTAAAAAGAAGTGAAGCACGTATTTTGCTCTGTATTAAGAATCTGTCTCTTGAGGGAAATGAGGCCATTACTGTTTCAGAAATAAGTAAGAGAATGCATGTCACTTCTCCGACAGTCACCCAGCTTATTAAAAATTTGAATGAAAATGGGTATGTTGAAAGAGCTGTTGATTCCAATGACAAAAGATTTGTCGATATTACCCTAACAGACAAAGGCGAAAAAATAGTTAAAAAAGCTACAGATCATTTAAATGTTCTATTTAAAGGCCTTGTTGAAAAATTAGGAGAAGAACAGTGTAGAAAATTAATTGTTTTATTCGAACAGGTATGTGAGTATCTTGAAGAAACTCACATAGAAATTGATTGATATTAAGCAGGAATTGGGGGTCACACCGTCCCTAAAAATTATTTTATTGTTAATGCTTAAATAAAAATAAATAAGTTACACCACTTCATATGTATGGAGTTGTGTAACTTACAATCAAGCTTTTATAGCCCAGCGTAATTTTGCAGAACGAGCACGGGGGTTTGAATTACATTCTTCTGCTGATGGTCGAATAACATTGGGAGCTACTTCACGATAGACACCTTCACGTAAAAAGTGCTGAAAAGATTTTTTAACCAGACGATCTTCTCCTGAATGAAATGAAAGTATCGCTACTCGTCCGCCCTCAGCGAGGACAGAGGGAAGCTTTTCTAAAAATTCGTATAACGCTTCAAATTCACTGTTGACATCAATTCGCAGCGCCTGAAAGCATCTTTGACAGGCTTTTTTAATCTCATCATTCCTGTTTTTTTCTGGGATAAATTTCAGAGTATCTTTAATAATTTGTTGGAGCTCGGTTGTAGTTGATATATCTGTTCCTTTTTTTATTTTTGAAACAATAGCACGAGCAATTATTTTAGAATTTGGCTCATCGGCGTTTTCTAACAACATACCTTCTAATTCATCTTGTGAAATAGTTTTTAAACGTTCAGCTGCAGATATACCTTTTTCAGGATTCAGTCGTAAGTCTAATGGTCCTTCACTTTTAAAAGTAAATCCTCTTTCAGGATTGTCTATTTGCATTGAAGAAACACCTAAATCTGCCAAAATAAAATTTAATGGTCCTGATTCTAAATAAATTTGATCTATATTGGAAAAGTTCATATGTTTTATTGTTAAAATTTCAGAACCATATCCTAAATGTTTTAAACGCTCCCTAGTGCGAGGTAATTCAATAGGATCTACATCAAGTGCATACAAGTGACCTTTTGAATCTAAACATTTTAGCATCTCTAATGTATGACCACCATAACCTAGTGTTGCGTCTAAGCCTGTTTGCCCAGGATTAATTTGTAAGAATTCTAAT
Source organism: Sedimentibacter acidaminivorans (assembly GCF_017873955.1). GTDB lineage: Bacteria > Bacillota > Clostridia > Tissierellales > Sedimentibacteraceae > Sedimentibacter > Sedimentibacter acidaminivorans. The sequence continues at coordinate 449,757 of NZ_JAGGKS010000001.1, read as the reverse complement.
ATTTCATTAACACAAATTGAACGATGCATACCAGCAGGCGTATTGCCTTTTTGAATAACCTTTGCCACATCATCAGCATATTTCTCTGGTTGTAGTTCCTTATATTTTTCTTTAAATGTTTTTGGATGAGTTCCTTTATATCGAACACGTCTTTGATGTTTTTGTTCTTGATTACCCATTTTGTAACCATTGGAATTTTGAGCATATAAATTCAAAATTTAAAATTGATGTTATATAAAATGTTTGGCTCATTATTTCCTCCACCTTTTTATTATCTTTTTAATGTTGCTATAATAACATAATACCAAATACAATTCATAAAAGCAAACTATTGTTTAAGGGACGGTTCTTTTTGTTTGACAAATTCATGAGAAGTTGATACAATAAAGCTTGGAGGTGAAGAAATGCCAAGAAAAGCGAGAGTTATAAGCAATACAGGAATCTATCATATAATGACTAGAGGGATAAATAAAGAGCAAATCTTTAAAAAAGAAATAAATAAAGTAAAAATTTTAGAAATAATTAAAATTTTAAAAGAAGATGTACAATTTGATGCAATAGCATACTGCATAATGGATAACCATATACATTTATTGATAAAGGCAGAAGAAAATGAGCTTAGAACATTAATGAAAAAATTAAATGTAAAATATGCAATGCATTATAACAGTGCAGAAAAAAGAAATGGGCATGTATTTCAAGACCGGTTCAGAAGTGAAGCAGTAGAAGATGATAAATATATGTTAGGTGCTATCAGGTATATACACAATAACCCAGTAAAAGTAGGGATAGTAAAAAATGTATTGGAATACCAATGGAGCAGCGCAAAAGATTATATAAATCAAAAGTCTGAAATAATAAGTTATAAATACTTGAACGAAGTTATGGACTTGTTTAAAAATAATGATGAATTCATAGCATTTCATGATATAAATGATAATAACATATATATAGATACAAAAGAAGAGAAAGATGAAAACATACAAAATATAGTAAGAAATGTAATAGAGAAATATGTAAATGAAAATTATCTAATAGATCAAAAACAAATTACACAACAACAAAGAGAAGAGTTGGCAGAGAAATTGTTAAGTTTAAATTTAATTACATATAGAGAAATAGCGGAATTATGTAATCTAACTGTACATAGAGTGTCAGAAATAAAGAATAATAAGGAAATATAATTTTTGTCAAACAAAAAGAACCGTCCCCGAAAACCCGAAAACGCTAGAAAATTGTAGCACAAAATATCATGTTTAATAATTTCTCCATGATAAACTAGTAAGTAATTGAAGTGTTGAGTAAGAACATCGTTGATGAATATATATTCTTATTTCAAATACTTTGAAAAATAAAATGGAGGAATATAATAATGGATAAATTAGTTGCAAGGTATAAAGTTTTAAATGGTGACAGTTATGAGATTGGTAAAAATGAAGGCGAAGCAATGTCTAAGTTTCCAAAAGGACTTAATGCTTTTACAAATGGAGCAAAGTTGTTTTCGAAAGCAGAAAAAAAGGATATGACGAATCTATTTCAGACGTATTGTCCAGGTTTGAATGAAGAGATTGAAGGATTTGCAGATGCAGTAAAGATTGATAAATTTAATATACTTTATTATGCACTAACATATTTGAAGCCTGCATGCAGTCAATTTGCTTTGCTTCCAGAGATGACAAGTGATGGACATATTCTTGTAGCAAGGAGTTATGAATTTTCTCATGAAACTGAAGAAATGTTATTATTAAAGACTAAAGTATCAAACAAGTATGCACATTTAGGAACTGGTATACTACAGTTTGGTAGAACAGAGGGAATCAATGAACATGGTCTGGCAGTTAGCCAGACATCAGCAGGATTTCCGGTTGGTAACTTTGGACAAATGAGAAAACCAGCAATCACAGGATTGCAATTTTGGGCAGTGATACGTGCTTTGCTTGAAAACTGTAAATCGGTTAATGAAGCTCTAGATTATGTCAAGGATATGCCAATTGCTTACAATATTAACCTTCTACTAGCAGATAAAGCAGGTAATGCTGCATTGTTTGAAACATTAGATGGAAGAAAATCATTTAAATTCATAGATGCTAATACAGAGAGAAAATACATATATTCTACTAATCATATTCACATAGATGAACTGAGTTGCATTGAACCAATGGCAATGCATAATTCTGTTCACAGATACAAATCTATTGAGAAATTCATAACAAATAAGAAACTAAACAGAGTGCAAATACAAGAGTTTTTAGGAAAAAAATATCCAGAAGGACTTTGCTGTTACTATTATGATGAGTTTTTTGGGACTATAAAGAGCATAGTAATAGATGTGACATTGGGGGAATTGGATATTTGTTGGAGTGGAAACACATCAAAAGGTTGGAAAACTTTCAAGGTTAGTGAAGATCACTCTGATATGGAATGGCAGGTAGATTTAATTTCAGAAACTGCACCAGAAAATTTCTTTAAAATGATAAAACAATAGGAGTATAATTTTGAATTATATTAAACATTTGGAGCAGGCAATTTTATATATTGAGAAAAACCTATCTCAGGATTTGGATATTAGGATTGTAGCAAAAGAGATAGGGTATTCGTATTATCATTTCACAAGAATATTTGAAAGTGTGCTCGGAGAAAGCGTGGGAAACTACATTAGAAAAAGGCGTCTTTCAAAGAGTATTGAAAAATTATTGTTTTCCGATGATAAAATTATTGATATTGCATTTGAATGTGGTTATGAATCATCAGAGGCTTATAGTCGTGCATTTAAAGCTATATATCAAGTTAGTCCTAACGTGTATCGCCAAAACAGAATAGATGTATTGAAAGGAAACAAGAGAATATCGGAAGTAGATTTGATTGATCATTTAGATTCCAATATTTGCTTGAAACCAAAGATTATAGTAATTGATGAAATTAAGGTGGTAGGAATAGAGGGAAAAACAAATCTAAAGGAAATCAAAATTCCAAAATTGTGGCAGGATTTTAGAATGTTATTTAATTCAATATCGGATAAAGTATTACCATACAGGACGTTTGGTATCTGCTTAGCAGAACAAGTACCATATGGTTTGTTGCTAGGGGATGAAATTACATATTTGGAATTTGTTGGAGCAGAGGTCAAAACTTTTTCTAACGCACTCAATCATCTTAAGCAGTATACTATATCAGGCGGTAGATATGCAGTTTTTACATATGTAGGAAGTTTGCAAAATTTGAAAAAAACATATGAATACATATGGGGTACATGGCTTGTCATTTCAGGAGAAGAACTTGCAAATAGACCAGACTTTGAATTGTATGATGATAGGTTTTTGGGACAAAACAATGAAAATTCAGAGTTTGACATATATATTCCACTAAAATAAAAAATACATACTGTTTCTATATTCTTCTATATTATTATTGCAAACAATTATTGACTTTAAATGTATCTTGATATAAATTATAGATAGATTTACTATAAAAGACTCATTATTATAGCCAGATGGGGAATGAAATGGAAGAGATTCTTCAAAGTCTAAAATTAAATATATACAGAGAAATAGTGGAATTATTTAATTTAATTGTGTATAGGGTTTCAGAAATTAAAAAATCCAGCCTTGTCAAACGAAAAGAACCGTCCCCTAAAAAGCTAAAAGGAGGAAGAATAAATGAAGAAAATATTATTAAAAAACGGTACAATTATAGATGAAAATGGTAGGATAATAGAAAATACGGATGTATATATATCGAGTGGAAAGATAGAAAAACTATCCAAAAGGGATGACCTAATAATTTCAGATTACGAAACGATAGATTGTTCAGGATATTACATAACACCTAGTTTTGTAAATCTTCACGCGCATTCACCAATGAATATACTAAAAGGAATTGCAGAAGATGTGACTATAGATGATTGGTTTAATAAAAAAATATTTCCATATGAAAGCAAACTAAAAGCAGAAGAGATATATTGGGGAACAATGCTGGCATCTGCTGAGATGATTAATAATGGAGTTACAGCATTTGCCGACCACTATTTCAGTCAAGAATCAGTATATAGAGCGATTAATGACATAGGAATAAGGGGAGATATTGCACCAACTATATTTGGTTTAGCAGACGATTATAAAATACAATTAAAAAATGCAGAACAATTTATAAAAGAATTTAATGGTAAAAATAGCAGAATTAATATAAGGTTAGGCCCTCACGCACCATACACATGCCCTGGGGATATACTAAAAGAAATAGTAGATACTGCAAAGTCTCTCAATGTAGGAATACATATACATGTTTCGGAGACTAAAGAGCAGGTGGATGATAGCTTAAAATTAACTGGTAAAACTCCAGTAGAGATATTATATGATAGTGGAGCTTTCGATTTAGATGTAATAATTGCACATGGACTTTGGACAACTGAGGATGACTTGAAATATTTAAACGATAATGTAAATTTTGCTTTATGCCCAAAAACATACATGAAATTAAGCATGGGACAAGGAAATATATATAAACTTAAAGAAAAATTAAATTATTCATTTGGCACAGATGGTGCGGCAAGCTCAAACACCTTAAGTCCATTGGAACAAGCAAGACTTTTTGCTTTAAACGGAAAGTTTATTTTAGGTAACTCAGAAAGTTTCAACATCTTAGAAATCTGGAGAGCGCTTATGAATGGTCATAATGCTTTATCTTTTAATACAGGAAAAATAAAAGCAGGATGTGAGGCAGATTTGCTAATATGGGATTTAAATATGTTAAATACGTCTCCTGTATACAATCCATTAACTTCAATAATATATAGCGCTGAATCAAATAATATTAAATATACAATGGTTCAAGGTGAATTTTTAAAATATGATGGAAAATTAAAAGCATATACAAATAATGTAATAAAAAAAGTCAACGATATCCAAAAGGATATAATAGAAAGAGGAACAGGGGAAAGTAAAGTAAAATATTAGGTTGCAGCGGTGCTATTAAAGCCGCTGCAACCTGAATTTTTTATATGGTCACAATTTGGCTAAATCCATTTTCTTTTGAGAAAGATTCTATAAAAAAATTCATTCTTTCATTTATCCACTTTTCATCAACTATTATTTTAATTTGTATTTCATTGTATTTCATATTTCTATATAAAAACGATATAAAATCAGTTGATTTGGAATCTAGAAAATGAAAGTTCCAAATTCTAATTATTATTGCTGTTTTCATATACACATCTATAATTTGAGTAACATTGTTAAATAAATAGTAGTCAATTGAACTTGAACTTTTTATTGATGAAACAATATCATCATATTCTAACTTTCTTGAAGCATCATAATGTTCAAAATAATCATGAACTTCATCTAGAATTTCAAATATCCCTTCGTAATTTATTCTTTTTCCAGGACTTTGGCAAATATCAATAAGATATTCTTTGTTTGTTCTAGCTTGTTTAGCAATTTCTTGGTGAAATTTCTTTAGACAAATAGAATCTTCTGATACAAAAAAAGTAATTTTCTTTTTTTCTGACTCGTTTGGAGTATTTTTAGGATTTTTAACTGGTATATATGTATTTTCAACAAAATCTTCTTTAAATTCATCTTTTAAAATATGATGATAAAATTCTTGTATTTTATCGCTAGGGCTAATGTTTAATTCTTTTCTCAGTAAGAGCTTGAGATTTCTGTATGTATTGACAGCAGCCACTTTATTACCTGACTTGTATTGGTACTTAATTATTGCATAATATATAGATTCGTTTAGTGGGTCTATCTTGATAAGTTTGTTTAATTGATTAATTGATTCTCGGATTTCGTTATTATCTGAATATATTTTCGCTAAATCCATTTGTACTTCGAAGTAAAATCTCTGAAGACGTTCTTTCATATTGAACACCCAATCGTTGAACTCAAGATTATCATAAATATAGAAATCTTTTAAAAAATCTCCATTATAAGTGTTAGATATTTTCTTTAAAATATCTAGAGAATTATCTTTTCCAGATATATAAGTTTCAGTTAACCTTTGCCATTCCCTTAAGTCGATTTGTACGTTTTTTTCTTCTATTTCAATAACGTTTTTTCCATGAGAATGAATGATGATATCATTTTCATGCTCGTTAAAAATTTTTCTTAAATGCCATATTGTATATCGAAGGTTACTATAAGCAGATTCTCTTTTATAATTATCCCAAAACATATTAGCAAGTTTCTCTCTATTAAATGTATATTGATTATTCGCTAATATATAGCATAACAATCCTTTATCCTTTAATGAAAATTTATGTGTTATGTCAACGCTGTTGCTTATTATTTTATATGTTCCAAGAAATTTAAATTCAATCATACCTTAATCCTCCAAGAGAATTATGTAATATTTTTCCTGATTTCATTGTTAGTAGAACTTTTATATCCTTAAGGTATTCCTTTTTAATTACTATTGGGTCAGATGAAAGAACTATAATATCAGCTAATTTGTTTTTGTCTATAGTTCCTTTTATATCTTCTTGAAAAATCCCATATGCACCATTTATTGTATACATCTTAAGAGCTTCATAGGTTGAAATTCTTGCATTTTCATTAATCTGATTTGTGGCTGCATATATACCAAGCATTGTATCAATCGGCAGAACATCACTGTCTGAACAACCTGCAACGGTAATACCTTTATCTATAATATCTTTTAAAGGGTTAGTTAATATCGATCGTTCATAACCAATTCGAGTGTCATACATATCTCCTTTTCCTCTGAAATAAAGCTCATATGTAGGATGCATTGCCAATACTAAATTTAATTCTTTAGCTCTCAGTATTTGTTTCTCTGTAGGGAGTTCAAAGTGCTCAATTCGATGTCTTTGATTACTAGTATTATTTTCTCTCATTGCTTGCTCATAGCAATCTAGGAGCATATCTATTGCTCTTGGACCTACAGCATGTATAGCAATTTGAAGCCGTAGATTGTCAGATTGTGATATAAATTCAAATAATTCATCGCGTTTAAAGAATAAAAATCCAGTTGAATTTTTATTATCGCTATATGGTTCGTAAAGAGCTGCATTTTGTGAACGAAATGAGCCGTCCAAGAAAATATCTCCACCTATTCTAGGCAAACCAGCGCCTAAGATTTTAGATGTATTTGTTGTAGAGTAAAATAATTCAACATCAATAGGAAATATGTTTCTGTTATTTAAAATGAAATCCGCATGATTATCATGAAACAAGGAGCCGCCTTCAACAGTAACTGCTGTTGTTATGCCTTTTTTTATAATTTGAGACATCGTTTTATCCAAATTATCTAAATAAATTTTATCGCTTATCATTTCAAACATTTTTTTTCTAGCTATGTAACTTCCACGATTGCTTATTTTTCCGGTAAATCTATTTTGTGAATCCTTTTCAAAAGAGTTAGTTGTGAATGGAATGTTAAATAAGTGCATTGCATAGGAATTCACAATAACTGTATGGAATTCTATACTGCTAAGGATTACAGGAACATTAGGTGCAACAAGGTCTATTTCCCTTCGAGTAGGAAACCTTTTCTCTTTTAAGGTAAAATCTGAAATTCCCTTTCCATATATTAATGGCATATTTCCCATGTTATTTTTTTTAGCTTCAATTAACTCTAATATTTCAGAAATAGATTCTGCTTCAAAACAGTTTATGGCTATGTTGCTTAGAATGGTTGAAACTAAATGAAGATGAGAATCGAAAAAACCTGGAAGTACTGTTTTTTTATATAGATTAATCAATTCAGAATTATCTGATTTTAAATTTAATATCTCGCTGTTTTTTCCTACAGCAACAATTTTATCACCGGATATAGCTATTGCTTCCATCCTCTCAGATTCTTGTTTCATAGTTATAATGTTTCCATTAAATAAGATTTTATCTATATTCAAAATGTATCCTCCTTGTTTATATCATAATTTATTATACAACAAAATTAATAAAAATGATAATAAAAAATGATATTCAAACGATTTTTAAACGATTCATATAATTCTTATCAAACGGAAAGTTGATATAATATCTATATTACCATCACTTAAGTGAATGAAGGTTTTTGGAGGTGTAATATTGAAAGAAAGTAATAACATAATAAATATGCTAAAATTTTTTGTTTCTATTCAAAGTGACACTCACACGGAAATGGAAATTGATATTGAAAATGCAATATTAAAACACATATCTAACATCCCTTATTTTGATACTACGGGAAATTATGGTATGGAAAAGATTCCGACAGATGATTTAGGCAGAAGTATTGTCTGGGCATTAAAAAAGGGTAGTAGTGATAAAACTATTATACTTTTAAATCATCATGATGTAGTAGATGTTAATGACTATGGAAATTTAAAGAATATAGCACATGACACAGAAAGTATTGAAAAAAATTTAAAAAATATAAAGTTAAGTGAAGAAATAACTACAGATTTGTTGTCAGAAGAATGGATATTTGGTCGTGGAACAGCAGATATGAAGGGTGGGATGTGTATACAGCTTAAAGTTCTTGAAGACTTTTCTGAAGATAATAAGTGTGATGTAAATATTTTATTCCTATCTGTACCTGATGAGGAAACGCTTTCGGTGGGAATGCGTCATGCAGGCATATTGCTTAAAAATTTAGAGGAAAAATATCATTTAAAATATTCACTGATAATTAATTCAGAGCCACATAGTAGAGAGGATAAAAATATACCTGTAATATATGAGGGTTCGGTAGGAAAAACAATGATAACAGTCTATGTGAGAGGTGTAAAAAGCCACATTGGCGAAATATTTAACGGTTTCAATCCTAACTTAATCCTTTCTAAAATAATATGTAATACAGAAATAAACAGTGAACTATGTGATAGAGATTTAGGAGAAATAGCACCCCCACCTTCTTGGAGTTTTGCAAGAGATTTTAAGGAGTGTTATGATGCTTCCATACCAGAATCTGCAGGTGGTTTTTTGAGTTTTTTAACTTTAACTAAAACTCCTAAAGATATTTTATCAATAATGAAGAAAATTTGTGCTGATTCTTTATTAGAGTCTATGGAAAGTTATAATAAAAATGCAGATATTTTTTATGGAGATTCAGAACATAGGTGTTCTTTTCCCATAAATGTAAAGCTTTATGATGAATTTTTATCAGATGCAATTAAAAATGATAAAGATAAAGTTGAAAATGTACTAGAAAAAATTTATGCAAGAATTTCTGAGAGTATAAAAGATGGAAAAATTTCTATGCCAGAGAGCAATTTTGAAATTATTAAAGAAATTATGAATTTCACACAGTATAGTGGTCCAACTGTTGTTATTGCAATTTCACCTCCGTATTATCCTCATATCTCAAACGATAAATTTGAACATTTGGATGCTAAAGTTAGAGAAGTATCAAATAGCTTAAATGAAATTAATTTATTGTTATATGGAAGTAATATTAAAAAAAAGCATTACTTCATGGGGATTTCAGATTTGAGTTATGCTGCATTGCAAAACTATGAAGCAACAGTGCCATATATTAAAAACAATATGCCGCTTTGGAATTATGATTTATATTCTATACCGTTTGAAACGATTAATTCTCTTTCAATACCAGTTGTAAATATTGGACCTTGGGGTAAGGATTTGCACAAGTTCACAGAAAGAGTATACATTAAAGATTTAAATACTAACACATATACATTGATTAATGAATTAATAAAGAAATTATTTTCATAAATCTAAAATAAAATAGGAGGTAAATAATGAAAGATGTAATTGTAAATTTTATTAACACTGCAACAGGAATGCTTTGGGGACCTTTCATGCTAATACTTTTACTTGGAGGCGGTGTGTTTCTCTCATTCAGATTAAAGTTTTTGCAAGTAACACATTTTAGTTACATTTGGTCACAGACATTAGGTTCACTATTTAAAAAGAAAAAGGATTCCGATGGTGAAAAAGATGCAGAAGGAAGTCTTACACCATTTCAGGCAATGACTACAGCACTTGCTTCTACTGTTGGGGCAGCAAATATTGTAGGTGTACCAGTAGCGATTTATTTTGGAGGTCCAGGGGCTGTGTTCTGGATGTGGATTACTGCAATTTTAGGAATGATAACTATGTATTCAGAAGTTGTGCTTGGTATAGTATTTAGAGAAAAAAATTCTAACGGTGAGTATGTTGGCGGACCTATGTACTATCTGAAAAATGGCTTAAAATCTAAATTCCTTCAATTCTTTTGTTTGTTATATCCACTATATATGTTATTCTATTTTATGGTGAAAAATTGGCAGAATATCTTTTTGGCAAAACCTTTTCGCTTGTTATGCGCTATGTTTATCTTGGTGCGTGTTTTGCAGGGGCAATTGGTGGATTACAGTTTTTATGGATATTCCTAGATTTTTTGTTTGGATTATCAGTTATACCAAACATGATTGGTGTAATTGGCTTATCGGGGGTTGTAGTTGCTAAAACAAAAGAATTTTTCACATCAGAAGAATACTATTTGAAAGATATAAATAGTAGGAAGAACCTTTTAGCTAAAAAATAGGCTAAAAAAATGAGCTGGTGACTATTCATAGTCCTCAGCTTGTTTTTTTATATATTAGGAAGTTGCGTAGCAACTCTTTTTAACCTCTCCTATAATCTTCTGCGTCATTGCCAGGGATTGAATATACATTCCCTTTGTTGCAATATATGGAGTTAGATGTAAATTCAGGATCTGATGTATTGTCATAATTATATTTTTCTATAATTTCACATTGATTATGACATACATCATATCCATCAAATACAAGAGATATATTTCCCTTACCTTTGGTGAATGACGACAATTCAGATGCATAATTCATTGAAGATGCTACAGGAATTCTACCTTCAAGTACGCTATTGCTTCCAACTGTAACAGGGGAGCTAAAAGACCCATGCATTTTTGTAATATCTGTCATCACTCGACCGCATAGCTCCTGTGGAGCAGTAATCTTAAATTTATAATATGGTTCTAATAATATATTTTGTGCATTTTCAAGTCCATGTCTAATAGCTCTATAAGTAGCTTGGCTGAAATCGCCTCCGGAAGTATGTTTAATATGAGCAGAGCCCTTTATGAGTTCAATGTTTATATCGGTAACAGGCGAACCAGTTAAAATACCTCTTCTACATGCAGGAACAACAAGCTTAGAAACTAGTTTTTGCCATCTTGGATAAAGAATATCATGATTAATATCGCTTGAGTAGCTTATGCCTGAATTTCTTTTGGCTGGGGTTATTTTGAATTTTACATCTGCATAGTGCTTATATGGCTCATAGTGTCCAAATCCAATGGTGTCATTTGTTATAGTCTCCTTATATAAAATTTCAGGTTCCTCAAAATTAACATCTATTCCAAACCTTTCTTTTACTTCATGTTTTAAAACTTCCAGCTGTATAACTCCCATAACATTTATTTGAAGTTGAGACAATGTATTATTCCATTCAACTCCAAGAGAGGGGTCTTCTGTGTTTAAGAGCTTAAAAATACTTAGTACTTCTTTTGGATTAAGAGATGAATCAAAAATCACTTTTGATTGCATTACTGGTTTTAGTGAATAATCTATAAAATCATTACATATCCCAAGTCCCTCACCTATATATGAGTTGTTTATGCCTACCAAAATACCAAATTCACCAGCTGAAAGAGAATTAACTGAATTGAAAATGGAACCACTTGAGACTTTAATTTGGTTAATTTTTTCCTCAATTATACTATCGTTTATGTCGTGTATGATAGTATCCTTTGTTTTAATCAGCCCAGATATAACTTTTATATATGTTAATTTATTATTGGTTTCATGATGTTTTATTTTATAAACAACAGCACCAAAATCATCTTGTGATGAATAATTAGTAAATTCAAATTTATCTATGAAGTTCAGAAATAAATCTATACCTATATTTTTTAATCCTGAGCCACAAAGACATGGATAAATATTGCAAGATGAAAATTGCTTTTTTATACTTTCATTAAGTTCAGAAAATGTAAGTTTTTCATCGTTCAAGTACTTTTCTAATAAATAATCATTTCTTTCAACTAAGAAATCAACAACACTTGAATCGAATTCCGTATCATTAAACAATGGCACAATAGACGAAAATACATCCCCATCATCATTATTAGGTTTTGCAAAAACACATATATCTTTTGTAAAGTTAATATATATATCGTCGTAAGTTTTGTAAAAGTCTGCACCTATTCTATCAAGTTTGTTGATAAAAAATATAGTTGGTATGTTATATTGTCTCAGTAATCTCCAAACTGTTTCTGTATGTCCTTGGATACCTTCTACAGCCGAAATAATTATTACGGCACAATCCAGAATTTTCAAAGACCTTTCCATCTCAGATGAAAAATCAACATGTCCAGGTGTATCGATTATATGTATAGTGGTATCATTATATTTTAACGAAGCTTGGTCTGAAAATACAGTTATTCCTCTTTGTTTTTCTATAGTATGATAATCGAGAACTGTGTTTTTCTTGTCAACCCTACCGACTTCTCTTATTGTGTCTGTGATGTAAAGTATTTGCTCAATAAATGTAGTTTTTCCAGCATCAACATGTGCAACGATTCCTATTGTTTTATTCATATATAACCTCGAAAATTTAGTATACTAATTATACAATATCTGTAATTTATTTTCAATATGTTTATTGCAGATATAAATTACCTTAACAAGGAATGCGAGAAAGATTGTTAAGATATAGGTATAAATTTAAGTAATATTAATACAAATATTAATACAAATATTAATATTAGAAGATGAAGAGATGAATACATGAATATGTTTAATTATTAGTGTTTAATCAATAAATATGTCTTAAAATTTAAATATACTAAAAACAATGAATAAAAATTAATTTAAAAAAACTATTGACAGGGGTAGATATTTAGTGTATCATGAATAAAAATAATTAAAGCGTTGAAGTAGAGAAAAGTATTTTAGACGTTTACAGAGAATTGGTATTGCTGAGAGCCGATAACGAAGAAATATAATATACACTATGGAGCTGGTTTGTTAAAAGGATGTCCGAGTAGACAAACACGTATACCCACGTTACAGGGTTAGAAGTTAATTGACTTCGAAGAGTGATGAGTTATATCATAACTAGGGTGGTACCGCGGATCTTTCGTCCCTATAAGCACATTTGCAATGTAAATGTGTTTATAGGAATGAAAGATTTTTTTTATGCCCTAACCCTATTTTTCGACCGGAGGGAAGAAAAAATAGCGGTAGGTCAAACGCAACGAGTTCCCAATTTATGCGAACGAAAGTGAGTGGATAAATTGGTGAACGAGACTGCGATATCCATCAGCATCAATTAAGTTTGTATTTAAACTTGGCCAAAGTTTTTATAAATAAAAATATCTATTATATTTGGAGGATTATTATGAATTTCAATAAAATAAAAAAAATATTAGCTTTATCATTATGTGTACCTATGATTTTAACAGGATGTAGTCAACCAGCTGCAGACCAAGCTGAAAAGTCTGCTGAAACACCAGCAGTGGAAACGCCAGCTCCAGAATCTACAGAACCTGAAGCAAAGCAAGAATTTAAAATAGGAATATCTCAGTTAGTTGAGCATCCAGCTTTAGATGCATCGAGACAAGGTTTCATAGATCAGCTAAAAGAATTAGGAGTAAATGTTGTGTTTGATGAGAAAAATGCACAAGGAGATGTAGCTAATGCCCAAATTATAGCTGAAAAATTTGTTAAAGATGATGTTGATTTGATATTTACTATTGCGACTCTTACTTCTCAAGCAGCAAAGAAAGCAATAGAAGGAACTGACGTTCCATTGATTTTTACAGCAGTTACAGATCCTGTTTTCTCTCAACTTGTAACCGATAGAAATACTACAGATAACAATATTACTGGTGTAGATGATGCAGCACCAATTAAAGAAAATTTGGAATTATTCACTAAGCTAAAAAAAGATATTAGGGGTGTGGGTATAATATACAATACAGGAGAATCAAATTCAGAAGTTCAAGTCAATAAAACTAAAGAAATTGCAAAAGAAATGGGAATCACAATAGATACTGTAGGAATAACAACAGTTAATGATATACCACAAGCAATTATTACACTATCTAAAAATGTTGATGGATTATATATTATAACAGATAATTTAGTTGCTTCATCAATATCATTGGTTGCAAAACTTGCTGAGGAAAATAAATTAATTACTGTTTCAGCAGATAGTACACATGTAGATGAAGGAATAATGATGGCAGAAGGAATTAGTTTTTATGGAATAGGTAAGCAATCAGCAATAATGGCTAAAAAAATACTTGTAGATAAAGTTGATATAAAAGATATTCCGGTTGAATCAGCACCAGAGTTTGAGATAAAAGTTAATACAAAAGTTATGGAAGCATTAGGATTTACTAAAGATAACAAGGCATTTGAAGGGGCAGAATTTACAGAGCAATAGAAGTACAATAGATTAACAATCGGAGAATGGTATAGAGATAGTAGATTAATAATGGTATTAAAATAATATTCCAATTGTTCTCTAACTATTATCAAACTGTTTTTCAATTGTTCATCAATTCTAGAAAGGACGTTAAGTATGAATTCATTATTATTGACAGCAGTAGAGCAGGGATTAGTATTTTCAATACTTGCAATAGGAGTTTTTATAACATACAAAATATTAGATTTCGCAGATTTATCTGTTGAGGGTACATTTCCTTTTGGAGCTTTCATATTTGCAAGGTTCATTACATTAGGACTTTCACCTATATTAAGCACATTACTATCATTTTTGTTAGGAACATTAGCAGGTCTAATTACCTATACATTAAATATAAAATTGAAAATTAAGGCACTTCTTTCAGGAATTTTAACAATGACATTATTATATTCGATAAATTTGAGGATAAATGGAAAGTCAAATGTTGGATTATTTAATTATAGTTCTATCTTCGATAATATGGAAGAAATAGTTGTACTAATTATTATAGTAGCAATTGTCAAAATTTTAATGGATTTATTTTTAAAAACTGAGGTAGGTTATTTATTAATAGCTACTGGAGATAATGAAACATTAGTTAAATCACTAGGTGAGAATTGCAATAAATATAAATTAATAGGATTAATGCTATCCAATGGGCTGGTTGCATTGAGTGGTGCATTGATGGCACAATTTCAAGGCTTTGCAGATATCACAATGGGAACCTCGATTATAGTAGTAGCTCTTGCATCCATAATAATTGGAGATACAGTATTTAGAAACTCTAGGAAGCTACGTGGTACTACAAGGGCAATAATAGGGGCTGTTACTTATAAACTTATTGGAGCTGTAGCCATTGATTTAGGTTTGGAGCCAACTGATTTAAAGGCAATAAGTGCGTTGATAGTAATAGTATTCTTGAGCTACAACACATTTAGCCCAGACTTAAAAATAAAAAAACAAAAAAAGGAAGGTGCATTATAATGTTAAAAATTAATAATATAAAAAAAACCTTTAACATGGGAACCGAGAATGAATTAATTATATTTGATGATTTTAATCTTAGCATAGAAAAAGGTGAATGTACATCTATCCTTGGAGCTAATGGATGTGGAAAGAGTACCTTGTTTAATATTATAAGCGGTGTATTATCACAAGAAAAAGGCGAAGTAATATTAAATGGCAAAAATATAAATAGCCTTAAAGAAAATGAACGTGCTCAATTTATTGGTAGAGTTCACCAAAATCCATCAATGGGTGTTTCACCTTCTCTTACGATACTTGAAAACATATCGCTTTCAGAAAAAAAATGCCAAAAATTTGGTTTGAAAAAACTAATAAATAGAAATAAAATTGATGATTTTAAAGAAATACTAAAAACATTGGACCTTGGTCTTGAAGATAAATTAAACACAGAAGTTAAGTTTTTATCAGGTGGTCAAAGACAGTCTTTATCTTTATTGATGGCAACATTGAAAAAACCTGAATTGCTATTATTGGATGAGCATACAGCTGCTCTTGATCCTAAAACGTCTAGATTGATTATGGAAAAAACACAGGAATTAATTAAAACTCATTCAATAACAACGATGATGATTTCTCATAACGTGAGAGATGCTATAAAATATTCGGATAGAATAATTATGTTAGATAAAGGTAATGTTGTACTAGATGTTAGGAATGGAGATATTACAGAAAAAGAACTTGTAAGTATTTACAATTCTAGAAATTTCGATAGCTCATTAAGAGAAGCAGTTTAGGATAATTGCTACATTAGAATATATCTATTAAATTACATTGTATGTTTCAATATTTAGTGTATAATAATTATAAGTTCATATCAGGAGAAAAAAATGAGAAATATAAAAATGATTTTAGAATACGATGGTAGTAGATATAAAGGGTGGCAAAAACAAACAAGTGATATAAATACACTGCAAGGTAAACTAGAAGAGGTGTTGTGTAAAATAACTGGAGAAGACATACAGTTAGTTGGATGTGGTAGAACTGATACTGGAGTTCATGCATTAAATTATACAGCTAACTTTCATACCACATGCAACAAAAGCACAGAAGAAATATATAAACTATTAAATTCGATTTTGCCAGATGATATTTATGTAAAATCAATCAAGGATGCAAGCGAGAGATTTCATGCAAGATATAATATATTATCAAAAACATATATGTACAGGATTAATAACTCAACATATAAAAATGTGTTTGACAGAAAATATATTCATCACATAAATGACAAATTAGATTTAGATTTAATGAAACAATGTGCAGATATTTTAATAGGGACACATGATTTCCAAAGCTTTACAACTCTAAAATCCAAAACTAAATCTACAGTTAGAACTATAAATTACATTAAAATCACACAAAACAAGGGTATTGTTGAAATAGATGTTAATGGAAATGGCTTCCTTTGGAATATGGTTAGAATAATTTTAGGAACGTTAATTGAAGCTGGAAAAGGAAATTTAAAACCAAAAGATATACAAAATATATTGAGTTCAAAGAAACGTTCAGAAGCAGGGCCTATGGTCCCAGCTAAAGCATTATTTTTAAAGGATGTTGAATATTAATAGTTGATAAATTTATATAAAAATGGAAGGTAATGATACCTTCCATTTTTAGAGAATAACTATATTTAATAGTTTTTAATCTTCTATCAATGATCCTTCGGAAGTAACAATTTTATATCCCCAAGGAATCATTTTTCCAGAATTTATTATTGCTGTTTTAACGGCATTTACAATTCCAGTACAACATGGAACTTCCATTCTTAAAACAGTTATGCTTTTAACATCATTGTTTTTTAAAATAGCAGTTAATTTTTCTGAATAATCTATATCATCGAGCTTTGGACAACCTATTATAGTTATTCTACCTTTCATAAAATCCTGATGAATATTAGCATAAGCAAAAGCTGTACAGTCGGCAGCTACAAGAATATGTGCTCCATTAAAATACGGTGCATTTGGAGAAACAAGTTTAATTTGAACAGGCCATTGTCTAAGTTCACTTGCGATTTTTACTTTTTCTGTTGAAACTGCTGGAGTATCAACTTTATTGTGTTTAATTTCCTTTGCGTGATGCCCAGGACAACCACATGGTAATGGTTCAGTGCTTAATTTTTTTTCTTTCATACGCTTTTCAACCAACTCCTTATCAAATTCTTCAGCATCTCTTTCTATAATTTCAATTGCATCCACAGGACATTCTGGCAGACAATCACCTAGACCGTCACAATATGAATCAGATATTAAAACTGCTTTACCATTTATTAATTCTAATGCACCTTCATGACATGCATTTACACATAGACCGCAACCGTTACATTTTTCTTCATGAATTTTAACTATTTTTCTTTTCATATTTATCTCCCCTGAAATATATTTTTCTTTACTTGTTTATTATATTATAATAAAATAAAATTACAATGTATGTAACATATGTTACGATAAATAGGAGGTTTAAATGGATGCAATAATTCGAAAAATTAAGGAAAATCAGTTATTTAATGGACTTGATTTTCACGAAATAGAAAAAATTTTCACGTGTTGCAAAGCTAATATACAAAAATATAAAGATAATCAGGCCGTTTTTGAAAAAGATGATATTGTAAAAAATGTTGGAATTGTACTGGAAGGAGAATTCAATTTAGTATCTCAAAAATATAATGGAAGTAGGGTTATCGTAACTACTTTAGGTTTCAATGACTTATTTGGAGAAGCATTAATATTTTCATCGGCAAGGACTTCACCTTATGATTTGATTAGTTCAGGAGAAAGCAAAGCATTGTTTATACCTAAGAAATTTTTCATTGACATGTGTCCAAATAGCTGTAATTTTCATAAAGTTCTTATAAATAATATGTTGGCAATTTTATCAGATAAAATAATAATGCTTAACGGAAAAATGAAAATATTAAATGCTGAAACAATAAAGAGCAAAATTGCTGTATATTTTTTGTCTTTATACAAAAAAACAAATAAACTATCATTTGATATACCTATGAAAAGACAGGAGTTTGCTGAATTTTTAAATATAACAAGACCATCTTTATCTAGAGAGCTTTCTTCCATGCAAAATGAAAATATTATTGATATATACAGGTCATCCATTAAAATATTAGATCTAGAAAAATTATATGAACTTTCAGAATAAAAACTAGTAATATATTGATGATATTAATGTTTTATGATACAATATTAATATTATTGAAAACGAAAGCATTATAAAATAAACAGCAGTGATAGGTGGGGAGAGAACTATGAAGCCTAAGTTTATACATACATCAGATATTCATTTAGGAATGAAATTTAATAATAAAAATTTCAGCTTGAAGGAACGAGAAAAAAGAAGAGAAGAACTTTGGGATACTTTTGATGAAATAATTAAAATAGTTAAAGAAGATAAAATAAAGTACTTGTTCATTGTTGGAGACATGATTGAATCAGAATATTTTAATTTTAAAAGTCTTAAAAGAATCATACAGAAATTTAAAAGCATAGAACATACTAAGATAATTATCACATGTGGTAGCAGTGATCCGTATAATATAAATAGCATGTATGATTATGTTGATTTTCCTGAAAATGTTTATCTAATAAGGAATACAGAACATGTTCAAAATCTTAATTTCGATGAGGACAACCTGAGTATATATTCAATTAGTTTTAATAAATCAGTAGATAGTCAAAATTTTCAAGCAGTTTATGATATATCTGTTAATGAGGAAAAAATAAATGTATTATTGTTATACAGTGATATAGAAAAAACAGGCAATGAAATTTTAAATAATAAACTTAATGTTGATTTAATTAAGAATAAATTTGATTATTGTGCTTTAGGAGGGAAACATAATTATAATAAGTTGAAAAATAATGTTGTATATTCTGGTACGCCTGAACCAATTTCATTCAATGAAGGGGATGAACATGGTGTAATAAAGGGATATCTTGAGAAAAAAAATCCAACTTTTGATTTTTGTAATATAGCTAAAAGAAAATTTATTAATAGAAATATAGATATAGATATTACTTATGGTTATAATAAAATTCTTGATTTAATTAAATTTTCAGGAGATACTTTTTCAAATATTAAGGACTATGTTAGGGTTAATTTGACAGGGACTGTTAATATAGACATATCAATAGATGAAATAAAAAATGAGGCAAAGCAATTTTTTTATTATATAGAGTTCGAAGATAATTTTTCATATAAGAATTTTGATGAAAAAAAATATGAAGAGAATGAGTTTAATATAGTTGAAAGTTACAAGCTTCAATTTGAGAATCGTTGTGATAAGCTAGAACGAGAAGCATTTAAATTAGGACTTGACGTATTGAGAAAAGAAAAGGTGGTAAGATAGTTATGTACATAAATAAATTATATCTTAGAGCTTTTGGCAAATTCGTATATAAAAGGATTTATCTTGGGAAAAAGTTAAACATTATATACGGAGAAAATGAAACCGGAAAAAGCACCATCCATAGTTTTATCGAGTCTGTTTTATATGGTTTTGATGATGCAAATGGTTTAGATTTATATAAAAAATATAAGCCATGGGATAGCAATTTATATAAAGGTTCTATTACAATAGATGGATTTAATAACAATAAATATTTAGTTACAAAAGATTTTTTGCTTGGAACAACTAAAATATTTAATAAAGAATTTGATGATAGTGATGTTTCTGATAATCTCGATAATCCTATAAGCGATGCAGAAAACTCAGATTGTCCTGGTGCATATTTTTTTAATATGAATAAAACTTCATATAGGAATACAGTTAGCATTAAACAACTTGGAAATAAAACAGATAAAGAATTATCTGTAGAGGTTACAAATAAGATCATTAATTTGAGCAAGTCAAAAGATGAATCAATTTCAATTGAAAGAATACTAGCTTCTCTAAATAGAATTAAAGAAGAGGCTGGGAGCGAAGATAATCCAAAAACTCTTTTAGGGCAATATGCTATAAGACTCAAGGACCTTAATAATACTAAAGAAATAATTATTAATAGAAACAGACAAGTAATGTTTTTAAGCATGGAAAAAAAGAAGTTAATGGGTAAAATTCAAGAAATAGGAATGCATATAAATGATTTAAACAAAGATCTTTTAACATGTGAACTCTTAATAGAAAAGGATAAATACACCAAATCTGTTCCAATAAAAGCTGAACTTGATGAAATAAATCAAGAATTATCTCAATATAAAAACGACATTTTAAAAGAATATTCTGATATAGATTTTGATGATATATCCAAATTAAACATAGAGTTAGATTTAATGCGCAGTAAAAGACATGAATTAAGAGTTCAAAAAGAAGAACTAGATGAAAAACTTAAAAATCTTAGAGAAGATGTTTCAAATCGTATTAAAAATGATTTTGATATTGATAAAATGAATGATAATTTTATCAATTATCAAAAAAATAATAATAAGATTACTGAGCTTAGAAATAAGATATTATTGGGTACAGAAAGCTTAAAAGGATATGACTTTAATGAAATTAATAAATTTATTGAACACTATGAAGTAGTTGAAGAAAACAATAATAAAATTGATATGATAAAATTGCTCCTCAGTGATAAAAATTATGATTTAATGATGAAATTCATAAAGTCACAAAATTTAAAGGGATTTATGTTTGTATTACTTGGAACGTTATTTTTGTTAGCGGCAGGATATTCTGGATATATGGTATATTATTTTAATGCAGTAGAATATTATGGTGGATTATCTACAATTTTACTTGGAATTATTTCTTATATAATGGCTATTAAATCTGGGAGAAGAGTATCAAGTGCAAGAAAAGAAATTGAAAGTATAGAGTGTCAGCATCTCGATTACAATAAAATTGTAAAAGAATTGGAAAATGAAAATGATGAAATATTCAAAGAGACAGGATGCACGAACATAGAGGAATTTAAAAGTACATATGAAAAAAAAGAAAAAGAACAAAATATTATAACAGAAAAAACAAAGCTAATAAATTTTGATAAAGAAAGTTTAGATAAATTAGTTATTATTAATAGTAATTTAGAGAAAAATATGTTAAATGATTTGGCTATATTTGATATATTAGAAATATCAAGCGAAAGTGTTGAAAAGGCAAATGAAATTTACAATAGAAAAGATTTAGTACAAGAGGAAATTTTAAAAACACAAAATTTAGCAGATGAGAAAAACCAAGTTCTTAATATAATGGATAAAGAAATATCATTTGAAGAAAAAAGGTTCAGTGTAATATTAAATTCAAATAAAATGAGTAGTTTTGATGAATTTAAAGAAATAGTTTCACAAAATGAAAAAATCATGGATCTCAAAACTAAAAAAGTGTACTGTGAAAATTTACTTAGTACATTGCTTGGGAAAAGGAGCTTAGAAGAATTAAGAATTAAAACTAAAGATCTACAAAATTTTGATGCAAAAGAAATAGATGAAAAAGAATATCAAATTAAAATTTTTAAACTAAATGAAGAAAGAAATCAAGTACAAATAAATATTAATAATATAGATAAAGAAATAGATGAAATTGAAAACACTATAAGAAATTTAGCAGAAGTTGAAGAAGAAATTGAGTTTTATGAAGATAAAATAAGCTTCTTCAAAGAAAAGATACAAGTGGCTAAAATAGCTTCAGAAAAAATAATTGAAATATCAGATTCAATTAAAGGAGACTTCATGCCTTTGTTAAAAAAATCTATAAGTGAAAATTTTGCTTATGTTACGGGTGGTAAGTATAAAGAAGTTGCAATAGATGAAGATATGAATATTTCAATTGTTAGTGAGGACAATAATAATAGAAATATAAGTATCGATAGTCTGAGCGGTGGAACAATAGATCAATTGTATTTGTCGCTTAGAATTAGTTTAAGTAATATATTAAGTGGAAATCAAAATATACCAATTATTCTTGATGACAGTTTCGTCCAGTATGATTCAAATAGATTAAAAAAGTCAATTGAAATGCTTGCTAAGGAAAGTGAAAGAAGACAAGTTATATTATTTACTTGTCAAGAAAGAGAAGTCGAGATTGCTAAAAGTATGAATTTGAAGTTCAATTTAATAAAATTATAATTAAGGAATATAAATAATGAAAATATTTGCTATAGGAGATTTACATTTTGATCACAAGAATGAAAAACCAATGAATATCTTTGGAGATAATTGGATTAATCATGAGGGAAAAATCATAAAAAATTGGGAAAATATTGTTAGCAAAGAGGATTTAGTTTTGGTGCCAGGTGATATATCTTGGGCAACTAAATTAGAAGATGCAAAAGCTGATTTGCTAAAGATTGATGAGTTGCCAGGAATTAAGATTTTAGGCAAAGGAAATCATGACTATTGGTGGGCAACCTCCAACAAGCTCGATATGCTTGGAATGAAAACTATTAAATTTTTGAAAAACAATTCTTACGAGTACAAGGATGTAATAGTTTGTGGAACTAGAGGCTGGGATTCTATGGAAGAGCATTCTATTGAATATTCAAATGAAAAAATTTTTTTGAGGGAGATTAATAGATTCAAGATATCACTAAAACAATGTAATTATAGTAAAAAACATAAAATAGCTATGCTTCACTTCCCCCCATTTAGCAATGATGGTGAGCCAAATGAATTTTTTTCATTAATGAAGGATTATGAGATAAACACATGCATATATGGTCATCTTCATGGGGAAGATGGTCATAAGAATATAAGAGAAGGAATTATTGATGATATATCGGTATATTGTGTATCAAGTGACTACATTGATTTTAAATTGAAAAGAATTATGTGAGTATCAGCACTACATTTAAGATGTGGTGCTTTTATTAATATAAAATAATGGAGTTGCATCTTGTTTATAATTTGAAAACATATCGCATATTTAGCACTTGACATGAATACATTATAATAGTATTATTTATTTATAATAATTAAATAAAAAACAAATTTTTTAGGATGGTGATTGTATGGCTAAAATGGACGCGCTAGTAAAAAAATATGCAAAACCTGGATTATGGCTTGAAAAAGTAGATTTACCAACTGTTGAAGAAGGAGAAGTTCTTATAAAAATTCACAAAACAGCTATATGCGGAACTGATGTGCATATTTATGTTTGGAATCAATGGGCACAAGATACGATACCTGTTCCAATGACTATTGGACATGAGTTTGTGGGTGAAATCGTAGAACTTGGTAAAGGCGTAAAAGACTTGCATGTAGGGGATTTAGTTTCTGGAGAAGGTCATATTGTCTGTGGAAAGTGTAGAAATTGTTTGGCTGGTAGAAGACATTTGTGCAAAGATACTAAGGGTGTAGGAGTAAATAGGACGGGAATATTTTCTGAATACGTTGCTTTACCAGTTACAAATGTTTGGCTTTGTGATAAATCAATACCTGAAGAAGTATTTAGCATTTTCGATCCATTTGGCAATGCTGTCCATACGGCACTATCGTTTGATTTACTTGGAGAAGATGTGCTTATTACAGGAGCTGGTCCTATTGGAATTATGGCAGGAGCTGTTGCAAAACATGCAGGTGCAAGATATGTAGTAGTAACTGATATTAACGACTATAGACTTGAACTTGCAAAAAATATGGGAGTTACAAGAACTGTTAACACTAAGAAAGAAAAACTTAGTGATGTTATGAAAGAACTTGGGATGAAAGAAGGATTTGATGTTGGGCTTGAAATGTCAGGAAATGAAATAGCTTTAAACGACATGATAAATAATATGACGCATGGCGGTAAGCTAGCAATGCTTGGAATTCAAGAAACAGGAACATCTATAGATTGGAATAAAGTAGTATTTAATGGACTTCATATAAAAGGTATTTATGGAAGAGAGATGTTTGAAACATGGTATAAGATGACTGCAATGTTAAAGTCAGGGTTGGATATTTCTTCAGTTATTACACATAGATATCACTATACAGATTTCATTGAAGGATTTGAGGCAATGACAAGCGGAAAATCAGGAAAGGTAATACTTGATTGGACTACAAAAAAATAATAAAGAGAGGATAAAAATATGTACGGTGAAACTAAACAATTATATACAGAGATATTAAATGATATAAAAGTAAGTGGCCTTTGGAAAGAAGAACGAATTATAACTACACCACAAAGCAGTAAAATTGATACTACTAAAGTTGATGGAGTTCTAAATATGTGTGCAAATAATTATCTTGGTTTAGCAGATAATCTTGAAGTTATTGAAGCAGCAAAAAAAGCATATGATAATTGGGGATATGGACTATCTTCTGTAAGATTTATATGTGGAACTCAAGAAATACACAAAATATTAGAACAAAAACTGAGTGAATTTTTATCTACAGATGATACCATCCTTTATTCATCGTGTTTTGATGCAAATGGAGGATTGTTTGAAACCATAACAACAGCAGATGATGCAATAATTAGCGATGAACTAAATCATGCTAGTATTATTGATGGTGTAAGATTAAGTAAAGCTAAGAAATATAGATATAAAAACAATGATATGACATCATTAGAAGAACAGCTAATTCAAGCAGAAAAAGACGGAGCTAAAATAAAACTCATTGCAACTGATGGAGTATTTTCCATGGATGGGATTATTGCAAATTTAAAAGGAATTTGTGATTTAGCAGATAAATACAATGCACTTGTAATGGTAGATGATAGTCATGCTGTTGGATTTGTTGGCAAGACTGGAAGAGGAACTCCTGAGTACAGAGAAGTAGTTGGAAGAGTTGATATAATTACAGGCACACTAGGTAAAGCACTTGGTGGAGCAAGTGGTGGATATACTAGTGGTAGAAAAGAAATTATAGATTTGCTTAGACAGCGTTCAAGACCATATTTGTTTTCAAATACACTAGCTCCAGCAATTGCAGCAGCTTCAATAAAGGTTTTAGAAATGTTAACTAGTAGCACCAAATATAGAGATAAGTTAGAAGAAAGTACAAAGTATTTCAGGCAAGAAATAAAAAAGATAGGTTTGACTATAATAGATAGTGAACATCCAATTGTTCCGATAATGTTAGGAGATGCAGTGCTATCTCAAAAAATGGCTGAAATATTGCTAGAAAAGGGTGTATATGCAATTGGCTTCTATTTTCCAGTAGTACCAAAGGGAAAAGCAAGAATAAGAACGCAGATATCTGCTGCACATTCGAAAGAAGATTTAGATTTTGCTTTAAATGCATTTAGAGAAGTAAAAGAAGAACTTGGAATATAGATAAATTATATTATATGCAAATTAACTATTAAAGCCCATGATAACTATCATGAGCTTTTTAGCATTTTAAATATAAATTAATGTGTTACTATTTTATTTAAATATCTGCGTTGATTATTAGTCCATCGATGAACTTTCTAATATGTACTTTTCCCGATGACTTTCGTTTTCCTCTTATAAAATCCATTTCGTTTTTTACTTCTTCAAAGTTAAATAAACTGCTTGAATATATGATAAAAATTTCGTTCATATAATCTTCAATTCCTAAATGAGCTATATTAGATAAACCTTTTGAAATTGCTCGACGCATTCTTTGATCCATGCTTTTAGGATTTTGATTTAAAAAATTGCTGATTTCAGTTATACTCGTCTCAGAGAGGTTTAGATCGTTTTCAATTAAATATTTACATATGTTTACAATATCTGATTCTCCCTTTTCTCCAGTCATTCCTAATTTGTTTAAAATTAGCTGTATTTTTTTAATTTTTACATTTTGAATATCTTTAGACGAATTTACTTCATGTGATTCGTTGTTGCTTGAAAATATACTTTTTATATTTCTCAGTGTTTCTTCATAGCCTATTTTTTCAGAAACGTTTTGAATTACATTTCTAACTTTAATTGCATTTATTGGTTTATTTATGAAAAAATCTATTCCAGCAGTATAAGCAGTGCTAATCATATTTTTTGATGAAACCTGTGATATCATAATAAATTTTAAATTCTTGTCAATCTTTACGAGTTCTTCTACAATAGTTATGCCATCCTTTTTAGGTATCAAAAGATCAACTAAAACTAGATCGGGTTTAAGTGATATTATGTCGTTTATACAGTTTCCATCTAAGGAGTGTCCACATACCTTACCTAAATCATAATCTTCAATTATGCTTTCAAGCATTTTTACAATAGCTATATCATCATCAATAATAAATATTTTCAATTAATCCTCCTAAACTTGAGTAATTTGATTTTAAATAATAAGTAGATTATTCTATTATTATTATATACGAATATTTCCTACATAACAAATATTTTTAAAATATTATATAAAATAAGTATAACTTATGTAATTGGTATTATGATATACTTATTAAAGTTGGAGGTAGTAAATGCAGATTATTAAAAAGTATTTAATTACAGTTATTGCAATAACTCTTATAGGCGAATTATATTTTTATCCATTTGATGGCAGCTTTAGATTTTCTGCTGGTGTTGTAGCTTTTAGTTTGGTAATAATGTTGGTGGATGATTTCAATATTATTTTATTATCAATTTATACTGGCCTTTCTGTTTTTGCTTTAAGATTTATTATAGATTTATTTTCTATTAAAGATGAAATAATAGAAATTGTATTGGCAAATTTCCCATCAACCATATATTATATTTTATTTGGAATTTTAGCTGTGTTTTTTACAGTAAGAAAAAACAAGGAAAATCCATACTTGATGATAATGACATTATTTTCTATAGATGTAATATGTAATTTGGTTGAAGCAATTACTAGGAGCAATTTAAATTCTTACTTGTTTAAATTCATCATTATAATAGGCTTATTGAGAAGTATATCATCATGTGGTATTTATATATTAATAGAAAATAGAAATAATATTATTAGAAAAAAGGAACATCAAAAACGATATATGCAATTAAATACTCTTGTTTCTAATATACAAGCAGAGTTGTTTTATTTAAAGAAATCAACATCAGATATTGAAAGTGTAATGGATAAAAGTTATTCGCTTTATAAAAATAACAAAAATAATGCAAGCATAAGTGAGAATGCCTTAGATATTGCTAGAGATGTACATGAAATAAAAAAAGATTATTATAGAGTATTAGGTGGATTTGAGAATTTCTTAAATGAATTTGAAACAAATGAAACCATGAGCTTTAAGGACTTATCATTTATCATAGAAGGCAATAGCAAAAGATATATCAAAGAAAATAATAAGGATATTAAGATAGTAGTTACAATTAATGACAATATATATATTAAAAAATATTATTCTTTATTCACAATATTAAATAACTTAATAATAAATTCTATTGATGCTATTAAAATGAGTGGTAGTATAAAAATATTACAAACTACTACTGAAAATAATATCTTATTATATATTATAGATGATGGAGGGGGCATTGATCCTAATGTTATTCCGTATATATTTAATCCAGGTTTTACTACAAAATTTGACAGGAAAACAGGAAACTCATCTACAGGTATAGGTCTTTCTCATGTTAAAAATATAATTGATGAGTTAGATGGAGAAATAAAAGTAGAGTCAAACACTAAAAAGACTGAATTTACAGTTGTAATTCCTAAAGCTTCGTTACTGACATGATAATATTAAGCAAATAAAGTTGTGTTTATTTCATTAACTTTTTTGTAAAAATGTCGAAAAATGTAGAACATTGAAGAGACTCTGTATAATTAATTAGGAAATAATAAAATATACGGAGGTAATAGTTATGATGTTGAAATTGGACATGGTGCAATCGATTGCTCTATCGGTCATAGTATTGTTGTTAGGAATATTTTTAGTTAAAAGGTTTAGCATTTTAAGAAAATATTGTATACCTACTCCTGTAGTTGGAGGTTTGGTATATGCACTCTTAGCTTTAATACTTAAGCAAGGTAATATTTTAGAAGTTGAATTAGATACGACCCTTCAGAAAATTGTTATGACAGTTTTCTTTACTTCGGTAGGATTTAGCGCAAGCTTTAGGATTTTAAAAAAGGGTGGATTGAAAGTTGCAATTTTCCTCGCTTGTTCACTAGTACTTGTGGCTTTTCAAAATATTATTGGAGTGTTGTTGTCAAATTTATTTAATCTTAGTCCATTGATTGGTCTTGCAACAGGTTCGGTTCCAATGACAGGTGGTCATGGAACAGCAGCAGCCTTTGGTCCGTTAATGGAAAAAGCAGGTGCATTAGGTGCAAATACGGTTGCATTAGCGGCAGCAACATTTGGGCTTATATCAGGTAGCATGATTGGTGGGCCAGTTGGAAATAGATTAATTTTAAAACATGATTTATTGAATAAAAAGAAGGCTAAAAAAAATAATTTCTCAGAATTAGAAGAACTAAGTGATGAGCAAAAACCATTAATTGAAAATAATTTTAATATTGCAATTTTTGAGATATTAATCGCAATGGGTGTTGGAACATTGTTATCTAGTCTTTTCGAAAAAGCAGGATTAACATTGCCATCATATATAGGAGCTATGCTATCAGGTGCTATTATTAGAAACATTTCTGATTGGAAAAAATCGTATGAAGTTCCTATGACGGAAATTGATTTAGTTGGAAGAATATCACTTTCATTATTTCTTTCAATGGCATTGATGGGATTGAAGTTGTGGCAATTAGCGGATTTGGCATTGCCATTGTTCGTAATGTTAGCTTCACAAGTACTCTTTATGTATTTGTTTGCAAATTTTGTTACATTTAATTTATTAGGTAAAGATTACGACGCAGCAGTGTTAGCTGCTGGCCATTGTGGATTCGGATTGGGAGCTACACCAAATGGTATTGCAAATATGACATCTGTTACTGAAAAATTTGGACCATCTCCAACTGCATTCTTTGTACTTCCTTTAGTTGGATCATTGTTCATTGACTTCTTTAATGCAGGTATAGTAACTTTCTTCATGAATTTGTTTGTATAATAAGTATAAATATATACCATGTTAATAATTATTATCCATCTTTAAAAGTTTAAAGATGGATTTTGTTTTAGATGAAATATTGAAATTAAATCATGCTTTATTTTAAAATTGACTTCAATAAAAACAGGTGATATAATAACATATGCATAAAAAAAGCAGGTGAATGTATGGAGGAATTAGTAAAAGAACCAAAAACAAAACGCGGATTAGAAACATTAGATAAGATATGTAAAGCAGCAGAAGAGTTGTTTAGTGAAAAAGGTTATTATGATACAGGAATAATTGACATTGCATCAAGAGCGGGAGTTGCTCAAGGAACATTTTATATATACTTTAGTGATAAAAAAAATATATTTAAGTATTTAATTAAAAACCTTGGACAGGAATTGAGAAAGAATATCAAAACTAATACTAAACAAAGTAGAGATAGATATGATGAAGAATTTTTAGGTATTAGGACATTTTTAAATTTTGTAGGTAATCATATTGGATTATTTAAAATAGTTTGGCAAGCTCAATTTGTGGATATGGAATTATTTAAGGAGTATTATGAATCTTTTTCAAAAGGATATGTAAAAGGAATAATACAAGCACAATTAAAGGGTGAAATGAATGATATTGATCCTGTAGTATTGTCTTATTGTTTAATAGGAATTGCTAACTTTACTGCATTAAAATTTATTGCTTTCGATGGAAATGATAACTATGATGAAGTAATAGGAGAAGTGATGAAATTTGTTAAGAATGGTGCATTTAAATAAAAAGCATATTAAATTGAACCGACCCCCAAAAGTTAGACCAAAATCTAAAGAGTAGGGAGGTCGGTTTTAATATGCTTTTTATTTAAATATTTTTTTCTACACAATAAAACATTATAAAAAAATAATAATATTAAATACTTAGAAAACGTTTGACAAAGAATATTATATATATTATAATCAACATGAGACATGAACCATGTGTCATGTTATCAAAATGTCATGGGAGGTAAAAATGGATTTATCAAACAAAAAAACAGCAATTATAGTAATTACTACTATTTTATGGGTAGCAATAACTGTTTTAGGCTGGAATAATTATTATTTAGTTTCTATGTATTTAGGAGTTGCTTTGATGTTCTGCTATATGATGCTTGGCTTAGCTAAGCAGGGGAAATTATCAAAAAAATTATTATTGTATTGTTTAATTCCTTGGGCGGTTATTTGGATATCAAGTTTTTTCTTAGCAGATTATTTTGCTGCAAAGTTTGCTGGAATAATACCTTCGTTTACTGTCTTTGGTTTTCATCCATCATTTGCTACTACAATTTTGGGATATTGGTTGGGTGGAATGTTAACGTTAACCGCCATGTATTTTAAATTTAAAGATGAGTGGTTATCTGAAAAAGATTGGAATGATTTTATTAAAAAAATAGAAAAAATAGAAAAATTTGAAGAAAGTAATATAGGAGGTGCGAATTGATGAGCTCAATGGCTAAAACTTTAATAGTATCTTTTTCATTTGTAATGATATTGGTTTCTTTTATTATAGGATGGTGGGCAAAAAGAAAAGTTACAACAACTCAAGCGTATTTTGGAAGTACAGGAATGTTTGGACCGTTAGTAGTTGGCTTATCAAGTACTGCTGCTGTGGCAAGCGCCTTTGCTCTTGTAGGAGTTCCTGGATTAATGTATACATCAGGAAACGCTATGGCGTATTGGATGTTATCATCTGCAGCATTTGCTATGGCTTATATGATACTTGGAAAAAAGGTTAGGGCAATGGCTGAAATAGGAACTGTAGCAAGTTTAGGCGACCTATGCGATATAAGATATAATAAAAATAGATTAATTAAATTAACTATGTCTATTACATTATTTTTAGGATGTATAGCTTATTTATCAGCACAAATAAAAGCAGGTTCAGAGTTGTTTGCACATTTACTTGGCTGGGATCCTCTTTTGGCTGGTTTTGTTGTATTTGGGGTATTAGCATTATATATGTCTATTAGTGGTGAAGTTGGGGGGTTGCTTACTCAGGCATTTCAAGGACTTGTAATGGTGGTAGCAGGATTAATTATTGTTATTGCATTTTTTAAAATTACAGGTGGTTTTGGTGAAGTTTTAAAAGCTACAGCTGAAGCTGGAACAGTTACTACAAATGATATAACTAAAGAGTTTAATTCTGATATGCTTAATGCATGGGGGAGCTTGCCAAGAGTTATTGCAATGACTTGGATGATAATACCTATATTAGGGACAGTTGGTCAACCTCAGGTTATTACAAGAATGTATGCTTTGAAAAACCCAAGGGATATGCCAAAATTAGGATTATATACTGCATTGGCGCATACTATAGTCGGATTGCTTACAATTGTTGTTGCAAACGGAGCATTATATTTAGTAGCTACTGGAAAAATTGATGCTTTACCAAGTGGAGATAGGGCAATTTATGCTTTTGCTGATTATGCTGGAATATGGGCTCAATTATTTGTATATGCAGGAGTTTTAGCGGCAGCTATGTCATCAGCAAGTTTGTTCTTGTCAATATGTTCTAATGTAATATCAAGAGATATACCAAGTGCTTTAGGATTTAAGTTTGAAGCTAAAAAACAAATAGATATAGCTAGAATTTCAATGCTCGGACTTGGAATTGTGTCTATAATTTTTTCAATAACACAAGGCAAAATGGTTGGAATTCTTGGAACGTTTGGTTGGGGAACACTTATGTCAGCTACTTTTCCAGTATTTGTGCTTGGATTGCTTTGGAAAAGGGCAAACGAAAAAGGTGTTATGTTTGGAAGTTTAATCGGCTTGCTACTAAATGTTATATCTTTTGCTGGATTCAAATGGCCTGGAGCACTTCCATGGTATTTTAATGTTGTTGCTATAAGTATAACTGTAACTGTTGTAGTTTCATTATTAACAAAAGAGCAAGGACTTGATAAGAAGGTTGAAGCTGTTTTAGAATTGTAAACTTTATCTGAAACTTAGGGGGTGATGTTGACGTAAAGTCAACCACCTCTAGGTAGTAATAATTCATAAATGGAGGTTATCATGAAAAATAATGGTTGGATTGGAAATTACTCATATTTTAGAGCAAGAATTAACGGCAGTAAGGAAGCTGTATTCGATTTAGATAACAATGTTCATTATTCATATAATGATTTAGATGATAGAGCTAATAGACTTGCAAATTATTTAAAAGATAAATTGTATGTAGTTAAAGGCGATAGAGTCGCATTTATATCAAGAAATAGAATTGAACTTATAGATGCATATTATGCAACCGCAAAATTAGGTGCAATTTTAATACCTTACAATGCTAGATTGTCATCAAATGAGTTTGAGAAATTGATAAATAGTGAAACACCAAAAGTTCTTTTTTATGAAGATGTATTTAAAGATTTAGTTAATGAAATACAAGATAGGGTTAATATTGAAAAATATATAGTGATCGAAGATACAAATAAATGCTATGATGATTTAACATATGACAATGTAATTAATTATGAAAATAACAATATGGTATTCTGCAGTGAACTAGATATTGAAGATATACATCTTATTATACATACAGGTGGAACAACAGGACTTCCTAAAGGTGGAATGATTTCTCATCGCTCTGAAATTTTTAATTCGATGAATGAAATTTGTACTTGGGGAATTAATTATGAGGATAGTGCTCATATTATTCTTCCGTTATTTCATACTGGAGGGTGGAACTTACTTACTTTACCTATACTTCATGCTGGTGGACGAATAATAATAAATAAACAATTCGACCCAAAATTAACATTAGAAACAGTTGAAAAAGAAAAAACTACTTTGCTTTTTGGTGCTGCAACTATTTTTCGGATGATGTCTGATTTACCAGAATTTAAGACAGCAGATCTATCAAGTTTGAAATGGGTAATGGCAGGTGCAGCACCAACTCCAATTAATATTATGGAAAGGTTTTGGGAGAAAGGAATAAAATTTGTTTTAGGTTATGGTATGACGGAAGCTGGACCTAACAACTTATCTAGTACACCTCAATTTATGAAAGATGAGACGATAAAGAAAAAATATGCATCTGTTGGAAAACCTATGTATTTAACTATGACTAAAATAGTTGATGAAAAGGGTAATCAAGTTGGAATTAATGAGGTGGGTGAACTTTTATGGAGTGGGCCTCAGATATTTTCAGGTTATTGGGGAAATGAAAAGGAAACGGATAAAACCCTTGTTGATGGCTGGGTTTATACAGGTGATATGGCAACGGTTGATGAAGACGGATATTATTATATAGTAGGAAGAAAGAAAAATATGTATATTAGTGGAGGTGAAAATATATTTCCTCCAGAAATTGAAAATGCTTTATATGAAATATCTGAAATACATGAAGTGTGTGTGTTCGGAGTACCAGATGAAAAGTGGGGAGAAGTAGGGAAAGCAGTAATATCATTAAAACCTGATAAGATAATTACTAGGGAAGAAATTAAATCTTTATTAAGAAATAAATTAGCAGGATATAAGATTCCTAAGTACATACAATTTTTAGATGATATTCCAAAGAATAATGTTGGTAAAATAGTATCTTCTAAGATTATTGAATTATATGGGAGTTCTGATGAATAGACAATTAGGAGGTTATTATGGGCATCGTAGGAATAAAAAATATAGGTATATACGTACCATCCAAAGAAAAAGATAGCTTTAGAATATCTAAACTATCTGGAATACCAGAGGAGGTAATTAGGGAAAAATTTGGGATTATTAAGGTGCATGAAGCAAGTGATGAAGAGACCGTTTCTGCAATGGGAATTGAAGCAGCTAAAAACGCACTAAATGGTTTTGATCCTAAAGATCTGGATTTAGTTGTATATTGTGGGAGTGAATATAAAGATTATTATTTGTATAACTGTGCAGCAAAAATACAAAATGAAATAGGTGCTTTAAATGCTAATGCTTTTGAAATACATTCGCTGTGTTCAGCAGGAGTATATTCTCTAAAAATTTTAAAGAGCATGATGTTGTGTGATGAGAAAATAAACAATGTTCTACTTGTATCATCATCCAAAGAAACACAAATAGTAAACTATTTAAATCATAATTCGAGATTTATGTTTAATTTTGGTGACGGTGCAGCAGCTGTTCTATTACAAAAGGGGCTTAATAAAAATGTTATTTTAGAAACTCATATGATTAGTGATGGTAGATTTTCTGAAGATGTTGCAGTATTTGGCGTAGGATGCAAGAATTTCAACAAACAAAAAAATATAAATTATGAAGATAGATTTTTAGATGTTCCTGACATTATAAACATGAAAAAAAGGTTAGATCCAATTACATTAGGTAATTTTAATAATGTAATTGAAGAATCCTTAAGAAAAAGTGGATATAAAAATAAAGATGTTAATTTCATAGCACCTATCTTTATGAAAAGATCCATATTAGAAAATATACTTAATAAGTTTAATTTGACTGAAGAGAATTCTTTTGTACTTGAAAATTATGGTCATTGTCAGTCAGCGGATGCATTTATTTCGCTTATGGAAGGTTCTGCGTTAGGGAGATTAAAAGATGGTGATATAGCTGTTCTTATTGGAGCTGGAACTGGATATACATGGGCAGCAACAACTGTTAGATGGGGACATGAAAATTAAATAGTTAAAGAAAGGAGATATATATGAAAATACTAGGAATTTGCTCAAGTCCAAGAGTAGAAAGCAACACAAATTATTATTTAAATGAGGTTTTAGATGAAGCAAAAGCAAAGGGAGCGGATACAGAGATAATAAAATTGGCCGGTAAAAAGATATCAGGCTGTCATGGTTGTTATGGATGCGTTGAGGCAAAAAAATGTATAATAGAAGATGATTTTCAGGAGATATATAATAAAATAGTTGAAGCAGATGGATTATTATTAGCATCACCAGTTTATCATTCGTGTATAACACCTGAACTTAAATCAGTATTGGACCGTATGGGTTTTTCAGGGAGATGGGCAAAAAATGAAATGAAAGAAACTAATAAAAGCTATGATTGGAAAGGTAGCGTTTTATCAGGAAAGGTAGTTTCACCTATTACAGTAGCGCGTAGAGCAGGACAAAATTTTGCATTTGCTGAGATATTGCTGTGGGCTGCTACTAATGATTGTATAATTGTTGGAAATACATATTGGAACGTTGGTGTAGCTGGAAAAGGTGGTTCAGTTAATGCAAATGAAGATGAAGAAGGAATAGGTATAATGAGGCGTTTAGCAGATAATATGGTTGATGTTATAAGTAAACTTAATAAATAAGTGAGGTAGATATGAATAGATTAAAAGATAAAGTTGCAATTGTTACTGGTGGGGCTAGGGGCATTGGAAGAGCTGTTTGTGAAGTGTTTTCTGATGAAGGTGCAAAGGTAATAGCTGTAGATATTGTAAGTGTATTATACTCAAAAGAATGGGTTGAAGGATATAAAGCAAATTTATGTTCTAATGATGATTTAACAAAACTAGTTGAATATGTTAAAGAAAAATATGGAAAGATAGATATATTAGTAAATAATGCTGGCATTACAAAAGACTCATTAATTGAAAAAATGTCAGAGGAAATGTGGGATGACGTAATAAATATAAACCTTAAAGCAGTGTTTAATATAACAAAACTTATAGCACCTGTTATGAAAATGAATGGTAAAGGTTCTATTATTAATATTTCATCAGTAGTTGGAGAATATGGTAATGTAGGACAATCAAATTATGCAGCTACTAAAGCTGGTATAATAGGCTTAACTAAATCTTGGGCAAAGGAATTTTCTAGAAAAGGTGAAGATATAAGAGTAAATTCTGTTGCTCCTGGATACACAAATACAGAAATGATGGCAACAGTTCCTGAGAAAGTTTTAAATGATATAAAAGAAAAAACAATGCTTAAGCGATTAGGTGATCCTAAAGAAATTGCAAATGCAATACTGTTTTTAGCCAGTGAAGAATCATCATATATTACTGGACAGCTATTGTCTGTAAATGGTGGATTGAGACTTTGATAATAACAAAAAACGAATGAAACTGTAAAAAAATTTCATTCGTTTTTATTTTTGTATGAAGTTATAATTTTATAAATCTATGCTAAGACATTGTTCTTAGAGAATTTATTTTTTTGTATTAAATATGCAACTACTATCATGGTTGCACCAATTCCAACAGATATTGGATTAGTCATAAGCATTAAAACTCCACCAGCAGCAAATAAAAATCTCTCTACTAAATTCATATGAGCTTTTAAGAATCCTGTTAATGCTGCGGCAACACATGTTATACCTATAAGAGAAGTTGCTATATCAAATACAAGTAACAGTGGAGTTGAATTAATCATTAACATTCTTGGGCTGTTAACAAATATATATGGTATCAAAAATGCTGCAATAGCTAACCTAGTAGCTTGAACACCTGTTTTCATAGGTTCGGATTTTGCTATCCCGGATGCAGCAACTGCGGCTAAGCATACAGGAGGCGTGATATCAGCTATTATACCAAAATAGAATACAAACATGTGAGCTGGTATTATATCGACACCAAGCATTAATAATGCTGGTGCTGCAATTGTTGATGTAATAACATAATTAGCTGTGGTAGGAACACCTATACCAAGTATTATAGAAGTAATCATAGTGAAGAATAAAGTCAAGAATAATTTTCCTTGTGCTATTCCTACTAGAACAGAGCCCATTTTTAAACCTAGACCTGTTTGTGTTACAACACCGATTATTATACCAGCACAAGCACAAGCAGCTACAACTGTTAAGGCATTTCTTGCACCTTTTATTAATCCATCTACTATATCTTTAAAAGTCATTCTTGTATCTTTAGAAAAAGATGAACATACAAGTGTTGCTACTATAGCACCTAATGCAGCTCTTATTGGTGAAAATCCTTGAATTAGGAGGTACATTACAACTACTATAGGAATAATTAAGTGTCCTCTAGTTTTCATTACATGGCTTAATTTTGGAATTTGATCTTTAGGTAATCCTAAAAGATTTAATTTTTTTGCTTCGAAATGAACTCCAGCCCAAACTCCAAAGTAATATAAGAGTGCAGGAATTGCAGCTGCTTTTATAATAGTGAAATATGGAGTGTTTGTTATTTCGGCCATTAGGAATGCAGCAGCTCCCATTATAGGAGGCATTAATTGACCACCAGTTGAAGCTGTTGCTTCTACCGCACCTGCAAATTCAGATTTGTAACCTAATCTTTTCATCATTGGTATTGTAAAGCTTCCAGTACCAACAACATTTGCAACAGAACTACCAGAAAGCGTACCCATACATCCACTGGATATAACGGCAACCTTTGCTGGTCCACCAGGAGAACTACCATTTATAGCATTCGCTAAGTTTATAAAAAATTCTCCCATTCCTGTTTTTTCTAAATAAGCTCCAAATAATAAGAACATGAAGATGAAAGTTGATGATACTCCTATAGGAAGACCCATAATACCTTCTGTAGTAAAGAAAAGATGTTGGGCGAAATTGTTTAAATCAACGCCTCGGTGAGCAAGTCTACCTGGAATGTAAGGACCTAAAAATGCATAAGCAATAAATATTACAGAAATAATAACCATCGGCATACCAATTACTCTTCTTGCAGCCTCTAAAACTAATAATACAGCTAAAAGTCCAATAAACATATCCATTGTGGTAATCATACCCGCTCTGTAAACTAAATCCTTATAAAATACAACAACATATAAACATACAACAACTGCAATAACTGCTGTAATAATATCTATAGGATGTATTTTATCTTTTGGCCAATTTTTGCTTGCTGGGTAAAGTAAAAATACTAAAGAAAGTCCAAATGCCAAGTGTATTGATCTTAAAATCATTGGTTCCATTCCTAGGAAAATAGCAGTATAAAGTTGAAATAAAGAAAAACATAACAGTATTATTGTAACAATATTATTTGAAATTCCAGATAAAGTTCTAAAATCTGAACCTTTGTCATATTTTCTTAGAATCTTATCGACTTCAGCAGAATCTACGCTATTTTCATCTATATTTTGAACAATTTCATTGTTTGTTTTCATAGTCATATTGTTTCCTCCTTTGAATAATTTTTAGTAATTGTTATCTAAAATGTCTGAAGAAAAATTAAAAAAATTCTTAATGATATTTTTATCACGGGCGTATATTTTTATAAAACAATTTTCTTCTTTTAATATATCCATCATTGGATATGTTGTATCGCCTATTTTAAGCCAGTGTTTTGGAATAGGCGATATAACCATACTTAATTCTTTAAATGAACGATTCATATAAAGGATGAATTCACCATCTTCGACAGTAAGGCTACCTTCGCTTGGTAAAAAAGGTAATCCTACTCCTAATGACTTGTAAACAGTTTTATCCAAGACGATTTCATTATTTTTATTAATATAGAAGAACTCTTCTGCAGGCGTTTTCATAACAGAATGTATATATCCAAGAGAAAATTCGTTTTCAGGTAGATAAAACTCTGTTGATGTACCTGTTTTGTTATTCTGTATCACTAAGACATTACCTTGTTCAATGGTACATCCTAATATAAAAGCTATTGAGGATACTATGATTAATGAAATAATTATGATTCTTAAAAATTCACCCTTTGTATGTTTCAATTTAGTTCATTCCTTTTCTTAATTTTATTTTTATTTAATATTATTTTCGTCAAAATATTTTTGTGCACCTGGATGTAAAGTTATTCCCATACCATCAAGAGCACTTTCTAATGTTATATCTTTTCCAACTTTGTGAGCAGCTGTAATTCTGTCTCCGTTTTCATATATTGCTTTAACCATGTTATAAGCTAATTCTTCATCTAGTTCGCTGCTTACAGCAAGCATTGACTTAACTGATAATGTTTTAGCATCGGTTTCTTGACCTTTGTATGTTTCCGCTGGAATTATGAATTCTGTATAGAATGGGTAAGTTTCCATTAGGTTTTTAGCAGTATCTCCATCTATTGGAACAACGTATACATCATTTTGTGTTGAAAGGTCAACTATTGCAGCAGTAGGAACACCAGCAACTAAAAATGCTGCGTCCAACTGTTTGTCTTTAAGACCAGTTGAAGCTTCAGAGAATGATAAAAATTTAGGATTTATATCGTTTTCAAAGTCTAATCCAGCAGCAGCTATAATTTGTCTAGCATTAGCTTCAACACCACTACCAATTGCACCAACAGCTACTCTTTTTCCTTTTAAATCAGCAACTGTTCTTATATCATCATCTGTAGTTACTAACTGTAATGGTTCACTGTATAATGTGCATAATCCTCTAATTTCTGGGAATGCAGCACCATCAAACATGATAGTTCCTGTTTCAGAATATGATGCTATATCATTTTGAATTATAACAGCTTCAACATTACCTTCTTTTAAAAGATTAATGTTTGCTACTGATGCACCAGTACTTGTAGCAGTTGCATTTACACCTGGGATATCTTTGTTCCAAACTTCTGCAAAAGCTCCTCCAAGTGGGAAGTATGTTCCTGCAGTTCCGCCTGTACCAATATTAACAAAAACTTGCTTTGCTGGTTTTTCTGGTTCAGCAGGTGTTTCAGTTTCTGCAGGCTGGTCTGTTGCAGGTGCAGTTTCTGCTGGTTTTTGGCTACATCCTGCTAACATACTCATAGCTAACAATGCTATTAAAAGCAATGCTACATAATTTGATAATCTCTTTTTCATTTTATTTCCTCCTTGTTATTTTAGGCATAAGCCTTATGATGCAATTATATTGGTAAATATCAAAAAAATACAATAACACTCAGAAAAAAACATTTTCCCTAAATGGAAATGCAACATAAAAAAAGCAACTTTCACAACAAGGGTATATTACCTTAGCTGAAGTTGCGTAGTATCTTTTTTTAATTATCAACGTGTATCATTAATCCATCTATAAATTTTTTTATGTTAATTTTACCCCCTGATTTACTTTTCCCTCTTATATAATCCATTTCTGATTTAACATCCTCAAAGTTATATACGCTATTAGAATATAGAATAAAAATTTCATTCATATAATCTTCAATTCCTAGATTTGATATATTAGTTAATCCTTTTGATACAGCTCTTCTTATTCTTTGTTCCATATTTTTTGAATTGGAGCTAAGTTTTTTACATATATTATTTATATTTATATCTGACATGTTTTGTTTGCTATTTATTAGATACTCACAAATTGAAATTATATCCTTCGCACCTTTTTCTCCTGACATTCCAAGTTTGTTTAAAATAAGTTGTATTTTTTTTATTTTTCCCAAATTTGTATCTTCAGATATAATTATAGTTCCTCCATCGTTAATAAACAGATTTTTTATATTTTCAAGTGTTGTTTTATAATTAATTTTTTCTATTATATTTTTTATAATTGTTGTAACCTCAATAACGTTAATGGGTTTACTAATGAAGAAATCTACACCTTCAGTGTATGCTTTACCTACCATGTTTTTTGATGATACTTGGGATATCATGATAAATTTTGAGTTTATGTTCATGCTTTTTAATTCTTTTACAACAGCGATACCATCTTTTTCGGGCATTAGCAAATCAATAAGAACGATATCTGGGCATAATACAGATATTTCAGCAATGCCATCATTACCGTTTAAAGCATATCCACAAACTGTACCTAAATCGTTATCCTCTATAATATTTTCTAGCATTTTTATAACTATGATATCATCCTCGATGATGTAAATCTTCATAATACACCTCCATATTTGCTATTGGAATTTTAATCTCGAATTGCGTTCCAAGTTTTTCAACAGACATTACATCTATTGACCCGTTGAAATGATTATTAACTAAAGTTTTAACATGTGTAAGACCAATACCTCTATATACATCACCTGTATGGTAATTAAACTTTGTAGAAAATCCTGGACTATATATATAACATAAATTTTGGGGATTTATTCCATTTCCGTTGTCACTTATATTAAATATATGATAATCATTATTTTTTGAATGTTGGATTTTAACAAAACCATTTTTTTTAGATTGTTCCATTGATTCTATAGCATTATTAACTAAGTTACCAAGAATAGACATGAGTTGAAAATGGCTTTTAGTTGTAAAATTAACTTCGTAATTAAAATCAAGATAAATATTAATTTTTTTATCCTCTAGCATTCTGTAAGTGCTTTCCTTTAAAATATATAAAATATCTTTTATACTCATTTCAGTCAACTCGATTTTATCAACCAATATACTCTCGATTCCCTTTATAACACGCAGGTAATCTTTTTTTATTTCATGGATATCCTTAGTAATATTTAGAGATAATCTATTTATTTCATCATTTTGATTAGATAAAGATAATTTTTCATATAGTATATATGAGTTGCTCATTATTTTTTCAATGTCTTCAGAATTTTTTCTCATAAAATAAATTTCGCTTTTTAAGCTAGATGTTAAAATAATCAAGTTCTGATATCGTTTTTCATGTTCTTCTCTTGTTAATAATATTTTATAGTTTCTTATAATAGTTAAAATCATTAAAACTATACTAGCTCTTGTAGCAGCAATTAAAAATAAAATAAACAAATAAGAAAAGTCTTCAATTGTAAATGTTAATTTCATACGTAACATTACTTCGAAAACGTTTGAAATGAAATCACACATAAGTATCAATAGAAACATTTTTGATAGATAGTAGTTGTGACTAGGTGTCTTAAATTTAAATATAAAACCATAAGCTATATAAAATAAGGAACCTGGATAAACACTGTAAATTGCTTGCAGTATTTCAGTACCTCTGATAGTGAGTATACTAAAACGAGCAATGAAAACTAAAATAGCTG
Organism: Sedimentibacter acidaminivorans; assembly: GCF_017873955.1. Lineage (GTDB taxonomy): Bacteria > Bacillota > Clostridia > Tissierellales > Sedimentibacteraceae > Sedimentibacter > Sedimentibacter acidaminivorans. The sequence continues at coordinate 407,618 of NZ_JAGGKS010000001.1, read as the reverse complement.
TAACTAATGCAGTGTGAATTGAGTTGAGGTCATCATACGTAATAAGTAAAATGGGAAAGATTATAACAGAAGCAGATACTCTAAAACCATCAATTATAAAGTTTAAATACAATTGAGATGTAGCAACTATTATAAGTCCGATGAGCATTGTCTTTTGCAGTTTTTTCATTATTTCGACCTCTTAGTTGTTAGTTTAAAATAATATATATAATATATTATATAGTATGTTTTGATTAATAACAAATATTTTTTTGTTTACATTAGCATCAAATGTAAACGCTTATTACTTTTTTATCTGATTAAAAGAAATATGCAATAAAAAAACAAAAACTATCCAAATAAATAATTTTTGTTTTTTAGAACTAATTAAGTGATTTTATTGATTTAATAGTCTTTTGTTTAATGCTCCTAGAATTGCAGCTATTAAAATAGAATAAAGAGGTATCATAAAGAAGCTAGTTAATATTCTGGCAGGTAGAAACATCAAGAACCCCTTTCCATATAAAATAGATAAAAAATAAGTGTTTAGCAGAATTGATGTAATTAATTGCGTAATGCTAACAGTGAAGACAACTTTATCTATTTTAAAATTATTATTTCCGAATGATGTCAATTTAATAGGTATATATAAATATGCTGCTACTAATATTACAAAACCTATAATGTAAATGAAACTTAATGGCTTACCATCGTATATTATCATATTCTGTTCAAAAGACATAACTCCTTTAATCATGAAAGCAAGTACAAAACCTACAGATAAAAGAGATATAAAAAATGTGTTGAGCAAGTTAAAGTTGTGTTCCTTCTTAATATATTTGAAAATAAGTCCTGGAATAAATCCACTTAAAGCACTTACAAGGGTAAATCCAGGGAAAAATGGACCTCCTGGTTTAATCATAAAATTGATTATATCAGCAATAGCTCCTGAACAAAATCCAATAGTTGGTCCAAGTAATATACCAGAAAGCATAATTGGAATTTGAGCAAAATTTATTCTTAAAGCAGGTATTCCACCAAGTGGAATATATATTTCAAAAACGACTTTGAGCACTAGGCTCATGGCTATAAACAGCCCAGCTCTAACAACTGCTAAAGCTGTAATTTTTCTTGCACCTAAAGTATTACTACTCATAAAAAAACCTCCTAATATTGAGCAATGCAATACTTCCGCACAATATAGGAGTGTTATTAACCTCAAATACAGCGGAAGCGACAAGATACCGCAGACTATAGTCCTTCGTTTAAGAGCGACCTCCCATCTCTTAACACTTAACGCATCTTATCTACTCTGAATAATATATAAATAATATAATTTATATTGCAATTATAATAGCATATAGTCGAAAATATGTCGATATATTTTTTCTTGTTATTATTTTTTGTTTTTTGTCAAAAAGCTACTTTAAAATATATTGATAAATGTTATGTTAAGGTATATACTTGTACTATATAAGATAAAATAAAACAGTGATATAGGAGGAGGTTGTTTATGGAAAAAAATGATATTAAGTGGTCAGAGTTAGGATTTAGTTATATCAAAACAGATAAAAGGTATATTTCTTATTGGAAAGACGGAAAATGGGATGATGGACAGCTTGTAGAAGATAATAAAATATCTATAAGTGAAGGTTCAACATGTTTGCATTATGGACAAGAATGCTTTGAAGGTTTAAAGGCATATAGCACAAAAGATGGTGGAATTCAATTGTTTAGACCTGATGAAAATGCTAAAAGAATGCAGAAAAGCTGTGAAAAAGTTTTAATGCCAGAAGTACCAGTTGAAAAATTCATAGATGCATGTATGCAAGTTGTAAAAGCAAACGAAGCATATGTTCCTCCTTATGGAACAGGTGCAACATTCTATCTTAGACCATTTGTTATAGGAGTTGGAGATAACATTGGAGTAAGACCAGCACCAGAATACATATTTGGAGTTTTTGGAATGCCAGTTGGACCATATTTCAAGGGTGGAATGACACCTGTAAACTTTGTAACAACTGACGTTGATAGAGCTGCACCATACGGAACAGGTAAGAACAAAGTTGGTGGAAATTATGCTGCAAGCTTGCAATCGCATTTAGAAGCTGTAAAAAGAGGTTTTGCAGATTGTATATATCTTGATCCATTGACACACACTAAAATTGATGAGGTTGGAGCAGCTAATTTTTTCGGTGTAACAAAAGATAATAAATTTATTACTCCAGAATCAACTTCAATACTTCCAAGTATAACAAAATTCTCATTGTTGCATGTTGCAAAAGAATATTTAAATATGGAAGTAATGGAGGGCGATGTGTCAATTAACAAATTGGATAAATTTGCTGAAGCAGGAGCATGTGGAACTGCAGCCGTAATTACTCCGATAGGCGGTATTGAGCATAATGGGAAAATGCATGTATTCCACAGCGAAACAGAAGTTGGCCCTGTTACTAAAAAGTTATATGAAACATTATATGGAATTCAAATGGGTGATGTAGAAGCACCAAAAGGTTGGATATACAAAGTAAAATAAATAAAAATTGGATTTGTGCAAAGCACAAATCCTTTGTTTTTTATTGGAATTCTGTTATTACCTAATCTTTCTACTATATGTTTTTACAGAAATTTTGAAACTTCATCTTTATTATACTTTAAACGCAAATATGATTTTCTCATTAAATCAAAAGGTATTACAGTGAAAGATAGTGATAATATGACTATTAACTCTGTAGTGGTCAAGCCGTAAGATCTAAATACACTTCCTCCAAAATATAATAGAATTATTTGTATTATTGATACAAGCCCCATAATTATGACAAAAGTTTTATTTCTTAATATATGTGATAGTAAATTTAAGCGATGTGTTCTTGCATTTAAGCTGTTGAAAATAGAGCAAAACATAAATAATGCAAAAAATCCTGTCATCAAATATTTATTATCAGATGAGTATCTAAATATATGGTTAATATGAGGTAGCTTTAAAAATAAAATACATAAAATAGTTGTGTACAAACCAGTAAAAAATATTTGATTAGCCATGTATTTGTTGATAATTTTTTCATTTTTTTCCTTAGGTTTATCTTCCATATATTCAGGCAGAGGTGATTCTCCTGCAAAAGCAAGACCTGCAAGAGTATCCATAACCATATTTACCCAAAGCATTTGAACTACTGTTATTGGTGTGTCAATTCCTATAAATTGACCAATCAAAGAAATAATAACAGCGCATACGTTTATTGATAATTGAAATATAATAAATTTCCTAATGCTTTTAAAAATGGTTCGACCATAAAGTATTGCTTTGCCAATAGATAGAAAATTATCGTCTAGTATAACTATGTCACTTGCTTCTTTTGCTATTTCGGTTCCGCTCCCCATAGAAAATCCTACATCCGCTTTTTTTAAGGCTGGCGCATCATTTACACCATCACCAGTCATTCCAACAACCAAACCCATTGATTGGGATAAACGTACTAATCTGCTTTTATCACCTGGTAATGCTCTAGCTACAACTTTTATGCTTGGTAACAACTTTTTCACTTGTTTATCATTTAAATCACTTAATTCCGAAGATGTTATAATTTGGTTTTTTTCGACATCGTTAATCAATCCTGTTTCTAAAGCTATTGATGTAGCAGTTTCTTTGCTATCACCAGTTATCATAACAACTTGTACACCAGCATTTAAGACTTCATTTACGCTGCTTTTTGCATTAGGTCTAACTTCATCTTTAATTCCAACAATTCCAACTAAAACTAAATCAGAAAATTTATTGCTTTTGCATTCATTTAAACTTTTATTTGAAGTTGCAAGTGCTAAAATTCTGACACCTTTAGAAGACATATCTGCAATATTTTGATAAATATTTTTTTTTGTGTTTAAATTACATATATTACCATTTTTATCATAGCGTTTTGTACAGAATGGTAATATTTTTTCAGTTGCCCCTTTAATTAGGGTTAAATTTACATCACCTGATACCTGAGTTACGGAATGTTTATTGTTACTATTAAATGGAATAGAGGAAACCTGTACAATATTTTCACTTTCTACTGGATAACATAGAGCAAAATTCAATAAAGCTCTATCTGTTGAATTTCCACCTATTACTATATGTTCACTGCCGTTATATCCGGATTTTGCACCATTGTTAAAGACGGAGGATACAAAGATATACTTCCAAAGTTCTTCATTTTCTTTTAAATCATATAAATCATCATATAAGTTGTTTTCACCATCAATAAAAGTTACAACATCTAACTTTCCCTTAGTTAAAGTACCAGTTTTATCAGTGAACAGAATATTTAGACTTCCAGCTGTTTCAATTCCAACTAGTTTTCGTACGAGAACATTATCTTTAATCATTCTTTTCATATTAGATGATAATACTACAGTTATCATAACAGGCAAACCTTCTGGCACAGCAACAACAATTATTGTTATAGCATAGGTTACTGCCTTTAAAATATCACCTAACAATAAATATGAATTTTTCAAATAATTTGCAATTTCAATTGTATTGAAACCGTTGTCTATAATTATAGATTTAAACAGTGAAGAAAATAATACTAATAATGCACCTGTATATCCAAAGAAACTAATTGTTCTTGCTAAAACAGTAAGCCTTTGTTTTAGAGGGCTATCATGATTTTCCTCCTGGAGTTCACGTGCTAATTTACCATAAAAAGTCTTTTCTCCAACTCTTTGTACTAACATTGTTCCTTCACCATTGCAAACTACACTTCCACTAAATAAAGAATTAGCATCAAGTAAGACAGTATTATTGTTATCATTGCTATCAATTTTATTAGCTGCATATTTGTGTGCTTCTTTAGTTTCGCCATTTAAAGTAGATTGATCTACATCTACTTGACCATCAATTAAAATACCATCAGCAGGAATTTTATCCCCAGATTGAAATTGAACAAAATCACCACAAACTATTTCTGCAATAGGCAGCTCAAATAACTGGTTGTCCCTCCATACATTACATTTAATTTTTTGTGAGTCCTCCATTAATTTTTCGAATGCTAGTTGACTCCCATATTCTGATATACTTGAAACAAAAGTTGCTAAAATTATGGATACTGCAATACCTACGGATTCATACCAATTAAAATTTTTGATAAAGAAAATTAAATTTAGTCCAAGTGCTACCAACAATATTTTAATAGTTGGATCACCAAAGCTTTCAAAATATTGATTTAGAAATGTTTTTCTTTTATTAATAGTTATTTTGTTTGCACCAAATTTTTGTCTGGATTTTTCTACATCACTAGTACTTAGTCCTTTGTAACTTCTGGTTCTGTTTTTTACAATATGCATTTTCTCACCTCGTATTATTCTTGTAGTAAAATATTATATGTATTAAATATATGAGGACAAGTATGATGCTAGTACAAAGAAATTAAATTTTAAAAAGACAATTTTTATATAAAGTATTGAAAAATTTGAATTTTGGGTTATAATATATATCATATAAAAATTTTTTTAAAACATTAATATATAGAGGGTGGAATAATGGAAAAAGAAATATTGGTAACAGAAGATGGATATAATGAATTGGTTAATGAACTTGAAATTAGAAAAGGTAAAACTAGAAGAGAAATATCAGCGAGAATAAAGGTAGCACTAGCAGAAGGTGACTTAAGTGAAAATGCTGAATACTCAGAATCTAAAGAAGAACAAAATAAAAATGAATCAAGAATTATTGTGCTTGAGCATACATTGAAACATGTTAAAGTTGTTAAACATAATGAAAAAAACAAAGATACTATCCAAATCGGTAGCAAGGTTAAAATTATGGATATAGAATTTGATGAAATTGTGGATTATATGATTGTTGGTGCTACAGAGGCTGATCCTGTAGCAGGTAAAATATCTAATTTATCTCCATTAGGAAGTCAGCTTTTAGGCAAAAAAAAGGGTGAAAATGTTGATGTAACATCACCAGGCGGTATTGTTAAGTATAAAATTGTTGAAGTAAATTAAAGAATGAGACTGCGCTACTACATTAAGCTTTGTAATAATAATTATAAAGCTTTGTTTTTGTTATAAGATAAATAAAAATTCTTGAAGAATAATAAAATTAATTGTATAATTAATTAATGTTAAAGAAAAGGGGACAAAATGAGCGAGAAGGATAATATAAATACTGTAAAAAAGACTAGCATTGGTGGTCAGGCTTTAATTGAGGGAATTATGATGAAAGGTCCTGATAAGATAGCAACAGCAATTAGAAAACCAGATGGAGAAATTATAGTAAGAGAAAGCGATATAAAGCCTATATTTAAACATAAATTATTAAAGCTCCCCATTATAAGAGGTTCATTTGTTCTTATAGATTCATTGATAAATGGCGTGAAAGAGCTTATGTATTCAGCAGAGTTTTATGGTGAAGAATATGAAGAAGATGCTGTAGATAAATTTTTAAAAAAGGTATTTAAGGAAAAGGCAGATACGGCAATAATCTATGTTTCAGTATTTTTAGCGTTGCTTTTTTCTGTTGGAATATTTATACTTGGGCCTTCCTTTTTAGCTAATTTTCTTAAAAATGTAGTAAAAAATACTTTTTTATTAAACTTAGTAGAAGGTATAGTAAGAGTAGGGTTATTTGTTTTGTATGTTTTCTTAATATCAAAATTAAATGATATTAAAAGAGTGTTCATGTATCACGGATCAGAACATAAAACAATCCATTGTTATGAACATATGGAAGAATTAACAGTAGATAATGTAAGAAAATATTCAACACTTCATCCGCGATGTGGAACTAGCTTCATGGTAAATGTGCTGATTATTAGTATAATAGTGTTTTCGTTTTTTGGATGGCCAAACCCTTTAATGAGAGTGGTAATTAGACTTGCAACTTTGCCTATAATTGCTGGTTTGTCATATGAGTTAAATAAATATGTAGGAAGATGTGAAAGTGATAATATTTTTACTAAAATGATTACTTACCCAGGGTTTTTAGTTCAAAAAATTACTACAAGTGAGCCTGATGACTCAATGATTGAAGTTGCGATTGCTGCAATGGAGAGGGTAATACCTCAAAATGGAGAAGATGATAAATGGTAAAATGTACAATTGAAAAATTGCTAAAAGATGGTTTAAATATGATTGAGAAAAGGGACTATAATAATCCCTTTCTTGATGTTCAATTAATTTTATCACATTTAATTAATAAAGATAGAATATATTTGCATATGAATAAAGATGAAGAGGTAAAAAGTGATGTATCGAAAAAATATTATGATATGGTTGAAAGGAGAAACATAGGGTATCCTTTGCAATATATGATAAATTCACAAGAATTTATGGGACTTGATTTTTTTGTGCAGGAGGGTGTTCTTATACCTAGGTCTGATACAGAAATATTAGTAGAAAAAATTATAAATTTAGTAAATAATACTGAATTGAGAAATAAAACTATAAATATACTTGATATAGGAACAGGAAGCGGCGCAATTGCTTTGAGCCTTGGTTATTTTTTGAAAAATTCATTAGTTACAGCTATTGATATTAGTGATATAGCAATAGAAACGGCAAAAATCAATGCAGACAAACTAGGATTAAGTAATGTTTTAATAAAAAAATCTGATGTTTTTGGAGATGTTAAAAATGCAAAATCTAATGAAAAGTATGATATAGTAGTTTCAAATCCACCATATATTGAAAAGTCTGTGATAGAAAATTTACAGACGGAGGTTTCAAAGTATGAACCAAAGCTAGCACTAGATGGTGGAGTAGATGGACTTGATTACTATAGACGTATAGTTGAAGTTTATGGGTTTATCCATTCGGATAAAAGCATACTATCTGTAGAAATAGGCTATAATCAAAAAAAGGAAGTCTTAAAAATATTTGAAGATGCAGGAATATTCTCTTTTATTGAATCAGATAAAGATTTATCTGGAAATGATAGAGTTGTTACAGGATATTTAGGCATGTAGTAAAAACAATAAAAATTGAATAAGGTTATGAGAGAGGTTATTATGTTAGATAAATTAGAATTTCTAGAAGAAAAATATATAGAACTAAGTGAAAAATTATCAGACCCTGCTACATTGAGTGATTCACAAAAATTGCAAAAACTCATGAAGGAACAGGCTCAAATAGAACCAATAGTTACAAAATACAAAGAGTATAAAGAAGTTAAAAATCAGCATGCAGAATCTAAAGAAATGCTAAGGGAAAAGCTGGATGATGATTTCAAAGAAATGGTAAAAGAAGAAATAAAGGAGCTTGCTGAAAAACAAGAAGTATTAGAGCAAGAACTCAAAATACTATTACTACCTAAAGACCCAAATGATGATAAGGATGTTATAGTAGAAATTAGAGCTGGTGTAGGTGGAGATGAAGCAGGACTTTTTGCTGGTAATTTATTGAGGATGTACCTTAGATATGCTGAAAGACAAGGCTGGAGAACTGAGTTTATGTCTATGAGTGATCAAGGAATTGGTGGTTACAAAGAAGTTATTTTTTCAATAAAAGGTAAAGGTGCATATTCTAAACTTAAATATGAAAGTGGAGTGCACAGAGTACAAAGGGTACCAGATACAGAATCAAGTGGTAGAATACACACATCATCTGCTACAGTTGCAGTTTTGCCTGAAGTTGATGACATAGATATAGAGGTAAATCCTAATGATGTTAGAGTTGATGTTTTTAGGTCTTCTGGAAACGGAGGTCAGTGTGTAAATACAACTGACTCGGCTGTAAGATTGACACATATACCTACAGGTATAGTTATATCATGCCAAGATGAAAAATCTCAGTTAAAAAATAAAGATAAAGCATTTAAGGTTCTAAAAGCGAAACTTTATGATAAATATTTACAAGAGCAAAATAGCGAACTTGCTCAAGAGAGAAAAAGCCAAGTTGGTTCAGGAGATAGAAGTGAGAGAATAAGGACTTACAACTATCCTCAAGGAAGAGTGAGCGACCACAGAATTGGACTTACACTATATAAGTTAGATTCGTTTTTAGATGGGGATATAACAGAGATGATAGATGCATTAACAACTTCAGACCAAGCAGAAAAATTAAAACAAGTTTCTAATTAAAACTGTAGTAGTATTTTAATTAAAGAATTTCCACCATATAAGGCAGGAGGAAACATGAGAATAGATAAATATTTAAAAAATGCAAGAGTAATTAAGCGTAGAACAATAGCGAAAGAAGCATGTGAACAAGGCAGGGTATTTGTAAATGGTAAATCTGCAAAACCTGGAACAGAAGTGAGCGTAGGAGATGAAATCGAAATAGTTTTTGGTACAAAACCTATGAAGATAAGAGTTGAAAAGCTTACAGAACACGTAATGAAAGATGATGCCAAAGAAATGTATACAATTATTTAGATAAATTTAATGTTTAACTTATAAAATGTTGGGTATATATTACATTAGCTTTATGTAATTGATATATAGAAGCTGTTTTATAAATAGCTTCTATATCATATAAAATTAAAATAAGAGGTGTTATTATGGAATTAAAAGGTACTAGAACAGAAGCAAATTTAATGGCAGCATTTGCCGGAGAGTCACAAGCTACAAATAAGTATACATATTATGCTTCTAAAGCAAAAAAAGAAGGTTATGTGCAAATATCTGAGTTGTTTGCAGAGACTGCACACAATGAAAGAGAACATGCTAAAATATGGTTTAAATTATTGCATGGCGGAGTTCCTGATACAGCAACTAACTTAAAAGATGCAGCTGCTGGAGAAAACTATGAGTGGACTGATATGTATGCAAATTTTGCAAAAGAAGCTAAAGAAGAAGGCTTTGATAAAATAGCTTATTTATTCGAAGCAGTAGCAAAAATTGAAAAAGGACACGAAGAAAGATATTTAGCATTATTAAAAAATGTAGAAGAACAAGCAGTTTTCAAAAAAGAAGAATCAGTTGTATGGCAATGTGCTAATTGTGGACATGTTTACATAGGGAAAGAAGCTCCAAAAGTTTGTCCAGTTTGCGACCATCCACAAGCTCATTTCCAAATACTTTCTAAAAATTATTAGTATTAATAATCAAAAGGGTTTAAGCTAAACAGCTTAAACTCTTTGTTGTTTTATACAAGCTCCATAATTACCGAAATGATTCTAATAATTTATATGGATTTTATATCATTATTTGATATTTAAAAATAAAAGGTTATAAATAATAACTTGAAGAAAATAGAAAGTATGTTATAATTATAAAAAAATATTTTATTGCAGAGTAGGTTTTATGACCTTGGAAAACCTGTAAGTGGAAACAAAAGGAGAGGTATATGGCAAATCTATGGAGTGGAAGATTTGAAAAAGGTATGGATAAAATAGTTGAAGAATTTAATGCATCTATACGTTTTGATAAAAGATTGTATGATTGTGATATTGATGGTAGTATTGCTCATATAATTATGCTTTGCGAGGAAGGTATAGCAACAGAAGAAGAAAAAAATAAAATAATTGAAACATTGAATGAAATAAAAAAAGAAATCGAAAGTGGTAAAATCGAATTTTCAGTTCATGATGAAGATATACATATGGCAGTTGAAGGTATACTGATTCAAAGACTTGGAGATATAGGAAAGAAGCTACATACAGCAAGAAGTAGAAACGATCAAGTTGCGGTTGATACTAGATTATACGTAAAAAAAGAGATAGGGTTAATCATTGATAACCTTAAATACATGGAGCACGTACTTCTTGAAAAAGCTGAAAAGTATCATGATGAGATAATGATTGGATTTACACATATGCAACATGCTCAGCCGGTTACTATAGGCTTTCATTTAATGGCGTATTTTCAGATGTTTAAGAGAGATATAGAAAGATTTATGGACTCGTTAGTAAGAACAGATTATTGCCCTCTTGGTTCATGCGCCTTAGCAGGAACAACAATTCCTATTAACAGACATAGAACTGCTGAAATTTTGGGATTTAATAATGTTACAGAAAATGCTATGGATTCAGTTAGCGATAGAGATTATGTACTTGAACTTATGAGCGCATCATCAATTTGTATGATGCATATAAGTAGGTTTGCAGAAGAATTTGTATATTGGAATTCACAAGAATTTGGATATATTTCTATTGACGACAGCTTTTGTACAGGCAGCAGCATTATGCCGCAAAAGAAAAATCCAGATATGGCAGAGCTTCTAAGAGGAAAAGTTGGTAGAGTATATGGTAATTTGTTTCAATTAATGACAGTTATGAAAGGTACACCTCTTGCATACAACAAGGATTTTCAGGAAGATAAAGAAGGCTTGTTTGATACTATTGATACCTTAAAAAACAGCTTATTAATTTTTGCAAAGATGATTGAAAAAACTGAATTTGAAACAGAAAATATAAAGAAACAACTAAATAAAGGTTTTTTAAATGCAACAGATATAGCAGAGCATTTTGTAAAAATGAAGATACCTTTCAGAGAAGCACATGAGATTGTGGGTAAAATGGTAAAATATTGTGAAGTAAATCAAAAGGATTTTATTGATTTGACAGATGAAGAATTAAATTCTATTGATAATAGGCTTAGTAAATCAACATTTCCAGATTTAAGTATGGAAGGTTGTATTAATGGCAGGGTTTCATTTGGAGGAACTGCACCATCTGAAGTAAAAAGACAAATAGGAGTAGGAAAAGCTTGGTTAGATGAAATAGTATAGGATGTGATATTATGATTAATAGTATTAGAGAAATTTTATTCAGGTTAGTATCAGTGCAAAGTGATACTGGAACTTTGAGAGAAATTCAGATGGCAGATTGTATACTAGACATAATAAAAGAACAGAAATATTTTATAGAAAATCCAGATTTGTGTGGAAAGTATTATAATAATGATTTTTTAAATAGACCAGTTGTTTGGGCACTACATAGAGGAAAATCAAAAAGAACAATAGTTTTAACTGGGCATTATGATGCAGTTGAAATTGATTCCTATGGAGCTATTAAAGAATATGCATTAAATCCAGATGAATTAAGAGAAAAGCTAAAGTCAATGAATATAGGTAGTGATGCTAAAAAAGATATTCAAAATCCTGATTGGTATTTTGGTAGAGGAATAAACGACATGAAAGCAGGCATTGCTATAAATCTAGATGCTGTAGCTTCAAGTATAAATGAAGATGTAAATGTTTTGTTTGTTGCAGTTCATGATGAAGAAAATTTATCAGCAGGAATGAGACAATCTGCAAAGCTATTTTGCGAATTAAAGGAAAAATTTGACTTAGATTACAAGCTTATATTAATTACGGAGCCACACATTAGAGACCAAGAAGATAAATTTAAAGTGTTTGTGGGAACAGTTGGTAAGATTATGCCTTCTATAGTAGTTAAAGGTAGAATTGCACATGGTAGCGATGTTATGGAGGGACTTAATTCAACAGTAATTATGTCTGAGATTATTACTAATTTAGAATTAAATCCAGATTTGTGTTCTACAGATATGGGTATGACTACACCGCCTCCTACTGTTTTGTATGCACGGGATTTAAAGGAAATATATGATGTTTCCGTACCAGAGTATAGTGCAATATATTTGAATTATCAGTTTTTAAAAAGCAAAACACCAATTCAAATTCTTGAAGATGTAAAATCTATATGCAATGAATCATTTGATACAATAATTGATAAATATAATAGAGTGTTTGATATTCTTAATAAAAAGGCTTCTTTAAATGGTAAGATTAAAAGAGAATATGGTTGTTTAGTTTATACATTTGAGGAAATAGATAAAATAGCGGAAGAAAACAATGATAATTATAGCGAACTAAAAAAAGAATTATATGAGAAAATATATGAGTTAGTTAGTAACAATAAAATGACAATACAGGATGCGGGAGTTTATATAATAAAATCTATAATTGAACTATCAATGATTACTGAACCTTTAGTTGTAATTGGTTTTATTCCACCATACTATCCGTCAGCCAATAATAGTTATTTAGAAAATAATAATGATAAATATGTTGAGTGTATTGAAAATACTTTAGTTAAAGATTTTGGACTAAAAATTGAAAAAGAAAATTATTTCATGGGTATATGTGATGGAAGCTATACATCATGCACTGACAGAGAAAGCGAAGAAGAAGTTATGTCGAATATGGTAACACCAAATGCTATATACAATATACCATTTGATGACATAGAAAAAATATCGGCTCCTTTCATAGTCGTTGGTCCTTGGGGAAAAGACTATCACACTATTACAGAAAGAGTTTATATGCCAGATGTTGAAACAACAGTACCAGGTATAATAAGAGAACTTATAAATAATATTTAGATAATAAATGAGAGGAAATACAATAAATGAATTATAATGAAGAAGCGTTAAAAATGCATGAAGAGCATAAAGGAAAGATAGAAGTAATAAGTAAAGTAAGGGTTCAAAACAGAGATGACTTAAGCACCGCCTATACTCCTGGTGTTGCAGAACCATGCAGAAAAATCCATGAAAACAAAGACGATGTATATAAATACACAGCAAAAGGAAATCTTGTTGCGGTGTTAACTGATGGTTCTGCTGTATTAGGTTTAGGAAATATTGGTGCTGAGGCAGCTTTACCAGTAATGGAGGGAAAAGCTGTATTATTTAAAAATTTTGCAAATGTTGATGCATTTCCAATATGTGTTGCTTCACAGGATACAGAAGAAATAATAAACACAGCTAAAAATATCGCTCCAGTATTTGGAGGAATCAATCTTGAGGATATTCAAGCTCCAAAATGTTTTGAAATAGAAAAGAGATTGCGAGAATTACTAGATATTCCTGTTTTTCATGATGACCAACATGGAACAGCAGTAGTAGTTTGTGCAGCACTTATAAATGCCTTGAAATTAACTAAAAAATCTATTGGTGATATTAAAGTTGTATTAAATGGGCCAGGTGCAGCAGGTACAGCCATAATAAAAATGATGATTTCTCTAGGGGTAAATAATATAGTAGCATGTGATAGCAAGGGTATAGTAGTCGAAGGACGAGAGGCACAACTAAGCCAATACAAAATAGAGCTTGCTCAAATTACAAACAAAGAAAAATTAAATGGAAGTTTAAAGGATGCTATAGTAGGAGCCGATGTATTCATAGGAACATCTGCACCAAATTCAGTTACTGAAGAAATGATAAAAAGTATGAATAAAGATTCAATAATATTTGCAATGGCTAATCCAATTCCTGAAATTATGCCTGATTTAGCAAAAAAAGCAGGAGCTAAAGTTATTGGAACAGGCAGGTCAGACTTTCCAAATCAAATAAATAATGTTCTTGCTTTCCCAGGAATATTTAGAGGTGCGTTAGATGCAAGGGCAAAAAAAATAACTGAAGAAATGAAGAAAGCAGCAGCCTATGCAATCGCAGGATTAGTTAGTGATGAAGAATTATCAGAAAACTACATAATTCCAGGACCGTTTGACAATAGAGTAGTAGAAGCTGTATCAAAAGCAGTTCAAAAAGCAGCAGCTTTGTTGTAATTACAAAAGTGAAATATTATAACAGCCATGTTACATAGTTTAGTGACATGGCTGTTATAATATTTACTTAGGTTTCCATTTATAATTAGTTTTTTCTGAACCTGCCCAAATTATTTGGTTTCATTGGAATTAGAAGGAGTAAATAGTTCGTTTATTTAACTGTGTTTTCAAATTCTAATTTTATTTTTTCATAAAGGTTAGGGTCGCTTATTACTTTTATTGCAGTCATAACAAGTGCACCTATTGTGTTTTTCATTTGTTCTTTAGCATATGGTGTTAAAGTACTATTAGCCATTTCTCTAGTATGACCAATTACATTTTTATCATTTGTAATATCAAAATATGGATGGATAGTAGGGCATACTTGACTTACTTGTCCGGCATCAATTGATCCAGTACTTTTTGGAGGTTCATTCATAGTTATATTAGCCAAATCAAAAATTTGCTTATTGAATACATTTGACAATGTTTGATTTGTAACCATGTTGTCATAACTAAATTCATATTTTGTAATTTCTAATTTAGTTCCAGTAGCAAGAGCCGCGCCTCTAGCACAATTTTTAACTCTTTCAAGGAGTTCCTTATTGTATGATTTAGTTGTAGAACGAACATAAAACTGGCATTTGCTGTAGTCGGGAACAACATTTGCAGCCTTTCCTCCATCGATTATAACTCCATGAACTCTTGAATCACTACGCATATGCTCTCTCATTGCGTTAACACTGTTAAATGTTGCTATTGCAGCATCCAATGCATTTATACCTTTTTCAGGTGCAGCAGCTGCATGTGCAGTTTGTCCGAAAAACTCAAACTGAATAGGTTCCAATGCAAGTGATGTACCGCTTTTTGCATATTCACTACCTGGATGTGCTATTAATGCTATATCAACATCATCAAATTCATGATTTTCAACATATGTAATTTTTGCGCCACTAGTTTCTTCAGCAGGCGTGCCAAAAACTATTACAGTACCACCTATTTCATCTACTAGTTGTTTTAATACAATTCCAGCACCAGTACTTACGGTACCAAGGAGGTTGTGACCACATCCGTGACCTATCTCGGGTAAGGCATCATATTCTGCCATGTATGCTATAGTTATACCGTCTTTATCCCCCTTATATTCAGCTTTAAAGCCTGTTTCTACACCTGAAAAATTATCTGTAACATTAAAGCCGTATTTTCTAAGTATATCTTTATGTAGCTTGCATGAATTGTACTCTTCGTAACCAAGTTCAGGATGATTATAAATTTGCAAACTTAATTCATTTAGTTCTGGAGTTAATTTGTTAATTAACTCGAATATTTTTTTTTTCATAGATACCTCCAAGGATAGTGTGATTTATATTTTTATAATTAATAAAAATAAGAAAAAAGTAATAATGATACTATAATATTAGCATTATGATAAATCTATGTCAATAATTAAGTTTAAAAATATAATATCTATAAATATTAAGAAAAAAATATGTCTTTAAAAAGATTAAAATAAATGTTAAAATAAAACATATAATTATAGGTATATATAATTAGGAAAGGGTGATTTAGTGGAACATTCAAGAATTATTAATGAACTATACGAAGAGTTGATTTTAAATATAAATGGAAAGGTGCTTAGCGATGAGCCCTTAAAGAATCATACATATTTTAAAATAGGAGGAGGCGCAGATATACTTGTTGAGCCTGACAATGTAGAAGAATTAAAAAAAATATTTGATTTAATAAGAAAATATAAAGTAAACTATTATATAATCGGAAATGGAACAAACTTGTTATTTTCAGACGAGGGATTTAAAGGTATAATTATAAAAATAGGAGATAAATTTAATTATATAAAAAAACAAGATAATTTAATAACTGTTGGAGCAGGAACCCTTTTATCAGTATTATCCAAGTATTTAACAAATGAAAGCCTTGCAGGATTTGAGTTTGCAAGCGGAATTCCTGGATATATAGGCGGGGCTGTTTGTATGAATGCAGGTGCATACGGTGGAGAGATGAAAGATGTTGTTAAAAAAGTTCATTGTATAGATTCTAATGGTAATATGTATAACTTTACTAATGAAGAAATGAATTTTAGCTATAGACACAGCCGAGTTTCTGATACAAATTTATTTGTTATAGAAGTTGAAATAGAGTTAGAATATGGAGATAAGAAGATAATAGAGGATAAAATTAGAGATTTAAATGAGAAAAGAATTTCTAAGCAACCCTTAAATTTACCAAGTGCAGGAAGTACATTTAAAAGACCTAAAGATGGTTACGCATCAAAATTAATTGAAGATGCAGGATTAAAGGGACTTATTTATAGAGGGGCAATGGTTTCTGATAAACACAGCGGTTTTTTAGTTAATTTTGATGATGCATGTTGTGAAGATGTATTGGAACTTATGAGAATAGTAATAAGTGCAGTATATGATAAATTTGGTGTAATGCTAGAACCAGAAATAAAAATAATAGGAACTAAACTGTAATAATATATATATTTTATTTTTCCTGCTTAAATTTTGGAAATTGTTACTTCAATTCTAAAAACAATGGCTCACATCCGCTACGCTAAATGAGCCAAAACTGTTTTTAGAATTTCGTACAATTTCACAAAATATTCGCTAAGTTAAATAAAATATCATATATTATTACCGTAATAGTGAAAAAGAAGGGATTTAAATGAAATTAACTGCAGATTATCATATACATTCAACGTATTCAAAGAATAATCATGGGAAATCAACTATAGAAGAAATAGTGAAAACATCAGTTGAACTTGGACTTAAAGAGATTGCTATAACAGACCATGGACCAAAGCACTTTCTTTATGGAATAAAGAAAAATAAAATAGTTGAGGCTAAAAATAAAATTGAGGAAATGAGAAAAAAATATCCTCAAATAAAAATATTATTTGGTGTGGAATCAAATATATTGAGCATAAATGGCAATACAGATTTAAATGACGACCTTTTAAGTTTATGTGACATAATTTTGTGTGGATATCACTCAGGCGTAGTATTTTCAACATTTAATGATTTGTGGAATTTTCATGTAATGAATTTTTTAGGAAAATTCAATAAAAGAATAAGAGAAAAACAAATAGAAAAAAATACAATAGCTATAATAGGAGCTTTGAATAAATATAATATAAACATTTTAACTCATCCTGGAGATAAGATACCAGTTGATATTGATAAGATTGCATGTATAGCTGAAAAAAGAAACACGATTTTAGAAATAAACAATCATCATCATCATTTGAATTCTGAGGAAATTATAATTGCAGCAAAATATGATGTTCGATTTGTAATAAATAGTGATTCTCATATAAAAGATAGCATCGGTGGATTCACAAATGCAATAAAAGCAGCACAAAAATCAGGACTTGATTTAAACAGAATAATAAATTTAGCATAAGGGAGTGTTATTATGGAGTTTGTAATTTTAACAGGTTTGTCTGGAGCTGGGAAAAGTCAGGCTATTAAAGTTTTGGAAGATATTAATTACTACTGTATGGATAATATGCCTCCAGCACTTTTGCCTAATTTTGCTGAATTATGTAAGGGATCATCTAAAGAAGTAAATAAGGTTGCTGTAGTTGCTGATATAAGGGGAGGCTTTTTTTTCAAAGAACTTTTTAACAGCTTGGAAATATTGAAAAATAAGGGCATAAAGTATAGGATATTGTATTTGGATGCCTCAGACGATGAGTTAGTAAAAAGGTACAAAGAGTTGAGACGTCCTCATCCACTTAGTACAACTGGAACGATAATAGATGGAATTCAAGAAGAAAGAATATTATTGAAGGAAGTTAAACAGAAGTCAGATTATATAATTGATACTTCAAATATGAAACTAGGCAGATTGAAAGAAGAAATATTAAGCATATTTTTAATTGGTAAGATTTCGCATAATTTAAGTGTTACCGTTATGTCATTTGGATACAAATATGGCATACCACAAGATTCGGACTTAGTTTTTGATGTAAGATTTTTACCAAATCCATATTATATTGAAGAATTGAAGTATTATACAGGAAATGATATAAAAGTTCAAGAATATGTTATGGGATTTGAAACAAGTGTTATTTTTGTTGAAAAACTTTTAGATATGTTAGAATTTTTGATGCCCCTCTATGTAAAAGAAGGAAAATCTAATTTAGTAATATCTATAGGATGCACTGGAGGTAAGCATAGATCCGTAACAATTTCAAATAAAATATCAGAATTTTTAAAAGAAAAAAATTACAGGGTCCTAGTGACACATAGAGATTCAATGAAGTAAATTAGAAGAAAAGTGGGGACGTTTATGAAAATAGTAGTTTTTGGTGGGGGAACGGGTCTTTCTATACTAATAAGAGGACTTAAAAAATATACAAAAGATATTTCCGCGGTGGTAACTGTAGCTGATAATGGAGGTGGTTCAGGAGTTCTTAGGGAAGATTTAGGTATGCTTCCACCAGGGGATATGAGAAATTGTATTACAGCCCTAGCAGACATTGAACCTACTATGATAAAATTGTTACAGCATAGGTTTAAAGATGGTTATTTAACAGGGCAGAGCTTTGGAAATTTGTTCATAGCTGCAATGTATGAAATATTTGGAGATTATGAACATGCACTTAAAGAAATTGGAAGTATATTTAGACTTTCCGGCAAAGTTTTACCAATGACATTGCAAGACACTCAACTTAAAGCTTATTTAAGTAATGGCGACTGTATTTTAGGAGAAAAAGATATTCCTGAGTATGTGAGTATGTCAAATAGTTATATTGATAAGGTTACATTGGTTCCGGAAATATGCAAACCATTAGACGAAACCATAAATGATATAAATGATGCAGATATAATAATTTTGGGACCAGGAAGTTTATATACAAGCGTTATACCCAATATTTTAGTTAGTGATATACCAAAACTAATAATTCAGTCTAAGGCAACTGTTTTTTATATTTGTAATGTAATGACACAGCCAGGTGAAACAGATGACTTTGACGTAGTTGACCATGTTAATGCAATAATAAAACATAGCTCTAGGAATTTAATAGATTATGTAATAGCTAATGACGAATTAATATCAGATGATCTTATTCAGAATTATAAATATAAGGGAGCTAGACAGGTTTTAATTGATGAAGACCAAAAAAAGAAGCTTGAAGAAATAAATATAAAAGTAATAAGCAGTAACTTTATAGATATAAGAAAAAATTACATCAGACATAACGCAGAAAAAATAGGTAAAGTACTTTTTAATTATGTCAATGAAAAGAATAATTTAGGAAGGAGTGGTGTATGTGAAACAATCAATCAAAATAATGAGTGAATACCAATTGAGCGTAATTGATGGTATGATTGACTGGGTTAGGGTTATAGATAAAAGAAATATTGTTTTTTTTGCTAACAAGAAAATGAGGGAAGACCTAGGAGATAGCATAGTAGGGAAACTGTGTTATGATGTATTTTGTACTGGAAAAAAATGTGACAATTGTATATCTAATAAAACGTTAAGAGATGGCACCATTCATAGAAAAGAAACAAATTTAAATGGTAAAACATATATGGTTGTATCATCACCTATGATTAACGAGAAAAATGAAATTATAGGTTCTGTTGAAGTTTTTAGAGACATGACAGTAGAAAAAGAGTTAGCACGAAAAATAAGCGAAAAGAACAGAAAAATGAGTGAAGATATTGCATTTTCAAGAAACATGCAAATGAGAATGCTACCTCCAAAAGGAATTTACAATAGCGTTAATATAGATTATTTATATGAATCATCTGAATCTTTAAGCGGTGATTTTTTCGATGTTTTTAATATGGATTCTGATAATGTAGGGATTTATATATGTGATGTAGTAGGGCATGGAGTGACAGCAGCACTTCTTACCATATTTGTTAGACAATCACTTAGGACAATAGCAAAAGGAAGGAACAATGCAGACCAAATAATTGCAGACCTCCATAAAACATTTTTAGCACTTAATTTAGATACAGAAAAATATTTTTCAGTTTTCTTTGGAATATACAATAAAATAACTCATGAGTTTCAATTTGTAAATGCTGGGCATAATTCTATTCCAATTCTTTTGAGAAGTGGTACAAAAGAGATAGAGATGCTTGAATCTAGAGGATATCCAATATGTAATATATTTGATAGCGTTGAGTATGATATAAAAACTGTAAAATTAAACGAAGGAGATAAATTGTTTTTTTATACCGATGGCATAACTGAAGCGAGGGATATATTTGGACAAGAATTTGGTGTTGAAAAACTTATAAAAATAATTAATAGTTCAGATAGTATTTTAAAGGAATTGAAATCGTCACTTTCATCTTATAGTGATGTGCAAAAAGATGATTACGCTATACTTATGGCAGAAATTATATAAAATAAAGAGAGGGGTATCTAAGTGAAGAAAATTGCACTTGATTTAAAAGGAAGCTTTGTAACACATGAAGAATTGCAAAACATGAAGCCACAAATAATGGAGGCTCAAAAAACTCTTTTGAATGGTAGTGGAATAAGTAGCGATATGATAGGTTGGGTTGATTACATGAACAACTATGATGAGGTAGAATATGAAGAGATAAAAGCATCAGCTAGTTATATTATAAATAATAGCGACGCGATTATTCTACTGGGCATAGGAGGATCATACCTTGGGGCAAGAGCTTCCATAGAAGCTATAAGGGGGGATTTTCACAATGAATTATGTAAACCACAAGTTTATTATGCTGGTCAAAACTTAAGTGGAGCGTATTTGAAAAATTTGTTGGAAGTTGTTAAAACTAAAAAAGTATGTATAATTGTGGTATCAAAATCTGGAACTACATTAGAAACAGCTTTAGTATTTAGAATAATAAGAGATATGATGGACGAAAAGTATAAAGAACAATCAAAAAATCGTATATTTGTTGTCACTGATGAGAAAAAGGGTGCTTTAAAGAGTCTTTCTGAATTATATGGCTATAAAGCATTTAAAATACCTGATAATATTGGAGGAAGGTATTCTGTAATTACACCAGTAGGGCTTTTGCCTATGGCTGCAGCAGGACTTGATACTGATAAGTTTATAGAAGGGCTTAGGGATGCATCGAATGAATATCAAACTACTGATTTTGAAAATAATATTTGTTGTTTGTATGCGGCTGCAAGAAATATATTAAATAAAAAAGGTAAGGAAGTAGAAATACTTGTAGGGTATGAGCCATCAATTATATCAATAGCAGAATGGTGGAAACAGTTGTTTGGTGAAAGTGAAGGTAAAAATGAACAAGGAATATTTCCAGCATCATTAAACTTTACTACAGATTTACATTCTATGGGTCAATTTGTTCAAGAAGGTAAAAAAATAATTTTTGAAACAACTATAGTGACAGAACAGCCCAAAGGTGATATAGTAGTACCTGCTGACTCAAATGACTTTGATAAATTAAATTATTTGTCTGGAAGAACATTTAATGACATAAATGATAAGGCGTTTGAAGGAACATTTATGGCACATAATGAAGGCAAAGTACCAGGCATAGTAATAAAGGTGCCAGAAATGAATGAATTTTACTTAGGCAAACTTTTTTACTTTTTCATGATGACATGTGCAATTAGTGGGTATACTAACAATATAGATCCATTTACACAGCCTGGAGTTGAAAATTATAAGAAAAACATGTTTAGATTGTTAGGAAAATAGCAATGAAAACAAGGGGAAGTCTCCTTGTCTGTAGAAAGGAAGGTGAGAAAATGATTAAACTTGGAGAAATACAAGAACTTGAAGTAGTTAAGAAGATGGATTTTGGAGTTTATTTAAAAAGCTCTGAAGATGTAAAAGGTGAAAACAAAATACTGTTGCCAAAAAAACAAGTACCTGAAAATACAGAAATAGGTGATAAAATATCTGTTTTTGTGTACAGAGATTCAAATGATAGGGTAATATCTACAGTAAACAAACCTAAGATAGTAATAGGGGAAATAGGATTTTTAAAAGTTGTAGAATTATCTAAAATAGGAGCCTTTTTAAACTGGGGGTTAGAAAAAGATTTGTTTCTACCATATAAAGAACAAATTGGTGAAATTAGAAATAATGGTGAATACATGGTTGGTCTATACGTTGACAAATCAGATAGATTGTGTGCTACTATGAACTTATTTAAAGTTCTTAGAACGGATTCACCATATAAAGTAAATGACATTGTGAAGGGAACTGTATTTAGTTTAAAAAGAGGACTTGGAGCAATGGTTGCTGTAGAAGGAAAATATTTAGGTTTGATACACGAGGGAGAAATACTTAAACCCTTGAGATCTGGAGATGATGTTGAAGTAAGAATAAGTCATATTAAAGAAGATGGAAAACTTGACTTAAGCTTGAAGGATGCGCCAAAGTTGCAGATAGATAGGGATGGGGATAGAATTTTTAATGCGCTTGCAAAGAATAAAGGACAACTTCCTTTAAATGATAATAGTAACCCAGCTAAAATAAGTGAAATGCTTGGTATGAGTAAAAGTTCATTTAAAAAAGGAGTAGGTAGGCTAATGAAAAGAGGAATGGTTGAAATTACCAAAGATGGTATAAAACTATCAAATAAAAAAGAAAAACCTATTTTCGATAGCAAAGATAATAACAAGATGGGCAAAAATTTTAAAAGCCCTAGTAATAAAAAATTAAAAAAATAAAGTGACATTTAATTCAAACTATTGACAAAATGGTATTATGGAAGTACAATTTATATGTATTTTCTATGAATATACTAAAAATATCACTATTTATAACATTAGAAAAGGTAATAGAAGAATGAATGATAATCTATACACTTGATGAAAGTTTTCCTGCTGAATATTATATTATTAAACAATTATACATTATGGCTTTAATAAGGAAAAATTATCAAGGAGAGTATAGATTTTTTTAACTAAATATTTAGGATAAAACTAAAAATAAAGGAGATATAATATGACAACACCACATAATAGTGCAATTAAAGGAAATATAGCAGAAACAGTATTGTTGCCTGGAGATCCACTAAGAGCAAAATTTATTGCAGAAAATTTTTTGCAGGATGTTGAGCAATTTAATGCAGTAAGAAATATGTTTGGATACACAGGTACTTACAATGGAAAAAGAGTATCAGTAATGGGCACAGGAATGGGATGTGCATCAATAGGAATATACTCATATGAGTTAATACATATGTATGGAGTTAAAAATTTAATTCGTATAGGATCATGCGGTGCATATGATGAAAATCTAAAGTTGTTTGATATAGTATTGGCTATAGGAGCAAGCACAGATACTAACTTTGCATATCAATATGATTTGCCTGGTACTTTTTCTGCGACAGCATCATGGGAACTTTTATCAAATGCTAAAAAGATTGCTGATGAAAATGGTATACATACAGTAGTTGGAAATATAGTAACATCAGATGTGTTTTACCATGACAGTCCAGATGATTGGAAAAGATGGGCAAAGATGGGTATTGTTGCAGCTGAAATGGAAAGCTACGCACTATATTGTAATGCTTCAAGAGCAGGAGTTAATGCACTTACTATATTAACAGTATCTGATTCTATAGCAAGACAATCAGAAACCACACCAGAACAAAGAGAAAAAGGGTTTAAAGATATGATGAAAATTGCTTTGGAATTAGCATAAACTCATTGTTGCAAAAAAGGAAAACTAACAACGGAAAGGAAGAAAATATGAAAGCATGGGAAATTGCATATGATATATTTTCAAATGCTAAACCAAGAATTTTAAACAGTGAAGATCAAGGATGGAGTTCTCTTAAAGCTGTTTCTGATTTCTATGACGCTCAATTGTCTTTAGATTGGTCAAGCAATGTGCCAGGGTCTGGAGCACCAGAAAAAATAATGGTGGCATCAATACAAGCACTAGAAAATAGAGGATATATCGTAGAGAATGGATATGAACTTTTAGAAAGAGGAGTAAAGGCTCATTCAGAGGGAGATAATATAGAGTTACAAAAAATTTCAGCTGAAATGAGAAATACATTTTTAAATGTAAAGAAAAATGAAGAATCTGATTATTGGAAATTTAAACAATACAATAGCTTTGAAGAATATAAAAAAAGTGTATTTTTTAAAGAATCAGTAGAAGTTAATGTAAATACAGATAAATTTAAAGATCAAATAAAGGCTGCATGGATGTCACAACTAATTGGTGCAGCAATGGGAACAATGGTAGAAGGATATACATCTAAAAATTTGTATAACGCCTTTGGTGATGTAAAAGATTATATAAGAGAACCTAATACTTATAATGATGACATAACCTTCGAAATTGCATTTCTTGATGCATTCAAGCAAAAAGGCTATAATTTGACGTCTAAAGATATCGCTTTATCGTGGATTGGCTTAATTCCATGTGGATGGTCAGCAGAAGAAATAGCTTTAAGAAATATTAGGGCTGGATTGATGCCACCAGAAAGCGCTAAATTTAACAATCCTTTCAATGAGTGGATTGGTGCACAAATGAGAGGTGCAGTATGCGGCATGGTTGCGCCGGGAAACCCACTACTTGCAGCAGAGCTAGCTTGGAAAGATGGAGAAGTATCCCATGCCAACAATGGTATATTAGGTGAGATATTTAATGCAGTTTTAATTTCTATGGCTTTTGTGTCAAGTGACATAAAAGAAATAGTTAAATCATCAATAGATTTAATACCAGCTGATAGTGAATATTATTCTGTAGTTCGCTTTGCATATGATAGCTGTCTAAAACATAAAGATTGGCATGATGCATTAGAAGAATGCGAACAGAAATATATAAAATATAACTGGATACATGCGTATCCAAATGCTTGCTGTGAAGTTATAGCACTTATGTATGGTGAAGGCGACTATGAAAAAACACTAAATATTGTAACAATGTGTGGTATAGACGCAGATTGTAATGCAGGTATGATTATGCCTGTACTAGGAATTCAACAGGGAATGCGTATCATTCCAAAAAGACTCATTCATCCAGCTTTTGACAAACTCATAACATATATGAGGGGTTATGATGAAATTAATCTGGAAGATTTAGTCGATGATACTTTATATTACATAAAGAATGCTAAAAAAAATTAGGAGGAACAAAAATGAAAAAAGTTTTATCGCTATTACTAGTAGTAGTTATGATTTTCTCTTTGGCTGCTTGTGCTCAAAAACCTGCAGAAACACCATCTACAGAAACTCCTGCTACAGAAACTCCAGCTACAGAAACACCTGCAGCTGATGCAAAGCCATACAAGGCAGCACTTTTGTTAAATGGAACATTAGGAGACAAATCATTCTTTGATTCAGCAAATGAAGGACTTCAAAAACTTAAAGATGAATTAGGTGCTGACAAATTTGATTTCAAAGTTGAGCAAATGGGAGCTACTGCTGCCGATGAGCCAAAATGGGAACCTACATTATTAGATTACTGTGACACTGGAGAATATGATGTTATAATTATAGGAACTTGGCAAATGTATGAAGCACTTTCTGCAGCAGCTCAAGAATTCCCAGATCAAAAATTTATATTCTTTGATGAAACATTCAATGAGTTCGATACAGGAAACTTTAATAATATTTATAATGTAATGTACAAACAAAACGAAGTTTCATTCTTAGTTGGAGCAGCAGCTGCTATGATGACTACTGATGAAAATCTTCCAATGATAGACCCATCAAATAAAATGATTGGTTTCTTAGGTGGAATGGAAAACTCAATAATCCAAGACTTTTTAGTTGGATATATCCAAGGAGCTAAACATGTTGAGCCTGAAATAAAAGTTGCAATAGCTTTTGTTGGAAACTTTTATGATTCAGCAGCAGGTAAAGACCTTGCATTAGTACAATATCAAAATGGTGTAGACGTTGGATACAATGTTGCTGGTTCAGCAGGATTAGGTCAAATAGATGCAGCAGTAGATGCTAAAAGATATGCAATTGGAGTTGACTCAGACCAAGCTGCTTTATTACCAGAAAAAGCAGAATTCATTCCTACTTCAGCACTTAAAAATGTTGGAAATTCATTATTCAGAGCTATTCAAATGGACATGGAAGGAAAACTTCAATATGGTGCTGTTGAAAAGTTAGGATTTTCTGAAGGTGGAGTTGAGTTAGTAAAAGATGCTCATTATGAAGAAATGGTTCCTGAAAATATCAGAACAAAAATTGATGAGTTTGAACAACAAATTATTTCTGGAGATATAGTTGTTGATACTTCAGCTGGAAAAACTACTGAAGAAATAAAAGCAATTATGGATTCAGTAAAATAGTATATAGTTATCTATGATTGTGAGTCAGGTGGTATATCCACCTGACTATTGCAAGTCTATCATTAATAATTAAGAATTGCTAACTAGTTTTAGCTATCGATTGTTAGTTATTAATTAAAAAAATTGGAGGGATAAGGATTGAGCAATAAAGTGTTGCAGATGAATCACATAATGAAAATATACCCTAATGGAGTAGTTGCTGTAGAAGATGTTACTTTTGAACTTATAAAAGGCGAAATACATGCTTTGTTGGGAGAAAATGGAGCAGGAAAATCTACACTTATGAAGGTTTTGTTTGGTATTGAATCTCCAGAACAGGGACAAATAATTTTAAATGACAAAGAAACTACTGTTAAATCTCCACAAGATGCAATAAGTAAAGGTATTGGAATGGTTCATCAACATTTTATGCTTGTTCCGTCACTAACTGTTGCAGAAAATATAGTATTAGGTGTGGAACCAGCAAAAAGTAAAATGTTTATTGATATGGACAAGGCAGTTGAAATTTCTAAAGAAATAGCTAAAAAGTATAATTTTGAAATAGATGTTACATCTAAGGTTGAAGAGCTTCCTGTTGGTATAAAACAAAAAGTGGAAATTTTAAAGGCGTTGTATAGAGGTGCAGATGTTTTAATACTAGACGAACCAACAGCAGTTTTAACTCCACAAGAAACAGATGAGTTATTTATTCAGCTTAAAAAGCTTAAGGAAAAGGGTCATACAATAATTTTCATATCTCATAAATTAGACGAAATAAAAGAAATTTGCGATAGGGCAACAATAATGAGAAATGGAAAAAGCAAAGGTACTCACAATGTAGCTGATATTTCAACTACTGAAATGTCTAGACTCATGGTTGGTAGAGATGTTGTTCTTTCCTTTGATAAAAAACCTATAGAACTTAAAGATACAGTAATGAAAGTTAGAAATCTAACGGTTAAAGGTTCTACAGGCGTTTTAAGAGTAGATGATTTATCTTTTGACTTAAAGGCTGGAGAAATATTTGGAATAGCTGGAGTTGAGGGA
The DNA here is from genome assembly GCF_017873955.1 of Sedimentibacter acidaminivorans. GTDB lineage: Bacteria > Bacillota > Clostridia > Tissierellales > Sedimentibacteraceae > Sedimentibacter > Sedimentibacter acidaminivorans. The sequence goes on along the minus strand of NZ_JAGGKS010000001.1, from coordinate 379,898 downwards.
AATGGACAAGGTCATCTAGTTGAGGCTATAACAGGACTTAATAAAAAATATAACGGTGAAATACTTGTTTTTGATGAAGATATAAAAAAACATAGTATTAAACAAATTAGAGAAAGCGGTATGGCGCATATACCAGAAGATAGAATGACACTTGGTTGTGCAAAAAACATGAATATTTTAGATAATATATTATCTAATCAATTTGATAGCAAAGAGTTGTCTGGAAAAGTAATGTTAAAGTCTAAAAAAATTCAGGAAAGAGTAAACGAATTAATCAAAGAGTATTTAGTAAAATGTAAATCATCTAAGCAAAATGTAGGAATGCTTTCTGGAGGAAATATTCAGAAGGTTGTTGTAGCAAGAGAATTTTCTACTAACCCCAAAATTATTATTGCAAATCAACCTACTAGAGGTATAGATGTTGGTGCAGCATCATTTATTAGACAAAGAATTATAGAGTATAGAGATGCAGGATGTGCTGTTATACTTATTTCAGCAGATTTGAATGAGGTTTTTGAATTAAGTGATAGATTAGCTGTTATGTATAAAGGAAAGTTTGCAGGTGTATTTAAAGATGTAGATAGTGTCACTGAAATAGAGTTAGGAAAGTATATGCTAGGAATTAAGCATGATGACAGATTGGAGGGAATCATATATGAACAGTAATACTAAATTTAATATACTTAGAACTTTGCTATCTGTTGGAATTGCATTATTAATTTCATTTATATTAATACTTCTTACAAGTCATGAGCCAGTAAAAGCCGTTGTTAAGTTGCTTACAGGACCACTTGAAAGCACAAGACGTTTTGGAAATGTTATTGAGGCAATGATTCCATTAATATTTACAGGTGTAGGGGTAAGTATTATGTTTTCAGCTAATCAAATAAATTTAGCTGGAGAAGGGTCGTTTCATATAGGAGGACTTGTTGCTACTGTAATAGCTCTAAATACAACACTCCCTGCTGGAATAAGCCCGATTGTTTGTATATTATTAGCAGGTATAGCAGGTTCATTAGTCACTGCAATACCAGCAGTTTTAAAAATAAAAACCGAATCAGACATTCTAGTTTCATCCTTGATGATGAATTATTTGATATTGTATTTTTCAAATTATATATTAAGCTATTTTATTAAAGATCCTTCAGCAGGCTCCGTTGTATCATATGCAGTGCCTGAAATGACACAGTTTAGTACAATATTTGCTGGAACAAGAATACATATAGGCTTGTTTATAGCTATTGTTGTAGCATTGTTAGGATATGTATTTTTATACAAAACTAAATTAGGTTATGAACTTAGAGTTACAGGTGAAAATCAGGATTTTGCAAGGTATTCAGGTATTAATGTGTTAAAGATTACGTTAATTTCAAGCTTGCTTGGTGGATTCGTTATTGGATTAGGTGGAGGAGTTGAAATTCTTGGTATGTATAGTAGATTTTCTTGGACTTCTCTATTAGGATATGGCTGGGATGCGATAATAATAACAACACTAGCAAAAAAGAATCCTTTATATGTACCATTTGCAGCATTTTTCTTGGCTTATTTAAGAACAGGGGCATCAATAATGTCTCGTTCTACAGATGTAGCAACTGAAATTGTAATAATAACACAAGGGTTAATAATACTTTTAGTTGTAGCAGAACAATTCTTAAGTAAATATAAGCATAAAATGATAGCAAAAGAAGCAAAAGCTACTTTAGGCAATGTAAAGGAGGTTGAATAATATGATTTTAAATGCTCTTTTATCACCAGAATTTTTTAATGCAGCATTAAGAGCAACAACACCTATATTATTTGCAACATTGGCTTCGGCAGTTGCTTCTAAATCAGGTATAATTAATATGGCACTTGAAGGTATTATGCTTTTCTCAGCTTTATTTGGAGTTTTATTTAGTGCAGCATTTCAAAGTGCGTGGTTAGGTCTTTTTGTAACAATGATTTTAGGTGGTTTTATAGGTTTTGTACTTGCGTTTTTTGTACTTAAACTTAAAACTGATGAGATACTTGCTGCTATAGCAATAAACTTAATAGCTACAGGCGGAACGGTTTTTTTAATGCTTACAGTATCAGGAGACAGAGGTGTTTCATCTTCAATTAAAAGCTTACAGTTACCTAGAGTTGCTTTGCCATTAATAGAGAATATTCCTTTCTTAGGTGAAATTATTTCAAATCAAAATATATTGACATATATATCATTGATTATGGTAGTAGTTGTTCATATATTTTTATATAAGACACCATTAGGGCTTAGAATTAGAGCAGTAGGTGAAAATAAAGATGCTGCTGAATCCGTTGGTATAAGTTCTCAAAAAATTCAATTTACAGCATTGATTATTAGTGGGTTACTTGCAGCTATGGGAGGATTTTTCCTTTCAGGAGGATACATGACATATTTTACAAAAGATATGAGTGCAGGAAGAGGTTTTATTGCCTTAGCAGCAAGTACAATGGGTGGAAATACACCTATAGGAGGTTTTTTAGTATCACTTCTATTTGGTGCAGCACAAGCATTTTCAAATATAATGCAGATGGGTGCATCCTTGCCATATGAATTAGTTCAAATGCTTCCATATGCAACTACATTGATTGGACTTGGAATTTACAGCTACAGTTTAATGAAAAAAAGACATAGACTTAGCGGCAAGTAACGGTAGAGATTGGAGATAAAAATGAAAAAAAGAAATATTATTATAGATTGCGACCCAGGAATTGATGATATTATAGCTCTATCTTTTGCAATAGCAAATGAGGATAAGCTTAATATTCTTGGGATAACTACAGTTGCAGGAAATCAAAGTATCGAAAAGGTAACCTCTAACACTCTTAAATTGATATCATTTTTTAACAAAGATATTAAGATTGCTAAAGGACAAAAAGGTCCTTTGCTAAGAGAAAAATGTGTAGTGAGCAAAGTACATGGAGAAAATGGTATGGGTGATTATGAATTGCCAGAACCTAAAATTCAGTTAAGTTCGGACAATGCTATAACATTTTTAAGAGATACTATTTTAAACTGTGAAGATATGGTTACTTTAGTTCCGATTGGACCACTTACAAACATAGCTCTTCTAATTAAAACTTTTCCAGAGGTAGTGGAGAAAATAGAGCTTTTATCTATAATGGGAGGTTCTACAGATGTAGGTAATTATACTCCTTCAGCTGAATTTAATGTGTGGGCTGATCCAGAGGCGGCAAACATTGTGTTTAAATCTGGAATACCAATAGTTATGAGTGGATTAAATGTTACTCACACAACTGGATTATATAGAGAAGATGTGGATAGTCTGTTAAAAAGTAATGGTAAAGTTACTCATATGTGTGGAAAAATCTTGGATTTTTATTTCAAAGGGGATCATGTTAATAATGGAAAATTTACACCAATACATGATGCTTGTAGCATAATGTATCTGCTATATCCAGAAATATACAAATATAGACATATGAAAGTAGAAGTAGATTGTTCAGAAGGATTAAATAGGGGAAATACAGTCGCCGATGTTAGAGATTGGGTTAATTATGATGAAACATATCCAAAAGTTCTGTTAGAGGTAGATTCTGATAAATTTACAGAAATTTTACTTAGTGAATTATATAAATTAGATAACATAATGAAATAATTTTTGTATTTCTAGAACTGGAGGTTTTTATGAGAAAAGTAGTAGTTATAGGAAGTATAAATGTAGACATGGTTTTCACTTCATCAATCAGGCCAAATGCAGGGGAAACAGTTCTTGGACAAAATTTTTATACTATACCAGGTGGAAAAGGTGCAAACCAAGCTGTAGCTGCCAGTAAATTAGGATCGAGCAGCTATATGATAGGGTGTGTTGGTTCTGATGGTAACGGTGACTTCTCTATACAAAATTTGAAAGAAATGAATGTCGATATTACTTGTATAGAAAAAATAAATAGTGTACCAACAGGTGTAGCAAATATTGTTGTGGCTGAAGGTGACAATAGCATAATAGTAGTACCGGGATCAAATTATAAATTAACTAAAGAAATTATAAATAAAAATAAATATGTGATACAAGACGCTGATATAGTTTTAATACAGCTTGAGATACCAGTTGAAGTTGTGGAATATACTGTAGAATTATGCAAGAAGTATAATATAAAAGTTATGCTTAATCCAGCGCCAGCTTTAAAACTGAGTGATAATTTAATTCAAAATTCCACATATATAACTCCTAATGAACATGAGTTAAAAATAATTTTTGGAAAAGATAATTCGGAAAATACAGATGATATATTAAGACAATATCCAAACAAGTTAATTGTAACTATGGGATCAAAAGGTGTTAAATACTTTGACGGAGAAGAAATTAGAATTATTCCTGCTTATAAGGTTGATATATTAGATACTACTGGTGCTGGAGATACATTTAATGGCGGATTAGCGTCAGCATTAGTAAGAGGTGAAAATCTTGAAGAAGCAATTAAGTTTGCTAATAAGGCAGCTGCATTATCAATAACGAAGCTTGGAGCGCAAAGTGGAATGCCAACACTTGAACAATTAGAGAACTTAGAAGATTTATTTTAAAAATTATAATAAAAACAAGACACATATTTTTTAGAAATATGTGTCTTGTTGTATTAATGTGATAGATTTTGGACTAAGCTACAGATACATTAGCTGCTTGAGGTCCACGAGCACCTTCAACTACTTCGAAAGTAACTTTTTGGCCTTCTTCTAAAGTTTTAAAACCATTAGAAACGATTGCTGAAAAATGAACAAATACATCTTTTCCTTCATCACTAGAAATAAATCCAAATCCTTTTGCTGAATCAAACCACTTAACTGTTCCTGTTTTCATTAAAACCCTCCAAATTTTTTTAAAATATAGTTTTGTGTTACTTAATGAAAAAGAACTACATCTTAGTAGTTCTTTACATGTTTCCTTGAAATACCAATATTAATATATGTATGACAACAATCTATATTAAAATTTATTATTTCTCCTAAACAAAAAGCACAACTACGCTAAAGTAACGTTGCTTGCTTGAGGTCCTTTTTGGCCGTCAACGATCTCAAAATTAACTTTTTGACCTTCTTCCAAGGTTTTGAAGCCATCTATCATTATTGCAGAGAAGTGTACGAATACATCATTTCCATCATCGCAAGAGATAAATCCAAAACCTTTCTTAGAATCAAACCATTTAACTGTTCCTGTTTTCATTAAAAAAATCCTCCGATATTAAAAATATACCATGATTGTAACAGCTTTTTAGAAAAAATGCAATACATATTTATTAAAAAAGTTAAAAAAAATTCTAGATTGTTACATGTGCTGGTATGAGTAAATAAAAAAAATACATGACCAAATGAAAATGTTTTTCGTGAATGGGAAAAGGTGAGTAAAAATGAATATTTATAAATTTAGCGTTAATGAAATTTAAATTTGAAAAAGCTGAAAAAAAATGATATAATAATACGATTTTATATTAAAAGATATTACATACTAAAGGAAGAGGAAATGATAAAACACTTTTTAAAGATATTTTTATCGTCAATTGTTTTATTTGTAGTTTTGATGAGTGTAACAGTGCTGGGATATATTTTATTTGTTGATAAGGATATTGTTGTTGGCATAGTTAAAGGTATAAATGTAGATATAAGTAGTGATAATAATGATTTGCTTTCATCTACATATGATTACAACACTGCCTTTGGTAGAATTGTAAAAAAAAGTAAAAGGATTAATGTCCTTGTTGTTGGTCTTGAAAGTTTGAGAACTGACACCATTATGGTAGCAAGTTATGATTCAGAAGAAAAAATTGCAGATCTTATATCAATTCCAAGAGATACATATTACCCTAGGGATAATGATAGGCCAGATTCGAAAAAAATAAATGCAGTATATGCTCAAGAAGGAATAGAAGGACTAACAAATGCAGTTCAGGAAATATTGGGGATTCCTATTGAAAAACATGTTATTTTTGATTATGCTGGTGTTGTATCATGCATTGATATTATAGGTGGAGTTGAAGTAAATGTTCCTTTTCATATGCAGTATAGTGACCCGTATGATGATCCTCCACTTAATATAGATATACCAGAGGGATTACAAATATTAGATGGGGAAAAATCGCTAAAATTTTTGAGATTTAGAAAAGGATATGCTAATCAAGATCTGGGTAGAATAGAAGCACAGCAACAGTTTATTAAATCAGCAGCAAAAAGAGTTTTGAGTATTAAATTGCCTGCTGTAATAAAGGAAGCGTATTCTAATGTCCAAACAAATTTTTCTCTTAACGAACTTTTGAGCTTGGCAGGAAAAGTTATAGGTTTCACAACTGATAACATTAGCGTACAAGTATTGCCTGGCGAGGAAACACCATTAGAAGGACTATCGTTTTATATACCAAATGTCGATGGTATAAAAAAAATTGCATATGATATGTATGGTATGAACAATGGCGAAGAAAATCAAGAAAATCAAGGTACTTCCGAAAACAATTGAAATATAAAGGCAACTATGATATAATTTTTTTTATTTACTTACTGAAAGGTGGACCACATGAAATGAATCAGTTTTTTAAAGTTTTTTTTGTATCATTACTAATTTTTTCTATGGTTGTATTTACAGGGATTTTTACATATGTTAAGTTCTTTAACCCGGAGGGAATAGCAATAGAGGTTCCTAATAAAGATTCCGATATTGACAATAAAGATGACATCACGGAGTTTGATACTCCATTAGAAAAGGCTATGAAGAAAAGTAAGAGGGTAAATGTTTTGCTTTTGGGACTTGAGGGGTATAGATCAGATACCTTAATGATAGCAAGTTATGATAGAATTAATAAAAAGGTAGATATTATATCTGTTCCTAGAGACACATATTATCCAAGAGAAGGATATGCTAAATATTCTGAATTCATGAAAATAAATTCAATTTATGGAACAGATGAAAATAGACAACAAGCTGTAATGGAAGCAGTAGAAGATTTGACAAAAATACCAATAGACAAATATGTATCTATTGATTATGAAGGTGTAAGAGCAGCAGTAGATGCTGTAGGTGGAGTTGAATTTAATGTTCCTTTTCATATGAAGTATACTGATCCATATGATACACCACCATTATATATAAATATTAATGCAGGTAATCAAATAATTTATGGCGATAAAGCTATGGAATTTTTGCGATTTAGAAAAGGTGACCCAGGATATCCTGGATATATTGAGGGTGATGTAGGAAGAATAGAGACACAACAGGAATTTGTGAAATCTGCAATAGGAAAAGCCTTAAGTCTTAAACTTCCTAGTGTAATTAATTCTGTATATCCTTATGTAAAAACTAATTTTACATTAACAGAGCTTTTGGGACTTGGAGGCGATGCTATAGGTTTTTCAAAAGAAAACATTAATACGACGATAATGCCGGGAACTGCTAAATATATGGGCGGGTTATCCTTTTATATCCCAGATGGGGAAGAAATAACAAAGTTGTTGTATAAACTTTATGGTGTACAACTAACTGATGAAACAGAAAATGAATAAATACAAACAATGGAATAAAGTATATAAGAGCTAAATACCCATATGTAAAATAATATGGGTATTTTTAGTTTATTCAGTTATCTGCATTCATTAACAAATTTATTAAAAATTAAAAGTGCTTCTTTGTGAATACTATTTAATATTTCAGGATGCCATTGTACACCTAATATAAATATATCACCTGCATATTCAATAGCCTCAATAATACCATCACTAGTTCTAGCTGATATGATAAAATCAGGCGCAGGTTCCTTGATAGATTGATGATGATATGAGTTTGTATAAATTGAATTTGACTGAAAAATACCATGAATTATTGTATTGGGTACCAATGAAACTTTATGAAAATATGATGAAAGTGGGGTTGGGCTTAACTGTTTGTGGCATATGTGATTTTCTACTTGAGTGTTTAAATCTTGAAAAATACTGCCTCCAGCAGCTATGTTTATAATTTGTGCCCCTCTGCAAATACCGATGATGGGGATTTTTTTTTGAAAAGCTTTTTTACAAATCTCAATTTCAAATGCATCCCTATCTGGGCATATAGGACCAATGTTTTTATGGGGATCCTCATTTAATAATAAGGGATTTATATCCCCGCCTCCAGCAAAGTAAATTCCATCAATAATTGATAAATAATCATTTATGCTATTGATATCATATGGAATAATCAATGGCGTTCCACCAGCTTCAACTATAACTTGTACATCGCATGAATTTAAATTATAACTGTTGTTCAAAGCACTAATACTACTTACTATTCCTATTTTGGGTTTCATTTTACCCTCCTTGACCATATAATTAATTTGAATTATATTATAAATTATAAATAATTACAACTATTATAATATAATAATTAGTAAGCATTTAAGTGACAGTTCTCTGTTTTAAAATGAGGATTAGTAGCTAAAATTATAGAAAGAATAGATATAAATATTGTAAAATGTAAAGGTATAAAAAACATTTATAAACCATTATTAGATTGACTATAGGTGGAAATAATAATACAATTAGAATAGACAAGTATATTCAAGAAGAGGAGTGTATAATTTGTTTGAAACAGATAGCTACGTTAAAAAGTTTACAGATATGATGTCTGAAGGTTTTATATTTATAGATAATAAAGGAAAAATTCAAATATATAACAATAAAGCAAAAGAGATATTTGGTATTTCTTACAATTATGATGTTAGTCATAATTCCGGTAAAATTGAAAAAGGAGATATTATTGTTATTGGTGACAATTGCATAGGTAAAGATGATGCAAATCTTACTCCTGAGGCATTGAGTTGTATTGGTATATTCGATAATAAAATACAGAGCGGTGATGCGATAGTTGCAGTTGGAATATTTGGGGGGAATGAAGTCCCAGTTTATGAATATATAAAACCAGATTATGATTCTGTAAAATTGAAATTAGATTGCAATTATGCTAATGAGGACATAAAATGTAGCATTGATTTTAAAGACAGGGTAATAAATATACAGGTTAATAAGGAAGAATATTTACTTCGCTATATAAATTGTTTTGGACATATTGTAGTCCTGGATGGTAAAACTAAAAAAATGAAATTCTACCAAACACATGGTTATACTGCAAGGGGAGAAGGTATTTTTGATTTATTAAAAGGAAAAGAGTTTAGAGCGAAAGGAGAAACATCTGATTTTTTTAATGTAATAGGTAAAGATATATTTGAAATACATAAGGGTAATATTACGGCACAAGAATTTTTTGATGCAGCAACTGGAAAAAATATTAGCTATGTTAATGAATTTAAAGAAATAAATGGTAGACCAACTATTTGTACTCTTTCTCCAGTAAATAAAAATGGTGTAAGAGTTGGTGCTGCACTAAAAGTTGATGATATATCTGAAGTAAAAAAAGTTATTAGAGAGCGGGATGAAGCTCTTTATAATCTAGAACAGATGGAAAGAAAGCTAAGTGAAGAGTTAGATATACGAAAGCTATTGCCGGAAATTGTTGGTGAAAGTAAAGAAATAACTAATGTCATGAAGCTAGCGATAAAAGCTACTAGAACTAATTCAACAGTTTTAATATTAGGTGAAAGTGGAACAGGAAAAAGCATACTAGCTAAAGCAATACATGATAACAGTAAAAATAAAGATAATCCATTTATTCATGTAAATTGTGGTTCTATTCCAGAAACATTGCTTGAAAGTGAATTATTTGGTTATGAGGGAGGAGCTTTTACAGGCGCGAAAGTTGTAGGGAAGGTAGGCCTGTTTGAATTAGCTCAAGGAGGAACTATATTTTTAGATGAAATAGGAGAAATATCAACATTTTTGCAAGTAAAGCTTTTACAAGTGCTTCAGGATAGAACATTTTACAAAGTAGGAGGAAATAAAAGTATAAAAGTTGATGTGAGGATTATTGCAGCAACAAACAAAAACTTAGAGAAAGAAATATTATTGGGAAATTTCAGAGAAGATTTATATTATAGAATAAATGTATTTCCAATTTGGATACCACCATTAAGAGATAGAAAGAGCGATATATATCCTTTGGTAAGAAATACCTTACCTAAAATTTGCACTAGAATTGGCTGTGAAGAAAAAAGAATATCGGTAGAGGCTATTAGTGTGTTAACAGACTATAACTGGCCTGGAAATGTAAGAGAACTTGAAAATATTCTTGAAAGAGCAATTAATTTAACTGAGGGAAACATAATTATGTCTACACATTTAGCAATTAGTAAATCAAATGATGAAGAAATAAATAAAAAAGAAGAGATAAAACCGCTAAAAGATAGCATATGTGATGTAGAAAAAAAAGCAATAGAGGAAGCAATAATATATAGTCATGGAGATAAAAAGTTAGCCATGAATTTATTAAAAATTTCTAAGACAAGTTTTTACGAAAAATTAAAAAAGTATAATTTGAGCAAATAATATTACGGAAAAAGGGAATCGGTACTTAAAATAGGAATATATATAAATGGAAATTTTTAATCGCGGAATTTACAATATACAGTCATTTTTTTTATTATAATTAAGTAATTGTAATTTTTGAGAGACTAATTATTACGTATATTCGGAATGGAAAAATGTTTTCCTAATAAAGTAGAACAGCAACAATAACCGTTCGCATTTAAAACGTTCAAAGATGAATGATATATGAAATTTTAAAAAGCATGTCTATATTGGCATGCTTTTTGCATATTAAATATTTACCATAAATAACAACGAAGTCATATATTATTATTGGTATGTGTTAATTTGTTGATATTTTTATTATCTATAAGTAATTAGTTATAAAGAAGGAGGGACATGCTTGGATTAAGAAATAATCAGTGCAAACGATTGTTTATTATAAATTTAAATTTCAAGTAAAATATAGTCAATCATATATCTGTTATATTGTTAATAAGATATATAGTAAAAGAGTGTATATAAATATTTATTATATGTTTGTAGTAAATATATTATATAAAATAAAATTTTATTATAGGGTTGTTGGAAATCTGAATTAAGGTTTTTGACAATACATTATACTATTTAGGAGGATAAAATGAAAAAAGTTATTTCTTTGTTGTTAGTATTAACTTTGATATTAACAGCATGCTCAGGCGGAACATCAAATACAGATCAAACACCATCAGCGGAGGCGCCATCTCAAACAGGTGAAAGTGCTCCCACGGATGATATAACTGAGGGAGGAAGATATGCTTCTGAACAGGTTTATAAAACAGTCTATTCAGAAGAAGTTACTTCAATAAACTATTTAAAAACTGCTACAAATGTTGATCAACTTATAGTAGCAAATTTGGTTGATACATTAGTAGATTATAATCAATATGGAATTGTTCAGCCTGGTTTAGCAGAAACATGGAATGTGTCAGACGATGGATTAACTTGGACCTTTAATTTAAGAAAAGGTGTTAAGTGGGTTGATTTTGAAGGAAATGAAGTAGCGGAAACTACTGCTAATGACTTTGTGGATGCAGCTAAATATTTATTGACACCAGTAAATGAGTCAGCTACTGCAAATTTATTTTATGGAGTAATAAAGAATGCAGAAGCATATTTTAATGGAGAAATAACTGATTTCGCAGAAGTTGGAGTTAAGGCTGTAGACGAGTATACCTTAGAATATACATTAAAAGAGCCAGTTCCTTACTTTGAGTCAATGTTAACATATGTATGTTTCTTTCCAGTATATGGACCATTCATAGAAGAAATGGGAGATGTTTTTGGTACTAGCAACTCAACATTATTATATAACGGTGCATATATTCTTTCAGATTTCGAACCACAAATGCAAAGAATACTTACTAAAAACCCAACATATTGGGATGCAGATAATATATTTATAGTAGAATTGAATTATAAATATAACAAAGAAAAAACAGCACTTGCTGGTGAAATGTATAAGCGTGGTGAAATTTCACATGTTATTATTCCTCCGTCAAGTCTTGACGAATGGATGAGTAATCCTGAGTTAGCTAATCAAGTTAGACCGGATAAATTAGGTTCATATACTTACTTCTATACATTTAACTTTAATCCTAAATTTGATGAAGAATATCAGCCAGAAAATTGGAAGATAGCAGTTAATAATTCTAATTTCCGTAAATCCATAATGTCAGGATTTAATAGAATTGCAACTATGACAACTGAAGATCCAATTAATCCTGAATATAGAATTATAAACACTATCACACCTCCAGACTTTGCTTCGCAAAGTGGCTTAGATTTTACACAAACAGCAAACTTAAAAGCAATAACAGATAAGGAAATTTTTAATGAAACTGAAGCTTCATCATTCAGAGATAAGGCAAAAGAAGAGCTTACTCAAGCAGGTGCAACTTTCCCTGTAAAAATATTAATGCCTTATAACACAGATTCAACTTACTGGGCTAACGAAGCTCAAGTTTTAAAGCAACAATTAGAAACACTACTTGGTACGGATTATATTGAGATAACATTAATGCCACATGCTCCTACTGGATTCCTTGATGGAACAAGGAGAGCCGGTAATTATTCAATAATGAAAGTTAACTGGGGACCAGATTATGCTGACCCACAAACATATACAGATCCATTCCGTCGTGGTGGTAATTATAATTTCCCTGAATATACTACAGATGTAGATACTGATGGCAAAAATCTGTATGAAGTATACGAGGGAATAGTTAATGAAGCTAAAAGTGAATATACAGACCTAGCAAAGCGTTATGAATTATTTGCAAATGCAGAAGCAATGCTAATAGATAATGCATTTGTTATACCATACAATGTAAGTGGTAGTGAAGGATATGTTGCTTCTAAAATTCATCCATTTGAAATGCCGTTTTCTTCATTTGGAATATCTACATTAAGATGGAAGGGTCAGAAATTACTTGCAAAACCTATGAATACTGAAGAATTTTATGCTTCTAGGACTGAATGGCAGGAAAAACGAGCTGCCGCTTTAAAAGAAGCAGCTAAAAAATAAGTATATAATTAAGCGGGGCTTATATGGCCCCGTTTTCATTAATAAAATAGTTCTAAAGTACAAAAATATTAATATTGACATTCATTATTTAACATAACGAGTTAGAAGGGTAGGTGTTTATAATTTGAAATATTATTTAATTAGACTGTTGAGGTCTGTCTTAACATTATTAATCGTAGTAACAGTAGTGTTCTTACTCATGCGTATGATGCCTGTAGAAGGTTATTTTGGGACAAATTATGACAAGTTAGATGAACTTCAAAAACAAGCAAAATTAGAAAATTTAGGTCTTCTAGATCCTTGGTATATACAATTAAAAGATTTTTATGTTTCACTTCTTCATGGAGATTTAGGACAATCAATTACCTATAGACCAAAGGTAGCAATATCAACAATAATTGGTAGCAAGTTTTTAGTATCTCTACGATTTGGATTAGCTTCGCTTTCACTGTCGTTGGTATTAGGATTAAGTATGGGTATACTTATGGCCAGGAGTAAAGGAAAAATTTGGGATAAATTAGGAACTGGATATGTGGTAGGTGCAAATGCAGTTCCGGCAGTAATTTATTATCTTTTGATACAGGTATTTGTAACTAAATGGCTGGATTTACCACTGTTATATGAAAAGGTTAATATGCTGAGTTGGATACTTCCGGTAATATGTCTATCCTTAGTGAGTACAGCATATTATGCCATGTGGATTAGACGATATATGGTAGATGAATTAAATAAAGATTATATAAGGTTGGCGAGAGCAAAAGGATTAAGAAACAAAACTATTATGATAAAACATGTAATGCGAAATGCATTTGTACCAATGGCGCAATATTTACCAGCATCAATACTTTACACCATATCAGGTTCTATTTATGTTGAATCATTATTCTCAATACCAGGAACTGGTGGACTTTTAGTAACAGCAATTCAAAGGCAGGATAATACTTTAGTTCAAGCATTAGTTTTAGTATATTCTTCTATAGGAATTATAGGATTATTGTTAGGCGATATATTAATGGCAACATTTGACCCAAGGATAAAATTACATAATGAAGGGGGTTCAAGATAATGAGCACTAAGACTATAAATAAAATAGCAGACAACATTGATCCCTCACTTTTTGAGTTTGCAGAATATGATGAATCAAAAGCCGAACTCACAGGGTACTCAAATTATTCATTTTGGAGATCTACAATACAGGTGTTTTTAAAAAATAAAGTGGCGGTAGTACTTTTACTAATAGTAGGATTAGTTGTTTTATTTACTTTAGTTCAACCATATTTACCTAATCAAAAGCTGCCAAACAAAATATATCTTGATCCAGCAACTGGATTACAGCTTAGAAATCAATCACCTAATGCTGAATATTGGTTTGGAACTAACTCTATAGGTCAGGATTTGTGGGCGCGTATATGGAGTGGAACTAGGACGTCGCTTTTCATAGGTTTTGCAGTTGGATTATTTGAAGCTTTAGTAGGTATAACAATAGGTGCACTATGGGGCTATGTAAGAAAACTAGATGCAGTAATAACTGAAATTTATAATGTGTGGGATAATATACCTACTACAGTAGTACTAATAATTTTAACATATATTATGAAACCAAGCATACCAACAATTATTTTTGCTATGTGCATGACGGGTTGGTTGGGTATGGCTAGATTTGTAAGAAATCTTATTATAATAATTAGGGATAGAGAATACAATTTAGCATCAAGATGTTTAGGTACACCAACTAGTAGAATTATTACAAAAAACTTATTACCATATTTAGTATCTGTAATTATGCTCAGAATGGCGCTTGCAATACCATTAGCTATTGGTAATGAGGTATTTTTATCATATATTGGTATGGGGTTGCCACTTGATATACCATCACTAGGTAATTTGATTAATGAAGGTAGAATTCTTATGATGTCACCTGCACTTAGGTATCAGTTGTTGTTTCCAGCAGCGGTAATTTCTATAGTAACAGTTTCATTTTATGTAATAGGTAACGTGTTTGCAGATTCTGCTGACCCGAGAAATCATGTATAGGAGGTGCAGATTATGAAGCATAAGGCTACTGAAGAAATATTAAATGGTGAAATAGTTTTATCTGTTGATGAAATTGTAATTAAATTTAATTTAAGGGGAAAAGAACTAACAGCTATAAGAGGGGCATCTTTAGATTTGCACAAAGGTGAAAGTTTAGCAATAGTTGGAGAATCCGGTTCAGGTAAGTCTGTTTTCACTAAATCATTCATGGGATTGTTAGATTCTAATGGTAGAATTGAATCTGGGACAATAATGTATAAGGGTGATAATTTAGCAAAATTCAAAACAGAAGACGATTGGATTAAAATTAGAGGAAAAGAAATAGCTATGGTGTTTCAAGACCCTATGACATCTCTTAATCCTCTGAAAACTATAGGTAAACAGGTACAAGAATCAATTGAACTACACCAAAATTTAAAAGGTGAAGAAGCAAAAAAACTTGCAATAGATATATTATCAGATGTAGGTATTTCAGACTCTGAAAAAAGATTTAAGCAATATCCACATGAATTTTCAGGAGGTATGCGACAAAGGGTTGTTATTGCAATAGCAGTGGCTTGTAATCCAAATATACTTATATGCGATGAACCTACAACTGCTCTTGATGTTACAATTCAAGCACAAATTTTGCAACTTCTGAAAAATTTACAAAAAAAGTATGATTTAACAATAATATATATAACACATGACCTTGGTGTTGTTGCGAATGTAGCTGATAGAATTGCAGTAATGTATGCAGGAGATATAATTGAATTAGGAACAGCAGATGAAGTGTTTTTTGATCCAAAGCATCCATACACATGGGCATTATTATCATCATTACCTCAGTTGGGTATTAAGGGTGAACCCTTATATTCTATTAAAGGAACACCACCAAATCTATTTAAAGAAATAGTAGGGGATGCATTTGCTCCTAGAAATCCAAAGGCATTAAAGATTGATTTTGTTAAAAGACCTCCATACTTTGAAGTTACACCTACACATAAGGCACGTACATGGTTGTTGGACCCAAGGTCACCAAAAATTGAGCCACCAGCTATGATTCTTAAAATGAGAGAAATGGATGAAAAGTGGGGTGTAAGTAATGAATAAAAGAGAAAAATTATTAGAAGTAAAAAACTTAAAAGTAGAGTTTGGTAAAAAAAACAATAAGTTTGTTGCAATAAATGATGTTAGCTTTAATATTTATAAAGGGGAGACATTTGGACTTGTAGGGGAATCTGGCTCTGGAAAAACAACTATCGGCAGGGCTATTATAAGAATTAATCCTGTTTCAGGTGGAGAAATATTATATAATGGAAAACCAATAAGTGGAAAAATAGACGATGACTTAGATAAAGAAATAACTAAAAAAATTCAGATGATTTTTCAAGATCCTATGGCTTCATTAAATGAGAGAGCGAAAGTTGACTATATAGTTTCAGAAGGATTATATAACTTGAAAAATTATGGATCTGAAGAAAATAGAAAAAAAATAGTGGAACAAGCACTTTTAGAAGTAGGATTGCTACCTGAATTTGCAAGCAGATTTCCACATGAATTTTCAGGAGGACAAAGACAGCGTATAGGTATAGCAAGGGTTTTAGTTATGGAACCAGAACTTGTTATTGCAGATGAACCTATATCTGCTCTGGATGTTTCTATTAGAGCACAGGTAATTAACCTTTTATCAGATTTGCAGGAAAAGAAAGGCTTGACTTATTTATTCATTGCACATGATTTGTCTGTAGTAAGGTTTATTTCAGATAGGATAGCAGTAATTCATAAAGGAAAAATAGTAGAATTAGCAGAGACGGAAAAGCTATTTGCAAATCCTCTTCATCCATATACAAGATCTCTGTTATCTGCAATACCAACACCGAATCCTAGACTAGAGAAAAATAAGAAAATTGAAATATATGATCCTAGCTGTCATAAGTATGAAGATAATCCACCATCGTGGGTTGAAATTGAGCCAGAACATTTTATATTAGCAAATGAAATTGAGTTAGAGCAATATAAGCGAATGATTAAGTAAAAAGAAATGTTTTGTAATAATTAAATCAAAAGCTGTTAAGCTATTTGTTTTTAGAAGTTTAAGTAATTTTATATAAAGCGTGAGGAAAATATTATGAATAGACAAGTTAAAAACGGAATATTGTATTTTGACGGATGCAATACATTAGAATTAGCTGAGAAATATGGAACACCATTGTATGTTATCTCAGAAAATGCGGTGGTCAAAAAGTGCAAAGAAATTAAAGATACATTTTTACAAAAGTATGAAAGAACTAGAGCTGCATACGCTGCTAAGGCATTTTTAACTACTACAATGTGCAATATAATTGAAAGAGAAGGTCTTTGTATTGATGTAGTTTCAGGAGGAGAATTATATACAGCAATAAAGGCAAACTTTCCACCTGAGAAAATTGAGTTTAATGGTAATAATAAATCTCTAGTAGAATTAGAGATGGCAATAGACTACAATATAGGCAGAATAATAGTAGATGGACTTGATGAACTAAAACTAATCGAAAGTGTATGTAAAGAAAAAAATAAAAAGGTAAATATTCTTTATAGAATAACACCAGGAGTGAAAAGTGATTCTCATGATTACATTGTAACAGGAAAAAAGGATTCAAAGTTTGGAATTCCATTAGATGATGAAATAATTTTTCCAGCCATAGAACAAGCAATAAAATCAAAGTATGTAAACTTTATGGGTTTTCATTTCCATGTTGGCTCACAGCTTCAAGACAATGCATCACATTTGAAGGCACTTGAAACCTCATTAAAACTAATTAAAGAAACAATAGAAAAATATGATTATATAACACCGGAAATAAATATTGGCGGAGGATTTGGTATCAGGTATACTGAATCAGATGAAAAAAGATCATATTCATATTTTCTGGATCCTATGATGAAAAGGATTGATGAATTCTCAAAAGAAGCAGGTATAACAAGGCCTGAGGTGGTTATTGAACCAGGAAGAAGTATTGTAGGAGAAGCAGGTATAACACTATATACCGTAGGAACAATAAAAGAAATTAAAGGTATAAGAAAATATGTTTCAATTGATGGTGGAATGACGGATAATGTGAGACCAGCATTGTATCAAGCAAAATATGAAGGAATAGTAGCTAATAAAGCAGAAGAACCAAAAACCGATACAGTAACTATATGTGGTAAGTGTTGCGAATCAGGTGATATTCTTATTAAAGATGCAAAGGTAGCGCCATTGCAAAGGGGAGATATTTTCGCCATATTTTCAACTGGTGCATATGGATATAGTATGGCTAGTAATTATAATAAAAATCCATTGCCAGCAGTAGTTCTTGTAAAAGATGGAGAATCTAAAATAATAGTAAAAAGACAAAGTTATGAAGATATGATTAAAAATGAATTATAATAACAATTAACAATAGAAATTAAGCGGTACGCATGATATGTGTACCGCATTTACAACGAAAAAAAATAGATAAACAGATTAAATCAGCTGCTTTACTATATTATATAAGGGAGGGTTTTGATAAATTGGAAAATCAGCCATTGTTACGGGATACAATTATTGAAGTTAATTTAGATAATATTGCATATAACATGAAGAAGATTAAGGAAGTAATTGGTGAAGATATTTTTATTGCTGCAGTTGTAAAAGCTAATGGATATGGACATGGTGCTGTTGATATTGCACCTACTATAATGGAAAATGGAGGCGAGTATTTAGCTGTTGCAACATTAACTGAAGCATTAGAACTTAGAAAAAAATATGAGGATTATAAAATATTTATAATGGGTTATACACCTGATGAATATTTGGACTATGTGGTTAATAATAATATTACACAGACAATTTTTTCTTTAAGTCAAGCTGAAATATTAAATGATTTAGGAAAAAAGAATAGAAAAAAACCCGTAATACATATAAAATATGATACAGGATTTAATAGACTTGGTTTCAGAGATTGTAAAGAAAGTATAGATGAAATTGATGAAATTTTTAAGCTGAAAAACATATATGTAGAAGGAATATTCTCGCATTTTGCTCTAGCAGGAAGAATCGAAGATGACTTACAGTATAATAAATTTGTTGAGGCCGTTAATTTAGTAGAGCAAAGGGGATGGAAATTTAAATTTAAGCATATATGTGATAGTATATCAGGTATAGATTATCCTGAGTTTAGGTTAAATATGATTAGACCTGGCGCTATAATTTATGGTCTTAAATCTTATAAAGATGAAAGCATAATGTTAAAGCAAGCTATGACATTTAAAACAAAAATATATCACATCAAAGCACTTGAAAAGGGCGAGGGTGTAAGCTATGACTATTTTTGGAAGGCAGATAAAAACTGTATAGTTGGAACCCTTCCTTTTGGATATGCAGACGGGTATCCAAGAAATTTAAGAGATAAGGGCATTGTTACAATTCATGGAAAAAAAGCACCTATTATAGGTGTTATATGTATGGATCAATGTATGGTTGACTTAACAGATATTCCGGAAGCGTGTGTTGGTGATGAAGTGATAATATATGGAGATGGTTTAAATAATACACTAGATATTCATCAGATTTCTCAGCTTGCAGCGACTAATAAGAATGAAATTGCATGCAGGATAACAAGAAGAACTCCTAGGGTATATATTAAAGGTGAAAAAGTAGTAAAGGTATCAAACTATTTATTATAAGTAGGAGATTATTATATTATGAATATTAAAAAAAGGGTTAATGAAATTTTTATGGAACTTGTTGATATTAGGAGAGATTTTCATGCACATCCTGAATTAAGTCAAAATGAATTTAGAACATCAGCTAAAATATGTGAGTATCTAGATAACTGGGGAATAGATTATAAACGTGGGGTTGCTGAAACGGGAGTAGTAGGAATAATTAGAGGTAAAAAAAATCAAAAAACAATTGCCTTAAGAGCAGATATAGATGCACTCCCAATATGTGAGAAGAATAATACTTCATATTGTTCAATAAATAATGGAGTAATGCATGCCTGTGGACATGATGCACATGCAACAATCCTTTTAGGGGTTGCAAAGATATTAAAAGAATTGGAAGAAGAAGGTTCTCTCAATGGTAGTGTTAAGCTCTTGTTTCAACCTGCAGAGGAAACAATTGGAGGAGCACAGCGTATGGTAGAAGAAGGATGCATGAAAAACCCTGATGTTGATTATGTCTTAGGTTTGCATGTTATGTCTTACTTAGATGCGGGGAAAGTTGAACTAAAATATGGCAAACTAAACGCATCAACTGACACAATAAAAATTATAGTAAAGGGTAAGTCTGGACATGGAGCATATCCTGATAAAGGAATAGATGCAATTATGATCTCTGGGTATGTAATTACAGCAGTTCAATCACTTGTAAGCAGAAATATATCACCGCTAAATTCAATTGTTCTTTCCCTAGGGACTATCTCCGGTGGAGTAAAAAGCAATGTAATAGCAGATGAAGTTGTAATTAGTGGAACTCTTAGAGCTTTAGATGAAGAAACTAGAAGTTTTTCAAAAAATAGAATTGTAGAGATAGTATCTAATACAGCTAAAGCACTTGGTGGAGATGGGACCGTAACATTCAATGAAGGATATAAGGCTTTAATTAATGATGATGAGGTTATCGATATAGTTAAGGAGAATGCATATAGTCTTTTAGGAAAGGAAAATGTTGTTTTTAAAGATTTTCCGAGCTTAGGTGCAGAGGACTTTTCTTATTTTTTAGATGAAGCTAAGGGAGCATTTTTTCACCTAGGATGTGGTAATTGTAAAAAGGGTATAACATCAAATATTCATTGTGATGATTTCGATATTGATGAAGAGTGCATTAAGACGGGAGTATTTTTGCAAGTAGAAAATGTAATTTCACTATTAAATAAATAACTATTATAATATTTTAATATTAGGAGGATAAAATGAAAGTATATATTAGTGTTGATATTGAAGGTGTAACAGGTGTGACAGCTTGGAGTGAAACAGAGCTTGGTAGTAGTGATTATGAACAATTTGCGCTTCAAATGACAAAGGAAACTGTTGCAGCATGTGAAGGTGCAATAGCAATGGGTGCAAATGAGATATTTATAAAAGATGCCCATGATTCAGCTAGAAACATAGATATCACTAAACTTCCAAGATGCGTTAAATTATGTAGAGGTTGGGCAAATAGTCCTGAGTCAATGATGGCTGGCATTGATGAAACTTTTAATGCTGCAATATTTATAGGTTATCATGCAGGTGCAGGCTATGATGGAAACCCATTATCACATACTATGAATACAAATAATAACTACATAATGGTTAATGGAGAAATGGCATCTGAATTTATACTGAATTCATATGCAGCAGCTAATTATGGTGTGCCTGTAGTATTTATTAGTGGAGATAAAATGCTTTGTGAAACTGCTAAACAATTTAATAATGGAATTGAAACTGTAGCAGTTAAAGATGGTGTAGGGGGAGCTACAATAAGTATCAACCCTGATTATGCGTGTGAGTTAATAAAAGAGGGAGTTAAAAATTCATTAAAGCACATAGAAGCATGCAAAATAGATATACCTGAAAAATTTGAGGTTGAAATAAGTTACAAAGACCATAAAGAGGCAAAGAGAGCTTCTTATTATCCAGGAGTTACTAAAGCTAGTCCGCGTGTTGTTCAATACACTGCAAAAAATATAAATGAATTCATGACTACAAGGATGTTTATATTATAATATTATTTCAGTGTAGGGGCTGTAAATTTAATTTAATATTTTATATTTTAAAAGAACAAAGAGGTGAGTATTGTGGTTTTTCCAAATAAGTTAAAAAAAGGCGACACTATTGCTATAGTGGCACCGTCCTCTCCTGTATCAAAAGAGCAAGCAGATTTGTGCAAAAAACTTGTAGAAGATATGGGATATAAAGTAAAGATGGGTAAATGCGCATATCGTTCTATTCATGGTTATTCAGCTGGTACAGGTAGAGAAAAAGCAGAAGACATAAATGAAATGTTTGCAGACAAAAATATAAAAGCAATTTGGTGTATTAGGGGTGGAGATACAAGCTCTCATATGATGGATAGATTAGATTATGAAATGATAAAAAATAATCCTAAGATTTTTGTTGGATATAGTGATGTGACAAATTTACATGTCGCATTAAATCAAAAATGTGATTTAGTAACTTTTCATGGACCCATGGTTAAATCAAACATGCTAAATAAATATGATTATTTTACTAAAAATAGTTTTGAAAGAGTTTTGAATATGGAAGAAGAATTTATATTAGAAAATCCACCTGGTGAAGATATTAAGGTGATGACAGATGCTTATGAAGAAGGAATTATAGTAGGTGGTAATTTATCATTATTAACATCTATGATTGGAACAGAATATGAAGTAGATACAAAAGGTAAAGTTTTATTCATAGAAGATGTGAATGAATCCGTTGAAAAAATAGACAGAATGATGTATCAAATGAAATATTCAGGAAAATTGAATGATTCAGTTGGAATTGTTATTGGAGACTTTGCAAATTGTCATAATGAAAGTTGCAAATTGTATGGAGTTGATGAACTGATGAAAGATATTTTATCAGATTATAATAAACCAGTTATGTATAACATTAAATCAGGCCACTGCCATCCTATGTCAACAATACCATTAGGATTAAAGTGTATATTGGACACAAAAGAAAAGTTAATTAAATTCAAGAAATAAAATACTATATATGGTGAGTAAAGCAGGTATAGATAGCATTAGATTATTAGGCTCCGATTTTGATAGAATAGATAATAAAAAAACAAGTTACAGTTAATTAATTAACTGTAACTTGTTTTTTAAAAAGAATATTATAATGTTTGATTTAAAAAGAATATTATAATGTTTGATTTGACATATAATGGTACATGGAGTATAATAATCATACTAACAGACTACAGTCGGTATGTATAAAAAAGATATGAAAGGGAGGGTAAAAGAATAGATGTTTAAAGGTTTAAGTAGATACTATTTTTTTAAGAGAGGAGGGGAAAAATGTTTAAAAGAGTAATTTCTTTATTTATTGTTGTGATGATGGTAATAGCTATGATTCCAATGAATCAGGCATATGCAGCACCAAAAGTAAAAAGTATGAAAAGGGTTAGCATGTCAAAAGTTCCTTCGTTACATTTGATGCATGCTGGGTTTAATTTTAGTAGCTATAGCCAGATGCCAGATAGCAAGGGGCCAGTTTATGACAATCCAACAAATGAAGATTTTAATACTGGAACATGGAAAAAAGATACTATTGATGGAAAAGGTGTAGCATGGCCAGGACAAAGAGATAGAGCAACCATGGGATTTTGTGTGAGTTTAGAAGATCACAAATTGCTTGGAGCAGCATTAAAAGGGCAACTTAAAGCATATGCAAATGCATACTATGACAATTATAAAGGTGATAAAGATTATGGTGCACCTTTTATTGCAAAGTATAATAGAAATGGAGGTTTCCTTGGAAGGAGCAATGGAGATAATCATGATGTTTCTAATTGGATAAATAACAACATGACAATTAGTGTACCAACTAATACAGCTTATCTAATTTTCGGGGTGAGAGGTAAAAGGTCTGGAGGATTTTTAAATAAAGACCTTGACATGAATGTTAACAACATTTATGGAATGATTAAAGACACTACACCGCCAGATATAGTTAGATTAGAAAATGGTAGCCCACACATGTCAGCTGAAACAGAAAAACTTAAACAAAACAGAGCTGCACTAGAGCCTAATGTTTATATTACTATGAGTGAAGATATCTCAAGTTTTTCTAATATGGTAGTAACATTGACAGCAAATGATGGAAGTACGTATAACGTTGGACTTCAATATTTAGATAAAGATAGTTTCAACTATAGCAATGGCGATGTAAAATACAAATTCAGAATAATGACTGAAAATATTTCTGTTCAAAAACATTTTGAAAAGGTTACCCTTTATTCTATTTCGGCTAAAGATACAATTGGAAACACTACAACTAATACAAAAAATATATCTTGTAATAAAAGAGTTGATACCAAAGCCCCTGTTATTAATATTGGAAATACACCAAATATATTTAATGTAGATGATTATTTTGGCCTTTCAAAGGTAACTAAAACAATTAGTTCAAATAATATTAATAATGCACCTGTATCAGTTACGGAAACAGGTACGGATATAGCAGTAGTGAATGCAGTAAAAAATTCAAATTTTACTATAGAAAACACAACTCCAAATACAGGAATGTTTAAAGTAACTATAGATGCGTGGGATTTAGTTAATAATTACACAAAAAAAGAACAAAACTTGTTTATGATATCAAATAAGCAACCAATTCAATTCACATTAGAAAACAGTAATAATCCAATGTTTAATATTATACCAAGTGATGTTAGTTCAAACACTAAGAATGCACTTACAAACATGTATTTAAAAACAGATATAGATCCTAAATATTTATCAGGAGCTACTATTTATTACAAATGGAGTAATATTTATGATGAAAGTATATTAACTAACAATCCTAATTCAAGTTGGAGTCAAGTATCATTTGAAGTAAATAAAAATATTACAAGTCAAATAACTATACCAGTAGAAATGAAGTCAGAGGGAGTAGTTAATTATTTAGGACCTAAATATAATGAAGGGTATCTTTATATTATACCTAAAATAGATGATGATACTACTGCTTCAGCAATGCTTAGAGCTAGTAGTATGGCATTTGCTGAAACGGGAAGTGATACTAGTGGTAAATTTAATCTTGTTGATAGTAAGCCTGCAATAGGACAATTTATTAATAGAGGCTGTGAATGCACAGGTCAATCATATACCGGTGACACGGCAGAAGAACATTATGGAGCAATTAGAAGTCATACAATGGACATAGGGTTTGGTATTAGTGAAAATAATGAAAGTTTGAATAGTATAAAATACTTCATTAGTCCAAGATCAAATACTAATTCCTACATAAGTAGCGGAACTATAAATAAAAATAGTGATGGACAATACAATATACCAATTAACTCTATTAGCAATAAAACGGGTAATTACGTAGTCACGGTGGCACTTTACTCTAAAATGGGAGATATAACAGTACAAAAAATAAATGTGAACATTGAAAGCCCTGTTATAGGTATAAGCAATATAATGTATAATCAAACAACTCAAAACCTTGACTTTACAGTTACCTACAATAAAAATACTTTATTTGATGAAAGTTTTGAGGACATAAATATTGAATTAACAGATAAGGACTTTACTGAGTTTGAAGATGTAGAAACTGGTTCAGATAAAATAAGCGTTTATGCTATACCTGAAATAAATGGAATAATTCCTAAAGAAAATTGGGAAGATTCAATTGGTGATAATACTTTCATTAGAACCGAATTCACACAAGATGCAAACGATTTGAATTTAATGAGAGCAGAATTTAGAGCATCATTGTCCAATATGGAAAAATCGGGAGATGCATTTATTAAAAAGGCAGGAGCTAAGAGAGTTCATCTTAGATATACTACATCAAATAATGTTCAATCATTTCATAATAATATTGCTGTTATAAACAAATCAAATATTCCTCCAAGTGTAAGTTTGACTGGAGGAGAACAGGGAAGTTATTTAACATCAACTGAATACAACTTAGCTGTTGATTCAGCAGTTGCAATTAAGATAACAGAGCCTATAGTTAACTTAGATAAAGCGTATTATGATTGGGTTGAAAGTGCTAGCACTTCCTTAGTTCAAGTAGATGATTCGATTAGTGGAACGGAAATATTAGATAGCGATGGTGACGGTACAATTGAGCTTATACCAAAAGATATCCCACAAGTTACAGGTGAGATTCTATATAAAGCATACTATCTAGCAGTATACGCAAAGAATACAGCTGGCAAATTTATTGAAAAAGCATATGGGCCGTTTTATGTTTTAAATGAAAACATAAATGATAAAAGGTTCAACATAACTGCTACGGATAAAGCACTTGATGAAAAACAAGTTCTCATTGCGATAGATGATAAACTACATATGATTGATAAACTTCAAAAGCCAGATAAACTAAGGGTTGTATGGCAAAATACTGAAGACATGCAGCATAGTGTAGTTAAAACTTATGATTTAAGCTTTGAAGACAGGGTAAATGAAGGTGAAACAACAAATCTAGCAGTTATCAATATTCCGTATGTGTCTCTTGTAGATACAGATGGTATAGGAGGTACTATCCAACTGAAAAATATAGAAATATATAATTCAGAAGATAATACTAATGTTTATAAAACTTTATTGCCTGACAACATAAAGAATACGTTGCCTAAGCATTTTGTAACTATCAATGGTCTAAATGTTAAATCTGATGAGGATAGCATATCATATCAGTGGTCAAGAAATCCTTATGCAATTCCTGTTTCATGGGTTACAACACATGGTGCTATAACAGGAATAGATTTTGTTCCTGAACAAAAATCTAGCATAATTAACAACAGTATATATTTCTTTGCTAAAGCATGGAATAATGTATATAGGTCAGATAAAATAGAGCTAATAAAACCAGATACACTTAAAACAGTTGCGGTAAAAGATATAAAAATTGGTGAAGCTGTAAGTGGGTATTATGGTTTGCAAAATGGTAGTAAGGAAAATACTTTAATAAGGATTTCTGTGAATGATGCTTCAGAAATTGATGAAATTTTAAAAGTTGAGTGCTACGATCAACTAAGTGTAACTTCTTCTACAGCCATTAACGTAAGTAAGATGTTTAAGATATCAGAAGATGAAATAGTTGGATTCATTCCAAGCCTTGTAACAAGTGGTGGCGCAATAAGGTGCAATGTATCTATAAATGGATTTGATTCAGGTAAAACAATTATATCATCAAATATAGGTGAAATCTCATCTGAACTAGAAGAAAAATTAGATGTAGTAAAAGAAAACAGAGTTGTTATATTAGAAAATAGTTCCGAATACACTAATTATACCTTGTATCAAAGAGAAGGTAAACTGTTTAACTTTGATGAATTAGGAAAAACAGAGATTTATGAGAATGGTGATTATTTACTAGTTTATAAAAACAACTCAAACCTTTTTGCAAAAATTATAAATGTTAGTGGTATAGAGTACAGTTTAAGTGATATTATAACAACTCTAAGCCCTGAAAAACCAGTAGAAGGCAAGGTGTTAGAACCTGTTACAGCAACAATTGCAATGCCGTTAGGTTCTGTAATCAAAGATAAATACGGTGTTATTGATAATGTTTCAAATGTAAATGATGAAGTAATTGCTTCCTTTACTACTACAAGAAGTGCTATATATTCATTTAATGTAAAATTTGCCAACGATGAAGATTTGGATTACATAGTTGACTTAAGTTATATTGGTGAAAACTATACACCAATTCTTACAACAGTAACATCATCATCTGCCATAACTTATACTCCTATGGGACCAAAGCTTACAAATGATAATGTTGTAGTATTATTATCGGATATAAATGTATTAAACAATAATAATGAGAATAGTTATTCATTTGATAAAAACGGCAATTACAGCTTTGTTGAAAAAGATGCTGAGGGGAACTTAATTGAATATAAAACATCTGTAGATTGGATAGATAAAGTTTGCCCAGAACCTGTTGCTAAAAAATATGTGTGGTATGATTTTAATTCAGATGGAAAAATAAGTCCAGACGAAAAAGGTTCGGAAATACCTAAGGGCTATAAAACTAAACATGATGTTATAGTTGAAATAGAATTTCCACATGCTAACGAAACGGATAGACCTGTAAAATTGGAGGATACAACTAATTTCACAGTAGAAGAGTTATCTAGTACTGAAGGCTTTGCTTACAAATATGTTATGGCATATAAACCAACAGTTACTGGAGATGCTACACCTGTCTTCAGGGAAAAATTAGTTTTCACAGACACACTAGCAAATTCTTTTGTTTATAATCTAGTAATTAATGAAATAGATAGAACTGATTTACTGACAAAGTTAAATTATAGTACAACTAACTATACCAATAGGGACGTTGTAGTATCTATGTCAGCAAACAGACCTATTAAGAGATTTGATAATATTAATGTAACAGATGAAAATGGAAACGTAACAACTGTGGAAAAAGATGCGTCTCCAACATATGTTTTCAAAGAAAATGGAACTAAGGATTTTAACTATAGGCAAATAGAAGTTGTTCCAGGAGAAGAAGAATCTGGAAAGCTTACAGCAAATGTAACATGGATAGATAAGAGCGTACCAAGTGTAAAAACTGAGTATAGCAACAAAGCTACAAATTCATCAGTTGAAATCAAATTTACTGTACTAGATGGGGTTGCAGAGGGTGCTAGACTTAAATACAATTCACAGTCGATTTCATTGACAGATAAAGGAACCGACAAAATTGGAACATATACTGTAAATCAAAACGGTACATATATGTTTGAGGTAAGCAACAAATATGGAAATATTGGAGATGTAGTTGTACCAATAAATAGTATAGATAAAGAAGAACCTATATTAAATATTACAGGTAGAAGCAATGTATATTTAAGAGTAAATGATAAGTATTATGATAAAGGAGCAACTGCTCTTGATAATAAGGACGGAGACATTACAAAAGGTATAACCGCTGCAAGTAATGTAAATACTTCAATTCCTACTAATAACGTGCCATATGAAGTAACATACACAGTAACAGATGCTTCTGGAAACACAAGTTCAAAAACTAGATATGTAAATGTTCTTGATACAGAATCAGCAGTAGTAATAGTTCAAGATAATGTTATTGATTTAAAAAGTCAAGTAACTAATGACATATTACTTCTTGATACTGGCGTAGTATTTGTCGAGTTTGTAGGAATTGATGGTAATTATACGGTTAAATATGCACGTGGAGAAAATTATGATAATGCATATTTCAAAACTAATGGTAGTTATATGTCTAAACTTGGAACATTTACTGTACAAGAGGGAGTATACACATTGTATGTACAAGACCAAGAAAGAAATACAAGGATGATTACATTAAATTTTGTTAAATAAAAAGATATTGAATGAGGGGACGGACTGATTAAACGTCCCCTTATCCAGATAGGTGGTGAAAAGATGTCGAAACGATTTAAAAGAGTAATTTCAATGATACTAAGTTTATCTATGATTTTATCATATGGGCTTACATCCATAGCCTACGCTGATGAAGTAGGCTCAGGGGCAGATTTGAGCGATACAAATGGCAACTGGGGATATCCTGTAGTACAAATAAATAACGAGGTAATAAGAGTAACCGCAGATAAACAAACAGGTCGTTTCATAACAGAAACACTTAGCGGTTTGCCAAATAAAAGTGCAGATGATTACCAAGATTTACTTTATGGAAATAGATTTGAAGGACCAGAAACTTCATACACATCAGTTCGCATTAATGGTGAGGATTACATTTATGGAAATGACTATGGATTCTTAGGGCTAGCAGGACATTACACCACGGTGCCATATGTTGATTTGGATACAAACAGTATAATAAGTGAGTGGTCAATTAAAGATATTGTAATAACACAAAGGCTTACATTAATGAACAATCCTAAGTTATCAAGCATTGGTAATGTATATGCGACTTATGACATTGTGAACAAGGGCACAAAGTCAAAATCAGTAGGAATAAGAATGTTACTTGATACTAAAATTGGATCAGTTGATTCGCCAGTGTTAACGGTACCAGGTGATGGATTTATTTATAAGGAAAAAGAATACGTTGGTGATGAAATACCATCTATGTGGTATGCTCTTGAGAAATATGTAACACCACAAGTGATTGCAATGGGTGCTGTTTCAGGGGAAGGTTTATCAAAGCCTGACAAACTTCAATTTGCTGCTTGGGGAGACGTATCACAAACTAAATGGGATTATAACATTGATCCTGCTAAACAAATTATAAAAGTTACAGTTGATGGTCAACCTTATGACGAGGAAAATGGTATTTATCCAGATAATGCTACAATTGATTATGCTGTAAAGGATAGTTGTGCTGTTATGTATTGGAATCCAGTAGAATTAGAGATTGGAGAAACTAAGTCTATAGATACAGCCTATGGAGTAGGAGATGCATCTATAAAAGACAATGATCCTGGTTATAGAATTAGTTTGCAAGGAACTGATAAGCTTAATATGAAAGCTGATAAATCAGGATATACAGTTGATTATGTAAATGCAGAATTTAACATAGATAACAACTTTGATACTTCTAAAAATATAGATAATCTTCAAATAGATTTAGAATTGCCAGATGAGTTGGAATTAGTTGAAGGAGAGCAAAAAACAGTTATAAAAACTTTAACCGTAGGTTCATATCAAAGAAGTATGTGGAAAATAAGTCCAGTAGTTCAAGATAAGTTTACAATTTCAGCCTACTCAGTACTTGTAAGAGCCGAGGGTATGCCAGCACAAAGAATTACAAAAGTACTCATTATGGAAGGCAAAGATGGGGGATTACCAAAGATAACATTTCTAGATAGCGCTCCTAAAACACCTTTTTATAAAGAAGACATAAGTAGAAGTGTGTTTATAAATGGAAGTGGATTTGATTCATTTGGCGGAGCAATAGGTCAAGTTATGGAAGCAAAACTTATTCAAGGAAATAAGTCATTTACTATAGATTGGAGCACATTTAGAAAAATTTCTGATACGGTAATAAGTGTAGGAGTACCAGATAATGTACCTGTTGGTACATACGATTTGTTTGTATCAGTTTCAGATGCAACAAGTAATAAGTATGATAAAAAAACATTTAAAAATGCAGTTGTAGTATCGGATGATATAAAATATTCTTACAATCTTATTAGTAAAATTGAATTCCCTATAGTGATGCTCGATGATGGATATAATACACCAGAAGAAACGGTTACAATATATGGTAAATTTATTGACAATAAGAATGGTACATATACATCAATTGGCTCAACTGTAGAGAATCCTGTAAAGATAAACAATGCGTTGAAATTTGCGCGTGGTACATTATTAGTAAACACAAATCCGAAAGATGCATCAATAGAGGCATCTGATGGGGTGTTATGGTGCGATATCGTAAATGAAAGGAATAAAACATCCGTTCAAGCTGTAATAGCAACAGCAGGATTTAAGTTTGAAGAAACAAGTAAAATTGGTGATGAGGACACAAAGGTACGAATGGTTTATGAAGTAGGTGGTTCGGGTTCAAGTTATGATGTATCCTACAAGAATGTACCTGTATCTCTAGATGAAGTTATAATTACAAAAGAAGGTATAGATATTAAAGGATCAATGGGTATTCTTAATCCATTGACATATGGTACAAATGATTTTACTCCAAGTAGCAATATAAATAAAGCAGTTGGAGATTCTCTTAGTGAGCTAGCTGTAGGATATTTCGAGGCAGAAGTAGATAACATATCAGTTAATCAAGATGGAATGGATATTGAAGGAAAATTTGCTTTTGAAATGCCTTTCGTAATGTCTTTATTTGCTGGAGCGAATGCTATTTTAGAGGTAAATACTAAACAAGAGCATTTTGTGGTTGAAGTAGCAGTTAGCCTTGGTGATATGGTGGAGGAATCAGCAGGTGCAAAAGCACGGATTGGATTTAGGAAAGGTAGATTTGACGAAATTTATGTAGGTGCAGATTTTCCAACGCCATATACGGTAGCACCACCTATTCCTATTGGAATTTCAGGTTTTTCTGGAGGACTTAAAAATCTTTCCTTTGCTGGTGCATTTCCAATTACTATAATCGTTGGAATCGCTATTGAAGATTCTACAGGTATAGAATTTTTAGGATACAATCTTTTGTCTGCAGAGGGTGAAATAGCACTTTCACCATTCCACTTAGAAGGTGAAGCAGAAGCGGATTTATACATGATGGATTTAGCTGAAGTTAGTGCTAAATTTGTCTGGGCAACATGGGACCCAGAAATTGAAAAAAGAGGAATTAGAATAGATGCTACAATACATTATAAAATCTTTAAAGGAAACATATTTATATCCTACTTTGATGGAGAGTCCTTTCTGGGTAGAGCTACATTAGCAATTTCAGTGCCAAGTGTAGTTCCTGTTATAGGTGGATTAGATTTAGCAGGAGTAATTGCAGAGGTTACAGAATATAGTATTGCAGGGTCTGTATTTGTTTTAGAAATCAGTGTAGGAGTGAGATATTATTTTGCTACTGGTAAAACAGAGTTTCTAGAATTAAAAGATGAATTAGAAAAATTGGGTAATGGTATAATTGTTGAATATGATAATAATTGTATTGCTCAATATGGATATAATTTTATTCCACTAGAATATACTCAATATGCAGATGAAGATTCACAATTCATAACAGAACTTAATTTGACGGATAACAGCAATGTTATGCTAGTTTTAAGAATGACAAAACAACAATTTGATAATCTTGATGAAACTTCAATTAAATTAGTTAAACCAGGTACTGGTGGAGTTCTGGACATAAGATATATGAACAATACAGAGTTGTTAAATAGTGATGGAACTATAAATGATTCTGTAGTAGGTGAAAATGAGATAGTTGCTATTAAGCAGGTTATAGATATGTCAGAACAAGGACTTGTAAATGAATACATGGTTTCAATACCAATAGCATCTCCTGAAAATGGACAGTGGACTGTTATTACAAATGGTTCTATGGAAGTTTTGCCATTCTCCGCAATGGAAAATCCAGAGATAACAAACTTCAGTGCTTCCTATAACTCGATAAATAGCACAATTACAGCAGACTGGAAGCTAAAGGGTGAACCTGATAAATTTAGATTTTACATTGTAAATGCTGATGAAGTGGATAATGAAATGATTGATAATCCACCCGCTTTGTGGGGAACAGGTACTCTTCTTTATGGACAAACGAATACAACAAAAGATTATGTTGAACCAACAACTGGAGAAATTATACAGGTAGAGGATGAAGTAATATATACAAAACCTACAGCAGATGGAGAAGAGGGTACATTTACAACAAAACCAATTAATCTACCAACAGGGTCGTACTACATTTATGCTAAGGCAGATAAAGAAAACACTGTAGCAGATTATAAAGTATATTTGGTTGAAGTTACTAATCCTGTAACACCAGATGCACCAACAGGATTTTTGGTTAAAGATATTGGTAACAATCAAATAAGCATTTCTTGGGATGCAGACTATAGCATGAATCAGTATTATATTTACAGAAAAGAAAGTCCAGTAGCCAAATATGATACTAGCACTCCAATAGTTGTGTATAATGTATATGATCCAGATGATTATGAACCTTTGTTTGAAAATTGGCCTGGGAATCTTCCTAAGGAAAAACTTCAGAAATTTGAGGTAGTAATCGATGGGGATGAATTAGATGAAAACAATCCCCAAGATAAAACATACTATTTCGATATTAGAGCAATAGGTACTAAGCCAAATGTAGTAGTTAATAAATTACCCTTAGTACAAAAAAATTCCATACCAAATGTTACATCTTCAAGTGGGACCATAGGTGTACCAGCTTCGGGTTCTGTTAATGTATTGGTGCCAGAGGAAATAATAGTCTATTCTGAAGTTAAATCAGCAGATAGTAAAATAGTCCAACAACCATATGTAGAAAAAGATAATGATGGTATAGAACAAAGATATTACAAATATGTAACTAATTCTAGTCATATTATAATTAGTGGAAATACAAATATTCCTGTAAAATATGGCATTCAGCAGGATGGTAAAAATTTAGATTCAGCTAATACGGAATTTACTACTAGTTTTAGTGAAAATACAACTTTAAAAGAGGGCATTAACTATTTTATTATAAACTACGAAAACGAACATGGTGATAGATTAGTTGAGGAATATGTGGTGGAATATGATAATAAGGCACCTACTTTAGTTATAACAGAGCCTAAGGACGGAGCGGTTGCAACGAATGGTAAAATAACTGTTACAGGAACAACTGATCCATTTGCTACTGTTACAATAAATAATGTCAACTATGATGCAGATGCAGATGGTAATTTTCATACGGAAATAGATTTTAAAACTGCATATTTGTCTAAACTAAACTTTGAGGTAAGAGATTCAGCTAACAATGTAACCAAAAAGGAGATTAGTGTCTTAAATGATTTAGTAGAAGTAAGTGATATTTCTATAGTTCCAGAATTAAAATTAATGACTACAAAAACAACTCAAAAATTATCAACATATATATCACTCGATGATGCTTTAGGTGAAAAACTACCAGATAGTTCGGTAGAATATAGTATAATACAAGGTGGTCAATTTGCAGCTATAAGCGATGATGGTGTTTTAACTGCAATATATGATGGTACAGTAATTGTGAAGTCAGAGTTTTTTGTAACAGATAGAGCTTCAATAAGTGATAGCATAGTTATTGACATATCAGGAGATAAAAGGCCAAGCTCTAAATATTATCCTCCGGTTTATTCAAGGGAGCTGTTAACATGGCTTGCAGGAAGTGAAATGTCAACAAAAGGTGGAACTATAAAAACCAGTGATGGTGTAATACTTGAAATTCCAGAAGGTGCTCTACTGTACTATTTAGATAATGTTGATATATTTGCATTCAAAGATATACAAAGCCTTTTAGAGAGAATGAATATACCAAGCGGAGTATTTTCAGTAAGCCAACCATATTATATAAATCTTGTAACAGATTTTGCTAAACCAGCTAAGCTTACTTTACCTGTCTCAAATGCGGAAAATGCTTATATTTATTATTATGATGAAGAAATAGGTACTTTGATTTATAAGGGCGGTGAAATGTCAACTGACAAAAAATCTGTAACAGCAAATATAACTAAACCAGGTATGTATATTGCATTGGCTAATCCTACACAGGATATTTTTAAAGATATAGCACCTGATTATTGGGGATATGATTATATTTATGGATTGAATTTTTTAAATATTATCAATGGATATAATATCAATGATGAGGTAATTTTCAATCCTAATGCAAATATTACAAGGGCTGAATTTGTTAAATTGCTTGTTGTAACACAAAACATCAATTTAAGTGAAGCTGAGGATGTAGAACTTAAGTTTTCTGACAATGACAACTTGCCATCATGGACATTGATTTACATCAAGGCAGCAGTTATGAATGGTTTAATAAATGGTAAACAGGTGGAAAATAAAAATTACTTTGCACCAAGTGATTATATAACCAGGGAAGAAATAGCCACAATTATAGGAAGAGCATTAGATTCTAAAGAGAAAAGTGATAGGTTGTTTAATGATAGCAGCAGTATAAGTAGTTGGGCGTCGGAAGAAATTTCTAAACTTGTAGAACTCGGTATAATTTCAGGCTATGATGATAATACATTTAAACCAAGGAACAATGCTTCAAGAACTGAAGCTGCTGTAATGATTTATAACTATCTAAAACAATTTAGGTAATACAAAATGTATTAGAGATTTAGATAATGAGGCTGTTACAAATCAGTGTATATAATTTAGTATGATAAATATTTTAAATAACAGCCTTATTTTAATTAAACTATTTAATAATAATAAAAAGTTTGGAGTAACTATGAAACTAAAAAAGTTATTAATTATTTTTGTTTGCGTATTTTCTATTTTAAATATTTTTATATTCGCAGCTCAGGCTAAAACAGTAAAGACAGATAAAATTATTGTTGCCGTAATAGATAGTAAAATAAATATAAAACATAAGTATATAAAGAATTACTGTTTATTTTCAAAGAGCTTTATTATAGATAAAAGCAATGATACAGGACATGGTACAGCTGTTGCTGGAGCCGCAGTCAAGTATTCATCTTTTATTGCACAAAATCTGTGGGACTCAAGCAGCAATATAAAAATATTGCCAATTGAAATAAATGTTCTTGATATACAAACTGATTATGGCGAGCAAATGGGAAATGCAATACAGTATGCAATAGATAGTGGAGCAAAAGTAATTAATATGAGCTTTTCAAGTTCAAGTCCAAATAAATATGTTTATGAAAAAATTAGAAATGGCTTAGAAAAGGGAGTTGTTTTTGTATCTGCAGCAGGAAATTCAGGATATGATATATATTCATTCCCTGCTGCCTATGATGGCGTAATATCAGTTGGGTCCTGTGGGATTAATGAAGATGGAACATATTATATTAGCAAGTTTTCTAACTGCAACGATGATGTCGATTTATTGATGGAAGGTGAAAAAATATTACTTCTAGATAGCGAAGATGGCTTTGTAGAAAAAACAGGTACATCTTTTTCATCAGGTAAGCTAAGTGGAATAATTGGAGAATTAATATACAGATATCCTAAACTTAATAGTGAGGACATAGTTTACGCATTGTATGATACTGCTTTAAGTATTGAAAATGATAAGGGAAGCGGCCATGGAGTTGTAGATTTATATAATGTAAAAAAATATTTAAATGAGCTAAATTCTACCGGAAAGTCTTCTTTGGGTTATTCAAGTGCTGAATATGACAAGTTGATAAATATGTTATATACTGATACAGATAATTCAGTGTCCGTAGGTCGAAGTCATACAGTATATATTGAAAATAATGAAGTAAAAGTAGTTGGAAATACAAGCTCAAACAGGGCTGCAGTATGGAAGTGGAAAGATTTAATAAAAGTTTATGCTGGTAATGACAATACAGCTGCGATTAATTCAAGTAATTTACCCATGGCAACCGGCTACAATGTATTTAACAAAAATATATTCAGAGGTTGGACAGATATAGATAGTTTAAGTTTATCGCCTAATTTTACAGCAGGACTAACAACTGATGGAAAAGTTTATGTAACTGATTATCTCCAGGGTAAAATAACAGATGAATGGAAAGATATAGTTCAAATATCTACGGGTGCTCATCATCTAGTAGGACTTACTAAAGATGGTAGAGTACTAACAACTGGATACAACATTTATGGCCAAATGGACACGAAATCATGGAGAAACATAATAAAAATAGCCTCAAACTCAAAAACAACAGTAGGTCTAACCAAAGATGGTAAAATTGTAGTATCTGGACATTAGTATATTTAATATTTTTGAAATAATAGATACTGATTTGCACCTTGTTAAGTACAAAGATAAAAAATATACTCCTTTAAAGATAGCAGTTTAGTATTTTAACTATTATGTTTAAGGGAGTATTTTATTCTTTTAAATAGCGTAGAATTTTGAATTAAATCTCAATACATTGGATGAGTCCTTCTGTATATACTTTTGGGTTTGTAAATAAGCCTTCATGGTCACATTCTATCTCCACAACCTCATTTTGCCCTTGTGCTTTAAACATATCTAAAAATGCTCCTGGTGCAACAGATTTGTCTTTAGTGCAATATAATAGTACTAGAGGTATATTTAATTGGTTAAAATCATTTGCATTTATTTTTGTTTCCATTATTACTAGGGGTTGAGTAACAAGCTTGCCCATCAATGCTTCTATACATTCTTCTGAAGCTTCCGTAGCTAACATTCCTTTTACAAACATAATATCAATAGGAATAGCACCATCACCACTTTCTTTTGCAAGAGTTCTCATACCTTCTTTTATTTCATCGGGAACAAAATCAAATTGGGATTTTCCATGAGGAAGCAACCATGCATTA
The DNA here is from genome assembly GCF_017873955.1 of Sedimentibacter acidaminivorans. Classification (GTDB taxonomy): domain Bacteria; phylum Bacillota; class Clostridia; order Tissierellales; family Sedimentibacteraceae; genus Sedimentibacter; species Sedimentibacter acidaminivorans. Next base: position 342,322 of record NZ_JAGGKS010000001.1, on the reverse strand, counting down.
TTAAATATTACTTTTTCAACTTTTTCGTTCGCCTTTGGAATAGCCATCTGTAAAATGTGTCCTGCACTAGAGTGTCCTACAACAATAACCGGTTTATCTTGGTTGTTGATTTTTTCAGAAACATATTTTACATAATCATCATATGTAACAACTTTGTCGTCATCCTCTCCATTACCAGGTAATGTTAAAGCTTCTGATTCATAACCTTTTTCTTTTAATAATTGTTGAACCTCCATCCAACAGCTGCCATTATGCCATGCACCATGAAGTAATAAAATTTTACTCGCTTTATTCATTTTACTTTCTCCCTTCATTTTCTCATACCATTTAAATAGAAATATCCTTTTTGTATAAGATTACAAATAACTGCAGAACTATTTTGTTTTTTATTAAAATAGCTTTCAGACAAAGAGGATATTTTATTACATAAAAGTTCGATTTGATCTTTTTGATTATTCTCAGAAATATTAACAAAAATAATTAAATTATCATCTAGGTTAAAAAAATCCTTATCACTATAATAATCCACGATAATAGAAATTCGGTTAATATCAATTCCAGTAGATTTTGATAAATCTTCACTTAATAATTTTAAATCTACAGTTGTATTTGTTTTTTTTGTTTTTATTAAAATACAAGGCAAGTAATCACCTCCTCGTCACTCTATTTCACGCAAATATCGATATATGCTTGTTTCTGAAACATCAAGTTGTTTAGCTACTTCTCTTACAACACCTTTTATTCTAAAAACACCTTTCTCTTTTAATAATCTCAAAATATTAATTTTTTCTTCCATATTCATCCTATCAACCGGAATTTCTGGTTGATGGACAATTTTTTTCATGATACGATATGTATATTCTTCTATACTTTCTTCTTCCTCATTAGCTTTATGATTGTCATTTAAAGTGTTCCCCATAAACTGTGAAATGAATTTTTCGGTAAGCTTATTAAGCGTAATTATGGAGGATAGGTCTATATTGACACAAAATATACCAATCAATTCACCAGAAGAATCTTTTATAAAAAAACTATTAGATTTCATATCACCGCCTTCAATTGTTTTATGAAATCTGTTAGCTGAATAGCTATTACCTTTAGAAATTTCAATTTGTTTTTTTAATATATCATCTTTCTCTATTCCAATTGTGCGGTTGCTAATGTGACCATTTTTTATAGCAATTATAGATGAACTTTCTTCTGTTATTTCGTGAAGAACTATTTCACAGTTTTCTCCATATATTTCTGATAGAAAATCAATGAAAGTCATAAACATATTCATTAAGTATTTTCTTTCTATATCTTTATACATTATTAGCCTCAACTATATTTTATTTTGATAACATTTTCCTAAACTATAATATTATTAAATTTTTAGTTTTGACATTTGCCAAAATTTAAATTATACTAACTACTATTAGTTAATGGTAAAAAAATTACCATCATGGTAATTATAACACTACAATTGGTATTAGTCAATTCATAATATATATTGGAATAAAAAATAATTATTATGAATTATAAAATGCAATATTTTATACTTTAAAAAAAGTAATATTATAAATATGTTAACATTTTTGAACTTAAATAAATAGAATTTATTTAGTTAGTGAATTAAACCACGCTGTTTTTACTTTACAATGAATTAGTAATATGATTTAATATATATTGTAAAATAGCGAGAAGGAGTGATGTTTGTGAAAATTATTAAGTTTATATTAGTTTTAATATTTATAATATTAATCACAACAGTCATATGCTTTGGTTATGTAGAAAATGAAATACCTACAAAAATTGTAAGAATTGGATTTGATCCAAATTTGCCACCATATCAGTTTCATGAAAACGGTGTTTATAAGGGATTTAATATAGATTTGATAAATAAAATTGCAAAGAATAATAACATTGAATTAGTAATGATTCCAATGCCGTTAAATGAGTGCTTATCAAAATTTAAAAGTCAAGAACTTGATATGATTATGGGAATTAGATATATGAATGAACTTGATGATGTCATGGAAGTAAGCGATAGCTTAGTTCAATCTACAATTTCAATTGCAATGTTGAAAAGTAAAGCTAGTAGAGTTCAAAACACTTTAAATGTATCACCACTTGTAATAGCAGTTGAACGAGGTTCTATTGAGTATGAGTTTGTAAAAAATATTAAAAAGGCAAATTATAATGTTGCATTTAATCAAGAATCCGTTATAGAGCTTCTTCTTATGAGAAGAGCAGATATGATGATAGGGGTAAGACATGTATTAGAATATATACTAGATAAAAATGATTTAACAGAGTCATATGTTATAAGTAATAGTTATGAAACACCAATTAATTATTATCTTGGATTGAGAAAAGAAAATAATGGGTTATTAAATACTATCAATTCAGAACTTAGAAAACTAAAAATGAATGGTGAATATGAAGAGATATACAATAAATGGATTAATGATAAAAATATAGAAAATCAAAAACGAATTAAAAGAAATTTATGGGTAATGTCAATAGTAATTGTTGTTGTATTGCTTATTCTTTCTGCAGTTGCATATGTTAATATTAATCTTCATCATAAAGTAGAAGAAAAAACAAAAGAGTTAAGTGATTCAAATAGTCAACTTCAAAAGAAGATACTTGAAATTAGAAATAGCAATGAACTTAAGAACCTTATAACTGAAAGTAGTCCGAGAAGTATAGTAATATTTGACAATGAAGGCAAGATTACTACAATGAATGAAAACTGCCTTAAAATTTGTGGTTGTACATATGTACCAATAGGTGAGAGTGTATATGATTATTCTCCTATAAATATGATGCTTGATAATAATATTGAGAGAGTACTTAATTTTGGTGAAAGTTATATGGGTAAAGAGATGGAATATAGAACAAAGGATAGAAAATGGACATTTAGATATGTAATATATCCTTTAAATGATTATGAGAAAAAAACTAGAGGCGCTATCATAACAATAGAAGATGTTACGGATGAAAAAATCTATATGGCACAGGCAGCAGAAAAAGAAAAAAATAGAGCCTTAATACAAATAATATCAGGAATAGCTCATGAAATTAGAAATCCTCTGACCTCTATAAAAACATATGTTGAGATTTTACCTAGAAAAAAAGATAATTTAGAGTTTCAAAAACAAATATCTCAAGTAGTGCCTAGAGAAGTTGAAAGAGTAAATACATTAATTGAAAATCTAATTAATTATGCAAAACCTAGAACTAGAAATGTTGAGAAGGTTCTAGCAATGGATGTAATAGAATCTTGTGTACTTTTATCTAAACCTATAATAAGTAGTAACAATATTGATTTGAAAATAAATGTTGATAAAAACTTATATATAAGTGTAGATAAAAATCAAATAAATCAGGTATTGTTAAATTTATTGCTTAATGCAATAGATGCAATATCTGAAATGAAACTTTATAGCAATGAGATAAAAAACTATGTAATAATAATCAACTCATGGAGAACAAGTAATAAAGTTTATATATCGGTTGAGGACAACGGTATAGGCATAGGTGAAGATGAATTAAATAATGTTTATGAATTATTTTATACAACAAAAATTAAAGGTAGCGGAATAGGACTTCCTTTATCCAAGCAACTTGTTGAAGACAATGATGGAGAAATTACAATAAAAAGTAAAAAGTATATAGGTACAAAAATTATAATAACTTTTAAAGGAGATTTTTATGAGACGGAAAATATTGATAATTGATGATGAAATTGATATATGTACATCGTTAACATTTGCTTTAGAAGATAAATATGATGTTAAATCAACTATAAATCCAAAAGAAGGTTTAAATATGCTTATAAAGGAAAGTTATAACCTTGTGCTTTTAGATTTGAAAATTGGAATGGTTGATGGAATAAATGTGTTGAAAGAAATAAAAAATTTAGACAAATCTATTCAGGTTATTATAATGACTGCATATGGATCTATAATGTCTTCAGTAGATGCTATAAAAAAAGGAGCATATACATACCTTACTAAACCGTTGGATTTGAACATACTTGAAGATTCTATAACTCAAGCATTAGAGTATCAAAGGAATAATGAAAAAGTAAAATATGTTGAAAACACACTTGGTGATGAAAATAGTTATAATGGAATAATAGGTAAAAGTCCTGCTATGAAAAATGTGTTTCATATGATAGAAAAGCTTAAAGATGTTGATACAAGTGTTGTTGTAACAGGAGAAAGCGGTACAGGCAAGGAGTTAGTTGCAAGGGCAATTCATTATTCTGGGAAGAGAAAAGATGGAAATTTTGTTGAAATAAATTGTGCGGCTATTCCTGAGGGTTTATTAGAGGAAGAACTTTTTGGACACAAAAAGGGGACGTTTACAGGGGCATTATCAGATAAACAAGGTAAATTTGAATATGCTAATAATGGAACAATATTTTTAGACGAAATAGGAGATATGCCATTTAAATTGCAGTCAAAACTTTTGAGAGTCCTTCAACAAAAAAGATATACTCCGCTGGGAAGCAATATACCAGTTGAATTGAATGTTAGGGTGGTTGCTGCTACCAATAGGGATTTAAAAAAGCTAGTAGAAGAAGGAAGATTTAGAGGTGACTTATATTTTAGGCTTAATGTTTTTGAAATAATATTGCCTCCATTGAGAGATAGAGTACAGGATTTACCTCTTTTAAGCAATCATTTCATAGATATTTATAATAATTCAATGAATAAAAATGTTATTGGATTATCAAAGAAAGCAGAGGATTGCTTACTTAACTACAATTATCCTGGCAATATTAGAGAGTTGTCTAATATTATAGAATGTGCAGTTTTACTTGCAAAAGACGATGTAATTGAAACTGAAAATCTTCCTGTAGAAGTTCAAAATAGAAAAATTAATATAAACGATGAATTAGACTTAAATATGGGAACCAGTATTGGTACTGAGAGTCTTGTAGGATTAACTTTACAAGAAGCAGAAAAGAAATTGATAAAAGCAGCTTTGGAATTAAATAATGGTCATAAAAAAGCTACAGCTACAATGCTTGGGATTAGTGAACGTGGCTTAAGATATAAAATAAATGAATATGGTTTAAATTGATGAAATATTAAGATTTAAAGCGGCAAAAAATTCATATCGGCAATTTTTGCCGCTTTTTTATAGGCAAAAATTGCCGATATGTTATAAAATTGTATTAACATATTAATATGTTGTATTTATTTTTATGAAATTTGAGTAATCTATAGAATTTACTAAAAATAAAAGTTCTTGGCACAAAATTTGCTTATATATAAGATGCTAGTTAATAAGAGATTATAAAATAATAAAAATAAGTGGAGGAGAATTATGATTAAGAAAAAAATTGCTTTATTATTATCGTTAACAGTTTTAGCTGCATCAGTGTTAACGGCATGTGGAGGTAATGATGCTGCACCAGAACAACCAGCAGCTGAAAAACCAGCAACAGAACAACAAGACCAACAAGCAGAAATAAATAAAAGTGATTATTTCATTACTGTAGCAACAGGTCCAACAAGTGGTTTGTATTATCCAATAGGAGGAGCTTTCTCAAGTGTGTTCCAAAATAAATTAGGATATAAATCTTCAGCACAATCAACAGGTGCTTCTGTAGAAAATATAGGTTTAATATCAAATAAAGATGCAGAATTAGCTATAGTAATGTCAGATGCAGTAGCACAGGCATATGATGCATTTGGTGCATTTGAAGGAAAAGAGCCAGCAACTGATTTAAGAGCAATAATGGGATTGTACCCTAACTATGTTCAATTAGTTACAACTAAAGAGACAGGCATTACTAAATTTGAAGATTTAAAAGGTAAAAGGGTTGGTATAGGTGCGCCAAATTCAGGAGTTGAATTAAATGCTAGAATGATGTATGAAGCACATGGAATGACATATGAAGATAGTAAAGTTGACTATCTAAACTATGGTGAAGCAATAGACCAAATGAAAAATGGTTTAGTTGATGCAGTATTTGTAACAAGTGGTATTCCTAATGCTACAGTTATGGAATTAGGAACAACTGCTGACATAGTATTAGTTCCTATAGAAGGAGATGGTTTGAACAACTTGACAGAAAAATATCCGTTTTTTGTTCCTGATGTTATTCCAGCAGACGCGTATGGAACAGATGGTGATATAAATACAGTTACAGTAAGAAATATAATGCTAGTGAGCAAGGATTTACCTGATGAAGTTGTATATGACTTAACAAAAGGTATATTTGAAAATATTGAAGATATAAAAGCATCACATGCAACAGCTGCAAAACACATTTCTTTAGAAAATTCTCATTTAGGTGTTGATATACCTTTCCATCCAGGTGCAGTAAAATATTACGAAGAACAAGGTATAACTAAATAAGGTGAAAAGTAAAAATAAGATGATGAAGCATTTCGGTGCTTCATCATATATGAAAAAAATTCTGATATTTATGTTTATCTCAATATTTGCACTAAGTGTTTTTTTAAAGATTGGATATACCAAGGTTCTAACTATTTCACATCAAGAAACAGGAGAAGTATACGAAAAAATCAGAGTAGAATCAGGGGAAGTTCTAAAATATAAATGGATACATTCGTTTGAGCATATACCATGGATAGAAGAATACAAAATACTTGATAATAATAGCCTGCAGTTATACGAAATCAAAGTAGCCGGATTTGGAGCAGGAATCCCTGAAAATAAAGGTATAGTTGAAGTAAGAGATGGAATGGTTGTAATGAGTAATTTAGATCAGAATTTTGAAGAAATTAATTGGATTAATTCCAATACGGCACTTGAATATATAGGTTTAAATGATGAGGAAATAATAAAAGGTAGTGACTTACCACATCATGAACCATTAAAATTAGTTGTGAAGGAGATGTTATCAATATGGCCAAGATTTCACTAGACGCCAAAGACAAAAATATAGAAGCTCAACAAACTGAGCTGTTAGAAAAGTTTGATAAAGAGTCAAAGACCAGGAAATTTGAAAGTAAAACACTAGCAAAATCAATATTTTGGATCGCAATAATTATAGCTTTATATCATTTTATTACTTCGTTTATAGGTTATCCAGCAACACATAAACACAGGTCATTACACGTTGCAATGATGTTATTTATGACATTCTTTTTATATCCTGCTACAAAAAATACAAGCAGGAAAAAACCAACATGGTATGATATTATTTTTGCAGTTTTAGCATTAGCAGTAGCTGCGTATGTTTGGTTAGATTACAGTAATTTTATTAATAGAATGGGTTCACCAAATACTATGGATATAATTATGGGTACTATACTTGTGTTTACAGTGCTAGAGGCATCAAGAAGAATCTCAGGGTGGCCACTTGTCATATTAAGTATTTTGTTCATGCTTTATGGTCTTTATGGGCAATCAATGCCAGGCATATTTGCTCATAGAGGTTACAATTGGACAAAGCTAGTAAACCATATTTTTATAAATACAGAGGGAATTTACGGAACCTCAGTTAATGTTGCAGCTAGTTATATATTCTTATTTATATTGTTTGGTTCAATAATGAATAAGTCTGGAATGGGACAGTTTTTTAACGATATAGCTCTTGCACTTGCAGGACATACAAAAGGTGGTCCAGCAAAAGTTGCAGTTATAGCAAGTGGATTTTTAGGAAGTATAAATGGTTCAGCAGTTGCAAATGTTGTAACAACAGGAGCATTTACGATTCCTTTGATGAAAAAAACAGGATACAGTAAAGAATTCGCAGGTTCAGTTGAGGCTTCATCATCAGTTGGTGGGCAGCTATTACCTCCTATAATGGGAGCAGCAGCATTTATTATGGCAGAAATGCTAGGTGTAAAATATGGCGTTATAGTTATAAGTGCAGCAATACCAGCATTGTTATATTATTTGGGAATATTGATTCAGGTTCAATTGAGAGCATCTAAAAATAATTTAGAAGGTATTCCTAAGGCCGATTTACCAAAAGTAAAAGAAGTAATGAAGGCAAGAGGACATTTAATAATACCGATTATATTCTTGCTTTATATGCTTTTGTTCAGCGGAAAAACAGTTATATTTTCAGCATTTCTAACAATAATAGTTACAATTGCAGTAAGTATGATTAGACCTGAAACTAGAATGAGCGTAAAAGATATACTTGATGCATTTGAAGAAGGTACACGCTCGGTGGTATCAGTAGCAGTTGCATGTGCAGTTGTTGGAATTATAATTGGAGTTGTAAGTTTAACAGGATTTGGGTTAAACATGGCCAATGCAATTATTCAGATTGGTAGTTCACATTTGTTAGCAACATTAGTATTGACAATGATTACATGTATGATATTAGGAATGGGATTACCATCAATACCAGCATATTTAATTACTGCAACAATTGCAGCACCAGCATTAATTCAATTAGGAGTTCCCAATATAGCGGCACACATGTTTGTATTCTACTTTGCAATGTTTGCTAATATAACACCACCAGTTGCACTTGCTTCATTTGCAGCGGCTGGAATTTCAGGCGGAGACCCAATGAAGACTGGTTTGCAATCAGTTAAATTATCATTAGCAGGATTCATAGTACCATACATGTTTGTCTATAATTCAGCATTGCTATTAATAGATACTACACCTTTGCTAGCAATTCGTGTAGTAATTACATCTATTATAGGTGTTTTGATGATTGGAATAGCTACAGAGGGTTATGTGTATACAAAGCTCCCTATGCTTTTTAAACCAGTAGTATTCGTAGGATCACTATTGTTGATTACTGAAAATGTATATCAGGATTTTATAGGATTAGCGATACTTGTATTACTAATAATCTTACAAAAATCAAAGGCGAAAAAAGAACTAGCAAATAAAGCATAAAGATATATTCGAAAATAAGAAAAGACATGGAGATATTGATATTTTCCATGTTTTTTTGTGCACCAATTTGTGTTGACAATAAGGATATGGATAGTATAATTGAAGTAAATAAAAAAGTAGGAGTAAACATGTTAGAAATTGGACAAATAATTGAAGTAAATATAATGGATATAAATTATGAAGGAAAAGGTGTTGCCAAAGTTGATGATTTTGTAGTTTTTGTTGAAGGTACTATAACTGGAGATTTTGTTAAAATAAAAATATCGCAAAAGAAGAAAAATTATGCAATTGGGAAATTGTTGAAAATAATTAAAAAATCTAATGATAGGGTTGACCCTTCGTGTAAATATTCTACTCAATGTGGTGGATGTAAGCTTATGCACATGGATTATAAAGAACAACTTATATATAAAAAAAATAGAGTAATAAATGAATTAAAAAGAACATCGGTAAATATAGATGAAACAATTATAAATGATACAATAGGAATGGAAGAACCTTTTAGATATAGAAATAAAACAGCATTTTCTGTAACTAAAAAAAATGATGAAATAGTTATAGGACCATATGAAGAAAAAACCTATAACACTGTAGATATAAGCAGTTGCATGCTGCAAAATAAACAAGCAGATGAAATTATAAAATTTTTTAAGAGTGCTATGAAAAAATACAATATAGAACCATATGACAAAAAAACAAGCAAAGGAATAATCCGTAATCTTGTAATTAGAAGCAATAAGCAAAATGAAATAATGTTGATTATTGTGACCAATACAGAATATTTTCCCAACAAAGATACAATATTAAAAGAATTAACATCAAAGATTAAGGAAATTAAAACTGTTGTTCAGAACATTAACAATAAAAATACAAACTTAATAATGGGCAATAAAAATATAACACTATTTGGAGAAGGAATTATTAATGATACAATTGATAATTTGATTTTCACCATATCACCAGATACATTTTTTCAAATTAATTCTCAACAAACGCAAAGACTTTATAAAATTGCTTTAGATTATGCAGAGTTAAAACCAGATGATATTTGCTTTGATTTATATTGTGGAATTGGAACTATCTCACTTATGGCAGCAAAACATGCAAAAAAGGTATATGGAGTTGAAATAGTAGAACAATCCATAATAAATGCTATAGAAAATGCAAGATTTAATCATATTGAAAACACTGAATTTTTTGCAGGTAAAACAGAGAAAATATTACCAATGCTTTATAATAAAAACATCGTGCCAGATGTTATAATATTAGATCCACCTAGAAAAGGTTGTGAAAAAGAAGTAATAGATACAATAATAAAAATGTCACCAAATAAAGTTGTATATGTATCATGTAACCCATCAACTTTAGCAAGAGATGTAAAGCTTCTGGAAAATGCAAACTACAAGTTAGAAAAAATACAAACAGTAGATCAATTTCCGTGGTCCACACACGTTGAGAGTATAATTCTGATGACAAATTGTGGTTCAGAGGAGAAATGATAAGACTTGACCACAACATATAGTGGTTTAAGGACGGAATTTGAGTCAAAAATCGGTGAGTTCAACCTGCAAACACTGAAAGTGCTTGTAACTTTTAAATTACAGCCAAAAACACTTACTGAAACAACTGCGGTATTCCTAAAATTCAGTGAAGAAAAAATTCCAATGGAAAAGCAAGGCACCGAGTTTGTGCTGACAAAGGATTTTGCAATCAAGGACGAAGTTTCCCCCACAATAACGATAATTTTAAAATGGAAACAGGACAGACACTTATAGGAAAAGTGGTATCTGAAAAAACTGATTGTATATTTTTCAAGGAGCTCAAGGAATGTTCAAAAATAATTTATGACATTCCTAAATTTATTTACTATGCTATTGGATATGCGATAGAGAATATTTTGGTTAAGACAAAGATTGGGATTCAAAGCTTTATTCTTCTTTACACAACGGGTTTATTGTGGTAGACTTAATTAGGAAGGTTTATCGAAATAAACTAAGGAGTGTAATATTATGGAAGAATTTAAACTTTTTGATGCGGAATACAAATTTTTAGATATTATTTGGGAGTTGGAGCCTGTTAATTCTACTGAGCTATCAAAAGTATGCTTAGAAAAACTAGGATGGAAAAAATCAACGACCTACACTATGATAAGAAAGTTATCAGAGCGAGGAATATTAATAAATGAAAATGCTATTGTTAAATCTCTAATAACTAAAGAACAAGTTCAAAAACATGAAAGCGAAACACTCTTAGAAAAATCCTTTGATAATTCACTTCCATCATTTTTGGCAGCATTTCTAAAGGATAAAAAATTGACAAAAAAAGAAGCTGAAGAAATAAAGAAAATGATTGAGGAGGCTTCGAAATGAGTAGCATTTTCTTAAAAGTTTTATACAGGAGCTTTACAGCGAGCTTTGCTGTCTTGGCAGTTATAGTTGCCAGATTATTATTAAATAAGGCTCCTAAGATTTTTTCTTATGCACTTTGGTCAGTTGTTTTGTTTCGATTAGTTTGTCCTTTTTCATTGGAAAGTGCTTTAAGCCTCATGCCATCAAAAGATAATCCGATGCCTATTGATATCGTTAACACTAAAGCTCCTGAAATAAATGTCACTAATAACATCATAAACAATTCAGTTAAACAGACTATTAAGGCAACACTGATTCCTGTGGATACAGCAGTGAGTATAAATCCAATGGAAGTTGCAACAGAAATAGCTTCTATTATATGGATATTAGGAATTATAGCACTTGTAGCATACGGAATAATTACATATATAAAATTAAATCATAATCTTTCTACGGCTACATTGGTTTATGATAACATATTTGAAACTGACCGCATTAATACAGCCTTTGTATTGGGTATTATTAATCCTAAAATTATAGTTCCTAACAATATATCTGAAAATGAAATGAGCTATATTATCAAACATGAAGAAATTCATATAAAACGCTATGATTATTTAATTAAACCAATTGCCTTTTTCATTCTTGTCATTCATTGGTTTAATCCTGTTATTTGGTTGTCGTACTATCTTATGGCAAAGGACATGGAGATGTCTTGTGATGAAAGTGTTATGAAGCATACGGACGAAGATATACGAGCTGATTATTCCAGGTCATTGCTGTCTTTTTCAGTAAAACAAAATGGATTGTTAAGTCCATTGGCATTTGGGGAAGGTAACGTAAAATCAAGAATTAAAAATGTATTGAATTATAGAGAGCCATCCTTTTGGTTTGTTATTCTAGCTGCTGTTATTGTTATTGCTGTGGCAGTATCATTCGGGACTGATTCAAAATCTCCAATTACAAAAGATGATTCTTATAAATTTAGCGGAACTTCATTTGTAAAATTGGGGGATAAATATTTTATTTCTGAGGATACGCCGAAAAATAAACAAGAAGAATTAATTTATCTTGATTTTCTTTATTCTGTTAATGGAGAAATTTACAAGAAAAAAGATATACTAGCCAACATTGAGCCATTAAGGATCAGCCTAGAAAATGAAAGCGAGAACACAGACCAGGAAAATTACACCAGTTATGTATTGCATAGTTTAAGCACTGTACCTGGTAAACAATCTCAAAATGTTGAACAAATAATTGAAAAATATAATTTAACAGAATATGAAATAATTAATGCAGTATATACACAAAAGCATAGTTTTAATAAATCATTGTATCTTCCTCAATGGGGGGATGGTGTTTATTCTCGAAATTATATTGTTGGAAAAAGTACTGAAGACGATACATACAAAATTTATGAATTTTTAATGCCCTTGGAAGTTGGCAGAGATTCAGAAGTTAATTCAGCATTGCTGTCAAGCAGTGTAAAGTTATATGGTTATGAAGACTATGATTTGGTATTTACAAGAGAAATAATTGATACCAATGCTAAGATAGATACAATATTAAAGTTAAACAATGGAGATCCTACTGGAGAAACTTCTTACAGTGATATTCCAAAGACTCCATACTTTATTAAAATTGAAATTGACAACAATGGGGATAATAAAGAAATATATTATGTGTACAAGATACACTCAAAATACTATGTTGAAAAGCCATATGAAAAAATTAAGTTTATTACATATGATGACTATAGGGATATTCATAATCTTAGTTATGTAGGCACAGTTCCAAATCCCATATATTCAGGTATTGTAGTTTCTTCTTTAACTGATGAAGAATATTCAGCATTAGATAAGCAGCAAGTAGATAATCCTGAAAAAGCTGATTTTAGAAAGGTAAATTATAGATTGTATATTGAATATCCTGATAACATCAGTAATAAGAAGGTAGAATTACCAAATTTATATCCTTTAATAGATAAAAATGGTGAAAATAGATTTTGGTCGTCAGGAAGCTCCTTTGGTCAGGATAATGAAGCTGAAAATTTTGCAATATATGAAAATGAACTGATAATTTATGTGAGGGGACTAAACAATGTTGATATTAGAAATATGTTTTTCTTAAATGATTCTATAGGTTCCGTTACCTGGACTGATGAAATTAATAACCGTATACAATATGGATTCGCGATTGGAGATGAGATTGTATTTGAAGATGAAATACTAAATAAGATAAGTAATTTAGAAGAAATAGGTTTTTTCAAAAATATTATTCCGATATAGGTTTAAAATGATTATGGGGTGAAATTGATGAACTATATAAGTATAAAAGAAGCAAGCAAAAAATGGAGAATAAGTGATAGCAGAATACGAGTATTATGCCGTGAAGGTCGAATCGAAGGTGCTGTTAAGATTGGCCGGAATTGGTCAATACCTTCCCATGCTTCTAAGCCGATTGATGCAAGGGAGGTTATTAATAAAAATTACTTTGGATTAGAATTTGATTTTGGATATATTGATTCACTTAAAACTTATTGAAGAATATTATAATAATTGGATAGATTACCATCCAGTTGTAAGGGCAACATTATTACATGGTGAATTTGTAAAAATTCATCCCTTTATTGATGGAAACGGTAGGACATCAAGACTTCTACTAAATTTTGAACTAATGAAGAATGGATATACTCCAATAATTATTAAAAATGAAGATAGGGTAAAATACTACGATGTATTGGATATTTCACATACAACAATGAACTATGAACCTTTCATAAAATTGGTATCGGAATTGGTAATAGAATCAGAAAAACTTTGGTTATCAGTATTGGATTAATTTACTGAGTTTGTGGTATAACATTTAAATCAACTACTCAACTTAAAGTGTGTTTTTACGTTTAAGGAAACATATCGAGGTACTGAAAAACAAATTAGGGTTGAGTGGATAGCATAGATAAATTCGTATGGTTGAGGAGATATTTAAAGGAGGCGTTTTTATTGAATTATAATCTTCGTTTAAATCAAATATACATAACTGAACGGCTAAAAAGAAGATTAGACGAAATAAATAGACATCCAGTTGCAACTATTATTGCACCAATGGGTTTTGGAAAAACAACAGCAATAGATTGGTGGGCAAAAAAACAAGTTAAAAAAGAAAAAGATGCTATAATACTGCGTCAAATGATAGTAACTAATTCCATAACAGATTTTTGGACAGGTTTATGCAGGGTTTTTAAAAAATACCCTATATTGGAAGAACAAATGAAAGCTTTAGGATTTCCCAAGGACCCAAGAAGTATTTCTATATTTTCAGAATTGTTGGAGGATACCTTTGCTGAAAGCGACATTCCGATTTATTTAATAATCGATGACTTGTATATACTGAGACAACAGGAAATATTACCTCTTGTTGTCTTTCTTTCCAGAACTATGACAGAAAAATTCCATATAATATTTCTATCTCGCAATCAAATTTTTGGTGAAGAAGATAAGATGCGTCTGGGAAACCTCCTGTGTGAGATAACTGTGGAAGATTTGAAACTTAAAGAACAGGAGTTGTATGGCTATGGCAAATATTGCGAAATTCAGGCTGATAAGGAAGAGATAAAAGAACTATCTAAACTCTGTGAGGGTTGGATTTCCATGATCTATTTAAATTTCAAATCCTACGTGCAAAATGGCACTTGGCTTACAAATACTGAAGATATATTTACTTTAATCAATAGGATATTACTAGATCCACTGCCGGAAAAAAGTCGTGAATTCCTTATTCTTTGCGGGATGACTGATGAATTTACTAAAAATCAGGCTATATATCTGTGGCAAAACGAAGAAGCTATAAAGTTACTTGAATCCTTGACCAAAAACAATGCTTTTATAACTAAGAACGATTGCGGAATATATAGATACCATCATATGTTACAGCAATGTACAAGGCAGAAGTTCTCTGAAAAGTCGGAAGATTACAGAAAAGAAAATTATTCAAGGTTAGGTCATTTATATATTAAGTCAGGGGAATATATCAAAGCATATTATACATTTTATAAAGCAAAGGATTGGAATGGAATATTTATCACCATAGAAAAAGATAAATTGAAAAGTCTAAACACTGAACATAGCCAGGACCTTTTCAAGTGGGTAAAGGAATGTCCTGAGGAAATTATATTGAAACATCCTTCCGCCATTACTCCGACTATGCTAAAGATGTTTTCATTTCACAATATTCCTGAGTTAAAAAGAATGAAGATGTTATTGCTTAAATCTTTAGAACAAGATAAGGTACTAACCCAAGAAGAAAAAAACAATCTTTTAGGAGATGCAGAAGTATCGGAAAGTTTCCTTAGTTATAATAATATATCTGCAATGAGTGCATATCACAGAAGGGCAAATTCTTTACTTAGCAGAACATCCTTAAGTGTAGACTCAAGGGGTGCTTGGACGTTTTCGGCTCCGTCTGTTTTTATGATGTACCATCGAACTGTAGGTGGGGCAGATAAAGAAAATGAAGAGATGAAGGAATGTATGCCCCATTATTATCAAATATCTGATGGACACGGCAATGGTTCAGAACATAGTTTTTTAGCTGATTTATGCTATGAGCGGGGTCAGATTACAGAGGCAGATATATCAAATCGTATGGCAATGGCAGCAGCTAAGAGAAAAAATCAGTTCAGCATAATGATAAATTCAAGAATTCTATCTATGAGGATGGCTGTTTTAAAGGGAGATGTAGAAGAAATAAAAAACTGCAGTGAAGACTGCAGAGAATGGTTATTGAGGGAAAAACAATATACCCTTATAAATACGTTGGAGATTAGTCAAGGTTTTATATATTCTTTATTAGAACATCTTGAAAGTTCACCTAAGTGGTTTTTAGAAGGAAGGTTATCGGAAGCGCTTGTTATGTTTCCCGCTTTGCCAATGCTTCATACTTATTACAATCAGATTTTGCTTGCAAAGGGTGAGTGGACAGAAGTAGTTGCAAGATCTGAAGATTGTAAAAGTATATACAGTGCGTACAATAATGTAATGTGCCAAATTTGGCTGCATATACAATTATCAGCCGCATTAGAAAAACTAAATAAGCATAATGAAGCATTAGATGAGCTAAAATATGCATTAAATATGGCAGCTCCCGATCATATTATAATGCCTTTTGCAGAAAGTGAAGTTTATATAGGAAATTTGTTGAAGGAACTCAAAGAAAAAAATATACACCAAGAGGTAATGAACAATATAGAGTCCTTATCAAAAGAATTCAAAAAAGGCAAGGAAAAGATACAAGAAAAATGTTGGGGAGAATATGAGGACTATGGATTATCTAAAAGGGAGTTGGAAATAGCAAAATTAGCAGCATTGAGAAAGACTAATATGGAAATAGCAGAAGAGTTGCACTTAGCTGATGGAACGGTTCGAAATCAATTATCACGGATATTTGATAAATTAAACATAGACGGAAGTACAAAGAATAAGCGAACAAAACTTGATGACTTACTGAAAATAAAAAAACAGTGACAAATAGTCACACTACCAAATAAAAGCACCACTGTATAATTACTACAGTGGTGCTTTTATTTGATAAAATTTAAGGAGGTGGGAGTATGAAAGGACAGCCCATTGAATCGGTGGAACCTTTAGATGACGGGGTGTTAAAAATTACTTTTGATACAGGGAATTGCGTAACTTTAGATATGAAGCCTAAATTTAAAGGCTTTCGTTTTGGTGTTTTAGAAAACTCTGCAATATGGCTGTCAGTGGACACAGATGGAGGATTTGTCCACTGGTACAAAAATGGAGTACCTGTGGGTGAACTTGCCTACAATGAGATAATGCAAATGATATTAGGAGAATCATATTAAAAAAGGAGGGGAAGTAAATGCAAAGAAAAATCATATCAATATTTTTGATAATTTCTATGGTTTTGACTATAACACCTGTAAAGGCATATGCGGTTGGTGGAATTAGTCAGATACAAATTGGAGTTTATGCATCGCTTGATGCTACAAAAGATCAAAACGGCAGTGGTTGGAGCTGGGTGGCAGCAACAAAGACTTTTACATTGTCAGGTAATATGGGCGATAGGATAATGTTTTATGGTGAAGATGAAATAAATTTTGTTGCGGGTGAAAATGTAAGTTCAAATTATATTCATTATGGAGACGGTACACTTAATATAATCAGAGGAAATCTTACCGTTAATGCTACAAACGGTGATGCGATATATGCAAACAAACTTGTGGTTAAAGATGCCAATATCACTACAAAAACTTCAGGGGAGCTTGCATGTGGTATGAAATCAAAGGATGATATAGCTATAAATAACAGCATTGTTACATTCGAAGAAATAAGTAATAAATCTAGTGGTATGAAATCTTTAAACGGAAACATTGTTATTACAGGTTCCGCTATTAAAACTGCATCAAATGTATCTTTTCAAGGTATCAGTGCATCAATAGGCAGTGTTACCATATCGGGTAATTCCGAAGTGAAATTAAAAAGTAGTTCAAATTGCTCCATATATTCTGATACTCTTAATATTACAGACAGCAACGTCAAGGCATATGGCGGTGATAATAGTGATGCAATTTATACAAGAAATGGTGTAAATATCACGGGAGGCACTTTAACAACAGGAGAAAGCTCCAATAATGGAAAAATTAATGGAAATCTAAACGTAAAGGGTTCGGATACAAATGTTACGGTAAACGGTAATACAAAAGGTAATCTTACCGTTGAAAACGGTAAAGTAAATGTAACAGGTACTGTATCAGGCATACAAACTGTGACAGGAGGTACCGTTTTTGTAAATGGGCTTTCGTTATTTTCTAATCTCATTTCAATAACAAAAGGTACATCCGATTATGAAAAGGCAGTGCAAGGTATGACTGTGAAAATTACTGCCAATGATGCAGCCACAGGATATATGTTTAAGGAATGGGAAATTACACCAAGCGTAACTTTTGTAGATGGCACAGAAAAGGATGACTTAACAGTTAAATTTACAATGCCAAATGAAGCTGTTACAATTGTTGCTATTTATGAAGATAATTCAACAGCATATAAAGGTGATGAAACAGAAATTGATATTTCAAAATTAAATAAAAATAAAATTTCAAGTTCAAAATGGGAATATACCGGAACTGTGGATACTCCAAATAAACTGTTAACTTTAAAAGAGGGAAACATAACCTTAACAGGAACAAATAATTCTTTGTCGGTTAAAGGACCTGATAACGGCAAAATTATTTTTAATAATGCCCATATAATCAGTTCTGGCACTAAGATGTTTGCTTTTGCGGGAGCCAGCGTAGATGCAGCACTTTTTAACGGAGTGAATTATAACTCTGAATATGATATGGAATTAGAGTTAATAGGTGATAACAGCCTTAAAGCTGATTATAGTCTATTATCCACAAAAGATTTAAGCTTAATTGGTACAGGAAATCTTACTATAACAGGTGGTGGTAAGGGTATTGATATAGAAGGCAAAAATTGCACCATAAATGGTCCATCTATTACAGCTTCTGCTGATAGTGGTAAATTCCCCATGGGTATTTATGGGGGCGATGGAAGCAAGTTAGATATACAAAGCGGAAGCTTATATTTGGATAATTCTACAGGAAACAATTATTCCGCTGCTCTAACAGATAATGGAGATACCTTAACCGTAACAGTAAGTACAGGTGCTAAATTTATTACCAAAGCAGGAGTAAACAATGAAGGCGACCCTAGCAGAGATTTTTGGTATGAAGCAGGCACCCAAAGCAATACAACTGTTACAAATAATGGCGGAACGATATATATAGATGGAGATGTAATGGGAAAGGCTGTAAATAACAGCGGTACATTTGAAGTAACCGGTTCAGTGGCACAACAGGAAGGTATTATTACTAAGCCCATATTAAACGATGTAACCGTGAATATAAACAGTATATATGATAGTTCCGAATATTATGATGTGAGTGAAAGCGAAGGGAAAACCATTTTAACGGCAAAGAAAGCTGCAAACTTTACACTGACAGGCAAGAATCCTAGTGCTATATGGATAGATTCAAACAATCTGTCCACATATACTTTTAATAATATGACTATTAGTAAATATGAAATTAGTGCCTATAATGTGAAAATTTTAGGAACTAATAATTGTGGAGGTACGGAGTTAGCGGGAAATATCTCTGGCTCTCACTATACCGGAAATGGAATACTTAATGTAAACAGTAGCTATGGAAATAATACAGATTCCATTGGTCTATTGTCCGATGATGGTAGTTTAAATATTGATGGACCTACTATTAATATTGAGGGCTTTTCAATAGCAGCAGATAAATTAGTTCTAAAAAGCGGAAGTTTTAATTCAAAGGGCTTTGTTCGTGGAATTGAAGTACAAGGAGGAAAGGCCTATATAGACGATGAATATTCAGATGGATATCAAAGTGAATGGCGAGTAAAATATAGTGGCGGTCTGCTTCGAATTTCAACAAATGGGGTTTTAAATAAGGATGCTGATTACACTAAACCAAGTACCAGTATAATATTTGATGAAGATGGTGGCACAGATGTAAAAGATATATATTTCTGGGGTGATACCACAGGTGAAAGTATCTTAGAACCAAACACGCCGACAAAATCTGAATACAACTTTGGTGGTTGGTACTCTGATGCAGAGTTCAATAACAAAGCTACATTCCCCTATACCATCAGTGGAGATAAAACCTATTATGCAAAATGGAGCAAAGAAGAACCTACAAAGAAATACAAATTAACAGTAGTAGCTGGAACAGGAACAGGTGAATACGAAGAAGGAGCACAAGTCACAATAGAAGCAAACACAGCCCCAGAAGGGAAAGAGTTCTCAAAATGGAATGTAGAACCAGAAGTAAGCTTCATAGGTGGAACAAACTCAGTAAATCCTACAGCAAAGTTTAGAATGCTAAAGAGTGTTGTTACAGCTTCAGCAATATACGTGAATGTATCAGAACCTACACAGGAATATAAGATAACACTTAATACAAACTATGGCACAATGTCATCTACAAGTAAATTTACAGAAAATGGCGGTAAGCTTGCTAACTTAACTGCTTTAGCCAGAAAAGACTATAGATTTGAAGGTTGGTTTACTAAACCAAGCGGCAGTGAAAAAATAACGGCTGAAACCGTATTTAAACAAGATACTATAATATATGCTCATTGGACATATGTAGGTGATTCCGGCAGCAAAGATGATGGCGGCTCGTCATCAGTTCATACAGTACCAACAGCTAAAACAGAAACTACGGTTACAGGCAACACAGCGGTCATAACAGTCGCTACAACTGTGGATGACAAGGGAAGGGCTACAAGCAAAGTAATAAAGGAACAGATAAATGAAGCTATAAAAATGTCAAAGGAAGTATCTTTAAAAACTGAAAAGTCTCAAATAGATATTAAAATTAGTGGAGACAAGGGAGCAAGTGTAATTGAAACAATTATTCCTGAAATTTCCATTAAAGATATTTCATCTGGGAATCTTGACAGCTTAACTATTTCCAGCGGTGTTGGAAGTATTACATTTGATGAGGCTTCCATCGGTACGGTATCTGATTCAGCTGCAGGTGATGTAACAATCACCATAGCAAAAGCTGATATTTCAAAATTCTCTGATGAAATTAGAGAAAAGATAGGAAAACATGCACTATATGATTTTAGTGTTAAAAAAGGAAGCAAGGACGTATCAAAGTTTGGAGGAAATGTCACAGTATCGGTACCATATACTCTGAAAGCAGGCGAGGACATAAATGCTATCATTATATACTACATCAATGACAAAAATGAACTTGAAATAGTAACAAATGGCCGTTATGATGACAAAACGGGAAATGTGGTGTTTACCACAAACCATTTCTCAACATATGCAATAGGGTACAACAAAATAAGATTTAACGATGTAGCTGAAGAAGCATGGTATCAAGGAGCTGTAACCTTCATAGCTGCTCGTAATCTTACTTCTGGCACGGGAAATGGTAATTTCAGTCCTGACGCACCACTTACAAGAGGTCAATTCATAACATTGTTGTTGAAAACATATGAAATAAAAGGGTATGAAAGTTTCAAAAATAACTTTACTGATGCTGGAAATACTTATTATACTGATTATTTGGCAACGGCAAAGAAATTGGGGATATCAGAAGGTATTGGAAATAATTTTTTTGCACCTGAAAAAGAAATAACCAGGGAGGATATGTTTGCAATGTTATATAACACACTTGAAGTGACCGCAAAATTACCAAAAGTGGTGTCTGAAAAGGGTTTATCAGATTTTTTCGATAGCGGCAATGTTGCAACATATGCACAAAAAGCAATGAATTATTTAATTGAAGCAAATATTATAAGTGGAAACAATAGTAATCTATTGCCTAGAGAAATTACAACACGTGCTCAGATGGCACAGTTGCTGTATAATCTAATGGAAAAATAAAATTTTTTTAGATAAACAAAAGTGACCGGATTTTTTGCGGTCACTTAATTTTTTATTATGCGATAGCCTAAAAAGGCATAATTTTCTTAAATTTGTTATTTACTACTACAAATCTGCAAACTATTTTTTTATATTTGAGACCAGCAGCTTCAAAGGTTGCTAGGTAAAAAGCTTTCAGGAGAGGTTGCTTTTATGAAGAATGTTGGGTTTGAAGTGTATAAAGAAATTAGCAATTTTGGTTTGCCGACTTCAAGATAAACCAATTGTTGACCATTGAGTAAAATTATGATAGTATTTTTGTACTATTTAGTTATTATTTTCAAATTATTATTATAAGGAGAACTGTAGGATGAATTATGAAAATTTAAAAAAGCAATCACCCTCTATTGATGAATGGTTAAAAGAGGCTAAAAATGACCCAGTATCTTTGCAGGAAGGGATGTTCTTGGTTCATAATGGCGTTGTGCGTCAATCACCTAAAGCAAAGGTTCGACAGGGTATTGACGATGGTTCATTGGTAAAAGGAATGGAATTTGTATATGATGCCTCAAAGGTTGATGTATTTATTGAAGAAACCTATAAGATGGACGGAATTTTTCATGTCAGAGTTTGGTTAAATGAAGGGTATCTTAAACTGGGTGATGACATAATGTATGTGCTTATAGGTGGTGACATCAGACCGCATGTTGTTGATGCCTTGCAGTTTCTGGTAGGAAAGATTAAAAGCGAATGTGTTACAGAAATAGAGCAAAAATAATAAACCGCACGTGATATAGTAGTAAAAATACCATGCTAATGGGACTACTCCATGGTCAAAAGGTAAGATGATGAATAGTCAACCTGAAGGTTATAGGGAATGGTATAGACCCGATGGCACTATGACAATGCGCTTCTGTGGAGGCGTCATTACAAAAGAGAAAATCCCTCAAATTATAGACATTTAAGACATAAGAAACTTCACCATGTGCTATTTAGTTTTAAAACTCTCAAATTAGTGCAAAAATTGAGAGGATTTTAATGTGAAATTACTATATGATTTAATTGAAGGAGATGATGTGATGGAATGGATATCCAGATTAAATGAAGCAGTGGATTATATTGAAGAAAACCTTGACAAAGAGATCAGTTATGATAAATTGGCACAGATTGCGTGTTGTTCAACATTTCATTTTATAAGGATGTTTTCTTATATTGCAGATGTTTCACTTTCTGAATATATAAGACGAAGAAGGCTGACAATGGCAGCTTTCGATTTGCAAACTGGAAGAGAGAAGATTATTGATATAGCCCTTAAATATGGATATGACTCACCTACAGCTTTTAATAGAGCTTTTCACAATATCCACGGTATTTCTCCGACTGCAGCAAGAAAACAGGGAGTATCACTAAAGGCATATCCTCACATCAGCTTCAAAATAGCAATTAAAGGAGATAGTGAGATGAATTACAAAATTGTAACAAAGGAAGCATTTAAGATTGTTGGAGTGAAAGAGCACTACAGTATGAATGTTGATGAATGTTTTGCAGCAGTACCATTGTTCTGGCAAAAGACTATACAAAGTGGGGTTGTTCCAACAATACTCAATCTGATTGACAAGGAACCGTTTGGATTGTTAGGAGTAAGCACCTGCATGAACGGTAAGGATTTTGATTATTACATTGCAGCAGCCACCGACAAGGATACACCTGAAGAGTTGACAGAATATACTGTACCTGAATGTACTTGGGCAGTTTTTGAATGCATCGGTGCTATGCCTTCCGCCATACAGGTATTGCAAAAACGTATAGTAACAGAATGGCTACCAACATCAGGTTATGAATATGCAAATGCTCCTGACATAGAGGTTTATTTTGAAGGAGATCAGCAATCACCGGATTACAAATGTGAGGTATGGTTGCCTATAACAAGAAAGAAATAATCTTTATAAATTTAAGGGAACACATATCAAAGGTGCTTTCAAATATCATAAGAAAGCACCTTTTTTTATTTTATTTTATATATTTGTTGACAGTTAAATATTTGTAGAGTATTATCAATACAAGAGGTATGATTTGTATTACAAGTAATACTTGTAGTAAAAAACAGAAATAGATTGAATGGGAGATTAAGAAATGAAAGATAACAATGTAGACAAAACGAAGGAAAAGCCAGAGGGAAAATATATGAGTTCTGTTAAGGTTGGTTCAAAAGGACAAATTGTTATTCCTAAGGAGGCACGAGAATTATTTAATATTCAACCAGGAGATACACTTGTTTTGCTTGCAGATGTTGAACGTGGAATAGCTATACAAAGGTTTGATCTTTTTCAGAAATTTTCAGATCAGGCATTTGGCAAGGAAGAAATTTAGTTTTTATTATCTCTAAGTTATAACAAAGAATAGGAGTTATTATGAGTAAAATAGTGTTTTTTAGTATTCCTGCCCATGGTCATACAAATCCAACTATACCAGTAGTTCTGGAATTAACAAAAAAAGGACATGAAGTTTGGTACTACTCTTTTGATGTGTTCAAAGAAAGGATTGAGTTCGTTGGAGCAAAGTTTATTAGTTGCGATGAATATTTGCCTGAACTACGTCCTGAAGATGAAAAAAAGATTGGAAAAGATTTTGCTGCTTTAATTGAAATGGTTGTTGTTTCTACAATTAATTTAGATAAGAAGGTGTGCCAAGAGTTACGAGAATTCAAGCCAGATTGCATTGTTTCGGATTCTGTATGTTTCTGGGGAAAGCTATTTGCTGAAAAATTAAATATTAAGTATGTATGTTCAACTACAACATTTGCATTTAATAAATATTCAGCAAAATTGATGAAGCCTGGCATAGGGGAATTAATACGTAGTATTGTTGGGATGCCGCGCATTAATAAAAAAATAGAGCTTTTAAGAGAAAACGGCTATAATGTTAAAAATTTTATATCTATCATCCAGAATGATAATGATACAAACACAATAGTCTACACTTCCAAGGAATTTCAGCCTATGTCTGAAACGTTTTCGGATAAATATGCGTTTGTGGGGCCTTCTGTAGCAAATACGGAAACAGAAGAACAAAAAGGTGAACGCAGAACGGTTTATATATCATTAGGTACTGTATTGAATAAAAATAATAAATTTTACGAAAATTGCATTAAGGCATTAAAGGAATGTGATGTAAATGTGATTATGTCTGTGGGTGAAAAAACAGATATTTCTGATTTGGGGGAAATACCGAATCATTTTCAAATAAAACATAAAGTAGACCAAATTAAAGTGCTAAAAAAATCCGATGTTTTTCTTACACATTGTGGAATGAATAGTGTAAATGAAAGTTTGTACTATGGTGTACCTATGGTGTTATTTCCGCAGCATAGCGAACAAGGATTGGTTGCAGAACGGACAGCAGAACTAGGCGCTGGAATTATGCTTAAAGGGAATAACCCAAAACATATAAAAGGTGCAATTGAACAGGTATTAAATGATGATGCTTATAAAGAAAATGCGAATAAAATATCTTCAAGTTTTAAAGTTGCCGGAGGTGCAAAAAAGGCAGCAGATATGATTCTAATGGTTATAAATAATAAAGAGTATTAAGCTTATAGAAAAAAGATTATTATTACTTTCAACAAGGAAAAATAACCGGTAAATATAACCGATTATAATAATTAAAAGTTTGGGCAAATCTTTAGCGTCAATTTAAGCTAACAGATTTGCTCAATTTATTATTTAATTAAAAATCTAGTTGTTTGTTAAGTTATTTATCAAATATTTTTTAAAATCTGTGTAAAAATGAATTGGATTAATGGTTTCGTTTTTTGTTTTACCATCAATTACTGCTTGTGTCATAAGCATGAGATTTTTTGCTCCATCTTTTGAGAAACCTGCTTGTATCAATGTATTTTCCCATTCTTCAGGCAGTACTTGCTGTACTTCAACATTTCTATTTAATACATCTCCAAATATTTTTGCTATGTCCAAAGAACTATAAAGCTGTTGCCCAGCTATTTCATATATTCGTTCTTGACTGGTATTACAAATCATTACATTTGACAAAAATTCAGCAACATCTGGTGGAGCAATCATAGACACCTTCATTTCAGGTGGAAAAAAGGTTGGTAGAATTCCATAGTTCTTAACTAAATCCAAATACCCTAGCCAATTACTGAAATAATAAGCAGGTCGAACATAAACTTGTTCAATATTAATTTCAGAGAAGGTATGTTCCAACATATATGAAGCCTCTAGATTACCTGCTTCTGATTCGATATGCGCCCCACTGGATGATAGCCCAACAATTTTAGTAGCCCCGGATTGTAAAATAGCCTCTCTGTAATTGTTTAAAAGAATTTGAGTTTCCTTTGAGAAGTTATTGCATTCAGGATTTTCAGGTGTTAATAGAAAAACTGACTTTCCTCCATAGAAAGCTTTTTTTAATGCTTCTAAATCTGTATAATCGGCAATAATAACCTCAATGCCCTTATTTTTTAGTTCCTGTGCTTTTAAACTATTTCGGATCACAACTCTTACTGGCTGGTCCTTCTTTAAAAGATTATCGACAAGCATTGAACCTATCTGTCCTGATGCACCTAATACTATATTCATGTTATCTTCATCTCCCTTATAAGCTATTGTTTAAATTAATATTAAGGTTATCTTCTTAATACAGTTTTATTCTATCGTATAACCTTGACAACAGTATGTCATAGTTATATGATGAAATAAAATTATAAAGGATTGATAAAATTGAAGATAGACAGGCTAATTTCCATTATTATGATATTACTTGAACGTAAAAAGATTAGTGCAACTAAGCTTGCTGAGATATTTGAAGTAAGTACCAGGACTATATATAGAGATATAGAAACGATAAACTCAGCAGGTATACCTATAATTACTTATCCTGGGATTAACGGTGGTATTGGAATTATGGAGGAATACAAAATTGACAAGAAACTATTTACTACTTCAGATATTGCAACTCTTTTAATGAGCCTTGGTAGCATTTCACGTGCAATAACAAATGACGAAATTATTAGTACTATTGCAAAGGTAAAAGGCTTAATTCCAAATGAACAGATTAGGGATATTGAATTGAAGTCAAGCCAAATCACTATTGATCTAGCACCATGGATTGGAAATAAGAAGCTGCAGCCCAACCTTGAAAACATTAAAAAGGCACTGGATGAGAAAAAGTTTTTATCCTTTGAATATTCAAATAGTTCTGGTAAAAAAAGCAACCGTAAAATTGAGCCTTACAGGTTAGTTTTGAAGGAATCAAATTGGTATTTACAAGGTTACTGCACTTTTAGATGGGATTTTCGTATTTTTAAACTATCTCGTATGTCATCGCTAGAAGTTATAGACGAAATTTTTATTCCACGTGAATTTGATAATAAACCATTGGGTGTCTGGGACAATATAAAGAAAAACATTATTGTAATAAAGCTATTGGTGCATGAATCCCTAAGAGATAGGATGGTAGAGCACTGCGGAGAAGAAAGTATTCAGCCTTATGGGGAAAGTAAGTTAATCGTAAACTTTCCATTTGAAGAAAATGAATTTGGATATAATATGTTGCTTAGTTATGGTGACAAATGTGAATGCCTTGAACCTGCACATGTAAGGGAAGAGATAATTTGTAGAGTTAAAGATTTATTGAGAGTTTATAATTATTTTCTGAAACTTCCAACGTTTTT
Source organism: Sedimentibacter acidaminivorans (assembly GCF_017873955.1). Taxonomy (GTDB): domain Bacteria; phylum Bacillota; class Clostridia; order Tissierellales; family Sedimentibacteraceae; genus Sedimentibacter; species Sedimentibacter acidaminivorans. Next base: position 315,004 of record NZ_JAGGKS010000001.1, on the reverse strand, counting down.
GGAAGACCTCTAAAGGATGAAAAGTAAACAATACCTTTATTTTGATGATTATAGCAAAAATTTACTACTCTAACATTGGGTATATTATTTAAACTAGTTGCTAAAGCAATTTTATTAGTCTCTTCCATTACTCTGTTAAACTCTTGTATTAGTTATCTGTTATAAAAAGAATGTTCGTACAGTCAATTTTTATTTGAAAGAAGGATTTGTTCCCATAATGAACAAGTAGATGAAAATACAAAATGAAATACCTATGCAGTGGAAAAAGTAATGACACCAATTTAAAATTAATTATGAAAAGAGATTAAACTATGAATTATTCATTTAGGTCAGTTTATTATAAAGAAGGAAACAGAATATTCATTAAAATTCCATTTAATGTTTGGGAAACATGTAAGAAAAGAGGAAATATTCCTGTTAAGGTTGTTATTGAAGATATACCTTTTGAATGCAAACTTATACCAAAGGGAAATGGTGATTATGTTATTCCAGTTAATAAGGATGTTATTAATAAGTTGGATTCAAGAAGTGAATACAGTGTTCATTTTACTTTACTTAATCAACTTACTAGAATAAATAATAGCAGCCCTTATAACAAAGATAATCCTATAAGAATTATTGATAGTATAAGCTATAAGAAGCAACCCGATATTGGTTTTTGTGGGCAGACATGCCTTGCAATGCTAGCTGGTATTTCAGTAGATGAAGTTATTAAATTAATGAAAAGTAAAAAATGGCAGGCAAGTATAAGCAAGGTAATTGAGTCGCTTGACTATTTTGGATTTTCCCATGAAGAACCCGTTTACACTTATGGCCAAATGGTTGAATTTCCAAAGTGTTGTATTATCAATGTAAGAGGTTATGAAAAAAGTCATCTTATAGTCTATTTTGATGGTATATTCTATGACCCTACTTCTGATGTTACTAATGATTATAAGTATGAAAATATAATAAGCTATATTACTATTAATTAATATAATCTTACATCTCATCTTGGAGTGTTAGATGGCTTAGATGTTGTTTATATTGAAAAATTAGAAACTTATTCACATATGAGATTATATAAACAAATTGGTTATCGGACACCAGCATATTGCTCATCCCTTGGAAAGTGTTTATTATCATCACTTTCTGAAATGGAACTAGAAGAGATAATGGCAAATTGTACATTTGAACGATTTACTGCAAATACAATTTGCGACATAAATAGTTTTAAAAAACACCTTCGAAATATTAGAATTCAGAAATGGGCTATGGATAATCAAGAACAAACTATTGGACAACGTTGTATTGCAGCTCCAATATATGATTATAGAGGAGATGTTATTGCTGCTGTTAGCGGCAGTGGTAATTTAGAACAGCTCCCAGATGAAAAAATAAATGTTATAGCTGACTATATTGTTAATATTGCTATTGAAATATCAAAGAGGCTTGGATATAAGTGAAAAAAATCTATCTGCAACTACAGATAGATTTATTTGCTGTTATTTTGAAAATCCTGTAAAGGATAGCATTAGCCCGCCGCAAGTATTAATGCCATCTTGTTCGTAACCATATTCACCAAAAGTGAACTCTACTATGAATGGTATATCTCCAGCTGCAGCTTTAATTTCTTTTGCTACTTCATCAATTCTGCTATCTATGCCGGCCCTTCTACCTCCACAGTGTACTAAGTGAAATGCACCTGCATTTACACTTAATTTTTCTTTTGATTCGTTTAATGTTTTTCCAGTAGATGCTATAAGTTCATCCAAAGAGCTTTCCATCTTTTAACATGAATTTCCTCCTTATATTTTAATTTATTTGATTTTAATATTTAGCCACCAGCTAGCAGTGGGAGAACAGTTAAAACGTCATTATCTTCTAGTACGTAATTAATATCTTGCTTTTCGTTATTAACAAATAGTGTATATTTTATATTTGTGTCCTTCAGCAAAGATAAATCTAGCAATTCTTTTATAGTCTTTCCTGCTCCATCAACTATTCAAAAACCTTTATCATCTTTTTCTGGCATTTTATTTATTAAAACACCGAAGAATTTTATTTTTACCATGAGGCAACATCCTTTGCTTATGATTAGTCTATGGCAGAAGTGGAATATAATCTTGGAGGTCTAAGTCTTGAAGCGTTTCAGGTGTTGGTATTCCATTTTCATCCCAGCCTCTTAATTTGTAATAATCACTTAACATATTATCAAAGTCTACAGGGCTCTTTCCAGCCCTTCCTCCTATTATTGCTGCCTGTAGCATTTTTGGTGGGAGAGTATCATCTTTTCTACTTAAACCATCTCTAACGTTTATTAGTCTTTGTAACGCTATGCCTCTTTCTGAAGTTTTAAGAAGCTCCATGTTTGAATAGTCTAAGACAGTAGTTAATTTTAGCTCTTTTCCAATTTCAGTTATTGTAAGTCCGCCATTGTTAACCATAAATTTGGCACCATACCTATTTCTTTTTCGCTTAAAAATCCTGATTCATAGCACTCAATAATAAAACCAATAAATGCTCCTAATGAGACAGTATCTACTCCCATTCTATTTGCTTTATTGTTTGCTATTGCGATTGCTTCTAAATCCTCTAATAAAAGAGAAGAGCCTAACATTCCAAGAGTTTCAATTCTGGTCCGTTACCATCAAGTATACTGCCATCTTTTAATTTTAAATGAATATGTCTATGGCATCCTACGGGACAATTTTGACAAGGAAGCGGTTTAACATTCAATAGTTCTGTATATCTTGGTGTACCTATCATTTTGGCACCATGATGCCAAATGTCACCTCGCCAGTATTTAATTGGAACATCTCCAAGTTCTTCTAATGGAACCATAACATCTGGAGTTCCTCCACCGCCTTTTGCAGTTTCATGGAGTCTTCCCATTAATTCTTTAGCTAAATTTTGAGCTCCTTCTAAATCTACTACAGGAACTTGTTTTGTACCCCATACAGCTATAGCTTTAAGGTTTTTAGAACCCATTATAGCGCCTGCGCCACCTCTTCCAGCAAAAGAATGTCCATCACAGCTTATGCAAGCTATTGGGTTTAAATTTTCACCAGCTGGACCTATGTTGATAGCATTTATTCTTTTATCACCTAATTCTTCTTTTATTATTCTTGATGTTTCTATTGTATCTTTTCCCCATATTGAAGATGCGTCTCTAAATTCAATTTTGTCGTCATTTATATAAAGATACACTGGATTTTCAGATTTGCCTTCAATAATTAAAACATCATAACCAGCTTTTTTTAATTGAGGTGCCCAAGCACCAGTGCCAGCTGAATCTAGAAAAGATCCAGTAAGAGGACCTTTGGTAACTACAGTCCATTTAGCATTTCCAGGAAAGTTTACTGATTGCATAAAACCAAGGGCAAATATTATTTTGTTTTCTGGAGACAATGGGTCGATTTTGGGTTTTACTTCATCTAACAGTATTTTAGCTCATGATACAACAATATGGATGCAACTGCTTAAAAATCATTTCAGTTATCGCAACAACTTGACAGCATGACAAAACAATGCTGTCAAAAATTACAGACGGCGAAGAAACTCAATAAGAGATAAGTTTCTTCGCCGTCAAAGCAACAGCATTGTAGCATTGTATTGTTCCACTATCATTTTAATAATTCATAGTTACATCAAAGAAAAAGCAGAGAACATAATTCTATTTTAGTGGTTTAAGTTTTGCTGTAAAGTGTCTTAATACCTTTGGTTGCCATGTAATTTCATAGCCTTTTATAGTATGAGCATTATCTCTAATATTGATTAATGCTTCTGCAATCACATCTAGATGAGCTTGTGTATATACTCTTCTTGGAATACATAGTCTAGTAAATTCCATTTCAGCTTCTGGTTGTTCACCAGTAACAGGGTCTAAATCTAGCATATATGAACCAATGTCACAACCTCTTATACCAGCTTCTAAGTACAATTCACATGCCAATGCTTGACCTGGGAATTGAAAATAAGGAATGTGTGGTAATAATTTTTTAGCATCTACAAATATAGCATGCCCACCTACAGGATATTGGAATGGAATACCAGCTTCCTTTAATAAATCTCCTAAATATTCAACTTGCCCAATTCTATATTTTAGGAAGTCATAATTAGTTCCCTCATACAAACCTATAGCAAGTGCTTCTAGGTCGCGTCCAGCTAATCCTCCATATGTAACAAAGCCCTCATATGGAACAGTATATCCTTTAACTGCATTGTAAAGCTCCTCGTTATCCTTGATTCCAATTAGACCGCCCATATTAACTATAGCATCTTTTTTTGCAGACATAGTGAATGCATCAGCATATCCAAAAGCTTCTCTAGTTATATCAATAATTGATTTATCTTCATATCCTTTTTCTCTAGTTTTGATAAAATATGCATTTTCAGCAAATCTTGCTGCATCAATAACATATGGAAGATTATATTTTTTAGCTATAACAGCAGTTTCCCTAATGTTTTGCATTGAAACGGGCTGTCCTCCAGCCGTGTTGTTAGTTATAGTCATTATGATCATACCAACGTTTTCACTACCAACTTCATTGATAAATGCTTCTAAACGCTCTAAATCCATATTTCCTTTAAAAGGTGCATAATTTACAGTATCTCTAGCTTCTTTAACTACTAGATCTATAGGTTTAGCTTTACACAATCCTATGTGTCCACGTGTAGTATCAAAATGCATATTAGATAAAGAGTATTGACCTTCCTTTAATAAACAAGGAAACAAAACCTTTTCAGCAGCTCTACCTTGATGCACTGGTTGTGCAAATCTATAACCGAAAATATCTTTTACAGCATCCATAAGCCTATAGTAAGATCTTGCACCAGCATAACTTTCATCTCCAGTCATAATTCCAGCCCATTGAGTATCGCTCATAGCACCAGTTCCACTATCAGTTAAGCAATCTATGTAAACATAGTCGCTTTTTAATGAAAATACGTTATAATTACCTTCTTCTAAATATTTTTCTCTTTCTTCTCTAGTTGTCATTTTAATAGTTTCAACCATTTTAATTTTAAATGGCTCTGCTACATATTTTTTCATGTTAAACCTCCTATTATTATACAATTTATTTTTATAATTATAACATAGATTTGGCTGTCTGTATATTGACTATAAATTGTCTTTAATATATAATTTATAAATACCAATGATGGAGGATTTTATGAATTTTAAACTTTGTTTAGTCGGTCATTCAAATTATATAAATGATTTAGAGACAGTTATATATCATAATTTTTTTAATATTGAAGTATATAAGGTTATATTTAATACTGATGTAGATATTAAATTTGCTATTTTGGAAATAGAGAAGAATATAAAACATTGTGATGCCATTCTATATACCGGGATAGAACCTTTTTTGTTGATATCTCAAAGGATTAATAATAGCATAACATCTTCATATGTTTCAATAAAAAAGCAAGACCTTGTTCATTGTTTACTTAAATCCACAAATAAATTTAATTTTAATATTTATGATATCAGTATTGATTCTATGGACTATAATTCTATTGTTGAAACATATAATTCTTTATCCCTAGACACGAGAAATTTAAAAGTAAATATTGTTGAAATTAAAACTAAAGAATATAATTTTGTATCTAAGGCAGAACAAGAGCACACTAAGAATTATAAAAACAAGTTATCATCTATATGTATAACAAGTATAACGGAAATTTATAATAATTTAAAAAAAAATAATATTCCATGCGCATTGTTAACTCCTAGTATGGAAAATTATATATCGAAAGTTAAAACCCTTATATTAAGGGATAAAATTAAAAAGACGGAAAATAATGAAATTTCTATAATAACTATAAAAATTTCTCAAAACAGTGATTTTTATGTATTGAATAATAATGATTTGCAAGAAATATTAGAAATAAATGTGGCATCACAATATATTGCAGTGTTTTGTCAAAAATTAGAAGGAGCACTTTATACGATTAACAATAATAATTATGTAATTATATGTAATAGTAAAAGGTTAGAGTTATTGACAGACAATTTTAATAATATTGAACTTCTTTCTCAAATACCTAGAGATACAAGGTTTGTAATTAATATAGGGGTTGGATATGGCGAATCCTTATCGGTAGCTAAGAAGCATTCTTTAATAGCTTGTAATAGGTCAAGTTTATATGGTAATGATACAGCCTTTATAATGTATGAACAAAAAAATATTGTTGGACCTATAAAAAATACTCAAATAACAACAATAGATGAAAAAATGTACAATGAACGTTTAATTGAAATATCCAATAATTCAAAGCTAAGCATTAATACTGTATACAAAATTAATTGTATAATTAAGCAATCAAATAAACGTGAATTTACAGCACAAGAATTAGCATTAGAATTAGGAGTTACAGTGAGAACTGCTAATAGAATTATTTTGAAACTTGAAGATGCAAAGTATTTAAAAGAGGTTGGAAAGCACATAATTGAAACAAGAGGTAGACCAAGTAGGATTGTTAAAATTGTGTTTTAGGGGATTTCTCTATTTTATATTGATAGATGATGGTCTTAATTAAAAACAGGTATTCATATTCCTATATCTATTATTTGTTTGCTCTAAATAATTTATTGATTTATGGTGATAATAATGATAATAATTTATGGAGGTGTTTCTAATTATGATATCACGTAAATCGGTAATAACTTTTGGTATGGTTGCAATTCCCATTGCAATGTACACAACCACTCAAGATAATGACATTCATTTCAATCAACTACATATGGAAGACAATAGCCGTGTTCGATACAAGAAGACTTGTGCACACTGCGGTAAGGAGATTACTGCGAAAGACATTGTAAAGGGATTCGAGTATGACGAGGACAAGTATGTTGTTGTCACAGATGATGAGATTGAGAAGATTAAAACTGAAAAAGAAAAATCCATTCAAATTCTACATTTCGCTCAATTAAATCAGATTTCCCCTGTTTATTATGACAAAACCTATCAAGCTGCTCCTGAAGCAGGAGGAGAAAAGGCCTTTGAGTTGTTACGCTCCTCGCTAATGGCTGAACAGAAAATAGCTATAGGTAAAACTGTTATGGGCACGAATGACACATTGATGGCGATCATTCCAAGGGAGGACGGTATCCTTGTTTCCACGATGTTCTATGCCGACGATATCAAAGGGATTCAAAAACAATATACTAAGCCCGAAGTATCTGAGCAGGAGCTTAATATGGCAAAAACACTGATTAATTCTATGGATACTCCATTTGATCCCGAAAAATATAAAGATGAATATCAGACGAGACTCCGTGAGCTCATTGAAATGAAAATTTCTGGAAAAGAGGTTGTTGCCACTGAGCCCGACAGTAAGGGCAAAGTCATTGACCTAATGGATGCACTCAAAGCAAGTGTTGAGAAAGCTAAAAAAGATAGAGAGTCGGCATGATTTTATGACTGCAAAACTAAGCGAGTACAATCAAAAAAGGAATTTTGAAAGGACCTTTGAGCCAGAAGGCAATGCAGAAAATTCTGGAGAAGGTCTGAGATTTGTTGTCCAACACCATATGGCCCGTAGAGACCACTACGATTTGCGTCTGGAATGGGAGGGGGTTCTATTGAGCTGGGCAGTGCCCAAAGGTCCTTCCTGTGATACTCATAACAAAAGGCTTGCCGTGCAGGTGGAGAATCATCCACTGGAATACAGAAATTTTGAAGGGACTATTCCTAAGGGGGAATACGGTGGTGGTGTGATTATGCTCTGGGATGAGGGCTTCTGGGAACCTCATGGAAATGTTGAAGAAGGACTCAGTGAAGGCGCACTGAAGTTTATTTTGAAAGGAAGGCGTCTTAAGGGAAAGTGGGCTTTAGTTCGGCTGAAAGCAAAAGATGGGGAAAGGTCGACTAGTTGGCTTTTGTTGAAAGAAAAAGATGAATATGTTAAAAGTGTGGATGGAATATCAGAATTTAATACTAGCATCAGGACCGGGCGCACCATGATTGAAATAGAAGCAGGGCAAGATGAAAAAATCACAAGGAACCCTTTCAGCGTGGCTGATGTTCAACTTGCGAAATTAGTCAACAAGTCACCTGAAGGTGATGATTGGCTTTATGAGTTGAAATACGACGGTTTTAGGATAGTAGCTTTTGTGGAAGGCAATAACGTTCGGCTAATAACCAGAAACGGCAATGATTATTCAAAGCGGTTTTATGAAATCACCTCTTCTCTCATTGATTGGGCGGCCGGAAGGGCGATGGTCCTGGACGGAGAAATGGCTATAACAGATGCATCAGGCAAGACGGATTTTCATGCGCTACAGAACTATATGAAAAATTCAAAGACTCAAAATTTGACTTATATCGTCTTTGATCTCCTTGCACTTGATGGAAGAGATTTTCGCGGATACCAATTGATTGAAAGAAAAGAGATGCTTGAAACCTTGATGAAGGATGCGCCCAAAAATCTCTACTATAGTCGTTATGTCAGAGGAAATGCCAAGGAAAGTTTTGTTGTTGCCTGTGAAACAGGCATGGAAGGTATAATTGGTAAAAAAGCCGATTCCATATACAGCGGAACAAGGAACGGAGACTGGATCAAACTTAAATGCGACAAAAGGCAAGAATTTATCATTGGAGGATATTCGCTTACTGATAAAAAAATAAGTGGAGTAAGTTCAATTCTCCTTGGTGTATATGAGGGTGGGAAATTAGTCTATGCAGGACGTGCTGGCACTGGCATAAGTGAGACTGACACGAAAGTACTTGAGGAAAAGTTCAGGAACTTAAAGAGGATAGATTCACCTTTCAATATCGCACCAAAGACCCGGTCTAAAGAAAAAATTACATGGCTTGAACCAGAATTGGTCGCGGAAATCAAATTTGCAGAATGGACCAAAGATAATCTATTAAGGCAGGCAAGCTTTAAAGGAATTCGGACGGATAAGGACCCTAAAGAGATAAAAAGGGAAAAAGTAGAGTGTGAGACACAGCACGAACCGCCCGTTAAAGAAGTTGAGAAAACAATAGGATTAAATGCAAATAGCATAATTGTTGAAGGAATAAAGATTAGCAACCCGGACAAGGTGATATTCGATAATCCTGAAATCACAAAAGAAGATGTAATTCGGTACTACGAAAAGGTCTCAAAGCGCATGCTAACCTATGTGAGCCATAGAATACTAAGCATTGTCCGCTGTCCCAAGGGAATATCACAGACATGCTTTTATAAAAAACATCCCGGTCCGAACAGCAAAGGAATCATAACAATACCTACTTCTAACAGCAGTGGAGAAAAGGAAGATTATTTCTATATTGATAAAGCATCCGGGATTATATATGAAGTACAAATGGGTACACTAGAATTTCATACTTGGGGAAGCACTGTAGACGAGCTTGAAAAACCAGACGTAATGGTATTTGATCTGGATCCAGATGAAGGAATGGATCTTAGTCAAGTGCGCCAAGGTGTGTTGGATATCAAAGATATTCTTTCCCAACTTTCACTGATTTCATATCTCAAAACTAGTGGAGGCAAAGGGTACCATGTTGTTGTTCCTTTTAAACCAGTCGTGACTTGGGATGTGTTTCATGATTTTGCAAGACGCGTTGCTGAAGTTATGGAGCAAAAGTGGCCTGAACGATACACAAGTAATGTCAGAAAAGCTAAGCGCACAAATAAGATATTCATTGACTGGATTCGAAATGGAAGAGGAGCTACAAGTATTGCCCCTTATTCACTGAGAGCGAGAAAAGGTGCTAGAGTGTCCATGCCCATTGCGTGGGATGAACTTGACACAGTTGCCCCAGACGGTATCAACATGTCAGATGCACTTTTGAGAATTGCAGGAGATGATCCTTGGAAAGGCTTCTTTCAGAATAATCAGATGCTTAAATAGCTGATACGAAATTGTCATAGAATTTTACGATGAGTACTGGGAAAGTGTTCCTTACATAAAGTTATTTAATGATAAAAGACTTTATGGAATACAAGATAACTTAAAAGGGTAGAGGAGCATGGGCCAATGTAAGATTGGTCTTCTTTACTATCAATAAATAAAACTTTACAATTATTAACATAAATAGTAAAATTACAAGAAAAGATAGAGTATAAAGAGATTTTGCGCAAAATATTTAACTGTACAAGCTTGATTAAGTTAAGTTAAATCAGGTATAAATAGAAAATATAACGACAATTGAGTATTTATTATAATTTCATATAAAGATGAAAAGATATTTTACTAAATATGACAGAAGGGCGGAAGAAAATGTTAAATCGACAACATGTTTTGAAGCGAGAAAGTATTAATGATGAACTTAAGAATATACTGCATTACCCGTTAACAATTGTAACAGCAGCTATGGGTTACGGAAAATCTACTGCGGCGAGAGATTTCTTGAATTCTTTAGATATAGAATATGCATATTTGTCAATTGAAAGTGAAGAAAAATCACCACAGTATATATGGGACTCTTTGACAAGACAATTGGCAAAAACGAATCCAGAGATAGGTGGTAAACTTCGTACATTAGGGTTTCCGAATGATTACTCACAAGTTGAGAAGTTTTTGAAAATTATTGAAGATTATACCTATAATAAAAATTTTGTTTTAGTGATTGAAGATTATCACTTATGTCAATCAAATGAATTTGACAAAATGATGGAACGTATTATTCGAGCAGATATAGAGGGTCTTCATGTTCTTGTTCTTACAAGGATAATTCCGGAAATGGGCATAGAAGAATTATGCTTAAAAGGATATTGTTATCATATTAAAAGTGATTTATTTGAGGTTAACAGTGGTGAAATTATTGATTATTTTATGCTATATGGGCTTGAAATTTCTGATGACATTGCTAAGCAGATTTACGTGATATCAGAGGGGTGGATATCGGCAATCTATTTGATCATGCAAAGATATGGTGAAATTAATAGAGTTGAGACTGGAAGAAACCTTGAGAAACTAATCGAAACTGCAGTTATGTGTCGTTATTCGGACGTAGAAGTAATGATCTTGAAATCCTTGTGTGTATTGGATAGTATTTCACCACAGCAGGCTATATATGTAACCGGGAATGCAGAAGCTGAATGGATTGTCAAAAAACTAAGCTATGAAAATTCCTTTATTCGTTTTGATGAACAAGGATGCGTGTATCGAATTCATAATATTTTTAATAATTATTTAAAGAATTTATTACTGCAATATCCTTTAGAAGTAACAGTGGAGGAACTTTATAAGCGTGCAGGAGAATGGTGTATACAGAATGGAGATATTCTATCAGGTTTAAATTATTTATTAAAGGCAAAAGAATATGGTATGATTCTTAATGAATTTGAGAAAAAAAACTTGACCAGAATTGTTGATAGCAACACTCAATACATATTAGATTTATTCGAACATATTCCAAATGAAATAAAATATAATTATCCTATGGGATATCTTGCTTATATTGGTTTTTATGTCACGAATGTTAATAGTGTTGAAGGGACTAACCTGTTACATGATTTTGAACAACGTTATCAGAATATTCAAGATGTCTCTCCTGATATTAAAAAGAGAATTATGGGGGAGGCAGAACTAATTCGTGCGTATACTTCATTTAACGATTTAACTTTGATGCATAATAGCCTTCGAAAGGCACATGAAATGTTGCAGGGACATTCTTCAATTGCGAATAAAGATAAAATTTTCACTTTTGGTTCACCACATGTATTGTTTATGTATTATCGTGATCTAGGAAAGTTCCGTTTGACAATGGAGCATTTAGAAGCGTATGTTCCCCATTATACGGAAATGGCAAGCGGCTGTGGCATGGGTTTTGAATATCAAATAAGAGCAGAATACTGCATTGAGACAGGAAATCTCGATGAAGCAGAACGATATGCCTATAAAGCAATATACAAGGCCAATACTATGGAACAGGTATCTGTTATTATATGTGCTAAATTTGTTCTTGCAAGAGTCAGTGCTGCGAAAGGAGAATTCGAGGAAGCATTTGAGATTATGGATGACTTGAATTCTGAAGTAGAGACTTGTAACAGTCCTATTTTAACTAGTGCCTTTGATTTATGCTCAGGATATATTGCAAGTATAACAGGTGAGAAAGCATATTTTGCAAAATGGCTTAGCATAGGGGATATCGGATTTAGTGATATATTATATCAGGGAATGGGATTCAACTATATAATCTATGGCAGATACCTTCTTCATGAATTGAATTATTTGAGATTAGAAGTTTTATGTGAAGAGATGATGCATATTTTTCATAAGTTTAACAACCAACTTGGTTATCTTCATATGCATATCATGGATGCTATAGCTAAATATTATTTGTATGGAATAGAGACAGCTAAAAAATCTATTTTATCAGCATTGGAAATCGGAAGAGCAGATAATATATTTCTTTCGTTTGCTGAATATGGAAAATATTTATTGCCAATACTCTATAAGTTTCATATGAATGATTCTAAAGATATTTATTTTGAACAATTGTTAAAATATACATCAAATTATTGTAAGCATCTGGATGATAAGGAGACTTGCGTAAAGACCTTATCTATACTTACGAGTCGTGAAAAGGATGTATTACAGCTTATTGTTGAAGGAAAAATCAATCGAGATATTGCCTCAGAACTTTATATTGCAGAGGTCACTGTAAGAAAGAACATTACATCGATCTATCGTAAAATGAATGTAAATGGACGAGCTTCTGCTGTTAAAAAAGCGTTGGAACTCAATTTATTGGATAAAGTGTAAAATGTAATTTATATGTAGATAAAGGAAATTAATAGAATAACGTAGAATTAAATAGAAAAAAGGTATCTTATGCGATAATATACCGCATTAAAAAACTCTGCTATAATTTTATAGTGGAGTTTTTTAATTTGCATTTATGAAGGGATGTTAGATATGGCTAAAATTTTAAATATATTACCCAGTGATGATTATACATTGACAATAGAACTCAATAACCACCATAAAATTATATATGATATGAAACCAAGATTGCAAACAGTCAGATTCAGCCAGCTTGCTGATATAAACAGATTTAAAGCTGTTTGGGTTAAAAACGAAAATATCCTTATATGGGACAGTCTATGTCAGATAACTATTGATGAAATTATAAGTAACATTGGAAGATAATATAGCTTTTAATATTGTTTAGAAAATCAACGTAAAGGAGAAAAATATGAAGAATATTTTTAACAAAGTAAGCAAGATATTGGGAACAATAATAATCATGGTGATTCTTTTGGGAATGACTTCACATGTAAGTGCTGAGGTTATTGTTACCCATAGAATTATTGCAAACGGAACCAGTTACGATGTGTATACAGGCACAAGTGGAGGTACACAGGTTGGAACCGCACCGAATATTAGTAATGCTATTTCGCTGGCTATAAGTGATGGAGCAGGTGAAAAAGTAATTCAATTTGGGGATGGTACAACTGCACTTTCTATTCCAACTGTTTCCAAAGATAATGAAAACAATAACAATCTTAAAGCTGCCACATATACAGGAAAGGTTACAAGCAGCGTAGATAATGAATATTTGTTAGTGGTTAATGGTGGCGAACAAGTCGCTTTTTATGATATAGAAATTACAAATAATAGCGGATATAGTGTTTCTGGCAATAGATCAAAGGCTGTATATATAAATAGTACGGACTCAAAATTGACAATAGATGGACCTAATACGCTTATTACAACTGTACCAATATATTCAAACGGCGTATTTAACAATGGAGGAACGGTTGATATAAAAGATGGAGTGTTTACAACAGATATTAATGGTGCACATGCAGTAAGGAATCAAGCAGGTACATTAAATATTTTAGGAGGTACAATTAGAGCAACTGCTAAAATGGGCTATGGAGTTTATAATGTTTCAGGTGTAGTCAATATGACAGGAGGAACAGTCGAAACAACTTCAGCATCACAAAGTTATGCAATTAGTAACAGTCAAGGAACAGTGAATATTTCAGGCGGGAATGTTAGGGCAGATTCAGCTCACACTCTATGTATGGCAGTGTTCCAATCTGGTGTTGGTACAATAAATATCAGTGGTAATGCAATGTTATCCTCCTATGCCAATACAATAAATGTTTACAGTGGTACAATAAACATCACAGGTGGTACGGTTAAATCTGAATACAATAATGGATCATCAATTTCAAATATAAATGGAATAATAAATGTAAACACAAATGGAAAGGTTATTTCAAAATCACCAAAAGTTATAAAGTCAATATCTACAGCATCTGATGATACAGGTAAAATAACACTATATGACGTGACTGTATGGAGTAAGAATAGTGCTGAAATAACAGTAAAAGGTGCTTTAAACAGTTCTACAGGTTATAATGAAATCAGCAGTATAGATGGAGATTATGGAATTGTTAAAGCTATTATTAATCTTTCCTATTTGTTGTCAGACTATCAATTTGATAAATGGGCAACAACTGCTACTCGAGATACAGCAGTTAATAATAGTGCAAAACAAATGGTCATTGGAAGCGATAATCGTACTTTTTATTTGTCTGTTCTGAAAAATGGGCCGATTATATATTCTGGTCAAAATATAAAGCAAGGTGGTACGTTGAAGTTAAGTTCAATTAGCGATATGGTAAATAAAAAGCTCCAAATTAGTAAGGATGGTGTAGCCTTTACTGATTTAACTTATGCATCGGGTTCAACGGTAGTACTTCCGAACCTACTTGAAGAAGGAACGTACAAATTATATTTGTATCAAACGGATGATAACACACGAAGCGCAGGTAGCGTGAATTCATTTATAGTAGACAATACGGAACCTTCTATTACATTAGGGGAAATAAGTAGAACAAGTAATACAAATGCAACTCTAAAATTTACATCAAATGAGGTGGGTACATATTATTATGAAATTGTGGAACATGGAGAGGATCCACCAACAATTGATACAAGCGTAACCGGAAAAGCATGTATAATTGGCGAAAACACAGTTAATCTGACAAGCTTATCTTCAGGAACAAAGGGTATCTACATTCGTGTGAAGGATAAAGCAGGGAATTTAAGCAATGTATTGGAGCTAGACATAGCTGAATTACCAATAGGGTCGGTAATTATGAACAACGGCACTATAAAGAAAAATGCAGAAATAACCTTGTCTTCCGAAACGGGAGCGACCATTTACTATACTACGGCTCTGAATGATGCAACACCAGATGAGCCAACGATATTAACATCTACACATATTTCAAACGGTGGTGCTATTACATTGCCTGAACTTAAATATGGAGATGTTCTAAAAATTAAAGCTATTGCAGCAGTATCAGGTAAGTCAGACAGCGTAGTAGCAGATATGACCTATACAGTTCAATCTAAAACAGAATTGACATTGACAGGCATTACACTGAACAATAAAGAATATAATGGGAATACAGATGTAACCGGAGATTTCACAGGTGTAGGATTAAATGGGATAATTGGAACGGATTTAGTAACTCTTTCGGGAACACCAAGTGCTTCTATTCTTACAGCAGATGCTGGAAATGAAAAAATTGCGGTGGTCAGCGGATATTCATTGGAGGGTATTGATGCAGAATATTACACGCTAAATACAACCTTAACCGCAAATATTATAAAAAAAGCATTGACTCTGGGCACTATCGTAATTGAAGATAAAATATATGACGGAACTACTGATGCGATAGTCACGAGTATTCCAATTAGCATCGGTATAGTTGACTCAGATGACGTATCAGTAAATGTACCTGTGGCAGTGGCAACATATGATGGGTATGCTAATGTCACAACAGGCGCCGCCGCATCGATTAGCAATATTCAACTTACAGGAGAAGACAGTGCAAACTATAGTATATCTTCCATAGGAACTGCTACTGGAAATATAAAAGCAAGAACAGTAACAGTAGACAGTATAACAATTGCTAATAAATCTTATGATGGAAATACAACAGCCACAATCACAGGAGCAACATTGACTGGAAAGGTGGACGGGGATGATGTAGCTATTGATTATAGTACGACACCAGCAGTAGCAACTTTTGAAGATGCTTTGGTGGGAAATGAAAAACAGGTATCGGTGACAGGTCTGACATTGGGCGGCAGTGACAAAGCAAACTATACACTTGCTAGTGATAATTATATTACTACTGGAAATATTGCTAATATTGGTATTGTCACGACACCTATATCTGACATTGTAGACAATGCAGTAATCAAAAGTGGGGCAAGTGTTAAGCTGACGACAGCAGGTAATGATGGAGCTGCACTCTACTATACGATGGGACTAGCACCAGAGAATCCTACCATTGATGACGACTATATAAATAGCGGAGGGACAGTTACCATAACTGGTAATCCAGGAGATAAAGTAATATTGAAGGTTTATGGAGTAGAAGTGGGGTATGAAGACAGTTCTACAACTATGTTAAGTTATACCATTCAGCCTAAAAAAAATTTGGCAGTCACAGAATCAAGTGCAGCAAGTAAAGTCTATGACGGTGCTACTAGTTCGGAAGTTACTGGTGGAACATTGGAAGGAGACGTTAACGCTGGTGATGAAGTAAAGCTGGATGCAAGTAATGTAGTAGGTCAGTTCTCAGATAAAAATGTAGGAACAAACAAAATTGTGACGGTTAGCGGATACACCTTAGATGGCACCGATGCATTGTATTATGATTTGCAACAACCTATTCTTACTGCTAATATACAAAAAAAGAGTGTAGAAGTTAGCAATATTGTGATTAGTGACAAAGTATATGATGGTTCAAAAGCAGCAACTATTGAAAGTATTACTATTAGCTGGAAAGCTGCTGGAGATGATGTTTATGCACATGTTACTACGTCAAGTGCAGTATTTGCAGATGCTAACATAGGCAACAGTAAAAGTGTAAATGTAACGGGTATCAAACTTGTTGGTGATGATGCAAAAAACTATCAACTATCTACATCAACATTTACAGCAACTGGAAATATTGTTCCAGCAGGAACCGTGTTGACTCCTACAGTAAACCCGGCAGAAGATAGAATACTTTCAGGTACAAATGTAACATTGGCAACAACAACCAGCGGAGCAGCAATTCATTATACTATGGATGGAAGTATACCAACTTATAGCAGTAAAATATATAACGGTCCAATATCCATTACAGGAAATCCAGGTACTGTTGTTAAAGTGAAAGCAATAGCGGAAAAAACAGGAATGATTGACAGCGGTATATTAACCAAACAATACACTGTTGATGAACCTGGTACATTAATTATCACAACAGAGCCAGATGACCAAACAATAAAACTTAGATGGTCTGTTATTCCAGGTGCGGTGACCTACGCTGTATACAGTGGAGATGACTACCTAGGAAATGGAACATCTGTAGCTGATAGTGTATTTGGTTACAATGTCAATGGATTGACCAACGGAAATTTGTATACATTTACCGTAAAAGTTTTGGATTCTGAACACAGGGTTACCAATACTGCTCAAGTTAGTGCTATACCAAGAACAGTTTCTATAGCGCCAACTGAAATAACAGCGATAGCAAGCAATGGACAAGCAATAATAAGTTTTACTGCACCAACTGACAATGGTAGAAGTGAAATAACAGGATATATAGTAACTTCAAGCCCAGGCAATATAATAGCTAACGGTACAGATAGTCCTATTACCGTAACGGGATTATCAAATGGTACTACTTATACTTTTACAGTAAAAGCTGTTAATATAGAGGGATCTGGAATAGAATCATCAGCTTCCAATGAAGTAACTCCACATAAATCATCAAGTGGAAGTCACTCTAAAGAAAATGGAGTGGAAGTTCTAGTTAACGGTAGAAGAGAAATGGCAGCAACAGAAAGCACAACAAGAGTAGAAAACAGAATTGTTACAACGATTATTCTTGACAATAAAAAAATAGAAGAAAAACTACAAGATGAAGAAAATAATGCAGTCGTTACAATATCGCCTACTAATGAAGCAAAAGTTGTAGACTGTCAATTAAACGGACAGACAGTTAAAAACATGGAAATAAAAGAAGCAGTACTAGAAATAAAAACAGAAGGAGTAACATATACACTACCTGCTTCAGAAATAAATATAGACAATGTGTCGGATGAATTAGGCAGACAAATTGAGCTTAAGGATATAAAAATAAACGTAAGCGTAGCGGAACCGCTAGAAGACTTAGCCAAAATAGTAGAAGATACAGCTAATAATAATAGCTATCAAATTATAGCAAAACCAATAGAATTTAAAATAACATGTGCAAATGGAGAAAAAGCAATAGAATTATCCAAATTCAAAAGATACATAGAAAGAACCATTGCCATACTAGAAGAAATAGAACCTTCAAGGATAACTACTGGAGTAGTATTAAATGAAGATGGGACATTCTCTCACGTACCTACACAGATTGTTGAAATAGACGGTAAATATTATGCAAAAATCAATAGCTTGACCAACAGCATCTACTCAGTTATCTACAACTCTGTAGAATTCGAAGATGTAGACAATCACTGGGCTAAAGATGCAGTGAATGACATGGGGTCAAGAATGGTAATAAGCGGTATGAGAGATGGTAAATTTGAACCGGACAGAGATATAACAAGAGCTGAATTTGCAGCTATTATGATTAAAGCACTGGGATTGAAACCAGGAATGGGAGATAACCCGTTTATCGATGTTAAAGACAGTGAATGGTACAGTGGATATATTAAAACAGCACATGAATACAAACTTATATCTGGTATTGATGAGAATAATTTTGCACCAACAGTTCAAATTACAAGAGAACAAGCAATGACCATGATAGCAAGAGCAATGAAAATAACTGGATTAAAAGCAGAATTTGAAACAGATGAAGTTGAAAAAATTCTGGAGAGCTTTACTGATTCCTTTAATACTGCAGATTATGCTAAAACCTATATTGCTTCTTGTTTAAAAACAGGTATAGCTTCAGGTAAAGGGGACAGCAAGATAGCTTCTAATGATAATATAACAAGAGCAGAGGTAGCCGTTATGATTCAGAGGCTTCTTAAGAAGTCGAGCTTGATATAATTAAAAAGTAAATATTAACAAAAAATCAAAAAATCATGATAAACAGCATCTGAGTATTACTTTGGATGCTGTTTTGGGTTTATGACTAATGTTTTTAGTTAATTTACTGTGACTTGGTATTTCCAATCAATTTCTACAAATAAAACTTTACAATTATTAACATCAATAGTAAAATTATAAAAAAAAGAAAGGATAATCATATGCTATAGCAGAAATCACATGTGCAGGTTCTATTATGATAGTAGCTCTTGGTTTAAATATAATAGGGGTTACAAAAATTAAAGTAGCAAATTATCTTCCCGCAATCATCATAGCACCAATCCTTTGCAGTATAGTAACTCTTATATAGAGGTCCTCTTAGCGTAAATTTAGCAACTCTTTTATAGAAGATTGTCATACGAACCATATTTACTATGAAATTAATTTATTGTACAAAATTTAGTAATGATGTTAAAATTACTGGAAAAACAATATATATTGAATTTGCAGTTTGCTTTAATATGTTGTTGATTATAAAAAATTACAATAGATTTACGAAAGAGAGGAAACAAAATGAAAAAAGTATTAATACTATTGCTATCTTTAGTTCTGGTTTTTGGACTTGCTGGATGCAATAGCAATACACCTAAGGATGACGCATCAGCTGAAACACCAACAGGTGCATCGTCAGAATTAGAGGACAAATTAGTAATTTATTCTACTCATTCAGAGGAAATGTTAGAGGCAGTATCTGATGCATTTACTGAAAAAACAGGAGTAGAAGTTGAATTTATCAATTTAAAAGGAGAACTTGCAGACCGTGTTAGAGCAGAAAAAGAAAATCCACAGGCGGATATTATGTTTGGTGGAGCTTCATCTTTATTTATTGAGATGACAGAAGAAGGAATTTTTGAGCCTACGACTCCTACGTGGGCAGGTGAATTAGATTCAATGTTCAAGGATTCGGAAGGTAACTGGTACGGTACAATAAAAACACCAGTAATGATGTTTTATAATAAGGAAATGTTAACTAATGAGCAAGCACCAAAGGATTGGGCTGATTTAGCAAAAGAAGAGTATAAAGGACTTATCGTTTCAAGAGATTCAGCATCCTCTTCTATTCGTTCTACAATGATGAGTTTAATATTCCAGTCATATAGAAATGATAAAATAGACGAAGCGTGGAGTTTCTTAAAAAATTTAGATACAAATATGAAAAATTATTATAATAGTGGAACAATGTTGTTCCAATCTATTGGAAAGAAAGAAGCTGCAATTAGCTATGCAACACAAAGTTCTATTATTGATAATATTACCCAAAATAATATGCCTTTAGAAATAATAGATGCTGAAAGTGGAAGTGTTATTATTACTGATGGGGTTGCTGCAATAAAAAGTGCACCACATCCAAATGCTGCAAAAGCATTTGTTGAATTTGCAGGAAGTGCAGAAATACAAGCAATGTTTGCTAATGAGTTCAACAGAATACCAACTTTGAACTCGGCCCTCAAAGATTGTCCCGAATGGATGCAGACAGAGTATAAAGCAATGGATGTTGATTGGTCAGTTTTATCTGAAAAACAAAGCGAATGGTTACAGAAATGGGATTCGGAAATCAGAAATGCAGATAAAGATTTAAAAAAAGAATAATAAATAGAATGCAAAGGGCTATCTACAAGAAATTTAAAAGTGTATTATCATTTTTAAGATAATTATTTTACTTTACTCTTTTAGACAGCCTTTCTTTTTTATATTAACAATATTAAAACATTAAATTGAGGTGAAAAATAGTTGTGAAAGTTATACTTAAAGATATTGAGCATAAGTTTGGTGACAATCTGGTTTTAAAAAATATAAATCTAGAAATTCGTGATGGTGAGCTTTATACGTTGTTAGGGCCTTCAGGATGTGGAAAAACAACTATACTTAAGATTATAGCAGGGTTTCTAAAGCCAACAAATGGAAGAATTTTTCTTGGAGAGCAGGATATTACAGACCTTCCACCAGAAAAAAGAAATATCGGGACAGTATTTCAAAACTATGCACTGTTTCCCCACATGAGCGTTGAAGAAAATGTTTTATATGGTCTGAAATTAAAAAAGTTATCTCGAAAATTAATGGATGAAAAAGCTAAAGAATATTTAGATCTTGTAAGCATGTATGAGTATAGAAAAAGAAAAATTCCAGAACTTTCTGGAGGACAACAGCAAAGAGTTGCTCTTGCACGCTCACTTGCAATTGAACCTAAAGTACTATTATTAGATGAGCCAATGTCCAATTTGGATGCAGCCCTTCGTGATAAAACAAGAGAAGAAATACATATTCTTCAACAGAAGCTAAAAATTACAACGTTATTTATTACACATGATCAAAAAGAAGCACTTTCAATTTCAGATACAGTAGCAGTTTTAAGGAATGGTGAGTGTTTGCAGATTGGTACTCCAAGAGAAATCTATATGCGTCCAACCAATCAGTTTCTAGCAAATTTTATAGGTGAATCCAATGTATTTACGCAGAGTGAAATAAATACATTTGGAATCAATCAAAACATATCAGGAAGAGAAGAAATATTTATAAGACCCGAAATGATTAAAATGAATGTTAAAAAATCAGATATTTTTTCAATCCAAGGTGAAATAAGAAATACAATATTTAATGGAAGTACAATAGAATATGACCTTATAGTTTTTAATAAATTAGTTAAAGTTTTAGAACTTAATACTGGAGAAAATCTTGAAAAGAAACAGCCTAATTGTATTGTATATCTGTCTTTTCCAAAGAATTAAAATAGGAGGAAGAATGTGGGATGAAAAAAAATTCTTTTAGTGCTATTTTAAAAATATGCTGCTACTTTGTTTTGTTTTGGGTTTTAATAGGAGTTATTGTCGTTCCAATGCTAAACACCATTGGATTAAGCTTTCATACAGAGTCAGGGGTAGATATACAAAATTATGTGGATTATTTTTCACTGGAAAACAATCTGAATGTAATTAAAAATACTTTGTTTTTAGGGGTCCTTACTATTATATTATGTGGAATCGTAGGTACAACTCTTGCCTTTTATATGAGTTTTATAAAGGTGAAAAATCAGAAGTTTATTCATATGATTCTTTTGAGTCCCATGATGGTACCAGGGGTAATTATAGTAATAGCATTTATCCAGCTTTATGGTGAGAGCGGATTAGTGACAAAATCTATACAACTAATATTAGGATTGAAAAATATTCCGTTTCATTTTAACGGGCTTGGAGGAATCATGTTTGTACATACTTATACTCAGTATGTTTACTTTTACCTTAATGTCTATATTGCGTTGAAATATGTTGACTATTCAACTATAGATGCTGCAAGAGGACTTGGTGCATCCAGGTGGAAAATATTCACATCTATTTTATTTCCTGAAGTTTTACCTGCCCTATTATCATCTGCTATTATAACTTTTATTTCTGGAATTAGCTCATTTTCTGCTCCAAATCTCATAGGTGGTAGGTATCGAGTTTTAAGCACACAGATTATGATTGCAAAAGCAAATAACTACATGAATATTGCTTCTATGCAAGTTGTTATTTTAATGATTATGGGTATTTCTGTTATGTATCTTATAAGATATTATGAAAGTAAGTGTGCACAGGAGTCGATGATAAGGGTAGTTCCAATATCAAAACAGAAAATTGAGATGCCTTTGCTTAGATGGATAGTCAATATTATTATTGGAGCCACGATTATTTTGATTATAGTTCCAATAATAGCTATATTTTTGCTTTCTTTTGTAAAATCAAGTTCCATGATGATGGATATTTTCCCTAAAGAGTTTGGTTTATTAAATTACAAAAAATTATTTTCAAAAAGAAGAGTGTTTAAACCATTTCTAAACAGTATTAATATGTCCATCATAACAGTTGTAGTTGGGCTGTGTATCTCGATTCCAACAGCATATTTAACAACAAAAAGGAAAAACAAAATAAATAGAATTGCAGAACTTCTTATCATGTTGCCGCTTGCAATGCCTGTAAGCACTATCGCAATCAACCTGATTAATGCATTTAATGTAAAAAACATCTTTATTTTAAATCATATTCTTATTGGAACTTATTGGATTCTTCCAATAGCATATATTATTACATCACTTCCTCTTTTTATGAGGACGAATATTATTGCATTTGAGAGTTTTAATACTTCTTTAGAGCATGCATCAAGAAGCCTTGGTGCTGGTCCACTTTACACTTTCAAAAGAATTACAGCACCTATTATATCTCCTGCTATTATTTCAGGAAGTGCTTTGGTATTTATAAAAACTATAGGGGAGTATACCATGTCTGCTTTGCTTTATGGAGTATATAATCGTACAATTTCAATTGCAATGGTAAACGCAATGCAAGAGTATGATATTGGTCTTTCTATGTCATATGGAGTATTGACTATACTTATTTGTTTTTTAGCTATGACATTGATTTTAAAATTAGATAAAGAAATATTGTAGGAGGTAGCTATAAATAGCGACGGATATGAAAATTATAAATAAACAGATTTTATGTGAAGCTGGTGATTTTGCTAACGAAGATGTGGCGGGTATCAATGAGTATGGCGCTTGGTTATTAGATGGAGCCACTGGACTTAGTGGTGCTAAATTAACCGGTGAAAAAAGTGATGCAAGATGGTATACGAAATGGTGGGATTTATATTTATCGAACAATTTGAAAAATGATATTCCGCTTTGTGAAATCATTACAAATGGAATACTTCAAGTGAAAATAGACTTTCATAAAGCTGTAAATGGCAAGCCATGCAGTAAGCTTGATTATCCTTCAAGCTCAATTGCAGTTTTAAAATGGCATGATAATGGTATAGAGTATTTTTCCTTAGGAGACTCTCCTATTTTAATACAAAAAAAAGATAGTATGGAAGAAATAACAGATAAAAAAGTATCTGTTTTAGATCAAAAAGTTTATGATGCAATAAATCAAACAATTTTGGAGCATAATATTTCAGCATGGGAAGCAAAAAGTTTTGTTCTTCCAATGATTAGAAATCACCGAATGCTGCTTAATACAGAAAAAGGATATTGGATTTTAGGTTTTGATATAAGAGCAGTCAATAAAGCCTCGCAAGGTATTTTAGAAATAAGTGAGCCTATGAAGATATTGATGGCAAGTGACGGATTTTCAGCGTTAGTTGATAAATATCATGTAATTGAAAAAGAAAATTTTATTTTGCAAGTTGAAGAGAAGGGTATCCCATTGCTATACGAAAATCTTAGAAATATAGAAAATCTAGATAAGGAAGGTATAAAATATCCTAGATTTAAAAAAAGTGACGATGCATCGGCTGTTTATTTTGAGATTGAAATGTAATATTAGCTGTAATAAGTAATAAGATAAAATGTAAAATCAAAGGTATCAAGATTGTATAAATTTTGGTTCCTTTTTTTATGTTTTCTAGCAACATACAAAAATATATAGCTAATCATCAGTAGATAAAAATAAGTTTTACTGGAAATTTGTCGGTTATGCTGATAAAATAAAGGAAAATAATTTGTCAAAATGTATAGCTTATCACAATTACAGTACATATGCCTATATTCGTGCACTGACCAAGCCCTGTATGTATCGAAAAAATGGTGGCGGTCGATATTACATTAAAAATTTTACATAATTAAGGAGATTAATCAAGTGCAATCTATAGATAAAATACTTTATTCAAAAATGAATCCACCTAGAATTGGAATGGAAACTATTTGGCGTAAAAGATTAATTGAAAACTTTATTGGTATTGAATATAAGAAATTGACTATAGTATCAGCTCCTACTGGATATGGTAAAACGGTATTGATTTCACAATTCGCATCTACAAGAAATAATCCAGTTGTGTGGTATCAATTAGATGAATTTGATAATGACTTTACTTTATTTATTAAATACCTTATAGCTGGAATTTCAAAAAAAATCCCCCGTTTTGGGATGCAAACTTTAGATTTTATTGAAAAAAATGAAGATATTTCACAACAAGTACGATTAATTGTTGCATTGCTTGTCAATGAGTTACAAGCAAGAGCAAAAGAAGGGCTTACATTTATCATGGATGATTATCATGTCATTAATGAAAAACTAATTCATAAATTTATTGAAGAAATTATTCAATGTCTCCCTGAAGGTGTACATCTTATAGTTTCAAGTAGATATGCATTGCCATTAAATGTTGCTCGGCTAAAGGCCCATGGACTAGTTAATGAAATTACATATAGTCACTTGAGATTTAGTAAAGAAGAGATTATTACACTTTTTAATTCTCAAAAAGAAAGTAATTATACAGATGATATAATTGAAAAATTTCAATTGGAAACGGATGGTTGGGCAGTTGCTTTATCGTTAATTAAATCTACAGATTTAAGTTTGGAAAATAGTAAAAAAAATACACTTATACAATGGAAAAATCGTGAAGAGATTTATAACTATTTTGCAGAAGAAGTGTTTCAAAAATTACCTATAGAATTACAAATGTTTTTGATCGATACATCTGTATTAGATTTTATAACACCGGATATTTGCAATATATTAACTGAAAGAGAAGATAGTAATGATTTGCTGGAAAAAATAATAAAGCAAAATATTTTTCTGACTAAATTTGAAGGAGAAGAAGTATCTTACAGATATCATCATTTGTTTAAAGGTTTCTTAGAGAAACATTTAGGTGATAGAAAGAAAATGCTTTTAGAGAAAGCAGGAGGATACTTTGCGGATAAAGAATATTATGAGCAAGCTGTAGAAAGTTACATACTTGCGGACATTTATGAAAAAGCTGTTTCAATTATTGAAAAATCAGGTATAAAGATGATTAAATTAGGTAATTGGCAGACCATAAGTCGCTGGTTGCAAAAGATTCCTAAGGACTTTATTCAAAAATCTCCACACGTTATGCTACTTAAAGGTGTTATCTATAATCATAAGGGGATGTTGGATAAATCGCTTATACAAATAGACGAGGCTTTGAAGTTATTTGTTCTCCATAATGATAAGGAAAATTTACTAAATGGATGTTTTCAAAAAGCGGTTGTTCTACGAAGAGCAGGACTTATCAATGAAAGTTTAGAAGTGTTAAACGAAATTCTTTCTAGCGCTAACACTTTTCATATTACAAAATGGTATGAAGTTGTATTGGAAAAAGTAAATACACTATTATGGAGTGGAAAATTAAATGATGCGGTTGAAACTTTAGAAGTAGGAATTGAATTTGCAAAACGTGATGAGGAACACAAATTAATTGCTTATTTTTTAGAGCATATAGGTGCTACCTATTACGCACTGGGGGAATATTTTAAAGCTATAGAATACTATAATGCATCGAGAGAACAATATTTTTCTGAATACGATTCGATTTCAGAATTTGAAGAGGAGAGATATTCGCAAAGAACAACTCTTTCAAGCATATATAGAGATTGGGGTGAGTTGGACAAGGCTCTTAAACTAATCCAAGAAGAAATTAGTACTAAAGAGAGACTTGGTTTAATTGATGATTTACCTCGGGCATATCATCAGTTGGCATTAATTTGCAATGATTTAGGAGATAAAGAAACGGCAGAAAAACACTTTCAATATGCAGATGAAATGTATAAAAAGCTGGGCAGAAGAGATTTTCAGTGGACCTGGCACCTAGCAGTGTACGGAAAAATATTGATGGATAATGGAAAACGAGATAAAGGTAAAGAACTAATTGAAAAAGCTATTAAATATGCAGAAAAAAATTCCGATTTTAATTTAGCTATATGTGAGTTTGTAGGATGCTATGCATATATAGAGGATAGAGGAACTGATGGGGTTTTAAAGCTTTTAGAACATGCATTAGAAGTTTCTGAAAAAGTTGGGGCAAAGAATCTGATTTGTCAGTGCAATTGGGCTTTATCAAATTTAAATTCAAAAATAGGCAATAGAGAAAAAGCTAAGAATTATGCTATTCGCTGTTTCTCTTTAGCAAAAGAAGGAAATTATTTGCAAATTTTTTTATCCTATGAACAAATAGCCTTTCCAATTATTAAACTTGGAATAGAATTGGAAATAGAAGAGGAATTTTTAGAAAAGGTCATTCTAAGGCTGGGAAGTAAATCTAAAGAAATGCTTGTTAAGCTTATAGAAAATAACGAAGGTAGTATTAAGCATCGAGGCGAGGAACTGTTTGCAAAAGTTAAGGGTGAAGAACAAAATTTTGTTAATAAAGAAATCACATCAGTGAATTCAAATGGAGAAGTAAAAGAAAAAGAGCTGTTTCATGTATGCTGCTTTGGAAATTTTGAAGTTTATGGAGAAGGTGGGACAAAACCGATAAAGTGGAAAACTACCAAAGCAATGGAATTATTTGCTTATTTAATTAGTAATTCTAATAAAATAATAAGTAAAGAGAGAATTCTGGAAGATATATGGCCTGATATGGATCCAAAGCAAACTTCAAAGTGGCTGTACACGTATATTTATCAAATAAGAAATGCAATGAAAATATATGGAATTGAAAATGGTCTGATGTACAAAAATAAAGGGTATTGTTTAGTAACTAACAATATAAGTAGTGATGTGAATGAATTTGAAAATCTTATTGATATTTCTATGACAGAGGAAATGGAGACTTCGATTGAATGTTTAAAAAAAGCTATTCTTTTATACAAGGGAGAGTATTTAGATGGATTTTATAATGATTGGATTGTGGATGAAAAGAATCGTTTAGAAAATCTATATCAGTCAGCATTAGAAAGATTATCAAAAATATATGTTAAAGTAAAAGAATATAGACTTGCAGTGAAATATTTGACTATGATACTAAAAAAAGATCCATTATCGGAAAATGCTCATGAAATGTTAATGATTGCATATGAAAAAATGGGTGATAGAATGGCGTTGATAAACCAGTATGAAGTATATTGTAAAACATTAAAAGATGAACTGGGAGTTGAACCTAAGAAAGAAATGAAAGATTTATTTTATAAACTTACAGCGGAAAAATAATTATTATAGTAAATTACATATAAAAAAATAGCAGATAATTTATCTGCTATTTTTTTGTATTCAGAATTCATTCAGAATTTATTCATTGTGAAACAGTACTATAAAACAAGTTATGTAGAATAAACAGATAATTTGTAGAAATATGTAAAAACGTTCTGAAAAATGGGGTGATTTTTAATATAAGTTGTAATGAAAAAATGTTTTAAACTATAAAAATTATTTTAAAGGAGTGATCTATTTTGAAAAAAGTTATATTAATTATTTTAGCAATTGTCTTATGTTTTGGGTCCATTGGTTCTATGAGTAACTACTGCTATGCAGGTACTGCTCCGGATATTATTAGTGAAGGTACTTATACATCTCCTACATTAATAAAAAAACAATATTCAAAAACATATTTGACGACTATGATGATGGATATGGGTCCGGATTATACTGGTATTATAGGTGGTACTGGAGTAGGACATTACATGTTTTTTCCTGCGGAATCAGGAGATTATAAGATTACAATTAGACCAGATTCTGTAGAATTTGGTTTTAGTGTTACTATTTGTGATGATAATAACCCCGTATATTATAATGATGATGTAAGAGACAATTCCTGCGAAGCTACTATATCTGTTGACAAAGGAACGAAGTATTATATAACTATAGAGGGGGAAAGTATTTATCCAACTAAACCTTACTATATAATCTTCGACAAGCCACTTGTTGCACCGCTTATGTATACAGCAGGCACAGGAGGAAGTATAACAGGTGAAACTACACAAATATTATTACCTGACGGAACAGGTACAGAGGTAACGGCAGTACCTGACTCTGGATATGTTTTTTCACAGTGGAGTGATGGGGTTTTAACAGCTTCAAGAACTGATGCGTATGCAACTGATGGCATTGATATTACTGCTGAATTTTCAATCTTTACCATCGATTCAATTGATGACATAAATATTGATAGCTTGTCAGCAAGTTTACCTAAGGCAACTGTTCGTGAAAACGGGGAAATTGTCACAGGGAAAACTGTTAAATATACTTGCAAGGAATTAACTGATTATGGTGCTAGAATAAGTAGTTCTGATCGCTGGATAGGTTTAGATAGTAGTATACCGAATGGAACATATACGGTAACAGTGTCTCTAGCGGATGATTCTGCAGTACCTGTTACATTTAATATAAATTTTGCGATACCCATACCACCTGAAATTGCATTAACTCCAGAATCTGTAGACCTAGTAAAAGGTGGCACAGATGACTATTTCTATGTTGATTTTCCTACGGTAGCTGTTTATGATGGTGAAGGTAATTTAAGTGATGACGAATATGGGATTTGCGGTGCTGACTTTGGAGATTACCTTACAGAACCGCCTACTGATAAAGGTTTTAAATTAAGTAAAGATATACCGTTAGGCACTTATCATTTGACATATGGTTTGAGTGATGATGATACAATAACAAATGACTTTGAGATTGTTGTACGTAATCCTCAAATTGATTACACTGCAGGTACTGGGGGTAGTATAACAGGTGAAACTTCACAAACCATTGAGCCTAGATCAAGCGGAACTGAGGTAACGGCGGTACCAGACGATGGATACACTTTTTCACAGTGGAGCGACGGTGTTACAACAGCTTCAAGAACTGACGAAAATGTAACAGGTGATATTACTGTAACAGCAGAGTTTTCAGAAGCTGGTGTAGAATTAACTATTGATGAAAATTCTGTAGGTGATACACTGCAAGATAAAGTAGAAACGATATTGGATGGAAAATCTAATGCTTGTGTAATAGCATTAAACATAATTGAAGGAATACTAACAGATGATGATGTTTTATGGCTTACTAGTAATTTAACACAAATTGAAACACTAAGTATAACTGATGAAGCTAGCTTTACAGATGATACACTTCCAAATAATGCATTTGAGGATTTGAAAAAATTGAAAAGTGTAACTATGGATTTAGATACAACTGAATCTTTAAGCTTTGGAGATTATGCATTTGCATATTGTTATTTACTTGAAGAAGCTAACTTACCGCAAGCTGTAACTTTTGGTGTTGCTTCTTTCCGAAATGATTATAAACTTAATAATGTTATATTGCCAAATGCTAAAAGTTTTGGCGGTAATTCATTTAACGAATGTCAAGCTTTAACGGAAATTAGCTTACCTAACACAGAAACAGTGGGTATCGCTTCATTTGTTCATTGTATCAATCTGAAAAATGTAGATTTGCCAAAGCTTGAAGTAGTAAAATATCAGACGTTTTGTATGTGTGATGAATTAACAAACGTTAATTTAACAAATGTTAAAGAATTTGAAGATGGAATTTTTTGGAACTGCAAAAAACCAATAGAAATGATATTAGGAAGTGTTCCTCCTACTGTTATTTTTGATTCTGAACAACCGTATTCAGGAACCTTTGGTCAATATCAATGTGAAGAATCGTCAAAAATTTTAATACCAATAGATGCCCTTGAAGCATATAAAGCAACTGATGGATGGAATAATGGTTCATGGTGCGGATGGCCTGTAGAGACATTCAGCAATGCAAGTAGCGACAATACACTGTCAAATTTAACAGTTGATAATGTAACTATACAAAGTTTTGATTCTAAAACAATGATTTATAACTTAGAAAGTACAACTGAATCAAGTTTAGTGATAAGTGCTACATCAAACGACAGTAATGCTAATGTAACAGGAGATATTGGTATACAAAATCTTATAGTTGGTTCTAATACCTTTACAATAACGGTAACAGCTGAAGATTTAACAACAAAGAATTATATCATTAATATTGTACGAATAAAAAGTGAAGAAAATCCAGTGACTAAGCAGGTAGATATGCCTACAGCCAACCCTAGTGGAGGTAATTTTAGAGGTACTGTACAAGTTACACTTGCAAGTTCTACAACTGGCGCAGCCATTTACTATACATTAGATGGAAGCGTGCCAACAAGTGATAAAGATATTTATATAACACCTATTACAATTAGTGAAACAACAACATTAAAAGCGATAGCAACAACTGCAGGTGCTATAGACAGTGATGTTTTGACAGTGATTTTTACGAGAAATTCAAGTTCAAACAATTCGAGTTCAAGTTCAAGTAACACTTCAAAGAACAGCAATACGGTAAATGGCGAAGCAGATAATAAAAGTTTTAGTGCTGGGACAAAAGAAACAAAATACAATAGCGATGGTAAAAAAGAAACAGTGGTTTCTGTAAATGAAAGTTCTATCAAAACACAAGTAGACAAAATGGAAAACGGTCAAAAAATCTCAATTCCTGTGGTAGAAAACGTAGATGTGGTTAAAACAAAATTAAGTGTACAGTCTATTGCGGATATGCAAAAGAAAGCTGTCATATTGGAAGTAAAAACAGATGACGCTAGTTATGAGTTGCCAACAGATATGATCGATGTTAATAATATTTTAAAATTGATTGGTGAGGATGTATCTCCTCAAGACATACCATTTACAGTTGAAATATCGAAAGCAAATATTGATATGCTAAAAATAGTTGAAAACTCAGCAGTAAATAATGAATTGTCAATTGTTGTACCACCTGTGAACTTTAAGATAGAAGCAAGTTATAAAGGAAAGACATATGAAGTCGAACATTTTAATAGTTTTGTAACTAGAACAATTGCTATTCCTTCAAATGTGGATGCTAGTAAAATAACTACGGCAATCGTAACAGATTCAGATGGTAGTGTAAGACATATACCAACCTACGTTACTAAAGTAGATGGCAAGTATTATGCGACAATCAATTCTCTTACTAATTCTACATACACTCTCATTAACAATGAAGCTTCTTTCTCCGATGTAGCAGATAACTATTGGGCTAAAGCAGATATAGAGAAGATGGCAAGCAGATTAGTAGTATCGGGAAAAGAAGATGGCACATTTTCACCTGATGAGGCTATTACAAGAGCAGAGTTGGCAGGGGTTTTAGTAAAAGCATTGGGATTAAAGCCTGAACAGGTCAATCAGTTTGCTGATGTTGAAAGCGGAACAAAGTATGCTGGATATATTGGAACAGCATACAGCTATGGTATCATTAACGGAACAAGTGAAACGACATTTAATCCAGAAGGATTAGTTACAAGGCAAGATGCCATGACCATGATATATAGAGCAGGCATGATAGCAGGTTTAGAAAATTCAGAATATGTTACAGAAATGAAAAATTATGTTGATTATGAAGATGTATCAGACTATGCGAAAGAAGCTGCCGCGTGGAATGTTAACAATCGCATAATAGTTGGAAAAACAGAAACAACGTTAGTTCCATTTGACCATATTACAAGAGCAGAGATATCAGCAATTACAAATAGATTATTGACATCAGCTGGATTGATAGATTAACAGAAATTGATAAGAATTAAAAAAGGACAAGGTTTAATATACCTTGTCCTTTTTTTGTTAATATGAAAATGTCATATTGTCCACTGTCATAGAGACTGGTCGAGATAAGAGCCATGTATTAGTTATGGAGCTTTCGAAAAAGAACAAAGCACCATTTGTAGGGTCAGTTCCATTTAAAACTTCTTTCGCTGCTTTGATGCATTCATCTTGTGCAGGTTTATTAATCCATCCGTTTAATACAGGGGTAAATTGATAATAACCATTTATAACCTGATAAATAACATCGTTAATTGAGTTAGGAAAAGAATCGCTTTTCACTCTGTTCATAACTACAGCTCCTACAGCAATTTTTGCATCATAGGATTCACCTTGTGCTTCAGCAGTTATTAATCTTGCAAGCAAGTCCAAATCTTCGGATGAGTATGTAGCATCTAAATTAGTATTGACAGTATCAGATGGTATTGACGTTGACTTTATAGGTATGCTTAAATTTTGACCTATATCTATGTAATTTGTGTATATATTATTTGCACGTCTTAATTCATCCAATGATACATTATGTTGTTTAGCAATGAGATATAAAGTATCACCTTTTTTGACAGTATAGTTTAAATTAGTAACATCCAATACCTGTCCAATATTTATTGATGTGCTTAGTAGATTGTTATTTACTACTAAACTTGCTACAGTTGTGTTAAACAATTGGCTTATCTTATATAAAGAATCACCACTTACAGCAGTATAAGTCGCTGCATAGGCATTGCTAGAAAATGATAAAGATATTCCAAGCGTTAGTCCTGTAGTCAATAAAATCGATTTCAAACCTTTGAATTTCATCTTTTAATCCTCCTTATGCCTTCCGGGTTAGTTGTCGGGTTAGGGTAGAGGCCCCGGTACTCTTTATAAGAGATTTGGCTATAGAGTAATTTTAAAGCAATAATAATTAAGAATCAATGGGAACTCTTTGAAACGAAGGCAATATAAAACTTACTGTGAATTATATTCATAATAATATAAATACTTGAAAATAAGTAATTATATACAACTGTTTTGGTTAAATTAGTTAAATTATATATTTTACAATTTTATTATCAAACAAAGAATTTATTTCTTTGTTAAAAAAGTTTTTAATTTCGGTTATTTCTTCCTTTGGATAGACAAATTTTCCATATCCGAATTGTCCATATTTGTATACTCGCTCCTCGTCGTTCATTGGTAATTCTGTTGTTGGAAAAACCTCTAAAATGGTGTTCTTAGCTCTAGTAGTATATCTGTGTGATATAACCTCAAATGATAGTGGGTGTGAAATCTCATCTGGGAGGTTAGTTTTTATTTCTATTAGCAACTTTTTATAGTCGTTCTTCCAGCCGTCATACATAAAAATAGGTGCTATGATAAAACCCAGTGGATACTTAGCTTTTGTTATTTTTTGGCATGCTTCTATTCTTTTGTTGAGAGATGGAGTTTTATTCTCATAATCTTTTATGACTTTGTCCGTATTTAATGTAAATCTTATTTCGGTATTGCCCTTATGCTCGATTTCGAGTAATGTTTCAATGTCTGTATACTTTGATACAAACCTAAACCTACCATTTTCGCTTTTACTGAAAAACTGAATTGTTTTCTTTAAAGAATTGGAATATGGTTCAACTGGAACTGGGTCAGAGGTGGCAGAACCTTCGAATATTGTTTGATCAGGTAGTCTCTCGTCAATATATTTTTGTGCTTGCATTAGTATGTCATCTATATTTACATTAACCCTCATGTAAGGCTTATCACTTAGATTTGTATTTAGATAGCAGTATTGACATTGCCCAGTACAGCCTGATAACAGTGGAAGCTGATAGTGTGCGGATGGTTTGCATGACTGGAATTTCATTCCCTTTTTAATACCAACTACAAGAGTTTTTTTCCCCTCCCTATAAAAATCAAACAAATTTTCTCCAGGTATATTTTCTTTTATCCTACTGTTGCTCAGCTCAATTATCTCTATACTTTTGTCATCCTTAAAGTAGTTATAGATATTTTTCCCTATTTCATAGTTTAGAGTATTTTTTTCAAACAATATTCTTCTTGGAATAAACATGGCATCTCCTTATAAAATCAGTAATTAGTTTCGATAGTATTGTATCTAATTTTGATTTAGATATACAAAAATATAATTTATACGAATCTGAAAAAATCTTGACAAAATTGCTCTAAACTGCTAAAATTTCATTAAATGAAATAAAGACGAAATTAATTTCACCAGACGAAAAACATAGAGGTGTGCTAGATGTATAAATTCAGAAATATAATAATGAATATTACAGTAATATTATTTTGGATATCGTTATATGTTTATGTTCCAATATTGACTCCATATTCTCAAGATATAGGCGCAGGAGTTCAATTAATTGGAATGATAATAGGTAGTTATGGATTTACTCAAATGCTTGTTAGAATACCAATAGGAGTAATTTGTGACAGAACCGGAAAAAAGAAGAATTTTGTAATAATTGGTTGCGCTTTACTTTTCCTTAGTGGACTGGGATTGTATTTGTTCAAAAATCCAATTTTGGTTTTAGTTTTTAGAGGATTAGGTGGCGTAGCAGCAGGTACATGGGTTTCCTTTACGGTTTTATATACTGAATATTTTAAGGAAGATCAGTCAGCTAGTTCAATGGGAAATATCTTGGCATGCAATTCCTTTGGAAATTTACTTGGAGTGTTCTTTGGTGGGGTAATTTCACAATCATATGGATATGCATCAACATTTATAGTTGCATTTATAACTGCAGGACTAGCTTTTATAATTAGTTTTTTTGTTTATGAAAATCCAAATTATATAAAAAGTGATGTATCTACAAAAGAAGTTATTAATATAGGATTAAACAAAAACGTTTTAATTCCTTCTGTTCTAGCAATTTTTATGCAAGCAATTATTTTCTCTAGCATGTTTGGATATTCGCCTGCAGTCAATAAGCTAGGGGGTATGACTAGCTTTCAATTAGGTTTAGTTTCAACATTTTTTTTGATTACTAAAATTGGTGGTTCTAAAATTAGTGGGGTACAGCTAGGGGCAAAATATGGTTTTGGCAAAAGAATTTCTATTGGATTTACATTGATTGGAATAATGACAATGTTTACTGTAATGTCATCTTCAAACCCAATCTTTTCTTACCTTGTACATGCTATAGGAGGATGTGGATATGGTATTGCAATATCATTGCTCATGAGTTATATTGTAAGTGAGACAGAAAAGGGCAAAAAGACAATTGCAATGGGCTTTTTTCAGTCGATATATGGAATAGGAATGTTTGTAGGACCAGTTATATCAGGGTATTTTATAAACTGGTTTAGTTATGGGTTTAATTATATGATATTGACATTGTTAGCATTGATTTGTGCAACATATTCGTTTTTGTTTGTGAAATCTTAGAAAAGTAATATTTAAATAAAGGAGCATATAATGGATATTACAATTATATTAAACAATATTTTAACGCTTTTTCTATTAATATTAGTAGGCTTTATTGCTGGAAAGTCAGGAGCGGTAAGCAAAGATGCAACAGGATACCTGTCTGATATTTTAATGAAAGTTGCTTTGCCAGCAACTATTTTTTTATCTATTTCAGGAACTTATAGTGAAGGGATTTTAATGGATAGTCTAAAAATAGCTGTATTAACTTTTATAATTCATTCAAGTTGTATTTTAATTTCATTATTTTATACTAAAGCAATGAAAATACCTGAAAAAGATAGAGGAGTTTGGGTTTTTGTAAGTACATTTTCGAATAATGGATTCATGGGGTTTCCTATTGCGTATGCAATTTTGGGAAAAGAAGGACTTTTTCTAGCTTCAATTTCAAATACAGTTTTTAACGTATTGATATTTTCAGTGGGTATTAAATTAATAGCTATGGGTCATGAAAGTAGCAAAGGGATAAATATTAAAAAACTTTTTTTGAATAATAATAATATTGCAATTTTCTTGGGAATTATATTTTATTTGACACAGGCTAGTTTACCACAACCTATTCAAAGTTCGTTAAGCTATATGGGAAATGTAACAACACCTCTGTCAATGTTTTTGGTTGGATTGTCAATATCTAGCAGCAGAGTAAGAGATATGTTTAATGATTACAAACTTTATTTCCTTTGTGCTGTAAGACTACTAATTGCACCACTATTAGCAATTATTGCAATGAGATTTATACCTTTTGGAAGTATGAGTTTAGTACCAAAAGTAATGGCAATTGTCTTAGCTATGCCAGCACCTTCTGTTACTGCTATAATAGCTGAACAATATAATGGAAATAAAGAATTAGCATCTAAGGTTGTATTTCTTACGAGCATCCTTTCTATAGTGACTATTCCGGTCATTCTCATGTTTATATAAATATGATAAAATAAGGAGTCTTCTTCAAATAGCCGGGCAACAATTTTGCCCGGCTAAATAACAATTGAGGACTTTTTTTATTGTGCAAAATCAAGATTAAAGAATAATAATTTTCAATCTAAGTCGATGATTCTAAATACTTATTTTTTGAATTAATATTGAAGCATTGGTATTTATCATAGTGCCTCCTGCTAAAGTTTGAAGTGTAACTGCAGAAGCACTTGTATGATTTCGCACAGTTAAGACATCGGCTGCGGCAGCTGTGATGATTACCATACCAGGATTTGCTTGAGTACCTGCACCTGAACCATATATTCCTCCAGCAACGGGATTGCCATTTTGAAATAGAGTAAATTGATTCGGTTGAACACCTACTGCATAAAACCAAACCGCATAATCGCCAGCACTTCCAAGTTGTATTGTGGATGTTCCTGCCACATGTGTAATAGTACCAACAATAATTCCATTATTACTAAACAGTATGTCAGCTTCTAATGCGACATCTTGTGCAGACAGATTGTAAATATAAGCATATTCAGATAATCCAGCAGGACCGGTAGGGCCTGTGTCACCAGCAGTACCAGTAGGACCGATAGGCCCAGTGTCACCAGCAGGACCAGTAGGACCAATAGGCCCAGTGTCACCAGCAGGACCAGTAGGACCAATAGGACCAATAGGACCAATAGGACCAGTGTCACCAGCAGGACCAGCAGGACCAGCAGGACCAGTAGGACCAATAGGACCAGTAGGACCAATAGGACCAGTAGGACCAATAGGACCAGTAGGACCAGTAGGACCGATTGGACCTGTATCACCAGTAGGACCGGTTGGACCTGTGTCACCAGTAGGACCAGTAGGACCCATAGGACCAGTATCACCAGTAGGGCAACATATACAACATTGACTTGGATAAGTGCAGGACTGTTTATGACAATAATTACAACCATCGAAACAGCACTTATCATGATAATATTTATTACAAGACCACATTTGTGTTTGATCGCAATCTATATATTTTAGATTTTCTTCGAAATCACTATACATATTATAACCTCCTATATTAGTGTTAAACATTATTGTCCAATATCATAATATGCAAAAAAAATAAATGTGCTTATTATTTAGCAGTTGCTCTTAAAAATTTGTATTTTAATTCTAAAATTTGGCATACTAACCAAGTAGAACACTTAATATAAATTAATTATTCAGGAGGAAAGTAATGGCTGTTTTAGAAAAACCAAAGGATCGTGTTAGCTATCATGATTCTGTAGAAGAAATGCTTATAAGGATAAAAAACGATGGACTTACAAGTGTATTTTCTAGATGGGATGCACAAGAGAAGATACGATGTACTTTTTGTTTACAAGGGGTAAGCTGTCAATTATGTACTTTGGGGCCTTGTAGAATTAGTGAAAAAGCTGGCGCAGATAAAGGTGTATGTGGAATTGGGCCTGATGCAATGGCTATGAGAAATTTACTTATGAGAAATATTATGGGAGCTGCAACATATGCACATCATGCATATGAGGCCTTTAGAACATTAAAAGCTACCGGAGAAGGTAAAACTTCATTTAAGATTACAGATGTAGATAAATTGAAGTGGATGTGTAAACAAACTGGGATAGATACAAATCAAGATATTAACAAACTAGCAGTTCAATTAGCTGAACTACTTGATAGGGAAATGAAAGTAAATCCTGATCAACAAAGTATAATGGTAGAAGCATTTGCTCCTAAAAAAAGAAAACCAATATGGAGAGACTTACATATTTATCCTTCGGGAGTACAACATGAAGTAGAACTGTGTATTGCAAGTTGTTTAACAAATGTTGACGGAGATTATGTTTCTTTAGCAAAAAAAGCCCTTCGTTTAGGATTGTCAACTATATATACTGCTCAAATTGGTCTAGAAATGACTCAAGATATATTATTTGGTACGCCAATGCCACATGAAGTAGACGTAGATATGGGAATTATGGATCCAGATTATGTAAATATTGCTTTTAATGGACACCAACCATGGGTAGGAGTGGCAACCTTACAAAAAGCTAAAAAACAAGAGTATCAAGAAATGGCTAAACATGCTGGTGCAAAAGGTATTCATATAGTTGGATCAATAGAGACCGGTCAAGAATTGCTTCAGAGATTTGAAGTAGATGATGTTTTTGTTGGATTAATGGGAAACTGGTTATCAATTGAACCATTTCTTGCAACAGGTACAGTTGATGCACTAGTGATGGAAGAAAACTGCTCACCACCAGCAATTGACCAGTATGCAGAAAAATATCAAGTAGCACTCGTAAGTGTTAGCACTATAATTGGTGTACCAGGAGCTGAGCATGAAATGCCGTACTATCCAGCAAAGGCTGATCAGATGGCAGATGAATGCATAAAAATTGCAATAGAAAACTTTAAAAAGAGACATAAAAAGATAAGTCCTAAGGTTCCTAAATTCAAGACAAAAGCAATAGCAGGTTTTTCTACTGAAGCAGTGTTAAAGGCAATAGGAAATGATTTAAATGTTTTGGTTGATGTTATAGTAAAAGGACAAATAAAAGGTATTGTAGCATTGGCAAACTGTTCAACATTAAGAAATGGTCCACAAGACTGGAATACTGTTAATATCACAAAAGAATTAATTAAAAGGGATATACTAGTAGTTGCTGGTGGTTGTGGAAATCATGGTCTTGAAGTAGCTGGAATGTGCAATTTGGATGCTATAGAATTTGCTGGTGATGGATTAAAAGGAGTATGTAAAGCTTTAGGTATACCACCAGTATTAAGTTTTGGTACATGTACGGATACTGGCAGAATGTCTATGTTAGTAACTGCATTAGCTGATCACCTCAATGCAGATATATCTGATTTACCAATAGCTGTAACAGCTCCTGAGTGGATGGAACAAAAAGCTACAATCGATGGATTGTTTGCAGTAGCATATGGAGCATACACACATTTGTCTCCAACACCATTTATAACAGGAGCACCAAATCTTGTTAAACTTCTTACACAAGATGTAGAGGGTTTGACTGGAGGAAAGGTAGCTTTAGGTGATGACCCTGTGCAAGCGGCACAGGATATAGAAAATCACATTATGAATAAAAGACAAAAGATGGGCTTAAAATAACACTATTACAGGATATCTTAAATTGGTATCCTGTTTTTATATAATAGGAAATTATTAAATATGTTTTACTATATTGCATATTTTTTAAAAAAAATGTCAAAGATAAGTTGATAATTAAAATAATAAAAGGAGACTTTTATGGAATTAATGGAATTGGTACATGTTTTCTTCACATCTATAGGATCTGCAGTTACTATGTTTATTTTGACAAAAATAATGGGAAAAAAATCCATAAGTGAATTAACCATGTTTGATTTTGTCATAGGAATAACAATTGGTTCAATTGCAGCTGAAATGGCAACATCTCTTGAATCAGATTATTTGAAACCCTTACTTTCAATGGTTGTGTATGCGTTTCTTTCTATATTGATTTCATTTGCTATGACTAGATCGATTATATTAAGAAGATTTTTATACGGTGAATCATTAATACTCTTTCAAGATGGTAAAATTAATGATAAAAATTTAAAAAAAGCAAGACTTGATATAAGTGAATTTTTAACATTATGCAGGAATAGTGGTTATTTTAATATAAGCAATTTACAAACAGCTATATTGGAACCAAACGGCAAAATTAGTTTTCTTCCTTTGTCTCTGCAGCGTCCAGTAAATCCAAAAGACTTAAAGATTAACCCGCTAGTAGAAAAACCTTTAGTTAATGTAGTAATTGATGGGGAAATTCTTACAGACAATTTAAAATTTACAGGCAATGAC
The DNA here is from genome assembly GCF_017873955.1 of Sedimentibacter acidaminivorans. Taxonomy (GTDB): domain Bacteria; phylum Bacillota; class Clostridia; order Tissierellales; family Sedimentibacteraceae; genus Sedimentibacter; species Sedimentibacter acidaminivorans. The sequence goes on along the minus strand of NZ_JAGGKS010000001.1, from coordinate 274,433 downwards.
GAGAAGTGGCTTTATAGACAACTTAATTCACAGGGAATTAAAAATATATCAGATGTTATCTTAGCAACCTGTGAAAATAAAAAAGAAATTAGTGTATATGTTAAACTAAAAAAACCCATGACTCGTGATATTTTTCAATAAAGGAAAATTTAAGATATTGACTACAACTATTTTTAGTGCTAAAATACAAAATGTTATTGACGTTATGTTTTTGTTAGTATTATTAATATTATAAATTAGGGGGATTTTTATATGGTAACTTTTCTTATTGGTTTAGCAATACTTATTATTGGCGGATATTTTTATGGAAAATATTGCGAAAAAGTTTTTGGTCCTGACGATAGGCCTACACCAGCGGTTTCTAAAGCTGATGGAGTGGACTTCGTAGGAATGAAAAAATGGAAGAACAGTTTAATTGAATTATTAAATATTGCAGGTACTGGTCCTATCATTGGACCTATTCAAGGCATCTTATTTGGACCTATAGCTTTTATTACTATTCCTATCGGATGTGTTCTAGCTGGTTCTATGCACGACTACTTTAGCGGGATGATTTCTCTTAGAGAAGGTGGAGCTCAAATGCCTAAGATGATAAAGAAATACTTAGGCGGAAAAGCATTTAATGTTTATAATTTCTTTGTTGGGATATTGATGATTTTGGTTGGCGCAGTTTTTGTTTATACGCCTGGAGATTTAATTGTAACCCAACTAATGGGTCAGGATGCAGCATTCGGTAACCCTACAACTTGGATAGTATATGCAGCAATTTTTGCTTATTATTTAATAGCAACTCTTTTCCCGCTAGATGCAATTATTGGAAAAATATATCCTATATTTGGTGCAGCACTTATATGTTCTGCCATTGGCATATTTGTAGGAATATTGAAGGATGGCGGAGCAAATCTTACAAATTTATCATTTGGAGCAGGTATGTTTAGTCAACATCCAAAACAGCTTCCATTTGTTCCAATATTCTTTATAACAGTTGCCTGTGGAATAATGTCTGGATTCCATGCAACTCAAGCAACTTTGATAGGAAGAGCAGTAACAAGTGAAAAAGAAGGAAAAACCACTTTCTTTAACATGATGCTTATTGAAGGCTTCATTGCAATGTGCTGGGCAGCAGGTGCGATGATATTGTTTGGTAGAGGTACAGATATTGCGACAGGAGCTACATTAATGATTGGTAATATTTCAAGAGAGTTCTTGGGGACCATAGGAGGGTTTATTGCAGTAATAGGAGTTATCGTACTTCCAATAACATCTGGAGATACAGCATTTAGGTCACTAAGACTTATGGTTGCGGAGCAATTCAATATAGACCAAACTTCTGCTAATAAAAGGGTGGCTGTTTCAGCAGCAATATTTATACCAGCTATTCTAATACTCTATTACGCTAAATTAAGCCCATCTGGATTTGGTATTTTATGGAGATACTTTGCTTTTACAAATCAATTTATAGCAACATTTGCGTTAGGTATGATTTCGGTATATTTATACATTCATGGCAAGAACTACCTGATCTCATTAATACCAGGTACATTCTATTTCTTTGTAGTTATGAGCTTTATATTCCATGCTCCAATTGGATTTGGCTTAGAAAGTAGACTTGGAATGGATCCTAATAGCTACATGTTATCATATATATGTGCAGCAGTATGTAGTGTAATATATGTTTGGTTTATTAAAAAGCACAGTGATGCACAAAAAGATAAAATTTTACAATCGTCTTTATAATAAAATTCAGTAAAATAGAGTAGGGCTATTTCTTTAATAGCTCTACTCTATTTTATGATATGAAATATTATATGCCTGTAGGGAAAATGAAATGACTAAAATGAGATAAAATGTGGGCGGATATACTTAATAGTAAAAATAAATTGACACTTATTTATATAAGATATAGAATATAAAGTATATATAGATAAATATCTATTTTAAACTTAATATAGTAAATAGAGGTGATAAAGTGGAAAAAGATTATAGAAAGTACGCTTTAATTTTAAAGGCACTATCTGATGAAACCAGAATCAAGATATTCGATATGCTTTCTAAAGATGAACTATGTGCTTGCAATATCCTTGAGCAATTTGAAATAACACAACCAACACTCTCGCATCACATGAAGACACTATGTGATAGCGGGTTAGTCAATAGTAGAAAAGATGGTGTTTGGATGAAATATTCTATCAATAGGGATAATTTAGAAATGATAAAGGGATTCTTAAACAGTAAATGATTTTGGATTTTGGGGACGGTTATTTTTGTTTGATTTCGAAATCTAAAAGTCACTAAGTTAAATATAAAAATATAAAAATTTAAATAGATTAAAAAGGAAACAAACATGGAAAAAAATTTGAAGTTTTATTTTAAATTATTTATTACTACATTTTCACTGAGTGCATTCACTATAGGAGGAGGCTACGTAATAGTTCCTTTGATGAGACAGAAATTTGTAGAGGAACTAAAATGGATAGAAGAAGAAGAGATGCTTAATATAGTTGCTATATCACAGTCAGCGCCAGGTCCAATAGCGGTAAACACTTCTATTATGACAGGTTACAGGTTAGCTGGAGTTCTTGGAGCTTTTGTATCAATACTAGGAACAGCATTGCCCCCGTTAATAATTATAACAGTTGTATCGAAATTTTATGATGCAATAAAAAATAATTCATCAGTAAATGCAGTATTGTTAGGAATGCGAGCAGGTGTAGCTGCAGTTATAATAAATGTAATAATTAAAATGGTAGGAGATATATTAAAAAAGAAAAATTTAACATCAATAATTATAATGGTATTATCATTTTTGGCTGCCGTTGTGTTTAATATAAACGCAGCATTAATTATTGTAATATGTGGAGTCTTTGGAGCAATAATCTATAGTGGTTTATTATATAAATTTAAGGGGGAGCATAAGTAATATGACTTATTTGCAAATTTTTGTTAGCTTTTTTCAAATTGGATTATTTAGTTTTGGAGGAGGATACGCAGCATTACCCCTTATAGAAAATCAAGTAATAGATGTACATAAATGGTTAAGCTTAGCAGAGTTTGCTGACTTAATTACAATATCACAGATGACACCAGGTCCTATAGCGCTAAATGCAGCAACATTCGTTGGAACTAGAGTAGGTGGATTATTAGGAGCTATAGTTGCTACTATAGGCTGCATAACACCATCATGTATTATTGTTTTAATGCTTGCATATTTATATTATAAGTATAAAAATTTATCTACAATTCAAGGTGTCCTTAATGGGCTAAGACCAGCAGTAGTTTCACTAATAGCATCAGCAGGAATTTCGATTCTAGCCTTAGCCTTGTTTAAAACAGAGGTAACAACATTATTAAATGTGAAATTTAGCGATATAAATATAGTTTCATTGATACTTATAGTCATAGGTGTTTTTGTTTTGAAAAAATACAAGTCAAATCCAATTCATGTCATAATGGCATCTGGTGTAGTAGGATTTATTATTTACGCCTTAATATTGTAATTTGTTATATTTGTTAAAGGTATGATTATTTTAAATTTGAGAAAAATTCTACTATATAATTTTTAAATAATTTAGCAGATTCCGAAATATATTCACTTTCCCTCCAAGACAGATTTATGCATCGTGTGCATTTGGGTGAGTGAATATTGATTAAAGAAAGTTCTTGATGTTCAATATTTCCCCAACTGTATTTAGGTACAAATGCAATTCCCATACCATTTTTTACGAGTTCTAAAATAGTTGGGGAGTCATAGCATTCAAGTATAACATTAGGTGTAAATCCTGCTTGATTACAATAATGATCAGTTGTTTTTCTTAATTTAGTATATGGTGGTAAACCTATAAACTTTTCATTAGATAAACTATCTAAGTTTATGCTATTTTTTTCAGATAAATGATGGTTTTTAGAAACTGCAAGCTTTAATTCTTCTTCTAATAAAGTCAGACTGTTTTTGTTGTTAATTTCTTCTGTTGATGGTATATATATAATGAAATCATAGTTGTTTTCACCTTTATTAAATTGTTTCTGACTTATATGAAATTTTATGTTTGGGTATTTTTGATTAAACCCAGTGATTATTTTAGGAAGCATAAACATTGCAGCTTGAACGTAGATAATAATGTCCTGATTTCTATTGCTGTTATAATCACTTAATTCCTTCTTTGCATCCTCTAGTGATTGCAAATTTCTATTTACATATTTTAAAAAAATCTTACCATTTTCATTTAGTTTTATATATTTTCCTTCCCTGTCAAATAATTTGACACCTAATTCAGTTTCTAGAGTTCGTATAGTTTTACTTAATGCAGATTGAGATATATGAATTTCTTCAGCTACTCTTGTCATGCTTTGTGCCTCTGCTATTTTCTTAAAATATTTTAGTTGCAACAATTCCATAATTTCTCCTCCATATATATAACTTTTATGTCATGATTATATGAATAATTATATATTAGACAATATAAAAAATCAATGATATACTAAAACATATTTATATGAAAATTAATTAAAATTTGGAGGAAAATATGAAAAAAACTAATTTCAAGAAAATTCTTACTGCAATACTTGTAGTAGTTATGTGTTTATCAGTAGCTGGTTGTAGTGTATCTAAACCCAATGAAGCAAGCAACAATCCTGGTTCAGAAGATGCGAAAATAGATTATCCAACAAAGCCAATAACAATGATAGTTCCTTATGGTGCTGGTGGAGGTACTGACACTTATGGAAGAATGTTAGCTGCACAACTTGAAAAGAAACTTGGGGTTTCTGTTACAGTTACAAACCAAGGCGGTGCTTCAGGTTCAATAGGTACAAAGTTTGTACATGATGCAGATGCTGATGGATATACATTGTTGTTTTCAGCAGAAACAATAGGAACTTACCGTTCAATGGGAACAAGTGATCTTTCATACAATAATTTCATACCAGTTGCACTTGCTGTTAACGATCCAAAATTGGTAGTAGTATCTAAAAATTCTAAATATAATACATTAGAGGAATTATTAGATGATATTAAAGCTAATCCTAACAAAATAACAATGTCTCATTCAGGCCCTGGTGGAAGCGGTCATAATCAAGGACTTATATTAAAAGAATTAGGATATGAGGTTGCAATGACAGCTTATGACAGTGGTAATAACGCTTTGTTAGGTGTCCTTGGAGATCAAGTTGCATTTACAAATCCTAATTTATCTTTTACAACAGGATATATATCAAGTGGAGATGTTAAGGTTCTAGCAGTATTTTCAAATGAAAGATTAAAATCATATCCTGATATACCTGCTTTTACTGAAATTGTTCCAGAATCTGAAAAATATCTAAGCATACCACTTACACCTCTTTCATTACTTGCAAAAGAAGGCACACCAAGTGATGTAGTTGAAATACTAAGAAAAGCTACTTCTGAAGCATTTCAAGAAACAGACTGGGTTGAGTTTGTAGAATCAAATTCTGCAGATAAGCTTTATGAAAAGTATACAGATGAAGAGTCAATGAAACAATTTTTCAAAAATTGGGAATCAATGATTTGCTGGTTACAGTATGATAATGGTGTTGCTAAAAATAGCCCTGAAAAATTCAACATTCCTAAACTTGACTAGTTAATATTATTTTTAAATAAGCAAAAAATAAAATGCCTTTATTTTATCTAACTATTTAAATAAAATAGGGGCATTAAATTTATTAGAAAAAGGGTGATATTCAAATGAATAATCAAAAAAAAATCAATAAAAGTATTTACGAAGGAATTTTCTTCATGATTATTGGAGTTAGCCTTATTATATATTCTTTGATTTCATATTCCCAGTCATTTAATCAAGATTGGTCTCAATCGCCATATGCTTTTCCTATTTTAGTAGCAATTTTTATATGTTTACTTTCAACAAGTTTATTGGTTAGTGGAATAAAGAAAAACAAAGATTCAATTGATAACAACAAAGATAATCTTTCAGTAAAACCAAATATAAAAGGCGTAGCAGTGATTCTGCTTATTTCAGCCGTTTATTATTTTGCATTGGCAGTTGTGGATATGCCAATAATTACATTGACTATACTCTCATTATCTATATCTTTTTCAACTTTTGAAATATCAACAATTATTTTCTTATTTGTTTTGTTAAAGTATCTGAAAGTTAGTAAAAATGTGTTACTTATTTTTATTCCAATAATAACAACAATACTTTTGAGCATTGCATTCAGAACATTGCTCCATGTATTATTACCATAAGGAGGGACTAAAATGTTGGAAATTTTATCAATTGTAGATATAAGATTTATAATGTTAGTATTTGTTGGTTCCGTTGCTGGTCTTTTCGTAGGATCTATTCCAGGACTTTCAGTTTCTATGGCGACAGCATTATTAGTTTCTATAACTTATACATGGAATACTACAGATGCTTTGGCAACAATTATGGGAGTATATGTTGTAGGTGTTTTCTCTGGAGCTGTATCAGCTATATTAATAAATATACCCGGTGCTCCCTCGTCAGTAGTAACAACATTAGATGGTTATCCTCTCGCGCACAGAGGAGAATCACATAAAGCTTTATTTTATGCAACGATATATTCCTTTATAGGAAGTTTATTTGGACTTATAGCATTGTGGTTATTGGCAAAACCAGTTTCAAATATTGCACTAAAATTTACACCTATGGATTACTTTTTATTAGCCTTATTTGGATTGGCAACAGTAGGATCAGTAACTTCTAAAAATTATACAAAAGGATTAATGAGTGCTGCATTGGGGTTAACCGTTAGTATGATTGGGTTAGATCCAATTATGGGTACACCTAGAATGACTTTTAATGTATCAGATCTCCAAGCAGGTATTGCAATAGTTCCAGCTTTAGTAGGTTTGTTTGGTTTTTCAGAGGTTTTAAGTGTTATATATGACAATAATTTAGAACAAGTAGTACTTCAATTAACTAAAATGAAGCTTAGTGTTAAAGAATCTCTTAAACACTGGAAACTAGCACTTTATTCATCATCAATAGGTACTGTTATTGGTGCTCTTCCTGGTGCAGGTGGTCCAGTTGCTGCATTTATTTCATATAATGAGGCAAAAAGAATTACTAAAAACCCAAAGATTCCATTTGGAGAAGGAGCTGTTGAGGGAATAGTAGCAAGCGAATCTTCAAATAATGCTTGCATTGGTGGAGCTTTAATTCCAATGCTAACATTGGCTGTGCCAGGAGATGCCGTTACAGCAATATTGTTATCAGTATTTTATGTTCATGGGTTAAAACCAGGGCCAATGTTTATTAAAGAAAGCCCTGAAATGTTTAACGCAATTATAGCTGGTGGTATTATTGCATGTTTTGCTTTATTAGTGCTAGGATTGTTGGTTGCACCTAAAATTAGCAAGGTAATATCTGTTCCCAAAAACATATTACTACCAATTGTCGTAGTTTTATGTGTAATTGGTTCTTTTGCATGCAACAACCGCTTGTTTGACGTAATACTAATGTTCATGTTCGGGTTAATTGGGTTTTTAATGCGTCGTTTTGATTACCCAGCCGCACCAATGGTACTTGCAATAGTATTAGGTGGCATGATGGATTCTAATTTTAGAAGGGCAGTATCTCTTGCATCATCAACAGATAATATGCTTTTATCTATGTTTGGAAGACCAATAACTATTGTATTATTAACTTTAACTATACTTATAATTCTATCAAATATACCAATGGTTAAAAAGTTGTTGTCTAAAACACCTTTAGAAATTAATAAATAGTTAAATTTAAGCAATACAAATTAATATTATAAGCTAAGGCATAATATTGCCTTGGTTTTTTTATTAATGTATTCAAATGAAAACAGCATATACATGAGCCGTAGGTTAATAATATATAAATAATTATATACTAGACATCATTAAAATATAATAATATAATATAAATAAGTTAAAACCATATATGAAATATGAAGAAAATATTTGAAGTTTAAAAGGAGAAGTTGAGATGCAGGGAATTATAAAAAGAAGTAATTTATCAGGAACTATAATGGTTCCTGGTTCGAAAAGCCACACTATTAGAGCAATTATGGTAGCCACAATGGCTAAAGGAAAATCTGTTATTAAAAACCCATTAAAAAGCGAAGATTGTAAAAGTGCAATAAATGTTGCTAAAGCATTTGGAGCTAGTTGTGAATTAAATGAAAACGAGTGGGTTATTGAGGGTGTAGATGGAAAATTAAAATTACCAGATGATATAGTTGATTGTGGGAACTCTGGGACAACAACTTATATAGCTTGTTCAATGGCGGCAACAATTGAAGGAACGACCATAATTACAGGAGATGCACAAATTAGAAAAAGACCAATAGATACTTTATTAAAGTCGATAAATAATACTAGTGCAACAGCATTTAAATCAAGGCCAAAAATTGATGCACCGCCTGTAGTAATAACGGGTCCGATGGAAGCTGGAAATATTAAATTAGAAGGAAAAATATCTCCACAAGTATCAGGTGTGTTGTTATCAGCACCTTTGTTAGAAGGTACTACAGAAATAACAGTTGAATATCCTTTAGAAATTCCATATGTAAAAATGACATTAGATTGGATGTCAAAACATGGAGTAAAAGTTGAACACAGTAATGATTTTAAGAAGTATATAATAAATGGACCACAAAAATATAGTCCAGTCAATAGTATAATTCCAAGTGACTGGTCAGGAGTTGCATTTCCCCTAATAGGTGCTGTGATGACTAATTCCATAGTAACTATAGATGGAGTTGACTTTAATGATGTTCAAGGAGACAAAGGAATAGTAGATGTATTAATAAGCATGGGGGCAGATATAACAAAGGACATAAATAATCATAAAATGATAATAAAAGGTGGGAAACCACTTAAAGGGGTTCATGTAGATTGTAAAAACATGCCAGATACACTACCAGCCCTATCTGTTATTGGAGCATATGCTTCTGGACAAATGAAGATGACTGGGCTAGAGGTAGTAAGATTAAAGGAAACGGATAGAGTATCTGTTATGCAAGAAGAGCTAATTAAGATGGGTGTAGAAGTTGAGGTAGGTGAGGATTATATTATAATAAATGGTGGGAAAGGATTCAAAGGAACTGAAGTAGAAAGTCATGACGACCATCGCGTTGCTATGGCACTAATGATGGCAGGATTAGTTTCAGAAGGTGAAACTCGAGTAAATGATATAGATTGTGTTAATATTTCATTCCCTAACTTTGTTAATGTAATTAACCAAATAGGTGCTAATATAGAAGTTTGTTAAAAGTTATAATTAAAACCAAAGATTTATTTCTTTGGTTTTAATTATTTTGACATATATTTTTCATTACTAAATTAATTCAATTAATTTATAGATATAATAATAGAAATATATTTTGAATTATTATATTAAAAATGGTAAAATAACTTCATAAGGAGAGATGCACTTATGTCAAAAAATAAATTTACTCATCTACATGTACATACGGAATTTAGTCTCCTTGATGGAGCTTGCCGAATAACAGAACTTGTTAAAAAGGCAAAAGAGTTGAAAATGGATTCAATTGCTATAACAGATCATGGATCTATGTATGGAATAGTAGAATTTTTCAAACAGGCTAAAAAAGAAGGTATTAAACCTATCTTGGGATTTGAAGCTTATGTTGCACCTAGAAAAATGAGTGATAAGGACCCGCAAAAAGATAAAAGTCAATACCATCTAGTACTATTAGCAGAAAACTACGAAGGATATAAAAACCTTTTGAAAATATGTTCAGCGGGTTTTGTAGATGGGTTTTATTATAAACCAAGAGTTGATTACGACTTATTAAGACAACATAGCAAAGGTATAATAGCACTGAGTGCTTGTGTTGCTGGTGAAGTACAAAGATATTTAATTGATAACAATTATGATAAGGCTGTTGAAACAGCGCTTATATATAAAAATATATTCGGAGAAAATAATTTTTTTCTTGAAATGCAAGATCATGGAATGAAAGAGCAGCAGATTATAAATAGAGGCCTAGTAAAAATGAGTCAACAGCTAGGTATACCTCTCGTTGCGACTAACGATATTCACTACATAAACAAAGAAGATTCGAAATTTCACGATGTATTGATGTGCATTCAAATGCAAAAAACGGTAAATGAAGAAAGAATGAAATTTCCATCTGATGAGTTTTATTTAAAATCATACGAAGAAATGTCTTTGTTGTTTCCAGAAGAAGCTTTGGAAAATACAGTCAAAATAGCAGAAAGATGCAACGTTGAACTTGACTTTGGTACTGTTCATCTACCAGAATTTAAAGTACCTCTAGGATACACTAAAACGGAATATTTTCGTGAAATATGCCAAACAGGACTTGAGGAAAGATATAAAAATGTTACAGGTGAAATTCAGAAACGACTTGATTATGAAATAGGAATAATAGAACAGATGGGTTATGTTGACTATTTTCTTATTGTGTGGGATTTTATAAAATATTCCAAAGACAATAAAATAATGGTAGGTCCAGGTAGAGGTTCAGCAGCAGGTAGTTTAGTTGCATATTCTATGAAAATTACAAATATTGACCCATTGAGATATAATCTTATTTTTGAGAGATTTTTAAATCCAGAGAGAGTAAGCATGCCTGATATTGATGTGGATTTTTGTTATGAGAGACGTGAAGAAGTAATAGAGTATGTAAAAGAAAAATATGGCAGCGAAAAAGTTGCTCAAATTATTACATTTGGAACAATGGCTGCTAGGGGTTCGATTAGGGATGTTGGAAGAGCACTTAATTTATCATATGGACAGGTTGATTTTGTAGCAAAAAAAATTCCTATGGATTTGGGGATGACTATTTCAAAGGCATTAGAGATAAATACTGAATTTAAGGAATTGTATGACAACGACCAGGAAATCAAAAATCTCATAGATATAGCTTTAAAAGTTGAAGGATTACCAAGACATTCATCTACTCATGCAGCAGGTGTATTAATATCAAAAGAAAAAGTAACTGAATACGTTCCGCTTTCAAGGAATAAAGATATAATTACAACTCAATTTAATATGATAGAGCTAGAAGAACTTGGACTTTTAAAAATGGACTTTTTAGGACTTAGGACATTAACTGTAATTCGTGATGCTGTAGATTTAATAGAAAAAAATCACGATATAAAGGTAGATTTTAGCAACTGCATGTATGATGATCCTGATGTATTTAAACTTTTTGCGCATGCAGATACCCTTGGTATATTTCAATTTGAAAGTTCGGGTATGAGAGTGTTTTTAAAAGAACTAAAGCCAACAGAATTTGAAAATATAGTTGCAGCAAATGCACTATACAGGCCAGGACCTATGGGTCAAATACCCGTTTATATAAAAAATAGACTTAACCCAAACAATGTAACCTATTTGCATCCAAAGTTAGAACATATACTAAATGTAACATATGGCTGTATGGTATATCAAGAACAAGTCATGCAAATAGTTAGAGATATTGGCGGATTTACTATGGGTCGATCGGATTTGCTTCGCCGTGCTATGGGTAAGAAAAAAATGAAGGTAATGCAGGATGAAAGGCAAATTTTTATTTATGGAAAAAAATCTGAAAATAATGAGCCGGAAATCCCAGGGGCAATAAAAAATGGGGTCGATGAAAAAATCGCAAATGAAATATATGATTTGATGATTGATTTTGCAAAATATGCTTTTCCAAAGGCACATTCAGTAGCTTATGCTGCACTTGCATATGAAACTGCATGGCTTAAACTGTATTATCCAGTTGAATTTATGGCAGCACTTATATCAAGTATAATGGGAAACTCGAGCTCAGTATCCTTATATATAAGAGAATGCAAAAATCTTGGTATAGAAATATTGCCACCAGATGTAAATGAGAGCAGAGATAAGTTTACAGTAGTAAACGGTAAAATTCGTTTTGGTCTTGCAGCAGTAAAAAATGTTGGAGTAAATGTTATACAAGATATTATAAAAACTAGGGAGAACAAAGGAAAATTTTCTTGTTTTACAGACTTTTGCCAAAAAGTTGACACAAGTGTATTGAATAAACGTCAAATTGAATCGTTGATAAAATGCGGAGCATTTGATTTTTTAAATGTACATAGGTCGCAATTAATGGCAGTTTATGAAAATATAATTGATAGTGTTGTAAACCAGAAAAAGAGAAATATAGAAGGTCAATTTTCGTTATTTGATACTTCATTAGAAGAAAACACTGGAAATATAGAAGTTTTAGATGAATATCTTCCAAATTTAGCTGAATATAATGATAAGACTATTTTAGCTATGGAAAAAGAAATGGTTGGGGTTTATTTAAGCGGACATCCTCTTTCGCAATATGAAAAAGAGCTAGAAAGAGCAACAACTACAAATTGTAGTGAAATAGCTGAGTTAAGTGATAGTACTAGAGAAAGCGGTACAAATTTATGCGATGGAAGTAGAGTTATATTAGGTGGTATAATTATAAAAAAACAAAATAAAATAACAAAAAATAATAATATGATGGCTTTTATTACATTAGAGGATTTATTTGGAACAGTGGAGGTAATAGTATTTCCTAAAACTTACGATAAATATAAAGAATTGTTGTTTGAAGATAGTATAGTATTAATAGAAGGTACATTAAGTATTGTTGAAGAAGATACACCAAAACTTATGTCCAATAGAATTTATGAAATTAAAAAAAATGAAATAGCTTTTACAGATGACAAAAATAATAAATATGAGAAAAAACAAAAGAAGCTATATATTAAAGTAAGAGATAAAGAACATTATAAAAAAGTAAAAAAAGATTTATTTTCTTGTTTGCATAAATATTTGGGTAATGACTGTGTAATTGTTTACAATGAAAGTGAAAAAGCAAACATGATATTACCAAAAAAAAGCTGGGTAAATACAAATGATGAAAAGTTAATTGATAATTTGAAATTGTTTTTTGGAGAAAATAACATAGTAATAAAATAATGCGTACCGATATATACAAAAAATAATCAACACAAAAAATTTTATCATATAAAATGCAAATTAATGCAGGGAGGTTTATTTTGAAAAATATTGGGGTTCTTACAAGTGGTGGAGATGCACCAGGAATGAATGCTGCAATTCGAGCGGTAGTTAGATATGGAATATATAACAGTATTAATATTATAGGAATAAAAAATGGATATAAAGGTTTAATAGAAAGTGATACTATTGACATGTCTCTTTCCTCAGTAGCAGATATAATACATAGAGGTGGAACAATACTTGGAAGTGCAAGGAGTAAAGAATTTCAGGAATCAGACGGGTTTAAAAAAGCACTCCAAAATATAAAATATCTTGGGATAGACGGAATGGTTGTAATTGGGGGAGATGGAACATTTAGAGGTGCTCAGCAGCTATGCAATGCAGGCATACCTACAATAGGCATACCTGGGACAATTGATAATGATTTGCCATACACACAATATACATTAGGTTTTTTTACAGCTTTGACAACAGTGTTAGAATCAGTTGAAAAAATTAGAGATACATCATCATCCCATGGGAGGACAAATGTAATACAAGTTATGGGTAGAAATTGTGGAGATATTGCGCTGTATGCTGGACTTGCAGGTGGTGCCGAAATGGTTATTATACCAGAAGTTGAGCATAATATTGAAGAAATATGCGATAAAATAATGCAAGGTAGAGCTAGAGGTAAAAGGCATAGCATTATAATATTAGCAGAGGGTGCAGGAGATGCTAAAGAAATAAGTGAAATAATACAAGAAAAAACTGGAGTCGGTACCAGATATTCGGTTTTAGGATATACTCAAAGAGGAGGTACACCATCTGCATTTGATAGATTAATAGGCAGTCAAATGGGTGCAAAAGCTGTAGAATTGTTAAAAGAATCAAAGTCGAATAGATTGCTTGGGGTTAAAGGAAATCAAATTTTTGATATGGATATAGAAAAGGCGTTGGAAGTTGAAAAAAAATTTGATCAAACTACTTACGATTTAACGAAGATATTGTCAATATAGAATATTATATAAATAATAAACTTGAAAGGGTGAAAAATAAATGAGAAAAACAAAAATAGTATGTACAATAGGGCCTACATCACAGAGTGAAGAAATGTTTAGAGAAATAGTTAAAAGTGGATTAAATGTTGCAAGGCTAAATTTTTCACATGGAAACCATGAAGAACATAAAGAAAGAATAAGTGTAATAAAAAAGGTTAGAGATGAACTTGGCGCAAATGTTGCTATTATGTTAGACACAAAGGGTCCAGAAATAAGAACGAGAGATTTTGAAAATGGTCAAGCAGAGCTTACAAAAGAGCAAGAAATAATTATAACTTCAAGAGAACTTTTAGGAAATAATAAAATTATAAGCGTTACATATGAAGAATTTGCTCAAGATGTAAAAAAAGGTGATACTGTATTAATAGATGATGGATTAATAAGTTTAGAGGTAATAGAAAATATTAATGATACAGACTTAAAATGCATAGTAAAAAATGAAGGGATTGTAAAAAATAAAAAAGGTATAAATGTACCTAATGTAAAAATTAACCTCCCAGCATTAACTAAGAGAGATATAGGCGATATTGAATTTGGAATAAGAGAAGATATAGATTTTATAGCTGCATCTTTTATAAGAAAAGCGGATGATGTAATTTCTATAAGAAGAGTACTTGAAGAAAATGATGCTGAACATATTATGATTATTTCAAAAATAGAAAATAGAGAAGGCGTAGAAAATATTGATGATATAATAGAAGTTTCGGATGGTATAATGGTTGCTAGGGGTGATTTGGGAGTAGAAATACCTGCTGAGGAAGTACCATTAGTACAAAAATCGCTTATAAGAAAATGTAATGCAGCAGGCAAACCTGTTATTACAGCTACGCAAATGCTTGATTCCATGATTAGGAACCCTAGACCAACTAGAGCTGAAGTATCAGATGTAGCAACAGCTATATTTGAAGGATCAGATGCAATAATGTTATCAGGAGAAACAGCATCAGGTAGCTATCCAGTTGAATCAGTAAAAACTATGTCAAGAATAGCAGAAATGATAGAAAATTCATTAGATTATGAAGAAATACTAAGAACTAAATACGTTAGTGGAAATAACAGCATAACTAATTCAATAAGCATGTCAACATGCAGGACTTCATTAGATTTAAAGGCATCAGCAATAATCACTGCAACATCATCGGGTTATACTGCAGCGGCTGTGTCAAGATTTAGACCAGGTGCACCTATTATTGCTGCAACTGAAAACGAGTATGTTGTTCGTCAGATGGCTCTTTATTGGGGAGTTTATCCTTTGAAAATTGACAAAATGCAATCAACAGATGAAATCATAGATACATCAGTAGCAAAGGCATTAGAGAGTGGATATATAGAGAACGGAGATTTAATTGTAATTACAGCAGGAGTTCCTGTTGGAATTTCTGGTAGTACTAATTTATTAAAAGTTCATATAGTTAGCGAACTGTTGTACAAAAAAATGGGTGTAGGAAAAGAAACTGTAATAGCGAGAGCAAGGGTTGTAAAAAATGCAGAAGAGCTTAGAGATAAGTTTGAGGATGGAGATATTATAGTTATGCCATCAACAGATAGGGATGTTATTGAATATATGGAGCGAGCATCAGCCATAATAGTAGAAGAAGGGGGATTAACATCTCATGCTATTATAGCAGGATTAAACCTTGGTAAAGAGGTTGTAGTAGGCGCAGATAACTGTACAGAAGTTATAAAGGATGAAGAAATACTTACTGTAAATGGAAATCGTGGAGTAGTATACAGAGGTCAGGCAAAAATACTGTAAATTGTAAATTGTTAGGAGATGAACATTATAAATAAAAATAAAAGTCTTATTAAGACTTTGTGTCCTGTTATTATAATTGTTTTTTTGATGATGCTTATGGTTTTTAACGGTAGCAAAATAACATTGATTGTTAATGCTTTTATGCCGTTATTATATGCTTTTATTCTTGCATATCTTTTAGATTCCTTAGTTAGGTTTTGTGTTGTAAAGCTTAAAGTAAGGAGAACACAGGGGATTTTGCTAGCGTGCATTGTATTGATTGGAATATTGATGCTGATATTTTCAATAATTGTTCCTAAAATTGTTGAAAATATAAATGCTGTAGTGTCATTTGTCTTAGATAAAAATATTGATATAGGTCAAATTGTTTCAAATTTAAGAGATAAAATAAATAATCCATATGTTCAATTTATTTCAGATAGAATCCTTGAGGCAAGCGAATCTATTCAAGAACAGTTGAATTCTATACTTATTCATTTTTCAAATGTGTTGTTGCAGGTTATAACAAATATAGGAACAAGTGCCTTTTCAATAGTAACAAGTTTTATTATTAGTATTTATATGTTGATTGAAAAAAATGATTTAATAGCAAGAGCAAAAAGGTTTATATATGCTGTTTATGAAGAAACAAAGGCAAAGCAAATTATAAATATAGGCAGAAAAGCAAATATTATATTTAAAAGCTTTTTAAATGGTAAAATTTTAGATGCTTTTATAGTTGGATTGATTTGTATATTACTGTTTACTATATTTAGAGTGCCATATGCTGCATTAATGGGATCACTAATTGGATTGTTTAATATTATACCATATTTTGGTCCGATTATTGGTGCAGTACCAGTTGTAATAGTTTCGTTTTTCTTTGAACCAACAAAAGCTTTGACTTCACTTATTATAATCGTTGTAGTTCAGCAAATAGATGCAAATTTCCTCGACCCTAAGATAGTTGGAAAAAATATTGGAGTATCTCCATTTTGGATAATAACAGCAGTTACAATAGGTGGAGCACTAGGAGGAATAGCAGGATTAATATTTGGAGTACCAATAGTAGTACTTTTAAAAACTATATTAGAAGAGTATATAGAAATGCGACTAATAGAAAAAGGAATTTGTGAATTAGAAGCAGATAAACTCAAAGATATAAAAATAAATAAAAAAAAGAAAAAATAATTAGTTGTAAGGGACGCATATCAAATATACGTCCCTTTTATTAATATGATCTATTTTGCATATAATTCAACAATTTTAGTTAAAATTTCAACTACACTTTCCATAGATTGAATAGAAATATATTCATATTTACCATGGAAATTGTGTCCACCTGTACACAAATTTGGACATGGTAGTCCCATGTAAGAAAGTCTTGCACCATCAGTACCTCCTCTGATAGGACATATTTCTGGTTCAATATTAAGTTCCTTCATTGCTTTGACAGCAGTTTCAACTATATGAATGTGAGGAAGTACCATTTCTTTCATATTTAAGTACGAATCTTTTAATTCAACAACAACTGTGTCGCTACCATATTTTTCATTAAGGTAATCAGCAATTTTAAAAAACCTGTCTTTCTTTGCTTTGAATTTATTTGCATCGTGGTCACGAATAATATATGAAAGTTTAGTTTCTTCGACACTTCCACAAATATCGCATAAATGATTGAATCCCTCGTAATTTTCTGTATTAGCAGGAGTTTCAAATATAGGAAGCATTTGTTGAAATTCAATAGCAATAAGAATGGAATTTTTCATTTTGTTTTTAGCTGAACCAGGATGAATGTTTATTCCATTAATTATAACTTTTGCACTAGCAGCATTGAAATTTTCATATTCAATTTCTCCAAGTCTTCCTCCATCAACGGTATAGGCAAAATCAGCACCAAAGTTTTCAACATTAAAGTGTTCAGCACCGCTTCCAACTTCTTCATCAGGAGTAAATGCAATTTTAATTGTCCCGTGCTTAATATCTGGGTTATTAATTAAGAATTCTGCTAAAGACATTATTTCTGCAATTCCAGCCTTGTTGTCAGCACCAAGCAAAGTTGTTCCATCAGTAACAATCAAATCTTGACCTATGTAATTTTGCATATGTTCAAACATATCTGTTTTCATAACAATATTTTTTTCTTTATTTAAAACTATATCTTTACCATCATAATTTTTTACTATTTTAGCTTTAACATTATCTCCAGGCATATCAGGCGATGTATCCATATGAGCAATAAAACCAATTGTTGGAATTGGTTTTACTGAGTTTCCAGGAATAGAACCGTATACATAACCATAATTATCCATATCAGCATCGCTGATACCTATATTTTTCATTTCCTTAACTAAAATACTTGCTAAATTTTTTTGCTTCTCACTGCTAGGAAAACAATCAGAATTATCAACAGATTGTGTATCAATAGCAACATAATTTAAAAATCTTTCATGAACTTTAAGCATATTTAAACCAACCTTTCGTAAAAGTTATTTATTTATATGTAATTATAGCATTATTATAAATTTTTTAAAAGCAATAAATATTAGCTAAGTTATTAAGCGCTTGTAACTAATATTAAATTATTTATTTATATTTGTCAGAATTATAAGTTTGAAATAAAAAACATTAAAACATAAGTGTAAATGTTGATAAAAACAAATAAATTAGATTTGTATTTATTGTATTTATAATATATAATTAAATAAACAATAAAAGTTTGAATAATATATTATAAAACCAAGAGGTAAAAATGAGCGTATCAATTTCAAGGGCTATATTACACATTCTTGATACAAGTGTAGGAGTACCAGTTTTGTCAGAAAATCTCATGTCATTAGGTGAGGATATGAGAGAATATATAGAAAAGCATATATTAAAATGTCTAAATGATTCAGATTTAAAAAAAACTAAATTTATAAATGATGATGGATTCTTTTTTAAACAGATTAAAGAGTACAGAGATAATCCAGAATTCAAAAAATTTTCTAAAGCTATATCAGAATTTTTTTATAAATTAATATCAGAAAATCCAGATATAAAAACATGTGACATGCTTTTTGTACAAGCTAATGTTTTTAATAAAGATTATATGATAATAATGAAATTAAATTATAAAAAAGGATATATTCACTACTCAAAAGAAGAAGAAGGTACAAAAAATATTATAATAGAACAACCATGCGCATTGCCATCCATAACTCAAAAAATAGATGAAGTTATATTCGTTGATTTAAATAGTTTTGATGTTTTTGTAAAAGAGAAAAAATGTCAGGTGTACAATGAGCCATGCTATTATATATCAAAGCATTTACTTGGATGTAAAGAAGAAAAAGCAGATAAAGAAAAAGTTAAAATTATTACAGATACAACTGATAAAATAATTAAAGAATATTATGATGATGATATGTTCATGAAAAGCAAGGTGAAAAATATCATCAGAGAAAATGTAGAAGAGTCATTAAATATTGACTTATCAAAAATATCAGATGAGGTATTTAAAGAAGAAGAAGTAAAAAAAGCATATACCGAAGAAATAAAAATGAAAGGTATAAAAGAACCAGAAATAAAGGTAAACTTTAACTATGCAAATAAAATAAAAACAAAACAAAAAATTATTACAGATGAAGGAATAGAAATAAATATACCATATGAAATGCTTAGTAATAAAGATAAAGTTGAGTTTATAACAAATCCAGATGGAACAATTTCTATTGTTTTAAAAAATATCGATAGTATTATTGATAAATAATAAATAATATAATATTAGGAGGTTACATGGATAAGAACGTAAAGGAATCATACAAAGTTAAAAGTACAACAATAATCAAAAATCTTCAAAAAAGAAACATGGAAGGATATTATTGTGAAACAAAAGAAGAAGCTAAAGAATTACTTATATCATTAATTAACAAAGATGATGTTGTATCATGGGGTGGAACTTTTTCAATTGAAGAAATTGGAGCTAAACAAGCTCTAAAAGATAATGATATCAAAGTTATAGATAGAGACACTGCGAAAACTCCAGAAGAAAGAACAAAGATGATGAAAGCTGCACTTACTTCAGATGTGTTTTTAACAAGTACAAATGCAATTACAATGGAAGGTGAGTTGGTAAACATAGATGGAGCTGGAAATAGACTAGCTGCATTTTGCTATGGTCCGGATAGTGTAATAGTTGTAGCTGGAATGAACAAAGTAGTGAGAGATGTAGAAAGTGGAATGAAAAGAGTAAGAACGGATGCATGTGTACCAAATGCAATTCGATATAATTTAAAAACTCCATGTGCTGTAACAGGAATATGTGCAGAGTGCACTAGCAATGAAACAATATGTAGTCAAATATTAGTAACAAGATATTGTAAACAAAAAAATCGTTTTAAAGTTATTCTAGTAGGAGAACAATTAGGATTTTAATAAAAAATAAAAAGCGTAATGAAGGACAATATTTGTTTAAGTCCGACATTACGTTTTTTTAACTATTTCTTTTCAGGTTCGTCGTAAGTTTCGCCTTGAGTATCAACTGTTACGGTTTTTAATTTAACATCAGCTAATGGACGATCTCTGTGATCAGTTTTAGAACTAGCAATTTTATTTACAATATCTAAACCTTCAATTACCTTTCCAAAAGCAGCATATTGTCCATCCAGATGAGGAGATTTTTTATGCATGATAAAAAATTGTGATCCAGCAGAATCAGGGTGACCTGATCTAGCCATTGATAAAACACCTTCATCATGTTTTAAATCATTTTTAAATCCATTCCCATTAAATTCTCCCTTTATAGTATAACCAGGTCCACCCATTCCATTGCCATCTGGGCAACCACCTTGAATCATAAATCCTTCAATAACCCTATGAAAAACTAAGCCATCATAAAAATTATGATTAATTAATGATATGTAATTTCTAACTGTATTTGGTGCTATTTCGGGATAAAGTTCAGCTTTTATCTTATCTCCATTTTCAAATTCAAATGTAACTATAGGTGATTTCATAATACCTCCATAAATTTTATATTTAATTGTTATAGTTATACTTTACACTAAGCTCAAAAATAATTCAATATAATATTATTTATAATCAAATATTTACTGTGTAACAACTATCAATGTCTAGAATATATTAGAGTAAAGTTAAAAATTGAGGAGGTAAAATAAAGCATGAGATGCTCAAATAATAACAATAATAATAATAATACCGCAGGCGCAGGTTTCACAGATAGATGTTGTACAGGACAATCAGGTTGTGATTGGGATGGAACCTTAAGAAATGTGGTAACAGAACCTATTTATGTGCAAAAGATATACGATCAAGCACTATTTAATTTACAAGGTTTAAAAACAGCACCAGGACAGGAATTTGAACCAGCATTAGGCTGTGGAACAAACATAATTAGAATTAGCGATATAAGATGCAGAAAGTTTTTTAATCCTAATAATATTAATGATGAATGTAATTTAAAAATAAATCCAAACACTGAGTTATCAGGAGGACAGTTTGTAAAAAGGGAAGACGGATCTGATTATAAAGTAATAGGACCTGATGGTATATTCAGTCAAAAATTAGTTTATGCAGATACAACATTCTGTGATGAGTTTGAAGAAGGAACACCAGTATTTGGAACACAAAATGTTGAGGTATCAGGCTGTGTAGTAGTTGAATTAGACCTAGTTGTAACTCCATGTGACTCAAATAGAGAAAGTGTAATAACATTATCAACAGTAGTAGATATAGCAGACAGATGTAATCCACTAGTATTGACTAACTTCTTTGAATTATGCGTACCATCAGTATATGATACAGCATTTTTACCAAGATTTACAGAATTATGCAATCTATCATGCGAAACACGTCTTGCTACAAACAGCATAGCTAGAGACTTCTATATTGACCCAAGAACAGGCGTGTTGTCTGTAAACTTAATAGTTTCACTTTGTATTTCTTGTGAAAAGAAAATAGTAGTACCAGTGCAACTTTGCGTTCTTTCCACAGGATTTACCCAAGTTTCTCCAGAACAAGGTCAGCTTTGTACAACATTCCCAAGATTATTCCCTAGACAAATTGACGAGAATAGCGTAGGCGGAACAGGCGGCTCTGGAGGACACGGAGGAGGATGTAGACCAAGATCAGCTTCAACTGATGAAAATGAATAAAATTTGATGAATATTAGAAATAAACAATAAAAAAACCTGTGTATTCACAGGTTTTTTTTATACCGTTACATTGTGTAATCACTGTAAAAAGAACGAATAAAAAAAATTAGCATACTATAAGTTAGATAAAATTTTTATCAAGAAAAAATGGGAGTGAAAATATGGACTTAGATTTAATTATGCAATTTGTGGTTCCGCTAATAGCTATAATATTAGGTGCTGCATCTGCCTATTATCATGAGAACGAAAAGATAAGAAATAGTTCAATAAAATATATTGCACAAGCTGAAGATATGTACAAGGATACTATAAAATCAGGTGGACAGAAATTCCAATGGGTTGTAGATACTATATATAATATTGTACCAGCACCATTTAAAATAATATTAACTAAGAAAATGATAGAAAGAATTGTACAAAGCACATTTGATGGTCTAGAGGAATATGCTAAATTACAATTAGAAAAAGCATTAAATAATTATGTAAAAAACCAAGAAAATGAAAGCAGGGATTAGTCAAGATGGTTAAATTAGAGAAATTACCTTTAGATAGTATTACCGTTAATAGTACCTTTGGCCTAAGAGATATAACATTGGATGGTAGAAAATATTGGTGGCACAATGGAATTGATTTAAAAGCTGATTTAGGAACACCTGTGTATGCTGTTGCTGAAGGTATAGTAAAAAGAGCTGTAGAAAACATCGGTAGCTATGGTAACTATTTGGTAGTTGACCATGGTAAATTTGGCACATTATACGCACATTTATCGAGTTATGTTGTTCAAGTAGGTCAAACAGTAAGTTCGGGTGATATATTAGGATATACAGGACAAACTGGTGCTGTGACAGCTCCTCATTTACACTTTGAAATTAGGGTATGTGAATATGATAGCTTTTGGGATAGGTGCGAGTGTGATAGCAATGTATTTATGCGTTGTGTAGATCCTAAAATCTATTTTGATGATTACGAAGAAAGAAACGCAGAATTAGCCGTTGATTTAGCAGCAACTATTGTAAAGAAATCTGCTGGACTAGAAGATAAAACTATGGATTATATAGTAAATGACTATAAATTTGGGGAAGATCTAATTAAAAAGTTAGCAAAAGCAATAAAATAAAAATTATTATTAACAATAAAATGAGATGCTTGCATCTCATTTTATTGTTAAATTTTTTATTTAATTTTTAACTTTTTTTAGAATTCCAGTATAAATATCATCAAAGCTAACTTTGTTTGATTTGTATATACTTAGTGATTTAATTATTTCATAATCATTTATTCCTTCAACAAAAGCTCTTTCCTTTTCATTAATAAAATTCAAAACATACAATCTGTTCAAAGAATATTTGTAAAATATATTTTCATAAGATACTAAACTATTATAATTTTGTGCACTGCTCTTTTTAATAAGAAGCAAATTAATTAGTTCAACTATTTTAGAATTATAATTTATATTGTCTATAGGGTTAGCTAAATATTGATATAGAGATAAATCCTTATAGATAGAGTAACTATAGTTTCCTAGACTGTAATTTCTAAAATCAGTTACCAAAGAACCTGGTGAGAGGCTCCAATTAATATTTATAATTGCTGGAATATTATTTGCTTTATTTAAATCATCATAGACTAATGTTTTAAGCATTTCTTTATTGTTTGATTTGATATAATATGCATACCTAAAGAATAAAATATTTGACTTTGCATTACTGTTTTGCGTTTGAGAATACCATTTTTTCAATGCATCAATATATAATTGTTCTTTAACATTATATTTATTAACTAATGAAAATAGTTGCATAAGCTCTGAGTCTTTTAAGTCATTTCTCACAATTATATTAGCAAGAATTTCATTTGCAAAATCGTCTTTTTCAGCATTACTAAATTTTCCAAAACTAATAAGATAGAAATTAACACCTGCAATATTGTTATATCCACTAGATCTCAAGGTTTTTAGAGTTTCAATAGAATTCAAGTCATATAAATGTGAGTCTTCAGGAAAAATATATCCTCCAAAAGAAACATATTCCAATGTGTTTTTCGCTTTGATATACTTTTTATCCTGAGCATTAGTTGTATTAAAATTGTAATTGCCGAAAAAAGAATACATTTCTTCACCTTTAATGGGTAAAAATTCTAATGTATTTAGGTATTTACTTGAATCACTAGTTTTCATATCATAATAAATTCTTTTTATTAAAGCAGCAGATTCTGCCCTAGATATTTTAGAACTACCACGAAAAGTATTGTCCTCATAGCCAGTTACAATGCCAGAGTTAGCCAGTTTTTTCAACTCGTTGTAATACTTATAACCATCATTAACATCAAGAAAAGCCAATGGATTATCATAAATTGGTTTCTTGCAAAAGATGGAAACCAGTAGAATTGCCTCCTCTCTAGTTATTGGTTTGTCTGGATAAAAACTATTCCCAGGGAAAATATTTGTAAATGAGTAGTTTTTATTGTTTTTATTGAAGTGCTCATACATGGAAATAATGTATGTGTACGACCAATGCTCTGACATATCCGTATATGCCATATTACTTGTGTAAATTTCCTTCATCATATTTAGCTTGTATGCTGTTCTAGCTAAAATAGTTATGAACTCAGAGCGGGTAATATTATTATCAGGTCTAAATGTTAAATCTCCATAACCCTTAAATACTTTAAGAGTATCAGTAGACCATCTAATATCATTTTCTGCCCAATGATCATAAGTATCATAAAAAACAGTGTTAGCATAACTAGGCTGAATGGACAACACAATAAAAATTAAAGTAAAAAATAATAGCTTTTTCATTTTGCGTCATCACCTTTTTTTGTAATATATTTATTTATAATTGCTTGTTCCCTTACGCTAATATTAAACACCTTTTCTAGAAAATTATCAATACTAATTTTATCTAAACCATATATATTTTTTACCAATTTTTCATCTGGCAAATATATTTTCATTAAATTCAACTTATTAGGGTAGTATTCAAATAAGTTAGAGCCAACCTTTTTTGCTTGGCACTTAAAATAAAATTCAAAAATATTGGAATTTAAATAACTTTGCAAATATTCAAATGATAGATTATCATGTAATTCATTGATGAAATAAACATCTGCACTACAATAATATTCATTCTTATCAAAGCAAAAATTATTTGAATCTGATTTGTAAGGAAATAATATCTTTGGATTTTCAAAATCAGATTGTACTCGCCCCCACTGTAATTCATACCATTTTCGAAAACCTTTCTTACATTCGCGTCTATTAATTAGAATATCCTTATATGGTTGTAGATATTTTATAGTATTAGGGTATTCTTCTTCGTTTTCAATCATATTTGTGTAAATGAGATACAGATTTTTATAGGATATATTTGTTTTTGAAATGTTGCTATTTTTAATCCATTTTTTTAAGAGAGAACTTTCCAAATGATATTTTTCAATTTCTTCAACACTCACAATAAAAGCTTTGTCTAGACCCGTAATAATTCCTTGCTTAATGTTACATACATTTCTAATATATGTGTTGCATTGACTTTCTATGCGGTGAAATAGTTGTTCTTCTACTTCGTTTAAAATAATCCACCCTTTATTCTCCAATTTAGTTTGTCCATAAGTGAAATTATCAATTTTTAAATTATCTATATTATATTTGACGTATGAAAACATGTTTTTGTTCAAATTTTTATTAAATAAAGTTATAATAGCAGGGCTAACCATAACCCCCTTAAAAGCTTTGAAACCATTATAATCAACAATTGAGATAATACTAAAATTGTTTTTAATATAATTTCTAAGTTTATCTGCATACATAGCTTCCATGAAATAGCGAGATGTTATTAAACATAATATACCATTAACCTTTAGAAGTTCTTTACCTCTTTTAAAAAAACAATAAGAGATATCTGATTTATCGTAAAAAACTTCAGGGTATTTGTTTTTTAATAAAAGTTTATATTCTTTTTTAATTTGCTTGTGACCAATATATGGTGGGTTACCAATTATTATATCAAAAGAAACATCCAAACCATCAGACTGTGTTAAAAAATCTGTATTTATAATATTAAAATCGGCACTGTTCAAACAAGAGTTAAAAAGTAGTCCCATTTTAGTTAAAAATATTGAAAAATCATCAATATCTATACCATAAATCATATTTTCTAATATATATTTTTCATCAATACCAAGTGATTTTCTTACAGCCTCATCACGAATTTTTTTAAATGATTCTATTAAAAAGTATCCACCTCCGCAAGATGGATCTAGAATTTTCATGTCTATATTTATTTTTTGCATTTCAAATGTTTTAGACAGCATATTTTCGATTATATGAAATGGAGTATAAACTTGTCCTAGTGATTTTTTTTCCTTAGGAGTCAAAAGCAATTCGTATAGTTTAGCAGGTATAAAATTATTATGGATTACTGTATCTTTGAAATCATTAATCAAATTATAAATTTTTTCTTCAATTTCTAAACTTCCTAAATCAAAAATACTGTATTCGTTTAATATACCCATAATATCATTATTTGAAACATTTTTTGACAAAGTATAATCTAGAGATTTCTGTTCGGTTACTTTACTAATAAAAAGAAATTTAGACATTAAAAAAATAACATATTTCACATTTGTTATATAATTTGAAGATTCTGAATTATATATATTATCTAAATCATTCAAATTGCTCATATCAGCAATAATTGAAGCTACACGCTTTATAAAAGCTTTATCCATAACGACCCCTTTAAATAATAAATTGTAATTTATTAATAAACCAACTAAAAAAATAGGCTAAAATTAAATGTTTGAGTACGCAATAAAAGAAGCTGCGCATCATTTGCTAATTCTATCATTATTTTAAAAATATTTCAATACATTTACGGGTCTGATGCTATATAGTATATACATGAACAAAGGAGGTGATAATATGGCAATTATCGCTAACCAATCAGATTCTAAATTAAAACTTGTATTAGATGCAGGTTTAGACGAGAATAACAAAGAAATAACAAAAAATAAAACATTTGCAAATGTTAAAACAACAGCTACAAATGAAAATGTATATGAAGTAGCAACTGCATTAGCAGGAATTCAAAGCTATACTTTAAAAAATATAAAAAAATATGAAGAATATGATTTAGTAGAAGAATAAAAAGTTAATATAGAGTGAAAGAGGGTGAGAATATGGCTAAAAAGTTATCAATGTCATTTGCAACATCACTTGGAGGAAAAACATCATTGACACTAGATGAACCAATAGACGGACTAACAGAAACAGCAGTTAGAGGCGTTATGGAAACTATTATTAGTAGTAATGTTTTTGATTCAAGTAAAGGTGATTTAACAGAAGTAAAAGCAGCAAAAGTAGTTACAACAATGACAGAAACATTAATCTAGAATGAAAAAGGGCGAATTACTCGCCCTTTTTTACATAATAGGAAAATTTCCGCTACCAGAAGTAGCGTAGTAACATTTTTAAATATTATGACTAATATTGTAGTTTCTTGTTGAATTAAATCAAATATTGTGATATATTTAACATACTGAAAGAAATATCAAATGAAATATAAATACAGCAAATGTAGGTGCAAAATGAATAGAATTTCTTTAGAAGCTCAGTTGTTATTAATGGAAAATTTTGAACGTGTTATAGACTCGTCTTTTGATGGAATGTTTATAACTGACGGCATTGGAAATATTCTTTACTTAAATTCAGCATATGAAAAAATTGCCTCTTTAAAAAGGGTAGACTTGTTGGGAAAAAATATGGTAGATATTGAAAAAGCAGGCATTATATCTAAATCTGCTACACTTATTGTGCTTAAAAAAAGAAAAACAACTTCCTTGAATCAAGAATTTAAAACAGGAAGAACTGCTTTAGTCACAAGTACGCCAATATTTAATGATAAGAATGAAATTATTTTTGTAGTTACAAATGTAAGAGATATTAGTGAACTTGAACAATTAAAGAAAAAGGTTCAAACAAATAAGAATCTAGTTAAGAAATATGTTTATCAAATTGAAGAATTGAAAAATCAATTGATTCAAGATGGAGAGATAATTGCTGAAGATTATAAGATGCTTAAAATCCTACAAAGTGTAAAAAGAGTAGCAAAGGTAGATACTACAGTTTTGATACTAGGAGAAACTGGTGTAGGCAAAGAAGAAATAGCTAAAATAATATATAAAAATAGCTTAAGAGTGGAAGGTCCTTTCATAAAAGTAAACTGTGGAGCTATACCTGAAAATTTACTAGAGTCAGAATTTTTTGGATATGAAAAAGGAGCATTTACAGGAGCAAACAATGTTGGGAAAATAGGACTCTTTGAGCTAGCAGATAATGGAACTATTTTCTTAGATGAAGTAGCAGAATTGCCCTTAAATATGCAAGTTAAACTTTTGAGGGTGTTACAAGAAGAAACAATAACTAGAATTGGTGGACATAAAGAAATAAAAATAAATGTTAGGATTATATCTGCAACAAATAACGATTTAGAGGAAATGGTGAAAAAAGGTCTATTTAGAGAGGATTTATTTTATAGACTCAATGTAATTCCAATAACAATACCTCCTCTAAGAGAAAGAAGAGGAGATATAGCTCCTCTTCTTAAACATTTTGTAGATTATTATAATGCAAAATATAATACTAATAAAAAAATTGATAGCAAGGTAATAAGCATTTTGTATGAATATCCTTGGCCAGGAAACATAAGGCAAATAAAAAATAATATAGAAAGAATGATTTTGCTTAGTGAAGATAGCTTAATCACTGTCAAGGATATACCACTGGATATTATAAAGGAACAAAATAGTGAATTAATTAACGAAATTGAGAATAAAACGTTAAAAGAAGCAGTTGGCATCTTAGAATACAAGATGATTACAAATGCATATGAAAAACATAAAAATGTCAGGGATGCATCTAAAACATTAGGCATTGATGCTGCAACGTTTGTACGAAAAAGAAAGAGGTATGAAGATGCAAGAATGCAACAAGATTGCAAAAACGCAACAAAGTAAGATAGGCACAATAAAACTGATAAAAGGCCTATATACGCATCGGTACGTTAAAAAATTAACAAAATATCTATTCTGATTCGAACATAATCTTGTTGCATTTTTGCAACAAACAAAAAATAATCATAGAAAAGAAGGGAAAATAGGAAAATGAATAATAAAAAAAATCAAATTGAAAAAATATTAAAAGAAAAAGTTAATCCTGTGCTTGAGGAACATTATGGAGGAGCAGAATTAGTTGAAATCAAGGATAATACGGTTTATGTAAGGATGACGGGAGCATGTGGTACATGTCCTTTATCCCAAATGACATTAGAAAATGTTATAGAGGAAAAAATAAAGGGAGAAATGCCTGAAATTGAGAGAGTGACTCTATATCAAGGTGTTTCTGATGATTTGATAGACATGGCTAAGAAAATTTTAAACAAAGAAATTAAATAGTTGGCATGAGTTTTGCATTATAAAATACTTGTAAAGTAAATTATTTGTTAATTAAATTACTATATTTAATTAACAAATAATTTGGTACGCATGAATTGCTCACCTATGCTTTAAGATTACTAATGGTATCTCATGTTGTAGGAAGGAATTGCATGCATTCCGTTTAAGTTTAATAAATTATAATAAATAAAAGGAGATATATATCATGCCATTAATGACAGGAGAACAGTACATTGAAAGTTTGAGAAAACTTAAAACAAAAGTATTTGTGTTTGGAGAGAGAGTTGAAAATTTTGTAGATCATCCCATGATTCGTCCATCTATTAATTCAGTTGCTATGACATATGAATTAGCACATGATCCACAATATGAAGACCTTATGACAGCTACATCTAATTTAACAGGAAATAAAGTAAATAGATTTTGCCATTTACATCAAAACACAGGCGATTTAATTAAAAAAGTTAAAATGCAAAGATTATTAGGACAAAAAACAGCATCATGTTTCCAAAGATGCGTTGGTATGGATGCATTCAATTCAATATGGTCAACAACATATGAAATAGACAAGAAACATGGAACACATTATCATGAGAATTTTAGAAAATATCTTGAATATGTTCAAGAAAATGACCTTACAATTGATGGAGCTATGACTGATCCAAAAGGAGATAGGTCTTTAGCACCAAGCCAACAAGAAGATCCAGATATGTTTGTTCACATAGTTGAAAAAAGAGAAGATGGAATAGTAGTAAGAGGAGCAAAAGCTCACCAAACTGGTTCTATTAACTCTCACGAGCATTTAATAATGCCTACTATAGCTATGAAAGAAGATGATAAGGCATTTGCAGTATCATTTGCAGTACCATCTGATGCAGAAGGTGTATTTATGATATACGGTAGACAATCATGTGATACTAGAAAATTAGAAAAAAATGCAGATATAGATTTAGGAAACAAAAACTTTGGTGGACAGGAAGCATTAGTTGTATTTGATGATGTATTTATTCCATGGGACAAAGTGTTCTTGTGTGAAGAATATGAATTTGCTGGGGTTTTAGTTGAAAGATTCGCAGGATACCACAGACAAAGCTACGGCGGATGTAAAGTTGGAGTTGGTGATGTTTTAATAGGAGCAGCAGCAGTTGCAGCAGAATATAACGGAGCATCAAAAGCATCACACATAAAAGATAAATTAATAGAAATGACTCACTTAAATGAAACATTATATTGCTGCGGTATAGCATGTTCAGCAGAAGGATATCCAACAGAGGCAGGAAATTATCAAATAGATATGCTTTTAGCAAATGTATGTAAACAAAATGTAACTAGATTCCCATATGAAATAGGAAGATTAGCAGAAGATATAGCAGGTGGATTAATGGTAACTATGCCATCACAAGCAGATTTTGATTCAGAGGAAATTGGAAGTTATTGCCACAAATATTTCAAAGGAAACGGTAAAGTTTCTACAGAAAATAGAATGAGAATATTAAGATTTATAGAAAATATGTGTTTAGGTTCTTCTGCTGTAGGATATAGAACAGAATCAATGCATGGAGCAGGATCACCACAAGCACAAAGAATTATGATTGCAAGACAAAGCAACATAGAGCATAAAAAAGAGTTAGCAAAAAACATAGCTGGAATCAAAGAATAAGCAAACAATGAAACAAAAAACGTAGGGCAGACTACAATGTCTGCCCACGTAAAATAATAAATATTAATTTTACAATAAAAAACTACAATATAATGAGGTAGCAATGGATTGGAAAGAAATATATAAACAAAAACTGAGAGAACCAGAAGAAGTAGTCAAGTTAATAAAATCTGGAAATAGAGTAGTTATCGGTCATGCTGCAGGAGAACCAACTGCATTGGTAGATGCAATGGTAAAAAACTGCAATCAATATGAAAATGTTGAAATTATTCATATGGTGGCATTGGGTAAATGTGAATATACAAAACCTGAAATGTCAAATCACTTTAAACATAACGCACTATTCGTAGGTGGAAGTACAAGAGAATCAGTAAAAGAATGCATATCAGATTATACGCCTACATTTTTTTATCAAGTACCTAAATTATTTAAAAAAGGATATTTGCCTATTGATGTTGCATTAGTAGAAGTATCTAAACCAGACGAGCATGGGTTTTGCAGCTTTGGAGTTTCATGTGACTATACTAAAACAGGTGCAGAATGCGCTAAAATAGTAATAGCGGAAGTAAATGATCAAATGCCTAGAACATTTGGAGACAACTTCATTCATGTGAGTGATATAGATTATATAGTTGAATCATCAAGATCGTTAATAGAATTACAACCTCCCAAAATAACGGATGTGGAAAAAGCAATTGGTGAAAATTGTGCTTCCCTAATTGAAGATGGTTCAACACTCCAATTAGGAATAGGAGCAATACCAGATGCAGTATTACTATTTTTAAAAGATAAAAAGGATTTAGGAATACATTCAGAAATGTTTTCTGATGGGTTGGTTGATTTATATAATTCAGGAGCAATTAATAACAGTAGAAAAAGTCTTCACAAAGGAAAAATGGTAGTTACATTTTTAATGGGAACAAAAAAGCTCTATGATTTTGTAAATGATAATCCAGCAGTTGAATTATATCCAGTAAGCTATGTAAATGACCCAATGGTTATAATGCAAAATAGTAAGATGGTATCAATAAATTCATGTATACAAGTAGATATGATGGGACAAGTTTCATCAGAGTCCATAGGACTTACACAATTTAGTGGAGTTGGTGGACAGGTAGATTATGTCAGAGGCACAAGCATGTCAGAAGATGGGAAATCAATAATAGCAATGCCATCTACAGCATCAAAGGGCAAAATATCAAGGATAGTACCATTCCTAGATCACGGTTCAGCAGTTACAACATCTAGAAATGATGTAGAATATATAGTAACAGAATATGGTATAGCAGATTTAAGAGGTAAAACCTTAAAGCAAAGAGCAAGAGATCTTATAAAAATAGCACACCCAGACTTTAAGGATACATTAATAGAAGAATTTGAAAAAAGATTTAAAGAAAAATTTTAATAAATATAACAATACAATATTGGAGGACTTAAAATTATGGACAATAAAGAATTTATTCAACAATTAGTAGCAAATGCGAGAGAAGCTCAAAAGGAATTAGCTACATATACACAAGAAGAACTAGACAATATAGTAAAAGTAATAGCAAGAACAGTATATTTAAATGCAGAAGAACTAGCAAAGATGGCTGTTGAAGAAACTGGTATGGGCGTATACGACGATAAAGTTGCTAAAAATAAAGGAAAATCAAAAGTAATTTGGAATAACTTAAAAAGCAAAAAATCAGTTGGAATAATTGAAAGAGATGAAGAAAAAGGGCTAGTAATGGTTGCAAAACCAGTAGGAGTAGTTGGAGCAGTAACACCTACTACTAATCCAATAGTAACACCAATGTGTAATTCAATGTTTGCAATCAAGGGAGGAAATGCAATTATAGTAGCTCCACACCCAAGATCGCAAAAATGTAGTGCATACACAGTTGAATTAATAAATAAAGAACTTGAAAACAAAGGAATTAGATGTCCTAAAAATGCTATTCAAGTAATAACAGAATCAACAATAGAAAAAACAAATGAACTTATGAAAGCAGTTGATGTAGTAGTTGCAACTGGTGGAATGGGAGTAGTTAAAGCAGCATATTCAAGCGGTAAACCATCATTTGGTGTTGGTGCAGGAAATGTACAGGTAATAGTAGATAGAGATGTTGATTTTAATGATGCAACAGCTAAAATTATAGCAGGAAGAAAATTTGACAATGGTATAATTTGTTCAGGAGAACAAACAATTATAGCACCAAGAGATAAATACGATGAAGTTATAGAAGCTGCAGTTAAAAATGGAATCTATTATATAGATGACGAAGCAACAGTTGAAAAATTCAGAAAAACATTATTTGTTGATGGAGTTATAAATAAAGATGTAGTTGGACAATCAGTTCAAAAAGTAGCAAGTATAGCTGGGGTAGAAGTACCACAAGAAACAAAAGTTATATTGTTAAAGGCAAGTGGCATAGGATCAGAAGATGTACTTTGTAAAGAAAAAATGTGTCCAGTAATGGCAGCTTTCAAATATGATACATTTGAAGAAGCAGTTGAAATTGCACAAACTAACTTAA
This sequence comes from Sedimentibacter acidaminivorans, assembly GCF_017873955.1. GTDB lineage: Bacteria > Bacillota > Clostridia > Tissierellales > Sedimentibacteraceae > Sedimentibacter > Sedimentibacter acidaminivorans. The sequence continues at coordinate 240,904 of NZ_JAGGKS010000001.1, read as the reverse complement.
ACTATGAAGGAAAAGGACATTCAGCAGCAATTCACTCAAACAATAAAGACCACATTGATTATGCAGGAATTAATTTAACAGTAAGTAGATTAATAGTAAATGCATCATCATCGACAACAGCAGGTGGTTCATTAACTAATGGATTAGCACCAACGACAACACTAGGTTGTGGAACATGGGGAAATAATGCAATTTCTGAAAACTTTGATTATAAGCACCTTATAAATATTTCAAGAATAGGTATGGTAATTGAAGATGCAAAAGTACCAACAGATGATGAAATATGGACTGAACTAGGAGCATAAATATAGCTTAGATATAGGAGGCAGTAATGAGAGTACTAAAAATAAAACCAGAAATTCATAAATTTCAAAACTTTGGAGATTTTGCTAAAGAGTTTAATATAGGCAAAGGTGACTTTGTTATAACAAATGAATTTATATATGAACCATTCATGAAGCAATTAAACCTAGAAGCAGATTTCATGTTCCAGGAAAAATTTGGAGTGGGTGAGCCATCAGATGAAATGATAAACAACATAATGTCTGAAATCCGCGGAAAAGATTACAAAAGAGTAATAGCAGTAGGTGGAGGAAGTATCATAGATATTTCTAAACTTTTAGTTTTAAAAGATTCAGGAAACTGTGTTGATTTATTCGAAAGAACTGTTCCATTAATAAAAGAAAAAGAACTAATAATAGTGCCTACAACATGTGGTACAGGAAGTGAAGTTACAAATATATCTATAGCTGAAATAAAATCAAAGCACACAAAAATGGGTTTAGCAGCAGATGAATTGTTGGCAGATTATGCAGTTTTAATACCAGAATTAGTTAAAGGATTACCATACAAATTTTTTGTTACAAGCTCAGTAGATGCATTGATACATGCAGTTGAATCATTTGTATCACCTAAATCAAATCCTTTTACAGAATTATTCAGTATGAAGGCAGTAGAGCTAATAATTAAAGGATATATGGAAATAGTAGAAAAAGGCGAAGATTACAGACTTGAAATATTAGAAGATTTTGTAGTTGGAAGCAATTATGCAGGAGTGGCCTTTGGAAACACAGGAGTTGGAGCAGTTCATGCACTTTCTTATCCATTAGGAGGAACTTATCACGTACCTCATGGAGAGGCAAACTACCAATTCTTTATAGAAGTGTTTAAATATTATTATAAACTTAACCCTACAGGAAAAATTAAACAAATAAATAAACTGATTGCAGATATAATAGGTTCAGACGAAAGCAATGTTTACGAAGAACTTGGAAAATTATTAAATAACTTACTTAGCCTCAAACCACTTAGAGAATATGGAATGAAGCAAGAAGAAACAGAACTGTTTACAGACAGTGTAATTAAAACACAACAAAGACTTTTAGTAAATAATTACGTACCACTCGATAGACAGGATATACTGAACATATATACCTCTTTATATTAAATAGTTAAAAAATGACATAAAAAAACAGATGCCCCAACATCTGTTTTTTTATTTAAGATAAGCTCTTAACTTCAGTATCATCCCCGCTAAATACAGCATACTTACTAAATCCATAACCATCAAATTGATTAAGCTGCTTGCCTAGTTTTTTAGATTTTTCATATACAGATACAGTATAACCTTGACTTCTCAATTCATCGGCTTTTTTCATGACATTAATATAGCTATCACTTTTTTCAAAAAGCAAAACAACCTTCTCTAAATTAGGGACCTTGAACTTTTCTTCAATAAGCTGATTAACGAGTCGTTCAAATCCAATCGAAAAACCAATTGCAGGTATTTGCTGACCAATGAAATTTCCTACCATTTCATCATACCTACCACCACCAGCAATAGAATAGCCAAGATTTTTATAAGCAATTTCAAAAATCGAACCAGTATAATATCCCATACCTCTAATCAAAGTAAAATCAAACTCTATGTCATATTTACCATTAGCATAATCTTTCACATCATTCATAATTTTTTCTACATCAGAAATAACATCTTCAGGTACAGAATAAGAAGAAAGGCATCTAGTTCCGTTTTTACTTATATTTTCAAGAGCATCCATTAATTTAGAAATGCACTCTTCATTATAATTCTTGCCTTTTAACTCAGATTCAACGCCAGACATTCCGATTTTATCTAATTTATCAACAATTATACATACACTGTCAAATTCATTATCTAAAAAACCACAATTTAAAATAACGGCTTTCAAAACTCTTCTGTCATTAAATCTAACTACAAAATCAGTAACATTAAGAGCTGTCAAAGCCTTTGCAGTAGTAGTGATAAGCTCTAATTCAGCAGCAGAAGAACCATCACCAATTATATCTATATCACATTGTTTAAAGCTTCTGTATCTTCCTTTTTGAGCTCTTTCAGCTCTAAATACATTACCTACCTGCAATGCTTTAAAAACAGATGGTAAATTAGATTGATTTTTGCAATAAAATCTACTCAAAGGAATAGTGAGATCATATCTCAATCCTAAATCAGCTAAGTCATCTTCGCATATATCTGTTTTTGAAAAGTCAAGTTTTTCACCTCTTTTCAGTATTTTAAAAATCAGCTTTAAATTTTCTCCACCTTTACTACCAATTAAGTTTTCAATGTTTTCAACAACAGGCGTTTCAATAAGATTAAAGCCACTTTGTTTATAAGTGCTTACAATAACATTTTCAACATAATCTCTAATTTCCTTTTCCTGCGGAGTAAAATCCCTCATACCCTTAGCCGGGTTTAAATTTACTTTCATTTAAAATCCTCCTGTTTAATTAAATTGCATTTATTTATTAGTAGAGTTATGTTCATAACTCGTATGCTCATGGCAAATATTAATATCAGATATATCCGAAAAGTCTTTTTTAATAAGTTTAGATAAAACATAAGTCGTAAAAACTGCTGCAATAATTCTAGAACCTAAGATTGCCAAATAATCAGCACCAATAGCTCCAAAAATCAATGTATCCTCAATGACTGCATGACATAGAGATAAAAACATACATATTAAAAAAATACTTCTCTTATCAACATCATGTTCATTGGTACTTTGAATTATGGCACCGGCACCAAATAATAAGCCGAAAATAATTCCTATAATAAGTGAGATTCCTGATTTCTCATTAATGGTTAAAAAATTAGTTGCAGGCTTTATTAAATTTGAAATTTTGTCTATGATTTTTAAATCTTTAAATATTTCCATAACAAGCATTAAAGGAATAATTACTTTAGTAATATTCCAAGTAAAAGATAATAAGTTAATAAATAAATCTATAATATAATCCATAATAATCACCCAAATATCCTATAATATAAAAACCCAAATAAAATCGAAAAAAACAATCTTACAGCAATACTTGCCCAAGCACTGACCCCTAGTTTTTTAATAACTGCAGTTTCAGCAATTAAATTATGAGCGATTGAAGTCATAATAGCTATTGTTGTAGCTTGAACTGCATTTAGTTTAATAGCTGCCAAAGTACCTAAAGCTCCGTAAATACCTGAGAAATACCCAACAATTAATGTTAATGATGCTTCACCTGGTAATCCAAAAAAGGACATCACAGGTGTAAAAAAAGTTGCAATAATACTAAGTAAACCTGAAATCGAAAGCAACTGAACTCCTATATATATAGGAACCATAAGCTTTAACAAGGCAATGAGGGTTTTGATTCCATTGTTAAATCCCCTCTTAAACGTGTCTAAAGTAACCATTATTTAATAAGTCCTCCTGATTTTTATCACGAAATGATTATAGCATATAATGCATACATAGTACAATTAATATTTTGTTGTAAAATGAACAATAACATATGATGAAAATAATTTTGTATTCAATTGACACCAACAACTATGTTTGTTAAAATTAGCTATAAATGAAATTTGAGTAAATAGATAAAATTTATAAATAATTTACATTAATTAAAAGGAGAAACATAAATGAATTTTAAGAAATATTTAGCCATTTCCCTAATAGCATTAGCAATAACTTCAAATTTAGCATATGGTGATGAAACATATAGTGATGAAAGTACACAAATCACATCATATTCAACAAGCTATAACAAATATACCAATAATCCATTTGGATATCAAATAGTTCTTCCTAAATATTTAATATTGAATGAAGACATTGTAAATGTAAAAAGTAGATTTGAATCGAAAAATTTAGTAGTAGAAGTTCTTTATGATGATTTCAACAATACGCTAGACACAAAATATTCATATAATATTTATGGAAATAATGGAATAAAGAGAAATGACGAGTTTGAAGTTACAGCAGAATATGAACACCCTTTTGGCGGAGTAAGTTCTCATATCACACTATATGAGAGAAGAAAACTTAAAGGGGATGAAATAGATAGAAATTATTATGCAACAATTGCTATACCTAGAACGTCTAAAGAGATAGTAACCGTATTTATAAAATCAGCAGCACCTATATATATTGATTATATAATGCCAAGTTTCAAGTTTATAGATAAGTCAGGAAAAATGAAAGAAGACAAGGTATTTGAGCCAGTAAAAAAACAATTTGATGTTTTAACACAAGAATTTTACGAACAATACTTTGAAAAAAATGATAAAATTGATTTTGGAATATTTGAACCTACATTTCCAACATACCAGTATAGACTTGTGCAGTTAGAAAATTTATATAACTATAATTTTCCAGTAACGTTGACATATAATTCTTTTGTTCTTCCATTTAAAAGTGCATACATGGAAAAAGCAAAAGAACTAGGAAAAGTTGTGGAATATACCTTGTATACCACAGACATGATAGAAAACAAAGAAAAAGATATAACATTGGAAATTATAGAGGGAAAGTACGATGATTATTTGGATAGTTTAGCAGAAAGTTTTAATGAATATGATTTTCCAGTTTTGTTTAGAATAAATAATGAGATGAATGGTGCTTGGGTTTTGTATTCTTCGTATTTTGTAGGTAAGGACACTGACTTATATATAGAGTGCTGGAGATACATATATGATAAGTTTAAGGAAAAGGGAGTAGATAACCTCATATTTGTGTGGAATCCAAACGAATTATCTTTTCCAAATTTTTCATATAATAACTATTTATCCTATTACCCAGGCAATGATTATGTAGATGTTGTAGGATTAACAGCTTACAACACAGGAAATTATTATAAAGGCGAAACTTGGAGAAAATTCGAAGAAGCTTATGATGCATTTTATTATGATTATGAATCACATTTTAAACATCCTATGATGATTACAGAATTTAGTTGTTCCACTACAGGAGGAAATAAAAGTGAATGGTTTGTAGATATGTTTAATACAATAACTAAATATGAAAAAATTAAGATAGCAGTATTATGGAATGGTCAGGACTATGATATGACAAAACCAACCAAAACTGTATCAAGAAATTACAGATTAGATCAAGATGATAATGTCATTAATGCATTAATAGAGGGATTTAAGAAGTTTAAGTAGGTACAATACCTAACTTAAATTTTCGCATACATTTTAAGGAGGCACAAAATTAATTATGAACATATTAGTTTGTGATGATGAAATAGAAATAGTTGAAGCAATAGAAATATACCTAAGAAATGAAGGATATAATATTTTTAAATGCTACAACGGATTAGATGCAATTGAAACAGTAGAAAACAATGAAATTCATTTAGTTGTTATGGATATAATGATGCCAGAAATGGATGGTATTAAAGCTACTGAAAAAATTAGAGAAGTAAAAAATATACCAGTTATAATGCTATCAGCAAAATCCGAAGACATAGATATAGTAACTGGTTTAGAAATGGGAGCAGATGATTATATAACTAAACCATTCAAACCTATAGAACTCATAGCAAGAGTTAATTCACAGCTTAGAAGATACACGACACTTGGCAGTGTAATAGATAATAAGGATATATACAAAACAGGAGCCCTTGTAATAGATGATGAAAGAAAAGAAGTTACAGTAGATGGAGAAGTAGTAAAACTTACACCAGTAGAATATAAAATACTTTTATTCTTAACACAAAATGCAGGAAAAGTATTTTCCATCGAAGCTATATATGAAAAAGCATGGAATGAACCATCATTTAATCCAGAAAATACAGTTGCTGTTCACATACGTCGAATAAGAGAAAAAGTAGAGATAGATCCTAAAAATCCGAAGTATCTGAAGGTGGTGTGGGGCGTTGGCTACAAGGTGGAAAAGATTTAACAGAAGCACACTTAACAAAACCATAGCATTTTCTTTGTTTGTTTTATGTATATTAGTAGGAGTTAATTCAGGATTAAATATTTTCTTAAATGTTGAAAACTATGAAAGTGTAACAGTTGAGAAATATTTAGAGAGCAATTCACTTAGCAATGAACTTAGATATTCTGCAAGTAGACTTGAGTATGTGCTTCGAAATTACAAAAGTGAAAAATATATAAAAAGCGGAGGAACCGTTAAAAACATTGATGTAGAGGATAGTTGGCAGTTAACAAATTTATACAACAATTTTATAACGGAGAATAATTACGAGGATGGAGAAGAAACTGTAAAGCTTTTTTGGATACAAAAAAATGATGAAATACAAGCAATTAAAGAAATTATTAAAAAAAGCGATTTAGCAAATTATGAGCAAATAATATATGACTTAAATAATCCAGAAGGACTTAAGTATTATGCAACAGATGGAGTTAATATTTGTACAAATACAGACGATCCAGACAAAGAATTTTATAATACAAGAAAAGCTTATGTGTTGATAGATGATACAGGTGTAGAAATTTATCCTGAAAATGGTGATAGTAGTTATTCGCCTTCATTGTTAGATAGAATCAAAAATATTGAAGGTGGAAGCGATGAAACAATAATATATATTGGCATTACAGATGAAGGGTTAGCTACTCGCATAGAAAAATGGAACAATGATAGGGAAACATTGATTAAAAATATAATATTAATTACAATTTGCTTTATTTTAGCTATTATGTGCTTTATATTCCTATTGATTGCTATAGGTAAAAAAGTCGAAGATGAAGAAATTCACTATATTTTTATAGATAAAATATATTCCGATATTAATTTATTAATAATCACATCAATTGTAACTGTATCTATATTGCAGTTTGACCATATTATAAATATAAGACATATTAATGTTAATTTAATGAAGTTAGCAATGCTGTCAACATCATTATTAGTTGTGACCTTTTTTTTAGCATTGTTTTTATCCATAGTGAAACACTTGAAAGATGGGAATATTATAAAGTATTCTTTTATATTTATTTCATTATCAAAAATATTAGAAATTTTAATAAAAATTATCAGTAGTGGACCATTGATGCTAAAAACAATGTCAACTATAGTTATATTAATGATTTTAACAATAATTTCTGTAAAATATCCGCCATCTATCTTCATAGTTTTATTAATATCTGCTTATGTAGTATATAATAAAATTAAATTGTTTAGTAAAATACAAGATGGCATAAGAATAGCAAAAGAAGGCGATTATGAAAATAAAATAGTTTTACACGGTAATGGTGAATTTAAAAGTTTGGCAGATGATATAAACGCTATAACAGATGGACTAAAAATAGCAGTTCAAAATGGTGTAAAAAGTGAAAGGTTAAAAACAGAATTGATTACAAATGTATCCCATGATATAAAGACACCTCTCACATCTATAATATCATATGTGGACTTGTTGAAAAGAGAGGGGCTACAATCAGTAAATGCCCCAAAATATTTAGATGTACTTGATAGGAAGTCAAGTAGGCTTAAGATTTTAACAGAGGATTTATTTGAAGCAGCAAAATTAACAAGTGGAAATATAAAAGTTAATTTTGAAAAAGTTAATATAAATGCTTTAGTTTCTCAAATACTAGGTGAACTAGATGAAAAAATACAAGAATCAAAGCTTGGATTTAAAGTAAGTGCTACTAGTGAAAAAATATTAGCTAATGCAGATGGTAGATTTCTGTCTAGAGTAATGGAAAATCTATTGTCCAATATTTTCAAATATGCTTTAAAAGGTTCAAGAGTGTACATTGATATCGTAGAAACAAATCATGAAGTAGCAGTGTGCTTTAAAAATGTATCAGCCAATGAATTAAATATCCCTGTAGAAGAGTTGATGGAGAGATTTAAGCGAGGAGATGAATCCAGAAATTCAGAAGGGAATGGATTAGGTTTAGCTATAGCGAAAAGCTTGATGGAAGTACAAAATGGAGAATTAGAATTAAGTATAGATGGAGATCTTTTTAAGGCAGAAATTAAAATGCCACTTTATAAATCTTAGTTATCTTTAATAAATAAAAAAATCAAAAAGTTTGAATAAAAAATCAAAATCAGGTTAAAATACTATCAAAAGAAAAAGAGTGTAACTTTTAAATATAACGTCCCCCTTTATTTTAATCACACGCTTTTTCTTTTTTTTATGCTTAATAAAATATTGGATAACATAACTAGCTTTGAAAAATAGGCGAGAATAACCACATTAGTATAAAAAATTAATTATAGTAAATATTGTAATTGAATTGTAATATAAAAGATGATACTATGTAAAAAGTAGTAGCATATAATGCTCAATAAAAGAAATATTACAGTAATATAGGAGAGAGTTTTGGAAAAAATAATTGTAAAAAAAAGCATGGGTTTAAAAGGAAATATAAAGGTAGATGGCTCAAAAAACTCAATTCTACCCATATTAGCATCAACCCTTCTTTCGAATGAAGAATGTATATTACATGAAATACCAAATTTAAAAGATGTTGAAGTAATGTGTGAATTACTAGAAGTTTTAGGAGCAAAAGTAACGAGAATTGGGGAAAATTCTCTTAATATAATTACAAAAGATATTAAAAATTGTGAGGCACCATATGATTTAATAAGCAAAATGAGGGCTTCATTTTTAGTTATGGGACCACTATTGGCAAGATGTGGAAATGCAAAGATATATATGCCAGGTGGTTGTGCAATTGGAACGCGTCCAATAGACCTTCATTTAAAAGGTTTTAAGGCACTTGGAGCTGAAGTAATATCAGAGAACGGTTATGTAAACTCATCAGCAAAAAAAATAATAGGCAGTGATATATATTTAGATTTTCCAAGCGTTGGTGCCACAGAAAACATAATTATGGCAGCAACTCTTGGAGAAGGTGAAACAATTATAGAAAATGCTGCAGAAGAACCTGAAATAGTTGATTTAGCAAACTTTATTAACAGCATGGGTGGAAATGTTATTGGAGCTGGAACTAAAACAATCAGAGTAAAAGGAGTCAAAGAACTTCATAAGACTGAGCATACAGTAATACCCGATAGAATAGAAGCTGGTACATATATGGTTGCGGCCGTAATTACAGGTGGTGATTTAATTATAGACAATGTTCTATCAAGCCACGTACAACCAGTAATTGCAAAACTGAGAGAAGTAGGAGCCCATATAGAAGAATATGAAGATAAAATTAGAGTTATATCTAATGGAAAAATAAAACCAGTAGACATAAAAACTCTTCCATATCCAGGTTTTCCAACAGATATGCAAGCTCAATTTATGGCACTTCTTTCAATTGCAGAAGGAACCAGCATCATAAATGAAACAATATTTGAAAATAGGTTCATGCACGCTAACGAGTTGATGAGAATGGGAGTAGACGTTAAAATAGAAGGAAACAGCGCAGTATTAAAAGGAAAAAATAATCTTAGTGGAGCAAAAGTAAAAGCTACAGATCTTAGAGCAGGAGCAGCATTAATATTAGCAGGTTTAGTATCAGAGGGAGAAACAGAAATTACAGATATACATCATATAAAAAGAGGATATGCAAACATAGTAGAAAAACTTCAAAAAATAGGTGCAAATATTAAATACGAACAATAAAGAGTTGATGAGTTAAGGTATATAAATTTGCATAAAAATTATTTTGAAGAAAATTAAAATACTAAAATTATAACATTTATAAAGTAATATTAAAAAAAGTATTGTAAATAATAAATATATAAAGCAAAAGCTTTGTAAATTTATTATGAAAGGTTGATTTGTATAAAAAATTTCAATGGTAATAAAGACAATAAAAAGATAAGTAATTTGGTACAAAATTCAAAAGTAGATAGTGAATATAGAAATAATGATGAACTTACTAACGAAAACAGTTACATGGAATATGAATTAAATAACACATTTAATGATAAGGATAAAAAAAAATTAGTTAATGATAAAAGTATTAAGTAAAAAAACTATCAACACCTTAGTTATTTAGTTTCAACAATAGAATAACAATAATTTGTTATTCTATTGTTAACAAATTATTATATTTCTTGAAAAAAGTTAATACCTAACTTGAATCCGTAATAAATAATAATAATTCCACATACTACATTAATAATCTTTAAAGCTTTTTCATTGAATACCTTTTTAAATACACTTACAATAGTTCCTAATGATAAAAACCAAACTATAGATGCTAGAGAAGAACCAATGATAAAATATTTCGCCATATCAACTGGTAAAGAAGCTCTAAAACTTCCAAATAACAAAGTGCCATCTATTAAAGCCTGTGGATTAGCCCAAGTTACCATTAAACAAGATAAGGTAACCTGTAAAATAGTTTTTTTTGTATCAATAGATGTATTTAGGCTTGGTGTGGAACGAATTAATTGTATACCTATCCAAATTACTGCAATAGAACCTACTCCCAGAATTATTAGTTTTATAATGGGTATTGCTTCAATTATTGCACCCATGCCAAAAAAACAAGCCAACGCTAAAGAAATATCAAAAAATATTGTTATTAAAGCAACTAGATATAAACGTGTTTTTGTTTGGGTCATAGCAGTGTTAATAACATATAGATTTTGCATTCCAATAGGAGCTACATATGCTATACCAATTGTAAAACCTTTAATTAATATTCCTACCATACAAAATCCTCCAATAATATTATGTTTCTAGTATACTATACAAATATCATGCCAATATTCGATATAAGATAATATCATCAAATATCAATGATTGTCAAATAATAGCATTTGAGATAGAAAAACATGTGCCTAAAAATAGGCAATAAATCAGCCCTATTGCCTAAAAACCGTCGCATTGACAAGGTTTACAAAAACAATTATACTTTAAATTATAAAACTACATAAGAAAACAAAGGATAAGTCATGAAAATTAGAATAGATAAAATGCTTTCAAACATAGGGTTAGGTTCGCGAAGTCAAATTAAAATAGACGCAAAATCAGGTTGCATAAAAATTAACGGCATCATAGAAAAAAATTCATCAAGAATTGTAGATACGGAAAAAGATGAAGTTAACTACAAAAATAATACAGTTAAATATATTCAATATATATATCTTATGATGAATAAACCACAAGGTGTTGTATCTGCAACAGAAGATAACTATGATAAAACAGTTGTAGATTTATTAGACGAAAAAGATAAATTTTACTCTCCATTTCCAGTAGGAAGACTAGATAAAGATACAGAAGGATTGTTGATTTTAACTAATGATGGCGTGTTAAATCACAATTTGTTATCACCTAAGAAACATGTGGATAAAACTTATTATGCAGAAGTAGATGGTGAGGTTACAGAAGAAGATGTAAAATTATTTGAGGAAGGCATTTTGCTAATAAATGAGAACTATAAAACACTTCCAGCAGACCTTAAAATAATAGAATCAGGGCAAGAATCAAAATGCTATGTCACTGTAAGAGAAGGGAAATTTCATCAAGTTAAAAGAATGTTTCTAGCAGTTGGTAAAGAAGTTAAGTACCTAAAAAGAATTTCAATGGGTGCAATTGATCTGGATGAAACACTTGAACTAGGAGCATATAGACATCTTACAGAAGAAGAGTTAAAGAAACTAATGTAGGGTTATTTTGATATTTTTTTTGGAATAGCTTTTGATAAGTTGTTGCTTTTAGAATAATAACTTCATTCTTTGATATAATAAAAATAAGATTAATATAAATAAATCTTATTAAAAAATAACAAAGATAGGAGATAAGAAATTGGAAAATAAACCAAAACCAGATGATAGAAGAGATAATGTTAACAAAATCCAGAGCAATATAAATAACACAATTGTTAATTACCGAAAAACAGAGGAACTTATAAATAATGTTGATGATGATAAACAAAAAAGAGAATTAGAAGAAAAGAACGAAAGAAGAAAACAATCTCTTAAAAATATGAAAAGGGAAATAAAAGACGAAGCAATAGATAAAAGAAATGGATATAAATAAGTATAAATAAATAGTTATATTGTTCCTTTTGTTACTTACAATTTATAATTTCTTTTAAAATTAAAAAATTTCTTTTAAAATTTGAAAAAAATATTGACAAATAGCATAAATTCAAATATAATTAAAAAAATTATAATTAATTCATAAAATAAATACTGTGATTGAGGAAAGTAATCTTTAGGAAAATATAAAGAGAGTCGGGATGGTGAAAGCCGATAATTGGAATTTTGATGAAGTTCCCTCATGAGTTGTCGGCTGAACTATAGTAGGCTTGATCGTAATTCTTACGTTAGTAGAAGGGAATATTAAAACAAATATTGTTGCGTATTCTTAAATGAGTGGGCTGTATATTACAGTCAATCAAGGTGGTACCGCGAGTTAACCTCTCGTCCTTAAGTGGATGAGAGGTTTTTTGTATGCCCTAACCCTATTTTTCAGAGTCTTTTTTCTGAAAAATAGCGGTAGGTCAACCGCAACGAATTCCCAATGTATGCGACCGTAGGGAGCAAATACATTGGTGAATGAGACTGCGTAAAGCCCTAACCTGCATAAAGCCCTAACCCTATTTTTCAAACTATATAATAATATGGAGGATGATAAAATGTATTGGAATGAAGCAAAAGAATGTATGGAAAGAAACGAACTACAAGCTTTACAATTAGAAAGGTTAAAACAAATGGTTACAAAAATTTATCACAATGTACCATTTTATAGAGATGCCTTTCAAAAATTAGGAGTAGAACCAGAAGATATAAAATCATTAGATGATTTATCGAAGTTACCATTTACTACAAAACAAGACCTTAGGGATAATTATCCATATGGGTTGTTTGCAACACCCATGTCACAAATAGTTAGACTTCATGCATCAAGTGGCACTACAGGAAAACCTACAGTTGTTGGCTATACAAGAAATGACATTACTACTTGGTCAGAAATAGTAGCTCGTTCGATGGCATGTGGTGGAGCAGATCATAATTCAGTTATACAAATATCATATGGATATGGATTGTTTACTGGTGGATTAGGAGCTCATTATGGTGCAGAAAGATTAGGATCTTCAGTAATTCCCATGTCAGGGGGCAATACAGAAAAGCAAATAATGCTTATGAAAGACTTTGGTGCAACAACATTGGCATGTACACCATCATATGCTATATACCTAGCAGAGGCAATGGAGGAGATGGGTGTAGGATTAGAAGAGATATCATTAAAAACTGGAATTTTTGGTGCAGAACCTTGGTCTGAAAGTATGAGAGCACAAATTGAAAAGAAATTAAATATTAAAGCCTATGACATATATGGGTTATCTGAAGTTATGGGACCTGGAGTTTCAATGGAATGCGAATGTCAAAATGGAATGCATATATGGGAAGATCACTTTATTCCCGAAATTATAGACCCAATTACTTTAGAACCACTACCATATGGAGAAAAAGGAGAACTTGTATTCACAACTATTACAAAAGAAGGGTTACCTTTATTAAGGTATAGAACAAAAGATATTTCTATGCTTACAGCAGAAAGGTGTAAATGTGGTAGAACTCACGTTCGTATGCAAAGAGTTTCCGGAAGAACAGATGATATGCTAATAATTAGAGGTGTCAATGTATTCCCATCACAAGTAGAAAGTGTCTTACTTGAAATAGGAGAAGTTGAACCTCATTATCAACTAATAGTAACTAGAAATGGAAATCTTGATGAATTAGAAATATTAGTAGAGTTGTCAGAAAAGTCTTTTTCTGATAAAATAAGTATACTAGAATCTTTAGAAAAAAGAATAATGAATAGAATATCTTCTGTTCTAGGTATATCAGCAAAAATAAGATTTGTTGAACCTAAAACCATACCAAGAAGCCAAGGTAAAGCAGTAAGAGTAATAGATAAAAGAAACATATAAAAAAATAAAATTAGAGGTGATATATATGTTTAAACAAGTATCAATTTTCTTAGAAAATAAAAAAGGTCGTTTAAAAGAAGTGTTGAAATTATTAGCAGACAATAATATAGATATTAGAGCATTAACAATTGCAGAAACAGCAGATTATGGTGTTTTAAGATTAATAGTTGATAATGTGGACAAAGCAGAACAAATTTTGAAGGAAAATAGTTTTAGAATTAATATAACAAATGTTTTAGGCATAGAGATACAGGATAAAAGCGGTTCAATGTACGAATTTGTAAATTTATTGTACCAACATAACATAAATGTTGAGTATGCACACACTTGCACTCCGTCAAATGTTGGTAAGTCAGCATTTATAGTGAGAGTTGATGAAGATAAGATTGAAGAAGCATTAGAAATAATAAAAAAATGTAACGATATAAGCACAATTAGCGAATAAGTAATTAAATAATCGAAGAGTAGAGGACTATTATGTATAATAAATTTAAAATAGGAATGCCAGCTTTGGTAGAATATACTTCTTTAAACAAACTAGTTGATTTATGTTTAGAATTAAAATTAGATTTTATTGAGCTTAATATGAACTTACCATATAATTTTATACAAAATATAAATCCAGCTGAGCTTAAAAAAATAAAGAAAGAAACAAATATAGAATTTACTATGCATATGCCAGATGAAGCAGATTTAGGAACATTTTATGAAAGCGTAAGGGAAGGATTTGTAAATCTTTTTTCAGATACATTAGACTGGTCAAATGAATCAGGAGTTAAATTGCTAAATCTTCATATTATCGAGGGTGCTAAAATGACTCTCCCAAATAAAAAGGTATATATTTATGATAAATACTCTGCGGAGTATTTAAATAGCTTTATTAAATCAATTGAGATATTATCAGTGAAAGCAAATAAATATGATATTACATTATCAATAGAAAATAGCCATAACTTCGGCAAACCTTATATACAAAGGGTTCTGGATAAAGCAATAACATATCCAAATATAAATCTTACATGGGATACAGGTCATGATGTAGTAAGTAATTATACAGATAGGCAGTATTTAATGAAAAATGTAAAAAAAATAGCCCATATGCACTTTCATGATGCTAAAGGACAAAATGATCATCAAGTTCCATTCGACGGAGAACTAAATATTAGTGAATTAATAGAATTTGCTAAAAAACAGGATATAAGGATGTTAATAGAAGTTAAAACTAAAGATGCATTAAAAAAGTCAGTTGAAATATTAAGGAATGCTAAAATGATATAAAAAAGTATTTAGCCCAGGAGTTATCTCCTGGGCGTGTTTGTTATATAAGTATTAATTTTTACTTACTCATTTCTTGAGCTCCAGTTACAGAACTAGTTTCATCCATTGTGAATGATGATTTTGCATCTTCAGTCATAAAATATAAATTTCCTTCAATTGTTGCATCTACTAATTGGAAATTTTCAGCTGAAACATAAACATCACCAATGAAAGTCCCACTTTGTATTCTAGCATTAGGACTATTAATAGTCAATTTAGGTGCTGTAAGATTAAATCTGCCTGTTACATTACGATTTTCATCTTGAGTATAGAGGGCTATTTTACGTTGAATAATATCTTTGCCATCATCATCTTTTTTACCATTTTTAAATTCTCCATCAAGTATAAGCTCATTATCAAAAGTCAAGTCTTTCAATGTACATATAATCCATGTTCCATTGTTGCTGATTGCTTCTTCAAAAGCTGCATTGCTATCTACAATAGATGCTGTAGTCATCACATCAGGAGCAGTTTCTGGCGTTGCAGTATCAGGTGGCGAAGTCTGAGGCGGTGTTGCTTCAGGTGGATTTGCATCCTGCGTTTGCGTACATGCTGTAAATAAAGACATTATTAAAACTAATGCCAATAATATGTTTCTAAATTTCATTTTAGAAATCTCCTTTCTATAAAATTTTTCCCTGATGTATAGTATAACCAATTAAATAATATTTAATGTAAAACAAAATAAAAAGAACCCTTTTCAGAGCTCTCGAATGTAAAACAACAATTGATTTCCATTAAATTAATAAATAGAAATGGCATTATATTATGTCAGATCTAATAAATTATTTTTTTGCTTTTCTTGCCAATGGGTCAGATACTATTTCATAGCCCCCAGCACTTGCCATAGTTATCATAATTGCATTTATAATTGTCAAAATTATGTCCTGCACTTGATTTCCCTGTCTTGCAAAAACAAAAGTAAGAATTAGTGCGATAATAAAACTATAAAGTCTAACAAAAGAGTCACCAAGTTTATTTTTTACTATAGATTTAGTGAATTGTACTATTAACATCACTGCACCCGTAAGTCCAGCAAAAGTTGTTAAAATATCCATAGTCATAAAATCATTAAACATAAAATCCCCCCCTTTTTTACATCGTAATAAATTATATGCTTTTTTTTTAGTACTATACCAATCGTTCCATAATTTTTATTTAAAATCCTATTTATTCAACTTGTTTTCCATTTAAAAATTCACCCTAGCAGGGTCTTTTTTATTATTAGTTGACAAAAATTAACAATCACTATATTATGTTAAATAGATTAAAATACTTTATACTAACAAATATTTTTCTAAATAAATTAGATGGAAAATACGTAAGATAGGAGAGCATTATGAAAAGTACGAGTATAAAAAAAGATAGCATATCAATCAGAAATATCGTGATAATTGTTTTTATAGTACTGCTACTAGCCACTGTGAGTGTAATTTCTTATATTGTATTTTCAAATTGGTTTTCTTCTGCAAATGATACAATAGAAAAAATATCAGAAGACATGAATAAAGAAATTCTAAATCAGGTTGATGAATTTATAAATGTACCTATGCATATTAACGAAGCGAATCATGAATTAATAGAGTATGAAATTGTTGATATGAATAATGAAGCAGAGCGAGAGAAATATTTTGTAGGAGTTTTGCATACTCATATGGGCAATGATGTATACAGTTTTAGTTACGGCACTGAAAATGGAGAATACTATGGTGCTAGGAAAAATAAAAATAATGAAATAGAAATAATGAGAAATGATATAACTACTAATGGTGAGTCCTGGTACTATGCAATTAATGAATCAATAGCAAATAAAATAACTGTAAATGCTGGAAAATTTGATCCTAGAACTAGAGATTGGTATCAGGCTGCAAAGAAATCAGGAGTACCAGTGTTTTCTCCCGTATACAAGCATTTTGTAATGGATGATTTAACTGTATCCGCCGCATATCCAATTTATAATAAAGATAAAGTACTTTTGGGAGTTTTAGGAACACATATTACACTAACTAGAATTGATAATTATTTAAAAGAAATAGTTGAAAGTAAAAATGCAATTGCCTTAATCATGGAAATAAATTCAAGAGATTTAGTAGCTAACTCATTTGATATTAATAATTTTAAAACTCTTGAGGATGGTAGTGTAAAGAGGTTAACAATTGATGAAATAGGAAATTCAGCAATAATTCAAGCATACAATAAATATTTAAATACCAATGAGAGCAATTTTATTATAAATAATTGTAAAGACAAATTATATATAAATTTAACTCCACATTATAAAGATGGATTTGACTGGTTAGTCATAACTGCTATTCCAGAGAGTCTTTTTATTATAAATATTATGGAAAATATTAAATTTACATTATTATTTACAATAGTGGCTCTTGTTATTTCTATATTAATTTCATATAAGGTTACAAACAAGTATTTAAAACCAATTGATACCTTGATTGAAATAAATGAAAAATTTGCAAATGGAGATTTGCATAAAAGAGCAACGATAATTAGAAATGATGAAATAGGAATGATGTCAAAATCTTTTAATAAAATGGCAGATACTATATATATACTAATTAATAATCTTGAAAGTAAAGTAAAAGAAAGAACATTGGAGCTTGAAGAAACGAATAATGAATTAAAAGAAAGCAAAGAACAGCTTCACCTAATTTTAGACTCAGCAGTAGAAGCGATTTTTGGACTTGATAATAAAGGAAATTGCACATATTGTAATGCTAGTTGTTTAGCAATGTTAGGATATAGTATTCAAGATGAGTTAATAGGAAAAAATATGCACCAACAAATTCATCATACATATAGAGATGGTAAACCAATGATTTTTGAAGATTGCATGATTCATCAGGCACATTTGCTTGGAGATGGAACGCACGTTAATGATGAAGTTTTTTGGAGAAAAGATGGTACGAGCGTAGATGTAGAATATTATTCATATCCGCAATATAAGGATGATAAAATAGTTGGTTTAGTTGTGACTTTTTTAGATATAACAGAATCTAGAAAAAATTTGGAACATATAAAATATTTAAGTCGCCATGATTCACTGACAGGCTTATATAATAGAATGTTTTTTGATGAAGAGCTAAAAAGATTAGACAATAAAAGTAATTTTCCTATTTCAATTATATTTGGAGATATAAATGGATTAAAACTTACTAATGATATTTTTGGACATGCTGTTGGTGATGAACTCATAAAAAAATCTGCAGAAATACTGCAAAAAGTTTGTAGAGAAAGTGATGTTGCTGCTCGAGTTGGCGGAGATGAATTTACAATTCTTTTACCTAATACAGAAAGAAAGGATGCACGAAAAATAATTACAAGAATTAAAAAAGAGTTTGCTAAAGAGAGAATAGTTGCTATAAAAGGTAATATTTCAATGGGCTGTGCAACAAAAATAAATAATGATGATGATATTGAAACTGTTATGGAAAATGCAGAAAACGCTATGTATAAAGAAAAGACGCTTAATAAGAAGACTATAAATTCTGATACTATTAATACCATTATGGAAACGCTTCATGATAAAAGTCCAAGAGAAAAAATTCATTCAATAAATGTTAGTAATATCTGTGAAAAAATTGGTAATCAGATGAAATTATCCGAAACAGAGATGAAAAAATTAAAAGAAGCTGGTTTTTATCATGATATAGGTAAAATTGTGTTAGGTGATGATATTCTTTATGAAAATGAAGAAGTGTTCGAAGAAGATAGTAAAGAAATTCATCAACATCCTATTGTTGGTTACAGGGTATTAAATTCATTTGAGGATACAATGGATTTAGCGGAATTAGTTTTATCTCATCATGAAAGATGGGATGGTAAGGGCTATCCTAAAGGTCTAAAAGGTGAAGAAATTCCATTGTTAGCAAGAATTATAGCAGTAGCTGAATATTATGATGAATTTACAAACAGTATGAATGAAAAAATTTTTAGTAATGAAGAAGCAGTTCTTAAGATAAAAGAAGAGAAGGGGCTGAAATTAGATCCTAAAATAATAGATGCTTTTACTAAATTAGTAGATAATGGAATGGTAAATTAGGTTATATGATGATTTAATAAACATAAGGAACGTTGGAATTAACAAGCCTAATTTCAGCGTTTTTACTCTTGTATATTTTAAATATTGGTATTAAATTAGGAGAAACACGTATGTTACATGCATGAAATGAATAATATTTTATAGTGTTACAATTAAATTATAATGGGTATAATTACATACAGGTTCCAGTTTAGGCCTATAGTTATAGGAACTTTTGGATTAAGTGTATGCTGCAATAATATAAAATTAAGGAGAATATGATGAATAAAGGTAAAAAAAATTTAATTTCTGTGATAGCAATTGTAGTTTTGATAGTGTTAAGTATTTTATTTTTAAATAAAGATAAGGATTTAGTTCAAGTAGAAATAATGGAAGCTACTATTGGTAGTGTTTCAAAAACCATTGAATTTTCAGGAACTGTTAATTCATCAAATTTTGAAGAAATAACAGTTCTACCAAATTCAGATGTTTTAAATATATATGTAAAAGAGAATGATTTAGTTAAAGAAGGTCAGCTTCTAGCAGAACTTGATTCAACAGAATTGTTGATATCTCTAGAAAAAGCTCAGATATCTTTAGAACAACTTAGGACAGATTTAGATTTAGAGGAAAAGGGTGCTAACAGTTCAGAAAAAGATATTCTTAGTAATTCCCTTGAAAGAAGTAAAGAGGAGTTAAAGAAAATTAAAAAAGATTTGGAACTATCTAATGAAAATTTGGTAAAAGCTAAAAATCTATATGATGAGAATGCAATAAGCAAGGCAGAATATGATAAACAGGTTTCTTCAACTGAAGATTTAGAAAGTAGTCTTAAAACAGCAGAGTTAAATTATAATGATGCAAATACAAAATATAATGATTATTTTGATAATAATAAACAAAATATTGAATCTCTTGAAAGGCAAATAAAATCTCAACTTCTTGATATAGAAAGTTTGAATAATAAAATAGAGAAAAATAAAATTTACTCTACCATAGCGGGTGTTGTTACTGAATTTCCATTAAGCAAATCAAAACAAACAACCACTAATGATAAGATTGTGATATACGATACAAATTCTTATGAATTCGTGGCAAAAGTTGCTCAAGAAGATGCAGTTTTTATTAAAGAGGGTCAAAAGTCAACTGTATTTGTAAAAGGTATATTAGAGCCATATGATGGAGTTGTCACACAAATTGGTCAGACTGCTGAAATTGATGTAGAAAGTGGAAGTAAGACACCAAAAGTTGAAATTAAAATTAAAATTGTAAATCCAAATAACTCGATTGCATCGGGATTTGATGGAGATGCAAAAGTTGAAATTGATTCGAAAGATAATGTATTAACAGTTAAGAATGAATGCATAAAAAAAGAGGATGATAATAAAAAATATTTGTTTGTTGTGGATAATAAAATTGCAAAAAAAGTATATATAGAAACAGATTTATCAAATGGATACATAACATCTGTGATAGCTGGTATTGAAGAAAATGATATGGTAGTTATAAATCCTTCGGAACAACTAATAGATGGAATGACTGTTAAAATAACAAAATGAGGAGATGCAGAATGAATTATAAAAAAAATTCTAAATCTCGACGTTTAGTAGATGGAGGGACGATATGAGATTGTCTTTTAATATAGCGCTGCGTTTCCTTAAATCAGGCAAAGGGCAGACTGCTTTGATAATTTTGGGTATATCTGTAGGAGTTGCTGTTCAACTCTTTATTGGATCTTTAATACAGGGTCTTCAAATAAGTTTAGTTAATACAACTATTGGAAGGTCACCACATATAACAATTAGTTCAACCAATAAAGATAAAACGATAAAAGACTGGGATAGAGTTATTTATGAAACAAAAATAAGCAGTCCTGAGATTGTTAATGTTTCTGTTGCAGCAGATGGACCAGCAAGTATAGATTATGAAGAGGATATAGATTCGGTGTTATTAAGAGGTTTTAATATTTATGATGTTGATAAAGTTTATAGATTTAGTGACGGACTTTATGAAGGAACAATGCCAGAGAAAAAAGACGAGGTAATAATAGGGCGAGAACTTTCAAAAAAATCGGGAACAAATGCAAATGATAAAATTATTTTGATTACTCCATCAGGTGGTAAAACTAGGTTGACAGTTACAGGTCTATATGATTTAAAGGTATCATCTATTAATGAAACGTGGGTTGTAACCAATCTTGAGACAGCACAGGACATACTCGGACTAGATAATAATGTAACTTCTGTAGAAATGCAGGTAAGGCAAGTTTTTAATGCAGATAGTGTAGCTAAAAAATTAAAATATACATTATCCATAGGAGATTTAAAAGTTGATAATTGGAAAGAGCAAAATGAACAGCTTTTAAGCGGACTTAATGGACAGAGTGTATCTAGTTATATGATTCAGGTATTTGTACTAGTCGCTGTGCTTTTGGGTATTTCCAGTGTTCTTGCTATTTCTGTAGTTCAAAGATCAAAGCAACTTGGTATTTTGAAAGCAATGGGAATTAGAGATAGAGATGCAAGCTTAATATTTGTATTTCAAGGGTTGATGCTTGGGTGCTTAGGTGCTATATTAGGCATATTATTTGGTTTTGGTCTTTTGCTTGTATTTTCAAAATTTGCCCTTAATTCTGACGGTACACCTCTAGTTCCAATCTATATCAATTATAGATTCATTGCTTTATCAGGTATGTTTGCAATAGTATCTGCAATGATAGCTTCATTAATTCCAGCAAGACTTTCTTCAAAGCTTAATCCAATAGAGGTGATTAAAAATGGCTAATATAGTAGAACTTAAAGATATTAATAAAATATATGGAGATAAAATTCAAACACAGGTTTTGTTTGACATAAATGTTGGGTTTGAGGAAAAAAGCTTTAGCTCAATTATTGGAGAATCAGGTAGCGGTAAAAGTACCATGTTGAATATTGTGGGCACACTTGATAAACCCACTAGTGGGGAAGTTTTTATTGATGGAAATAGAGTGGATACTCTAGATAAAGAGTCCCTTGCAAAACTTAGAAACCAAACAATGGGTTTTATATTTCAATTTCATTACCTTTTACCTGAATTCACAGCTAAAGAAAATATACTCATGCCATATAAGATAAATAAATTCAAAGTTCCTAAAGAAATAGATGAGTGGGCAGATGAATTGATTGAATTAGTTGGATTGTCGAAGGTGGCTAACAATCTTGCTACAGATATGTCAGGAGGACAGCAACAAAGAACTGCAATAGCTAGAGCACTTATAAATAAACCTAAAATAATTCTAGCTGATGAGCCAACGGGTAATCTTGACTCCGCTACTACTGAAAATGTGTATTCTTTGTTAAGAGATATAAATGAAAAATATAAAACTACTTTTATCGTTATTACTCACGATAAAAGAATAGCAGAAAAAACAGATAGAATTATTGAAATAAAAGACGGCCGAATAATCTAACTATAAGTAGTATTTAGTATGAAAGTGGTTGATTACTTTATTTAATATAGAATTTACATATAAAATAGGGGCGATTCTACTGATCGCCCTATATTTATATATTTATATAATTTATCTTGGACATCTGCAGTGATGATGGTCTTCTTCCAATGCGTCAGCTAGCAATTCATATAAGCATTCATAAACCCAGAAACATCTATTTCTGTTTCCGTTTCCATTTCCTGTTTCCTCAGCAAGAAGTTCTAGTAAACATTCATAAACAAAATCACAATTACATCTTCTTCTACCTGTATCTGGCAAAACATTTCCATGACATCTTCTGCCCATTTGTCCAGCTACATTATTATTATTATTATTTGATCCGCAACACATAAATAACACCTTTTTCAATTAAATTTTGAGAACAAGCTCGTTGTTATATTATTCAGTATATTATAAATTGTTCTTGAAAGAATTGGACACATACATTTGGTTGTACTGCGGGAAAAAATTAGATAAAAAAATTGCATATTTAGTTGGAGTGGGATTAATTATTGATTTTACTATGTTTTAGTGGTATATTTTAAATAATAATACAAATGAAATTATAGAAAGGATGGTATAACAATGACTAAAATATTAAAGATAGCTATGTTGGGTTTTGGTAATGCAGGTCAAGCATTTGCTAAAATATTATTAAACAAACATGACGAAATAATTAACAAATATGACTGTAATATACAAGTTGTTGCAATAGCAACTAAAAGTAAGGGAAGCTTGATAAATGAAAATGGAATTAATTTAAAAGATGCTTGTTTAGACATAGAAAAAAAACATCACTTTAATGAAGAAAAAGAAGACTATTCAAAATTAAATTCAATTGAAATAGCTAGGGTAGTTGAATACGATGTGCTAATTGAATTGACACCACTACAAATATTTACAGGTCAACCTGCCATAGATCATATTACTACAGCACTTAATCGAAAGAAGCATGTAATTACGGCAAATAAGGGTCCGATAGCATGGACGTATGAAACATTAAAAGAACTAGCAAAAAAACAAGGTGTTTTATTTTACTATGAAACTACGGTAATGGATGGAACCCCCATTTTTAATCTAGTAGATGAAACATTGCAATTTTGTAAAGTAACTGAAATTAATGGTATATTAAACACAACTACAAATTTTGTTTTAGAAGAATTAGCAAATGGAAAGCCATATGATTCTATAATTAAAGAAGGAAAAGAAAGAGGATTTGTTGAGGCAGATCCTTCAATGGATATAGAAGGCTGGGATGCAGCAGCTAAAACAGCAGCATTGCTTAATGTTCTTATGCAAGCTAATATAACTCCATCAGATATAAACAGAAAAGGAATTGAAGATATCACATATGAACAAATAAAAGAAGCTAAATCTAGAGGAAATGTAATAAAGCTTCTTTGTCATGGTAGTATTAAAAATGGTCAAGTAGTTGGAACGGTTGAACCAAAAGAAATTAAAAGAGATACATTGCTATCTAGCATAACAGGAACATCATCAGTTGTTACAATTACAACAGATTTAATGGGTACCATATCCATAGTAGAACATGATCCAGAAATTGAACAAACAGGATATGGAGTATTTAGTGATTTAGTTAGAATATTGAAAAATAGTTAATATATTTTTTTATTAGAATCACAATTAGCAATAACTGCTAATTGTGATTCTTTTTTATGTACTATGAAACTTCCATTAAATGCATACACAATATGTGAAATTAAAACAATATATAAAATTCATGACTATATTAAAAGAAAATTATCACAATAATTAAAAATCGAGTGAAGAATTTATTATTTTGTATAAATTAAGAATAAATTAATCATTTCAAAAAAACATTTTTATACAAACATTGCAGATTTATTCATATAAAATAGTTATAAATATAATCAAAATATATAGCATCGACAGTAAATCAATACGAATTAAATTTTAAAGTTGAAGATAGTACAAGCCAAGGTCCTGGTTCTGGCGATTCAGATGATTATGGAGTTATTAGGAAGTATATAAAAAATTGACAGAAGGATATTCTCGCAAAGATTAATAAAAGAACTAATTATAAGAATATTATAGGTATTTTTTCAATTGTATAACAATTGAGTTAAATATAAAAAATAATTAGGAGGATAATTATATGTTAAGAAGAAGAATGGCACTATTACTTGTAATCGCTATGGTGTTGTCTATGTTTGCTCCTTCGGCTTTTGCGGTAGACCAAACACAACTAAGTGACAGTTCATATGATTTACAAGAAGTATCATTTGATCCAGTAGAAAATGAAAATCCTTTTGGTGCTTTACAAGCCTTTGAGGATGAAGAAAATAAGTCTAGTTTTAGAACACTTTCTTTAATGGGTTCATCGGTATTGCCAGATGTTGATAAAACAACAGACTCTGCAATATATGGACATTTATATCAGTTGTCAGAGGCTATTGGAACTAGGCGAGCTGGTACAGATAAAGAAATAGAAGCAAGAGATTATATAGTTGATGTATTTGAAAATGCTGGATATGCAACTACGGTTCAACCTTTTGCTTATACAGTTACAGATAGGAAAACAAATATCACATATGACTATAATTCTAATAATGTTGTTGCTGTAAAACCAGGCAGATCAGCAAAGCAAGTAATTGTAGGTGCTCATTATGATTCAGTTGGAACAAAAGGGGCAAGTGATAATGCTTCAGGGGTTGCAGTAATCTTAGGTGCAGCTGAAATACTAAAAGATGTGGATACCAATTATACAGTGAAATTTATTGCATTTGGAGCAGAAGAAGTAGGCCTTAAGGGTTCTAAGTATTATGCTTCCCAGATGGGTGGAACTGAAATAGCTAATACAGTAGCAATGATAAATCTTGATACGGTATTGGTTGGGGATAATATGTATACATATGGTGGATTAGGAGAAGGTAGCTGGGTTAATGATCAAATTTTATCTTTAGCAAAAGATTTAAATTTAAATGTTGACACTCAATATGGCTTAAATCCTGAATATCCAATAGGTACAACAGGTGATTGGAGTGACCATTCATCATTTAAAAAGTTAGGTATCCCATGGGCATATTTTGAAAGTACAAATTGGGAAGATACTGCAGGATTAGATGGGTCAATTGAAACTGTTCAAGAAGGCAAAATCATGCATACAGAAAAAGATAATTTAACTTTCTTGCATGAAGCATTCCCTGGTAGAATTGAAGATAGGTTATATACTTATACAACACTACTTTCAAATTTATTAGTAGAAATTACCCCTCCTGTTAAAGGTTATGTAGGAATAACTTCAAGTACAAATTTATTATCAATGTCAGAATCAAGAGAAGTTAAAGTCGATATTAAATTGGGCTATGTACCTGAATTAGAAAATTTAGATTGGACATTTGGTGGACTTCCTTTCGAAGATTGGAAATCATTTGAATCAAAAAAAGGAACTTATACAGGAGCACCATTTATTAGTTTTGCAGTCGAGCCATATATAGATGGAGATACAGTAAGAGCAGTTATTAAGTGCGATTTGCCATATGGAACTTCAAACCTTCAAGGAAGACCATATCCTAGAACAGCATTTCCTGATTTGCTAGGAGAATATAATCTAACAGTATTAGATAAAACTACAAATGCTGCAGCTAAAACGGCAATAAAACTAAATGCATATGATTCATATCACACATATGATGAAGTTTTGTCTACTGTTGAAAGAATAATAGATATAGCGAAATCTGACAGATATTTAGAATATGATCCAATGGGTCAATCAGCAGAAGGTAGGGATATTCCATTTGTAATGTATGGTAGAAGTAAAGCTGACATTGACAATTATTTAAATGTAACATTACCAATGATGTTAGAAAATCCTGGATTGTTTATTGAAAAAATAAATGATGGAACAGCAGGAGAATATAAACCAGCAATTTGGTTTAATAATATACATTCAGACGAATCAAATGGTGTAGATGCTCAAATAGATATGTTAGAAAAATTAGCAACACTTGATGTAATAACATTTGATACAGTAAAAGATGAAGCAGTACTAACTGTTACGTTAGATGTTCAAGATTTGTTAGATAATTACATTTTATTATTTAATCTAAACAACAACCCAGATGGTAGAGTATATAATACAAGAACTACAGTGGCTGGTTTTGACCCTAATAGAGACGTTACTTATCAAACGCAAGTAGAAGATGCTAATGTATTCCAAGGTTTAGCAAAATGGTCCCCAATGATTATGAATGACTTCCATGGTTATGTTTCAGCATTTTTAATAGAGCCATGTACTCCACCTCATGATCCGAACTTTGAATTTGATTTACTTATGGATGGAATGATAGACCATGCTAAAGCCATGGGAGAAGCTGGAATTTCAAATACAAAGTATGATGATTATATAATACCAATGTATGATTATGGCGATGGTTGGGATGATGGTGCTCCAATGTATGCAGCAGTACTAGGAATGATGCATGGTGCATTAGGACATACAATAGAGATTCCAGAATTAAATCAAGATTCTAACAATGCATTTATGTATGCTGGATTTGGTTCATTACAGTATGCTTTAGAAAATAAAG
Organism: Sedimentibacter acidaminivorans; assembly: GCF_017873955.1. Taxonomy (GTDB): domain Bacteria; phylum Bacillota; class Clostridia; order Tissierellales; family Sedimentibacteraceae; genus Sedimentibacter; species Sedimentibacter acidaminivorans. Next base: position 213,389 of record NZ_JAGGKS010000001.1, on the reverse strand, counting down.
AAAAATTATTTAAAAACCAATTAGAAATATATAGACGTGGTGTTGAAGGTATTGACTCTAGAGATGTTGATCCATGGTTAGTAAACGCAAACGGAGATTCAATTGGAAGAGATAGAGGGGAAAACGAGAATTTCTTCCCAGAATATTATGTAATACCTGTAGATAATGGTTTGCAGAAAAATCCATTAGCAGCATATGAAATGGCTGAATACTTTATAAAAAACAGTGTAAAAATAGAAAAAACAACTAGTTCAGTAACAATTGGTGATGTTACATATCCAATTGGAAGTTATGTAATTCCAATGCATCAAGCAAAACGCGGTTTTGTAAACACGATATTATATGATGGAACAGATGTTTCTGATTGGGGTGCAATGTACGCTGAAGTAACAATGTCATTCCCACATTTAAGAGGTTTTGATAAGTATGAAATAAGAGTAGAAGATGCTTTTGAAGAAAAAACTCAAAGAGTTACAGGAGTAAATATACCTTCAACTATAATTCCTTGGGATGTAGAACAACTTGTAATCAAAAACACTAATAATGATGCAATAAAAGCTGTAAACGAACTTTTATCAAAAGATAAATTAGTTCAAATGACTTACTCTGCTGGAGAAAACTTTAAAAAAGGTGATTTTATAGTAGCTAAGAATGATTTAGAGACAATAAAAAATAAATATTTCCTTGAATTAGCACCATATACAGGTGAAGCTGACCTAAAAATTATGAAACAGCCTAAGGTAGCAGCTATCGGCTATGAAACCGTATACGTTTTAGAAGGCTTAGGATTTAATTTAGTTGATTCCTATTCGGACGCAGATGTAATAGTTAACGGATCTAGCAGTTCATTGGGCTCAATTCAATCATTAATTGAAGGCGGTACTTCATATGTTGGAATAGGCGGAAGTCCTATATATGCTATTGAAAGTAGCAAATTATTACCTGATCTTAAAGGCGGTAGAAATAGTTACAGAAGCTATGAAGGCGTATTGCAGGCTGTTTTAGATACTGACAGTGTTATTACAGGAAGATATAGCGAAAATGATATTTTGTACAACAAGTCAGCTTCATGGATAGAAACTGTACCTACAACTTCTAAAGTATTAGCAACATTAAGTGATGAAGATGATTTCTACATAGCAGGATGGTGGCCTGGTCACGATGATGCTAAGGGAAAACCATATATTATACAAGATCATGTAGGAGATGCCACAATAACTTTATTTGCAAACCATATAACAAATAGAGCACATCCATCACATCAATTTAGAATGTTGGCAAATGCAATATACGATGGTACTTCTGAAGTTGATGAATATGGTTTTGGAATTAATTTTGTAGACCCAAAATTAGCGTTTAAACTTGGTGGGGATGCAGACGTTACAGTAGAACTTAAAAATAATTCTAAAGAAGAGCAAGAGGCAACTTTGATTGTTGCATTATACAACAAAAATACTAATATGATGGTAAATTATGCATATATAACTAATACAACTAAAATAGGAGATGCTGAAAAAATGACTACAGGTTTCAGAATTCCTTCAACAGGAGAATATGTAGTTAAAGCCTTTATTTGGGACAATTGGTCAGATGCTAGACCATTATCAAATGTTTTGGAAATAAGCGTTATAGAGTAAGGAGTCCGAGATAAAGAAAATCCTAAGAGGGAGGAATGTTATGATGAAATATAAAAAAATAATAGTTATGTTAGTTTTTATGATTGCATTTATGGCTTTTGACGGTTTAGTTTTTGCTCAAACAATTACTGAAGGTTCGGAAAGCATTGAAGTAGATCTATATGGTGATGATATATCTGTAGCTGGTAAGCTAAAAGAGATTAACGAAGATATAACTATTGTAGTATATAGAAATAGCGACAATGCAAAGTACTATATAGACCAGGGTAAGACAAATGAAAATGGAGAGTATAGTTTTCAATTTGGTTTGCCAAATGGGTCATATAAAGCAGTAGTAACCTGTGGTTCGCAAAAATATACTACTAGTGATATAGTAATCAACAAAAAATCCGGCGGTGGTGGAGGAAGTAGTAAAAAAGGACCTGATGTAGCTAGCCTAGATAATTCATTAGTGTTTACTGACATTACTGGTCATTGGGCAGAAGATAATATAAAAAAAATAATTGCTTCCGGTTCTATAAATGGTTATCCAGATGGAACTTTCAAGCCTGATAATAATATTACAAGAGCAGAATTTATTACAGTTTTAGTTAAAGCTTTTAATATGAAATCTACTTCGGAAGGTAAATTTGAAGATGCTAGAAATCATTGGGCTAAAGATTTTATTAATTCTGCATTAGATAATAAGATTATACAGGGATATAGTGATAGTTTGTTTGGTCCAAATGAATTAATTACAAGAGAGCAAATGGCAGTAATGGTAGTAAATGCATTAAAGTTAGAGGTTAAAGAGTATGAAATTTCATTTGATGATAAAGATCAAATATCAGATTGGGCAATAAAATATGTTGCAACATCGGTGAATGAAAAACTATTAGTAGGATATCCAGATAATACGTTTAGACCTAAATCAAGTGCGACAAGAGCTGAAGCAGTAACAGTTATATTGAATGCATTAAATAGTATAAGTAATTAAAAAAGCACCCTTCGGGGTGTTTTTATTTTTACGTAAAGAACTTTGGTGAATGATTTTTTTACAAATTATGACGTAGTAACATTATGAATATTTGTTATAATATTTACATTTTTAGAAACTTTTTTCTATTTTACATTTATATGTTTGTGAAATATAATACAATTAAAAAGACATGGAGGGTGTAATGGAAAAAGAAAAGACATTATCAGAAGAAAAACTATCTTTTTTTGAAAGTAAAAAAGGTATTGTTTTCACCGGCGCAGTAGTTGGAATCATAGCAATAATATTAGTAGCTCTAGGAAACCCCAAAAACATGGGCTTTTGCATCGCGTGCTTCGAAAGAGATATAGCAGGAGCTTTAGGATTACATAGAGCAGCAGTAGTTCAGTACATAAGACCAGAAATAATCGGATTAATAATTGGAGCTTTTATTACAGCTTTGGCAGGTAAAGAGTTTCAATCAAAGGGAGGATCATCACCAGTTACTAGATTTTTTCTAGGTATTGCTGTAATGATAGGAGCATTAATGTTCTTAGGTTGCCCTCTTAGAATGGTATTGAGAATAGGCGGGGGAGATTTAAATGCAATTGTTGGGTTAGTAGGATTTGCAGCAGGAATAGTTATAGGAATTGTATTTTTAAATAAAGGTTTTACTCTCAAAAGAAATTATAAAACTTCATCATTTGATGGATATGTAATGCCTATTGCGGGAATTGGGTTATTTATACTACTAATTGCAGCACCAGCTTTCATATTATTTAGTACGGAAGGTCCAGGAAGTCAGCATGCACCAATTTTAATAGCTTTAGTATGTGGCTTAATAGTAGGAGCTTTAGCTCAGAAAACTAGACTTTGCATGGTTGGCGGATTGAGAGATCAAATAATGTTTAATCAAAGCTATTTATTGCTTGGTTTTGTTGCGATTATAGTTGTTACAGCTATTGGTAATATTGCTTTAGGTAGTTTCAAAGTTGGATTTGCTGAACAACCTATTGCTCATGCTGACGGCCTTTGGAATTTTTTAGGAATGTTATTGGTTGGATGGGGTTCTGTACTATTAGGGGGTTGCCCGTTAAGACAGCTTATACTTTCGGGAGAAGGAAACTCAGATTCAGCAGTGACAGTATTAGGAATGATAGTTGGAGCAGCAATTGCACATAATTTTGCTCTTGCTTCAAGTGGAAAAGGACCTACAGCAAATGGTCAAATTGCTGTTATAATTTGTTTTGTATTTTTAATAGTTCTCTCAGTTGTAAATTCAGATTTGGTTAAAAAAAATAATTAAAGAGGTGAAAATATGAGAATAGATACATGTGGGACTTCGTGTCCTCAACCAGTTCTTATGACTAAAAAAGCTTTAGATAATAATCCAAGTTCTGATGAAATTGAAGTATTAACTGATAATAACACTTCAAAGACTAATGTAAAAAAATATCTTTTAAGTAATGGATTCAATGTTAAGATTGAAGAAAAAGATGATGCTTTTGTTGTTAGAGGAATAAAATGAAATATACTATAGTTTTTCATACTCAATCTGGTGCGTTAAAATTCGATTATAAAATGAGAAAATTAAATATATATTGCTCATTACAGCCTGTTCCTAGAAAACTAAGTTCAAGCTGTGGAATCTGTGCTAAATTGAATTACGATGAAAATCTAGAAACACTAATAGAACCGGAAATTGAGAGGATTTACGAAGAAATTTCCAACAACAAATATGAGATGGTATATGAGAATGAATAATAAATAAAGGGGTGTACCTTTGAATAAAAGGTTCATCCCTTTATATCTTTAATCGAATCTAAACTGTAACCTTCCGTTGATTTGCTTTTATTTGACTAGACAAAATAATAAAGTTCATGCTATAATTTCTTGTATGAAAAATAAGAAGAATTAAGCAAATTGAGGAAAATAATATGCCAGAATTTTTAATAGATTTTTTAGCTCTGCTTTCTAATGAATTTAAAGTAATATTTACTGCAGCAATACCAATTATAGAAGTTAAAGGAGCAATACCTATTGGAATTGCATTAGGAATGACACCGTTACATGCGACATTTCTTGCGTTCTTAGGAAGTATGATTCCAGTACCGCTAATATTATTTACAATTAGACCTATATTCAATTATTTAAAGAAAACAAAAACATTTAAAAAGATGATAAATAAATTAATACATAAATCAATGAATAAAAGTGGAAATGTAAAAAAGTATGGTTACTTTGGACTTTTTATATTTGTGGCAATTCCATTGCCAGGTACTGGAGTATGGACCGGTAGTCTTATTGCATCACTACTTGACCTCAGATTTAAATATGCATTTCCAACAATATTAATTGGTAACTTAATAGCATCAATAATAATTATGTCATTAAGCTTTGGGATGTTTAATTTATTTGGGTGGTAGATATAATCCACCGAACCATCGTTTGCGGAAGAAATAATTATTTTCCTTGATCAATAATCTCTCTGAATATAAGCAGACCACGCATCATCTTTGGAAATCCTGATGTCGGTGCTACTAATAGCAATGTGTGTTCTATTTCTTCCTTTGTACAGCCACATTTTAAGGCTTTGAGTATATGTGTTCTTAATGAATATTCATTTTGGCAGTCTGTAGACAGTGCTATTTTAATAAGCCAACGTGTTTTTTCATCTAATGGTCCACCCTTTTCATGTACCAACCTTCCGAAGGTTTCATAGGAATCATAGATTTCACCGTGATTTTCGATAAAGTACTTAAGATTTTTTTCAATTACATCTGAATTTTCAATATATTCATCCATGGTATCTCCAACTTTCGTTTAGTATATATTTTTTTAATAGTATACCCTAAAAATTCATTAAATAAACATAGAAATATAATCGTACAGTATATGATAATTAGAAAGACGAACAAACATTGAGATTATTAATTCTTTATGCTATAATGTGAGTACAAATATATCATTGTTTCACCTTAATTAATAATTTTTTTATAAAAACCACACATAATAATAGATAAACGGAAAGGGAGTTAGATATGGTTGATGAAAAACGTTTTGCAGTATTAATTGATGCTGATAATGTATCGGCAAAATATATAAAATACATATTAGATGAAATAAGTAATTATGGTATTACAACATATAAAAGAATATATGGTGATTGGACTAAAACTAATACATCATCATGGAAAGATGTTTTGTTGGAGAATTCTGTAACACCTATACAACAATATGGCTATACGGTAGGTAAAAATGCTACAGATTCTGCAATGATTATAGATGCTATGGATATACTTTATTCTGGAAATGTAGAAGGATTTTGTATAGTTTCAAGCGATAGTGATTTTACTAAATTGTCTTCAAGATTGCGTGAATCTGGTATGATCGTTGTAGGAATGGGAGAAAAGAAAACACCAAAACCATTTATTGCATCTTGTAACCAATTTAAATATCTTGATGTTCTCGCAGAAACTGAGAATAAAAGCTTAGCGCAGGAAAAAGATAAAATCACAGTTAATTTAAACAAAGAATACATAAAAACACAAGAAACTAATCAAGAAAATGAAGTTGAATTCGAAGGCAATAATAAGTGGAATAGGAATAGTAATGTGCAAGATAAAAACGATAATGTAAAGAATATGACTGATTTAAATACTATCAAAATGGCAGTTTATAAGATGGTTAATGAAATTGATGCAGATGATCAAAGTATGAGTATGGGAGAAGTTGGAAATAGATTGGCAAGAAGATATCCTGATTTTGATGTAAGAAACTATGGAGATACTAAACTGTCAAAATTTTTAAAGAAATTTGATTTTCTTGATATCCATACAAAGGGAAAAGAAGGAACAGCAATGTGGGTTTCCATAAAACAAAACTCATCTCAACAATTAGATACAAAAACTTTAAATATTCAAAAAAAGAGAAAAAGAAATTATAAAAAGAAATAAATAAAATAAAGTTATTTCTTGGGGGCATGTATGAAAGAAAAATATCTTGTTAGTGAAATAGCTAAATATTTTGGAGTTACAAATGATACCATAAGATACTATGATAAACTAGGAATTATATCACCTAAGAAAGATAAGAATAACAATTATAGATATTATAGCAGAGGTGACATAATTTGTTTTTCATATGTTTTTAAATTGAAAAACATAGAGTTACCATTAAAAGATATAAATACAATGTTAAATGATAGTTCTTTAAAATATGCTGCAAGCGTAATAGAAGACCACGAGCAAAGAATTGATGATAAAATAAAAAAATTACAGCAGCTAAAAAGTGTTATAAACGATTATAGAAAGTGCTTTAATAATGCCATTGAAAACATTAACGTTATAAAATTATCAGAAAATCCTAATATAATCTACAGAGAAATTGAAGAACCAAATGGTTCAGTAATAGAAAATATGTCCTATTTTCAAAATTTGACTATGATGCATGTACCTTTGTTTACTTTTTGTATAGATAAAGAGCTGTTTTTATCAGATATGTTTTATAATAATGTTAAAGAAAGCAGAAAATATTATAAATATGCATTAAGCTTAAAAGATGAAGAAGAGTTAATTTCAAAAGAAGATTTTCCTCATAAAGATTTTAATATAATTAAACCAAAAAAATGGTTGACCTCAGTAGTGAAATTTTATACAAATAAGGATTACAGCGCCATACTTAAAATAAGAGAATATGTTGAACAAAAACGTATGGAAATAGACGGTCCTGTATTGCTTAGAGCTATTTCATTCAAAAATAATATTTATAATAATTGTGATTATTATGAAGTATATATACCAATAAAATAAAAAAAATACAAAATAAACTATTGACATTGGAGCAACTCAATAGTTTATTGTTATGTTATGGACGTTTAGAGCGCTCGAGAAAACGTTGTATAAAAATGATAGGAGGACATTTATGAAAAGAAAAGTAATACAAGAAAGAAAAAGAGAATTTCCACATGTTTTTGTTATTTTATTGGCTATAATAGTAATTGTTTGCATACTTACGTATATAGTACCTGCAGGACAGTATCAAAGGGTATTAGACGATGTATCAAATCGAATGGTAATTGATCCAGATTCATTTGCTTATATGGATAGTACGCCTGTAAACCCTTTTAAAATGTTCGTAGCTTTGATAGAAGGTTTGATACAAGCTTCTAACATAACATTTTTGATTTTTTCAGCTTTTTCATGTTTGTATCTTATTGAGCAAACAGGTGCTTTAGATGCAAGTATAGCTTTAATGGTTAGGAAAACTCAAGCTAAACCAAAATATGCAACAGCTATATTGATTATGATAATGATTGTATTATCTGCATGGGCATCCACGGGAACGATGTCGTATGAGGAAATTATAGCATTTATACCTGTTTTTTTAGCACTTAGTCTAGCTCTAGGGTATGATGCATTGGTTGCTCTTGGAATTTCATTGCTACCTGTTGGTGTAGGATTTTCATCAGCGACTGTTAACCCTTTTAGTGTAGGAGTAGCTCAAACGATTGCAGAATTACCTCTTTTTTCAGGAATAGGATATAGGATATTAGTATTAGTTGTTATGACTACAGTTACTATTGTTTATGTATTAACATATGCGAAAAAAATCCAGAAAGATCCTTCAAAAAGCATAGTAGCTGGTTTAGATTACTCTGATGTTGAAATAGATGAAGAAAGAATGCAGACACCATTTACAAAAGAACGAAAAATTTCAATATGTATATTATTTATAGGTATAGGAATTATGGCATTCGGTTTAATAAAACTTAAATGGTATATAAATGAAATTGCCGCAATATTCATCATAGTTTCCATATTAGTAGGAATTGTTAATAAGTGGAATGCTAACAAAATTACTAATACACTTGTTGCTGGATTGTCAAAAGGTGTTGTATCAGCCTTAGTAGTTGGAGTTGCACGAGGTATATTAGTTGTTTTAACAAAAGGAAACATAATAGATACTATTATACATTCTGCTGCAAGCGCGTTAGAAAGTTTATCATTATATGCAAGTTCCGTAGGTATGTTAGTATTGCAAAATTTAATAAATTTCCTTATACCATCTGCATCAGGTCAAGCAGCAGCAACAATGCCAATCATGATTCCAATAGCAGATTTAATAGGAATAAATAGACAAATAGCAGTATTGATTTTTCAATTTGGGGATGGATTTTCAAATATCTTTTGGCCTACAGGTTTTGTGCTTATAGCATGTACTATGGCAAAAGTGCCTATTAATAAATATTATAAATGGATTATACCATATTTTATAATTTGCTTTATCTTACAAATTGTATTTATATTTGGAGCAATTGCAATGAATTACGGACCATTTTAGAAATTGTTAGGAGTGAAATAATTGAATCAGATATTTCAAGAAATAGATAATATAAAAGAAAAACTTATTTCATACAGAAGATATATTCACAAACATCCTGAAGTAGGTTTTGAAACTAAGAATACTGAAAAATATATAACAGAATTTTTAAATAGCAAAAAAATAGAAATAATTCCTTCAAATGTAGGGGTAATTGGAATTATAAGAGGCAATAATACAAGAGAAATAATTGCCCTGAGAGCTGATATTGATGCACTTAATTTAGATGAATTAAATGAAGTTGAATATAAATCACAAAATCTTGGTAAAATGCATGCTTGTGGCCATGATGGACACACTGCAATGTTAATGGGTGCATCGGAAGTATTAATTAATAATAGAGATAAATTAAAATATGATATTTTACTTATATTTCAACCAGCTGAAGAAGGTCCTGATTTAGGTGGTGCAAGAATAATGCTCAAAGATTTAGAAACTAATGGACTTTTATCTAAAATTAAATATATTTACGGGCAACATATTACTACAGAATATGAACTTGGTAGCATTCCCATAAAATATGGAAGTCTAACAGCTTCAACGGATGAATTTACAATTGAAATCGTAGGAAAAGGAGGACATGCAGGAATTCCACAAGAAGCGGTTGATGCAATATCAATTTCATCAAAATTTATTAACGAAATGGAAAGCTTTATTTCAAGAAAAATAGATCCATTTGATCCTGTTATTTTTTCAATAGGAACTATAAATGGGGGTTCAGCTAAAAATATAATAGCAGAAAAAGTTTCATTAAGTGGTACTATTAGATGTCAATCTGAAAAAAGCAGAAAATACGTATTAGAAAGTGTTGAAAAGGTTCTAAAAGGTATATGTTTGTACACCGGGGCATCTTATAAATTAGATATATTGCATGGATTGCCAGTATTAGTAAGTGATGATGCAGTAATGGATATTGTTAAAGGTATTGCTATAAATGTAGTTGGTGAAAATAATGTAACAGAATCCAAAAAATCAAGCATGGGAGCAGAAGATTTTGCATACTTTGCTCAAAAAATCCCATCAGCTTTTGTTTGGATAGGAGCAAGAAATGAAAAAAAAGGATTTGTAAATTTGATGCATAATCCAAAATTTGATTTTGATGAAGATGCTTTGTTAATTGGAGTTAGGATGTTTTGTAGCTTTGCTTTACAAGGGTAATATAATTTAAAATAAATGTCGTATTTAAAAGATCTATTATCTATAGTACAATAGAAATAGGTCTTTTTCTTATCTTTAAATATCCGATATATTTGAATTTAATTTATATATCAAATGAAAGTGTGATTTTATGATTTTATTATTAAAATAATCTAATAAAATGAGAAGATATAAAGTTCCTATATTATGTAAAAAAACCTTGACAAATATTGGTTATATAATGTAGCATGATTTTAATTGGTCAGAAGAGCAAAGCACCTTCAAAATATCTTCTGTAGTTGCATTAGCTCCACTGATACATTTTTAGATGGTATTAATTTAATGAAAAAAACAAATTTGCATAAGGGGAGTCTGTATGAATTTCAAAAACAATCAAGATACAATTTTGAATGGAAATATATACAAAGCTATTTTATTAATATCATTTCCAATTATATTCAATAATCTAATTCAAACACTATATAACTTGGTTGATGGATTCTGGATAAGCAAAATTGGTTCTTTGGAATTTGCTGCAACAACTTTTGTATGGCCAGTAAATTTTTTATTTATTTCAATTGGTATGGGTATTTCGATTGCAGGAACTGCAATTTTATCTCAGCTGTTAGGTGCGGATGAAAAGGATGATGCAAATAAATATGCAAGTCAACTAATTATGTTATGTATAGCAACCGGTACTATATTAATGTTATTTGGAGTTGTATTTAGTAGAATAATAGTTAAAATTATGGGTGTTGAAGGTAAAATGCTTTACTATGGTACATTATATCTTAGACTTACTTTTTTAGATTTGCCATTTATGTTTTATTTTTTCATATTTAATGCAATTATGAATTCCCAAGGAAATTCTGTGGTTCCGACAGTATTAAGCGGGATAAGTGCTGTTATAAATGCTATATTAGATCCTATTTTAATATTTAATTTTAATATGGGTGTAAGTGGAGCTGCTATTGCAACAATCATAGCGAAAGTGTTATTAGCATTGGCTTGTGGAATTTATTTACTAAAAGGAAAATCAATAATACAACCAAATTTCAAAAAATTTAAATTTAATAAGCAAATTATAGAAAAAAGTCTAAAAATCGCAATCCCTTCAGCTATTGGCCAGTCAGGTTCAGCAATAGGGTTTATTTTTTTGAATACATTTATAGTTTCTTATGGAACTTCAACTATGGCAGCTTACGGAATGGTTAATAGGATTACAGCATTAATTAGTCAGCCTGCATTGGGGATAAGTACAGCAATTATATCTATAGTTGGACAAAATTTTGGTGCTAGAAATTATAAACGTGCTACAGACAGCTTTAAAAAATCGATTTTATTGACTTCAGCCATTGGAATTATTGGATGTGTGTTTCTAATATGGCAAAGAGTACGCATTATCAATTTTTTCATGCAATCAAAAGATTCTATAGATGTTATAAATCAGGGTATTACTTATCTTGTGTATATATCATTTTCAATGCCTCTAATGGGCATATTTAGCAGTTTTCAGGGATTGTTTCAAGGGTCAGGACAAACTAAATATGCTATGGCAATGGAGATCTCAAGATTATGGTTTGTAAGATTGCCCATGATATTATTCTTTAAATACTTTACTTCATTTGGTTCAGAGGCAATATGGTTTTCTATGAGTTTTAGTAATTTAATTATATGTATATATGGTTATATAATATATAAAAAAAGAAACTGGATGAATAATTTAATAAGATAATACTATTGACTTATGTTTAATTCTATATTGAAATACAATGCTAAATAAACTTAAGTGAATAGTATTTAATTGTATCTAAAACAAATAATTTACATGTGGTTTGACAATATTAAATATACAAGGAGGATTTAGAATGAAGAAAAAAGTAATAAAAATAACAATAACACTTTTACTGATTAACGCAATGTTTGGCGGTATAATTCCAGGGACGGGGGTTGGATTACAAGTAGTATATGCAGATGCTGTGTACAATACAAATCTTGTATTAAATGGAAGTTTTGCAAATCAATCTGATAATTGGATACTTGAAGACCCTAACGGGATACTGGTATTTGATACTTCGGAAAATTTGTTCACAGACCTTAGTCCTGATGAAACCGATATTCAACATTATGTGATGGACTTTTATCCAGGTGCTGCATCGTCAGCAATAGCTTATCAAATTATAGATGTAAGTAACCTAGCATCGGATATAGCTAACGGAGAGGTTAACGTTAATCTATCTGGATATTCAAGTAAATATATGTCGGCCTCAACAAATAAGATAGTGTTAGAATTTTTAGATGAAAGTGGTAATTTGTTGTCAGGAGAAACATATGAAACTGTTGGTAATAAATCAGATGAAGATGATAGCTGGCAAAAATTATCAATTGATTGTACATCAATCAATGCTCAAACGAGAAAGATCAAAGTTAAATTGGAAGCAACAATAGCTAATACAGCAGAGGTTAGTTCAGATTGTATTCAGTATGATGGAATTGATTTAAAATTGACATATGTGGCAGCACCAACAGTAACAGATGGAAATATTTCAATAAGTGGTGCATCAGGAACTGGTGGCGCATACATAATAGGAGATACTGTTACAGCTACTTGGGACGATACAGGAGCAGGTGACAATAATAGTGATATAAGTTCTGTTACAGTTGATTTTTCAGCATTTGGAGGAGGAGCTGCCGTTTCAGCTTCTAATAGTTCAGATACATGGACAGCAACATATACTATTACTAGTGGAGCTGTGGATGCAACTAATCTAAATGTTATTGTAACAGCCACCAATGATTCTGGAAATGCTAGGACAACTTCAGATACAACAAATGCCACTGTGGATAGCATAGCACCAACGGTAACAGATGGAAATATTTCGATAAGTGGTGCAACAGGGACAGGTGGTGTATATATAATAGGAGATACTGTTACTGCTACTTGGGACGATACAGGAGCAGGTGACAATAATAGCGATATAAGTAATGTTACAGTTGACTTTTCAGCATTCGGAGGAGGAACTGCCGTTTCGGCTTCTAACAGTTCAGATACATGGACAGCGACATATACAATAGTTTCGGGATCTATGGATGGTACAAACAAAAATGTTTCAGTAACAGCAACCGACAATGCTGGAAATACTAGGACAACTTCGGATACAACTAATGCTACTGTTGATAGCGTAGCACCAATAGTAACAGATGGAAACATTTCAATAAGTGGTGCAACAGGGACGGGTGGCGCATATAAAATAGGAGATACTGTTACAGCTACTTGGGACGATACAGGAGCAGGTGACAATAATAGTGATATAAGTTCTGTTACAGTTGATTTTTCAGCATTTGGAGGAGGAGCTGCCGTTTCAGCTTCTAACAGTTCAGATACATGGACAGCGACATATACTATTACTAGTGGAGCTGTGGATGCAACTAATCTAAATGTTATTGTAACAGCAACCGATAATGCTGGAAATTCCATGACAACTTCAGATACTACCAATGCTACTGTGGATAGCGTAGCACCAACAGTAACAGATGGAAACATTTCAATAAGTGGTGCATCAGGAACAGGAGGCGCATACATAATAGGAGATACTGTTACTGCTACTTGGGACGATACAGGAGCAGGTGACAATAATAGTGATATAAGTTCTGTTACAGTTGATTTTTCAGCATTTGGAGGAGGAGCTGCCGTTTCAGCTTCTAATAGTTCAGATGCATGGACAGCGACATATACAATTACTAGTGGAGCTGTGGATGCAACTAATCTAAATGTTATTGTAACAGTAACCGATAATGCTGGAAATTCCATGACAACTTCAGATACTACCAATGCTACTGTGGATAGCGTAGCACCAACAGTAACAGATGGAAACATTTCAATAAGTGGTGCATCGGGAACTGGAGGCGCATACATAATAGGAGATACTGTTACAGCTACTTGGGACGATACAGGAGCAGGTGACAATAATAGCGATATAAGTAATGTTATAGTTGACTTTTCAGCATTTGGAGGAGGAGCTGCCGTTTCAGCTTCTAACAGTTCAGATACATGGACAGCGACATATACAATAGTTTCGGGATCTATGGAGGGTACAAACAAAAATGTTTCAGTAACTGTAACTGACAATGCTGGAAATAGTACTACTGCAGCTGACTCTTCTAATTCTACCATAGATAACCAATCACCTAGTGCACCTTCAAGACCAGATTTATCTGCATCGAGTGATACTGGTATTTCCGACACAGACAATATTACATATGATACTACACCAACAATCATAGGAACTGCCGAAGCGGGAAGCACGGTGAAATTAAGCTCATCATTAGACGGACTTGTTGGTACGGTCTCAGCGGACGGAAGCGGTAACTGGAGTTTAGCTACATCAACATTAACAAATGGAACTCATAATATTACAGCTACTGCTGCCGATGCAGCTGGTAATATTAGTTCCGAATCTACAGGGTTATCTATAAAAGTAGACTCATTAGATCCCACAGTTATTCTTTCTGACAATGAAGAGGATAATATAGTTAAAGCAGGAGATATTGTAACATTATCAGCTGCTTTTAATGAGGTTATGTCGGACGTTCCTACAATAAATATTTCAAATGGTGACGTAACAAACATTGGCATGACTGATAGTGGAGATAAAACTAATTGGACTTATTCATGGATTGTACCTGATGTGGACGGTAATGCATATGTAACAGTAACTGGAAAAGATATTGCGGGAAATGATTACACTGGGATTGATAATTTAACATTTATAATAGAAAATACTGTACCTAGTTTAGACAATAATGCTAATCTTTCTGGTCTTTCCCTAAGCAGTGGAACTTTATCACCAGAATTTAATTCTACAAATATTAACTATACAGTCAATGTTTCAAATGATGTTACAAGTATTACAGTAACACCGATTACGGTAGTTAGCTCGTCAGCAATTAAAGTTAATAATGTTCCAGTAGTTAACGGACAATCCTCTGGAGCAATAAACATAAGCGTTGGTACAAATACAATTGTTGTGGAGGTTACTGCAGAAGATGGTATTACATCAAAAACGACTACGATAAATGTAAAAAGAGCGGATTCAATATCTAATGATGCCGACTTGTCTGGAGTTTCCATAAGTAGTGGAACTTTGTCTCCAGAATTTAATGCTGCAATTATTAACTATACAGCCAATGTATCACAAAGTACAACAAGTGTTACAATAACGCCAACGGCAATAGTCAGTTCATCAGCAATTAAAGTTAATAATATTCTGGTAATTAGCGGACAATCATCTGAAGCAATAAACTTAAATGTTGGTACAAATACCATTTTAGTGGAAGTTACTTCAGAAGATGGAATTGCAACTAAAACAATTACAATAAATGTAACAAGAGCATCTGCTTCATCATCGAAGTCAACTACAAAACCAAAAAATACCAATGTGCTTGTGAACGGCGTTGCAATTAACGCAGGAATTAGTGAGATATATAAAGATAAAAGTGGAAGAACAATCACTACATTTATAGTCGATAACAATATAATTAAAAATAAGTTGGAAGAAGAAGGTACGGGAGCTATAGTTACCATTCCAGCAAGTTCTAAATCAGATATCATCATTGGCCAACTTAACGGGCAAACTATAAAGGATATGGAAGCATCGGATGCAATACTTGAAGTGAAAACAGATAATGTTTCATATTCGCTTCCTGCATCGCAAATTGATATTGACAGTGTATCAAAGCTCATGTTGGCAAAAATCGATTTAAAGGATATCAAAGTTAATGTTAGTATATCGAATCCAACTCAAGATAAAGTAAATATTGTTGAGGATACGGCAAATAAAAACCATTATCAAATTGTAGTAAAACCAGTTCAATTTGAAATAACATGTGTTAGTGGTGATAAAACAATAGAAGTATCTAAATTCAAAGGGTATGTTGAAAGAACAATAGCAATACCAGATGGTATTGATCCATCAAAGATTACTACAGGCGTTGTGCTAAATCATGATGGAACATTCACTCATGTACCAACATCAATCATTGAAATTAATGGCAAATATTGTGCAAAAATTAACAGTTTAACAAATAGTATTTATACATTAATTTACAGTCCAACAAAATTTTTAGATATGGATGGTCATTGGGCGGAAGAGGATGTAAATGATATGGGTTCAAGATTGGTTGTTAGTGGAGTTAATGGAGAGATATTCAATCCTAATAGCGATATTACAAGAGCTGAATTTGCAACAATATTAGTAAGAGGACTAGGTCTCATGAGCTCTGAAACAAATGAAATAGTATTCCAAGATGTTAATAAAATAGACTGGTACTATAACTCAGTTAGTATTGCTTATGAATATGGAATTGTTACAGGTACGGGTGACAAAAACTTTAATCCTAACAATAAAATGACAAGAGAAGAAGCAATGGTTATGATTGCACGTGCTATGGAAGTTACTAAGAAGATAAATATGACGTTAGATTCAGAGAAAATAGAAAATCTGTTAGGAAACTATACAGATAGTTGTGAACTATCTAGCTGGGCGAAGGATTCGGCAGCATTCTGTATAGATAATGACATAATTACAGGCAATAACAGCAAGCTTTCAGCAAAAGAAAATATTACAAGGGCTGAAACTGCTACGGTTGTAAGAAGGTTATTGAAAAAAGCAGGTTTGATTTAAAATAAATAATTATTAACTAAAAGCTTTATGTCTATTATGGCATAAAGTTTTTATATTTAAAGATTTTGTGATAGCAGACTAAAGAAACAATCTTTGAATTAAAAAATTACATATTTAGATAAACTAGACAAAATTACAAAATATATGCTATAATCCAGTATATAAGGAGTTAATTTTCTTGTTATTAGACATTTTAACTTTTTAAAAATACATATTGACATTTAGTTCATGTAATACTAGTATATTAAATGCAATTAAATTGAAAAGGGTGATATGGATTGATAGAAAAACAGCAGTCATATAAATTTAAAGTATATGAAAAAATAAAAGAAGATATAATCACTGGTGTAATTCACCAGGGAGAAATATTAAATGAAAGAAAACTATCAGAGGAGTTAGGGATAAGTAGGACACCTATAAGAGAGGCACTACAACTTTTGAACCGTGATGGATGGGTTTTGATAGAAACATACAAAGGAGCAGTTGTTAGAACCTTTGATATGGAATATGTAGAAAAAGTATTAAAAGTTAGAAAATCTCTTGAAATTCTAGCGGTAGAAGATGCCACTAACAATGCTGCTGAAGCAGATTTAAAATATTTGAATAGTATTTTAGATAAACAAGAAAAGTCAATTATAGATTATAATCCTACAGATTTCATGATTCTTGATAGACAATTTCATGAAAAAATTTATGAATTGAGCAAAAATGAAATATTGATTAGTTTATTAGGAAACATCAACGATATAATTAGATTTTTTGGAATAAAAGCTTTAAGAGAGCCAGAAAGAAACAAGAGTACATTACAAGAACATAGAAATGTATTAAATTCAATGATTAAAAAAGATATTAATTCTGCAAAACAAGATATGGAATACCATATGAAACAGACAAGTGCCAACATATATAATCATAATTCTAAAAAAAATAATATAGTGGGAAAACATTAATTACAAATTCCTTGACAAATTGATATAAATGTGCTATAAATAATTGTATTGTATTTGGTATACCATATACCAAATACAGAATACCAATCAATATTTTATGGAGGCAAATATGAAAGTTAGCGTAGTTCAAATGGATATGTTACTTGCTGAGCCTGAATATAATTTCAAGCACGCTGAAGAATTAATCAGAAAAGCAGCAAAGGACAAGCCCGATGTAATTACATTGCCAGAGACATGGAATACAGGATTTTTTCCAAAAGAAAACTTAGAAAAACTAAGTGATAAAAATGGAGAAAAGGTTAAAGCTGTATTTGGATCATTAGCAAAGGAATTGAATGTAAATATTGTAGCAGGTTCTGTTGCAAATTCAAAAGATGGTAAGATTTACAACACTTCCTTTACATTTAACAGATCTGGAGAATGTATTGCAGAATATGATAAAACTCATTTATTTACTAATATGGGTGAGGAAAAATATTTTGAATGGGGAAAAAACGTTGTTACATTTGAAATTGATGGTGTAAAATGTGGAATAATAATTTGTTATGATATTAGATTCCTTGAACTTGTGAGAACATTATCATTACAGGGAATTGAGGTATTGTTTGTAGTGTCTCAATGGCCAGATAGAAGATTAAAACATTGGCAAATTTTAAATATGGCTAGAGCTATTGAAAATCAAATGTTTGTAGTATGTACCAATTCATGTGGAACAGCTAATGAAACTAAATATGCAGGACATTCTGCAATTATAGACCCATTTGGTGAAATAATAGCAGAAGGAAACGATAGTGAAGTTATACTTAATGGAGAAATAGATTTAAATATTATCAAAAACATTAGAGATACCATAAATGTTTATAGAGATAGAAACCCTAAATTATACAAGATCAACTAGGAGGATGACATTGAGTACTATAAAGTTTAATTTAAATACAATTGATGGAAGCAAAGTCGTAGAAGTAAAATATGACAATCTCTTTGCAATTGGATATGCTGGAAGAAATATAGAAAAAACAATGGAGCATATCAAGGAATTAGAAGAACAATTAGGTGTACCAGCACCAAAGAAAATACCAACAATATTCCAATGCTCAAATATCATATTAACACAAGATAGTGATATACATGCTGTTGGATATAAAACATGCGGGGAAGTAGAATACATAATAATACTTTCCGAAGGTAATACTTATATAGGCATAGGTAGCGACCATACAGACAGAGAGTTAGAAAGCGTTAGCGTTCCAAAATCAAAACAAGTATGCCCTAAACCAATAGGATACGACATGTGGCCATATGAAGAAGTAAAAGACCACTGGGATGAAATAAAACTTATATCATATCAAACAGTTGGTGGCAAAGAGATTATGTATCAAAATGGTTCATTAGCAGATATACTTCCAGTAGAAGCAATCTTAAAAGAGATGAATGAAAGAGTTGGAAATGTACAAAACAGTGTAATATATTCTGGAACAGTTCCAGTAGTAGATGGATTTAAATATGGAAGCAATTTTAGATGTGAAATGGTAGACAATAAGTTAAATAGAAAATTAGAGTTAAATTACAATATTATCGCCATAAGCGAGGAGGAAAGATAAATGAAAAAAGTAATTAGTTTAGTATTAGTATTAGCAATGATGGCTACGGTTTTAGTAGGTTGTGGAGAGAAACAAGCTCCTACAGATAATGCAGGTTCAGAAACTCCAGCAACACCAGAAAAAGCAATAGAAATTAAAATTGCTACAGTAGGAAATGAAGATCACCAATCAACAATTGCAGCACAGTTATTCAAAGATGAAGTAGAAAAAGTATCAAATGGCAAAGTAACAGCTACAATTTTCCCTAATGGTTCATTAGGTGGAGAAAGAGAAGCAGCTGAGGGAGTAAAATTAGGAACTATTCAAATGACAGTAGTTACATCTGATGGTGCTTTACCAGCATGGGTTCCAGATATTCAAGTATTATCTATACCATATTTATTTGCTAATAAAGAAGAAGCATATGATATACTTGACAATACTTTACAACAAGAATTAGCTCCACAATTTGAAGCACAAGGATTTAAACACTTAGGATTTGTTGAGTTAGGATTTAGACATTTTACAAACAATGTAAAAGAAGTTAAATCAGCAGCTGACATGCAAGGATTAAGCATAAGAGTTCAAGAAGCACCAATATGGTTTGCATTAATAGAAAAATTAGGAGCAACAGCAACTCCAGTTCCATTCAATGAATTATATACTGCATTACAACAAGGTATGGTTGATGGACAAGAAAATCCTATAACATCAATAGCAACTTCAAAATTCAATGAAGTTCAAAAATATTTAACACTTGATGGTCACACGTATGCAGCAGAAAGTATCATAATGAATAAAGATTACTATGATGGATTATCAGATGAAGTAAAAGGATATATTGATGCAGCAGTTGCAGTAGCTATACCTGGACAAAGAGAAGCTGTATCAGCTAAAGAAGAAGAATATTTACAACAATTAAAAGATTCTGGAATGGTAGTTACAGAAGCGGATTTAGACAGCTTCGTTAAAGCAACAGAAGGATTATATAAATTAGATGAAGTTAAAAAATTAGTTGATTCTTCATTAGTTGAATTGATTATGAATAAATTAGGAAAATAATAGTTTAAAGTTTGTAAGTTATTATAGGATGCGATATAGAATTATCGCATCCTAAGATTCAGTACGAGGAGGACTTCAATTGAAAACAGCTAATATGATAGTAGACGGTATATTGAAGATAGTTATGGCATTGACATCTTTGTTATTATTTATTGTTACTTTTCTTCAAGTAGTCTCAAGATTTATATTTAAAACCCCTTTAGCATGGAGTCAAGATGTTATTAGATTATGTTTTGTGTATTTGGTTTTTTGGGGTGCGGCATATTGTATAAAAGAAAAGGCTCATCTAAATGTTGATGTATTTTTAACTGCATTAAAACCTAAAATGAGAAAAATCGTTGAAATAATTATTAATGTAGTATTGCTTTTATTCTTTGTTTTTATAATATATTTTGGTTTTAACTTTATGCAGACTGGTTCAACTCAAAATGCTCCATACTTACCTATTCCAATGTCTATTTATTATTTAAGCGTCCCAACAAGTGCAGCATTTATGTTTTATTTTATGCTACAGCAAGTATTTGGACAAATTAAAACATTTAATGAAGTAGATAGCAATAGTGAAGGGAGGTAATTTGAGATGACGATGATATTATTTTTATTTTTAGCATTTATTATAGGTACTCCAATTGCTTTTTCTTTAGGACTAGTATCCCTAGGAGGAGTAGTAATAAGTGGATTCCCTCCAATGGTAGTAATACAAAGAATGTTTACAGGTGCTGATAGTATAGCACTTATAGCAATTCCATTATTTATGTTTGCAGGAGAATTAATGTTTCAAGGCGGTATGTCAAAGAGACTGGTTAACTTTGCAGATACATTGATAGGACACTTCCCAAGTGGACTTGCCATGGTTAGTATACTAGCATGTATGTTCTTTGCAGCAATTACAGGATCTGCAATTGCAGCTACAGCAGCAATAGGCGGTATTATGATTCCTTTAATGAAAGAAAAAGGATATGAAAATACATTTAGTGCACCACTGTTAGCTTGTGGAGGTTCTATAGGTCCGATTATTCCACCAAGTATTCCATTGCTTTTATATGGAGTTATGGCTAATGTAAGTGTTGGTAAATTATTCATAGGTGGTTTTGTTCCAGGTGTATTAATGGGATTAGGACTAATGATTTACAGTTATTATGTGGGCAAGAAGCGTAATTACAAAGGAAGAGAAACAAAAGCTCCTACAGGAGAAATATTAAAATCAGCCAAAGATGCATTCCTTGCACTTTTAATGCCAGTTATAATAATTGGCGGAATCATGAGTGGAAAATTTACAGCTACTGAATCAGGAGCTATTGCAGTTTTCTATGCTATAGTAGTAGGAATGTTTGTATATAGAGAATTAAAGTTGGAAAATATGTTCCAAGTACTTGTCAACTGCGCGAAATCCACAGGACAAGTATTGATAGTTGTTGCATTTGCATCATTATTTACATGGATTATAACAGTAAATCAAATACCACAACAAATCAGTGCATATTTAAGTTCAGCAATTTCAAGTAAGATAATGTTACTTCTTGTTATAAATATAATTTTACTTATAGCAGGAACTTTCATAGATACAACAAGTGCACTTGTAATATTCGCACCATTATTTATACCATTAGTTACAGCATTTGATGTTGATTTAATCCATTTTGGTTTAATAATGGCAGTAAACCTAACAATAGGAATGTGTACACCACCACTTGGTGTTTGCTTATTCGTTTCAGGTTCAATTGCAAAAGTGTCACTAAAAGAACAAATGCGAGATTTGTTACCAATGGTAGGAATATTAATAGCAATTTTATTAATTATTACTTATATTCCACAAACCGTGTTGTTCTTACCAAATTTATTGGATTAATAATAAGCTAATTCCTTTACAATAAAATATAGTAAGATTTAAAAAATCACTCGATAATTATAAAACGGGTGATTTTTTAATTTAATAAAACTATAATTGTAAAATTGAAAGTCATGGAATTGAATTAAAAAAACAAATAGAAGCGGTTTCTTCAACTATAATAACATCTTTGTCTAGTTCATCGAGTATATCAAACAAGCTATTTTCTATCACAGTTTCATCATCCTATTTTAGTATTTTGTTTGTTACTCAAAAAAGAAAATTTGATAAGAGAATAAAGGATACAGATAGAAATATTTCTATAATAATGGTATTTTGTGAAAAACAATAAAAATTTTAAAAAAATGATTGACATGTATTAAGATTTGTATTATCATAAGAAAAAATTAATATTAAAAAGCTTATAAAGAGATGCGGAGGGACTGGCCCAATGAAGCACAGCAACCGGAATGTTAAAATTCGAGGTGCTAAATCCTGCAAACCAATTGGTTTGAGAGATAAGAAAATGAAATGGTTATTTAATGCCTGTATTCTTATCTGGAATGCAGGCTTTTTTATATACTAGGAAAGTTCTCCCCCTAGTATATAAAAAACGAGGATTGCAAAGGACGTGACGTACTTGCCGTTAAGGGAGGTGAATACCTTATTAATTTTTTAGATTGAAGTTTTTAACGAAAATTAAATATTTATTCTTATCAAGAGATGTGGAGGGACTGGCCCAATGAAGCACGGCAACCTGAATATAAAATTCGAGGTGCTAAATCCAGCAAACCAAAAGGTTTGAAAGATAAGAAAGTGTTATATGTATTTAACCTACTTTCTTATTTTATATGAAAGTAGGTTTTTTTATTAATTCTAGGAGGAGATATTATGATAGGTATTAGAGATTTAATTGATAGGGTAGTTGACGGTAAGGTGGAAATTTACAAGGGTATATCATTACAGATTCATGATAATCCCGAGGTAAGCAATTATGAATTCTTTGCAAGTAAAATATTATCTGAGCAATTGATTAAGGAGGGTTTTGATGTTAAGTTGGATGTTGCAGGACACCGTACTGGGTTTGATGCAAGATATAAGAGTAGAAAACCCGGCCCAACTGTAGTGTTTTATGCAGAGTACGATGCACTTCCTGGCGCTGGTCATGCATGTGGTCATAATCTATTTGGTGCTACTTCATCCTTGGCAGCAGTTGCACTTAAAAAAATAATCGATGAGGTGGGAGGTGAGGTTAGAGTATACGGAACCCCTGGTGAAGAAGGCGGTGAAAATGGAAGCGCAAAAGGGAGCTTTGTAAGGGAAGGATTCTTTGATGATGTGGATATTGCCTTAGGCGTCCACCCAGGATATGAACATGGTTTGACTAATAAAACTTTAGCTAATGATCCGGTAGATGTAGAGTTCTTTGGAAAGGCCTCTCACGCTTCAGGAGCACCTGAAAAGGGAATTAATGCTTTAGATGCCATCATACAGGTTTATAATGCAAGCAACGCATTGAGACAGCATTTAACAGATGATGTAAGGATTCAGGGGGTAATTACTAATGGTGGTGCAGCAGCAAATGTTGTTCCTGATTATGCAAGTGCTAGATTCTATCTTAGAGCAAAATCTAGACCTATTTTAAATGATTTATACAATAAGTTTGAAAACATAGTTAAAGGTGCAGCGCTTCAAACAGGAGCAGAATACAAATTTGGTTTGTTTCAAAATAGCGTTGATAATGTTGTACCAACTCCTTTATTCGATGAGGTATATGAAAAGCATTTAAATAGATACGGAGAGTTTATATCCAGGGACAAGATTAAAAAAGGTATGGGCTCAACTGATGTTGGAAATATAAGTCAAGTTATTCCAACCATTCATCCAAATATCAAAATAGCCAATGAATACATTGCAGGTCACAGTGTGGAATTTAGAGAAGCTTCAAGGAGTGAGTTAGGGTTAAACTCTATAGGGTTAGGAGCTAAGGTTCTTGCTAACACAGCACTAGATATTATTTTGGATCCTCACTTACTTGAAAGGATTAAAAAGCAACATGAACAAAATGTAAAAAATCAGAACAAGGAGTGATTAAATGATTCAACTAATAGATGTTTCGAAAACATTCATATCAGACAATGTCTCTGTGCATGCAGTGAAGGATGTTAATTTAACTATAGACCAATCTGAGATATTTGGAGTGATAGGATTTAGCGGTGCAGGTAAAAGCACCCTGGTCAGATGCATAAATCTTTTAGAGAGACCTACAAAGGGGCAAGTATTGATAGATGGCGTTGACCTTCTTCAACTAAAGGAAAGAGATCTGAGATTGCATCGTCAAAAAATAGGAATGATATTTCAACAGTTTAATTTACTTGCTTCCAGAACAGTATTTGAAAATGTAGCATTTCCTTTAAAACATAGAGGAATCAGCAAAGATAAAATTAAAGAAAAGGTATTATCTTTGTTAGATTTAGTAGGAATTTCAGATAAACTCTGTTCCTATCCATCACAGCTGTCAGGAGGACAAAAACAAAGAGTTGCCATAGCTAGAGCATTAGCTAGCGATCCTAGCATTTTATTATGTGATGAAGCTACCTCGGCATTGGACCCTCAAACTACCAAGTCAATTTTGAAACTGCTTAAGGATGTAAATCGAAAGCTGGGCATCACAATTGTGATTATCACCCATGAAATGAGCGTTATAAAAGAAATATGTCATCGAGTTGCAGTTATGGAGAATGGCAATGTTGTGGAGTTAAATGATGTAATATCAACTTTCTCTAATCCTCAAGCAAGTATTACAAAGGACTTTATCAATAGTACATCCACTCTATCACGTATAGACGAATTGATTCAGGAGAAATCAGATATTGTAAAACTTAATCAAGGAGAAAGAATTTGGAGACTGGATTTTTACGGCTCTGAAACCAAGGAGCCGATTATAGCTTATATTTCTAATAAATATAATATAAGTCCAAGTATTATATTTGCAAACGTAGAGGTTGTTTCAGATACAGTGCTTGGATCCATAATTGTTCTTGTAACTGTATCCGACCAGATTGAGAAGGATGTAATACAATATCTTAATGATAAACAAATAAAAGTAGAGGTGATTAAATATGCTTGATTTATTGGAAAAATATACTCCAAACCTGCTTGATTATTCTGATGAATTTGTTAAGAGTATCAGTGAAACACTGCAGATGCTTTTTTTATCAGGAACATATTCTTTCATAGTAGGTCTGTTTTTAGGAACTTTGTTGGTGGTCACAAGAAAAGGAAATATTCTTGAAAACAGAGCTGTTCATAGAATACTTGATGGTGTGGTTAATTTATTTAGATCTATTCCATTTGTAATATTAATTACCGCCTTAATTCCATTGACAAAGCTTATTGTTGGAACCTTTATTGGAGTAAAGGGAACAATCTTTCCTCTTGTGGTAGGATGTACACCATTCTTTATAAGGCAGGTAGATATGGCGCTTTCAGATATTGATAATGGGTTGATAGAAGCAGCTCAGTCTATGGGGCTTTCTCCATTGGGAATTATTTTTAGGGTTTATCTCAAAGAGAGTATCCCCGCTCTGGCACGTTCAACCACTATTACAACTATTAGTTTATTGGGGTTAACAGCCATGGGTGGTGCAGTAGGAGGTGGTGGACTTGGATCCTTTGTAATTAGATATGGTCATAATAGATTTTATCAGGATATAACTTATGTTTCAGTTATTGTAATCTTAATTTTTGTTACAATAATTCAATTTATAGGCAACATCATAATAAAAAAAACATCACATTAAAAAGGAGAATTTGAAAATGAAAAAATTAATTTTAGTTTTAGTCTTAATATTATCTATATTAGCAGTAGGTTGCAGTAGTAAGGAAAATAAAAACGCAGACAATAGCAATTCAAATGGTGAAGAAGTAACTGTTGTAAGAGTTGGTTTGACAGGTAGTGACTCTAAGGTTTGGAATCATGTTAAGGAAGAAGCAGCAAAGGAAAACATTGATATCGAGCTTATTTTCTTTGATTCCTATCCTCTTCCTAATGCTGCATTAGATTCTGGTGAAATAGAATTAAATGCATTTCAGCATTATATCTATCTGAACAAAGAAGCTGAACAACATGGTTATGAACTATCAGTTATAGGAGAAACCTTTTTTGCACCACTAGGGCTATATTCTAAACAGATTCAAAATATTGAAGAGTTAGAAGATGGAGCTACAATCGTAATTCCTGACGATGTTACAAATGGAGGAAGAGCATTATTATTACTTCAAGCAAATGACCTTATCAATGTAAATCCTGCTGCAGGTAATACACCTACAATTAAGGATATTGAAAATCCTAGAAGTTTTAAGATTGTAGAGTTGGCTGCAACTAATATTCCTGCCTCATTAGAGGAAGTACCATTAGCAGTAATAAACTCAGGAGTAGCTACAGATGCAGGATACATCCCAACACAGGACGCAATAGTATTAGAAAATGCAAAACCAGGAGAGAATCCTTATATAAACATAATAGTTGCACGTACTGAGGATAAGGATAATGAAGTATATAATCGCATTGTAGAGATTTATCAGACAGATGCCACAAAGGCTGTTATTGAAGAAGATTCTAAAGGCTCGTCAATCCCTGTTTGGTAAAAGCAATTTAATATTTGAAGTATTTTTATATTAATGATATAATAAATTTACTAAAATATATATCGCAGAGGTGTATTTAATTATGATAAAAATTCTATTAACAAACGATGACGGAATATTTGCAGAAGGAATAGAGGTATTAGCTGAGATAGTTAAGGAATTTGGAGAAATTTACGTGGCGGCACCTGATAGACAAAGAAGTGCAGTGTCTCACGGTATAACCATACATGAACCTATAATTGTCAAGAAATATAATTTTCCGGTAAAGGTTGCAAGTGCATGGAGCATAGGAAGTACACCTGCAGATTGTGTGCGCTTAGCTCTTAATAATTTGCTTAAAGAAAAGCCAGATCTCATACTTTCAGGTATTAACAATGGCACAAATTATGGTGGAGACATATTATATTCAGGAACAGTAGCCGGAGCAATAGAAGGATATCAGTATAAGATACCGTCACTGGTTCTTTCGTTGGATGGAAGTAATTTTGATGTTTGCCGCAGATATCTCGGTGATTTTATAGATAAGTATATTAAACTTGCAATGAACAATAACTATGTGCTCAATGTTAATATTCCTTCATGTGAACCAGATGAATTTAAGGGTGCAGTTTATGCAAGACTATCACCGCCAGGACAGTATCCTTTCTATTTTAAAGAAGAAAAAGTAAATGATGAAACAAGCAGTTATGAACTGAATTTGAAAGACTCATCTAATGTGGAGGAAGATTCGGATATAGATTATGTAAAGCAAGGCTATATTTCTGTTACCCCTATTGCTCCTAATTTTGAAAACTGTCAGCATGTAGAACATTTAAAAAGTATTGGATTGGTACAGGGAATTGCTGCACTTGAGGCATAAATTTTGAAATATAAATTAGACATCCCACTTTTAACTTAGCGGTACCAGGTACTTAACTTACTTAACTTAGCGGTACCAGGTACTTAACTTACTTAACTTATTACTTAACTTACTTAACTTATTCCCAGGTACTTAACTTATTCCTAAAGGACATCTTTATTACGCTTGGGGGATTGATCTGGGGACCAATGACATCATTCATGATTTCTGTAATCGTTTCAGTGATAGAAATGATGACCATCAGCGAAACCGGCATTCTTGGATGCATTATGAATATAATTTCCACCTGCGAATTTGCTTGTACTGCTTCCTCCATCTATAAGAAAAAAACAATTACCAATGCAGTTGTTGGCTTGACACTTGGAGTTGTGACTATGGTTGTTGTTATGATGGCATGGAATTATTTGATAACGTCAATATATATGGGGTATCCCGACGCGGGAGTATCCTACTGGTAAGAAGCGAACAGGGCTATGGTTAATATCGGGTGCCATATCTGCAACTTGTGTTTTATTTATTTTATACATGAAAGGACTACTGTGAGGATTAAAAATGGAAAGAGAATTATACAGCGAGCCAATATTTCTTAACGGAACAGTGATTCATGGTCGGGGGATTGGAAAACTGGTGGGTACTCCTACAGCTAATTTAGGAGAACTTCAGATAAAGGAAATACCCCCGCAAGGGGTTTATGTTACGCAAATCGTATTGCATGCACACAGCTATTACGGTGTCACCCACATTGGTAGACGTCCCACAGTAGATAACGATAGCGATATCTCTATTGAAATTCATATTCTGAATTTTAATCAGGATGTATATGGGGAACGTATGGAGATACAGCTTTATCAGAAATTGCGCGAACCACGAAAATTTGATGATCTTGCTGCCCTGTTGGAACAGATTCGCATGGATTGCGATGCAGTACGTGTTTTTTTTGGACTAAATGATCTGTCTCAACAGTTTTCCATGGATATTCATAAGCATATGGTGAAACTGAAAGGCGGTGAGGTGTTTTTGTCCAACAAGGAATTTGATGCTTTGTATTTGCTGTATTCAAATCCAGAGGTAGCGTATACAAAAGAGCAAATCTATGAAGCTGTATGGCACCAGCCGTCTAACGGCTGCTTTCATGCTGTTGAAAATACAATATTTCAAATTAGAAAAAAACTTCGTTCGCATGAGAATGGTGATGATTGTATCAAAACGATTGTTGGATACGGATATAAATTCAACCAAAAAACAGACATTAATGACTAATGACTGACTAATCCGAACCAGGTACTTAACTTACTTAACTTATGAACTTATTAGTAATGAATTTAATAGAATTTTTGAATAGAGGACTTCTTATGAAGATTCTCTTTTTTGTTGCTTTATGCAAAAAAAACATATATAATGTAAAATAAAGGAATGAAATTGTTCTATCGGAGGACGCTTAAATGGGAAGAAAACCGAGAATACAGTTTGAGGGCGGGGTATATCATATTGTTCAAAGGGGCAACAACAAGGAGTACATTTTCAAAAATGACGATGTAAAAAAGCAGCTTTTAAATATCATAGTTGAAAGCAAAGAAATTATGAGGTTTGAAATATATGGATTTGTTATAATGGATAACCATTACCACATTGTAATAAGAAGTCATGAAGTGCCTATAAGTCAGATAATGCATAGAATTGATTTGAAATTCAGCAAATATTACAATTGTACATATAATAAATCAGGTCATGTATTTCAAGACAGGTACAAAGGAATATTAGTTAAGGATGATAAATATCTTCTTTCTTTGATTAGATATGTTCATCAAAATCCTGTAAAGGCTAAAATGTGCAAAAAAGTTTCTGATTATTATTGGAGCAGCGATTCATATTACAGGAAAAACATACAAGATAAAATTGTCGACATAGATTTTGTCCTTTGCATGTTTTCTGAAAATAGAAAGAATGCATTAGTTGAGTATAGTAAATTCATGGATTCAACCTTGCTTGAAGAGAGTGCAGAGTTTGAAGAGGTTTCGATTATAGGAGAAGTTAAGCCTACAAGCATAGATATTCCTATAATAAAAACAGAAAGGAAAACGTTGGACAAAATATTGTATGAAGTTGTTGGTGATGATAGAATATTTGATGAAATTAAAAGAGGTTCAAGAAAAAGAGAGTTGACTCATTATAAAATGCTGTATATAGAAAAGGCTATACAGAGCAATTATAAAATGAAAGAAATTGGTTTGAATATTGGGATAAGTCAAGTAGCTGTTCATAAGCTTAATAATTTGCAATAGGAGATGGAGCTTCGGTACCAGGTAACTTACTTCGGTACCAGGTACTTAACTTACTTTTAACTTACTTATTCTTAACTTATTAACTTATTGTAGCTTTGAAATTTTAACGTATTAATATGTTTTGATTTATAAAAATAAGAATAATAAATATGGGTACAGATAAGTGTAGTATAAGTGTATGGAGCTAAAATAAACGCACAGACAAAGAAGAAAGAAGGATAGTATGAAAATTAAACCAATAATCGGAGGATAAAGAAAAATATGAATAAAATCAAATGGAGATCCTTTCTAAAAGATGCATTTATCTGTTCGTTAGGTGCGTATGGAGGACCGGAAGCACATTTTGGAGTTTTTATGGATCAACTTGTAACTAAAAAGGAGTATTTGACAGAAGAAGAGCTTGTTGAACTTGTTGCGTTATGCAGTATACTGCCTGGACCGACTAGCACACAAACGTTGGTTGCAATTGGTTATAAAACAGGAGGACCTTTACTGGCGTTTTTTACAATGATTGTATGGTCATTACCAGTGCTTGTTTTGATGACTGTGCTATCTTTTGTTTATCAAATTTTTGCCGCATTCAATATTTCTTCAAATGTTCTAAGATACATTGGACCAATGGCTGTAGGTTTTATTGTTGTTGCAGCTTTTAGAATAACTAAAAAAGTAGTCACAAATTGGATGACAGGGGCATTAATGCTATCAGCTGCTTTTGTTACCTACTTTTTTCATTTGCCTTGGGTTTTTCCTTTGTTGCTAGTTTTGGGCGGAACTGTTAGTATAGTGGCTTCAGGTGAAAACAATTTATGGAATAAAGTTAAAGTCAATCCACCTTGGCGTTATCTATTTGTATTTGGTGCTTTTGCTATTGGTAGCCTTGTATTAACTGCAATATTTGGTAATCGACTTCTGACTTTATTTGAAAGTTTTTACCGATATGGGTATTTGGTATTTGGTGGTGGTCAAGTTGTCGTTCCTGTGATGTATAGTGAATTGGTAGATGTTAGAGCGTTTATGACACATGAAGAATTTTTAACGGGCTATGGCCTTGTACAAGGATTACCCGGACCAATGTTTAGTTTCAGTGCATATGCAGGGGGGATGTCATATCGAGATGGCGGCGTTTTATTTCAGATTATTGCTGCATTCATCGGAGGAGTAGGCATTTTCTTGCCTGGTTTACTTTTGATTTATTTCGTATATCCAGTATGGGAGAATTTGAAGCAAATCAAGGCAATTAAAGTGTCTCTTAAGGGTATTAATGCTGTTGCAGGTGGATTAATTGCAGTCGCAGCCATTATATTGATGCAAAAAAGTGGCTTTTCAATAGACAATTTAATAGTTACAGCAATTACAACCATTTTGCTTTTTACAAAAAAAATTTCTGCACCATTGATTGTTGTTTTAACTTTGGTACTTGGATTAATTCTTTAGTACAAAAATGTTATGTCGTGGGCCTACGTAGATATATTCCAAGCACAAATTGAAAATAGCTTTTAATTACATTTTTTATAGGGGCGAAATATGAGCATTCTGGTTGCAGAAGACGAAAAAGATTTAAGAGGGCTGCTTAAGCTGGAAACCTTGGCGGTACCAACCTTGGCGGTACCTGGTACTTAACTTACTTCTTAACTTACTTTAATTTTTTAAAAAGATTATTACTGAGACGTTCTATTGTATTTATCTTTTTTACGGGTTCCATAAGACCATCAGAAATATTAGAAAGTAATACACTTTTTGATTTTGCCATTCCGTAAATCATATCCTGAACAAATTTAGTTTGAACGACCTACATCTTTAGTTAGTTTATTTGAAAAATTCATAATTTTTCGTTTTATTTCATAAGTATCTGTGGTAGAATTAGTCATAGGAAATACCTCCGAATTTTGTTTAGTATAGTTTTTTGTCGATATCTAATTATACCAAACTTTCAGAGGAATTTCCTTATTTTTGAGCATTTTTTTAAATCTGTTCATTAATATATCACTATTCTGACTACCTGTGGATAAAATACGAAAACTCAAGCAAGAAAGTTGTTTAAAAAAATAAAGAAGTATGTTATAATTCTAGTAATATATTAAATTAAAAGTAGTGATATTGTTTAATAATGAGGTAATTACTGAAATTAGAAATTTCAAATAACTTAATAAACTGACACCTTGAACGAGCATCTTAACCGAATTGCTCGTTTTTTATAAATTATACAGCTTGAATTTCATTAACTGTACAGTTTAAATTAGATGAGTCTATTTAGATATTTGGAGTACTGGAGAATAAATATTTTTTCTAGCTTAAGTCAGAGAGAGTATAATCGTTTGTATTAAAATGGAGGTAGCTATGAAAACTATAATATATAATGGTAAAATATATTTAGAAAGAGACCATTTTGCAGAAGCAGTAGCTGTAGAAAATGGAATTATTACAATGGTTGGGAGTAACGAAGATTTGTTAAGTACAGCAGGGGAGGATTGTGAAATGATTGACTGCGAAGGAAGAACTGTGATACCAGGACTTAATGACTCTCATATGCATTTACTTATGCTTGGAGACACAAATGCACAAGTTAGCATTGATAGTTGTACATCAATTGATGATTTGATTATGAGATCTAAAGATTTTATGATACAGAATCCTGAAAATGTGAAAAATGGTATCCATGCTATCGGTTGGAATCAAGATTTATTTGTTGATGAAAAGCGATATCCTAATAGATTTGATTTAGACAAGATTTCTATAGATATTCCTATCGTTTTGGAGCGTGTATGCGGTCATATACTAGCTACCAATACGAAAGCAATAGAAATGCTAGGGATTGATGGAAACTCTCCACAGTGGGATGGTGGAACTTTTGTAATAGGGGAAGATGGATATCCTAATGGGATTTTTACTGAAAATGCCTGTAACTATGTAAAAAAGATAATTCCAGACTTTACGATAGAACAAAGAGAAGAGATGCTAATAGAGAGCATGGAGTACGCAGTATCTCATGGACTCACTAGTATACAAAGCAATGATATTGGAACTTCAGTACTTGATATAGAATCGTATTTTGAAATGTTCCATAAATTATATGATGAAAAAAAAGCTCTTCTTCGCTATAGACATCAAGTTTGTTTTAACAATTTGGATGAATTCAAGAATTATATAGAAAATGGCGAATTTGCAAATGGTGATAATCCAGAGGACTCATGGCTTACTCTTGGTCCATTAAAGTTATTTAAAGACGGAAGTTTAGGTGCAAGAACTGCATTGATGAGAACAGAATATGCTGATGACAAAGGAAATTATGGAATAGAGTGGACTACTAATGAGGAAATGGAGAAATATTGTGAACTTGCACGTGATGCCGGGATGCAAGTTGTAACCCACGTAATAGGAGATGCAGCAATAGAGCAGACTATTAATTGCTATGAAAAGGCATTTGTTGATGGGAAAAATTTATTGAGACATGCATTGGTACATTGTCAGATTACAGACATGCCTTTGCTCGAGAGAATTGCAAAATTAGATATATTAACTATGTTTCAACCTATTTTTCTTGATTACGATATGCATGTTGTTGAAGATAGATGTGGTAAAGAAATTTCATCTACATCATATGCATTTAAAACTCTTAATAATCTTGGTGGACATATTTCTTATGGAACTGATTGTCCTGTAGAATCTTGCAACCCATTTCCAAATATATACAGTGCAGTAACACGAAAGGATTCAAAAGGAATGCATGAGAATGGTTTTTATCCAAATGAATGTGTGGATGTTTACGATGCAGTAGATGCTTATACTGCAGGCAGTGCCTATGCGGAATTTATGGAAGATAAAAAAGGTAGAATTAAAGTAGGATATTATGCTGATATGGTTATATTAGATAGAGATATTTTCTCTGTTGATTCAATGGAAATAAGAGATATCTTGCCTACGTTAACTATGGTAGGCGGAAAGATTGTATATAAAATATAAAAACAAAAAATTTAGCGGTATCAGGTACTTAAATTATTCGGTGCCTGCTTGTTAAAGGAACTGTCGCTTATAAAGATACTTCTGTAAAAAATAGAAATAGAGCAAAACCACAAGGAGGTTACCTTATGCAATTAGATTTTCATTTTTATACAATATACACTCTGTGTATGTTATCAGGGATAAAACATGAATACAGTAAAAAAATTTCTTATGCATCTCAGCATACGGATGATGCAAAATACAATCATGAATTGGAATTTGTGAGTGGCGGAAGATTTCAACAGCAAATGTCGGCTCATAAATTTATTGACCCAAGAGTCTTCGATAATAAGACTTGTTATGATATCTTTTTACCATTTCATTTCCTTTCAGGAGTAGAAGGGCAAGAATTTTATGAAATGTTATTATGTAGAGAAAATAGTGTGACAGCAAATGAATTGTTAAATGATACACTGAGAACTTTGGACAAACCTTATGGTCTTCAAAGATTAGGGGTTACGCTCCATGTATATGCAGATACTTGGTCCCACCAGGATTTTCATGGATTAAACAGAGATGGTAATAAAATTGATTATTTAGACCTTTTAAACACAGAAAAAACTTTCATAAATGAAGTTGTATTAGGTACATCTAAATTAATTCCACCATTAGGTCATGGACAGGTTTATACTTACCCTGATGAGCCTTATTTAAGGTGGGAATATAGTAAATGTAATGCAGAAGAACATTACAAAATCAATAATTTGGATAGATTTATTGATGCTGCTTTTCATATTTTTTCATTCTTAGCTAATCAAGTTAAAGAGCATACTCCTGTTATATTTGAAAAAGAACCGGCAAAATGGAATGAGATAGAAGATAAATTTATTGAGATTTTTTCAATTAGAGAATCTTTAGAACAAAGAGAAATAATTTGGCAACGAAGGATTTCTGAAGGTTTTTTTGGATTTAAATCAAATATTGAATATAACGATAGAGAGTGGTTTTATGAAGCAGTAGAAGTTAAAAACAAAGATTTACATATATATGATAAAAAAGAAAAGTTCCAAATATCTGATTGGAAGTATTTCCACGATGCATTAACTTTACATAAATTTTATGTTAAAAATGAATTATTGCCTAAGTATGGGATAATAACATAGTTTTGAAAAGGCATTGGTACCTGGGAAAAAAGCTTCGGTACCAGGTACTTAACTTATTGGTACCAGGTACTTAACTTACTTAACTTATTTATTTGGCGTACCTATCAGTCTGTAAAGAATTACTATATTTGAAGTCGATTAAACATTAAAGAATTCAAGTAAAGAATCGTGGATTATAATGCATAATAAAGAATAAATATTTGTAATTTTGGTAAAAGGTTGATTACTATTGGAATTTAAATACTTTTATTTGTTTTCAAACTGTTTTTTTGAAATTAAAAGACATTTTATGGGTTTTCAATGACTTTTCATCAGTAGAAATTAATTTTGAAATTTATATTTATTCGTTTTTTTATTATATTGAAAAAACTATCTATTACTATATAGCATATTTTATGAAAATGTATTGAAAAATTATGAAAGTTTTTTAATTATAAGACATCGGTACAGGTTCTTTAGAGAAATTATGATAAAGTATAACATTAGATTGACAATGTTTGCAAATAGTAATATAATTTGTTTATAGAATAAATTAGCATGATTGATAAAGGCAAACTCGGTGAAAGCCGAGGACGCAAAGCCACGGGCCTTAAGGTTAACAACCAAGGTAGCCGGGTTACCTTAATTGCAAATACAATTAAAAATGTATTAGCTCTGTTTGGTGACCCAATCAGAGCTTTTTTAGTCTATATTTAGTCCTGTTGGATACATAATAAGAAGGAGATTCAAAATGAAAAGTAATAAAGTATTAGCATTAATGTTGGCAGTTCTATTAGCATTAGCTTCTCCAGCTACAGTTTTTGCAGAAGAAGCAGATACTGAAACAAATGTTGAACAAGAAACGGAAACAAATGTTGAACAAGAAACAGAAACAAATGTTGAACAAGAAACGGAAACAGATGTTGAAGAAGAAACAGAAACAGATGTTGAAGAAGAAACAGAAACAGATATTGAAGAGGAAACAGACATTGAAAGTGATGATACGGAAGAAGAAGCTGAAGATTTGTTGAAAGAAAAGGGTAGTAAGGGAGCAAAAGAAAAACCTTGGAAAGAAGCGAAGAAACTGATTGAACAAGAAAAAGATGCTATCGAGGCTTTAAAAGACGGAATTGAAGTTGAAAAGGACAATTTAGAATTGCTGTTAGAAGCAGCAGAAATAAGTGGCGATGAGGCTTCAATAACAAGTTTAAAAGAACAACTTGAAGTTTTGAAAACAGAACAAGGTGATTATAAAGCACAAATGAAGGAAAAGATTCTTCAAATGCAACAAGTTATGAAGGAAAAGTATACTGTAGAAGAATTAGAACTGTTAAAAACAGTATCTGAAAGCTTAAGCAGTGTGGAAAATGTTGAAGTTGTTCCAGTTGAAAATATTTTAGTCGGCAGAGGAAATTTAAAGTTTGATACACCTCCTGTTATTAAAGAAGGAAGAACATTAATACCTGTTAGAGCTATTTCGGAAGCAATGGGTGCAACTGTTGACTATAATACAGAAGAAAAAATAGTAACTATTACTAAAGATGATAAAGTTATTACTTTTAACCTTGCTGAAAACAAAGTTTAGGTAGGCGAAGATGAAGCGGCAATTGATGTTTCAGCAGAGGTAATGAATAACAGAACTATGGTTCCACTGCGTTTTATTGCAGAAAACTTAGGATTATCAGTTGAATACGATAATGAAACTCAAACTATTCAAGTAATTGATTAACAATACTAGGTACTTAACTTATTAATTTGTGGGGCATAAGAAAAAAGTGTTCATTTGTAATTTGTATGCCTTTTAAAGAAAAGCAGCAATTTGTAATTTTTCAAAGTAGATGTTCTGGCTTTGCTTGGAATAAACAATAAAAAAGGTGATAATTGTTAGTAAATAAAGATTTATTTTGTATAATATAGGTATACTAGTATAAACATATTAATCTAAACATAGGAGGTAAAAATTATGAAAGCATCAGTTGATAGACAGGCATGTATTGGATGTGAACTTTGCGCTAATATATGTCCTGAGGTGTTTGAGATGGATGAGGATCAAATATCAACAGTTATTGCAGATCCGGTTCCA
Organism: Sedimentibacter acidaminivorans; assembly: GCF_017873955.1. Lineage (GTDB taxonomy): Bacteria > Bacillota > Clostridia > Tissierellales > Sedimentibacteraceae > Sedimentibacter > Sedimentibacter acidaminivorans. The sequence continues at coordinate 176,221 of NZ_JAGGKS010000001.1, read as the reverse complement.
TTGGAAGTTGAAGAAAATGCTAGAGAGGCAGATGATTCCTGTCCAACAAATGCAATTAACATAGAAGAATGATCAGGTAATTTATATAATAGTGCTTAAATTACATGGCAAATTTATAAGGTTATTGAAATAGTAATTTCATATAATGCTTATTATAAAATTAAATTATATGATAATTCACTGGCAAAAAAAGCATTCATATTTTAATTTATGATTGCTTTTTTTTGTGCATTGATCATCTTTTGAGCGAATGAAACCCGTGCCTGTTACCATCAACTTGAGTTATGACAGGCACAATTGAATTGAGTTATTGTTGGTATTCTACTTTATGGTGTCATTAACCATGTTTTGAATCCATTTACCAGATTTAAATCTTTTTACTAAAAATATTATTTTTGTAAGTTCATCAGCTGTAGTGAATGCGAAAGCGACATATACAGGCATCCCTAAAACGGATGCAGCAATAAATACAAGAGGGATACCTACGACCCAAAGTGAAACACCTTCAAGTACTGATGCATATGTTGCATCACCGCCACCGCGGAGTATTCCTACTATCATAACCATATTTACGACTCTTAGAGGCATGCAAACAGAAAATATATAAAGAACATAAGTTGATGCTGTCTTTACTTCGGCTGAGACATTGAAGAATGAAACTATAGGTTTCGCTGCAAATAATAATCCTCCTCCTAAAAATAATCCAGTCCAAAAAGAAAGAACAACTATTTTTTTAGATGATTCAATTGCGATATCTTCTCTAGATGCTCCAATTTCATTTCCTATGATGACAAGGGATGCATAAGATAGACCAAAAGCAATAATCATAAAAAGATTCATTATAGTTGAACATATTTGCATTGAAGCAGCAGCACGCGCTGAAATATTAGCATATATGGCCATATATGTTACATTTCCAAAACCCCACCCGGCTTCATTTATAACGATTGGTATTGTTACTCTTGATAATGTTTTTTTGAGTCCAGCTGGAAGCCCTGAAAAATCTTTAAAGTTAATATTCAATACGTCGTGTTTCAAACGTACTACAATTACGATAATTGCACATTCGAAAATTCTAGCGATAAGAGTAGCAATTGCAGCTCCTGTTGTTTCTAGCCTTGGCATTCCAAAGTTTCCGAATATAAGCATATAGTTTAATAATGCATTTACTATAAGACCGAAAAGACTTGCAAACATAGGAAGTTTAGTTTCTCCAACACTTCTTAATGCTGAAGAAAATACAAAAGTAATTCCAGTAAATACATAACTTATCACAGTGATTTTAAGATATGAGCTACCTATGATAACAACTTGTGCTTCTTTGTTGAAAATAGATATTATTTGGTCTGGAATAAATAATCCAATAATAGTAAAAGTAATTGACATTAAAAAGCCAAGAATAAGAGATTTACATAAAATTTTATTTATGTTATCTTTGTCACCCTTACCCCAAAGTTGTGCAATTAATACCCCACCACCTCCTGCTGCTCCAAAAGCGAAAAGGGTAAATAGAAAGTAAAATTGGTTTGCTATACCTACGGATGCAAGTTCTATTTCTCCAACTTTACCTATCATCATAGTATCGAGCATGTTAAGGGATGTAGTTATTAGATTTTGCATGATTATTGGTATAGTAATTAAAAATAAATTGCGGTAAAATTGTTTATCTTTTTTGTAGTTTCTTAATAAATCAAATGTCATATAGACTTCCTCCGTTGATACCTAAATATTTTACATATATTATTTAAAACAAAAAAATAAAACACCCCCTTCATGAGTTTTTTTGAAGTGGGTGTTCAACACTTGGCATCTATGTTTAAGATACAAAATATATTTTATAGATTTTATATGGTTTTTCTAAACCGCTCATATAATAACTCTCTTGTATTTGTTTGTCAATGTATTTAGTTTACTAATATGTAAAATTATGACTATAAATTGCAAATAGTTCTGATGATTTTATACAAAGAAGAATCATTCGAATATCCAGAATCTTTGTAGGATAGGTGGAAAAGCATCAGCATTTGTGGTTGTTACAGTAAATCCTACATCCCACTTAGCCTAATAAGTAAAGTGGGATGTTTGTTTGTACAAGTTAAATGTTTACTTCATCCCTTGAACAATACCGCAGGCCAATCTTTTACCTGAATCCCCAGATGGTTGCGTTCTGAAATCATCCGGATTTTCATGTATTATTACTGCTTTATCTATTATTTGATCAATTTTGAATTTGTCTGTAAAAAATGACATTCTTGCATAACCATTATTTGAGAACAAAACAGGAAAATCACCTGCATGGTTACCATGAGGCTGATTTGTTGGATTCCAGTGTCCTCCTGAAGCTGTGAATGGTTCTTCGCTATTACCTACTTCGCAGGTCCCATTTTCATGCAAATGGAATCCAAATGGTCCTATTGAAGGATTTGTTCCAGTTGCTGGTTGATACAATGGTAATCCAGAGACTTCAACAGAAACCTGTGTTCCTCCAGGAACATCTTCAAATAATACTGCACCTTTGATATCACGCGCTAAAGGTCCACCTGTAATATATGCAATAGCCTTAATATATTCTGGATTAGAATTATTGAATCCTGATCCATAACTAAAACAATTGGTTAAATAACTCCGTTTGTAATCGCTAAAATTCATATTAACCTCCCAACTTTTTATGATGATTTATTTTATGTAGAATAGAATAGATAGTTACCGTTATAACTTAAAACTTATGTTAAACTTATGAACCAGGTACTTAACTTACTTAACTTATTAACATATTGTAGCTTTGAAAGGTAGCGTGTATTTGGCGGTGCCTATCAGACAGGGTGATGAATACGAGGTGTGTTCTATTACCCGTTTTTAATAATCCTGTTAACTATGAAAAAAAATTATAATAAATTTTAATGTATAAATATAAGTAATTGGTACAAAGATAAACGCTATGTTATAATGACAGCGTAATACTATTAACATTTTAGAGAGTGAGTTGTATGAGTATGGTTTGCACAAGTGATGAATTTGTTTATCTTGAAAATATTTCGAAAAGCTTTGGTAAACTGGAAGCATTAAAAAATGTATCTCTTAAATTGGAAAGAAATAAAATTACATCTTTAGTTGGGGACAATGGTTCGGGCAAAAGCACACTTATCAAAGTTTTGTCTGGAAGTCTGAAACCGAATAATGGCACAATACATATAAACGGAAAAGCATATAAACATCTGACTCCTAAAATAGCAAATGAAAATGGTATTTCGACAGTTTATCAAGATTTGTCTTTAGATAATTACAAAGATGCTGTTGGAAATATTTTTCTTGGTAAAGAAGTTACAAAGTTTGGTTTTATTCTTAATTATAATGAGATGCAAAAACAAACAGAGAAACTTCTTGAAAAACTTGAAATAGATATCCCATATCTCAGGACTCCAGTTGGCTATTTGTCAGGAGGTCAAAGACAATCTGTTGCAATAGCAAGAAGTATTTTTCAAGGGAAAAAATTGATAATTTTTGATGAACCAACAGCAGCGATGGGATTAAAAGAGTCTATAGCTGCTAATAAACTGATTAAATCATTGCCCTCAAAAGGATTTACTGTCTTGATGATTAGCCATGATTTAAATCAAGTATTTGATATTGCCGACAGAATTTTTGTGATGAGAAATGGAGAGATTATTAAGGACGCTGTTAAGTCTGACATCACACTTACGGAATTAAAAGCTGGAATTAGTGAGATTTATTAAAGAATGAAAGGTGAATTCTGTGAAAATAATAAATAGGTTTGTAAGGAACGATGAAGGTGTGGATAGGTCTTTTGCTCAGGCATTTCTTTTTTTTGTTTTAATTTTGTTAGTTGCTTTTTTAACAAGTAAATCTCCTTTTTTCTTTACTTGGAATAACATAAGAAATATTTTGGATAATACATCCTTGCAGCTTATACTTGCTATAGGAATGACTTTTGTTATTTCCAGTGGTGGAATAGATTTGTCGATAGGAAGTGTTGTAGCGTTAAGTGGAATAGCAATTGGACTGATGTTGAATGCTGGTGTTCCAATAATAGTTGCTGCAATGATGGGTGTTTTGCTTGGAGGAGTTTTGGGCGCATTTAATGGGTTTTTAATTTCAGAATTTAAAATAGCTTCCTTTGTAGTAACAATAGGAAGCATGTCGCTATATAGAGGAATTAGTTTAGTAATAACAAAAGGTCAGCCAATTTATGGATTCCCATCAGGGTTTACTTTTTTTGGCAAGGGTAATTTAGGTGAAATAAACCCACCAATAGTAATTGCTACGCTGATGGTGATTTTAGCTTTTCTGCTTTTTAAGTATACTAAATATGGACAATATACTTTGTCTATCGGGGGAAATGAGGAAGCTTTAAGAAGAGTAGGAGTAAATATAAAATTTTATAAATCTAGTATATATGTATTTTCTGGAATATGTGCTGGAATTGTAGGACTTATTTTGACATCTAGATTGAATGCAGCAGAGCCAAATGCAGGATTTATGCTTGAAACAAATATAATAGCCGCTGTTATTCTTGGAGGTACATCCATGAATGGCGGTAGGGCAAGTCTCAGCGGAACTGTAATTGCTTGTATACTTCTATCGGTGGTGAGAAATGGGTTGACTATCATGAGTATTTCTTCTTATTATCAACAGCTTTTTATCGGGTTTATAATATTATTATCTGTATCTATTTCTGAAATAAGGCAAAGAAGACAGTTGCAGATAAATTAATAAATAATAAAAAATTTGGAGGATAAAAATGAAGGGCAAAAAGATTGTATTAATGTTGTTAGTTGTTATTATGGTAATGAGTTTATTTGTTGGTTGTGCAGATAATACGGTAAAATCAGATGCAGCGGAAAATACTGAGAAGAAAGAAACAGAGACTGCTGCTGACTCGGAAGAGATGAATCCGAAAATCAAAGAAATGGAAACAATTCTAATGAATCAATTAGACCCGATGCCAGAGATAGGCAAAGGAGAAAATGTAGGCGTTCTTATTATTTCTTTAACAAATCCATTCTGGGTTAATATGAAGGATAAATATGAAAAAGCTGCAGAAAATTTAGGAATAACTGTAGAAGTGTTATCAGCACCTACAGAGGGAGATACTGTTTCCCAATTAGAAACTTTAGATGGTATGGCAGTTAAAGATTATGATTCAATAATTTTATCACCAATCGATGGAAATAACTTAATCCCAGGTATAATTAGAGCTAATCAGGCTAATATTCCGGTTATAAACTTAGGACCTGGAGTTAATAAAAAGGCACTTGAAGAACAAGATGGACATCTAGACGGTATTATTACTGTTGACTTTATGAATCAAGGAAAAATGGTTGCTGAAGATATGCTAAATTATATAACTGATGGTGGCAAGGTAGCTATAATTCAGGGACTTGCAGGAGCAGGACAGAGCGAAGGGCGTACGAATGGTGCGAAAGAAGTATTTGAAAATACTGAAGGTATAGAACTTGTGAGTATACAGCCTGGAGATTGGGATCGTAATAAAGCATATGAGATAACAACAGGTCTTATTCAGGCACATCCTGATCTTAAGGGTATTTTTGCTTGTAATGATGTTATGGCTCTTGCAGCTGTAGAAGCTCTAGAAGTAGCCGGGTTAAATGACCAAGTAGTAGTATATGGAGTAGATTTTACAGGAGAAGCTCAAGAATCAATTAGTGCTGGTAAACTTGACGGATCTATCACTTATTCACCATCTGTTTACACAAAAGCAGGTTTGTTATTAGCTTTAAAAATATCTCAGGGTCAAGATATAACAGAGCCAGTTTATTGTCCACTAGCTATAGTTAATAAGGATAATGTAAATGAATTTAATGGATGGGAATAGAATAATTAATTATTTGGTAGAGACAGCTTTACTAGGACATGGGTTAAAATCTATAGAAGATGATTTAATAATTTCCCTTTGGCCAGAAGATGTTACGCTTGCATGGGTAGAAAATGGTGAAATTATAATTGGAAATATATCCGAGTTTATTCCTGCCAGAAAGCAAAGCAAGAATTGGGAACGCCTTGATGGAATGGCAGTTTTAAAAAATGAGTACAAGGGTAAAAATGCATTTTTGACTGCTTCAGGTACAATGGCTGTTGCCAGGAAAATTAATTGTCCTGTAGTTGTAACTGCAGGTATTGGTGGAATAGGTGATATTAAATCTGAACAGCTGTCTTATGACCTGCCAGCACTTTCAGAGATGGGCATCACTTTGGTTGCAACATCGCCTAAAGATATGCTTGATATACCGGGAACTTTAAACTGGCTTCATGAAAATAGAGTTCTCACTTATGGCTTTAACACAGGAGTTTGCAATGGATATATATGTGTGCTTGAGCCTAGTAAATTAGATAAAGAAATTTCTAATAATGATTTAGACAATATTCCATTGGGATGCAATCTAATATTAAACCCAATTCCTCAAGAGCGAAGATTGAATGATTTAACGCTCTTAGAGGGGGCAATTTCTGCAGGTAAGAATGCAGAAAACAAAGGTGAATATTATCATCCTGCAGCTAATGCTTATTTTGATAAATCAAGTAACGGTTTATCTTCTATAATCCAATTAGAGGCTTTAGTGTCAAATATCAAAATTGCTAAAAAAATAATCCTTTCTTGAATGGGGATTATTTTTTTATTGGCGGTACTAACTTACGAACCAGGTACTTAACTTATTACTTAGAAATTTAAGTAAAGGTGTATGTATTATAATGCAAAACAGAGAATAAATATTTGTATTTTGGTATAAGGTTGATTACTGTTGAGTTTCGCATGAAAAATATATTTTAATGCATTGCGGCATATTGTTTGCTATTCGCGCTGCAAGTTTGTAAGGGTCACTTGACATGTTGTTTTTTATCCAATTATATATCATTCCCACTGCACCATAGCTATTAAATTCAATTGAAAAGACTATTTCCTCGCTCAAACTATGAGAATTTAAACGTTTTGTTAATTCTCTTGCATAGGCAATACGCGTATATTCTGTTATATATTGATGAAATGAGTTCTGTCCTTCACAGTTCATAGCATTCACATAGAAATTTTGATCTTTTTTCATAACAAACAACATATCACCAAGTACACTACTCCATGGGAGATTCGGAGAACTAGACTCTGCGATACAATCTATAGATGTTCTAAAAATCCAGTTGACTAAATCAAATTTATCTTTGAAATGGTAATAAAAGGTCTGTCTTGTCAAATTGCAATTTTCTACAATCATTTGAACAGTAATTTTCTGAAGCGTAATTTCATTCATTAGTTCTTTAATAGATTCAGCCAAAAGTTCTTTTATTGTTTTTCTTTCTATCATAAATACCTCCTTAGAATACACTTTGACATAAATGTAACAAACATTGACAAATTATTAAAATTGTAAATTTTAATAATTTGTTATCTATTATATAATAAATTAAAGGAACAAGTACTCCTTATAAACATTATATCATAATGTCACATTTAGAGCAAAGGTTTGCTAAGAATAAAAATTAACAGTGTTTATCGCTGCTTAATTAAATATTTGAAATAATAGGAGGATTATAATGAACAACATTTATTCAAAAGTATTAGAACCAATTAAGATTGGAAATTTAACTGTTCGAAATAGGATAAACATGGCACCAATGACTACTCTTTACGCAGGTAGTGACGGTCAAGTTACTGACCAACTTATGCAATACTATGCAGCGAGAGCTAGGGGTGGCACTGGAATGATAACCATTGAAGGTGCTTATGTAAATGAAAATGGTCTTCAAATACCATGTTCAATAAATGTAAGCAATGACAAATACATTCCTGGACTTTCAAGAATTGCAAATGCAATTAAAGACAATGGATCTGTAGCAGTTCTTCAACTAATTCATGCTGGAATTCAAGCGTGGGTAGAGCAATCAGTAGGACCAAGTGAAATAGGACGTATTGATGGTAAACCTATATCTACAGAATTAACACCAAGAGCTCTAACAACAAAAGAAGTATTACAGTATGTACAAGATTTTGCTCAAGCCGCTCGACGTGCAAAGATGGCTGGATTTGATGCAGTAGAAGTTCACGGAACACATGGATATTTAATAATGCAGTTTTTATCACCTATTACAAATCATCGTATAGACAATTATGGAATAGATCGTAATCTTTTCGCAGTAGAAATCGTTAAAGAAATAAAGAAAACATGTGGAGCAAATTTCCCTGTTATCTTTAGATTATGTGCGGATGAAACATTAGGAGACACATATTTAAAACCTGGAATTAACATTGAAGATGCAAAAGAAACTGCAATAAGATTAGAACAAGCTGGTGTAGATGCTTTTAATGTGACAGGAGGAAGTGATGATGTTATACATTTATATGTGCCTTCAGCTTATGTTTTAGAAGATATAGAAGGTTTGTTTGTTCACTATGCAGAACAAATAAAGAATGTTGTTTCAGTTCCAGTTATGACTGGTGGTGGTGTAGAGACACCTGAAGAAGCTGAAAAGATTCTCCAAACAGGAAAAGTTGATATGCTTTTTATAGGTAGAGAGCTAATAGCAGAATCTGATTGGATTCGTAAAATAGAAACAGGAAGACGAGACGAAATTCGCCCTTGCGTGAAATGTGTAGAATGTGGACAGCGTATAGTTTATGATGCAGAAATGAGATGCTCTGTAAATCCACTTAGCGGAAAAGAATGGAAGTATTTAAATGAATCAGAAATTCCATCTGCACAAAAAAGCAAAAAGGTATTAGTTATTGGCGGTGGAATTGCAGGTATGGAGGCAGCAAAAACTTGTGCAATTCGTGGACATAATGTTACCATTGTGGAAAAACAAGACCGATTAGGCGGAACCGTAAATATTGCAGCAAAACCAATCTTTAAATATCGATTCACAAGACTTGTTAATTATTATAAGAATGAAATAAATAGACTTGGCGTAGAACAAAAGTTGAACACTACAGTAGATGATGCATTTATAACAGATTTTGCTCCAGATGCAGTTATTATGGCAACTGGATCAAAGGAAACACCAATTCCGTTCATAGGTGCAGAGTACTGCGTTCAAGCAGATGATGTATTAAATGGTAAGGTTGAAACAGGAGAAAATGTAATAGTAATCGGATGTGGAATGGTAGGTGAGGAAACAGCATATCATTTGGCAAGGCAAGGGAAAAAAGTTACTGTATTTGAAGCTCTAGATCCAGCCATGAGTGTAGGAGGTATCGCACTTTTAAGACCAACAGGACTTTTTGAACAATATAAAATAAAGGTTAATACACACACACCTATTGTAGAGATTTATGAAGATAGTGTACTAACTGTAGATAATATGGGAAGAAAGATTATCACAAAGGCAGATTCCATTGTGTCAGCAATTGGACGAGTTCCTCTTTATGGACCAGAATTTATAAGTGAATTAAGATCAAAAGGGCTATGGGTTATACCTATAGGAGATGCAGTGGCAGCTAGAAAGGTGTCTGATGCAGTTCATGAAGCTTTCCAAGCAGCAATGAGTATCTAGATAAACTAAGTGGTACCAGTTACTTAACTTTTAACTTATTGTAGTTTCGGAGGAATACTATAGGATTCTATATTCTATAGTATTCTATAGAAACAGAAAATTATTTGTTGACTTAAAATTTAAATCATGATATTATTTTGTGAAAAGAGAATTAGTACCTTTAAGATTAGTCCGGAGAGACTAATAAGGTCGTAGAGTTTATGATTGATATAGTTATATTTGCGACCTTTTATAGAAGTATAAAAGGTTTTTTTTATTAGTCAAAATAAACTTTTAATAAAAGGTTGTACTGATTCTCCTTAAAAAAAGGAGAAAAATCATGAGTAAAAAACAACATGTAGACAAAGATTATTCGTTTGAATCTGTAGCACAAAAAGACAAAAAGGGATTTGTTTCAATGTTTGTAGTTATGCTAGGTTTTACATTTTTTTCGGCTAGTATGCTTACAGGCGGAACATTGGGGGCAGCACTATCATTAAAGGAATTTGCTTTAGCAATATTTGTAGGAAATTTAATTTTAGCAATTTATACAGGAGCACTTGCATATATAGGGGCGGATACAGGGCTTTCCATCCATTTGTTAGCAAAATATTCTTTTGGAGAAAAGGGTTCGTATTTACCATCTTTCCTAACAAGTATTACTCAAATAGGATGGTTTGGAGTTGGGGTTGCTATGTTTTCAATACCAGTTAGCAAAATAACAGGAATAAATATATATGTACTAGTGGCAGTATCAGGATTACTAATGACTTCAACAGCATACTTTGGAATGAAATCTTTAACTATATTAAGTGCAATAGCAGTACCAGCTATTGCAGTATTAGGATGTACATCAGTATTCAAAGCTGTAGATTCAATAGGTGGTGTTTCTCAACTGATAAATATAGTACCAGAAGGTAAAATGGCATTATCAACAGCAGTAACTTTGTGTGTGGGATCTTTTATAAGTGGAGGAAGTACAACTCCAGATTTCGTAAGATTTGCAAAAAATAAAAAGATTGCTGTAACAACAACAGTAATAGCTTTTTTTATAGGTAATTCACTAATGTTCTTATTTGGAGCAATAGGGTCAATGGTTACGGGATATTCAGATATATCAGATGTTATGATATCACAAGGACTAATAATACCGGCAATACTAGCATTAGGGTTGAACATATGGACAACTAATGATAATGCTATATACACATCAGGACTTGGAATCTCAAATATAACGAAGGTCCAAAAAAACAAGGTGGTAATCTTTAATGGGGTGTTAGGTACTTTAGGTGCTTTATGGTTATATAATAACTTTGTAAGTTTCTTAAGCTTGTTAGGCTCAATGATTCCAGCTGTTGGGGGAGTAATAATAGCTGATTATTTCTTTGTGAAAAATAGAAAATATGAAAATTTTAAAGAAGCCAATTTAAAAGTGATAAATTACAAAGCTATAATAGCGTGCGTGCTAGGAATATTAGCGGGGAAATATTTAAATATAGGAATTCCCTCACTAAATTCATTAATAATAACAGGATTAACACATGCTATATTAGAAAAAACTATTAAAGATAAATTAGAAGAAGATATAGAGTTTGTTAAGAAGTCGGCTTAATATTTAATTATTAAAAAAAGTATGGATTTCATAAAAAATTAAGATTGTATTTAAAATAAATTTAAACTTGGTACAATCCAAATGATATTAATAAGAGGTGAATATATGTTAATAAAAAATGTTAAACTTACAGATGAAAATGAAATAGTTGATATAAGAATTGAAAATGGTTTATTTAAAGAAATAAAAAAGAATTTAGAAGCATATAACAATGAGGAAATTCTGGATGGGAAAGGAAATTTGGCTCTTCCACCTTTTGTAGAACCTCATGTTCATTTAGATACAACTCTTACAGCGGGGGAACCAAGTTGGAATGAAAGTGGAACTTTGTTTGAAGGAATACAACGATGGTCTGAAAGAAAAGCTTTATTAACTAAAGAAGATGTAAAAAAAAGAGCTAAAAAGGCAATAAGTTGGCAAATAGCTAATGGTATACAATATATTAGAACTCACATTGATACAACTGACGAATCATTGTTAGCACTGAAGGCTATGCTTGAAGTTAAAGAAGAAATGAAGGAATATGTAGATTTACAAATAGTAGCTTTCCCTCAAGAGGGAATTTTATCATATCCAAGGGGTTTGGAAATTTTAGAAGAGGCTTTAATTTTAGGGGCAGATGTAATTGGAGCAATACCACATTTTGAATTTACCAGAGAATATGGAGTAGAATCAATTAATAAAATCTTTGAACTTGCAAAAAAATATAATGTGCTAATAGATGTTCATTGTGATGAAATTGACGATGAACAATCAAGATTTCTAGAAACTGTAGCTACAAGAGCATTAGAAACAGGAATGAAAAACAAAGTTACAGCTAGTCATACTACAGCAATGCATTCCTATAACAATGCATATACGTATAAACTGTTTAGACTCTTAAAAATGTCTGATATAAACTTTGTGTCCAATCCTATTGTTAATACACATTTACAAGGAAGGTTTGATACATATCCAAAACGTAGGGGAGTTACTAGGGTAAAGGAATTAAAAGATGCTAATATTAATGTGTGTTTTGGGCATGATGACATTTTTGATCCATGGTATCCCCTTGGAACAGGTAACATGCTTCAAGTGTTACATTTTGGATTGCACGTATGCCAAGTTATGGGTTATAATGAGATAAATGAAGCTATTAAATTTATAACTACTAATTCAGCAAAAACTCTAAACATACAAGATAAGTATGGTATAGAAGTAGGTAAGCCAGGTAATCTTATAATTTTACCAGCCGAAAGTGGATACGACGCTATAAGACGCCAAGTTCCTGTTTGCTACTCCATAAGAGGTGGAAGAGTAATTAGTAAGACAGAACCATCTGTTACTACAGTATATTTTGGGGAAGAAATTAATGTAGATTTCAAAAAATAAAAATATAAACATACGAACCAGGTACTTAACTTTTAACTTACTTAACTTATTAACTTATTTTTCAAAGTGGATGCTCTGGTTTTGCTTGGAAAAAGAAAAAAAATTATTTAAAATTATTTGACAAAATAATAAATTGGTATTATAATTAATGTATAATAAGCGTAGATGAGACATATAATAATAATGATCATACTCCGGTGACCTACGGGCCCGGGGTTTTTATTTTGGGAGATAATATGGATAAGTTATTTTCAACAATTGAAGATCAAATAAAAAATTAGACTCTAGAGGGCTGAATGTATCAGATCCTGGGGTTAAAGATATTCTTGAAATGGAAAATTATTATAACGTAATTAATGGATATAAAAAACTATTTATAGATGAAACTTATATAGGTGCTGACGAGAAATATAAAGAAGGTACTGATTTTTATGAGTTGTACAATCTTTATTTATTTGATCGTGAGTTGAAGAATATATTTATTAAATACATATTAGAAATAGAAAACAATATTAAAGCAGTCATATCACATGATTTTTCCGAAAAGTATGGACATGATAATTATTTAAAAATATTTAATTTTGATATTAGTGTTAAAAATTGGGAGAAGAAGACGGCAACCCAAAAGATAGGCGAAGTATCAAGTCTTATTGCAAATATTCAACAAGATATTTCCAGACAACTTTTTAAGAATAATCCGATGATTTCCCATAACATGCTAACTTATGGATATGTTCCTTTGTGGGTATTGGTTAATTCTCTTACATTGGGTACAATTAGTGTTTTCTATAGTTATTTAATAGATAAAGACCAGAATGATATAGGTAGAAAGTTTATATTAAGACCTGATGAAATGACAAAGATTTTATTTGTGCTTACTATTTATAGAAATGCCTGTGCACATGATGAACGTTTCTATAATCTTAAAGCTTTAAAAAATGATACTAAACCAAATATGATAAAAACAAATTCAATTCATTATAAATTAAATATTCCAAAAGATAAAGCTAATAATCCTATATATGGAAAAAATGATTTGTTTTCTATTGTTATAATCTGCAAACTTATTCTCAAAGAAGACTCGTTTAGTAAATTTGCGGATTTAGTCAAATTTGAAATAGATAAATTATCAGGAAAGCTTAAAACAATAAGTACTACAGAAATTCTTGAAGAAATGGGGTTCCCATTAGATTGGTATAAAATTAAGGAAATATAAATAATAATGCTACGTTGTCTGCGTAAATAGTGCATTGGTGAGACCCCCGTGATAGGGAAACCTCTGGTGCGGCTGGGAAATGGACACCCGGACACCCGTGACAGGTAGTGTGTCAAAACATAATCCGAACCAGGTACTTAACTTATTTAATGTGCTAATAGATGTTCATTGTGATGAAATTGACGATGAACAATCAAGATTTCTAGAAACTGTAGCTACAAGAGCATTAGAAACAGGAATGAAAAACAAAGTTACAGCTAGTCATACTACAGCAATGCATTCCTATAATAATGCATATACGTATAAACTGTTTAGACTCTTAAAAATGTCTGATATAAACTTTGTGTCCAATCCTATTGTTAATACACATCTACAAGGAAGATTTGATACATATCCAAAACGTAGGGGAGTTACTAGGGTAAAGGAATTAAAAGATGTTAATATTAATGTGTGTTTTGGGCATGATGACATTTTTGATCCATGGTATCCGCTTGGAACAGGTAACATGCTTCAAGTGTTACATTTTGGATTGCACGTATGCCAAATTATGGGTTATAATGAGATAAATGAATCTATTAAATTTATAACTACTAATTCAGCAAAAACTCTAAACATACAAGATAAGTATGGTATAGAAGTAGGTAAGCCATGTAATCTTATAATTTTACCAGCCGAAAGTGGATACGACGCTATAAGACGCCAAGTTCCTGTTTGCTACTCCATAAGAGGTGGAAGAGTAATTAGTAAGACAGAACCATCTGTTACTACAGTATATTTTGGGGAAGAAATTAATGTAGATCTCAAAAAATAAAAATATAAACCTAGCTGTGCTTCAGGAAGTTCAAGTTCAGCGTGACTGTGGCTGTGAAAGCATAATGAAAAAAAGCAAGGCACTCTATGAAATTCACCATAGGGTGCCTTATTAAATTTTACTTATTTCTTAAGTTTCTCTATTTCTTCTTCTACTTCTTCGGCACCTTCAGCATAGAACTTTTCTTCATCAGGATCAAGTTCCTTAAGCAGTCTTAAAAACTCTCCGGCATGAACTCTTTCTTCATCAGCGATATCCTTTAATACCTCGATTGCCAGCTTGTTGTCAGTCGATTCAGCTAATTGCATATAAAGCTGAATAGCTTCGTATTCTGCCGCAATCATAAATCTTATTGATCGAATTAGCTCCTGGTCACTTATTTTATGATCTTTCTTTAGTCCGGAAAATGGTTGTCCAAAATCAGGCATATTTGTTTCCTCCTTATTTATATTAAAAGCTTAACTATTCATATCAATTATATTCCTTTAAAATAAAAAATGCAATAGTGTAATGGCTTGAGTTTTCGTATTTTGCATCGCGAAGCGACGCTTTTACGATAATTCAAGAAATTTTACAATTAATAGCTGAATAAAAATTTTCATATCAACAAATATCTAAAAAACAGTTCACTAAATAAACCTGCCAAAAGTGTAGCTATTTAGTTTTATATATTTAACATATTAATTTCATTTTAAATTGCAGATTTTTCTCTTCATGGCGTATATTTTGCCATTCGTAAATTCCTGTTCTTGCATAGGCTAATGTTTTTCCAATACCCCTAGCAATCTGATAACAATAGAATAAGACTTTGCTACGTAATGAGTTTGAGTTTTTAATCCGAACCAGGTACTTAACTTATTATGTAAGACTTACATCGGAAGCATGGTATTACATAAAAAAAGAATGCCCTAATTATTGGAATAGCAAAAATATATTGATTTCAGCTGATTTTGAAATATTCATTCCATATAATTATAACCATGAGGTTATATTTCTACTAGATAGATATGGAGAACTAATAGATAATGATTATTTTTTAGTTTATAAAATAGATTTTGATTACCCAAAAAATGATTTGTTGTTTTTAAATATGGAAGATTTTCAAATATTAATAAAAGAATTAAAAAATAAAAGCTTATTTATTCCACAAGTTGTAGAGTATGAATTTAATAAATACTTTTAGTAAATTATATATAGGAAATAGCGAAACCAGAACCAGGTACTTAACTTATTAAATAATAAATTTTGGTTTAAATATATTTAAATTATAGTATAATAGCTATATGATAAATTATTTAACGAAAAATATTCGAATGGGTGGGGTATTTATGAATGAAAGCAACCTTGTTGAATTCAATTAATAGTTCCTTTAGCAATTATAGACATAAATATATGAATTTGAATAAAACTATTTAATTATACTAAAAATATCAAATAATTAATTTAAATAAGAGGTAAATTATATGCTGATAAAATGCACAAAGAAATTACTTGAACAATTGAATATCAAGCCTGAAATACAAGTAGAGCACGAACTACTTTTTTCTTGGCATGCTAATTTAATAACAGTGAATCGGAGAAAAGCTGTTGTTCTTATGAATGATAAAAATAATTATATTATTGTTCTTTACGGGTTAAAATTAAAAGATTTTAAAAATTTAAATGAACATATATTTAATGCTATTCGTGCAACTTTTAAAGAGGAATGTATTAATGAAGAAGTTATAGACAAATATATAAATAATTCGCAGGAAATATTGTATTCAAAAACGAGTAGTAGATCAATGATTTCAAAACTTAACAATGCATGTATCATATTACCTCGTTTTGATGATTTGCTAGAAGGTGAATCAATTTATAAAAGTTCCTTGGGTGTAAAATTAAGTCGATTAGCATTTAAAAATAGCCTTAAAGAATATATATTACCATGTGAAGAGATGTATAAAGATCTGGAAACTTTTACAGATAAAAATATATTTACATATGATGGACCAATATATAAAGTTATAGACTATATAATATCTCTCACTCATCTGTATGGGTTGGTACATAAAAATAAGGTTATAGAGATTTACAACATGCAAAATGAAGAAATTATTGATGAAGAGATTATTAATTACCATATAAAAAAATATTTAGGAGATTTTAATGATAACTTTGTTAAAATTCATAGTGATTATTTCGTTCATGAATTAATTATGGAATTCGATAATTTTTATGAGCAGCTAAGGCAGCGTAAGGGTAAACCTTTTTATATTCCAGATCAAGAAGAGCTTTTCAATTATATAGACGATAATTACATTGAAATTAATAAAGAGTATAAGAACTTACTAAAGTATGTAACTAATAATATCCTTAATGGTGATAAAGAAGAAGCTGAAAGTCTTGTTGAGGATATACATAATTGCTGCCATCAAGACTTTTCACTAGGGGCGATATTTGGTTTGTTTAATGAACGAGACATTTCATTCAAGGATGGAAATCAAGTAAATGAAACGATACAATTAATCATGGATATGGCTAATAATATAAGGATTTGGGAAAACAATGGGTTTACACCTAAAGAGATATTTGAAATAATGGACATGTCTAATTTGAGCCCGTTTTCTGAGGGTGATGCTAGTAGTGGAAGTAAACCGAATCTTGTGAGTATTCCTGGTGGAAAGATTAAAAAAATAGGAAGAAATGATCCTTGCCCTTGTGGTAGCGGAAAAAAATATAAGAAATGCTGTGGGAAGCTTGAATTAAGCTAAAATGAATCCGGATATTAACAATACCAGGTACTTAACTTATTCTTAACTTATTAATTTATTTAAGCTTTGAAAGACAGTGCTAGTTGCGGTCCATATGTCATAGGAGCTAATACGGATAGATTAAATATTGAATTTTCAAGGTTAGTATTGCTTTGTTTATGTGCGAAGTTTAAGTCGAATAATATTAAATATAATTTTATGTCTTGATTATTATTAGTAGCATTTGGGTATTATATAAATATAATAACTTGAATAAAATTGGTGGAGTTAAGTTAGTTAATATTATTTAGAGATATATTTTTTTATAATAAAGGAAACTAAAGATGATATTAATATTCGGAAGATATAATAGTAATTAAACTCAGAAATGAGAATATAATATATATTAGAAAGTAATTTAATGATTGACTTTTATATTTTATAAGATTAAGTGCATTAGGATTTTCTGATTAGGTGTATTATTTTTTTAAATAATAAATAAGTTAAAAAAATCATATGAATAATGTATTTTTACTTGTCAAATGGCAAAAATAAAAGTATAATATAAAAAAAGAAAGTATTGATAAGATATGTATCGTGCGGTACAACGCTATGCGCTACTCGCACAAGGAGGAATTAATATGGAAACCGTAAGAGTTTTAGGTAACAATATTAACTTGTTACTTAATCAAAAAAGTATCACAAAAGATACGTTTGCAAATGCTTTAGGATACTCTTTTTTTGAAGCTCAAAAACTCTGTGATGCCAGACTTTATGCAACAAAAGAAGATGTAAATGACATTGCTAAATATTTTGATGTATCTACTGATTATTTATTTACTGACCAAGGAAATGAAGTTTATAAAGGCGTAGGATTCATGCATTGCATGGGACAATTTAAAAGACCCGAGAATAAAGATAAGATATTAGATATATTTGATATGTATTGTGATATGAAAGAAGCGTTAGAAAATTAGTATATTAGTTTGCCTAAAATTATACATTAGTATAATTTAGGCATTTTTATTATTTTGTGAGGTAAATTATGGCTTTAAATGAGATTCTAATAAAAGGCATTGAGGAAATAGTACAGGTAATAAAAACTGAAAATAATATTAAAAATGAAATAATACGTGATGATGTATTTTCTATTTTGCAAGCATCTGAATGTACTGTTTTATACTATCCTTTAGATGGTGAAGAAAATGATGGTTGTGATGGATGTCATATAGAAAAACCTGTTAATGGTAGAATGGAGCAATTCGTATTTATTAACACAAATAATACTAGAGAACGACAGGCATTTAGCGCAGCACATGAATTAGGTCACATTTGGAAAGTTGATGAAAGACTACAGGCTAAATTTCCTCAGGAATATTTTGATGATGAAGAAGCTGTTAATAAATTTGCAGCAGAATTATTAATGCCAAAGAAATTATTTGAAGAAGCAATAGAAATTAAATTAAAGCTAATGAATTATTCTGGACCTAAAATGAAAAATGTAGAGATGATTAAACTTATTGCTTATCTGATGAACTATTTTTTTGTTCCATATAAATCAGTGGTGTTAAGATTTAATGAATTAAATAGACTTAGTGATAAGTATAATGATGATATTTTAATATTTAAGGATAGTGAACTCTTAAAAGAAATAATAAAAGCAGAACAATATACTCGTCTTGGAATAGTCAATAAACTTTGCAGTATGGACAACTTAAACGAATATCTAATTAAAGCAGAAAAAAAGAGAGTTTTTAATGAAACAAAAATTAATAATATTAGAAAAGAATTTGATATTAAACAAGTTGAAGAATCTTCTAGTGATGATGTCGTTTTCGGACGAGGTATATGATGGAAGAAATCAAAAGAGAAGTTGTTATCGATACTGATTATTTTAAAAAGTTTACAGAAAAGTGTCCATCAGGGGAATTGTTTTTACGAATTATGGATGAAATGAATGTGAGTCCTGTAATGCATAGTTATGTATATACTGAAGAATTAATGGATAATAGAACAGCAATAGAATTAGTAGAAAAAAACGAAATTAAAATATATAATTATTCGAATTTTATTGATGAAAATAATATAAATGACTATGAAGATAAATTTAAACGCGCATACAAAGATTTTAACTTTAAAGAATTTGATAGAAATATTTACGAATATAGACATGACAAAGAAAGTCTTGGAGAAATCCGATCGACTTTAATGGCTTGGTATATGAATATTAATATTTTTATGTCAGATGACAGAGAAGCTGAGTTATTTGTTACTGGAAAATTAAGTAACCATAGACGAAAAATAATAGTATATAATGTTTATGATACATTAAAAGAAATCAGTTTAAAATCTACAAAAAATATAAGGTGGTCAGATGTGAAAGCAACTGCTAAATTTGCAACTTATTACGAACCAGGTACTTAACTTATTAACTTATTAGTGAATTTAATAGAATTTTTTGAAGAGAGAGAACTACTTCTTATGTAGATTCTCTTTTTTGTTGCTTTATGAAAAAAAGCATATATAATGTAAAATAAAGGAATAAAATCATTCTATTGGAGGACATTTAAATGGGAAGAGGTATAAGTGGAGCCAGCTATATGAAACGGTATAGTTATAAAAAGATTGATGCATTTACTTCGGAAAAATCAATGGGTAATCCTGCTGCTTGTGTTTTTTTTGAAGATAATGAAACACTGACAGAAGGAGAAATGCTCTATATTGCTAAACAGCATAAGGGTTTTGTTTCGGAAATGGTGTATTGTGGTAAAAGTGATACAGCGGATTTTAAATTGACGTATTATTCATCGGAGTGTGAAGTTGATTTTTGTGGTCATGGAACAATTGCTTGCATGTATGAACTTATAAATTCCAATGCTCAGCTAAAATCGAAAAAAGAAATAATTATTGAAACAAACAAGAAAGGAAACTTATGTGTTTTTAATGAAATAGAAAAGGATAATGCAGTTTATATTACTGCCCCTAAGCCGGTTTATAAAGGAACAAAGTTGACTAGTGAAATTATAGCAGATCAATTAGGAATTTCGGTAAGCAGCATTAATATTGAAAAGCCGATTGATTTAATAAATGCAGGGTTGTCAACTTTGATAGTTCCAATTAGAACTTTGAAAGATGAAGTTAATATTTTCCCAAATGAGAAGGAACTTAAAAAATTTTGCCAAGATAATGAAATTGACATTGTTCTTATCTATTCATCTGAAACTGACAATAATGGGTACTACATGCACACAAGGGTATTTGCACCTAAGTTTGGATATTTAGAAGATCCAGCAACAGGTTCTGGAAACAGTGCTTTTGGATACTATTTGCTAAAAAATAATATGTGGAATGGGGATAGCATATCAATTGAACAAGGCGGAATTGACAGAATATATAATGAAGTAAAACTATTATTCCAAAATAACTGTGTTTTATTTGGTGGTAGAGCGACAATTAGAATAGTTGGCGATTATTATTTGTAAGGCAACAGTACCAGGTACTTAACTTATTTCGTAAGGAAACAGTAACGGGTACTTAACTTATTTTGTAAACATCCATGGTGCAAAGAGAGGAGAACAGCCAAGATTAAATAAATAATCTTGGCTGTTGCAGTTACATACATTTTCGTTATCATTCTAATCTTTCCATTATTTTAAAACTATATCCTATACGTTCTATTTCCTGACGATTTAATATTTCTCCTTCTGGAGGTCTCTCGTTCAATTTAAAAACGATGGCAACTTGTCCTATTTCTTGATGAAATTGAATTCTATTCATTGGAATGTTAATTTTTAATAATTCTGACATAATTTCAGCTGTAGCTACATGACCGATTGCTGATATGAAACCATATTGTTCTATATATCTTTTTGCCATATCAATATCTATATCGTTTATACTATATAGTCCGTTTGTAGTAGCAACTGTTCCATTAAATAATCCAACAGGTAAATTTTCACCTTTCATATATTATATACTCCAATCTATACTATTTGTTTATGATGCCTTTCTTTAATTCCATTGTTAGTTAAGTTTTGAAATAAGTACAGCACTTCTAGTATTTAAAATTATATCAAAATATCAAAAAAATAGCTACCTAAATGTATAACCAAAAAACATAAGAAGTTTTGTTTAAGACAATTACGTACATAGTATTCCGGCTTATTTTTAACATGTTTTTACATGTATTATCAATAATTATGACTTTGTAATCACCTTGGACAAATCTGGATTTGACATTTATTGCTAATATATATATAATTATGATGAATTTCAATTAAATATTAATTAAAATTGTAAATAGCAAATTCATTGAAAAGTGAAGACGCAAAGCCGTGAGTCTAAAGTAACAATTTACTATGATAGTCAGGTTGCCAATAAAGAATAATTTTTTTGTAGGCAACATTTTGTTGTCTATTTTTTTCTATACTTAAATAAGGGGGGGAATACATACTTGTTATTTTTATTAAAAAAATTCTTTAGAAGAGTATCTAATTGAAACAACCACTAAATAGTCGGAGGACATAATGAAAAGAGTAAGAATTAATGGCATAAAGGGGAAACTTATTATTTGTTTTACAATTTTAACTTTAATATCATGTTTAACATTGGGATATATTTCAATACAAACATCAAGTAAAGTTGTTATCAGTGAAGCAGAAAAAATGCTTGCTTCGTTGACTGTAGATGCATCTAAGTTAACAGAAAGTAGAATCGATACTCAAATGAAAACTCTTGAAATGATTTCGTTGAGTCATAATATGGACAGTATGAACTGGGATATTCAGCAGCCCATATTACAAAAACAAGTAGAAAACACTAATTTATTGGATATGGCAGTGGTTCAACCAGATGGGACTGCTCATTATTCGGATGGAAGTATAAGTCAATTAGGAGATAGAGAGTATGTAAATAAAGCTCTAAATGGAGAAAAAAATGTATCTGATTTAATAGTAAGCCGTGTTACAAATAATATAGTTATAATGTATGCTGTACCTATTGAAAGAGACGGTAAAGTGGTAGGAGCATTAATTGGCAGAAGAGATGGAGATGTACTTAGCATTATTACAGAAGACACAGGGTTTGGTGAAAGTGGGTATGGATATATAATTAACAATAAAGGAACTATAGTTGCACATCCTGACAGAGAAAAAGTATTAAATCAGTTTAATCCAATAGCAGGTGTAAAAACTAATGAAAGTTTAAAGTCACTGGCAACATTATTTGAAAAAGTCATAGCTGAAAGAACTGGATTAAGCACTTATTTCTTTGAAGGAAATGAATTATATGCAGGATATACACCTATCAAAGGCACTAATTGGAATTTTGTTATTACTGCTAATAAAGAGGAAGTTTTATCTGCAATTTCAACTTTGGAAAATGAAATTCTAAGAATTTTGATTTTTGTTTTAGTTATTAGTATTATAATTACTTTTATTGTAGGCCACTCAATAACAAATCCCATTATTAAAGCGGTACAAATTTCTCGGAGAATTTCAAATCTAGATATTACAGAAGACATCCCTAAAAAATATCTAAAGAAAAAGGACGAAATTGGAGACCTGGCAAAAGCAATGCAAAGTATAAGTGATAGTCTTAGAGGGATTATTAATGACATTAGCAATAATTCAGAACAGGTAGTAGCAGCATCGGAGGAATTGAATGCCGCTTCTCAGCAATCTGCTTCTGCTGCAGAACAAATATCTCAAACTGTAGAGCAAATAGCAAAAGGTGCAGAAGACCAAGCACAAAACACTGAGGAATGTGTATCAAAATCATATGAATTAGGACAAATTATGGAGAAAGATCATAATAATATGATACACCTAAACGCTGGAGCTAATAAAGTGAATGAAGTAGTAACAGAAGGATTGGCTGAAATTGAGAATTTATATAAAATCACTGTAGAAAGTAATAGAACGACGAATGAAATAAAGGACGTTATAGCTAAAACAAATGATAGTTCTAGCAAAATAGGGCAAGCTAGCAATGTAATTTCTACCATTGCTCAACAGACTAATCTGTTAGCATTAAATGCTGCAATTGAAGCCGCAAGGGCAGGCAATGCAGGGAAGGGCTTTGCAGTAGTGGCAGAAGAAATTAAAAATTTGGCTCAGCAATCAGCATTATCAACTAAAGAAATTGATGCAGTTGTGAATGAGTTACAAGTTAATACTCATAATGCTGTGAAAACAATAGAGAGCGTTTTGTCAATTGCCGATGAACAGACAAAAAGTGTAGTTAACAGCAAGGATAAATATAAATTAATTGAAGAAGCAATGAAAGAAACCGAAGAAATTGTAAAACAATTAAATATTTCTGGAAAAGAGATGGAAGGTATGAGAAGTCAGATACTTTCTTCAGTGGAAAATCTGTCGGCTATTGCAGAAGAAAATTCTGCTGCTACACAAGAAGCAACCGCATCAATTGAAGAGCAGGCCGCATCATCAGAAGAAATAGCTGGAGCAAGCGAAGGATTAGCAAGCCTAGCCGAAAGATTGCAAGCAATTATTACAAAGTTTAAGATTTAGTAAAGTAGCTATTGCACCTACTGAGAATCAAGTAAGTGAAAAAATTAACACAATTTTATGAGTCGATAACCTAGAGATTGCATTATGTGGTTATCGGCTCGTTATTTTATTGTAATGATACCAGTATAAAATACTTACTTTTCTATAAACTTAATCAATTCTTCATTAAATTATTAAGGTTTATTAATTTGATGTTTTTATTGTTAAGGTGCATAATGATAATAGGGTTGCTTCTAAATATTGTAATTTCATACAATAATATTTACTCCTTAAATTTTAAGCAGAGGTTTTTAATGAAAATAAATGAATTAAATGAAAAATTAAAAGAACTTTCAAATCAAGAAAATAACTTGGAACAAAAATATAACAAAATTAGCATTCTGAGAATAATTGTATTTGTGTGTATAATTTTATCGTTGGTTTATGCTTGTTATGAAGCCAAAAATATTATGTATTTAGCAGGAATTTTGTTATTGATAGCATTTATATATCTGTTAAATGTTCATAATTCAATTAACGAAGAAAAGAAATATATCAGTAGCTATAAAGATGTTATAAAGAAATATATAGATAGATTTAATAGCGATTGGCAAAATTTTAAAGAAACTGGAGCAGAGTTTGTTAGGGATGATTCTCATCTTGAAAAGGACCTGGATATACTTGGTAGATCATCGCTATATCAATACATATGTACTGCAAATACTCAATATGGTAAAAGAATTCTAAATGAATATTTAACTAACTGTATCCCGAGTAGAGATACTATATTAAAAAGACAAGAAGCTGTTAAAGAACTTAATGAAAAGAAAGATTTTTCTTTGAAATTTCAAACTTTGAGTAATTTAATAACTGACGATGAAAAGAAAAAAAATAATAATTTTGGTGATTTAATAAAGTACAATAATAATAAGTACTTTAATTATCTAGTTTGTGTTATGCCTATCATAGTGTCAGGTTTATTAATTTTATCTCTGTTTAACATGGTTAATATCATATTGCCTACTACTTTAGCCTTTTTTCAATTGATAATGTCATTTCTATATTACAGAAAAAATACAATTATTTTAAGCAAAATATTTTATTTACAGAAAGATATCAAGTATCTAAATAAAATTTTTATTTCTATTGAAAAAGAACAATTTAGTAGTGAGTATTTAATTAATCTGCAAAAAATAATTACTTCAAAAGGCGGTGCATCAAAAAGTATCTCGGAATTGGAAATAATAGCTGAATGCGCAAAGATGAGGTATAATCAGATTTTTAGTATAATTTTGGCATTGTTATTTATGTGGGATTTTCAATGTGTTAGACTGTTCAATAAATGGAATGCAGAATTCGGGGGCGAAATAGAAAATTGGTTAAAGTCAGTAGGCGAATTTGAAGCGTTGATAAGTCTTTCTGTAATATGTAATGTTAAAGAAAATTATTATTTTCCTGTTATAGATGAAGACAATACAAAAGGATTTAAGGCTGAAGACATTGTGCATCCATTGATAAGAGAAGATGCTGCGGTATCAAATAGTTTAGAATTATATGGCAAAACCTGTATTGTTACTGGTTCGAATATGTCAGGTAAAACCACCTTTTTAAGAAGCATAGGAGTGAATCTTATATTAGCTTATGCAGGAGGCCCTGTTTGTGGCAAATATTTCAAAACTTCTTGTATGAAAATTTTTACTTCAATGAGAGTTCAAGATGATATAAGTAAAGGTACTTCAACCTTCTATGCAGAAATCTTAAGAATTAAACAAATGGTTACATATAGTGATAATAAAGCTCCTATGATTTGTTTGATTGATGAAATATTTAAAGGCACAAATTCTGCGGACAGGATTACAGGTGCAACAGAAATTATTAAAAAATTATCTAAACCATGGATTAATACAATAGTTTCTACTCATGATTTTGAATTGTGTGATTTGGAAAATAGCAAAACAATAGATGTTGTAAACTATCATTTTTCTGAATATTATGAAGATGACAAATTATATTTTGATTATAAAATTAAAAGTGGAAAATGCGAATCTACAAATGCAAAATATCTGCTAAAAATGGCGGGTTTAATGTAGTAATACCAGACGTGGGCAACAACACCAAAAGGCGGACGTGGGAAGGCAGACGTGGGGACGTTTCATCCGTCTTGTCAATTTCTGAAGGCAGACGTGGGGACGTTTCATCTGTCTTGTCAATTTCTGAAAAAATTAAAATTATTTTTAAAATAGTTATTGACATTGACGTTACGTAAAGCTGTATTCTATTAATGTAAGGAGTGAGGAAATGGAATATACAGTTAAGAAACTTGGAAATTTAGCTGGAGTCAGCACAAGAACTTTGAGATATTATGATGAAATTGGAATTCTTAAGCCGGCTAGAATCAATTCATCTGGATATCGCATATATGAGGAAAATGAAATAGATAGGCTGCAGCAAATAATGTTTTACAGAGAGTTGGGGGTAAGTTTGGATAGTATAAAGGAAATAATAACTTCAACTGATTTCAATGAAACTAATGCACTGAAACAACATTACAAAGAACTCCTTGCAAGAAGACAGCAGTTAGATGCTTTAATTGAAAATGTTGAAAAAACAATCAACAATAAAGAAGGGAGAATAAAAATGAGCGATAAGGAAAAGTTTGATGGCTTTAAGCAAAAGCTTATAGAAGATAATGAAAAACAGTTTGGAAAAGTGATTAGAGAAAAATATGGTGAAGAAACAGTGAAAAAATCAAACCAGCAATTCAGTAACATGACTGAAGAACAATATAATGAATTACAGGAGCTTGGAGATAAAGTTCTTGAAACATTGAAGGCAGCCTATAAAACAGGAAATCCAGCGGGAGAGCTTGGACAAAAAGTAGCAAAACTCCATAAGGAATGGATTACATTTTGTTGGGGAGACTACAACACGGAAGCACATGCAAATTTAACACAAATGTATGTAGATGATGAAAGGTTCAAAACTTATTACGATAAAGAACAACCGGGCTGTGCAGAATTTTTAAGAGATGCAGTATGGATTTACACAGGAATGAGAAAATAAGGTTAGCTAATCGGGAACCTTGTTTCTCACAATAAAAACAGCGACTGAAATAGGTCGCTGTTTTTATGTTTCTGATTTGGGAATTTCAGCTGTATTTGGTTGCGGCAATGCAACTTTAAGACTTAAAACAGGTGATAGAGTTATTGTTGATCTAATTGATTATGTTGCTGAAATTATTGAAAAGATTTATGACAAAATAGATTTAAGCGTAACTGATTTCTTTGAACGAATAAGAGAGGTTGGTGTTATCAAGTATAATATTATGAAGAAGACTCCTCAAGCATTTGATTTTATTAATGCCCTTGGAAAAGAAGAATCTGCTGAGGTTAAGCTAGATATAAATAAAAAAGTCAAGTCAATTGTTGAAAATGGGTTTGCAAGAATTTATGAGAATATTGACTTTTCAAAATTTCGTAATGATATTGATTTAGAAAAAACTTTGAATATTATCAACTGGACAATGCTTAGCTTTTCAGAGCAGCAAAGATATAGATTAAATTCATTTAAAGATATTGAAGTAGAGATTCTGAAAGAGTGGGATGACTATTTTGATATTATGAAAAGATGTTTTTATAAATAGGAGGGGAAAATGAGTAATAATGTAATTGAAGTCAAAAATCTTTCGAAATTTTATGGTAAACACAGGGGTATAGAAGATGTAAGCTTTTCAGTAGAGGAAGGAGAAATTTTCGGATTTATAGGACCAAACGGGGCGGGAAGAGCCTACTCTTGAAGAAATATTTTTGCATTATTACAATATAAAAATGATAACCACAGCAGGAGTTGGTGGTATGGGATCATTTAACGACAATACCTTTTTTGAATCTATTGTTTTAATTGCTGTATCAATTACTTTAGTTCAATTGCTGTTCTTAGCTTTAGGTATGTTAATTGGTGTAATTATAGAATATGTTGGAAATATAAACTATCTAAATTTTCTGACTCCATTTCGATATTTTATTGGGACAGATGTAGTAAACAAAGGAATCAGTATTATTTATGTGTTAATTGGAGCGTTGGTAACTTTTGTTTCTATTTATCTGACCTATGTTCTCTATAATAAAAGGGATTTGCTGTACTGAAATAAATTAACAAATAAAAGTATGCTAATCAAATTTCCATTAATATTTTAAATTAAAGGTTTTATTTAATTCATTTAATTGTGACTCCATTTTTTTATAGAATGAAAGCCTAACTTTTGAAAATGACTCTAAATTTTTGTATAGCTTTTTTGAAACTAAAGAATGATTTCTTCCTACTGCATCCATAACCATAATAAGTGAGCATGAGCCGATTACTTCTTTCATAAAAACCATAGCTTGAGAATCACTGCTATTAGGAGTGTTCACTTCAAAAATATAAGAAATAAGTTTAAGTATATTTTTATCTAAATCTCCTTTAACATTTATACTAAAAATAGTCTGATGACCTTCAACTTTGTCTTCAATAGTATCTTGAAGGTCATCTAGTAGTTGAAGAAATGCACCATATTCAAAAGAAAACTCCATTTCTTCTTTTGAAAGATTTCCTTTTACGAGAAAAGCATCTGCAAGAACTGATGAACCACCTTTAAAAAAACTAATAGGAAGGATATCATCCTCCGTCATAGTTGTATTTTGATCTTGTTTTAGACTTTCTATCTGGGCTTCCTGAATTAATAATATGCTATCATATACTTGTGTGAAATCTTCTCTATTATATTGTAATTCAATATCTTGAATAAGTGCAAATACACGATTTTCATAAGCATTAGAGGAGATTTGTTTTTCGCCTTTTAATGTTTTAGTTAATATATGATTGAATCTGTTTTTTTCTTGTAAATCTATGTCTTTATTATCTAGTAGGTTATCTGTATAAGGATATAACATACTATATGCATATATAGAAGGCGTCAGATCTAAAGACATATCCCATATAATCTGAAGACTATTCATGATCCAGACATTTCGCATAGCTTGAAATATTTCCTCTCCTGATAGATTACCATCTTCCTTTTTAGCACGATTAATAAAATCTTCTGCTACATCAAGGTATCCTTTATCTATAAAGAACTTTAAAAAATGCTTATCAAAGAAATATTTTCCCTTATCAAATTCAAGGAGATGAGAGATTACTATTTTTTTTATTTCTTCAGAATCTTTGATACTTAACTCATAGGGATTTATATTTTTATATGATTTTATCTTTGAAATCAAACTATCTAATAACTTTTGAATTTCCTTTTCATTTAAAATTTTTCTTAAATAAGATGTTTTATTGATTCTTGAAAAATCAAAATTGTCCATATTAAGAAAATTATTTAAAGCATATTGTATTAGATTATTTTTTAAATTAAGCACTCTATTTTCTTTTAAATCATTCATATTAAATCCCACTTTCTCTCAAAAATACTTAAATTAAACAAATTGTATTTAATTATATCATAAAGAATTAACTGTTAACAGATTTTTATAATTCATATTTTACTAGTTAATATTTGAAGTATTTATATATTAATGATATAATTTATAATTAAGATAAATAACGAAATAAACAAGCTTAAAAGAGCTTGCTAAGGCGAAATATCGGGATGACAGCTCAAATTTTGCATAAAGAGATAAAACTAGGGGAGATTTTATATTTTGTATATCGAAAGGGATGATTATATGAGTAAAGTTATTATTCAAGAATGTAAAGACTATTTAGTAGATGACGTAATGGTTAAAATAAACAATGGTATTGAGAAATTAGGTGGATGGGACAATTTTGTTAAACCTGGAAATACAGTTTTACTAAAGGTAAATCTTATTGGACCTAAAACTTCTGATTCTGCTTCAGTTACTCACAGTGAATTTGTTAGGGCAGTAACAAGGATTTTAATAGCTCGAGGTTGTATAGTGTGGATTGGCGATAGTTCAGGTGGAGCTATAGCTGGTATTGCACCAACTGCTCAAAGTTTTAAAGTTGCAGGATATGATAAAGTTGCCAAAGAGGAAGGTGCCATTATAAAAAACTTTGACAAAGAAGGAGTCGTTGAAGTTGAGCCGCATGGTAAGTTTAAAGAAAAGATGTATCTAGCAAAACCATTGTTTGATGCAGATGTAGTTATTAATTTACCTAAGTTAAAAACCCATTCAGCAACTATTTATACTGGAGCTGTGAAAAATGTTTTCGGTTGCATACCTGGACTTCGTAAAGCCATGTATCATAAAATAGCACCTGATAAAGTGGATTTTGGTGAAATTTTAGTTGATATACATGAAGGGGCTAAATTTAATCTACATATAATGGATGGCATAACTTCCATGCAGGGTGAAGGACCTACAGCAGGAACTGTTTATAATGCAAACAAGATACTTATCAGTACAGACCCCTTAGCTTTGGATACTGTGGCTATTAAGATGCTTGGGATGAATTTTGATGATATACCTGTTTTAAAATCAGCAAAGAAGAGAAATTTAGGTCAATGTGATTTAGCTGAAATAGAAATAGAAGGTGATTACAATAATATTCCACATTTAAAAGACTATAAATTACCCAAAAATTTCAAAAGTACAAAACAAGGAAACAGTAAAGCAGTAATAAAAGTAATAGACTTTTTCAAAACTAAGCCTGTAATTAATAAAAAGAAATGTAAAGAATGCAATATGTGTGTAGAAAGTTGCCCATTAAAAGCAATAGATATAGATACTAAAAAAATTGATTATAGTAAATGCATTGAGTGCATGTGTTGCCATGAATTATGTATCCATAAAGCTGTAGAGCTGAAAAGTGATAATATTCTAGCTGGCATAATAGCAAAATTTAGAGTAAAGTAAACTGATGCAAGCCAGACAGGGTCAGACAGGGGGACGTTTCATCTGTCTTGCCTAGCCTTATAAAATTTAAAACTATCAGTAGGAGTAAATAATGAACATTAGATATTTACAAAAGATATTATCCAGAATAGATGAAATAAAAATAATTGGTAAAAATGCAATAATTGATGGTATTGTTTGTAATGTTGCAGGTATAGTGAGATATGGTTTGCAATTACGCCTTATTTTATTAGAATATGATGAGCATTATCGACAGCAAATTGAAGAGAGAGAAATATCAGAGCTTTGTGATGTTACACATGAATCCGAAACTAACAGAATTATGATGGTAAGCAGGGAGAAAGTTACTCAACCACTTAAACCTATAAAAAGCGTATTTATTGGAGATATAGAATTTGAAGTAAGTGGCTCAGAGAACCACCTCCTTAGTGTTCAAGATGGAGAGAGTGTTTTATTTCTATCTGAATTACTAAGAAATGGTTGGAATCCGGAAGGAATAGATTATCAAGATATAGATATGTTGTTTTTGACTAGTCTTGATTTAGTTGGTGATTTTACTAAAATTCCAGACTTTGAAAATAATCTCTTGTTAAATTTTACAATGAGAAAGGACAGCACTTCATACTTAGTTGAAAAACCTATTACACTAACAATAAACGGAGAATATCCTGAAAAATTGTGGTTTAAAAATAAAGAAACTGGTGAAGAAAATTGGGCTCAAATAAACAGAGTTTATCTTATGGACATGTGGGTAGATATTGAAAAAACTTTTTCGAATCCTAAGCTATTAAAGCAAATGACCATAGAACAAATTGCTACTGCAAAAAAAGATTTTGAAGAGAAGTTTTTAGAAATCTGTCCTAAGGGTATGTGCTATCCTATTGTTGAATATGAATGTGAAGAGTGCATTTCACTTCAATTTTACACAAAAAACTATCTAGAATCAAAGCCTGCTCATAAAAACAGTGGAATGGGATTCATAGTTGGGACAGAAAAAGCAACTGGAATTTTAGGGATGAAACTAAAAGCTGCAATTATTCAGGAGCCTGTAATCGCAGATACAGTAAGCATCGAGACTGAATTGTTTCAGTATTATAAGACCATAACTCCTAATGACATAATTTTATAGTTCAAGTGTATATAATAGAGTATGGTGCAATTAATTAGTTAGCGATTATCCTTAAAGATTTTCGCTCTAAATATTATGTTAAAATCAAAATAATCCATGGGCAAGACAGATGAAACGTCCCCATGTCTTTGCCCATGTCTTTGCATGTCTTTGTATATTGTGATAATTCAGGCAAAAAGGGGGAACACGTTTTAGATAATATTTTATCTGGAACTAAAACAATGGTTGTAAGAGGTGCGGCTGGTCGCAAAATACCGCACAGTCGAGTGTTTGAGGGTGAAACAGTTTATTTTATGGAAAAAGGAACGTCGCTTATCTCTGCTTTTGCTACTGTAAAATCTGTTCAAAACTATGTGAAACTGACAGAAGACGAAATTGTAAAAACGCTAAATATCAATCAGGATAAGTTGAATTTAACAAAAAAACAAAAAGAACGTTGGCACAAGAAATGCTTATGTATAGTTGAATTTGATAGTGTTCAGAAAATCGAACCACCGCTTGCGTTTGATCATCAAGGAAATATGGACGATTGGCTGATTATTGATAAGATTGAAGATGTAGTTGTTGGTACGAGCATACCTTACAACTATGAAAAGTCCAAGTTTTAAAACTGCAATAAATGGGGATGGTTCCTTTTGATCGTCAAAACACATCAATCAAAAAGAACCGTCCCCGGAATCTGTTAATGGAATGGAACTTAAAAATATATTGCTAAAAATTCCATAATATGATAATATTATTTTCGGTTAGACAATTTAATAATTGTAAATCAATGCGGATGTGGTGTAATTGGCAGATGCGCACGGTTCAGGTCTGTGTGGGTAACACCGTGCAGTTTCAAATCCTGTTATCCGTACCAAAGTTTCTAATATACAAATTTTTTTAGTTTAATATGTGACTGCTTTATTTGTGATAATATTGATAAATAAAAGTAATATTATATAGCGAATTAAAACCAGCTAAATAATCTATTTGATAGATTATTTTTGGCTGGTTTTTTGTTGTTAATCATTTTTAAGATAAAAAGTTTTTTTTTTATTTTACTTAAAGTGTTTATATATATAACAAAAAATAATATTAAGAAAGGATTTGGAAAATGAGAAGTAGAAAAAGAGTTAAAAAAGAAAAGTCAATAAGAGTAAAGCTTGTAACGGTAATATTTTTAGCTTGCTTAGTATTACTAACTGCAGTGGGGGTTTTGATTACAAATACCGTTCGTACAGAATACGAAATTACTAATCATGAGTTATTGTTAGAAAAAGTAACTAGGGTAAGCGGTGAGGCTGATGCATATTTGAAACGCTATACAACAGTAGCAGAAACAGTAGCAGCTAATAAAACAATACATGATTATTTAGTCAGTACGCAAACTGGAGTAAGCGTAACAACTAATAAAAATTATGAAGCAGTACTTGAAATATTAAGGAATACTCAAAAACCATTTAGTGATGTTGTTAGTTCTATATATGTAGTAGAGGATAATCCATCGAGTTATATAACATCATCAAAAACAATAGTTAATGAAGATGTAGATGTAACTAAAAAAGTATATTATAAAACGATACAAGATGGATTAATACATATATCAGAGCCTTATGTAGCTTTAAACACTGGTAATATGACAGTTGCATTATCAGCTCCCGTAACAGTAAATAATCAAATTGTTGGTGAAGTATGTATTGATATTGAAATAGTTGACCTTGAAAAAATAACGGGTGACAACAAATTTGGTGAAACTGGATTTTTTACTCTTCTAACAGGTGATAATAATATAGCTTATAGTAAGGATAAAGATAAAATATTAAAAAATGTTACTGAAGTAGGTTTTGACGAGAGATTGTTAACTGCAATTAAAGAGAAAAATACTGAAGCAATAGAGTATGAGGTTGATGGAGAAAAATGTATAGGAATTGTAAATGAGATAGGGGATACTGGGTGGAAGTTAATAGTAAGTATAAGCGATGATGAATTTTCAGCGGCTGTAGAAAAATTGTCAATGGGGATAGTTAGAAATTTCTTAATTGTTGGGATATTACTATTAATATTAATATTTATAATGATAACAAAAATGACAAAACCAATAAAAGATATACAAGAAGTTGCAGACAAGTTGGCTAAGGGAGACCTCGACGTTGAAATTAATGTATCGTCAAATGATGAGATAGGCAAATTAGCACAGTCAATAAGTAGCCTAACAGATAGGTTAAAGAAATATATAAACTATATAGATGAGAGCTCAGAAGTATTGAATCATTTTGCAAATGGAGACTTAAGAATAAATTTAAAATATGAATATACTGGAGAATTTGAAAAACTTAAAGATGCATTAGTAAATGTTAGTGAGACGCAAAAGCATATAATTAGTGATTTAAAAGAATCGTCTGATTCTATTAATAGTAGTGCTTCACAAATAGCAACAGGAGCAACAGTAACATCTCAAGGAGCTACTGAACAAGCAAGTGCTATAGAGGAATTATCAGCAGAAATAAATGAAATGTATATGGCCGTTAACAATACTGCTGATAGAGCAAAAGAGGCAGGAGATAAATCAGCAAAATCATCATGTGAAGTTACAAATGGTAATGAAAAGATGAACGAGCTTTTAATAGCTATGAATGAAATAAGTAATTCATCAAGTCAAATTGGTAAAATTATTAAAGTAATTGATGATATAGCATTTCAAACAAATATACTTGCATTAAATGCTGCAGTAGAAGCAGCACGTGCTGGTTCAGCGGGAAAGGGATTTGCTGTTGTAGCGGATGAAGTAAGAAACCTAGCTGGAAAATCAGCAGAGGCTGCTAAGCAAACAACAGACTTAATAGAAAACTCTATAATAGCCATTAATAAAGGAACAACATTAGCAGATGAGGCAGGAAAATCTTTAATGGGAATAGTAAGTACAACTGATGAAGCAAGCAGTATAATAGCAGAAATAGCTAGAATGGCAGAGGAACAAACTGTATCCATAAATCAAATAAAGACAGGTGTAGAACAGGTATCATCTGTAGTTCAAGAAAATGCAGCATCGGCAGAGACTTCAGCAGCTAATAGTGAGGAACTAGCCGCACAAGTTGAGCATTTAAATGAAATGATAAGTAAGTTTAGATTAAATTAAGTTATTATTTCAAAATAATTTTATATTTTTGTAAGTATTAAAAAATATACTTAAAATGTTAGTACACTTATGAAAATCCTGTCTTTTACAGTTAGTGAATCTGAAAAGCTTGTAATCCTTGTAAATATTGGGTTACAAGCTTTATTGATTTTGTAGATAATTCAAATATGTTCAACGAAGCATTGTCTATGCATAGAATGTTTAATGCCTCTGAATACAGACCCGGTTCTTTTGTATTAGCTCCCAAGGCTAAAAAAAATTTGAACTTGATTTGTGGAGAAAGGGTGAAAAGCCAGATATGTTTTTATATATACCTATTTATGAAACTGGTTATGAAGAGATTAATATTTTTGATTGGAGAAGTGAAGTTAAAAGTATGATTTTTCAAAATGAATTTGTTAAAATGGTTTCAGTTCAATCGGAAACTGTTTCTAGATATATTAATGAAGGTAAAATTATACCTGATAGTGTAGTGGAAACGGGTTATAAGAACTTTCACTTTTTAAATGAAAATATCACTAAAAAATACGCAAAGCAGTTTAATTGGGATATTATAACACCAGTAAATATGATGAACAAATTTATAGAAATGGTTGAAAAAATGGACATGTCACATTCATATAAGCCAGTTCTCTTATACGCAATGTTTGAAAATGCAGATGATAAAGTAAAAGTTTTAATTGAAGATATGGGTTTCATGAAAAGAAGTAGAGATATTGAATATGTAGAATTTAATTCACATATTTGAAAAAACATTACTAAAAAAAACATTTCAAATATATTTAAATTGTGTGATAAAGCATTAGATAATTATTTTAATGAAAAAAGGTGAAAAAATAGATTGTAATTTATTTATTTAGTTAATCTCAAAATCTCTTGGAGACATTAAATGCAGTTAATGTCCATGCTTATGATAATATAACTGCGAAAGCAGGGCTAATAGCATCACAAAAATATGAGGATTAAGCTGGAAAAATTGAGTAAAATGTTCAACATTTTGTGCCTGTGATATTGACATAAATTTTATTTTCCTATATATTAAAGTAACTATTAAATGGCTATAAGAGGTTAGTGCAATAGGAGGAAAAATGAAGAAAGATAATCATATAATAACAGACCAAAATGATAATATTGTTTTTTTAGGGGATGGGACGTTAAAATACATAAGAAGAGATTTAGTAAAACCTGTTGCATATCCGAGTGGAAGTTTTGAAAAGGGTAATGTGTTGATCTATATCTGTAATTCGGGAAGAGATTACTCATTTATTAGTAAAGAGTTTAAAATAGATTATAATGAAATACATTGTGATAGAAGACTATTAGTTATTTCGGCTATATTTAGTGAAGAGATAAGGCCTATAATAAAGCAAGATTTTAAATGCGAAGGAAAAAACGAAGAATTAATAGATACTATCTATGAAAGAAAGTCCGTATCAGTAATAAGAAAAGGAAAGAATATCACAGTTAGGGTAGATGCTCAGAAAATGTCTTTTGATACATCTAAATATAAAGAAATTGCGATTCTGATAGATGATAACGGAATAAAATACTTTATTCCTAAAGATATGGAAGAGAATGGCTTTGAGAAAACCTTAAGGAAAAAGGATTTTAATGGATACTGCGATCAAGAAAGTATTCAAAATATTAATCTAAAAAAGCTCATCCATAATAATATATATGAAGCAATTTTAAGGGGTGCGATTCTAACTGATTTTAAAGATGCAAAAGTTTTTATTTCCAAAGAGACCATTGAATTAAAGGGTATTTTATACAATTTGATTTCCTTTGACGAGGAAGATAGTCTGATTCAGAACATTATCGATGATAATTTAAAATATAATAAGATATTATCTAAGGAATCTGAAGATAAGTACGGCAGTATGCAATACAATAGTTTCAGACTGTGGGGAAATGAAGGAAAATTTAGAGAACTAGAAAAACTACTTCAAAAAGGAAGTGCTACCAATGCAACTATCTTATTGACCGGTGAAAGTGGAACTGGAAAAACATTTCTGGCAAGAGAAATACATAAATGTAGCAAGAGGAAAGATAAACCATTTGTACATATAAATTATGCGGCTATAGCTTATCACCTTTTGGAAAGTGAGTTATTTGGTTATGAGGAAGGTGCCTTTACTGGAGCTAAAAAAGGAGGTAAAGAAGGCCTGTTTGACATGGCATTTGGAGGTACACTATTTCTGGATGAAATAGGTGAAATACCTCTAACTCTTCAAGGTAAACTGCTGGAAGTAATGCAAAGTAAGACGTATTATCGTGTAGGCGGTACTAAAAAGCGCAAAGCAGATGTAAGATGTATCGCAGCAACAAATAAGAATCTGGCAGAAATGGTAAAGGAGAAGAGTTTTAGAGAAGATTTATATTATAGAATAAATGTATTCCCAATAGAGATACCTCCGCTTAGAGAAAGGTTAGATTGTATACATGCTCTAATATCAGACATTCTTCCAGAGATATGTGAAAGGCTTGAGATTGAACCTGTTTTGATAGGATATCAAACAATGGAGAAAATCAAGGAATACCCATGGCCAGGTAATATACGGGAATTGGAGAATGTATTGGAAAAAGCTGCTATTTTATGCGATGAAAAAGTAATACCTCCTGATGACATAATTTTACCTGAACATGATCAATTTGCATTAAAACCTATGACTTTAAAAGAACTTAAAGAAAACTGTGAAAAGCAGGCAATACGAAATGCGTTAAATTTATTCCATGGAGATAAAATCAAGGCGGCTCAATATTTAGATATAGGAAGGACGGCTATTTTTGATAAGATAAAGAAATATGCTATTATATATGAAGGGATAGAAGAAAATGATTTTAGATAATATAAAAGATAGAATTGATAACTTT
Organism: Sedimentibacter acidaminivorans; assembly: GCF_017873955.1. Lineage (GTDB taxonomy): Bacteria > Bacillota > Clostridia > Tissierellales > Sedimentibacteraceae > Sedimentibacter > Sedimentibacter acidaminivorans. The sequence goes on along the minus strand of NZ_JAGGKS010000001.1, from coordinate 138,491 downwards.
CGAGGAAAGATAGGTATTTATTACATCGATCTGAATAGTGGTGAAAGTTGCTATGTTGGTAATTGTGATGTTTTTCTCGCCTCTGGTTCAGTTAAGATCATTACACTTCTTGAAGCATTCAAATGGATAGAGGAAGGTAAAGCTTGCAAAGATAGTAAATATATTCTCAAAAATAGCGACTATATAGGAAATAAAGAAAATAAAGTTAAGACGTTTGGTGCTCTGGAATATCTTCATGAAGGTACCGAATTAACTTTAGAAGATCTATATAGGCTAAGCACTTCAGTAAGTGATAACATAGCATTCAATATATTATTCAGAATGTTTGGGGAAGAAGAAATAAATAAAACCTTAGATATGCTGGGTTTTTCAAAGACCAGACTTCATAGAGCAATCCTGGACAGGGAAAAGATAAATAATGGTATTGAGAACTATGTTTCCATAAAAGAAATGGCCAGATTGTTTTACAGAATGTATAAGGGACAGATCATATCAAATAGAGCGAGCTATGAAATGCTTGAAATATTGGGAGAACATCAACAAAACAGTATAATACCTTATTACTTCGTTGAAGACTTTCACATAGCTCATCAGACAGGTATAGACGATAACATGATTATGGATATGGGGATTATTTATAGCGAAAATCCATTTATTTTGTGCATGGCAGCCGAGGACTCTAATACAAGAAATGCAGAAAGTGTTATGAGAGACATTACTCTTTTATGCTACAAAAATTCAAACAAATCCGGATAAGTGGACTAAATCCAGATAAACGAATAATTGGATGGAAATTGTGTAGATAATACGTGTGAAAATGCGTAAATCTACACAATTCTTTTTTTAATATTGTTGGCACATAATTTGCTTATATGTTTATTGTATTAATTAAGGCTTAATTAACAATTAAAAGGAGGGTTTTAAATGGAAAGTGCAAAGAAAAAGTTGAAAAAGTTTAGCATGCCTGATACCTTAATTATTGTAGCTGCTGTAGTTTTAGTCATGGCAATATTGTCATGGGTTATACCATCGGGTACATATGATTATCAAGACCAGGATGTTAACGGAAGAATTAGAAGTGTAGCTATTAATGGAACTTATCATGAAATTGATAAGTCGGAAGTATTACCTACAGGTTTTTTAGGGTTATTCTCAGCTTTTTATAGAGGCTGTGTTGATGCTGCAGATATTATTTTTGTAATTTTATGCTGTTGTGGTACTTTTGGAGTAATGGTAAAGACTGGTGCATTCCACTCAGGAATAGGTACACTGCTAAAACGGCTAGGCAATAAAGGATTGATATTAGTACCTATATTAATGATAATTTTTGGTTTAGGTGGTTCGATTTTCGGTATGGCCAGTGAATTCTATGGTTTTTACCCACTTATTATTGGTTTAGGAATAGCGATGGGTTACGATGCAATGTTTGGTTTTGCAGTTATAGCTTGTGGTGAGTTCGTAGGTTTCATGGGCGCTACATTAAATCCGTATACAGTTGGTGTAGCTCAGAATGTTTCTCAAGTAGAATTATATTCTGGAACTTGGTACAGAGCGATTTGTTTAGTTGTATTTATGACAATTGCAATAGTTTATGTAATTAGATATGCTAAAAAACTATCGAGAGATCCTAAAACATCAGTTGTTTATGGAGAAAAATCAATCCATGAATTTGCAGAAGGAGATTTGGATTCATATGAATTTACTACATCCGATTTACTAGTAATCTTAGACATCGTTGCAATATTAATAATCCTAATGTTTGGACTTATGAAATGGGGTTGGGATTATCCTCAACTATGCGGGTTATTCTTGATTATGTCGATGGTTGCTGCTGGAATCAAAAAATGGTCACCAAACAAATGGTGTGCTGAGTTTATAGACAGTGCGAAAACTGTTGTTTGGGGCTGTATCCTAACTGGTGTTGCTAAGGGTATCGTAATAGTTATGAACGATGCTATGATTATGGATACAGTTATTTTCCACCTATCGAATCTATTAATTAATGCACCAAGCGGAATTTCAGCTCAATTAATGCTCATTGTTCAAACTCTAATAAATTTCTTTATTCCATCTGGTTCAGGGCAGGCAGTTGCTACAATGCCTATCATGGCACAGCTTGCCGATATTATCGGTGTATCTCGTCAAACAGCAGTGCTTGCATTCCAGTTTGGTGATGGTTTATCAAATATCTTCTGGCCTACAGCCGATATCGTTATCATATGTGGCTTAGCTGGAATTAAACTTGAAAAATGGTATAAATGGTTTGCCCCACTATTCTTGATGTTGCTTGCAGCTCAAATGATTATGCTTGGAATTGCAGTAATGATAGGATATTGATAGTAATAATAGATATATAAATATTAATGTCGAGCCTCTATTATAGATAGTTGGGCTCGACAAATACTATAATTTGGAGAATGAAATGGATTTGGATAAAATAATCAAAAAATATAAGCTAGATAAGGAAATAATTGAAATAAGAAGGCATATTCATCAAAATCCAGAGTTGTCCGAAATGGAAAATGAAACTACAAAGTATATTTGTGGAAAATTGGATGAGTGGAATATTGAACATATAAAAGGAGTTGCAAATACTGGTGTAGTTGCCATTATTAGAGGTAATCAACCAGGTAATACTGTTGCAATTAGGGGGGATATAGATGCCTTACCCATTTGTGAAGAAACTAATCTTGACTTTGCATCTATAAATAAAGGCATTATGCATGCCTGCGGTCATGATTCTCATGTTTCGATTTTGTTAATCACCGCAAGAATAATTAGCTTATTAAAAGAAGAATTAAAAGGAAATGTAAAATTTTTCTTTCAGCCCGCTGAAGAGACTATAGGTGGCGCCGAAAGGATGATAAAGGACGGATGTATGGAAAATCCTAAGGTGGATTATGTATTAGGACTACATGTCGACCCTACATATGATGCTGGAATAGTTGGTATAAGGTATGGAAAAATGTATGCGGCATCTGACATAATAGATTTGAACATAAGAGGTAAAAGTGCTCATGGTGCTCATCCTAATGAAGGAATTGATACTATTTCCGTTACAGCCAATATAATAAATACAGTACAGACAGTAATAAGTAGGAATGTTTCTCCGTTAAATTCTGCAGTATGTACTTTTGGAATGATAAAAGGTGGTACTGTTAGAAATCAAATAGCTGACAATACAAGGCTTGAAGGTATAACCAGAACATTAGATCAAGAAACAAGATTGAGCGTACGTGAAAAAATAAGAGCAATTTGCGAGAACGTAGGCAGAGCAATGGGAGCACAAATAGAATTCAATGTTACTGAAAGCTATAGTCCTCTTGTTAATAATGATGAAGTTACTAGTTTGGTAGAAATGAATGCTAAGGCCCTTGTTGGTGAGAAAAATGTTGTATTGGAAGAATTCCCTGATTTAAGCTGTGAAGATTTTTCCTATTTTGCAATGAATAAACCTGCATGTTATTTTCATTTGGGTTGCTATAATCAACAAAATGGTCCTAGAGTAGACTTACACCATCCTAAATTTACTATTGATGAAAAATGCATGATTATAGGAGTAAAACTTCAAGTTGAGAATGTTGTCTCGTTGCTTAATAAAGGAGTATAAATTTATGTATAATGAAAAAGGAAATTTGGTCAAATTAGTCGAAATGGACAATGACTTTATTATATATTTAAGGTATGCAATGACTGATAATTTTACTGGTCAAAAGATATATAATTCAGGTGAATGCTGGATAGATAAAAACACTGCAGAAATTTTAATAAAGGCTAAGAATATATTTAAGGTATGCAATGACTGATAATTTTACTGGTCAAAAGATATATAATTCAGGTGAATGCTGGATAGATAAAAACACTGCAGAAATTTTAATAAAGGCTAAGAATATATTTAAGGCTGCAGGTTACAGGGTGAAAATCTGGGATGCATACAGACCTATTAGTGCACAGGCTAAATTTTGGGAAATAATGCCTAATAATGATTTTGTAGCAAGACCGCCTGATATGAGTAAGATAAAAAAGTTCAGACCAACCCATATGAATGGTCTTTGTGTAGATATTACTTTAACCGATTTAGATGGAAATGATATAGTTATGCCATCTGAGTTTGATGATATGACAGAAAGAGCTTCTCTGGAATGTACAAAAACTTCAGAAGAAGGAAGAAAAAATGCGACATATATGAAAGAAGTTATGGAGAGAGTTGGGTTTTTAGCTTATGAAAAAGAATGGTGGCATTTCTATGATGTAAGTACTGAACCTACACCATTTATGGATTTTAAGATTTAGGAGAAAAGTTATGTTAGATTATTTCATATCGTATGTGTTAAAAGTACATATGTGTGCAATCGAACAATCATGAAACGGCTAATTTAAAATATTTAAAGATATCAAACTGTTGTGATTTAAAGTTTTTAGGAATAAAGCTTTGAATCCCAACCTTTGTCTTAACCAAAATATTCTCTATTGCATATCCAATAGCATAGTAAATAAATTTAGGAATGTCATAAATTCTTTTTGAACATTTCTTGAGCTCCTTGAAAAATATACAATCAGTTTTTTTAGATGTAATTATACCAATGTATCCGACTGTAATTGTTACAATTAAATTGAAATTACGTATAGATTTTGTGGTGATTAAATATTAATTGAAAATTTAAAACTTGTCTATTTTTATTTTGTCAAAAAACAAAAACAACCGGGCTGTGCAGAATTTTTAAGAGATACAGTTTGGATTTACACAGGAATAAGAAAATAAGGTTAGCTAACCGGGAATCTTGTTTCTCTCAATAAAAACAGCGACTGAAATAGGTCGCTGTTTTTATGTTGCTGATTTGGGAATTTCAGCTGTAGTTGGTTGAGGAAATGCCTCTCATGGAACTGATTTTCCAAGATTATGTTATAAAAAAATGAAGGGAAGACAGTTTTTCTATTAAGTCATATTTTAGCTGAGGTTGAAGCTGTTTGCGATAAAATAATAAACTGTAATGCTTGAATATAAAATTGTTGGTAGAAAATCATTGATGTTTCCTTGATGCGGGTATATAATTATGAAGAAGAACCAAAAGAAAGCTTTTTACCGAATAGGTGCTTGCGCTGATTCGGATTTTTTTGTATTATAAGATATATTAGCTATTTTTAGTTGTTTTTATTGTAATAGCAGTATTGGAAAGGAATTAGCATGGAAGTAGAATTAAAGGAAAGTCATATTTTTAATAATAGAGATCTGATGGCACTAATATTTCCACTGATGGTGGAGCAGTTTTTAGCAGTGGCAGTAGGTTTGGCGGACTCTATTATGGTTGCAAGCGTAGGTGAAAGTGCAGTATCTGCTGTTTCTCTTGTAGATTCAGTAATTATATTGCTTATAAATATTTTTGCTGCTCTGGCTACAGGTGGGGCAGTAGTGGCTGGACAATATATTGGGCAACAACGATTAGAAAAGGCAAGTGAGTCAGGAGATCAGCTGCTGGTATTTGTAACATTTATATCTGTCATTATAATGGCTTTAATGTATATTGGTAGAGGTTTTATTTTAAATGTTGTATTTGGAAATATTGATGTAGATGTCGCTAATTATGCTGAAACATATTTGCTTATTGTTTTTTCAAGCATTCCATTTATAGCTCTTTACAGTAGTGGTGCTGCATTGTTTAGAGCAATGGGTAATTCAAAAATAACTATGTTTGTATCTTTTATTATGAATGCTATAAATGTAATTGGTAATGTCATATTAATTTATGGATTGCATATGGGGGTTGAAGGTGCTGCAATTCCAACTCTTGTTTCTAGAGTAGTAGCGGCATTGTTGATTGTTGGTTTTCTTAAAAATGAAAGCATTTTAATTCATATAAGTAAACCATTTAAATACAGATATGATAAAAAAATGGTTAGGGATATACTACGTATTGGTATTCCTAATGGAGTAGAAAACAGCATGTTTCAGTTAGGGAAAATTTTGCTTTTAAGTATCGTTGCTGGATTTGGAACAGCTTCAATAACAGCAAATGCAGTTGGAAATACAATTGCTTCATTTGAAATTCTGCCAGGTGCAGCAGTTGGGTTAGGACTTATAACTGTTGTAAGCCGATGTGTAGGCGCAGGCGATTATGAGATGGCAAGATACTATACAAAAAAGCTTCTTAAATATACCTATATTTCTGTAATAATTTTAAATATTGGTACAATACTAGTTTTACCATATGTTTTAGAAATTTATAATTTGTCATCAGAAACAGCAGCAATGGCTAAACAAGTAATTATATTTCATAGCGTGAACACTTGCATAATTTGGCCGTTATCATTTACATTGCCAAATACACTTAGAGCATCAAATGATGTTCGTTACACAATGATAGTAGGTGTAGGTTCAATGTGGATTTTTAGAATAGGCTTTGGAATTTTGCTTGCTAAATATATGGGCTTTGGCATGTTCGGTGTATGGGTAGCTATGATTATTGACTGGATAGCAAGGACCATATTTTTTACAATTCGATATAAGGGACGCAGATGGGAAACAAAAACCAAAATTTAATTAGTAGGAGATAATCAAGTTAATGTCAAACAATAGAAAGTTATTTAATGCAATAATCGCTTGGATACCAGTCATACTTTGGATGATATTGATATTCAGTTTATCAGCTCAACCTGCTTCTCAATCTAACGGACTAAGTAAGGATATAACAAAGATAGTTATAAATACAGTAGGTAAGGTAGTTCCAATTGATATTGAAATTAGCACGGTTACTAATTTAGGAGCAAAATTAAATCATATCGTTAGGAAACTTGGACACTTTATTGAGTATTTAGTATTGGGTGTTTTAGTTATTAATGCATTTAAGAAATGTGGATATAAAAATAATAAAATACTGATTTATTCTATAATATTTTGTGTACTCTATGCTTCAAGTGATGAAATTCATCAATTGTTTGTACCTGGAAGAGGTGGTCAAGTTAAAGATGTAATTATCGATAGCTTTGGATCTATTGTTGGAATAACCATCAATGAAATTATATTTTTAATTAAAAATAAAGGAAAAAATTACGACAATAAGAGTATTCGATAATATAAACTAACATAATCATCATAAAGAAGGCAGTTGAATCATACTTTATAAATAAGAAAATTATAAAGTATGGTGATAAATTTGTCTTCTTTTTTTTCCAATTTAATACATAATTTTTTTTTATCCTTTGGAATAGTTGTAGGAGCAAGTATATTTTCTGGTATAGGAGCGATTATAACAAATCATCCACCTCTAAATGCTATGTTGGATGTAGCAGGTTCTATGAAAATTTGGGCGATAGCAGCTTCTTTAGGAGGTACATTTTCATCTTTTAGTGTTATAGAAAAAGGTTTGTTTGAAGGAGAGATTAAATCTCTTATAAAACAATGCTTATTTATATTAATAGGTTTAATAGGAGCAAATACAGGATATGGATTCATTAAGCTTCTCAAAAGGTGCAGTGAAATATGGGGAAATTAAAAAAAGAAGGGTTAAAATACATTTTTTGCTTTACTACAGGCATAATAAGCGGAGTTTTAATAGGCTCAATTTTAATGAGTATATTGATATGTTTCAGAATGGATTTGTTATATGAAGAAATTGCATATTTAAAAAATACTATAGAAGACAAAAATAATAAACTTGAAAAATTGGAAAAATCAATTAATAACGCTAATATCATTCTTAAAAATACAGAAATAATTTTAGATTTTAAAGGTGATGAAATTGACAAAATGGAAATAGAAAAAGCAATAAAAGAAAAGTATAATACCTTATTGGGTAAAGATGTAAAAACTCTAGATGCAGATATGTTAGTTCAAGTAATAGATAAAAGAATATTCAAAATTGAGGATAAAGAATATAGATTAACAGTCAATAAGCTCATATTAACAGAAACATTACAAATTATGATAAAAGTTGAGTTAATTGAATAAACTTATCCCTTAATGTTTTATAAGGAAAAAAGTTATGACTAATTCGTACTAATTATGAGTACTTTACAAATAAAAACCATTTATATTTGCAAATTTTACATTGCATGATACAACATTTGGTGTTAAAATACTATAGGTAATATATAAAATGATATCAGTAAGCCCTTGGAGGATTCAAGTGAAGGAAAAAAAATCAAAGAAACCTATAACTATAAATTATGAAAATAAAAAGCTATCAGTATCGTATTTTTTACCATTACTGTTAATCGCAGGATTTGTACCACTTATAACATACGCCAAATATATAGACTTAACAGGAACAACCCAATCACTATATTGGACAGGCCAACAAACATATTTGGATTTTTTCAGTTATTGGAAATCAAGATGGGTTATGATTCTGACAGCAATATCTCTTATTATGTATATTGTACTATATGTTCAAAAAAAATTACCACTTAAAGATTTAAAACAATACTATATCCCACTGGGTATTTATGCAATATTTGTAATAGTATCAACTATGTTTGCCATAGACACACCTACAGCTCTCTGGGGCTTCGTAGATATGTATCAAGGCATGTTTGTATTACTTAGCTACGTGGCAATTACATTTTTAACAATTAACTTTGTAAACAACGAAAGAGATGTGAAGTTATTTGCAAATGCATTTTTGTTTTTGATGATAGTAGAAGGAATCTTAGGAGTAGGACAATACTTTGGACATGACTTCTTTCAAACAGAGTTTGGAAAGAGTTTAATAGTTCCTGGTAATATACAAGTTGATAATTTATCATTCTCATTTGGACCTAAGACTATATACGGGACACTGTTTAATACTAACTTTGTTGGTAGTTTTGCTACATTGATGCTGCCGTTGTCAGTTGGTATTTTATTGGGTTTGAAAACGAAAAAACAAAGAATAATATCGGGTATTGCAGTTGCATTAATGATGTTTGTTTGGATTGGGTGTAACTCTAGAGCTGGGTATTTGGGTGTTGCGGTATCGGCTTTGGTTGCATTGTGGTTGTTTAGGAAAGTCATCAGAAAATATTGGATTGGATTTGCTGGTTTATTGTTAGTTTTTGCGATAGTTATAGTAGGACTAAATCATATGTCGGAAAATAGAATATTCAACAGACTTAAAGTTTTTAATATAAAAGAGCAAATAGAAACTATTAAAGCTAATAATGAAAAAGCATTTAAAATAGAAGATATAGTATTAGGAAAAGATACTTTTGCAATAAAAACAACTAAAGAAACTTTAAATTTTAAGATAGACGAAGATAAATTATTTTTTTTAGATGAAAATAACAATGAGTTAGCAATAACATCTAAAGGAAATGAAATAACTATAAATGAAAAAAAGTATGCAGGATATAAAATTACAATATCTAAAAATTATCCAGGCGTGACTGTAAAAAGAGCAGGTAGGACTATTAACTTTTACTTTACAAACGACAAAGTTATGCTTTTAGGCTCTGGAGGTATAATAACAGAACCAATAGTAGCTGAATCGATAAAGTCGTTAGACGGTTTAGAAAAACTTGCATCAGGTAGAGGATATATTTGGAGTAGAACAATACCATTGTTAAAAAACTATGTTGTTTATGGGTCTGGACCAGATAATTATCCAATAGCATTTCCACAGGATGATTTCATAAGTAAATTTTATGCATTAGATGATTTAAATACTGTAGTAGACAAACCACATAATATATATTTGCAAGTAGCAACAAACACAGGAATATTATCTCTGGTATCATTGTTAGCAGTGCTTGGCATATATATTATTAGAAGCTTAAAATTATATAGTAAAATAAGCTATGATTCTATTGACAAATATATAGGTGCATCATGTCTTGTTGGTGTTATAGGATATTTAGCAGCTGGTATATTCAATGATAGCGTAGTGAGTGTTGCGCCAATCTTTTGGATTATACTAGGGTTAGGAATTAGTATTAATATTCGATTAAAAAGTAGAAATGCTTAGTTAGGTAATATAGGGGGACACATATGTCAAACATATATAACAACATATATAAAATATTAAACAAATATCGAAAATATATATTAGTTCTAATAGATACTTTTATTGCTATAATTTCATACTTGTCACCACATATAATAAGCGGTATACACCCAGATAAAATACAGTGGTTTGAAAATACTTGGCCTATCTATATAGCTGTTTATATGGGGACATTTGTAGTAATGGGAGTATATAAAAACATATGGAGATATGCAGGTATCCAAGATATTTTCAAATGCTTACAAGCTTCTGTAACAGCAAACATAATATTCCTAATTATAACTAAATCGTTTAATATATTTGTTAGGTATTATGTATATATAGTTGCATTTATATTAACAAGCTTTTGTACAATGGCAATTAGAGTAGTGTATAGAGCACTACTTATCATAGGCGATAAAAACACAAAGAAACTAAGTCATTATACAAATATAATGATAGTTGGTGGAGGGCAGGCTACAGTAGCTATATTGAATGAAATCAACAGAAATAATCCAAATAATTATCGTATCAAATGTATAGTAGATGATGATAAAATAAAAATAGGAAGAAATATTAACTCTGTACCCGTAGTGTCGCAAACAGAAGATATACCTGCTATAGTAAAAAAATATGACATAGAAGAAATAATACTTTCTATACCATCACTAGATAAAGATAATAAAAAAAGGATACTAGACATATGTGCCGATACTAAATGTAAGCTCAAAATTCTACCTGAAGTATACAGCCTTTTGACAAATAATAATAATATTTTGGATAAGTTAAGAGATGTACAAGTAGAAGATTTACTTGGTAGGGAACCTATTTCATTAGATTGCACTTTGACTAAAGAATATATACAGGGCAAAACAGTATTAGTGACAGGTGGAGGAGGTTCTATCGGATCGGAATTATGTAGACAAATCTCTTCATATGAACCTAAAAAATTAATAATACTAGACATATATGAAAATAATGCTTATAATATACAACAGGAATTAATAAGAACATATAGCGGTAAACTAGATATGGAGGTTGAAATGGCTTCCGTGAGAGATAAAAATAAATTAGACAAACTATTTTCTCATAGAGATATTGATATAATATTCCATGCTGCAGCACATAAACACGTTCCTCTTATGGAAAAAAATCCAGAAGAAGCAATTAAAAACAACGTGATAGGAACTTGTAATGTAGCACAAGTAGCACATGAGTATAATGTAGAAAAATTTGTTCTTATATCAACAGACAAAGCTGTTAATCCAACTAGTGTAATGGGTGCAACTAAGAGAATAGCAGAAATGATCATTCAATCATATAACATACATAGCAAAACAGATTATGTTGCAGTTCGCTTTGGAAATGTACTAGGCAGTAATGGTTCAGTAATACCATTGTTTAAAGAACAAATCAAAGAAGGTGGTCCTGTTACTGTTACTCATGAAGAAATAACTAGGTATTTCATGACTATTCCAGAAGCTGTTCAGTTGGTTATTAGAGCTTCAACTATGGCAAATGGTGGGGAAATATTTGTACTAGATATGGGTGAACCGGTTAAAATTAAGGACTTAGCATATAATTTAATAAAGCTTTCGGGACTAGAACCAGAAGTAGATATTGATATACAATACACAGGACTTAGACCAGGAGAAAAATTATATGAAGAACTATTGATAAGCAAAGATAAAAATCAAATAAAAACTAATATAGATAAAATCTTTATAGAAAGACCTACAGAATTTGATGAGCATGAACTGTTTGAATTAATTAAGGAATTAGAACAAGCAGCGCATCGTGTTGATATTGATAGAATTATTTTATTGATAGAAAAGTTAGTCCCAACATATAAAAGAACAATTAACACAAATTGCAAGGAAAGCTCTGAATTTGCATAAATATTATGGAGTAATTTTATACATTCCAAAGAGTGAAAAAATAGAACTAAAAAATATATGTACTGGATTGTATGTATGCCATGAAGAAAGGAATGGTAATTATGTTAGAGAGAATTTATTTATCATCACCTCATATGAGTGATGAAGGATATGAAATGCAATATATTAATGAAGCATTTGATACCAACTGGATTGCACCTCTTGGACCAAATGTAAATGAATTTGAAAAAGAATTGGCTTCTAAAGTTGGTGTAAAACATGCTGCAGCGATGACTTCTGGAACAGGAGCCATTCATCTAGCGCTTAAAGCTGCTGGTGTAGGTGAAGGAGATATCGTGTTCTGTCCAACCCTTACTTTCTCAGCTACAGCCAATCCGATCATCTATCAGAACGCTATTCCTGTCTTTATTGACAGTGATTATGAAACATGGAATATGGATCCAAAAGCATTACAGACAGCCTTCGAGAAGTATGGTGATAAGGTGAAGGCTGTTTTAATTGTACATTTGTATGGATTGTCTGCTGATATGGATAAGATCATGAAGATTTGCCGTAGATACAACGTGACAGTCATCGAGGACGCAGCAGAGTCTTTGGGTGCTTATTATAAAGGAAGACATACGGGGACCTTCGGTGAGTTTGGAGTGTTTAGCTTTAATGGAAACAAGATCATTACTACTTCAGGTGGTGGCATGCTTGTTTCTAATGATGAAGAAAAGATTAAGAAGGTTCGGTTCTGGTCTACTCAATCCAGAGATGCAGCAAGGCACTATCAGCATAGCGAATTAGGGTTTAATTACCGTATGAGCAATGTCGTTGCTGGGATTGGTAGAGGACAACTTAAAGTATTAGATCAGAGAGTGGCTAAGAAAAAGTACATTTTTGAATTTTATAAGACAGAATTAGGTAGTCTTGAGGGTGTCGAGTTCATGCCAATCAATGACTGGAATGAGCCGAACTATTGGTTGAGTGTTATGAAACTGAAAGGTAAAGTTAGACCTCTTGATGTTATGGAAGCACTAGAGAAAGAAAACATTGAATCAAGACCTGTGTGGAAGCCGATGCATATGCAGCCATTTTTCGCTGAGTATGATTATGTTGGTTCAGATGTGAGTGAGAAGTTATTTGAGAATGGTGTGTGTTTGCCATCTGATACGAAGATGACGGATGAGGATCTTGAGAGAATATGTTCAATTATAAAGGAACGGTGGTCTAAATAAGAAGTGGGTGCTAATAGATGCAGAGTGAAATTAAGACAGATGGTACAGAAAAACAGAATAAAGATATCTATAGAAGATTTCTTAAAAGACCAATGGACTTCATTTTGTCTTTGATGGCTATTATCGTTTTAAGTCCGGTACTTATAATCGTTTGTGTATTAGTAAGAGTTAGGCTCGGTAGTCCGGTATTGTTTAAGCAGAAAAGACCTGGACTTAATGAGAAGATATTTACGATGTATAAGTTCAGAACAATGACGGATGAGAAGGATGAGAATGGTGAGTTGCTTCCAGATAGTGTTAGATTAACAAAGTTTGGTAGGATGCTACGTTCCACAAGTCTAGATGAATTACCTGAGCTGTTCAATATTCTTAAAGGCGATATGAGCATTGTTGGGCCGAGGCCTTTACTCATTCAATACTTAGAGCTTTATAATGATCAACAAAAGAGAAGACATGAAGTAAGACCAGGTCTATCGGGATACGCTCAGGTCAATGGACGTAATGCCATCAGCTGGGAAGATAAATTCAACCTTGATGTTGAGTATGTAGATAATATGAGTTTTGTTGGCGATTGGAAGATTTTCTTTCTTACTATAAAGAAGGTGTTTGTTAAGGAAGGTATCAGTTCAGATACATCGGTTACTATGGAGGCTTTTAGAGGATCTGAAACAATGGAGGATTAGTTAAATGAAAGATATAGTTATAATTGGAGCTGGTGGTTTTGGGAGAGAAGTTGCTTGGCTTATTGAAGATGTAAATAAAGTAAATAAAGAATGGAATGTTGTGGGCTTTGTCGATGACAATCAATCAATTCAAGGAAATAAAGTCAACGGATACAAAGTCGTAGGAGATATTAATTGGCTAAAAGAACAAGAGTTGTATGTAGTTAATGCAATAGGAGATCCAATTATTAAAAAGAATATTATAGAAAAGTTAGATGGTAGTAAAAATCAATATCCTTTATTAATCCATCCAAGTGTTATTTATTCAGAAAGTGTGAATTTTGGTGAAGGATCAATTATTTGCGCAGGAAACATCATTACTGTGAATATTGAAATTGGTAAGCATGTGATTGTTAATCTAGATTGTACTATAGGTCATGATGCTAATATTGGTGATTATTCAACAGTTCTTCCAAGCGTTAATATATCGGGTTTTGTTAAAACAGAAGAATGTGTAAGCGTTGGAACAGGATCAGCGATTATTCAAGGTGTAAACATCGGAAGAAACACAGTTGTTGGTGCAGGAGCTGTAGTGGTAAAAGACTTACCAGCAAATTGTACAGCAGTTGGTTCGCCTGCAAAACCAATTAAGTTTCATGAATAGATTAGAGTTAATGGTACTAATATCCCAGAAATTTGATTTAGGAGAGTAAATAAATGAACGTATTATTTCTAACACTATTAGATTTTTCAACAATTGATGAAAACGGCATATATACAGACTTAATGCGTGAATTTGTGAAGGATGGTCACGATTTATTTATAATTTCTCCAACAGAAAAAAGAAAAAATGAGCCTACGAAATTGATTGATAACAGCAAAGTGAAAATATTAAAACTTCAAATTGGAAATACACAAAAAACAAATCTAATAGAAAAGGGAATCTCGACATTAACGCTTGAATCAAAGTTTAAGTCAGGAATAAAAAAGTATTTTGACGATGTGAAATTTGATTTAGTTTTATACTCAACACCACCTATTACACTACAAAAGGCAGTTGAGTTCGTAAAATTAAGAGATCAAGCTAAAACGTATTTACTTCTAAAAGATATATTTCCACAGAATGCAGTAGATTTGGGGATACTCAAGACCTCAGGTATTAAGAGTTTAATCTATAAGTATTTTAGGAGCAAAGAAGAGAGATTATATAAAATCTCCGATTATATTGGATGCATGTCGAATGCAAACGTAGAATTTCTTTTAAAAAACAATCTATCAATAGCTAATGAGATTGTAGAAGTGTGTCCTAATAGTATTGAACCAATTAATATTGATATCTCTGAACACGAAAAAACGGAAATTAGAGAGAAATATAATTTGCCGATTGATAAGACTATTTTTATTTATGGGGGAAATTTAGGGAAACCACAAGGGATAGATTTCTTGATTGATTGTATAAGAGCTAATGAAGATAATGAGAATTCATATTTTTTCATTGTTGGTTCGGGAACCGAGTTTGGAAGGCTAGAAAGTTTCTTTGAAAGAGAAAAACCAAAGAATGCTATGTTACAGAACCAATTACCAAGAAATGATTACGAACTCTTGGCAAATACTTGTGATGTAGGTCTGATATTTCTAGATAGAAAATTTACAATACCAAACTTTCCGTCTAGGCTTCTTTCATATATGCAGGCATCCATGCCCGTTTTAGCAGCGACTGATATAAATACGGATATTGGAAAAGTGATAGAGAGTGGCAGTTTTGGATATTGGTGTGAAAGTGTTGATGTTGATAAGTTCAATCATCTAGTTAATAAATTATGTGATGAAAAATTAAGGATAAGTTTAGGTAGAAATGCAAGATATTATCTAGAAAATCATTATAAAGCAAAGCACTCATACGAGATTATAATAAATCACTTCAACAAAGAAGAAGGGAGGTAGTTCGATGTTTAAGAATAAAACTTTATTAATTACGGGTGGAACAGGATCTTTTGGAAATGCAGTAATGAAAAGATTCCTCTACACAGATATTAAAGAAATCCGTATTTTTTCACGCGATGAAAAAAAGCAAGATGACATGAGAAAACTCTATAAAAACGATAAGCTAAAGTTTTACATAGGAGATGTTAGAGATCTTGCAAGTGTTAAAAATGCTATGCATGGAGTAGATTATATCTTTCATGCAGCTGCTCTTAAGCAAGTACCTTCCTGTGAGTTTTTTCCACTAGAAGCAGTTAAGACAAATGTGCTTGGTACAGATAATGTTCTTACAGGAGCTATCGAAATGGGAGTTAAGAAGGTGATTTGTCTTTCAACTGACAAGGCTGCTTATCCGATTAATGCAATGGGAATTTCCAAAGCTATGATGGAGAAAGTTTTCGTAGCAAAAGCAAAGACAGTTGATTCTGAAAGAACACTTATTTGTGGTACTAGATATGGAAATGTAATGGCTTCAAGAGGATCAGTAATTCCGTTGTTTATAGATCAAATTAAGAACGGACAACCACTGACGGTAACTGATCCAAATATGACAAGGTTTCTAATGAGTCTTGAAGAGGCTGTAGAACTTGTTGTATTTGCTTTCCGGAATGCTGAAGCTGGAGACATTATGGTTCAGAAATCCCCAGCATCAACCATCGGGGACTTAGCTCAAGCAGTTAAGGAACTTTTCAAAGCAGATAACGAAATCAAAGTAATTGGAACACGTCATGGTGAGAAGCTATACGAAACACTTCTCACAAAAGAAGAACATGTAGTAGCGAAAGACATGGGTGGATTCTATAGAGTACCTGCTGATAAGAGAGATTTAAACTACGACAAGTACTTCGTTGAAGGAGATCAAAAGCTTTCATCTGAAGATGAGTACAACTCTCATAATACAGAAAGACTCAATGTAGAGCTGATTAAAGAAAAGCTACTGCAGCTTGATTATGTAAGAGAACAATTGGAAAGTTGGGATAGATAATGAAGATTTTAGTCACTGGGGCAAAGGGATTCATAGGAAAAAACTTAATAGCAGAGCTGAGAAATAGAAAGTACGAAGATATTATTGAATATGATAGAGATACAGATTCTTCTTTACTTGATGAGTATTGTAAAGAGGCTGATTTTGTGTTTCATCTCGCAGGAGTTAACCGTCCAAAGGAAAAATCTGAATTTATTGAGGGTAACTTTGGTTTTACCTCTGAACTGTTAAATTCTCTTAAGAAACATAATAACACCTGCCCTGTGATGATTTCGTCTTCCATTCAAGCTGAGTTAGATAATCCTTATGGTGAAAGTAAGAAGGCAGGCGAAGAACTCTTATTTGCTTATGGCAAAGAAACTGGGGGAAAAGTTCTTGTTTACAGATTTCCAAATGTGTTTGGTAAATGGTGTAGACCTAATTATAACAGTGCAATAGCTACTTTTTGTCATAACATTGCACATGACCTACCGATTCAGGTGAATGATCCAAGCGTTTTAATGAAACTTGTTTATATAGATGATGTAGTAAATGAACTGATTGATGCACTAGGAGGAAATGAGAACAAAGTAGACCTATTCTGTGAAGTTGCTGTTGTACATACTATTACACTTGGTGAAATAGTAGATTTGATTTATTCATTCAAGAAAAGTCGAGAAAATAGGTCAGTACCTAACATGTCGGATGCTTTTACAAAGAAGCTTTACAGTACATACTTAAGCTACTTGCCAGAAGACAAGTTTAGTTATGACTTAAAGATGAATATCGATCAGAGAGGATCTTTCACTGAGTTTATTAGAACACCTGATCGTGGCCAGGTTTCAGTCAATATTTCAAAACCTGGAATTACAAAAGGGAGTCATTGGCACCATACTAAAAATGAGAAGTTTTTAGTAGTTAGCGGTAAAGGTGTTATTCGATTTAGAAAAATAGATTCAGATGAAGTGCTGGAGTATTTCGTAAGTGGTGACAAAATGGAAGTCGTTGATATACCAACGGGCTATACACACAACATAGAGAATCTTGGTGATACAGATATGGTCACGATTATGTGGGCTAATGAGCCATTTGACCCTGAAAAACCTGATACTTATTATTTGGAGGTATAACTGATGAAAAAATTAAAAGTCATGACGGTCGTTGGGACTAGACCAGAAATAATCAGACTGTCAGCTGTTATTAATAAATTAGATGAATCTGATGCAATTGATCATATTCTTGTTCATACAGGACAGAACTATGACTATGAACTAAATGAAGTATTTTTTAATGACTTCAACTTAAAGAAACCTGATTATTTTCTGAATGCCGCAACGGAAACTGCTGTTGAGACAATCGGAAATATCCTAGTGAAAATTGATCCAATTCTTGAAGAAGTAAAGCCTGATGCATTTCTAGTACTTGGAGATACAAATAGCTGTCTATGTGCAATAGCTGCAAAGAGAAGACATATCCCTATTTTTCATATGGAAGCAGGAAACAGATGCTTTGATCAGAGAGTACCTGAAGAGACAAATAGAAAGATTGTGGATCACATAGCAGATATCAATCTAACTTATAGCGATATTGCTAGAGAATATCTTTTAAGAGAAGGTATACCTGAAGATAGAGTTATTAAAACAGGTAGCCCAATGTTTGAGGTTCTTAATTCTAGAAAAGAAGATATTGAAAAATCGGATGTGTTGGAAAGATTAGAGCTCGAAGAAGAAAAGTACTTTGTTATTTCAGCACATAGAGAAGAGAACATTAGTTCAGAGCAAAACTTTATGGATCTAGTTGATAGCTTAAATACAATAGCAGAAAAATATAAGCTACCATTGATAGTGAGTACACATCCAAGAACAAGAAAAATGATTGAAGCTAAAGGTATTGATTTCAATTCACTAGTAAAGACAATGAAACCTCTTGGATTCAACGATTATGTGAAACTTCAAAAGTATGCAAAGGCTGTACTTAGTGATAGTGGAACAATCAGTGAAGAGTCTTCAATTTTAGGATTTAGAGCACTCAATATAAGACAAGCTCACGAAAGACCTGAGGCAATGGAAGAAGCTTCGGTTATGATGGTTGGTCTTAAGAAAGAAAGAATTTTGCAGGGTTTAGAAGTACTGGATACACAAGAAAAGGATACTTTAAGATTGGTCGCAGATTACAGTATGCCAAATGTGTCTGATAAAGTGTTGAGAATTATTTTATCTTACACAGATTATGTGAATAGAGTTGTTTGGGGGAAATAGAAATGCAAATAATGGTTTTTGATGTTCCAGCAGAGATTGGTGGAGCGCTAACAATACTAAGTCAATATTATGATACAGCAATAAAAGATAAAGAGAACGATTGGATTTTTGTTGTAAGTACTCCTGAACTAAAAGAAACTGAGAATGTTAAAGTTTTGAACTATCCCTGGATAAAAAAGAGTTGGTTTCATAGGTTGTATTTTGATAAGTTGGTAGCCAATAAATTAGTGGATAAATATAATGTTGATGAAATTTTGTCTTTACAAAATGTTGTTGTTCCTAAAGTTAAAGTTAAGCAGACTCTATATTTACATCAGCCACTTCCTTTTG
Source organism: Sedimentibacter acidaminivorans (assembly GCF_017873955.1). Lineage (GTDB taxonomy): Bacteria > Bacillota > Clostridia > Tissierellales > Sedimentibacteraceae > Sedimentibacter > Sedimentibacter acidaminivorans. The sequence goes on along the minus strand of NZ_JAGGKS010000001.1, from coordinate 119,220 downwards.
TTGAAAAAAGGTATGGGATAACTGAAAATTTTAAGTTTTGGTTATATCAGAATGCCATTAGCAAGATGATTTTTAAGTCAATAAAAGAAGCTGATAAAGTTATTGTTCAAACAAAATGGATAATGGATGCAGCTATAGAAAAAGCAAATGTGAAAAAAGAGAAGTTTATATTAAAGCAGCCAGAGTTAAATGTGAAAGTTAAGAAATTATATGTGCGAAATGAAAAAAGCGACAAATTGTTTTTTTTTCCAGCCGGGGCAAGTACTTATAAAAATCATGAAGTTGTTATAAAAGCCTGCAATCTTTTAAAAGACAAAAGAATAAGTAACTATAAGGTTATTTTCACCTTGAATGGTTATGAAAATAAGCATATTAAAACGCTAAAACAGATAGTGACAGAGGAAAAGTTACCAATAGATTTTATTGGTTCAATTGATATAGAGACTGTTTATGAATATTACTCTAAATCAATATTGATTTTCCCTTCTTATATTGAGACTTTCGGACTACCAATGCTAGAAGCAAAAATGCATGAAAGTCCAATATTGGCTTCTGACTGTGCTTTTTCTCACGAAATACTAGATGGATATGATAAGGTAGATTTTTTTGACCCATTTGATTTTAATAGCTTGCATATTAAAATAAGAGATAAAATTAATGAAGATATAATTTTATTAGAAGAGGAGTAATAAAGATATGAAAAGAATTATGTTTTATTTAGCTGGCTTAGATAATAATGGGGGAGCTGAAAGAGTTATTTCAAATCTGAGTAATTATCTATCTAAAAATAATAAAGTAACAATTATAACAACAGGATTTAGTAAAACGAGATATAAATTAAATGATGAAATTACATGTCAATCTTTGGATAATAACGTTGATAAAGCAAAACAAAATAGGATTGTTAAAAACTTTAATAGAGTAAAAAAATTAAACAGATTAGTTAAGGAAAACAATCCTGATATCATCGTTACATTTTTACCAAATGAAATCTTTAGGATATTATTTTTAAAGAAAGTTAGTATTAAGAATCCTGTAATTATTTCATTAAGAGATGACCCTGCAACAGAATATAAAACAAGATTCCGGAAGAAGTTAATGTATCATTTAGTTAAATATGCTAATGGGATTGTATTTCAAACTAAAGAAGCGAGTGATTTTTTTGATATAAACATCAAGGAAAAATCAACTATAATTCCTAATCCAATAAATGAAAAATTTATTGAAAAACCTTTTAAAGGAACAAGAAAAAAAGAAATTGTATCGGTAGGAAGATTAGAACCTCAAAAAAATCATGAGTTGCTAATAGATTCATTTTCTAATATCGTAAAAAAACATAATGATTATAAGCTGCATATATATGGAGAAGGTAAATTAAGAAATAAATTAGAAAATAAAATTAAAGATATGAAGTTAGAAGATAAAGTTATTTTAAAAGGAAATAGTAATAATATCAAAGAGAAAATATTTGAAAGCTCTCTTTTTGTACTTTCTTCTAATCATGAAGGTATGCCAAATGCATTAATGGAAGCTATGTCACTAGGGTTACCTGTACTTTCAACGGACTGTCCTTGTGGAGGGCCTAATTTTCTCATAGAGAATAAAGTTAATGGCATATTGGTAAGAGTTAATAATCAAGATGAAATGGAAGAAGCAATGGATAATTTAATATCAAATCCTGGATATGCTAATAAACTTGGAAAAGAAGCAAATAAAATTTGTTCGCGATTAGAACCAAATATGATATATCAAAAATGGGAAAATTATATTGATGAAATTATCAAAAATTGTGAGGAGCAATAGAAATATGATTATAAAAAAAAAAGGATTATTTAAATCTATATTAATGAATTTAATAATTATAGCTTTATTTGTTATTTCAGATAATCCAAAGTATTTATGGTTTTTTTATATTGCTGGTGCTATTTTTATTAGTATTGAATTTTTTGATAAAATATTCATAAAAGATAGCATTATTATTACTTTTCATACAAAAATTAGTTTTGTTTTTCTATTAATATGTAGTTTTTCGATTTTTTGGTCAATAGAACCAGGATATGATTACTTGAAATTTTTGATATTCAACTTTTTTCTAATGTTTGCACTTAATAATTATGTTGATAGTAGAGAGAAATTTGATAAAACTATAAAAAGTTTAATTCTTGCAGGATTAATCTTATCGATATATGTTTTGTTAGTATCTGGTGGTAATTTTATATCAAGTCAAAGACTGGTTATTGATGGTCATAATTCAAATTCTATTGGAATGTATTTAAGCTTTAGTTTATTAGTGTCCATTTATTTTTTTGATAAGAATCATAATATTAAATATTTATTGACTGTTCCTATATATATGATTGTTATATTTCTTTCTGGTTCGAAAAAATCGTTATTCCTTTTAATTTTTCTAGTAGTTTTTTACATGTTTTATAAGAGAAAAGGAATAACAAAGAAAATGATTAATTTTATGATTTCTATAGTATTTATTAGTCTAATTTTATATCTTGTTTTTTCAATACCTTGGGCTTATGAAATATTGGGAACGAGAATATTGGATTTAATAAATGCAATTACTTCAGGGAATACAGGTCAAGATACTATTAGGTTTTATATGATAGAATTTGGGATAGATAAATTCCGAGAAAGACCTTTAATTGGATATGGTTTGGGAAATTATAGAATATTACTCAATAATGCAATTGGGATATATATGTATGCGCATAATAATTTTATTGAATTATTGGTAAGTGTTGGATTAATAGGATTTATTACATATTACATTATATATATTTATATTATAAAAGGCTTAATAAATAGATACAGAAATGATACCAATATAATTGCATTTTTATTAGCTATTATGATAGGTATTGTAATAGCTGAAATAGGACTAGTATCATATTATTCAACATTTTTTCAATTAATGGTTGCATTATCTTTTATTGGTTTAAGAATAGTTAATAGTGCTGTAGATGAAAATACTTGGGTTAAAAAGAGATAAGCAAAGGGGTGTGATATCTTGATTAAAAATGACACAATAAAAAACAAACTTATAAACATGTTACCAGATATATTATACTTGGAACTGATGTTTTATCATAGAATAAAATCAAAATTAAATTTAAAAAATCCTAGGTCATTTAACGAAAAATTACAATGGTTAAAACTCTATGACAGAAATCCTGTTTATACTAATTTAGTGGACAAGTATGAAGTGCGAAAATACATATCTAAAACAATAGGAGAAGAGTATCTTATCCCATTAATAGGAGTATGGGATAAATTTGATGCTATTGATTTTTCTAAATTACCTAATCATTTTGTATTAAAATGTACACACGATTCAGGGGGAATTATAATTTGCAAAGATAAAAGCAAATTAGATATTGAAGCAGCAAAAAAGAAAATCAACAAGTCATTAAAAAGAAACTACTATTATTTAGGTCGTGAGTGGCCATATAAAAATGTGAAGCCTAGAATTATATGTGAAAAATATATGGTAGATGAATCTGGCATAGAACTTAAAGATTATAAGTTTATGTGTTTCAACGGAAAGGTAAGATGTTCCTTTGTATGCTTAAACAGAAATTCTCAAAGTGGTTTAAATGTAGATTTTTACGATATGGATTGGAATCCTATGTCTTTTGAAAGACACTATCCTAGTAGTGGTACTACAATACCTAGACCAATAAATTTTGATAAGATGATTGATTTTGCAGAGAAGTTATCTAAAAATATACCTTTTGTAAGAGTGGACTTCTATGAAACAAATGGGCACTTATATTTTGGGGAGCTCACTTTTCATCCTGGTTCAGGATTTGAAGAATTTACTCCTGAATTATATGACTATTTATTAGGTAGTTGGATTAAATTACCTTCAAAAGTAAAGGATTAAGGAGACTATATTTATGCAATTACTGATAGCAGGTGATCTAGTACCAACACAATCAAATATTGATCTGTTCAACAAAGCTGATACAAAGTCTTTGCTTGGGGACGAACTACATGCAATTTGGAACTCTGTTGATATGAGGATTTTTAATTTAGAAGCACCTCTCACAGATAAAGAAGCACCTATAGCAAAGTGTGGGCCTAATCTCATTGCGCCTATAAGCACTATAAACGGAATTAAAGGTCTTAATCCTTCGTTAATAGCATTAGCTAACAATCATATTCTTGATCAAGGAAATCAGGGGATTAAATCAACTCAAGATATCTTAAATAAACAGGATATACCTTTTATTGGAGTAGGTGACAATCTAACTGAGGCAAGCAAGTCTTATATAATACAAAAGGATAAATTGACGATAGGTATTTATGCATGTGCTGAAAATGAATTTGCAATAGCAACTAAAAATACTCTTGGTGCAAATCCTTTTGATCCATTAGAAAGTTTGGATCATATTCAGGGCTTAAAAGAAAAGTGCGATTATGTTTTGGTTATTTATCACGGGGGAAAAGAGCATTATAGATATCCATCACCATATTTGCAAAAGGTGTCTAGAAAAATTATAGAAAAAGGTGCCGATTTAGTAGTGTGTCAACATAGTCACTGTATAGGATGTTATGAAGAATATAAAGATGCTACGATCGTTTATGGACAAGGTAATTTTATATTTGATCACTCTGACAGTGAATATTGGAAAACCAGTGTACTTTTAAAGATAGAGATTACTGATAAATTAAATGTGAAATATATTCCTTTTGTAAAAGAAGGAAATGTAATAAGAAAAGCAGATGAAAAACAAGAAAAAAAAATTCTTGAAGAACTTAAAAAACGATCAGAAGAAATGCTACAAGAAGTCTTTATAGATAATCAGTATGCTAAATTTGCTGAAAATAATATAGAAAAGTATTTACGTAACTTTTCAGGATTTGGTAAGTGGTTGTCAAGAATAGATAGGCATATATTTAAAGGTAAATTGTTGAAAAATATATATAATAAGAAAAAATTATTAGTTATGCAAAATCTTATAGAGTGCGAAGCACATAGGGAGTTGTTTTTAAAAGGAATAAAGACGAGGAGAAATGATTTGTAAATGGTAGCTAAAAAAAAGGTTTTAGAAAATTCGTTTTTTTATATATTTAGTTCATTGCTTGTACAAGCAATGGGTTTCTTCCTTTTACCTGTATATACAATGTTTTTAACACCAGATGATTATGGTGTTGCCAATTTAGTGGCAGGATTTATAAGTGTTACTAATGTAATTATAGCTTTTTCATTACACTATTCTATAGTAAGATTTTATGCAGACTTTAAAGAAGATCAAGAAAAAATTAAAAAATTATATGGAACTATCATCTCGTTTATTTGTATTTCGGGTTCGATTTTTTTTATTCTAGGATTTATATTTAAAGATATAATTATTGAGATATTTTTTGAAGGTATTACATTTTATCCAATAGTTTTAATAGCATTGTTAAGTGTAATATTTGTTTCAACCCATACTATACATCAAAGTATCCTTCAAGGAATGCAAAAAGGTAAGAAATTAACAAAAGTAAATTTAATCATTTTTTTTACTGTAACAACTTTAAAAATTGTCTTTATTGTAGTTTTTAAGCTAGGGATAGTTGGATTTTTATTAGCTCAATTGATTATAAACATTGCTTATTTTGTATACATGATTATCGACCTCAAAAAAAATGACTTATTTAAATGGACTATTGATGGTTCTATATTAAAAGAAACGCTAAAGTATTCTATTCCTTTAATGCCTCATAATTTATCTACAAAGATTGCTAGCTTAGCATCAAGAGTTTTTATTAATGCAAGTGGAACTCTAGCAAATGTTGGTTTATATAGTATAGGTATGCAATTTGGTAATTTAATAGATGTTGTTCAAGTAGCTGTTAATAAAGCATTTCAACCTTGGTTCTACGAAATTATGAAAAAAGGGGATGAAGAAAGCAAAAAAGAAATTATAAATCTTTCAAATGTACTGCTGATATTCTATTCTTTAATATATATGTGTATTGGATTATTTTCACAGGAAGCTGTTAAATTGATGACTAACGATAATTATATTATGGCCTGGACAGTTATACCAATATTAGTTGTGGGCTTTTCTATTAAATCTATCTATTATTTTTATGTCAACATTGTGATGTTTTATAAAGAAGCAGCTAGAAAATTATTCATTGCAACAATTATAGGAAGTTTAATGGACATAGTTTTAGCTTATATTTTAGTACCAAGGTTTGGGATGTATGGATCTGCTGTAGCATTTGTTTTGGCCAAAGTAATAATCGTTTCAATTATTGTTCATTTAAGCAAATTATATAGTGACATAGGATATAGACTTATTAAGATGTTAAGTATTATAACTCCTAGTCTTTTGTTTATGATAATTGGTTTGTATTTTAGCTATACAAAATATTTAACAGTTTTTAGTTTAGTTAATTTAGCTTACAAAATAATAATTTTTTTGATTTATCTTTTGTTTATATATCTTGCAAATAAAAAAGCTATAGACAAAGTATATAGATCGGGGAACATTCAAAAATATTTATTCAAAACAAAAAAATAGGGGATGAAATATGAATTATAAAAATATAATCAAGAAGAAACCTTTTTTATACAATACGGCTAAAAAATTTAGAATTACTGTTAAGAAATCTTACATGATGATTTGTAATAAAATTTATGGAGTAGAAGATAAAAACATTGTATTTAAAAGCTTTGGAGGAAAATCTTATTCAGACAACCCTAAAGCAATATCTGAAGAATTGCATAGATTAAACCCAGAATTAAATATAATTTGGTCATTTAAAGATCCTCAAAATAAAGAAAAAATTGTTCCTCAGTATATCAAGTGTGTAAAATCAAACACATTTAATGAATTAAAGACTTTAGCTACTTCAAAGTTTTGGATTGATAATTTTAACAAACCACTATTTACGTATAAAAGTAAAGACCAAGTTTATATACAGACGTGGCATGGAGATAGAGCTTTTAAGAAAATTCTCTTTGATTCCACGTTTGCACCCTCAGATTATAAGCTCATAGAAACGACTATATGCGATGTGATTATAACGGGCTCAGAATTTGCAGAAATCATGTATAAAAGCGCTTATAGATATATGGGTGAATTTTTGAGAGTAGGTTCTCCAAGGAATGATGTTCTAATTAATGTGAATCAAGAAAGAGTTAACAGAATAAAAAATGAATTAGGAATAAACGAAGATGATAAAGTTATACTTTATGCTCCAACATTGAGGAGAGAAGCAGCGAAAGAAAAAGAGAATCAAGAAATAGTAGATATTGATTTACTAGGGGTACTTAATAAGTTAACATCTGTAACTGAAAGTAAATGGATTTGCTTAACTAGAGCACATAGCGCTGTATCGGGATTGAAGGGTATACCTACTAATAGCAATATAATTGATGTTACAGAATATGAAGATATGGCAGATTTGCTACAAATAACTGATTTATTGATAACGGATTATTCGTCTTCAGCAACGGATTTTATTCTTACAAAAAAACCAACCATTCTTTATCAGAGTGATTATCAAGAATATATTATGAATGATAGGACATTTTACTATGATTTGAAGGAAACAGGATTTTTAATTACTTATAATAACGAAGAACTATATGAATGTATTAATAAGGTTTTTAGTGAGAATACAGAAATAAGAAATGAGAAAATCCAAGAATTTTATGGTGTTTATGAAAAAGGACTAGCTTCAAAAAAAGTAGCGGAGTATGTTGTTGGCAAGAGTGATAGGAGGGAAAATTAATGAAACGAATTATAACATATGGGACTTTTGATTTATTGCATTATGGTCATATCAATTTGCTAAAAAGAGCAAAAGAATTAGGTGATTATCTAGTAGTTGTATTATCTACAGATAAATTTAATTGGAATCAGAAACAAAAAAAATGTTATTTTTCTTATGAGAAAAGAAAACACTTATTAGAAGCCATAAGGTATGTTGATCTTGTAATACCTGAAGAATCATGGGAACAGAAAGTTAATGATATACAAAGATATTATATTGATGTATTTGTTATGGGTGATGATTGGGAAGGAAAATTTGATTTCTTAAGTGAATATTGTGAAGTAAAATATTTACCCAGAACACCTGAAATATCAACAACACAGATAAAGAATGATATATCAAATGTAAAGAAGGGTTAATTTGAAATGAAAATACTAATAACAGGTGTAGCCGGCTTTATCGGCTTTCACCTTTCAAAGAAATTACTAGATCATTCCTATCAGATAATAGGAATTGACAACTTGAACGACTATTATGATCCAAGTCTTAAGCAGTCTAGGCTGGAGATTTTAGGAAAATACAATAACTTTAATTTCCATAAAGTAGATTTAAAAGACAAGACAGCAGTGGATCATATTTTCGAAACCTACCAGCCTACTCATGTCATAAACTTAGCGGCTCAAGCTGGAGTGCGGTACTCTATCGAGAACCCCTATGCTTATGTAGATTCAAACCTTACTGGTTTTATGAACATCTTAGAGTCTTGTAGGAACTTTCCTGTGGAGCATCTGCTTTATGCATCTTCTAGCTCTGTTTATGGTGGCAATAAAGTAGCGCCATTCTCTACAAATCATAACGTGGATCATCCGGTATCCCTTTATGCAGCTACCAAGAAGTCTAATGAATTGATGGCCCATACATACAGTCATCTTTATGGAATTCCTACAACTGGATTAAGATTCTTCACGGTTTATGGTCCATATGGAAGACCAGATATGGCTTACTTCTCATTCACAAAGGACATCTTAGCCGGAAAGCCTATCAAAGTGTTTAACCATGGAAAGATGGAAAGAGACTTCACTTATATTGATGACATTGTGGAAGGTATTGTGAAGCTAATTGAAAAAGCTCCCGTCGCCAATAAAGATTGGGATGAAAGTAAGGACGATTTAAGCACAAGCTTTGCTCCATACAAAATCTACAATATTGGAAATAATAATCCAGTGCAGCTTATGAGATTTATCAATGCTTTAGAATCTTCTCTTAGAAAAGTAGCTGAGAAAATCTATATGGATATGCAGCCTGGAGATGTTTTAAGAACTTACGCAGATGTAAGTGATCTTGAAAGAGACATTAACTTCAAGCCGTCAACAAGTATTGAAGATGGACTTCAGAAGTTCGTGGAGTGGTATGAAGAATATTATAAGATAAAGAAGTAATACCTTACGAAAAGTCAGATAAATGATAACATAAGTCGTATTTAAGGATAGATATGTCAACCATTAGGTTTATTTTTTAGAGACGATACATAAATAAAGGGGGAAGAATTCATGAAAATAACAATCGCAGGAACCGGGTATGTAGGCCTTTCCAATGCTATTCTTTTAGCACAACATAATGAGGTCATAGCCTTGGACATCATCAAAGAAAAGGTTGATATGATTAACGACAGGAAATCTCCTGTTGTAGATCCGGAGATTGAAGAATACCTAGCAATAAAGGAGCTCAATTTAACAGCAACTACAGATAACTTTGAAGCATACAAAGATGCTGATTATGTCATCATTTCTACTCCAACAAACTATGATACGGAGAAGAACTACTTCAATACAAGAACGGTTGAAGCTGTAATTGCAAATGTATTATCGATAAATCAAGATGCTGTAATGGTGATTAAATCTACAGTGCCTGTCGGATATACAGAATCAATCAAAGAGAAATTTGATACTAAGAATGTTATTTTCTCACCTGAGTTCTTGAGAGAAGGAAAAGCGCTTTATGATAACCTCTATCCATCAAGAATTGTTGTAGGAGAGCAGTCGGAGAGAGCTAAAGTATTCGCCGAACTGTTAGCAGGAGGAGCAATCAAGAAAGATATTCCAATTCTTTATACAGATGCGACAGAAGCAGAGGCGATTAAATTGTTTGCCAATACTTATCTTGCACTTCGCGTGGCATACTTCAATGAGCTTGATTCTTATGCTGAAGTGAGAGGCTTAAATACACAGCAGATCATAGAGGGCGTTGGCCTAGATCCACGTATTGGAAGTCATTATAACAATCCATCCTTTGGGTATGGCGGATACTGTTTACCAAAAGACACAAAGCAGCTTTTAGCTAACTATGCGGATGTACCTCAGAACATCATGTCTGCGATAGTAGATGCCAATAGAACAAGAAAAGATCATATAGCAGATATGATCATTAGGAGAAGTCCTACGATTGTAGGAATTTATAGACTAACCATGAAGACAAATTCTGATAATTTCCGTCAGTCCGCTATTCAAGGGGTCATGAAGCGTATTAAGGCTAAAGGTATCGAAGTCGTGGTATTTGAGCCTGCACTTCATGAAGATGAGTTCTATAACTCAAGAGTCATCAAAGATTTTGATGACTTCAAGAAAATTTCAGATGTTATTGTTGCAAACAGATTATCTGATGAGATTAAGGATGTAGTAGACAAAGTCTACACAAGAGACTTATTTAGTAGAGATTAGAAGCCAATGACAAAAGGTCACGATCCGCAGGTATAATTCTGCAGGGCGTTTAAAAAACTCAACTAGTCAACCAAAAAATCAATGAAAAATTGGGACAGACTAGAACAAAAAATGAAAAAAAGAATCATATAAATGATTACTTAATTTCAAAAATTTGAGTTTAATAATGCAGTTCTTTGACTAACTAATTTCAGTTAATTCATAAATTGTGACATTATTTCTGTTTAAAGCTTTATAAGAAAATCTTCTGGCAAATTATTGGCTTGTTCAATAAATAATGTAAATCGGATTGGATTTCGCTGATAAGCATGATGATATATACCCTTGTGGCATTTAGGCATGCTGTGATATTCCAGACGCTCTTCAAATCCACGATGTTTGGTGCGAAGTTATCCAGAACATGCCATATTCGTCGACGTGCATTATTTTTTTTAGTCGAATAATTATATTTTTGTGTTTGTCCAATAAATTAGTTATTTGTACATGGTAGGGTGGACAAGTTAAAGATGTTTTATTGACAGCTTTGAAGCTTTGATGGGAATGGTTTCTTTAAAGGTAGTTTATTATTTCAAAAATAGCTACAAATATTTTTTTATTGAAAATATAGTATTTAACTGATATACTATATAAACGTAATATTATTTTAGTATTTAATAATGAAGGAGCTAACGATGAACGAAAATCAAAATAATGTGCAATGTTATGAAGATGAAATTGATTTAAGAGAGCTTATTATGGCTTTATGGAAAAATAAAATTATGATTATAAGTTTTACTTTAGTAGTGGCTATTTTAGCTGGAATTTTTAGTATGTTTGTATTGTCTCCAGTTTATGATGCAAAGTTGAACATAGTAATTAGCATGCCTGAAACATATAGCACTAGATATGGAGAATATAAATTACCAATAACTACTAATGAGCAATATATAAATTTAATTACAAGTAATAATGTTCTAGTCAATACTATAAAAGATATGGGTTATAATGATCAAGAGGTAACATTAGAGAAGTTAAGAAAAAGAATTTCTATTGGTAAATCTGATGCTAAAACAGGGAATGTACAAAACAGCTATGAAATAACAGTTTCAGCTGATAATCCACAGGAATCATTAAAACTTGCTCAAGCATTGTACGACAATTACATGGAATTTATGGATGTCATGACAAAAGAGAGAGCAGTTGCATCGTATTATAATGAATTTACAGTAAATATAAAGTCTTATGAAAATTCATTGGATAGTGTAAAAGAAATTTTAAAGAGAAATGAAGAACTGTTAGCTCAAACACCACAGATAATTGCTAAAGGCGAAGCTAACTTAGAAATTCAAACTCAATTAACTAATACAACTGATTATGTAATTCCTGTAGATACGGTTAATCCAAACTATATTAAAATAGAAGGTGATATAGTTGGAAACAAACAATCCATTAATAGCATAGAAAATTCTATAAGAGTAAATAATAAATATTTAGAAGAGCTTGATAAAGAAAAAAAAGCTATAGCTAAGTATTATGAAACAGGGAGAGCAATGCCTCTTGAATCAAGTGTTATAGGTGTTGTGGAAACAAGTATTTATTTGCCTTCGCCTCCTTTTGCGCCTAGTCAAAAGACAAGCCCTAGCAATGCAATGAATGTAGCAATTGGTATTGTTCTAGGTGGTATGATTGGGGTTATGGTTGCATTGTTTAGAGAATATTGGTTTAAAAATGCATAAATTATAGTAAGTTATAAAGGTTTAGGGTTGAACTAAAATTTATAGAATTTTGGTTTGCTCTGAACCTTTTTTAAAGTAATCAATTATCAAATCAGTAAAGTCAAACGAGTGAAATTTAGTTGTAATCAAGTCAAAATAATGTTACAATTAAATGATAATATGGAAAGAAATAGGATGGTTGGATGTCTAAGAAAAGAAATTTGAATAAAGTAATATGGCCTTGGTACCAATTGATGTAGAAATAAGTACTGTTACAGTTGTTTGTACATGGTAAGGGGAGGGAAAAGAATGATTAAATTTATTGGATTTGATGTTGATAATACTCTTTGTGAACTAAATAGTAGGATTAAGGACAGTACATTGAACTATTTGCATGAAATAAAAGATAGAGGTGTTAAAATCGCTTTTATTTCTGGTAAGCCTGCCATATATTTATGTGGATTTGTTAGGCAATTAGGTCTTTCTGATATTACTGTAATTGGTGAAAATGGGGCAGAAATATATTATGATGCGAACGTTCCTCCCAAAAAAACTTTAGGTGCTAATATTGAAAAATCAAAGTATTTAGTTAAACTTAAATCTACGTTAGCAGAACAGTTTGGAAACTCGATTTGGTTTCAACCAAATAATATAAATGTTACATGCTTTTTTGATTGTAATGAATTAAAAGTTAGAATTAGAAACTTCCTAAATGATATCTTCAAATCTAACGTGTATAATGATAATTTAGAAATATATGAACATATAGACTGTTTTGATATTGTTATCAAAGGGGTATCAAAAGGTAGTGCAATTAAAACTTTGTGCTCCTATGATAATATTAGCTTAGATGAAGTATTGACTGTAGGGGATAGTAATAATGATTTTTCTATGTTTGACATTTCTAAAATATCTATAGGGATAAATTTGTATCAAGATTATGATGTTACGTATAAATTTGATCAAATTGACGATGCTTTAGAATTTATCTTAAATAATTTAATAGGAGATTAGTAGAAGTGAAAGTTGAAGTTTATGTACCAGTATTGATAAAATTTTCTGATGATAGGGTTGTTTTTAGTGATAATGTTATTAATCAAATAAATAGTTTGGTGTTTGAAAATTTTAAAAAAAATAATGAATTGTCTCTTAAATATCATTTTGAATATTTTTTAAAAGATGAAATGATAAACGAGCTAGTAGATAATTTTAAAAATGAAGGATTAAACATAAGCCCAGCTGACATCTTAGGTGAGTTTTATTATTATCATCATAGAATTATTATTAAAATTAGAATAGAAGTTCCTGAAAACTTTGATAAATTGAGGATAATAAGGAGTGTTATTAATGATTTTTATCCTAAATTGATTATTGATTATGTATTTGATAATATTAACAAAATTTCAGAAGTTAAAGCTATTTCTTTTTATAGTTATATGATGGTATTTATACCTAATAATAAGTATCAGTTAAAAAATTACACTGATAAATTGGGAAGTGTTACTTTTAGCATCATAGAATCAACTAATAAATTCTTAGCTTACAGCAATACTCATTATATAAGAATAAGTATTCCTAGTTTAATTGTTTATCATGATAAAGAGATTTCTAATGATATTAAAGTAGATTTAATTAACCTTATTTATCAAAATTTATTGTATGAAAAAAAGTTGTCTGATAAAGATCTACCATTTTCATCTGATATAAATGAGAATGTAAAGAATTACAACTATATTGATGAAAGTAAGCTTACATTGTTTTGGAATAACACCATGGAAATGTTGGGCGGTAAAATTTCAGAGAGGCAATCACATAATATTGCAAGGCAGAATTTCTATATAACTATAATCGGACTTTTTATTTCTATAATTGTTTTAGGACAAACTATATATGATTATTTTGGGCTGAGGTTTCTACAGATATATTCTCTATCAATTTTTATACTTTTAGTTATATACAGCATCGTTAGATTTGGAAAATCGAGGGTTGTTGATAAATAATTCTTTTATAAATAGTATTATAATATACAATGTTTGGTAAGTTAATATGACAACATGTCGGAAAAACTCTTGAGGTGAAAAAATTGGATGAAGAAATAAATATTATTGAAATTCAAAGTGAGTATGAACGGATAGATGGCGAATGGCTGATACTTCATTTTAAAGCATCTGTTGGACTAGTTATCTTTACATTTTTAATTGAATGTATAATAAGTGGTGTATTGTACAATTTAGGTGAAATTAATACATCAATTTCTTTCTATATTATGAAATATGTCCTAGTACCAGTTGTAACAAATGTGTCTTTAATTATTATAGGTTATTTGGCGATAAATTCTTCGCGCTTGAAACATAATGTTAAAATATATATTGTCTCATTACTGCTTTCTGCGATTTGTTTTATCGTTTTTTCAGTACATAGTATTTTTATTTCTGTTTATATGATTTTTACTATACCTATTTTGTTTACTGTAGTATATGGGGATTATATTTTGACAACTATAACTGCATTATGTAGCATACTTGCTAAAACTTTTTCTGAATGTTTTATTATTTGGAACCCTATTAAGTTTAATATTATAGATAGTCATATGAGATTAATTAATTTTATTATTTCTATATGCTTTTTATTAGCTTTTTACGCGGTTTGTATAGTTGTTATTTATTTTGAGAGGGGTAAGAATGCTGTTAGTTTACAAAGAGAGTTAGAACGTTTTAAATTGCAGCAGAGATTGCATAATGATGAGCTGACATCTATTAATAACAGAACTGCTTTGCGAAAAGCTTTTCAGAGTATGGAAGAAGATATTTCGGGAAGTGTGTATATTTTTGTTATGATTGATATTGATAATTTCAAGCTGCTTAATGATACATGGGGACATGCAAAGGGTGATTTAATTTTATCAGAATTTGGTGAAATTCTTAAAATTAATTGTGCTAATGCAATGCCATTTCGTTTTGGTGGTGATGAATTTTGTATTATATTTAAGAATCAGACGTTGAATATTGTTATTGAAACATGTGAGAGTATACAAAATGATTTTAAAGAAATGGTTGCAGATAATAATTTAAATGAACAATTAACAGTTAGTTTTGGAATAGCACGATATTCGCATGGAATGACAGCAACACAAATATTAAAAAATGCAGATTCAGCGCTATATAGTGCTAAAACGATAAAAGACGCTATTCATATTTACGAGGACTTAGTTGAATGCCAAACATAGGGCGCCCAAACACAGGAACAAAGGGGACGGTTCTTTTTGTTTGACAAACTTAGAAATACATTTTTTACTTAACTTATTAATGAATATTTTCACTAAAAACTGCATGATTAATAGAGAATGAAAAAATTGTCGAAAGATTGCTATTAGATATCCAAAAAAGTATGCTATAATTTTTATGTGATATAAATCCATTAAAGTTATAGGATGCATGCTTGAAGCTAACGAATTATCATAGGGGGTAAAAATGTTAAAAAAGAAAACGATATCAATACTACTGTTGCTTATAATGATTATAACAGCTATGATGCCTTTAAATGTTTATGGTTTAAACAAGGATTACATAGGACACTGGGCAGAAAGCACAATACAATCATGGCTCGACAACAGCTATATCACGGGTTATCTAGATGGTTCATTTAAGCCAGATGAGCCGGTAACAAGAGCAGAATTTGTAAAAATGGCAAATAATTTTCTGGGTTTTTCAGAAAAAGCTGCTATAAGCTTTACAGATGTAAGTCCTAACGATTGGTACTATGAAGAAGTGCAAAAAGCATATAAAGCAGGATATATACACGGTGCTTCAGAATTACTGTTTAATCCTAATTCTAACCTCACAAGAGAACAAGCTGCAGTTATAGTATCAAAAATCCTGGGACTAGAACTAAATCCGGAAAATGTACAAAGGTTCTCTGACAGTGAATTAATATCAGATTGGGCGAAAGAATATGTTAACGCAGTAGCAGTAGCTCAAATTATGCTGGGTTATAGTCAAGATAACACATTCATGCCGCAAAAACCAATAACTAGAGCAGAGGCTATAGTATTATTAGATAGATTGAATCAATTTGAAATTGAAGATATAGTGGTACCGGAAGGTACAATAACGCCAAATCCAACAGGCGGTGGAGGCGGAGGGGGCGGTTCTCCTGGTCCAGTTGATCCGACTCCTAGCAGCATAGTTATTAATACTAAGAATTCTGTAGTTATGATAGGAATAGACGAAGAGTATAGTCTGGCAGATAATCTGACTCTTGAAACTTCAGATGTAACACTTAAATATACAACTGAAAATACAAATGAAATAATTAATGACCCTTTAAATGGGGTTATAACTGGAAATAAACAAGGTAAAGTAACAGTCGCCGTTACGGCAAGCAAGACAGGGTACGAAAATAAAACTATTAGCTTCCAGGTAATAGTAGCCCCTGTTGCAATAAGCTGGACCGACCCAATTGGTAACAAAACAATAGGAGAAAAGCAAAACATAGTAATCAATATTAAATTATATGAGGGTGCTGACTCAGTAGAAAATGTAGCTGTAAACATGCTTTGGGAAAAGAAGATTGATTCAAACTGGATACCGGTTGATACAGAAGATATCTCAGTCTTATATGACTCAACACAAATTGAAATGAATAATGATATATATCAACTAATTAAAGGATTAACTGTTGAAAAAGACATAAATACAAACATTACAGCAGAAATATCATTTAATAAGGTTGGTGAATATAAACTCACTGTTTATTGTATCAAAGAATAGTTAATTTATTTCTTTGATAGTATTTAGGGGGTGAAGCTTAGAGGGTTTTAACTTAATGTATTATAATTAATTTATTTAAATTGAAAAAGGCAAACCTTTCAAAAGATAGGGACGCAAAGCCATAGGGCCTGGCCTCTGGGGGGATGGCAGCCTGGCTACCAATTAGTTTTTTTAGGAAAAGCCAAAAAAATTAATAGGAGGAAACAAAGAATGAAAAGAACAAGATTATCAAAAGTATTGGCATTGACATTGGTGTTTTTAATGGTTATGTCATCAACAGTATTTGGAGCAACAGGCAGGGTAATATCTAATACATTAACAGCGACAGTTAACGTAGGCGCCGTAACAGAAAAAGTACATAATGAAACGCAAGATTTATGGTATGGTACAATTCAGGCAGCAATTGATGCGGCGGCTAATAATGACGTAATTGAAGTTGGAGAAGGAACATTTACAGAAACTGTTCAAATAGATAAGCCAATACAATTAATTGGATCCGGAACAGATAATACCGTTTTAAGTCCGGCAGCAGGTCAGAAACATACACTTATTGTCGGAGATGTAAGCGAGTATGGATTAGACTTAACTGGCACCTTAATTCAGGGATTTACAATAAATACACCTGTGCCTGACCCTAGTGATGATGAAACATCGGCAATTTATCTTACAGCTAAAGGTAGTGTCGGTAGTGAGATAGTAATTGATGGCAATGATATTATTGGTTTAGAAGACGAAACAAATAAACATAATGGAATTGTAACTCCTTACAGCTCTGAAATTCAGTATATAAAAGTAACAAATAATGATTTGAGTAATTTATCATATGGTATGTACTTTAACAGCGGCAGCAATATATTGGTTGATGGAAATACAATAGATACTACTATACGTAACGGTATTAATTTCTATGGAAAGCCAGACTTCAATTGTGATAATATAACAGTGACTAACAATACTCTTGATAATATTGATACGGCAGTTGATTTTTATAGTGATCAATATGATTCAGGTATAAGTTTCTACTTATATGGAGAATCAATTACTGTTAACAATAATACTATTGTAATGGCACACGATGGAAGAATGCAAATCTATTATTATACAGAAACAGCAACAGAAGCGGATGTAGATACTGAAGATGAATTAAAAGAAGCATTATCAAATGAAGAAATAACTACAATTAATGTTATAGATGACTTCTCAGTAGCAAACCAAGTAGTAGTAAGTCGTCCGGTTACTATTAACGGTGGAAACCATACGATTACATTTACAGGCAATGCAGATGGTTGGAATGGAGATTATGTAATGCAAGTTTACAATACAGATGCTACCATAGATGGTATTAAGCTTACAGGCGGAGATGCAGGACTACTTGTAAATGCCTCAGAAGTAACCTTAACAGGTACAATTGATGTATCAGGTAATGAGTTTGGTGGTATAGAAGCAAGTAAAGGTAGCGCTTCTGGTTTAGAAAACCCTGTATTGACAGTGACAGGTGCTACATTTGTTAATACCACTGAAGAATATGGATTGCCTACAATTTGGGAAGATGGTGTGACTGCGACTACATATTTAGTAGCAAATTCTGATCAGTTTACATTAAGTGATACTGTAAAACCAAATCAAGTACAATACTATTTAGTTTCTAACAATACAATTAATCCAGTAGATTATATCGAGCTAGAAGGAACTATAGATGGAGTTGCATTTGTTGATGGAACTGCTACTATCAGCGTGGAGGAAGGTGCAGATGTTTCTCTAGTTGTAAATGCTACTGTACAGTATAGTTTGTTTACTAGTGCAGAATTAGTTGTGGAATTAGATGGTACAGAAATTACATTAGTTGATAATAATATAAATCCAGTAACAGAGGCACAAACATTTACTATTGCGCTTACTGGATTAACTGCAGGAACATACACTATAGAGATATATGTTATTGAAAAATAATATACAAACAATAAATTAAAAAAGTAAGTAAATTAAACACCTCGGCTATATGATATACCTATGGCTGAGGTGCTTTTTATCTAGGTGTATTTCTGGACTTGTACTATCTTTAGATGAGCTTTTATGTGACTCATCAACAAAAAGGTATTCTATTTCTATAGAAGGATTAGAAAAGAATTCCCTTTTTTTCATATGCAGGGTTGTTCTTCATGTGATATATTAAGGGAAATATTTTTCTGTTGATAATATAGTATTTAATTGATATACTGTATAAATGTGATATTATTTTAATATTTAATAATGAAGGAAGAACTGTTATCTAATAAAATTGTGAGGAGAAAAAAATGAAGATTATTGATTTAACGCATACTATTTCTGAAGATATGCCTGTTTATCCGGGTACAGAACCTCCAAAGCTTCAAACAGCAAACACATATGAAAAAGATGGCTTTAAGGAAACTTTATTGACTATGTTTTCTCATACGGGTACGCATATGGATCCTCCGGCTCACATTTATGCTGGAAGAACAACATTAGATGAATTTCCTATAACTCAATTCGTAGGAAAAGGTTTAGTAATTGATTGTACCGACTTGAATGAAGGACAGCTTATTACTATGGATTACATAAATCATGTACGAGATAAGGCTGATGTTGCTGAATTTATTATTTTTTATATGGGATGGGACAAACACTGGGGCACAGATGCTTATTTTGGTGATTACCCTTATATTGACGAAGAAGTGACTAAATATATAATTGAGAGCAATAAAAAAGGTGTTGGTTTGGATGTTATTGGTATAGACCCTATTTCTGACGGAAATTTGTCTATACATCACAAGTTGTTTGCTGAAAATGAAATTGTAGTTATTGAAAATTTGGCTAATTTAGGCCAAGTGGGGAATGAAATTTTTACTTTTTGTGCATTGCCATTAAAATACCTCTCATCAGATGGTTCGCCTATTCGAGCTATTGCTATTTTGGAAAATTAAAACAATTTGCTTAGGAATTGAAGTTAGATAAATAATATAAGGAGATATTGGTTTATGAATGGAAAATGTAGTCAATGTGGATTAGATAATAAAATATGTCGTTCATCAGATGGAAAGGCTCCTACTTTTTGTAGCACAATTATTTATGATGATGCATTGAAAAAAGCAGATCAGTTTTACGAAAAAGAAGATATAAAACACTTTGCAGCAGAAGCATCACGACAAGAAGCAGCATGTTATGTTGATGCACCAAATGATTCAGGTAATAAGATGGCAATAAAACCTCGGATTTTAGAGATAATTGAATTTTGCGGTAGAATGGGATATAAGCGTATTGGTTTAGCTTTTTGTAGTGGTCTTCATCGTGAAGCTAAAGTAGTGAACAATATTTTTGAATCTCACGGATTGGAAGTTGTTTCTGCAATTTGTAAGGTTGGAGGAATTGATAAATCTAAATTAGGTCTTGAAGCTAAGGATAAAATCAATGGTGAGGGCCATGAAAGCATGTGCAATCCTATTGGGCAGGCAGTAATTATGAATGAAGCTAAAACTGAATTTAACATAATTCTTGGATTGTGTGTTGGTCATGATTCGCTATTTATAAAATATAGTGATGCAATGTGCACGGTACTAGCAGTAAAAGATCGTGTGCTTGGTCACAACCCACTAGCTGCCATTTATACAAGTGAATCGTATTATAAATATATTAAATAGTAGATAATTAAGCTACTATAAATGTACTAAAGTAAGAAAAAGGAAAACAAATTATTTTTCTTCTTTAGTACATAATTTTTTATATCATTTGGTGTAGTTGTAGGATCAAGTGTATTTCAGGTATGGGTTATAGGTAAAAGAATATTTAAAACTTAATTAGTAATAATCTTATGAAGTTTTTCAATAAAGCTTTTTCCATTAACTCCATCAAAATAATCAGTTGGTACATCAATTAAGTTAATATTAATGTGATTGCTTTCTAGTAAGCTTAATAATTCCTCCATAAGAATCCCCATTTGTCCTTTGATACTGCAGGTTGGACTTTCATTAATACCTATGATTCCTAATACTTCATA
This sequence comes from Sedimentibacter acidaminivorans, assembly GCF_017873955.1. Lineage (GTDB taxonomy): Bacteria > Bacillota > Clostridia > Tissierellales > Sedimentibacteraceae > Sedimentibacter > Sedimentibacter acidaminivorans. Next base: position 98,300 of record NZ_JAGGKS010000001.1, on the reverse strand, counting down.
GCCGTTTTTTAAATATTCTATTATTATGCCTACGGCATCCATTGCAATATTTTTGTTGATTATTCTAAAATCATATGTATCATAATCCTCTTTAGTCATAGGTTCTCTTTTTAGTCCTAAATGTCTATATTCAGGACATGGTAATTGGTGAATGCCTATTTCATTGTCCATAAGTTCTTTTATTATATCTTTATAGGCACCTTTAGCTCTGGCTAAAGGGTGAACAACTGCATTCTGATTTAAAATACAATGAGATATGAATACAACACGTTTACTTCTTTCCATTTATAATGCCTTTTGTGTGTATTTTTTTGGTATTTTGTTAAATAGTAAAGATACTAAAATACAACTTGCGATTTTATCAACAATATTGCTTGTAATTCTAGGTATAAATGCTGCGGTAAATATTGATTGTCCAGATTGAACTAACCATGTAAAGAAAACATCATTAATATCTCCTGTGATTCCTCCATACACGTATGTTGCTATTGGAGTACCAATAAGTGGGGCTACAACTGCTAAAATAAGTCCTGTAATGATAGCTGCTTTTAAATTAAATTTCCACTTTCTTGCTATTAATCCAACTATAATACCAACTGCAATATTTACTAATGCAAAAGGTATATCTTTAGGATTTGTAAGCATTCCTTGAATTACATTAGTTAATCCCCCTACCATTGCTCCATACCAAGGACCAAATAACACAGCTGAAAAAATTGTTCCTACAGTATCTAAAAATAATAATGGAATGTTTAGTAATCCTACTACAGTTCCTAAAACGATATTAATTGCTATTGATAATGCTGAAAAAACCATTATAAAACTTGAATTTTTATTATTCATATGCTAACTCCTCTTTTTATTTTTTTCAAATAAAATGTATCACGGACTAGCTAAATCAGTCAATTTAATGTTTTTTATACAAGTTAGGTTGATTATAAAAATATGTTATATTGTCATGACATGAAACTTATAATTATTACATATAAGGTTATTCATAATCAGATTGTGTTATATTTATGGATGAAGGTCAAGTTGTAGAAAAGAATACGCCATATAATATTTTTAATAACGCTGTTGACTTACGTACTCAGGAATGTATAATGTATATGGAAAATTAAAGGAAGGTGACGTTGTGATAAATATTGAAGTACCGGGAAGGTGTTTATACTCAATAGAAAATGTAGTTTTTGATTATAATGGAACAATTGCTGTAAATGGTATAATATCATCAACAATAAGGGAGAAAATTGCTCTTTTATGTGAAATGGTAAATGTGTATGTTCTAACAGCTGATACATATGGATCTGCTGCAAAAGAATGTGAAGATCTGAATGTAAGATTGATGACATTTCCTAGGGATGATGCTGGTGATTATAAAGCTAAAATTGTTTCAAATTTAGGAGGTAACAATACAATTTGTTTTGGAAATGGTTATAATGACAGAAAAATGTTTGAAGTATCTAAAATTTCTGTTGCAGTATTAGAAGAAGAGGGCATGTGTTCTAACTTGTTAAGCGTTTCAGATATATTAGTTAAGTCTATAGAAGATGGTATAAATCTATTGTTAAAACCGAATAGGTTAATTGCTACACTGAGGAAATAAATCAAATATTGAAAAATGAACAAAGAAAAAGTTTGCAAAAACTGTTGACAAAATTTACTTATTTATGTTAATATCAGAGTATGAGATTTTACTTCAACCGATAATAGCAAAACTGGTGAAAGGCAGTGACGCAAAGCTATAGGGCCTTTAATATGGCAGCCAGCTACCGAAAAGGAGTTTTTTAGTATTATCGATTAAGCAAAACCATTAATATTAGGAGGGGTTAATTATGTTTAAAGGATTAAAAAGATTAATGTTTATGGTATTTATTATGGTTAGTATTCTTGTAGTGTTTGGGTCAGTGGCCTTTGCTGGAGAAATTGGAACAGCCACCACTAATGAAGTGATTATGGCTGAAATTGATAAAACTAACGATTATATTTATAAGGAAATTGAAAAGACTAAAGAGGTAGCTAATATGGAAGTGCTAAATACCTCTAAAAAGATTCAACATGAACAGAGTAAATTGGACAAACTAGATAACATTCAAGATGATAGAGTGCGTCAGATTGAGAAAAATAAGATCAATGAAAAAATTCAAAAACTTGAAAGAGAATTGGATAAGACTATAGATAAATTATGTGAAAGATTAATTAAGAAAACAGATAAAAAAGTAGAAGAATTAATTAAAAAGGCTAACAAGTATAATATAGAAATTGTTAAAGAATATATAGAGGTTACGATATATAATAAAACAATTCTTGTAGATCCTTGTTGTGCACATTAAATATTATTAAACAACAATCTACTATATGTAAAGAGATTCTTTCTCTTTCATATAGTAGATTCTTATTTTAGTTTTATTTTTTGTTATATTTGACTTAGGAGGAATTTTATGGAGGGTTTGTTTATTGGTAAAGATAATAAATATATTGATCAGGTTAGAGGAACTTCAATTCTAAGTTTGCTTGCTAAATTAGATAATTTGGAAATTATGCTGTATGAATTCTCGGCTGGTCGGCCCAATAGTATAATTCCAGGTGATTCCTCTGATTTAATGGAGTTTTATTATATTATTGAAGGCTCTATTGTTATAGATGTTGGTGATGATCGCTTTGAACTAGGTAAGGGTGAATATTTTTATGTGCATAATATTAAAGCAACAGTTCCGTTTAGAACTACTACGGATACTAAAATGCTATATGTTACATCTGCACCTGTTTATAATTACTTGTACACATATACAGATGATTTAAATAACCTTTTGATAAAATCAGAAAAAAAAGATGCTTATACTCATAATCATGGCAATCGAGTTCAAGATTATTCAGTTAAAATAGCAGCTAAACTTGGACTTACTAATGAAATAAATTATACTATAGCTTTAGCTTCTCTATTTCATGATATTGGTAAGTGCTTTATTCCAGATGAAATTTTAAATAAACCTTCAAGTCTTAATGAGGTTGAGTTTAGTTATATAAAAAAACATTCTGAATATAGTGCTGATCTTTTACGTGGAAAATTTGTTGAAGATGTTGAAAAAATAGTGTTGCAACATCATGAAAGATTAGACGGTTCTGGTTATCCTAAAGGTTTAAAAGGTGATGAAATTTGTATTGAAGCGAAAATCATAGCTGTAGCAGATTCTTATGATGCTATGACATCAGACAGATCTTATCGTACAGGATTAACTCCAGAGGTTGCAATAGAGGAATTAAAAGATTTTATAGGGAAATATTATGATGAAAGTATTGTTCTTGCATTTGAGAAAGTATTGCATGATGATGGAATATTATAAAATAAATTATGAATATTTTTTAATTTTGCTACACACATAAAATCAGAGGGATGCATATGCGTCCCTCTGATTTTATGTGTGTATTTGTTTTAGAATTATCTTTATACCTTGTATTTGAGTTGCATTATTAATAATTATTCTTAGAGTAAGTGTATTTCGTTTTTTTGACATACATCAATCATTTCCTGTGACCATACGGATGATTGAACTTCTCCTATATGTGCTTTTTGAAGAAAGTACATACAAATTCTTGATTGTCCGATACCTCCTCCAATTGTGAATGGAAGTTTTTCACTTATTACATCTTTATGGAAAGGGAAATCAGCCTTTTGCATTTGATTTCTTTCATTAAGTTGTTTTAACAAAGCATCTTTGTCAACTCTTATACCCATTGAAGAAAGTTCAAGTGCTATATCCAATGTTTCAAAATAAAACAATATATCACCATTTAAATTCCAGTCATCATAATCTGCTGCACGTCCGTCGTGAATTGTTCCGTCAGATAATTTACCCCCTACTTCCATTAAAAACACTGCTTTTTTTTCTTTTGTAATTAAATATTCTCTTTCTTTTGCAGTTTTGTCAGGATATTTATTAAGAAGTTCTTCGGTTGTTATGAAACATATTTCTTTTGGAAGATCATTTCTAATAAATGGATACAAACTTTCCAAGTATTCTTCGGTTGCAATAAATGCACTGTATATTTGGTTTACTATATATTTTAAAGTATCTTTGTTTCTATCTTCTTTTTTAATTATTTTTTCCCAGTCCCATTGATCTACATAAATTGAATGAATGTTATCCAGATCTTCATCTCTTCTAATTGCATTCATATCAGTGTAAAGACCTGTATATGTATCAAATCTATATTTTTTAAGGGCCATTCTTTTCCACTTTGCTAAGGACTGTACAATTTCTACATCGTATTGAGTTTCTAACATATCAAAAGCAACTGCTCTTTCTACACCATTTAAATCATCATTTAGCCCTGATTCGGGTCTAACCATTAATGGTGCAGATACCCTTATTAAAGATAAATTTTTTGCTATTTCAGCTTCAAAAAAATCTTTTATTTTTTTAATTGCAATTTGTGTTTCTAAAACAGAAAGCTTACTTGTATATGCTTCTGGTAATATTAATTTTTCTAATGACATATTGTTTCCTCCTATGAAATAACTAAAATTAAATAAAAAAACTTCTTAAATCCCTGTAATGGACAAAGAAGTTATATGCGGTGCCACTCTAATTAGAGATGTTTTTCCTATAATCATTAAATATTCTTTATTTATTAATTATATAAAAAAACACTCATATGTCAAGCAATATTTATAAATTTTCTATAAATAGAGTTGATTTGTGCTTGTAAATCAAATTTAAATGGTTTATAATCAAACCAAATGGATTAACGACGAACCATGATAAACATTACTAACAGGAGATAATCCTAAAATGGAATGAATTTATTCCAAATTAAAATAGTGTGTTATTTTTAACATAGCATTTGACTGTGTTGTAGCAATTTTAAGTATGGCATGGTAATTGCTTAATATATGAGGGAGTGTGCGATTGTGGAAAATAAAAAAATTAAATTAACAGCTCTAGAGGATAGAGCCCATTTAACTTATGAGGCATTATCAGTGCTGCATAAATATGATGTAGGACTAGTTTGGATGGAAGTATATGCCTATGTTGCTTATATTAAATTGATGCCTGTAGATGATGAAGTGTGGGAAAAAATTAAAAATGAACTACAAAGTCAAAATTCATGGGTAAGTTTAGAAGAAATTGATTTGTTTCCATTTGAGGAAAAGGATACCGAACTTAAAAATGTTTTAGATGTAATACCTTATGGCGTAACACTTCTTAGCAGGAAAGGTGATATTAAATATATCAATCATTTTGCAGCTGAAAAAATATTTCTTTCTGGGGAAAGTGATATAACGGGTGTAAATATACGAAAGTATTTAGATTATGATAAGTTGGTATCATCATTAAAAAGCAACAGCGGGCCTATGGTTAAGGATAGAATTAAAAGTGGGAATAAGCTGTATCAAGTTGATTTACAGTCTATTAAGAATGAAGAAGATTTCTTAAGTGGATATTTAATTTCATTTTATGATATTGATAATTCAAATATTTTTAATAGGTTTGATAATCCAATCACTTTTAATGATATCATTGCTGAAAGCAATATAATGTTTGATTTGGTAAATCAAGGCAAGCTATATTCTAAGTCTGATTCACCAGTACTTATTACTGGTGAGAGTGGAACGGGAAAGGAGTTGTTTGCAAGGGCCATACACAATGAAAGCAAAAGAAATTCTAAACCGTTTATTGCAATTAATTGTGCGGCTATTCCAGACCAACTTTTAGAAAGTGAGTTATTTGGGTATGAGCCAGGTACATTTACAGGTGGAAATAAGGAGGGAAAAGCAGGAATATTTGAAATAGCTAGTGGTGGAACAGTTTTCTTAGATGAAATAGGAGAAATGGCATCTCATTTACAAGCTAAATTATTAAGAGTATTGCAAGAAAAAAAGGTTAGACGAGTAGGTAGTTCAAAGGAAGTTCCGTTTGATTCTAGATTAATAACAGCTACTAATAAGAAAATTGATGAAATGGTTAAAAATAAGGAATTCAGATTAGATCTACTATTTAGAATTAATATTTTTAATATTAATATACCACCTTTGCGTGAAAGAAAAGAAGATTTACCAATACTTTTTGAATATTTCACTAAAATACATTCTGATAGGTATGGTAAAGATATAGTTGGAATCGATCAAAATGCAATGAGAAAGTTAATAAATTACAATTGGCCTGGAAATGTTAGAGAATTTCAGAATGTTTTAGAAAGGGCAGTTGCATTGTCAAAAACAAATGAGATTTCTACGAAGGACATATTCTTAAATTATAATATTACTCCAGATACTAACATTACTGGAAATTCTCTCAAAGAATGCATTGAAAGCTTAGAAAAAATAAAAATTGTCGAGAGTTTGAAGTCGAATAAAAGCATTAGGGAGGCAGCTAAGAGTTTAAAGGTTACACATACATTGCTAATTAATAGAATGAAAAAATATAATATAGATAAGAAAAATCTCAATTGAATTCAAATTTAAATTAAATAAAAATAGAGGGGGAATAAATTAATGAACAATGAAAAAATGAATAAAATGAGTTTTGCAACAAGGGCGGTACACGCTGGTTATCAAAAAAATGAGCATGGTGCATTAGCCACTCCAATATATCAAACTTCAACTTTTATGTTTGATTCAGCGGAGCAAGGCGGAAAAAGATTTGCTTTAGAGGAAAGTGGATACATTTATACTAGGTTAGGAAATCCAACAAATACACAAGTTGAGGATAAGCTAGCAAGTTTAGAAAATGCTGAAGCTGCAGTATCAATGGCTTCTGGTATAGGTGCCATTACATCAGTAATATGGTCTGCAGTTAAAGGTGGGGATCATATTATAGCTGCCAAAACATTGTATGGTTGTACATTTGCATTTTTAAATCACGGTATATCAAAGTTTGGTGTTGAAGTAACTTTTGTTGATACATCTGATCCTGAAAACGTTCGTAAAGCTATTAAACCTAATACAAAGTTAGTTTATCTAGAAAGTCCTGCAAATCCCAATATGCTTATTACTGATATTGGAGAAATATCTAAGATAGCTCACGAACATGAAGGTTGTATAGTTGTAGTTGATAATACATATTGTACCCCATATATTCAAAGACCATTGGACTTAGGTGCTGATGTGGTTGTTCATTCAGCAACTAAATATTTAAATGGACATGGCGATGTAATTGCTGGATTTGCTGCAGGCAAATTAGAGTTTATTAATCAAGTTAGACTTTTTGGAATTAAAGATATGACAGGTTCATGTTTGAGTCCGTTTGATGCTTATTTAATTAACAGGGGAATGAAAACATTGAATATTAGGATGGATAGACATTGCGCTAATGCACAAAAAGTTGCAGAGTTTCTTGAAGAACATCCAGCAGTTGATGCAATTTATTATCCTGGATTAAAGAGTTTCCCTCAATATGAATTAGCTAAAAAACAAATGAAGTTACCAGGCGCTATGATAGCATTTGAACTTAAAGGTGGATTTGATGCAGGTAAAATGTTAATGAATAATTTGGAACTATGTATTCTAGCGGTAAGCTTGGGAGATACTGAAACATTAATCCAGCATCCGGCTTCTATGACTCATTCACCTTATACATCAGAAGAAAGGGCTTTGTGTGGAATATCAGAAGGATTAGTAAGGTTATCAATTGGGTTAGAAGATCCAGATGATATAATAGCGGATTTAAAGCAAGCTTTAGATAAGTTAATTTAGATTAAATAAGTGAGAGGGATTATTTAATTATAAATAACAAGAAAATAGGCAAAGTTATAATATGCCTATTTTTTTGTTGTTCACCTTTCAAAATTAGTCGAAAAGTTATACTTGAAATTATTATAATTTAAAGTATAATTATAATGAGGTGATAAGAAATGATAAAGTTTGTTAATCGAAACAAAGAATACAAATTTTTGGAAGATGAATATAATAGAGATAGTTCTTCCCTTGTAATACTCTATGGTAGAAGAAGAGTAGGAAAAACTGCTCTAGCATCAGAATTTATAAAAGAAAAAAATGCTTTATATTTTCTTGTTACAGAGGAGTCCGAGGCACAAAATAGATTAGCTTTCAAAAACATGACAGCAGATTTCATACATAATAATCTTCTTAAAAATGCAAATATAGACAATTGGGATATAATATTTCAGTCAATTTTAGATTATGAGTCAAATTGCAAGAAGGTTATTGTTATAGATGAATTTCAGAACCTTGGAAAATCAAATTCTGCATTCCCGTCAATTTTTCAGAAAATATGGGATACAATGCTTAAAGACAAGAATATTATGGTTATACTATGTGGTTCTTTGATATCAATGATGGAATCGCAGACTTTAAATTATACAAGTCCACTTTATGGCAGGCGAACGGGTCAAATTAAGCTAAAGCAAATACCATTTACACATTATCACGAGTTTTTTCCAGATAAGAGTCGTAAAGAGCTTATTGAATATTATGCAATTACAGGTGGTGTTCCAAAGTATATAGAACTTTTCTATGATTATAAGGATATTTATACTGCAATTGAAAAAAATGTGATTTCTAAATCTAGTTTTTTATATGATGAACCAAATTTCTTACTTCAAAGGGAAGTTTCAGAGATAGGAAGCTACTTTTCAGTTATAAAGACAATAGCTGCAGGGAATGAAAAGCTTTCTAAAATTGCTGCTTCGCTTGAACTTAAACAAACTGGGTTAACGAAATATCTGAAAACATTAATAAACCTTGATATAATAGAACGTGAAGTGCCTATTACTGAAGAAAATCCAGAAAAAAGCAAACGAGGGCTTTACAAAATTAATGATAATTTCATGCTGTTTTGGTTTAGATTTATATATCCTAATTTAAGTTTTATTGAATCTGGCAATGACGGCTTAGCAATGGATAAAATACGAAACAATCTAATTGATAGACATGTTAGTTACATATATGAGGATGTTTGTATCGAGGAAATGTGGAATTTGAATTCAGCTAAGAAGTGGAATTTCTACTTTGATAGAGTCGGGAGATGGTGGAATAACAATACTGAAATAGACATAGTTGCATTTGATAGTACTGGCAATGATATAATATTTGGAGAATGTAAATATTGGGTAAATAAAGTAGGTGTTGATGTTCTTAAATCTCTTGAAGAAAAAGGAAAATCTGTTGAATGGAAAAAGAATAATCGAAAAAATTGGTACATAATATTCAGCATAAACGGATTTACTGATGATTTAATAGAATTAGCAAATAATAGGGAAGATTTACTGCTTTGGCAGTAAATTGTTATAGTGCTGACATAAAAGAAAAACAAGTAAAACAATGAAAAATCTAACACGAATTTTCATATAAAAATATAGTAAGATATTACTCTTTAATACTACAAATTTGAAAGGAAAGTGACTACAAAATGAATATACCAAATAATGAGAAAGTAATAAGTTTTTTTAGAGAAATTTCAAAAATTCCAAGAGAAACATGCAAAGAAAAGCAAATAAGTGATTATTTATTAAATTTCGCTAATGAAAGAAAATTAGAGGTTAGTCAAGATGAATTATATAATATAATAATCAAGAAAAAATCAAATATTAAAAATTTCAATGGACCTGCTGTAATTTTACAGGGGCACATGGATATGGTTTATGTAAAGGCAGCTGATAGCAACCATTTATATGAAAACGGAATTGAAATCATTGAAAAAGATGGTTATCTTTATGGAAATAAAACAACGTTGGGAGCTGATAATGGTATTGCTGTAGCTTATTGCTTAGCGATTTTAGATTCATCTGACATTAAGCATCCTGATTTGGAGGTTATTATAACTGTTCAAGAGGAAGGAGGGCTTGTAGGGGCTCAAATTCTTAATACTGAAGCTATTAAGGGTAAGTATTTGATAAATCTTGATGCAGAAGAGGAAGGAGTAGTTTTTACAAGCTGTGCTGGCGGTATAAGAAATTATGTTAATATTCCTACCTTTAAAGAAAATGTAGACAGCAAAACCTTAATGTCAATAAACATATCAGGTCTAAAGGGCGGACATTCGGGTATGGAAATAGATTTAGAAAGGGGCAATGCCATTAAATTAATGGCAAGACTTTTATATAATTTAAATAATGATGATTTATATTTATGTTCTATTAACAGTATCGGTAAAGCAAATGCTATTCCTAATAATGCCTATGTAACAATTGCAATTTCAAATGGTATGGTTGAAAATATTACAGATAGAATTAATGAAATTGAAAATGTTTTTAAAAAAGAATTATTTAATTCAGATGAAGTTAATATTAAAATTGACCAAATTTATGTAGAAAGTGGAAAAATAAATGTTTACTCAAAGGATACAAAAAATAAAATTATAAATATTTTGATGCTTATGCCAAATGGAGTTATAAATAAAAGTATGTCTATACCTGGATTGGTGCAAACATCAATAAATGTAGGTTCTTTGGAAGAAAACGAAGATAATATTTCGATTTTGAGTTCAATTAGAAGTTCCGTAGGAAGTCAAAAATATAATGTTGCAGACAATATTAAAATAATTGCTGAAACTTACTCAGTAGGATGCAAGTTCTTTAGTGATTATCCTGAATGGGAGTATAAAACTGAATCAAGATTAAGAAATTTGTTTTCTGATATATATATGGAAGTTTTTCAAAAGAAGTCAACATTTACGGCAATTCATGCAGGTCTAGAATGCGGATATTTAGATGAAAAATTAAATGATGTTGATATAATTTCAATTGGACCAAATGTGTATGAAGTTCACACAATAAATGAGCATGTAAGTATTGAATCGATAAAAAATGTTTGGGTTGTTTTAGTTGAATTATTAGAAAGATTATCTGAGCAAAATTAAGAGAAGTTCATAAAGAGACTGCCTACTACGTCCTATTTTTAGCGTATAAAGAATATTATACCATAAAATGCAACAATATAGTAAATATGTTGCATTTTAATAATGCAAAATATTCACTATTTATCATTATATTTTATATGTACTATTGTGTCAATAATTTTGTAAAATAAACCATTTTATTACAAATAGTTGTTTTTATTAGCAAATATTCTACAATTGTACTATCGAGTATAACTCATCTTTTTGATCTTGATTAATCCCAATATACCGTAATGTAACACTTGGGGAACTATGATTAAATGTGTCCATAATAAGCCCTATATTATATTTAGATATTTTATAAGTCCAGTAACCCCAAGTCTTTCGCAAACTATGGGTGCCAAAATTTTCAATACCTAAAACGCCGGCTCCTTCTTTTAATACTTTATAAACTTGTATTCTTCCTACATATCCACCTTTTTGACTGTGAAAAAGATAATCTTCCATTGACAAATTATAAGATTTTACATAAGTATTTAAACATTTTCTGAGGGTCTCATTTAATTTGATTTTCCTTTGTTTAGATGTTTTTTGTTCAGTGATTGTTAGGTGGTCTTTGAATTGCCACTTTTCACTATAAATATCACTTGTTTTAAGCGAAATTATATCGCTAATTCTTAATCCTGTATTAATTCCAACTTTAAATAGTAGTGCATACTTAGGATTAACTCCATTTAAATAGTTGTAAAGCTGTTTAATTTTAGCCTTTTCTCTAATTGGTTCAACTGTCATATCACATAATCTCCTTTAATGCATCTTTTTATATCCATATTATATAAAATGTTAAAAAATTAATACTGCTTTTTAATGGAAAAACATACTCCTGCTTCAAAAATACCTTAATTTTAGGGGATTCTGCATAAAAATAAATGCAACATATTTACTATTATGTTGTATTTACTAAAATGATAGGGATGTGAATGATGTGGGGGATGTAAAGCCGATTTATTCAATAGCAGATGATGCTTTGAGTATAGATAAATTAATAAATGAAAATGCATTGAGGGAAAATTGCAAAATTTGTCTAAAGTTAGAAAATAAAGAAGAATTAATTAGTTTTTTTCGAACATCGTTAGTTAACCAACGATGCCTATACTGTCGATTTAAACGTTATGAGATTAAAACCCACGCTCATATTATTAAATCAATTAACTATTCTATTTTTTTATCTAAAATTAAAAATTGCTTATCTTTTAAACAAGCTAACGGTTTTTTTGAAAAAAATGATTTTGATGTTATGGAATTATCAAAACATATTAAAGAAATTTCAGTTATACATGAGATTTTTTATATAGCTATGGATGTTTTGGCTGAAATAAATAATAGAGAGACAATAAATCATATGAAAAGAACTATGTTATATGTAAAAGAATTGGTTGAATTACTTTCGGAAAGTGAAGAATATAATAAAATTTTAACTAAAGAAGTGGTTGATTTAATTGTGGCTTCAGCTTTGATCCATGATATTGGAAAAATTGGTATACCTCAATACATACTTATGAAAACAGAAAAATTAACAAAACAAGAGTTTGATATTATAAAAAATCATACAATCCTTGGATTGGAAACTATTGTATGGGCAGAGAATTGTGTTGAAGAAATTAAACCATTTCTTAGTTATGCAAAAGAGATGGTTTGTTTTCATCATGAAAGATGGGATGGGAGTGGATATCCATATGGAACCTCAGGTAATAATATTCCTGTTTCTGCGAGGATTATGGCAGTAGCTGATGCATACGATGCTCTTACAAGTGAAAGAGTTTACAAGGAGGTAATTGAACATGAAGCTGCTGTTAAAATAATATTAGAAAATTCAGGAACACATTTTGATCCTGACATAGTCATAGCTTTTGAAAAATTACAACATACGTTCAAGGAAATTAGTAAAAAACATATATAGAATTATTAATGTCTAGAATCAGTATTGATTACATACATTTATTCTTACGGTAAAATGTAAATTCTTTTAACAAAAAAACTATTAGCGTATAATAGTTTTTTTGTTATTAAGTTAATTGCTGATTTTTCAGATAATTCTTGTGTTGCAAGTTTTTAATATACTAAAAAAGCTTAAGTTGCAAATATGTATAGTCTTCTCTTGTCACAAGGTAAAAGGAAGAGTTATATGCAAATATTAGAAAAGAAAATTTAATGAATATAATAGACTGGCTATGATTGTAAATATATATTATAGTCGGTTTTTTAATTCAAATTTTGCACATGTATAGTGTAACAAAATAGTAAAATATAAATTCAACATATGAATTAATATACAGTATGGAAATGCAAGGTGATAAAACATGAATATAAAAAAATATGAAATTTGCAAAAAATCCTATTGACATAACTCGTGACTGGTTGTATAATATCAAATATTATTGAATAAATAAAATAAAAAGTGAATAATAATAAAATTAATTCATATGATGTATACGTCTAGAATAAATAAAAATTTTACATAATAATGGGAGGACGAATTTATGGGTTCTATTGATGAGAAGCCAAATGTAATACCTGGCGATAAATGGTTTCCAAAGGAGACAAATTTTGAAGAGGATATGCCACTTTACTGGGGAGATTGGGGAGTTGGTTCTGAAGTTGATGATTTGAAGGCTGTTTTAATGAGGAGACCTGGAAAGGAAATTGAAAATTTTGACTATGATTTGGTCAGATATAGGGATAATGTAGATGTTGAATTATTTAGAAAACAACACGATGTATTGACTCAGATATACAAAGACTATGGTGTGAAAGTTTATTATGTAGAGGAACAACGTGATGATAGACCTAATGCTGTATATTGTAGAGATTTAATGTTTATGACACCAGAAGGAGCAATTGTAACTAGACCGGGAATGGCAGCTAGACGTGGAGAAGAACGGTATGTGGCTCAAGCATTAGCTAAACTGGGAGTTCCTATTCTTAGAACTATTAATGGAGATGGTATATTTGAAGGGGCTAATGCAATGTGGGTTAATAGAAAAACGGTAATTCTTGCTACTAGTAGCAGAACTAATAAATCAGGTTATGAACAGGTTGAATATGAACTAAAAAGAATGGGTGTTGATGATATCATTCATATGCAGATACCTTCAAGTAATATTCATATAGATGGGTTGTTAAATTTTGCAAGTAATGATGTAGCAATGGTTCACGCTTCGCAAGTGCCATATGATGTATGTAATGCATTGAGAAAAAAGGGAATAAAGATATTAGAAGCTCCATCTGCTAAGGAAGTAGTAGATACACTTGGATGCAATTTTGTTGCTATTAAGCCTGGAGTGATTGTACAAGCAGCTAATAATCCAATGTGTAAAAAGCTATTAGAGGATAATGGTATAAAAGTAATATCTATCGAGATGTCCGAATTTTTAAAAGGTAGAGGGACTGTTCACTGTTCAACTGCTTTTCTGAAGAGAGGTTAAATTATTTTGGCGGTTAGTAACTGGAATTGATTTTAGAAAAAAGATTTTACTTGGTATTAATAAAATTAATATAGAAATTTAAAATTATGGAGGAAGAAAAAATGAAAAAAATTATTTCTATTATTATGATTGCATTATTAGTATTTTCACTTGTTGGTTGTTCTTTAGGAAATACTGCAACTGCAAGTAAAGATGTTTCTACAATAGAAAAGATTCAAAAAAACGGTAAGCTTGTAATTGGTACTGCACCTGGATATATACCTTTTGAAATGAAAGATGTAAATGGAAACTTTGTTGGATATGATATTGATATCGCAAATGCAATGGGAGCATCTCTTGGAGTTCCTGTAGAGTTCAAGCAATATGAGTTTTCTGGACTTATACCTGCACTTCAAACTGGTGATATAGATATGATATTAGGAGCAATGACTATAAGAGGTGACCGTGCCTTAGCAGTAAGCTTCAGTAATCCATATTATGCAACTGGACAAGTTTTAATGATTCCTACTTCTGATACAACTACAAAGTCTTGGCAAGATTTAGATGTTGCAGGCAAAAAAATAGCAGTTGGACAAGGAACAACAGGTGCATTACTTGCAAAGCAACTTTACAAAAATGCAGAAGTTGTTGATTATGCAGATTTCCCAACAGCTGGTATGGCTTTAAATCAAGGCAAAGCAGATGGAGTTATCTATGATGAGCCACCAATAAGACAATATGAAATAATGTATAGCGACAAGATAAAAGGAATCTATGATTTGATTTCAGCAGAAAATCTTGGTATTCCTGTTAAATTAAATGATTTGGAAACAGTACAATGGGTTAATTCATTCTTGGAAGGATATAAAAATGGTCCAGCGGATTTACAATCAATTGATAAATGGTTCCACTCAACTGATTGGATGTCAACTATAGAAAATAAATAAAATGTAAACGGTAAAAAATGTATAAACAAAAAGTATTAAATGGTGTTTACTATCTATGTACTAAACATTGATAGTAAACATTTTTTTAATCAATTAGAAGGGGGAAAAGCTTTGACATTAAATTGGTCTGTAGTAACTCAAAATTTAGGAATATTTTTTGAAGGTGCTGCATTAACTTTGCAGATATCGGCATTGGCTTTAATTATTAGTATTCCTATTGGTGTTATAATAGGTTTACTCAGAGTTTCAAATAATAAAATATTATCTTTAATTGCAGTTTTATATGTTGAATTTATGCGTGGGGTACCGCTTTTAGTACTATTGATTTGGATTTATTTTGTAATGGGACAGTTTTTAAATTTAGGTGCTTATTGGTCTGCTGTTTTAGGATTAGCAATATTTTCTGGAGCCTTCATTGCAGAAATTGTAAGGTCTGGTATTCAATCGGTTCCTCGTGGACAGATGGAAGCAGCTCGTTCATCGGGAATGTCATATATGAAAGCTATGATGCTCGTTATTTTGCCACAGGCTGTAAGAACAGTTTTACCACCTATGGCTTCGCAATTTATAATT
Source organism: Sedimentibacter acidaminivorans (assembly GCF_017873955.1). Classification (GTDB taxonomy): domain Bacteria; phylum Bacillota; class Clostridia; order Tissierellales; family Sedimentibacteraceae; genus Sedimentibacter; species Sedimentibacter acidaminivorans. Next base: position 82,517 of record NZ_JAGGKS010000001.1, on the reverse strand, counting down.
CTTATTAAAGATTCATCATTAGTTTCAACTATATCGGTAGTTGATTTGACACTTGTAGGGAAAAATCTGGTAGCAACTACTTTTCGTTCATTAGAAGTGTGGACTTTTATAGCACTATTATATTTTGTTATGACATTTACTTTGTCACAGATTATCAGATATTATGAGCGTAAATATACAATTAAACAGTGAAATGAGGTGTTATATTGATTTCAATTAAAAATGTATCTAAATACTATGGAAAAAATCAAGTTTTAAAAAATATAAATTTAGAAATACCAGAACAAAATGTTTATGCAATCATAGGTCCCAGCGGTGCGGGAAAGAGCACTTTGATAAGAACTATTAATGCTTTGGAAAAAATTCAAGATGGAGAAATTATTGTAGATGGCGTAAGTATTAATAATCCTAAAACTGATATCAATAAGGCCCGTGCTAATATTGGATTTGTTTTTCAATCATTTAATCTCTATTCTCATTTAACTGCCCTGCAAAATGTAACACTAGCGCCTATTAATGTTAAAAAGGTCAATAAAGATAAAGCTGAAAAAAAAGGCAAAGAAATTCTTGTTTCCTTGGGATTGGCTGATAAATTTGAATCATATCCAGCACAGTTATCAGGAGGACAACAACAGCGTGTAGCTATTGCAAGGTCATTAGCAATGGATCCAAAACTAATGCTTTTTGATGAACCGACATCAGCTTTAGACCCGGAAATGATAAAGGAAGTACTAGATGTTATGAGAAACCTTGCGAAAACAGGTATGACTATGGCTGTTGTTACTCATGAAATGGGTTTTGCAAGAGAAATATGCGATCAGATAGTTTTTATGGATGCTGGAAGTATAGTTGAAATAGCAACTCCGGAGGTGTTTTTCTCTAATCCGAAAACGGATAGGGCTCGAGATTTTTTGAGTAAAGTTTTGAACCATTAGAATTTAAGTTATTTAACAAAGCGCGAAACTTATATATTGTGTTTCGCGTTAATTTATTTCTAGAGAGGTTTGCTATACATTACTGTTAATATTAATTTTAGCATTGATAAATTATTTATATTAATTATAATAATTTTAATAAATAGTTTAAAATATTGTAATTATGGGTAATATTAAAGAAAATAATATTATAAGACAAATACATTACAGGAGAAAAATTATGAATGAAACTATTAATTTGCTATTAAATCACATGTCAATTAGGAGATACAAAGACAAGCCAATTGATAGAGAAACTGTCGATACAATTATTAAATGCGCTCAAATGGCACCTACTTCAAGTCATTTTCAAGCATATACAATTATTGAGGTTAGAGAGCAATCAAAAAAGAATATGCTTTCTGAAATAGCTGGTGATCAGACATGGGTTACAAAGGCACCGTTGGTATTATTGTTTTGTGCAGATTTAAATAGAGGAAAAAAATATTTCAAAGAAACAGATAAAGAGGTATTTAGCAATACAGAAAGTTATACGGTTGCAGTTGTTGATGCAAGTTTAGCTATGCAAAAAGCATATATTGCATCTGAAAGTTTAGGTTTAGGTGGAGTTGTTGTTGGTGGTATTAGAAATGATGTGGAAGCAATTTCAAAAGAATTTAAGTTGCCTGATATGGTTGCACCATTGTTTTTATTGTGTTTAGGGTATCCAGACGAGATTCCAGGATTGAAACCACGATTGCCTCAAGAAGAAATACATAAAATTAATTTTTATGATGACGTAAAACAAGATCAGCTAATCAATGAATTTGATGAAACGGTTAGTAAATATTATATGGAACGAACAAATGGAAAGATAAATGATAATTGGACGAGTAGATGCGGTAAGGCTTTAATGGCTAAAAATCGGGATAGTGTAGGAACCTTTTTTAGAAAAATTGGATTATTGAAAAAATAAATCGCACAACAGCAAACATAATGGTAATATGTATGTTGAGAATTCTAAGTTTATCGTCTCTGAAAGGGACAATTATTATTGATATAGATAAATAACTTGAAAAATAATGGGATTTATTATATAATCAATAAAATCTCGAAGTAGGAGTTGTTTATGAAAGATATTGACATCGCTAAAGAATTGCTAGAAGAAGAACAGCTAACTTTAGCTATAGTGAAAAACGGAAAAATAATTTTTACCAGCAAGGAAAAAGGTATAAAACCTTTGTTTACAGCGGTGAGTGAGCTTAAAGAAGAAATTAGAGACTCAAGCATTGCAGACAGGGTTACAGGAAAAGCAGCAGCAATGCTTTGTGTGTATGCTGAAATCAAGGAACTGTGCACAAAGGTTTTGTCTGAAAATGCAGTAGAAGTACTTTCAGATTCATCGGTTGTGTATGAATTTGAGAAATCTACACCACATATTAAGAATCGTGACAGAACTGGAATGTGCCCTATAGAAACACTATCACTCAAATCCAATAATATTCAGGAGCTACTATTAAACATATCAAATTTCTTAGAAGGTATAAAAAAGGAATGATAATATGAAAATAGCTGTTATTGATGGAAAGGGTGGAGGTATTGGAAGTCAAGTTGTAGAAAGATTGAAGTCTTTAAAAAATAATGATATTGAAATCATTGCACTTGGAACGAATTCTCAAGCAACTTCTAATATGATAAAATCAGGGGCAGATGATGGTGCGACTGGAGAGAACGCTGTAGTTTGGATGAGTAGTAAAGTTGATATAATAATTGGACCATTAGCAATTATTTCAGCTAATTCAATGATGGGTGAGATTAGTCCTAAAATGGCAGAGGCTATTGCAATTAGTGATGCTAGAAAATTATTGTTACCATTGAGTAAATGTAATATGGATATAATTGGATTGAAAGATTTACAGTTTAAAACAATGTTTAGTGAATTATTGGAAACAGTAAAAAAAATATTAGATGAAAAATAACACCATGAAGAGTTACTTTGCTAAGAAGTAATAACTTTATGGTTTTTTTATTTTAGTAGTAACTGCATAAACGGTACTCATTTTATGAGTACCGTTTATTAATTTTTTAGTCTTATCAACTATTTATAGTTTCTCTCTTTATAAATATCCTTTGCGATTCTTGCATAAAGCATCATTCTTTTTAGAGAAGACAAGCTTTGTCTAGTTTGTATTTCTCTTTCGGATTTCATTAAAATTGCAGCAGTTTTATTCTTTTCGTATATATCTTTAATTGTATTTACATCAATATATCCATAAGCTGCATCGTGGGAAAATAAAGGTTCTCTAACATTTATATAGATATAAATTAACTCATCGTTAACTACAATTGGGACTTTATTTGTAATTCCTAGCTCTGAACCATAATTCAATCTGTTGTGATATAAGCTTATATTATAAAAGTCTGCTAAATTTTTAATACAAGTGTCAATTGTGGTGGTATTAATAAAAGCAGATTCGGTAGTTATTATTTCCGTACAATTACCTACATCATTCACGTAAATTGGTAGCATGGCATCAATTTTGTTATATTTTAAAAGATTTTTTACATTCTTCATTTCTATCAATCCTTAATAAATACTTGAATTTAAACATATTTTTAATGTTGTAATTTATCCATTTGCTTCACCTTATATGAAATACTCCCTATTTTACTAATTTATTACTAAACTATATAATGTTGTTATTTCATAATTGTAGTTGCAAAAAAATTTGCGACTCAAGAATAGGAGTACTAAAAAATGGACGCTGATATTAATTATATTATTCTAGAATCTTTAAAAGGGGACAAAAAATCCCAAGAAATTTTATTATCTAAATTGCATCCACTAATATATAAAAATATTTATAGATACTATAGTCATGATGACCATATTGTAGAAGATTTAGTTCAAGAGGGATATGTGGTTATACTGAAATCATTGAAAAGCTATGAAGAAAACAAAGGAGTTCACTTTTTGGGATATATAAAATCAAACCTATTTTATTTTTATAAAAACTATTATAGGGATACTAAAAATCAAAGAAATACTATTAGTTTAAACCAAAATATTGGAAAACAGGGTAATAGTCAAGAATTAGGTAGTATGTTGATAGGTTGTGCTCTTGATCCAATTGAGGAAGTAGTGCTAAAAGATGAAATTAATGAACTTTTGTCTAATGTTAAAAAGTTATCTAAAAAAGAACAAAAAATTATAAGTATGTTTTATATAGATGAACTTGAAATTAAAGAAATATCTAGTCAATTGCAAAAAGCTTACAGGACTGTTGTTTGGAGAAAATATACGACTTTGAGAAAACTAAAAAAATTAATGGGTGGTGACAATCATGGAGGAACTTTTTAAGCAAATAGCTAATTTAGGATTTCCTATAGTCGTTACGATATTTTTATTAGTTCGTATAGAAAATAAACTTGATCAATTATCGGAGTGCATACATGAGCTTACGGCAGCTATAAAAAGCATGAAATGAGATAAAACGCTAAAAAAACGGAGTTGTAATGATGAGTACAACCCCGTTTTTTAGTTTGTATAACTTTAGAATGGTCCATAAGTAATAGCTGTAGCAATTACCATAAACACTGCAGCCATTAATGTCCACAATATGATTAGAGGCCATACAAATTTTACCCAGCTATCATATTTAATTTTAGCAACAGATAAGTTTGCTAAAAGAACTCCTGATGTAGGGACAATAGAATTAGATATACCATCACCAAATTGATAAGCAAGAACAGCTGTTTGTCTAGTTAAGCCAATTACATCTGCGAGAGGTGTCATTATAGGCATTGTAGTTGCTGCTTGACCTGAACCTGAAGGAATGAAAAAGTTTATAAATGATTGTACAACCAGCATACCCACTGCACTGATACTTTTTGGAAGCATAGTAATAGCTGATGCTAATCCATTTACAATTGAATCTAGAATAAGACCACTTTCCATAATTACGAGCATTCCTCTTGCAACACCAACAACTATTGCACCTGTAGTCATTTCCTTAGCTCCGAGAATAAATTCCTTAGCTATTTCATTTACGTTCATTCCACCAACTAAACCAGCTATAATTCCCATAGCTATAAATATTGCAGCAATTTCTGTAATGTACCATCCATATTTAAATACTCCAAATATTAATAATACCATTCCTAGTGCAAATACTAATAGTACCATAACGTGTTTTTTTGTCATTTCCATTACATTGCTTAAATCAATAACATGGTCTTTTTCTTCTTGCTCAAGATCATATACTATGCTTAATTCAGGATTAGCTTTTACCTTGTTTGCATATCTGTATATATAAGCAATTACAAGTACTAGTGAAGCAACCCATATAACAAGTCTTAACTCTATACCTGTAAATAAAGGTATCTCAGCAATTCCTTGTGCTACACCAACAGTAAAAGGATTCATAAATCCAGATGTAAAACCAACGGCAGCTCCTAGTGATACAATTGCCATACCTACTACTGCATCATAGCCAAGAGCTCGTGATAGTGCAATACCAATTGGTACAAAAACAATTGCTTCTTCGGCCATACCAATAGTTCCACCACCAATGGAAAATATTAATACTATCAATGGGATTAGCAGTTTTTCTTTTCCTTTTAAACTTACTGCAATTTTACTTATTCCAGCTTCAATAGCCCCTGTTTGAGTAATAATATTAAAGGATCCACCAACAATAAATATAAAAAACACAATACTTTGAGCTGCACCTAGTCCTTTTGGTACCGCTTTAAAAACATCAAATATAGTTGCAGGATTAGATTCAACTGATGAATATGAACTAGGGTCAACAACAGTTCTTCCTCCAACATCAACTCTCTCGAATTGTCCTGCCGGTATTACATAAGTAAGTATAGCCATAATAATAATCATTAAAAATAGTATTACATAACTGTGTGGAACACGGGATTTTTTCTTTTCCTTTGTCTTCTCCATGAAAACCTCCTGATTTTTATTTTTTTTAATAAACCATAATAAAAGACACAAATTCACCTCCTTTTTGCTATTCGGTTTATAATTTTTTATAAATATAGCATATTTCTTATTAAGTTGCAAGTAAAATTTATAAATATTTTTAAATTATAATACATTATCAACTGCCGCTATTATATGGGTGATAAAATTTTACTATGATTTAATAGCAACAAAAAACAGTAATAGTATCTTATCAAAAAAAGTTATTTATATTTATAGAAAAAGCTATAATTATGCATTGTTTAAAAAATATATATGTAATGCTTATTATATATTTATGAAGAAAACATATTTTTATATCAGTTATATTTTTATAATTTAGTTCATATAATTTATTAATCGAGCTATATTCTATGATTAGGGGGATTTTATATGGATGATAAAGTAATTCAAAGCTTATTGCTTGAAAATAAAGAAACTTTAAATGTTACAGGTGTTGAAGGAGTAGATAACTTTAATGATGAGACTGTTATTTTGCTAACAAACAAAGGTAAGTTAACAATAAAAGGCCAAAGACTTAATATTAGCAAACTAAATGTTGATGAGGGTAAACTCATGGTTAAAGGGGATATTAATGTTCTAATATATTCTGACGATGATAGCAATAAGGAAAAAGTAAGTTTTATAAAGAAATTATTTAAGTAGAGAATATTAGTTATGGACTTTTTACCTTACTCTCAAGAATACATGCTCATGGTATCCATAATGGGGGGAATGTTTCTCGGATTCATTTGGGATGTTTACAGGCTTATACGACATTATGTAAAATTTGGTGTGATTGGTACTGCTGTTGGTGATATAGCTTATTGGATTGTTAGCGTTTATTTAAGTATACAAATAATATATGAAATAAGTTATGGTAATTTAAGATTTTTTATACTTATGGGATTTTTGCTGGGTGCACTTCTGTATTTTTATGGAATAAGCAATTATATCCTCAAAATTTTTATTTTTTGTATTGATTTTATAATATCATTAATTAGTAAATTTATATCATTTATGATTTATCCAATGAAATTTCTAATTGGAAAGATAAAGAAAATTTTAAAACCAGTTAAAATTAAAGTAGAAATAGGAGTAAATAAAGCAAAAAGAAGATATAAGTTTTTTAAATTCAAGTTAAAAAAGGTTTCCAAAAAAAGAAAAATGATATATAATAAAAAGAAGCAAATGAGGAAGGTAAAAGCTAGAAAAAGGAGGCATAAGATAAATGAACGAAGACCAAAAGATAATCGAGTTAAAAAACAGAATAAGTAATGATGATTTTAGAAGAAGAGAAATGGAAATTAAACAAAATAAGAGAAGAAATAAAAGAGAAACTCCAAAAAAGAAGAAAAACAAATTAAATGTATTTAACTTATTTTTTGTTATCTTTGTTTTATATTTTGCTTATACTGCTTTTAATCAAACTCAGATGATTAATAATTTAGATGTGCAAATTGCACAAAAAACTTTGGAAAAATCAGATGCAGAAAAAGAAGCAAATAAACTAAAGCAAGATGTAGAAAAAATCAGTAATGATGATGCCCTTTTGGATTTAATTGAAGAAGTGGCTAGAGATCAATATAAAATGGTAAAGCCAAATGAAATTATATATATTGATAAAAATAAAAATGATAATAAGTTTATAAAAGGAATAGGATTTGATGATGAAACAACAGGTGATGATATAATAAATAATTAAATATCAAATCTTAAAGTATATTATATATAGAATGCTCGCTTTATAAAAATTTATAAGGCGAGCATTTTTTGACACTTTTCTACATGTATATCTGCTAACATAGTGATTAATACTTATAGGGGTGGGGGATTATGTTAGATAGAGCGAATGAAAAAAAGTATGATTTAAATTTTATTTCTTTGAGTTTAAAAAATGGATTTGAACACATAAAAAACAATTGGCTAGTTTTGTTAGTGTGTTTTTTTATTTCTAGATATACCATCATAGGTGAAATATTTCCTTTTTCAATTATTGTGTTAAGTTTATATTATTATATCAATGGACCTTCTGTAGTTGCTCTTTTAGTGTCTGAATTTTCTGTACTATCGGTGGAGTTTAGTTTTGTTTACACAGTTATGCTAATTGCGATTTACTTGTTCTTTTATAATTTTAGAAACGATGAAAAGAAACCCATTGTTATTATATCAGCATATTCAGCAATCGTTTTATTTAGCTCTAAAACATCAATTTTGATTGTTGATGGTTTCAATGTAACTGGAGTATTGTTAAATGTGTTTGAAGCACTTTTTATTTTTAGTAGCATTATATTAGTAAATGAAGGAATCAATATTATTGAGAAGGTCAAATTAAATAGGAAAAAAGAAAATATTCATTCTTTTAAAGAACATGAATCTAAAAAAAATATAATTAATAAAGAAATTAAAGCTGTAGCGGCTGCCACCGCTTCTGATACTGTAACTAAGAGATATAGAAGAGTATCAAGAACGAAATCATCTGACCAAAAATTACTAAATATTTTTACAGACAAAGCAAAAGATAAAATTAAAGAACAGCTTTTGTGGGAAAATATAAATGTTAAGTATTTAGAAATAATATCTGGAAATAAAGGTTCGATTTTTTTAAGCGTTACTATTAAGTCTGAAAAAACTCCTGAACAATCAGAGGAATCAATTATATTTGCGGTTAGAAATATATGCGGCGTTAGAGTAAAATGCACTGAGAAAATTACAGCTTCGCAAAATTATTATGTTTTAAAATTTAAGAATGTGAATAGGGTTAAGATTAAAACATATGTAGCAAAAGCTACAAAAGATGGAAGTCCGATGTCAGGTGATAGTTATTACTATGCAGGCAAATCGGACAAGTACTATACTGTTTTATGTGATGGTATTGGTTCTGGAGTAGATGCTTTTAATGAAAGTAATGGTACTGTTGGAATGCTATCTAGGTTTCTTTATACTGATTTCACAGAAGAACAAACTATTAAAACTTTGAACTCTCTCTTGATGTTAAAGTTTGATGATGAAAGATATGTTACTTTTGATCTTCATATTATAGATTACGGGTTAAAAGAAATTAGGCTTTATAAAGCTGGCTCTTCACCTTCATTCATATTAAGTGGTGGTGTTTTAGAGAAAGTTGAAAGTAAAAGTCTTCCAATGGGCATACTCGATAATTTTGAATACAACATGTTTAAAAGAACTATTAGAAAAGGAGATATAATTATAATGATTTCAGATGGAATAATTGATTCGATTAATCTAGATAATAAGAAATCATTAGAAAGATATTTGGAAACATTAAGGGAAAAGGATCCACAAATGATTGCAAATTCAATATTAAGTTTCGCTCTTAGAGGGCAAAATACAATAATAGATGATATGACTGTTCTAGTAACTAAAATAGGATAAGCTCTGGTGAATTCCATCATGATTAGTCGGCTGATTGTATAAGCTTGACTGTAATACCGAAAGTTAACCTCTCGTCCTTTATATAGGACGGGAGGTTTTATATGATATATCAATTAATAGTTCCTAGAAATGGAAATTTAGATAAATTAGAAATATTAGTGAGTTGTCAGAAAAATCTTTTTCTGATAGAATAAGTATACTAGAAGCTTTAGAAAAAAGAGTTGTAAAAGAAGTAATAGATAAGGGAGACGTATATAATGATAAAAGTAATTGCTAAAAACACCCAAAAATTTAATTTATATATACCTGAAGTGGAGATGATAATATGAAAACACAAAAATTTCAAGCAACCGCCCCAAGTACGATTCAAATGAGGGAAGATGATTTTAAATTGCAAAATTCAACTTCAGTGTATTGGTTAGGCTCTGGAGGAATATTAATAAATAGCCGTGGTACTATAATTATGATTGACCCAGTTATTTGCACAGACCCTCAGAATAGTTCAATGAGTGAAACTGGTCAGACTTTATTAGTAAGTTCACCAATAGTTCCATCGAAAATTAAAAAAGTTGATGCAGTATTATATACACATTCTGATTATGACCACCTAGGAGAGTTAAGTGCAATTGAATTATCAAAAAAAGGTACTGTGTTTCATGGTACTGAATTTGTTTCTAATAAACTTAAGTCGTTTGAAATAGATAGTGCTAGCATCATTAGCCATGAAATTGGTTCAACTTTTAGAATTGGTGATATAGAAATTACACTTACTCGTGCTTCGCATTCTTGGCAGGAAAATAGACCTGAGTTTGATTGGTGTTTTGGACCAGATGACTGCTGCGGATTTTTTATGAAAACATGTGATGGTAATATATGGGCACCAGGTGATTCCAAATTGTTAGATGAGCATTTGCAAATGAAAGATGTAGATTTAATGTTTATAGATTTTTCAAATGATGAATATCACTTTGGTTTTGAAAATTCTATATTGCTTGCAAATACATTGTTGGATACGAAACTTATAATGTATCATTACGGAACATATTATAATCCAGATAAAGATGCCTTTAATGCCAATCCAAAGGATGTAGAGGGCAAAATTGTTAATCCAAACAGGCTGCATATATTAGCCCCAGGAGAAAAATACAATCTCTAACAAAGATTAAGGATAAAAATTAAAGGAGTAAATAATAAATGAATATTTTTGATGAACCTAAAATTGATTGTCATAACCATATTTTCGATCCTGTACAATTTCCATATAAAGATAGTGTTGCATATCACCCTAAGGGACATGAAATTAGTACAGCTAAACAATTATTACAATTATTTGAGGCGTATGGACTGAGTTATGCTTTGGTAGTGGGTCCAAATTCTGGATATGCCACTGATAATAGATGTTTATTAGATTCTATAGCAAGAAGTGATGGTAAATTTAAAGGAATTGCAGTAGTAGAAAATGATGTTGAATTGTCAGAGCTTCAACGTTTGAAGAAAGCTGGAATTGTTGGGGTTGCTTTTAATACTTCAGCTATGGGTACAAATTATTATTTGAATACTAGAGAACTTTTAGGAAAACTTGAAAAGCTAGACATGTTTTTGCAAGTTCAATTTGAGGGAGATGAAGTTTTACCTTTGATGCCATTGCTTGAGGGTTCAAGTGTTCGATTATTAATTGACCATTGTGGCAAACCAATTTTAAAAAATGGTATAGAACAAGCTGGTTTTCAATCACTACTAAAGCTCGGTCGAACTGGTCGTGCCACTATTAAGCTATCTGGATACGAAAAATTTTCAAATGAATCTGTTCCTTATTGTGATGCATGGCCATATGTTTATAAATTGGTAGAAGATTTTGGTTTGGACAATTGTATTTGGGGTTCTGATTGGCCATTTTTAAGAGCACCAGAGAGAATTGATTATGGTACATTATTGAAGACTGTTGAGAAGCTTTTCCCTAATGCTAATGATAGAAGAAAAGTGTTGTATGATAATGCATTTAAGTTGTTTGGTTTTGGAAGTGCAAATAGTTAAGAAATTAAGACCTTGAAACTCATTGTATTTGCAGTGGATTTTAGGGTTGTTGTGTATTTAAAAAATTGCGTAATGGTTTTACTTTTTTTATTTTTATTAATCCATTGATGATTGATTTTTTAATAGTATTGTGATATTTTTTATATAGCTATCAAAAGGAAAGTTTAAAAAATATTTTTAATTTGCTTTTTTATGTGATATAATTACAGACATGTATTAGATAAGAGGATAAAATATGTATAATTTAGTAAAATATAATATATTACAAAACAATTTAATAAATCAAGGAGACAATGTTTTAATTGGTTTTTCAGGTGGACCTGATTCTGTTTTCTTGTTTCATAATTTGAGGTTGTTAAAGGAAACTTTAAGTTTTAATCTGTATGCTTCTCATATAAACCATATGTATAGAGGCGAGGATGCAGACCACGATGAAGATTTTGTCCGAGCTTTATGTATCCAATACGGTGTTAAATTATTTGTTAAAAGAAAAAATGCCACTGAATACGCAAATGAACTTCATGTAACTGAAGAAGAGGCAGGTCGAATTTTGAGGTATAATTTTTTTAGAGACAATTTAAAGTCTATTGGTGGTGGAAAAATTGCTGTAGCTCACAATCTTAACGACCAAGCAGAGACAGTATTACAACGTATTATTAGGGGAACGGGCATTGATGGCTTGGGTGCTATGTCATTAGTGAAAGATGATATAATTAGGCCGATACTTAATGTAAAAAGAAGTGTTATAGAAAAATATTTAAAAGAAAATAGGTATGAGTTTTGTACAGATAAAACAAATACTCAGGCGATTTATGGTAGAAACAAAATTAGATTAAATTTGATACCATATCTAGAAAAGGAGTTTAATCCTAATATTCAGAATACTCTATTCCGTATGTCCGAGATAATGGATAAGGACAGTAAAATCATTGAGAAGTATATAAATATAAAATATCAAGACATATTACTAAAAGAAAATGAAAATGAAATATTTTTTGACTTGTATAAATTAAAAAATATGGAAGACTACGAAGTAGGTAGAATTGTTAGAAAAGCAATTGAACTTTTAAAAGGACACGCAAATAATATTGAAATGAAGCATATAGAGTATGCTAATGAATTTATTAGAAATGGCAAAACAGGCAAAAAAATTGATTTGTCAGAGGGTTTAATTGTAGAAATTAGCTATAATAATTTAGTAATTAGGAAAAATATTGAAAAAGTTGAACATTTTGAATATAATATCAAAGTCGACTTGCCATTACATATTAGAGAAATAGGGAAGACTATTGTTTGTGAAATTCTAGAATCATCTGATTATGTTTTTAATAATAAGAAAAGTTTTAGTATTGATTACGACAAGATAATAGGAAATTTAGTTGCTAGGAATAGAATATCAGGTGACAATATAATTCCATGTGGAATGACTGGAAGAAAAAAATTAAAGGATATTTTTATTGATATGAAAGTGCCTGCAGAAAAGAGAGATAAAACACTTATAATTGCAGATGAAAGTAATATAATATGGGTTGAAGGCTATAGAATTCACAATAACTATAAAGTTTCATCCTCAACAAGAAAAATATTAAAAGTAACTATAATGGAGGAGAAAGATGAACAATGACATTAAAAAGATTCTCATTGATGAGGATTCCTTACAAGCAAAGGTAAAAGAACTTGGTGCTAAAATAGCAGAGGATTATAAAGGAAAGGATTTACTTTTAATATGTGTATTAAAAGGAGCTGTTGTTTTCGTTAGTGATTTAATGAAAAGAATAGACTTGCCTTTAGAGATTGATTTTATGGCAGTTTCAAGCTATGGCTGTGATACTAAATCTTCAGGAGTAGTTAGAATATTGAAAGATTTAGATAAGGGCATTGAAGGCAAACACATACTTATAGTAGAGGATATAATTGACTCAGGTTTAACTTTATCTTATTTAATAGAAAATTTAAAGGCAAGAGGTCCTGAATCTGTAGAAATATGTACAATTCTTGATAAGCCAGACAGAAGGACAGCAAATATTAATATAAAATACACTGGATTCCAAGTTCCAGATGAATTCGTTGTAGGTTATGGGCTTGATTATGCTGAAAAATATAGAAATTTACCTTATGTTGCAGTATTAAAGGAAGAAGTTTATTCGGAATAGGAATTATAGTTAATAAAATATTTGTAATATAAAATTCTATATGTTACAATATTAGGGTGGAAATTTAAGGGTCTTTTAGACAGAAGGAGGCTATAATTGAAAGGGTTTATGCGTAGCATAGCGATGTACATAGTTATATTCGCTGTGATAATTTTAATAGTAAAAAGTATGGTTGAACCAGTAGCACAAGTTCAGCAGATAACTTATAGTGAACTTATAGTTCAAGTAGAAAATGAAAATGTTAAGTCATTAACCTTCACAGAAAGTGAAGTGAAGGGAGTTTACAATGACGATACACCTTTTACATCATATGTACCAAGTATTTTTGTCTTTTCTTCAGGATTTTATGATAAATATCTTGCAGATAAGGTTGAAGATGGTAGTATAGTAATTGAGGGAAAACCAGTTCCGGCAACACCATTGTGGGTACAAATATTGCCTACGTTGGGAATGCTTGTTTTATTAGGAGTTTTGTGGTTTGTTTTCATGCGTCAGTCCCAAGGTGGAGGAGCAGGAAAAGCAATGTCATTTGGAAAAAGCAGGGCAAAGCTTCATAAGGATGACGACCCAGACAAAAAAATTACTTTTGCTGATGTAGCAGGTTTGGATGAAGAAAAAGAAGAGTTGAGCGAAATTGTGGATTTTTTAAAAAATCCAGTTAAATTTATTAAACTAGGTGCTCGTATTCCTAAAGGAGTATTGTTAGTTGGACCTCCTGGAACAGGTAAAACATATTTGTCAAAGGCAGTTTCTGGTGAAGCTGGAGTTCCGTTTTTTAGTATAAGTGGTTCTGACTTTGTTGAAATGTTTGTCGGCGTTGGAGCATCAAGAGTAAGGGATTTGTTTGATCAAGCTAAAAAAAGTTCACCTTGTATAGTGTTTATTGATGAAATAGATGCAGTTGGTAGAAAAAGAGGCGCTGGAATGGGCGGCGGCAATGATGAAAGAGAACAGACATTAAATCAGTTGTTAGTTGAAATGGATGGATTTGGTGGAAATGAAGGAATTATCATAATAGCTGCTACAAACAGACCTGATATACTTGATCCAGCCTTATTAAGGCCAGGTAGATTCGATAGACAAGTTCATGTTGGTTTACCTGATGTTAAAGCAAGAGAAGAAATATTGAAAATTCACGTAAAAAAGAAGCCATTAGGCGAAGACATAGATTTAGAAGTTGTTGCAAAAAGAACACCAGGATTTACTCCTGCTGATTTGGAAAATGCTATGAATGAAGCTGCGTTATTGTCAGCAAGACACAATAAAACTTTAATAACAATGGATACAATTGAAGAAGCAATAACTAAGGTAATTGCAGGTCCTGAAAAAAGGAGCAAGGTAATTAGTGATAGTGAAAGAAAGCTTACAGCGTTTCACGAAGCTGGTCACGCGGTTGTTGCTAAGCTATCGTCTTCAAAAGACCCAGTTCATATGATAACTATTATTCCGAGAGGTGGTGCTGGTGGATTCACAATGTATTTACCAGAGGAAGATAGGTCGTATGCATCAAAATCTGAGATGGAAGAAAATATTGTTAGGTTATTAGGTGGAAGAGTAGCAGAAAAATTGGCCCTTAATGATATATCAACAGGTGCTTCTAATGATATTGAAAGAGCTACTAAAATTGCAAGAGCAATGGTAACTACTTATGGTATGAGTGATGCTCTTGGACCTATGGCATATGGAACAAATGATGATGAGATATTCTTAGGTAGAGATTTTAATAAGATGAGAAATTACAGTGAAGAAGTTGCAGCTAAAATAGACAATGAGATGCGTAGAATAATTGATACTGCATACGATAAGACTGAAGGATTATTAAGTGAAAATTTTGAAAAACTTGAAAGAGTAGCTAAAGCTCTATTAGAAAAAGAAACAATATCAGGTAAAGAGTTTGATGCTTTGTTTGAAGGAATATAATTTATATTGATAATTTAGGGTACACATAATAGGATACTAATATAATTGTAAGGTACGCATTTATGCGTACCTTTTTAATTTGTCAATATTCAAATTTTCCTGCAAATAAAAGAACTGCGCTTTATAAACTTCTAAGGTAACAGATTGACAGGCTGTTCATATATTATTATAAATAGTTAAAAAATAATTTATATAGCTATTTTATTAATTGGAGGAAGATTTATGAGTTTTTATGATAGAGATTTTAATTACATGCAGGAACAATGGGATCGTGAGCAAGATTGTAATGATTCTTGTGGGTGTCCACCAATTGACCCATGCGACAATCATTGGCATAATCCATGTCACAATCAGTATTGTTGTTGCTGTGTAGGACCAAGAGGTCCGAGAGGGCCACAAGGTCCGCAAGGCCCATTTGGTCCTCAAGGGCCAAGGGGTCCTCAAGGGTTAAGAGGTCCAGTGGGTCCAACGGGAGCAACGGGAGCAACGGGAGCAACGGGAGCAACGGGAGCAACGGGAGCAACGGGCGCAACAGGACCACAAGGCCCAATAGGACCACAAGGTCCAATTGGAGCAACAGGAGCAACAGGAGCAACAGGTCCACAAGGACCAATAGGACCAATAGGACCAATAGGGCCTGTAGGGCCAACGGGTGCAACCGGAGCAACCGGACAAACGGGGCCAATAGGTCCAACAGGAGCAGTAGGTCCAACAGGTCCAATAGGTCCAACAGGTCCAGTAGGTCCAACAGGAGCAACAGGTCCAATAGGTCCAATAGGCCCAACAGGAGCAGTAGGTCCAACAGGTCCAATAGGCCCAACAGGTCCAACAGGTCCAATAGGTCCGACAGGTCCAATAGGTCCGACGGGTCCAATAGGTCCGACAGGAGCAGTAGGTCCAACAGGTCCAATAGGCCCAACAGGTCCGACAGGTCCAATAGGCCCAACAGGAGCAGTAGGTCCAACAGGACCAATAGGCCCAACAGGACCTGGAGCAATTATACCTTTTGCTTCAGGCGGAGTAACAACTTTGACCACAGTTTTGGGTGGATTGGCAGGAACTCAGGCACTTGTGGGATTTGGGAGCAATGATGTTGCTTTAATTGTTGGTGGACTGATTGATGTTACTGGAAGCTCCAGTCTCGCTTTCTCAGTGCCAAGAGATGGTGTGATAACTTCAATGGCTGCGTATTATAGTATTGCAGCTGCAGCATCCCTCGTTGGAAGTACTGTTACAATTACAGCACAGTTGTACAGTTCAACCACACCAAATGATAGCTTCGCACTTGTTCCAGGTGCAACTGTAACTCTTGCTCCTCCGCTTACAGGAACTGTAGCAGTTGGAACAACTTCAAGTGGGATAACTACTGGACTTTCAATACCTGTTACGGCGGGCACTCGTCTTATGTATGTTCTTTCAGCTAGTGTTACAGCTGGTATTGATATAGCAACAATACTCACTGGGTTTGTCAGTGGAGGTCTTGGTATTGATTAGGTTTAAGGGAAATTAAAATTAATATTCCCTGGAAAATTAATAGAACTGTTCTATATTAGGACAGTTCTATTAATAATAAATCTGAAATAATAATAACAGAGGTAGTGGTATAATGAGTAATATAGCGTTGCAAGTAGAAAGATCGACAGCAGGTGTTGTTGGCATTAATGATAATGTAGTTTTTGACACAATTGCATATTCATCAGGAAATATAAGTTATAATAGTTTGACTGGTGTTATGACTTTTAATGAAGCAGGAAGATATGTTTTTAATTGGTGGGTAGCAACACAAATTTCTTCATCATCAAATGGAACCGCGTTTGCCTTATCATCATCTCAAGGTGATTTCTCAGAAGGTGCTTCTCCTATTAAAACTGGGGAAGTTGTAGGTGTTGGAATTATAGATGTAACTTCAGCTCCTGTAACAGTATCACTTGTAAATGGAAGTTCATCACTTGTTTACTATTCTCCAGTTGTTCCGATAACTGCAACTCTTGTGGTAATACAAGATGATGTTCCTGAAATAGGTCCAATAGGTCCAACAGGAGATACCGGCCCAACAGGTCCAACAGGAGATACGGGACCAACAGGTCCAATAGGTCCAACAGGAGACACGGGACCAATAGGTCCAACAGGAGACACTGGTCCAACAGGTCCAACGGGAGATACAGGCCCAATAGGCCCAACAGGAGACACTGGTCCAATAGGTCCAACAGGAGACACAGGACCAATCGGTCCAACCGGTGACACAGGACCAACAGGTCCAACCGGTGACACAGGACCAACAGGTCCTGGAGTAACAACTTATGGTTATGTCTATGAGTTAGCAACTATAGCAGATGCAACTGTTGTAGGAGGTGCAGATGTTCCTTTCAGCAACAATGGACCTCTTGCTAATATTACTCATACAGTAGGAACCACAACAGTAACTGTAACGTTAGCTGGTAGTTATCAAATTGATTATAGTCTTTCTATAACTGCTGGTATTGGCGCTGCCATAGCAATTGCCGTAAATGGTACAGTAGATGCATCAACACCAATTTCAGCTTTAGTTGCTACGGGTGAATTGTCTGGAACTGCAATTTTACCTTTAGCAGCTGGCGATGTGATAACATTGAGAAATGATTCAGCGGTTTCATTGACTATGAGTTTAGCTCCAAGTGTAGGAGCACAATTAAATTTAATCCTTCTCGGTTAATTATAAAAAAGTATAAGTCTTAAATTGTTTGTGGGACTGCTCTGTTTAGGGTGGTTCCACTAATAATAATCATATTCTGACACTGTTAATTTCAAAGAAGAAGTATTTAAGTGAAGAGTGTAGATTTGTATCAGTTATTTATATATTTCATATATTGAGAGAAGAGAAAATTATATATTAGCAGGTGGTAGTGTGAGTAAATATAAAGTATGTGTATACGCAATTTGCAAAAACGAAGAACAATTTGTAGATTGTTGGATGGATGCTGTATCTGAAGCAGATATGGTAGTAGTAACAGATACTGGCTCAACGGATAACACTATTGAAAAACTAAGGAAAAGAGGTGCCATTGTATATGTTGATATAATTGAACCGTGGCGATTTGATGTAGCAAGAAATACAGCAATGGATCATATTCCGGAAGACGTTGATATTTGTGTTTCCAATGACCTTGATGAAGTATTTGAACCAGGGTGGAGGCAAAAACTTGAGGATGAATGGTTACCTTTCCATACTAGAGCAAAATATATGTTTACATGTAGTTATAATAGTGATGGTACTCCTAATAAGCAATATCCCATGAAAAAAATTCATTGTCGTAAAGGGTATAGATGGGTTCATCCTGTACACGAAATACTTGAATACAATGATATAAATAATGAAAGATGTGTCGTGATAAAAGGTCTAATATTGAATCATTATCCAGATACGACAAAACCAAGGAGTCAGTATTTACCTTTACTAAAAATTTCAGCGGAAGAAAATCCAAATGATGATAGAGTTATGTTTTGGCTAGGTCGTGAATACATGTATTACAATATGTATGATGAAAGTATTAGTACGTTAAACCGTTATCTAAAAATGAAGACAGCAATATGGAATGAAGAAAGGTCTGCTGCTATGAGATTTATTTCTAAATGCTATATGCAAAAAGAAAATTTACAACTGGCAAAAGAATGGCTTTTTAAAGCAATTGCAGAATGCCCTAAAATACGTGAACCTTACCTTTACATGGCCAGACTAGGATATGCAGAACAAGATTGGCCTCTTGTGTTCCTAATGGTTAGCGAGGCACTAAAAATTACTGAACAATCAGGAAGTTATTTAATAGAGTCGAGCTCATGGAATCAGACGTTTTATGACCTTGGGGCAATTTGTACTTACCACCTCGGTCTTTATGATAGGTCATATGATTTTGCTAAAAAAGCATGTGAGATGGATGCTAATAATGAACGATTAAAGAAAAATCTTGAACTTATAAAGTTGAAATTGAAATAATTAATGGAGGTGATGGTAGTTTGAACAAATATAAGATATGTGTTTATGCTATTTGTAAAAATGAAGAAAAATTTGTAGATAAATGGATGGATTCAATGAGCGAGGCAGACTATATTGTTGTGACTGACACTGGTTCAAGTGATATGACGGTAGAGAAACTTCGCAATAGAGGTGCAACTGTATATGTAGATGTAGTTAATCCATGGAGATTTGATGTTGCAAGGAATATTTCTCTTGAACATGTACCGGTGGATGTTGATATATGTGTATGTACAGATTTAGATGAAGTATTTGAAGAAGGATGGCGAAAAAAATTAGAGGATGCTTGGATTCCAAAAGCTACAATGGGTAGATACCTATATAACTGGAGTATAAAAGAAGATGGGACTCCAGATGTTCAATTTAATTATTTTAAAATACACACTAGGAATGACTATGAATGGGTGTATCCAGTCCATGAATGTCTAAAATATATTGGAACTTCTAATGAAATTAAAATATTTCTTGATGGAGTTGTGCTGAATCATTTCCCTGATAAAACAAAGACTAGAGGTTCGTATTTGGCTCTATTAGAGCTTGCAGTAAAAGAAACTCCTGATGATGATCGTGTTACCTATTATCTAGGTAGAGAATACATGTATAAAGGAATGTGGGAAAAAAGCATAGAAATCTTGAAAAAGCACCTGTATCTAAAGTCAGCAACTTGGAAAGATGAACGATGTGCATCTATGAGATGGATAGCTCTATCATATTATAAACTATCTAATATTAATGAAGCTTATTCATGGTACTATAGAGCAATTGCTGAATCACCTAAAATGAGAGATCCATACGTGGAATTTGCTCGTATGGCATATTATTTAAGTGATTGGTCAACTGTATTTCATATGACACAAGAGGCGTTAAAAATAAAGGAAAAGTCGTCCACATATGTAAATATGGGTTACTCATGGGATTACACACCTGATGATTTGTGTTCTATAAGTTGTTATCATCTTGGAATGTATGACAAGTCACTCTTTCATGCAAAAGAAGCTCTTTCGAAGGATCCAGATAATGACAGATTAATAAATAATATTCATTTAATTGAAGAAAAAATTAAAGATAACATATAAAAATATAATTGGCGGTCACAAGAAATCTTGGATCGCCAATTGCATCTTTTAATAATGTTTCATTTATATCGTTTAATATGTGGTAGTTAACATCTAATAGGCTCTTCGGTTCCTGTCGCTATTTTGATGCAGTGTTTATGTCCGTTGCAATAACATGTAACCGACTCAATTAGATGAATATGCTCACCATTACCTGTTTGAATTGCTGGACCAGTTCTTCCACAGAACTTGTGGCAGTGACAATCTACAATGTCAGTTATAAATTCTACTTCGTGATAATGATTACAGTTTCCACAAGGTATTCCTCTGCTTGTAGTAGTATCAAAACAGTGGAAGTGTAGACAATTTCTTCTACCACCTATCTGTACAGGACCTTCAACATCGTGTACGTGCATTAAACAATCATGTTCATGTCTTCGGTTTTCATTTCTATTATAACACATTACTAAAACTCCCTTTATAATATCTGCTAATCTCCTAGCAGACTGGCAATATATAGTCTAAACAATTATATTAGTTTGTACTAAAGTACTACCTATGAATATAGTATGTAATCAAATATAATATGTGAGTATGTATTGAATAAAAAGTGTTAAAAAGTCGAAATATAATAAAAAATAAAAAAATAATTAATAAAAATTTTGATGACAGAGTTATAAAAATATAGTTATTTTTTAGTGATTTTGAAATTAAAATAAAATATTTGGAAATGCTAAAAATATTGTAAATACAATATGAAACTATACAATGTCTAATATAAATTACAAGTTTCAATGCAAGATTTAAAAAAGTAAAATCATTTTTGACAAAGAACTTGCAAAATTATTAAATTTGGATTATATTAGTCTCAGTAATTTATTTTTTATAATAATGTTAATTAGTGAATACCATAGGGAGGTACAAACAAACATGTTTGAAAAAGAAAAGCTTTCTCAATTAAAAGCATCAAGAGAAAATTGGGAAGAAAAAGTATTAAACAAATCATTAAGTAAAGGACCTGAAAGTAAGTCAGAGTTTAAAACAGGTTCAGGAGATAAAATTGAAAGGTTATATACGCCAGAAGATGTAGCTGATATTGATTATGAAGCTGAAATTGGTTATCCAGGTCAATATCCTTTTACAAGAGGATATCAACCAACTATGTACAGAGGTAAGAACTGGACGATGAGGATGTATGCAGGTTTTGCAACTGCTGAAGAATCAAATGAAAGATATAAATATCTTGTTAATCAAGGATCAACAGGTTTATCTGTTGCATTTGACTTACCTACACAAATAGGTTATGATTCTGACCATTCTTTAGCTCAAGGTGAAGTAGGTAAAGTTGGTGTTCCTATAGATACATTAAAAGACATGGAAATACTTTTTGACGGTATTCCTTTAGACAAAGTAAGTACGTCAATGACTATAAATGCTCCAGCAGCAGTTCTTTTAGCTATGTATATAGCAGTTGCTGAAAAACAAGGAGTATCTGCAGATAAATTAAGAGGAACAATTCAAAATGATATATTAAAAGAATACATTGCAAGAGGAACTTACATATTCCCTACTGAACCATCAATGAGACTTATCACTAATATATTTGAATATTGTTCAAAAGATGTTCCAAAATGGAATACAATCAGTATATCAGGATACCACATTAGAGAAGCAGGTTCAACTGCGGCTCAAGAAGTTGGTTTTACTTTAGCTGATGGTATCGCATATGTTGAAGCTGCAATAAATGCAGGACTTGACGTTGATACTTTTGCACCAAGATTATCATTCTTCTTTAATGCACATAATGATTTACTTGAAGAGGTTGCTAAATTTAGAGCTGCTAGAAGATTATGGGCTAAAATAATGAAAGAAAGATTTGGAGCTAAAAATGAAAAGTCAATGATGCTTAAATTCCACACTCAAACAGCTGGATGTACTCTTACAGCACAACAGCCTGATAATAATATTATTAGGGTTGCTATGCAAGCATTAGCTGCGGTTCTTGGTGGAACTCAATCATTACACACTAATTCAAGAGATGAAGCTTTAGCTTTACCAACTCAAGATTCTGTAACTATAGCTCTTAGAACTCAACAAATAATTGCAAGTGAAACTGGTGTTACAAACACTGTTGATCCATTAGCTGGTTCTTATTATATAGAAGCAAAAACTAAAGAAATAGAAGATAAAGCTATGGAATATATAAACAAAATAGATGAAGTAGGCGGCGCTCCAAAAGCAATTGACCTTGGATATATCCAAAAAGAAATTACTGATTCAGCTTATCAATATCAAATGGAAATAGAATCACTTGATAGAATTGTTGTAGGAGTTAATAAATACCAAGTTGAAGAGGGTGCTCCACAAGGATTATTAAAAGTTGATCCAATTGTTGGCGAAATGCAGAAAAAGAAAATTGATGACGTTAAAGCAATGAGAAATAATGAAGCGGTAAAAGAAAAATTGGAAGCATTGAGAAAAGCTTGTGAAGGTACTGATAATGTAATGCCATTTATTTTAGCAGCAGTTAAAGAATATGCTAGCCTTGGTGAAATATGTGGAGTTATGAGAGAAGTATTTGGAGAATATGAGCAAGCAGTATTGCTTTAATAGGAAGGATAGGGAGGATAAAAATGAGTAAGCCAATTAGAGTTTTAATAGCTAAACCAGGTCTTGATGGACATGATAGAGGTGCTAAGCTTATAGCTAGAGCGTTAAGAGATGCTGGTATGGAAGTAATATATACTGGATTAAGACAAACACCGGAACAAATAGTTGCAGCAGCTGTTCAAGAGGATGTTGATGTAATAGGAATGAGCATATTATCAGGTGCTCACAATCATTTATTTCCAAAGGTTGTTGAACTTTTAAAAGAGCAAGGTGTTGATGACGTATTAATAGTTGGTGGAGGGGTTATTCCTGATGATGATATACCATCGTTGAAAGCTGCTGGTGTAGATGCAATATTTACTCCTGGAACAACAACTACAACAACTATAGACTTTATTAAAAATAATGTAAAAAGAAAATAAAAAGTAATAGAAGAGCAATTGGTTAGCAGTTGGTTAGCGATAGGTGAGCGATTGGAAAAACAATTGCTCTTCTCTTCTATTGATATTACTATTGTTTTTCAATTGCTTATGTAAGGTGGTGAATTATTCGTGGAGATGATAAATAAAATGCTTTCGGGCGATAAAAGGGCATGTGCTAGACTTATCACTGCTGTTGAAAATGACCCTGATGAAGCGGAAAAAATCATTAAAGAAATACATCAATATACAGGTAATGCTCATGTAATAGGAATTACTGGGCCTCCAGGTGCTGGCAAAAGTACTCTTACGGATAAGCTGGTTAAGTCCTTATTAAATGACAATAAAAAAGTTGGTATTATTGCTGTTGATCCAACTAGCCCATATACTGGGGGATCAATTTTAGGTGATAGAATTCGTATGCAAGATTTAGCTCTCGACCCAAATGTGTTTATTAGGAGCATGGGTACTAGAGGGTACTTAGGAGGACTATCTAAGTCAACTAAAAATGCAGTTAAAATTCTTGATGCTGCTGGTTACGATTATATTATTATTGAAACTGTTGGGGTGGGACAATCAGAGGTAGATATTGTCAAAACTGCTGATACAATTTTAATGATTATGGTACCTGGTCTCGGGGATGATATTCAGTCTATTAAAGCTGGTATAATGGAGATTGGTGATATTTTTGTTATAAATAAAAGTGATTTGTTTGGTGCTGATAGAACAGCTACTGAAATAAGTATGATGCTTGATTTAAATCAAAATATGGATAGAAGGCCGTCAATTGTAAAGGTCACAGCTGTTAAGAATGAAGGCATTGATAAGTTGATTGAAGAAATAAAAAATCATATGGATTATTTAAAGGAATCTGGTGTATTTTTTGAAAGACGCAGAAAAAATTTAAAAATTGAAGTAGTGGAATTAATTGAATCTGAACTTAGAAAAATAGTTATATCGCATACTGATAGCGAAAACAAACTTGATAATCAAGTTATGAATATAATAAATAAAGAAAAGAACATATATGATGTTAGAGATGAGTATCTAAGTGCAATAAAAAAATAAATAAAAATTGTTAAAATGGAGGCAAATAAATGGTTAATAAATTAGATCATGTAGGAATAGCTGTTAAGGATTTACAGGCTACGTTAAAATTTTATGAAGATACATTGGGATTGAAATCTGCTGGTGTTGAAGTGGTTGAGGAACAAAAAGTACGTGTTGCTTTTTTACCTATTGGGGATACTGAGGTTGAGTTGTTAGAATCAACTGAAGAGGACGGACCTATAGCAAAGTTTATAGCTAAAAATGGTGAAGGTATTCAACATATGGCATATAGGGTTGATGATATTGAAGCTGCTATAGCTGAAATGAAGGAAAAGGGCGTTAGAATGATTGATGAGAAACCAAGATATGGTGCTGGTGGAGCGAAAATTGCTTTTTGTCATCCAAAGAGTACTTCTGGGGTTTTAGTAGAGCTTTGCCAAAGATAAGGAAAGTGTAATGTTTTATTCTTCCTGCTTAAATTTTGGAAATTGTAACTTCGGTTAAAAAAACAATGGGGGCACATCCGCTTCGCTAAATGCCCCAAAACTGTTTTTTTAACTTTCGTACAATTTCACAAAATGTTCGCTGAGTCAGATTAAAATATAACACTTTCCTACTTTTGTCATTTCAACATTTTAAAGATTAAAAGATGTGAGTATAGATGGGTTATTAAGGAAAGTGTTATGTTTTATTCTTCCTGCTTAAATTTTGGAAATTGTAACTTCGGTTAAAAAAACAATGGGGCACATCCGCTTCGCTAAATGCCCCAAAACTGTTTTTTTAACTTTCGTACAATTTCACAAAATGTTCGCTAAGTCAGAATAAAATATAACACTTTCCTACTTTTGTCATTTCAACATATATATATAAATAAAAGATAAGGAGCACTTTGTGCTCCTGTATAAAACCTTCAAAATCTTCAAAATCTTCAAAACCTTCAAAACCTTCAAACCTTGTAAACCTTGTAAAACCTTCAAACCTTGTAACACCAATTACTTTGCAACTGGTGTTTATTGTTATAGTAGATTGTATATTCCTAGGGTTTTTAGGTGGTCTAGTTTTTGGTCCATTATATCTTCTAAATCTAGGTTTAGTGCATCGCATAATGTTGCTAGATAAAACAAGACATCTCCTATTTCTTCTTCTATTTTTTCTTTACATTTTGGGCATAATTCACCTGTTATGTGATTGCTGAAATCTTCCTTGTTTTCTTCTAATGTTTTATTTTCTGAATAAACTTGTTTGGAAGCATTTATTTCTATACATCCGCAGTGGGTTGCAGATTTAAAAACAGCTCTATTAAGTAAAGAGTTCTGTTCACCAAGCTTTGTTACAATATCTAATATACTTTTGTTTCTCAGTTGCAAATTTGCTGCATGATCCTGAAATTCAGCACAATCGCAAGACATAATATCAACTCCTTGTATTTTAATAAACATGTTTATCTCTTATATCAATTATACTTAAAGACAAGCTACGATGTCAAACTTTATTTTAAAAACATATTTAAATCAAAAAAATAAACAAAGCATAAAATCTATGTGATAGAATAAAATATAAAGAGTATATATTTGATTAGGGGGATGTTTATGAAGAAAATACTTACAGTTGTAGCATTGATAATATTTATTGCCGCTCTTTTATATTTTTTCAGGTATTTTAAGGGGAAGGGAGCAAAAAACGTGGGATTTGATGAAATAGAAACAGATAATATACCTGCTCAGATAAATGAAGTATTACCAAATTATAGAGTAAAAGAAAAAGCTCTGGTTTGTAGAATTAATGATGAAATATTTGTTGTGGTAACTAGGGGTGAAAAAAATTCAGCTGGTTATGATGTTGGAATTAAAAAAATAACATTAGATACAGCTGATGGACAAAAGGTGTTGACCGTGTATGCTGAGTATACTGATCCTAAGCCTGGGGATGTAACTGCTCAGATCTTAACTTATCCGTTTATTGTAGTGAAAACTGATTTGACGGAACTACCTGATAAAGTTGTCCTTGAAAAAGAATACACTCACTGATGTTAATAAGGAAAGTGTTATATAATGTCCGCTGTGTCAGACTAAAATACAACACTTTCTTTTTTTATTTATAAAAATATCATGAATGGATTAGGTCATAGTGTTGGCTCAATCTATTTTTTTTGTAGCTAATATAAACTTTCCAAAAAAAAACATTTCATTTTTATTGAAAATAGAGTAAAATATTATAGTAATGTGTAGATTATTGTCAACGGTTATAGGAAACTCTGATAACGGGAGTATAATAATATAGATAAAAATAAATATTCATGGGTAATAGGGGTGAAAAAGTGATTGAATTTAATAATGTAAGTAAAATATATAAAAAGGATTTTGCAGCGGTTAAAAATATTAATCTTCATATAGAAGCGGGAGAATTTCTTTTTATAGTTGGTAAAAGTGGTGCAGGAAAAAGTACTCTTATAAAATTATTGCTAAAAGAAATTAATCCTACTGAGGGAAGTATTAAATATAATGAACAAGATGTAACTAAAATTAGAAAAAGAAATTTAGCTGAATATAGAAGAAAAATTGGTTTTGTTTTTCAAGATTATAGGTTGCTTCCTAGACTAACTGTTTATGAAAACATTGCTTTTGCTATGGAGATGATATGTTGTTCTTCTAAAAATATAAGAAGAGAGATACCTGTAGTATTAAGCATGGTAGGACTTAGTGATAAGGCTAAATCTTATCCGGACGAGCTGTCGGGTGGAGAACAGCAAAGGGTTTCTATTGCTAGGGCTGTTGTAAATAGACCGGAAACAATAATAGCTGATGAACCTACTGGTAATCTTGATCCAGAAACATCTAGTGAAATCATGAAAATATTTAATGAAATTAATAAAAGGGGCACAACTGTAATTATGGCAACCCATGATAGAGAAATAGTAAATAATTATCAACGAAGAGTTGTTGAATTGAAAAACGGTTTAATTCTAAGAGACACAAAGTCTGGAGGTCGCGTAAATGAACCTAAAAAAGACTAAATATATTTTTAAACAGGCTTTTAAAAGCATATGGAGAAATCGCATGATGGGACTAGCTTCTGTCGGGTCTGTTATGGCGGTTTTGATAATATTAGGATTTATCTTGCTTATTGTACTTAATATAAATAATCTAGCTTTGGTAACAAAAGAATCATTTGATGAAATAGCGGTTTATATAGATGATGATGCAGATATAGAATTAATTAAACAGATGGATAAGGATTTTCGACAAATTGATGGAGTGTTGTCTGTAGGTTTTCAGACTAAAGATTATGCTCTTCTAAAATTGAAAAGCGATTGGGGTGATGATGCTTCATTATTGGACGGGCTTAAGGAAAATCCGTTGCCTAACACGTATATAGTGCAACTTACTGATGTTGAAAATTCAGATAGAGTAATAAAGCGGTTAAAACAGCATGATGGTGTTGAAGAGGTTAGATTTTATAAAGATGCTGTTAATAGCTTGATTTCTATTTCTGATTTTATTAAAAGGGTTGGTTCTGGGCTTATAATTATATTACTTTTGATTAGCATTTTTATTATTTCTAATACAATTAAAATTACAGTTTTAAATAGACGTAAGGAAATTGAGCTAATGCAGTATATAGGAGCAACAAATGGATATGTTAGAGGACCATTTATGATTGAAGGAGTTATACTTGGATTATTAGGGTCGTTTGCTGCAATCATTATTTTGATGATGGGATATAATTATTTTATAGAATATTTAGCTGGGCGCTATGTTACGCTTTTGTCAGGTCTTTCTGGTTATATTGTTGGTTTAGATATGATTCTTATGGATTTAACAATTATATTTTTAACTATAGGTATAGGTATAGGTATTTTGGGTAGCTTAATTTCTTTGAAAAAATTCTTAAGTATATAGAGGTGGGTATATGTTTAAAAAATGTGTTTTGTTTATATTAAGTATGGTTTTAATGTTAGGAACTATTTTTCCAGTAGGAGTAGGTGGAAGTATAGCTGATTTGCAACAAAAACAAAAATCTATTGAAAATAAAATAAAAGAATATAAACAACAGGCTAATGTATTAAAAAATGAAAAAAATACAGTTCAAGCAGAAATTAATAAACTTGATTCCCAAATGAATGTTATGAATTTAGAAATAGAAGGTTATGAACTTCAAAAACAAGAGTTAGACATGCAGATTGCAGCAAAGGAACAGGATATTGTTAGACTAACAAAAGAAATTGAAGAAAACAATATAGCACTTGAAGAGAGACTTCGCACAATGTACAAAAAGGGAACTGCAGGGTATTTGGAAGTAATATTAAATTCAGAGGATTTAATGGATGCTCTAACTCGTGTAGATATGATACAGTTGATTGTAAAAAGCGATGTCGATTTATTAAAAAGTATAGAGTCTCAAAAAAAGCAGGTTGAAGAGATACAAGTTAGTTTGGAAGATGAACGAACTCAAGTTGTTGTAATTCAAGAAAATGTGCTGGCCAAAAAAGGACAAGTTCTTAAGGCTTCGCAAGAAAAATTATCATATATGTCTGGATTAGAAAAAGATATTAAACAAATTCAATATTTAGAAGCACAAGAAGAAGCCCAAGCAGCTCAAATAGAAAAGGATATATTAGCTGCTCAACGTGAAGTTGAGTATGCAGGAGGAGAAATGCTTTGGCCTGCACCGGGCAACTACAGGATTACTTCTCAGTACGGTAAGAGGAGCGACCCTATAACTGGTGTTTGGTCTAGTCATGGAGGTACAGATATTGCGACACCATATGGTTCAAGTATTATATCGGTTAATGATGGGGTAGTCATTTTTGCTGGATGGCACTATTCTTATGGTAATTATGTAATTGTTGATCATGGTGGTGGAATTGCTACTGTTTATGCGCATAATTCAAAATTACTTGTAACTAAAGGTCAAGCAGTTGCTAGGGGTGAAAAAATAGCTCAAGCTGGTTCAACTGGATATTCTACTGGCAACCATTTGCATTTTGAGGTTAGAATAAATGGTGTAAGAACAGATCCAATGAAATATTTAAAATAAAAAAACTGTACAAAATATTAATTTTTTAGTATTATTATAACAAGCATTACATGCGTACCTCACCACAGAAAAAGATGGAGGAATTAAAATATGCTAGATATAAAAATATTAAATGGGAAAATAATTGATATTAAAAACAAAAAAATAATTGAAGGTGACATTGGAATAAAAGAATCTAAAATAGTAGAAATAGGGCAGGTATTATCAAGTGCATATGTTGAAATAGATGCAAAAGGTAATTATATTTCTCCTGGCTTTATAGATATTCACATGCATGAAGAAGATTTGCTGCTTACTAAAAAAATGGAGTACGATATTTCTCAAACTATGCTGAATATGGGAGTTACAACTTGTGCTACAGGGAATTGCGGGAATAATAGGCAGAGTATTCGAGATCTACATGATTTCATAGAAGAAAAAGGAAATCCTGTTAATTATATGTCTTTTATTGGTCATAATTATCTAAGAAATCAAGTAGGGAGTACTGATATATACAAGAAATCAACTAAAAGTCAAATTGAAAAAATGCAGTCTATGGTTGAAGATGCTATTAATTTTGGGGCTGTTGGAGTATCTTATGGATTAGAATACTGCCCAGGTATAGATATTGAAGAAGCGATATCTATTACAAAAGGGATTAAAGGAAGA
This sequence comes from Sedimentibacter acidaminivorans, assembly GCF_017873955.1. Classification (GTDB taxonomy): domain Bacteria; phylum Bacillota; class Clostridia; order Tissierellales; family Sedimentibacteraceae; genus Sedimentibacter; species Sedimentibacter acidaminivorans. The sequence continues at coordinate 52,297 of NZ_JAGGKS010000001.1, read as the reverse complement.
CGTGATTTGCTTTTATCAGCACATTACAGAAAGGATTCAATTTATGCAATAGATGCAATAAAAGAAATGGGTCAAATAGGTCGTGAAACGGATATTCCATTTCAAATTTCACATTTATCAAGCTGTAGTGCGTATGGAAATATGACAGAGGCACTTGTCACGATAGATGAATTGGTGAATAGTGGTTTAGATTTGCAGGTGGATGCATATCCATATGATGCGTTTAGTACATATATTGGTTCGGCAGTGTTTGATGATGGATGCTTGGAATTGTGGAATAGGGATTATAATTCTATAATGCTTGCAGAAAAACCATTTCAAGGTATGAGATGTAATAAAGAGTTGTTTGAGAAAGCTAGGAGAGATTATCCTGAAATGCTTGCAGTAGCTTATGTTATGAATGAAGACGAAATAATTCAGGCTTTGAATCATCCTTTGGTAATGGTAGCCAGTGATGGATTATATAGAAATCATCAAGGACACCCAAGAGGAGCAGGAACATTCCCAAGAGTAATTGGTAGTTTTGTAAGGGATAGAAAAGTAATGAATTTTTTTGATGCAATTTATAAGATGACTTATATGCCTGCAAAGAGGCTTGGATTAAAATCAAAAGGTCTTCTTGAAGAAGGTTATGATGCAGATATTGTAATATTTAATTACGATACTATAATTGATAAGGCTACGTTTGAGGATCCACAATTAAAACCAGATGGAATTGAATGTGTTATAATAGATGGAAAAGTAGCAATTAAAAATAAAAACTTAGCAAATAATACAATAGGTAAATTTATAAAAAGAGAAAGTATGTAAAAATAGAATCTCCCGTATCATGACTGTGATATGAGAGATTCTATTTTTGGTTTATATAATTTTATTTGGTTATTAATTTTACGACATAAGCGCTTTTTTGCTATTTTCAATAATAATTTCATCTAATTGTTTTGAATTTATTGTTTCGTTAACTATTAAATATTCTGCTACACTTTGGACTAAATTTTCATTTTCTTTTATAATTTGCAAAGCTCTATTATAAGATTCTTTTGTCATTTCAGAAGCTTCTTCTCTTATGCTACTTAGGTAGTATTTAAATAGACGTTCATCTATACAAGTATTTTCTGTATTTTTTCCCATCCCATAACTACAAATTATTTCAAATATGATGTTAGTAGATTCTTTGATATCATTTGAAGCACCAGTGGATATTTCTCCTATAAAAATTTCTTCTGATGCCCTTCCTGCTAGAAGTACTGTAACTTTATTGCTCAGTTCTTTTTTAGTGTAGAGAAATTTATCTTCTGTAGGAAATTTTAAAACATATCCTAGAGATTTATCACGAGGTATAATTGATATTTTTTGTATTTTATCTATATTTAACATCTTTGATACAACTGCATGCCCAGCTTCATGATAAGCTACGGTTCTTTTTTCACTTTCTGATACGGTTGAGTGTTTAATTTCAAGCCCTGCTGCTATTTTCTCAATTGCAAATTCAAAATTATCGTTATTTATTTTCTTTGACTTATCTTTTATAGCTTTAAGAGCGGCCTCGTTTGCAATGTTAGCCAGTTGTGCTCCTGAGAACCCGTGTGTTTTAGTTGCAATTTCACTTAATGCTACTTTTTTATCAAGTGGTTTATTTTTTGTGTGAACTTCTAAAATCTTTAATCTTGAATAATAATTTGGATTACCAACATATATTTTTCTATCAAATCTTCCTGGTCTTAAAAGTGCTTCGTCTAATAGATCGAGTCTGTTAGTTGCTGCAACGACAATTACGTTGCTAGTATTGTTAAATCCATCTAATTCAATTAATAGTTGATTTAGTGTCTGATCTTTTTCATTGTTACTCTCAGAATTACGCTTTGAACCAAGTGCATCAATTTCATCTATGAAAATAATGCTAGGAGATTCTTTTCTTGCCCTTTCAAATATCATTCTTACTCTTTTGGCTCCAACACCTACATATTTTTCTACGAATTCAGAACCACTTGAGTATATAAATGTTGCTTTTGCTTCACCTGCAATAGCTTTTGCTATTAAAGTTTTACCTGTTCCAGGAGGTCCATATAAAAGTATACCTCTTGGTACTTTTGCATCCATTATTTTGTATCTTTCTTCATTGTTTAGAAAGTCAATTACATCCATTAAATCATCTTTTATTTCATCTAAACCAGCAACATCGTTAAAACTAATTGGTACTTTTGGTTCTTCTGGCTTTTTTTTATCAAAACAAGTAGCGGAATTTACTGTTTCGTGAGATTCTTCCATATTAACATTATCTTTCTTATTTGGAACGGTATTTTTTAATATGTAAATGGTATATACTAATACAGGCAAATAAAAAAGTATTGATAAAGAATATTTTTTTGATATCATTAAGATAACAATATTATATATAATAAAAAATGTTGCAAAATAATAATATTTTTTTTTCATTTTAGCTCCTCGTGTTTGTAAATTTATTATGTTAATTTCCTCAAAATATCACTCGCAAAATATGAGAAGAGGAATGTAATGTCTAAATTTAGCTTTACCATAACACTAAAAGTTATTACATGAAATTATAAATTATTATTGACATTTTATGTAATGTTGTGTATACTAGTAAAGTACGAAGAAGAAGTAACCGCTTCTCACCTTATGGCGTTTGAAAAACTGTTAGTAGGGTTAAATATAAATACATTATAATTAATATAATTGTGTTTTCTATTGATAGCGGTGAAAATTAGCTATCTTTTTTATTATATGGGATTTCCGTTTAATTTAAAGAAGGGTAGTATCCCTATAGCAACAAAATCTAGGAGGTGTAAATTATAAAAGAACTTCAGCTTAACGAACAGATTCGTGAAAAAGAAGTAAGAGTTATTGACTCTGATGGTAGCCAACTTGGCGTTATAGAAACTAAAGAGGCCTTGAAACTTGCAGAAACTAAAAAAATGGACTTGGTAGTAGTTTCACCTACAGCTGTACCACCAGTATGTAGAATTATGAACTATGGAAAATACAAGTACTCAATGGAAAAGAAAGAAAAAGAATCAAAAAAGAAACAAAAAGTAATTAACGTAAAAGAAATTAGGATGACTCCAAATATTGAAGATCATGATCTTGGTGTCAAAGCGAAAAATGCATCTAAATTCTTGCAAGATGGTGACAGGGTAAAAGTAGTTGTCAGATTTAGGGGAAGAGAATTAGGTCATACTGACGTTGGACGCAAAGTGTTATTGCAATTTGCTAAGATGACAGAAGATTATTCAAGCATAGATAAATATCCAATGATTGAGGGCAAGAACATGACTATGTTTTTAGTCCCTAAAAAATAACATTAAAAGTTTAAAATTAAAAGGAGGAACTGTTATGCCTAAAGTTAAAACTAACAGATCAGCAGCAAAAAGATTTAACAAAACTGGTAGCGGAGCTATAACGAGGTCAAAGGCTGGAAAAAATCATTTCACAGGTAAAAAAGCTTCAAAATCAATAAGAAATTTAAGAAAAGGCACTCTAGTATCAAGTGCAGATGAAAAAAGGATAAGTAAAATAATACCATATAAATAGGATTATTAACATAAAGGAGGAAATTCAAAATGGCAAGAGTTAAAAGAGCGGTAAATTCTAAAAAAAACCATAGAAAAGTATTGAAACTTGCTAAAGGTTATTATGGAGCAAAGAGTAAATTATATAAAACTGCTAATCAAGCAGTAATGAAGTCACTTTCATATGCTTATGTGGGAAGAAAATTAAGAAAAAGAGAATTCAGACAATTGTGGATAGCTAGAATTAATGCAGCAGCAAGAATAAATGGAATGTCTTATAGTAAGTTCATAAATGCATTAAAGGTAAATAATGTTGACATAAACAGAAAAATGCTTTCTGAAATGGCAATTTATGATCCAGCTGGGTTTACAAACTTAGTAGAGCAAGTAAAAGTTAGTTAATATATATAATTCGATAAATTAGACTGTGATGATGTATGCAGTCTTTTTTTATTCTAATACTTATTGTAAAAATTGAATTAAGTGATATAATAAAAAATATTATCTAGCGTACTTAAAAAGAACTATTTAAGGTAAAGATCGAGGAACAAAATGAAAAATTTTTATGTAAAATTGGAATCTATAAAAAAAAATCCATATATGGTTTTTATTATGGCGTTTGCAGTTATTATATTTATAGGTGCAATACTTTTAAATTTGCCAATTTCGAACAATAGTGGGAAAAGCATTGGTTTTGTAGATGCTTTATTTACTTCTACTTCTGCTATGTGTGTAACGGGGTTAACAGTAGTAAATACAGCAGAGTATTGGACCAATTTTGGGAAAATAGTAATATTAATTTTAATACAAATGGGCGGACTTGGTGTAATGACAATGTCTGCCATGATTTCTTTTTTTCTTGGAAAGAAAATTACATTGAAAACAAGAGTTTTTATTATGGAAGAAAGAAATGTAGATGAGTTGCAAGGTGTAGTTCGACTTACTAAATCTATACTTGTATATACTTTTTTAATTGAATTTATAGGAGCGGTTTTATTATCATTTGTGTTTATAAAAGATTATGGTATTGGTAAAGGAATAGCTTTCTCTATATTTCATTCTATATCAGCTTTTTGTAATGCTGGCTTTGATATCACTGGAAATAGTATGATGAATTATGTAAATAACCCAATTATCACCTTTGCAATTTCTTTATTAGTTATAATTGGCGGTATAGGGTATTTTGTATTTTGGGATATTTATGATAGTAAAGGATTTAGAAGACTTTCTCTTCATTCTAAACTTGTATTGATAATTACTGGTGTACTTTTAATTTTAGGATTTGTGTTTGTCCTTATTTTAGAATATAATAACTCAAATACTTTAGGAAATTTATCTATATTAGGCAAAATTCAAGCATCGATTTTTCAATCTGTAGTACCTAGAACTGCAGGATTCAATTCGCTTGATATTGCAAGTTTAAGAATTCCTACAGTAGTTTTAATGTTGATATTTATGTTTGTTGGTGGATCTTCTGGTTCAACGGCAGGTGGAGTTAAAATCACTACAGTAGGTGTAATTATAATATCGATTTATAATTTTGTTCGAGGCAAGAGAGATGTTGAAGTTTTTATGAAGCGGATAGAATATACAACAATAATCAAAGCGGTTTCAATAGTTGGAATTGGTATGCTTTTAATAAATGGTGTAACATTTATTCTAACAATAACCGAAGTAAATAGTGGATTTGATTTTTTAGATATACTATTTGAAACAGTATCATCTTTTGGAACCGTTGGTTTATCGAGGGGATTAACACCATCGCTCAGTGATGTAGGACGAATAATTTTATCGGTAGTTATGTTTATTGGAAGGTTGGGACCATTAACAGTGGCGTTAGCTTTTATGAAGAGACATAAAAATAAGGGAAATTATACTTACCCTGAAGGAAAAATAATAGTTGGTTAATAGAGGAGAATATATATGAAGCAAATAATAGTTATTGGATGTGGAAGGTTTGGAACTTCAGTTGCAAAAACATTAACTAAACTTGGATATGACGTGCTGGTAGTAGATAATGATGCTGAAACAGTAAAGGAGCTTTCGGAGTATGTTACTCATGCAGTTCAAATGGATGCAACTGACGAGGCATCATACAAATCAATAGGAATTAAAAACTTTGATGTAGCTGTTATTGCTATAGGTTCGAATGTTCAAGCTTCCATAATGGCAACTGTAATAGCGAAAGAGATGGGAGTACCAACTGTTGTTGCTAAGGCTCAAAATGAAATACATGGCAAAGTATTAGGTAAAGTAGGAGCAGATAAGGTAATATATCCTGAACGTGATATGGGAGTTAGGATTGCTTATAATTTAGTAACTCCTAATATATTAGACGTTATAGAATTTTCATCGGATTATAGTATAATAGAAATTGTTGCATTGGATGAATGGGGAGGAAAGACTCTAAGAGAACTTAAATTGTCTCATACTTATGGCTTGACTGTTATTGCTATTAAGACGGGAGACAATATAAACATATCTCCATATGCGGATGATGTTATTAAAGAAAATGATGTTGTTGTAATTCTAGGAGATAGTGATAATTTAAGAAGAATAAAGGAATCTTAGTGAAAAATGAATAGAAGAATAGATTTATTAGAAGGTAATATTTTTACTACGTTGACAAAATTAGCAATTCCTATTATGGCAACATCATTTATACAAATGGCTTATAATATGGTTGATATGATATGGATAGGTAAACTTGGCAGTGGATCAGTTGCAGCCACAGGAGTAGCAGGTATGTATATGTGGTTGTCTAATGGATTTACTACTTTGGCAAGGATGGGAGGACAAGTTAAAGTTGCCCATAGCTTAGGTGCTAAAAAACATGAGGACGCTAGAGTTTTTGCTAAAAATTCTTTGCAGCTTTGTGCATTTCTCGGTTTGTTATATGCTCTAGTTATGTTACTTTTTACAAAACCTCTTATAGGTTTTTTTAATTTAACTGACAATAAGGTAATTTATGATGCAAATATATATTTAAGAATAATTTCGATTGGAATTGTTTTTGCATTTTTAAATCAAGGAATGACTGGTATTATTACTGCTTCTGGAAATAGTAAAACACCTTTTTTTGCAAATACAGTTGGATTAATTATTAATATAATTCTTGATCCGATATTTATTTTTGGGTTTGCTAAAATACCTCCTATGAATGTAGCAGGTGCAGCTTTGGCAACTGTTATTTCACAAATTTTGGTGTTTATATTGTTTTTATGGTATGCTCAAAATGACGATTTATTATTTTTAGGAATAAAAATATTTTCAAAACCTGACTTAACACATATGTTGACTATTACTAAAATAGGATTGCCTGTAGCAATTCAGGGGACTTTTTTTACAACAGTATCCATGTTTATATCACGTATGGTTGCAAATTGGGGAGATGTAGCTATTGCAGTGCAAAAAGTTGGAAGTCAAATAGAATCAATTTCTTGGATGACATCAGAAGGATTTGCATCTGCAGTTAACTCATTTGTAGGACAAAATTATGGTGCCAATAATTATAAAAGAGCCAAAGATGGATATAAAACATCACTCGTAATAATTTCAATATGGGGTATTATATCTACTTGCTTATTAGTGTTTATTCCTAAAAATCTTTTTACAATATTTATAAATGAAGCTGAAGCTATCCCTTATGGTATAGATTATTTGGTTATACTCGGATATTCACAGTTACCTATGTGTATAGAAATTATCACAGCAGGAGCATTTGCAGGATTTGGAAAAACAATGTATCCTTCGATGATAAGTGTAATTTTAACAGGGCTTAGATTACCACTAGCAGCCGTTTTAGTGTATGTGGGGTTAGGATTAAATGGAATATGGTGGAGTATAACCATATCAAGTATATTAAAGGGTGCAATATTAATTTTGATATTTATTGTTTTTATTAAAAAAATGGACAAAGAAAACACAATATTGTTTTAAAAATAGATATAAAGTGTTATAATATGATTAATAAAAAAGATTGGAATAAAACGAGACTATAATGGAAATAATTACAAGTAAAGATAATAATAAAATAAAATATTTAAGATCTTTAAACTCTAAAAAGGGTAGAAATGGTGATAATGTTTTTGTTGTGGAAGGAATTAAATTCGTAAATGAATCTATAACAGAGAAAGTTGATATTAAATTTGTTTTAATAAGTAATAATATATTAGAAAAACCTGAAACAAATAATTTAATGGAAATTTTTAAAAAAAGGGGTATAGACTTTTTTATTTGTGAAGATGCTATTTTTAACAGTATATCAGAAACAATAAATTCACAAGGTATTATAGCTGTTATATGTAAATTGGAGCAAAAAAAACAAGATATACTAACTGATTATAAATTTATTGTTTTGTGTGATAGAATTCAAGACCCAGGTAATTTAGGAACTATAATTAGAACTTCTGATGCTTTTGGATCTGCAGCGGTAATTTTAAATAAGGGTTGTGTTGATTTGTATAATTCAAAAGTTGTCAGGGCATCGGCGGGGTCAATTTTTAGGGTTCCATTTATAATTGGTGATGAAACCAAAGAAATATTAAAATATTTAAAAGAATTTGGTTATAAAATAATATCTACAGTTGTTCATTCTGACTATTCATTTGACAACATAGATAAATCAGAAAAGATTTGTGTAGTAATTGGAAATGAAGGTCATGGTGTTTCTCAGGAAATAAGAGATTCTTCTGATATCAACATTACTATAAATATGGCTGGAAGAGCAGAATCTTTAAACGCTTCAATAGCAGCGGGTATTTGTATATATGAAATTAGAAAAAAACTATTGTAATTTTATGACGTATTTGATATAATCGTCTCGAACTGATGTAGATTATTACGTAGTTATACATATATTATTGTAATTAAATAAATATTAAGTAGCGATGAAAAAGAGTAGTAAGCATATCTATATTTTTTAGAGAAAAATCATCTTGGCTGAAAATGGTTTTAAATGAAGTATGTTGAAGTTTCACTTTGGAGCTTACAAAATGAAATAGGAGTAGTTTTGTACGGTAAAATCCGTTATATGAAATGAGGCTTTTACATAAAGCATATGGATTATTTATGTGAAAGCAAATAAGAGTGGTACCGCGAACTTCGCCTCTTTTGAGGTGGGGTTTTTTTGTCTTTAAAATACAAAATATTGCAAATTATGAAAGGAGTAATATAAATGAAAGAACAATTGTTGAATGTAAAAATGGAAGCATTAAAGCAATTAATGGAATGCGTTGATGCTTCTGATATTGAGAGAATAAGGGTTCAATTTCTCGGTAAAAAAGGTGAACTTACTCAACTATTAAGGTCTATGGGTAGTTTATCAGAAGAGGAAAGACCTCAAATTGGTAAGCTTGCAAATGAAATGAGAGAGCTGATAGAAAATGAAATCAAGGAATTTAAAGAAAAAGTGTCTTCGCGTGCTTGCGCAGAAAAGCTTAAAAAAGAAACATTAGATATTACTATGCCAGGCAATGTTCCTGAAATAGGTAGACGTCATCCTCTTATGAAGGTTAAAGAAGAGCTTGAAACTTTGTTTATGAATATGGGATATGACGTAGTAGATGGTCCAGAAATTGATACTGTTGAAAATAATTTTGATGCTTTAAATGCGCCATTTGATCATCCTTCTAGAGATTGGTCAGATACTTTTTACTTAGCAGATAACTTGCTCTTAAGAACACAGACATCACCAGTTCAAATAAGGGTAATGAAGGAAGGAAAACTTCCAATTAGAATGGTTTCAGCAGGAAGAACTTTTAGGTTTGATGATGTTGATGACACACATTCACCGATGTTTCACCAAATGGAGTGTTTAGTTATTGATAAAGGTGTTACTATGGCTAATTTAAAGGATTCAATAGATGAATTTGTAAAACAATTATTTGGAAGTGAAATGAAAACTAGATTCAGGCCTCATAATTTCCCATTTACAGAACCAAGTGCTGAGGTTGATGTATCATGCTTGAAATGCATGGGCAAGGGTTGCCCTTCTTGTAATGGAACAGGATGGAGTATGGAACTTTTGGGTTGTGGGATGGTACATCCAAATGTACTTAGAAACTGTGGTATTGACCCTGAGATTTATTCTGGATATGCATTTGGTATGGGGATAGATAGGGTCACAATGGTAAAATACGGAATACCAAATATAAGACTTTTATTTGAAAATGATGTAAGATTCTTAAAACAATTCTAAGGAGGTTTAAAATGTTAGTACCTATTAAATGGATGAGTCAATATGTTGATATTAATACAGATGAAAAAACATTGGCAGATAAGTTGACACTTACAGGCTCTCATGTTGACTCTATTATAAATAATGAAAGAGAAGTTGAAAATGTTATAACTGGAAAAATTCTAGAAGTAGTAAAACACCCAAATGCTGATAAACTAGTAGTGACACAAATAGATATAAATGATGGTGAACCATTACAAATCATTACTGGTGCAAAGAATGTTAAAAAAGGTGATGTAGTACCAGTTGCACTAGAAGGAGCAAAGCTTCCAGGTGGTGTACGTATTAAAAAAACTAAGTTTAGAGGACTTCCATCATATGGAATGATGTGCTCTTATGAAGAGTTAGGTTTTGAAGATAAAGTAATTCCTAAAGAATTTAGAGATGGTATTCTTATATTGCCTGAAGATACTGAAATTGGAAAAGATGTTAAAGAAGTAGTAGGACTAAATGGTAAAACACTAGATATAGAGATTACTTTCAATAGACCAGATTGCTTAAATATTGTAGGGATGGCTAGAGAAACTGCTGCTACTCTCAATACAGAATTTAAATTTCCTAATATAGAAATTAAAAACGAAACAGAAAACATTAAAGATTACTTAAATGGTGTAGAAATAGAAAACGAAGAGTTATGTAGCAGATTTTATGCAAAAGTTATTAAGGATGTAAAAATAGAACCATCACCTCTTTGGATGCAAAGAGCATTGATGGATGCAGGTATGAGACCTATAAATAATATAGTTGATGTAACAAACTATGTTATGCTAGAGCTTGGTCAACCTTTACATGCTTATGATTTAGAGAAATTAAATGGAAGAAAATTAATAGCTAGAAGAGCAAAAACAGGTGAGAAAGTTATCACTATTGACCAAAATGAAAGAGAATTGTCAGAGAGTATGCTTGTAATAGCAGATGAAGAAAATCCTGCATGTATAGCTGGTGTTATGGGAGGATTTAACACAGAAATTAGTGAGAGTACTAAATTTATGGTTTTGGAGAGTGCAAACTTTAATCCGAAATCTGTAAGGGAAACATCTAAAAAAATTGGATTGAGGTCTGAAGCTTCAGCTAGAAATGAAAAGCCAATGCATTATAAAATGGCCGAATTTGCAAGTCAAAGAGCGTGTCAGCTAATTGAAATGATTGGTGCGGGAGTAGTTGTAGGTGGATATATGGAGGCTGGAAAAAGTGAATATATTCCTTCAATTGTAACTATGCGTCCTTATAGAGCTGCAGAACTTTTGGGAGTGGAAATTCCAGTAGAAGATATGCTTAAGTCGTTAAATTCCCTAGAAATTAAAAGTACTTTTGATGGTGAACAAATTAGTAGTGAAATACCGTTTTTTAGAGCTGATATTGTAGAAGAAGCTGATTTAATTGAAGAAGTAGGCAGGATGTATGGCTTTGAAAATATTGTATCTCAACCTTTGCAAGGGAAAATAAAAAAAGGCAGAAAATCTTTAAGAAGAGAAGTAGAAGATGAAATAAAAAATATTGCAACAGGTATTGGATTATATGAATTGACTACATATTCTTTCATAAGTCCTAAATCATATAATAATATTTGTGCTTCGGAAGACAGTGAGTTAAGAAAATATATAAGAATTTTAAATCCTTTAGGAGAAGATTACAGCTCTATGAGAACAACTCTTATGGCTAATATGATGGATGTAATTCAAAGGAATTCATTTAGAGGTGTTGAAGGAGCTAAGTTATTTGAAGTAGGAAATGTATTTATTCCATTACAATTACCAATAACAGAACCACCTATGGAAAAAAGTAAACTTTGTATTGGGCTTTATGGCAAGTATGATTTCTATGATATGAAGGGTGTAGTTGAAGCTATATTGTCTAGATTTGGAATTCCTATTTCTTTAAAACCAATTAAGGATAATCAAACATTCCATCCAGGAAGAACTGCAGGCATGTATTTAAATGATGAATGTATTGGAATATATGGTGAAGTAAGTCCTGAGGTTTTAGATAATTATGGATTAAATCACAGCGTTTATTTAGCAGAAATAGATATAGAGAAAATTGTAGAATGTAAAGATACTAATTGGAAATATGAACCGCTACCTAAATATCCAGCAATGACTCGTGACATAGCAGTTAAAGTTAAAGATGAAGTTTTAGTAGGGGATATGGAAGAAACTATAAAAACTATAAATCCTTATATAATCGAAAGTGTAAAATTGTTCGATGTATATAGAGGTGAACATATAGAAAATGGGTATAAAAGTACAGCATTTTCGGTAACCTATAGAAATAAAGAGCGTACTTTAAAGGATAAAGAAGTTGAAAGCATCCATAAAAAAATTCTAGAAGCTTTAGAAACAAAATATGGTGCAACTCTCAGATAAGATAGGAGATAGTAATGAATCCAGTAGCTTTTAGTATTTTTGGTATAGATATAATGTGGTATGGCATTTTAATATCACTAGGTGTTCTCGTAGGAGTTTTAGTTGCCATTAGAGAATGTCGAAGAGTAGGTTTTAAAGAAGAAGATTTGTTAGATTTCTTGTTGTTTGCTATACCAGCAGGGATAATTGGTGCGAGAACATATTATGTAATATTTTCGTGGGATTACTATAGTAAGAATTTAGATCAGATTATAAATATTAGAAATGGTGGTCTTGCAATACATGGCGGATTGATTGCAGGCGTAATTGTTGGGGTAATATTCTGTAAGGTTAGGAAAATAAATATATGGCAGATTCTTGATATTGTTGCGCCAAGTGTGGTACTTGGCCAAGCGATTGGTAGATGGGGAAATTTCATAAACCAGGAAGCATATGGAGGGCCAACTAACCTGCCATGGGGAATAATGGTAAATGGTGTCAAGGTTCATCCAACATTTCTATATGAATCTATTATTAATTTATCAGTTTTTATTTTTCTCATGTGGTATAGAAAGAATAAACGAAAAAATCAAGGTGAAGTTATAGCTTTATATTTAATCTTATATTCAATAGGAAGATTTTTTGTTGAAGGAATGAGAACCGACAGTCTAATGTTTATGAATATGAGAATCGCTCAGCTATTAAGTTTGGGATTGGTGCTGTTAGGAATTATCATATTTGTACTTTTAAGAAAAAAAAGTAAAAAATAAAGAAATACTATATTTGGGTACGCATTTTATGCGTACCTTTTTTGTTTTTTTGAACGTTGTGTTTTGTGTGTTACAGGGTTGTGAATAAAAAATTTGTAAATAATGAAAGTGGGGACAAAAACTTTTTTTTGCATTTTAAAAAATAATAGTGGAACTTTTAACCCACTTTGTGGTATAATATGCCCAGTAGGTGGTAGAAAATGTTTACTGGTGAATACATACATTCGTTTGATGAAAAGGGAAGAGTTATAATCCCGTCAAAATTTAGAAACGAGCTAGGTGAAACTTTCTATATAGGCAAAGGTTTGGATAAATGTTTATTCATTTATCCTATTGAAACATGGGTGGAATTCGTGGGTAAACTTAGAAGTCTATCTACCTTTAACAAACAAGAAAGATTTTTTTTAAGGCAATTTGTTTCTGGGTTTAGTGAATGTAGTTTTGATAAACAGGGAAGAATATTAGTGCCGCCCACACTGCGAGAGTTTAGCGGATTAAATAACGAAGCTACTATAATAGGGGTTATAGACAGAATTGAAATTTGGAATAAGGATAGTTGGGATGATTATTCGAATAATGATGAATTAGATTTTGATTCAATCGCAGAAAAAATGTCAGAATTGGGGATAGGTTTATAAAGGAGGAATTGGCATGGAGTATACCCATAAATCAGTTTTATTAAGGGAATCAATTGATGGATTAAATATAAAACCTGATGGAATTTACGTTGATGCAACTTTAGGCGGGGGAGGACATACTTACGAAATCCTAAAAAGAGTAACAAATGGGAAAGTAATAGGGATTGACCAAGATGATTATGCTATAGGAAAAGCATCAGAAAAATTGAAGGATTTTAAGAATTTTATACCAGTGAAAAACAACTTTCACAATATTGATGAAGTATTAAATGAACTGAAAATAGATAAAGTAGATGGAATTTTATTTGATTTAGGTGTTTCATCTTTTCAATTAGATATACCAGAAAGAGGATTTAGTTATAACCATGATATGCCGCTTGATATGAGGATGGACAAGAATCAAACTACGACTGCTCGTCATATAGTAAATGGTTATGAGGAAAATGAACTTGTACGAATATTAAGGGACTATGGAGAAGAAAATTGGGCAGCTAGAATTGCTAAGTTTATAGTTCAAGAAAGAGAATATGAATTTATAGAAACAACAGGACAGTTAGTAAGCATTATAAAAAAAGCAATACCAAAACAGGTTAGACAAGAAGGTTCTCATCCTGCCAAGAGGACATTTCAAGCAATTAGAATTGAAGTTAATAAGGAACTCGAAATACTTGAAAATACAATGAGAAAAGCAGTTGATTTCTTAAATGTAGGTGGTAGGATATGTGTCATAACATTTCATTCGTTAGAAGATAGAATAATAAAAAATACATTTGTTGACTTGAATAAGGATTGCATTTGCCCTCCAGAGTTTCCAAAGTGCATTTGTGATCATAGGCGAAAATTAAAGATTATTACAAGGAAGCCAATGGTGCCATCGCAAGATGAACTTAATGAAAACAATAGATCACGCAGTGCAAAGCTTAGAATAGGCGAAAGGATGTAGGTGAGTTAAATGTCTGCTTTGAGGAAAGAAACAATTGTATATGAACAGGAGCATCTTGATTATAATCTAAAGAAAAAGAGAATAAAAACTAAAAATAAAAATAGAATAGTTATAGAAAGCTTTAAAAATACAGCTATGGTTGCCATTGCATTTGTTTTAGGAATTATAATTATTTATAATTATGCTGTTATAACAGATAAGAAAATGGAAATCAACAAAATTAATGAAGAAATTGCAGCACTAAATAACGATATAGATGAATACAATGTATCTTTGGAAAGTATCAAAAACACAAACAAGATTGAAGAAATGGCAAAAACTTATTTAGGTATGAACTACCCAACTAGAAAACAAACAGTTTTTATAGATTTTGCATATGGTCAAACTGAAGAAAATACTGATATAACTGTAGAAAGCAGTCGAAATCAACTATATGGATTAATAGACAAGGTGATTGGATTTATTCAGTAAAGGAGGCTTCCATATGAGAAGGCGTAAGGAAAGAGGAAGTACTGACCTTCGAAATAAAAAAAGAATGTTGGTTTTTTTAGTTTGCTTTTTTTTAACTACAGTTGCTTTGATTATAAGATTAGGTTATATTCAACTAATTAAAGGAAATGAATATAAAAAAGCAGCCATGGAAAATTGGGCAAGAGACATTACAATAAGTGCAAAACGAGGAACTATATACGATTCAAGAGGGAAGAAATTAGCTGTTAGTGTGAATTCAAATACAGTAACTTGCTTTCCTGCAGATGTAAAAAAAGGCTCGAAATTAATTGAGGCGGAATCTTCATCTTCAAAGGGAGGGTTCATTACTTCAATTTTAAGAGGTATAAATAAATCGTTTTTTAATCAAGAAGAGAGCTCTAATAAAGAGGAAGTAGCAAAAAACATTAAAACTCCAGAGCAAATCGCAGAAAGTTTAGCTTCGATTTTAGAAATGAATTATGATGAAATTCTTAAAAAAATAACCTCTAATACTTCATATGTTATTTTGAAAAAATGGATAACAGATGAGCAGGCTGCTCAAATAAGAGAAGCAGAGCTAAGTGGTATTAACATAATAGAGGATAATAAAAGAGTTTATCCATATGGGAGTTTTGCTCCATATGTTTTGGGTTTTACAAATGTTGACCAAGACGGGCTATATGGTGTAGAAGCTACATATAACGAATATTTGACGGGTATTCCAGGTAGGATGGTTGTAAATACAGATGCTAATGGAAGAGAACTTCCTTTTGGTTACAACGAATATTATGAATCGCAAGATGGTCTAGGTGTTGTTTTGACCATAGACGAAGTTATACAACATTTTGCAGAGTCAGCTGCAGAAAAGGTAAAAAGTGATTATAATGCAAAGAGGGCCACAATAGTTGTTATGGATCCAAATAATGGTGATGTACTCGCATTAGCAAGTAAACCAGATTATGACCCAAATGATCCCAAAATACCTACAGATAAAGATTTGCAAGAACAGTGGAAATCATTATCTGGAAAAGAACTTCAAGAATCTTGGTTTGATATGTGGAGAAATCCTGCAGTTAATGATATATATGAACCTGGTTCAACGTTTAAATTGTTGACAGTTGCCACAGCTCTTGAGGAAAATGCAGCAACTTTAGAATCAACTTATTTTTGTGATGGCTATGTTAAACAAATTCCAGGAGAAAACATTAAATGTTGGAGGTATTATAATCCGCATGGTAAGCAGACATTATCAGAAGCGTTACAACATTCATGTAATGATGCATTAGCACAGATAGGTTTAGATATAGGTAAAGACCCATTTTACAAATACTTAAGGTCCTTTGGACTTGAAGAAGTATCAGGTATTAAATTAAATGGTGAGGCACCAGGTCTGGTGAAGCATCCTGAAAATATGAAAGATGTAGATGTAGTTACACAGGCATTTGGTCAAGGAGTTACACTTACACCAATACAGTTGGTTACAGCTGTTTCAGCACTTTCTAATGGTGGAAATTTATTAGAGCCTAGGATTGTTAAACAACTAATTGATGAGGATGGAAATGTAGTTGAAAATTTTGATACAGTGGTGAGAAGAAAAGTTGTATCAGAACAAACTTCAAAGACAATGCTTCAACTTATGAGGGAATCAGCTGAAGCAGGAACAAAGCAAGCATATAGGATGGGTTATAGAATAGGTGGTAAATCAGGAACTGCACAAAAAGTTATAAATGGAACTTATCCAGATGGCAAGTTTATATCATCTTTTGTAGGGGTAGCCCCTGTTGATGATCCTAAAGCTGTAGTATTGGTAATGGTTGATGAACCAGATAGAAATATTGGATATTATGGAAGTATAGTAGCAGGTCCTGTTGCGGCAGATTTGTTAGAGAATATAATGAAATATTATGATGTTGAACCTGTATATACTGAAGAGGAGCTAAGTGGAGTTGATGCTCAAACTGTTGAAGTGCCTAATTTATTGGGACTTACAATTGCAGAAGCAACCAAAAAATTAATAAAAGCGAATTTGACAAGCAACATAACAATAGAAATAGAAGCAGATAAAATTGTTAAATCTCAATTTCCTAAAGCAGGAGAGAAAGTTGTAAAAAATTCTGTTATTACATTAATATTAAACTAGAGTAATGCAACTTTATTTTTGAAATACTAATTTCATAATTGAAGTTGCATTTTAAATATGATAAAATTGCTAAAATAGCTTACAATAAAAAGAGGAGTTCAAATATGTATATAATTGATTTGTTAAAAGAAATAGAGTATGAAAATTATACTGGAAATAATGAAATAGATATTACCGGAATATCTTGTGATTCTAAAAAGGTAAAACAAGGAGATATTTTTGTTGCTATAAAAGGATTCACAGCCAATGGACACAAGTATATAAGTGATGCAATAAAAAATGGAGCATCAGCTGTAATATGTGAATATATTCCAGATAATTTAAAAGATATTAGTAATTTCTTGTTAGTAAAATCGTCAAGAGCTTCCATGGCATCAGTTGCAAATGTAATATATGGTTATCCTTCGAAAAAAATAAATATTATAGGAATAACAGGAACTAATGGTAAGACAAGTACAACATATTTGTTAAAGGGAATATATGATTATTTAAAAGAAAAGTCTGGTATAATTGGTACAATGGGTACTTTAATTGATGGCGAAAAAATAAAAACTGATAATACTACTCCTGAGTCAACAGATAATCAAAATTATTTAAGTAAAATGGTAGAAAAATCAATTACACATTGCTTTATGGAAGTTTCATCGCATGCCCTTGAATTAAATAGAGTGGACGAAATTTCAATAGATGTTGGAATATTTACTAATTTAACAAGAGATCATTTAGATTTTCATAAAACTATGGAAAATTATTATAATGCTAAGAAAAAACTTTTTTATAAAACTAAGACAAATAATATTATAAATATTGATGATCCATATGGTGAAAGACTTTATAAAGAACTTATAGATGATGGTATAAAAGCTATGTCATATGGAATAGATAATGAGGCAGATATAAAGGCATCTAATCTCATTACTACAATGAAGGGAACAAGTTTTGATTGTAATATTAAAGGAATAATTAAAAAGATTCATGTAAAAACTCCAGGTAAATTTAGTGTGCTGAATTCTTTAGGTGCTCTTGGGGCAGCATATTCTCTTGGAGTAGATTTAAATGATATAGTTAATTCACTAAGTGAATTTAAAGGTGTAACAGGTAGATTTCAAATATTAGAAACAGCTTTGGATTGCACAGTAATATTAGATTTTGCACATACACCAGATGGTTTGCAAAAAGTAATGGATACTATAAATGAATTTGCTGAAGCAAGAAAAATAGTTATGTTTGGGGCTGGAGGAGAAAGAGATTTATCAAGGCGTGCACCAATGGGTGAAATATCTGGTAAATATTGCGATTTAAGTATATTGACATCAGATAATCCAAGATTTGAAAATCCGTATGATATATGTATGGAAATTGCACAAGGTGTTGAAAAATCAGGTGGTAAATATAAAATTATAATTGAGCGCGATGAAGCGATATATTATGCTATTGACAATTACCAGAGTAAAGATGTAATATTACTAGCGGGAAAATCAACAGAGCCATATCAGGATATGGGAGTCGAAAAAATTCCATATGATGAAACAACCATTGCTAAAAGGGCGATTAAAGAAATTGAACAAAAACATGGCTTAAGAAAGAACTAAGATCGAATTAAGGAGAGAAAAATGCAAGATAGCATACTAGTCATTAGGGTAATTACAGTTTCATTCTTAATAGTATTATTTTTAGGTCCTGTAATTATCCCTTTATTAAAGAGATTAAAAGTTGGACAAAGCATCCGAGAGGAGGGACCTAAGTCACATTTAGCTAAATCAGGTACGCCTACAATGGGTGGAGTTTTAATAATACTTGGAATTGTAATATCAATAGCAACAAGCGGATATTATTCAAAAGAAATAATTGTAGTAACATTTTTCATAGTAGGATTTGGTTTCATTGGGTTTGTTGATGATTACATTAAAGTAGTACTAAAAAGAAATTTAGGTTTAAGGGCATATCAAAAAATTATTGGACAGTTGATTTTTGCAGTTTTGCTTGCTGTTTACGGTTCGAGATTCAGTGTAAATAAAACAATACTATTAATTCCATTTATTAATACATATATAGATTTGGGAGTATTGTATATACCATTTACTGTATTTGTTGTTTTGGGAATAGTAAATGCAGTAAATTTAACAGATGGGTTAGATGGGCTTAATACTGGTGTTACACTAATAGTTATGGCTGCATTTAGCTTAATTGCAAACACTCGGATATCTACTAACGAAGCGTATCAAGGCATAGCAATAATTAGTGCTTCTGTATCAGGTTCGTGCTTGGGATTTTTAAAACATAATGCGCATCCAGCTAAAGTTTTTATGGGTGATACAGGGTCACTTGCATTGGGTGGAGCAGTGGCAGCAGTTGCTGTTATGACTAATTTAATACTTGTTATTCCAATTATAGGTGGAATATATTTTGCAGAGGCTTTATCAGTTATAATTCAAGTTGCGTATTTTAAGAAAACTAGAAAAAGAATATTTAAAATGGCACCTCTTCACCATCATTTTGAAATGTGTGGATGGAAAGAAACAAAAGTTGTAGGTGTTTTTTGGTTTATTACAGTAATATTAGCGTTTATAGGAATTTATTTTATTTAACAACATAAAATTTATTAGACGGCTTTTTTAATAGGAGATGAGAGGTTTAAAATGTGTATAGAAAATAAAAAAATACTTGTTATAGGTCTTGGTGTTTCGGGAGTTGCATGCGTAAAGGGATTAAATGCACTTAATGCTCAAATTCTTGTTTATGATGAATCACCAAAAGAAAAATTAACTGAAAGGTTAAATGAGCTTGAGGGCATAGATGCAAAGTACTATTTTGCAAATGATGATTTAAATATAGGAGATGTAGAATTAGCTATTAAAAGTCCCGGAATAAAGTATGATATGCCTTTGATTCAAAAATTAAACAAAAAAAACATCAAAGTTATAAGTGACATTGAGGCATCGTATATGATTAACAAATCTACTATAGTATCTATAACAGGTACAAATGGTAAAACGACAACAACAACTTTAATTGGAGAAATAATAAAAGAAAGTGGTAAAAAATATAAGCTAACAGGCAATATTGGATATGGTATGTTTTATGATACCTTAAATGCAGGATCAGATGAAATTCTAGTTGCAGAAACAAGTAGTTTTCAACTAGCAGGTACATATAATTTTAAGCCACATATTAGTGTATTAACTAATATAAGCCCGGATCATTTAGATTTCCATAATACTATAGAAAATTATATAGAAACTAAGTTTAATAATGTTAGAAATCAAGATGAAAATGATTATGCAATACTAAATTATGAAGATGAAACCATTAGAAATTATAGTAAAAATATTAAAGCAAAAATAATATTTTTTAGTGCAGAAAGAACTTTAGAAAATGGAATTTTTGTTAAAGATGGTAAAATGATATATAAAAATGAAAATGCTACTTCTTTTATTGTTGATATTAGTGACATATTTATACCAGGTAAACACAATGTTGAAAATGCTCTTGCAGCTGCAGGTGCGTCTATAGCGCTTGGCATTAAACCTGAAACTATAGCTCTAGTATTAAAAGAGTTTAAAGGTGTAGAACATAGGTTAGAGTTTTCTGGTGAATACAATGAAGTTAAGTTTTACAATGATTCAAAAGGAACTAATCCTGACGCTTCTATAAAAGCAGTTCAGGGTATTGAAAAACCAATAATTCTTATTGCAGGAGGGTATGATAAAAAATCTAAGTATGATGAGTTTATAGATTCTTTTGATAATAAAGTA
Source organism: Sedimentibacter acidaminivorans (assembly GCF_017873955.1). Taxonomy (GTDB): domain Bacteria; phylum Bacillota; class Clostridia; order Tissierellales; family Sedimentibacteraceae; genus Sedimentibacter; species Sedimentibacter acidaminivorans. The sequence continues at coordinate 31,467 of NZ_JAGGKS010000001.1, read as the reverse complement.
AAAGCATTGGTATTATTGGGTCAGACAGCAGATGAAATTGAAAAATGTGCTCGCAAACACGGGTTTGATAATATACACAGGGTTTGTAATATGGATGAAGCAGTAAAAAAATGTTTTGAATTAAGCTGTAAAGGTGATAATGTCGTACTTTCTCCCGCATGTGCAAGTTGGGGAATGTACCCTAACTATGAGGTAAGAGGTAAAGACTTTAAGGAAAGGGTAAAATATTATGGAGAGTGCACGAAAAGTTAATAAAAAATCTGTTGATTGGATTTTAGTGCTTGTAATAGTAGTATTAGTTTTAATTGGCTTTTTGATGGTGTATAGTTCGAGCTATCCTGATGGTTATTATAAATTTAATGGTCAACCTTTTTATTTCTTAAAAAAACAGGTATTTGCAGCCGTTTTAGGATTAGTAGCCATGATATTTGTTTCAAACATACATTATAAAATATATGGACGATTAAATAAAATTATACTTTTTACTTGCGTTGGTTCAGCATTGTTAACGCTAGTTATCGGTGTAGCTTCTAATGGTGCTCAAAGATGGATAAATATTGCAGGATTAAATGTTCAGCCATCTGAAATAATAAAAATAGGTGGAGTTTTATATATGGCAGATTTCTTTGATAGAAATCGAAAACATATTGGTGAATTTAAAAAAGGCTTTATTCCATCTATGCTTGCCATAGGATTGTTTTGTGGATTAATAGCTATTCAAGATGACTTAAGTACATCTATTATTTTGGGATTGACTTTGATAGTAATGTTCTTTTGTGCTGGAGCTAAGATACGTCATTTAGTAGGAACGGTTTTGGCTGGTATTGCAGGTGTTGTTGTTTTGATTGCCATGCAGCCTTATAGAATTACTAGGGTAATTGTTTTTTTTGACCCATTTAAATATATGCAAAATGAAGGATGGCAAATAGTTCAATCTTTGTATGCTTTAGGTACCGGAGGACTTTTTGGTATGGGTATAGGAAAAAGCAGACAAAAGTTTTTTTATTTACCAGAGCCTTATAATGATTTTATTTTTTCTATAATAGGCGAAGAATTAGGTTTTATAGGGTGTGTTGTAATTATGCTTTTGTTTGTGATATTTGCTTGGAGAGGGCTTAGAATTGCATTGAATAATATTGATTTTTATGGTGGAATGGTAGCACTTGGGATGACTACATTAGTCTTAGTTCAATTTTTAATACATATTGCAGTTTCAACATCATCAATGCCACCAACCGGGAGAGCATTACCTTTTATAAGTGCTGGAGGTTCGTCACTTTTGTTTTTGCTGATATCAATGGGAATACTTTTAAATATTTCTAAGTATTCCAATTCGTAATAAATAATTATTGTGCTATGCACGAAGGAATGGGATTAATTATGAGAGTTTTAATAACAGGTGGAGGAACAGGTGGACATATAAATCCTGCTTTGGCTATTGCTCAAAAAGTTAAGTCTAAGGATGATTCAAATATTGTGTTGTATGTAGGCACAAAGACAGGAATGGAAAGTGAACTTGTTCCAAAAGAAGGTTTTGAGTTTAAGTCAGTAACGGCTAAATTTCTACGTAGAAAAATAAGTTTAGAGAATATAAAAACTTTATTTGCTTCAGCTAAAGGTGTTATAGAAGCAAATAAAATAATTAAAGAATTTAAGCCAGATATAGTTGTAGGAACTGGTGGTTATGTTTGTGGACCAGTTGTTCTTGCAGCATCATTAAAGAAAATACCAACTATGATACATGAACAAAATGTTTTTCCAGGTGTTACAAATAAATTGCTAGCAAAGGTAGTTGATTTAATAGGAATAAGCTTTAATGAAGCACGAAATTATTTCCCGGAAAATATTAGACATAAATTAATTATGGTAGGAAATCCTGTGAGAAAAGATATCTTGGTTGCAGATCGAAGAAAATCTAGAAAGTTTTACAACTTAAAAAGTGATGATATTTTAATATATTCATTTGGTGGAAGTGGTGGACAGGTAAGCTTAAATAATGCAATGTTAGAGGTTATAAAAAGATATAGTGGTAAGATTAATATAAAGATTATTCATGTAACTGGAAAAAGGTTGTATGATAGCTTTAATGAAGAACTAAAGCAAAGAAACTTAGATATAAAAAATAATATTGAAATTAAGGACTATATGTATGATGCTCCAACTGCTTTATCTGCTAGTGATATTGTCATTGGGAGCGCAGGTGCGATTACAATAGCTGAAATAACAGCTGTGGGAGTTCCTTCTATATTAATTCCAAAAACATATACTGCAGAAAATCATCAAGAATATAATGCAAGGGCATTAGAAAAAAAGGGTGCTGCTAAAGTGATTCTTGAAAAGAATTTAGATGGTATAACTCTTATAAACTCAATCGAGGAAATTATTGAAAATAAAAATACACTTAATACAATGGCTTTGAATTCAAAGAAACTTGGCAATACTAATGTGGAAGATAAAATATATGAAGCAATGCAAAATCTGGTAAACAGTAAAGCTATATGAAGTAACAAGTGAGGAAAGTTTGCATAACATATATTATGTATGTAACTTGTTGCGGAGGGATAAAATGGGAAGCTTTATTATAGAAGGAATAAATAATTTAGAAGGAATTGTAGAAATAGGTGGTTCAAAAAATGCTGCACTTCCTATTATAGCAAGTACTGTTATTGTTGGTAGAGAATACATAATTGAAAATATACCCGATATTGAAGATGTAAGGATGATGTTTGAAATACTTTCAAGCATGGGTTGTAAAACCCAGTATGATAATGGTATTGCTTTAATTGACACAAGAGAATTGAATACGCACTCAGTACCAGAAAATCTAGTAAAAAAAATTAGATCCTCAATTATTTTAATGGGGGCTGTGTTATCTAGAACAGGAAATGTTGAAGTTGCATTTCCAGGTGGTTGTGAAATTGGACTCAGGCCAATTGATTTACATTTGAAAGGATTAAGAAAATTAGGGGCGGAAATACATGAGAAAAATGGAATATTATTTGGTTCTGTAAATAATCCAAAGGGATGCGAAATACAGCTTGATTATCCAAGTGTAGGCGCTACAGAAAATATAATGTTATTTGCTGTTAGTGCACCTGGCAATACAACTATATATAATGCTGCTAAAGAGCCTGAAATAGTTGATTTGCAGAATTTTTTGAATAAAAGTGGATTTTCTGTAAGAGGTGCAGGTACAGGAACTATTGTTATTGAAGGTAAAAAGAATGAAGAAAAAGATATATTAGAATACAAAATTATTTCGGATCGTATAGAAGCTGGAACTTATTTAAGTGCTGCATCATCGTTAAAGAGTAAAATATACATAAAAAATATTGAAAAAGAGCATTTTAAATCAATTACATCCTTGTATGAAGATGCAGGATTAGAAATTAGAGAAACTCATGAAACCATAGTAGTGACCAATAGAGGTCGCCTTCGTTCTCTAGAAAAAGTTTCTACTCAACCTTATCCAGGTTTTCCTACTGATATGCAAGCGCAATTTATGGCATCTATGGCAACTGCAAATGGCAATACAATTATTGAAGAGACTGTATTTGATAGTAGATATAAGCATGTGCCAGAACTAAAAAAAATGGGTGCTGATATAACTACTGTAGGAAGAGTTGCGGTAATTAATGGTGTGCCAAGGCTTTATGGTGCTGAAGTTGATTCAAAGGATTTACGAGGTGGTGCTGCTTTAGTAATTGCAGCTATAGGTGCTGAAGGAACTACAAAGGTAAATGATATTTATCATATAAATAGAGGTTATGAAAAATTTATGGATAAATTAAGGAGTTTAGGAGTAATAATAACAGAAATATAATATTTAATTCCTCCTAACGTAGAAGGTAGTGAGAAATATAATATTTAATTCCTCCTACTAAAATTTTGGAAATTGTAACTTCAATAATTAAAACAATGGCATCATCCGCTACGCTAAAGATGCCAAAACTGTTTTAAATATTTCGTACAATTTCACAAAATGTGCGTTGAGTCAGAATGAAATATTATATTTCTCTCACATGTACAAAGTTAAATATTAAAAAATACTAAAGAGAAAAACAAAAACAAAGACAAACAAAAGATAAACAAGGATAAAGCGATGGCTAAGAGAAGCAAGGAACAAAAGAAAAAGCGAAAGAAAAAGAGAAAAATTAGGAAGTCTTTTATTAGTACGGCAGCTTTTTTTTCAGCTGCTGTATTTATTGTTTTTTGTATTTACCATGTTGCATTTAAAACAGATTATTTAGATATCAAAGGTATAGATATAGTAGGTAATTTTTCCTATGAAACTGACTATATAATTGAAAAATCAGGAATAGAACTTGGAGAAAAAATATTTAAAGTAGATAGATCTAAAGTAAGGGAAAATCTTGAAAAAGAAATATATGTTAAAACAGCTAGAATAGTCTATGAGCTTCCTGATAGAATATATATTGAAATAAATGAAAGACAAGAACAATATCAAATAAGCTTTAATAATGAATATATCATAATAGATAAAGATGGTGTAATTTTAAATGTATATAATGAAAAAAGCAAATTAATAACTATTGAAAGTTTCACTGATGTGATATACAATGTAGGGGAACCAGTAGAGTTTAAAGGAATAGATGATATAAATACAGTATTTAAAACTTTAGAATATAGTTTTAGTGAATTTGGTAGCGATACAATTAATGAATTGACAGTTTTAAGTGATAATGCAGTTCTTTTAGATACTGAATATGGAGCTAAAATAAAAATTAATTTAGAAGATGATGCAAAATATCAAATTTCATTTGCTATGGAAATTATTAATAAAAGACTTAATAATAATTTAACGGTAACATTAGATTTAATAGATTTTACAAAAGGGGATAGTCCTGTATACATAGAGGATTTTCAATGGGAGGATATTTAATGAAAAAAGCAGTTCAAAAAGCAATATTATTTATTATAAGCATTGCATTAGGTATTTTTATAATAATGCAATATCAAACAACTCAAAATATACTTGGCGACAATACGACACAGGATGAAAAAACAAGAAACTTAAATAAAGAACTCGCAGAACTAAGTGTTGAAAAGAGTAAACTAAGGGAAGAAATAGATAGACTGAGAGAAGAAGTGAAAATTAGTGAAGAAAAATCAATAGCTAAGGAAAATCAAATTAATGAAGTAAAAGGTGAATTAAGTAAACAAAAAATTTTGTCAGGATATTACGATGTTAAAGGTCCAGGTGCAGTAATTACAATAGATTCAGATACTAATTCATATGTAAATCTCGCATATAGCCATCAGTATATATTGGCTTTAATTAGTTATTTAAATAATGCTGGAGTTGAAGCGATATCTATTAATGGCCAAAGATATACAAATTATACAGAAATAGTACCGGTTCTAGATCATATTAATGTAAATGGTGTAGCATTAGTATTACCTCTTGAAATTAAGGCAATTGGTAACTCAAGGACAATAGAGGCTTCGTTGAATTTTGTTGGTGGAATTGTAACTCAGATGAATGAAATAGGATTTACTATAAATACTGAGTATCTTAGTGAGATAGTGGTAAATAGGTATGATGGTGAAAAAGAATTTAAGTATGCAGTTCCAGTTGATTCAAGTGAACTTGAATAATAATTGATAATTAGAAAATAATCAATTGTTCAAAGGGAGGGAGTAACAATTAAAATTAAACCATCTAGAATCTTTATGTTTTTCATTGTATTTATTTCAACCATCTTTATTGTTAAAGGTGCATATGCAGATATTGATGAAAATAGCATATATAATTTAAGAGATTTGTACAGATATGAAAGCAACATAAATGATGTGAGAGAGATAGTTGAAAATTTAAGAGCTTCAATTGAAGAAGAAAATTCTAAACTTCAAGGCGATGTAAATTCCAATTTTTTAGATGAAATAATAAATATAAATAGTGAAATACAAGAACTTAAATTTTTTAATGGATTTACAGATGTGAGGGGACCAGGTATTATGCTCAGGGTTTCAGATAGTACAAGTGAAGACCAATCTATAGATATAATGGATAAAATAGTACATGATGTTGATATAACTGTTTTACTTAATGATTTAAAAAATGCTGGTGCAGAAGCCATAGATGTTAATGGAAAAAGAATTATTAATATATCAGAAGTAGTGTGTGCAGGCCCAATTTTGAAAATAAATGGAGAAGGAGTTCCATCGCCATTTGTTATTAGAGCCATTGGTGACCAAGATGCTTTATATAGCGCAGTTAATGATGAAGGAACATATGCTTATGTTTTGAAGAATCAGTGGGGAATGGAAGTGACAACAATGATGAGCTATGATTTAGTCATGCCAAAATTTTATGGTGATGAGCATGAAATAAAATATACGGAAATTATAAATTAAAAGGGGTTGATTTTTTTGCTTTATGTAATTGCGGGTGTAGTATTAGGAGTAGTAGTTGGGTTGAAGTTTAATGTATCATATAATCCTGAATATATAGTATATATTTCTCTTACTATATTAGCTATGATAAATACAATATTTAATATATTATGTGAAAATCTAAAAGGTGAAATTAAAATATTTAAATCTGCATTATATCTAGTATCAGATTTAGTATTTGCTTTATTTCTAGGATATATAGGAGAACGTCTCGGTCTTCCTATTTATTTAGCGGCAGTTTTCGCTTTTGGTAATAATATTTATAAAAATTTTAAAATTATGTTAGACTTTGTGATAACAAAGTATAATATTATGTAATTGGCAATAAAAAGATGTATGAAAATGTAAAAATATATGCTATAATATTTTTTATAATATGAAAAATTTCTCTTGTGTAGGAGGTCAATATATGTTTCAATTTGAAGAGCCATCAGAAAAACTAGCAAATATAAAAGTCATAGGTGTTGGTGGCGGGGGGAATAACGCAGTAAATAGAATGATAGAAGATGGCGTAAGAGGTGTGACTTTTATAAGTGTAAATACTGATAAACAAGCGTTACATTCTTCAAAAGCCGAAATAAAATTTCAAATAGGTGAAAAACTAACAAGTGGGTTAGGTGCTGGTTCTAAACCTGAAGTTGGAGAAAAAGCAGCAGAAGAAAATAAAACGGATATTGCAGATTTGGTATCTGGTGCAGACATGGTATTTATAACTGCAGGAATGGGTGGTGGAACTGGAACAGGTGCTGCTCCATACATTGCCAATATTGCTAAATCTCAAGGTATACTTACAGTTGCAGTCGTGACTAAGCCTTTTATGTTTGAGGGAAGAAATCGAATGAAGAATGCTGAGTTAGGACTCAAAAAATTAAGAGAAAGTATAGATACCTTAGTAGTTATTCCAAATGATAAACTTTTAGAAATTTCTGATAAAAAAACTACCATGCTTGAAGCTTTCTCACTTGCTGATGATGTTTTAAGACAAGGTATACAAGGAATTTCAGATTTAATAGCGATACCTGCTATAATGAATTTAGACTTTGCTGATGTGGAGACAATTATGTCGGGACAAGGTATAGCACACATGGGTATAGGACAAGCAAGTGGTGAAAATAGAGCACTGAATGCTGTTAAACAAGCTATACAAAGTCCACTTTTGGAAACATCAATTAATGGAGCTAGAGGAGTTCTTCTCAATATTACAGGTGGAATTAATATGGGTATTCATGAAGTAAATGAAGCAGCTAGACTCATTGAGGAAGCGGCAGACCCTGAAGCTAATATTATTTTCGGAGCTAATATTGATGAATCAGTTGGTGATGCTGTTAAAATTACTGTAATTGCAACAGGATTTACCGATGCCAAAGCAGCTGATAGCATAAAAGTAGATGCTTCAAAGGGCAAAATTGATGTAAAAGATAGTTCAAATAAAGATAGTAAGAGTCAAGAAAAATCTAAGGAAAACCCATTTGATTTTAAAATACCTGATTTTTTAAATAAAAATCCAAGATAATTCATTATTTTGTTTTAATAAGCAATAATAAGGATTTTGACTTTAAACATATAGGGTTTGGTGTGAGAACCACGCTAAATCCTTTTTGTAATGAACGAGAACAATTTCTAATATTAAATTTATTTAAATTTGATATTAGAATAAATTATATAATTATAATAAAAATAGTAATACAAATAAAAGATAAGGATGTAGAAATGATAACAGTAACTAATTTAAGCCTCCAATTTGGGGGTAGCAAACTATTTGATGATGTAAATCTTAAGTTTGTGCCAGGAAACTGCTATGGAGTCATAGGAGCAAACGGCGCAGGAAAATCAACTTTCTTAAAAATACTATCTGGTGAAATAGATTATACATCAGGAGAATTAACAATTCCTCCGAATATAAGAATGTCAGTTTTAAAGCAGGATCATTTTCAGTATGATGAATTTACTGTAATGAATACTGTAATTATGGGTAATAAAAGACTTTATGAAATAATGACTGAAAAAGATGCACTATATGCTAAAGAAGATTTTTCTGATGAAGATGGAGTTAGAGCATCTGAATTAGAAGGAGAATTTTCAGAAATGAATGGTTGGGATGCTGAAACTGAAATATCTCAAATATTGCAAGGACTTGGAATCGGTTCTGATATGCATTATTCTTATATGAGAGATTTGAACGGTGGAGATAAAGTAAAAGTAATGCTTGCTCAAGCACTTTTTGGAAAACCAGGGATAATACTTCTAGATGAGCCAACAAACAACTTAGATATTGATTCTGTTAGATGGTTAGAAGATTTCTTAATGGATTTTGAAGGTTTAGTAATAGTTGTATCTCATGATAGACACTTTTTAAATACGGTTTGTACTCATATAGTAGATATAGATTTCAAAAAAATTAAGATGTATGTTGGTAACTATGATTTTTGGTATGAATCAAGCCAGTTGATGCAAAGACTTATGAAAGACCAAAACAAAAAAAGAGAAGATAAAATTAAAGATTTACAAAGTTTTATTCAGCGTTTCTCTGCTAATAAATCAAAAGCTAAACAAGCAACATCTAGAAGAAAGTTGTTGGATCAACTTACAATGGATGAAATGCCATCATCATCAAGGAGATATCCTTTTGTAGGTTTTACTCCTGATAGAGAAGTTGGAAATGAGATTTTAACTGTTGAAGGACTTTCTAAAACTATGGATGGTGTAGAAATCTTAAAAGATATATCATTCAGAATAAATCGCGATGATAAAATAGCATTTGTTGGAGAAAATGAACTTGCACAGACAACATTATTTAAAATTTTAGTTGGAGAACTTGAACCAGATTCTGGAACGATAAAATGGGGTCAAACAATATCTAAATCTTACTTTCCTAAGGATAATACAGAATTTTTTGAAGGATGTGCGTTAGACCTTGTTAGTTGGTTGAGACAATATTCCGAAGATCAATCTGAAAGCTTTTTAAGAGGGTTTTTAGGACGTATGTTATTTTCAGGTGATGATGCACTAAAACCTGCGAATGTATTATCAGGTGGGGAAAAAGTTAGATGCATGCTTTCTAGGATGATGCTTTCAGGATCAAATGTGTTGATTTTAGATCAACCAACAAACCATTTAGACCTTGAATCTATTACAGCACTAAATAATGGGCTAATTGACTTTAAACAAATTATATTATTTGCATCTCACGACCATCAATTTATACAAACTATAGCTAATAGGATAATTGAACTTACTCCAGATGGAATGTTTGATAGATCAATGACATATGATGAATATTTAGAGAGAAAATAAATATAATAATTACAAATAAATAATGAAGGTGAATTATGTTAAAGAAGTATGCTCAAAATATGAGCTTTGATGAATTTGAAAAATCTATAACACCAGAAATGCTTAATGAACTATCCAAAATGAATATTTCGTACAATAGGGCATACAGTATATTTAAAGATATATTAAAAGAATCTGAGCTTAGCGAAGATGATGACATGGGAACTATGGACACTATAGTAAAGAATATTATACTAGATTATACAGATGAGTTGTTAGCTGGAGAATTTGGCAAATATGATTCTGATTGGGAAGCATAAGCAAATGCAACGGGGACAGTCCCCGTTGCATTTTAAATTATTTGAACAAACCTTATAGAGTATAAATCTCCTACTAACAAATCGTTTGATTGTAGTAATTCGAGAACTATGTAATCTGTACCAATCTCCTTAAGTATTCCCTCCTTACACACTAGATTGTCGTTACCAATTAAAAAATCTACCTTTACAAGTCTTCCTATCATTGATTTTAAGTATTCTTGAAGATAATTAGAGTTATCGGTAAATTGTGGAGAACTCCAAATGGGATGTTTGTTTATGTCTGTCCTTGGATACGATTGATCTTCAACATCATCAAAAGATTTAAATTTTAATACATTCATTTAATCACTTCCATAAAATATATTTTTATTTTATTTATTTATATCACTATATAATATTTGATAATGATGGAATTGTTACAAAAAAATAAGCAAAAATAATTTTTAAAAAATAATTTCAAAAATTCATTAAAACTATTGACAGATAAATTAAAGTATGTTATTATATAAATGTATTACAGATGTATTTATAGATTTCACATGTTTTTAGAGATTATATATATGTTAAGTGTATATGTAATTTGTAAAAATATGTGAATTTTTATTTACAATGGAGTATAAAAAAATAAAAATTAGGAGGTACCCCATGAATAAAGGTACAGTTAAATGGTTTAACGCAGAAAAAGGATTTGGATTTATTTCTAGAGAAGACGGAGATGATGTATTTGTACATTTCTCAGCTATCCAAGGAGATGGATTTAAATCATTAGAAGAAGGTCAAGCAGTAAGCTTTGAAATTACACAAGGCAACAGAGGCGACCAAGCAGCTAACGTTTCAAGAATATAATTGAAATAATTAAGCAAATTCAAGACAATTCTTTATAAGAATTGTCTTTTTTAAATGTAAATATTATAAGTGATGAAATGTATTTTATATGTTGAAAACAGTAAGCCTTGAGCACATTAAAATTTAAAAAAAATATAAAAAACTATTTGACAAATGCAAATATCTGTGGTATTATATAAATGTATTACAGATGTATTTATAGATTTCACATGTTTTTAGAGATTATATATATTGTTTGTATATATATGATTTGTAAAAATATGTGAATTTTTATTTACAATGGAGTATAAAAAAATAAAAATCAGGAGGTACCCCATGAATAAAGGTACAGTTAAATGGTTCAACGCAGAAAAAGGATTTGGATTTATTTCTAGAGAAGACGGAGATGATGTATTTGTACATTTCTCAGCTATCCAAGGAGATGGATTTAAATCATTAGAAGAAGGTCAAGCGGTAAGCTTTGAAATTACACAAGGCAACAGAGGCGACCAAGCAGCTAACGTAACTAGAATATAATTAATTAGAAATAATTAATATAGTATAGAGTATGAGCGAAAAAAACAGGAAAACTCCTGTTTTTTTTTATACATTTTTAATTTATTTATCACATTTACAGTTATAACTATGTGTGTTATAATATTAAAAATTATTGAAGGTTTGGACTTGTATTAAAGTTAGAGATATTTTTAATAAATGAGGTTGATAATAAATGGAATTTAATAAATGGATGAACGAAAAAGTTAGTCGAGTTGATGAATGTTTAAAGGATATTATAGAATTAAAAGATAATCCTCAAAAATTAATTTATGAATCAATGATTTATAGTTTAATGTCTGGAGGGAAAAGATTAAGACCGATTCTTATGCTAGGTACCTATGAAATTTTTGAAGATAATGATGAAACAATTCTTCCCTTTGCTTGTGCTATGGAAATGATACATACTTATTCGCTAATACACGATGATTTGCCAGCTATGGATAATGATGATTATAGAAGGGGTAGACTTTCAAACCATAAAATGTACGATGAAGCAACTGCTATATTAGCTGGTGATGCACTTTTAAATAAAGCTTTTGAAATCGGATTGGAATCAATTATTAAGCACAATTTAGATGCAAAGAAAGCAGTTGAAGCACTTTCTGTTATAGGCACGTCATCAGGGGCAGATGGAATGATAGGCGGGCAAGTAGTTGATATTTATGGAAATGAAAAAATAAAAACTGTTGATGAATTAAAGTATATGTATTATCTCAAAACAGGTGCGATTATAAAAAGCAGTGTATTAGCAGGTGCTGTTTTAGGTGGAGCAACTGAAAGAGAAATTGAAGCTTTGGAGATATACGCTGAGAAAATTGGTATAGCATTTCAAATTGAAGATGATATATTAGATGTTGAAGGTACACAAGATAAAATTGGGAAGCCAATTGGTAGCGATATAGCAAATGATAAGGTGACATATTTATCATTTGTAGAAATTGAAAAGGCAAGAAAAGATGTAAATAAGTTTACACAAGAAGCAATAGATAGTCTACAAATATTTGGAGAAAAAGCAAAAAAACTGATAGAATTAGCAAAATATTTAACTAATAGGGACCACTAAATAAGATAACAAAGGGACATTATATGTCCCTTTGTTATCTTATTGTTCAGTTACTATTAAATGTTCTGCTATAGTATTTACATTTCCTGCACCCATTGTTATAACTGTGTCACCATTGCTTATCATATCATTTAATATGTTAGTGGCATCTTCGAAACTTTTTGCATATATAACATTTCCGCCTACTTCTTTAATTTTATTTGCTAAATCTTTTGAATGTACAGCTCTAGTATCAGTTTCTCTAGCGGCATAGATATCAAGTAGTATAGTTTCATCTGATAGTTTCAACGCTTCTGCAAATTCATCAAGCAGTGCTATGGTTCTTGAATAGGTATGGGGTTGAAAAATAGTTATTACTCTGCCTTGAGAATAAGTTTTTGCTGTGAGAAGGGTTGTTTTCATTTCTGTTGGATGATGAGCATAGTCGTCAATTATTACTGCATTCTTATAGAAACCTTTGAACTCATATCTTCTATGGGTTCCTTTGAAATTTTCTAATCCTTTTTTTATGCTTTCTACGCTTATTCCTAACATTACACATGCTGCAGAAGCTGCAATTGAATTTAATATATTGTGTTCACCAAAAACTTGAAGATTTATTTCTACAAGTTTATTTCCCTTATTCATAAGCATATATGAAGGAGTTGGTAAATATTTTATGTTTGTTGCATAGAAATCTGCATTGTTTTCCTTGCCAAATGTTGCTACATTACATTTTAAATCTTTAAAAAGATTCTCGTTTTCAACATTAGCTATTAAAACACCACTTTTCGGAAGCTTATTTGCATATTCTAAGAAGGCATTTTTTATATCCTGTAAATCTTTATAATAGTCAAGATGATCTACATCGATATTTAGTATTAATTCCATTGTGGGGTTAAACTTTAGAAAATTTCTTTTATATTCGCATGCTTCAGTTAGCAATAAATTATTTGAACCATGTTTTATGTTACCCCCAATTGAATCCATTTCTCCACCTAAAAAAATTGTAGGCTCTAAATCAGTTTCAATAAGTATTGATGATAACATACCAGTAGTAGTTGTTTTTCCATGAGTACCTGAAACGCAAATAGAATTATGATAATTTTTCATTACATATCCTAAAAATTCAGCTCTATCCATAATTGCTAAGTTTAGTTGCAACGCTCTCAACAATTCTGGATTATCATTAGAAATAGCAGATGTATAAACAACCAGGTCAATATCATCCGTAATATGATCTGAATTATGATTTAAATGGATTTTTGCTCCCATTTTAGCAAGTTTTTTAACAATATGTGAGTCGTTTTTATCAGAACCAGCTACGAATAAACCTTCATCTAGCATTAATTCAGCTAAGCCGCTCATGCTTATTCCACCAATGCCTATAAAATATATATTATTAAAATTATTTTTCATATAAATTATCTCCTCGAATATTTTTTAAAACAAAACTATAATGTATTATTAATATTATTCATTTCTATATATTAATAATACAGCTTTTATTGAATAATTAGCAATAATTTAAAAATTCTTGCAATATTATAACATGTATAAAATTTTTGTTCAATTAATTTTATCGACTCTAGTGAATATTCCTTGATTTTTTAAGTCTAAAAAGATATAATTAGCATACAATATGCATAAAATGCGTACCTTAAAAAATCAAATATTATAAGGAATCAATATTTGTAGGGTGAGTATTTCATATGCATTTGCAATAAGCAAATATATTAATCAAACAAAAGGAAAATATATGGAAATAAAAGTATGCAATTTAGAAGATACAAAATTAATTGGAAAAATAATCGCTAAAAATCTGGTGAAAGGTACTGTGTTGTGTTTAGATGGGGATTTAGGTGCTGGTAAAACTACATTGACACAATATATAGCGAAGGAGTTTGAAATAAAAGAATATATAACAAGTCCTACCTTCACTATTATAAAAGAATATGAAGGTATTTTACCTTTTTATCATATGGATGTATATAGAATAAATTCAGAAGATGACATGTATGACTTAGGTTATGAAGATTACATTTATTCAGAAGGAGTATGTATTATAGAGTGGTCACAAAAAATTAGTAACATGCTACCTGCTAATAGAATAAATATATATATACAAAGAACTAATGATGAAGATACAAGAATATTTTCAATCAAAGGACAAGGTCATGCTTATGAAAAAATATTAGAGGAGCTAAAAAAACATGAAAATACTTGCAATTGAATCAGCTTCAATTATTGCCTCTTGTGCTGTATCTGAAAATGATATGGTTTTAGGAGAGTATTCAATAGGTCATAAAAAAACTCATTCAGAAAAGCTAATGCCTTTAATAGAAAAGCTTTTAGAAGATATGGAGATAAATATAAAAGATATTGAACTGATAGCAATATCAGAAGGTCCAGGTTCTTATACTGGTTTGAGAATTGGAGCTAGTATAGCGAAAAGTATTGCCTATGCTATAAATGTACCAATAGCCAATGTTCCAACAATGAAATCACTGGCAGCTAATATATACTCTATAGATAAATATATAGTACCAGTTATGGATGCGAAATCAGGCAGATTGTATTCAGGTATATATACTTGGGTGAATAATAATTTAATTACTGTTAAAGAGCAATTTCCATCAACTATTGATGAATTGATAGAATTTCTAAATGACTTAAAAAAGCCTATAATTTTATCAGGTGATGGTTCTGAAAATTATAAAAGTATATTTATAGAAAAACTGAAAATTGAATATACCTTTTCACCAAAACAATTTAATATACTAAGTGCATCACCACTGGCTTGTTTAGGTTATAATATGTATTTGAATGGCGAAACAATAGATTCATCTGAATTTTATCCTAAGTATTTAAGATTATCACAGGCAGAAAGAAATAAAATAAAATAAATTAAATTTTAAAAAGGCGGGGGAACTATATGGAAGTTGAGGTTAGGGAAATAAGTTTTAGTGACATAGATGAAGTTGCTGAAATCGAAAAAATATGTTTTTCCATACCTTGGTCAAAAGAATTAATTGCACAAGAATTGTTAAATAAAATGGCATATTATCAATGTGCTATAATTGATGGTAAATTAGTTGGTTATATGGGAATGTGGAAAATTTGTGATGAGGGTCATATTACTAATGTTGCAGTATTGCCCGAGTATAGAAAAAAGGGAATTGCATCTATGCTTATAAGTAAAATGATTGAAGTTTGCAAATGTAGTGAAATATATAATGTAACGTTGGAGGCAAGGGAATCAAATTTAGAAGCAATACATCTGTATGAAAAATTTGGGTTTGAGTCAGCTGGAAAACGTCCTAATTATTATCAAAAACCTACTGAAAGTGCAGTAATCATGTGGAAGAAAATAGAGCAATAATAAAAACTAACAAAGTAGCAGGAGAAAACATGAGCAGAAAAAGAAAACAAAAAAAACAAAGATTTTTATTAATAGTGACATCAGTATTTATATTATTATTAGTATTAATGGTAAAGTCAATAAGTGGAAATTCAAAACAGGATTTAGATAGTTCTCAATCATCGCAAGATGATATAAATGAACAAAAAGAACAATCTCAAAGTACAAATAATAATGAAATATCAGAAATAAAAGTATCACCTAATATCTGCACAACAAATACAGGTGCAGTAATTAATTTGAATAATTTTAAAGTTGAGGCAATAAATAAGTCCGGGAAAAAAGAAGAGTTAAATAATAATATTTTGTTTTCAACAGACAGTGATTTATTAGAAATTGTTAATAACACTATTACTGTATCTGATAAAGCATTGACAGCAGATACTGCTACGGTAACTGTAAATTATAAAGAATACAACAGTGATATAACAATAAAAATATTTAATGACTTAGCAAGTACTATAGATGAAAATAAAGTAGTAACTAACCCTGATTCATATGACATGGTAGTAAATAAATCAAGAAATATACCAAGTTCATATATCCCAGACGACTTAGTTCCTCTAGATGACATTCCTAAAAGTTTGCAAAATCCTGAAGTTAATCAACTTAGGAAAGTTGCATATGATGCCTTGAAAGAATTATTCGCTGCAGCAAAGGAAGAACAATCTTTTGACTTATATGCTCGTTCTGGATACAGGTCATATAATACACAAGTATCATTATATTCATCCTATGTATCAAATCATGGACAGGAGGCTGCAGATAAATTTAGTGCAAGACCAGGTCAAAGTGAACATCAAACTGGGCTTGCAATGGATATAACTTGCCCAACTATGAATTATCAATTAGATACTACATTTGGTGATAAAGAGGAAGGTAAATGGATAGCAGAAAATGCTCACAAATTTGGGTTTATTGTAAGATATCCTAAAGGAAAAGAAGAAATAACAGGATATCAATACGAGCCATGGCATTTAAGATATGTGGGACCATCATTAGCTGAAGAAATATATAAAAGTCAATTGACACTAGAGGAATATTTTGAACAATTTGAACAATTTGAACAATAAAAAATGGTGCGCATTCATGCGCACCATTTTACATTAATATGTAGAAGTAGGCTAGAACTATGAAACCTAAGATTATTCTATAATAACCAAATGCCTTGAAGTCATGCTTTCTAATATAATCCATGAGAAATTTGATAGCTAATATAGAAACAATATAAGCGACTAGTGAACCTATTCCAAGTACAATCCACTCATAACTAGAAAATGCAAAACCAGCTTTCATAAGCTTTAGAGCACTAGCTCCAAGCATTGTAGGTACAGCCATGAAAAAAGAAAATTCTGTAGCAACAAAACGGGATGTTCCAAGTAATACTGCTCCTATAATAGTTGAACCTGAACGAGAGGTTCCTGGTATCAAAGCTAAACACTGAAACACACCAATAGCAAAGGCTAATTTATAAGAAAGTCCAGAAAAATCTTTTACTTTTGACGTTCTGTTTCCGCTTTCAATATAAATCATGATAACACCATACACAATTAGCGCTAAAGCAACAGTTACAGGGTTGTAGAACAATTCGTCAATTTTATCATCAAACAATACTCCAATGACACCAGATGGTATAATAGCTATAATAACTTTTATCCAAAGTGATATAGTATCCTTTTTCTCTTTCAATGATTTTTTATTTGAAAATGGATTTAGTTTATGAAAGAATAAACTAACAACAGCAAGTATTGAACCAAACTGAATTACAACTAAAAATGTGTTCACATATAAATCAGAAAAATTTAATTTAATAAATTCATCAACTAAAATCATATGGCCAGTACTACTGACAGGTAGCCATTCAGTAATACCTTGGACAATACCTAGTAATACCGCTTTTAAAATTTCTATCAAAATAATTACCTCCATATATAATATTTTCAAGTATACCAATATTACCAATTATATTCAATAGATAAAAGAAAAATTTATAACAATAAATAATTTCATAAAAAAGGAACGGTTTACCCGTTCCAAAATTGTTATAACAATTGTTTTTATATTCTTTTGTTGCTTTCAAGTTGTTATTCCTATTGCAATAATTCACATATATCATTTGCATATTGAACAGGGTCTTCGATTGTCAAACCTTCAATAAGCAATGCTTGATTATATAAAACATTAGTAAGTTTCTTTAATTTTTCCTTATCACCATTAAATGAATTTTTGAGTTTATCAAAAACTTCGTGGCTAGTATTTATTTCAAGTATTTTAGCTGCATGAATATCACCCTTGTTATCAGGCATTGCACTCAGTACCTTTTCCATTTCTATAGATAATTCACCTTCGCTTGCAAGACATACTGGATGATTTTTCAGTCTCTTTGATGCCCTAACTTCTTTAACTTTACCTTTTAATGAATCTTTCATATAATTGAAAATATCTTTGTTATCTTCTTTTTCTTCTTCACTTTCTTTTTCATCAGGCTCTATGCCTAAATCAGAACTAGAAACAGACTTAAACTCTTTTTCCTTATAATTCATAAGCATCTTTATAGCAAATTCATCTATTTCATCAGTGAAATATAGTATTTCATATCCTTTATCGAGGACAACTTCAGTTTGAGGAAGCTTAGAAATTTTATCATTAGTATCGCCTGTTGCATAATAGATATATTTTTGATCTTCCTTCATGCGAGAAATATATTCATCTAGAGTAACAAGATTTTTTTCGCTAGAAGAATAGAACATGAGTAAATCTTGAAGTATTTCTTTGTTTGCTCCCCAACCTTGATATATACCATATTTTAGAGTTCTACCAAAATTATTAAAGAATTCATTATATTTTTCTCTTTCATCTCTTTGCATTGATAAAAGTTCGCTTTTGATTTTTTCTTTAATTTTCTTTGCAATAAATTGAAGCTGCCTATCGTGTTGTAACAATTCCCTAGATATATTTAAAGATAAATCAGCTGAATCAACTAAACCTTGAACAAAACTAAAATAATCAGGTAAAAGATCACTACATTTATTCATTATCATTACACCGTTTGAATATAATTCTAGGCCTTTTTCAAATTCCTTAGTATAGAAATCGTATTGAGCTTTTGCAGGTATGTACATTATTGCATTATAGCTTGTTATACCTTCAATGCTTGCATGAATATATTTTAAAGGCTTTTCATAACCAAAATGTTTATCCATATAAAAATTATCATAATCTTCAGGTTTTAATTCGCTTTTATTTCTGCGCCAAATAGGAACCATACTATTTAATGTTTCATCTTCAATATATTCTTCATATTCTTTTTCTGAATCTTCTTTTTCTTTTTCAGAATCTTCTTTTAGTTTCTTTTTTACAACATTCATTTTAATTGGATATTTAATAAAATCAGAATATTTTTTCACTAATGATTTTAAATTATATTCATCTAAATACTCATCATAGTTATTATCATCAGTATTAGGTTTTATTTTAAGAGTAATTTGTGTACCAGTTGTTTCTTTTTCACAAGGCTCTATGCTGTATCCATCAGCACCACTTGATTGCCATTTGTATGCTGTGTCAGACCCAAGCGCTTTACTTGTAACTATTACTAAATCTGAAACCATAAATGCAGAATAAAACCCAACACCAAATTGACCTATAATATCAATACCATCTTTTGTTTCATTTTTTTCCTTAAAATCAAAAGAACCACTTTTAGCTATAGTTCCTAAATTAGATTCTAATTCTTCTTTAGTCATTCCTATACCAGTATCGGATATAGTGAGAGTTCGATCTTCTTTATCAGCAGAAATTCGAATAAAAAAATCATCTTTATTAAAGTTAATATTGGTATCTGTAAGAGATTTATAATAGCTTTTGTCTATAGCATCGCTTGCATTTGAAATAAGTTCTCTTATAAATATTTCTTTATGAGTGTAGATTGAGTTAATCATTAAATCAAGAAGCCTTTTTGACTCAGCCTTAAATTGTTTTTTTGCCATTTTATCATTCCTTTCTTATCTTTTATAATATTTTTATTTTTAATTGAATTTGTTAGCACTCTTGACTAATGAGTGCTAATTATATTGTAACAAATGGCTATAATTTGTCAATAGGTTAAAGGAAAATACTTAAAATTTATTTCTAGTCTTAATACTTTAATTATTGTAGCAAATAAAAAGTTTTTCAGTAATTACTGCATTACTGAAAAACTATCAAGTTATATTATAAAATAACAATTATTTATTTATCTTGCATTCTGCATACATTGTTTATACAGGTTAAGGAATTCCAAGTTTTTATATCTACAATACCTGTAATGGGTAATTTGTTTATAGATTGAAATTGTTTAACAGCTGCTTCTGTTGCTTCATCATAAACTCCTGTGATATCAATATTATTGATATTATTATATTTTTTACTTAAGTCATTAATTAATATTTGTATTATATATACTATAGATTTTTTATCACCTAGTTTAATTTCTGTAACATTATCTGGGAAACAATCCAGTTTGTTAGGAATATTGTCTGTGCTTGTTATTTTGTTATATTCATATAATAATTTACTCCATGTAGCTAGGTCAACCGTTCCATTTGGTGGAAGCCCATATATTCTTTGAAATATAGTCACTGCTTCTTTTGTTTCCGAATCAAATATACCATCTGTGTGTTTTATACTTATGTTTGAATTATGTTTTGAAATTTCTTTTAAATACATTTGTATTTCTTTAACAGGGTTAATATTTATAATATCATTTATTTCACTCATTACTTACCTCCATCATATTAAATATCTAATTTAATTATATTAATTTTATGATTCTAGTTGCAATTCAATTGATTCACCATATCTAAGGTTACGGTATACTTCTACTAATTTATTCCATGTTATTTCATCTACAATTCCAGTAGGTTCAAGCCCATAATACTGTTGGAAGGTGATTACAGCAGATTCAGTAATTGGACCAAATACACCATCAATAAGGTTGTATGGAACATAAGTTATGTCAGGTATATTCGAAGATATATAAGCTAGTAATTCTTGTATTACAAATACTCCAGGATATTCAGTTCCCATTCCTCGTTCATAGTCTATTCCTGGATAATCAGCTATATCTAACAATTCAAGAGGTACAGATAATGATGACGGTGGAATTGTTGTAACAATACCTAAAATACTACGAAATAGAACATCCCATGTCGTTTTATCCACTAACCCTGTCATTGGTAAATTCATAGTTTTTTGAAATTCTAATATTGCAGTTCTTGTTTCGGGACCGAAGTAACCGTCAAGCACAACAGAAGGAATAGATGCATAAAAAGCTGACAAAATATTGATAAAATATTGAAGGAGTTCTACTCGTGGAGTGGCTTCTCCTTCAATTGTAATTCCAGAAAACTGTCTGGATATATTTTCTTGTGAGAGACCTTTTGAAGCTAATTCAGATATCTTTGTAACAGCATTAAATATATGTCGTATTTCATACCAGGTTCCCCTGTTAACAATACCTGTAGGGTTTAGTTTAAATATTGTTTGAAATTGTGTAACGGCTGCCTCAGTAAAATCTCCATAATATCCTGTCATAGCAGGTATTTTGGGAATTGCAGGGAAATTGTTTGAAATTCTATTTAGCCTGTATTGTAATACTAAAACATCGACTCCGGAATCACCCTTACTAATAGGCGACCCCCTAAAACTTCCATCGATTGTATCCAGTGGTACAGCTGTTACAATTTCAATATTGTTTCCATAATAGTATTGCAAGATTTCCAGTGGAGTGTAGCCTTGGTTGGCCAAATCAACGCTACCCCACTGATACATTCCATCACATTGCGATATACGTCCATCGCAGTATTGAGCAAAAAGTGGTTCGATATTGCCCTCTCTTCGTATATACTCATCGAATATTTCATTTACTATTTCATCTACATTTTCAAATGTTCCTCTGTCCTTTACAAAAGCTTGATCAAATTGAGTTGAATTAGTTATATCAAAATTGTACCCTTGAGCTCTGTACCACTGAGTGAATAATCTATTTAATGTAATTGACACAATGGCATATATATTAGCTCTTAGCGCTTCTTCAGGCCAAGTAGGATAGAGTTCACTGGAGGCAACATTTTTTATATAATCTATAAAATTAATGGTTACATTTTCTGCTGGCTCGTCAGGCTTTCCAAGGTGAACCACTATTTTGTCAACGATGTTTGCATATGTAACACCAGGTATGCGTACTGACATTTTAACTCCTCCTTGTTTTATCTTGCCTTACTTTGTGTAATTATTGTTCTTTCACCAAATCTTAAATCTCGATAAACTTCAACTATTTTATCCCATGTGGTTTGACCTACTATACCATCTGGTGTGAGCCCAAATCTATTTTGAAATGCAATAACAGCTGCTTGTGTATTAGGACCAAATTCTCCATCTGGTGTAACTTCTGGTATATCTGTCAAAAACGTTGAAATATATGATAAGTATTGTTGTATTATATAAACACCTGGACCTTCAGATCCTAATTTGTATAATATGTTTTGATATAATAAGCTTGGCAATGCAATTGCAGACGGTGGTAGGGTATTTAAAATTCCTACTACACTATTATACATAGAAGTCCATGTTTGGTTATCTATTAATCCAGTTACTGGTATATCTACAGCTTTTTGAAATGCTATTATTGATTGTCTTGTTTGTGGTCCTAATATTCCATCTATATCTACTGGTTGAATTGTACTATAAAATGCAGACAAAACATTTAAAAAATATTGTACTAACTGTACTCTAGGGACTACGGTACTTAAATCAGTAGGTAATTCTTTAGGAATTTCACTTATTAATATACCTTGAGATGTCAATTCAGCGAGTTTTCTTACAGAAGTATAAATATTTCTTATTTTATACCAAGTTCCTTTATCTATAATTCCTGTAGGGTTTATGCCAAATATTGTTTGAAATTCCCTTACTGCAGACTCTGTAGTGGAATTAAAATTTCCATCAACGGGATAAATCTTAGGAATTGCAGGATAGTTAATGGATATAGTGTTTAGCATTACTTGTGCTAATAAAACATAAGGTCCCATATCACCTAATTTTAGTGGACTGCCTGGATATGTCTCTATAACGCCTCCGATTGGTGCATTTTGAACAATGTTAATATCTTCACCATAATAGTATTGAAGGATTTCATAAGGAACATAGCCTTCTTTAGCTAAATTTACAGTTCCCCACTGGTACATACCATCACATTGCGATATTCTACCATCACAGTACTGTGTATAGAAAGGCTGTAGTTGCCCTTGTTTTACTACATAGTCATTAAAAACTTCATCAACTATATCGCTGATATTATCAAAAATACCTCTATCTTTGACAAAATATTGATCAAATTGTGTTGAATTAGTTATATCGAAATCATATCCCCTGCTTCTGTACCATTCAGTAAAAACTCTATTTAAAGTAATTGAAACTATAGCATATATATTAGCTCTTAGAGCACTTTCGGGCCATGTTGGGTATAGTTCACTAGAAGCAACGTTTTTAATATAATCTATAAAGGATACTGTCACATTTTGTGCTGGTTCATCAGGTGCCCCTAAATGAACCGTAATTGTTTCTGGAATTTGTACTGTTGTTAGTCCTGGAATGGATATACTCATTAATAATCACCTCGCTTATTCATTTGATTCATCTATTGGACTTGGAGGAATAACAATTGTTTGTTCTGACTCTCTTGTTGTTCCAGCCATTACTGGGATTAAATCTATTTTATAAACAGTAGTTATGTCAGGAAAAACTCGAACATCAAGAATATTGACTGTATAGTAGTTTATTGCTTGAACTCTTAGGTTGTATTGTGTAAAGTAATATTCTGAACTTGAAAATGGGTCATCTGGGTTATAAAAAACAGGTAATTCTATATCTGGGATTCTACCGTTTTCATCTGTAACTAAAATGTATAGTGCTTCTTCTTCGTCATCGCTATTAAAAAGATAAATTGTTACAACAGCATCAGGAACAGGTAGAGCTTGCAGCGCTGTGAAAACACCAACAGATAGATAGCCTGTTTTTATGTCGTCCTCAATTTGTGAAATTGGTGTTTCTTCAACTATTGGAATAATTTCAGCTGGTGTTTCTTCAATTATTGGAGTTTCAGTTACTGGAGTTTCTTCGTTTGCTGGCGGAGTTACAGCTGGTGCTTCTTCTATTTGGTTATTATCTTGAGTTGGCGGAATATTATTATTTATGTTTTCATTTATACCTGGCACTTCAGATTTTTGGACAATCATGTTTTGTGCATTGTATGGCTTACTTGCTTTGTTCATATTTTTGTATTCTTTTATACAAGAACTATTAAACGGATTATAGTTATACATTAAAATAGCCGCTCCTTCCATATTAGGTTTACTACATATTATTTAATATATGCAATAAAAAGTATTTTGCTTACTTTGAATTGACATTATATAAAAGCTATCAAGAAAAAAACAAGACGGTAGTAAAAATAAAACTTGCAGTATAAAAATAACCTGTACATTTTATTACAGAAATGTTAAGAAAAAAAGCAAATTGATAATTAAAGATAATTAAATTATGCAAATTAATAAAAGTGTCTTGCAATTTAATAAAAAGGGTTGACTTTACCAACGAAATTGTATATTTTATATGTATGTCATTTTAAATTATACATTGAAATAAATAAAGTAGGAGGTAACAAAATTGCCAAATGAAAAACTTATTGAGCTTAGAGAAAAGAGCGAGAAGATAGAATTAGGCGGTGGACAAAAGGCAATACAAAAACAGCATAGTGGCGGAAAGCTAACTGCTAGAGAAAGAGTTTTGATGCTATTAGATGAAAGTAGTTTTGTAGAAATTGATGAATTTGTTGAACACAGATGCGTTAATTTTGGTATGGAAAATAAAAAAGCTCCTGGTGAAGGTGTTATAACAGGATACGGTACTATTGATGGAAGGTTAGTATATGTATTTGCACAAGATTTTACAGTTATAGGTGGATCCTTAGGAGAAATGCACGCGGCCAAGATAGTTAAAGCTCAACAAATGGCACTTAAGGTTGGAGCTCCAATTATTGGTATTAACGATTCGGGTGGAGCTAGAATTCAAGAAGGTGTAGATGCTTTGTCTGGTTATGGCAAGATATTCTATAATAATACTATTTCTTCAGGTGTTATCCCACAGATATCAGTTATTTTAGGACCATGCGCAGGTGGAGCTGTATATTCTCCAGCATTAACAGATTTTATATTCATGGTTCAGAAAACCAGCAAGATGTTTATTACAGGACCTCAAGTTATTGAAACAGTTACAGGTGAAAAAGTATCTGCAGAAAAACTTGGTGGAGCTATGACACATAATAGTGTAAGTGGAGTTGCTCAATTTGTTGATGATACAGAAGAAGCTTGTATGGCAAATATTAGAAAGTTAATAAGCTTCTTGCCTCAGAACAATTTAGAAACAACCCCTGTTGTGGAAGTTAATGATAATATAAATAGAATAGATGAAGCTTTAAATGAAATTATACCAGATAATCCAAATAAAGCTTATGATATGAAGGATGTTATTTATACGCTAGCTGATAATAAAGAATTTTTAGAGTATCAGCCATATTTCGCTAAAAATATAATCACTGGATTTATGAGACTAAATGGAAGAAGCGTAGGTGTTATTGCAAGTCAGCCAAAAGTATTAGCAGGATGTCTTGATATTAACGCATCAGATAAATCATCTAGATTCATTAGAACGTGTGATGCATTTAATATTCCAATATTAACGTTGATGGATGTACCAGGATTCTTACCAGGAACGCATCAAGAGTATGGTGGAATAATAAGACATGGAGCAAAAATGTTGTATGCTTATTCTGAAGCTACAGTTCCTAAGATTACAGTAATAACTAGAAAAGCATATGGTGGTTCATATTTGGCAATGTGTTCAAAAGAGTTAGGAGCAGACATGGTGCTAGCGTGGCCAACAGCGGAAATAGCAGTTATGGGACCTGATGGAGCTGCAAATATTATATTTAAAAAAGAAATAGAAGAATCAGAAGATAAAATTGCTAAGAGAAGTGAAAAAATAGCTGAATACAGAAATACAGTAGCAAATCCATACATTGCTGCAGCTAGAGGCTACATAGATGGAGTAATTGAACCAGCCGATACAAGAAAGAGGATAATTAGTTCGTTTGACATGTTGTTAGGAAAAAGAGAACTAAGACCTGAGAAAAAGCATGGAAATATTCCCCTTTAAGATAGGAGTGATGAAATGGGTTTGTTTAAAAATTTATTTAATAAAAAAGAAGTTGTACCTTCAAGCAGTAAAATAGAATCAAACCATTCCAATGCTGATGAAGATGAAATAACAGCGGTAATTGCAGCTGTATTAGCATCGATGGATGATGAAGAAACTGTTGCAGCCATATCAGCGGCAATAGCTTGTATGCTTGGAAAAAGTACAAGTGATTTCGTAGTCAGAAATATAAGAAGAACACCTGAATTAGACTCTATATGGGCATATGCAGGAAGAACAAAATTAATGAGATAAAAAATAGTAATTACAACAATAATTATGATAATATGGAGGAATAAAATGAAAAAATTTAATGTAACAGTTAATGGAAAAGCTTATGCGGTTGAAGTAGAAGAAGTAGGTTCAGCTCAACCAACATTTACTTATGCACCAGTACAACAAGCAGCTCCTGCACCACAGGCAGCACCAGCACCAGTACAACAAGCAGCACCTGCACCTAAAGCGGCACCATCAGCGCCAGTAGCAGGGGAATCAATGGAAGCACCAATGCCAGGAACTATATTAGATATTAAAGTATCAGAAGGTCAAGCTGTAAAAGCAGGAGATATTATATTAATATTAGAAGCAATGAAGATGGAAAATGAATTAGTAGCACCTACTGATGGAACAATTGCCAAAATTCATACTTCTAAAGGAACAGCAGTAAGCACAGGTGATATATTAGTTACAATAGCTTAATTAGTAAAACTATATATTTATTATTTCAAATAAAAAACTCCTCTTTACTAAAAAAGAAGAGTTTTTTTATTTGAGATAATATGTTACAATATATTTTGTAGAACATATTTATTCACTAACATTAGATATGTTCTGTTGCCCAAGAATAATAAATAAGGAGCAAACTAAATGGTAAGTAATGAAAATATAATCAGGTTACAACTTGTTAACGGACTGGGTAGAAAGACAATCAGTAAGATATTGAGTTATATAGATTCTCAGAACATGGAACTAAATGATTTTTCATCAATTGTTAAACTTATAAAATCATTAGGAGTAAAAAAACTAAAATTTGATTTAGAAAAAATAGAGGAAGAATCATCAAAGATATTTGAATTATGTAGAAAATCTAAAATTAATGTAGTTGGAATATATGATGAAGAATATCCTGACAAGTTAAGAGCTATTGAAGATAAACCTTTGATTTTATATGTTGATGGAAATTTGAAAATTTTAAATGACTATAATAACATAGCAATAGTTGGAACAAGAAAACCGTCTCAAAAGGGATACGAAGTGAGTTCAATACTTGCAGAAAGGCTTGCGGAAGAAGAATGTTGTGTAGTTAGTGGTTTTGCTACAGGATGCGATGAAGCTGCTCATAGAGGTTGCCTTTCCACTAAAGGAAAAACTATTGCAGTAATACCATCAGGTCATCATTGTATATATCCTAAAGGAAATAAAACTCTTTATAATATGATACTTTTAAATAATGGGGCTATAGTTTCTGAACTTCCACCAAATGCAAAAGCAGAAATGCATACTTTTATTGAAAGAAATCGAATAATAGCTGCTTTATCGGAAGGAATAATTGTAATCGAAGGCGGAAAAAAAGGTGGTACATCACATACCGTTAGGTTTGCAAATACATACAACAAACCAGTAGCATATACAAGTATGGCTGATATTTCAACGGATTTCAGTCAAGAAAAATCAGTTTACCAAGAAAATATAGACATTATAAATAGCTTTGACTCTTTAGAAAAATTTAAAGAAAAATCTTTTGAAAAAGTGCTTGACAAAGTGTATTCTATGTAATATAATAAATCTTGCTGTTGGACATATACTTTGCGGATGTGGCGGAATTGGCAGACGCACTAGACTTAGGATCTAGCGTTTATGACGTGCAGGTTCAACTCCTGTCATCCGCACCAAATATGTGACTTTTGTCACAACTAACAGTTAACACAGAATAATGAACTTTTTATTAATATGAGTTATATCAAATATAGCCCGTATATACAAGTTTAATATTCTGTGTTTTTTTATGTTTGTTTATAACTTGAATTAAAAATACATTTTTTCTGTATTTAATTCAATTGATATTTGCTTCGTTGGTAAATATCAATTATTTACCTCTTTAAAAAAATTGTAGAAAATTGTATAATTGATATAGAACACCATAGAAAAGAATTGGATAATAAGGAGATGAGTATGCGTAAATTAAACAAAAAAATAATCAGCACTTCATTGCTGATGTTGTTGATGACGGTGTTTGTTTTTAGCACTGTAACATCAAGTGAAATTAATGCAGTAGAAAAAGAATTTAGAGGTGTGTGGGTTTCCACAGTTTGGGGGATAGACTATCCAAGCAAGGCAACAACAGATGAAGATAAATTGAAAAAAGATGCTATTGAGATGTTGGATAATATAAAAGATATGGGATTCAATGCGGTTTTTTTACAAGTTAGGTCATGTTCAGATGCGATATACAAGTCAGATATTTATCCATGGTCTAGATTTTTAACAGGAACTCAAGGAGTTGCGCCCGAAAATGGTTTTGATCCCCTTGAATTTTTCGTACAAGAATCACATAAAAGAGGTTTAGAACTTCATGCTTGGATTAACCCATATAGAATAACGGCAACACCAACCGATAATTCTAAATTATATGCTACTAATCCAGCTGTATTAAATCCTGAATTAACTGTTCTTCATTCTGATGGTAAGTTATATTTTAATCCAGGAGAGCCGCGTGCTAGAGAGTTGATAATTAGTGGCGTAAAAGAAATTTTGGACAACTATGATGTTGATGGAATTCATTTAGACGATTATTTTTATCCGGATAAAAATTTCGAAGATGAAGATACATATGCTAAATATGGTAGCGATTTTACTGATGTAAATCAATGGAGAATAAATAATAACAACTTATTAATAAAAGAAATTGGAGAAATAGTACATACTAAAAACTCTAAAGTAAAATTTGGAGTGAGCCCAGCAGGTATTTGGGCAAATAAATCAACCTCGCATCTTGGAAGTGATACTGATGGTTGGGGAACATATGTGAATCAATTTGCTGATTCGAGATATTGGGTTAAAGAGAGATATGTAGATTACATTGTACCACAAATTTATTGGAATATTGGATTTAGAATTGCTGATTACGAAACTTTGGTATCGTGGTGGAGTGATGTAGTAAAGGGTACGGGAGTGAAACTTTATATAGGACAAGCGGCATATAGAACTGTTGGTGTAGAACCAAGTAGCATCTGGTATGGTGGGTCTGAAATAAAAAGGCAAATTGATTTAAATAGAAATAGTAGTTTTGTTAATGGATATTGTATGTTTTCATATAAATCGTTTTTGAAAAATGATAAGTTGTATGCAATGTTAAAAACATCGAATAAAGAAGATCCGACAAATGATGGAACGTATTTTAGTGATATTGAAAATAATCCATACGAAGAAAATATAAAATATGTGGCTTCTAGGAGTATTGTTGTTGGTTACGATGGTAGATTTAATCCGGAGCAAAGTATTAAACGAGCTGATTTTGTTTTAATGCTTTCAAGATTATTTGAAATTGAAAGTTTGGAAGGACTAACTGGTTTTGATGATGTTTCAGTTGAAGATTATTATTATAAAGAATTAGCTACAGCTAGAAAAAATGGATTGATATTAGGAGTAGGGGATAATAAATTTAATCCAGAAGGTCAAATTACTAGGCAAGATATTTTTGTTATGACATATAGGGCAATGCAAGTTTTAAATATGATTAATACAGATATAGATAGTTCTGTGGTTGATGGATATGTTGATAAAAATAATATATCTGATTATGCAGTAGAAGCAATATCATATTTTACTCAAAATAACATTCTTGCAAATGAAAGCAAAGCCATATTTCCTGTTAAAGTTGCTAGTAGAGATGAAATGGCTGATTTTTTGGCTAGGTTATTAAAATCTGATATTATGGCAATTAAAAACTTTAATTAATAAAATCTTTTAGAAAAACAATCATGGTAACGTGGTTGTTTTTTTATTTATCTCGTTTTGATTTTATAGTTAACAAAAATTAATCGTATTCATAACATAGTTATATGACAAGCATAATAACAAATATGACAAAATTATGTTTGACAAATATTATTAAGGGGCAATTAAGTTGAAAATAATAGCAGATACTGATAGATTGATTATTAGAGAATTTATTTTCCAAGATGTCGACGATTTATATAGATTAGAAAGTGACCCGAGAGTAATTGAATATATTCCAGGAAGTAAAGTACTTTCCTTACATGAATGTAGGAGAGAAATAAAAAAGTATATCTATGATTATAAAACAAGCAATTTAGGTAGATGGCCTGTTTTTTTGAAAAGTACAAATGAATTCATTGGCGTTACAGGGTTTAGGCATTTATCAACAATAAGGAAAACTGAAATAGGAACAAAATTAATTCCTGATTATTGGGGAAACGGGTATTCTACAGAATTGGGTATAGCAATAATTAATTATGGATTAACAAAACTGAAAATAAATGAAATAATAGCTATGACAGATCCTGATAATGTTAAAGCATTGAAATCTTTAGAAAGTTTAGGTATGGAATTCTTAAAATATGGATATTATAATGGAAATAGAGTAGTATATTATCATGTTTATAAATAATAAAAAAAATTCAAAAAAAGGGATTGACAAAGGTTAATAAGTGAGCTATAATACAAAAGCACTTCAGCGATGGAGTAAAAATAAATTATCAATTTAAAAAAACAGTTTGAAAATAGTTTGAAAAAAGTGATTGACAATTAGACAATCATATGATAGACTAACAAAGTTGCTCTTGATGAGTGACTGGAACAAAGAAAAAATAAATAAAAAAAGTTCTTGACAAATAACGACAAGCGTGATAAACTATCTAAGCTGTCGCAATAAAGAACAGCAACAAACAAATAACAAACAGCACATAGACAATAAAACAGCATAAGAAAAACCTTTGAGAGTTCTAAAGTAAATTTGAACAAAAAAGTAATAAACAATGAAGTAATGCTAAGCGTAAGCTTGGGCATCAGGAAAAATATTAAACGAGAGTTTGATCCTGGCTCAGGACGAACGCTGGCGGCGTGCCTAACACATGCAAGTCGAACGAAGTTTGTTTTTCGGAATAAACTTAGTGGCGGACGGGTGAGTAACGCGTGAACAATCTACCCTGTACAAAGGAATAGCCTCGGGAAACTGGGATTAAAACCATATAACACTTACATATCGCATGGTGAGTAAGTCAAATTGATTAAGAGGTATAGGATGAGTTCGCGTCTGATTAGCTAGTTGGTGAGGTAATGGCTCACCAAGGCGACGA